>NZ_CP134865.1:0-3696834 GCF_031954225.1 Halomonas sp. PAMB 3232
TGATCGTCACCCTGCAGGCGTTCATCTTTACCGTTTTGTCCGTGGTCTACCTGAGCGCTGCTCACGAACACCACTGATCTCAAGATCCACCCTTAACTTCAACCCTCAACCTCAACCTTAAACTTGAAAAACCAGGAGCATTACCATGGAAATGATCTACATTGCTGCTTCCATCATGATCGGTCTGGGTGCACTCGGCACCGGTATCGGCTTTGCGATCCTCGGCGGTAAGCTGATCGAGTCCACTGCTCGCCAGCCGGAGCTTGGCGACCAGCTGCAAACCAAAACCTTCCTGATGGCGGGTCTGCTGGATGCGGTACCGATGATCGGTGTTGGTATCGCGATGTACCTGATCTTCGTTGTTGCCGGTTAATCAAACCTGACCGGGCGCTTTTTCGCTCGGTTTTGTTTTACCCCGGTCGCCACGAACTTGTCAGAGGTACAGTCCTGTGAATATCAACATGACGCTTATCGGGCAGACGATCGCCTTCGCGATCTTTGTCTGGTTTTGCATAAAGTACGTGTGGCCTCCGATCAGCAACGCGCTTCACGAGCGCCAGAAGAAAATTGCTGATGGTTTGGACGCAGCCAGCCGTGCAACGCGCGATCTCGAACTTGCCCAGGAGCGCTCCGAGCAGACGCTCAAGGAGAGCAAGGAGCAGGCATCCGCTATCATCGAGCAGGCCAACAAGCGCTCTGCCCAGATGATCGAAGAGGCGCGGGAGCAGGCGCGCGTTGAAGGCGAGCGCATCATTGCAAGCGCCCGCTCTGAAATCGAGCAAGAGGTCAATCGCGCGAAAAGCGAGCTTCGTGCTCAGGTGTCTCACCTCGCGATCATCGGCGCTGAGCGTATTTTGCAAGAGTCGGTCGACGAGAACGCACATCGCAAGTTGCTTGATGAGCTTGCCGCCGAACTGTAAGGAGGTGACCCATGGCGGAACTACTGACCGTCGCTCGTCCTTACGCCAAGGCGGCGTTTGAATACGCGCGTGACCAACAAGCGTTTGATAGCTGGTCCCAGACGCTGAACTTCCTAAGCGTTGCGGTCGCCGACGACATGCTTCGCCGCGTGCTTGGCAGCCCGAAGGTGTCCAGCGAGCAAAAGGTCGAGCTTCTGGGCGACCTGTTGTCGGAAAAGCCCGACGGCCTGGATCGTTTCTTGACGACGCTGGCCGCTCAGGGGCGCCTCATGGCTCTGCCCTTCATTGCCGATCAGTTCGAGCGCCTGCGCGCCGAACACGAGGAGCGTGTCGAGGTGCTGGTCACGTCGGCTTACAAGCTGACGGCGCCGCAGAAAACCAAGTTGGCAAACGCGCTTAAAAAGCGTCTGAATCGCGAAATCTCCATTACTACTCAGGTAGACAAGTCGCTCATCGGCGGTGTCATCCTGCGTGCCGGCGACACCGTCATCGACGGTTCGGTACGCGGTCGATTGAACCGCCTTTCTGACGCGCTCACCGCTTGAGTCCGAGGGACATGGCATGCAGCAACTGAATCCTTCCGAGATCAGCGACATCATCAAGCAGCGTATCGAGAAGCTTGACGTCGCATCCGAAGCCCGTAATCAGGGCACCATCGTCACCGTTTCCGACGGTATCGTGAAAATTCACGGCCTCGAAGACGCGATGTTTGGTGAAATGATCGAATTTCCGAACTCCGTGTTCGGCATGGTACTCAACCTGGAGCGCGACTCCGTGGGTGCCGTCGTACTGGGCGATTACCTGCTCCTCGAAGAGGGCATGACCGCCAAGTGTACCGGTCGCATCCTCGAAGTGCCGGTGGGCCCTGAACTCGTTGGCCGCGTGGTCGACGCGCTCGGTAACCCCATCGATGGCAAGGGCGACATCGACGCCAAGATGACCGACGCGGTTGAGAAAGTCGCGCCGGGCGTCATCACGCGTCAGTCCGTCGACGAGCCGATCCAGACGGGTCTGAAGTCGATCGACTCCATGGTGCCGATCGGTCGCGGTCAGCGTGAGCTGATCATCGGCGACCGTCAGATCGGTAAGTCGGCGATCGCGATCGACGCGATCATCAACCAGAAAGGCAAGGGCGTCACCTGTGTCTACGTCGCGATCGGTCAGAAGCAGTCGACCATCGCCAACGTGGTACGCAAGCTCGAAGAGCACGGCGCGATGGAGCACACCATCGTGGTCGCGGCCGGCGCTGCCGACCCGGCGCCGATGCAGTTCCTCGCCGCCTACTCCGGCTGCACCATGGGCGAGTACTTCCGCGACCGCGGCGAAGACGCGCTGATCGTCTATGACGATCTTTCCAAGCAGGCCGTGGCGTATCGTCAGGTATCGCTTTTGCTGCGTCGTCCGCCGGGCCGTGAAGCTTACCCGGGTGACGTGTTCTACCTCCACTCGCGTCTTCTGGAGCGCGCCGCGCGCGTCAACGCCGACTACGTGGAGAAATTCACGAACGGCGAAGTAACCGGCAAGACCGGTTCCTTGACCGCACTGCCGATCATCGAAACCCAGGGCGGCGACGTCTCCGCGTTCGTTCCGACCAACGTGATCTCGATCACCGACGGTCAGATCTTTTTGGAGACCAACCTGTTCAACTCGGGCATCCGCCCGGCGATCAACGCCGGTCTCTCGGTATCGCGTGTTGGTGGCTCGGCCCAGACCAAGATCATCAAGAAGCTTGGTGGTAGCGTGCGTCTGGCACTCGCCCAGTACCGTGAGCTGGCGGCGTTCTCGCAGTTCGCCTCGGATCTGGACGAAGCCACGCGCAAGCAGCTCGAGCACGGTCAGCGCGTCACCGAGCTGATGAAGCAAAATCAATACTCGCCGATGTCCGTGGCTGAAATGGCGCTTACCCTGTACGCCGCCAACGAAGGTCATCTGGATGATGTCAGCGTCGACAAGGTGCTGGATTTCGAGCGTGCCCTGCACGACTACATGAAGTCCGAGCACGCTGATCTGATGGACAAGATCAACCAGACCGGCGACTACAACGACGAGATCAAAAACGGCTTGAAGTCGGGTCTCGAACAGTTCAAGGCGACTCAGAGCTGGTAATGATTGGCCCGCCTCGCGGCGGGCTTGCCTACTTTCTGAGAGCCACGAACGAAGGGTAGATCGCTATGGCAGCTGCAAAAGAGATACGCACCCAGATCGGGAGCATCAAAAATACGCAGAAAATCACCAGCGCCATGGAAATGGTCGCTGCGTCGAAGATGCGTAAAGCACAAGATCTGATGAAGGCTGGCCAGCCCTACGCACGACAGATTCGTAACGTGGTCGGCCACATCGCTGACGCCAACCCCGAGTACAAGCACGACTACATGGTCGAGCGCGAGGTGAAGCGCGTTGGTTACATCGTGGTGTCCACCGACCGCGGTCTGTGCGGCGGTTTGAACGTCAACCTCTTCAAGGCCGTGCTGAAAGACGCCGCCGCCTGGAGAGAGGAAGGCGCCGAGCTGGACTTCTGCGCCCTGGGCTCGAAGGCTGGCGCCTTTTTCCGCAAGTACGGCGGCAACCTGGTTGCGGCGAAAAGCGGATTGGGCGAAAAGCCGACCGTCGAGGGTCTGATCGGTAGTGTCAAGGTCATGCTCGAAGCGTACGACGAAGGCCGACTGGATCGTCTATACGTGGTGTACAACGAATTCGTCAACACCATGACGCAAAAGCCGGTGGTTCGTCAGCTCCTGCCGCTCTCATCCGACATGGGTGAGAACGCCGGACATGACAACGAAGAAAACGCCCGTCCCGGAAGCTGGGACTACCTGTATGAACCGGATGCCAAGGCGTTGCTGGACAGCCTGCTGATTCGCTTTATCGAATCCCAGGTGTATCAGGCGGTGGTCGAAAACGGTGCGTGCGAACAGGCCGCCCGGATGATCGCCATGAAGAGCGCGACCGACAACGCGGGTAATCTGATCGACGATCTGGAGATGGTCTACAACAAGGCCCGCCAGGCCGCCATTACCCAGGAAATTTCCGAGATTGTCGGCGGCGCTTCAGCCGTATAACGCCTTTGGAGCCGCCAACGGCTTCAGGCAGACAGGTTTCATTTGCAGGTTTTAAAGAGGAACCAAGATGAGCGGACGTATCGTACAAATCATCGGCGCGGTGATTGACGTAGAGTTTCCGCGGGACTCTGTGCCCAAGGTCTACGACGCGCTGAAAGTCTCTGATAAAGAGACCATCCTCGAAGTCCAGCAGCAGCTGGGCGACGGCGTGGTGCGCACCATCGCCATGGGCTCCACCGAGGGCCTGAAGCGTAATCTGGACGTGACCAACACAGGGGCCGCAATCTCCGTGCCGGTCGGTAAAGAGACGCTGGGCCGGATCATGAACGTGCTCGGCGAGCCGATCGACGAAGCCGGCCCCATCGGTGAAACCGAGCGCATGCCGATTCACCGCAAGGCGCCGAGCTACGCCGACCAGGCCGCTTCCAACGAGCTTTTGGAAACCGGCATCAAGGTCATCGACCTGGTGTGCCCGTTCGCCAAGGGCGGTAAGGTAGGCCTGTTCGGCGGCGCGGGTGTGGGTAAAACCGTCAACATGATGGAGCTTATCCGCAACATCGCCACCGAGCACAGCGGCTACTCCGTATTCGCCGGTGTCGGTGAGCGTACGCGTGAGGGTAACGACTTCTATCACGAGATGACCGAGTCCAACGTTATCGACAAGGTATCGCTGGTATACGGTCAGATGAACGAGCCGCCGGGTAACCGTCTGCGCGTGGCGCTGACCGGCCTGACCATCGCGGAAAAATTCCGTGACGAAGGCCGCGACGTTCTGCTGTTCGTCGACAACATCTACCGCTACACCCTGGCGGGTACCGAAGTATCGGCGCTCTTGGGCCGTATGCCGTCCGCGGTAGGTTACCAGCCGACGCTGGCCGAGGAGATGGGCGTTCTGCAGGAGCGTATCACCTCGACCAAGAACGGTTCGATCACCTCCGTGCAGGCGGTTTACGTTCCCGCGGATGACTTGACCGACCCGTCGCCGGCAACCACCTTCTCGCACCTGGACGCCACCGTGGTACTGGCGCGCTCTATCGCCGAACTGGGTATCTACCCGGCGATCGATCCGCTGGACTCCACCTCGCGTCAGCTCGACCCGCTGGTGGTAGGTGAAGAGCACTACAACATCGCCCGCGGTGTTCAGGGTGTTCTGCAGCGCTACAAGGAACTCAAGGATATCATCGCCATTCTGGGTATGGACGAGCTGTCGGACGAAGACAAGCTGGCCGTGGCCCGGGCGCGTAAGATCCAGCGTTTCCTGTCGCAGCCGTTCTTCGTGGCCGAGGTGTTTACTGGTTCGCCGGGCAAATACGTGTCGCTGAAAGACACGATCAAGGGCTTCCAGGGCATTCTCGACGGTGATTATGACGATCTGCCCGAACAGGCCTTCTACATGGTCGGCTCTATCGACGAAGCGGTCGAAAAAGCCAACCAGATGAAGAAGTAATCCCGTTCAATAGGGGGATTCGCTATGGCGAATAGCTTCACTTGCAATATCGTCAGCGCCGAAGACTCGATCTTCTCGGGAGCCATCGAAATGGTGGTGGCGGCCGGCGTCGTGGGCGATCTCGGTATTCTGCCGGGGCACGCTCCGCTTTTGACCGAGCTACAGCCCGGGCCGGTTCGCGTGTTTCACGACGGTGGCAAGGAAGATCACTTCTTTGTCTCCGGGGGCTTCATGGAGGTCCAGCCGGACCACGTGACCATCCTGGCCGATGCCGCCTCGCGAGCGAGCGACCTTGACGAAGCCGCTGCCGAACAGGCGCGGGAAGAAGCGCTGAAAGCCTTCAACGACAAGTCCGCTGAGCTCGACTACACGCGCGCATCGGCAGAGCTTGCCGAAGCCGTGGCCCAGCTGCGTACGATCCAGCAGCTGCGCAAGAAGGCGGGCAAGGGCTAGGAAGATCTACGCCTCTCGCGCGACGAAAACGCTCCTTGAGCCCATCGGGTTCAGGGAGCGTTTTTTTTCTCTGCTACTATAGGCGCATCCGCGCCGCGTCAAAAAACGCACGGTCACCCTTCATCCTGCCCATTGGGTTTAGTAGAGGAAATTGCGATGTCGCTAAACGATGAAACCCTGCAGGCATTGAAAGCGGCGCTCTTGAACGCGCTCGACGCCAACCCCGTGCGCCGGGACCTGCTCGCCGGGCGGCTGGCAGAAATTCGCTCGGCGGATATCGGCGAAGTGCTCGAGGAGCTTATCGAGGATGACGAGCGGCTGCCGGCAGCGATCGCCATCCTCGATATTCTCTCACCGGAGCGCGCTGCCAACGTACTGGGCTACCTGCCCGGGGAAAGCCAGCTCGAGGTCGTCGGCGAGCTCTCTGACACCCAGGTACTGAAACTTCTCGAAGAGATGGGCTCTGACGAACGGGCGGATCTTTTCAACCTGCTGGGTGAAGATCGCCGCGAGGCGCTGTTGCGGCGCATGGCCCACCAGGAGCGCGAGGATCTAAAGCGCCTGGCAAGCTACGAGCAGGGTACCGCCGGCGCCATCATGACCTCGGACTACGTCGCGATCGCCAGCGGCATGACGGTGTCGCAGGCGCTGATGCGCGTTCGCCAGACCGCGCCGGACGCGGAGACGGTCTACCAGCTCTACGTGCTGGATAGCGACGGCGAGCTGATCGGCACCATGTCGCTGCGCCAGTTGATGGTGGCGCGTCCGGGCGCGGTGATCGACGATATCATGATCAAGGATGTGATCAGCACCGCCGTGGACCGCGCCCAGGAGGATGTCGCCCGCGTGGTCGCCCGCTACGATCTGCTGGCGCTGCCGGTGATCGATAGTGATCGGCGCATGGTCGGCATCGTCACCCACGACGATGCGATGGACGTGGCGGAGTCCGAGGCGACCGAGGATATCCACAAGGGGATGTCGATCGGCCAGCTCGAGGACGGCGTGAGCCGCGTATCGCTCACAAGCCTTTACCGCAAGCGTGTGACCTGGCTGGTGCTGCTGGTGTTCGCCAATCTTTTCTCTGGAGCAGGCATCGCCTACTTCGAGGACGTGATCGCCGCTCAGGTAGCGCTGGTATTCTTTTTACCACTTCTGATCGGCAGCGGCGGCAACGCCGGCGCCCAGGCGGCGACGCTGATGGTGCGCGGTATGGCGACCGGGGATGTCGGGGTAAAGGATTGGAGCAAGATGCTCGGCCGGGAGCTTCTGGTCGCAGGCTCTTTGGGGGTGACCATGGCGATTGCGGTGGCGCCGATTGGCATCATGCGCGGCGGCCAGGCGGTGGCGGGAATCGTTGCGCTGAGCATGGTAGTGATCGTGCTGTTTGGCAGCCTGATTGGCATGTGCCTGCCCTTCGTACTCGAGCGCTTCAAGGTCGACCCGGCCACGGCCTCGGCGCCACTGGTGACCACGCTGATCGACGCCACGGGCGTATTGATCTACTTCAGCATCGCCACTGCCGTACTGGTCAGCGTGAACTAGACCGTTGGAACCAGCAGACGGTGTCAACCAGTCAAATGCGACTAGCGCAGCGCGCTGCTCGCCGCCCGGGTGATGAAGAGAATCTCGACGTGGCCCAGCCATTCTATATCGCCGGCCATGGCCTTGAGCTGGCTGGCTAGGCACTGGGGCGGCTGGTGCACCGGGTCGCTGATGATCAGCGACACCGACACCTTGTTGTCCAGGTAGTGAAGCTGTAGATCATTCAGGGTGCGCCACACCGGGTGCGCGTACCAACGCTCGTCGAGCGCGGCTTCGACCTCCGGGCGCAGCGGCAGGCCCGGCAGCTTGCTTGGGTCGCCTTCGCCGGCGTCGTCTTCCGGGTCGATATGGAAAATCACGTCGGTGAGCAGCGGAAATTCGTGGCGCAGCCGGCGGCTCACTTCGTTGCCGATCTCGTGGGCTTCTGACACGGTGATCGTCGGCCCCACCACGATATGCAGATCGACCATTACCCAGCCCGCGGACTGGCGCGTGCGCAGGTCGTGCACGCTGTCAACGCCTGGCACGCTGCAGGCCACATCGTACATCTGGCGCTGCACATTCTCGGGCAGTGCGGTATCGACGAGCTCGCGAGCGGACTGCCACAGAAGATCCCAACCCACCTTGCCGACCAACAGCCCGACCACCACGGCGGCCACGGCGTCCAGCCAGCCGGCGCCGAACTGCGCGCCGAGAAGCGCTACCAGCACCACGGCGGTGGAGAGCGCGTCGCTTCGCGAGTGCCAGGCATTGGCTTCCAGAAGCTTCGACTTCACCTCCTTCGCCACGCGCATGGTGTAGCGAAAGATCCACTCCTTGCTCAAGAGTGCGGCCACGGTGATCGCGATCGCCACCGCCCCCGGTGCGTTGACGCCTTCGCCGTTCAACAGTCGATCGACGCTCGACCAGGCGATCGCCCCGGCCACGAAAATCAGGATACTGCCCAGCAGCAGCGTGGTCAGCGTTTCGATACGCCCATGACCGTAGTGGTGGTCGTCGTCCGGCCCCTGGCGGCCGTAATGGATGGCCGTGAGTACGAAGCCGTCGGTGACCAGATCGGAGAGCGAGTGAATGCCGTCGGCAATCAGCGCCGCCGAGCCGACCAGATAGCCAACCGCCACTTTCACGATGCTTAAAAGCGCGTCGAGCCAAGCGCCCACGTAGGTCACCCGCTTGGCTTTTTGATGGTCGAGCGCATGGTGTTGAACCACTGGCGATTCTACGGTCTCAGACATGGGTTCCCTGCCGGGGCTTGCACGATCGATAGGGCTCTATTGTAGCGCATCGAGGCTTCATCCATACCCCTGAACGTTTGTTCACTTGATGTTACAAAGCGGACAAATATCGAGAGGATGTGTATTCTTGCAACCCGGTCAGGGCCACATCGAAGAGGTCTTGTCTGAAAAGCGTGGCCGCTCGCCGGCTTTTCAGACAGCACCCGAATAACGTCATACGAACAGGATTATTCATGGATTGGCTTCAAGTAGTGGTGCTGGCAGTCGTACAGGGGTTGACCGAGTTTCTTCCCGTTTCGAGCTCGGCGCATCTCATTCTGGTTCCCGTACTAACTGACTGGGACGACCAGGGCCTGGCGTTCGACGTGGCGCTGCATCTGGGCAGTCTCAGCGCGGTCATCCTCTATTTTCGCCGCGAGCTTTGGCAGATGGTGACCAGTACGTTCGCCACTTTGGGCGGCAAAGGCATCAATCGCGACGCAACGCTGGCGCTTTGGGTGGTGGTGGCAACCCTTCCGGTGTGCGCGGTCGGTTTTTTGCTTCAGGACGTCGTCGAGGCGAACATGCGCTCGACATCCGTCATCGCGGTCAGCCTCATCGTGTTCGGGCTGCTGCTGGGCTACGCCGACATGAAAAAGCGCGGTGAGCGCACGGAGTACGACATGCGCCTGAAGGATGCTCTCATCATTGGCGCCGCCCAGGTGCTTGCGCTCATTCCCGGCACCTCGCGCTCGGGCATCACGATGACCGCCGCGCTGATGGTGGGAATGGGCCGGGAGGGGGCTTCGCGCTTCTCGTTTCTGCTCTCCATTCCCGTGATCGTACTGGCCGGCGGGCTCGAAACCTTCAAACTCGTCAGCACGCCGGTGTCGGTCGACGTCACCGCCATGCTCTGGGCGACCCTGCTCTCCGGCGTCAGCGCCTATCTCTGTATTCACTACTTTTTAGAGGTGATTAGAAAGTTGAGTATGCAACCCTTCGTGGTTTATCGCGTATTATTTGGCCTTTGGCTGTTGTGGTTCTTTTACGTTTAGCCGCCCAGCGTTTTCGAAGGGATCCTGCATGAAAATGACCTCGCCGAGCGCGAACCGACCCGCGCGCTATCTTCCTCTCGCGCTGCTACTGGCGCTTGGCCTGTTGGCGGGCTGCTCGGAAAGCGACCGCCCGCTCGACTCGCCCGTACGCCTGGAGGGCGGCATCTTTGGTACGTTCTATCAGGTCACCATTGCCGATCCGCTCACCCAGGGTGAGGCGCAGTCGCTCGAGGAGGGCATTCTCGCCGAGCTCGAGGATGTCGATCAGGCGATGTCCACCTACCGCGACGACTCGGAGCTGATCGCCTTCAACGATGCCCCGCTCGACGAGTGGCAGCCGCTCTCCAACGAGCTGATCGAAGTGATGGCGATCAGCCAGTCGGTGGCCGAGGCGAGCAACGGCGCCTTCGATATCACCGTCGGTGAGCTGGTCAATCTTTGGAGTTTTGGCCCCGAGGCGCGGCCTCAGGAAATCCCTTCCGATCAGGAACTCGAAGAGCGCCTGGCGCGCATCGGCTTCGATGCCGTCGAAGTGGATACGCAGAAAATGCAGGCGCGGCGCGTGCGCGACGTTTTCGTCGACCTCTCCGGGGTGGCCAAAGGCCACGCCACGGACCGGGTCGCGGCGTATCTCGACAAGCAAGGCATCGACAACTACCTGGTCAATCTGGGCGGTGATCTGATTGCCCGCGGCCACCGGGTTGCCGCCGAGCAGGAGCCCTGGCGGATCGGCATCGAGGTGCCCCGAGACGGGCGCCCCCAGGCGCAGCACATCATTCCGCTGGAGACGCTGTCGGTGGCTACCTCCGGTGACTACCGCAACTACTTCGAAGTGGACGGGCAGCGCTACGCCCACACCCTGGACCCGCGCACCGGGCGCCCGGTCACCCACAGCCTTGCCTCGGTGTCGGTGTTTCATCCCTCGAATGCCTGGGCGGACGCCTGGGCCACCGCGCTTTTGGTGGTGGGCGAGGAGGTCGGTATGCAGATGGCCGTCGACAACGACCTGAGCGTGCTGATGCTCGTAAGCGGCGACGAAGGGCAGTGGCAGAGCGTAGCGAGTCCCGCCTTCGTCGACTACTTCGGTGAAGACCTCATTCAAACGCTCGGCGTCGATGTATGGAACGCCGAGACGACACCCGACGCAACAGGTGAATAACGTGCAAGAACTCGATATCGTCATTCTCGCCGCTGGCAAGGGCTCGAGAATGCGCTCGCAAACGCCCAAGGTGCTCCATCAACTGGCCGGTAAACCTTTGGTTCAGCACGTGCTGGATAGCGCTTTTGCGCTTTCGCCCACGCGTACCCACGTGGTGATCGGCCACGGCGCAGACCAGCTGCGCGAAGCGCTCGAAGGCCAGAACGTTAATTTCGCCGTCCAGACCGAGCAGAAAGGCACCGGCCACGCCGTCGCCCAGGCCCAATCGCAGTGGGGAAGCGGCAAGGTACTGGTGCTCTACGGCGACGTGCCCTTGATTCAAACCGACACCCTGCGCGCGCTGCTCGACCAGGTCGACGATCGCCACATGGGGCTCTTGACGGTCACGCTTCCCGACCCCACCGGCTACGGGCGCATCAAGCGCAACGAGCAGGGCGAGGCGGTCGCCATCGTCGAGCAAAAGGATGCCAGCCGTGACGAGCTCGCCATCACCGAATGCAACACCGGCATCATGGCGATGACCAGCGAGCAGCTCTCGCGCTGGCTGCCAAAGCTCTCGGATCAAAACGCCCAGGGCGAGTACTACCTGACCGACGTGATCGAGCTTGCAAGTAATGAAGGCACCCGAGTCTGCACCGCCCAGCCGCAAAGCGCTCTCGAGGTCGAAGGCATCAACAATCGCGCTCAGATGGCCAGGCTTGAGCGCGCCCACCAGTACCGGCTCGCCGAGGCGTTGATGGAGCAGGGCGTGGCGCTGGCGGACCCGACACGGCTGGACGTGCGCGGCTCGCTCACCTGTGGCGAGGACGTCTTCATCGACGTCGGGTGCGTGTTCGAAGGCGAAGTACGCCTGGAAAAAGGCGTACGCGTCGGGCCTTACAGTGTGATTAAAAACAGCACGCTGGGCCCCGATAGTACGATTGACAGCCACAGCGTAATAGAAGATACCGTAACCACTGGCCACAATCAGATTGGCCCCTTTGCCCGACTGCGCCCGGGAACGAGGCTGGCGCGGGGGGCCAAAATTGGCAACTTCGTCGAGACCAAGAATGCCGAGGTGGGCGAAGGCAGTAAGATCAACCATTTGAGTTATGTAGGCGATGCGCGTTTGGGCCGCGATGTGAACGTGGGCGCCGGCGTGATTACCTGCAATTACGACGGTGCGAACAAGCATCAAACCGTCATCGAGAACGGTGCGTTCATCGGCTCCAACAGCGCCCTGGTCGCCCCTGTGCTGATCGGCGCGGGGGCGACGGTCGGCGCGGGCTCGACGGTGACGCGGGATGTCGACGACCATGCGTTGGCGTTGGCGCGCAGCCGGCAAACCCAGAAAACGCCCTGGTCACGCCCGGCCAAAAAAACGTCTTAACCCTATTACTGCCCAAAACGCCAAGGAGTGAGCCATGTGTGGCATCGTCGCAGCGGTTGCACAGCGCAACGTACAGGAAATTCTGCTGGAGGGTCTTCGGCGCCTGGAGTATCGGGGCTATGACTCTGCCGGGATGACGGTGCCAAGCGGTGGCCAGCTAAAGCGCCACCGTGCGGTCGGCAAGGTGGCCGCACTGGCACAAAAACTCGAGGATGCACCGCTGCCCGGCACCTTTGGTATTGCCCACACCCGCTGGGCCACCCACGGCACGCCCGTCGAGGCCAACGCCCACCCGCACCACAGCAGCGACCGGGTCGCCGTGGTGCATAACGGCATCATCGAAAACTTCGAATCGATCAAACGCCGCCTCGAAGGCGACGGCTATACGTTTGAGTCGCAAACCGATACCGAAGTGATCGCTCATCTGCTCGACGAGCGTATCAAGGGGGGCGCGAGTCTTTATGAGGCGACCCGGCAGATCGTCGCCCAGCTCGGCGGCGCCTACGCGCTGGGGGTGGTGAGCGCCGCGGAGCCGAACGTGGTGGTCGGCGCCCGCCAGGGAAGCCCCCTGGTGGTCGGCGTGGGCATCGACGAGGCGTTTCTCGCCTCGGATCCGATGGCGCTTTTGCCGGTGACCGACCGCTTCATCTATCTCGAAGAGGGCGATCTGGTGGTGCTGCGCGAGCACGGCAAGGTTCAGGTGATCGACCGCGACGGAACATCCGTCGACCGCCCGGTTCAGACCTTCGAGCACGGTGACGGTGCGGCGAGCAAGGGTGAATACCGCCACTACATGCTCAAGGAGATCTTCGAGCAGCCCGGGCTGATCAGCGCGGCGCTGGAAGGGCGCTTGAGCGCCGACAGCGTGCTGGTCGAAAGCTTCGGCCCCGAGGCGGTGTCGCTGTTCAAGGCCACGCGCCAGATCCATATCGTCGCCTGTGGCACGAGCTACCATGCCGGTATGGTCGCGCGCTACTGGCTCGAGCGCTACGCCGGCGTGCCGGTTCAGGTGGAGGTCGCCTCGGAGTATCGCTACCGCTGCCCGGTGGTACCAGACGACACGCTGTTCGTCACGCTCTCCCAGTCCGGCGAAACCGCGGACACCATGGCGGCGCTGCGCTTTGCCAAAACCCTGGGCTATGTGGGAACGCTTGCGATCTGCAACGTGCCGGGAAGCTCGCTGGTACGCGAATCCGATGTGGCGCTGATGACCCGCGCTGGCCCGGAGATCGGCGTGGCCTCGACCAAGGCATTCACCACCCAGCTGGTGGCGCTGATGCTGCTGACGCTGTCGGTGGCGAAGGTAAAAGAGCGGGGCGATTACCGCGACATCGTCGAAGTACTGCGCACGCTGCCCGAGCTTTGCCAAAAAGTGCTGGCGCTGGATAGCCAGATCGAGACGCTCTCCCAGGCCTTTGCCGAGAAGCACCACGCGCTCTTTTTAGGACGTGGCGCCCACTACCCGGTAGCGCTGGAAGGCGCGCTCAAGCTCAAGGAGATCTCCTATATTCACGCCGAGGCGTACCCGGCCGGCGAGCTCAAGCACGGCCCTCTTGCGCTGGTCGACAGCGAAATGCCGGTAGTTTCGGTGGCGCCCAACGATGACCTGCTCGAAAAGCTCAAGTCGAACCTGCAGGAAGTTCGCGCTCGCGGCGGGCAGCTTTTTGTCTTCGCCGACGAGAACGTGGGCATCAAGCCCGAGGAAGGCATCGAGGTACTGACATTGCCCCACGTGCACGAAGCGCTGGCGCCGCTTCTCTATACGCTTCCGCTGCAGCTTCTGAGTTATCACGTGGCGGTACTCAAGGGCACCGACGTCGACCAGCCGCGTAACCTGGCCAAGAGCGTCACCGTCGAATAACGTTGCAAAGATTCACAAATTGGGCTTTGCAAGACGCGGTCAATTGTCGCATCGTATGCGCAACCGCTGCGTTGCAACACGTCGTTAGTGTGCTTATCATTCGGCGGTGTCTCTCCACCTAAACGCCCAGGATCTCGCCGCCATGACTCCATCAAACGCCCTCGCAGCCCGGTGCTCCAACCGCCGGGGTGCCTGGCTGTTGATCTCGTTTGTGCTTCTCGCTTTTCCCTCGCTCGCCTTCGCCGCCCCCGGCCCCATCGATCTCACCACGTCTGCTGCCGGTATCACCGCCGTTGCGCTGTTTATCCTCGCCTATGCGCTGGTGATGTCCGAAGAAATCATCCACATGCGCAAGTCCAAGCCCGTGCTGGTTGCGGCGGGGCTGATCTGGGCGATCGTGGCTTGGGTCTACGTGCAGGCGGGCATGCCCGAGGTCTCGGAGGAGGCGTTTCGCGAAACGCTTCTGGAGTACACCGAGCTTTTGCTGTTTTTGCTGGTGGCGATGACCTACATCAACGCCATGGAGGAGCGCCGGGTGTTCGATGCGCTGCGCGCCTGGCTCGTGCGCAAGGGCTTTAGCTACCGTAGCCTTTTCTGGATCACCGGCGTGCTCGCCTTTTTCATCTCGTCGATCGCCAACAACATGACCACGGCGATGCTGATGTGCGCCGTGGTGCTCAAGGTCGCCGAAGGCGATAACAAGTTCATCGGCCTTTGCTGTGTCAACGTGGTGGTTGCCTCCAACGCCGGCGGCGCCTTCAGCCCGTTTGGCGATATCACCACGCTGATGGTGTGGCAGGGTGGTCAGGTACCGTTCATGGGCTTTTTCGTGCTGCTGGTGCCGGCGATCATCAATTTCATGGTCCCCGCCACCATCATGAACTTCTTCATTCAGAATCGTCAGCCCGCCGCGCTCACCGAAAACGTCTGGCTCAAGCGCGGCGCACGACGCATCATCGTGCTTTTCCTGCTGACCGTGGCGATCTCGGTGCTGTGCCACTCGATACTCTACCTGCCGCCGGCGATGGGCATGATGTTCGGTCTCGGGCTTTTGCAGTTCTTCGGCTACTACCTGCGCCGGAGCCTGCCGCGCTCGCTCGAGCGCAAGCGTGAGCGCTACTCGCGCCGCGGCGAC
The DNA here is from genome assembly GCF_031954225.1 of Halomonas sp. PAMB 3232. Lineage (NCBI taxonomy): Bacteria > Pseudomonadati > Pseudomonadota > Gammaproteobacteria > Oceanospirillales > Halomonadaceae > Halomonas > Halomonas sp. PAMB 3232. Next base: position 15,215 of record NZ_CP134865.1, read on the forward strand.
TGGAAAAAGCTCGAGCAGCTTGGAAGCGTGGTGCCCTTCGATATCTTCAGCCGGATCGCCCGCTCCGAGTGGGACACGCTGCTGTTCTTCTACGGGGTGGTGCTGTGCGTGGGCGGGCTCGGGTTCATGGGCTATCTCGCGCTTCTCTCCGAGACGCTCTACGGCGGCTGGAACCCGGTCTGGGCCAACGTGGTGTTGGGGCTGATCTCGGCGGTGGTGGATAACATTCCCGTCATGTTCGCCGTGCTCTCCATGGCGCCGGACATGTCCGAGGGCAACTGGCTGCTGATCACCCTGACCGCTGGCGTAGGCGGAAGCCTGCTCTCCATGGGCTCGGCGGCGGGCGTGGCGCTGATGGGTCAGGCCCGCGGCATCTACACCTTTGCGGTGCATCTACGCTGGGTGCCGGCCATTTTGCTCGGCTACGCCGCGAGTATCGGCGCGCACCTGTTGATCAACGCCTCGCTGTTCTAGGCTTGCAAGCGTTTGACGTATGTCGTTTAGCCAAACGAAAACCGCCCTCGAAGGAGGGCGGTTTTTTTGTTCGGCAAATTCGTTTGGCAAAACTGGCGGGGCTTACAAATCGTGGCCGGTGATGACCTGACAAATATCGGCGAAGCTGCTGGCCATGGGGATGGCGGAGCTCGATACCTTGCTGTTCGCGCCCTTGCCGATGGCATTTTGAATATCGGTCACCGAGATCAGGCCGCGAACGCTCAGCGCGTGCTCGGCGTTGTGCTCGGTGATCAACAGGTGCTGCTCGGTAAAGCTCTCCATGGAGAGAATCAGATCCTGAATGCTCAGGGATTCCAGATGCTCCAGCGGCATGGCGCTGAGCTTCTCCCAGGGCGTCATGATCATCTCGGCGGTGACTTCCTCGCGATCGATCTGGCGCTGCTGCATGGCCAGGTTCACGCGGCGAGTGCCGATCACTTCCTTGGAGGTCAGCACGCCGATGCAGTGGCCTTCCGGATCGATTACGAACAGCAGGCGAACACCGCTGTGGCGCATTTTCAGATTCGCCTCGTTGATCGGCATATCCGAGGCTACCGACTGCGGGGCAACTTGTTTGAAATCGGTCAAAAGCTCGAACGCCGGGCTGTCCGGGGTCAGCTTTTTCGCCGCCGGAGTGGTCAGGAACGGGGTCTGGCCGAATTGGACAAGCGGCTTGGGTTTGCGAACCATCAGATTCATGGCGATACCTCCAGAGTAAGAGTGAGCGAGCCTTGGAGCCCGTTTCGTACTTCAAGAGTTACACATGATTCTTATCACAAGCTTAAGAGTGTCCAAACTTTGTTAAATGAAGGTGATAACCCAACGCTATGACGGTGTAGCCGCCGCGTGACGTGCAAGCACTGCGCGCACGCGAAGCCCGCCGTCGGGGGCGTCCTCGAGACTCAGTTCACCCGAGTGGCGCGTGACCAGCCGCCCGACGATCGAAAGCCCCAGACCTGCCCCGGCACCTGGCCCCGCGCGCTGAAAACGCTCCAGGGCGCGCAGGCGCTCGCTCTCGATAATGCCCGGGCCCTGGTCGTCGACGAGAACGGTGACGGTTTTTGCATCGGCCTTTAGGGTGACGGTCACGGTGGTCTGGGGTGGGGCGTGCTGCAGCGCGTTGCCGACCAGGTTCTGGATCAGCGTTTCGATGGCGCCGGGCTCCTCATCCATGCGCCAGCTTGCGTGCGGGTCGGCATTCATTAACAGCTGATGGCCGCTTTTGGCGGCCAGCGGCGAGAGCTTCGCCAGCGTTTCGCGAGTTTCAAAAGCGACGTCGATACGCCTGGCCGCCGGCGGCGCATCCACGTCCGGGTCGAGCCGTGCAAGCGTCAAAAGCTGGCCCACCAGCCGGGTGGCGCGCGCTACGCCATCGCGCAGGAGCGTCAACGAGGTCCCGCGATCCTCGGCGTTATCGGCGGCCAGCGCGTTCTGGGCGTGAAGGTCGAGCACGGCCAGCGGCGTTCGAAGCTCGTGGGTAGCATCGGCGATGAAGCGCTTTTCGCGCGCTCTTAATCGACCCACTCGTTCGAGCAGCCGGTCGAGCGCGCCGGCGATGGTGGCAAGCTCGAGCGGCAGTGGCTCCCGCGAGAGCGGTTTCAGATTATTAGGGTCGCGGTTTCGGATCTGTTCGGCCATGCGCGACAGCGGCGACAGCCCCCAGCCGATCGACCACCACAAAAGCGCCGTCAAAAGCGGCAGACCCAACAGATCCGGCATCAGGGTGCGAAGTGCCACCCGGGCGATCAGCTCGTCGCGCACGTCCTCACGCTCGCCCACGACCACCCGGCGGTCGGTCTCCGGCACGCTCAGCGTGTAGACGCGCCATGCCTGGTTCTCTACCTCGAGCGAGGAGTAGCCCGGCGGCTGCCGGTTGAGCGCCGCGGTTGGGGCCGCCGTCGAACGCAGCAGCAGCGAATCACCTTCCCAGAGCTGGAACACCAGCGGGCTTTCGTAGCGGTGGCTTTCGTAGAGAGGACTGTCGGCGCGCTCCGATGCGCCTTCTGCCTCGGAGAGCGCCCGGGCGAGGCTCTCCAGCAGCACGTCGCGGTCGGCCTCGGGCAGCGGCGCGCGCAAAAATCCTTCGAGCAGCCGCGCGTTTTGCGAAAGGCTCGCGTCGTAAAGCTCCTCGATCTCCTGGGCGGCGTAGCGATAGCTGATATAGCCGATGACCAGCACGCTAAGACCAAACACCAGCAGGGTCAGGCCGAGAGTGCGCTGGCGAAGCGATGTCACGGCGCAGGCTCTGCGGTGGCCTTGTCCATCACGTAGCCGATGCCGCGCACGGTGCGCACCGCGTCGCTGAAGAGCTTGCGGCGAAGATGATGAACGTGCACCTCGATGGCGTTACTCTCGACATCCTCCTCCCAGCCGTAAAGCAGCTGAGCGAGCGCGTCACGGGTGAACACGCGCCCCGGATGGCTCATGAACTCCTGCAGCAGGGTAAACTCGCGGCGCGACAGCGCGATCTCCTGGCCCTGGTAGGTGACGCTGAGCGACTCCGGGTCGAGCTCGATACCGCGGCAGCAAAGCCTGGAGCTTACCTGACCCTGGCTTCGGCGTAAAAGCGCCCGCAGGCGCGCCTTGAGCTCCTCGACCTCGAAGGGTTTGGTCAGGTAGTCGTCGGCACCGGCGTCGAGCCCGGCAATGCGGCTGTCGACACCGTCGCGGGCGGTGAGGATCAGCACGGGCACCTGTACGTTGAGACGGCGTGCGCCTTCCAGCACCGCCATGCCATCCAGGCGCGGCAGGCCCAGGTCCAGAATAACCGCATCAAAAATTTCGTTTTTCAGGACGTTCAACGCCGCGGCGCCATCGCCAAGATGATCCACGGTGTAGTGTTCGGGCTTCAAGGCCAGGCGAATTCCCGACGCTAGACTGGGATCGTCTTCGACCAGCAGTATACGCATAGCAGTGCAGGACTCCTTTCATTCACAGCGGGACCGGACGAATCCGTCGCGTTACGTCGGAGAAGCTAACATGCCATGTCACGAAGCGTTCGACCACTATTGCGTGGGCGCGTGCCCTTTCAAGCAGCGCCGCGAAGCGCTCTTGAAGCTCGGTGCGGTGACAGACCCGTCCTGTCAGGCCGACCTGCAGCGCGCGTTACAGCGGATGAAGCGTGCACCGAAAAGCGATTGGCAGGGGCTTCGCGTCGTCAAACGAGGCGCTCACATCGAGACGGCGCTATGGATCGAGCCCATGGAGGGGGCCATCGCCCGGCTCTGGCTACCCGGTGTTCAGCACGCGTGTGTGGGCGCGCTTTTGAGAGATGCCCGTCAGTCGGTCGACGAGCAGGGAGTCGCACTTTGCCACGTGGCGCTTGCGGCAGGTGACAGACACTGGGAGCCGGTGCTTGTAGAAAGCGCCATGGAGCGCTTGGCTACGCTTTGGCACTTGAACGTCACGCTTTCAACGCTGCCAGCAATGCCAGAAACAACACCGGAAACACTCGAGGTAGCTCCATTCGACGCGCTTAACCGCGAACAGCAGCTTGGCTTGTTACAAGGCGTCAGCGACGGCTCGCTCGACTGTCCGGCGCTGCTCGAGGCGCTGCCGATACGAACGCTACTGTCGGGATTTTACGCCGGGGCTCCCGATGCCCCCAGGCACTGGTATCGCATTCTTCACGATGGCGAAACGGCGGGTGTGCTGCTGCTGGCGCCGCAAGGCCCCGCGCGCTGGGAGCTTCAGCTGATGGGGTTATTGCCGGGCTTACGCGGTCGAGGGCTTGGCCGGGCGCTTTTAGAGCGGGCGATGCGGCTGGCGTTTCAGGCTGGCGCCCGTGAGCTTTGTCTAACCGTCGATGCGCAGAACGCCCCGGCCGTCAGGCTTTACCTCGATGCCGGGTTCGAGCGTGAAAGCGAGCAATGGCTTTATGCGTGGCGTCAGCCTTCGTAATCGCGGCAAACGGTCGTTGAAAAACGCCTTTTTACTCTATACTGAGGGCGTTCGCACAAGGACGACTGTTCAATTCATGGAGGAACGCTGGTGAAAATCATTCTCGGTATTATCGTATTTATCTTCCTCGTCGGTTTGTTGACGCTAACGGGCGTGTTCAAGCTCATCTTCTGACGGTGTCGGCGTGGGCTTGACGTTCGAGCCAGCCATCGGTCGCGACGCACTAGCGCTCGCGATCGTTTCCCCCTTTTTCTTCACGCCCCGACGTGGCTTTCGGCCGGTCGGGGCGATGTGTCATACAAGGAGTCCACGGTGAGCGTCAGGCGCGTAGCGGCAGTAGTGTTCGGCGTTTTATCAAGCGTCGCCGTGGCCGGTGAGACCGGAGAGGGCGAGGCGGTCTATGACCGGCTCTGCATGGCGTGTCACCAAACCGGCGTGGCCGGCGCGCCGATCCGCGGCGAAAGCGATCACTGGACGGCGCGCCTGGAGCAGGACGTCGAGACGCTGGTGCAGCACGCCATCGACGGCATCGGCGCCATGCCGCCCCGCGGCGGCAATCCCAACCTGACCGACGACGAGATACGTGCGGCCACGCACTATCTGATCGAGCCGGTCATGGCGACGCCGGCTGAAAAGAGCGAGGCGTTTGATGAGAGTGTCGAGGGCGAGACGCCGCTACCGGTTGCTGACGATGCCGAGTCTGACACCGAAAGCGAAGGCTCAAGCGTCGATCACCGCCGTCTCGACGGCGAGGCGCTTTACGTTCGCGCGCGCTGCGCCACCTGCCACGCCACCGGTATCGCCCGCTCGCCGAAACTGGGTGACGCAAGCGCCTGGCGGGAGCGGCTGGCGCAGGGGCGTGAGACGCTCTATCAAAGTGTGATCCTGGGCAAGGGCGTGATGCCACCCCGGGGCGCGAGCACCGCCAGCGACGACGAGCTCAAGGCGATGGTGGACTACATGATCGAGCGCGTCCGCTAACGCGCCCATTCAAATCATCCACAGCCGATCGGCTCGGTCCGGCTGTGGATAACTCGATATTCACCCGACTTTATCGTGCGCGTATCTAGCCCAGCAGCGAGCGCAGCCCGGCGATCGCGTCCTTGCCGCGCGCCTGCTTCTTGTCCGGGTCTTCCTTGTCGGCGCGGCCTTCCCATTCGAGGTCGTCGGCGGGCAGCTCGTCGAGAAAGCGGCTCGGCTGGCAGTCCATCAGTTCGCCGTACGCCTTGCGCTGGCGGGCGAGCGTCATGGTCAGCGTGCGCCGGGCCCGGGTGATGCCCACATAGGCCAGGCGGCGTTCTTCCTCGACGGTCCCGACCTCGATGGCGTTACGGTGGGGTAGCAGATCCTCTTCGAGCCCCATCAAGTAGACGTGGGGAAACTCGAGGCCCTTGGAAGCGTGCATGGTGAGTAGCTGCACGCGGTCGGAGTCGTCCTCCTCGGCCTGCTGCTCGAGAATATCGCGCAGCACCAGCCGCGAAATCGCGGCTTCGACGCCGTCGGTTTCTGTTGCCGTCGAGTCGCCCTCCTCTTCCGGGTCGCGATTGAGCGACTTCTCGAGCTGATCGATCAAAATCCACACGTTGGCCATGCGCCGTTCGGCGATGGTCGGGGCGCTGGCATTCTGGTAGAGCCAGGCTTCGTAATCCATGTCGCGCAGCATGTCGCGAATGGCGGCGATGGCATCGCCCTGGTCCATGCGCTTTCTGACCCCTTCGATGAAGTGGGTAAAGCGCCCCAGACGCTCCACCGCCCGGGTCGGCAGCACCTGTTCCAGCCCCAGTTCGCGGCAGGCGTTGAACAGCGAAATGGCGCGGCCGGAGGCCTGGTCGTTGGCGTAGTTGGCGAGCTTTTCGAGCGTACCGGGGCCGATCTCGCGGCGCGGCACGTTGACGATGCGCAAGAAGGCGTTGTCGTCCGCCGGGTTGATTAGAAGGCGCAGGTAGGCCATGGCGTCCTTGATCTCGTTGCGCGAGAAAAACGAGGTGCCGCCGGAGAGCTTGTAGGGAATCTGGTAGTGCTGGAGCTTGAGCTCCAAAAGCCTGGCCTGAAAATTGCCCCGGTAGAGTACCGCGAAGTCGCGCCACTCCGCTTTCTCCTTGATGCGCCGGGTGAGCATTTCGCTCGCCACCCGCTCCGCCTCGGCCTCCTCGTGGCGGTTGACTACCACGCGGATCGGCGCGCCGTCGCCCATCTCCGACCAGAGCGTCTTGTCGTAGACGTGGGGGTTATTGGCAATCAGCGTGTTCGCCGCGCGCAGGATGGTACCGGTGGAGCGATAGTTCTGCTCGAGCTTGATGACGTTGAGCCGCGGAAAATCCTCGCCCAGCGTCACCAGATTTTCCGGGCGCGCGCCGCGCCAGGCGTAGATCGACTGGTCGTCGTCGCCGACCACGGTGAAGGTGGCGCGCTCGTCCATCAAAAGCTTCACTAAAAGATACTGCGAGACGTTGGTGTCCTGATACTCGTCCACCAGCATGTAGTGGATCTTGCGCCGCCAGCGCGCCAGCGCCTCTGCGTCGTTTTGCAAAAGCACTACCGGCAGCAGAATCAGGTCGTCGAAATCCACCGCGTTGTAGGCTTTCAAATGGCGCATGTAGGCTTCATACACCCGCGCGGCGAACTGCTCGTCCTCGTCTTCGGCGTGGGATAGCGCCTGGCTTGGCAGCACCAGATCGTTTTTCCAGGTGGAGATCTTCGCCTGCACCGCGTTGATCTGCTCGGCATCGACCTGGGCGTCCTTGTTCATCAGATCGCGCAAGAGCGCCTTGGCGTCTTCCGGGTCAAACAGCGAAAAGCCCGGCTTGTAGCCCAACGTTTTCAGTTCGCCACGAATGATGTTGAGCCCCAGGGTGTGGAAGGTGGAGACGGTCAGTCCGTGGCCCTCCTTACCCTTGAGCATCTGGCCGACCCGCTCTTTCATCTCGCGGGCGGCCTTGTTGGTGAAGGTGACCGCGGCGATTCGCCGCGCGCTCATGCCGCACTCCTGCACGAGATAGGCGATCTTGGTGGTGATCACGCTGGTCTTGCCCGAGCCTGCGCCGGCCAGTACCAGGCAGGGGCCGTCGATATATCGAACCGCCTCTTGCTGTCGCGGGTTGAGGCCTTTGATGCGGCTGAGAATAGAGGACATGATCACTACCTGAGAGGAAAGCGGGACGCTTTGGCCGTATCATACAGGCCGGCAAGACGAAGGCGAAACCGGTGAATAAAAGTGGCCGGTAGCGTCTAAAAAATCTTTTATAGCATTAGACCAAAGTTCTATAAGAGCTTGTATAATACGCGACCGCTAAAGGCGCCACGCCTTTGCTTTCCGCGTTGAGCCTGCCCCGGCCGTTGATCTACCGGCCGGCGCAGCACGCAAAGGAAGAGGCATGTTTGAAGTAGCGCTGTTCGAGCCGCGCATGGCGCCCAATACGGGCAACATCATGCGCCTGGTGGCCAATAACGGCTGTCGGCTGCATTTGATCGAGCCGTTGGGCTTCGATCTCGAGGAGAAGAAGCTTCGCCGCGCGGGGCTCGACTATCGGGACCTGGCCAACGTGACGCGCCACGCCAATTTCGCCGCCTTTGTCGAGGCGATGGCCGGCCGCCGGATCTGGGCGATCACCACGAAAGGCGTCAAGGCGCACAGCGAGGCCGCCTTCGCCCCGGGGGACGTGCTGCTGTTCGGCTCGGAAACCGGCGGGCTCTCAGCGGATGCCCACGCCGCGATCGACGATGCCCAAAAGCTTCGGATCCCCATGCAGCCCAACAACCGCAGTCTCAATCTCTCCAACGCCGTCGCGGTGGTGAGTTACGAAGCCTGGCGCCAGCAGGGCTACCAGGGCGCCGGCGGTTAGGCGGCGGTGACGCCGTAGCGGTCGCGGTAGGCGCGCACCGCCTCGGCGTAAGCGAGCATCTCGCCGCCGGCATGCTCTTCGAGATATTCAAGTACCTGCTCGAGCGTGACGATACTAACGACGGGCATGCCGTAGTCGGCGGTGACTTCCTGCAGCGCGCTCTTCTCGCCCTGGCCGCGCTCCTGGCGATCCAGCGCGATGATGACGCCGGCGGCGCGGGCGCTTTGAGCCTCGATCAGCGTCATGACCTCGCGAATGGCGGTACCGGCGGTGATCACATCGTCGATGATCAGAATGTCGCCGGCAAGCGGTGCGCCGACGATGTTGCCGCCCTCGCCGTGGGCCTTCGCTTCCTTGCGATTAAAGGCGTAGGGCATGTCCCGGTCGTGATGGTCGGCAAGCGCCGCGGCGGTCACGGCGGCCAGGGGAATGCCCTTGTAGGCCGGGCCGAAGAGCACATCGGCGCGAAGGTCGCTGTCCATGATCGCCTGGGCGTAGAAGCGGCCGAGTTTGGCCAAGGCGCGCCCGGTTTGAAAAAGACCGGCGTTGAAGAAATAGGGGCTGACACGCCCGGACTTGAGCGTGAACTCGCCGAATTTGAGTACGCCCTGTTCGATGGCGAAGGCGATGAAGTCGCGCTGATAGGTTTTGAGAGTCGAAGTCACAATGATCGTCTCTTGAGTCGAAAGTGAGTGAAAGTAACCGATTTGATCAGGTAACACGCCTGATTGAGGCTGCCTATTTACCCAAACGTCGAAACGTCGGGTATCATACCGCAGCGACGCAAAAGGGACGATTTATGAAAATTGCCAGCATTAATGTCAATGGTATACGCGATGCCGTCGACCGAGGCTTCCTGGACTGGCTGGCTCAGCAGGATGTCGACGTGGTCTGCGTGCAGAATCTCAAGGCCAAGAGCTTCGAACTGGGCGACCATATCCTCTATCCGGAAGGCTTCGAAGGCTATTTTCTCGATGCCGAGGAGGACGGCTTCTCCGGCGTGGGCCTTTATTGTCGCAAGATTCCCAAGGCGATCATGTACGGGCTGGGCTTTCCCCAGTGCGACCACGAAGGGCGCTTTTTGCAGGCGGACTATGACCGCTTCAGCATCGCCACGTTTTTGATGCCCGACGGCTCGGACCAAAAGGCCAAGCACGCCTTCATGGAGCAGTACCAGGAGTACCTGACCAAGATGTCGCGCAAGCGCCGCGAGTACATCATCTGCGGGACCTGGCACATCGCCCACAAGACCGTCGATCTGGCCAACTGGTCCGATAACCAGCTCACCTCTGGCTTTCGCCCGGAAGAGCGCGCCTGGATGGACCAGGTGCTCGGCCCGACCGGCTTCATCGACACCTTCCGCGAAATCAACCGCGACGCCGGCGAATACACCTGGTGGCCGAAGCTCGACCAGGACGTTCCTCGCGACCGCCAGGAAGGTTGGCGCATCGATTACCAGCTGGTCGGCCCGAACTTTCGCCGCCACGTGGTCGACGCCTGGATCGACTATGACGCCACCTTCTCCGAGTACGCGCCGCTGATCGTCGAGTACGATCTCGCGCTTTAAGCGAAGACGGCTTCCCGCGTCGCCTTTAGCGAGCCGTTCGCAAAAAGGCCAGCATCATGCTGGCCTTTGGCGTTTCTACACGTTGACGTTTCTACATGGGCGCAGCCGATCAGCCGCGAATGCCCAGTGCCTCGCGCTGATGCTCGAGCAGCTCGGCGCCGGCCTTCTCGGCCAGATCCAGCATGGCGTTGAGTTCGTGGCGGCTGAAGGCTTTGGTCTCGGCGGTGCCCTGCACCTCGATCAGCTCACCGCTTTCGGTCATCACCACGTTCAGATCGGTGTCGGCCTTGCTGTCTTCCGGGTAGTCCAGATCCAGCACCGCCGACCCCTTGAAGATGCCCACCGAAATCGCGCTCACCAGCTGTTTGAACGGGTCGCCCTTGATCTTTTTCTCGCGCTGAAGAAAACGGATCGCATCCACCAGCGCCACGCAGCCGCCGGTGATCGCTGCGGTGCGGGTGCCGCCGTCGGCCTGGATCACGTCGCAATCCACGGTGATGGTGAACTCGCCGAGCTTCTTGAGATCCACCGCCGCGCGCAGGCTGCGCCCGATCAGCCGCTGGATCTCGAGCGTGCGTCCGCCCTGCTTGCCGCGGCTGGCTTCACGGCCGCCTCGCGTGTGGGTGGCGCGGGGCAGCATGCCGTACTCGGCGGTGACCCAGCCCTGGTGCTTGCCGCGCAGCCAGCGCGGCACGCCCGCCTCGACGCTTGCGTTACACAGCACTTTGGTATCGCCGAACTCCACCAGCACCGAGCCCTCGGCGTGGCGGGTATAGTCACGGGTCAGGCGAATATCGCGCAGCTGGTCGGCCTCGCGGCCGCTGGGGCGAACAACATCGGGACGCATGGCACCTCTCAATTGCGCGTGAGCGCGCAGAATTCATAAAAGGCGCCCATTGTACACGTCCTGACCGCCTAAACCCGCCCACCTCAGGTAGACTGGCGCAAATGCGCTCTCACAAGGATGACCTCAATGGCCGCTACTCACCGCGTACACAGCATGACCGCGTTTTCCCGGGCCGAAGAAGCCAGCGCCATCGGCACCCTGCAGATCGAAATCCGCTCCGTGAACCAGCGCTACCTGGACCTGCATTTTCGCCTGCCGGAGGCGCTGCGCGATCTCGAGCCCGCCCTGCGCGAAGCGCTCAGGCAGCGCCTGGCCCGCGGCAAGGTAGAGTGCACTCTGCGCTTCGAAAGCGCCGAGGAGGCCCAGGCGCCCAGTGTCGACGAGGCGCAACTGGCAGAAATCGCCAATGCGTTGGCGACGATCAACGCCCGGATCCCCGACGCCCGCGCGCCCACCACACTCGAGTTGTTGAATTACCCCGGCGTCCTGCAAACCCGTCATCTCGATCAGGATTTGATCAAGGCGCGGGCACTCGCGCTGTTCGACCAGGCACTGTTGGATCTGATCGCCGCCCGCGCCCGTGAAGGCGACAAGCTCGGCGAGATGATCGCGTCACGGCTCGACGCGGTCAGCGAACAGGTCAATCAGGTACGCGGCTTTCTTCCACAAATTCTCGAGCGCCAGCGCGCGCTACTGCTCGAGCGGCTGGAAGCCGCCCGCACCGAGCTTGACCCCCAGCGGCTGGAAGCGGAGCTGGTCATAGTGGCGCAAAAGGCGGACGTCGATGAAGAGCTCGACCGCCTCGACACCCACGTCGATGAGGTGCGCCGCCAGCTCACCCAAAAGGGCCCCCAGGGACGCCGGCTCGACTTTCTGATGCAGGAGCTCAACCGCGAAGCCAACACGCTCTCGTCGAAATCGGTGGTCGCCGACACCACACGATGTGCGGTGGAATTGAAGGTGCTGATCGAGCAGATGCGTGAGCAGATTCAGAATATCGAGTAGACCGATCGGTATGAGATGAGGTCAGCCGAAAGAATGAAGTGTTGGCTGGATAGCCGTTTGATAACCCAGAGCAAGTGGATTAACTTGATTTAAAATCAGTCACTCTTTCCTCGCGGCTCTGGTAAAAACGCGCCATGCACGATCATCACACGTCCTACAATCTGGCGTTGGTCCTGCTCTCTTTCGGCGTGGCCAGCATCGCGTCGTTCACCGCGCTGGACCTTGCCGGCCGCGTTCGGGCAAGCCGCGGGGTCGTGCGCCATTTATGGCTGGCCGGCGGCGCCTTTGCCATGGGCACCGGTATCTGGGCGATGCATTTCGTTGGCATGCTGGCCATGGAGATGGGCGCCCGCGTCGACTACGGCATTTTTCTGACGTTACTCTCGCTGGCGGCAGCGATCGCGTCCTCGGCGCTGGCGCTGTTTATCGTGCAGTCCGGCCGGCTATCGCTATCGCGACTGTCCATCGGTGCGCTGATCATGGGCGGCGGCGTGTGTTTGATGCACTACGTCGGCATGGCGGCGATGCATATCGAAGGCACCATGCGCTACGCGCCAGCGCTTTTTCTGACCTCGGTAGCGATTGCGGTCTCCGCCTCTGGCGTGGCGCTCTGGCTCGCCTTTCGGCTCAACCCGACCGGTACGCGCCGCGCGCCGCTTTGGCAGCGCCTGATTGCGGCGCTGGTCATGGCCGTAGGGATTTCCGGAATGCACTATACCGGCATGGCGGCGGCGGTCTATCCACAAGGGTTCGTGCCCTCTGCCAATGTCGGCATCTCTACCGGCCAGCTGGCCATTAGCGTAGCGCTGGTCTCCACCTGCATCATGCTGGCGGCGCTGATGATCTCGCTGTTCGACGCGCATATGTCGTCGCGCAACGCGCAGCTGGCCGCCTCGCTTCAGGAGGCCAACGCCGAGCTCAAGCAGATGATCTACCGCGACGCGCTCACCCAGCTGCCCAATCGGCTGCTGCTCGAGGAGCGTCTGGAAGAGCAGCTGGGCCAGCAGGCGCCTTTCGCGCTGTTTTTCGTCGATCTGGATCGCTTCAAGCAGGTCAACGATACGCTGGGCCACCACGTCGGCGACCAGCTCATTCGTCAGGCCGCGATTCGCCTGAGAACCACGATTCGCGAGACCGATACGGTCGCCAGGGTCGGCGGCGACGAATTCATCGTACTGCTGGGCGAACACTCCACGCGCGAAGACGCCGCCGAGTTGGCCAAACGGCTGGTGAGCACGCTGGCAAACCCGTTTCAAATTGGCGCGAGCCTGGTCAAGGTCTCGACCAGTATCGGGATCAGCCTTCATCCCGAGGACGGCAGCGACAAGCACTCGCTGATGATTCACGCCGACGCGGCCATGTATGCCGCCAAGCGTATGGGGCGCAACAACTTCCAGTTCTTCGAGCTGGACATGACCTCCCACGAAAAACGCCGCGCCGTCCTCGAGCGGCGCCTGCGTCTGGCGATCGACAACGACGGTTTGCGCCTGGCCTACCAGCCCAGGGTGGATGTCGATAACGGCCGCATTACCGGGGTAGAGGCGCTGCTTCGCTGGGAGGATGAGGAACTGGGTACGGTCGAGCCCAGCGAGATCATCCCGGTGGCCGAGGACACGGGCCTGATCCTGCCGATCGGTGAGTGGGTGCTGCGCACCGCCTGCACCTATGCCTTTGACTGGCAGGAAGAGATGGCGCAGCCGCTGTTCGTCTCGGTCAACATTTCGGCGATCCAGCTCAATAACCGCTACTTCATCGATATGGTCAAGGAGGTGCTCGAACAGACCGGTTTGGAACCCTCTCATCTGGAACTCGAGCTTACCGAAAGCGCGCTGGTGCTCAACCCGGAGGTCGCGTTCACTACGCTAGTCGAACTGCGCGGGATGGGTGTGACGCTTTCAGTCGACGACTTCGGTACCGGCTACTCGAACCTGGCGCTTCTGCGCCGCCTCCCCATCGATCGCTTGAAGATCGACCGCTCGTTCATGTCCCACGTCGTTACCGACGTGCAGGACGCCGCTATCGTCAAGGCTGTCATTGCGCTGGCGCAAAGCCTGGACTTGCAGGTCGTGGCCGAAGGTGTGGAAAGCGAGCAGCAGCTGTCACTGATACGCCAACTTCACACTCATGAGTACCAGGGTTTTTTGTTCAGCGAAGCGCTGGAAGGGGAAGAGTTGAAGCGGTTTTGGGGGCACCACGCTTCAATGATTGATAGAACGAATAACGAAAATTGATTCAAGATACAGAGGGCTCAAAATGAGCCACAAATGGACTGGGAGTGCCCGGTTGGCGTCTAAACCTTGGTGAGCTTCATCTAGGTTTTTCGCTTTCTGAATGATAGAAAACCCAAGCTCGAGTTCGTCTTCTCTTATTCCGCGTTATTCGACCATGGCGTGCGTGAGCCGCTTCTCCTGACTCTTCTTTTTGACGAGGTAGAAGAGGATTTCCAGGCAGTCTTTAAGCGCCGATGGGAAGTTTAAATGCGCGTGAAGAAAGCCTTGCCATCCGCTGACTAATCACCCACCAATTCTTCCACCGGCAATTGGTTCGTTACCTTCACTTCCCGCAGCGACAGATTCGAGCGGATGCTCGAAACGCCAGGCAGTTGGCGCAGTACCCGCTCGACGAAGTGGCTGTAATCGTCCAGGTCGCGGGCGACGACCTGCAGCAGGAAGTCCGCTTCGCCGGTGGTGTTGTGACAGGCCAGCACCCGCGAGCTTTGTTGTATCAAACGCTCGAACTCGGCGGTGGCGGCCTCATCGTGCTGGGTGCAGGTGATCTGTACGAACGCGAGTACGCTGCCGCCGATGGCGCGGCGGTTCAAGTTAGCTTGATAGCCCTCGATGACGCCGCTCTCCTCCAGGCGTTTATGGCGCCGCCAGCAGGTCGCTTCGCTGATGGAAAGCCGCTCGGCCAGTTTGGCATTGGAGAGGCGGCCGTCGGCCTGCAGGTGGCCGATAATTTTGGCATCCACTTTGTCTATTTGGCTCATGATGGTTATCTCTTTCAAATTAGCCGAACCAAATGAAAGAGTGCTTCATTATTAGTCTTGTCGTCCAGCCAACAGAAAAGTAATTTCAAGCGCGGCTGGTTATAGTAAAACGCCCCATGACTGCGTTGGAGTACTCCATGAAAGCCGTTGTTTTCGAAAACTTTTCCGCTCCGCCGGCCATCCAGCAGGTACCTGACCCGACGCCCGAACCCCACGGCGTGGTGGTGAAGGTGATGGCCAACGGCGTATGCCGCAGCGACTGGCACGCCTGGATGGGGCACGACCCGGATGTCGTGCTGCCTCACGTTCCGGGTCATGAGCTTGCGGGCATCGTGGAAGCGGTGGGCAAGGATGTGACCCGCTGGCGCGTCGGCGATCGGGTAACGGTACCGTTCGTGGGCGGCTGCGGTGCCTGCCTGGAGTGCCATTCGGGTAACCATCAGGTGTGCGATCATCAGTTCCAGCCGGGCTTTACCCACTGGGGCTCCTTTGCCGAGTACGTGAGCATTCACTACGCCGACGTAAACCTGGTGGCGCTGCCGGAACGTCTCGATTTCGCCACGGCGGCGAGCCTGGGGTGTCGTTTCGTGACCTCGTTTCGCGCGGTGGTGGGCCAGGGGCGCGCCGCGGCGGGCCAGTGGGTGGCGGTGCACGGCTGCGGCGGTGTCGGGCTCTCGGCGGTGATGATCGCCAATGCCTTGGGCGCCAACGTGGTCGCGGTGGATATCTCGGAGAAAGCACTGAAGCTGGCTCGCCAGCTGGGCGCGGTGGCGACCGTCAACGCGGCCGAAGTGGCCAACGTGGTCGAAGCGGTGCGCGAGATCACCCAAGGCGGCGCTCACGTCTCGCTGGATGCGCTGGGCCACCCAAGTACCTGCTTCAACTCGATCAGCAATCTGAGAAAGCGCGGCCGCCACGTTCAGGTGGGGCTAATGCTTGCCGATCACAGCACGCCCGCAGTGCCCATGAGTCAGATCATCGCCAACGAGCTGGAAATCCTTGGCAGCCACGGCATGCAGGCCCACCGCTACGGCGACATGCTGGCGATGATCGAGTCCGGCAAGCTGGCCCCTGAGCGGCTGATCGGCCGGCGCATCAGCCTGGAGGCGTCGATCGATGCGCTGGTGACTATGGATACGTTCGAAGGCGCCGGGGTGACGGTCGTCACCGAGTTCTAGCCAGTGAAGCCGGGCTGCGACGGCCCGGAGCGTCCACTCGATTTACTTCAACCAACCCAAGCAGATTATTCGCTCCTCAACCGTGGCGCCGGGTTTTACACTGGGCGCATTCTGGATAAAGGAGCGATACATGTCCGCGTCGAACGTTGAAACCCCGCGCCGCGTCATCCGCCAGCACGCGGCTCACCGCGACGATATCGGTGATCTCACCACCCGGCGGCCGCTACCGGGGCCCGGGCTCGATCAGCTCGACCCGTTTCTGTTTTTAAATCACCACGGCCCGCAGACGTATCCAGCGAACAACCAGGGTCTGCCGTTTGGCCCGCACCCGCACCGCGGCTTCGAGACGGTGACGTTCATTCTCGAAGGCTCGCTGGCCCACGCCGACAGCACCGACCATCAGAGCGTGATACACGCCGGCGGCGTGCAGTGGATGACCGCCGGCAGCGGTATCGTCCACGCGGAAGTGTCGCCGCCGGAGTTCAAGCGCGACGGCGGGCCGCTGGAGATTCTGCAGCTCTGGATCAACCTGCCCTCGAAGCTCAAGATGAGCGCGCCGCACTACGTCGGCCTGCAGCAGGGCGATATTCCCCGAATTCCCCTTGCCGGCGGCGTCGAGCTGAACCTGATCGCCGGACAGTGGGAGAGCCTTCAGGGCCCCATCGATACGTTGACTGGCGTGTTCATGTCCACGCTCACGCTTGCCGCCGGCAGCCGCGAGACGCTGCCCGTCGCCCCAACGCGGCAGGTGTTTCTCTACGTGGTGGATGGCGATGTGAGCGTGGGCGGCGAGCCGGTAAAGGCCCAACACCTGATCGAGTTTGATCGTGAGGGCGGCCATGTCGAACTCGAGGCATCGAGCGATGCGCGGCTGATCTTCGGCCACGGCGATGTGATCGACGAGCCGGTCTACTCTCACGGCCCCTTCGTCATGACCACCCGCGAGGAGATCATTCAAGCGGTCGAGGATTACCAGGCGGGTAAGTTCGGGGGCTTGAACGCCTGAGAATGCGTGGTTAAAGCGGCTCGCCGCGGTAGTAGTGCCACAGAAAAAGCGAGCCTACGCTGCGCCAGGGCGCCCAGTGTTCGACCATTTGGCGCGCCTGTTTGGGCGTGGGCTTGTCGTCCATTCTTTTTAGCCGCCCCAGCGCCACGCGCAGGGCCAAATCGTCCGCCGGGAACACGTCCGTTCGCCCGAGCGAGAACATCAGATAAATCTCGGCGCTCCAGCGCCCAAAACCTCTGAGGGCGGTGATGGCGCTGATGACCTCTTCATCGCTCAACTGCTCGAGCCCATCGGCGCTGAAAGTGCCGGCGAGCTCCGCCTCGGCCAGCCCCCTGGCATACTCGACCTTGCGCCAGGAGAGCCCTGCATCGCGCAGTACCTGGCCCTCCACGTCCATCACCGCTTGGGCATGAAGCGCCGGCAGCAGAGTGTTGACCCGATTCATGATCGAGCGCGCCGCCTCGACGGAGAGCTGCTGGCTGACGATGGTCGAGAAGAAGGTGGCAAAGCCGCGCTCGCGCGCCCGGGCGGCGGGGGCGCCGACCTGGGGTAGGGCGCGGGCGATATCGGCATCAACCTTGGCAAGGGCGGCCATGGCCTGGGGAATGGTCTCGGGTGTCATAAAAACTCGCTGAATGGGCGGTATCGTTCTTGAGTGTATCCGTCCTAAACGTCAACGAGGGCGTTGGCGCCCGTCTTTTTGGCCGCACGTGTTTCTACTTTCGTCTAATACTGCGATCATTCGCGCCATTGTGAATCGATAAGCGGGCAGAGGCCCGAGGAGTCAAGTGTGCAGGAGTCTTCCACCGGTTGGGCGCGTAATCCGCGGCTGGCCGAGTTTGCGTTAGCGCTGGGCGGTTTCGGGATCGGCACCAGCGAGTTCGTCATCATGGGGTTGATGAACCGGGTGGCGGGGGATCTGGCGGTCACCGTGCCCCAGGTGGGCTACGCCATTAGCAGCTACGCCCTGGGCGTGGTCGTGGGGGCACCGATCATCTCGGCGCTGGCGGCGCGCATGCCGCGGCGCCTGTTATTGATTCTGCTGATGCTCGTGTTTGCCGTTGGCAACATCGCCAGTGCCATGGCGCCGGAGTTCTGGTCCTTCGTGGGCTTGCGTTTTCTGGCAGGGCTGCCTCACGGCGCCTACTTTGGCGTGGCCGCGCTGGTCGCGGCGGGGGCGGTGCCGGTGGATCAGCGGGCGCGGGCGGTGTCGCGGGTCATGATGGGGCTGACCGTAGCGATTTTGCTCGGCGCGCCGCTGGGCACCTGGGCGGGCAATCAGTTCGGCTGGCAGATCGCGTTTACCGGCGTAGGCGTCATTGCCGTCATCACGGCGCTGCTGATCCGCCTGTTCGTGCCGGTACAGCCGGTCGATTCGGCGGCAAGCCCCGTGAAAGAGCTCTCGGCGCTCCTGAAGCAGCGCGTGCTGGTGACCGTGGCCATCGCCTGCATCGGCTGCGGCGGCATGTTCTCCATCTTCAGTTACGTGATGCCCACGCTGACCCGCCAGGCCGGCATGAGCGAGGCGCTCGGCCCGCTGGTGCTGGTGATCTTCGGTATCGGTTCGATCATCGGCAACCTGGTGGGCGGGCGCATGGCGGACAAGAACCTGATGCGCGCGATCCCGCGCATTTTGATCTGGTGTGCGGTGATTCAGGGGCTCTACTACTTTGCCGCCAACAGCGTCTGGACCGGACTTCTGTTCGTCGGCCTGGTGGGCACCAGCATGGCGCTGGCGCCGTCGCTGCAAACGCGCCTGATGGACGTGGCCGAAGATGCGCAGACCATGGCGGCCTCGCTCAATCACGCGGCGTTCAACGGCGCCAACGCCCTGGGCGCCTGGCTTGCCGGGCTTGCCATCAGCGCCGGCTTCACGCCGTCGAGCACGGGCTTCGTGGGTACCGGGCTTGCGCTATGTGGGCTTGCGATCTTCGTTTTTGGGCGGTGGCTGGAAAAACGCACGTATCCGGCACCCTCGCTCAGTAATAACATGAGTTAAATCGGCGTTTGCGCAAACAAGGCTGGCAAAGTTGCGCAAACCTTTCTAGGTTGTATAAGTGCACCCCATAAGGAGATGACTCATGCATACCCCGATTTTGAAAACCTCGCGCATCGTGACGCTTTCCGCCATTGCGGCACTGACGATTGGCCTGGCTGGCTGTGGTTCCACCACCGGTGAGCGTGCCACCAGCGGCGCGGGTGTGGGCGCCGCGGTAGGCGCGGGTACCGCGGCGGCCACCGGCGGCAGCATCGGTGGCGGCGCGATCCTCGGTGCCGGCGCAGGTGCCGCGGCGGGCGCGCTGACCGACGAAGACGACATCAACCTCGAGTAATCGTCTAACGACACAGCCCGTAGCCGCGCATGCCCATGTGAAAGTGGTCGGCATGCGCGGCGTTATAGTTTGGTCCCAGCACGTTCCCAAAGCTCTTGCAGGCGCCATCCCGCGCCGCTCTAAAGAACGCTCCTACCGCCCCCTCGTCGTCCCAGTTGCTGATCAGCGTAATGCGCTGGCCGTTTTCGAACCGAAACCCCGTGACATCCAACGCTTCCGCGGTAGCGTGCTCGCTTCGCCTTCCCGTTGATCTTCCGTAAACGTTGCGACAGGCAAAACTTCCCACGTGATCCACCTGGCTGACGCGGCTACTCATAAGCTCGACGGCGGCGGGCTGAAGTTCGTGGCGCTCGAACATGACCCAAGCCAACGCCATGGGGCAGGAGGCGACGAAGCTTCGGTTGAAGCGTACGCTGCTCGAATTGATGCGCACGATGTTGGAAAGCGGGCAGCTCGCCGTCGGCGAGTAGTCTGCCACCGGCGTGTAGTCGAGCTCGCTTGCGGGTACGGTGTCGAGCGCGGCCAGACACCCTTGACGGTCGCCTTCCAGGCGCTTGAGCTTGAGTTTGGTGACCGGCGTGATCGGGTCGTCGATATGCAGCGGGGCCCAGGGCGCCCATTGACGGGGAATCTCGATGATGCCTTTTTGCAGCGCCACGCCCAGGGCTATCAGCGCCAGAATGAAAACCGTTCCTCGCATGCCACTCTCCTTGGGTGACTAACGCTTATTGAGCGCGCCCAGGCTTTTACTACAGCCCGCGCGGCAGGTATGCGATACTGCCCGGCTTTAGCGCCACCTGCGAGCGGTAAGCGTGGCGACGCCAGGGTCAACGACTGTTTTTGAGGGGAGCGTTTCATGTCCCAGGGTACGCTGTTTATCGTGTCGGCGCCGTCGGGCGCGGGAAAAACCAGCCTGGTTCGCGAGCTGATCGAGAGCCTGGACGGTCTTCAGGTATCGGTATCGCACACCACGCGCGGCCGGCGCGAAGGCGAAGTGGACGGAGTGAACTACCATTTCTGCCCGGTCGCGACGTTTGAAGCCATGATCCAACGCGGCGATTTTTTCGAATACGCCCGCGTGTTCGATAACTATTATGGCACCTCGCGCCACGCCGTGCAGGAGCTGCTCGCCGCCGGTCAGGACGTGATTCTCGAAATCGACTGGCAGGGCGCCCAGCAGGTGCGCGAGCAGATGAGTGATGCGGTATCGATCTTCATCCTGCCGCCGTCACGGGCCGAGCTTGAGCGGCGCCTGTCAAATCGCGGTACCGACGAGCACGCGGTGATCGCGCGGCGCATGCGTGATGCGGTCAATGAGATGACCCATTACGACGAGTATGATTACCTGGTGATCAACGACGATTTCACCACCGCGCTTGGCGAGCTGCAGGCGCTGATCACCAGCCAGCGGCTTACACGTGCTGCCATGCAGCATCGCCACGCCTCGCTGCTCAAGGCGCTCTTGTCACAGGCGCCGGCGGTCGAGTAATCTATCGGGTCCAGTGACCCATTTTTGCCGAGTCGGCGGTCGTTTCACGCCCTGCCGGCCCGGCGTCGTTTTTTAAAGGAAAGCTCCCATGGCGCGCGTAACCGTCGAAGATTGTCTCGAAAACGTAGAAAACCGCTTCAAGCTGGTGATGATCTCTACCCAGCGGGCCCGCCAGCTCGCCCGCGGCTCCCGCGATGCGCAGCTTGCCTGGGAGAACGACAAGCCCACGGTCATGGCGCTGCGTGAAATCGCCGCAGGCTTGGTCGATCACACGGTGCTCGACGAGCCGGTCGAGGCGCCGGTGCGCCAGCGTCCGGCCGCGCCCAGCATCCAGATCGACGACTAAGTCCGGAACCGAAGGGGCGCGTTCCATGTTCACCATCGATGACCTGGCCGACCGACTCGGCGGCTATCTACCCTCGGACGAGATCCAGCAGGTCAAACGCGCCTTCTACTACGCCGAACAGGCCCACGATGGCCAGCGGCGCCGCTCCGGCGAGCCCTACGTCACCCACCCGCTCGCCGTCGCCAACATCCTCGCCAACATGCACATGGACCATCAAAGCCTGATGGCGGCCATGCTGCACGATGTGATCGAGGATACCGGCGTGTCCAAAAAGGCCTTGGGCGAACAGTTCGGTCAGCCGGTGGCAGAGCTGGTCGACGGCGTCTCGAAGCTGACCCAAATCACCTTCGAGGACAAAGCAGTCGCTCAGGCGGAGAACTTTCAGAAGATGGTGCTGGCGATGTCGCGGGACATTCGCGTCATCATCGTCAAGCTCGCCGATCGGCTGCACAACATGCGCACGCTGGGGGCGCTGCGGCCGGACAAGAAGCGGCGCATCGCCCGCGAGACGCTGGAGATCTACGCCCGCGTGGCCGGGCGGCTCGGGATCAACACCATCCGCATCGAGCTCGAGGATCTTTCGTTTCAGGCGATCCACCCGATGCGCGCCGAGCGGATCAAGCGCGCGGTGGCCAGCGCCCGCGGTAACCGGCGAAGCGCGATGCGCCAGATTCAGTCGTCGCTGCAACAAAGCCTGGACGACGAAGAACTCAAGGGCACGGTGATCGGTCGGCAAAAGCATTTGCTCTCCATCTACAAGAAGATGCGCGACCAGCGAAAGCCCTTTGCCGAGATCATGGACGTGTTCGGCTTTCGCATCATCACCGACGATGTGGCGAGCTGCTACCGGATACTCGGCGTGGTGCACAACCTCTTCAAGCCGGTGCCCGGGCGCTTCAAGGATTACATCGCCATTCCCAAGGCGAACGGCTACCAGAGCCTGCACACCACGCTCTTTGGTCAGCGCGGCATGCCGATCGAGGTGCAGATTCGCACCCGCGAGATGGAAGCGATGGCCAACAACGGCATCGCCGCTCACTGGCTCTACAAGGCCGGCCAGACCGAGCATCCGATCGCCGAGGGCAGCCACGCCCGGGCACGGGCCTGGGTCAAGGGCTTACTCGAGATGCAGCGCCACGCCGGCGACTCGCTGGAGTTCATCGAGCACGTCAAGAATGACCTGTTCCCCGACGACATCTACGTGTTCACGCCCAAGGGCGACATCATGGAGCTGCCCCAGGGCGCCACGGTGATCGACTTCGCCTACAGCGTGCACACCGATATCGGCAACAACTGTATCGCCTGCCGGATCGATCGCCACCTGGCGCCGCTCTCCACGCGACTGGAAAGCGGCCAGACGCTCGAGATCATCACCGCCCCCGGCGCGCGGCCCAATCTTTCGTGGCTCAATTTCGTCACCACCGCCAAGGCGCGCTCGGCGATTCGCCACGCCCTGAAGCATCAGCAGCAGTCCGAGGCGATCATGCTCGGACGGCGGCTGCTCAACAAGGCGCTGGCCTCATATGAGACGAGCCTCGAGGAGCTCGACGAGCGGGTTTTCACCAAGGCGCTCAAGGAGCTCGACGTCTCCTCGCTGGACACCCTGCTCGAGTCGGTGGGGCTGGGTAATCGCATGGCTTACGTGGCGGCCCGGCGGCTGGCGGATACCGCCCAGGGCGAGAATCGCGAGATCAACCGGCTGGAGAACAGCGATAACGCGGTGGTGATCAG
This sequence comes from Halomonas sp. PAMB 3232, assembly GCF_031954225.1. Lineage (NCBI taxonomy): Bacteria > Pseudomonadati > Pseudomonadota > Gammaproteobacteria > Oceanospirillales > Halomonadaceae > Halomonas > Halomonas sp. PAMB 3232. The sequence goes on from NZ_CP134865.1 coordinate 37,943, forward strand.
CGGCAGCGAAGGCATGGTGTTGAGTTTTGCCCGCTGCTGCCACCCGCTACCCGGTGATGCGGTCGTGGGGCATTTGTCGGTGGGCAAGGGCATCGTCGTGCACCGCGACGAGTGCCGAAACCTGGTGGATTTGAAAAGCGACCCGGAAAAGCTCTTCACACTGCAGTGGTCGGAGAATATCGACGAGGACTTCCCGGTGGCGCTGCGTATCGAGATCGAAAGCCGCCGGGGGCTGGTGGCCGAGCTCGCGGGCCTGGTCACCGACGCCGATGCCAATATCGAGCGGATCGGCATCGAGGAGCGCGACGCCAAACTCTCGACGGTGAACCTGACCCTCTCGGTCAAGGGCCGTGTGCACCTCGCGCGTATCATGAAACGCATTCGCAACCTGCCAAGCGTCAGCAAAATAACTCGAACGGCCAACTAAGCCTTCCCTAAGTAAGCCGCCCCTGGTAGCCCCGGGGCGCGCGGGATTTTTTGATTACAGGAGCAGCATAATTATGAGCAATAAAGCCGTTATCAACACCGAAAAGGCACCGGCTGCCATTGGCCCGTACTCCCAGGCGATCAAGGCGGGCAACACGGTCTATCTCTCCGGTCAGATTCCGCTCGACCCAAGCTCGATGGAGATCGTCTCTGGTGACATCGAAGCCCAGGCCCGCCAGGTCTTCACCAACCTGCAGGCGGTGTGCGAAGAGGCCGCCGGGTCGCTTTCCGATATCGTCAAGCTCAATCTTTATCTCGTGGATCTGGACAACTTCGCCATCGTCAATCGCGTGATGGAAGAGTTCTTCAAGGCGCCGTTCCCGGCCCGCGCCGCGGTGGGCGTGCGCGCGCTGCCCAAGGGCAGCCAGGTCGAAGCGGAAGCGGTCATGGTCATCGGCGACTAAGCGGCTGAATGGACATAAAAAAGCGAGCCTTTGGGCTCGCTTTTTTCGTCAACAGGCACGGGGATCAGGCGCTTTTGGAGGTCAAAAAGCCGCCTTCCTTGAGAATCTGGGCGTAGCCTTCGCGAAAGCTGGGGTAGCGAAATTCGTAGCCGGTTTCGCGCACGCGGCTGTTGTCGCAGCGTTTGCTGGTACGCCGTCTCAGCGGCGACTGCATGGTTTCGGTCGCGGTGGCCTTGAGCTCCTTGGCCAGCCAACTCATGACGTTGTACATGGTGGCGGGCTCGGAGTCGCTGCCCAGATAGAGCTCGGCCAGGGGTTTACCGCTCTCCTGACACTGGATCAGGTGGGCGAGAATCCCGGCGCAATCGTCGCGGTGGATGCGGTTGGAGTAGATCGCCGGGGTGATCGCCGCCATGCGCCCGCCCTTGACCTGGTGGATCAGCCGGTCGCGGCCGGGGCCGTAGATACCGGAAAAGCGCACGACCGTGCCTGGTAGCGGATGATCCAGCAGCGCCTGTTCGGCATCGCGCATCAGAGTGCCCGAGAAGCTGGTCGAATCGGTGGGGCTGACCTCGTTGACTACTTCACCCTCCTGCTGACCGTAAACGCTGGTCGAGGAGACGAAGAAGATGCGCCGTGGCGGTGTTTCGTGCTGTTCGAGCACGCCCAGCACCCGTTTCAAGCCGTTCGGGTAGGCGCTCTGATAGGCGCTCTCCTCGAAGCGGTCGGCGCTGACGGTATAGATGACGTAATCGGCTTCGGGCAGCGCAGAGGCACTGGCATCGTCGAGCGTCGCAAGGTCGAGCGCCAGGGGCTCGATGCCGGTCCCCTGTAACGAGTCGGCCTGGCGGCGCACGCCGATGACGCGATGGCCTTCGCTGGTAAGCTCGCGCCCCAGGGTGGTGCCGATATCGCCACAGCCGATGATCAGTACAGTGAGTTTCACCTGCGCACTCCTCATGATAAATATTCCCTATTAGATACAAAGTCCTCTTGAGATATGCCATCGTCAAGAGAATTTGTTTGTCCTTGCCGTCCCGTTCATGGCCACGCTGAGTCACGACCTGCTACGAGAGGATGCCATCCGGCACCGTTATGACTTTAACAGAACTTCGCTACATCGTAACCCTTGCACAAGAGCGCCACTTCGGCCGCGCCGCCGAACGCTGCCACGTTTCCCAGCCCACGCTCTCGGTGGCGGTGAAAAAACTCGAGGATGAACTCGACACACCCCTGTTCGAGCGCTCCAAATCCACCGTACAGGTCACCCCGCTTGGCGAGAAAATCGTCGCCCAGGCGCAGCGCGTGCTGGAGCAGTCCAGCCTGATTTTCGAAATGGCCAGCGCCGGCCGTGACCAGCTGGCCAACCCGCTGCGCATCGGTGCCATTTACACCATCGGGCCGTATCTCTACCCGCATCTGGTGCCGGCACTGGCCGAGGCGGCGCCGCAGATGCCGCTCTACATCGAAGAGGGGCTGACCGGCGCGCTCAGGGGCAAGCTCAAAAGCGGCGAGCTCGACGTCATCATCGTCGCGCTTCCGTTCACCGAAACCGACGTGGTGACCAAGGCGATCTACGACGAGGATTTCGAGGTGCTGATGCCCAGCAGCCACCCCTGGACCGAACGGGAGGCGATCGAGAAGGAGGCGCTGCTCGAGGAGCGCCTCTTGCTGCTGGGCGAAGGGCACTGTTTTCGCGACCAGATTCTCGAGGCCTGCCCGGCGATCACCCATAAGCTCAACAGCCCCAGCAACACGCTGATCGCCGAAGGCGGCTCGCTCGAGACCATCCGCCACATGGTGGCCTCGAAGCTCGGCATCACGGTGCTGCCGCAGTCGGCGCTGGGAACGCAGAAGGATGAACGCTCGCTGCTGGCGAGCCGGCCGTTCGTTTCGCCGTCGCCCTCGCGCACCGTCGCCATCGCCTGGCGGGCGAGCTTTCCCAGGCCCAAGGCGATCGATGCGCTGGTGCAGGCGATCAACCAGTGCCGGCAGGCCATGCCATGAACGCGCTCGATGCGCCGGTCACCGAGCTCAAGGGCGTCGGCGAGGCGCTGGCGGCCAAGCTTGCGCGCCTGGGCGTCGAGCGGGTGAGCGATCTGCTCTTTCACCTGCCGCTGCGCTACCAGGACCGCACGCGCTTGACCCCGATCGGGCTTTTACGCGCGGGCAGCGAAGCGGTGGTCGAAGGCGAAGTGACTGCCTGCGACATCGTCAAGGGGCGAAGGCGAAGCCTTCTGGTGCGTCTTCGCGACCAAAGCGGCATCCTGAGCCTGCGCTTTTTCCACTTCTCCCCGGCGCAGAGCCAGCAGCTGCGCCCGGGCGTGACGCTGCGCGCCTTCGGCGAGGCGCGCGCCGGTGCCACGGGGCTCGAGATCTATCATCCGGAGTACCGCCCGGTCGGGGACGCCGAGACGCCGGTCGAGGAGCACTACACGCCGATCTACCCGACCACCGAAGGGCTCCACCAGACCCGGCTGCGGGCGCTGGCGCTGCAGGCGCTCGAGCGACTCGAAGCCGCCCCGGAGGCGCTGCCGGACATGATTCCCCCGCCGCTTGCCGAGCGCTTCGGCCTGCCCGGGCTTCACGCAAGCCTTGTGCTCTTGCATCAGCCGCCGCCGGAGGTCGATCTCGACACGCTCGCCCATGGCCTGCACCCGGCGACCCGGCGGCTGGCGCTGGAGGAGCTTCTGGCCCACCAGCTGAGCCTTCGCGAGGTGCGCCTGCGTATCCAGGCCGACGGTGCCCCGCGTCTGCCGGCCGGGCGCAGCCTGCAAACCCGCTTTCTGGCCAAGCTGCCTTTCGCGCTCACCGGCGCTCAGCGCCGGGTACTCGAGGAGATCGAGCTGGATCTCGCCGAGCCCGCGCCGATGCTGCGGCTGGTGCAGGGCGATGTCGGTTCCGGCAAAACCGTAGTCGCCGCCATGGCGGCGCTGTCGGCGCTGGCCGGCGACTGCCAAGCGGCGATCATGGCGCCCACGGAGATTCTTGCCGAACAGCACTACCGCTCTTTCAAGGCCTGGTTCGAGCCGCTGGGTATCGAGGTCGCCTGGCTTGCCGGCAAGCTCAAGGGTAAAAGCCGCCTCGATGCCAAGGCAGCGATCGCCGATGGTCGGGCGCGGATGGTGGTCGGTACCCACGCGCTGTTCCAGGAGGACGTTCACTTCAAGTGCCTGGGGCTTGCGATCATCGACGAGCAGCACCGCTTCGGTGTGCACCAGCGCCTGGCGCTGCGCGAAAAAGGCGAGGCGGGCGGGCTTACCCCGCACCAGCTGATCATGACCGCCACGCCCATTCCCCGTACGCTTGCCATGAGCGCCTACGCGGATCTGGACGTCTCGATCATCGACGAGCTGCCGCCGGGGCGCACGCCGGTCAAGACCGTGGTGGTGTCCGACGAGCGCCGCCCGGAAGTGGTCGAGCGCATTCGCCGCGCCTGCAGCGATGGCCGCCAGGCTTACTGGGTCTGCACGCTGATCGACGAGTCCGAGGTGCTGCAGTGCCAGGCCGCCGAAGTCACCCGCGAGGAGCTGACAACAGCGCTACCCGAGCTTGCCATCGGTTTGATCCACGGGCGCATGAAAGCGGCGGAAAAGGCCGAAGTGATGGCGGCGTTCAAGGAAGGCGAGCTGGATTTGCTGGTCGCCACCACGGTGATCGAGGTCGGCGTGGACGTGCCCAACGCCAGTCTCATGATCATCGAAAACCCGGAGCGCCTGGGGCTTTCCCAGCTTCATCAGCTGCGCGGACGGGTCGGGCGGGGAAGCCTGGAGAGTTTTTGCGTGCTGCTTTACCACCCGCCGCTGTCGAAAAGCTCGAAGGAGCGTCTGGGCGTGATGCGCGAAACCACCGACGGCTTTCGCATCGCCGAGAAGGACCTGGAGATTCGCGGCCCGGGCGAGGTGCTCGGCACCCGCCAGACGGGCCTCGCCCAGATGAAGGTCGCCGATCTCGAGCGCGATGCCGACCTTCTGGAGCGCGTCACGGCGCTGGCGAAAACGCTTCAAGGCGACCGTGACGCCACCGCCGTGCTGGTGCGCCGCTGGCTCGGGGAAGCCGCCGGACGCTACGGGCAGGTCTAGCGCTCGGCCGGTTTGGGCCGCTGGGTGAGCCGCGCCGCGCTTTGGGCCAGCGGCGTGAGCTGCTCGGCGATCAGCCTGAGCTGGCTCTGGATCGGGCGGTAGAGCGTCACCGCGGTGGCGCGTTCGCTGCTGACCGGCGTGGCGGCGTCCTTCGGCGTATCGCCGAGGGCGGCGAGCAGCATCTCGGTCTGCTCATCGAGCGCGGTGACGGGCTGGCGCGCGTGTAGCTCACGGGTCATCGCCTCGAGCAGTTCGCTGATACGCCGGGCCTGGGGCATCAGCGCGGCGTCGTCTTCGTCGTCGGTCAGCCGGTGGCGGTGGGCGCCGAGTGCCGACAGGTGGCTCAACAGCGTGTTGGAGAGCACCAGAAAGCGCAGCCCGCTGTCTGCGTCCTGCTTGCGGTAGTGGCCGGGCTCGTGAAGCATGTTGGTTAAGAGCGTCGAGAACGCCGCATCCGCGTTGTGGGCGTTGCGCCGTGCCAGCCGGTAGGCCAGATCGTCCTGTTTACCGGTTTCGTACTGGTGAACGATCTCATCCAGGTAGCCACGGTGGCTAGTGAGCACCTTGGCCGCCTCGCGGTAGAGCCGCCGCCCCTGCCAGTCGGGCAGAATGAAGAACACCGCAAGCCCCGCAATGACCGCGCCGAGCAGCGTATCGAACAGCCGTGGCCAGATCAGGTCAAAGCCGTCCCCCACCTGGTTGAAGCTGCACAGCACCAACAGCGTGATCGAGGCGGTGGCGATGACGTAATGGCGCTCGCGGTTGGCGAAAAAGCAGACCCCGGCGGCCACGGCGATCATGCTTTGAACACCGGGCTGGGGGAAAAGCGAAATGGAGGCCCAGCCCACGACCAGCCCTAGCACCGTGCCCAGAATCCGCTGGGAAAGAAAGCGCCGCGTGGTGGCGAAGTTGGGTCGGCACACGAACAGCGTGGTCAAGAGAATCCAGAACCCCTGCTCTGGATCGAGCCACTGCAAAAGCGCATAGCCTGCGACCAGCGCACTCGACAGGCGCACGGCGTGGCGAAAGGTGGGCGAGCCCAGCGTCAGATTCAGCCGCACCCGGTTCCAGGCTTCCTTGATGCTCGACGGCGAACGATCGAACAGCGCGCTGTCGCGGCGATCGAAGCTTGCATCCGGGTTGTGGACACTGGCGATCTGCGTCTCCAGCGTGGCCAGGTTGTCTGCCAGGGCGTTGAGCGGATGAATCAGCGCGCGCCACTCCGGACGGTCGCGGTCACTCAGATTGTCGATCGAGGCGCGCAGGTCCATCAGCGCCTGCTCGCTGAGTTCGTGATCGAACGGGCGGTTGAGTAGCAAGGACTTGGCCAGTTGGCGACAGGCCCGGCCCTGCTGGTCCAGAAGGCGCTGGCAGCGAAACAGCACGTCGTGGTGGAAGAACGCCTCGGTCAGCGCGCTGTAGGGGTAGTGGGTGGAGCTCGCTCGCTCGTGGATGTCCTGAGCGATGAAGTAAATGCGCAGGTAGCGGTTGAGCTTCTGGCTTCCGCGCTGACCCTCCAGGCGGCGAAAGATCATCTCCTTGGCCTGGTTGAGCGCGGCCACCACCTGGCCGTTTTGATGCGCCAGCGCCACCCGGCGTGCCTCCACATCCACACCGCGCACCGGCTCGAACAGCGCCGATTTGAGTATCAGAAACTCCCCCAGCGTCTTGTACACCCGCGCCATGCTCTGCTTGACCGGCTGGCGGGAAAAGAGCGCGCACCAGAGCACGGAGATGAGCCCGTACCAGGCCGCGCCCGCCAGCAGCAAAAGCTGGCGCGAGGCGACGTCGGCGTCGACGCCGCCATGCTGCTCGATGTTGATCATCGAATAGATCGAGAGAATCAGCGTGCCCGAAGCGATGGTAGCGTAGCGCTGGCCGATGGCGCCGAGCATGATCAGCGTAAAGGCCGACACCCCAAGCCCAAGCGCGAACAGCCAGGGCCAGGCAAACAGCCACTGCACCACGAAGGAGGCCAGCGCAAAGCACAAAAGCGTCACGATCAGCGCCTGAAGCCGCCCCTGCCAGCTGTCGTCGGTTTCCGAGAGCGCACAAGCAATGATGCCGAGAAACAGCGGAATGACCAGCGCCACGTCGGCTTGAAACACGCTAAACAAGAGCGCCCCGCTAAAGGCGATGAACACCCGCAGGCTGTAGGCGAATTTATCCAGGGTCCAAAGGCGGCGAAGGGGTAGAGCGATCGGCATGGCGTCTCTTCGATTGTTATTTAGACTTTAGTATAACTAATCGTCAGTATATCAACGTCGCCTGGTACCTGGCTATGCCGACCACCGCTTGGCCTAAAGCGTACGCTCCAGCGTTGTTTGCCGGCGTTCGATATCGACACTACGTCAGGCGCTTATCGCCAGCAGTCGGGTTGTGGCGGCAAAAGCAGGGCGCTTTCAGGGGAGCGAACCATCTGGTCGGGCGTGATGCGAGGGTGTTTAACAAAACGGCCCGCCGTAAAAGGCGGGCCGTTAAGCGCTACAGGTGCTTTAAAAGCTTCTGCAGTTTGGTCAGGTCGCTGGAATCGCCGACCAGGCGAACGTCGCCGTTCATCATGCCGTGCAGAAACGCCTGCTGGGTCGGCTTTTTGAGGATCCTGAGCGCCGCGTCCTGGTCGCGAAAGCGCAGCTCCAGATCCAGATCGATTGGCAGGCCCTTGCCCGTGGCGATGCCCTTGGGCGTCATTCGGTAGTGGCGTGCCGTGTGTAGATCCTCGGTAGCGATGCCCCAGTCCAGACCGCGCATTCGCTCGAGCTGCTCCTTGAAGCGCGGCTTACGCCGCAGCGCGCGCTTGAGCAACACGCCCAGTAGCCACAGCGCAAGCCGGAGTTTCATTAGGAAACGGCGTCCTTGAGCGCTTTACCCGGCTTGAACGCCACGTTCTTGCTGGCCGGAATGTTCAGCGGCTGGCCGGTTTGCGGGTTCTTGCCGGTGCGGGCGGCGCGCTCGCGTACGGTGAAGGTACCAAAGCCGATCAGGGCAACGTCTTCGCCTTTCGCCACGCTGTTGGTGATCTCATCGAGAATGACGTTCAGCACTTGGCCTGCCTTGTCCTTGGACAGGTCGGCGTTATCGGCGATGGCAGCGGCCAGGTCAGGTTTGCGCATAAAAGGGGTCTCCCTGATAGAAAAAATAAGCGTAACGCTTATGAGTGCGATTGAAAACGAACGAGTGTTTTAATTTGTCGGCTCAAGCTTGGTACCGGGCTCGAGCGCCACTGCGTTGCGATTTAGCCTAGCAGCGCGGGTACTGCTCTGGAAAGCTCCACTTTCCTTTTGACCGCCCCGCCTGTCAACGCAAAACCGACTAATTGACCATCTTTATCCTCGGCCAGCGCGGTGAACGTATCGCCTTCGCCCTCGATGCGCCACTGGGCGACCGGCGCGACCGGCGGATAAGCCACCACGGGTAGAAGCGGCGTTTTGACCACCACCGGCCAGGCGCCGAGGCGCACGCGGGTCGGCTGGCCGGTGAGAGTGGCGGCCAGCGCCTTGACGCTGGCCTGAAGCGGCGGGACGTACATGGCATTGACGCCGTCGATGCACGCCACATCGCCCAGAGCGTAAATACCGGCATGGGAGGTCGCTAGCGTCCGGTCGACCCGAATGCCGCTCTCGCTGACACTGATGCCCGCCTCGCGCGCCAGCGCGCTTCGCGGCGTAAGCCCGGTGGCCATCAGCACCACATCGACGTGATGGGTGTCGTCGCTGTCCAGGCTCAAAACGATATCGTCGTGCTCGCCGGCGGCGATGCGGCTCACCGTGCGACCCAGCGCAAGTTCGATGCCGCCGGCCTCGAACGCGCGGCCCAGCGCCTGGCCAAGCGTTGCCGGCAGAAGGCGGGGCAGCGGCGTGGTCTCCGGGGCGATCAGCGTGACCTGGTGGCCGCCGACAAGCAGGTCGTTGGCGAATTCGCAGCCCACGAGCCCCGCGCCGACAACGGCGACGCGCGCGGGTTCTGGCGCCAGGGCGGTGTAAAAGCGACGGTAATCGTCCAAATCGTTGACGCTGAAAAAGCGCTCGGCGAGCCCCGAGGGAATGTCGAAGGCGTTTCGCGGGCCGGCACCGGTGGCCAGCACCAGCGTCTCGAAGCCCACATACTCGCCGTCTTCAAGGGTGACCCGGCGGCGGTCGCCATCGAGGGCGACGACCCGGGTGTTCGGCCAGAGCGTGGCGTCGAGCTCATTGGCAACGCTGGCGGCGCTTTTTTTGGCGAGCTTCTCCGGTGTCAGGCGCTTGCCAAAGCCCGTCGAGAGCAGCGGCTTGCTGTACTCATCGGCGCTGCCGACGCTTACCAGGGTAATCGAGCGGGTATCACCGAGCCTTCGCAGCTCGCGGGCAAGGCCGATGCCGGCCATGCCGGTACCGATGATGAGAAGATCCACCGGCGCATCGGCGTGAGAGAAAGAGTCGGCCATGCCTTCACCAGACGTTGAAATTCGGGGGCTCGAAACGCGGATGTTCTCGAGAAAAGCGCGTTGGGCCATCATGTTACACTAGCGCGAACGACTTGACCGCTCTGGAGATCGCGTGGCAATACACACTCAGCCGATAGCGCTTTTTCCGCGCTGGCAACCCGTCGCGGCGTTTCGCCCGGCCATGAGCGCGCCCTGGTGGCAGTGGGTCGCCTCCACCGATTCGCTGACCGCACGGCTGGTCGCGGCGGGCGGGCGCCGCGCGTTTCGGGTACGGCTGCTGCGCCAGGGCGTCGGCGTACCCGAACGCGACGAAGCCCAGGCGCTTGGCCTTGCGCCGCGCCGGCTTGTTTGGTGTCGCGAGGTGGCGCTGTGCATCGATGACACCCCTTGGGTGGTGGCGCGCTCGGTGGCGCCGCTGGCGCAGCTCAAGGGGCTGCATCTCGAGCGTTTGGGCGAGCGTTCGCTGGGGAGCTGGCTGTTTCGCCAGCCGGATCTCGTGCGCGGCGCGCTTTACGCCACCGGCCAGCGTCCGGCGTTCGCTCATCGCCAGGCGCCAGAGCTTCCGAGCGTCTGGGCGCGGCGCTCGATCTTCTACCACGGCGGGCTGTCGCTTTTGGTGCAGGAAGCGTTTTTATCGACCCTGGCGGATGAACCCGATCTGGCTTCGCGCTAAGCTGGGCGCGCGATTTATCCTCGAGAGGTAAGCATGGACCGTTCTCTGCTGCGCCCGACCGGCTGGTCCCGGGCGCGTGATTTCATCACGCTGATGCGCCTTGATCGGCCCATTGGCACCTGGCTTTTGATGTGGCCGACGCTCTGGGCGCTGTGGATCGCCGCCGAGGGCGTGCCAGGACGCGGGGTGCTATTGATCTTTATCGCCGGCGTCTACTCCATGCGCGCGGCAGGATGCGTGGTGAACGACTACGCCGATCGCCACTTCGACGGCCACGTCAAACGTACCAAAAACCGGCCGCTGGCGACCGGGCGCATCGGGGAAGCCGAAGCCAAGGTGCTGTTCATCGCGCTGGTGGCGGTGTCGTTCATTCTGGTGCTGTTGACCAACTGGTTTACCGTGTTGCTGTCGGTGGGCGGGCTTTTGCTTGCCGCCGCGTATCCTTTCATGAAGCGCTATACCCACTTCCCCCAGGTGGTGCTCGGTGCGGCGTTCTCCTGGGCGATCCCCATGGCCTTTGGCGCGGTTCTGGGTCACGTGCCGCTCGAGGCGTGGGTACTATTTCTGGCCAACGTGCTGTGGACCGTCGCCTATGACACCCAGTACGCCATGGTGGACCGCGACGACGACTTGAAGATCGGCATCAAATCCACCGCAGTGCTGTTTGGCCAGGCCGACCGGCTGATCATTGGCCTGCTGCAGGCGGCCACGCTGTTACTGCTGGCCTGGGTGGGGTGGGCTATAAGTCTGGGAGGCTTTTTCTGGCTGGGCCTTGTGGCCATGGCGGCCACCTTCGTGCATCAGCAGCGCCTGATCGTTCACCGCGAGCGCGAGGCCTGCTTTCAGGCGTTTTTGAACAATCACTGGTCGGGGCTTGTGCTCTTCGCCGGGCTCGCCTTGAGCTTTTGGCCGGTGGCGGGCTAAGGTGGCAAAAGCGGGTGTCATAAAACTGTCACTCGCTCATGGTGTGATTGTCACCGATATGTCATCGACCACTTTGCCTGGACACCGTGAGGCCCGCCCATGACCGCCAAAACCGTTTTAATCGTCGACGATGAGGCGCCGATTCGCGAGATGATCGCGGTGGCGCTGGAGATGGCGGACTATCGCGTGCTCGAAGCCGATAACGCCCAGGATGCCCACGCGCTGGTGGTCGACAACCAGCCGGATCTGCTGCTGCTCGACTGGATGATGCCCGGTACCAGCGGCATCGAGTTGGCCCGTCGCCTCAAGCGCGAAGAGGCCACCGCCGAGCTTCCGATCATCATGCTCACTGCCAAGGGCGAGGAAGACAACAAGATCCAAGGGCTCGAGGCGGGTGCCGACGACTACATCACCAAGCCGTTCTCTCCCAGAGAGCTGGTCGCGCGCCTGAAAGCGGTGCTGCGGCGTACCACGCCGCGCGGCATGGAGGACCCGGTGGAAATCAACGGCCTGCTGCTCGACCCGGTAAGCCACCGGGTCAGCGCTCACGGCAAGGCGTTGGACATGGGGCCGACGGAATATCGACTGCTGCAATTTTTCATGACCCACCAGGAGCGCGCCTATACCCGCAGCCAGCTGCTGGATCAGGTATGGGGCGGCAACGTCTACGTCGAGGAGCGCACCGTGGACGTTCACATTCGTCGCCTGCGTAAGGCCCTGGGCGATGCTCATCAGAACCTGATTCAGACGGTGCGCGGCACCGGCTATCGCTTCTCCGCCCGGAGCTAGCGCGTGCACCTGTGGAGCCGGGAACTCTGGCGTATCGCCTGGCTTGCCACGCTCGGGGTGATCATGGGCTGGCTGTTTGGCGCGCCGGGGTTGGGCCTCGCCGCCGGGCTCGGCGTGTGTCTTTTCTACCACTTGCGCCAGCTGCGCGCGCTTTATCTATGGCTAACGCTTACGCCGAGCGAGGAGCCACCCGCCGGGCCCGGGCTCTGGGGCGAGCTTCTGGACCGGCTCTACCGCTACCAGAAAAGTCAGCGCATCACTCAGGGCCGCCTCAGAGCCACGCTTGCGCGTATTCAGGAGTCGTCGGAGGCGATGCGCGACAGCGTGGTCATGCTCGACCGTCACGGCGACCTGGAGTGGTGGAACAGCGCCGCCACAAAGATGATGGGGCTTCAAACCGCCCATGACCGCGGCCAGCACATCACCAATTTGTTGCGCGACCCCGCGTTTGTGCGCTACTTCTCGTCCCGCGAATACAGTGAGCCTCTAACGCTCACCTCACCCATCGACGAACGGCGCATTCTCGAGTATCAGATCACGCTTTACGGCGACGATGAGCGGCTCTTGATGGCACGTGATATCACCCGGCTGCACCGGCTGGAGCAGATGCGCCAGGATTTCGTCGCCAACGTCTCCCATGAGCTTCGCACGCCCTTGACCGTGCTCTCTGGCTATCTGGAAACCTACAGCGATCTGAGCGATCAACTGCCGCCAAGACTTGGCCGCAGCGTCGCTCAGATGCAGGCGCAAACCCTGCGCATGCAGAATCTGGTCGACGATTTGCTGCTGCTTTCGCGCCTCGAGATTGATCAGGGCGGCAAGGATCACCAGCCGTTGGCACTGGGGCCGCTATTGGAAAGCGTGTGTCAGGACGCCCGGGCACTGTCCGGTCAGCAGCACGAAACGCCCCAGCAGATCGCGCTCGAGATCGAAAGCGACGCGCGGCTGATCGGCAGCGAGCAGGAGCTGCGAAGCGCGGTGTCCAACCTGGTGTTCAACGCCGTGCGCTACGCGCCGGGGGGCAGTACGATTACGCTGCGCTACGCCGAGCTTGCCGAAGGCGGCGCCTGTATCGAGGTCAAGGACAACGGTCACGGCATCGACCCGATACATATTCCACGGCTGACCGAACGCTTTTATCGCGTCGATAAAGGGCGCAGCACGGCCACCGGCGGTACCGGCCTTGGACTTGCCATCGTCAAGCATGTGCTGATTCGCCACGACGGGCGGCTTTCGATCGAAAGTCGCCCGGGCTTTGGCGCTACCTTCCGCTGTATTTTCCCCGCCGCCCGCCTAAGCTGATCCTCTTTGAAACAACACCTGTACAAGTGTGTCAATATGGCATGTAAGAGTGGTACAGGAATGCTCATGTGTCATTTTTAGCCACTTTCAGAGCGCCTATACAGCCACATGGAACGCATTGTACAGGTTTTGTAATGTTATATATTATTGATTTTAAAGTAATTTAATTTTTTATTGGATTTATGGCACAGCCTCTGCAAAGATTTAAGTAAGAAAGACAGCTGCTTCAAAGTAGTCCGCCGCAAGGCACTCTTTCTTACTTTAAGCGGTACCACAGCAATTCAGGAGGTGGAATATGATGTCCAAGGAGCTACTCAAGAAAGCGGGTGTCGTAGGTATTGCGTTTGGTCTGTTGGCAAGCCCGATGGCCTTTGCACAAACCACCGAGCATCCGTCTATCGAAGAGAACCAGGATAGCATGGTCGAGCAGGATGAAACGCAAGATCATGGCGTCAATATGAACACCAATGAGAGCCCTGACTATACCCAGGAAGAGCTCACGACTGATCACCATACTCAAGGCCCGAACGATGAAACGATCGGCGAGCCGGACTCTATGGGCACCGCTCCGGATTCGATAGGCGATACCGATGAAGGCGCTGAAATGTCGCCGGAAGAAGTCGTCGAGAAAAACTCCGAGTCATAAGTAGTAGCGTTAAGTAACATTTGTTTGCAATTTCGGTACAAAGTATTACGCTTACGGAGTGAGCAAAAGAAGGGGCAAGGATGTCCCATTGCACGGATGCTCACCGATTCAAGGAATGAATCAAGCGAAGATCAAAACGTTTGTCAGGGTAGATTCCATGGTTGGAGACCCGCACAAGGATTGGAAGCTTACGTTACGTATCGAAATCGCTAAACGAGATCCAGACCCCGCCCTTTGCGGGGTCTAATTTTTTGTGGGTGCTACTTTCTTGTCGTAAGTATCGATAAGCGTGTGACGCTCTAAAAACCTTGAAACGTGTGACTGTCAGCCGCTTTCAACGGGCAGGCAGCCGTTCAAGATCACGGTAGTGAGCGTCCCACATCAACACTGCCCCGGCGACTGCTCCCGGTAGCAGGAAAAGATTGGCCAGCGGAATCCAGGTGATCAGCGTGACCAGACCCCCGTAGCTCATGCTGGGCCACCAGCGCTCGCCCAGCCGTCGGCGCATCTCCTTGAAGCTAACCTTGTTGTTATCCATCGGATAGTCCAGATAGGTGATCGCCATCACCCAGGCCGAAAACAGCGCCCATAAAAGAGGGGCCGCCAGATTGAGCCCGGGGATCCAGCTGAAGACGAACAGAAGCGCAACCCTGGGCAGGATGTAGCGCAGCTTTACGAGCTCGCGACCTACTGCGTCGAGCGCCGTTTTAGCCAGGCCGCGATCATCCAGCGGTTCTACCCCGGTGGCGGTGCGCTCCACGCGCGCGGCGAGAAACCCATAAAACGGCGCGGCGATAAAATGAGTCACCAGCGTGAACGTAAAAAAGATTGCCACCAGCAGGCTCAAAACGAACAGCGGCCAAAGCAGCCAGTCGAGCCAATCAAGCCAGCTGGGAATGCTCGCCATGGCGTGGTCCAGCCAGCCGGAAAAACGCCGTGCGGTGAAGCTTGCAAGGCCGATGTAGACGATAAGGTTGATGAGAATGGGGAGAAAGACGTAGCGCCGTTGCCCCTTTTGATACACCAGGCGCAGCCCCTGGCTCAGTGCGGAAACCGCAGTCAGCATGGTTGATCCTTTCGCAATACGCCCGACGAAAAGCGTGGGTGAAGAAGCCGGGCGTATTGCAGGATCAACGCGCTAAAAGGTCAAGGCTTTTTTAGCATCTGCTGGTCGACGCTGTCCGGCGCGCTGTGGCGAATATCGAGCCCCTTGACGAGGTAGACCACGTACTCGGCCAGGTTGTTGGCGTGATCGCCGACACGCTCCAGCGCCCGCAGCACCCACATGATGCTGAGCACCGGCGTGATCGAGCGCGAATCTTCCATCATGAAGGTCATCAGCGAGCGCATGGCGCTACCGTACTCGTCATCCACGGATTCGTCCTCGCGCACCACCTGCATGGCAAGCTCGGTGTCGAAGCGGGCAAAGGCGGTGAGCGCATCGCGCAGCATCTTGCGCACGTGCTCGCTGATGTGGCGCACCTCTACCAGGCCCCGCACGTTACTGGCGTTTTCTGAAAGTAGCAGCGCGTTGCGGGCGATCTTGCTCGCCTCGTCGCCGATACGCTCGAGATCCGAGGTGGCACGAATGACCGCCAGCACCAGGCGCAGATCCGACGCCGCCGGCTGGCGCCGGGCGAGCACGCGGGTGCACTCCTCGTCGATCTTCAGCTGCAGATCGTTGACCTGGCGGTCGTTGTCACGCACTTCCTCGGCCAAGTGGCTGTCGTTTTCCAAAAGCGCGTGCACGGCGTTCTGGACCTGCTTTTCCACCAGTCCGCCCATGGCCATCAGGTGAGTTTTCAGCTCTTCGAGCTCCTGATTGAACTGGCGCGAAATATGCTGGCTATGGGTATCGCTTGTAATATCCATCGAGCCCTCCTGAGGGTCGGGTGGGTCAAATGACCCGGCCGGTAATGTAGTTTTCGGTACGCGGTCGTTGGGGGTTGGTGAAAACCTGGTCGGTCGGGCCGTATTCAACGAGCTCGCCGCTGTGTAGAAAGGCGGTGTAGTCCGAGACCCGCGCGGCCTGCTGCATGTTGTGGGTCACCAGGATCAGCGTCAGCTCGTTTTTGAGATTGCGTATCAGCTCCTCGATCTTGAGCGTGGAGATCGGGTCCAGCGCCGAGGCCGGCTCGTCGAGCAGCAGCACCTCCGGCTTGACCGCCAACGTGCGCGCGATCACCAGCCGCTGCTGCTGGCCGCCGGAGAGCTGCCACGCCGAGCGGTGCAGCTGATCCTTGACTTCGTCCCACAGCGCCGCGGCGGTGAGCGCCCATTCGATGATGTCGTCGCGCTGGCGCTTGGGCAGGCGCCGCTCCAGACGCAGGCCGAACGCCACGTTCTCGTAGATCGACATCGGGAAGGGGTTGGGGCTTTGAAATACCATGCCGACCCGGCGGCGAAGCTCGCTGACGTTGAGATTCGGCGCGTAAATGTCATCGCCTTCCAGCTGAATGAGGCCCTGGTGCGCCGCGTTTTCGTTGAGATCGTGCAGCCGATTGAACGCGCGCAAAAGCGACGACTTGCCACAGCCCGACGGCCCGATGAACGCAGTCACCCGGTGGCGCGGGACCTCGAGGGTGAGCGCCTTGAGCGCCGGCTTGTGACCGTAGGCCAGACTAAACGCCTCGACGTTCAGGCAGCGCTGCTCGACGGGAAAGGTGACCACCGGCGGCGCGTCGTTCAGGGGCGCGTTCATGACTCTCCTCGCTGTCGGCGTAAATAATGACGCAGGAATATGGCAGTTAAGTTAAGCACCAGCACGATCAGCACCAGCAATAGCGCCGTGGCGTAGACCAGCGGAATCGCCGCCTCGACGTCGTCGCCGTGAAAGGCACTGTCGAATAGATGATAGCCAAGGTGCATGAACTTGCGCTCGAGGTGCAGGTAAGGAAACTCCCCGTCCAGCGGCATTTGCGGGGCGAGCTTGGCCACGCCCACCAGCATCAGCGGCGCCACCTCACCGGCGGCGCGAGCCACCGCGAGGATCACACCGGTCAGCATGGCGGGGGTCGCCATGGGCAGCACGATGCGCGTGAGCATCTCCAGGCGCGTGGCGCCCAGCGCCACGGCGCCTTCGCGCTGGGCGTCGGGAATGCGCGCAAGCCCCTCTTCGGTCGCCACGATCACGACTGGCAGGGTCAGCAGTGCCAGCGTCAGCGACGCCCATAAAAGCCCGCCGGTGCCGAAGGTCGGCGAGGGCAATGCGTCGTCGAAAAACCACTGATCGAGCGAGCCGCCCACCCCATACACGAACACCCCCAAGCCAAACACGCCGTAGACGATCGAGGGAACGCCGGCGAGGTTGCGCACGCCGATGCGCACCAGCCGGGTCAAGCGGTTCTGGTGAGCGATCTCGTTGAGATAAACCGCCGCCAGCACGCCAAAGGGCGTCACGATCACCGACATCAATATGACCATCAACAGCGTGCCGAAAATCGCCGGCCACACGCCGCCGCCGGTATTGGCCGCGCGCGGGCCTTCGCTGAGAAAGCGCCACACGCCCTGACCCCAGATCGCAATTTTTTCCCCTATCGAGAGCGCATTCGGTGCCACGAAGGTGTTCACCCCGGACAGCGGCTGAACGAGCCCGCGCCCGCCTGGTGAGAGCAGCACCAGTTCTCCCTCGCGCTCAGAAGGCGGTAGCGCAAGCACCTGGCTAATGCGATCAAAAGCCGCGGCGCCGGTGAGACGCTCGCCGTCGAGCTCCAGCGCGATGAGCCGGCCGATGAAGTCCCCCCAGGGGCTACGCTCCAGGCGAATCACGTCTGTCGGGGTCGCAACGCTTACGATCTCGTCAAGGCCTATCCAGCGCCAGTCGGCGCCGGTCAGTTCCCGGTTGCCGGTGAAATAAAGCCGCTCGGTGGCATTGCCGGTGGGCATCGGCGCCTCGCGCAGTGGCTGGCCGATCAGCTGCTCGCCGGAGCCCAGCGTGACCTCCTCGAGGGTTGCCGGCCAGAAATGGCCCAACCCCTTGACGGTGAGAAGTGTCAGCAGCGTGGCCAGCATGAACAGCGACAGCGCCACGCACCCGGCGCAAAGCCAGGCCCAGAGTGCATCGCCGGGCCATAGGCGGTGAGTAGGGCGCGACATCAGGCGCCTCCCAGCCGCTGATAGCGGCGGCGCAGGCGCTGGCGGACGACCTCGGCCAGAGTGTTGACCAAAAAGGTGAAGAGAAACAGGACCAGTGCCGCGAAGATCAGAAGATGGTAGGTTTGCCCATCCGGCGGCGCCTCGGGAAGCTCGATGGCGATCGCTGCGGAAAACGAGCGCAGCCCCTCAAAAAGGCTTGCGCTCATCAGCGCGGCGTTGCTGCTCGCCATCAGCACGATCATGGTTTCGCCCACGGCGCGCCCGGCGCCGATCATCACCGCCGAGAAAATGCCCGGCCCGGCCATGGGTAGCGCCACTTTCCAAAGCGCCTGCCAGCGGCTGGCGCCGAGCGCCTGGGCGCCTTCCATCAGTGGCCTGGGAATATCGTAAAGCGCGTCCTCGGCCAGCGAATAAACGCTCGGAATGATCGCAAAGCCCATCGCCAGCCCGACGATTAGCGTGTTGCGAGTGGTGTAGTCGATGCCAAAGCGCCGATCCAGAAACGTGGCCAGGTCACTACCCAGCCACTGCTGCTCCAAAAGCGGCGCCGCCCAAAGCGCCAGCGCCGCCATGGCGGCAATCCAGGGCAGCAGCCAAAGCCCCGCGCTTTCAAGCGACAGCGTCCGGCGCAGCGCCTTCGGCGCCAGGTGCCAAAGAATGCCAGCAAGACCCGCCGACAGCGGCAGCCACAATAACAGCGCAAGGGTGCTGGCGAGATGACGCTCGACCCAGGGCGCCAGCACCAGCCCGGCCACGAACCCGATCACCACGCCGGGTACCGCTTCCATCAGCTCAAGACTCGGCTTGATGCGCGCGCGCAGTCGGTCGGTCATGAACAGCGCCGAAAAAATCGCCGCGCCCAGCGCCACCGGCACCGCCAGTACCAGCGCGGCGATGGCTGCCTTGAGCGTGCCCCAGGCCAGGGGGGACAGCGTTTCCAGCGAAAGTGACTCGAAGCGGGTCAGAAGCGGCAGCGTCTCCCACACCAGAAACACGCCGATGGCGAGAATCGCCAGCAGCACGCCGATGCCCGCCGCGGTGATCAAGCCGGTGGCGATTCGATCCTTGAGCGTTCGAAGTGACGAGGGGGCCGGGGAAGGTGGCGTCATAACGACATCATAAAAGGGGGCAAGAGGGTATCGGTATGCCAACCAGGCATCCAACGTTGACTAGCGTAGGTCATTTTCATGTCAGTTTTGTGACAACTCGAGCGCCTCGTCCGCCAAGGGCACGAACCCCGCCGCGCGCACGATCTGCTGGCCCTCATCGGACAGGATCAGTTCGATGAAGGCGCGCTCGGCGGGGGGCAGCGGCGTGTCCGGCGCCGCGTTCACATACAGGTATAAATTGCGCGCCAGCGGGTACTCGCCGCTTTGAATCGTCTCCGGGGTGGGGGCGATGGCCTCACCTTCGGCGTTGACCAGGGCCAACGCGCGAACCATCGGCGTCAGGTGGTGATAGCCGCTGTAGCCCACCGCGTTCGGCGCGCTGCCTACCGCGGCGATGACCGCCGATGAGCCGGGGTACTCGCTGATGTCCGCGCGAAAGCGCCCGCCACACAGTGCGCGCTGGCGAAACAGATCGAACGTGCCGGAGGCCTGGTTGCGCCCGTGAAGCGCTATGTGGCCAAAGGGCCAGTCGAGCGGCTGGGGGATGTCGTCCCAGCGGCGAATCGGCGCCTCGCCACCGCAGGCCAGCGTGCTGGAGAAAAGGGCGTCCAGGGTTTGCCGCGTGATCGCGCGCAACGGGTTGTGGCGATGCACCACCACCACCAGCGCGTCCCGAGCCACACGAAGCTCCCGGGGCGGGTAGCCGTAGCGCTGCTCGAAGCGTTCGCGCTCGGCGCGGCTCAGCGGGCGCGACATGGGCGCCAGGCGCGTGGTCCCCGCCACCAGCGCCGCCGCGGCGATGGAGGAGCCGCCGGCCTGTAGCTGCATGGTGATGCCCGGATGACGCGCGGCCAGCGCCTCTCCCCAGCGCAGCACCAGACTCGCCATGGTGTCCGAGCCGGTGGCACCCAGGGTACCGGTGATCGGCGCCGCCCAGGCGGCAGGCGTGGCGAGCCATAAAAGCCCACCCGTGAGAAGCGCCGCGACAATCCTGGCGGGCCTGCTTCTGCAACTCTTCAAACGCACCACCTCTTGTGATTAACTGACGCCGTTGAGTAACACATCATCGTTACCCTTTCCTGTTACAAACATACGTCACCACGATATGCCACGCGACATTCGACAACAACAAGCCCCCGAAGTGACCCGACCATGACACCCCTTGAACACGATCTGGACGACGTGCCTGCCCCGCTTGGGCAGCTGACGTTGAAACTACTGGCGTCGCGCCAGGAGACCAATCTTTACGGCGATATTCCCGGCGGTTGGCTGGTCAATCAAATGGACCAGGCCGCGGAGCTTGCCGCTGGGCGCGAGGCCTGCGGGCGCACCGCGACGGTGGCGATCGAATCGATGGATTTCTTGAGCCCGGTGCGCGTTGGTTCTACCGTTAGCGTCTACACCCAGGTCAAGGAGATCGGCCACAGCTCGATCAAGATCGACGTCGAGGTGTGGGTCAGACCACCCCTGGGGCGCACCCTCAATGAGCGCCAGAAGGTGACCGAGGCGCGCTTCGTCGTCGTCGCCCTTGACGACAACGGCCGCATTCGCGCGGTGCATGCGACTAACGAGCTTTAACGCGTCGCTTTTACCCTGACAAATGAGAAAAGGGCGCCTGAGCGCCCTTGCATTGACATCATTAAACGCTGAAAGCGCTACGCGCCGATGCTGTCGCGGCCCTTGAAGTAGGCGTACTCGCCGATGTCGCTGAACGGGCGCATCAGCTGTTGGAACGCCGAGTAGGATTCGTAGACGCGGCGCGACTCTTCGTCGTTTTCGGTCTGGGTCTGAATTACCTCGCGGGTCGCCTCATAAAGCGCCTGCATGACGTCGTCCGGGAAGGTGCGAAGCTCGACGCCGTGCTCGTCGACCAGCGTTTCCAGCGCCTGGGCGTTATGGAAGGCGAACTCGGTGAACATGGCCAGGTTGGAGGCCCGTGCCGCTTCGCGAATGACCGCCTGCAGATCTTCCGGCAGCTCGTTCCAGGCATCCAGGTTGATGAAGCTTTCGACCAGCGCGCAGGGCTCGTTCCACACCGTGGTGTAGTAGTAGTCCGCCACTTGGTGCAGGCCGAAGGCCAGGTCGTTGTAGGGGCCGACCCAGTCCGCGGCGTCGAGAACGCCGGTTTGCAGTGATGTGAAGATTTCCGAGCCCGGCAGGGTCACGGTGCTCACGCCGATGGCGTTCATCGCTTCGCCGGCAAGCCCGGGCAGGCGCAGACGCAAACCCTGCATGTCCTCGAGCGAGTTGATCTCTTTTTTGAACCAGCCGGCCATCTGCGGACCGGTGTTGCCCACGGCGAAGGGCTTGAGGTTATGGTTGGCGTACACCTCGTCCCACAGCTCCTGGCCGCCGCCGTGGTAGATCCAGGCGTTCATCTCGGTGGTGGTCATGCCAAACGGCACGGCGGTGAAGAACTGCGACGCCGCCACCTTGCCGCGCCAGTAGTAGGGCGTGGAGTGGCCCATTTCGGCGGTGCCGGCGGACACCGCGTCGAACACCTCGAGCGCCGGCACCAGCTCGCCGGCGCCGTGCACGCGAATACGCATGCGCCCGTTGGAGAGCTCTTCCACTCGGCGGGCAAAATCGTTGGCGCCGGTGCCCAGCGCCGGGAAGTTTTTCGGCCAGGACGTGACCATGTCCCAGGTGTAGGTTTCCTGAGCCTGGGCGGTGCTCACGAAGGGAGCGGCGGCGACACCGGCGGCCCCGAAACCGGCGGTCTTGATGAATTGACGGCGTTGCATGAAGGAATTTCTCCACAGAATCTGTTTTTTTATAGTTGCACCTGAGCGCAAGCATCCCAGCCGAGTATGCGCCAAACCGGTTTTGCTGGGCAAGTTAGCCTAAAGGGGGGTGAGCTTGGCAAAGCCCAGTACCAGCCACTTATCGCCTTCGCCTTCGAAGCTCACCTGCACCCGCGCCCGCGCCCCCTGACCTTCGGCGTTCAAGATCATGCCCTCGCCGAACATCGGGTGGCTGACGCGCTGACCGATATGCAGCTCGGGCAGCTCGCCGTCGGACTCGATCGAGGTTTGCGCGTAGCTGGGGCGCGCTTGCGCGGTCACCGGGCGCGAGACATGGCCGCGCAGGCGCACCTCTTCCAGAAGCTGCGCCGGCAATTCGCGCAAAAAGCGCGACGGGCGTGGAAACACTTCCTTGCCGTGCAGCCGCCGCGTTTCGGCGTGGGTAAGATAGAGCTTCTGCATGGCACGGGTCACGCCCACGTAGCAGAGCCGGCGCTCTTCTTCCAGGCGCCCCGGTTCTTCGACGGACATCTTGTGCGGGAACAGCCCTTCTTCCACACCGGCGATGAACACCACCGGAAACTCGAGGCCCTTGGCGGAGTGCAGCGTCATCAGCTGCACGCTGTCCTCGAACTCCTCGGCCTCGTGGTCGCCGGCGTTGAGCGCGGCCTCGGACAGAAACGCCTCCAGCGCGGTCATGCCTTCTCCCGCTTCTGGCGTTTCAAAGGCATCGCCCTGAGTAAAGGCGCGCGCGGCGGTCACCAGTTCTTCCAGGTTTTCGACCCGCGCCTGGCCCTTCTCGCCGCGCTCGCTCTTGTGATGTTCGATGAGCCCGGTATGGGCAATCACATGATCGATGATCTCATGAAGGGTGAGGCCCGCGGCATCGTTATCGAGCTGCTCGATCAGGTTGGTGAATGCCTGCACCGCGTTGCCCGCCCGGCCCTTGAGCGTGCCGTCGCCGAGCGCATCGTGCAGCGCCTGCCAGAGCGATACGCTTTCAAGGCGCGCGCGGTGGCGCAGGATCTCGACGGTGCGCGTGCCGATGCCGCGAGTGGGCACGTTGATCACCCGCTCGAGAGAGGCGTCGTCGTCGCGGTTGAGCAGCAGGCGCAGGTACGCCAGGGCGTTCTTGATCTCGAGACGCTCGTAGAAGCGGTGGCCGCCGTAGATGCGGTACGGCATGCCCTGGCGGATCAGCGTCTCCTCGATCAGCCGCGACTGGGCATTGGAGCGGTACAGAATCGCCACGTCGCGCCGGTTCACGCCTTCGTCGACGCGCTCCTTGATGGTATCGACGATGTAGCGCGCCTCTTCGAGATCATTGAAGCCGGCGTAGACCGAAATCGGCTCGCCTTCGACGCCGTCGGTCCACAAATTCTTGCCCATGCGCTCGCTGTTGTGGCTGATCAAGGCGTTGGCCGCGTCGAGAATCGCGCTGGTGGAGCGGTAGTTCTGCTCGAGCCGCACGGTTTTGGTCTCGGGGAACTCCTCCTCGAAGCGGCGGATGTTCTCGATCTTCGCCCCGCGCCAGCCGTAGATCGACTGGTCGTCGTCGCCCACCGCGGTCATCGGCGTCTGCAGGCCGGTCAAAAGCTTGAGCCAGGCGTACTGCAGGGTGTTGGTGTCCTGAAACTCGTCGACCAGCACGTGGCCGAAGCGCTCGCGGTAGTGGTTCAAAAGCGCCGGGTTGTCGCGCAGAAGCTCCAGGCTTCGAAGCAACAGCTCGCCGAAATCGACCAGGCCGCCGCGCTCACAGGTGAACTGGTAGCGCTCATAGAGCTCGACCATCTGACCGAGATAGCCGTCACCGTCGACGTTGACCTGGTGCGGGCGAAGCCCCTCCTCCTTGCAGCCGGAGATGAAGCCCTGCACCTGGCGCGGCGGAAAGCGCTCATCGTCGACGTTGTAGTCCTTGATCAGGCGCTTGATCAGCCGCAGCTGGTCGTCGGAGTCGATGATCTGAAAGTTCTGGGGGAGCCTGGCGTCCTGCCAGTGAGTGCGCAGAAGCCGGTGGGCGATGGAGTGGAAGGTGCCCACCCAGACATGGCGCATCGAGATGCCCAACAGCGCCTCGAGGCGGGTGCGCATCTCGCGCGCGGCCTTGTTGGTGAAGGTGACGGCGAGCAGCGCGTAGGGCGAAAGGCCCTCGGCCTGCATCAGCCAGGCGATTCGATGCACCAGCACCCGGGTCTTGCCCGAGCCCGCGCCGGCGAGCACCAGAAGGTTGCCCTGGGGGGCGCTGACCGCCTCGCGCTGAGCGGGGTTGAGCTGATCGAGAATCGCCGTTACGTCATCCATGGTCGCCGCTGCCGGTTTGCAAATGGGCGGGTAGTTTAGCACAGCCCCGCCACTGGACGACCATACAGTGGCGCGAGGGCGGTTTGATCAGCCCTCTTCCGGGTAGCGCAGTGTGTTCAAGCTCTTCTTCACCGCCTTCAGCTGCTCGGCGAGCTTCGGCCCACGCGTTTTCGCCACGCCCACCGCCAGCACGTCGATCAGCACGAGATGCGCGATGCGCGAGCTCAAGGGCGTGTAGATTTCGGTGTCTTCGTGAACGTCGATGTAGAGCGGTAGGCTCACCTCGCTTGCCAGCGGCGATTCGCTCGGGCAAAGGCCGATCACCGTAGCGCCGGCCTCGCGCGCCAGGCGCACGCTCGCCACCAGCGCCCGGGTGCGCCCGGTTTGCGAGATCGCCACCACCACGTCGCCCTCCGTAAGCGTGACCGCCGACATGTTCTGCATGTGCGGGTCGGCGTAGGCCGAGGTCGAGATCTGCAGGCGAAAGAACTTGTGCTGGGCGTCGAACGCCACCGCGCCGGAGGCGCCGAAGCCGTAGAACTCCACCCGGTTGGCCATCGCCAGCGCGTTCACCGCGCGGCCGAGCGCCTCGTTGTCGAGCCGGTCGCGCACCGATAGAAGCGTCCCCACGGTGGAGTCGAAAATGCTGTGGGAGAACTCCGCCACCGAGTCGCTATCGTTCATCGAGAACTGGGCGAACTGGCTGCCCGAGGCGAGCATCTGCGCTAGCTGAAGCTTGAAGTCCTGAAAGCCGTTGCAGCCCAGCGCCCGGCAAAAGCGCACCACCGTGGGCTCGCTGACGCCGGCCTCGGTGGCGAGATCCACGATGCGCATATGGATCACTTCGTCCGGGTTTCGCAGCACGAACCGCGCGACCTTTTGTTCGGAGCGGCGAAAGTGCTCCATGCGGCGTCTCATTTCATCGAACAGGGCGCGACTCACGGTGAGCTCCTTGAGTGTCAGGGCACGGCCTGGTGCCGTTGGCGTTTGCGACAGTATGCCTGAACCCGGTGCGCTGTGCGCTCCCGGCTCGCGGGCAAGAGGATAGCGTTTAAAGGCCGTTGGCCTCTTTCTTCCTGAGCCGTCATCATTTTGTCAAGTAGGTTATAGTAATAAGTGTCGTGCCGCACTGCATCATTGCTTTCGCCGTCACGGATGCAGGTGGACAAGTGCTTATTCACCCAAGGGAGCATCGATGATGAAAAACGTCGAACGACTGACGTCGCTTAAAAACGAGCTGCTCGATATATTCATGGGAATGGAAGTCGACGAACACACCAAACGCCGCCAGAGCGCCGCCCAGCGCAATCTGCGCGCCCGACGCGGCATCGAGCTGCATCGCGAATCACAGAAGCTGTCGCGCGCGATCGCCCCGCTGGCAGACGAGGAGTTCCCGCCCAGCGCACTCCATTAAGCTTTCAGCGATCAAAATATCGCCGCGTTAATGCGCGGCCATAAAAAAGGCCCTGCCAATGGCAGGGCCCGGAGTTGGCTACAACTTCGCCGCGGTTTAAATGAAGCCCGCCACGAAGACCACGACCACGCCAATGGGCGCGACGTATTTGGTCAGCAGGTTCCACAGGCTGTAGTCGTACACGTCCATACCGAGTTCGCGCCGCGACTCCTCCTTGTTCAGACAGAGCGAGTAGAACACGATCGCGCCAAGGCCGGTCAGCGGAAGCAGAATCTTGCCGGTGAAGGTATCCAGGAAGTCGAAGATGTTCAGCCCGAACAGCAGCACGTCGGCCCACACGTTGAACGACAAGAGTGCCGCCACGCCCACCAGCCAGACGGCCAAGGCGCTTACCACCGTGGCGCCCAAACGCCCAAGCGCGGTGCGCTCTTCCAGCGTTTCCACCACCGGCTCAAGCAGCGAGATCGCCGAGGTAAGAGCGGCAAAGGTCAACAGCAAAAAGAAGCCGAGGCCCAGCAGGGTGCCGCCGACCATATTGCCAAACGCGATGGGCAGCGTGACGAAGATAAGGCCAGGACCGCTGGAGGCGTCCAGATTGGTCGCGAACACGATCGGGAAGATGGCAAGGCCGGCCAACAGCGCGATGGCGGTGTCCAGAATGATCACCGTACGCGCGGTGCCGAGCAGGTTGACGTCCTCACCCAAATAAGAGCCGTAAGCCATCATGATACCCATGCCCAGCGACAGGGTGAAAAATGCCTGACCCATGGCCGCCAGCATGACGCCGCCGTCGAGTGCGCTCCAGTCCGGTGTGAACATGAAGGCGAATGCCTGGCCGAAAGCGCCGCTGGTGGCGCCGTAACCCACCAGCACCAGCAGCAGCACGACCAGCGCCGGCATCAGAATGCGCGCGGCGGCCTCGAGCCCCTTGGTAACGCCGCGAGCGACGATGCCCACGACCAGTACCATGAAGAGCGTGTGCCAGATCAGAAGTGAGCCCGGGTTGCCCAGCAGCGCACCGAACGCCGCTTCGCTGGCCGCGGCGTCCTGGCCACTGAACGAGCCGATCACCGCACCGACCGTGTAATTGAGCGACCAGCCGCCGATGACGCTATAAAACGACAGAATCAAAAACGACGCCAATACGCCGCTGACCCCCACCATGGCCCAGCCGCGCGAGCGACCGTGGCGCTTGGCAAGATCCGCCATGGTATTGATCGGGTTTTTCTGACCGCGTCGGCCGATCATCCACTCCGCCACCAGAATCGGCAGCCCCACCAGCGCCACGCAGGCCAGGTAGACCAGTACGAACGCCGCGCCGCCGCTCTCCCCCGTGAGATACGAAAAGCGCCAGATATTCCCAAGACCTACCGCGGACCCCGCGGCGGCCAGCACGAAGCCCATCTTCGAGGACCACTGTGCGTGTGCCAGTTTTGCCATACATCACCCAGGTGTTCAGTTTTTAATATGCGTGTGTGCGTTTCGTCGAGCTCGACCTTACCAGGGCCAGGCCGAAAGTACGCGCAATTTATAGGAACGCGGCGCGCCATGCCAGCCGCTTGGGCTCAGTTTGATGAGCAAAGCATCATGAAACAACCCGTGCTAGAAAAGAGACGTTTGGGTTTCGCCGGGAAAGGCCGCAAGAGGCGCCAGAGAAGCTTTTTCGTTCAAGGCGTTATAGAGCAGCCGCGCCATCTGCGGCGAGGCGCGATTATCCGCGGTATGCACAAACAAGAAAGGGGTTTTCCCCTGATTTATCCACAGGTTGATGCGTGATATCCAGGGGGCGAAGTAGCGGCTATTGATCGCTTTGTCAATATGGCCGATGAAGCGAATGACCGGCGCATTTCCCGTGGAAAGCACGTGTAGCGGGAGTTTCGGCTTTTCCTGCTGCGCGTGGGCAAGCCCCTCGTGGCCATTGGGCGGCGTAGAGAAGACCGGGCGCACATCCAGCATCACGCGGTTGGCCCCAAAAGTTATCAACAATTGGTTGAGTCTCTTTTCTGCCTCTCCCTTGTGGAAAAAGAGCGGATGGCGCACCTCGACGGCGCAGGGCAGATGCGCCGGCCATCCAGCGAGCAGCGCCTCCAGCCGGGGCAGCTCATCGGGGCCGAAATCCCGCGGAAGTTGGACCATGGTGGGCCCCAACCGGTCGTGCAGCGGCGTAAACGCCTCGAGAAAGCACCATGCCTCATCCAGCCGCGTCAGACGCTGTTCGTGGGTAACGCGGGCGGGAAGCTTCAAACAGAAGCGAAAATCGCTCGGCGCCTGGCGCGCCCAGGCGGCGATGGTCTCGGCCTTCGGCGCCCCGCTATAGAAGGTGGTATTGCCCTCGACGGTCGAAAACACCGCCGCGTAGTCACTCAAAAGCTCGGTTTTGGCGTGGCGGGCGTAAAGGCTGCCCTGCCAATCCTGGTTGGCCCACATCGGCAGGCCCAGGTAGAAGGGGCGCGATGGCTGCATTGGCGCTTGTCTACTGGCCAAAACGTAATGGGGTAAAAGCGGTCGGCATGGGGAGGCTTAACTCGCGATAGAGGCGCGTATCTGCGCGGCTTTATCCTGCAACAGCGGCAGATAATCTCCGAGCAGCGTATCCATATCGATGCGCGCCGCGTTGGTGCTGATATTGATCGCACCGAGCAGGTGGCCACTTGCGTTGAAGGCGGGCACCGCCAGCGAGCGCAGCCCGGAATCCAGCTCCTGGTCGGCGATGGCATAGCCCTGCTTACGAACGGTGTCGATGCGCTGCCTGAGCGCGTGTTTATCCACAACGGTCTTGTCGGTGTGGCGCGTAAGGGCAATGCGCTCGAGATACGCGTCGAGCGCCGGCTCATCAAGCTGCGCCAGCAGCACGTGGCCCATCGACGTATAAGCGGCGGGCAGGCGGGTGCCCACGGAGAGCGTGATCGCCATGAGACGATGCGGCGCAGCGGAGCGTGCCACGTAGATCACCTCGTCGCCGTCGAGCTGAGCCAGCGACGAGGACTCGCCGGTCTGCGCGGTGATATCTTCCAGGAACTGCTGGATGACGCTACGATAATTGTTCGCGGACAGAAACGCATAGCCCAGCTGCAGCACCTTCGGCGCCAGCTCGAAATAGCGCTGATGCTTTCGCACGTAGCCCAGCGCGTGCAGCGTGAGTAGAAAGCGGCGCGCCTTGGCGCGGTTCATACCGGTACGCGCGGCGACCTCGCTTAGCGTCATGCGCGAATGGACGTCGTCGAAGGCGAGAATGACGTCCAGCCCGCTGGAGAGGGCGGAGACGAAATCACGGCTATCCGGCGTGAGCGTATCTTCCTGTAAAGCGTCTTTCATAATGAATCATTGACCGATAGGCGCGCAGTTGAAACCCTGAATCTAACACGATGTTCGAATAGCGAACAATTATTCGTTCGCCCTGGGTGCTGTCCTCGCCGACAATATCGTCCTGTGTTACTTACGAGGAGCCCTTTTAATGAAACAGAAAAAAATCACCGTGCTACACGGGCCGAACCTTAATCTTCTGGGCACCCGCCAGCCCGAGATCTACGGGGCCGACACGCTGGAGGACGTGAACAACCGGCTGCGCGAAGCGGCGCTGCTGGCCGGCTGGGAGGTCGTCTGCTTTCAAAGTAACCACGAAGGCGCCTTGATCGATGCGATTCACGCCGCCCGCCAGGACGGAACGCACGCGATCATCATCAACCCGGCGGCCTATACGCACACCTCCGTGGCGATACTCGATGCGCTCAACGCCTTCGAGGGCACGGTGTTCGAGGTACACATCTCCAACGTGCACCAGCGCGAAAGCTTTCGCCACCACTCCTACGTCTCGCTGCGCGCCGATGGCGTCATCGCCGGGCTCGGCACGTACGGGTACCGGGCTGCGCTTGATGCCATCATCAAAAGCGACGGCGCCTCTTAAAGCGCCAGCGACGGGGTATGCAGCAGTAGCGCGATGATCAGGCTTAGCGTGACAAACGATGCCACCGTCGCGGTCAGCATGGCCGCCGCGCTCATATCGCCCACACCAAAACGCTGGCCGAACAGTGGATAGATGCTGATCATCGGCGCCGAGGCGAATAAAACGGCGCCGACGATGTACACCGGGTCGATGCCGGGTATCACCCAAAAGGCCGCGAGCACCGCCAGCGGGTGGATCAGCAGCTTGCCGATCACGATCAGGCTGACGTGCCGGGTCTGCCCCTTGAACCGCAACCCGAACAGCGCGCCCCCGATCACAAACAGCGCTGCCGGCCCCGCTGCTTCAGCCAGCATGTCGATCGCCTTGGCCAGCGGCGCCGGCAGCAAAAGGCCGGAGCCTGCAAAGCCCAATGCGATCGCAAGCCCGACCAGTACCGGATTTTTGACCAGATTGAGTGCGGTTTTCTTGAGCGTCGTGCCCAGCCGCCCGCTGCGTTGGCTCGCCATCTCCGCCAGAACGAGCGCGGCGGGAATGATCAGCAGGTTCTCGACCATCATGTTCAGCGCCAACAGCACCGCCGCCGGCGAGCCGATGACCATCGCCGCTACCGGGTAGCCGATGAAACCGCTGTTGGCCGCCGCCATACCAAGCGCCTGCATGGCCCCAACCGCCAGGTTCTCGCGTTCGCGCCTCAAGCTGATCAGAAGCCCCAAACCGAACACCAGCGCCGACGCCAGCCCGTAAGCCACCAGGTAGTTGAGCTGAAGAATCTCGCCCAGCGGCTGCTGATTGAAAGCGCGTATCACCAGCGCCGGCAGCGCCAGGTAGAGCACGAAAATACTCACGCCCTGCATTTGTTCAGCACTCATCAGCCGGCTACGTCTTGCGACATAGCCGGCACCGATCAATAAAAAGATAGGCGTTGTGATCGCAAGAATGGCGAGCATGGAGATCCTTTTCGGCACGTGAAGCACATGATCGTTTCACCCGTTGCCGGGCGTATCCAGCTCATTATGTGACCAAAATACGTCTTAAGAAGATGGCGGCGACGTCACCAGTCGGTCGATATAGTGCTGGCGCAGCGAAATGACGTGCGCATCGATTCGATCAGCGCTCAGCCGATCTGCGGTAAAAAAGCGAAACGCATCCACGCCCTGAAAGACGAACAGCTCGACCCCGGAAAGGACGTCGGCGCCTGCTTGAGTGGCGGCGTTTAAAAATTCGGTATGCGCGGGCACGTATACGGCGTCGAACACCCAATGGCGCTTGCTGAGTCCGGCGGTGTCGATGGGGCAGCCCGGGTGATGAAGGTGGCCGATCGGCGAGCAATTGACCACGCCTTGCCAGTTCGCCAGCTTGCGCTCGGCCTGCTCCCGGGCAACGCAGTCGGCGGTGATGCCCATGGCGTTGAGATCCTGGGCCAGGCGCTCACCGCGGTCGGCGTCGCGCTCCATGATATGAACGCAGGTGGCACCCACCTCGCCCAGCGCGCAGGCCACCGCGCGGCCTACGCCGCCGGCGCCGATCAAGAGCACCTCACCGGCAGGGCGCTCGCCAAATGAGTGGCGGTAAGCGCTGATGAAGCCGGTGTAGTCGGTGTTTTCCGCGCGTAGCCCGCCTGCCTCGAACAGCAACGTGTTGGCGGTGCCGACGCGCTTGACGCCTTCACCGCAAATATCGGCAAGCTGTGCGGCGCGCTCCTTGAACGGGAAGGTGACGTTGGTGCCGCGATATCCTTCGCGGCGCAGTGTGTCTATGGCGTCCGGAAAGTCGAAGTCCTCGACGCCGCGGCTATCCACCAGGTCGTACCGGACGGTTTCGTTCAGCGCGGCGCCAAGGCGGACGTGCAGGTCGGGCGACTGGGACTGGGCGATGCCCTCTCCTACCAAACCGAGCTTGATCATGCGGGCGTCTCTTTCGTGTCGTCAGAAGGTGTTCGTGGGGCAATGGCGTCGATCTCTGCTTCCAGGCGCTGCTGGGCGGTCACGCGGATAAAGGCATTGGGCGCCCCCAGGCCTTGGTAGCCCTCGCGCTGCACCAGCTCGAAGAAGAACGCCTTATGCGCCGGCCGGGTATAGAGCTGGTGGAAGTCGCCGCCGCTGTCCTGGTCGAACAGCACGTCATGGTCCTGCATCCATTGAAGGGTTTGGGCGCTCAGGTCGAAACGCGCGCTCAGATCGCGGTAGTAGTTACCCGGAATGGGCAGCGTCGGGGCGTTGGCCTGGCTGAGCGCGGTGCCGGTTTCGCGTATCGAGCGGGTACGCAGCGCCACATGATGGACGCCGGAGCCGCCGTACTGGCGCACGAAGCGGTTGCTGGCGGTATCCGGCGAGGCGCTGGCGTTGAGCGCCAAACGAAACCGCCCGTTATGGTTTTGCAGCACCTGACTCTGGATGAGCCCGCGCGGGTCGGTCACGTCGAACGACGGTGTGATCTCAAGTGCAAAGATGGCGCGGTACTGAAGCATCAGCGACAGGTAGTCGTGATAGGAGAGCGCCACGCTGATGTGGTCGATATCGACCAGCGCACTTTGCGGAATCGGTTTTACATCGACGGTAAACTCACGATCCCAGGTGCGGCTGAGCTGGGAGTCGTCGATGATGTAGGAGAGGCTGCCATCGACGTTGCGCAGCGCGCTCATTCGGTGGCTCGAGCCGACGTCCTCGGGCTCGACGATATCGTAGCCCAGCTTGTCGGCGCGCTTGAACGCCTCGTAAGCGTTGTCCACCTTCAGTCCGATGGCGGTGATCGCGGTGGCGTCGCGTCCGGGCACCCGGCCGGTGAAATTCGACTCGGTGTTGAGTACCAGGTTCACGTCCCCCGCGGCCCAGCGTTCAGCGTTCAGTGTATGGTGGCGCCCTACGCAGGCGAGCCCCATCGCGGTGAGCTCGTCACGCAGCGGGTCCAGGTCCCCGGGCTCGACGGCGATCTCCAGAAACGCCACCGACTCAACCGGCTGAGGGGCGGGAATACCGCTGCCATTCTGCATGCTGCGTAAAAGGTGATAGGAGCGAAGCCCGTCGCGGGCGGTCTGGTCGCTGTGGCCCATGCGAAAGACATCGTTGAAGATCTCGTGGGAGAGCGGGCCGTCGTAGCGAGTCTCCTGGAGCATTTCCATGAACGCATCCATCTGCAGCTCCCCCTGGCCCGGAAAGCAGCGATAGTGACGGCTCCAGGAGAGGTGATCCATGGAGAGCCTGGGCGCATCGGCGGTCTGCACGAGAAAGATGTTGTCGCCCGGAATACGACCGATGGTGCCAAGCTCGGTCTGGCGCGAGAAGATGTGGAAGGTGTCCAGCACCAGCCCCACGTTTGGGTGGGCGGCGCGGCGCACCACTTCCCAGCTATCGCGATAATCATGAATGTGCCGGCCCCAAGCCAGCGCCTCGAAGGCGACGCGCAGCTGGCGCCTGGCGGCGCGCTCGCCAAGCTCACGGTAGTCGTCGGCGGCCCGGCTCAGACCCGGCAGTGAATCCGCGCGGGTGGTACTACAGGCCATCAGCAGATCGGTGCCCAGCTCCTGCATCAGGTCGAACTTGTGCTCGGCGCGATCGAACGCCTGCTGCCGGGCACGGCCCTCGAGGCCCTCGAAATCGCGAAACGGCTGGAGCGTGACCAGCCTGAGTCCGCGCGAGCGGATCAGCTCGCCGGCCTCCCGGGGGGAGCCGGTGAAGGCGGTCAGGTCGTTCTCGAAGAGTTCGAGGCCCTCGAAGCCGGCTTCGGCGATGGCGTCGACCTTCTCTTCGAGCGAGCCGCTCAGGCACACCGTGGCGATGGACGAATACATGACAACACGCTCCTTGCAGTCGGAAAAACAGCCGTCGAACACTCGGTGGCTAAAACCCAGTCGTTAAAACTCAGTTGCTAGAAAACGGGTCGCTAAAAACCCGGTCGCTCATGGATCAATAGCCAAAGAGTCTTGGCAGGAAAGTGACCAGCGTCGGCACGAAGGTGATCAGCAGCAGAATCAAAAACTGGACGAGCAGCATCGGCAGAATGCGCCGGATGATCGCGCCCATGCCGACGCCGGAAACCGAATCGGCGACGAATAGGCAAAGCCCCATGGGCGGCGTGATCAGCCCCATCATCAGGTTGAAGATCACCACGATGCCGAAGTGCAGCGGGTCGATCCCCAGTGCCATGGCGATCGGGTGAAGGATGGGCACCAGCACCAGAATCGCGGCGATCCCTTCCAGAAACAGTCCCACGACCAGCAGCAGCGCAATGACCGCGAGCAGGAAGGTCCACTGGGTGTCGATGCTCATCAGCGCCCACTCGGTGAGCATGTTGGGAACCCGCTCGAACGTCAGCACCCAGTTGGCGGCAGCGACGGCTCCCATGATCACCATGATCACGGCGCTGTCGCGCATGGCGCGGGCGAAAATCGCCGGCAGGTGCGTGAGCTTGATGTTGCGATACAGCACCACCCCCAGAATCAGCGCGTAGACCACGGCAAAGGCCGCGGCCTCGGTTGGGGTGACGATACCCGCCAGAATCGCGCCGACTACGAACACCGGCATCAGCGCCGGCAGCAGGCCGTGCAGCAGGGCGTGGCGGCGAGACTGCTGTTGCGTCTTCGAGGCGCCAAGGTCACCGGCAAAGAAGTAGACGTAGATCGAGAGCCCGAGTGCCAGCAAAAAGCCAGGCACGATGCCGGCCAGAAAGAGTCCGGGTACCGAGACGCCGGAGACCGTCAGCGCGTAGATGATGACCGGAATGCTCGGTGGAATGATCGGGCCGATCACCGAGGAGGCCGCGGTGAGCGCGGCGGCAAAATCCCGCGGGTAACCCTCTTTCTCCATCGATGGAATGAAAACCCGCCCGAGCGCGGAGGTATCGGCGATCGCCGAGCCGGAGAGCCCGGCAAAGATCACCGAGGCCCAGATATTGACGTGGGCAAGCCCGGCCTTGAGCCGGCCGACGATAGCACTGGCCAGGTTGATGATGCGGTGGGTGATGCCCGCCTCGTTCATCAACTCACCGGCCAGGATGAACAGCGGAATCGCCAGCAGCGGAAAGGACTCCATGCCGCCGAAGAACTGCTGCGACACGATACGAATGTGATAGGGCAGATCGCCGGTGCTCATCAGTACCGTTAGCGTGCCCAGAATGGCGAAGGCGAACGGTACACCGATCAGCACCAGCGCCAACAGCAGAACGAAAATCATGGCGCCACCTCCTGGTCGGCGGGCGTGGTTAATCTCAGTGCGCCCATGATCAGGGCTGACAGGCTCAAGAGCCCGCCGCCGAGCAGCATCGAGGCTTGGTACAGCCACATCGGCATGCCGGTACTCGCCGAGGTGCGACTTCCCCTGGCGTCGATGAACTCGATGGCCGAGACCACCAGTGCGATGCCCACCGCCATCACCACCAGGTCGATCAAGATCGCCTGCCAGCGTAGCCAACGCGCCGGCAGCAACCGGCGAATGAGGTCGAAGCCGATGTGCTTGTCCTGTAGATACGCCCACGCCATACCAAACATCAGCCCGTAGATCATCAGGTAGATGGCGGTATCTTCGCCCCAGCTGATGGAGCCGCCGTAGGTGTAGCGGGCGAAGGCGTTACCCGCCACCAGGAAAAAGATCAAAATCATGGCAAGGCCGGCCAGGCCGGCGTTGAACAGGATCAGGCCACGTTGCAGCCGGGCGAGAAGAGACGACATGAGAGCACCTTCGGGCGGTAGTCAGGCACACGAAACGACGAGCGGACCGCACCGGCCCGCTCGCAAAGCGTTATTCGACAGGGTTAAAAGCGTGCGGAAGCCTCTTCCACGGCGGAAGAGAGACGATCGATCCACGCGGCGTCATCGCCCAGCTCCTCGCTCAGGTACGCCTGCACCGGCGGCTGCGCTGCTTCGCGGAAGGCTTCGAGCTCTTCGGCGGTGGGCTGGGTAACTTCCATGCCTTCTTCTTGCAGCTTGGCGATGCCCTCGGCAGAGTTGAACTGCTGGATGACGCGACCGGTGTTGCCCGCCACCACGGCGGCGCGTTTCACCGCGGCTTGCTCTTCCTCGGTCAGCGACTGGAAGATTTCGTCGTTGATCAACAGGTGATCGACGCCGTAGACGTGGCCGTCCAGGGTCAGGTAGTCCTGGAACTCGTAGAAGTTGTTGCCGTAGATCACCGAAATCGGATTTTCCTGACCGTCGACCACGCCGGTGGCCAGCGCCGTCGGCACTTCGCCCCAAGCGATGCCCTGAGGTTCGGCACCCAGCGCGCTCACCATCTCGAGATACAGCGGAATGGTTTGCACACGGAATTTCAGACCCGCCATGTCCTCCGGCGAGTGGATCGCGCGCACCGAGTTGGTGAAGTGGCGAAAACCGGTTTCGCCGTAGGCCAGGGTGCGAAGGCCTGTTTGCTCCAGGCAGTGCTCGGCCAGCGCGTCGCCGAATTCGCCGTCCATGACCGACCACGCCACCGGAGCGGACGGGAAGGTGTAGGGAATGTCCGTCACGGCCACCGCCGGGCAGAAGTTGGCGTAGGCACCGGACACCATGGCAATACTGATGGTGCCGTCCTGGGCGCCTTCGATCAGTTCGGTTTCGCCACCAAGTGAGCCCGCCGGATAGAGCTCGACGGTCAGGTCCGTCTCGGCTTCCACCAGGTTTTTGAAGACTTGGCCGGCCGCGCCTTTCTTGGAGGTGGTCCAATCATCCGGGTCGACGTGGGCGAAGCGTAGCGTCTGAGCGCTCGCCTGGGCGGTGGCGGTCAGCACGGCGGTGGCGACGGCGGCGGTCAGCGCGCGTTTGAGAATGGTGTGGTTTAGGCGTGATGACATTGTTATTGTCCTCTATTTTAAGCGGTAAGCGGTCTCGAAAGCCGCATGACGTGACGTTTTCAAGGGTTTCGTAGTGTCTCCAAAAACAATGTACGAAATGGTACGTTCAGTCAATATGCGGCATACTAGACCAAAGGCTACCATCACAACAAAAGGCACTCTCATGGCACGTTCTGCAACCAACTCCGTATCTGCCAAGCCTCAGCGGCAGCGAAAAAACGATCCCGCATCGGTGCGCGCCGATATCATGGCGGTGGCGACACGTGAGTTTTCTGAAAAGGGGTTTTCCGGTGCACGCATCGACGAAATCGCCGACAAGACCCGTGCCTCCAAGCGAATGATCTATTACTACTTCACAGATAAGGAAACGCTTTATCTGCACACCCTGGAAGCGGCCTATCAAAAAGTTCGTCTTCAGGAGGCCGAACTCGACCTTGACCATTTACCCCCACTCGAGGCGCTAAGCCGGTTGGTACGATTCACCTTCAATCACCATACGAGAAATCCTGATTTCATTCGTCTGGTCATGATCGAGAACATTCATCACGGCCGGTTTCTGGCTCAGTCCGACCTCATTCAATCGCTTAACGCAGGAGTGATTGATGTGCTTTCGCGCGTCTATGGTCGTGGCGTGGAGGCGGGGTGTTTTCGTGCCGGTCTGGACCCGCGCGAGCTGCATTGGCTGATTAGCGCGCTGTCCTTTTTCAATGTTTCCAACCAATACACGTTTTCGAAAATTTTTGATTGGCAGCAGGATTCGCCGGAAAACCAGAAGAAGCTCGAAGACCACGTCAACGACATGGTGTTGCGCTATGTGCGCCCGGGCGATGAGTAGCCTTGAAGCGTAGGGTAGCCCAGGGTCACTGATTGCAAACGCCCATGGCGCTCATTAACGTAAGGTTCGAATACCGAGCATATGCACAGGTATGCTCGGCTCCCGTCTCGAAGATCATCATCACTGTTTTGGGTAGCAACGCTCACTGGAGGCTTTTCCCTCATGCCCGCTGACTTTTTCAAGCACCCCTTCATGAGTCGCACGGCACTGGCTGCCTGCGACGAGAACGCCGTGGTGGACGCCATGCTGGCCTTCGAGCTGGCGCTGGCCGAGGTTCAGGAGCAGGGGGGCGCGCTTGCCGAGGGTACGAGCCGGCGCCTGCGCGAACAGCTTCAAGGCGCTACCTTCGATACCGCCGAGATCGCCCAGGGGATCGCCACCGGCGGCAACGTGGCCATTCCCTTCGTCAAGCAGGCACGAGCGCTGCTCGACGACGAGCTCAAGAGCGCCTGGCACAAGGGCGCCACCAGCCAGGACGTGGTCGATTCGGCGCTGATGCTGCTGTTAAAGCCGCGCTTGCACGCTCTGGACGCGTGGCTTCTGCGCTGCCGTTCGGCGGCCATCGACCTCATGCAGACCCATGCCGAGACCCCCATGGTCGGGCGCACCCTCATGCAGCAGGCGCTGCCGATCACCTTCGGCGTCAAGGTGGCCCACTGGGCGGTAGGGCTCGAGCAGGCGCGGCGGCGCTTGAGGGAAATCGAGCTGCCCATTCAGTTCGGCGGCGCGGTGGGTGTGCATTCCGGGTGGGACGCAGAGGGCCTTGCGTGGATGGACGCGCTGGCAACTCGGCTGGGCCTGGCTTCGCCGGTGCTGCCCTGGCATACCGACCGCTATCCGGTGCATACGCTCGTCACCGCGCTCGACGCCGTGGCCACTGCTACCGACAAGATCGCCCTGGATATTTCCCTGATGACCCAGACCGAAATCGGCGAGGTGGCCGAGCCCGCTGCGCCCGGCATGGGCGAATCCTCGTCGATGCCCCATAAGCGCAATCCGGTGCGCTGTGCGCTGATTCGCAGTGCCGCGCGCCAGGTCCATGGCCATACGAGCGTGGTAATCAACGCCGCTGCCCAGCCTCTCGAGCGGGGGCTGGGCGAATGGCACGCCGAATGGGCGCCGCTGACCGAGAGCGCGCTGCTGGTGGAGGGGGCGCTTGAGCAGGCGGCGACCCTGCTCGAGGGGCTGGAGGTTCACGCCGAGCGGATGCAGCGCAACCTGGCGGCCACCGGGGGCGGCATCATGGCGGAGCCGGTGGCGAAGCTGCTGGCACCGGCGCTGGGAACGGATAAAGCGAAATCCGTGAGCGCCGAGGCCGCGGAGCAGGCCCGCCTGAACGCGCGCCCCTACGCCGAGGTGTTGGCCGACTATCCCGAGGTCACCAACGCCGTATCCCGGCAGGCGCTGGAGAAAGCCTGCGACCCGGCTTTATACCTTGGTAGCAGTACGCGACAGGTCGAGCGCGCCAGACAGTGGCTTATCAATGTATAAGTAGTTGAATAAAAATATAATTCCCGCTGCTTTTCTTCTTGGCCAGTGTCGAGCTGGCGCTGTCGTCCCGGTCACAGGTTTGACGGTCATCGTGTAGCGCAGTAACTTGTTCGTATCAAGAATCTATGTTCGTTATGCGAACTTCGTTGTGCGGACAGTGTTTTGCAAACAGTGTTGTGCGAACAGTGTGTTCCGATGATCATCTCATCCTGAAGAGGCAGTCCTATGGCCGAATTTCTCAGCCTGCATGACGCGGTAGCGCGCTTCGTTGAAGACGGCGCTACCGTCGCCATGGAAGGCTTTACCCATCTCATCCCGTTCGCGGCGGGCCACGAAGTCATTCGTCAGCAAAAGCGCGACCTCACCCTGATTCGCATGACGCCGGACATCATCTATGACCAACTGATCGGCGCCGGCTGCGCAAAAAAAGTGATCTTCTCCTGGGGCGGTAACCCGGGCGTGGGCTCGCTGCACCGACTGCGCGATGCGGTCGAGAAGGGCTGGCCGCACAAGGTCGAGATTCTCGAGCATAGCCACGCCGCCATGGCCTGCGCGTTCGAAGCCGGCGCGGCGGGCCTGCCGCTGGCGGTTTTTCGCGGCTATATCGGCAGCGAGTTGCCCAGCGTCAACGATCAGATCAAGTTCATCGAGTGCCCGTTCACCGGCGAGCGGCTGGCGGCGGTACCGTCGGTACGCCCGGATGTGTCGATCATTCACGCCCAGCGCGCGGACCGCCAGGGCAACGTGCTGGTCGAGGGCATCGTCGGCGTGCAGAAGGAAGCCGTGCTGGCGGCCAAACACAGCATCGTCACGGTCGAGGAGATCGTCGATGACCTCGATACCCACCCTAACGCCTGCGTGATTCCCGGCTGGGCGATCAGCGCCATTGCGGTCGCCGAGAAGGGGGCGCTGCCTTCCTATACCCACGGCTATTACGGGCGCAGCAACCGCTTCTACAAGGAGTGGGACGCTATCGCCCGTGACCGCGACACTTTCACCCAGTGGATCAAGGAAAACGTGCATCAAACAGGGGAGAACGCCTGATGAGTCTCGAGTACACCTCTTCTGAAATGATGACGGTCACTGCGGCGCGCGCGCTTGAGAACGGCTCGACCTGCTTCGTGGGCATTGGCCTGCCATCGGAAGCCGCCAACCTGGCGCGCCTGACCCACGCCCCGGACGTGGTGCTGATTTATGAGTCCGGCACGCTGCAGACCAAACCCAACGTGCTGCCGCTCTCCATCGGCGATGGCGAGCTTGCCGAAACCGCGCTGACCACCGTCGCGGTGCCGGAGATGTTTCGCTACTGGCTGCAGGGCGGCAAGATCGACGTTGGCTTTCTGGGCACCGCCCAGATCGACAAGTACTGCAACCTCAACACCACGTTGATCGGCGACTACCGCGAGCCCAAGGTACGCCTGCCCGGCGGCGGCGGCGCCCCGGAAATCGCGACCAATGCCGGCGAAGTGTTCATTACGCTCAAGCACTCCAGCCGTGCGTTCGTGGAGCAGGTCGATTTCGTCACCACACTCGGCTTTGGCCGGGACGGCAAGGGCCGCGATGACGTGCCCAACATCGGCAAGGGCCCGACCCGCGTGATTTCTGATCTGTGCGTGATGAAGCCCGACCCGGAGACCAAAGAGCTGGTGGTGGTGTCGCTGCACCCGGGTGTGACCCGCGAGCAGGTCCAGGAGGCCACCGGCTGGGAGATTCGCTTCGCCGAGCAGCTGGAAAGCACCCCGGAGCCCGACGAGAACGAGCTGACCATTCTGCGCGAGCTGAAAGCGCGCACCGATCGCGCCCACGCCGGCCAGTAAGGAGCCTCCCATGAGCGATGTCTATTTGTGTCACCCCCGCCGCACGGCGGTCGGCCGCTTCGGCGGCACGCTAGCCCCGGTACGCCCGGACGATATGGCCGCGACGATTTTCAAGGCGGTTCTTGCCGAGGCGCCACAGCTCGACCCGGCGGCCATCGAGGAAGTCTTCATGGGCTGCGCCAACCAGGCCGGCGAGGACAACCGCAATGTGGCGCGCATGGCGTCGCTTTTAGC
This sequence comes from Halomonas sp. PAMB 3232, assembly GCF_031954225.1. Classification (NCBI taxonomy): domain Bacteria; kingdom Pseudomonadati; phylum Pseudomonadota; class Gammaproteobacteria; order Oceanospirillales; family Halomonadaceae; genus Halomonas; species Halomonas sp. PAMB 3232. The sequence goes on from NZ_CP134865.1 coordinate 78,396, forward strand.
GGGTATTCCCACCAGCGTGCCCGGCACCACCATGAACCGTCTGTGCGGTTCGGGCATGGACGCCGTGGGCACCGCGTTTCGCGCCATCAAGGCGGGCGAAATGGCGTTGGCACTTGCCGGCGGCGTGGAGTCGATGTCCCGGGCGCCCTATGTGATGGGCAAGGCCGACAGCGCCTACTCGCGCGGCCAAAAAATCGAGGACACCACCATCGGCTGGCGCTTCGTCAATCCGATCATGAAAAAGTCCTTCGGCATCGACTCCATGCCGGAGACCGCGGAAAACGTCGCCGAGCAGTTCAATATTTCGCGCGAAGACCAGGACGCCTTTGCGCTGCGCTCCCAGCAGAAGGCCGCCGCTGCGCAAAAGGCCGGGCGCTTTACGCGCGAGATCACCGCCATCGAGATTCCCCGCCGCAAGCAGGAACCGCTGGTGTTCGATACCGACGAGCATCCGCGGGAAACCACGCTGGAGAAGCTCGCGGGGCTCCCCACGCCGTTTCGTGACGGCGGCAGCGTCACCGCCGGCAATGCTTCTGGCGTCAACGACGGCGCCGCCGCCATGCTGGTGGCAAGCGAGGAGGCGGTGAAGCGTCACGGTCTTGAGCCGATGGCGAAGATCATCGGCATGGCCACCGCCGGGGTCGAGCCGCGCATCATGGGTTACGGCCCGGTGCCCGCGGTCAAAAAGCTTCTGGAGCGCACCGGCGTGTCGCTCGACGACATCGACGTGTTCGAGTTCAACGAAGCCTTCGCTGCTCAGGCGCTCGCCTGTATGCGCGATCTGGGGCTTGCGGATGACGACCCGCGGGTCAACCCCAACGGCGGCGCAATTGCGCTTGGCCACCCGCTTGGCATGTCCGGCGCGCGGCTGTTGCTCACCGCCGCCTTTGAGCTACAGCAAAGCGGCAAGCGCTACGCCCTGTGCACCATGTGCGTGGGTGTTGGCCAGGGTATCGCCACGCTGATCGAACGCGCCTGACGGAGGTTTTCATGGCATATCTGGAGTTCAACGGCCGCAGCGTCGCCTATCGGCTGCTCGGCGCCCAGACCAACCCGCTGGTGGTACTGGCGCATCCGCTGGGCATGAGTCAGGCGGTGTGGGACGACGTTCTTCCGGCGCTTCTGCCGCGCTACCGCGTGCTGACCTGGGATCTGCCCGGTCACGGCGCAAGCCAGGGCGTGAGCGGCGAGCGCGTCACGCCGGCGGATCTCGCCAATGAGGCGCTGGCGCTGGTGGATCAGGCGGGAGACGCACACTTTCACTTCGTGGGCACGTCCATCGGCGGAGTGATCGGTCAGCAGTTGATCGAGGCGCACGGCGACCGGCTACTGTCGGCCACGCTCACCAATACCGGCGCGGTCATCGGCAATCCCGAGCTCTGGAACACCCGTGCCGCGCGGGTGCGTGATGAAGGGCTTGCGGCGATGGCCGAGGAGATCGTGCCACGCTGGTTCGGCCCCCGTGCGTTCGAGGCAAGCCCTGCGCTAAAAGCGGGGTGGTGCGTGCAGATGGGGCGCGGTGACGATGAGTCCTACGCTCAGCTCTGCGAAATGCTCGGCCGCGATACCTTCACCGGGAAGCTTTCCGGCAAGGGTGTGAAGGTTCAACTGCTTGGCGGTAGCGACGATCTGGCTACGCCGCCCGAGACGCTTCAGGGGCTGGCCTCCGAGCTCGACGGCGCGCCGCTCGAGGTGTTCGACAATGTTGGCCACGTGCCCTCCGTCGAGGCCCCGGCGCGCCTGGCGCAGACGCTTTTGAGCGTCATGGCGGCTGAACTTGGTGACGTGGCCAACCGGGGCGTGAGCTACGCCACGGGCCTGACCACGCGCAAGCAGGTGCTGGGCGAGGAGCACGTCGAGCGCTCCACCAAAAACGCCAACAGCCTGGACGCGCCTTTCCAGCAGATGATCACCCGCCTGGCCTGGGGTGAGCTCTGGAGCAACGAGGACCTGACCCGGCGCGAGCGCAGCCTGATCACCACCGGCATTTTGGCGGCGCTTGGCCGTGAAGAGCTGACGCTGCACTTGAAGACCGCCCAGCGCATCGGGTTATCCGAGGCCGAGCTTCGCCAGGTGCTGATGCACGTGGCGATCTACGCCGGTGTCCCTGCCGCCAACCACGCCTTTGCGCTGGCCAAGGAGCTGGGCTGGGGGGAATAATCGCCGGGATGACGACGTATCACCAATAACAATGCATGCACTCAGCGTGTGCTTTCACCGGAGCCATACCATGACCCCAGTTCAGCTATTCATCGATGGCCAATCGTGCCCCGCCTCAGAGGGCGCCACCTTCGATCGCTGTAATCCGCTCAGCGGTGACGCGGTGTCTCGGACAGCGGCGGCGTCGCCTGCCGACGCCAACCGCGCCGTGGAAGCGGCCGAGCGCGCGTTCCCGGCCTGGTCGCAAACGGGCCCGGGCGAGCGGCGCGCCAAACTCAACAAGGCCGCCGACCTGATGGAGGCGCGCCAGCAAGCGTTTATCGACGCCATGGTGGATGAAACCGGGGCGACGCCGGGCTGGGCCGGATTCAACGTGATGGTAGCGGCCAACGTACTGCGTGAGTCGGCGTCGTTGACGACGCAGATCCAGGGCGACGTGATTCCTTCCAACGTGCCGGGGAGCATGGCGATGGGCGTGCGCGTTCCCTGCGGCGTGGTGGTCGGCATCGCGCCCTGGAACGCGCCCATCATTCTCGGTACCCGGGCGCTGGCCGGGCCACTGGCCTGCGGTAACAGCGTCATCCTGAAAGCCTCGGAGATGTGCCCTAAAACCCACGCGCTGATTGGGGAGGTGCTACATGAGGCGGGCCTGGGTGACGGTGTGGTCAACGTCATCCACAACGACCCGACACAGGCGGCGGCCGTGGTCAGCACGCTGATCGAGCATCCAGCGGTGCGGCGCGTCAACTTTACCGGCTCTACCCACGTCGGACGGATTATCGCCGAGCAGGCCGCCAGGCACTTGAAGCCCGTGCTGCTGGAGTTGGGGGGAAAAGCACCGTTTCTGGTGCTCGACGATGCGGACATCGATGCGGCGGTCGAGGCGGCGGCCTTTGGCGCCTTCTTCAATCAGGGCCAGATCTGCATGTCCACCGAGCGCCTGATCGTCGATGAGGCCGTGGCCGACGAGTTCGCAGAGAAGCTCGCGGCGAAGGCGAAGACCCTGCGTGCCGGCGACCCGCGCGAAGAGGGTAACGTCTTGGGCACGCTCATCGCGCCGGCCGCTGGCGACAAGCTCAACGGGCTGATCGACGACGCCACTGGCAAGGGCGCGCGGCTCGCCTGTGGCGGCAAGGCGGAAGGTGTGGTCATGCAGCCGACGCTGCTCGATGGCGTGACCGCCGAAATGCGGCTGTACGCCGAGGAGTCCTTCGGCCCGTTGGTCGCGATGATGCGCGTCAAGGGTGAAGAGGAGGCCATCCGCATCGCCAACGACAGCGAGTACGGCCTATCCGGCGCGGTGTTTACGCGTGATAGCGCCCGCGGACTGCGCGTGGCCGGCCAGATCGTCACCGGCATCTGTCATATCAACGCGCCCACGGTACACGACGAGCCCCAGATGCCGTTTGGCGGCGTCAAAAACAGCGGCTACGGCCGGTTCGGTGGCAAGGCGGTAATCGAGGAGTTCACCGACCTGCGCTGGCTGACGCTTCAGACCGGCCCGCGCCACTATCCCATTTAAGGCCGGCGCCTTGGCCCGCCTTCAATCACGACCCCGAAAGCGGCGCTTGGTGCGCCGCTTTTTTGGGTCCGCACCGCGCCAAGGCTACGCTCGCTGCGCGGCAGTGACGGCGTCGGTCACGGTCGCGCAGAACCAGCGCTGGGACGCCGCGCTACGGGGTTGAGCGTGCCAGTGCAGCGCCACCTCGAAGCCTGGCACCGTGAAGGGCAGTTCGTGGACCTTGAGCCTGGCATCCGCGAAACGTGCGGCGATCTGCAGCGGCAGGATCGCGATGAGGTCGCTGCCCTGAAGGACCTGAGGGAGCACCGAGAAGTGCGAAAGCGATAGGCTCACCTTGCGTTCGATGCCGCGCTGCGTCAGCACCTCTTCGACCAGGCCGTGGCCCGATGAGGAAGCGATCGATACATGCCTGCCATGAATGAATCGCTCGAGGCTCAAGTCGTCGACTGCGCCGCCTTGCCGGTCGAGCAGGCAAACATAGCGGTCTTCAAGCAGCACGTGCTTGTCGATACCCGCGCCGCCGAGCGTCCGGCTACAGATCACCGCATTGACCTTCCCGGTCGTCAGCCACTCTCGCGCCTTGTCGATCTCCAGCGGTACGACCTCGAGCTCAGCTTGAGGCGCCTGAGCGTAGAAGGATTTCAAAATGGCAGGCAGCAATGACATTTCACCCAGGTCGGTCAGCGCCAGGCGAAAGCGGAGCTTGCAGCGCTCGGGCGTAAAGTGACGGCTGCCGTCGATGGTGTCGCTGATCTGTCGCAAGGCCTCTTTCAGCGACGGATAGAGCTGGCGCGCCACCGTGGTGGGCTCCATTCCCCGGGCGGTGCGCACGAACAGCCGGTCGTCGAACAGCTCGCGGAGCCGATTCAAGGCGTAGCTGACCGACGGCTGGGTAACGTAAAGCTGCTCGGCGGTTTGGGTCACGCTGCCGGTTTCATACAGCATTACCAGGGTGCGTATCAGATTCAGATCGACCTGCGCCATTGCCTATAAACCTCATCTATTTTTATAAAAAATAATATTGATTTGATTGATTATAGGTGAGCCCGTTAGCGTGAATGAAACAAATTCAATCAGGAGCAGACGATGCCCAGCGTCCACGCGATTAGCTATGAACTCTTGCGCCGCCAGGGGATCACCAAAATCTTTGGTAATCCAGGATCCAATGAGCTGCCGTTTCTCAAGGGTATGCCGGCGGATTTCGAGTACATTCTGGGCCTGCACGAAGGCGTGGTGACCGGCATGGCGGACGGCTACGCGCTGGCAAGTGGCAAGCCTGCCTTCGTCAATTTGCACGCGGCCGCGGGGACTGGCAACGCCATGGGAGCGCTGACCAACGCTTGGTACTCTCACTCGCCGCTGGTGCTCACCGCCGGGCAGCAGGCGCGTTCGATGATCGGCGTGGAGTCGATGCTCGCCAACGTCGACGCGCCGCAACTCCCCCGGCCACTGGTCAAGTGGAGCTATGAACCGGCCTGCGCGGAAGACACGCCTCGAGCATTGAGCCAGGCGATTCACAGCGCGAACGCTCGGCCCCGGGGGCCGGTTTACGTCTCGATTCCCCACGACGACTGGCAGCGTGAGACCGGCGATGACGCCCGGCATCTGCTGGCGCGTGAGCTACATCAGGCCGGCGCACCGCAGGTGGCGCAGGTCGAGCAGTTGGCCCTGCGCCTTCAGTCAGCGAACAACCCGGTGTTGGTACTCGGCCCGGAGGTAGACGCCGAGCAGGCCAATGCCCTGGCCGTTGCGCTTGCCGAGCGTCTGAAAATGCCGGTGTGGGTGGCGCCGTCTGCGTCGCGCTGCCCGTTTCCCAATCGTCATCCCTGCTTTCGCGGCGTTCTGCCCGCAGCGATCGCCGGAATCACCGAGCAGCTCGAGGGTCATGATCTGGTCGTCGTCGTCGGCGCGCCGGTATTTCGCTATCACAAGTACGCGCCAGGGCATTACCTGCCGGATGGGGCCCGCCTGGTACACGTTACCTCCGACGCGGACGAAGCCGCTCGGGCACCCATGGGCGAGGCATACGTAGGCAGTGTGCACGCGATGCTCGAGGCACTCTTGCCGCATTTGCAGCCCAGCGAGCGGCCAATGCCCGAGGCGCTAACCGCGCCTGGCGGCGTTGCTGACGAAGAGAGCCGAATGGCGCCGGCCAACGTATTCGAGGCCGTGAACGCGCTGGCGCCAAAGGATGCCATCTACGTCAAGGAGGCCACCTCGACGGTAGAGATCTTCTGGGAGCGGGTCGAGATGCGCCATCCTGGCAGCTACTTCTTTCCCGCCGCCGGCGGGCTCGGGTTTGGTCTGCCGGCCGCAGTGGGGGTCCAGCTCGCCAGGCCCGAGCGTCAGGTGATCGCTCTGGTAGGGGATGGTTCTGCCAACTACGCCATTACGGCGCTCTGGAGCGCCGCGCAGTACCGCGTCCCGGTGATCTTCATCATCCTCAAAAACGGCACCTACGGCGCACTGCGCGGCTTTGCCAGGCACATGCAGGCGGAGGATGCGCCGGGGCTCGATGTACCCGATATCGACTTCTGTGCGCTGGCCAAAGGCTACGGCGTGGAGACCGTGTGCGCCAGCAATCGGGAGCGTCTGGAGGCCGCGCTGACGAAGGGCCTTGCCATGGATGCACCGCTACTGATCGAGGTGCCCACCCTGCAAACCTAGCGGCGGGCGCCGCCACGCTTTTGCGACACGCCGATCACGGCTATCGCCCTACAACGACAAAAAGAGGATGACCTCATGAAACGCGCCATCTCACAAGGCCTCATCGTAACGCTGGCCGCCACCGCGTCGCTTGCCGCTCACGCTGAGACACTGCGCCTGTCTCACTTCTGGCCGTCGGCCTCCGCCGTTCACAAGGAGATCTTCGAGGTCTGGGCCGACAGCGTCGAAGAAGCCTCCCAGGGGGAGCTCGACGTTCAGATATTTCCCTCGGGTACGCTGAGCAAGCCCGATCACGCCTACCAGGGTGCGGTCGATGGCATTTCCGACATCGCCGCCTCGCTTCAGGGTTACACGTCCGGGCGCTTTCCACTCTCCGAGATCGTGCAACTACCGGGCGTCTCCAGTAGTGCCACTCAAGGCTCCTGTATTCTGCAAACGATGTTCGACGAGGGGCTGATCGACAGCGAGTACGAGGACGTCAAGGTGTTGTTTTTATTCACCACGGGCCCGGCGTATCTGCATACGCGCAGCACCGAGATTCAGTCGCCGTCGGATCTGGCGGGGCTGCGTATTCGCCGCCCAAGCGACGTCGCCGGCGAAATGCTCTCGAGTTTGGGCGCCGACCCGATCGGCATGCCGGCGCCGGATATCTACACCTCGCTTCAGCGCGGCGTGATGGATGGTTTGAGCTTCCCCTGGGAGGCGATGCGCGTGTTCGGGATCAATGAGCTGGTCGACTATCATCTGGAGGTACCCTACTACTCTGGTGCGGTCATGGCGGTGATGAATCGCGATGCGTTTGAGGCGCTCTCCGACGAGGCGCGCGCGGTGATCGATCAGCACAGCGGCATGGCGTGGTCGCAGGTGGCTGGCGAGGTGTATCACCGCCTGGACGCGGTGGGGCGCGATGAAGCGCTGGAACAGGGCGACACCATCCATACCGTCGAGGACCCTCTCGGTGACCCGGCGTGGGCGGGCCCGCTGGAGGAGGGCACCGAGCGCTATCTGACGCGGCTCGAGGAGCGCGGGCTGGACAACGCTCGCGAGGTTTATGAGCGCGCGCTGAGCCTGCGTGACGAGTGCGGCGAGTAACGCCACGGTTTTCATGCGCGCGTGAATCGGCGAAGGTAGTGCTTTCGTTTCGCGGATAGAGCGCCATGCTGAACGCCCGTATCAAACTGCGCCACCTGACGGCGTTTCTCGAAGTCGCCAAGCGGCGCAGTTTTGCTCGCGCCGCCGAGGCGCTTTCGATCAGCCAGCCAGGCATCTCCAAGGCGATTCGCGAGCTCGAAGAGATTCTCGAGACGCCGCTGTTCGAACGGGGGCCCCAGGGCGTATCGCTTAGCCAGGCGGGGCTGACACTACTGCGCCACGCCGGGCCCGCTCTGCGAGCGCTCGATGAAGGCGTGGGTGCCATTGGCGACGGTCATCGCGGTACGCGCTGGCTGCGGGTGGGAGCGCTCTCTACCGTCGAAAGCCGTTTGCTGCCGCTGGCGATCCAGCACTTTCATGCCGCGCCACCGCTTGGCATCGGGGAGGTGTGCGTATCGGTCGTGACCGGGGCCAGCGCCTATCTGTTGTCGCGCCTGCGGTTGGGCGAGTTGGACATGGTGGTGGGCCGGATGACCGAGGCGCGGGAAATCGGCGATCTTTACTTCGAGCATCTCTACTACGAGCCACTGGTGATCGTTGCCCGCCGTGCTCATCCGTTGGCACGGGTGGCGCCGGTCGCCGCCGACCAACTCGTCGACTACCCCTGGGTGTTGCCGCCGCCCCAAACCACGCTGCGCCAGCAGGTGGACAGCTTCTGCGTGCGCCACGCCATCACGCTGCCGCCGCTGTTGCTTGAAACGCTGTCGCTGCCGGTCAGCCACCGCTATACGCTGGAAAGCGACGCGCTCTGGATCGCCCCGCGCGAGGCGGTGATCGGCGAGCTCGACAAGGGCGAACTCGTCGAGGTCGCGCTGCCTTTCGAGGCCCACGGCGGGTCGGTGGGGGTTTGCACCAACGCGAGCATGAAGGCCTCGATGAGCCGCGATGCGTTTTGCGAAACACTGCGTCAGGTCGCGGCACAGCGCATTCGACCAAGGTCTTAGCACTCATAACCCATGGGTTATGAGTGGCCATGACTCTTCAATTGGCAAGCGAGAGGCAACGCGCCACACTCGCGATTTACCGGCGCACGCCTGGCCGGTGCTTATAATGCCATCAAGAGCCTCTCCCATGACCCAGCACTATAACCGCTTCGTGACCCGTGACCGCACCTGGCATCCCCCGGCCTATGCCCCCGGCTACAAGACATCGGTGGCGCGCTCGCCCCAGCAGGCGCTGATGAGCCTGCAACAGCCCACCGCCTCGGAGCTGACCGGACCGGACTTTCGCCACCTGCGCATGGGCCGTTTCGACAACGACCTGCTGATGAACTTCACCCAGGGCGAAGGTCTGCCCCAGGGCGAGCGAATCATCATGTACGGCCGCGTGGTCGATCAGTTCGGCAAGCCCATACCCCATACACTGGTGGAAATGTGGCAGGCCAACGCCGGCGGGCGCTACCGCCACAAAAAGGATGCCTACCTGGCGCCGCTGGACCCGCACTTCGGCGGCGTGGGGCGCTGTTTGACCGACGATCAGGGCTTTTATCGTTTTCGTACCATCAAGCCTGGCCCTTACCCCTGGCCCAACGACGTCAACAGCTGGCGCCCGGCGCACATTCACGTTTCCGTCATGGGGCCCTCGATCTCGACGCGCCTGATCACCCAGATGTATTTCGAAGGCGACCCGCTGATTCCCCTTTGCCCGATCGTGCATACGCTGAAAGACCCGGACGCCGTGGAGACGATGGTCGGGCGCCTGGATATGGCTCAGAGCCGGCCGATGGACTGCCTCGCGTATCGTTTCGATATCGTGGTGCGCGGTGAACTCCAAACCTATTTCGAAAACCAGTAAGGCAGGGGAGAACCATATGAAACAGCCCAACACCCAGCCGACCAGCGAGCTGATGCTACGCGAGACCGCCTCGCAAACCGCCGGGCCCTACGTCCATATCGGTCTGGCGCCGGCCGCCGCTGGTAATCCGGAACGCGACGAAGAGATCTGGAACGAGATGGCCGGGCCCAATGCCAGGGGTGAACATATCGAAATCGTCGGCACCGTCATCGACGGTAACAATGACCTGGTTCGCGACGCGTTTCTGGAAGCCTGGCAGGCCGATGCCGATGGTCATTATCAAAAGGATTACGATTTACGTAATGACTTTAACGGGTTTGGCCGTACCGCCACGATCGCCGAACAGGGCGGTGAGTGGTCGTTCAAGACCATCAAGCCCGGCGCGGTGAGCCACCCAAACGGCCAGCCGATGGCACCGCACATCAACCTGGCGATCTTCGCCCGCGGTATCAATATTCACCTGCAAACGCGCCTGTACTTCGACGATGAGGTTGAGGCCAACGCGGCCTGCCCGGTGCTCTCCCGCGTCGAGTCCGATATCCGCCGCCAGACGCTGATCGCCAGGCGCGAAGAGCGTGATGGCGCCGTCCGCTACCGCTTCGATATCCATCTGCAGGGGCCGGGCGAAACGGTCTTTTTCGATTTTTGAGCCTTGTTCAGCATGCTATGAAAAAGCGCCGGGGCTTTGCCCCGGCGCTTTCGTATCTGCCGGCTCCTTAAAGCCGCCTCGTTTGCTCGGTTTTTTATTGAGCGTCAGGCGTCGCTCACCGCGCACTCTGCCTTGAGGCTCATGGCCGTATCGTAAATCTCTTGCGCATTACCGCCGACCTCGTTGAGATAGCGGTCGATGGTTTCCTGCAGCACCGGGCCCCAGTCGGGATCGGTGAGCGCATCGTCGATCTCGATGAACGTGTGGCCCGCCTCGACGGCCTCCTGGCGACCTTCGGCAATCAGCGTGTCGTAGACCTCGGCGGCGCGCATCGACCATGCCATGCCGCTGTGTTCATCGATCACCTGGCGAAGCTCTACCGGCAGGGCATCGTAGTTACGCTGGTTCATAACGGCAAACAGCGAGAGATCGTAAAGCGGTACTTCGGTGTGGTAGTTCGCCAGCTCGCTGAGGCGGAAGGTCTTCATGCCTTCCCAGTTGAAGCTCAGCCCGTCGACGACACCGCGCTGCATGGCAGTGAAGACGTCTGGCGCCGGCATACCGACGGCCTGGGCCCCCAGCCGCTCCATCATGTCACCGACCACCGAGGTGGGCCGGCGCAGCCGCAGGCCGGCCAGGTCCTCGGGCTTTTCGATCTGGCGCTCTTTGGTGTGCAGGTAACCCGGGCCGGTGGTAAAGAAAAACAGTGGCCGGGTGTCGGCATACTCGTCCTCCAGGTAGCCCTGGTCATAGAGCGACTGCAGAATACAGGCGCCTTCGCGGGCGCTCGAGGAGACGCCGGGCAGCTCGACGATCTGCGTCAAGGGGAAGCGTCCGGACGTATAACCCTGGGCCGAGGCGCCGATATCGGCAATGCCGCGGGCAGTGCTGTCATACGTCTGGGCGGACTTGGCGAGCGTTTGGCTGGGAAACACCTCCACGTCGAGCTCGCCGCCGGACGCTTCGCTGACGCTGTCGGCCCAGGCCTGAAAGAGCGCGCTGTCGACCATCGAACCGCCGGGCCAAACGTGGGCCAGGCGCAGCGTGGTCTGGGCCTGGGCGGCGGCGGGTAATAAAACGAGCGCGCTCATCAGCGCGGCACGCGTCACGGTTGTCGGGATTTTTTTCATTATAGTTATCCTTTTGCTTTCTCGAGCAGGATCCGGGTTGATGAAAACTTAAAGGTCCAATACCAGTACGCTGCTTTTAGCACGTGAACAGCACGGCGTGAACTGGTCGTTGGCCGCGTGCTCGTGCTCTTCCAGATACAGGTCGCGGTGATCCGGCTCGCCTTCGAGCACGCGGGTCAGGCAGGTGCCGCACACGCCCTGCTCACAAGAGACCATGATCTCGATACCGTTTTCGGCCAGTACCTGGTGGACGGTCTTGTCCGCCGGCACGGTGAAGCTTGCACCGCTGCTGGCGATGCGCACCTCGAAGCTACCGTCGTCGTCACTCGAGATGTCGGCGCCGCTGAAGTACTCGGTATGCACCTGATCCTCCGGCCAGCCACTAGCCTTGCAGGTGGTCATGACCGCATCGATGAAACCCTTGGGGCCGCATACGTAAACGTGGGTATCGGCCCTGGGGTGGCCGAGCAGCGCTTCGAGGTTCAGGTGCTGGCTGGCGTCGCCGTCGTCGAAGTGAAAGTGCACGCGTTCGGCGAAACTCGAGTCCTTTAGGCGTTGATAAAATGCCGTGCGCTCCTGGGAGCGGGTACAGTAGTGCAGCTCGAATCCAGCGTCGGTATGCGCCAGACGTTCGGCCATGCATAAAAGCGGCGTAATACCGATACCGCCGGCCAGCAGCAGCGTGTGCTCGGCGGGCTCGAGCGGAAAGTGATTTTTCGGCGCGCTGATTGGCACCAGATCGCCGACCTGGAGCTCATCGTGCATGGCGTGGGAGCCGCCGCGTGAATTGGCATCGCGCAGCACACCGATCAGATAACGGTCACGGTCATTTGAATGGTTGCAAAGCGAGTACTGGCGCACCAGCCCTTCCTTGACGCGCACATCGATATGCGCGCCGGCGCTGAACGCCGGCAGCTCCCGCCCGTGAGGGTCGGCAAGCTCGAAGGTAACGATATCGCGCGCCTCGACGTGGCGCGCCTTGACCTCCACGATCATCGAGGGGGCGGTGTGGGTCATACGCTCGCCTCCGTGCCTGCGGCTTCGCGCTCCTCGGAAAGAATGCGGTCGATGATCCGGCGTGCCTGTACGCCGCCGCCGTCGATGTTGAGCTTCAGAAGCTGGCGGTCCGGGTACCTGAGCAGATTGCGCTGTTGCGCCTCAAGCATCTCCAGATCCTCTTCGAAAATCTTGCCCTGGCCTTCGCGGATCTTGTCGGTCAGCGCCTGATCCTCGGGTTTGAAGTTGCGCGCCATGCCCCAGAAGTACCAGATCGAGGTATCCGACTCCGGTGTAATGAAGTCGACCACGATACTCGACGCCTTCTTGTCTGCCGGCGCCTTGGCCCCGCCATTACCGGCATGAGCGACGCCCACTTCGATCAGCACGTGGCTTGGCGGGGTGAAGCGACAGATCTGCCAGCGGTCCACCGGGACATCGTCGGCCAGGCCGTTGCCGCGCAGCGCCGCTTGCCAAAACGGCGGGGCCGGAATGTTCTCCATCTCGCGGCGGGTGACGACTTCATCGCCGTTGACGTTGGTATCCGGCGCGGCCTCTTCGATCTCCGGCTGGCCGATACTGGAGGCGTGAACGTAGGTCTCGTGAGTCAGATCCATGAGGTTATCGATCATCAGCCGGTATTCGCAGCCAATATGATAGAGTCCGCCGCCATAGGCCCACTCGGGGTTATCCGCCCACTCGAGCACGGGAATGAGGCTCGTGTCCGCCTTGTCAGAATCGCCTGGCCAGATCCAGATAAACCCGTAGCGCTCCTCGACCGGATACGTCCGGACGCTGGGAAAGCCGCGTACGCGCTGGCCGGGCATGCTGTCGCACTTGCCGCTACAGTTCATTTCCAGGCCGTGATAACCGCACACCAGCTTACCGTCGCGCACGAACCCCAATGAGAGCGGCGCACCACGGTGAGGGCAGAAATCCTCCATGGCGGTGACCCGGCCTTCATCACCGCGAAAGAAAACCAGCTGCTTATTGCAAATGGTTCGCCCGAGGGGCTTTTCAGAAATCTCGTCAGGTGTGCACGCAACGTACCAGGTGTTCTGGGGATAGGGGGCTTGATGAGTCACGGTGGTATCCTTTTAGGTATTATGGTTTTTTATAATTGGATCCAAAGTAAAGAGCGCGACCGTTTTATTCGTCAACCTATACTTTTGGTTTAGCTCTCATTGCGCGCAGCGATAAATGATTGATACAGGAGCGGTAATGGGCAATAACGATAAAAGCGTAGCCAGCCGATTGCGTAAGCTGATTGAGGATGGCTTCTATCCCCAGGGCGCGAGATTGGGTGAAGAAGCCGTGGCCAATCGCTTGGGTGTTTCCAGAACGCCTGTCAGGCTCGCATTTCGAAGCCTGGAGCAGGAGGGGCTTCTAAAGCGCGCGGGCAAGCGTGGTTATATGGTGCGGGAATTCACTAATGCGGACATCTACTGCGCCGTAGAAGTGCGTGGCGCGCTGGAGGGCTTGGCCGCCAAACGCGTAGCAGAGCGCGGTATGGCCGACGATCTGCGCGGCGATTTGCTTTTTTGGATCCAAAAAGGTCAGGGCGTGCTGGAGAAGGGGTTTCTTGAGGACGAGGATGTCGAGCGCTGGATCGAGCTCAATTACCGTTTTCACGAGCGGATCGTGAGTGCTGCCGGTAGCGCCGTCATTGGCGATGCCATTGCTCGTAACAACCATCTACCCTTTGCAGCGGCCGCTTCTATCGTGATTGATGATAATGACCTGATAAAGGAGTTTCGAAAGCTACAGTTGGCTCAATTACATCACGAGCTTATCTTTCAGGCACTGGACAATGGCGAAGGTGCACGGGCTGAAATGCTGATGCGCGAGCACGCTCTGATTGGCCTTCGCTATCAGGAGCTTTTTTGATTTTATTTGAAGATCAATCATTTCGATCAGTCCGTATTAACTCTGGATAATATTTAAATATATCGATATTTCAGGTGTTTATCGATTAATACATGGCTTAAAGGCGCCCTTTGATCTCTTTCCAGTAATTGACGTCAACTGTCGCGCGTTATCAAAGGCACCAAAAGAACGATCGATGTTCGACTGGTGAATTGAAAAAGGAGTCTCTCATCGAAAATACCGCCCATCTGTTGGCGAGAATAAGCTTTCGTCAAATCCGTTGTTTCATTGCAGTGGCGCAAAATGGCAGTTTCATGGCGGCAGCGAACGTGCTCGGCATAACGCAGCCCGCTGTCTCTCGCTCAATTCGAGAGATCGAATCGATACTTAATGTCTCCCTGTTCGATCGATCGTTACGCGGCGCGGTACTCACGCCACACGGTCGAAAACTTTTCGATGCCGCCGAGGCTGGTATAGCGCTAATGGCGGAAGGTGTACGGGCGACCCAGGATATTAGCGGTAGTCGTGAGCTACTGCGTATTGGGGCGCTACCCAATGTTTGCGGCTTGGTATTACCCGCTATTATCGAAGATTTTCAGCATGTTTACCCACACACCACTATTCGTATCGTTTCAGGCGCCAACGCAGACCTTTTAGCGCGGCTGCGCCAGGGGGGGCTGGATCTGGTCATTGGCAGACTGTCGGATACCGTTTCCATGAAGGGCCTGACTTTTCAGCATCTCTACGACGAGGAGATCGTCTTTGCCATGGGGGCGCAGCACGTGCTGGCGCAACCGGGTGCCAATGTTGAGCTTCGAACGGTGTTGGAAATGCCCATGCTGGCGCCAATTCCAGGGACTGTCATTCGTCAGGAGTTGGAGCGTTTTCTCTTTCGTAGCGGGGTAGTGGCGCCTAATTTCGCTCTGGAGTCCATCGATGCTGGGTTTATCAACAAGATCATACGCGCTTCAAATCATGTGGTGGTGACGGTTGAGGCACTAGTGACGGAGGCGCGTACCAGTGGAGACGTGGTGGTGCTGCCAATCCGCGATGATGCCTTACGCGGTCCGGTGGGACTAACCATGCTTCCTGATACGCAGCCGGGGCCGGCCTTGCGTATGCTGATGCAAATGTTTCGTGAGAACCTGCCAAGTGCTTCGCAACATACCAAAAATGATATGAAAATGATGGATAAAGAATAAGCTACTGGCAATTGAATGTTCTACTCTCATGGTTCAGCGCTTCATTCTGAGCTGGAGACAATAAAATGCTTAAAACAATGAAATCGATCAGCCTGGTAGTCGCCCTTGCTGGGGGAGCACTATCGGCGCACGCCGAAACACTTAGCATCGAGGGAGGCGGCAGCGCCTCATTGACTGGCATTGTGCCCCAGGCTTGGGCCCAGTTCACACCTGCTGCCGGATATGACCTTCAAGTATCTTTAGGACAGGCGCTAACTCGCTCAGCGATCAAGGTTGGAGCGGGCCGATTGGATCTGGCCGTGGTGCCGCCCCCGGCATTCAATGCAATGCAGCGGGGTGTCGGGCCCTACGCCAATACCGCCGAACAGGCGCAGTCCTTCGCGGACAACCTGCGCATGCTTTTCACTTTCCCGGGCGGATCGTTTCACCCCATCGTTTGGGCGGATAGCGGTATCGATAGCTGGGATGATATGGCAGGTAAGCGTATTTACGTTGGCCCCCCTGCCGGTGCGGCGGCCAACCAGGCGCGCGGTATGGTCCATGAAGCGTCCGGTGGACTAGAGGATGGCAGTGACTACGAAGGCGTCCGGCTGCCCTGGGAGAGCGCTAGTCAGGCGTTTCAGGATGGTCAGTTTGACATGTATATCATGTCGGCGGCCGTGGGCCAGCAGTCGGTTCAGGAGTTGAGCCTGCAACGTGACATTCGCATTCTTGGCGTACCGGATGAGGTGGTCGACAGTGAAGGCTGGCGCAATTACCTCGAAGATCAAGCGGTGCGCACCGAAGTAGTGCCTGCAGGTACCTACCAGGGTCAGGTTAATGGCGACATGGATCAAAACATCATGGTGACGGTGATGATGCTGGGCGCTAACAAGAATATGTCGGATGAAACCGCTTATGCGCTGACCAAGTCGTTCTTTGATAATCTCGATAACATGCAGTCTGCCAATGCCCTGTTGGCTCGCTTAAATGCGGATGACCCTTTCGCCGGCGCGAATATGCCGGTTCATCCTGGCGCTGCGCGCTACTACGAAGAACAAGGCATCAACATCCCTGAGCACTTGATAGCCGATTGAGCCATTTCCTGATCCCGTAGCGGATCAGGAAGCCTCTGCCTTGTTTTAAAGGATTCAGGCCTATTCAGGCCGGGAGACCATCCAATGACAACCCTTTTTTCACGCAGCTTAAAGATGCTGCAGTGGACGAGTTTTGCCGTGGGCCTCGCTATTGCCCTGGTAGGACTGGCGAATGTTCTGCCCACTTATGGTGTGCTCCCGCGGGTGGGGCCTTTTGAACTCGACTGGTTCCGTCCCTTGTTTTACTGGCTGTGCTTTCTGAACTTTCTGATATGGGACGCCCAACGTCTGGCTCAGCAGGAACGTCTAACGGTTTTGCATGTGGCTCTCTATACCGTGGCGCTGGCTCTAATGAGTTGGGTTTGCTGGGACTATTACCAGATCTCGATGATTCTGAAGGATAGTTTCATGTTCTTCTCGGCCAGAGAAGCGTGGATGGCTGCCATCCCGGCGGTACTATCCATTATTGCTTGCTGGCGGCTGTGGGGCGGGCCCATCGCCATTCTTGGAGCCATTGTATTTGGCTATCTGGTGACCGGTCCTTATTGGCCGGGCGTCTTTGAAACCATCATCGGCGACATGAACGAGTTTGTGGCGCAGAATATCTGGTATGACGCCAGCCAGGGCATTCTTGGCAACATCATGGGGATCGTGCTTTCCACTGTATTACCCTTCATCATTCTTGGGGCAGTGCTGGAAGGCTGTGGCGCAGGTGCCTCAATGATTCGCATCTCCTTTCACTTGATGCGCCGGTTTCGCGGCGGCCCGGCCTACGCCGCTATCTTCGCCTCGGCACTGTTTGGAACCGTTTCCGGCAGCGCTGTAGCTAACGTGGTAGGCACCGGCGTCGTCACTATTCCCATGATTCGCCGGCGTGGGTTTTCCGGCAACTTTGCTGGTGCGGTAGAAGCTTCTGCCTCCACCGGCGGACAAATCTTGCCGCCCATCATGGGGGCCGCTGCGCTTGTTATGGCGGATATCGTCGGGGTTAGTTATCTCACCGTGATCCTCGCTGTAGTGATTCCCGCTATCGCTTACTACGTGAGCCTGTTTCTTACCGTATTTTTTGAAGCCGAAAAACTGGGTATCGTCGCCCGCGAAGATGAAGAAGCCAACATCGAAAAGCCGATGGGGCAGGACTGGGTCAATCTGGCACTGGTATTTGGGCCCATTGCGCTGATCGTCTGGTTGCTGATCAGCGGCCTCTCTCCGGCAGGAGCTTCCATTGCGGCAATCCTTGCGCTGGTGCCCATGAGCTTCATCAACCCGGACGTTCGTCGCGCGCCATGGAAGTTGATTGTCGCTTTGGCAGACGGTGGCAAGACGGTGGCGCAGCTCGCCATTGCAATTTCCATCGTTGGTATCGTGGTGTCGACGCTCAATGCGACCGGCATGCCGACCAAGTTTGCCGTGCTCTTGTCGGCAGCCGCGAACAGCTCGCTTATCGCTGCCTTACTCATTGCCGCTGGCGGGTGCATCGTGTTGGGTATGGGCATGCCGACCCTGCCTGCTTACATCGCGATTGTGGCGGTGATGGGGCCGACGCTCACCGGCTTTGGGGTTGATCTATTGACCGCCCACCTGTTTGTCTTTTTCTTCGGCGTGGCTTCGGTGATTACACCGCCCGTGGCCATTGCGGCTTACGCGGCTGCTTCGATTTCCAAGGGGACCCCCATTGGCACGGCGGTCGAGGCGACGCGGGTAGGGGCGATGATCTTCATCATTCCGTTTGCCTTTGTCTACAACCCGGCACTGCTGCTAGGCAGTGAAGCGGCGGCAGCGGCGTCGTTTGGCTTCGTGTTCTTTTCACTGCTGACGCTGGCGGTATCCCTGTATCAAGCAGCCAGCGCGCTGATCGGCTTTGACAAGCGACCACTACCGATCTGGGAGCGGTTACTGCGCATTATATGTGCAATGGTTTTGCTGTCGCCCTATATATGGGCCGGAGCGATTGCTTTGATACTGAGCGTTGCGCTCATTATCTGGCGACGCATGGCCACTCGCAATTCTCGTGCAAACTCTACTTCTGCGAGGCTCACTGATGTCTGATCGACCCAATTTCATTCTTTTCATCACCGATCAGCATCGCGCTGATTTCCTTGGATGCTATGGCCATCCGTTAGTGCGTACGCCCAATATCGACACGATGGCGGCGCAAGGTACGACCTTTGATCGTTTCTATGTCGCAAGCCCTGTGTGCATGCCCAATCGCGCCAGCCTGATGACCGGGCGTCTGCCTTCCGGGCATGGTGTGCGCTACAACGGTATTCCGCTTTCTCAACGCAATGTCACCTTCGTCGAGCTATTGCGCGACGCCGGCTATGAAACGGCGCTGATCGGCAAGAGTCATTTGCAGACGTTTACCGGCATTGCGCCGTTACAGCAGCCTGATGAGGCTCGCCCTGGCTACCATAAGGCAAAGGGTGAGTTGGGCGAGGCAGTGCGTCATGACTTTGCTTCCCCCCTCTACCATGTCGAGGAGCCTGATTTTTGGGCGGGTGAGATGCCCAGGGTGCCAACACCTTTTTATGGCTTCGATCATGTGGAGCTGGTAACGGGACACGGCGACCAGGTGGGGGGCGACTATACCCAGTGGATGCTCGAGCGCAAGCCCGAGGCGAGCCGATTGATGGGGCAAAAAAATCAGCTTCCGCACGACTACTCCTGCCCGCAAGCGGTACGTACCGCCGTACCGGCAGAACTATACTCGACTTCCTACATTGCTGAACGCGCCAGTGCATGGATCGATGCGCGTAAGGATAGCGATCGTCCCTTCTTTTTGATGGTGAGCTGGCCTGACCCTCACCACCCCTTCAACCCGCCAGGCGAGTACTGGGACATGTACTCACCGGATGATATGCCGTTGCCGGCGGCCTTCAAGGCCAGCGACTGGACTCCGCCGCCGCACGTGGCTGGCGTATTGGAAACCCGTCAAGCGGGCAAGGCCAACCTTCAAGGCATGAACGCTATTGGTTGTTCGGCCAGAGAAGCGCAGGAAGCGCAGGCGTTGACCTGTGGCATGATCACGATGATCGATGACGCAGTCGGTCGGGTACAGCAGGCGCTGACCGATTCAGGAAGAGCCGATGAGACGGTCACCATATTCACTTCTGACCACGGCGACCATCTGGGTGATCATCGGTTGCTGTTCAAGGGAGCCGAGCAATATGAACAGATTACCCGTGTGCCTTTTATCTGGGCCGATCCTGAAGGCGAGCGGGGCGTACGTAGTGAGCGGCTGGGCCAAACATTGGATATCGGCGCAACGATTCTGGAGCGAGCCCGCATCGAACCGGCCTGGGGAATGCAGGGGCGTGATTTGACCGATGCCTCGACAGCACCGGATTCCTTGCTCATCCAGTATGCCCATCAGGCGCCCATGAATGGCCTGGGGGTATGTCCCAATATTCACTCGCTTCGAGATAAACGGTATCGATTATCGGTATTCCAGGGGCTGGAATGGGGAGAGCTCTATGATCTTGAGAGCGATCCTGGTGAGTTTCATAACCTATGGAGCGCTCCGGAAGCGTCGGCGCTCAAGACTCGGCTGCTGGAAAAATTACTTCAAACTGAGCTGGCGCACAGCGAAACGGTACCTGCGCCGGTCGCTCGCGCTTAGTAATGCGGAGAAGCGGGAATGGATGGATTCTAAATATAGACCAAGGTCGATTAGCTTTGGGGGCGACTAGTGGATTAAGGTTGACTCCATAAGACGAACTAATATTCGTTATGCGAACAACCGTATTCTACCTAAAGAACGGGAGCTCCTCATGAAAGCTGTTTTCGCCCGGTGTGCGCTCGCCGCCACCATCGCTGGCCTTTCCATCGCTTCCGCCCAGGCAGCCACCACGCTGCGTATGGCTCACTTCTGGCCCGGCGCCTCTGGAGTCAACGAGGATATTCTACAGGCCTGGGCCGATACCATCGCCGAAGAGTCGGGCGGTGACTTGACCGTACAAATGTTCCCTTCGGGTACACTCGCCAAGCCGGATTCCATCTACGAAGCGGCGGCTAATGGCATTACCGACATCGGCGCAACCGCTCAGGGCTACACGGCGGGGCGTTTTCCGCTTTCCCAGATCGTCGAGCTTCCGGGCGTGGCGAGTTCGGCAACCCAGGGCGCGTGCGTACTGCAAACCCTTTATGACGAAGGCCACCTGGACAGCGAGTACGAGGATACGCGGCCGCTGTTCATGTTCACCACCGGCCCCGGCGGCATCCATACCACCGGCACCGATGTGCAGACACCGGCAGATCTCGAAGGACTTCGCATTCGCCGCCCGACCGCCGTGGCGGGTGAAATGCTCGAGAACATGGGCGCAAGCCCTGTCGGTATGCCGGCGCCGGACATCTATACGTCGATGCAGCGCGGCGTCATCGACGGTTTGAGCTTTCCCTGGGAGGGGCTTGGCAGCTTTCGTATCAACGAGCTGGTGAGCTATCACACCGAGGTGCCGTTCTACACACTGATTTTCGTCGCGACCATGAACCAGCGCGCCTACGATCGTTTGACGCCGGAGCAGCAGGCGGTGATCGACGACAACTCCGGCATGAAGTGGGCCGAGAAGGCTGGCGAGGTCTTTGATCGTCTCGATGTGGAAGGCAAGCAGGAAGCGGTCGACGCCGGGCACACGATTCGCGAAATCGAAAATCCGCTCGAGGACCCGGACTGGCAGGGACCGCTGGAGGAAGGTATCGAAACCTACCTGAGCCAGCTCGAAGAGCGCGGCCTCGATCAGGCGCGGGACGTTTATCAGGCCGCGCTGAGCGCCAGCGCAGCCTGCGAAAGCCCCCAGGAGTAATCGATGCAGCGTTCTCTGGAGAAGGCCAGCCACTGGCTGGCCTTTTGTTGTCGCGTGGTCGCCGGTGTGGCGCTAGTGGCGCTTCTAATGGTCACGATCGCCGATGTCAGTACCCGTTATCTCTATCGCTTGACCGACGGCGCGTTTGCGCTACGCGTGAGCGGCAGCGTCGAGCTGGTGAGCTACCTCATGCTGTGTTCGCTGCTGGCGGCCATGGCGGCCAACGTCGAAAAAAGCCAAGTGGTGGTCGAGGCGTTTTCGCATCGATTGCCCCAGTGGGTGAAAAATCGCCTTCACGGCGTCTATCTGCTGGGTTTTGCCGCGTTGGGACTGGTGCTGTTTACCGGGCTTCTGGATTCGGCGGCGGCGGCCTCGCGTCACGGTGAAGTAACCCAGGATCTGCGCCTGCCCATGGGACCCATTTACTACGCGGCGGCGGCCATGAGCCTGCTGCTCGGCATTCGCAGCGCCCTGCATGCGCTGCTGGGTGCGCTCTTTGGTGTCGATGTGGAGGTGGCCGATGGGGAGTGAAATGATCGGGGCCATCGGTCTTGGCCTGCTGCTGGTACTGATGGTGCTCAGAGTGCCCGTGGCGCTGACCATGCTGATCATCGGCGTGGGCGGCTTTGCGCAGATCATCAGCTGGGACGCCGCCATCGCGCAGCTCAAAACGGTGCCCATCGAGGTGCTGTCGAACTACAGTTTCAGCGCCGTTCCCATGTTCATCCTGATGGGCGTGCTGGCGGCACACTCGGGCATGGCGGGCAAGCTGTTTGACGCCACGCGCACGATCTGCGGCGGCTGGAAAGGGGGCCTGGCGATTGCCGCGGTTGGCTCCTGCGGAGTGTTTTCGGCGATTTCAGGCTCGTCGCTGGCCACCGCCAGCACCATGACCCGCGTGGCGCTACCGGAAATGGAGCGTTACGGCTACAACCGGGGCCTGGCCACCGGGGCGCTGGCCGCGGGCGGCACGCTCGGCATCATGATTCCGCCGAGTATCGCGCTTCTGATTTACGCCATTTTGACCGAGCAGTCGGTCGGCGACATGTTCATGGCGGGGCTGATTCCGGGCCTGATGGGGCTGGTCATGTACGCGCTGACGGTAACGGTCGTCATGCGTTTGCGCCCAGATTTGGCCGTGGCCGGCGAGCGGACGTCCTGGCGGGCGAAGTTTTCCTCGATATCCGGTCTCGTGCCTTTCTTCGCCGTTTTTCTGGTGATGATTCTGGGTATCTATTTCGGCCTGTTCACGCCCACAGAGGGCGCTAGCGTCGGGGCATTCGCCACGCTTCTCTACGCGCTTTACAAGGGCATGCGCGGGGCCGGTCTCTGGCGCAGCCTGCAGGAGACGCTGGCGCTGTCGTCGGTGGTGTTCTTCATGCTGGTCGGCGCCGAGACACTGGGCTACTTCATCTCGGTATCGCGCATCTCGTTTTCCATCAGCGACTTTCTCTACGGCATGGACCTGGCGCCCATCGTGGTGGTGCTGTGCATCCTGCTGCTCTACTTCGTGCTCGGCATGTTCATGGATTCCATCGCCATGCTGGTGATCACCGTGCCGGTGGTCTATCCGATCATCCAGGCGTTGGGGATCGATCCGGTCTGGTTCGGCGTCATCACGGTATTGACGGTCGAGCTTGGCCTGATCACCCCACCGGTGGGCATGAACGTGTTCGTGATCAAGGCCATGGCGCCGCACGTCGGGCTTGGCGAGATCTTCAAGGGCGTGGCGCCGTTCATCGTGTCGGACTTCGTTCGGCTGGCGCTGCTGATCATTTTCCCGATTCTAAGCACGTTCTTTTTGCTCTAGCCTTATCTGCTCTCATCCTTACTGGCTCCGGGCCTCGTTTGCGCTGGAAAAATACGGCGCGAGGTGGCCCTTGAGTCGGGCCCGGTCGGACGGGTCGTCGATGCGGCTGTTGGTCAGCATGTTGTCGAACAGCGCCTGGCGCTTTTCCCGCGACGAGGGCAGCGCCTTCACGTGAGTATCGATCCAGATCAGCTGAGTGCTTTCGTCGACCATCAGGTTGTCCAGGTGCAGGTCGCGGTGGTAGTAGCCCGCCTCGGCCAGCGCCGCGACCTGAGAGGCCAGGGTATCGATGAAGCGGGCGCGGCTTGTGTCATCGAGGGTGGCATAGTGGTCGCTTCCCGCCTGGCACCGGCTCATGTGCTCCATGGCATAGAGCGAGCCCAGCGGGTTCAAGAAGTTGAGCGCCACGCCGTAGCAGCGCACGTTGACAGTGCGCTGGCCCAGCTTTTTCAAAATACGCCGGCTCTGGTACTCCTTGTGGGCGTCATAGGAGCCGGTCAAGCGCTTGGAGATGATGTCGCGCCCCAGCCAGCGCCAGAAATCCTCGCGGGGCGAGTATTTATCGTGCACGAGCTTGAACAGCGTATCGGTCTTCTCCTGAAGGAAAAAGCGACTGCTGCTCTTGTCATCCAGGTGAGGCATGGGCGTCAAGCCGTGCAGATTCAGCACCGGATTCACCGGCGCGCGGTTGAGCAGGTACCAGCCAGGCCGCTTTAAAAAAAAGAATCGCTGTAATTTTTTATACATACGCAAGCCTTAAGCTACCGAGTGAGTACCCATAGGGTATCGTGGGAGATGACGGTCCCTGAATTATGGCACTACTCTGCGCGCTCTGAAAATTGGCGCTGCCGAAACGCGCGCGGAGCCAGCGACGTATTACGCTTGAAAAACCGGGTGAAGTAGGCCGGCTCGGAGAAACCAAGGCCGTCGGCGATCTCGGCGATGGTCATGTTGGTATAAGTAAGCTGGCGTTTGGCCTCCAACAACACCCGCTCGTGGAGTATCTGCAGGGCGCTCAGGCCCTCCTGCTGACGGCACAAAAGGTTGAGGTGTGCGCGGCTGAGCCCAACCTCGCCGGCCAGCGCCTCGATGCCGGGCTGCTCCCTGAAGCGCTGCTCGACCAACGCGTGGAACCGTTCAAGGTGCTGGCGGCCCTTTTCGCGTGGTTTGGGCACCAAACGCTGGGGCGTGGGTTTGCGCGGCAATACCAGGCGTTCGAGCTCGATGGCCAGTGCCTGGGCCAGCACCTCCAGAAGCTGTCGCCGCCCCGGTGCCGGGTGGCGATACTCACGGTCGATCTGCTCGACGAGCGTGACGATCTGCGCTCTATTTCCGGCGGTTTCGAGGGTGTAAAACCCCGGCTGCTTGAGCGCTCGGCCATCGTCAAGCGCCACCCCCAGATGGTCCGCCAGCGGTTGAGCCAGCGTCACGATGTACCCCGCCACGTCCGGCGAAAAACAGAACCCGTGAATCGTCATGGCCGGCACCACGATGACCCCCGCATCCCGCTGATAGTGGTGGGCGCCCTCCAGCTCCAGATCCACGCTGCCTTTAGTAATCAACAACACGTGAACCAGATCGGTATGGCGGTGCGGGCGAATACGCCAGTCGTGCAGCCGGCTGCGCTCGGGAATCGATTCGCAGTGCAAAAGATCCGGCGTGGGCCAGTGCCGGGTTTCGCCGTAGAGCTTGAATACGGGAACGATGGAAGAATACGACATCGCATGCTCCTGGCGCATGTGACTAAAGTTGATCATTTATACGCCAAAAATCCAGATAATAGGCGATATATTGCCTTATCCAAGCGCCTCATTCGATCAAAAATACAATTCATGACGCGTGATGAAACAATGCTTTGAGAGGGCCTTCAATGAAAACACAGGTGGCGATTATCGGTGCCGGCCCGTCCGGCCTGCTGCTGGGGCAGCTGTTGCAGCGCCAGGGGATCGACAACGTGATCGTCGAGCGGCGCAGCGGCGAGTACGTGCTGAGCCGTATCCGCGCCGGGGTGCTGGAGCAGGGCACGGTGGATCTTTTGCGTGAAGCGGGAGTCGATCGGCGCATGGATGAAGAGGGCTTGCCCCACGACGGCTTCGAGCTGGCCTTCGACAACCGCCGCGTGCGTGTGGCGCTGGATGAGCTGACTGGCGGCAGTCGGGTGATGGTTTACGGTCAGACCGAGGTGACGCGCGATTTGATGGCGGCCCGCGAGGCCGCCGGCGCCACCACGTTTTATGAAACGGACGACGTTCAGCTCTTCGATCTGGAAAGCGACGCGCCTTATCTCACCTTCGAGCATAACGGCGAAACCGTCCGGCTCGACTGTGACTACGTGGCAGGCTGCGACGGCTACCACGGCGTCTCGCGCCAGAGCATTCCCGGTGATCGCCTCACCGAGTTCGAAAAGGTCTATCCCTTTGGCTGGCTGGGGGTGTTATCAGACACGCCGCCGGTGTCGGATGAGCTGATCTACGCCCGCCACGAGCGTGGCTTTAGCCTGTGCAGCATGCGCTCCGCCACCCGCAGCCGCTACTACCTGCAGGTGCCGCTGGATGAAAAAGTGGAGGACTGGTCCGACGAGCGCTTCTGGGAGGAGCTCAAGCGCCGCCTGCCCGACGAGGTGGCCAACAAGCTCGTGACCGGGCCTTCCATCGAGAAGAGTATCGCGCCGCTTCGAAGCTTCGTGGTGGAGCCCATGCAGTACGGTAAACTGTTTTTGGTCGGCGACGCGGCGCACATCGTCCCGCCCACCGGCGCCAAGGGGCTCAACCTCGCCGCCAGTGACGTCAATACGCTCTACCGGCTGATGGTGAAGGTCTATCAGCAAGGCCGCACGGACTTGATCGAGCGCTACTCGCAGACCTGCCTGAAACGCATCTGGAAGGCCGAGCGTTTCTCCTGGTGGATGACGTCGATGCTGCACACCTTCTCCGAGAAAGACAACTTCGACAGTCGCTTGCAGCTCGCCGAACTCGATTACGTCACACGCTCCGAGGCGGGACTCAAGACGGTTGCAGAGAACTATGTCGGATTGCCTTATGAGCCGCTTGAGTAGTAGCAAAAAGCCCAAGCGGCTGCTTGGGCTTTGAGTAAAAAGGCGGTACTCATCTATTACATTCAACACTCGATCGCATTCACCGCCAGGCCTCCCTTGGAGGTCTCCTTGTACTTGTCGAGCATGTCGCGGCCGGTGTCGCGCATGGTGCGGATCACTTTATCCAGCGAGATGAAGTGGGTGCCGTCGCCGTGCAGCGCCATTTGGGCCGCATTGATCGCCTTGACGGTGGCGATGGCGTTGCGCTCGATGCAGGGCACCTGAACGAGCCCGCCGACTGGGTCGCAGGTGAGCCCCAGGTTGTGCTCCAGACCGATTTCCGCGGCGTGTTCGACCTGCTCTGGCGTGGCGCCCATCACTTCGGCCAGGCCCGCGGCGGCCATGGCGCAGGCGGAGCCGACCTCGCCCTGGCAGCCCACTTCGGCGCCGGAGATCGAGGCGTTTTTCTTGCACAGAATGCCGATCGCGCCGGCAGCGAGCAGAAAGTCGACCACGTTGCGATCACAAGAGCCTGCCTGGAACTTCATGTAGTAGTGCAGCACCGCCGGGATGATGCCCGCCGCGCCGTTGGTCGGGGCGGTGACCATGCGCCCGCCGGCAGCGTTCTCTTCGTTGACGGCCAGCGCGAAGATGTTGACCCACTCCATCGCGGAGAAGGTAGTCGCGATCAAGCACGGGTTCTGCTCGGCGGCGGACAGACGCTGGTGCAGTAGTTTGGCGCGGCGCTTGACGTTGAGCCCGCCGGGCAGCACGCCTTCGTGAGTCAGACCGTTGTCGACGCACTCGCACATCACCTGCCAGATGCGCCACAGCTCGTCGCGCACCTCCTGCTCGGGCCGCCAGGTCTTCTCGTTGGCCATCATCAGCTGGCTGACACTGAGCTTCTCGCGCTTGCAGATCGCCAACAGCTCTTCGGCGGAGTTGAAGTCGAAAGGGATCTCGGCACTGTCCATGTCCTCGAGCTTCGCGTCCACCTGGTGCTGGTCGACGACGAAGCCGCCGCCCACTGAGTAGTAGGTGTTCGCGAGCAAGACCTGGTCGGCTTCGTCATACGCGCAGAGCTTCATGGCGTTGGGGTGGTGGGGCAGGCTTTCGTCGTGAAAGCGCATGTCCCGTTCCCAGACGAAGGTGACGTCCTTCTGGCGATTGAGCGACAGCGTGTGCGTCTCCTTGAGCGCCGCGATCGTGGGGCCGATGATCGACGGGTCGATCCGATCCGGGCGTTCGCCCATCAGGCCCATGACGGTGGCATGGTCGGTGCCGTGGCCGACGCCGGTGGCGGAGAGCGAGCCGTAGAGATGCACTTCCAGACGGCTGACCCGGTCGAGTACGCCGGCGTCTTCTACCGCCGCGGCGAACTTGAAGGCTGCCATCATGGGGCCGACCGTATGCGAGCTGGATGGGCCGACGCCGATCTTGAAAAGGTCGAAGACACTGATAGGCATGGAAGACCTCTGATGAGAATAGCGCGCCGGCTCACCGGCGACGGGCGAACCCATCGGCCGGCAAGGCGACGTCGTTTGTTGTACTTACTGTAGTCGAGGTACCGCGTTGAGGGCGTTCGGTCAGTTGCCGAACACGACCGTACGGCCGCCGTGCAAAAACACCCGCCGCTCCAGGTGATAGCCGATGGCCCGAGCGAGCGTCAGACACTCGATATCGCGCCCCTTGGCGACCAGATCCTCCGGGTAGTGCGCATGGTCCACCGGCTCCACCCCCTGGGCGATGATCGGGCCTTCGTCCAGGTCGTTGTTGATGTAGTGCGCGGTGGCGCCGACCAGCTTCACGCCCTTGTCGTAGGCCTGGTGGTAGGGCCTGGCGCCCTTGAAACCCGGCAACAGCGAGTGGTGGATATTGATTGCGCGGCCGTCGAGCAGCTGGCACATGCGCGGCGACAGCACCTGCATGTAGCGCGCCAGAATCACCAGCTCCGCCCCGGTCTGCTCGATGATGTCGAGTACCTGGGCTTCCTGCTCGGCCTTGGTCTCCGGGGTGATCGGCAGGTGGTGATAGGGTAGATCATGCCACTCGGCCAGCGGCTGCAGATCCGGATGGTTGGAGACGATCGCCTTGATATCCAGCGCAAGCTGCCCGGTACGGTAGCGGTAGAGCAGATCGTTCAGGCAGTGGTCCGCCTTGGAGACCAGAATGACCGCGCCGGTGCGCTTGGCCGGCGGGGTCAGCTCGAAGCTCATGTCGAACTCGCGGGCGCGGGGGCCAAAGGCCTCCTCGAACGCCTGTTCGCTAAAATCGTCGAGCTCCGGGCGAAACTCGGCACGAATGAAAAAGCGCTCCCCCAGCCGGTCATCGAAGGAGCTGAGCTCGGTAATATAGCAGTGCTGCTCTTTTAAAAACCGGGTGACGACATCGACCGTGCCCAGAATGCTCGGGCACTGGGCGGTGATGATCCAGGTATCCGTTAGTCGGCTCATGGCGCTTCTCATTCATCAAGGTCAGTTCATCGCGGTCAGGGTGGCCGGCGGGTGCCGGCCGTCCTGCTTTTATTGTGTATCGATACCGTATTCTTTTGATGCGTCGAGCAGCCAGCGGTAGCAGTAGTCGGCGAAGCTGCGCCGCACCACCAGCTCCCACTCGGTCTCGCTTGAGCGGCGCAGCACCACGGTCGCCTTGGCGAAAATGGTGGTCACGCCCTTGCCGACCGGAAATGCATGGGGGTGAACGTCGAACGAGACCGTCTTCATCAGTACTTCCCGGGCGTTGTCGCCGGCAAGCGTCAGCACGGTCTGGCCACCGCTGACGTTGACGATGCTGACGTGGGCATCGCCCAGCGCCTCGCGAAGGCGGCGCTCAAGGTCGCACTCCTCGCCGCCGGGCACGATCACGAGCCACTCGTCCGGCGAGATCCACTGAATCGAGCGCTCGCCGGCCTCGTCACGCTCGACGGTGTTGGGCTTGGCAGGCAGGCTCATGCCCAGGACCTGGCGCACCGCCTCGTCGAGCACGATGGCGCCGCCGCGCAGCACCACGTGACCCAGCAGCGCCTTCTCGCGCAGCACCACGCCGGCATTGGCGCTGTGGGTGCTCTTTTGCTGCTGGTAGCTCCAGTGAAGCGGCGACTCGACCGCCGGATTACCGGCGGGCACGGTGTTGAACTGCTTGGCGCTCACGTTAGACATTCTGGCGCTCTCCTTTCGGGTCGATGAAGACGGGACTGACGATCTCGGCTTCATGCATCGTGCCGTCGGTCATCGGCAGGTAAACGGTTTGGCCCATGCGATCGCGGCCTTCGACCACCACTGCCAGGGCGAAGCCGTGGCCCAGTGACGGGCTGTAGTAGCTCGAGGTCACGTGGCCTTTCATGGCCATCGGGATACTCTGCTCCTTATCGAAAACGACCTGCGCGCCCTCTTCCAGCACGACGCTCGGGTCCTTCGGCTTCAAGCCGACGAACTGCTTGCGATCGCCGCGCAGGGTGTCGGGGCGGCTCAGCGCACGCTTGCCAATCCACGGGAAGGGCTTGTCGTAGCCGATCGCCCACTGCATGCCCAGATCTTCCGGGGTGACCGAACCGTCGGTGTCCTGACCGACGATGATCAGACCCTTCTCGGCGCGCAGCACGTGCATGGTTTCGGTGCCGTAGGGCGTAAGATCGTACTTCTCGCCGTGCTCGAAGAGTTTCTTCCAGACGTGCAGCGCGTAGTTGGCCTGCACGTTGATCTCGAAGGCCAGTTCGCCGGTGAACGAGATACGGAAGATGCGCGCCGGCACGTCAGCCACGGTGGCGTCGCGCCAGTCCATGAACTTGAACGACTCTTTATCCAGATCCAGGTCGGTCAGCTCGGACAGCAGCTTGCGCGCGTCCGGGCCGGTCACGGTCATGGTCGCCCAGTGGTCGGTCACGGAGTTGAAGTAGACCTGAAGCTCCGGCCACTCGGTCTGGTGCCAAAGCTCCAGCCATTCCAGCACGCCCGCCGCACCGCCGGTGGTGGTGGTCATCAGGAAGTGGTTGTCGGCCAGACAGCTCGTGGTGCCGTCGTCCATCAGCATGCCGTCGTCTTTACACATCAAGCCGTAGCGCACGCGGCCCGGGGCGAGCTGCGCCCACTTGTTGGTGTAGACACGACCCAAAAATTCCCGCGCGTCCGGGCCCTGAATGTCGATCTTGCCCAGCGTCGAGGCGTCCAGAATGCCGACTTTTTCGCGCACCGCCAGACACTCGCGGGCCACCGCTTCGTGCATGGTCTCTTTTTTGCCGTTGACCGTGCGCGGGAAGTACCAGGGGCGCTTCCACTGACCCACGTCCTCGAACTCGGCGCCGTTTTCCATGTGCCACTGGTGAAGCGCGGTGTAGCGTTTCGGGTCGAACAGCTCGCCGCAGTGACGGCCAACGATGGCGCCAAAGGTGATCGGCGTGTAGTTGGGGCGGAACACCGTGGTGCCGACGTCCGGAATCGAGCGGTCGAGGCAGCGCGCGGCGATGGCCATGCCGTTGATGTTGCCAAGCTTGCCCTGGTCGGTACCGAAACCGAGCGCGGTGTAGCGCTTGACGTGCTCGATGGACTCGAAGCCCTCGCGGGTGGCGAGTTCGATACCGGCGGCGGTCACGTCGTTTTGCAAATCGACGAACTGCTTCGGTGCGCGTAGCGCGGTTTTTTCGTGCGGTACCTGGTAGAGCGCGCAAGCCTTGCCGTCGCGGCGACCGCGGGTGGCGGGCAGGGTGATCGCCTGAGCGTCTTCAAAGCCCGTGGCCTGGGCGGCCTGGCGACCGGCGCGTTCGCCGTCGGCCAGGGTTTCGTCAAGCCCGAAATGGCCGGCGACGCCGCCGGCGGAGATCATGCCTTTCACTTCGCCGGGCAGAAAACCAAGTAGCTCCTCGTTCCACTGCGGGCGGGTGCCGGTGTGCGAAGACAAATGCACCACCGGGCTGTAGCCGCCGGAGCTTGCGATGGTGTCGCACTCGAGCTCCTCGACCTTGCCGGTGACCACGAAGCGCTCGAGATCGATCGCGCAGACGCGGGCGCCGGTGACGCGCTGGCCGCCGCGGGCCTCAATAACGGAGCTTCCGGTAATCACGCGAATGCCGCTGTCGCGGGCCTGGCGAACGAGGTCGCCGTCCGGGTTGGCGCGGGCATCGACGATCGCCACGACCTGGCGGCCGGCCTCTTTCCAGTCGAGCGCGGCGCGGTAGGCGTGGTCGTTGCTGGTCGAAAGCACCAGCTTCTTGCCCGGCACCACGGCGTAGCGACGGATATAGGTCGACACGGCCCCGGCGAGCATGTTGCCCGGCAGGTCGTTATTGGCGTACACCAGCGGGCGCTCGTGGGTACCGCTGGCGAGCACCACCTGGCCTGCGCGCACGCGGTGCAGCCGCGCGCGTGCCTGGCCGGCAAAGCCCGCCTCGCTGGCGGTGTCGGCCAGGTGCTCGGTGCGCCGTTCGTGCAGGGTGACGAAGTTGTGATCGTGGTAACCGTTGGCGGTGGTGCGCGGCAGCAGGGTTACGTTTTCAAGGCTTGAAAGCTCCTTGATGGTCGCCTCGACCCAGCGCGCGGCGGAGACGCCGTCCAGGGTTTCGCGGCTATCGAGAAGCGAGCCGCCCATCTCTTCCTGCTCGTCGCAGAGAATCACGCGGGCGCCGGCGCGAGCCGCCGACAGCGCAGCGGCAAGGCCCGCCGGACCCGCGCCCACGACCATCACGTCGCAGTGGTGGTGCATGTGGTCGTAGATGTCCGGGTCGGACTCGTGAGGCGCGCGGCCAAGACCCGCGCCCTTGCGGATGTACTTCTCATACGTCATCCACATCGAGGCCGGGGCCATGAAGGTCTTGTAGTAGAAGCCTGGCGGCATGAAGCCGCCGCCCAGCCGGCCGACCCAGCTCATCACGTCGCGCTGGACGTTCGGCCAGCCGTTGGTGCTGCGCGCGACCAGGCCCTTGTAGAGCGCCTGTTGGGTGGCGCGCACGTTGGGCACCTGGGTCTCTTCCCGGGCGCCGAGCTGGACCACGGCATTGGGCTCTTCGGCGCCGGCGGCAACGATGCCGCGGGCCCGCGAGTACTTGAAGCTGCGGTTGACGATGTCCACGCCGTTGGCGAGCAGGGCCGAGGCCAGGGTGTCGCCCTTCAGGCCCTTGTAGCGCTGGCCGTTGAAGGTGAATTCGAGCGTTTGGGAGCGATCGACACGGCCGCCGGCATCGATACGATTGGTCTGCGTCATGACGAGGTCTCCTCGTTCAAGGCCTTGGATTCGGGCTGGGCACCGATGGTTTGCCAGCCGCCGTCGGCGGTTTGTACGCCCTGTTCCTTACGGACCTTTTCCGTTTCGGCGGTAATGCTCGGCTGCTCGCCCATCCGGTAGGTTTCGAGGATCTCGTAGGTCA
This sequence comes from Halomonas sp. PAMB 3232, assembly GCF_031954225.1. Classification (NCBI taxonomy): domain Bacteria; kingdom Pseudomonadati; phylum Pseudomonadota; class Gammaproteobacteria; order Oceanospirillales; family Halomonadaceae; genus Halomonas; species Halomonas sp. PAMB 3232. The sequence goes on from NZ_CP134865.1 coordinate 110,611, forward strand.
CCGTGTTACGGGTGATGTTGAAGAACTTGCGACAGCCCACGGAGTGGACCCACATTTCGTGGTGAACGCCGCGCGGGTTCTTGCGAAAGAACAGGTAGTCGCCCCACTCTTCGTCGGTGGTGTTGTCCGGATCCTTCGGGCGCATCAGGTGAGCCTCGCCGCGCGGATGAAACTCCTCTTCCTCGCGGTGCTCCTGGCAGTAGGGGCAGTGAATATAGAACATGTCAGCTCTCCTCAGTGCGCAACGCCGGCGGCGCCGTGTTCGTCGATCAGCGCACCGGTGTGGAAACGGTCGATGGAGAACGGCGCGGCGATCGGGTGCATTTCACCCTTGGCCAGACTCGCCGCGAACACGTGGCCGGAGCCGGGGGTGGCCTTGAAGCCGCCGGTGCCCCAACCGCAGTTGAAATAAAGACCCTTGACCTTCGTTTTCGAGAGGATCGGGCAGGCGTCCGGGCAGGTGTCGACGATGCCGCCCCACTGGCGGTTCATGCGCACCCGCGAGAACATCGGGAACATCTCGACGATCGCCTGCAAGGTGTGCTCGACGGTCGGGTAGCTGCCGCGCTGGCCGTAGCCGAGATAGCCGTCGATGCCCGCGCCGATGACCAGGTCGCCCTTGTCGGACTGGCTGACGTAGCCGTGCACGTGGTTGGACATGGTGACGGTATTGAGCACCGGCTTGAGCGGCTCGGAGACGAGCGCCTGAAGCGGATGCGACTCGAGCGGCAGTTTGATACCCGCCATGTTGGCCAGCACCCCGGAGTTACCCGCGGCCACGCAGCCCACGGTGTTCGCTTCGATGTCGCCACGGTTGGTGTGAACGCCGAGCACCTTGCCGTCGCGAATCTTGAAGCCGGTGACTTCGGTGTTTTGCAGAAGATCGACGCCGAGGGCGTCGGCGCCGCGAGCGTAGCCCCAGGCCACCGCGTCGTGGCGGGCAACGCCCGCGCTTTTCTGCCATGAGGCGCCCATGATCGGGTAGCGCGCGCGATTGGAGATATCAAGCTCCGGCTCGATCTCCTTGATCTGCTGGGGCGTGACCACTTCGCTATCCACGCCGTTCAAGCGGTTGGCGTGCACGCGGCGCTGGATGTCGCGCATGTCCTGCAGGGTGTGGCCCAGGTTCAGTACGCCGCGCTGCGAGAACATGACGTTGTAGTTCAGATCCTGAGACAGCCCCTTCCACAGATCCAGCGAGTGGTTGTAAAGGCGCGCGGCCTCGTCCCACAGGTAGTTGGAGCGCACGATGGTGGTGTTACGCGCCGTGTTGCCGCCGCCCAGCCAGCCTTTTTCGACCACGGCGACGTTCTTGACGCCAAACTCCTTGGCCAGATAGTAGGCGGTGGCCAAACCGTGGCCGCCGCCGCCCACGATGATCACATCGTAGCGCTTCTTGGGCGTGGGGTTGCGCCACTGGCGCTCCCAGTTCTCGTGATGACCGAGCGCATGTTTAACCAATCCGAAGCCGGAATAACGTTGCATGAAATCTCTCCTGAATCGACTCCGTGGAGCCCGCGGGCGGCGGTCGTTACGCGACGGTGGCGTCTTCGACCGGCTCTGCCTGGGTTTGGGCCTGACCGTAAACCGGGTAGTGCGCGCACAGATCAGCGACGTGGTCGCGCACCCGGTTTTCGATCTCGGTGGTGTCCTGCTCGTCGGCCAGCACGTCGAGAATGTCGCAAATCCAGCCAGCAAGCTGCTCGCAGTCCGCCTCGACCATGCCGCGCGTGGTTACCGCCGGGGTGCCGATGCGAAGGCCGGAGGTGACGAACGGGCTCTGCGGGTCGTTGGGCACGCTGTTCTTGTTGACCGTGATGTGGGCGCGGCCGAGGGCGGCATCCGCGTCCTTGCCGGTCACACCCTGCTTGATCAGCGAGAGCAAAAATAGGTGATCGTCGGTGCCGCCGGAGACGACGTCGAAGCCGCGCTCGATGAACACCTTCGCCATGGCGCGGGCGTTGGCGATCACCTGACGCTGGTAGTTGACGAAGTCCTGGTTCATCGCTTCCTTGAACGCCACGGCCTTGGCGGCGATGACGTGCATCAGGGGGCCGCCCTGCTGGCCCGGGAATACCGCGCCGTTGAGCTTCTTGTAGAGCGCCTCGTCGCCGTCGGCGGAGAGGATCAGACCACCCCGCGGGCCGCGCAGCGTCTTGTGGGTAGTGGTGGTGACCACATGGGCGTAGGGCAGCGGGCTCGGGTAGAGGCCGGCGGCGACCAGACCCGCGACGTGGGCCATGTCGACCATCAGGTAAGCGCCCACTTCGTCGGCGATGGTGCGGAAACGGCGCCAATCGATCACCCGCGAGTAGGCGGAGAAGCCGGCGATGATCATTTTCGGCTGGTGCTCGCGGGCCAGACGCTCGACTTCCTCGTAATCGATCTCGCCGGTGCCCTCGACCAGGCCGTACTGCACGGCGTTGTAGTGCTTGCCGGAGAAGTTCGGTGCCGCGCCATGGGTCAGGTGGCCGCCGTGGGCCAGGCTCATGCCCAGAATGGTGTCGCCGGGGCTGACCAGCGCCATGAACACCGCAGCGTTGGCCTGGGCGCCGGAGTGCGGCTGAACGTTGGCGTAGTTGGCGCCGAACAGGCTACAGGCGCGCTCGATGGCAAGCGCCTCGACCTTATCGACGAACTCGCAACCGCCGTAGTAGCGCTTGCCCGGGTAGCCTTCGGCGTACTTGTTGGTCAGCTGGCTGCCCTGAGCTTCCATGACCAGCTTACTGGTGTAGTTTTCGGAAGCGATCAGCTCGATATGGGCTTCCTGGCGCGACGTCTCTTCGGCAATGGCGGAGGCGAGGGCCGTGTCGTAGCTGGCCAGGCGGGCATCGGGAGAAAAATTGTTGTGTGACATCTGGGTCTCCAGGCTAGTCGCGTTGTTCTGTCTGAGATCGATCGGTCTGTGTCCGGTCCAGGCGTTTGTTAGCGCCGCGCGTTGGGATGGGCTTGCGACGCTATCATGCCGCGATAGTATCGCCGGGCCTTGCCCCCAAGATGCTTGCCCACGTCACCGCTCGGCGTATTTGCGACATTTACGACAAAATCGTGACGCGTGCCGAAACAGGTCGCCCATCCGCCGTTCGATGTCGTCTGTGGGTAACTTATCCGCGCGCGAATCAACCATGCTGAAGCGGCACCTGATGCCGTTTGGCGGATCGTCGGCGCTTGCCGTCGGGATTGCGTCAAACACGCCAGTTTCACTCAAGAATAACGATGCAGCGCGACTCATAATCGCGGCCGCACCCGGAAGAGAGGATTATCCATGTCCAACAATCGCGGTGTTGTCTATGTCGGTGACGGCAAGGTCGAGGTCCAGAACATCGACTACCCGAAAATGGAAACCCCCAACGGCAAGCCCATCGACCACGGCGTCATTTTGAAAGTCGTATCGACCAATATCTGCGGCTCCGACCAGCACATGGTGCGCGGGCGCACCACCGCCCCGAAAGGCATGGTGCTGGGCCACGAGATCACCGGTGAGGTGATCGAGAAGGGCAAGGGCGTCGAGTTTCTGAGTATCGGCGACATCGTCTCCGTGCCGTTCAACGTCGCCTGCGGGCGCTGCCGCACCTGTAAGGAAGGCCACACCGGCCTTTGCCTGCACGTCAACGACGACCGCGCCGGCGGCGCCTACGGCTACGTCGACATGGGCGGCTGGGTCGGCGGCCAGGCGCACTACGTCATGGTGCCCTACGCCGATTTCAACCTGCTGAAATTCCCGGACCGCGACCAGGCCATGAACCAGATTCGCGATCTGACCATGTTGAGCGACATTCTGCCCACCGGCTTCCACGGCGCGTTGAAAGCCGGCGTCGGTGCGGGCTCCACGGTGTACGTCGCCGGTGCCGGCCCGGTGGGTTTGGCCGCGGCGGCTTCGGCGCGTCTTCTCGGCGCGGCGGTCGTCATGATCGGCGACTTCAACAAGGCGCGCCTCGAGCATGCGCGCAAGATGGGCTTCGTGCCGATCGATCTCTCCCAGCACGACCGTCTGGGCGAAATGATTGCCGCGGTGGTCGGCGAGCCGAGCGTGGACAGCGCCATCGACGCGGTAGGCTTCGAGGCGGTGGGCCATAGCGGCAAGGAGCAGCCGGCGGTGGTGCTCAACCAGATGATGGAAGTGACCCGCGAAGGCGGCTCCATCGGCATTCCCGGCCTCTATGTCACCGAAGACCCGGGTGCGGCAGAGAAGGCCGCGCAAACCGGCAGCCTCAGTCTGCGCTTTGGCCAGGGCTGGGCGAAAGGGCTCTCCTTCCACACCGGCCAGACCCCGGTGGTGCAGTACAACCGCCAGCTGATGCAGGCGATTTTGCACGGGCGCCTGAACATCGCCGAAATCGTCAACGCTCAGGTGATCTCGCTTGAAGACGCGCCCAGCGGTTACGAGCAGTTCGACCAGGGCGTGGCGAGCAAGTTCGTCCTCGACCCGCACGGGCTGCTCGGCGCCGCCTGATGCGCCAGGCCGCACGCGCGCGGTGACAGCGACGCCCGGGGCTTACGCCCCGGGCGTTTTTCATTGCGTCAAAGCCAATATCTCAAGGGCCTGAAATGCGACACAAAAAAGCGGACACCGCGTGGCGGTATCCGCTTGAGAAGCCGGTGGTTAGTAGAATTTAGAAATCGATGACCAAACTGCTCTTGGGCCGGCTGCAGCAGGTGAGGATGTAGCCCTCTTCGATGTCCTCGTCGGTGATGCCGCCGTTGTGCTCCATCTCCACCTCGCCGGATTTGAGCGCCACGCGGCAGGTGCCGCAGATGCCCATACCGCACGCCTTGGGAATGTGCAGGCCGAGCTTGGCCGCCGCCGCGTGAACGGTTTCGCCGGGCTGGATGCGCACGCTCTTGTTCGACTGGGCGAACTCAACGTTGAGCAGGTCTTCCGGCTCGGCCATTTCGGCCTCTACCTCGGCCTGCTCGGCAAGCTCGAGCACGTCCTCCTTGACGTCCGCCGGGGTCGCGCCGAACACCTCGTCATGGTAGTGATCCATGTTGAAGTTGTTGGCGCGCAGGATCTCCTTGATGGCGTTCATGTAGGGCACGGGGCCGCAGCAGAAGATCTCGCGCTCGAGGTAGTCCGGCGCCATCATCTCGAGCATCGGCTGGGTCAAAAAGCCGCGATAGCCCGCCCAGGCCTCGCCGATGTCGTCCTTTTTCTCGCAGACGATATGCAGCTTGAACTCGGGGATGCGCGAGAACATGTGCACCAGCTCGCGGTGATAGATGACATCGCGCGGCGCGCGGGCGCTGTGGATGAACTCGACGTCGACGTTGGCGTTGGTATCGAAGAACCAGCGCGTCATCGACATCAGCGGCGTGATGCCCACGCCGCCGGAAAGGAACAGCACCTTCTCGGCCGGGTAGTCGATGGAGTTGAAGTTGCCCACCGGCCCGTGGACCACCAGTTCGTCGCCCACCTTCAGGTTGGCGTGCAGCCAGTTGGAGACGTAGCCACCGGGCACCTGCTTGACCGTGATCGAGAAGCTGTAGGGAATCGAAGGCGAGCTCGAAATGGTGTAGGAGCGCATGACCTGCTGGCCGTCGATCTCGAGCTCCAGGGTCACGAACTGGCCCGGTTTGAAGAAGAACAGCACGGGCTGTTCGGCCATGAAACAGAACGTGCGAACGTCCCAGGTCTCCTGGATCATTTTTACACAGCGCACGTGGTGGCGGCCGTTGGTCCAGGTTTGGGTCGTGACGGGGTTGTAGAAATTCATTGTCATCGTTATCTCAATATGGCCGAGCTTGCACGTTGCCTTCACCGGGTCCGTCCTTGCTGGCACGGTCCAGCACCATTCCCCTGCATTCTGGGTACGCGTTTGGGCGACGGCTTACCTGTTAGCGACACGCACTTGTCTTGCGCCACCCCGCGGGCGTTACAAATCGGTTTTCACGTCGTCGGCACGCTTAGCGATGTCGTCGGCAGATAACTCGGCATCGACACCCTGCACCACAATCCACCCCATAATGACGCCATCGCTGCGCGCCCGTACAACGCCTGGTGACGCCACTTAACAACAAGACAACGTAGTTTGGTCAATGACTGTGTCGCCGCCCTCGAGGCCGGCGGGTTTAAAAGGATATCTGGTATGAACAATTCGTCGGACTACACCCAAAACGATCCGCTGGCCGCCATGCGTGAAGAGACGGTCGAGATGCTCGAGTCACGGGCGCGCACCTACTCCCTGCCGCAGCCGTTTTACAACGACGCGCGGCTGTTCGCGCTCGACATGGAAGAGATCTTCGAGAAGGAGTGGCTGTTCGCGGGCATGAGCTGCGAGATTCCGGCCAAGGGCAACTTCATGACCCTCGAGATCGGCAACAACCCGATCGTCATCGTGCGCGGCGGCGAAGGTCAGATTCACGCCTTTCATAACGTCTGCCGCCACCGCGGCTCAAGGCTTTGCACCACCGACAAGGGCAAGGTCGCCAAGCTCGTGTGCCCCTACCACCAGTGGACCTATGAGCTCGACGGGCGGCTCTTGTTTGCCGGCAGCGACATGGGCACCAACTTCGATCTGAACCAGTTCGGCCTGAAGCCGGTGCACGTGCGCACCGCCGGCGGCTTCGTGTTCATCAATCTCTCCGAGAACCCGTCGTCGATCGACGATTTCCTGGTCACGCTCGAGCACTACCTCGAGCCCTACCAGATGGACAACGTCAAGGTGGCGGTGGAGTCCAGCATCGTCGAGCAGGCGAACTGGAAGCTCGTGATCGAGAACAACCGCGAGTGCTATCACTGCAACGGCTCGCATCCGGAGCTTCTGAACTCGCTGATGGAGTTCGACGACACCGAAGACCCGCGCGCCACCGACAAGTACAAGGATCTGGTCGCCCGCAAGCAAAACGACTGGAACGGCGAGCAGGTGCCCTGGCAGCTCAAGCGCTTTGGTAGCCGCAACCGCATTACGCGCACACCGCTGCTCGACGGCGTGGTCTCCATGACCATGGACGGCAAGCCCGCCTGCAACAAGCTGATGGGCCGGCTGACCAGCCCGGACATGGGCTCGCTTCGTATCCTGCACCTGCCCAACTCCTGGAACCACTTCATGGGCGATCACTCGATCGTATTCCGCGTGCTGCCCTTGGGGCCGCAGCAGACCATGGTCACCACCAAGTGGCTGGTGCACAAGGATGCGGTCGAGGGTGTGGATTACGACCCGGAGAACATGCGCCGCGTGTGGGACGCCACCAACGATCAGGACCGCAAGCTTGCCGAAGAGAACCAGCGTGGTATCAACTCAAAGGCCTACCAGCCCGGCCCGTACTCCGAAACCTACGAGTTCGGCGTGATCGACTTCGTCAACTGGTACGCCGATCGCCTGCTGGAGAATCTGGGAAGCGAAGGCGCGTCGCTGACGCTTGCCAAGGCGCAGGGCTAAGGCGTCTGGCCACCGGCCGCCGCGTTAGGCGGCCGGCACCCCAACGGGCCGTGTGATCACTCACACGGCCCGTTTTTTTGCCTTCAATGGGCACAAACGGCGCGTCTACAAACGGCGCGTCTAAAGATGTGCCAGGTGGCGCTCGATGGCCTCTCGCACCGCGGGCAGCACGATGTCCTGGCGGCGTGTGAGCTCGTCGACGAGCGCCGGGAGCCCGTCGACGGGCACGGCCTTGTGCGCACTGGCGGCCAGCCGCGCGCTTTCGTCCGGGTCGGCGTTAGCGGGAAGGTCGATCCCCAGCGCAATGAGGCGCGCGCGAAAATCATCCCCATCGACCAAATCGACAATCATCATGGCTGCACTCCTTTTGTGAGGAACCGCGAAGGGGCGCGGGTCGGTCGCTTAGTGTACGCAAAATAGCGCGCCGCAGCGGCTGTCGAACGCGGCTTTAGCTACGTCGAGGTCGGTTTTGGGCAATCAAACGGGGCCGTCTCGCTCAAGAATTTACAAGCCGTGTCCGGCGATGGCGCACCGCGTCAAATAATAAAGATTAAAACCTGAGGACAACCTATGAACCACGAGGAACCTGTTCTGGCGCCCGGCCAGGACAACAAGCAGGTCATGGGGTTGGATTTTCATAACCCCGTCTTTCCCCTCTCCGCACTCGCCATTTTGCTGTTCATTCTCTACGCGCTGGTCTATCCCGACGCGGCCAATGCTCAGCTGGGGCTTGCCAAGAACTGGTCGATCGAGCACTTCGACTGGCTGTTCATGATCGCGGGCAACGTCTTCGTCATCTTCTGCTTGATGCTGATCTTTTTACCGCTGGGGCGCATTCGCCTCGGCGGTCAGGAGGCCAAGCCCGAGTACTCGCGCACCTCCTGGTTTGCGATGCTGTTCGCCGCTGGCATGGGTATCGGGCTGATGTTCTGGAGCGTGGCGGAGCCGGTGGCCTACTACACCGACTGGTACGGCACGCCGCTGAATACGCCCGCCAACACGCCGGAAGGCGCGAGCGCGGCGATGGGCGCGACCATGTTCCACTGGGGGCTGCATCCCTGGGCGATCTACGCCGTGGTCGGGCTGTCGCTGGCGTTTTTCGCCTATAACCGAGGGCTGCCGCTGACGCTGCGCTCGGCGTTCTACCCGATTCTGGGCGAGCGTACCCGCGGCTGGGCAGGGCACGTCATCGATATCCTCGCGGTGCTGGCGACCATCTTCGGCCTGGCGACGTCGCTTGGCTTCGGCGCCACCCAGGCGGCCAGCGGCATGGCATACCTGTTCGACACGCCCAACACCATCGGCACGCAGCTCGCGATCATCGTGGTGGTCACGGTGATCGCGCTGATTTCGGTCTGGCGCGGGCTCGACGGCGGGGTGAAGCTCTTTTCGAACATCAACATGGTGATCGCCGCCATTCTGCTGATCTTCGTGATCGCTGCCGGCCCGACGCTGGCGATCCTGACCGGCATCGGCACCACGGCGGTCGACTACGCCAGCCACCTGCTGCCGCTGTCGAACTGGGTTGGCCGCGACGACGACACCTGGTACCACGGCTGGACCATCTTTTACTGGGCTTGGTGGATCTCCTGGTCACCGTTCGTGGGCATGTTCATCGCACGGGTATCGAAAGGCCGCACGGTGCGCGAGTTTCTGGTCGCAGTGCTGCTGGTGCCGACGCTGGTCACGCTGGTGTGGATGAGCGCCTTCGGCGGAACGGCCTTGTTCCAGGCGGAAAACGGTATCGGCGAGCTTTCCAATGGTATCTCTGATGTTTCGCTTGCCATGTTCCACATGCTCGAGCAGCTGCCGCTGACGTCGATCACCTCGACACTCGCCATCGTGCTGGTGCTGGTGTTCTTCATCACCTCGTCGGACTCGGGGTCGCTCGTGATCGACAGCATCACCGCCGGCGGTAAGACCGACGCGCCGAAAGGCCAGCGGGTGTTCTGGGCCGCGCTCGAAGGCGTGATCGCCGGCGTGCTGCTTTACGGTGGCGGCAGCACCGCGCTGACCGCGCTGCAGGCCGGCGCCGTGGCCACGGGCCTGCCCTTTACGCTGGTGCTCTTGCTAATGTGCGCAAGCCTGTTCATGGGGCTACAGAAGGAGTGGCGGGAGTTGAACGCCGTGCCGCGCATGGCGGGATAGCAGCGGGACAGTGTGAGCCAAAAGGCGCCTTCTCGGCGCCTTTTGGCGTTATCGAGTGTCGTAATTTCGGCATCCGCTGGCGCGGTTAGCTAAGAGGCGGCTTATAAAGCGCTGCATCATGCAGACAGGGAATGCGCAGGCGCTGTCTGCGCCTCAACAATCTCAACAACTCAAATATCAACAACTCAACGGCTGCACTCATGATCTACACCGTCGCGATACTGCTGAGCCTGATCGGCTACTTCGTCATCGGCCATCTGGCCGGCCGGCGCGTCAAGGGCCTGGACGACTATCTGGTCGCCGGGCGCAACGCGCCGACCTTCTTCATTCTGGGCACGCTGGTGGCAAGCTATCTCAGCACCAGCGCCTTTCTCGGTGAAACCGGCTTTGCCTACCAGGGCTATCCGTTCGTGATGCTGATCTTTGCCGCGGTCAGCACCTCAGGGTGCCTATTGGGGGCGCTGGTGTTCGGGCGCTATTTGCGCCGCAGCGGCGCCAACACGGTGCCGGAATTTTTCGGCAAGCGCTTTGCCTCGCGCAAGGTGCAGGTGATTGCGGGGCTGACCACCATCATCGGCCTGGGTGCGTATCTGTTGGGCGTGATGCAGGGCGCGGGCATCATGTTTGCCGAGCTCACCGGCATGCCCTACTGGGTGGGGCTGGTGCTGGTATGGGCGACCTACACCGGCTTCATCCTTTACTCCGGCTCGCCCGGCGTCATGCTCACCGACACCATCATGTTCGTGATCTTCTCGCTGGCCGCCCTCGGCGGCTCGCTCTACGTCATCAATGACCTGGGCGGCTGGAGCGGCGTGGTCGAGGGGCTTTTGACCCAGACCGACAAGCCCGGCATCGCGCTGTGGCACGGCGTGCTGGAAGGGCCGGACGCCACGTTCTCCTCGCCCGGCGAAGCGCTGGCCTGGGGTCTGACGCTGGGCCTTGTGTGGGCGGCGGTGCTGGCGGCGAGCCCTTGGCAGTCGAGCCGCTACCTGATGGCGCGCAACGAGCACGTGGTGATGCGCTCGGCGATGCTGACCGCGGTGGCGCTGGCCGTGTTCTACGCGCTGATGATGGTGACCGGTGCGGCGATCAATCTTTACGACACGAGCCTCGACCCGGAGCGCTCGATGATCTGGGTGGCGCTCAATATTCTGCCGACCTGGCTTGGCGTGGTGATTTTGACCGGCGTGTTCGCCGCCGGGCTCTCGTCGTGCTCGACGTTTCTGTCGATCATCGGCTTCAGCATCTCCAACGACATTCTGGCCGCCTCCAAAGACGAGGCCTCGGCGATGCGCAAAAGCCGCTTGGCCGTGCTCGCCGCCGGCCTGATCGCGCTGATTCTGGCGCTGTTTCAGCCGCCGGCGGTGATGTCGGTGGTGTGGTTCGCCGCCACGCTCTTCGCCTCCTCCTGGGGGCCGGTAGCGCTTCTGAGCATCTGGAGCACGCGCATTACCGCCGCCGGCGCCGGCTGGGGTCTGGCGGTGGGCTTTGTCGGTAATGTCATCATCTCGCTGATGGTGCAGGCCGAATGGCTCTCGCTTCCGGTCTATCTGCACCCGGTGCTTCTCAGCACGCTGATGGCACTCATTGCTATCGCCATCGCCTCCCGGATGACCCGCGTAAGCCCGGCCGAGCGCGAGTACCGGGCGTTCCTGCACACGTTCGACGCACAAAGCGTCAGCGGCTGGGTCTCCGGCACACGCTTGATTGCGCTGTGCACCATGCTCTCCGGGGTGGCCATCGGCGTGTTCCTGTGGCGCCAGTACGCGGTGACCCTCGACGGCTTCGCCGCGCAGTTCGGCCTGAGCGCCGGGGCAGTGCAGGGCGCTTTTGGTCTGGCCATTGGCTGCGGCGCCATGTTATTGCTGGCCGGCGGCGTCGGCTTCTGGCTGGTGCGCCCGAAAGGCCGGGGGCGCGCGGCGCGCATGGCGCTGTCCCAGGGCCGCTAGCCGTCGAGGCGTCCGCGCCTTGTCATAACGTTCTCAGCGACCGCTCGCCTTTTGGCGGGCGGTTCGTTTTTTGATCCGGAGGCGGTGTCATGCAGACCAGTACCTACCAGCGCGGCCTGATGATCGTCATTCTGGGCGTCGTTTTTTTGAGCTTCGACGGGCTGTTGATTCGCCTGGCCGCGACCGACGGCTTCACCATCGTGTTCTGGCGCGGTTTTCTGATGTTCTGCGTGCTGGGCGCACTCTGTTTGGCGCGCCGAAAACTCTCGACGCTGCGCGTGCATCCGGTGGCCTCGCTGGTCTCGGCTACGCTGTTGGGCCTGATCTCGGCGCTGTTCGTGTTGGCGGTGATGAACGCAAGCGTGGCCAACGTAGTGGTGATTTTGAGCACCGCGCCGCTGTTCGCCGCGATTTTCTCGCGCGTGTTTCTCGGCGAGCGAGTAGCGCTTCGCACGCTGATCGCCATCGCGCTGTGCATGTTGGGCATGGGGCTGGTGTTTCTGGGCGAGGGGGCGGCGGGGATGCTTTTGGGCAACCTCTTCGCGCTGGCCGCGGCGCTTGCGATCGGCGGCAATCTCACGGTGCTGCGCCGCTACCCCGGTATCGACACGATCACCGTGATCGCCGGCGGTGGGCTTCTGTCCTCGGCGATTGCCTGGCCGATGGCCTCGCCGTTTGCCCTGGAGGCGCCGCAGTTTGGCGTGCTGGCGCTGATGGGGCTCGTTCAGATGCCGCTGGCGACCGTGTTGATCAACAGCGCCACGCGCTATCTGCCCTCGACCGAGGTGGCGCTGTTTTATCTGGTGGAAACCGCGCTGGGTACGCTCTGGGTGTGGTGGCTGCTGGGTGAAGAGCCCACCGCCTCGACGCTTGCCGGCGGGGTGGTGGTAATTACGGTGCTGGTGATACACGCCGGTATTGGCTTACGGCGCGAGCGTCAGAGGCTGAGGTTACATCCGGGGGTGGCCGTAAAATAAGCCCCTCGAATCGTTGTTCAACGAACGCGGTTTGATCTTGTAACAGGGTGCCTTGGCCCGTGACGCGGCGCAAAGCTGCACGGCGGCCTCATCCGGGGCGCCTGTCGGCGCCATCGCCCGATGAATCGGGCTCCTACGAAACCCCGTGGCCATTCGTGCAGTGTGATTCATCTTCCGTAGGAGCAGGCTTTAGCCAGCGACGCGGCGCAACGCGTCGCTGGGGTGGGCGATTCGTGTTGGATAGGTGCGGATGCGCAACTAGCGCAGCACGCCTTCCTCTTTCAACAGTTTGAAGATCGCCTCGGCGCCCTGCTCCGGGGTGACGTCCGTTAGCGTCTGCCCGCCGCCGCCGTCCGCCTTGGCGGCGGCGGCCTTGAAGCGGTCCCGCGCCGAAGAGGATTTGACGATCTTGAGGCGTTTCGGGCGCTTGCGCGCCGGATGGAACTGCCAACCGGCGAGCGTTTCGTCCATTTCGCTTTGCGCCTCGCTCAAGCTCAGCTCGCCGCGCCGGGCCGGGCCGAAAGCGCTTTGACGCGCCGCCGGGGCGCTGGTGTCGATCGTGGCGATCGCCGGCAGGCGAATGCGCAGGCGCCGACGCTTGCCGCGGGGCAGCGCCTGAAGCACCACCGCCGTGCCCTGCTCGACCTTCTCGACCGCGGCCAGGCTTGTGATGATCGGCCAGCCCAGCGCTTCGGCCAACTGGTAGGGCAGAAGCCCCGAGGCCTCGCCGGTTTCCGCGCGGCTACCGGTCAGAATCAGCTGCGGGGCATCGTCGCGAAGCGCCTGGGTGAGCGCCGGGATCACGTCGGCGTGCTCGTCCTGCTCGATCAGCCCGATATGGTCGATACCCATACCGAGATAGCCGCGCAGGGCCTCTTCCTGCTCGCTTTCGTGTTGGCCGGCGTGCAGAAGGCGCACAGACGCGTTCTCCAGGGAGAGCGCCATTTCCACCGCGCGGGCGTCCTGGTCGGCGCGCCGGGCGCGGGCGGTCAACGGATGGCGGCCGATCGACACCAGTACGGCCACATTGAGTGACGCGCCTCGTTGGGCGGGGGCGTTAGGCGGCATCGCGGTTCTCCTGTTGCTCGGCGCGGTACTGCTCGACCCGCGCGACCAGCGCGGCGAGCACCGCGCTTGCGTCGCCAATCACGGTCAGGTCGGCACGTTTGGCCATGTCACAGCCTTCGTCGAGGTTAACGGCGACGACCTTGTCGCAGCTTTGAATGCCCTGAAGGTGCTGGATGGCGCCGGAAATGCCCACCGCCACGTAAACCCGGGCGGAGACCCAGGTGCCGGTGGCGCCGACCTGACGGTCGCGGGGCATGTAGCCATCGTCTACCGCCACGCGCGAGGCCCCTTTGGTCGCGCCGAGCACGTCGGCGGCGTGGTGGTAGCCGTCCCAATCCTTGACGCCGTTGCCGGCGGAGAGAATGAACTCGGCTTCGGCAAGCGAGACGCTGGCCGGATCCACGGCGACTTCGCCGAGATCCTCAATGCGCCCGAGCACGTCGGGAAGCCCCTGGCCAAGCGCGACGGGATCACAGGCGTGGCGGGTCTCGCTGACCGGGTCGGCGCACTCAGCCAGTGCCAGCACGACCCGGGGCAGCTCGCGGTGAACGTCGTGGCGTCCAGCGCCGGCGCGGGCGGTGGCCCGCCAGCCGGTCGCGCTATCGTTATTGGCCTCGACCTGCCACACCTGCGCGGCAGGGCGCTCGCCCAGCCTGGCGGCCAGGCGCCGGCCAAGCTCGCCGCCGCCCAGGGCGGAGTCGGGCAAGAGCCAAAAGCGCGGGGCCAGCTCGCGCTCCACGCTTTGAAGCGTGGCTACCTTGAGCTCCGGCAGATAGCCCGAGAAGCGCTCGCCGCCCAGATGCAGCAGTCGGTCGATGCCGGCCTCCCCGAAGGCGCTCTCCTTGTGCTCGCCAAACACCACGGCGAGTACCGCCCCCGGGCTTGCCGGGTCGGCGTCGGCGAGCTGACGGGCCAGGCCCAGCAGATCACGGTCATGGGCCGACAGGCGCCCGCCGGCCATGTCCGGCACCACGGCCACGATAAAGGCCGGGGCGTCGATGGTGACGTTCTGGCGGGTATCCTTGGCCGCGGCGCTGTGCGCCGGGGCCTGAGCGGCCTGCTGGGCGCCGCTTCTATCGATGCGGCGTATGCCGTTGGGGCCGATGAAGCCAACCGCGCGCGGGTCGCGGCGCATCACGCCGTTGGGGCCCATCCACTCGGTGGCTTTGGCACCGCCGCCGAGTTCGGCCATCACGCTCAAGTGCTGCGGATGCAGACGATTACGGGCGATCCACTCCTTGCGGGGGTCGCGGCGCAGAATGTCGCTCATGAGGTTTCCTCCAGCGCAGGGGCGGGGGCGGCTTGGGCCGGCGCCGCTTTCTCGGCGGTGGTGTCGATGATCAGTGCGTCGGCGACCAGCTCGGCGATATCCTTGATGCCGGCGCGCGGCTCCACCACGCCTTCGAGCATGGCGGTACACTGCGGGCAGCCCACGGCGACCAGGTCCGCGCCGGTTTCGCGCACGTCTTCCATGCGCATGTCAGGAATTCGCTGCTTGCCGGGAATATCGGTGATCGGCGCGCCGCCGCCGCCGCCGCAGCAGCGCGAGCGGTAGCCGGAGCGAGCCATTTCCTTGATCTCGATGCCGAGTGCCTTGAGCACGTCGCGCGGCGCCTCGTACTCGCCGTTGTAGCGGCCCAGATAGCACGGGTCGTGGTAGGTAACGCTGCCACCTTTCCACGCCTTGAAGCTGAGCTTGTTGGCGCTGACCAGTTCGCTGATGAACGTGCTGTGGTGCTGCACGTGATAATCCGCCGGGGTATCCGCCGTGCCCAGCTCGCCGTACTCGTTTTTCAACACGTGGAAGCTGTGCGGGTCGCAGGTCACGATGCGATCAAAGCGGTAGCGGCTCATGGTCTGAATGTTGCGGCGGGCCAGTGTCTGGAAGGTGGCCTCATCGCCCAAGCGGCGCGCGACGTCGCCGCTGTCGCGCTCCTCGTTGCCCAGCACGGCGAAGTCAACATTGGCGGCCCGCAGTACGCTGATGAAGGCGCGCAGGGTGCGCTGGTTGCGCATGTCGAACACGCCGTCGCCGAGCCACAACAGCACATCGGCTTCCTTCTTGTCCGCCATCAGCGGCAGGTTCAGATCCGCCGCCCAGTGCAGGCGCGAGCCGGGATCGAAACCGCCGGGATTGTCCGTGGCGATCAGGTTATCGAGCACCTCGGCGCCCTTGTTGGGCGTATTGCCGTGCTCCAGGGTCAAAAAGCGGCGCATATCGACGATGGCGTCGACGTGCTCGATCATCATCGGGCATTCTTCCACGCAGGCGCGGCACGTGGTGCAGGACCAGAGCGTTTCCGGGTCCACCAGCGCGGTGCCCTGGCGGGCAACGATCGGCCCGTGCGGGTCGCCTTTATGCTCGCCGACCGGCTTGCCGGGGTAGGGCGAGCCGTAATAGTGGGCGTCGCTGCCGCCGGCCATGCCGACGACCATGTCCTGAATCAGCTTTTTCGGGTTGAGCGGCTGGCCGGCGGCAAAGGCCGGGCACATCGCCTCGCAGCGCCCGCACTGCACGCAGGCGTCGAAGCCCAAAAGCTGGTTCCATGTGAAGTCTGCGGGCTTCTCGACGCCGAGCTTGGCGTTATCGTCGCCCAAATGCAGCGCTTTCAGGCCGGTGGAGCGGTGCTCGCCGCCGGTTTTATCGGAAAAGCGCTCCGGGCGGCGGTGGTACGCCAGGTGCAGGGCGCCGGCGAAGGCGTGCTTCATCGGCCCGCCCCAGGTCATGCCGAAGAACATCTCGCCCAGACCCCAGACGATGATGGCCGCGAGCACGAGCGCTGCGATCCAGCCAAGGCCTTCCTGGAACACGCCTTCCGGCAGAATACCGGCGGTGGGCAGCGTGACCACGAACATGCCGATCGAGAACGCCATCAGGCTTTTCGGCAGGCGCATCCACGGCCCTTTCGATAGCCGTGACGGCGGCGGGCTTCTGCGTTTGGCGACCAGAATGCTGCCAATGAACATGCTGGTGGTGGCGGCCAGCAGCACCCAGGCAAGAATCGCGCTGTCCAGGCCAAAGCCGTGGACGATAATGGCCAGCAAAGCGGCCAGCACGAAGCCGCCGGCGGTGGCGACGTGGGTATGGGAGATGTACTTGTCGCGCTCGACGACGTGGTGCAGGTCGACCAGGTAGCGTCTGGGCACCTGCATCAGGCCCTTGAGTACGGGCACGGAAGAGGGCCGCCCCTGGCGCCATAAACGAACGCGGCGAACCGCGCCGATGGCGGCAAGCGCCAGCGCAGAAAACAGCAGGATGGGTAACAGGGTATCGAGCATGGCGTCTCTCCTCTCAGAGACACCGTAAGGACTACACCGCGGGCCCAAGGGCCCGCGGTGGTCGGCTTACAGCGTTATTGTGTCAGAAGTCCTTGCACAGCCGCAGCGCGTCATAAATGGCTGCATGCGTGTTGCGTGGCGCGGTGCAATCCCCCAGGCGGAACAGCGCGAAGCCGTCGCCGCTTTGCGAGAGGCTGGGTTGGGGTTTGATCGCGTAGAGCGCTTCGATGTCGGTCTGGCCCTTGTTACGCGACTGGTGCTTGAGCGCGTAGTAGAGCGCCTCGTCCGGACGCACGCCGTTTTCGACCACGACCTGGTCGACCACGCGCTCCTCTAAAGCCCCGGTGTACTCGTTTTCGAGCACCGCGACCAGAGAGTCGCCTTCGCGATACACCTTATGCAGGGCGAGATCCGAGGTCATGATGACCTCTTTCTCGTACAGACTTCTGTAGTAGGTGGGGAAGGTGGTGCCGCCTACCGCCGCGCCCGGCTTGATGTCGTCGGTGACGATCTCGACCTTGCAGCCCTTGTCGGCCAGGTAGTCCGCCGCGGAGACGCCGGAAAACTCGCAGATGGTGTCGAAGATCAGCACGTTCTTGCCAGGCTCGACGCGGCCTTCGAGGATGTCCCAGGTGCTGACCACGAGGCTCTTGCCACTGTCCGCGTCATAGCCCCACTCCGGTACCTGGGAGAGAAACGGCTGGCCGCCGGTGGCCAGCAGCACCACGTCCGGGCGCAGATCCTTGATGGTGGCTTCGTCCGCCCTGGTGCCCAGGCGCTGATCGACCCCGAGCCGGTTGAGTTCGAGCTGGTACCAGCGAGTGATACCGGCGATCTGATCGCGCTGCGGCGCTTTGGAGGCGATGGTGATTTGCCCGCCGATCTGCTCTTTCGCTTCGAACAGCGTCACGTCGTGGCCGCGCTCGGCGCACACGCGCGCCGCTTCCATGCCGGCAGGGCCGCCGCCGACCACCACGACCTTACGCACGGGGCCTTCGGTTTTTTCGATGATGTGCGGAAGGCCCATGTACTCCCGCGACGTCGCGGCGTTCTGAATGCAGAGGACGTCCAGGCCCTGGTACTGGCGGTCGATGCAGTAGTTCGCGCCGACGCACTGCTTGATCTGGTCGACCTGGTCGTTCTTGATCTTGGCGATGATGTGCGGGTCGGCAATGTGGGCGCGGGTCATGCCGACCATGTCGACGTAGCCGCCTTCCAGAATTCGCTGGGCCTGGTTGGGGTCCTTGATGTTCTGAGCGTGGATGACCGGCACGCTGACCACTTCCTTGATGCCCGACGCCAGGTGCAAAAACGGCTCCGGCGGGTAGGACATGTTGGGAATGACGTTGGCAAGCGTGTTGTGAGTATCGCAGCCCGAGCCGACGACGCCGAAGAAGTCGACCTTGCCGGTGGCGTCGTAGTACGCCGCGATGCGCTTCATTTCCTCGTGGTCGAGGCCGTCCGGGTGGAACTCGTCGCCGGTGATGCGCATGCCGACCGTGAAGTCTTCGCCGACCTCGGCGCGTACCGCCTTGAGTACTTCCATGCCAAAGCGCATGCGGTTTTCAAACGTGCCGCCCCATTCGTCGGTGCGCTTGTTGACCCGCGGGCTCCAGAACTGGTCGATCAGGTGCTGGTGCACCGCGGAGAGCTCGACGCCGTCGAGACCGCCTTCCTTCGCCCGGCGCGCGGCCTGGGCGAAATCGCCGACGATGCGCCAGATCTCCTCTTCCTCGATGGTCTTGCAGGTCGAGCGGTGCACCGGCTCGCGGATGCCGGACGGCGAGACCAGCGTCGACCAGTCGAAGCCATCCCAGCGCGAGCGCCGGCCCATGTGGGTGATCTGGATCATGATCTTGCCGCCGTGCTTGTGCACGGCATCCGCCAGATTCTGGAAGTGCGGAATGATGCGGTCAGTGGAGAGGTTGACCGAGCTCCACCAGCCCTGGGGGCTATCGATCGAGACGATCGACGAGCCGCCGCAGATACATAGCCCGCAGCCGCCCTTGGCCTTCTCTTCGTAATACTTGACGTAACGCTCGGTGGTCATGCCGCCGTCGGTGGCGTGCACCTCGGCGTGAGCGGTACTGACCACGCGGTTACGGATAGTGTGCTTGCCGATCTGAATCGGCTTGAACAGTGCATCGAATGCCATGACGTCGACCCTCAGTGCTTGGGCGTTACAACAAACAGGCCGTGGTCACAGCCTTCCTCGGCGCCGCTTTGCGTCTGCTCGGCGACCGTACGAAGGTCGCTTCCCCGCGCCGCCAGAATCTGATCCATGGCGCCGGCGAACCAGCCGGTGAACATGTACTCGATCTTGCGGTTGACCTTGCCCATTTGATAAACGAAGGCGCTGTGTTCCAGGCGCACGCGAGCGGTGCCGGCGTCCAGGTCGATCTCTTCGGTCTTGAAAAGCCCCCAGCCGCGCTGGGAAAGGCGCTTCATGTAGTGCTCGAAGACGTCAACGCCTTCCAGGCCGTGCAGTTCGGCCTCTTTTTCGCACCAGTGCCAGGCGCTCTTGTAGCCGGCGTGATAGAGGATCTCGGCATATTTCTCCGCACCCAGCGCCTCTTCGACGGCCATGTGGTTGTTGACGAAGAAGTGGCGCGGCACGTACAGCATCGGCAGGGCGTCGGTCGTCCAGATACCGGTTTCGCTGTCGACGTCGATCGGAAGTTCAGGGGCTGTCTTGGTCACGGTGGTCATCCTTAAAACTTGTACTTGTTCAAACAAGAGAGGGTCATGGGGGCGGCGCTTTTTTGAATCGACTCGCCCCGTTTGAAATCGTTACTCGCCCCACACGTCCTTCAGCGTGCGCACCCAGTTCTCGCCCATGATCTTGCGCACCTGGGACTCGCTCAGGCCACGCTTCAAGAGCGCCTCGGTCAGGTTGGGGAACTCGCCGATGGTGCGGATGCCTTCCGGGTTGATGATCTTGCCGAAGTTGGTCAGGCGGCGGGCGTAGCCCTTGTCGTGGGTCAGCCACTCGAAGAAGTTCTGGTCGTGGCCCTGGGTGAAGTCGGTGCCGATGCCGATGGCGTCTTCGCCGACGATGTTCATGATGTACTCGATCGCCTCGCAGTAGTCGTCGATGGTGGAGTCGACACCTTTCTTCAAGAACGGGGTGAACATGGTCACGCCGACGAAGCCGCCGTGGTCGGCGATGAACTTGAGCTCTTCGTCGGACTTGTTGCGCGGGTGCTCCTTGAGGCCCGACGGCAGGCAGTGGGAGTAGCACACCGGCTTTTTGGATTCGAGAATGACTTCCTCGGAGGTTTTCGCGCCGACGTGGGAAAGATCGCACAGCATGCCCACGCGGTTCATCTCGGCGACGATCTCGCGGCCAAAGCCCGATAGCCCGCCGTCACGCTCGTAGCAGCCGGTACCCACCAGGTTCTGGGTGTTGTAGCACATCTGTACGATGCCCACGCCGAGCTGCTTGAACACTTCAACGTAGCCGATCTGGTCCTCGAACGCGTGGGCGTTCTGGAAGCCATAGATGATGCCGGTCTTGCCCTCTTCCTTGGCGCGGGTGATGTCGCGCGTGGTGCGCACCGGGCGAACCAGGTCGCTGCACTCGTCCATCAGCTTGTTGGAGGCGACGATGTTATCGACGGTGGCCTTGAACCCTTCCCACACCGAGACGGTACAGTTGGCCGCGGTCAGGCCGCCACGGCGCATGTCTTCCAGCAGCTCGCGGTTCCATTTGGCGATGATCAGACCGTCGATGACGATGGCGTCTTGGTGCAATTCAGAAGGGGTCATAACGAGGCTCCAGGGTTGTCCATGACGGGGAGCATAGCGCTGGGCCGGGGTCGCGCTGCTCCTGGAAACGACGACGAAAATTCCAAAAGCGTCACGCTGCGTCATGAGCGCGTCGCGCGCGTAGCAAAGTGGGCGATTAAACGGTATGGCGTGCTGTCGCCAGAAGGAAACCGCGCGGCTCCAAGCCAACGGGCGCGCACAAAAAAGCGGCCGCGCGGGCCGCTCTTGCGAAGTTTTAAAAGTTTTCGGGGTGGATCAGTTCACAAGCGGCACGCTGGCAAACGTCGGTTCGCCCTGGGCGTAGGCCAGCGCCAGAAGCGCGCTCGAGGTAGGCTCGCTCCCGGCAGGTTCCACGCCCCAGTGCTGCATCAGAGGCGCGTTCTTGATCTGCGGCGTCTGGCGCGACTGCGAGCCCAGGCGCTCGTCTCTGGGCGGAATGCCAAAGCACTCGCGGTAGCACTTGGAGAAGTGGGGCGTCGAGACGAAGCCGCAGACCGAGGCGATCTCGATGATCGAAAGCGACGTTTGTTTCAGAAGCTGGCGCGCGCGCACCAGTCTAAGCTTCAAGTAGTAGCGCGACGGCGAGCAGTGCAGGTAGCGCTGGAAAAGCCGCTCGAGCTGACGCCTGGACACGTCGACGTAGCTTGCCAGCTCGTTGAGCTCCAGGGGCTCCTCGAGGTTGGACTCCATCAGCGCCACGATATCCAGAAGCTTGGGCTGGGTAGTGCCGAGCACGTGCTTGAGCGGCACGCGCTGCTGGTCCTGTTCGTTGCGCATGTGCTCGTAGATGAACATCTCCGAAATGCCCGCCGAGAGCGCCTTGCCGTGGTCGTGGGCGATCAGGTTGAGCATCATGTCGAGCGGCGCGGTGCCGCCGGAGGCGGTGAAACGGTCGCGGTCGATGGAGAAGAGCTTGGTGGTGAGCACGATTTTCGGGAAGGCTTCCTGAACAGAGGCCAGACACTCCCAGTGGATACTGGTTTCGTAGTGATCGAGAAGGCCCGCCTTGGCCAGCGCCCAGCTGCCGGTGCAGATCGCCCCCAAATGCTTTAACTGACGCGCCTGGGTCTGCAGCCAGTGGATATGCTCGCGGCTGACACTATGCTGAGGGGCAACGCCGCCGCAAACGATGACCCAGTCGAAGGCGAGCGGCGCCTGCATGGCGGCGTCCGGCGTCACGTTGAGGCCATCGCTTGCGCGTACCGAGGCGCCGTCCTGAGTCAGCGTATACCAGCGATAGAGTTCGCGGCCGGCCAACTGGTTGGCCATGCGCAAGGGTTCGATCGCCGAGGCCAAAGAGATCAGGGTAAAGTTGTCCAACAGCAGAAAACCCAGTGTTTGCGGTGCTCTGGGGCGACCTGCGGGGGCGCAGGATGTGATTTGATCGGATGTCATGGTCTGGTACCTCTATCACCGAAACGTCTGGAGTTTTTCTTGTTATAGGTATGGGTTACTGGCGTGTTGTTATGCTCCCCGAATGAGCGTTTAAGCCACCAATCTGCATAGTGGCACGAATGCCACTTATACTGACAAAGCAATCTTGTATACGATGCGCGAGCTGTCGTAAATGAAACGCTCGGTGTCGCTTTGAAAGCGTAAAAATAAGGTTTTCTCGCACTTGCAGAAAAAATGCAACGTATTTTGAACACCGCATGTCGCTTTCGTAAGTTATTGAGCCTGCAGGTTTTAGGCTCGAAAAGTTATATGCTCATAAGTCATCAAAAAAGGGAGTGCTGAAATGTCGGGATTTTTCAAGGAGTTTCGCGAGTTCGCCGTTAAAGGCAACGTGATCGATATGGCGGTGGGGATCATCATCGGTGGCGCGTTTACGCTCATCGTTCAGCGGCTGGTGGCGGATATCATGAATCCGATCATTGGTTTGCTGGTCGGCGGCATCGACTTCTCCAATATCTTTATCGTGCTGCGCGAAGGCGCGGTGGCCGGGCCGTATCTTACGTTAAGCGCCGCTCAGCAGGCGGGGGCGGTGACGCTCAACATCGGGCTGTTTCTCAACGCGGTGATCAGCTTCACCATCGTCGCCTTCGTGGTCTTCATGCTGGTGCGCACCATCAACCGGCTCAAGCGCGAAGAGGTCGAAGCGCCCAAAAGCCCGGTGGAGAAGTCCTGCCCCTACTGCTTCATGACCGTACCGATCAAGGCGAGCCGCTGTGGGCACTGCACCTCCTCGTTGAAAGCGCCTGATGAAAGCCCCGCCCCGGAGTCGATGGCGCCATAAAAAAGGGTGGATTGAATGATTATGCCCATCAGTGCGAGACGGCTGGCCCGTAACGCCCTGCCACATGTTCGGTAGTATTTTTCGGTATTAGACTAAAGTTGTAATCCATTGTTCGCCCGGTGCCAGCCGGGCGTTTTACGTTCAAAGCACCCGTTTGGGCGGGCGGGCGCAGGGCAATCACGACTTGGTTAATAAGCTAATTAGCAAGATCTATATTAAAATGGGGCTATTAAAAGAACCAGAATACCGCTGACCCACGACGCAATGAGCAAGGAGAGACCGTGAGCCTAAAAGACGCATCGCGACGTCGGTTCATGAAGGGAGCGCTGACGGGGATCCCCGCCGTCACCATCGGCAGCGGCGTATCGCTGACCGCTTTTGCCGATGAGCCCCCGCAGCAGCTAACCGATTACCAACCCGCCTTTTTCGAGGCCGCCGAATGGGATTTCATCATCGCCGCCTGCGATCGCTTGATTCCAGGTCAAGGCCCCGGCCCCGGCGCGCTCGATACCAACGTACCGATCTTCATCGACCGCCAGATGGAAGGGGGCTTCGGCCACGCCGCCGACTGGTACATGAAGGGGCCCTTCCCCGATGACGTGCCGGCGCTCTTTGGCCATCAGATCCCGCTGACCCCGCGTGAGATGTATCGCGAAGGGATCGCGGCGGTGAACGACTTCTGCCAGGACCGCCACGACGCCGCATTCGCCGCGCTCGATGACGCCGCCCGCGACCAGGTTCTGACCCAGCTCCAGGACGGCGAGATCGAGATGGCGTCGATGCGGGGCAGCTACTTTTTCGACATGCTGCTGCAAAACACCAAGGAAGGCTATTTTGCCGACCCCATCCACGGCGGCAACAAACACATGGCGTCCTGGAAGTTCATCGGTTTCCCCGGGGCACGCGCGTCGTATCGCGAATGGGTGGACCAGCACAACGTCGAGTACCCGCTGGGGCCGGTCAGCCTTAACGGCGAGAGGGGATAAGCATGGCACGTACAGAATCACCCGTAGACGTCGTGCTGGTCGGCTTTGGCTGGACCAGTGCGATCATGGGCATGGAATTGACCGACGCAGGCTTGAACGTGCTGGCGCTCGAGCGCGGCGAAGACCGCGACACGGTACCGGATTTCGCCTACCCGAAAATGGCCGACGAGCTCACTTACGGGGTGCGCTACAAGCTGATGCAGCGCCCGGCGAAAAGCACGCTGACCGTGCGCCACAACGTGGGCGACATGGCGGTGCCTTATCGTCAGTTGGGCTCGTTTCTGCCCGGTGACGGCGTCGGCGGCGCCGGCACCCACTGGAACGGCCACACCTGGCGGCCCCAGCCCCAGGAATTGCGCCTGAAAAGCTACGTCGAGGAGAACTTCGGCGCTGACATCATTCCCGATGAAATGACGATTCAGGACTACGGCGTCAGCTACGATGAGCTCGAGCCCTTTTTCGACTTCTTCGAGAAAGTGGCGGGTATCTCCGGCAAGGCGGGCAACCTGAACGGCGAGATTCAGGCGGGAGGCAACCCGTTCGAAGGCTGGCGCTCCGACGAGTACCCCATGCCGCCGCTGGCGCGGACCTATAACGATACGCTGTTCGCCGATGTCGCACGAAGCGAAGGCTATCATCCCTTCCCGCTGCCCGCCGCCAATGCCTCTGTTGCCTACACCAACCCTTACGGTATGCAGCTCGGCCCGTGTAACTTCTGCGGTTTCTGCGAGCGCTACGGCTGCTTGAACTACTCCAAGTCCTCGCCGCAGACCTGCATTCTGGGCGCGCTCAAGCGCCGCGAGAATTTCTCCTACCGCACCCAGAGCGAAGTGCTGCGCGTGGAGCTCGACAGCAACAAAGAGCGCGCCACCGGCGTGACCTATATCGACCCGGAAGGCAACGAGGTCTTCCAGCCGGCGGATCTGGTGATACTGGGCGCGTACTCGCTGCACAACGTGCACCTGATGCTGGTGTCCGGTATCGGCACGCCCTACAACCCGGAAACCGGCGACGGCGTAGTCGGCAAGAACTACGCCTATCAGATGAACGGCGGCTCTTCGCTCTATTTCCGCGACAAGGAGTTCAACCCCTTCATCGGTGCCGGTGGCAACGGCGAGGTGATCAACGACTTCGGCGTCGAGCAGATCGACTTCGCTCAGGAAGGCTTCATCGGCGGCTCCTACATCAACGCCGCGATGACTAACGGCCAGCCGATTCGCAACATGCCGCTGCGTGCCGGCGCGCCAAGCTGGGGCGAAGGGTGGAAGCAGGCGGTGCAGGAGACCTACGGCCACGTCATGTCGATTGGCTCCCACGGCAGCAACATGGCCTACCGCGACTGCTACCTGGATCTCGACCCCAACTATACCGACGATCACGGCCGGCCGTTGATGCGCATGACCTTCGACTGGAAGGCCAACGATGTGCGCATGACCCAGTTCATGAAACAGAAGATCGATACGCTTTCAAAGGCGCTGGGCCCGGACGACTATCGGCTCTCCTTCAAGGACTTCGATACGCGCTACGACGTTCGCCCCTACCAGACCACGCACAACGTGGGCGGAGCGATCATGGGCACCGATCCCTCATCCAGCGCGCTCAACCGCTACCTGCAGAGCTGGGACGTACACAACGTGTTCGTGATGGGCGCCAGCGCCTTTCCGCAGAACCTGCAGTACAACCCGACGGGGCTGGTCGGTGCACTGACCTACTGGTCGGCGAAGGCAATCCGCGAGCAGTACCTGCCCAACCCCGGCCCGCTGGTTCAAGCCTAAGGAGAGCGACCATGAAGCACACCGTAAAATGGCGCCAGGGGCTGGTCGGCGTTGGCCTTTTGAGCGTCACCACCGCAAGCCTCGCGTTCGATGACGACGTGATCAGCCGCGGCGAATATCTGGCGCGCGCCGGCGACTGCGTGGCGTGTCATACCGCCCCCGGCGGTGAGCCCTTCGCCGGCGGTTTGGGCGTGGAGAGCCCCTTTGGCGCCATTTACTCGACCAACATCACCCCAGACCCGGAAACCGGCATCGGCAACTATAGCCGCGACGAGTTCGCCGCCGCCCTCAGGCAGGGCGAGCGCGCCGATGGCAAGCACCTTTATCCGGCCATGCCGTACCCCTCCTATTCGCTGATCACCGATGAGGATATCGACGCGCTCTACGCCTACTTCATGGAAGGCGTGGCGCCGGTCGAGCATACCCCTGAGCGCACGGACCTGAGCTTTCCGTTCAACCAGCGCTGGGGCATCGGGCTTTGGGACTGGCTGTTTACCAACGATGAGACGTTCTCACCGGACCCCGAGCGCAGCGACGAGCAGAACCGCGGCGCCTATCTGGTTCAGGGGCTTGGCCACTGCGGCAGTTGCCACACCGAGCGCGGGCTCTTCTTCCAGGAGAAGGCGCTGGATGATAGCGACGACGCGTTCCTTGCCGGCGAGGTGCTGGAGGGCTGGTACGCGCCGAGCCTGCGCGGCAGCGGCGACGGCGGCAGCGCCATCGAGCGCTGGGACGATCAGGCGATCGTCGATTACCTCGCCACCGGGCGTAACGACGAAAGCGCCGTGGCCGGCGAGATGACGTCGGTGGTGGCGCACAGCACCTCGCATCTCAACGAGAGCGATTTGCAGGCGATCGCCGCCTACCTGAACGGACTGGGAAGTCACGGCGACCGCCCTCTGATCACCGACGCGCAGGTCGACGAAACCGATGCCATGCTCACGCGGGCGGACGTGGAAAACGATCTGGGCGCGCGGCTCTATCTGGATAACTGCAACGCCTGCCACTTCTCCAACGGCCGCGGCGCCGCCCAGGTGTTCCCGAGCCTGTCGGGAAGCTCGATGGTCAACGCCGACGACCCGACCGGCATGATCCGGGTGATCCTCGCCGGAGCCCGGCTGCCCTCCACGGAGCAGCGCCCGGAAGCGCTGGCCATGCCGGACTTCGCCTGGCGCCTGTCCGACGACGAGGTGGCCGAGCTTGCCACCTTCGTGCGCGGGGCCTGGGGCAACGACGCGGGAGCGGTGAGCGCCAGCGCCGTAGCGGAGGTGCGCGACGAGCTGCCGGAAGACCGCGTGACCAGCGCGCCGGTCATCGACGACTGACCGGTTTTCCCAAGTCGTGAAAAGAAAGTCATGAAAAGTAAGCCATGAAAAAGGGTGCCCCGTGGGGCACCCTGATCAACGCAAAACCCCACCGATCAGTGGGGTTTTTTGTACCTGAAGGCAGTCTTTAAAAACAGTCTTTAAAAACCGTGCTTACAGGGTACGTTGAGTGTCGGCATTGATGGTCTGCTCGCCAGTGGCACCGTTACGCGCCTGCAGCAGATCCTTGGTCAGCGCAGCGTTGTGGCTCTGTTTGACGCTGGCAGTACCAGTGGCGTCCAGATCGGCGTTGATGGTCTGCTCACCGGTTGCGCCGTTGCGGGCGTGCAGCTGGTCAAGCGAGATCGCGTTGTGGGTGTTGGCGATGTGAGAGTCGGCGCTGGTGACCGGCAGACCCACGCCGCTGTTCTTGGCGATGACCTGCTCGACGGAGGCGTTGCGCGACTCGATCTGTGAAACGCTCGAGCTGTTCGGTTGATCGGCGCTGTCAATTGCGGCGAAGGCAGAACCGGAAACGAGGGCGAGGGCGATAGCGGCGGTGGTGGTCAGTTTTTTCATGGTGGCGTACCTGATTAGTCGATTTGAATGTTTTTTTAGGGCTTGTTGGGCGAGAGCGCCTCAAACCATGCAACTATCTTAGTATCGAAAAATTAGTAAAAAAAGCGCTTAAAATTCGCTAGACCATTCGATTTGTTTAAATATATTTGCGACAAATGCTGTACATCCGAATATTTATGTAAAGTATTGAGATGATATGGCGCGAAAAACATCGAACGCCGTCGATTTAGACCAAAGTCGTAGAAAAGAGAAGGGCGCCCAAGGGCGCCCATTCATCAGGTGAAACTCGCAAGGCAATAGGTCAGCGGCGTTTTTTTCCACCTTTTTGTGGGCCGTCGCTGTCGTTTGCATCGCTAGGTTGAGGCAGGGAGGGCAGCGACTGGGCCATCATCTCCACGCTTTGGCGGTAGTAGAGCTGGCTCTTGTTATGCTCGCCAAGGCTTGCGTAAAGGCGCGCAAGCTCGGCGCACACTTCGCCGCTCGGGCGCTGGCGCTGGCTGGCCTCGAAATACTCGAGCGCTTTCTCCCATTGGCCGGTACGCAGCGATAGGCGCCCGCAGGCCAGCAGCAGTTCCGGGTCGTTGGGGCGCTCCTGCAGCCATTTTTCGGCGCGGGCGAGCTGGCGCGCCGCGTCGACGCCCAAAAGCCCGAAGCGCTTGACTAGCCGCGCGTCCCAGTGAGTGTCCAGCGACTGGCTCAAAAGCCGCTCGGCGATCGCCTCTTCATTCGCCTGCAACAGCGCCTCGACGTAAAGCACGATCAGCTCGGTGTTGCCGCGTAGATAGTCCGGCATGTCCGCCCACAGCCCGCGCACCCGCTCGATATTGGCCGGGTTGGCGGCTTCGAACAGAATCAGCTCGCGGTAAGCCTTGAACTCGAGCTGCTCGCGCTCCTGCTGGGTGATCAGCTTTTTGGCCACCAGCCGCGGGACTAGATGGCGAAGCCCCTCCCAGTCGCTGACGCTGAGATAGACCTGCTTCAAGAGCTTCAGCACCTGCGGGTGGTTGGGCAGCTTCTGGTCAAGACGGTTGAGAATCGCCAGCGCCTCTTCGGGCTGCTGACGATCGATCATCAGCTGCGCCTGCATCAGGCCTACGGCGGTGTCGGCGCCATCGGTTGTGAGCTGGGCCTGGTTCAGGTGCTCCTGAGAACGCTCGTGGTGGCCCTGGTAGTGAGCCGCCAGCGCCGCCGAAAGGTAGTTGACCATCGGCGTGCTGGAGTCGTCCGCCGCGCCCGCCAGCGTGCGCTCGGCGCGCTTGAAGCGGCCCTCGGTCAGCGCGACCAGCCCGCGCACCGTGCGCTTCATGGCGCGGCGATTGCGTGCCCGGGCGTTCCAGGTGCGATAGCGGCCCACCGGGCGAACGATGCCGGAAAGAAGGCGCAGCGCGAAGTGCACTACGATGAAGGCGGCCAGCAGCAGCAGCAAACCGAACCAGAACGAGGTCTGCACGGAGGTGTCGCCGACGCGAATCAGCCAGTAGCCCGGCACCGACATCATCAGGTGGCCGAACAGGGCGCCGACGGCAAGGCCGGCGACGATTAACAGCAGCAGCTTTCTCATTCGTCACCTCCGCCCTGGCGGCGCGCCTGAAAGCGGTTGTCGATGAAATCGGCCATGGCCTGCTGCGAACCGCTGATATCGGGAAGCTCCGGCTCGACCTGATTTTGCTTGATCTCTTCAAGACGCGCGATCACGCTCTGGGTCTCGTCGCGCTCGGTGTCGTAGTAGCGCTCGAGCAGATCCAGCGCCTTGTCGAGGCTCGCCTCGAACAGCGGCTGCTCTTCTCGAAGCAGGGCAAGCTGGGCCTGTTCGAGGATCAGGCGCAGGCTTTGACGCAGGTAAGACTCCTGCTCCGGGGTGATCAGCGCTTCCAGCGCCTCGTCGTGATGGCGCACCACGACGAGATCGCGAAGCTCGGCGCCGAATTTCGCCAGTTGGCGCTCGAAGGAGCCGCTCGGCGGCTGCTCCATGCCTTCGCTGATCGCCCGCTCTTCGATCTCCTGGGACAGGCGAAGCCCGGCAATCTGCTCCTGCTGAGCGTTCAGCGCCAGGTAAATGCCGGTGCGGTCGACCCGCGGTACGGCGTCAAGAGCGGCAAGCTCATTGGCGATCTCGCGGCGTATCGGCGTCAGCGCCGGGTTATCGGCATCGACCAGGCGAGCGTCGGCAGTGCGCAAAAGGGCAGAAGCGCCTTCGACGTCGCCTTCGAGCTGCAGGCGCTGGTTGGCCAGGCGCAGAAGATAGGCGGCCTCGGCGTGAAGCCAGTCGCGCTCGTCGGTGTCCTGGGCCTGGGAGAGCTGATCGAGCACGTCAGACACGGTTTCGTCGACGCGCGCCTGAACGCTTTCGAGCTCGCCTCGCAGCTCGCTCACGGTGCTGTCGAGCGTCTCGTTACGCTCGCTCTCGCCGCTTTCGATGCGCGACTGAAGCTCGTCGAGGCTCTGCTGGGTGGCGCTTGACTGGGTTTGCTGGGCGAGCTCGTCGATGCGCGCCTGCTGGGCGTCCGTGCGCTGCCAAAGCTGCCAGGCGATCACGCCGAGTATCAGAGCGACGATCACGACCAGCACGATCGCGACCGCACCGCCCTTGCCACCGCTTTTACCACCGCCGGACGGCGGGGTTGGGGTGCTGGAGGCAGGCGTTTTGGGCGGCGGCGTCGTGGCGCTGGGCTTGCTATTGGAGGGGGCGGGCTTGTTCGATGCGCTCGCGGCGCCAGCGGGCGCCTTGTCCGGGCTTGGGCTGGTGCTGTCAGCGCTAGTGCTCGTATTAGCACGGGTACTGGCGTGGGTACCGGTCGTCGTACTGGCGTTAGCGCTGGCGTCGGTTTTGGCCGGCTGACTCTGACTGCCGCCCTTGTTACGCCGGCGTGAGCGGCTGTTTTTCGCCGCGTACGCCTCGGCGTTTTTATCCGCCGCCGGGGTCGAAGGCGAAACGCTCGATGTCGCATCGCTCGGGGGCGTGTCGCTTGCGCCTTGGCGGGAGGCGGCATCATCAGGCGTCTTGTTGTCGCCCTGTTGATCAAATGGTTGTTTGCTCATCTGTCGTTAGCCCTTGTTAAGTTCTTTAATCGACATCGGCATCTCCGGGGGAGCTGAGCGCGTTCAACGCCGCTGCCAGCGCGGCCGTCGATGCGCCTGACGCCACCTTGAGGTCGCAAAAACCCAGCGTGCCGGCCAAGGCGGCCAAACGGCGGCTGGAAACGATTAGGGGTTGTTTCAACGCTGCTTGATGGCACCAGTTTGACAGATATTCGAGCAGTTCGCCGCTGGTCACGATCAATGCGTGAAAACGGCCCTCTGCCAGGCGCCGCTGCAATTCCGGACCGGGCGCGCGATAAACGCGTCGATACGTCGCCACACGGGTCACGGCGGCGCCGCGCGCGGTGAGCGTCTCGGCTAAAAGCGTTCGCCCGCCTTCACCGGCCACGATCAGCACGCGCTGATGCGCAAGGCCTGAAAGCGAATCGAGCGTCAATAGCGCTTCGCTGGTGTCCTCGCCGGCGCTGACCGGGGGGCGCTCTACGCGTACGTCGAGCGCGCCTTCGAGCGCTGTCGCGGTGCCCGCGCCCGGCGCGTAGAAATCGATGCCTACCGGCAGCTGCGGCCAGTAGCGGTCGACCGCCTCGATCAGCTGCAGCGCGGCGAAGGGGCTCGTGACCACGATTTTATGAAAACGGTCGAGATCGAGCCAGACGCTTCTGAGCGCGGCGTCCTCCTCGAGCGTCTCCAGCGCCATCACCTCGAGCGGCTCGACCCAGGCGCCGTCGGCGGCCAGCGCCGAGGCCAGGGCCTCGCCGCGCTCGCCGGGGCGGCCGATCAGTACGGGCGCGGTCATTGGCGCGGTCTGGGTCGCCTTCATGGGCAGCGCGTGCTCATACGTTGTCGCCGTATACCTCGGCGAGAATATCGCCAGCGCCCTGGTCGAGCAGGTCTTCGGCCACGCGAATGCCCAGCGCTTCGGGCTCGTGGATCGAGCCGCGGCCCTCGGCGCGCAGCACCTCGGTCCCTTCCGGGTTGCCCACCAGTCCGCGCAGCCAGATGGTCTCGTTGGCCTTGTCGAGCACCGCATGGCCGGCGATCGGTACCTGGCAGCCGCCTTCCAGGCGGGTATTCATGGCGCGTTCGGCGCGCACGCGGGTGGCGGTGTCGTTGTCATCGAGCGGGGCCAGCAGCGCGATCAGCTCGGGGTCGTGCAGCCGGCACTCGATGCCAAGCGCGCCCTGACCGCAGGCGGGCAGGCAGATCTCCGGCGGCAGCTCCTGGGCGATGCGCGCGGCCAGCCCCAGCCGCTTGAGCCCGGAGGTCGCCAGAATAATGGCGTCGAACTCGTCGTCGTCGAGCTTGGCCAGGCGTGTTTGTACATTGCCGCGCAGGTTCAAAATCTCGAGATCCGGGCGCGCTTCACGCAGCTGCAGGCCCCGACGCAGACTCGCGGTGCCGATGCGCGCGCCTTCCGGCAGCTCATCGACGCTTTGAAACCGGTTGGAGACAAAGGCGTCGGTGGGCTCGGCGCCTTCCAGAATGACGGAAAGTCCGAGCCCCTCGGGAAAGTGCATCGGCACGTCTTTCATCGAGTGCACGGCGATATCGGCGCGGCCGTCGAGCATTGCCTCTTCGAGCTCCTTGACGAACAGGCCCTTGCCGCCGATTTTGGAAAGCGGGGTATCGATGATCTTGTCGCCCTTGGTGGACAGGGCGACCAGCTCGACGTCGAGGCCGCTGTGCGCAGCCATCAGGCGCTCGCGGACGTGCTCTGCCTGCCACAGCGCCAGCTGGCTTTTGCGCGTGGCAATGCGTAATTTGGTGATGGATGACACGTTATTCTCCCTATGCCGCAGACACGGCGTGTCGAACTATGATAAATCTCATCATAAAGCACGCGCTTACGCAGTAAAAACGCTTGCGCCGTAAAATCGATCACTCTTGATTGGCCGACCCTAAACTCTATTGTCACGTGCAGGTAACGCCCATGCCCTCTGCCGATCAACAAGGTGAGCTGGACCACTTTTTTCTGCTCTCGCAGGATATGCTTTGTTGCATCGATTTCCGAGGGGCACTACTCAATGTTAACCCGGCCTTCGAGCGCATGCTGGGCCGCCGCGCCGAAGAGCTCATCGGCCGCCCGTGCGGGGTGATCGTCGAGCCCGATGACCACCCCATTATAGAGCGCGCGCTTGCGCGCATACATCAGGGCGAGCAGATCGAGCCTTTTGACGTGCGCGCCAAAAGCCAGACCAATGCACTCACCTGGCTCGAAGTGAGCGCCTTCGCCGACGGCGAGGTGATCTACGTGATCGCCCGCGATATCACCGAGCGCAAGACCTCCGAGCAGCAGCTGGTGCTTCTGGAGCGCAGCGTGGAGTCGAGCACCAATGGTGTCGTCATCGTCGATGCGCTGGCCGACGATTTGCCCATGGTATACGTCAACAAGGCTTTCGAGACCATCACCGGCTACACCCGGGATGAGGCGCTCGGGCGCAACTGCCGTATCCTGCAGGGCGACGAAACCGACGCCTCCACCGTCAAGCAACTGCGCCGGGGCATACGCGAACAGCGCGATGTGCACGTAATGCTGCGCAACGTCCGCCAGGATGGCACGTCCTTTTGGAACGACTTGTACGTCTCGCCGGTGCGCGACGAGCAGGGGCGAGTCACGCATTTCATCGGCGTGCAAAACGACGTCACCGCCCAGCGCGAGTACCAGGCGCAGCTGAGACACAACGCCAATCACGATGCCCTGACCGGCTTGCCCAATCGCCAGCTCTTGAACCAGCGCTTGTCCCAGGGATGCATGTTGGCCAAGCGCTATCGGCGTCACGTGGCGGTGCTGTTCATCGATCTGGACGACTTCAAGCCGATCAACGATTCGCTGGGTCACGATGTCGGCGATTTCATTTTGATCAGTGTCGCCCGGCGCCTCGAGGAGGAGCTGCGCCCCTGGGATACCGTGGCGCGCATCGGGGGCGACGAGTTTATCGTGCTGCTGCCGGACCTGGCGATGGAGCAGGACGTGATCCAGGTGGTGGAGCGTTTGCTCAGGCGGATTGCCGAACCTTACTGGTATCAGGACAAGGCGCTTCACATCACCGCCAGTATCGGCATCGGTACCGACAACGGCAGTATGGCCAAGCCCCGGTCGCTGGTGCAGCAGGCGGATCTGGCCATGTACAAGGCCAAGCGCCGCGGGCGCAACACCTATCAGTGGTACACCGACGAGCTCAACCATCGGGTGAGCGAGCGGGTGAGCCTGCGCCACGCACTGCAAACGGCCATCGAGCAGGAGCAGTTCGAGCTTCACTATCAGCCGCAGATCGACGGCGCGAGCGGCGAGGTGGTCGGGGTCGAGGCGCTCATTCGCTGGCACCATCCGGAGTGCGGCGCGATCTCGCCGGCGGAGTTCATCGGCATGTCGGAAGAGACTGGCCAGATCATTCCCATCAGCGAGTGGGTGCTGAATCAGGCGTGTCGCGATGCGGTGCATATCAACGACGGCGCCCAGCGCCCACTCGTCATGGCGGTCAATATTTCGCCTACCCAGTTTCAGCGGCCGGGCTTTGTCGCCTCGATCGAGCGCGTGCTCAAGGAGACGGGACTGGCCCCGGCGCTTTTGGAGATCGAGATCACCGAAGGCGTGCTGATGGAGAGTCTGGAGAACGCCATCGAGGCGCTCAAGAAGCTCAGCGCGCTGGGCGTCCACATCGCGCTGGACGATTTCGGCACCGGTTTTTCCAGCTTGAGCTATTTAAAGCGCCTGCCGATCAACCGGCTCAAGATCGACCGCTCGTTCATAAGCGACGTCACCCACGACGAGCACGACGCGGCGATCGTGGAAGGGGTGATCACCATGTCCTTGAAGCTGGGGCTCGAGGTGCTCATCGAAGGCGTCGAAACCGCCGAGCAGTTTCGCTATCTGCACCAGCGCCACTCCACCTTCATGCAGGGCTACTACTTCGCCAGGCCCATGCCGCTGGCCGGGCTCGACGACTACCTGTCGCGGTTCGATTGGCCTCGCGCGCTCAAGGACGCCGGCATCGATTCGCCCTGAGCGGGCGTGCAAAACCGCGTGCCGCGAACCGGGCCGACTCTGGTACACTCTGGGCCAACGATTTCCTTATGTTGTCACCCTTGTTGCCACCTTCGTTTTGTCAGTAGGAATTCTTGATGAGCCAAGCTACGAATCAGTCCTGGGGCGGACGCTTTAGCGAGCCCACCGACGCCTTTGTTGCCCGCTTCACCGCCTCCGTGAGCTTCGACCAGCGCCTGGCCGGTCAGGACATTCAGGGCTCGATCGCCCACGCCACCATGCTGGCGCGCGTCGGCGTGCTCAGCGACGAGGAGCGCGACTCAATCATCGACGGCCTGACCGAGATTCAGGGCGAGATTGAGCGCGGCGAGTTCGAGTGGTCGGTGCCGCTTGAAGACGTGCACATGAACATCGAAGCGCGGCTGACGCAAAAGATCGGCATCACCGGCAAGAAGCTGCACACCGGGCGCTCGCGCAACGACCAGGTCGCGACCGATATTCGCCTGTTCATGCGCGACGCCATCGACTCGATCGACGCGGAGCTAATGCGTCTGCGCGAAGGCATGATTGGGCTTGCCGAGCGCGAAGCCGACACCATCATGCCGGGCTTCACCCACCTGCAGACCGCTCAGCCGGTCACCTTCGGCCACCACCTGTTGGCCTGGCAGGAGATGCTCGCCCGCGACCACGAGCGCCTCTTGGACACTCGCAAGCGTGTCAACGTCATGCCCTTGGGCGCGGCGGCTTTGGCCGGCACCACCTACCCGATCGACCGTCACGTTACCGCCGAGCTTCTGGGCTTTTCCCGCCCGGCGGAGAACTCGCTGGACGCGGTCTCGGATCGTGACTTCGCCATCGAATTCGCCAGCTTCGCCAGCATTTTGTTGATGCATCTGTCGCGCATGAGCGAGGAGTTGGTGCTCTGGACCAGCGCCCAGTTCGACTTCATCGACCTGCCGGATCGCTTCTGCACCGGCTCGTCGATCATGCCGCAGAAGAAGAACCCGGACGTGCCGGAGCTCGTTCGCGGCAAGACCGGGCGCGTCTACGGCCACTTGATGAGTCTGCTCACGCTGATGAAGTCGCAGCCGCTGGCCTACAACAAGGACAACCAGGAGGACAAGGAGCCGCTGTTCGACACCGTCGATACGGTGCTGGACTGCCTCAAGGCCTTCGCCGACATGGTGCCCGCCATCGAGCCAAAAAAAGAGAGCATGTTCGAGGCGGCGCGGCGCGGCTTCTCCACGGCGACGGATCTGGCGGATTACCTGGTACGCCGCGGCGTGGCCTTCCGCGACGCCCACGAGATCGTCGGCCAGTCGGTGGCGTTTGGTCTGAAGGAGAAGAAGGATCTGTCTGAAATGACCCTCGAGGAGCTTCAACAGTTCTCCGACACCATCGAGGCGGACGTCTTTGAGGTCTTGACGCTGGAAGGGTCGGTCGCCGCGCGCAACCATATCGGCGGCACCGCCCCGGACCAGGTACGCGCCGCGGCGAGCCGCGCACTCGAGGCGCTCAAGGCGCACCGGGAGGCACCATGAAGGCGCTCGTCCTGATCGCGCTCGTCGCACTCCTGCTTGCCGGCTGCGGCCAAAAAGGCCCGCTCTACCTGCCGGATGACAACGCCCAGACCGCCGCCGAGGAGTCCTGATGGATCACTTCAACTACCAGGACGGCGTGCTGTTCGCCGAAGAGGTGCCGCTTACGCGCATTGCCGACGAGGTGGGCACGCCCTGCTACGTCTACTCGAAGGCCACGCTCGAGCGCCACTTTCGCGCCTACACCGAGGCGCTCGGCACTCATCCGCACCTGATTTGCTACGCGGTGAAGGCGAATTCGAACCTGGCGGTGCTGGGGCTTCTGGCACGCTTGGGCGCGGGCTTCGATATCGTCTCCGTGGGCGAGCTCGAGCGCGTACTCAAGGCCGGCGGCGATCCGAAAAAGGTGGTGTTCTCCGGCGTGGCCAAGCGCGGCGACGAGATGGCCCGGGCGCTCGAGGTCGGCATCAAGTGCTTCAACGTCGAGTCCGCGCCGGAGCTCGAGCGTCTGAACGCCGTAGCCGGTGAACTCGGCGTCATCGCGCCGGTGTCGCTTCGCGTCAACCCGGACGTGGATGCGGGCACGCACCCCTACATCTCCACCGGGCTCAAGGACAACAAGTTCGGCATCGCCATCGACGATGCGCTCGAGGTCTACACGCTCGCCCAGAAGTTGCCGCACCTCGCCATCAATGGCCTGGACTGCCATATCGGCTCGCAGCTGACCGAAACCGCGCCGTTTCTCGATGCCCTCGAGCGGCTGTTGCTGCTCATGGAGCGGCTTCGCGAGCGCGGTATCGAAATCGAGCATCTGGATC
The DNA here is from genome assembly GCF_031954225.1 of Halomonas sp. PAMB 3232. Taxonomy (NCBI): domain Bacteria; kingdom Pseudomonadati; phylum Pseudomonadota; class Gammaproteobacteria; order Oceanospirillales; family Halomonadaceae; genus Halomonas; species Halomonas sp. PAMB 3232. The sequence goes on from NZ_CP134865.1 coordinate 147,439, forward strand.
TTGGCGGCGGGCTTGGCGTGCCGTATCGCGACGAAACCCCGCCGCAGCCCTTCGACTACGCAAGCCAGCTGCTGGCACGGCTGTCGCGCTGGGAAGGCGGCGAGGCGCTGACGCTTTTGTTCGAGCCCGGCCGCTCCATCGCCGCCAATGCCGGCGTCATGCTCACCCGGGTCGAATTCTTGAAACCCGGCGAGACGAAAAACTTCGCCATCGTCGATGCGGCCATGAACGATCTGATCCGCCCGGCGCTTTATCAGGCCTGGCAGGCGATCGTACGCGTCGATACTCGTGAGCGCCGTGATACCGCCACGTTCGACGTGGTCGGCCCGGTGTGCGAAACCGGCGATTTTCTCGGCAAGGAGCGCGAGCTTGCCATCGCCGCAGGAGATCTGCTGGCGGTGCGCTCGGCGGGGGCCTACGGCTTCGTGATGGCCTCGAACTACAACAGCCGCCCGCGCCCGGCCGAGGTGATGGTCGACGGCGACCGCGTCCACGTGGTGCGCGCCCGGGAGTCGCTTGAAAGCCTCTGGGCCGGCGAAACGCTCTTGCCAAGCGAGACGACGTAATGCTGCTTCACTTCACCAAGATGCACGGGCTGGGCAACGATTTCATGGTGATCGATCTGGTCACCCAGCGTGCCCGGCTGACCGACGAAACGATCGCCCAGTTGGCCGACCGACGCTTTGGCATCGGCTTCGACCAGCTGTTGGTGGTCGAGCCACCGCGCGACCCGGACATGGACTTTCGCTACCGAATTTTCAATGCCGATGGCAGCGAAGTCGAAAACTGCGGCAACGGCGCGCGCTGCTTCGCGCGCTTCGTGCGCGAGCAGCGCCTGACCCACAAGCACGAGATTTGCGTCGAAACCGCCGGCGGGCCGCTCACGCTGCACGTGCAAAGCGACGGTCAGGTGCGGGTCGACATGGGCCGGCCGCGCTTCGCCCCTGAGCGGCTTCCGTTCGATGCGCCGGCGGATGCGGTGCTGCACGCCATCGAGGTCGACGGGCAGCGCCTCGAGGTCGGCGCGGTATCGATGGGCAACCCCCACGCGGTGCTCACGGTCGACAGCGTCGACACCGCGCCGGTCGAGCGGGTGGGCCCGCTGTTGGAGGCCCACCCGCGCTTTCCCCGGCGGGTCAACGTCGGCTTCATGCAGGTGGTGTCAAAACACGAGATTCGCCTGCGCGTTTTCGAGCGCGGCAGCGGCGAGACGCTTGCCTGCGGTACCGGTGCCTGCGCGGCGGTGGCCAGCGGCATTCGCCAGGGGCTTTTGCAAAGCCCGGTCACGGTGCACCTGCCCGGCGGCCAGCTCACAATCGAGTGGCCGAGCGAAGATGCCGCACTGATCATGGTTGGCCCGGCGACCAGGGTGTTCGACGGCCGCGTGACGCTCAACTAATCCAGCACGCTCAACCACTCCAAGGAGAACGGCGATGTCGCAAGCCCCCGAGCCGCGCAAGACGCTCGACCCGGACCAGGTCGCGTTTTGGCTAGCCCGCCACCCGGACTTTTTCGTCGGCCGGGAAGGGCTCTTACAGCAGCTCAAGGTGCCTCACCCGAACATCGACGGGGCCACGTCGCTTCTGGAGCGGCTGGTGGCCGATCTTCGCCACCGCGCCGAGAGCGCCGAGGGGCGTCTCGAGCACCTGCTGGAAACCGCGCGCCATAACGAGGCGCAGTACCGGCGCCTGCGCGAAACGCTGTTGGTGCTGATCGATGCCGAGGACCGCGACGCGCTGGCCCAGGCGCTGGCGACCCAGCTCAATGAGCGTTTCGACACGCCGGCGATGGCGCTCTGGTGCCCATCGAGTGTGAGCGACGAGGAGCCGACGCCGCCCCAGCCGCCACGCCACGTGCTCGACCAGCACGCGACGTCGCGGCTGACGGCGCTGTTGGACGGGCGCACCAGCCGCTGCGCCAAACTCAGCGCCAGCGACTGGAAGCGCCTGCTGCCCCATACCAAGGCACCGCGCAAGGCGGGGTCATGTGCGATCACGCGGCTCTCCGCCGGCGAGCCGATGGGCTATCTGCTGCTCGCAAGCCCTGACGTTGAGTGCTATCGGGCGAGCATGGATACGCTGTTCACCGAATATTTGGGCGACATCGTCGCAAGACTCCTGCAGCGTTTGGGCAGCGGTGGTTAACGTAGCCGGGGCCAGCGCGATGTGGGAGGCGATCGACGCCTATCTTGGCCGGCTTGCCGAGCGCGCAAGCCCGGCGACCGTGGCGGGCTACCGGCAGGATCTCACCGCTTTCGCCCGTTTCGCCGAGACGCGAGGCGTGGTGCTGGCCGAGCGCCTGGATGCGCCGCTTGCCCGCGCGTTTCTCGGCGCCGAGCGCAGCCGCGGGCTCTCGCCGCGAAGCCTGGCGCGCCGACGCGCCGCGCTTTCACGCTTTGCCGATGCGCTGGTAAGTCAGGGCCGGCTTGCCGACAACCCGGTCCGGCTCGTGCGCACGCCCAAGCAGCCCGGCCACCTGCCGCGGCCGCTGGACGTGGACAGCCTCGCCCGGTTTCTGGATACGCCCCATGACGACTCGCCGCTGGCCTGCCGCGACCAGGCCATGCTGGAGCTTTTCTACTCCAGCGGCCTGCGCCTGGCAGAGCTTGCCGCGCTCGATCTAACGAGCCTGCAAGGCGGCTACGTGCGGGTAGTGGGCAAGGGCGGAAAGCCCCGCCAGGTGCCGGTGGGCCGGCGCGCCCGCGCCGCGTTAACCCAGTGGCTGGCGGTGCGCGGGTGTCTGACCGCAGGCGCAGAGCCGGCGCTGTTCGTCGGGCGCCGCGGCGCACGCCTTGGCCACCGCGCCATCCAAAAGCGCCTGGCGCACCTGTGTGTCGAGCGCGGCCTGGCCGAACCCCTGCATCCGCACCGCCTGCGCCACTCCTTTGCCAGCCACCTGCTGGAGTCGAGCCAGGACCTGCGCGCCGTGCAGGAGCTTTTGGGCCACGCCAATCTCTCGACCACCCAGGTTTACACTCGCCTTGACTGGCAGCATCTGGCCACGAGTTACGATGCCGCCCACCCCCGTGCCAAACGCCGCCCCCGGAGCGACTCATGACCCAACCCGCAGCCGAGCTAAAAGCCATCACCTTCGATCTCGACGACACGCTCTGGGACAACCACGGCGTGATGCTCAAAACCGAGCAGGGCCACTACCAGTGGCTTTTGAGCGCACTCAACGAGTGGCGCTCAAAGCGGGGCGAAGCTGCGCTTTCAATCGAGCAGGAGGCGGGCCTGGCGGACTATCTCGTCAAACGCCAGGCGCTGGCCAAGGCGACGCCCGAGCGCCGGGGCGACTTCACCTGGCTGCGGCTTCGCGCGCTGGAGGCCCAGCTCGAAGCGGCAGGGCTTGACCGCAGCGCCGCGATTTTATGGGCGGCGGCGGCGATGAACGAGTTTCACCGGCTGCGCGTGCAGGTCACCCCGCACCCGGAAGCTTTTGAGCTGCTCGAAGCGCTGGGCCAGCGCTTTCATCTGGCCGCCATCACCAACGGCAATATCCACTTGAAACGCCAGCCGCTGGCGGCCTACTTTCCCATCGCCGTGGCCGCTGGCGAGCTGTTCACGCCCAAGCCCGACCCCCACGCGTTTTTGAACGTGCTCGAGCGCCTCGACGTGGCGCCGGAGTGCGCCATGCACGTGGGGGATTCCTGGGAGGAGGACGTACTGCCGGCAAACAAGCTCGGCATGCACGCGGTGTGGATCGCCGGTGAAAGCGACCGGGCGCTTCCGAGCCGCGTCTACCGGCTGAGCCACGTGCGAGAGCTGCCGGCGCTGATCGCGCAATTGGAGCGCGCGCCCGGCTGAAACGGGCGCTATTGGGGGGGCCGCGTTACTCGGGTTCCGGCGCGTCCAGCCAGCGGTCCAGGGTTTGGCATAGCGTCGTTACCCCGTCGCGCTTGAGCGACGAGAAGAGCTGCACCGTGACCAGGTCTTCCCACTCGACCAGCCGCGAGCGCACTTTTTGCAGCGCCGCACTCGCCGGGCCCTTTTTCAGCTTGTCGGCCTTGGTCAGCAGAATGTGCACCGGCATGCCGCGCTGGTCGGCGACATCGAGCAGGGTCAGGTCGAACTCGGTCAGCGGATGACGCACGTCCATCAGCAGCACCACGCCTTTCAGGCTGAAGCGGTGCAGCAGATACTCGGAGAGATGGCGCTGCCACTCGAGCTTCACCGACTCGGGCACCTTGGCGTAGCCGTAGCCGGGCAGGTCTACCATCCGCGTGGCCGGGTCGTTCATCAGGCTGAAGAAATTGATCAGCTGGGTACGCCCGGGGGTGCGCGAGGTGCGCGCCAGCGCCTTTTGCTGGGTCAGCGCGTTGATCGCACTGGATTTTCCCGCGTTCGAGCGCCCGGCGAAGGCCACCTCGGCGCCGGTGTCGTCCGGGCAGAGCGAAAGCTTCGGCGCGCTGATCATGAACTGGGCCGTGGCGTAGTTGAGGCGCGGGCTTTGGCGGTCTTGAGTCGACATGGAAAAAATCCTGAACGCTTGAGTCATACGTCAAGGCTACCCGTTTGCCTTCGAGGTCGAGGGCAATCGGCCCCGGCCAGGCGGCGGCCATTTAAGCCGGTGACGGGATTCGTTACACTCGGTGGGGCGGGTAGGCTTGCTGAAAACGCTAGTGTAACACTGGACGGCGATGAAAAAGCGGGCAAGTATGCGTTACAACGTATCCCGAGAACCTGCCCGGCGGCGTTGAACGCACCCCGGGAACCGGTCGAACGTTTTGATAGTCATAGGCTTCGCTCAACTTTGGAGAATGTCGATAATGTTTAAAGTATTCGTTGCGGCCGTGGCCGGCCTTGCGCTCTCGACCGCCGCCAGTGCCCAGACGGTGGTGGAAGGCCAGGACTACACGCTGCTGGAGAACCCGGTCGCGACCGTCGCCGATGACGATCACATCGAGGTCACCGAGGTGTTCTGGTTCGGCTGCCCGCACTGCTACGGCCTGCAGGACACGGTCAACGAGTGGTACGACACCCTCGACGACGACGTCGAAGTCGTCAAGATGCCTGCGACCATGGGCGGCAACTGGAATACCCACGCCACCGCCTTCTACGCCGCCCAGTCGCTGGGAATCGAGGAGGAGCTTCATCAGGACTTCTTCGATGCGATCCATCAGGACGGTCAGCAACTGACCGACGAGGATGACATCGCCGCGTTTTTCGCCAACTACGGCGTGACCGAAGACGAGGCCAAAAAGGCGCTCAACGCCTTCCCGGTACGCAGCGAAACCAATCGCGCCAACAGCCGCATGCGCGAAATGCGCCTGATGGGCGTGCCGGCGCTGGTCGTCGATGGCCGCTTCGTGGTGACCCCGAGCACTGCCGGCGGCGCGGACAACATGCCGGTCGTCGCCGAGGCGCTGATCGAGCAGGTCCGTAGCGAGCGCGCCGAGTAATCGTGTCGGGCTTCTCCGCCGACGACGCCGCGCAGCAAGCGCAAAGTCCGTTTTGGGAGAGCGGTACGCTGAGACTTCTGACCTTCAATTTGCAGGTCGGCATTCAAACCTCGGCGTACCATCACTACCTCACCCGGAGCTGGCAGCACTTTTTGCCCCATCCGCGCCGCGTCAAGCGCCTCGACGTCATGGGCGAGGTGTTGGGCAAGTTCGACGTGGTGGGGCTTCAGGAAGTCGACGGCGGAAGCTTTCGCTCCAGCCGTATCAATCAGGTCGAATACCTGGCCGCTCAGGCCGGGTTTCCCCACCATTTTCAGCAGCTCAACCGCAATCTGGGGCGTATCGCCCAGCACAGCAACGGGCTTTTATCGAAACTCACCCCCAGCCGTATCGAAGAGCACCGGCTGCCCGGCACGCTTCCCGGGCGCGGGGCGATCCACGTGCGTTTCGGCAACGGCCCGGACGCGCTGCATATCTTCGTGGCGCACCTGGCGCTGAGCCATCGCGGCCGGGTGCGCCAGCTCAACTATCTAAGCGACATCATCGCCCCGCTTCGCCACGTGGTGGTGATGGGCGATCTCAACTGCACCCCGGAGCAGCTTCACGCCCACGAGCGCTTTAGCGCTTCGCTGCCGCTGCATCCGGTCAAGCCGCTTTTGAGCTACCCCTCCTGGCAGCCGCGCCGAGCGCTGGATCACATTCTGCTGTCGCAAACCCTGGAAGCCGCCGACGTCAGCGTGCTCGACCATCTCTTTTCGGATCACCTGCCGGTGGCGGTGGAATTGCCGCTGCCTGCCGCCTGCCTACGATCACTCGAAGCCGCTCATCGCCCGGCGCCTCTGGCCTGACCATCGCGCTTGAAGCAGCTCTTCGATGGCCCTTGCTCGGTAAATGGTCGTAAAAAGGGGGGCTTGAGGTCGCAGGGGATGACGCAGGGGATAGAATCGGCGATCATTTCGAGTCGTTTTCAGAAGGCAGGACACCTCCATGCGTGCAAATTCTTTTGAGCCGCGGCTTTTACGCTGGCTCGATGGGCTGACCGAAGGCGTCGGGCGAGCGGTCGCCTGGCTGATCATCATCATGATGCTGGTGCAGTTCGCCATCGTCGTGCTGCGCTACGTGATCGGGGCCAACAGCATCGTCATGCAGGAGTCGGTGATGTACATGCACGCTGCGGTGTTCATGCTCGGCGCGGCCTGGACGCTCAAGCACGACGGCCACGTGCGGGTAGACATCTTTTACCGCAAGCTCTCCAGCCGAGCCCGGGCCTGGATCGACCTGCTGGGCACGCTGTTTCTGCTCGTCCCCGTGTCGCTGTTCATCGCCATCGGCAGCTTCCACTACGTGTTGACCAGCTGGGCGATCATGGAGCGCTCGCCCAACGCCGGCATCCCGGCGGTCTATCTGTTGAAGTCGCTGATTCTCGCCATGGTGGCGCTGTTGCTCTTGCAGGCGGTGGCGCAGCTGATTCGCCAGACGCTGATCATTCGCGGCGCGCTTCCCAATCCCACTCATGAGCACGAGGAGGTCGTCTAGTGGCCGTCATACTGGACTTCATGCCGCTGGTGCTCTTCGCCGCCGTGTGCGGCGTGTTGATGCTGGGCTATCCGGTGGCGCTGTCGCTGGCCGGCACGGCGCTTGGATTTGCCGGTATCGGCTACGCGCTCACATCACTGGGCGTGGACGTGCCCTTCGAGCCCCACATGATGGGCGCCATGCCCAACCGCCTCTACGGCATCATGACCAACACGACGCTCCTGGCAGTGCCGCTGTTCGTGCTGATGGGCGTGCTGCTGGAGAAATCTCGCGTCGCCGAAACGCTGCTCGACGCCATGGCGATGGCTTTTGGCTCGCTGCGCGGCGGGCTGGGGCTGTCGGTGATCATCGTCGGTATGCTGCTGGCGGCCTCCACCGGCATCGTCGGGGCCACCGTGGTCACCATGGGGCTTTTGTCGCTGCCGACCATGCTCAAGCGCGGCTACTCTCCGGCGCTGGCCACCGGCACTATCTGCGCCACCGGTACACTTGGCCAGATCATTCCGCCGTCGATCGCGCTGGTGCTGCTGGGCGACGTGCTCTCCAACGCCTATCAGCAGGCGCAGCTCTCCATGGGCGTGTGGAGCCCAAAGACGCTCTCCATCGGCGATCTATTCATCGGCGCTTTAGTGCCGGGGTTGATTCTGGTCGTAACCTACATCGTTTATCTGCTGGTGTTGGCGTGGCTCAAGCCGTCATCGGCGCCGGCGGTGGATCGTGAGGAGCTCAAGGCGGAGCTGAATCACCAGGGCTCGATCTGGCCGCTGCTGCTCAAGGGGCTGGTGCCGCCCATTTTGCTGATCGTGGCGGTGCTGGGCTCGATTCTAGGCGGCTTCGCAACACCCACCGAGGCCTCTGCCGTGGGCGCCTTTGGCGCGCTGGTACTGGCGGTGGCCAACCGGCGCGTGAGCTTCACCATGCTGAAGGAGACGCTCTACTCTACCGCCCAGGTCACCAGCATGGTGTTTCTGATTTTGATCGGCGCGGCGCTGTTCTCACTGGTGTTTCGCGCCTATGGCGGCGAGGAGCTGGTCACGAGCCTGTTCGAGTCCATGCCCGGCGGCGTGGTCGGCGCGACGATCATCGTCATGCTGGTGATCTTTCTGCTCGGCTTCATTCTCGATTTCATCGAGATCACCTTCGTGGTGGTGCCGATCGTTGGCCCGGTGCTGCTGGCCATGGGCGTCGACCCGATCTGGTTCGGCATCATGATCGCGGTGAACCTGCAGACCTCGTTTTTGACCCCGCCGTTCGGCTTTGCGCTGTTCTACCTGCGCGGCGTCACCCCCCCGAGTGTGCCGACCTCGGCCATCTACAAGGGCGTGATTCCGTTCATTTTGCTGCAGCTGGGTATGCTGCTGGCGCTGTCGCTATTCCCGGGGATCGCCACTTGGCTTCCCTCGGTCATGTAAGCACGGGGTAACATTGACCATGACGCATATCGCGAAGGTATTGACCATTGCCGGTTCCGACCCCTCCGGTGGCGCGGGGCTGCAGGGCGATCTGAAGACGTTTTCGGCCCTCGGCGTCTACGCCACCAACGTGATCACCGCGGTGATCGCCCAGAACACCCAGGGCGTGGCCCGGGTCGAGCCGGTCTCGCCGGAGATGATTCGCGTGCAGCTTGAGAACCTGCTCGAGGACGTGGCCATCGACGCGGTGAAGATCGGCATGGTCGGCAGTCGCGAGGTCGCCGAGGTGATCAAGGCGGTGCTGGAGAAGCATCGCCCGCGCTGGATCGTGCTCGACCCGGTGATGGTCGCGAAAAGCGGCGATATCCTGGTCGATGACGAAGGCATTCGCGCGGTGCGCGACGTGCTGGTGCCACTGGCCCACGTGATTACCCCGAACCTGCCCGAGGCTGCGGTGCTGCTCGACACCGCCTCGCCCAAAACGCCGGATGAGATGGAGGCGATGCTGCCAGGGCTCACCGCGCTTGGTGCGCCCTTCGTGGTGCTCAAGGGTGGCCACCTGACTGGCGAGACCTGCCCGGATCTTCTGGCCACGCCCACCGAGCACGCCTGGCTTCCCGCCTCGCGCATCGACACCGAGAACCTGCACGGCACCGGCTGTGCGCTCTCCGCAGCGGTTGCCGCGTGTCTGGCAAGACTCCCTCTGGAGGCCGACGCGCACGCCCCGGTAGAGGCGATCCGCGAGGCCAAACAGTGGCTTCACTCAGCCCTCGAGGCCAGCGAGCGGCTGCAGGTCGGTCACGGGCGCGGGCCGGTCCATCACTTTCATCGCTGGTGGTAGCCTGTGAAAGCACTGATTCAGCGGGTGACGCACGCCGCCGTGAGCGTGGACGGCGAGCGTATCGGCGCCATCGACCAGGGGCTTCTGGCGCTGATCGGCGTCGAGCGTGGCGACAGTGAAGCGGATGCGGAGAAAATTCTGCACAAGCTGCTTCATTATCGGGTGTTCAGCGACGCCGAGGGAAAGATGAACGACAACCTGCAACAGGTCGACGGCGGGCTGCTGCTGGTGTCGCAATTCACGCTGGCCGCGGATACCCGCAAGGGGCTGCGGCCGGGCTTCTCCAGTGCCGCCGTCCCGGCAGAGGGCGAGCGGCTGTTTAACTATCTCGTCGAGTGCGCCCGCGCGGCCTGGCCTGCGGTCGAGACCGGCCGCTTCGGCGCCGACATGCAGGTGACGCTCACCAACGACGGGCCGGTCACCTTCATGCTCGAAAGTCGCCAGGTTTAAAAGCCCAGGGTTAAAAGCCCAAGGTGAAAAGCCGCTAGCGCTCGCTTTCGAGGATTTCCGCCTCCATCGCTTCCAGCGCTTCCTCGGCGGCGAGCCACTGCTGCTCGGCGCTGTCCACGCGCTCCTTGCAGCGCGCCTGCTCGGCCAGCGCCTCGGTCAGCTGTGCCTTGCGCGCCGGGTCGGTGTAGAGCGCCGGCTCCGCCAGCGTCTCTTCCACTTTCTCGAGCGCGCTCTGGGCGGCCTCCATGGCTTTTTCGGCCTGGTCACGCGCTTTTTTCTGCGGCCGCAGCTTTTCCCTGAGCGCTGCGGCGGCCTTGCGCGAGGCCTTGCGGTCTACACTTGGCTGCTGCGCCTGGCGCTCGCTCTTTTCGACGCGCTCCTCACGGCGGCTCTCTTCCAGGCGCGTCTTGAGCCAGGCGCGGTAGTCATCCAGATCGCCGTCGAAGGGCTCGACCCGGTGATCCGCCACCCGCCAGAACTCGTCCACCGTGGCACGCAAGAGATGACGGTCGTGGGACACCAGAATCACCGTGCCCTCGAACGCCGACAGCGCCTGGGTCAGTGCCTCGCGCATCTCCAGATCCAGGTGGTTGGTGGGCTCGTCGAGCAGTAACAGGTTCGGCTTTTGCCAGGCCACCAGCGAAAGCGCCAGGCGCGCCTTCTCGCCGCCGGAGAAGTGGGCGACCGTGGCGAAGGCGTCGTCGCCCTTGAAGCCAAAGCCGCCAAGAAAGTTGCGGATCTCCTGGTCGCTGGCGGTGGGGGAGAGGCGCTGCACGTGAACGAAGGGCGTGGCGGTGACGTCGAGCCCCTCGAGCTGGTGCTGGGCGAAGTAGCCGATCGCCAGGTGCTCGCCGGGCACGCGCTTGCCGGCCAGCAGCGAAAGCTCGCCGGTCAGCGTCTTGATCAGCGTCGACTTGCCCGCGCCGTTGGGGCCCAGCAGGCCGATGCGGCTACCGGGCAGTAGCGTCAGGTTGACCTTGTCGAGCTGAACGGTTTCTCCGGCGTCACCGCGATAGCCCAGCCGCGCGTCGTCGAGCACCAGCAGCGGGTGCGAGGTCTTGTCGGCGGCGGGCAGGGTGAAGTGAAAGGGCGAATCGACGTGGGCGATCGCGATCTCTTCCATGCGCTCGAGCATCTTCACCCGGCTCTGCGCCTGGCGCGCCTTGGTCGCCTTGGCCTTGAAGCGAGCGACGAAGCGCTCGATCTCCTCGCGCCTCGCCTGCTGCTTGGCGGCCTGGGCCTGCTGCAGGGCGAGCTTTTCGGCACGGGTGCGCTCGAAGCGCGAATAGTTGCCGCGGTAAAGCTCGACGTTTTGCTGATGCATGTGGACGATGTGATCGCACACCGCATCGAGAAAGTCGCGATCGTGAGAGATCAGAAGCAGCGTGCCCGGGTAGCGGGTCAGCCAGTTTTCGAGCCAGAGCAGCGCGTCGAGGTCCAAGTGGTTGGTCGGCTCGTCGAGTAGCAACAGGTCAGAGGGCATGAACAGCGTGCGCGCCAGGTTCACGCGCATGCGCCAGCCGCCGGAAAAGCTCGACAGCGGCTGGGTCAGATTGGCCTGCAAAAAGCCAAGGCCGACCAGCAGCTGGGCGGCGCGGGACTCGGCAGTGTAGCCGTCGAGTGTCTCGATCAGCCCGTGAAGCTCCGCCTCGCGGTGGGCATCGTCGGCGCGCTGGGCATCGCTCAACTCCTGCTGCGCCTGGCGCAGGGCCTCGTCGCCATCCAGCACGTACTCGATGATCGAACGGTCGAGCGCCTCGACCTCCTGAGCCATGTGGGCCACGCGTTGGCCGCCGCTCATTTCGATATCGCCCTGGTCCGGGCCCAGCTCGCCGAGTAGCAGCTTGAAAAGACTCGACTTGCCGGCGCCGTTGGCGCCGATGATGCCGGCCTTGACGCCATTGTGTAGCGTCAGATCGGCGCCCTCCAGCAGCGTTTGCGTGCCCCGTTGCAGGGCCACCTGGCGCAGTGCGATCATGCTTTCTCCCGAATGAGGCGAACGTGATGAGTGATTCTAACCGATCAAGGCGCCTGCAGCAGACACCGCTTTGGGATTTCGCCTGCGCCTTCTACGCCCTCGACGATGTGACACCTGCCTGCCTGACGCTGCAGGATCAGGCCGGGGTCGATGTCTGCGAGCTTTTGTTTCACGCTTGGCTCTACCGTCATGGGCTCATGGCGACCCCGGCAGCGCTTGCCCACGAGCGGCGCTCGCGCTTGCGCTGGCAGCGCGAGATCACCCAGCCGCTTCGCGCGCTGCGCCAAACGCTCAAGGGCCAGGCTCAACGAAGTGCCTCGATCAAGGCGCTGCGCGACACCATAAAGCACGCCGAGCTTGCCGCCGAGAAAGAAAATCTTGACGCCTGGCAGGCGTTCGCGCTTGCGCCTCAAAGCGATATTTCAACGCTTGAAGAGATCGATAAAGAATCGCGGAACGCGAGCGTTTGGCTGCAGTATCAGCTCTTTTCGAGTGATTTGGCGGCCGATGCCCCTGTTTTTGACAAGCCTTGTATTGAGGTCGAAAACGCCTGGGCGGTGATTGGCACCCGTCTTGACCCGGTCAAGTCAGCGCGCTAGCCTCAAATTAAGCTATTTTTGAATAACGCATGGCGTGTGATCCGACCGTGCCCGCTTCAAACGTAGCGGGTAAGGCATCAACGCTGCGCTAGCCGTTATTTAAAAATGGATTTGTGCGCTTTATGTGACGCGCTTACCACTTCAAGGGGAACTCTGCATGAAAGCTTACAAGGCTTTATCGACGCGTTCGGTTACGTCCAAACTTCTTACCTCGGCAAGCGTTGGCGCGCTGCTGTTCGGCATGAGCGCCGCGGCCCAGGCAGATAACTGGCGTTACGCCCACGAAGAGTACGAAGGCGACGTTCAGGACGTGTTTGCCCAAGCGTTCAAGGGGTACATCGAAGAGAACTCCGATCATACCGTTCAGGTGTATCGCTTTGGCGAGCTGGGCGAGTCCGATGACATCATGGAGCAGACCCAGAACGGCATCCTGCAGTTCGTCAACCAGTCCCCCGGCTTCACCGGCGCCTTGATTCCCGAAGCGCAAATCTTCTTCATTCCTTATCTGCTGCCGACCGACGAAGAGACCGTTCTGACGTTCTTCGATGAAAGTGAGGCGATCAACGAGATGTTCCCCGAGCTCTACGCCGAGCAGGGGCTCGAACTTCTCCAGATGTATCCGGAAGGCGAAATGGTCATCACCACCGACGAGCCGATCAGCTCGCCGGAGGACATGGATAACAAGAAAATCCGTACCATGACCAATCCGCTGCTCTCCGAGACCTACAGCGCGTTTGGCGCAACGCCCACGCCGCTGCCCTGGGGCGAAGTGTACGGCGGCCTGCAGACCGGCATCATCGACGGCCAGGAAAACCCGATCTTCTGGATCGAGTCCGGCGGTCTTTATGAAGTGTCGCCCCACCTGACCTTCACCGGCCACGGCTGGTTCACCACCGCGATGATGGCCAACCAGGACTTCTACGACGGTCTGTCCGAAGAGGACCAGCAGCTGGTTCAGGACGCCACCGACGCCGCCTACGAACAAACCATGGAGCACGTTCAGGGCCTGGCCGAGGCGTCGCTGGAGAAAATTCAGGAGGCGTCCGACGAAGTCACCGTGACGCGTTTGGACGACGAGCAGATTGCAGCGTTTCGCGAGCGTGCCCCGCAGGTCGAGGAAGCCTTCCTCGAAATGACCGGCGAGCGCGGCAGCGAGCTACTCGAGCAGTTCAAGGCCGACCTTGAAAACGTTGAAAACGAGTAAGCGCGTCGTCGTCGGTGGGACGATGATCCTACCGGCCTCGCCGCACGCCTATCTCGAGTAACGCAAGGGGCAGCCACGGCTGCCCTTTTTAGTGCCCTTGGGGATGCGTTTTTTGCATGCACTTTATCCGCGCCTTTTGACCGCAATGCCGCTCGTTTTAGCGAGCGAAGCGCGGCGCTGACAGGAGAATAGCCATGACCGAAGAGGAAGCAGAAGCCAACTACCGCTCGGGGCTGCCCGGCGTTTTGGGGGTGGTCGACACCGCAATTAGCAAAGTCGAATCAGTGATTCTGGCGCTGGGGGTTTTGCTAATGGCGCTGAATACGGTCATCAACGTCGTTGCCCGATTCGTGTTCGGCAACAGCATCATGTTTTCCGGCGAGCTCAACCGGATTCTCATCATCATGATCACCTTTGCAGGGATCGGCTACGCCGCTCGCCACGGTCGACATATCCGCATGTCGGCCATTTACGATGCGCTGCCGGTGGGCGGGCGCCGCGTGCTAATGGTCGTGATTTCGCTGTTCACCTCGCTTGTGATGTTCTTTTTGCTCTACTACTCGGTGATCTACATCCTCGATCTCTACAGCAAGGGGCGGGTGCTGCCGGCGCTCAGCCTGCCGGTGTGGATGATCTATGTGTGGGTGCCGATGGGGTTTTTGATCACCGCCATTCAATACCTGCTGACCGCCATCAAGAACCTGACCAGCCACGATGTCTATCTCTCGACCGGCGTGGTGGATGGGTACAAGGATACGGAAACGGAAGTTTAACCAGGGCCACGCGAGCTTAGGGGAACACGATGACGACGATAATGGTAGTGACCATGATCGCCCTGCTGCTGCTGGGCTTTCCCATGATGATTCCGCTGATCACCGCCGCGGTGATTGGCTTTTACATGATGTTCAACGGCTTTGGCCAGATGGATACGCTGATTCAGCAGATGATGGCGGGTATCCGGCCAGCCTCGTTGATTGCGGTGCCGATGTTCATTCTCGCCGCCGATATCATGACCCGCGGCCAGTCCGCCAACCGCTTGATCGAAATGGTGATGTCCTTCATCGGCCATATCAAGGGCGGGCTTGCGGTCAGCACCGCGGCGTCGTGCACGCTGTTTGGCGCGGTGTCCGGCTCGACCCAGGCAACGGTCGTGGCGGTGGGCTCGCCGCTTCGCCCCAGGATGCTGAAAGCGGGCTACTCGGACTCGTTTACGCTGGCGCTGATCATCAACGCAAGCGATATCGCGTTTTTGATTCCGCCGAGTATCGGCATGATCATTTATGGCGTTATTTCCGGCACGTCGATCGGCGAGCTCTTCATCGCCGGTATCGGGCCAGGACTTTTGATTCTTTTCATGTTTTCGGCGTACTGCATCGTTTATGCCATCGTCAGGGACGTCCCCACCGAGCCGCGCTCGAGCTGGAAGGCCCGGGCGCTTGCGGTGAAGGATGCGCTCTGGCCGCTGGGCTTCCCGGTCATCATCGTCGGCGGTATCTACGGCGGCGTGTTCAGCCCCACGGAAGCGGCGGCGGCCTGCGTGCTTTATGCGGTGCTTCTGGAGTTCGTAGTGTTTCGCTCGCTGAAAATGAGCGATATCTACACCATCGCCAAGTCCACCGGGCTGATCACGGCGGTGGTGTTCATTCTGGTGGCGGTGGGTAACGGCTTCTCCTGGGTCATCTCGTTTGCCCAGATTCCCCAGGCCATTCTCGAGGCGGTGGGCGTCAACGACGCCGGGCCGACCGGCGTTCTGATCGCTATCTGCGTATCGTTTTTCGTCGCCTGCATGTTCGTCGATCCGATCGTCGTGATTCTGGTGCTTACGCCGATTTTCGCGCCGGCGGTAGCCGCGACCGGCCTCGACCCGGTGCTGGTAGGTATTCTGATCACGCTGCAGGTGGCGATCGGTTCGGCGACGCCACCGTTTGGCTGCGATATCTTTACCGCGATCGCGATCTTCAAGCGCCCATACTGGGACGTGATCAAGGGCACGCCGCCATTCATCCTGATTTTGATCCTCGCCGCGGCGCTTTTGATCATGTTCCCGCAGATCGCGCTGTTTCTGCGCGACGTGGCCTTTCGCTAGGTGACCGGGTCATAAAAAGGGGAAAAACCCATGTTTCATCGTATTCTGGTACCGGTGGATGGCTCGAAGGGCGCGGTCAAGGCGCTCGAGAAAGCGGTAAGCCTGCATTTGTTGACCGGCGCGGAGCTCTACATGCTCTGCGTCTTCAAACATCACAGTCTGCTCGAGGCGTCGCTTTCCATGGTGCGCCCGAGCAAGCTCGATATTCCCGACGACGCGCTCAAGGAGTACGCCACGGAAATCGCCGTCTACGCCAAGGCGCTCGCGGTGGAGCTTGGTGCCGACGCCACCCGAGTGCGCGCTTTCGTCAAGGGTGGGCGCCCATCGCGCACCATCGTGCGCTTTGCGCGAAAGCGCGAGTGCGATTTGACCGTGATTGGCGCCCAGGGCACCAACGGCGACAAGAACCTGCTGCTGGGCAGCGTGTCACAGCGCGTTGCCGGGGCATCGCACTGTCCCACCCTGGTGGTGTAATCTTGAACCTGCAGTCTTAAACCTTTGGCCCGCAACGGGGTCTTAGCCAGACAGGCGTCGCGTACGCGTTTGCGACCCAGAATTTTCCAGCCGGCGCACAGCGTCTTGAAGAAGGTTTACATATGAAAGCAATGGTCTCTACAACGTTCAAAACCGCGGCTTTGACCGGGCTTCTTTTGGTGGCGCCGTTCGCCGCCGCCGAGCCGGAAACCGACGAACAGCGCCTGGCCTACAGCCTTGGGGTGACGCTTGGCGAAAGCATGCAGGCGGATATCGAGGATCTCGATATCGATACCTTCACAAGCGGCATGCGCGACGTGTTCGAAGGCAACGAGCTGGCGCTTTCCGAAGAAGAGATGATGGAAACCCTGGTCGCCTTCCAGCAGCGCTCCATGCAGGAGCGTGAAGAGCAGGCGGCGGAAATTGCCGAGATGAACCAGCAGGAAGGCGAGGAGTATCTGGCCGAAAACGCCGAGCGTGGCGATGTCGAAGTCACCGAGTCTGGCCTTCAGTACGAAGTGCTCGAGTCCGGCGACGGCGAATCGCCCGGCCCCGAGGACACCGTCGAGGTGAACTACGAAGGTATGTTGCTCGATGGCACCGTGTTCGATAGCTCCTTCGAGCGCGGCGAGTCGGTCACCTTCCAGGTCAACCAGGTCATCGAAGGTTGGCAGGAGGCACTGCAGATGATGAGCGTCGGCGATAAGTGGATGATCTACATCCCCTCCGAGCTCGCCTACGGCGAAAACGGCCAAGGTCCGATCGGTCCCAACGAAATGCTCACGTTCCGCGTCGAGCTTTTAGGCATCGAGTGATCCCTTCCGCGCCTTGACCGCACTGCGCCGCCCGAGGGCGGCGCTTTTATGGCTGAAGGCTCAGTCAACGCCGCAGGCTAACCCGTGCCCCGCTCGAGCTCGCGATCCAGTGCTGACACCAGCGCCGACGGCGTTGGTGAATAAAGCACTCGCTCAAGAATCACTCCCTCCCGATTGACGAGAAAGAGCCCGGCGGTGTGATCCACGGTATAGGCCATGGTGGAATCAGTCGCCTCCCTTCGCTGCCACACCACGCCGTAGCGCTCGGTGACATCTTCAAGCTCGTCGGGCGTGCCGACCAGGCCAATGAACTCGTCGCCAAAGGCGCTGACGTACTCGCGCAGTCGTGCCAGCGTATCGCGCTCGAGATCCACGGTGATCATCACCGGAACGATACGCTCACGGATCGACTCGTCGAACTGCGCCAGCGCCTGACGCTTCATCGCCAGCGTAATGGGGCAGACATCGGGACAGGACGTGTAGCCAAACGACACCATGGCGATCTGATCCTCGGTCAGGTGCGAAAGCGAGAAGGCGCCGTCGGTGGAGGCCATGGTGATCGGCCCGCCGCGCGGCGCCTCACTGTTTTGCCCAGCGCCTGTCAGTAGTAGCGCCAGCGCGCCAAGCCCGACAAGCGCCAAAAGCAGCGCCGCGATCACACCGCGGCGTCTGAGAAGTGCGTGCATGCTAACTCCGGGTAACCTCGAAATCGAACCAGCTGCCGATTTTGCCGCCAGGCGTGGTCACCACCACCCGCGCCCGCCAGGCCATGACGGCCTGAGTGCAGAGCCCGACCTGTCCCTGGCCGTGGAAGTGGCCCGGCGCGGTGGTGATCAGATCGAAATGGTGGCGCCCCATCGCCATGTCGCGGCCGATGAATTCAACGCTTGCCTGGCGCGCCGGCACGCCCTGGACGATCACCTCGAGCGGCAAAACGTTGAGCGCCTCGATGGGGCCGTCCACGTCCACCGCGAAGCTCAGCACACCGTCATTCAACTGCGCCGAGCAGGCGCTGGTGTGCAGCTCGCACCCAGGGTTGGGCGCGAACCAGGTAATCTCGCTGTCGTCGCGCAGCCAGCTGTTCAAGCCGTACGCCAGGCACGCCATCAGCGCCAAGGCGGTGACCAGCATGAGGACGTTGAGCAGCGGAAAAGCGCGAGAAGGTTCCGACGGGGTTGGCTTGTTCATGGCAGCGTTGGCTTGTTCATGGCAAAAGCGTCACGATACGACCACAGGGCAGAGAAGATACTGCATGGTAGCAGCTAAGCGTTGCCGGCGAGCGGTCAGGATGTCGCACGTCGCTCGCAAATTGAAGGAGTATCGATGAACAGTATTACCGGAGCGCTGGGGCCGCTCTTTCTCTTGATTCTTCTGGGCGGGGTCATCGGCTACCGGCGCTGGCCGAGCCTTGAGTTCTGGGCGCAGATGGAAAAACTCATCTATTTCGTGCTGTTCCCCGCCATGCTGGTGGCAACGCTTGCCACGGCGGACGTAAGCCAGGTACCCGTGGCAAGGCTTGCGGCGGTGCTGCTTGGGGCGATTGGGCTCATGACAGGGCTGCTTTGGGGGCTGCGCTCGTGGATTCGACTGGACGCACCGGCGTTTACGTCCGTGTTTCAGGGCGCGATTCGCTTCAACACCTACGTGGGGGTGGCCGGCGCCGGAGCCCTGCACGGAAGCGCCGGGGTGACCACCGCGGCGGTTGCGGTGGCGGTCATGGTACCGGTGGTCAATATTCTCTGCGTGGCGAGCTTTATCCGCACCGGCACGCTAGGGCAGGCAAGCCTTGGCCAGAGCGCGCTGACGCTTTTGAAGAACCCGCTGATTCTGGCCTGCCTGGCGGGAATCTTTTTAAACATGAGCGGCATTGGCCTGCCCGGCTGGAGTGGCAGCGCCGCCGAGCTATTGGGCCGCGCCGCACTGCCGCTGGGGCTGGTGGCGGTAGGCGTGGCGCTTCGCCCGGCGGCGCTGTGGCGCCTGGACCGCGGCACGTTGACCACCAACGTGGCCAAGCTGTTGCTCATGCCGCTGGTCGTGTTGCTGCTCGCCTGGGTTCTGGGCCTCGACCCCTTGAGTCGCGACGTGGCGCTTTTGTTTGCCGCGCTGCCCACGGCCACCTCGGCCTATATTCTGGCCCGCCAGCTGGGCGGCGACGCGGAGCTGATGGCCGCGATCATCACCGGACAAACGCTTTTAGCCATGCTGACGCTGCCGCTGTGGCTCAAACTGGCTGGCGTGTAAAAATAAATAAAAAGTATTCGCATTTGTGTTGACGGGGTAAATGAGAATTATTATATTGTCCTTGCTGGCGTTTGATGAGACGTCACAACCAGGACAGCGGGACTTTTTCTGTCATGGTTTCTCCCTCTCATTGCTAGTCACGGTCTTTTGCCACTCCTCGGGAGTGGCTTTCTTTTTTTGTGCCCTCCGAAAATTTTACGCTCTTACCGTCCCGAAAGCGGGGACAACGTGTCTAGACTGAGGCGACATTCCGTACGCGAGCCGCCCTCATGGCCCATAAAAAGCCCCACCTTCCGACCAAGACCTGCCCCGTCTGCCAAAAGCCCTTCACCTGGCGCAAGAAGTGGGCACGGGACTGGGACAACGTCGTCTACTGCTCCGAGCGCTGCCGGCGCCAGGGCGTTTAAACCCTTCTCACCTCGATACCCTTATTTTTTAAAGTGGCGCGCTCACTCAAGAGTTATCTATCCATCAAACACTTGCGTGCTCGTGGCGTTTTTAGGGCGCCTTGGGCGGCAGACGGCTACAGCGATATCGTTTGACGGTGTAAAATGATCGTTTTACATTGAGTGTGTGGTTCCATTCAAAGGAGACGCACAATGGATATAATGAGCAAACTCGTTGCCGCCTCGGAAGCGCTGTTCGACCGCCACGGTTTTACCGCCACCGGCATGGATAAGTTGACCAAAAGCGCGGGTATCTCGAGCCGCACGCTCTATAAACACGCGGGCAGCAAGAATGCGTTGATTGCCAGTGTGCTTAGCGAACGTGACAAGCGTTTTGCCCGTCGGCTGGAAGTCGATAGCATCGATGCGCTGTTCAAGGCGCTGGAAGATTGGGCGCGGGTGGAAGGGGTGCGCGGCTGCCTTTTCCTGCGCGCTTATGGAGAGACCGGCGGCGACTCCCCGGAAATCGTCGAGGCCGTGCTGGCTCATAAAGCCCGCGTGGCGGACAAGATCGCCGAGCTGGTCATCGTGGAAACGCGCCAGAGCGACAACGCTGATCTAGTCGAGCAGATCATCGTGCTTTTTGAGGGGGCGACGGCCGCTGCGATCTATCGCGGTGAGCAATCGGTAGTCGCCGCGCGGATGGCGGCCGCTACGCTGCTCGAGCGTCACCGCTTGTGAGCCCCGCACTGACGCTCGGCACATGCGGCTTTGGCCTGATTGCGGTGTGCTACGGCTTTGCGCGCTTTGCTTTCGGGCTTTTTCTTCCGCAAATCGATGCCGAGCTTTCCCTTTCCACGAGCCTCAGCGGATTCATTTCCGGCGGCTCCTTTCTTGGCTACTGTGTCGCCATCGTCGCGTCTGCCTACTTGACCGAGCGGCTGGGGCCTCGGCTTGTGGCTATCGGTGCAGCGCTGGTGGCAGGGATTGGCATGCTAGGAATTGTCATGGCGACGTCGGCCTGGTGGTTAGCCCTGGCGGTGCTGCTGGCGGGCTCGAGTACCGGGCTTGCCTCGCCGCCCATGGCCGCGGCGGTGGACAAAATCGTGGCGCCCAAACGCCAAAGCCTGACAAATACCGTGATCAACGCCGGCACCGGGGCGGGCGTAGTCCTGTCAGGCTCGATGGCACTCTGGATGGAGGATTGGCGTCTGGCCTTCGCGGGATTTGCCGCGACGGCGCTTCTGCTTTCGGTGGCGGTCGCGTTCAGCGTACCCGGTGGCAAGCACAAGGCCGGTGCGAAGGTGGGGAAGGTGTCGCTCAATGCGCTGCTAATCCGCTTGATCATGGCATCGTTTTTGATGGGAGCCGCCAGTACCGCGGTGTGGTCGTTCGGCGGCCAGCTTTTGGCGCTACGCCTCGATTGGGGCCATACCGGCAGCGGACTCTTGTGGATCGCGATCGGCGGTGCGGGAATGGCAGGCGCATTTGCGGGGGCGCTGATCACCCGATTCGGGATCAACCCGATACACCGGATCTTCCTGGCGGCGCTTGCGTTGGGAGTATTCATGGTGGGAATGGTCAACACGACGCCGGCGATGGCGCTCATCGGCGGGCTGCTCTTCGGCATGGCTTATATCATGCTGACCGGCGTCTATCTGGTATGGGGCATTAACGCGCTGCCCGAGCGCCCTGCCACTGGGCTGATGGTCGGTTTTCTGACCATCGCGGTCGGGCAAACGGCGGGCGCGCCGGTGTTCGGGATGATGATGGATCAACTGGGCGCCACCACCGCCGTTGTGGCATTTGCAGGTCTTACGCTGACCGCGGCTTGGGCGCGGGGCTAACGTTCAGGCCGCAGGCCCTAGCCACTCACTTTTGGTTCAAGGCGTTTTTCGGTAAATCAGATCCCACACGCCGTGGCCGAGCTTCTCGCCGCGCGCTTCGAACTTGGTCAGCGGGCGGAAATTGGGGCGTGGCACGAAAGGCGCGGTATCGGCGTTGGCGGTATTGGCATAGCCGGGCGCGGCTTCCATCACCTCGGCCATCCACTCGGCGTAGGCTTCCCAGTCCGTGGCCATGTGGAAAAAGCCGTTCGGCTTAAGCCGGGTGCGGATTAGCTCCACAAACGCGGGTTGAACGATGCGCCGCTTGTGATGCTTCTTCTTCGGCCAGGGGTCGGGGAAGAAGAGCTGCACGGTATTGATCGACCCCGCCGGCAGGCACTCTTCCAGCACGCGCAAAGCATCTTCGCGGTAGACGCGCAGGTTGGTGAGCCCCAGCTTGTCGGCTTCATCGAGCAGCTTGCCCACCCCCGGCGCGTGCACCTCGATACCGATAAAATCGGTGTCCGGGTGAGTTTTGGCCTGTTCGATCAGAGAGTTACCCATGCCAAAACCGATCTCGACCACACAGGGGGCTTTCCGGCCGAACAGCGCATATAGATCCTGTGGGCCGTCTTCCAGCGCGAGGCCAAGGCGCGGCCAGACGTCTTCGAGGCCGCGGGTCTGGGCCGGCGTCATGCGCCCGGCGCGAATCACGTAGCTTTTAATGCCGCGGCGGTGAAGCGGCGCGTCCTGACTTTCGGGCCCGGTGGTGCCAGCGTTATCGGACGGGGTGGCGTTGTTCTCGGTCATGGGGTCTCGGCAAGGGTTCTCGAATAGGGCATCGAACTAGTTCTTGAAAATAAAGCGTCGAATCAGCCGTTGATACGGCCGGCAAAGGGCGTGGACGCCTCGGCGGCGCCTCGGCGTGCCATGCGACCGGCCAAAAAGGCGTCGCGGCCGGCCTCGACGGCAAGCTTCATGGCGCGGGCCATGCGCAGCGGCTCGCGGGCGTGGGCGATGGCGGAGTTGAGCAGCACGCCGTCGCAGCCAAGCTCCATGGCGATCGCCGCCTCGGAGGCGGTACCGATGCCGGCGTCTACCAGCACCGGTACGCTCGACTGTTCGACGATCAGGCGAACGTTGTAAGGGTTCTGGATGCCGTGGCCAGAGCCGATCAAGGACCCCAGCGGCATGATCGCGCAGCAGCCGATCGCCTCGAGCTCGCGGGCAACGATCGGGTCATCGCTGGTGTAAACCATGACGTCGAAGCCGTCGTCGATCAGCGTTCTGGCAGCGGCGAGCGTTTCCACCACGTTGGGGTAGAGCGTGGTGTCGTCACCGAGCACTTCAAGCTTGACCAGGTTGTGGCCGTCGAGCAGCTCGCGAGCGAGGCGGCAGGTGCGTACCGCGTCTTTCGCCGTGTAACAGCCGGCAGTGTTGGGCAAAAGCGTATAGCGGCTGGGCGGAATCACGTCCAACAGGTTCGGCGCATCGGCGTTTTGACCCAGGTTGGTACGGCGTACGGCGAAGGTGACGATCTCGGCGCCGCTTTCGGCGACGGCCTGGCCGGTTTCCGCCATGTCCTTGTACTTGCCGGTACCGACCAGAAGGCGCGAGCCAAACGTGCGCCCGGCGACGGTAAACGGCGTATCGTGGTGTGTAGTCATGGGTAATCCTTGAGCGCGAAAAAGAGCTAGCCGCCGCCGATGGCGTGGACGACTTCGATCTGATCGCCTTCGTTGAGCGCGGTGGCGTCGAGCTGGCTTTTGGGTACGATCTGCTCGTTGATCTCGACGGCGATGCGCCGCCCGGTCAAGCCCAGCTGAGCGATCAGATCCGCCGCCGTCTGCCCTTGATTAATGGCGTAAGGTTCGCCGTTGAGCCTAAGCTCTATGGGTGCATTAGGGGTAGACATGAACGATGAGTATCCCTTGATAAGCCAAATATCCCCTATTGTAGCGGTTTAGCGCCGTGCAAGGTATGTCACCTGTGATATGAAAGGGGTCGAACCGACAACGGTAAGGAGCGTTACGTGCAGCAAGCCGATAAAGCATGGTGGTGTTGGGTCGCAGTCTCCGGTGCGCTGATGGTGGCGCTCGGCGCTTACGCCGCCCACGGGCTGGCCGCGCGGGCCGGCAGCGACATGGTCAGCGCCGTGGAAACCGGCGTGCGCTACCAGGCCTGGCATACGCTGGCGATGCTGGCGGTGCTGGTGTGGCGCGCCCAGCGCCCGCGTGCGGGCCAGCGGCTGGTGCTCACGCTCTGGCTGCTGGGCACGCTCGGTTTTTGCGGCTCACTCTACGCCATGGCGCTTTTCGGCCTGAATGTGGGGGTCGTCACGCCCATTGGTGGAGTGGCGCTGATCGGCGGATGGCTGGCACTTTTGCTGGTGGTGGCGATCGCGCGGGATTAGCGCGCTTTTCAAATAACCCCAGGCCGGGCGGTACTTTGGCGCACGATCAGGCGGGTCTCCAGCACCTGTTGGCGCTCGACCGGCTCATCACGAATGAGCCCAAGCAGCAGCTGCATCGCCTTTTGCCCGATGTCGGGGCGCGGCTGGCTGATGGTGGTGAGCTCCGGGTCGCAGTACTCGCTCAGACGAATGTTGTCGAAGCCGACAATCGACAGATCTTTCGGTATCGCAAGACCGAGTTGGCGCGCCGCCTTGAGCACGCCGATGGCCATTTCATCGCTGTGGCAGAAAATCGCCGTGGGCCGGTGCCTGGACGGGGTCAGCAGTTCAAGGCCCTGGGCATAGCCCGAGTGGACGCCAAAATCTCCGGCCTGGGTGCGCGCCGTGTTCAATAGGTCGTGGGCGGTTAGCGTATCGCGGTAGCCACGTTCGCGCTCGAGGCAGATCGGATTGTTAGCGGGCCCGCTGATCGTCGCGATGTAGCGATGGCCCAGCGAAATCAGGTAGTCGATCGCCTGACAGGCGGCCCGGTAGTTATCCACCGTGACGGTGGGCAGGTCGATATCGCTGAAAAATTCGCAGGCCATGACCAGCGGAAAGCGCGCCTGGCGGCAGGCGTTTTCCACCAGTGTTCGAGGCACGTCAGCGGTGAGCAACAGCACGCCGTCGGCCTGGTTGGCGGGGAGCAGATCGAAGTAGGCCTCGGCGCGGCCAGGGTCGCGCTCGCAGTCGCCGATCAGAATCTGATACCCGGCCTGATGGGCGACCTCTTCGATGCCGTTGATGATCTCGGAGAAAAAGGGATTCGAGATATCCGGCAGCAGCGCGACGATGGTTTTGGACTCCCGGCGGCGCAGGCTGCGCGCGGCGCCGTTGGGCGTATAGCCCACCTGAGCGATCGCGCGGGCAACACGGGCGCGCGTCGCCTCGCTGACCTTTTCCGGGGTGGCCAGCGCTCGCGACACCGTAGCGGTGGAGCAGCCGGCCACACTTGCGACTTCCTTGATCGTACTCATGGCAGGTATCTGGATAAAGGGGCGGTAGCTTAACGCAGCTGGGCGCCTGGCGGTAACGTCTGCTGTCACCTGGCCGCGCCTTTGCCCTTCAGCGCGCAAGCGCGAGCGTGTGTCACTGTAAACGATTGCACAAAAGCGCCAAGTGAGACAGCCGTTTTCAGGATGAAGACGAGCTGAAAACGGCTTTTTCCTTTTTAAAGCTCATACTTTGGTCGCTATGGCGTTTCGGTTTTTACTCGATTATTTGTTACTAATCATAAAGTTATAAATTAATTTCGCCATTCAACGAACAATGGTCTGACTTGACCGGTAAAAAGGCCTTTGCTGCAATGTAATCCATTACATCGAGTCGTCACATCGGACGTTTATAACGACAATAAGTCAGGAAGCCGCATGAAAACGATCAAGGGCCCCGCCCTCTTTTTGGCGCAGTACGTCAGCGACGAGCCGCCCTTCAATACGCTGGACGGTATCGCGGGCTGGGCGGCCTCCATGGGATTCAAGGCGGTGCAGGTTCCGAGTTGGGACACGCGGCTGATCGATCTTGCAAAAGCCGCCGGCGATCTCGGCTACTGTAACGAGATCAAGGCGACGCTAGCGCGTCACGGTCTGCACATCAGCGAGCTCTCCTGTCATCTGCAGGGCCAGCTGGTGGCGGTACATCCGGTGTACGACACGCTGTTTGACGGCTTCGCGCCTAAAGCGCTGCACGGTGACCCGGACGCTCGCCAGGCCTGGGCGGTAGAGCAGCTCAAGCTGGCCGCTCGCGCCAGCGCCAATCTTGGGCTCGACGCCGTCGGCACGTTTTCCGGCGCGCTCCTGTGGCCGTTTCTTTACCCCTGGCCGCAGCGCCCGCCGGGACTGGTCGAAGAGGGGTTTGATGAACTCGCCCGGCGCTGGCGTCCGATTCTCGATGTTTTCGATACCGAAGGGGTGGATCTTTGCTTCGAGATTCATCCGGGCGAAGATCTGCACGACGGCGCCACCTTCGAGCGCTTTCTCGAGGCCGTCGATCATCATCCGCGCTGCCATATTCTCTACGATCCTTCGCACCTTTTGCTTCAGCAGCTCGACTACCTCGCCTTTCTGGATCGCTACCACGCGCGCATTCGCATGTTTCACGTCAAGGATGCCGAGTTTAATGCGACGGCAAGCCAGGGTGTGTACGGCGGCTACACCTCCTGGGTCGAGCGCGCCGGGCGTTTTCGCTCGCTGGGTGACGGCCAGGTCGACTTCAAGGGCATTTTCACGAGGCTCGCCCAGTACGATTTCGAGGGCTGGGCGGTGATCGAGTGGGAGTGCGCGCTCAAGCATCCGGAGCAGGGGGCGCTGGAAGGGGCGCGGTTTGTGGCCGAACACATCATTCTCGTCACCGATCGGGCATTCGACGACTTCGCCGATGCCAAAACCGATCAAGGCGCCAACCGCGCGCTGCTCGGCCTCGGCGCCGTCCAGGCCGATAACGCTTGCGCCCGCCATGAGTGATTCAATGCCAGGACGTTTGCGCGTGGCCATGATGGGCGGCGGTCCAGGGGCGTTCATCGGCGCGGTGCACCGCTCGGCGCTGCGTCTGGACAATCGTTTCGAACTGCTCGCCGGCGTGTTTTCGTCGAACCATGAGCGCAACCGGCAAAGCGCCCGAGAACTTTATATCGAGCCGGCGCGCTGTTACGCCGACGTGGCCGCGCTGATTGCGGGTGAGGCGGCCAGAGAGGATGGGATCGAGGCGCTCATCATCGTGACGCCCAATCATCTGCACTTCGACGCTGCGATGGCGGGCCTCGAGGCGGGGCTTCACGTGATATGTGAAAAGCCCATGACCATGACCGCCACCGAGGCTGTGGCGTTGAAAAAGGCGGCCTCGCAAAGCGCGGGGCACTTTCTGCTGACCCACACCTATGCGGGCTATCCGATGATACAGCACGCCCGCGAGCTGGTGGCGCGCGGCGAGTTGGGCGCGCTGCGTCACGTGCAGGTGGAGTACGTGCAGGAGTGGCTGAGCGAGGCCCAGGGGGAGGAGAACCGCCAGGCGAGCTGGCGAACGGACCCGGTAAAGGCCGGCGCGGCCGGGTGTCTGGGCGATATCGGCGTTCACGCCTTTCAGCTGGCGCAGTTCGTCAGCGGTCTGAAAGTAGCGGATGTAAGCGCCTCGCTCACCACCGCCGTGGCTGGGCGCGCGCTCGACGACAGCGTGCAGGCGCTGCTGCGCTTTGAGTCCGGCATCAGCGGCATGCTCTGGGCCAGCCAGTGCGCCCCGGGTTTCGAGAACGAGCTGAGCATTCGCATCATAGGCGAGAAGGCGAGCCTTGCCTGGGCCCAGGAGAGTCCCAACGAACTCTGGCTCAAGCCACTCAACGCCCCAGGCCAACGCCTGACCCGCCGCGATGATGCGGTAAGCGAGCAGGTGGCGCGCAGCGTTCGCCTTCCCGGCGGCCATCCGGAGGGCTATATCGAAAGCTTCGCCAATCTCTACCAGCGCTTCGCCGACGGCATACAGGCAGGCGCCCCGCCGGAGTGGCTTCCGGGTATCGAGGACGGCGTCGACGGTATGCGCTTCATCGAGGCGACGATCGCCTCCAGTCAAAAGGATGGCGTGTGGACTGCGCTTGGCGGGGGTGAGAGCGATGGCTGAGCCGCTTTTGCGCCTTGAGGGAATCGGTAAGTCTTTCGGGCCCGTGACGGTGCTCGACGATATCAACCTCGACATTGCCCAGGGCGAAGTGCTGGGTATTCTGGGCGAGAACGGGGCCGGCAAGTCGACGCTACTGAAGATCATCAGCGGCATTTACACGCCAAGCGTGGGGCGTATTCACATGGGCGGAAACGCGTTCGACGCGCTGGATCCCATCAGTGCCCGGAAGCTGGGCGTGGCAATGATTCCCCAGGAGTTCAATCTGGTGGCCACGCTCAAGGTGTACGAGAACGTGTTTCTGGGTCAGGAGCTTCGCCGCGGCGGTTTTCTGGACCACACCCGTATGCGCGCGCAAACGCGCGCGCTGCTCGACTCGCTCGAAGTACACCTGGACCCGAACCAGACCATCGAGCGTTTGAGCGTGGCGCAAAAGCAGATGGTCGAAGTAGCCCGGGTGCTCGTCAACGACGCGCGGGTGGTGATCCTTGACGAGCCCACCACAGTGCTCACGAGCCACGAAACCGCGGTGCTGTTTCGCGTGGTGAAGGCGCTGGTCGACAAGGGTGTGACGGTGCTGTTCATCTCCCACAAGCTGCGCGAAGTAAAGGCCCTTTGCGACCGCCTCTTGATTCTGCGAGATGGCCGTCAGGTCGAGCACTGCGCCGTGGCGTCCATGAACGAAGAGGATATGGCGCGCAAGATGGTGGGCCGCGAGCTGGCGCAAATCTTTCCCGATAAACCGACCGGCGACATCCCCCACCAGGCGCCGGCGCTGGCCGTGCGCGGGCTCTGTGTGGAGGGCGTACTGCACGATATCGATTTCGAGGTGCACCGGGGCGAAATACTGGGCCTGGCCGGGCTGGTCGGCGCCGGGCGCACCGAAATCGCCGAGACGATCATGGGGCTTCGCCGTAAAAGCGCAGGCGAGCTTCTCATCGATGGCGAGCCGGTCACGCTCAAATCCCCCCGCGACGCCCACGCCCGCGGGCTTGCCTATCTTTCCGAGGATCGCCAGGGCAAGGGCCTGCAGCTCTCCTTTAACGTGATGCAAAACGTGACCGACCTGAGCCTGGCGCGCTACGTACGCGGGTTGATTCGCCACGGCCAGGAGCGCAAGCGCGCCGAGGAGTATCAGGCACGGCTGTCGATCAAGGCGGCTCACTTGGCCGCCCCGGTAGGGCTTTTGAGCGGCGGCAACCAGCAGAAGGTGTATTTTGCCAAGCTGCTCGATATCGAGCCGGATATTTTACTGCTCGACGAGCCCACTCGCGGTATCGATATCAGTGCCAAACAGCAGATCTATCGCCTGATTCGCGAGCTCACCGCCCAGGGCAAGGCGGTGGTCGTGATCTCCTCCGAGCTCGAGGAGATCATTGGACTGGCCGACCGGGCGCTGGTGATTCGCCAGGGACGTGTGGCGGCCACGCTGGAAGGCGACGACATCAACGAGGAGCGCATCATGCTCTACGCCGCCGGCGCCTGGGAGGCGGACACCGAGCGCCGGGCAGATAACGCATTATCACAAGGAGTGCGCCCATGAATCCGCTACCCCAACGCACCACGCCGCTGGCCCAGCGGTTTCGGCGCCTTCCCTGGAACGCCGCGATTCTGGCGCCTTTGGTGGCGCTGATCGTTCTGTTCGTGGTCTCGTCCTTTGCCAGCGAGTACTTTCTCAATACGCGCAACCTCTCCAACGTGCTGCGCCAGGTCTCTTATACCGGGATCATCGCCATCGGCATGACCTTCGTCATCATTGCCGGCGGTATCGACCTTTCCGTGGGCTCGATGGTGGCGCTGGTCGGGGTGGCGGTACTTTACGTACTCAATACCATCACCGACCCGCTACAGGCGGTGATTCTCGCCATGCTCGCCGCAGTGGTGGGTGGCGCGCTATTGGGGCTGTTCAACGGGCTTCTGGTGACGCGCGGGCGCATCGCCGCCTTCGTGGTGACGCTGGCCACCATGTCGATCTTTCGCTCGCTGGCGCTTTACTTCACCGACGCCGCTGAGGTCACCACGCGCAACCCGCTGTTCTCGGAGGTGGGCGGCGGCTTCGTACTCGGGATACCGATTCCGGTATGGACGTTTTTCCTGCTGGCGATGGTCTCGCACGTGCTGCTGTTTCATACCGCGTTTGGTCGCCACGTGTGCGCTGTAGGCGCCAACGCGCAGGTTGCGCGCTATTCGGGCATTCGCGTCGAGCGGATGGTGCTCTCGACGTTTTTGATCGCCGGGGTGTGCGTCGGGCTCTCTGCCATCATGCTGACCTCGCGGCTCAATTCGGTGAGCCCGAGCGACGCGGGCTATTTCTACGAGCTCGATGCGATCGCCGCGGTGGTGATCGGCGGCACTGCGCTTTCCGGCGGGCGGGGCACCGTGTGGGGCACGGTGATCGGTGCTTTGATTCTCGGCATCATCAACAACATGCTGAATCTCACCGGCGTTTCGCCCTACCTTCAGGGGTTGGTGAAAGGCGCGGTGATCCTGCTGGCGGTGCTTCTACAGTACAAGCGCGCGCCCTAGATCAGACCCGGCTTGAGCCGGTTTATAACGGGCAAGGCGGCGCCTTGCTCACTTCGCATGCAGACGGGGTTATAACAATGAAACTGACACGCGTACTACAAAAGACAGCGCTGGCAACGGCTTTGATGGGAACCGCGCTCAGCGCCAGCGCTCAGGAGTACCACATCGGGGTGACCGTGCCCGCCGCCGAGCATGGCTGGACCGCCGGGCTTTCGTGGTGGGCCCAGCAGGCCACCGAAGAGCTTGCCGAAAAGCATCCGGACGTGAGCTTCACCGTGCTGTCCGCCAACTCCGGTACGGCCCAGGTCGCCAACGTCGAGGATTTGATGATCCGCAACCTGGATGCGCTGGTGATCCTGCCCTACAACCCGGCCACGCTGCAGGCGGTGATTAGCGAGGCGTACGAGGAGGGGATCTACACGGTGGTAGTCGACCGTGAGCTTGAAACGCCGGCGCAGAACGTCTTTATCGCCGGTGACAACCCGGGCCTTGGTGAGCAGGCCGCGCGCTATATTGCCGAAGAGCTTGGCGGCGAGGGCAATCTTTTGGTGCTCGAAGGCCCGCCGATTCCCATCAATAGCCAGCGCGTCGATGCCTTCAACCAGGTCATGGAGAACTACCCGGGCATCAATATTCTGGCCTCACAAAATACCGACTGGAACGCTCAGCAGGCGCTCAGCGTGACCGAGGATCTGTTGGGCAGCAACCCGGAGGTCGATGCCATCTGGGCCGGTGACGACGATGTGCTGGTCGCCGCGCTTCAAGCCATCGAAGAGAACAGCCGCGACGATATCCAGCTCGTGGTAGGCGGCGGCGGCTCGCAGCGAGTGATCGAGATGATTCGCGACGACCATCCAATGGTCAAGGGCACCGTGACCTACCCGCCGAGCATGATTGCCTCGGCGATCGCGCTGGCCGTGCACGGCGTGAAGGGTGAGCGTTTGGGCGATATGTACCATGGCGTGCCGTCGCGCATGATTCTCGCCGCGGACTTGATCACCGCCGACAACGTCGAGGAGTATCTTGAACCCGACGCCGCCTATTGATTCGCGATAATGGTTGGTCGTCGCCCCGTTCGCCTTCGCGGATGGGGCGTACGCGTCATGAGCGAGACAAATCCGCCGGGCAGTCGATGTCCATTGCAATGCCGGCATCATCGACCGGCAATACCCGATGATGCGCCGCGTTGGCCTGTAGCACGGCTCTCGCGCCCTCGCCGCCGGCAAGCCGGGCCAGCGCCGGCCAGAAGTCGCGACCGAACAGTACCGGGTGGCCCGATCTCTCGTTGAGGCTGGGGGAGACGATGATATTCGGCGCACTCATGTCCATCAGCGCGGTAAAGGTGCCGCGCTGGATATAGGGCATATCGCCGAGCAGCACGGCAGCGGCCTGGATGTCCGACACGGAAGGATCCTCGAGCAGCGCCCCGAACGCCTCGCCGATACTCGCCCCCAGGCCGTGACGGGCGCTTTTCACGCGAATCAGCGCGCACTCCTCGATGCCGGTGGGCGCATCCTCCTCGCGCACCACGACCCTAAGGCTTGAAAACGTGCCCCGAGCGTTGGCCAGGCTTGCGATCAGCAGCGAGCGGCCGTCACCGAGCACCGCGTCGCGTTTGTCCGCCGCGCCAAAGCGGCGCGAGTAACCCGCCGCCATCATCAGCGCCATGATCTTGTCTCGCTGCACGTTTCAGCGCTCCACGGTGATGAGTCGGTTCGAACGCCTCTATTTGACCTTGATGAGAGGCGGCATTACAAGCGAAGCGAGCTATTGCGATAACCCTGGCCACGTCGTTTCTACGTGTATCGATACCAAACAACGCAATGCATAACAGTCTTGCCTAACGCAAAACAATCATCGACGGCGGTTTTTATACCGATGAGAGCAATTCGGCGACGCTGAGTTGCACCTGCCGGGTGAGTTCCGCCTCATCCAGCCCCTTCAACTGGCCTTTTTCAATCACGGGACGCCCATTGATGAAGCTATACCAAACCGCTGCCGGTTCGGCACATAGCAGGGGAGCCATCAACGGTGAGTGAATACCAGCAAAGCGTGGTCGTGCGATATCGTAAATCACGATATCCGCTGCCTGGCCTACTTTGATTTCGCCGATGTCTTTCAACCCCAGAACCTCTGCGCCGCCTTTGCTACCCCACTCCAGCATCTGCTCAAGCGTCGTGGCTTCGGGCCCGCATACCGCTCGGTGCAAAAGCCAAGCTAAGTTGAGTTCTTGCAACATGGAGCCGGATTCAGAAGATGCCGAGCCATCGACACCAAGGCTTATAGGAACGCCCGCTTTCGCCATTTGAGGCACTGGCGCAATACCGCTGCCCAGACGACAATTGGAGGTTGGGCAGTGTGCGATGCCGCTTCCCGTATCGGCGAGTCGCTCGATGACATGAGCGTTGCTATGCACCAGATGGGCAAACCAAACGTCGCTACCAAGCCATCCCCTCTCGGCGGCGTAATCGATGGCGGGCATGCCATATTTTTCGAGTGACTGGTGCTCATCGAAGGCGACTTCCAGAAGGTGGGAGTGACGCCGCAAGCCATTGCATTTTGCATACTGAGCCAGTATTTCCAGCGTATCAGGGCGGCTCGAATGTATCAGACTGGTTGGCGCGACCACCAGCCGTCGCATGGCATCCTGTTGAGGCTGATGGTAGCGCTTACGGCTATGATCCAAGCGATCCACTACCTGCTGCAACGTCTCCGGTAGGATATTGTGACGGGCCATGCCCTTATGTGTGCCTGCCTCCGTAGCGAAACCGCGACACAACACCAGACGTATACCCAGCTCGTCAGCCGCTTGCCATACCGCATCCTCGAGCTCTGGCGTGGTGTCGTGATGATAGAGGTAGTGATGGTCTGCGCAGGTCGTCACGCCCGAACGCAGCATCTCGTAGAGCCCGAGCCTTGCGGCATGATACATCTGAGTCGGCGTTATTTTAGGCCAAAAGCGGTACGGCACCGAGCCAAGCCATTCTCCCAGACCTTGATTGAGCCCGGCCGGTACTCCTTTGAGAATGGACTGCGCCAAATGGTGATGGGTATTAACCAGACCAGGCCATACTACGCAGCCGTTGGCGTTGATAATGTGTTCATCTTGCTGGACCGGTAGGTCAGTACCGAGTTCGACGATTCGATTGTCGCGAATTCGAATATCGGTGGCGGCTGGAAAAGAGGAAGAGAAAATCGCCGCGGCCCGGCGAATGAGGTAGCTCATGGTAACTCCATGTATCGATATTCTGGAGCAATGACCCGGGATAACCCTGACCGCTTCTACTCCTGTTGAGGGTCGCTTGGAACGTGGTTGACTGCCATGGTGCAAACGATTTGAAGCTTGCAATTATCGCTCCAACCGTTGTCCAGGGCCTTTCACCCCCCTGTAAATTCAAACCCTTGGTAAAACAGGTCGATATATAAAAAACCCTGGGGCAGCCGCCATGGGGCAGCTATCTATAGCGTGGTGCACCAAAGGTTGGCCGAGTGTCCATTACCTTGCACCAGCCAAGCGCGATTTATCTCCAAACAGTTGGCGCGATAATTCATTTATTATATTAAGCGCATGATATTCAATAGTTAATTTTGTTAAAGGCACACCTTGTGCTTTGGCATGTACACATGGCGATTTTTTGCCATCGTGTCCTGGTAGAAGCTGTCAGGGTCTTGTGGCCCAGGTCATTGCTAGGCACGCCAAGCGGTCCTCGTTTCAAAACGAGCCGGGGCGTGCATGGCTTAAAAAACCATGTTTTCCCCACTATCTGGCTCCTTGCTGTGACCGATCCGATGACGTGGGAGAAAAAGTGATGACGCTACCTGTAATGCATTCCTCCATTCACAAGACAAAAGCCACTGCCATCACGCTTGCCGCGCTTTTGATGAGCGGCACTATTCATGCCGCCGATCGTGTGACTTTTCAACTCGATTGGCTTCCTGGCGGTGACAAGGCGCCGGTATACGTAGGATTGGCCCAAGGCTTTTTTGAAGAAAGGGATCTCGACGTCCACATTTCTCAGGGGCGAGGTTCGACCGATGCCATCACAAAGCTGGCAACGGGTCAGGCAGACATAGGGCTTTCCGATATAACCGCCTTGATGATTGCTCACGCCGAAGGCGATGTACCGGTCAAGGGGGTTTATTCGGTATTCAGTCAGCCGCCCCACGCTTTTTATGTACTGAAAGATTCAGATATAGAGCAGGTAAGTGACGTGGCCGATAAGCGTATCGCTACCTCGCCCTTTACTTCTTCCAATCTCTTTTTACCGCTCTTGCTCGAAATGAACGGTGTCGATGAGCAAAGCGTCAACCTGATTCAGAGTGATCCCGGCACGCTTAGCCCCATGCTGCTGAACGGACGAACGGACGTTGTCATTAGTTGGATCACTGACCAGGAACGCTACGCCGATAACGCCCGTTCGATAGGGCAATCGCTGCGCGTTATACCCTGGCACGAAGCCGGACTTGAGGCTTACGCGACGACCTTGATTGCCAGCGAACGGTTTTTGGATGAGCGTCCAGACGTTGCCAAACGCTTCGTCGAGGCCTATGAGCAGGCGATCGAATACACCTGGGCCAACCCCGAACAAGCGGCGGTAGCGGTCAACGACGTCGTACCTGAGGTCGAGATCGATATGGCCGCTCGGACGATCGAGGCGATTCGCTCGTTGGTCTTCAACGATTTCAGCGCAGCCAATGGGTTGGGCACTTTTGAGCCCGGTCGCTTGGCATCTACCTGGCAGTGGACCGCTAACGCTCAGGAAATGGACCCCGAAGTCCTCGACCCTGAAAGCATCGTCGACCGTCGTTTTCTTCCCGGGAGTTCGCGATGAAAGCCGCGGTTGAGTTTTTGAATGTAAGCCACGCCTATCGGGCCCGGCGCAAGCCGTCGGTTGAAGCGCTTAGCGATATATCGCTTCAACTTGCGCACCACGAGTTCGTGGCAGTCGTTGGGCCATCGGGGTGTGGTAAATCAACGCTCTTGCGTCTGCTCAGTGGACTAACCCAGCCAACGCAGGGAGAGGTCTATCGATTCGGCCAAAAAGTGACGCAACCGGATGGCGACGTGGGTATCGTCTTTCAAAAGCCAACGCTTTTACCATGGCTCGATATCGTCGAGAACGTTGTTTTCCCCTTGCGTCATCAAGGCAAAACCGTAGGGCGACGCGACCGACAGAACGCTTGCGAGCTTCTGCAAACCGTTGGATTGGGAGATTTTTTGAACCGCCGCCCCGATGATCTTTCCGGCGGCATGCAGCAGCGGGTGGGGATTGCGCGAGCGCTTCTTTTGGACCCGGACATACTGATCATGGACGAGCCTTTTTCGGCACTGGATGCGCTAAGTCGTGAGCAAATGGGATTTGAGCTTTTACAAATATGGAGTGCTCGACCCAAAACGGTACTGTTTATCACCCACTCAATCAGCGAAGCGGTGTTGCTGGCAGACCGAGTGCTGGTAATGAGCCCGCGTCCGGCCTCGATCGTGGATGAAATCACTATCGATCTGCCGCGCCCACGGACCCCTTCGACGATAGAGTTGCCGGCATTCAATACCTATACCCAGCGAATCCGGCGGCATATTTTCGGTCAGGAGAGCGCAGCCAAAACTGCCTTTAACGATCCTGAGCCTGAAAGCGCACGACCGTCCGCGACTCGACCGCTTGAGCATCAAACCTCGTGAGGAAGCACTCCATGAAAGACGCGAATTATATTCACGATCTGGTACATCAAAAACTGCTTCCTCTACTGGCTTTTTTAGGAGTGATCGTACTTTGGGAGCTTGGCTGTAGGCTATTCAGCGTGCCTGACTATGTCTTCCCTGCTCCCAGCCAGATTTTCGATGCCTTTCTGGGCGTGGATGGCCAGCGCTGGCTAGGCCATCTTTGGGCCACATTGAGAGTCGCGCTGTCGGGTTTTGCGCTTTCGGTACTTATTAGCATCCCCATGGCGATCCTGATGGTGCGCTCGGTTTTTCTAAAGCGTACGTTGCTGCCTTTTTTGATCGTGGTTCAGTCCACGCCTATCGTGGCTGTAGCCCCTCTGATCATTGTCATACTCGGTGCAGGCGAAGCGCCTCGTACCGTGATTGCCTGCCTGATTTCGTTTTTCCCCATTGTGGTGGCAACCACGTCGGGGCTGCTTTCGACACCCAGGGAGATGCTGGAGCTTTCGAACTCTCTTAACGCCTCGCCCGTGCGCCAGATCTGGCAGGTACGGCTTCCGTACGCCGTGCCGCATATTTTTAGCGGCCTCAAGGTGGCGATTACGCTTGCGATTATTGGCGCTGTCATCGCCGAATTCGTGGCGGCGGAACAGGGGCTGGGTTAC
This sequence comes from Halomonas sp. PAMB 3232, assembly GCF_031954225.1. Lineage (NCBI taxonomy): Bacteria > Pseudomonadati > Pseudomonadota > Gammaproteobacteria > Oceanospirillales > Halomonadaceae > Halomonas > Halomonas sp. PAMB 3232. Next base: position 183,599 of record NZ_CP134865.1, read on the forward strand.
TTCGTCCAGTTCTCGACCTCTTATTTTCGTATTCCCCAGGCTTTTGCGGCGTTGTTCTTCCTCTCGGTCGTCAGCCTGCTGCTTTTCAAGGCGGTTCAGTGGGTACAACAAACCTTTTTCGCCTGGAGCCTGCCCGCCGATAGCGAACGCTAAAGGGGGCGGCTTCAGTTTTCGGAGTAGAAGCGGCAGGCGATGTTACGTCGCCCGGCATTGCTCCAATGACCGGCAAGCTCGATATGCCATGACGTTGGAGAAGCACCATGACTCTATCTTTACGTAATTCTGCGACCGAGCAGACTCAAAATACGCTTGAGGAACTCGATTTCGAGCGCACGATTGGCGGACTGGGCAGTGAAACCGACCGGAAAATCCCACTCATCGATCTTGGCGACTTCGAAACTCGGCGTGATGAGATAAGTCGAGAGCTTTGGCAGGCCGCCAGCGAAGTGGGGTTTTTTCAGCTGGTCAATCACGGCCTCGAAACCGAAGAGATCCGACAGGCTTTTCGCCTCTCCGAACGTTTTTTTCAGTTGCCGGAACAAGAAAAGAATCGCTACGCGTTAAAGAAGGGACAAAACGCGGGCTGGGAGTTCAAGTCGCAGGTACGACCCTCCACGCAAACCGCGGACCAAAAGGAATCCTTTCAAGTGACATTGCCGCGCATGGAGGGCTTGTGGCCCGATCAGGTGACGCTGGCAGAGTTCCAGCGCATTATTCTCGATTTCGAGTATAAGGCTTGGCGGCTTGGTATGCAGGTACTCTCCTGCTTTGCTGAAAAGCTGGATTTTCCAAGGGATTTTTTCGCACTCGCGCACGACCGTGCCTCCGAGGAGTATCAAAGCACGCTTCGGCTTTTGCACTATCTTCCGCTTTCGAAGGAGGCACTTCAGGATGCGTCACTGTGGCGTGCTGGAGCCCACACCGATTTTGACTGCCTGACAATGGTTTTTCAGCGCGAAGGGCAAGGGGGCTTGCAAGTATGCCCAGGCCAGGATGCCAATAAGGATGGAAACGGACCTGCCTGGACCAACGTCGAGCCACGTGATGACATCATTACCTGCAATATCGGCGATATGCTGATGCGGTGGAGCGATGATCAACTGAAATCCACGCTGCATCGTGTACGCATGCCAACGCCCGAGGAAGCGGGGCAACCGCGCTACAGCATGGCATTTTTCTGTCAAGCGAATAAGAGCGTGACGATTCAGGGGCCCAATGGAAAGTACCCGCCCATCACCGCTCACGATTACCTGCAGCAGAGAATCGCCGCTAACTTCAGCGCCGAGAAAAAAAGCGACTAACCGTTTTTAACCTTGAACTGGCGATAGTTGCCTGGCTGCAAAAGCGCACGCGAATGAGCGGCCTCTGACGCTACGCATGTTACATATCCCGGCACTCTCCTGTGCCGGGTTTTCTCACCGCCGCTGTATGACCCCGCTGGCTCAAAGCGCATCCATCGTTTTCCCATGCTGCACGCGCACGATATCCGCCATCACCGCCAGCGCGATCTCGGCAGGCGTCTTGCTGCCAAGTGCTAACCCAATGGGCATGTGGATACGGGCGATCTGCGCGTCGCTCAAACCGCCGGAGCGCGCCAAACGCTCGGCGCGGGCGTTGGAGGTGCGCTGTGAGCCCATCACGCCGATATAAAACGCTTGGGTGCGCACCGCTTCCATCATCGCCAGGTCGTCGATGCGCGGGTCGTGGGTGAGTGCCACCACCGCGGTAGCGACGTGGCAGGTCTGGCTCGAGATATAGGTCGAGGGCAGGGTGGTTCTGACCTCGGCGCCGGGCACGTTGAACGCTTGGCAGGCGGCCTCATTCGGGTCGCAGACGATCACCTCGAAACCCAGCGTGACGGCAAAGGACGCGCAGGGCGCCGTAATCGTTGAAATCCCTGCGATCACTAGCCGGTGCGCCGGCGAGACGCGCAGGTGGATGACGTCATCCTCGATTTCGACCCGCGGCCCGACCGGCGGGGCTGGGTGAAACGCGTACTCACCGCGTTGAGTATCGACCCGGCGAATTAGCGGCTCGTGGCCCTGGAGCGCCTCCCGGAGCCTGACCAGGTGTGCGCGGGTGTCCGGCGTCGGCGCCAAGCGCTCGATGAGCACGTCCAGCGCCCCGCCGCAGGGCAGCGCCACGTTGGGCACGGCGTTTTCGCCGTCGCCGTAGCGGGTCAGGGTGATCGGGGCATCAAAAGCGCCGCGGCCCAGGCGTTCGAGAAAATCCTCCTCCACGCAGCCGCCGGAGAGCGAGCCTGCGTGCTCGCCGCGCCCGTTCGCACAAAGCCAGGACCCCGGCGCCCGGGGGGAGGAGCCGAAGGTGTCGAGCACCGTGCAGAGCCATATCGTCTCGCCTTCATCGCACCACGCAAGCGCTTGCTCGATGACCTTCAGATCCAGATGTTGCATGAAAGGATGCGTTCCTCGTGAAGCGGCGCCGGGCCGCGCGGGTGGGAGTCGTTAGGGTCTGTCTGAAAAGTCGGTGAGCGAAGACAAGACAAGGCAAAAATTGGCGAAGAAACGGAGTTTACGGTGTGTAAATGAGTATTCTGAGCCAATTTTTAACGCCGTATTGTCGAGCGCAAGCACTTTTCAGACAGAGCCTAGTGTAGCGTAGACCAGTCAACGAGCCTTGATGTGGGTTATCGGATGCGTTGGGCCGAGCGCGCCGATTGTGACTATGCTTAACCGGTCATGACCGTGACTCGGCATCGGAACATAATTAAAGGCAATGAAAAATGACCTCTACGACGACGTTCGAGAAGCCACGCGCGAGCGCTCAAACGCGCTCAAACGTTGCTTTGACCATCAACGGCCAGCGCCACGAGCTAACGCTTGATAATCGCACCACGCTGCTGGACGCCCTGCGCGAGCATTTGAATCTCACCGGCTCCAAGAAAGGCTGCGATCACGGCCAGTGCGGCGCGTGTACGGTGAACATCAACGGCGAGCGGGTGAACGCCTGCCTGACACTGGCCGTCATGCACGAAGGTGACGAGATCACCACCATCGAAGGCGTCGGCGACGTCGAGCATCTGGACCCGATGCAGCAGGCGTTCATCGATAATGACGCCTTCCAGTGTGGCTACTGCACGCCGGGCCAGATCTGCTCGGCGAAAGCGACGCTCGAGGAAATTCGCGCGGGTATCCCGAGCCACGTCACCGATGACCTGGCGGGACCCATCGAGATCACCGACGACGAAATTCGCGAGCGCATGTCCGGTAATCTTTGCCGCTGCGGCGCCTACGCCAACATTCTCAAGGCCATTCAACAGGTTGCCAAGGAGCGCGCATGAAAGCCTTTTCCTTTGAGCGCATCGACGATGCCGCCCAGGCGGCGGCGCGCGCCTTCGAGGTGCCGGGCAGCAAATTCATCGCCGGCGGCACCAACCTGCTGGATCTGATGAAGCACGAAATCGAAGTGCCGCCGCACCTGATCGATATCACCCACGCGGGACTCGATGCCATCACCGCCACCGACGACGGCGGGCTCAAGATCGGCGCGATGGTCAGCAACACCGCGCTCGGGGCAGACGAGCGCATCAAGCGCGACTATCCGGTGCTCAGCCGCGCGCTCTTCGCCGGCGCCTCCAGCCAGCTGCGTAACAAGGCCTCGACCGGCGGCAACCTTCTGCAGCGTACTCGCTGCCCGTACTTTTTCGACCCAAAAATGCCCTGCAACAAGCGCGAGCCGGGCGCCGGCTGCGCCGCCCTCGACGAGGGCGCCGACACCCGCCAGCTCGGCATCATCGGCACCTCGGAATCCTGCATCGCTACGCACCCCTCGGATATGGCGGTGGCGCTTCGTGTGCTCGACGCCGAGGTGGAAACCATCGACCCCGAGGGCCAGACTCGGCGGCTGAGTCTCGACGAGTTCTATCAGCTTCCCGGCGACACGCCGGAGGTGGAAAACGCGCTCACGCCCGGCGAGATCATCACCGGCGTGGTGCTGCCTGCCCCGGTCGGCGGCAAGCAGCGCTACTTCAAGGTGCGCGACCGCGCGTCTTATGCCTTTGCGCTGGTGTCGGTGGCGCTGATCGAGCAGGAAAACGGCGAAGGGCGTGTGGCGCTGGGCGGGGTGGCGCCCAAACCCTGGCGGCGCGAGAACGCCGATGCCGAGCTTGCCAACGGCGCCAAAGCCGTCATGGAGAAGCTGCTGGAAGGTGCCCGCCCAACCGAAGACAACGCCTACAAATTGACGCTTGCCGGACGCACGCTGGCGGCTCTGCTGGCCAAGGAGTGATGTATGGATTTTAACCAGTCAGTCGACGAGAACCTGTTCGACCGTGCGCGCATCATCGGCAAGCCCCACGCCCGCATCGACGGCGCGCTGAAGGTCACCGGCACCGCGCCCTACGCCTACGAGCGCAATGACGTGGTAGAGAATCACCTGGTGGGCTATCCGCTGGGCGCGAGCATCGCCAAGGGGCGCATTACCCGCATGGACGCCACGGCGGCGCGCAACGCCGACGGCGTGGCGGCGGTAATCACCGCGCTCGACATCGACGAGCTGCCCCGCCCGGCCAGCAACGACGCCAAGCTTTTTGGCGGCGATATCGTCGAGCACTACCACCAGGCGATCGCCGTGGTGGTCGCCGATACCCTTGAGCAGGCCCGCGCGGCGACGTCGCTCATCGAGGTGGAGTACGAACAGACCCCGGGCACCTTCGATCTGGACGATGCCTGGAAGCGGCTTCAGGATCGCGACGTGATTTCAGAAGTGGGTGACGTGGACGCCGCGTTCGAGCGCGCCGAGGTCACGATGGATGAGACCTACCACACCGCTTCTCAAAGCCACGCGATGATGGAGCCTCACGCGACCATCGCCGACTGGTCTGAGGGCAAGCACCTGACGCTCTGGACCTCGAACCAGATGATCGAGTGGTCCCGCCAGGGGCTTTCGAAGATTTTCGGCATCGACGCCGACACCATCCGCCTGGAGAGCCCGTTTGTCGGCGGCGGCTTCGGCGGCAAGCTCTGGGTGCGCGCCGACGCGGTGCTGGCCGCGCTCGCCTCCCGTGAGACCAAACGCCCGGTGAAGGTCGCGCTGCCGCGCCCGTTCATTTTCAACAACGCCACCCACCGCTCCGGCACCGTCCAGCGCCTGCGCATCGCCGCGAACAAGGACGGCCACATTACCGCCTTCGATCACTCGGCGATCTCCCACACCCTGCCGGGCGGCGCCGGCGAGGACGCGGTGAACCAGACGCGCTGCTTCTACGCTGGCGAAAGCCGCCGCACCGCGCACCACGCTATCGACATGAACCTGCCGGAATCCGCCGACATGCGCGCGCCCGGTGAGGCCTCGGGGCTGGCAGTACTGGAAATTGCCATGGACGAGATGGCCGAGAAGCTCGGCATGGACCCGGTCGAGTTTCGCATCCTCAACGACACCCAGGTCAACCCGGAAGAGCCGCACAAGCGCTATAGCGACCGCCACTTCGTCGAGTGCCTGCAAAAAGGCGCCGAAGTGTTCGGCTGGGGCGAGCGCAACAAGACGCCGGGAAGCAAGCGCGAAGGGCAGTGGCTGATCGGCCAGGGCGTGGCCGGCGCCTACCGCGGCGCGATCACCATGGACTCCGGCGCCCGGGTGCGCGTGAGCGAGGGCAAGCTGGTCGTCGAGACCGACATGACCGATATCGGCACCGGCTCCTACACCATTCTCGCCCAAACCGTGGCGGAAACCATGGGCGTCACGATGGACGAAGTAGACGTACGTTTGGGTAACAGCGCTTACCCGGTGTCGTCCGGCTCCGGCGGCCAGTTCGGCGCGGCAAGCTCGACGGCGGGCGTCTACGCGGCGTGTTTGGCGCTGCAAAAAGAGATCGGCAAGCGCTTGAACGTCGAGTCACCGCGCTTCGAGAACGGGCGCGTGCTGGCAGGCGACCAGGACGTTGGGCTTTTCGAGATCGAAGGCGAAGAGCTCATCGGCGAGGACACGCTGCACTTCGGCGACTTCCAGGATGAGATGGAGCTGGGCACCTTCGGCGCGCACTTCGTCGAGGTGGCGGTGCATGTCTACACCGGCGAAACGCGCCTTCGCCGCATGCTCTCGGTCTGTGACGCCGGGCGCATTCTCAACCCGACCACCGCGCGCAGTCAGGTGCTCGGCGGCATGACCATGTCGATTGGGGCCGCGCTCTCGGAAAGCCTCAATATCGACACGACGCGAGGCTTTTTCACCAACCACGATCTGGCGGGCTACGAGATTGCGGTGCACGCGGATATCCCGGAGCAGGAGGTGATCTTCCTCGATACGCTGGACGGCGCCGCGACGCCGCTCAAGGCCAAGGGGGTAGGCGAGCTCGGCATCTGCGGCGGCGCGGCGGCGGTGGCGAACGCCATGTACAACGCCACCGGCATCCGCCTGCGCGACTACCCGCTGACGCTGGATCGCATGCTCGACCGGCTGCCCGCGATCTAATCCTTGATCGGCAGGGCATAGCTTGCGACGACGTGCGCCACCGGGCGCGCGTCGTCGCTGGTTGAAAATACCTGCACTTCCCCTACGCCCATGCGCCGGCCGAGCTTGATCAGCCGGGCGTGGGCAATGATGTCGTGCTCGCCGGAGGCGGCGCGCAGAAAGTGGCAGTTCAGGTCGCTGGTCACCGCCATTGGCTCCGGGCCGATCTGACCCAGAATCGCCACGTACAGCGCCACGTCGGCAAAGCCCATCATCGTCGGCCCGCTCACCCGAGGGCCGGGGCGCAGATGCTCGTGGCCAATCGTCAGGCGCATCGTCGCGCGCATCTCGCCGACGCTCTCCACCCGGCCCATGCGCTGGGGAAATACCTCGTCCAGAAACTGCTCGATCTCGTCGACGGTCATGGCGGTCATTGTTGTTGTCTCCGTGTTCGGTGAAGGATGGGTGCAACGATGCCACAAAAAAGCCCCGGGCACTTGCCCGGGGCTCTCATCGCTCGTTCCATTGAAGGCGCGATTTACTTCGCTTTATGCACCTGGCGCCACTCGTGCAAAAGCGGCTCGGTGTAGCCCGACGGCTGCTCGCGGCCCTTGAAGATCAGATCCGACGCTGCCTTGAAGGCCGTGGAGTCCTCGAAGTTGGCGCTCATCGCGGTGTAGTTCGCATCATGGGCGTTCTGCTCGTCGACCACCTTCGCCATGCGCTCCAGGGTCTCTTTCACCCGGGCTTCGTCGACGATGCCGTGGTGCAGCCAGTTGGCGATATGCTGGCTGGAGATGCGCAGCGTCGCGCGGTCTTCCATCAGGCCAACGTCGTGAATGTCCGGCACCTTGGAGCAGCCTACGCCGTGTTCGACCCAGCGCACCACGTAACCGAGGATGCCCTGGCAGTTGTTGTCGAGCTCCTGCTGGATCTCCTCATCGGACCAGTGGGCGTTCTCGGCGACCGGCACGGTGAGCAGATCATCCAGCAGATCGGCTTCGCCGGCGCTTTGCATCTCGCGCTGAACGTCGGCGACCTTCACCTGGTGGTAGTGCAGCGCGTGCAGCGTGGCCGCAGTGGGCGAGGGCACCCAGGCGGTGTTGGCACCGGCTTTCGGATGGCCGATTTTTTGCTCGAGCATGGCGTGCATCAGATCCGGCATGGCCCACATACCCTTGCCGATCTGGGCGCGGCCGCGCAGGCCACACGCCAGGCCCACCTGTACGTTGTTCTTCTCGTACGCGGTGATCCACTTGGCGGCTTTCATGTCGCCCTTGCGTACCATCGGACCCGCTTCCATGGCGGTGTGCATTTCGTCGCCGGTGCGGTCGAGGAAGCCGGTATTGATGAACACCACGCGCGAGGTCGCCTCATTGATGCACGCTTTCAGGTTGACCGTCGTGCGTCGCTCTTCGTCCATGATGCCCATTTTCAGGGTGTCGCGGCTCATGCCGAGGATGTCTTCCACGCGCGAGAAGAGTTCGTTGGCAAACGTCACCTCTTTCGGGCCGTGCATCTTCGGCTTGACGATGTAAACGGAGCCGGCGCGCGAGTTGCGCGGCTGGTCGGCGTCCTTTTTCAAGTCATACAGCGCGATCAGCGAGGTCATCACGGCGTCGAGAATGCCTTCCGGCAATTCATTGCCGTTCTCGTCGAGAATCGCCGGTGTGGTCATCAAATGGCCCACGTTACGTACGAACATCAGCGAACGGCCGGGCACGGTCACGTTGCCGCCCTCGGTGGTTTTCCAGGTACGGTCGGCGTTGAGCTTGCGCGTGGTGGTCTTGCCACCTTTCTCGATCTTCTCTTCCAGATCGCCGCGCATCAGGCCCAGCCAGTTGCCGTAGACGCCGACCTTGTCCTCGGCGTCCACCGCGGCCACGGAGTCTTCGCAGTCCATGATGGTGGTCAGCGCCGCCTCGACAACGACGTCCTTCACGCCCGCCGGGTCCGTCTTGCCGATGGCATCGTTGGCGTCGATCTGGATTTCGAGGTGCAAGTCGTTGTTCGAGAGCAGAATCGAGCTCGGCGCGCTTTCGTCGCCGTCAAAGCCGATCAGTTTGCCCGGATCTTGCAGGCCGGTTTCACGGCCGCCGGCCAGGCGCACCACCAAGTGGCCGTCGCGCAGCGTATAGCTCTGCGCATCGGCATGGGAGCCGGTGGCCAGGGGCGCTGCGCGGTCCAGCACGCCGCGGGCGTAGGCCACGACTTTCTCGCCGCGTTTGGGGTTGAAGCTCGTGCCTTTCTCGGCGCCGCCTTCTTCGGAGATGACGTCGGTGCCGTAGAGCGCGTCATAAAGGCTGCCCCAGCGGGCGTTGGCGGCGTTGAGCGCGTAGCGGGCGTTGCTGACCGGCACCACCAGTTGGGGCCCCGCCTGAACGGCGACTTCACGGTCGACGTTGGCCGTTGTAACGTTGACCGTCGACGGCGCGTCGACCAGGTAGCCCTGCTCTTTTAGGAAGCGCTGGTAGGCAGCCATGTCGGTCACCGCACCCGGGTGCTCCTTGTGCCAGCCGTCGAGCGCTTTTTGTAGCGTTTCACGCTCTTCCAGCAGGCGCTGGTTTTTCGGGGTAAGATCATGAAACAGGGCATCGACGCCGGACCAGAAAGCGTCTTCATCGACACCGGTCCCCGGTAGCGCCTGTTCGGTGATGAAGCGGTCCAGTTCAGCCGCCACCTGTAGGCGGTGACGCGTAATACGCTCGCTCATGGGTCTCTCCTCTGAAAGTGCCCGTGGGGATGAAAGATGGCCACGGCCAGTATCGATATGATGTCAGGACAATAATTCAAGAACGCAATAGTTCCAGAACGATAATGTCAGGGTAATGATCTCAAGACAGTTATTTATGGAAAATAGTTCCATAAACGCTTTGGCCTGTAAACAGCGTAGACGCGAAAGCGCAGTCATGCTCGACTAAATGATAATAAAGCGCGCAACGGTCATGGCGGCATCATGATCGCTCAGGGAGAGACGCCATGCATGAGTTCGATCATCTGTCAGCGGTGTTTCGCCAGGCACCCAGCGCCCCGGCGCTTCACTATTTGGCCCCCGGCTCACCGCTGACCCGCGCGGTCCAGGACTATTTTCATCACTACCGGCTCAGCGAGCTTTTCGAAAGTACGCCGTCGGTCTACGCCGGGTTCATCGATACCGGCCGCTTCAATCTCTGGTGTCAGGTGTGGAGCCCCATGGCGCCCCGGGGCACAGTCTTTGTGGTGCACGGCTATTTCGATCATCTCGGGCTTTATCGTCATCTGCTCGAAAGCCTGCTGGAGAACGGCTGGCTGGTGGTGCTATGGGATCTGCCCGGCCACGGGCTTTCCAGCGGCCCGCGAGCAGAGATCGACGAGTTCGAGGACTACCAGCACTGTTTCAGCCACGTCAAACACACCCTGGAGGCGGCGGATTTGGCCCCGGCGCCGTGGATCGGCATCGGCCAGAGCACCGGCGCGGCGATTCTGGCGACCGACGCGCTGGAACACCGTGAGGCGGCACACTGGGCGGCCATCGTACTGCTGGCACCGCTGGTGCGCCCCTGGCGCTGGGGCCAGGCCAGCTGGGTGCACCTCATTGCCAGCCCCTTCGTCAAGGAGCTGCCGCGCAAGTACCGGCCAAACTCCACTGACGAAGCCTTCACCACCTTTTTGCGCGAGCACGACCCGCTGCAGCCCGAGCGCCTGAGCGTGGTCTGGGTGTCCGCCATGCGCCGCTGGATTCCCAGGGTGCTGGCTTTCGAGCCCCTCGCGTTGCCGACGCTGATTCTTCAGGGCGAGCAGGACACCACGGTGGACTGGGAGCGAAACCTCGCCATCCTGGCCGAGAAGCTGCCGCAGGCGTCGGTGTTTCGCCACCCCGAGGCGAAACACCACTTGGTGAACGAGTCCATCGCCATTCGCCAGGCACTGTTCGAGCGGCTCGAAGCGTTTCTCGATGACGTGGAGGCCGGGTCTGACGGCGGCGTCGACGATACCGCCGCGGCGTCCCGCGCGCTGACGCACTCGACGGGCTTGTAAGCCCAGGCGCCGCGCTCGGCTCTTCACGGCCAACACTTCATCCATCACTTCGTCGGGAGGCTGCGGGTGGCACAACGACCCTTTTCGTATCCACCGAGCGTGCTGGCCCGCCGGCCGGTCGCCGTCATCGCGCTAGCGCAGCTGCTGGGCACCTCGCTCTGGTTCAGCGCCAACAGCGCGTTTGAAGAACTGACCCGCGTCTGGAGCGTCAGCGCCGCCGAAATCGGCTGGCTGACCGGCGCGGTGCAGAGCGGCTTCATTCTCGGCACGCTTACGCTTGCATTGACCGGGCTTGCCGACCGCTTTCGCGCAAGCCACCTGTTCGTGGCCAGCGCTCTGCTGGGGGCGCTTTGCAACGCGCTATTCGCTTGGAGCGCTCAAGGGTTGACCGAGGCGCTACTCTGGCGCTTTCTGGTCGGGCTCAGCCTGGCCGGTATCTATCCCGTGGGCATGAAGCTGGTGGTCAGCTGGGCCCCGGAACGCACCGGCCAGGCGCTGGCCCAGCTGGTGGCGATGCTGACCCTGGGCACGGCCTTGCCCCACGGGCTCAAAGAGCTGGGCGCCGATCTTCCCTGGCAGGTCGTGATCAGCGCGTCATCCGTGCTGGCGCTGGCGGGCGCGGGGCTGATTTTCATGCTGGGTGACGGCGCGCATCTGCCGGCGCGCCAAACGGGTTCGAGCTCGCCGCTGCAAGTCAGCGAGGCGTTCAAGGCGCCCGGTTTTCGCGCGGCGGCCTGGGGGTATTTCGGCCACATGTGGGAGCTTTATGCCTTCTGGACGGTGGTGCCGCTGCTAGTGGCGAACTCGGTGCTGGCCAGTGACGCGTCCGGTATTGGCGTATCGGGCATGGCCTTTGGTGTGATCGGCGTCGGAGCGCTGGGGTGTCTTGTCGGCGGGGCACTGTCGCGTCGATTTGGAAGCGCCGCCGTGGCGCTCTCGGCGCTAGCGCTTTCTTGCCTCTGCGCCGTGCTGTTCGCGCTTTTCTGGCGCACGCTTTCTCCCCTGGGGCTCGGCCTTTTGCTGCTCGTCTGGGGCGCGGCGGTGGTGGCGGACTCGCCGCAGTTCTCGGCGCTGGCGGCCAAGGCCTGCCCGCCGGCGATCGTCGGGGCATCGCTTGCCATTTTGAACGCCATCGGCTTTGCCATCACCGTGGTCTCCATCGGCCTCGTCACCGCGCTGTTCGAGCGCGTGGGTCTGGATGCGGCTTGGCTGTTGGTACCGGGGCCGGTGGTGGGGCTGCTGGGCTACGGTTTGACGCGAAAACGCGCCCGCTGTTAGCGGCTTGAAAAGCCATGGGGCGCCCTAACGTCTACACTAGTAAATAGCACGCTCAATAGTTTCAGCGAGGTGAATGATGGCAACGACCACACGCGGTACCGCCCGGGTCTATCGCATGAACATGACCAAACACCGCTGCCCCTTCGGCGTGAAAACGGTGGATCTTTTGAAGCGCAAGGGATTCGAGGTGGAGGACCACTGGCTGACCTCCCGCGAGGAGATCGATGCCTTCAAGGCGCGAGAAAACGTCAAGACCACGCCCCAGACCTATATTGGGGATGAGCGCATCGGCGGCTATGAGGAGGTGCGCAAGCACCTTGGCCTTCGCGTGCGCGACCCCAACGCCACGACCTACCGCCCGGTACTGGCGATTTTTGCCGTGGCGCTGTTGATCGGCCTGGCGGTGAGCTGGGCCGCCACAGGTTCGCTTACGGCGCCTCGTATGCCGGAGTACGCCATCGCCACCGCCATGGTGCTGCTGGGCCTGCAAAAGCTTCAGGACGTACAAAGCTTTAGCACCATGTTCATCAACTACGACTTGCTCGCCCAGCGCTACGTGCCCTACGCCTATGCCTACCCCTTCATCGAAACCCTGGCCGGGCTTTTGATGTTGGCAGGCGCCTTGATCTGGCTCGCTGCACCGCTGGCGCTGCTCGCCGGCGGCGTGGGCGCGGTCTCGGTGTTCAAGGCAGTTTATATCGATAAACGCGAGCTCAAGTGCGCCTGCGTGGGCGGCGGCAAGAACGTGCCGCTGGGTTTCGTGTCGCTGACCGAGAATCTGGTGATGATCGGTATGGGGCTTTGGATGGGGCTGCGTCTGCTGGCAGGCTGAGTGTGCATCGTGCTTTAAAGCCCGGGGTGACGTCATGAGGATGCCACCATTCCCGGACTACCCGGAGTTTCATCCCATGTCTGATATCCTCATTTCCACACTTGATCTTGACGAGCGTTTAAAGCGCGTCAATCCGCCCAGGGTGCTGGACGCCTCGCTGCCCAACAGCCCCATCGCATCCTTTGCACCGGAGGATGGTCGCACGCTGCCGGGTGCGCTCGAATTCGATATCGAGCGGGTCTTTTCTGATCAGAGTGCGCCCTTTCCCCACACGCTGCCGGCGCTGGACGCCTTGCAACAGGCGTGCGGGCAGTTGGGTCTCTCGATCGATGACGAGATCGTCGTCTTCGACAACCGCGGCGTTTTCTCCGCCCCGCGCGCCTACTGGCTGCTGACCCAGGCGGGCTTTACCAACGTCCGTCTGCTCGACGGTGGCCTGCCGGGGTGGCTTGCGCAGTCGCTTCCGGTGCAGCAGGGCTATAGCGAGCCAACACCGCTTGCGACGCCCCCGGTACTCAAGGCCAACCCGAGCGTGGTCAGCGTGGATGACGTTCAGGCCAACATCGCGAATCCGCGTTTTACGCTGGTGGATGCCAGAAGCGCCGGGCGCTTTTCCGGACAGGCGCCGGAGCCGCGCCCGGAGTTTCCAGGCGGGCATGTGCCCGGCGCCTGCAACCTGCCGTTTGGTGACGTGCTGGAAAACGGCTACTTCAAAAGCGCTGAGGAGATTGCGCGACTATTGCGTGACAGGGGGTTATCGCCGGCAGATCACGTGGCGTTTAGCTGCGGCTCGGGCATTACCGCCTGCATCCTGTGGGTGGCCGCCGAGCTTGCCGGCTTTGAGCACCTTTCGCTGTTCGACGGCTCCTGGACGGCGTGGGTGATGAGTGGACGTTATCAGGGGTAAGGCACTGCTCAGCCTTTTCCCAGCAGACGATTCAGCTGCCGATAGCCAATGGCCTCGATCAGGTGCGTCTGCCCCGGCTTGGGTTCGCCCTGTAGATCAGAAAGCGTCAGCGCCACGCGCAGCACACGATGATACGCCCGCGCCGAGAGCTTGAGCTTTTCCAGCACCTCGGCAAGCCAGGTGCGCTCCTCGTCGTTCAAGTCACAGGCGGCTTCCAGCGCCTTGCCGCTTAGCTGGCTGTTGAGCGCACCGCGCTCCATCTGACGCGCTCTTGCGGCCATCACGCGCTCGCGTACCGCATCAGAAGACTCGCCTTGCGTCTGGGCGGTGAGCTGCTCCGGCGGCAGGGCGGGGACTTCCACCTGAAGGTCGATACGGTCCAGTAGCGGGCCAGAGAGCCGCGCCTGATAGCGCTGGATCTGGCTGGCCGTGCACTGGCAGCGGCTTCGCGGGTCGCCCAGGTGGCCGCAGGGGCAAGGGTTCATGGCGGCGACGAGCTGAAAACGCGCCGGGTAGCGGCGCTCGTGGCTCGCCCACGACAGATGGATTTCGCCGGTTTCCAGCGGCTGGCGAAGAACCTCCAGCACGCTTCTGGAAAACTCCGGCAGCTCGTCGAGAAACAGCACGCCCATGTGGGCCAGCGAAATCTCGCCGGGCTTGGGTTTCGAGCCGCCGCCCACGAGTGCCGCGGCGCTGGCGCTATGATAAAGCCAGCGGATCTGGCCGGCGAGCGCCGGCTGCTTCAGCCCTCGGCGAATCAAACCTTTCTTGCTTTTCTAATCTGCCTTGTATTTATCACAACGGTCAAATCGATATCGTAAATACTTGATAGAAATATTATTCATTTAAAGAATATATTTTTTTCTCTAACATGATTTTTATCAAATGCGCTGGCTTGCTTAACCGTCAAGTTTATGAACAGCTATTGAATCAGTTGCACCACTAAAAAATAATTTGGAGCCAACATGGTATATCAACTTTTAGTACCGTCCACAAAACGTCGACAAACCGGCTCAATTCTTGAGTGCCACTCATGCTGATTAATAAGTTATAAAGCTAAGTAAAAAGTTCCTACAAGAATATTCATGAAATCACAAACAGAAGCTATCGGTTGAGTGCTGTATAGCGACTTTAATGTGACTGTTTTTTCTAATAAATAAATATAAAAGAGAAACGTATGAAAAAAATCGCCATCACACTATGCATTTTATCGCCTATCAATTACGCGAGCGCCAATTTCATCGACTTCGTAAAAGAAAGTGATCATACGCTTGGTCTTATTAACTTTTATGACAATGTTCAAAGCGGTCGTTACGATAGGGCCGGAAACTCAGATATATTGAACTGGGTGCAGTCAGCTTCGTATGATTTTGATTCGGTCTACGTAGACGATCACTATGGCTTTAACTTTGGGTTACTTGCCGTTGAGCCGATTGATTATGGTGAGACGTTTTTTGCAAAAAGTATTTTACAGTCTGAAGTGGGCGATGATGGCCAGCGAAGTGCTCAAGGCTTTGATAAGGTCTCAGAGGCATTTCTAAAACAGACGTTTTCAACGGATAACGGTACTAATGTCTATTTCTATGAAGGGCTACGTGTACTAGAAGATTTTGGTGCCGTATCACGCGACGGTAGTGTTACTTCCAGCGCTTATTATGGTATTACAACAGAAGTGGAATCAGAAAATTGGAATTTTAAAGCGGGCTATTTAACAGATTACTCTGCCCCCAATGTCTCTGGTAGAGAAAGTCTGCTGACAAAAGATAATGAAGATGTTGATTTTATTTATACCTTGGCAGCTGATTATAACACAGATGGTCACTCTTTCCATTACTATATCGGCGAAGGTCAGGACTACTTAAGAAGCCAGTCCTTTAGTTATAGTAATATTCAAGAAGGTAGGAAGTTCTCCGCCAAATTTATTTATGTAGATGCACTATCCAACTATAGATCGCTGTCTGATCAAAATCGGTTCTTTGATGACGATGCTTATATTGCAGAAATAAAGGCCGACTTCTTCTTGTCCTCGGGCATTTTTTCTCTAGGCTATGCTTATGTGTCAGCAGAAAGAGAGAGTAGCTTGGGTCGATTTGAAAACAATCTTTCAAATAATTCATATGGCGAAGATAGCAACATCGCTAATGGCTTGTCTAAAGACTTTTATAATGATCAAGAAAGCGTTATAGCAATGAGTTACCTACACCGGTACAGTCCGGAAGTAAGACTGGGATTTATCTCTCGTTATGGTTTCAATTTCGAATATGCGGGGCAGGATTTATACGAATATGAAGTTGGTGGAGCGATTTTCTATACCCCTACTGCGGTTCCTGGGCTTGAGCTCAGTCTCAAGGGCGGGCCAAACTCCTCTTTCCGCCGCGGCAGAAGCGATAATACGCCTTACCTGGATAGTAACGGGCAAACAGATAACTTCGATGGTACAACCATTATGGCAAAAGCCATTTACGTATTCTGAAATTTTTTATAACAAGTGTTTAAATCCTGAACTCCTGAATTCAAGCAATAAGCGCAGCACCTGCGGTATCTAGGGCTGTTTCACTTTGGTCGGTAAAGCAGGGAGGGCACCGGCGCTGACCCTCCTGCCTCTACCGTGTGGCCCACAGTGTTGCGGTTATGCTATGAATCCAGGATTACAACTTTGGCTTAAATTACTTAAGTAAAACATGGATGAATAAAGGTGGTTCTTTATGCCGCCAGATCGAAGAACTGGCCGAGCGCGCCGGGGTCTCGCTGGCCGGCGCGCTCGGTGTTCCTGATAGCGCGGCGATGACTGGCTTCACTGTGGCCAGGATCGGGGTCGCGATCGTGCCCAGGAATGTGATCATGGGCGTTGTTGGCGCCGCGACAATACCGCTGGCTGACGAAGGTGCCTCGAGCCTGCTCTCGTGGTCGGCATCAGGAGGCGTGGCTCAGCCTTTTCCCAGCAGGCGATCCAGCTGCCGGTAACCAATGGCCTCGATCAGGTGCGGCTGCCCCGGCTTGGGTTCGCCCTGTAGATCAGAAAGTGTGAGCGCCACGCGCAGCACACGATGATACGCCCGCGCCGAGAGCTTGAGCTTTTCCAGCACCTCGGCAAGCCAGGTGCGCTCCTCGTCGTTCAAGTCGCAGGCGGCTTCCAGCGCCTTGCCGCTTAGCTGGCTGTTGAGCGCGCCGCGCTCCATCTGGCGCGCTCTTGCGGCCATCACGCGCTCGCGTACCGCGTCGGACGATTCGCCCTGGGTCTGGGCGGTGAGCTGCTCCGGCGGCAGGGCGGGGACTTCCACCTGAAGGTCGATACGGTCCAGCAGCGGGCCGGAGAGCCGCGCCTGATAGCGCTGGATCTGGCTGGCCGTGCACTGGCAGCGGCTTCGCGGGTCGCCCAGGTGGCCGCAGGGGCAGGGGTTCATGGCGGCCACTAACTGAAATCGAGCCGGATATCGACGCTCGTGACTCGCCCGCGATAGATGGATTTCGCCGGTTTCCAGCGGCTGGCGAAGGACCTCCAGCACGCTTCTGGAAAACTCCGGCAGCTCGTCGAGAAACAGCACGCCCATGTGGGCCAGCGAAATCTCGCCGGGCTTGGGTTTCGAGCCGCCGCCCACGAGTGCCGCGGCGCTGGCGCTGTGGTGCGGTTGGCGAAACGGGCGCTGGCCCCAGTCCGCCTCGAGCGCCAGCCCGCATACCGAGCGCACCGCGGCAACCTGCAGGGCGTCGTCCTCGTCAAGTGGCGGTAGAATGCCCGGCAGGCGGCTTGCGAGCATGGTCTTGCCGGTGCCCGGCGGGCCGGCCAGCAAGAGGTTATGCCCACCGGCGGCGGCCACTTCCAGCGCCCGGCGCGCCTGGTGCTGGCCGCGTACATCGGCAAGGTCTGGCGCGGGGTTCTGCGCTTTCGGTGGGGCGGGCAGCACGTGGGGCGCGATGCGGGTCTGATCCAGAAGGTGGGCCACGACGTCCCAGAGTGATTCGGCCGGCAGGACTTCCAGACCGTTACCCGCAAGCGCGGCTTCGTCCGCGCAAGCCCTGGGCACCATCAGCCTGCGCCCGGCGCTTTTGGTGGCCAGCGCAAACGGCAGCATGCCGGGCACCGGACGCAGCTTGCCGTCGAGGGCCAGCTCGCCCGCGCACTCGATGCCTTCAAGCGCCTCCACCGGCAGCTGGCCGGAGGCGGCGAGAATGCCCAGCGCAATGGGCAGATCGAAACGCCCGCCCTCCTTGGGCAGATCCGCCGGGGCCAGGTTCAGGGTGATGCGCCGGGTGTTGGGAAAGTCAAAGCCTGCGTTGACCAGCGCACTGCGCACCCGCTCGCGGCTCTCCTTCACGGCGGCTTCCGGCAGGCCGACCAGCGTCAATCCCGGCAGGCCGTTGGCCAGATGCACCTCGACCTGCACTGCCGGAGCGTCGAGCCCTACGCCGGCACGCGTGTTCACGATGGCAAGTGTCATCACCGTTCCCCTGTTGGCGGTCTAATTTTTCTTTTGCCAATTAAACCTGGCACATTTGCTCGACGTTGGGCAATGCGCCTGATCAACGGGGATCAGGAATCAACAGGTGGCGGTGCGTCGTTCAGTGCCCGGGTCAGCTCGCGGGCAAAGCGCTGAGCGGAGGGCAGTGCGCCGAAGCTCCAGACCGGCGCCAGACGAATCACGCGGTGCTCTTCGATGGCGGGCAAGCGCTGCCACAGCCCGCTGCGCGCGAGCTCTTCCTCGACGCCGGTGGGCACGGGGTCGACGATGACCAGGGTAGCGTCGGGATAGTGTGCCAGCGTCTCGACGCCGGTCAGCGCAAAGCCCCAGGCGTTGGTGGCTTCCTGCCAGGCGTTATCGATGCCCAGCCGCGAGAGCACAGCGTTGTAGAGGCTGTTGTCGCCAAACACGCGCACGTGGCGCGCATCCATGAACTGAATCATCAAAAGCGGCGATGTGGCGCGCGTCTGTTCGCTCAGGCGCTCCATCAGTGAGTCGGTCTCGATGATCAGCGCTTCGGCCTGGGCCTCGCGGTGGGTCTTTTCGCCGAGCTGGCGGGTGAAGCTCAGCAGCTCCGGCCAGGTCTCTTCGCCTGGCGTGTAGAGCGCAAACGAGCTTACCGGCGCAAGGCGCGATAGCTTCGGCGTGAGCCCTTCAAACATCGGCGAAATCAGAAAGCCTTCCGGCGGGTTTTGGGCCATCAGCTCGAAGTTGGGCTGCTGGCGCAGGCCCAGATCAACCACCGAATCCGGAAGGCGCGGCTCGCCGACCCAGTCATGGTAGGCGGGAATTTGCGCCACGCCTTCGATCGGCGCGTCGATGGCCAGCAGCGTCTCGGCGATGGTCCAATCAAGCGTCGCCCACTGCGCCTGGGCACCGGCCGGCAGAAGGCTGGCGGCCAGCAACAGGCCGCGGGCAATAAGAGGAGAAAGGCGCATGCAGGGCATCACTCGAGAAGTCAGCCGGTATTTAAACGATAATATTTATTGTTTGCAAATCCGAAACGATGAACGCCCGAGCGCGATGGCCCGGGCGCTGCGCGTGGCGCTTGATCAGAAGCGGTAGTGGACGCTGGCGGTCACGCTGCGCTCGGCGCCGAAGTAGCAGTAGTCCAGCGAGTTGCAGGTCGCGACGTACTCCTTGTCCAGCACGTTGTTGACGTTGAGGCGGGTTTCGACGCCGTCGAAACCCTGCTGGCTCCAGTCGTAGCCTACCGTGGCGTCGACCAGGGTGTAGTCGGGCACCTTCTCTGTGTTGGCACGGTCAGCGGCAATGTCGGCGTAGTGGCGAATGCCCAGGCCCATGTCGACACCGCTGAGCCCGCCATCCACCGGCGCGTAGTGTCCCCAGGCCTGAAGCTGGTGGCGCGGCGCATAGATGGCGTTGTTGCCTTCGTTGCCGTCATCGCTTTTGGCGTAGGTAATATCGGTGAAGCTGTAGCCCGCCTGTAGCGACAGCGTGTCGGTGAGCCGAGTCTGCGCTTCGAGCTCCAGACCCTGAGATTCGATCTCGCCGACGGCCCGGTAGGGGTCGGTCGGCTGCTCCTTGGTGGCCACGTTCTCCTGGCTGATGTGGAAAACAGCGGCGCTGAACTGGCTTTGGCTACCCTCGGGCGTGACCTTGACGCCGGCCTCCCACTGCTCGCCCTCCATGGGGGCGAGCAGGTCGCCGCGCTCGTCGACGAAACTGGTCGGCGTGAAGGCAGTGGAATAGCTCACGTAGGGCGCTACGCCGTTGTCGAACAGATACACCGCTCCGGCGCGACCGCTGAACTGGGTGTCGCTGAGTGAGCTTGCATCCTGTGAGTCGCGGTTGACGTTGTCGATGTTCACCCAATCGTAGCGCCCGCCGAGGGTAAAGCGCCAGTTCTCGACGCTGACCTGATCCTGCAGGTAGGCACCGGTCTGTTCGATCTCGTGATGCTCGCGCGTCGGGTCGTAGAACACCGCCTCATCCAGGTTGACGCCGTAGACCGGATCAAACGCATCGAGCGGCGGAAAGGCGCCGGAGGGCCAGGAGACTTCGTTTTCACGGTGCTGGTAGTCCACGCCGAACAGAAACTGGTGGGCCACGGCGCCGGTATCGAGCGCCGCTTCCAGCTGGTTGTCCACCGTCCAGGCGGTGAGCGACTCGTCGCTGCCCGAGTAGTAGCGGGTCAGCTCATTGGAATCCGGCGCGCTCCAGCCGAAGCCGTAGACCTGGTTGAGCACCACGTCGGAATTCAGGTAGCGCAACAGCTGGCGCCCGGTGACGTCCTCGTTGAAACGGTGCTCCAGAGTGTAGCCGACCATCCGCTGGGTGCGCTCATAGGTATCGAAGGCCTCTTCGCCGTCGAAGAAGGTGTTGCTGATCCTGCGCCCGTTGTGGGGCACCACCGAGCCCTCGAACGGCACGCCGGAGTGGTAGCCGCCTTCGGGCTCGTCCTGCAGGTAGGCTTCGAGCGTCAGGCTGGTGGCGTCGGTCATGTCCCAGGTCAAACGTGGGGCGATAGCGTAGCGCTCCTCCTTGGCGGGGTCGAACTGGGTGTCGGAGGCGTAAGCGATACCGGTCAGGCGAAACGCCACGCGCTGCTCGTCGCCCAGCGGCCCGGTCAGGTCGAACGCGGCGCTGCGCTGCTGATTATTGCCCAGGCGAAAGCGCAGCTCGCCGCCCTGCTCGAATTCGGGCCGTTTGCTGTTGAGCGCGACCACCCCGCCGGGGGAGGCGCGCCCGTAAAGTACCGATGCCGGGCCGCGCACCACCTCGATGCTTTCCAAAAACCAGGGATCGACGCGCATGGAGCTATGCGAGTTGGCGTCGCCCATCAGCTTCAGGCCGTCGAGAAACGTATTGCTCAGACTGCCGTCGGAGAAGCCGCGCAGCACCAGGTAGTCGAAACGGTTGGAGGCGCCGACCTGGTTGGTGTACACGCCGGGGGTGTAGTCGGCGGCGCGCTGAACGGTCGTTACGCCGCGGCGCTCCATCTGTTCGTCGGTGATGGTCGAAACGCTCTGCGGGGTTTCCAGAAAGGGGGTGGCGACCTTGGTGGCGGCCTGCTGGGCGGTGACCGTCACGGTGTCGAGCCGGGTGGCCGTGGTCTGGGCGCTGGCCTGAAATGAGGCCAGCATCAAAGCGGCAGCGACAGGAGCGAGGATGAACGTGCGGGTCGGCAGCATGATAGGTCCTGGAATCGAACGCGAAAATTTTAGGTAATGAGAATTATTACCTTTTATGGGGCAGAAAAGGTATGCCGCTCGCTAGAAGGGCTATGCCCGATGACAAATATGCGGAAGATCGTGAACGCTCAGGCGCGGCGCTTTGAGCGGCTATCGAGGCGAACGGACGTCGTGGGGCGTGACGCCGAAGGCGCGCTTGAAGGCGGTCGCGAAGTTGGTCGCGTGCTTGAAGCCGCAGGCGTGGGCCGTTTGCTGAATGCTAACGCCCTGCTCGAGATAGCGCCGTGCCTGATCGAGCCGGCAGCGGCGAACGTGCGTAAAGAGGGTGTCGCCGTAAAGCTGACGGAATTTTTGACGCAGGCTGCTGGTACTCATGGCGGCGTCGCGGGCCAGCGCTGATAGGCAATACTCGGCGCCCGGGTCGCGGCGGATGCGCTCATGAAGCGCACTCAGGCAGGCGCGGTCGCGCCTGGATAGCTGCGGCGCAGCGGTTTCATCGGATTCGGGAAGGGCGTTGCCCAAAAGCTGCAGCGCCAGCCCCTGCCAAACGAGGCGCTGGCGCCAAACGCTTGCGGGCTCGCCGGCCGCCTGCGTTAGCGTTTGGTAAAGCGGCGGCGGCAGCGCCCAGCCGTGAAGCGCGCTTGTTGACGTCGGCGTTGGCAGCGCGAACGGCGCGGTCGCCAGCACCGCGAGATTCACCGTTTTCAAACGGCGCTGGCGGGGCTGGTGGACGATGAGCGGCCGGGCGGCGTCGAAGTGGGCGCAAAACCCGTCGCCGGCGCCCAGCGCCAGCGTCTGCTGGCCCAGCGTCAGCGACACCTCGCCTTCCAGCACCACGCTGACGAACCAGGGCACGCCTTGAATCGATGACGACGTATAGCCGCGCTCGACTTCGAGATCGGACAGTGTCAGGTGCAGCGAATCGAACAGGCGCACGTCGTGCACCTCGCCTCTGGCCACCGGGGCAGCGGCTCCCGGGGCAGCGGCCCCCGGAGCGTCATCGATGCGATAACGAATGCCGAACCGCTGGCCCCACTGCGCCAGGGTGTGCGGCGTAATGGCGTTCAAGGCGGCGCGTGGCATGCAATCACCTCTGAAAACCGTGGCGCTTTTTGATGCGCGCTAGTACTCGAGCGACCAGCCGAGCGTAAAGGTGCGCCCGCGGGCCTGGTAGTCGTAAAGATACTCGGGGCCATAGGCAGGCGAGTAGAAGCCCACGGCGCGCTGGCCCCAGGGGGTGGAGTACTGCTTGTCGGTCAGGTTGGCAACCCCCAGGCTCAGGGTGCCGAAATCGGTCTCCTGGCTTCCGATCAGATCAAACGTGGTGAAGCCGTCGATACTTTCGCCGGCGGCGTCCTCGTACTCGCGGGCGTGGCTGCCCTGAAGGCGAACCGTACGCGTCTGATCCTGCCAGCCCACGTGGGCGGTCAGGCTATCCTGGGAGGGGTAGGGCGACACGGTGATGCCGCGATCCTGCCAGTCACCGTCCACCTTCTGCTCGGAGACCAGCGCGTGGAGCGTCGTGCCCACTTCCCAGTGGTTGCCGATGTAGCGCGTTAACGAGGCTTCCAGCCCGTAGTCGCGGCGGTCGTCGTCGACCTGAGCGATGTTGAGATCCTCGTCCAGCTCGATCGCGGTATCCGACCAGGCGTAGTAAACCGCTGCCTGGGCCAACCAGTCGCCGCCCTGGTAGCGCCAGCCGAGTTCGACCTGGCGGGTCTTGATGCCGTCGAGCGGGTTGTCCGCCACGGTCTGGCCGGCGCGGCCGTAATACTTGGACGGGTCGGGCAGCTCGAAGCCCTCGGAATAGCCCAGCCAGCTTTGATGGCCATTGTCGAAATCGTACAAGGCGCTTGAATTGAACAGCGTCACGTCGTAGTCGCTCGAGCCGCCGGGCACGCCGTTGAAGTCGTCGATGTCCACGTCCATGCGCTGGTGGCGAACGCCGCCGCTGAGCTGGAGTTGGTCCGTGGCCCACCACTCGCCCTGGGTAAACAGCGCCAGCGTGTCGACCTCGAAGCTCGGGTAGCGCGGGGTGACGCTGTCACGGCGCTGCACGAGTCCGCCCGTGGCGTCGCTGGCGGCGCGATCAAAGCGCATTTGCGAGGCATCGAACGACTCCCGGTCGATATCCGCGCCGTAGCTCAGGTTGAAGCTGTCGGTCAGATCCGCCGAGAACAGCCCCTTCAATCCGCTTAGCGTGGTGTTCTGCTGGGAGGCGGCAAAGTAGTAGCCGCCGCCCTGGGTGCGATAGGGGAAGGGGTGAAAGCTCGACTCCTCCTCCCGGTGAAACGCCTGCAGGTAGAAATCCTGGTTCAGCAAGTCGGCGTGGTGGTAGCTGGCGCTGATCATCTTGCGGTCGGTGCGCGGCTCGCGGTCGGCGGTAAAGCCGTCGCGGATATCGGCGTCGTTCAGGTTCGGCGCAGGCGCGGCCAGGTTGGGGTAGAAAACACCGCGCTCGTTTGCCTTGCCAGAGTCATACAGCTGCCCGGTCAGTTGAAGCGTCTGGTTCGCATCGAGCTCGACGCTCAGGTTGCCGAGTATGTCCAGGCTACGGTTGCCCTGTAAGTCGCTCTGGGCGATATCGGGAAAGATCTCGTTGCCACCGGCATCATACTGGCGGCCATTCTCATTGAGCGACACACCGATGCGCCCGTATACGGTATCGCTGCCGCCGCTGGCGGACTGGGAAAGCCGCCGGTCCAGATCATGGTCGGTGTTGAAGCCGGTGGTAAGGCTCGCCTGAGTCTCGAAGTGCGGACGCCCGGATTCGCCCTGCCTGGTGATGATATTGATCAAGCCCCCCGTGGCGCCGCCGCCGTAAAGGCTGGTGGTGCCCGACAGCACTTCGACGCGCTCGATGTTGAACGGGTCGATGGCGTCGAACTGGCGCGACAGGCCGCGGGAATTGTTCAGTGAAACGCCGTCGATGAGCACCTGAACGCTACGCCCGCGCATGTTTTGCCCCGCATTGGTGCGCCCCTGGGGGCCAAAATCGAGCCCAGGCACCAGCCGGCCCAACGCGGTTTTCAAATCGCCGCCGGCGTTGATCTGTTGGGTAAGCTCGGCGCCTTCGACCACGTGCACCGCGCCGGGAATCTGGCTGATCTGGGTGGGGGTACGCGACCCCACGACGACCATGGTGTCCTGAGCGGCAGCTTCGTCCCCGGTGGTCGGTTGGGCCTGGGCAAACGTCATTAAGGGAAAAGCGCCGCTCAAGAAGGCGACGCTTAGGGGAGCAAGGCGAGTCATGAGCTATCCGAAAAGCAGATTGTTATTGAGAGAACGCCGATCAAGGGCGCTGTAAAGCGCAATGATAGGTGTTCTCATTTTTTATATCAATCTGCTGAGCCCGCGGTTTTTTTGGGTGGGAACGCTAAAGGTCTATTCGCCCAGGTCGTCGACTGCGCCGGTAGCGCCTTTCGAGTCTTTGGCCGGCTTGGCGGTCGAGGCGCGCGGTTTGGCGGCTTTTTGGGCCGGCTCGTTTGGCGCCGGAGTGGTCTGGGCCTCGGCTTCCATGGGGGTTGCCTTATCGGCCTGGCTTGCGTCGATCGAGGCTTCCAGGTTCGCCACCTGGCGCTCCAGCGCTTCTACCCGCGAGCGGGTGCGCTGCAGCACGTCCATCAGAATGTCGAAATCCTCGCGGGAGACCAGCTCCATACGATCAAACGCACCGCGCATGACCTGTTGCACGCCTTTTTGAATGTCTTCCGGCGCATGGGAAGCGTTTTGTAAACGATCGCCGATTTGCTGGGCGAGGCGGCTAATACGGTCTTGGGTCGCCATGACTCTCTCCTGATGAGGAACGCATGAAGGTAAACGACGTGTCGCTGTACGTCTTTGCAGTAAGGATACGCAACCGTAGCGAAATACGCATGTTTCGCAGACGAGAAAGCAGTGACTTTTTCAATGCATCAAAAGAAGGCAAGGCGCTTTTCTATTCGCACTTATATGGTGCGGTGAATTATCTCTGCACCGCCTTGGCGCGCTGGGCAACGGCCTCGTTACGTTAAGGCGTCGCTTAAAGTTATGATTTTTTAGTTAATTTTAGTGAATGGCACGGTATGAGCATTAACGAGGCATCGCATTAATGTCGGCGGCAGTGCCGCTACTTATTCCAGCGCCGCTCATTTTAGCGCTACTTACCCAGCAGGGAGATCCGGGATGAAACTCATCACCGCTATCATCAAGCCGTTCAAGCTCGACGACGTTCGTGAAGCACTGGCCGACAACGGCGTGCAGGGGATCACGGTGACCGAGGTCAAGGGCTTCGGGCGTCAGAAGGGCCATACCGAACTCTACCGGGGCGCCGAGTACGTCGTCGATTTTCTGCCCAAGGTGAAGGTGGAAGTCGCGGTCGACGACTCGCGCCTGGACGGTGTGCTCGATGCCATCTGCAGCGCGGCGAACAGCGGCAAGATCGGCGACGGTAAGGTCTTCGTCACGCCGCTCGAGGACGTCATCCGTATTCGTACCGGCGAGCGCGGCGCCGACGCGGTATAGCCTGCAGGATTTGGATACGTCTTGATCGAATCACTATAACGCCAGGAACACGGGGAACGATTCATGAACGAAGTCACCGATCTGAGCTACGCGCTCGATACCTTTTACTTTTTGATCTGCGGCGTGCTGGTCATGTGGATGGCCGCCGGCTTCTCGATGCTCGAGGCTGGCATGGTACGTGCCAAGAACACTGCAGAAATCCTGACCAAGAACATTGCGCTGTTCGCCATCGCTTGCACCATGTATCTACTGGTGGGCTACTACATCATGTACTCCAGTGGTGAAGGCGGCTTCTTGCCAAGCCTTGGCATGCTGCTGGGCGCTGAAAATAGCGTGGACGCGGTGCTTGGCGGCGGTGAAGACGCGCCTTACTACTCCATGCGCTCCGACTTCTTCTTCCAGGTGGTCTTTGTGGCAACGGCCATGTCGATCGTCTCCGGTGCGGTGGCCGAGCGCATGAAGCTCTGGGCGTTTCTGGCCTTCGCCGTGGTGATGACAGGCTTCATCTATCCGGTGTCCGGCTACTGGACCTGGGGCGGCGGTTGGCTCGCCGAGGTGGGCTACTCCGACTACGCCGGTTCCGGCATCGTGCATATGGCGGGTGCGGCGGCGGCGCTTGCAGGCGTGCTGATTCTTGGTCCGCGTAAGGGTAAGTACGGTAAGGACGGTGCCATTCACGCCATTCCCGGCGCCAACATGCCGCTGGCCACCCTGGGTACCTTCATCCTGTGGATGGGCTGGTTCGGTTTCAACGGCGGCTCGGAGCTCAAGATGTCCGACGTGGCCTCGGCCAATAACGTCGCTCAGGTATTCGTCAACACCAATGCCGCTGCCGCCGGTGGCGTGATCGCTGCGCTGATCCTGGCCAAGCTTTGGTTTCGCAAGGCGGATCTCACCATGGCGCTCAACGGGGCGCTTGCCGGGCTCGTCGCCATTACCGCCGATCCGCTGTCGCCCACGGCGCTGGGTGCGGCCATCATCGGCGCGGTGGGTGGTTTGATCGTCGTCGCCGCCATCGTTACGCTGGATAAAGTGAAGCTGGACGACCCGGTCGGTGCGATCTCGGTACACGGCGCCGTTGGGGTCTGGGGCGTACTAGCGGTGCCCTTCACCAACGCGGAGGCCTCCTTCGGCGCGCAGCTGATCGGAATCGTGGGCATCTTCGGTTGGGTGTTCGTGGCAAGCCTGATCGTGTGGCTGGTGCTGAAAGCCATCATGGGGATTCGCGTCAGCGAAGAGGAAGAGTACGAAGGCGTGGATATCGCCGAGTGCGGCCTCGAAGCTTACCCGGAGTTCAGCGTCAAGAAGTAAGCACGCTTGACCCGGATCAGCGACCCAAGCCTCCCCTTCGTGGGAGGCTTTTTTATTCTCTGGCAAGAGCGGTGTATGCTTAAGGGGAGCGGGCGCGTGGGGCCCATGATGACCTTCGCTTACCCGGATAATAACGGGCCACCCAGTTAAAGGATGTCGCAATGAAACTTATCTCAGCCATTATCAAGCCGTTCAAGCTTGATGACGTACGCGAATCCCTCTCGGACATCGGCGTGCAGGGGATTACCGTGACGGAAGTGAAGGGCTTTGGCCGCCAGAAGGGGCACACCGAGCTGTACCGCGGCGCCGAGTATGTGGTGGACTTTCTGCCCAAGGTGAAGCTCGAAGTGGCCGTGGACGACGAGCTGGTCGAGCAGGTGATCGAGGCGATCACCCAGGTGGCGAACACCGGCAAGATCGGTGACGGCAAGATCTTCGTCATGCCGCTCGAGCAGGTGATTCGTATCCGTACCGGCGAAACCGGTAAAGACGCAGTTTAAGCTCGCCAGGCGCTTGCAAAAAGCCCCGCCAACCGGAAAGTTAGCGGGGCTTTTTAATGGCCTTATCGGGGTATTACTTCTCGACGAAGGCGCGCTCGATCACGTAGTCGCCGGGCTCGCCCATGCGCGGTGAGATGTTCATGCCGAGCTCGTCGAGCAGAGCGCTGGTATCGTCGAGCATGGCCGGGCTTCCGCAGATCATCGCGCGGTCCTGGCGCGGGTCGATCGGCGCAAGTCCCGTATCCTCGAAAATCTTGCCGCTGCGAATATGATCGGTCAGGCGGCCCATGGTGTGAAACTCTTCGCGCGTCACCGTCGGGTAGTAGACGAGCTTTTCGGCAACTTCCTCGCCCAGGTATTCGTGTGCGGGAAGCTCTTTGGTGATGAAGTCGGCGTAGGCCAATTCGGAGACTTCGCGCACGCCGTGTACCAACACAATTTTCTCATAGCGCTCGTACACTTCCGGGTCCTGAATCAGGCTCATGAAGGGCGCAAGGCCGGTGCCGGTAGAGAGCATATAGAGGTTGCGCCCGGGCAGCAGGTCGTCGCACACGAGTGTCCCGGTCGGCTTACGGCTGACCATGATCTGATCGCCCACCTTGAGGTGCTGCAGGCGCGAGGTGAGCGGGCCATCCGGCACCTTGATGCTGAAAAACTCGAGGTGATCCTCGTAGTTGGGGCTGGCGATGGAGTAGGCGCGCATCAAGGGCTTGCCGTTGACCTCCAAGCCAATCATCACGAACTGGCCGGTCTTGAAGCGCAGGCTGCGCTCGCGCGTGGTGCGAAAGCTAAAAAGCGTATCGTTCCAGTGATGAACGCTCAGCACGTCTTCCAGGGCAAACTTGCTCATGATGACTCCTTGGACGCAAATGCCGGGCAATGGATAGGCATTCGCATTGAATATTCGATAAAAGAATAAAAGCGATGAATGATGATGCCGCAAAGTCTAGTCGGTGGCGGCATATCTGTTAAGTCAATTATACTGATAAACATTATCTGCAAAATCGATATAGGTGGGTCATGCACTATACGTTGCGCCAGCTCGAGGTGTTTGTGGCCGTCGCCCAGCACGAAAGCGTCTCCCAGGCGGCGCGCGCGCTCGCCATGTCGCAATCCGCCACCAGCACGGCGCTGACCGAGCTCGAGCGCCAGTTCGACTGCCAGCTGCTCGACCGACTCGGCAAGCGGCTCAAGCTCAACGCGTTAGGGTTTCAGCTGTTGCCCAAGGCGGTCGCGCTGCTCGACCGCGCCGAGGAGGTCGAGGAGCTACTGCGCGGCCAGAAGGGCGTAGGCGCGCTCGAGGTGGGGGCGACGCTGACCATCGGCAACTATCTGGCCACGCTTTTGATCAGCGATTTCATGCAGCGCTATCCGGGCAGTCGAGTACGGCTAGCGGTGCGCAATACGCGCCATATCATCGAGGGCGTGCGCCAGCACTCACTGGATTTGGGCCTGATCGAAGGCCAGTGCGACGACGAGATGATCGTCAGCCAACCCTGGGTCGAGGATGAGCTTTGCGTGTTCTGCTCGCCGCGCCACCCGCTTGCCGGGCGCAAGCACCTGGAACTCGAGCAGCTTTTACGCGAGGACTGGATCATGCGCGAGGAGGGCTCCGGCACGCGCATGACGCTCGAACACGCGGCCCGTCATCGCCGAAGCCGCTTCAATACGCTTTTGGAGCTGGAGCACACCGAAGGCATCAAGCGCGCGGTGGAGTCGGGCCTTGGCATTGGCTGTGTCTCACGCCTTGCCCTGCGCGACGCCTTCCGGCGTGGCAGCCTGGTCGCGCTGCCCACCCCGGAATTGGATCTCAAGCGCCAGTTCACCTTCATCTGGCACCGGCACAAGTACCTGACCACCGGCGTGCGCGAGTTTCTGCGCCTGTGTCGTGAGATGACCGCCGGCGCCAGCCGAAGTGACGATATCGAACTGCCGCCGGTGCCGTAAGGCCGCCTTAAAACTCGTCCCAGTCACCCTGGGTGGAGGAGGTCGTCGCCAGGCGCGGTGTCGATGCCACCGGCTGCGGCGCTTTGGTCAAAGCGGGCGCTCGGGCCGGGGCGCTGGAGCTGGAGACCTTGAAACTTCCAATCACCGTGGCCAGCTGGCCGGACTGCTCCTTCAACTGCTCGGCGGCGGTGGTGGACTCCTCGACCAGCGCGGCGTTCTCCTGGGTCATGCGATCCAGATCCGCTACCGCGACGTTGACCTGCTTGATGCCTTCGCTTTGCTCGCTGGTGGCCGCCTCGATCTCCTCGAGCACGTCGGTGACGCGGGTGATGTGCGAAACGATCTCCGCCATGGTGTGGCCGGCGCTTTGCACCAGGGAGGTGCCGCTATTGACCTTGCCCTGGGAATCCTCGATCAGCGTCTGAATGTCGTTGGCCGCGTCGCTGCTGCGCCGGGCCAGGTTGCGCACCTCTTCGGCCACCACCGCAAAGCCGCGGCCGTGCTCGCCGGCCCGTGCCGCCTCGACGGAGGCGTTGAGCGCCAGCAGGTTGGTCTGAAACGAGATGCTGTTCATCAAGTTGACGATCTCGCCGATCTTCTCCGAGGCCTGAGTGATCTCCTCCATGGTGGTGACCACGCTGCCCATTACTTCGCCACCGTGACCCGCCACTTCCGAGGCGTTTCGGGAAAGCTGGCTGGCCTCCTGGGCCGAAGATGCCGTGTGCTGGACGGTACTGGTGATCTCCTCGATGGAGGCGGAGGTTTGCTGCAGGCTCGCCGCGGTATTGTCAGTGCGCCGTGAAAGGTCCTGGCCGCCGGAGGCGATTTCGTTGGCGGCATGATGCACCGCATCGCTGCTGGCGCGCACGTCGATCAGCACGTGCTCCATCTTGTCGACGAAGCGGTTGAAGGCGTCGCTGATCTGAGCGACTTCATCCTTGCCGGCGACGGTCAGGCGCCGAGTCAAATCGCCTTCGCCGCTGGCGATATCGTTCAAGGCATCGCGGGCGCGCTCGAGCCCTGCCAGCGTGCGCTTGAGCCATAGTCCGACCAAAAGCGCCGTCACGCCCAGCACGATCAGCAGCGTCAGAAGCGCAGAGTGAAGCGTTGCGCGCAGTCCGGCGGTGGCCTCGTGCTCGTCGAGCGCCACGCCAAGCTCCCAGTCGGTGCCGGCGATGGGGGTAACAACGATGCGCTTGGTATCGCCCTGCACCTCGACGCCTTCCCAACGGTTTTGAGTCTCGCTCAGGCGGCCGATCAGTGCCGGGGTCAGCGCCGGGCTTACGCGCTCGAGCGGCGCTAGCGCCAGCGCCTGGTCTGGGTGGGCAATGAGGGTCTCGCCGGCGCTACTGAGAAAGGCGAAGCTCGACGGTGTGGGCTGGATCGCGTTAACACGGCTGACGAGCTGATCGATTGGAACGTCGCCGCCGATCACGCCGAACAGCCGACCGTTTTGTTTGACCGGCGTTGCGAAAGCAACCACGAGTTGGCCGCTGTTGGAGTCCTGGTAGGGAAGCGAGACGATAGTGGTGTCCTGGGCGACGGCGCTTTGATACCAGCCGCGCTGGCGCGCGTCGAAGTCATCCCCGGGAATCCAGCCATCCGATGAGATCAGGCCACCGTCAGGAAGGCCGATATACGCGCTTAAAAAGCCACCGGAGTCGGCGAGCTGAATGAGCGAGGTGGTAGGGTCTGGCGCAACAACCTGCGAGCGCGCCGCTTCCATCATGGCAATGCGGGCGCTCACCCACTCTTCGATGACCGATGCGTTGTCGCTGGAAGTCGCTGTCAGTTGCTCGCTTATTTGGCGATCACCGTGCGTTTTCAGAGTAACGTAGCTGACTGCTGCGTTGATCAGCAGCGCCAGGGTAATAATCGTCAGCGTGACGAGCAAAATGCGCATGCGCAGGGACGTAAGCATCCAATTCTCACTTTAAGGGGAGGCAGTCTGTGTCGTGAGCCAAGTCATTCATGGCTGCTCCACTATCGGCCCTGGAGAGTAAGACTTTAGTGGCAAAGGAGGTTCTGGAGGGGAGGAGTAAGCGCCGAGACCGAGCGGTTTGAACACGTGCGCCGGCGAGCCTCAAGGATGCTGGCCGGCGCATGTCAGGGCGTGATGCGAGTGATTAGCCTCGCGGCGGGGAGGGCAGGCGATTGGAGGGCGCAGCGGAAGTGTCGAGTGTGAACCCGCCCACCAGCTCGGCCAGCCGCTCCGCCTGCTCCTTCAGCTGCTCGGCGGCGGTGGTGGACTCCTCGACCAGCGCGGCGTTTTGCTGGGTCATCTGATCCAGGTCGTTGACCGCGATACTGACCTGACCGATGCCGTCGTTCTGCTCGCCGGCGGCGGTGCTGATGTCGCCCAGCATCTGGTTGACGCGAGAGACGCTCTCGGCCAGTTCGTGCATGGCGCTTTCGGCTTCACGCACGAGCTGCGTGCCGCTTTCGACCTTGTCCACCGAGGCGCCGATACGCTGGCGAATGTCCGCCGCCGCCTCGCTGCTGCGCCGGGCGAGCATGCGCACCTCTTCGGCCACGACGGCAAAGCCGCGGCCATGCTCGCCGGCCCGCGCCGCCTCGACCGAGGCGTTCAGCGCCAGCAGGTTGGTCTGAAAGGCGATGCCGTCGATCACCTTGACGATGCTCTGGATCTCATCGGAGGTCGTGCGAATCTCGTCCATCGTCGTCACTACCTGGCTGAAGGCGCCGTTGGTGCGCGTGGCGAGTTCGGCGGCGGTGTGCGACAGTCCGCTGGCCTCTTTCGAGGCGCTGGTGGTATGGCCCACGGTGCTGCTGATCTCTTCCATGGCGGTCGAGGTCTGCTGCAGGCTGGACGCCGCCTGATCGGTGCGTCGGGAAAGATCCTGCCCGCCCTGGGTGATCTCGTTGGCGGCGTGGTGGACCGATTCGCTGCTGGCGCGCACATCCACCAGCACGTCGTGGATCTTGTCGGCGAAGGCATTGAACTGGATCGCGAGCTCAGCGCTTTCGTTGCGTCCGCGCACCGGCAGGCGCTGGGTCAAATCCCCGTTACCGGAAGCGATGTCGCGCATCCGGTCAGCGAGATGGCGCAGCGGGCGGGAGATACTGTTACCCAGCAACCAACTGACCAGCAGCCCTACCAAGGCGACGACCAGGCCCATGAGAATCATCCCCCACATGGAAGCCTGGTCTTCGTCACTCAGTTCTTGCTGCAGCGTGTAAAGCCCAGCCATGACGGCGCTGTCCGGCAGGCGCAATACCAGCACCCAAGGCGTGCCGGTGTCGCCAATGGTGAAAGGCCAGTAGAGTTCGATCACGTCCTGCTCGGTATCGTGATGGCGAACCGCTTCACCACGTTGGGCGCTTTGGATATACGTTTGTACCGAGGTATCGAGTACGTCACTACCTGGCTGGCCCAGTGCGTCTTCCCGGGCAGTGTGCGCTGTCAATGTGCCGCCCGAGGCCACCAGCGCCATTTCGCCCGCGCCATCGTAAAGCGATTGATTGGCGTCGTTGAGCATGGACTGAATGAAGTTGACCGACACGTCGACACCGGCGGCGCCGCGAAATTCGCCGTCGACCAGCACCGGTGTGCTGAATGAGGTCACCAGCTCTACCTGACCATCATAGTCGTAGGATATGGGATCCACGATACAGATGGCCAGCGTATCGCGAGGGCACAGGTAGAACTCCCCTTCACGTACGCCGCTTGGCTGGAGCGCTGCGCTCTCCATTGACTCATCGAGCGGGATGACCACGACATTGCCGCTTTCATCGCGATACCAGAGCGGCCGAAAACGACCGTCTGCGCCGTAACCCATGCCCTCGCGCCCCTCGAATACCTCATCGCGACCGAACGCATCAGGCGCCCAGCCAATGTAAGTACCCAGTAGTTCAGGATTATCGATGGCGGTCTGGCGTATTGCCTGCGAGAGCTCGCGGCGACTCAGATTCAGAGACGGGCGCCCGGACTCATCGGTCTGGCCCATCAGGGCATTGGTTCGCGCCAAGCCTTCGCTCAGTGACAGGGCGTGTTCCAGTTGGCCCTTGATACGCTCGGCTTGCTCGCCCGCGATGGCGTCCAGGCGCGCTTCGATATTGCGCTCGAGAAGCGCCCTGGTCTCACGTTCAACCAGACGGTTGGAGCGCTTGTCGGAGACCAGCGAGTAGAAGACCAGCGCGGTGATGACGAGCAGAATACAGCCACCGACCAGCAGTGCGATGAGAGTACGCACGGATTTGAATTTCATATCAGGCGTCCTGACTGGTAGCGGGTAGTGGATGTGGCGAAGGCGGGGCTACGTGCGATTCGAAGGAGTAAGGCATTGGGTTCTCGCCAGTTAGGGAAAGGCAGGATAAGAGTGCGTTATACGTAGAGAGCTCTCTCCTATCGACCTGCGCGCCCATGACTTGAGAAAGAAACCCCTTTTTTAACGCATGCATTAGGATACGGGCCTTCTCTCTTTCGAGAAGGTCCGTACTCTGTGGAGGGAGGGGGCAAGTGGCGGCCCCCAGTGCTGAAGCGCCGCCTGTCTTCTAACTGCGGGTCTTGGCGGGATCGGATAGCAATAGCTGGGAGCGGCTTGAATCGCCTTCCAGCGTGAACCCGCCCACCAGCTCGGCCAGTCGCTCCGCCTGCTCCTTCAGCTGCTCGGCGGCGGTGGTGGACTCCTCGACCAGCGCGGCGTTTTGCTGGGTCATCTGATCCAGGTCGTTGACCGCGATACTGACCTGACCGATGCCGTCGTTCTGCTCGCCGGCGGCGGTGCTGATGTCGCCCAGCATCTGGTTGACGCGAGAGACGCTCTCGGCCAGTTCGTGCATGGCGCTTTCGGCTTCACGCACGAGCTGCGTGCCGCTTTCGACCTTGTCCACCGAGGCGCCGATACGCTGGCGAATGTCCGCCGCCGCCTCGCTGCTGCGCCGGGCGAGCATGCGCACCTCTTCGGCCACGACGGCAAAGCCGCGTCCGTGCTCGCCGGCCCGCGCCGCCTCGACCGAGGCGTTCAGCGCCAGCAGGTTGGTCTGAAAGGCGATGCCGTCGATCACCTTGACGATGCTCTGGATCTCATCGGAGGTCGTGCGAATCTCGTCCATCGTCGTCACTACCTGGCTGAAGGCGCCGTTGGTGCGCGTGGCGAGTTCGGCGGCGGTGTGCGACAGTCCGCTGGCCTCTTTCGAGGCGCTGGTGGTATGGCCCACGGTGCTGCTGATCTCTTCCATGGCGGTCGAGGTCTGCTGCAGGCTGGACGCCGCCTGATCGGTGCGTCGGGAAAGATCCTGCCCGCCCTGAGTGATCTCGTTGGCGGCGTGGTGGACCGATTCGCTGCTGGCGCGCACATCCACCAGCACGTCGTGGATCTTGTCGGCGAAGGCATTGAACTGGATCGCGAGCTCAGCGCTTTCGTTGCGTCCGCGCACCGGCAGGCGCTGGGTCAAATCCCCGTTACCGGAAGCGATGTCGCGCATCCGGTCGGCCAGGTAGCGCAGCGGCCGGGCGATGCGGCTGCCCAACAGCCAGCTGGCCAGCAGACCCGCCAGGGCAATCAAAAGGCCGACGAGGAGCATGCCCCACATGGAGGCCTGGCCTCGGTCGGCAAGCTGTGACTGTAAGTTCTCAAGTCCCGCCATGACCGCGCTCTGCGGTAGACGAATCACCATCACCCAGGGGCGGCCGCTGCCATCGACGCTGAAGGGCGTATAGAGCTCGAACATGCCCTCGTCGGTGTTGGTCTGGTTGATGCGCTCGCCCTGCTGGGCTTGGGCGATAGCGCCTTGAAGCGAGGCGGGCAGTGTGTCGACGCCGCGGCCCAAAAGCTCTGCCGCGCCGGTATGGGCGGCCAAAGCCCCTTGGCCTGCCACCAGCAGCATTTCACCTGCGCCGTCGTAAAGCGATTGATTGGCCTCTTCCAGCAGGCCTTGAATGAACGCGACCGACAGATCGACGCCGGCGCTGCCACGGAACTCGCCATCGACCATGATGGGCGCGTTGAAGGAGGTCACCAGCAGGTTGTCGCCGTTGTAATCGTACCAGTGCGGGTCGACCACGCAGGTGCGCTGCGTTTCCCGCGTGCAGAGGTAATACTCGCCTCGGCGAATCCCGTCGTCGCCAAGCGCTTCGTTTTCCATATCCTGGCCCAGCGCGAGCACCTCGATGGCGCCGCTTTCGGTGCGATACCACCAGGGCGTGAAGCGGCCGTCCGGTCCGAACCCCTGATCCTCGCGACCGATAAAGCGCGCATCAAGACCAAAGGCGTCCGGCTCCCAGCCAACGAAGGCATCGAGCAGTTCGGGGTTGTCGACCACCGTTTGGCGAATCAGCACCGAAAACTCCCGGCGGCTGAGATACAAAAGCGGCCGGCCAGCCTCATCCACTTCCCCCAGCATGGCGTTGAGATTGGCAAGATTCGTTGCCAGCGTCAGCGCATGATCGAGCTCGCGCTTGATCTCTTCGGTATGCGCCGAGGCGAGCGCCTCGAGCCGCGCTGCGGCGTTTTGTTCGAGCAGCGTTTCGGTTTGCTCCTCCACCAGCGCCTGGGTGCGTGCGTTGGCGATCAGCGAATACACCACCAGCGCCGCCACGACCAGCAAAATAGCGCTACCGGCCAGGGTCGCGATCAGCGTGCGAAGCGATTTGAAGTGCATGTTCGAGTCCTTATGCCTGATGGAAAAGCCACTACGCGCGCGGCGCCATTAAAAAGCGACGTCAACGAAACAGTCGGGCGTTAACAGGAATATCGGCATGAAAAGCATCTTCTTGACATACCGACGTGGCTTCGCGGCAAAAAAGCGCACGGCTGTCGCGGCCGGCGCTTGGGGCGTCGTCTTTGGATCAAATGCGGCGCTCACCGACCGTCAGGGTCGAGAGCGCCGCGGGCAAGCCGGGAGCGGCGTTTTTAGAACGCGGGCTGTGACTGAGCAGCGGGGAGGGCGGCGGTCTGGCGCGTCGAGCCGAGGGCCGGCGTGGTGGCCGAGAGGGTGAAGCTTGCGATCGTGCGGGCCAGGTGATCGGCCTGCTCTTTTAGCTGCTCGGCGGCGGTGGTCGACTCCTCGACCATGGCGGCGTTCTCCTGGGTCATGCGGTCGAGATCGTTCACCGCGATATTGACCTGCTGAATACCATCGCTTTGCTCGCTGGTGGCGGCGGTGATTTCAGCGAGGACGTCGGTGATGCGCGCGCTGTTGGTCACGATCTCCTGCATGGTGTCGCCGGCGTTGCGAACCAGCGTTGTACCGCTATGCACCCTGGCCTGGGAGTCCTCGATGACGCGTTTGATATCGTTGGCCGCGTCGCTGCTACGTCGGGCCAGCTGGCGAACCTCTTCGGCGACCACCGCGAAACCGCGGCCGTGCTCGCCGGCCCGCGCCGCCTCGACCGAGGCGTTGAGTGCGAGCAGGTTGGTCTGGAAGGCGATGCCGTCCATCAGTGTCACGATTTCACCGATGCGGTCAGACGCGCGGGTGATCTCCTCCATGGTCGAGACGACCCGGGAGACATCCTCATGGCCCCGATGGGCGACCTCGGAGGCGGCCTGGGAGAGCGCGTTGGCCTCCTTTGACGAGGCGGCGGTTTGGCCGACGGTGCTGTTGATCTGCTCGATGGAGGCCGAGGTCTGCTGCAGGCTCGCGGCGGTCTGGTCGGTGCGCCGTGAAAGATCCTGTCCGCCCAGCGCGATCTCGCTGGCGGCGTGATGCACGGTTTCACTGCTGGTGCGCACGTCGATCAGCACCGTTTCCATCTTGTCTGCAAAACGGTTGAAGGCGCCGGCGATGCGGGCGATCTCGTCCTTGCCCGTGGCCGACAGGCGCTGGGTCAGATCGCCGTCGCCGGAGGCGATGTTGTCCATCGCGTGGCCGACGCCCTTGAGCGGGCGCAGCAACAGCGAAAGCAGCACGCCAAGGCCGAGCGCGGTCAGCACCGCCACGATGATGAGCGTGGCCAGTGACGAGAAGGCGATGGCGCGAAGGCCCGCGGTCGCTTCCTGCTCATCCATGGCGACCACCAGCTCCCAACCGCTGCCAAGCCCGACGTCGCGCCCCATCAGCAGTTTTTCGCGCTGGTCGAGCACTAGCGGCGTCGGCGTGTTGTTGCTCTCCAGGTTCTTTAGAAAGGCGGGGTCGAGCTGCTCGCTCAGTACGGTCGAAGGCTCGAGCGCCAGCGCGCTGTCCGGATGCGCCGCGATGGTGCCGTCGTCGGTGACCAAAAAGGCGAAGCTCGACGGCGTCGGCTGAATGCCGGTAACGATACCCACCACGTCTTCGATACCGATATCGCCGCCGATGACGCCCAGCAGTCGACCGCTATCGCCGTCGGCGTAGTAGGGGTGAATGAAGGAAACCACCAGCTCGCCGGAGATCATGTCCAGGTAGGGGGACGTCACGATGGTGGTGCCGGCCTCGACGGCCTGCTGGTACCAGGGGCGCTGGCGCGGGTCGTAATCCGCCGGCGGCTGCCAGCCGTCGGAAAAGACCGGCGGTTTCGACGACGCGTAGGCAACGTAGGTGGTCATGAAGTCGCCAGCGGTCTGAAGCTGCTGGAGTGCCGCCAGCGGGTCGGCGCTTTCAACGACGGTGGGCAGTGAGGCAACCAGACGATTACGGGCGGCCACCCACTCTCTCAGTGCTTGGGCGTTGCCCTTCAGGGCGGCATCGAGATGGCGATGGATCTGCTCGTCGTTGTGGCCCTTGACGGTCCAGTAACTGGCAAAGCCATTGAGGGTCAATGCCGCGATGATCGCTGCCAACGCGGCGAGCAGAATACGGGTTCGTAGGGAGGATAGCATGGCCGCTCTCTTGATCGATGAACAGATGACACTACTTTTTCCAATAAAAGCAGCGCATTGGTTATCGGCAGGAGCGGCCTTAACATGAGTTGATTTTTAACTGGGGCGACGCCCGGCAGGATCAGAGCTTCTTGATCGCCTCTTCGATCTCATCGCTCGAAGCCTTGGTGTAATCCTTGGAGAGCGTATGCGTCACCAGCTTCTGCGTCGGCTTGTCGAGCTTGTCGCGCAGAAGACCCAGAAACTTCGGCGCGGCGATCAGGATCAGCTCGTCCATCTTGTTGCTCGTGCGGGCGTCGAACAGGTATTGCACGACCTGCTTGGCAAACATCTCGTTTTCGTGCTCGAGCGCCTCGCCGCCTTCGGCGGAAGAGCGGGCAGAGCCTTGTGAGCCAGTATGTACGTCCGCCCCGGGGCTATCGGTCACCAGGTCGCCTTCGTGCATTTGCCCTTCGGCGTGCACCAGGCTCTCTTTCTCGGTGAGCTTGTTCGCGGCATGGGTGAAGATGCGCGCGCGTCCTGCGTCGGCCACCACAATGTAAGTTGGCATGATCAAACGTCCTCCGTGTCGTTAGTGGTTGATTAAACATGGCAAGCGATCGACGTTCGGTCAACCGCTGGCCGCGTTAAAGCACCTTGCGCCTCAAGATACTCGTAAGCGCCTCCCCAATCAGCACGAGCACGATGATCGCCAGCAGAATCGTTGCAACCGTCGGCCAGGCGAAGGTATCGATCGCGCCCTGGAGGATCACGCCGATGCCGCCGGCGCCCACCAGCCCCAGCACGGTGGATTCTCGAATATTGATATCCCAGCGCAGAATGACGATGGCGAAAAACGCCGGCATTACCTGGGGCACGATAGCGTAGGCGATCACCTTGGCTTTCGAGGCGCCGGTCGCCTCCATCGCCTCGACCGGGCGCCGGTCGATTTCCTCGATCGCCTCGCCCATCAGCTTGCCGATGAAGCCGATCGAGCGAAACACGATGGCGAGAATGCCCGCCAGCACCCCGGGGCCGAAAATGGCCACGAACAGCAGCGCCCAGATGATCGTATTCACCGAGCGGCTCGAGACCAGAATGAAGCGCCCAAGCCACAGGCACGCCCGGTTGGGTGTGGTGTTCTGCGCGGCGATATAGGCCACCGGCAGCGCGAGAAAGATGGTGAGGAAAGTGGCGAGCGTGGCGATGTGCACGGTTTCGAGCAAAGCGCTTACGATGTTGGCAAAGCCCGCCGGGCTCGGCGGCCACATGCGCGCCGCCAGCCCGGAGATCTGATTGGGCGCGTCCCACACCCAGGGCCAGAAGATATCGATATCGCTCAGCGCCCAGACCACGAGCATCAAGGTGGCGAGCAGCACCGCGTAGCGAATCAGGCGCTCCTTGCGATCAAAACGTTGCCAGACGCGGTCGGCGAGTTGTTCGGCGTGATCTACCATATCTTTTTCCTCACCCAGCCGCTGATACCTTCACTCAACAGGATCACCGCGATGATCACCAAAAGAATCGCGAAGGCGAAGTCGTAGTCGTAGCGTCCGAAGGCGTTCATCAGCGTGCCGCCGATACCGCCGGCGCCGACGATACCGACCACGGCGGAGGCGCGCAGGTTGCTGTCGAGCTGATACATGGAAAGCCCGATCTGGCGCGGCAGTATTTGCGGGAACACGGCGTAGAAGAGCGTGGCCAGGTAGCCCGCCCCCGCGGCGCGCATTGCCTCGACCTGGCCCCAGTCGATCTCTTCGATCTCTTCGGCCAACAGCTTGCCGACGAAGCCGATCGAGTAGAGCGTCAGCGTCAAAATGCCTGCCAGCGGCCCAAAGCCCACCGCGGCGACGAACAGAATCGCCACGATCACCGGGTGAAAACTGCGGGATACGATGATGATCGCGCGCCCGACCAGATAGATCGGCATCGGAGCGATATTGCGCGCCGCCATCACGGCGAAAGGAATCGAGAGCAAAACGCCCAGCAGCGTGGCCAGAATCGCGATCTGGAAGCTCTCCTTGAAGCCGGTCACCAGCAGCTCGAAGCGGTCGAAGTTGGGCGGAAAGCCACCGCTGAAGATGCGCGCCGCCCGCGGTACGCCTTCGCTGATGCGCGCCCAGTTGAACGGCAGCGAACCAAACGCCCATATCAGATACGCGGCGGCGACGATCAAAAGGCCGTAGCGTAGCAACGGGTTAGCGATGAACGGCGGTTTTTTCCACCGGCGTGGTGGCGAGGACTCAGTGGGCGTCATGCGTCGCCTCCGGGGCCTCGGAATCTGCGGTGATATCGCCGTCCGGCGCCTCGATGCCGCCATAGATCTCGTCGAGTGCGTCCTTGTCGAACGCCGCCGGAGCCCCATCGAAGATCATCTTGCCGTGGCGAAGCCCCACGATACGCTCGGTATAGGTTTTGGCCTGGGCGACATTGTGGATGTTGATCAGCACCGGCAGCGAAAGCTCACTCGCCAGGCTTTGCAACAGCACCATGATCTGTTCGGACGTACGCGGGTCGAGTGAGGCGGTCGGTTCGTCTGCCAGCAGCACGTCCGGTTCCTGCATCAGTGCACGCACCACGCCGACGCGCTGACGCTCGCCGCCGGAGAGCTCGTCGGCGCGCTTGTTGGCGTAGTGGGCGATCCCCACGCGCTCCATCAGGTGAAAGGCGCGGTCTATATCCCCCTGCGGGTAGCGTCTGGAGATGGCCTGAAACAGATTGACGTAGCCAAGCCGCCCGGCCAGCACGTTCTCCATCACCGTTAGCCGGTCGAGCAGGTTGAAGCCCTGAAAGACCATACCGATTTTGCGCCGGGCACGTCTGAGCTCGGCACCCTTGAGGTGGACGAGCTCGACCCCGTTGAGCGTGATGGACCCCGACGTCGGCTCCACTAGGCGGTTGATACAGCGCAGCATCGTGCTTTTGCCCGCGCCCGAGGCGCCCACGATGGACACCACGCTGTTACCTTCGACCTTGAGATCGAGCCCCTTGAGCACGGGCTCGCTGTGGCCATAGCGTTTGACCAGATTCTTGATTTCCAGCATGTTGTCGCTTCCATCGGCAGCCAGCAAACCGCGCCTTGAGGCGCGGTGCGATTTACTCTTCCATATTCTCGGGCGTATAGGTCACGCCGTTGGCGGCCTGGATGGTGCGAATCACCTGCCAGTTATCCTTGTAGTTGATCGGGATGAACTTCTCGACGCCGTCGAACTCCTCGCCAAGCTCGGTGCCGGCGAAGTCGAAGCTGAAAAATGCCTCTTCGATCTTTTCGACCAGATCCGGGTGCAGGTTGTAGGCGTAATTGTAGGAGGTGGTGGGGAAACGGTCGGACTCATAAATCAGGCGTACGTCCTCCTCATCGTAGAGTCCGCGGGCGGCCATGCGCTCGACCACTTCCGAGGCCACCGGGGCGGCGTCATAATCGCGCGCCACCACGCCGAGCATCGACTGGTCATGGCTGCCGGAGTAGACGACCTCGTAATCCTCGTCCGGAGTGACGCCGAGCTCGGGCAGAAGCGCCCGAGGGGCGAGGTTGCCAGAGTTGGAGGTCGGTGAGGTGTGCGCAACGCGCTTGCCCTTGAGATCCTCGACGGTTTCGATGTCGGAGTCGACGTGGGTAAACAGCTGAAGGGTGTAGCCGAACTGGCCGTCGTCGGAGCCCATCAGCGCAAATGGCACCGCACCGGCCAGGTTGACGGCAAAGGGCGTGGGGCCGGTCGAGAAGCCGGCGATATGGAGCCGGCCGCTGCGCATTGCCTCGACCTGGGCGGCGTTGGACTGCACGGCGAAAAAGCGCACGTCGCGCCCGGTCACCTCGGACAAGTGCTCAATGAAGGGCTGCCAGATATCGGAATAGATGGCAGGATCCTCGACCGGGGTATAGGCGAAAATCAGCGTGTCCGGGTTGGCCCATTCGGACTCATCGGCGGGGCGGTCGGCGACCATGTCGCCATTTTCATCGCAGTAAATGGCGTCGAGGTCGCCACGTTCGCACTCGGCAAACGCTATGGATGAGAGTAGCGCAAGAGGCAGTGCCGCCGCCCATGACAGCGCGGGCCTGGAGGAGAGAAGCTTGTTCATGGAAACCTCGGAGGTAGTTTGTTTTTATAAAGACGTGTTATGACGGTTTTTATGACCGGCGCGCACTTTCGAGCGTTATGGCGGCGGTCAGCGCGCTTTTTGGTTTCGTTACTGCGCATTTAATACTTGTTTTTCGAAAACGACGCTTCTTCAACCTAGGGTTTGTGACAAACATATGTCAAGTACTTTACAGGGCTCCTACTACCATTGGCGCAACCGCTATCTGCTGATGCGCCACGGCCATAGCCAGGCCAACGAGCAAGGACTGATCATTAGCTCCCCCGAGCGCGGACTCGACGCCTTCGGGCTTTCCGAAACCGGCGAGCGCCAGCTTGACGAGGTGGTAGAAAATTGGGTCTGGCCGACACCCACGCGCATCGTGCACTCGGATTTTCTGCGCACCACTGAGACGGCGCGCCGGGTGGCGGATGCGCTGGGTGTACCGATGGAGAAAGACGAGCGCCTGCGCGAGCGTTACTTCGGCGAGTTCGACGGGCAGAAAGCGGCGCTTTATGAGGGCGTCTGGGTGCTCGATGACCGAAACGCCGAGCACGCCGAACACCAGGTCGAGCCGGTGGCCCGAGTGGCGGCGCGCATGCAGGCAGTGATCGAGGCGTGGGAGGCGCGCGTAAGCGGCGAGACGATTTTGCTGGTCAGCCACGGTGACCCGCTGCAGATACTGCTGACCGCGATAGCCGGCAAACCGCTCACCGGCCATCGCGACCAGGCACCGCTAGAGCCTGCCAGCATCACGCTGGTCGACAAAAGCGCCTAGTGGCCGAGGATCTGGCTCAAGAATAGCTGGGTGCGCTCGGACTGCGGGTCGTTGAAGAACGGCTCCGGGGCGTTCTCCTCGATGATCTGGCCCTGGTCCATGAAGATCACCCGGTCCGCTACGGTCTTGGCGAAGCCCATTTCGTGAGTCACGCAGAGCATCGTCATGCCTTCCTCGGCGAGCTCGACCATGACATCGAGCACCTCCTTGATCATCTCCGGGTCGAGCGCCGAGGTGGGCTCATCGAATAGCATCACGTCCGGGTGCATGCACAAGGAGCGGGCGATCGCCACGCGCTGCTGCTGGCCGCCGGAGAGCTGGCCCGGGTACTTTTTCGCCTGCTCGGCGATGCGCACCCGCTCCAGGTACTGCATCGCCTCGGCCTCGGCCTCGCGGCGTGATTTTTTCTGCACCCACATCGGCGCGATGCAGCAGTTCTCCAGCACCGAGAGGTGAGGAAACAGATTGAAGTGCTGGAACACCATGCCCACGCTTCTGCGCACCTGCTCGATACGCTTGACGTCCTGGGTGAGCGGTACGCCGCCGACGACGATCTCACCCTGCTGATGCTCTTCCAGATGGTTGATACAGCGGATCATGGTGGACTTGCCCGAGCCCGAAGGCCCGCAAATGACGATGCGCTCGCCGCGCTTTACGTCGAGGTCGATATCACGCAGCACGTGAAAGTCGCCGTACCACTTGTTGACGCCGCGCATCTCGACCATCGAATCCTGAGGTTTTAAAGCTGCTTCACTCATGAGGTTATCCTTGAAAGGGGGCGGCGTTAGCGCTTGTGGCCGGTGTTGAGGCGGCGTTCGAGATACTGGCTATAGCGCGACATGCTGAAACAAAAGATCCAGAACACGAACGCGGCGAACACGTAGCCCTCCAGCGAAAAGCCCAGCCAGCGCGAGTCGGACAGCGCCGCCTGCACGATGCCCAGAAGATCGAACAGGCCGATGATCATCACAAGCGTGGTGTCCTTGAACAGCGATATGAAGGTGTTCACGATGCCTGGAATCATCATCTTCAGCGCCTGGGGCATGACGATCAGCCCCATGCGCTTCCAGTAGGTCATGCCCAGCGCCGCGGCGGCTTCGTCCTGGCCGCGCGGAATCGCCTGCAGCCCGCCGCGGATGACTTCGGCCATGTAGGCGCTTTGAAACAGCGTGATCCCGATCAGCGCGCGGATCAGCCGGTCGACGGAGAGATCCGAGGGCAGAAACAGCGGCAGCATCACCGAGGCCATGAACAGCACGGTGATCAGCGGCACGCCGCGCCAGAACTCGATGAACACCACCGAAAAGCTCTTGACGATCGGCATGCTCGAGCGCCGCCCGAGTGCCAGCACGATGCCGATCGGCAGCGCCCCGATCATACCGACCGAGGCCAGCAGCAGCGTCAGCATCAGCCCGCCCCAGCGGTGGGTCGGCACTCGCGGCAGGTCGAAGTGGCCGCCGTGAAGCAGCACGTAGGCAATCACCGGGAACACCACCAGCGCGAACACCGCCACCCAGCGC
This sequence comes from Halomonas sp. PAMB 3232, assembly GCF_031954225.1. Taxonomy (NCBI): domain Bacteria; kingdom Pseudomonadati; phylum Pseudomonadota; class Gammaproteobacteria; order Oceanospirillales; family Halomonadaceae; genus Halomonas; species Halomonas sp. PAMB 3232. Next base: position 228,033 of record NZ_CP134865.1, read on the forward strand.
TTGAGCGGCAGGCGCGGGATGGCAAGCCAGGCGATCAGCGCGAAAAAGCCGACGAAGACGATGTTGGCGCGCCAAAGCTCCGAGCGTGGGTAGAGCCCGTAGATGAACTGGGTAAAGCGCGCCTTGACGAATACCCAGCAGGCGCCTTCACGGGTGCAGTCTTCGCGCGTGGTGCCGACCCAGTTGGCGTCGATGAACGCCCACTGCACGGTAGGCACCACCAGCAGGTACAGCACGTAGAGCCCGACCAGCGTGAACAGCGTATTGAGCGGGCCGTTGAAGAGATTGCCGCGCAGCCACGCCGCAGGGCCAATGGTGCTTTTCGGCGCCGGGCGCTGGGCGATCATGGTTTTATTGTGAATCATGGAGTGTCATCCTCGCCTAGCGTTCGACCAGCGCCACGCGGGCGTTGAACCAGTTCATGAACAGGGAAACCGTGAGGCTGATGGTCAGATAGACCGCCATGGTCATGGCAATGACCTCGATGGCCTGACCGGTCTGGTTCAGCGTGGTACCGGCGAACACCGACACCAGATCCGGGTAGCCAATGGCCGTCGCCAGCGACGAGTTCTTGATCAGGTTCAGATACTGGCTGGTGAGCGGTGGAATGATCACTCGCATCGCCTGAGGTACTACCACCAGCCGCAAAATCAGATTGCGCGGCAGGCTCAGCGCCTGGGCGGCTTCGGTCTGGCCGTGGGAGATCGCCTGGATACCCGAGCGCACGATCTCGGCGATGAACGAGGCGGTGTAGATCGAAAGCGCCAGCCATAGCGCCAGAAACTCCGGAATCACCGTCACGCCGCCGCGGAAGTTGAACCCGCCCAGCGCCGGCACGTCCCAGGTGATCGGCACGCCGGTGGCGAGCAGCACCAGAAGCGGCAGGCCGATGAGCAGTAAAAGCGCTATCCAGTAGGCGGGCAGGCGTTTGCCAGTGGCCTCGTGGCGGCGCTTGTTCCACACGATCAGCGCGATGCTGGCCACGATCGCGACCAGAAACGCAGCGGGAATCAGCCCGAAGCCGGACTCGAACAGCGGCTTGGGCAGGTAGAGCCCGCGCACGTTCAAGAAGATGACGTCGCCAAGCGCCATGCTCTCGCGAGCGCCGGGGAGCGTGCGCAGCACCGCGAAGTACCAGAAAAAGATCTGCAAAAGCAGCGGGATATTTCGAAAGGTTTCGATATAGGCGGCGGCGAGCTTGGCGATCAGCCAGTTGGGCGAGAGCCTGGCGATCCCGACGATGAAGCCGATGAGGGTCGCGGCCAGTACGCCAAGCCCGCCCACCAGCAGCGTGTTCAAAAGCCCGACGAAAAAGGTACGCCCGTAGGTGCTCTGCGAGGAGTAGTCGACCAGGCTCTGAACGATGCCAAAGCCTGCGGTGTTGTCCAGAAAGCCAAAGCCCGTGGTGATGCCGCGGGCGGCCAGGTTGTCCTGGGTGTTGCTCACGATGTAGAGCAAAAAGACGGCGACGGCCGCCACCACCAGCACCTGAAAAATGAGCGCGCGCTTGGCGCGGTCTCGCCAGAAGGGGGGCTTGTGGCCCCCCGGGCGAGCGGTTGGTCTTGCTGACATGAAGGCGTCTCCGCGATACGGCAGAATCGATCAAACGGCCCGCCGGGCGATGCGCGGCGGGCCGGGTAGTGCGAGACGCTTAGCGAATCGGCGGTGCGTAGTGGAAGCCGCCCTGGTTCCACAGCGCGTTGACGCCGCGTTCGATCTCGAGCGGGGAATCCATGCCGACGTTACGGTCGTAGCTTTCGGCGTAGTTACCGACCTGGCTGATGATGTTGTAGGCCCAGTCGGCTTCAAGGCCCATGCCTTCGCCGTAGTTACCGTCCTGACCCAGGATACGCGCGACGTCCGGATTTTCACTGTCCATCATGTCGTCGATGTTTTCAGAGGTGATGCCGTACTCCTCGGCGTTGAGCATTGCGAACAGCGACCACTTGACGATGTTGAACCAGGTGTCATCGCCCTGGCGCACCACCGGGCCCAGCGGCTCTTTCGAGATGATGTCCGGCAGGATCACCGCGCCGTCCGGGTCGTCGAGCTGGATGCGCAGGGCCGCCAGCTGAGAGGAGTCGGAGGTCAGCACGTCGCAGCGCCCGGACTGAAAGCCGCCCACGGTCTGCTCGGAGGTGTCGAAAACGATCGGGTCGAACGCCATGTCGTTGGCGCGAAAGTAGTCCGCCACGTTGAGCTCGGTGGTGGTGCCAGACTGAATGCAGATCGCCGCGCCGTCGAGTTCGCTGGCGTCATTGAGCCCCAGATCGCGGTTGACCATGAAGCCGATACCGTCGTAGAAGGTGACGCCGGCGAAGTTGAGGCCGAGTGTCGTGTCGCGGGTGGTGGTCCAAGTGGTGTTACGCGACAGCACGTCGACCTCGCCGGACTGAAGCGCGGTGAAGCGCTCGACGGCGTTGAGGGAAATGTAGTTGACCGCGTCGGCATCGCCCAGCACCGCGGCGGCCACGGCGCGGCAGATATCGACGTCGAGCCCCTGCCACTCGCCGCTATCGTTGGGGGCGGAGAACCCCGGCAGGCCATCGCTCACGCCACACTGCACGGCGCCTCGTGAGCGCGTATCTTCCAATACGTCCGCCTGAACGCTCGCGACACCGGATAGGGTAAGAGCGCCGGCAGAGGCCAGCAGTACCGCGTTTTTCTTATTGAACATGGTGTTTCCCGTCCTGTTATTTGAATATCGTTATACATGCCGGTAGTGCATGACACCTCTAACGCTAGCAAGGAAGATGCCAGAAAGGACCTGGCGACTCATTCAGCGCTTTTCAACGCAAAAGCGCCAACGTTATGACCAAAGTGGTGGTGTAAAACGGTGCGGAATCGGCTACGCATCGCTCTCTTTTGGTGCGGCTTCCAAACGTTTGTTTGAAATTCGTCGAGCAAAAACAGCCAAATAGCGCCGGCGCGCCTAGCGAATGGGCGGGGCGTACTGCACACCGCCATCTTTCCACAGCGCGTTTAGCCCGCGGCCGATATTAAACGGTGAACCCGTGCCAACGTTGCGATCGAAGGCGTCGGCGTAGTTGCCGACCTGCTTGATGATTTGATAGGCCCAGTCGGCGTCAAGTCCCATGCCCTCGCCAAAATCGCCGTCGCGGCCCAGTAGGCGCATTACCTCAGGGCTTTCGTCATCGAGCATGTCATCGACGTTGGTTTGGCTCACGCCCAGTTCCTCGGCGTTGAGCATGGCATAGAGCGACCACTTGACGATGTTGAACCACTGATCGTCGCCCTGGCGCACCGCCGGCCCCAGCGGCTCTTTCGAGATGACCTCGGGCAGCACCACCGCCATGTCCGGATCACGAAGCTGCATGCGCTGGGCGTAGAGCTGCGAAGAGTCCGAGCTCAGCACGTCGCAGCGGCCCTCCTCGAAGCCGATGATCGACTGTTCCGGGGCGTCGAAGACCACTGCTTCGAAGGTCATGTCGTGGCGGCGAAAGTAGTCGGCCAGGTTGAGCTCGCTGGTGGTGCCGGACTGGGTGCACACCGCCGCCCCGTCGAGTTCGCGCGCGCTTTGCACCCCCAGGTCGCTTGCCACCATGAACGCCTGACCATCGAAGTAGCTCACCCCGGTGAAGTGAAGGCCAAGGGTCGTGTCGCGACTCGAGGTCCAGGTCGTGGTGCGAGCCAGCACGTCGACTTCACCGGACTGGAGCGCGGCGAAGCGCTCGACGGAATCGAGCGGCACGAACTCGACGCGTGCGCCTTCGCCAAGCGCGGCGGCGGCCACCGCCCGGCAGATGTCGGTATCCAGCCCCCGGTAGGTATCCTCGTCGTCCAGCGCCGAAAAGCCGGGCTGGGCGGCGTTGACCCCGCAGCGCAGCGACCCGCGCTCCTTGACCGTCTCCAGCGTATTGGCCTGGGCCAGGCCCGGGAGTAACAGCGCCGCGGCCAGCACGCCGGCCATACCGCTGCATCGATGGTGTTTGTTCATTGTTATTGCTCCCTCTGATTGGAAAGTCGCGCGATCTACAAATACCATCAAAAAGACCGGGCAGTGCCCGGTCTCGTCAACGTTTTGGCCGCTCGATGAGCGTTAGGCGAAGGCGGCGCGCATGAACGGCGGCAGCGCCAGGGCGCCGCGATGAGCCTCTACCGTGTAGTACTGTAGCGGCATTTCGTGGCCTGCGGCAGCCTCTTCACGGAAGGTTTCAACGCTTGCCCCCTTGCCGGCCAGCGTCACGCTCCACCAGCCGGACGGATAGACCGGCTGCGGGAAGGGGAGGGTCGCCACGCTTTCAAACCCTGCCGCCTGCATGTCCGTGCGCAGCTCGCGAATGATCGAGCCCGAGTGATAAAGCGGCGACTCGCTTTGCTGCACCAGCACGCCGCCGGGCTTGAGAATCCGGTGGCAGCGCTTCAAAAAGTCGGTCTTGAACAGCCCTTCCGCCGGGCCGACCGGGTCGGTGGAGTCGATGATCAGGACATCGATGCTTTCGTCCTCGGCGTCATTGACCCACTTCACGCCGTCGGCGAACAGAAGCTCGGCACGCGGGTCACTATTGGACTCGACCAGCGCCGGAAAAAAGCGCTCGGAAGCTTTAGTGACTTCCTCGTCGATATCGATCTGGGTAACCTTCTCGACGCCTTCGTGGCGCAGTACTTCCTTGAGCGTGCCGCAGTCGCCGCCGCCGATGATCACCACGCGCTTCGGGTCTTTGTGAGTAAAGAGCGCCGGGTGAGCGATCATTTCGTGGTAGAGGAAGTTGTCGCGGTCGGTCAGCATCACGCAGCCGTCCAGCACCATCAGGTTGCCGTAGGTTTCGGTGGCGTACACCTCGAGGTGTTGATAGTCACTCTGCACGTCCCAAAGCTTCTCGGTGATCTTCATCGAAAAGGCGCTGCCGTGACTGTCGAATACTTCGGTAAACCATTGGTCCTGATTGAAATCGCTCATCGAACGTCTCCGGTGTCGTTCTGGTGATACTGCGGACTGAGTTCGTGAAGCGCCTCCATGAAGGCGCTCACGTTATCCGGGTTGGTAAACTGGCTGATGCCGTGGCCCAGGTTGAATACATGGCCCGGCCCATGGCCGTAACTCTCCAGCACCCGCGCGACCTCGGCGCGAATGGCGGACGGGCGGGCGAAGAGCACGTTGGGGTCGAGATTGCCCTGAAGCGCCACCTTGTGGCCGATACGCGCGCGGGCGTCACTTAGCTCTGTGGTCCAATCGAGCCCCACCGCGTCAGAGCCGGCGCAGGCGATGTCCTCGAGCCACTGCCCGCCGTTCTTGGTGAACAGGATCACCGGCACCCGGCGGCCTTCGTGCTCGCGAATCAGACCCGAAACGATCTGCTCCATGTAGCGCAGCGAGAACTCGAGATAGGCGGGCGTGGAGAGCGAGCCGCCCCAGGTGTCGAAGATCTGCACCGCCTGGGCGCCGGCGCGAATCTGGGCGTTGAGGTAGTCGGTCACCGCGTGGGCCAGCGTATCCAGCAGCTGATGCATGGTGTCCGGGGTGTCGTAGAGCATGGTTTTCAGGTGGCGAAAATCCTTGCTCGAGCCGCCTTCGACCATGTAGGTGGCCAGCGTCCAGGGGCTGCCGGAAAAGCCGATCAGGGGCATGCGGCCGTTTAATTCGCGGCGGATGGTGGAGACCGCGCGCATCACGTAATCAAGGTCGCGCTCGGCGTTGGGCACGCTCAGCGCGGCGACTTCTTCCGGAGTGCGCACGGTCTTTTTAAACTTGGGCCCTTCGCCGGTTTCGAAATAGAGCCCCAGACCCATGGCGTCAGGGATGGTCAGAATGTCGGAGAACAGGATGGCCGCGTCCAGCGGGAAGCGCTCCAGCGGCTGCAGCGTGACCTCGCAGGCGAACTCCTGGTTGCGGCACAGATCCATGAAGCTGCCCGCCTGGGCGCGGCGCTCGCGGTACTCCGGCAGGTAGCGTCCGGCCTGGCGCATCATCCACACCGGGGTGCGGTCGACCGGCTCTTTGGCGAGCGCACGAAGAAAGCGGTCGTTGTGCAAGGGAGGGGGAGTCGCAAAGGAAGACATAAACGCCTGCTCTTGAGAAATTTGCCCTATTGTAGGCGAGGTGGTGCACTGTGGGATAGCCGGCTCGGCGCAGGCCGTGAGACCGGCGCGCCTTTTTGATAGACTACCGCGCTTTGATACTCACATCGTTGACGGCTCCAGTCGATTTGCGAGGTAATCCGTGACCATCCGCTTCATTTCCGCTTGTCGGCTCCCCACGCCCTGGGCCACCTTCACCATGCACGGCTTCGAGGACGAGGCGACGGGCAAGGATCATATCGCCTTGACACTGGGCGACGTGACAAGCGATGAGCCGGTGCTGGGGCGCGTGCATTCGGAGTGTTTGACCGGCGATGGGCTTTTCTCGATGCGCTGCGACTGCGGCTATCAGCTCCAGGAGGCGCTCAAGCGCATCGCCGCAGAGGGGCGCGGGGTGCTCTTGTATCTGCGCCAGGAAGGGCGCGGCATCGGGCTTTTGAACAAGATTCGCGCCTATGCGCTTCAGGACCAGGGCGCCGATACCGTCGAGGCCAACGAGCAGCTGGGCTTTGGCGCCGACCTGCGCCGCTACGATCTGTGCGTACCGATGCTCGAGCATCTGGAGATCAAGGCGCTCAAGCTGATGACCAACAACCCGCGCAAGGTCGCCGCGCTGACAAGCGACGGCGTCAACGTCGTCGAACGCCTGGCCATCACCACCGGACTCAACCCGCATAACGAGCAGTACCTGGCCACCAAGGCTGGCAAGCTCGGCCACATGATGGCGCTGGGCGACTTTACCCAGGCCGACAGTGTGGATATCGAACGTAAAAAGTAAGTGATTGATGTCACTTGACTCTTAAGGCGCTTCTGCTCAATCTTGCCTAACGACTCATCAAAAGGCATGACATGACTCAGATACCCCGTCAGCTGTCGATCGTATTGGTGGAAGACGACCCCGGCGATGCCACCCTGATTCAGTACACCTTCAAGTACGATCATCAGGAAAGCGAACTGGTCTGGGTCGAAAGCTTGGCGGCGCTTGCCGATGCGCTTGAACAGGCGAGCCGCCCGCCCGACGTCATTTTGCTGGATCTCAGCCTGCCCGATACCAGCGGTATTCAAACCGTTTTGACGTGTAAACAGACCGTCGGCGCCATTCCTATCGTGGTGCTGACCGGCTACGACGATGCCGAGTTTTCGCTTCAGGTGCTCGAAGCTGGCGCCCAGGACTACCTGATCAAGGGCAAGATCGACGCCGACTCGCTCAATCGCGCCATTCGTTATGCCATGAGCCGCGCCAAGCTGGAGCAGCGGCTGGTGCTGTCCGAGGAGCGCATGGCCGCCGCTATCAACGGCGGTAAGCTCGGTGTATGGGATTGGCTGTTCGATAGCCAGACTTTCATCTACAGCGACCGCTGGCTGGAAACGCTCGGCTATCACCGCGACGATGCTGACCTTCCCTCGGACGCCAACGCCTGGTTCATGCGCGTTCATTCGGAGGATCGTGAACGCATCGAGCTTGCCATCGAGCGCCATGTTCAGGGCGAAAATGCCCACTATGAGTGCGAATTTCGCATGCAGCACCGTAGCGGCCACTGGGTGTGGGTGCTGGAGTCTGGCCATATCGTTAGCCGCGACGCCTCCGGCAAACCGCTTCGCATGGTGGGTGTTCAGCAGGACATCAGTGCGCGCAAGGCCATGGAAGCAGAGCTGACGCGACTTGCCATGCACGACGAGCTGACGGGTCAGCTCAACCGGCGCAGCTTCATGGACCTGGCCGAGCGTGAGCTTGCCCGGGTCAAACGCAAGCCCGGCTACGTCACCTGCATGGTGATGTTCGACCTGGATCGCTTCAAAAGCGTCAACGACCGCTACGGCCACGGCGCCGGCGATGCCGTACTGAAACGCTTTGCCGATACCGTCAGCGCAGAGCTTCGTAAGATGGATGTGTTTGGCCGGCTCGGCGGCGAGGAGTTTGCAGTGATGTTGCCGGATACCGATGTCAGCGGCGCCCAGGTCGCCGCCGAGAAGCTGCGTCGCGCCGTCGAGGCGATGGCGGTACGCGTGCCAAGCTTCGGCGAGCCGCTCAAGGTCACCACCAGTATCGGCGTGGCGGTGTTAAAAAGCAGCGACACACTCCCCGATAGCGCGCTCGCCCGCGCCGACAGCGCCCTCTACGAGGCCAAAAACAGCGGCCGCAACCAGGTGTGTATTAACGTTTAAGACGATTTGGCCGATACGCTTTGAAGGACCCTATCATCGAAGGACCTTGTCAATGCGAGGAGTCGGCGTGAACTCACGGCGTGCAGCCAACAAAGTGCAAAGAGCGGTCTGGTGCCGTGGGCTTTGGTGCGTGGGTACGTTTTATCCTGTGGCGCTGTACGCCGGTGATGCTGCTCTTCCGAACACGGCGACTTTTTTCTCAGACGATTGGTTGATGGCAGCGCTTCTGGCGGGGCTTGCCGCTTCGCTGTTGCTGCTGGCCTACGTCTACGGGCGAAGCCGTCAGCACCTTCGCATTCTGCGTCGCCAGCAACAGGCGCTCAACGGCATTCTGTGGGGTACCTCGGCGGGTTCCTGGGAGTGGAACGTCAAAACCGACGAGCTGCATCTCAACGAGCGCTGGGCCGACATGCTCGGCTATACGCTCGAGGAGCTGGCGCCGGTTACGATCGCCACCTGGGAGCGGCTTTGCCACCCGGAAGACCTTGAGCGAGCGCGCCAGGCGCTTTCGACTCACATCGACGGGAGCGCCGAAAGCTACGGCGTCGAGATTCGCCTGCGCCATCGCGACGGGCGCTACCTATGGATCTACTCGCGCGGGCGCGTTCTGGCCCGGGACCCGGAGGGCGCGCCGCTGTTGATGGCGGGCATCCATATCGATATCGATGCGCGCAAGGAGGCCGAAACCCAGGCGCGCGTCATCCATGAGCGTCTAACCAAGCTCAGTGCACGTCTGCCCGGCACGATCTATCAGTTCTGGCGGGGCGTGGATGGGTCCATGAGTTTTCCCTACGCAAGCGAGGGCATGAAGGAGGTCTATGGTATTACGCCGGAAGAGGCCAACCGGGACGTTAATAAGGTTTTTGCGATTATTCATCGCGATGATCTGGCGAGTGTATCGGCCAGCATTGAGGTCTCTACCAACACGCTAACGCTTTGGAGCGAGATATTCCGCGTCCATCACCCCGCTAAAGGGCTTTGTTGGATCGAAGGGAACGCCGTTCCTGAGCGGCTAGAGGATGGCAGCACGATGTGGCATGGCTACTTGCGTGACATTACCGAAAGCCACGAGCTGCAAAAAGAGCGCGACGTTTACCGTGAGTCGCTGGAAAAATCCAACGCTGAACTCGAGCACTTCGCCTACGCCGCCTCTCACGATTTGCGCCAGCCGCTTCGCATGGTGACCAGCTACGCCGGGCTTTTAAAGCGCCACCTGGGCGATCAGCTCGACGCCGACGGCCAGACCATGCTGCATTACATGAGCGATGGCGCCAAACGCATGGATGACATGCTGCTCTCGCTGCTGGAGTACTCTCGTATTGGCCGCCAGGGGGAATCCTTCACCGAAGTGGCGCTTCGCGAGACCCTCGATGAAGCGCTGCACTTTCTCGCCCCGGCGGTGGTAGAGGCCAGCGCGACGATCCGCATCGAGGGCGAGTGGCCCAGGCTTCGCGCAAGCCACGATGAAATGACGCGGCTGTTTCAAAACCTGATCGGCAACGCGCTCAAGTATCACGCCGGTGACACGTCAGTCGAGGTGCGCATCGACTGCCTGCGACGTGAAGAGGGGGTTTATATCACCATTGCCGACAACGGCATCGGCATCGACCCGAATCAGATCCCTCGGTTATTCAAGGTGTTTCAGCGTTTGCACGGGCGCGACGAATTCGAAGGCACCGGGGTGGGGCTGGCGCTGTGTCGCAAGATCGTCGAGCGTCACCAGGGCCGTATTTGGGTGACCTCGGCGGGCAAGGGCACGGGCAGCTGTTTTCATGTCGTGCTGGCCGAGGAGGTGGCCGCGTGAAGCGCCTTTTCGTGTCAGGCCGATACGCGCAACTGGCGCTGACTTTTCTGCTCGCTCCGTTGACCGCCTGGGGGCAAACCACCTTCGATGAGTTTTTTCAGAATAGCCCTTCGCCGATGTGGATGGTGGCCGTCGACGATGGCGAGATTGTGCGTGCCAATCCCGCCGCCAAGGCGTTCTATGGCTACCCGAATCTGGAGAAGATGCAGATCGATCAGATCAACACCTTTACACCGGAGCAGCTTCGCGCCGAGATCCAGCTGGCCAGCCGTCAGGAGAGAAACCATCTGATTTTCCGCCATCGGTTGGCAGATGGGTCGACCCGACTGGTCGGCGTTTACACCCAGCCCTATCAGTGGCAGGGCGAAGCCGTGCTGCTCTCCTCACTTTATGACATGAGCGCGGTGGATGGTGTGACCGGTCGGCGCTATGTCGCCACGATCGAAGAGCAGGTCGATCTGCAAACGATGGAACTCGAGCATGCCCGCGAGCGAACGCGCTGGCTCTGGATCGGCAGCGCCCTGGCACAGGGCATCGTGATCGTGCTGCTGGCTCTTGCCCTATGGCGCCTGCGTGGCGCCCAGCGTGAGCGCACGCGCCTGATCGACGAGCTATCGTTTCGCAATCACGAGCTCGAGCGCATCAGCCAGGCCATGGCGCATCACTTTCAGGAGCCCAGCCGCCGCCTGGTCAGTTTCTCCCATCAGTTGAAGCGCCTGCCGCCGGAGGTGCTCGACGACTCCTCGAACGTGGCGGTGGGGTTCATCAACACCCAGGCGCAGCGGCTGAGCGAACTGGTCAGTGACGTGCAGCGCTATTTGAGCCTGGATCAAACGCCCTTGACCCTTGAACGTCTCAACGTCGAGCGCATTATTGACGAGCTTTATCAACGAGACCCACTTCTGGGGCCGCTGCGCGACCAAAAAGCGCTATTGATCGATCATCCGCTGCCCGAGGCCTTTTTCGATCGCAAGCAGCTGGGCCTGATCTTCAAGCTGCTGCTGCATAACGCCTGGCAGTATCGTCAGCCTTCGCGCCCCCTGACGGTCGAAATCAGCGGGAAAGTGGTCAGGGGGCGCGCTCAGTACCGCGTGGCCGATAACGGCCAGGGCATCGCGCCGGAGTATCGCCGGCAGGTGTTCGAGATGTTCAATCGGCTCGTGCCCAATGGAGATGCCTATCCCGGTACCGGGGTGGGGCTTGCGATTTTAGTGAAGCTGCTGCGCAAGGCGGATGGCCAAATAACAATAGAGGATGGCAGGGACGGCGGTGCGTGTTTCGTGTTCGACCTGCCGCTGCCCGGGGAGAAGCGTCAATGAGTGAGCCGTTTGTCGTACTGCTGGTGGAAGACGAACCCGCTGATGTGCACTTGAGCCGGATGGCCTTTCGCGAGGGCCAGATGCTGGTGGAGGTGTTCGACGTCGGCGACGGTGTCGAGGCGCTGGCGTTTTTGCAGCGGGAAGGGCGATATGCCGATGCGCCGAAACCGGATCTGATTTTGCTGGATCTCAACATGCCGCGCATGGATGGCAAGACGTTTTTGAAACGCATCAAAACGATCGAGGCACTGCGCCGGATTCCTGTGGTGGTATTGACCACCTCGGAGGCCGAGGCGGACATTTTCGCCTCCTACGACCTGGGCGCGGCGGGGTTCATCGTCAAGCCGATGGACATCGAGCGGTTCATCGCCTCGATTCGTTCGCTGGAAGAGTACTGGCTAACGCTGGTGCGTCGGCCTGCTTGAGGCCTGCCTCTCAGGCGTTTCGCAGCCGGTTGCCCAGGCAAAACCCCAAAAGCCCGAGCAGCGTGATGCCGAGCGTCGTTTCGAGCGTCGTGGCCCACTTCAGCCAGCGGCTCGAGAGCTCGGCATCGAGCGAGGCGGTCATCGCCTGGGCGCTGAACAACAGCGCGTCGTTGAGCGTGTTCAGCGTTTCGCCTTGTGCGCCTGCCACGCCGGTCACCGCGTAAAGGCCGGCGAAGGCGAGCATCACGACCAGCAGCGTTACCATCACGCGCAGCGGGCTTTCACCAAAACCGGCGACCAGATCGGCGCTGGTGCCCAACAGCCAGCGCAGCGTCGCACGAAAGAGCCCCGGGCGCGTTGGCGTATCCAGCTCTCGCTCGATGTGCCGGCGCCGCCACACCTGGTCCGGGCGTACCGCCCGCGTTTCCAGCCGACGGGCGTGATAATAGGCCCAGCCCGCATCCCGCGTGCTGCCCTTGGCACTCCAGTGGGCCGACAGCGCGCGATAGATATCCGCCGCCTCGCGATGGCGGCGCGACAAATGCAGCGGGGTACGTCGTGGATCGTCGCCCCGGCCGCGCGCCGCCAAATCGGCGTGAAACGCGGCGAAGTCCTCCTCGCGCTCCTGCAACAGCCCGCTTTTGAATCCTTCCTCGATCGCCTCTCGCGGTAGCGCCACGCCGTCGAACACCGCCAGATGCAGCGAGCAGGCGCTGATGTCCGAGGCCTCGAAGACGGTATTCATCCCCAGTCGCGCCCGATAGAAATCGCAGCCCTTGAGCCGTGCGCGCTTGAAAGAGACGCGCTCGAACTCGGCGTAGCGCAGGTCGCAGTCGATCAGTTCGGCCTGTTGAAACTTCACGTCGCGAAGCTGCGCGTTGGTGAAGGTACAGCGAAAGAGCCGCGCGTCGCGAAAATCGAAGCGTTCGAGTAGCGTGGCGTAGTGCGGATTGCCGAAGTCGACCTCCTCGAGCGCGCACCCGACGAAGTCGACCCAGTCGTTCTGGCGAGCGGCGAGCCGCTCATCGACCTGTGCCGCGCTCAGCCGCTTCACGGAGCGCTTTCCAAACCGAAGTGCTGGCGCGCGATGCGGGCCACCGCCAGCGGGTCGCCATCCTGGAGCGTGGCCAGCGGTGTCGGCAGCGCCACGCCTTCCGGCGCCGGCGTGCCGCGGTCGAGCAAAATCGTCGGGATGCCGAGCTGACGGGCGCCCAGCACGTCATCAAAAGGGTTGTCGCCGACGTAGATGACGTTGTCCGCAGGGCAGTCGAGCGCCTCGAGGGCGGCGCGAAACAGGGCCGGGTCCGGCTTGCAGGCCAACACGTCAGAGCTGAACAGCACGAGCTCGAAATCGTCCCAAAGCCCGAGCATGGAAAGCTCGGCCTCGGTGTAGGCGCGCTGGGTGTTGGAGGCGATGGCAAGGCGAAAATCTGCGGCACAGGCGTCGAGCATCGCGCGCGTGCCCGGCCATAGGCCGATCTCGCGGGTCGTGATCTGACGATAGGTCAGGGCGAGCTCCGAGGCCAGCGCGTCGCGGCGCGCGGCGGGCACGCCTGCCTCGGCAAGCAGCGCCTCCCACACCCGGCGCACGTCGACGTCCGGCGCTTCGCCGCCGGTGGCCTCGAGCTGGCCTCGGGTAATCGCCCAAAAGCGCTGCTCGAGCCTGGGCGCCTCGATGAAGACCTGACGGTAGCGCAGCCAGTCGGCGAGAAAGGCGAAGGTGCCCGCATCGACGTGGTCACCGTCGAAGACGAGCAGGGTTTTGAAGACGTCGAACAGCAATACGGGCCTGGAGGCGGGCATCGTTGATTCCCTTGAAAGCGAGGCCGTCATTGTAGGTCGGCGCCAAAAGTGTGACCAGCGCCCATCAAACGGGTTAGCCGGTCGGCTCGCTGCCGGCTTTTTCGGCGGCGGCTTTCTCTTGTGCGACGGCGCGGGCCATGGCGGGGCGCTCGAGCTGTGCGGTCATGTAGTGCTCGAGCGTTTCCGGCAGGCGGTACTTCATGCTCTTCGCCCAGCTCAGCGTATGGGCCAAAAACAGATCTGCTAGCGTGAAGTGCTCACCCACCAGATATGTCTGCCCCTGATAGCGGCGCTCGAGCGCCTTGAGCGCGCGCGCAAACTCCCAGGCGCACGTAGGGATGACCGCCGCTACCCGGTGCTCTTCGGGCAGTGCGAAGGTGTGCTTGGCGTGATTCCAAAGCGGCTGTTCAAGCTCCGTGGTCACGAAGCAGAGCCATTGATCGACCTCGGCGCGCCCTTCGGCGGAGGCGGGTAAAAGTTTGCCTTCGCCATGGCGCTCGGCCAGGTAGCGGCAAATGGCGGCAGACTCGAACAGCACCAAATCGCCGTCCTCGAGCACTGGGACCTTGCCCTCCGGATGGCGCGCCAGGTGCGCCTCGGAGCGACCTTCACCCATGTCCAGCGCCACGTGCTGGCAGCAATACTCGACGCCAAGCTCCTCGAGGGTCCAGGCCGCGCGCAGCGAGCGGGAATGGGGGTATCCGTAAAGTGTGATCATGGGTCACCTGACTTGAAACAAGAGTGCCAGTGGTTAAAGGGGCGATCAGGGAGCGTCGCTGATGTCACCGTAGCCGACAACACTATCCTCTTCGATCCATTCGATCCGGCCGTCGTCATCCAGCCGTACGCCGTAGCAGCTGACGTCGTCGCCGCCGTAGTCGAAGCACATGGTGTCGCCTTCGATACTGGCCTGGCCCGAGTAGCCGTCGCCGACGATTTCACCGTTGGGCAGGTAAATCTCGCTGTACGCCTGGTCTCCCGCCATGGCGCCCTGCACCTGATGGCCCCAGATCAGCTCACGAATTTCGTTGCCGGTCAGGCGCTCGCCGACGGTTTGGGCGAGCGCCTGACCCGCTGAAACGCCGCTAACAATGAGGGCAAGAGAAGCCAGTGAAACGGATAGACGCATGGTGAAATCTCCATTGGTCGAACAGTGAGCCGACGCCGCCGGGCGCGACCGATTTAATTCGCCTCGCGCGCGCTTTTGATGCGCTCGAAGGCGTTACTGATCTCGCTGGTGCGCTGCTGGGCCATGTCGCGCATGCTCTCGGGCAGGCCCTTGCTGGCCAGCTTGTCCGGGTGATTCTGGCTCATCAGGCGCCGGTAGGCCTTTTTGATTTCGGCGTCGCTCGCCTCTTCGCTGACGCCGAGCACCCGGTAGGCATCTTTCAATGAGGCTTCGCTGGTCGCCTGGCCGTTGCTCGCGGCGCGCTCGAGCATCGCTTCGAGCTGCTGAATCTCGGTGTCGCTGCAGCCGATGCCGCGGGCTACGCGCATCATCATCGCACGCTCGTCGTCGTGAATCTCGCCGTCGGCGGCGATGGCGTTGAGCTGTACCTGCAAAAAGATCTGACGCAGCATCGGCTGGCGGCGAGTCAGCTGCCCGACCGTGGCAAGCTCCGCCTCGAGGTCGAAATCGTCGCCGCGCCCGCGCTCGAAGGCGGCGCGCGCCTGGCGGCGCTGGGCGTCGTTAAAACGCATCTGGGTGAACAGGCGCTCGGCGATGTCGCGCTCGCCGTCGCTGACGCGACCATCGGCCTGGCACAGACAGCCCATGACCGAAAACACCGACTCCAGATACCCCTGCTCGATTTGCACGCGGGCGGCTAGCAGCCGGCGCACGGCGCGCTGGGCGATCCAGAAGCCGAAGGCACCGCCCATCAGTAGCCCCACCGGGCCGAACAGGGCAAGGCCCAATAATCCAAACAGCAGCGTCGAAATCGTTAGAAATACCATGGCTCTCTCAAAACGGGTGAAAAAAGGGCGGGCTAAGCGGTTATCCAGCGCCACTATATCGAGAATTGAGAGTCAGTATAGAAGGATTGGTTTCTCTCGCTTGACCTTGTCGGACTTTTGTCCAGACTTTATGAGCTTGATAACGGTCGGCGGCCACGCCAATGGCCGCCCCGAACGCCTTGCCAGGAGATGCGCAATGACCTCGCCCAGCAGCCAAAAGCCTGCCGATAAAAAAGCCCGCGAACACGACCCGGACGTGGGCACGTATCGCAACCCGGCCGGCGGGTGGGGCGCGCTCAAGGCGGTGGGCCAGCATCTTCTGCACAGCCGCTCGCCGGCGACCAACGCTCGTTCGCTGTTGAAGCTCAACCAGCCCGACGGCTTCGACTGCCCCGGCTGCGCCTGGGGCGACCCGGAGCATGGCTCGTCGTTCGAGTTTTGCGAAAACGGCGTGAAAGCGGTGACCTGGGAGGCCACGGCCAAGAAGGTCAAGCGCGACTTCTTCGCCCGCTACAGCGTCACCGAGCTCAAGAGCTGGGACGACTATCGTCTCGAGGACCAGGGCCGGCTGGTCGAGCCCATGGCCTACAATGCCGAGACCGACCACTATGAGCCGATCGGCTGGGACGAGGCGCTCACGCTGATCGCCGATGAGCTCAAGGCCCTGCCCACCCCGGATGACGCGATCTTCTACACCTCCGGCAAGGCGTGTAACGAATCCGCCTACGTGTTCCAGCTGCTGGCGCGCCTTTACGGCACCAATAACCTGCCGGACTGCTCCAACATGTGCCACGAGGCGAGCGGTGTGGCGCTGGGCGACGCGCTGGGCACCGGCAAGGGCAGCGTGCGGCTGGAGGATTTCGAGCACGCCGAGGCGATCTTCGTGTTCGGCCAGAACCCGGGCACCAACCACCCGCGCATGCTGGGGACGCTGCGCGAAGCCGCCGAGCGCGGCGCCATCATCGCCAGCTTCAATCCGCTTCACGAGCGTGGCTTGGAGAAATTCGCCGACCCGCAGAAGCCGCTGGAGATGCTGCACAACGGCAGCCACCGCATCAGCTCGCACTACTTCTGCCCGAAGCTTGGCGGCGACATGGCGGCGGTGCGCGGCATTGCCAAGGCGCTGTTCGAGCGCGAGGCTGGCGGCGAAACGGTGCTCGACCACGCCTTTCTCAGCGAGCACACCGAGCAGCTCGAGGCGTACCAGACGCTGGTCGAGGCGACCCCGTGGGGGGAGATTGAGGCGCAGTCCGGCCTCACCCGGGCCGAGATGGAGAAGGCCGCCGAGCTTTACGCCCGGTCGAATGCCACGATCATCTGCTGGGCAATGGGCATCACTCAGCACGAGCACTCGGTGCCCACCGTGCGCGAGATCGTCAACCTGCTGATGTTACGCGGCAATTTGGGCCGGCTCGGTACCGGCACCTCGCCGGTGCGCGGCCACTCCAACGTCCAGGGCGACCGCACCATGGGCATTTTCGAGCAGCCTTCCGACGAGCTTCTGGACGCCCTCGAGGCGCGCTACAAGCGCTCCATGCCGCGCGAACACGGGGTCGATTCCGTGGCCGCGGTCGCCGCGATGCGCGATGCGCCGGGCAAGGTGTTCGTGGGGCTGGCGGGTAACTTCACTCGGGCGATTTCGGATACCTTCGTGGCTGAGGCGGCGATGAGCCAGTGCCGGCTGACCGCGTTCATCAGCACCAAACTCAATAGAAGCCACCTGATCACCGGCGAGAAAGCGCTGATTTTGCCCTGCCTTGGGCGCAGCGAAATCGACAAGACCGGCGGCAAGACCCAGCTGATCACCGTCGAGGACTCCATGAGCATGGTGCACGGCTCCGCGGGCATCAATCGCCCGGCAAGCCGCCATCTGCCTTCGGAAATTGCGCTGTTGACCCAGCTTGGCGAGAAGCTGGTGGGAAGCGAGGCGGTCGACTGGGCGGCGATGCGAAACGACTACGACGTGATTCGTGAGCACGTCGCCGAGGTGATTCCCGGTTTTGACAACTTCAACGAGCGGGTGCGGGTGCCGCGCGGTTTCTGGCTCGGCAACCCCACCGCCGAGCGCACGTTCCCGACCGAAAGCGGCAAGGCCGTGTTCTCCGACGCGCCGCTGCCAAAAGACGTGATGCACCAGCGCATGGCCGCCCGCGAGGGCTGGCTGACGCTTCAGACCATGCGCTCTCACGATCAGTACAACACGACCATCTACGGCTACAACGACCGCTATCGCGGCATCGAAAATGGCCGCCAGGTCGTGTTTCTGAATAAGGCGGACATCGAGCGCCTGGGTGTATCCGCCGGGCAGTGGGTCGATCTGGTGGGCGAATCCGACGACGGCGTCCAGCGCCGGGTCGAGGGCTTCAAGGTCGTGGCTTACGACACCCCGGCCGGCTGCGCGGCGGCCTACTACCCGGAAACCAATCCGCTGGTGCCGCTTTCCCACAAGGGCGAAGGCAGCCATACCCCGGCGTATAAATCCATCGCCATTCGCCTGGAACCCAGCGCCCGCATTGCCTGATGGAAACACTCGAACGCGCGCTTGAGAACCTGCAGCGCGCCTACCCGGCGCTCGACGCGCTGCAAGCGCTGGTGCTGCTGGCCCTCGATGAGCAGGGCAAGCCAGGGATTTCCAGCGCGCGGCTGTCGCGGCGCCTGGAAATCGAGCACGCGCTGATCCGCCGCGCCTGCGCCGAGCTCGACGCTCAGGGCTGGGTGCGCCTGACCGCCGCCGGCGGGGCAACCCCGGCGCTGCGCGTCGAGCTTGTGCGCTCCTTATCGGGCACTTCGCCTTAGCGGCCGCGCATGCGTTGCCGCCACCGCCTGCCAGGCTGACGAAAGCGCGCTATCTCAAACCCTCGCGCACCTCAAAATCCAAAAGGGAGTAGGATGATGAACAAACACCCACTGGGCCGCTCCGGCATCGAAATCGCGCCGCTCGCGTTTGGCGGCAACGTGTTCGGCTGGACCGCCGATGAGAAACGCTCGTTCGAGCTTTTGGACCGCTTCGTCGAGCGCGGCTTCAACGCCGTGGACACCGCCGACGTTTACTCGTCCTGGGCGCCGGGCCATGAAGGCGGCGAGTCCGAGAAGGTGCTGGGCAAATGGCTCAAGCAGACCGGCAAGCGCGACGACATCGTGCTGATGAGCAAGGTGGGGCTTTGGGAGGCGCGCAAGGGACTGGGGGCGGCTAATATCGAAGCGGCGGTGAACGACTCGCTCACGCGGCTGAACACCGACTATCTCGATGTCTACTTCGCCCATACCGACGACCAGGGTACGCCGCTCGAGGAGACGCTCACCGCGTTCTCGAAGCTGATCGAGGCGGGCAAGGTACGCACGATCGGCGCGTCCAACTACTCGGCCGGGCGCCTGCGCCAGGCGCTGGACGTCTCGAAAGCGCAGGGCCTACCGCGCTACGAGCTGATCCAGCCGCTTTACAACCTCGTCGAGCGCGACAAGTACGAAGGCGAGCTGGCAACGCTTGTACGTGAGCAGGAGATTGGCGTGGTGAGCTACTTTTCGCTCGCCAGCGGCTTTCTCACCGGCAAGTACAAGACGCTGGAAGACACCAAGGGCAGTGACCGTGAGCAGTTTCTCGGCCACTACTTCGATGCGCGCGGCAAGCGCGTGCTGAGCGAGCTTCTGAGCGTGGCCGATGAACTTGGAGTCAAGCCCGCCCAGGTGGCGTTGGCCTGGCTGCTCGCCCGAAACGGCGTCACCGCGCCGATCGCCAGCGCCACGAAGCTCGAACAGCTCGACGATACGCTGGATGCGGTCGAGCTGGTACTTCCCGGTGAGGCGATCGAACGCCTGACGAAGGCGGGCGAGTAGCGCACTCGGCGCGCGTGTAAAACCAGACGCCGCCAGCCGGCAGGCCGCTCTGCCGGCCGGTGGTCGTTGGAGCTAGTCGTTTAACGCCGCAAGACGCTTTTCGATCGCCGCCTGAATGCCCGCCGCGTCCAAGGCGCAGTCGCGCAGAAGCTCGTCCGGGGTGCCGTGCTCGACGAAGCTGTCTGGCAGGCCCAGGTGCAGCACGTTGGCCGTTACGTTTTCAAAGTGCAGTAGCTCGCTGATGGCGCTGCCGGCGCCGCCGGCCACCACGTTCTCTTCGAGCGTCACCAGAAGGTCGTGCTCGGCGGCGGCACTCAGCACCGCGTCGCGGTCCAGCGGTTTGATCGAGCGCATGTTGATATGCGTGGCGCTTAAGCGCTCGGCGACTTCCTCGGCCGGGCCGTTCATGCTGCCAAACGCCAGAAGCGCCACCCTGGGGCCGTCGCCGTCGGCGCGTCGGCGCGTGTCGGCGCGGCCAATGGTCAAGGGCTCCAGGTGCTCGGGCACCGCCACGCCGGGGCCGGTGCCGCGGGGGTAGCGCACCGCCGCCGGGCCTTCATGCTGGTAGGCGGCGCTCAGCATGGCGCGACACTCCGCTTCGTCCGCCGGGGCCAGAATCACCATGTTGGGCACGCAGCGCAGAAACGAGATGTCCATGCTGCCGTGGTGGGTCGGGCCATCCTCGCCGACCAGCCCTGCGCGGTCGATAGCAAAGGTGACGTCGAGCCCCTGCACCGCCACATCGTGAATCAGCTGATCGTAGCCGCGCTGCAAAAAGGTCGAGTAGATCGCCACGACCGGCTTCATGCCCTCGCAGGCCATGCCGGCGGCCAGCGTCACCGCGTGCTGCTCGGCGATCGCCACGTCGAAGTAGCGCTCGGGGTATTCTTTCGAGAAGCGGATAAGATCCGAGCCTTCGCGCATGGCCGGGGTAATGCCCATCAGCCGTGCATCATGAGCGGCCATGTCACAAAGCCAGTGGCCAAACACGTTGCAGTACTTCTGCTTGGGCGCGGCCGGGGCGGCGGCGGGCTTTTTCGCCTCGGCGTTGGCACCGCGCGGTTTTTCCAGCTTGGTGATGGCGTGATAGCCGATCTGGTCGGCTTCCGCGGGCAGAAAGCCCTTGCCCTTGACGGTCTTGATATGGAGAAACTGCGGGCCGCTCTGTTCGCGCAGCGCGCTCAGCGTATCGGTCAGCGCTTCCAGATCGTGGCCGTCGATGGGGCCGACGTAGTTGAAGCCAAGCTCCTCGAACAGCGTGGCGGGGCTGACGAAGCCCTTCATGTGCTCTTCGGTACGCTTGGCGAGCTTCAAGGCGCCGGGCAGGTGCGAGAGCACCTTCTTGCTCTCTTCGCGCATCTTGAGATACGGCTTGCTCGACAGCATGCGCGCCAGATACGTCGCTAGGCCCCCAACGTTTTCCGAAATCGACATCTCGTTGTCGTTGAGCACCACCAGCATGTTGGCATCGACATGGCCGGCGTGGGTCAGCGCTTCAAACGCCATGCCCGCGGTCAGGGCGCCGTCGCCGATGATCGCGCAGACGCGGCGGTCGTCGTTTTGCGCGCGAGCGGCCAGCGCCATGCCGAGCGCCGCCGAGATCGACGTGCTCGAGTGGCCCACACCGAAGGTATCGAACTCCGATTCGGCGCGGCGCGGAAAGGCGGCCAGGCCGCCGTGCTGGCGAATACCGGTCATCGCCTCGCGCCGCCCGGTCAGAATCTTGTGCGGGTAGGCCTGGTGGCCCACGTCCCACACCAGCCGGTCTCTGGGCGTATCAAAGACGTGATGCAGCGCCACGCTGAGTTCGACCACGCCAAGGCCCGCGCCAAAGTGGCCGCCGGAAACGCCCACGCTGTAAAGAAGGTAGGCACGCAGCTCGTCGGCAAGCGTGGCGAGCTGAGCGTCGTTCATGGCGCGCAGGGCGGCCGGGTGATCAATGGCGTCGAGCAAGGGCGTTGCCGGGCGCTCGCGGGAAATCTCGTCGAACAGCTTCATGGGCATGTAGTCACGGTCATTTTTTGTACAGACACTGTCGAGACAGCGCTCGTTTAGTGGTCGCGCTCGATCATGTAGGCGGCAAGCTCGATCAAGGGCGCGGCGTTCTCGCCAAGCCCCTCAAGCGCCGTTTGGGCCTCATCGACCAGCTCGCGCGCCTTCTGCCGGGCCCCCTCAAGGCCCAAAAGGCTCGAATAGGTAGGCTTGGCGCGCGCGGCGTCGGCGCCGGAAATCTTGCCAAGCGTGGCCGTATCGCCGGTCACGTCCAGCACATCGTCATGAATTTGAAAGGCTAGCCCAATGGCGCGGGCGTAGCGAGCCAGCGCCTCGAGGCGCGGGTCGTCCTCGTCGACGGCGCAAAGCCCACCCAGGCGCACCGCGGCTTCGATCAGCGCGCCGGTCTTGTGCGCGTGCATGTGCTTGAGTGCTTCGACATCGGGAAGCCCGCCCACGGCGGCCAGGTCCAGCGCTTGGCCGGCCACCATGCCCTGGCGCCCGGAGGCGACGGCCAGGGTGGTCACCATGGCGGCCAGGCGCGGCGGGCGCGGGCGCGCCAACACCTCGAAGGCGAGCGCCTGCAGAGCGTCGCCGGCGAGAATCGCGGTGGCCTCGTCATACGCCTTGTGCACGGTGGGCTGGCCGCGGCGCAGGTCGTCGTCGTCCATGGCCGGCAGGTCGTCATGGATCAGCGAGTAGGCGTGAATCAGCTCGATGGCGGCGGCCGGGGCGTCGAGCGCTTGGTCATCGGCGCCCAGCGCCTGGCCTGCCAGGTAGACCAGCAGTGGGCGCAGGCGTTTGCCGCCGACCAGCAGGCCGTGGCGCATCGCGGCGTCCAGGCGCGCATCGACGGCGCCGTCGGCCAAAAGCGCCTTCAGGGTGGCGTCGACTCGGGCGCGGCTGATGTCGCGGTGCTCGCTCAAGGAGATGGGGCGCTCGCTTACCATGGGGGCGTATCCTCGGCGTCGTCGGGGGAGGCGCTCGCCGCGGCGTCGGCCGGGCTCTCGAAAGGCGTTATCGTGAGCTTACCGTCGCCGTCTTCGCTCAGCGCGCGCACCTTGAGCTCGGCGCTGTCCAGGCGCTTCTGGGCATCGCGGGTAAGCTGCACGCCCTCTTCGAACGCGGTCAGCGCCTCTTCCAGAGAGAGTTCGCCTGATTCCAGCCGCTCCACCAGAGTTTCCAGGCGGGAAACCGTGGCGGCAAAATCCTGTGAAGGGGGAGTGGTATCGCTCATTGACCCGTGCCTGCCTGTTGGCGCCCATGCGTTGGGCGGCGAGTGTGCCTGCTATCGAGGCCACAGTATACACCCAGACCCAGAGGTGGTCTGCCCTTGCGCCCGCGGCGCGGCGCCTGCAACGTGCGCCGCGTTCATTTTGAAAACGCACACTTTTCATCCAGCCCAGGCGCCGGGAAAGGCGCGGGCTGTGCTACCATGGCCGCCTTTCATGAACCGATAAACGGCGCGCGTCGCCGACCATAGAGGTTGATTCAGTCATGGCCAAAACGTCCCTGGACAAGAGCAAGATCAAAATCCTGCTACTCGAGGGCGTCCACCAGAGCGCGGTGGACAATTTTCGCAACGCCGGATATGAAAATATCGAGCACCTGCCCACGTCGCTGGACGAAGAGGCGCTGATCGAGAAGATCCACGATGTTCACTTCATCGGCATTCGTTCGCGCACGCAGCTCAACGAGCGCGTGTTCGCCGCGGCCGAGAAGCTGGTGGCGGTTGGCTGTTTCTGTATCGGGACCAATCAGGTCGATTTGAACGCCGCGCTCAAGCGCGGGGTGGCGGTATTCAACGCGCCGTACTCCAATACCCGCTCGGTAGCGGAGCTCGTGCTGGCCGAAGCGATCATGCTGCTGCGCGGCATTCCGGAGAAAAACGCCCGCGCCCACCAGGGCGGCTGGCTGAAATCCGCCGCCAACTCCCACGAAGCGCGCGGCAAGACCCTGGGCATCGTCGGCTACGGCAGCATCGGCGCGCAGCTTTCGGTGCTGGCCGAGTCGCTGGGCTTTAGCGTCATCTATTATGATGTCATCACCAAGCTCGGCATGGGCAACGCAAGCCAGGTCGGCAGCCTCGAGGAGCTTCTGAGCCGCTCGGACGTGGTCAGCCTGCACGTGCCGGATCTGCCCTCCACGCGCTGGATGATCACCAAGAAAGAGATCGCGGCGATGAAACCCGGGGCGATCTTCATCAACGCCTCGCGCGGAAGCGTGGTCGAGATCGAGCCGCTGGCCGAGGCGATCAAGTCCGGTCATCTCAACGGCGCGGCGGTAGACGTCTTTCCGGTCGAGCCCAAGGGCAATAGCGAAACTTTCGAAAGCCCGCTGCGCGGTCTCGAGAACGTCATCCTCACCCCGCACATCGGCGGTTCGACCCTGGAAGCCCAGGAGAACATTGGCATCGAGGTGGCAGAGAAACTCACCACCTACTCCGACAACGGCACCACCATTACCTCGGTCAACTTCCCCGAAGTGGCACTGCCCGCGCACCCGGACAAGCACCGCCTTTTGCACATTCACGACAACGTGCCCGGCGTGATGTCCCAGATCAACCGCGTGCTCTCGGAAGACGGCATCAACATCTCCGGGCAGTACCTGCAGACCAACGAAAAGGTCGGCTACGTGGTGATCGACGTGGACAAGGCCTACGGCCCCCAGGCGCTGGAGGCGCTCAAGCAGGTCGAGCATACGCTGAAGATTCGCGTGCTCTACTCGGCGCAAAACAGCTAAGCCCGCAGGCTAATCACCGCTTCAAACCGGCCTCCCCTGGGAGGCCGGTTTTTTATGCGTCTTGTGCAGGCGTTACGCCAGATCGAACAGCAGCACATCGGCGCCGGCGGCGTCGGTCAGCTCGAGCGCCTCCGCGGGGGCGAGTGCGGCGGCGTCGCCAGCCCACAGACGCGCGCCGTTGACCGTGAGCTCGCCCTTGACCAGGTGCAGCCACGCATGGCGATGGGGCGGTGGGGTAGGCAGGTCGCCGTCGAACAGGCCGGTATACAGGTTGACGTCCTGATGCAGGCTGATCGACCCATTACGAGCGTTTTGCGAGGCGAGCAGGCACCACCGCTGCTCGCGCTCGGCGCGGGGGAAGTGCTTTTGCGCGTAGCTTGGCGCGATGCCGGGAGTGGCGGTTTCGATCCAGATCTGCAGAAAGTGTAGGCCTTGAGTGCTGGAGGCGTTGTACTCGCTGTGGCGCACGCCGGTACCGGCGGACATGCGCTGGACGTCCCCCGGGCGCATGGTTTCGCCATTGCCCAGGCTGTCCTCGTGCGCCATCTCACCGTCGAGCACCCAAGAGATGATCTCCATGTCGCGGTGCGGGTGAGTGCCGAAGCCGTGCCCCGGGGCGACGCGGTCCTCGTTGATGACCCGCAGCGCGCGAAAGCCCATGTGCGCCGGGTCCATGTAATTGGCGAACGAAAACGTGTGGTACGAGCGCAGCCAGCCGTGGTCGGCGTAGCCGCGATCCTCCGAGCGGCGAATTTTCATGAAGGTTCTCCGTGTCGATCCAGGGCATTAACCAATGCCGCTCACTATACGCCCGCCGCCGGGCGGGCAAAGTGATGCTTTTCTCTCGATCGCGTCGATAAAATCGATCGATACCCGGCAAGCCCGTTTGATCTGCGTCAATCCGCCAGGCTGCCCTCGGGCAAGGCTTTACGTTAGAATGGGCGCGTTTTTTGACCCGGTCCGCCCTTTGCGAGGGCGACTACCAGGAGCGTTTCATGACCCAACCTTCCTCGACGGCCCCCATCGTGGTGGCCGCGCTGTATAAATTCGTCACCCTGAACGACTTCGAGGCGCTGCGCGAGCCGCTTAGACAGACCATGGTCGATCACGGCGTGAAAGGCACGCTGCTGCTCGCCCGCGAGGGCATCAACGGCACCGTGGCCGGCTCGCGCGAGGGCATCGACGCGCTGCTCGAGTGGCTGAGTAGCGATGAGCGCCTTGCGGATCTCGACCACAAGGAGTCCTTTTGTGACGAGATGCCGTTTTATCGCACCAAGGTGAAGCTCAAGCGCGAGATCGTCACCCTGGGCGTCGACGGCGTCGACCCCAACGACACCGTGGGTACTTACGTCGAGCCGGAGCAGTGGAACGACGTGATCAGTGATCCGGAAGTGCTGGTCATCGACACGCGCAACGACTACGAAGTGGAGATCGGCAGCTTCGAAGGCGCCGTCGACCCCAAAACCGCTACCTTTCGTGAGTTTCCCGAGTACGTTCGCAAGCATTACGACCCGGCCAAACACAAGAAGGTCGCCATGTTCTGCACTGGCGGCATTCGCTGCGAGAAGGCGTCGAGCTTCATGTTGAACGAGGGCTTCGAAGAGGTGTTCCACCTCAAGGGCGGCGTGCTGAACTATCTCGAAAAAGTGCCCGAGGAGCAGTCGCTGTGGCGCGGTGAGTGTTTCGTGTTCGACAACCGCGTCACCGTGCGCCACGACCTGAGCGAAGGTGCTTTCGAGCAGTGCCACGCCTGCCGCCGGCCGATTTCCGAAGAGGATATGGCGGATGCGGCTTATGAGCCCGGTATCAGCTGCCCGCACTGCATCGACTCGCTGCCGGAGAAGACCCGCGCGGCGGCCCGCGAGCGCCAGCGCCAGATCGATCTGGCCAAGGCCCGCGGCGAGCCCCACCCGCTTGGCCATGACCAGCGCCGGCGCGCCTGAGCCGCCTTACTCTCCAGTTGCTCGTTCGATAGCGCCGGTGGGCGCTATCGGCGTTTTTAGCGCCAGAATGGGATTTATTTCCGCAAACGCGACATTCACCAGCGCCTCGCGTTATCCTGCTCGTTTTGCGCGGCGAGCGCTGCGCGGCAATCGAGTCAAGGAGAACGTACGGTGAGTGAGGCCAAGCGCAGGTCCGTAGGACGCCCGGCCGGGGCCGCGAAAGCCAGCGGTGGGCACAGCCAGTCGTTGGTACGCGGCTTGACGCTGCTCGAGCATCTGGCGGCAAGCCCGCTGGGGATGGCGCTTTCCGAGCTCGCCGAGACGGCGGCGCTTGCGCCTTCGACCACCCACCGCCTGCTTCAGGCGCTGCAAAGCCAGGGCTTCGTCACCCAGGAAGGCGAGCAGGGGCTTTGGCGCATCGACGTCAAGACGTTTCGCATCGGCAATAGCTTTCTCGAGGCGCGTGACGTGGTCGCCACCAGCCGCCCGTTTCTGCGCCGCCTGACCGCGGACACCGGCGAAACCGCCAACCTCGGCATTCGCGACGGCGCTACGGCCGTGTTTCTCGCCCAGCACGAATCCACCCAGATGATGCGGATGATCACCAAACTCGGCTCCCGCGCGCCGCTGCACGCCTCCGGCGTGGGCAAGGCGCTGTTGGCCGGCATGAGCGACGACGAGCGCGCCGAGCTCCTGAAAGGCGATGCGCTGTCGCGCGTCACCCCCAATACCTTCTTCGACCCCGAGGCGATCGAGGCGGAAGTGCGCACCATCCGCGCCCAGGGCTTCGCCTGCGACCGCGAAGAGCACGCCATTGGCCTTCACTGCGTGGCGGCCTGCATCTTCGATGAACGGCGCATGCCGCTGGCGGCGATCTCCGTGTCCGGACCGATGGCGCGCATTCCCGAAGAGCGCCTGATGGCGCTGGGGGCGCTGGTGCGTGAGGCGGCGAACAACATCACCGCCCGGCTCGGCGGCCGGCTGCCCTAGCTCGCAGCGTACCGAATTTCTCTCCCGTAGCGCCTGACGCCCGTGTTCAGCCTTTTCTGGGTCGCGCTCTTGAGCGCCACGCTTTTGCCCGGCGGCTCCGAGGTGTGGCTTGCCCGCCAGTGGTGCCAGGGCGAGCCCTGGGCGGCGCTTTGGCTGGTGGCCACGCTCGGTAATACGCTGGGCAGCCTGATCAACGTGGCCCTGGGCCGCTACGCCCGCCGATTCCAGCACCGGCGCTGGTTTCCCGCCTCTTCCGCCCAGCTTGCCCGCGGCAGCCGCTGGTACCAGCGCTTTGGCGCCTACAGTTTGCTGCTGAGCTGGGTGCCGATCATCGGCGACCCGCTCACCGTGGTGGCCGGACTTTTACGCCTTGAGTGGTGGCGTGCGGTGGCGCTGATCCTGCTGGCCAAGGGCGCGCGCTACGCGCTGGTGCTGGCGTTTTCCGCGCAGTGGCTGGCGCCTTACTGTCTTTAATGCCTGCGGCGGATAACCCGCCAAAGGCCGCCCATGTTACCCTGCCACGCGCTGCATGGGGCGCTACAAAAAGGCGCTGCGCTGGACGCGGCGCGCCTGCCCGCTATGATTTGCATAACGCGGCTAAGCCGTTAGATTGAATACACTACCTCACCCAAAGGGAGACTCCGGTGTGACGCCATCACGTTTACTACCCTGGCTGGGCGTTTGGCTGCTTGCGCTTTTTGCCATGATGAGCCCGGCGCTGGCTCAAACCACGCTTAGCGCCGACGACGAAACCGCCGACTCGCCTCCCTCCTACGAGGCGCTGGCCGACCTGCTCGAAAACGATCAGGCGCGTCAGGAGCTCATCGAACGTCTGCGCAGTGAAGCCTCTTCGCTGCCGGGCGGGCTCGATGCCGAACTCTCGCCGGAAGCCGCCGCCGAAGGGGGCAATCTGGCCCCGGAAGAGGTGTCGCTGCCACGCCAGCTCGCCGAGCTCACCAGCAACGTGGTGGGCAATATCGGCTCCCAGCTCGAGCAGGCGGCGGGCGTCGTCACCGGAATCTTTAGTGGCCAGGGCGGCAGCACCTTCGACAGCGCGGCCTTCATCACTGCGGCGATCAATCTGGGCATCGTGATCGCCTCCACCTTCGTCGTTTTCATGCTGTTTCGGCGGCTGGCGAAGTCGCTGTTCACCAAGCTCAGCGGCTGGTCGCAGCACGGCGAGCGCTCGATCTCGATTCTGCGTCTGATCGGCTGCGTGATCGTCGCCGCGCTGATCGATGCGCTGATCATCGGTGCGGCCTACGTGGCGGGTAATTTGATCGCGACCTTCGCCGTGGGCGAAACCGGCGAGCTCTCCACGCGCGCCTCGCTGTTCCTCAACGCCTTTCTGGTCATCGAGCTGATCAAGGCCGCGTTTCGCATGCTCTTCTCGTCGCGCTATGAAGGGCTGCGCCTGCTGCCCATCTCGGCGAAAGAGGCCGGCTATTGGAACAGCTGGATTGCCCGGCTGGTCGGCATGGTCGGCTACGGCCTGATGGTCGTGGTACCGCTGATCAACTTCTATATCGCCCCGGCGTTGGGGCAGGCGGTTGGCACGCTGATCATGGTATTGGCCTTCATCTACGCCGTCGCCGTGGTGCTGAGAAACCGCGTGCGCCTGCGCGACAACCTGAACGGCATGAGCCGTCAGAGCACGATGGCGGCGAGCCGCGTCTCCCTGAAGCTCTTTGCCCGTACCTGGCATTTGTTCGCGCTGCTCTATTTTTTGATCGTGTTCGTGCTGGTGCTGGTGCGCCCGGGCGACGCGCTGCCCTTCGTGCTGTTCGCCACGCTCAAAACGCTGGTCGCGGTGGTCGTCGGTATTCTGCTTTCGAGCTTCTTGACCCAGTTCATCGGTCGGCGTATCGAGCTCTCCGATGACTTGCGCCGCAAGCTTCCGATGCTCGAACACCGGCTCAATAGCTATATTCCCAACGCGCTGCGCGTGATTCGCGTCATCATTCTGGTGGCCGTGATCATGGTGGTACTGGATGCCTGGGGCGCCTTCAATCTGGCCGCCTGGTACGCCTCCGAGCGCGGCGTTTTGATCGTGGGTCGATTGATCAGCATCGCGGTAATTCTCATCGTCTCGCTGGGTATTTGGCTGGCGCTGGCGAGTCTGATCGAGCACAAGCTCAACCCGGAAACCGGTGGCGGCGAGCCCTCGGCGCGGGCCAAAACGCTTTTGAGCCTGTTCCGTAACGCCCTGGCGATCGCCATGGTGACCATCACCGGCATGATTTTGCTCTCGGAAATCGGCATCAACATCGGCCCGCTGATCGCCGGTGCCGGGGTGCTGGGTCTGGCGATCGGTTTCGGCGCCCAGAAACTGGTGCAGGACGTGATCACCGGCGTGTTCATCCAGATCGAAAACGCCATGAACACCGGCGACGTGGTCACGGTGGGCGGTATCACCGGCACCGCGGAGCGTTTGAGCATTCGCTCGGTGGCGATTCGCGATCTCTCCGGTACCTACCACATCGTGCCCTTCTCGAGCGTGGATACCGTCTCGAACTACATGCGCGAGTACGGCAACCACGTAGGCGAGTACGGCATCGCTTACCGCGAGAGCATCGATTACGCCATCGAGCAGCTCCAGCTCGCCTTCGAGGATCTCAAGGCCAGCGAAGAGCACGGCTTCAAGCTCTTGGCGGACATGACCGTGGCCGGCGTGACCGCACTTGCCGACAGCTCGGTGAACATCCGGGTCGTCATCAAGACCACGCCGGGCGATCAGTGGGGCGTGGGCCGGGCCTTCAACCGGCTGGTCAAGATGCGCTTCGACGAAGCCGGCATCGAGATCCCGTTCCCGCACACCACGCTCTACTTCGGCGAGGACCGCGACGGCAAGGCACCGCCCGCGAACCTGCGGATTCTGGACTCGACCGCCAGGGAGAAGAGCGCGGTGCAAACGCCCCTCTCCGAGGCGACGCCGCCCAGCCAGCAGACCAGCGAGGCGGACCACAAGACGCCGCACCACGACGACGTGGACGACGCCGACGAGACCTGAGTCGTTCAAGGACTCGTCAGTACGACCAGCGGGGCCGCCTTCGGGCGGCCCCGCTGCGTTTGGACTGCTCATGTTTTCCCGGGTTGGGCCGATAACGTCTAAAAGCGGTTCCCATTGCGAGGGCCCGGATCACCTCCATGTTCAGCCTTGTCACCAACGTCTCGTCGCTGACGGCGCAAAAGCATCTGCGCATCAACCAGCAGGCGATGCAAACCTCCATGCAGCGGCTTTCGTCGGGGCTGCGGATCAATAGCGCTAAAGACGATGCGGCGGGGCAGGCGATCGCCAACCGGATGGGCGCGCAGATTCGCGGTATGGACCAGGCCATGCGCAACACCCAGGACGGCATTTCGATGGTGCAGACCGCCGAAGGCACCCTCGATCAGATCAACGACAACCTGCAGCGTATTCGCGAGCTTTCCGTGCAGGCGGGCAACGGCACCTACAACGCGAGCGACCTGCGCTCGCTGCAGGACGAAATCGACCAGCGCCTCGAGGAGATCGACCGGCTCGCCGGGCAGAGTGATTTCAACGGCGTGGGGTTAATGGAAGATAAGACCCTCAACATCCAGGTGGGCGCCAACAGCGGCGATACCATCGGTGTGCGCTTGCAGGCGATGGGCGTGGACGCGCTGGGACTCACCGGTTTCAGTGTGCTCAGAGACAGCGCCACCGACAACCCCACCGGCGTCCTCGATACCGCCCTCGGCAAGCTCGACCGCCAGCGAAGCTATTTCGGTGCAGTGCAAAACCGCTTCGAAAGCGTCATCGAAGGTCTCGACAACTCGATCGTCAATCTCTCCGCCGCCCAATCGCGCATTCAGGACACCGACTACGCCCGCGAGGTCTCACACCTGGTTCGCGCCCAGATTCTCCAGCAGGCAGGCATAGCGATCCTCGCTCAGGCCAATCAGCAGGGGCAGATGATCTTGCGGTTGTTGCAGGGGCTTTAGCATACTGCTGTGCACTAGCCACTCGAGGTCGAGGTGTTCATGCAAACTCCCAATATGGTGTCATCCGATACGATTCGCACGCGTTTTTCGAGCGCCATGTCGGCCATGTATCAGGCAGAGGTGCCTCAGTACGGCACGCTGCTCGAGCTGGTCGTCGAGGTCAATCGCGAAACGCTCGAACACTCGCCAACGCTTCGCCGCCGGTTGCAGGCCCAGGGCGAGCTCGACCGGCTCGATGTGGAGCGCCACGGCGCCATTCGAGTGGGCACGGCCGACGAGCTTGCCACGCTTGCGCGTCTGTTCGCGGTGATGGGCATGATGCCGGTCGGCTATTACGATCTGTCAGAGGCGGGCGTGCCGGTTCATTCGACGGCCTTTCGTCCGGTGGAGGATGAAGCACTTTCGCGCAATCCCTTTCGCGTGTTCACCTCGCTCCTGCGTCTGGAGCTGATCGAAAGCGAGTCCCTGCGCCAGCGCGCGGCTGATATCCTGGCCAAACGCGATATCTTTACTCCCAAAGTGCGCGAGCTGATTGCCCTGTTCGAGGCTCAGGGCGGGCTGGATGACGCGCAAACCGATCAGTTCGTCGAACAGGCGTTGGAGACCTTTCGCTGGCATCAGGACGCAACGGTGGATCTGGCGACCTATCAGGCGCTTTGCGACGAACACCGGCTGATCGCCGATGTGGTCTGCTTTCGCGGGCCGCACATCAACCACCTGACCCCGCGCACGCTGGATATTGACGAGACCCAGCGGCGCATGCCGGACAAGGGCATTTCACCCAAGGCTGTGATCGAAGGGCCGCCGCGCCGGCAAAGCCCGATTCTGCTACGCCAAACCAGTTTCAAGGCACTGGAAGAGCGTATTCGCTTCGAAGGCGATACGGCGGGCACCCATACAGCGCGCTTTGGAGAGATCGAGCAGCGCGGCATGGCGCTGACGCCAAAAGGACGCGCACGTTACGACGAGCTATTGAGGCAGGCGCGCAGCCAGACCGCCGGTCTCGACAACGAAGCGCATCAGCGCGTGCTGGAAGAAGTATTTTCAGCGCTTCCGGATAGCGATGAAGCGATGCGCCGTGAAGGGCTTGCCTACTTCCACTACCATCTGACCGAGGCGGGAAACAGCGCTCGAGCGGTGGGCAAAACCGATGTACAGACGTTGATCGCGCAGGGGCTGATCGAGGCCCAGCCTATCACCTACGAGGATTTTCTCCCCGTCAGCGCGGCGGGCATCTTTCAGTCCAACCTGGGGGAGGGGCAGCAGGGAACGTATCGGGCAAACGCCAACCGAGAGGCGTTCGAAGAGGCGCTGGGCGCCCCCGTGACCAGCGAGCTTGCGCTTTACGCCGAGCGCGAGCGCGCCTCACTGGCGTTCGCGCTCGAGCGGTTGGGGGCACGTCTTGCCGAGTGAGCATCAGTCGATAATTCCCTGCTCGCGGGCCATCGCAAACGCGGCTTGCGGGCCGTTCCAGAGCGAGGGCAGCAGGAACAACGAGACCGGCACGGCGGTGATGACGATGAACTGCTGGAGGGCGGCGATCTGGCCTTCACGCATGGCCAGAAGCACCGCGGCCATGATCGCCATGATCACGCCCCAGAAGGCGCGCAGAAAGCGGCTGGGCTCGTCGTGACCGGCGCCGACCATGGCGATGGAGTAGCTCATCGAGTCGCCGGTCGTGGCGACGAAGATCGTGGTCAGCAGCAAAATCGCCAGCGCCATCCAGGTGCCGCCGGGCAGCGCTTTGGCCACGGTGAGCGTGGCGATGTCGAACTGGAAGGCCTGCAGGGCATCGCTTAAATCGATCGCGCCGGTCATTTGATAGAAGATGCCGGAGCCGCCGAGCAGCGTGAACCACACCGTGGTGGCAATGGGCGCGATGACCGACACGGCGAGGATCATTTCGCGAATGGTACGCCCGCGGGAAATTCGCGCGACGAAAATCGCCATCAGCGGCGCAAAGGCGATGAACCAGGCGTAGAAGAAGACGATCCACCACTGCATCCACTCCGCCGGGGCGGTTTCCGCGGTCATGGTGACCATCTTGAAGAAGTCGCCCAGATAAGTGCCCATGCCGGCGAAGTAGCTGTTGAACAAAAACAGCGTCGGGCCGAACACGAAGATCACTGCGCCAATGATGAGCGCCAGGATGACGTTGAAGCGGCTGAGAAGCTGCATGCCTTTCTGCACGCCGCTCACCGACGACAGTATGTAGACCACGCCCAGTACGACCAGCACGGCCAGTTTGGTATAGAAGTTGTTGGGCAACCCGAACAGGTCGTGCAAGCCAAAGCTCACTTGGGTTGCCAGAAAGCCGACCGGCCCGACGGTGCCCGCGACCACCGCAATGACGCAGCAGGCGTCGATCAGCCCACCCAGCGGGCCGCGCAGCAAGCGCTCGCCCAGCACCGGATAGAGCAGGGTGCGCGGCTGCAGCGGCTGGCCTTTCACGTAGTGGGCGTGGGCCAGCACGATCGCGGTGAGCGAGCCCAGAATCGCCCAGCCGACGAAGCCCCAGTGGGTGAAGGATTGCGCCAGCGCCCCGGGTACCGCGGCGGGCACGCCCGGGTCGGTGTCGAAGGCCGGCGGCACGACCACGAAGTGGTAAATCGGCTCACCGGCGGCGAAGAACACGCCGCCGCCGGCCAAAAGCGTACACAGAATGATCGAGATCCACTTGAACGTGCTCAATTCTGGTGCATCTAGGTTGCCGATTTTGGCTTTGCCCGCCGGCGACAGCGCAATACCGATGGCGATGAAGAAGGTCACCAGCATCATGAATTGGAAGTAGGTGCCGAACTTGAGCGCGCTCCAGGCGAAGCCCTGGCTGATGGTGTCAGCAACCAGATTCAGGTCATAGAAAGAGAAGGCAAGGAAAGCGACGATAAATCCGATACTTAGGATAAGTACTACGGGGTCGCCTAGCGTAGAACGCCTGCGGCTGTCAGCGTCGTGAGCCGATGGTTTCATCAAGAAGAACACCTTTGGTGGGACGAGAAGAAAACGCGTCAGTGCGTAAATCGCGGGTAAAAAAAAGCGCCATTGGGGAAATGGCGCGAGGACAGGAAACAGTGTTTAGTATACAAGCCGAGTAGACGAAAGTCGAATATGTTTTTCTTTGGTGCGTAAAAAAAGGTTCGCGCACCGTTTGGGCGCGCCCGTGACACGGTGGCTTCTTCGAGGCGCACTTCAAGCTGCTGAATTCATTGAGATTGCTTGGGTCTGGCAGCGTTGCTGCAACGCTCAAACCATTTTCATTTGTATACAAGGTGCTCTCGATGACTCATCGCAATAGCTCGTTCGGGGTAAAAAAAGCGCTCTGGCTAGGCCACGCCTGCGCACTGGCGATGGTGCCCTCGGTTACGTTGGCCGACACGCCGATTCGTTTTCAGCTGGACTGGCGCTTCGAGGGCCCGGCCGCGCCTTTTTTGATGGCCGAGGAGAAGGGCTATTTCGCCGAAGAGGGCCTGGACGTACAGATCGATTCCGGCAGCGGCTCGGCCGGGGCGGTCAACCGGGTGGCCTCCGGCGCCTACGAAATGGGCTTTGGCGATTTGAACGCGGTGATCGAGTTTCTGGCTGAAAACCCGGAGGGCCCCGGTGTTCACGGGGTCTACGTACTCTACGACGGCACGCCCGCGGCGGTCTTTGCGCGCAAGGACCGGGGCATCGACACCCCGGCGGATTTGGCCGGTAAAACCATTGCCGCGCCTACCTTCGATACGGGCTACCGCGCCTGGGACGCCTTTGCCGCGGCCAACGATCTCGCCCCGGACGCAGTAACGTGGCAAAACGTCGACCCCACGCTTCGCGAAACGCTGCTGATGCGCGGCGACGTCGATGCCATTACGGGCTTCTACTTCACCAGCCTGCTGAATCTGGAAGAGCGCGGCATGAGCGAAGAGGATCTGACGATCATGGCGTTCCCCGAGTTCGGCGTGCCGATCTACGGTAATGCCATCATCGCAAGCGACGCCTTCGCCCAGGCGCATCCCGAGGCGGTGGAAGGCTTCTTGCGCGCCTTCAACCGAGCGCTGGCGGAGACGATCGACGACCCCGAAGCCGCGGTGGCGTACGTCAGCGAGCGCGATGGCTTGATCGATGCCGCCGTCGAGACCAAGCGTTTGGAGCTTGCCATCGATAGCGTCATCGACACGCCCTACACGCGTGCCAACGGCGTGGGCGACGTCGACGAAGAGCGCCTGGGCCAGGCGATCGAGCTGGTCGCCGACATTTATGATTTACCCACCGTGCCGACGCCGGAACAGGTGTTTAGCTCACGGTATCTTCCCGCTGCCGAGGACCGGGCGCTGTTTTCGGAGGCCGAGTAATGGGGCAGGCGTTCGTTCACTTTGACGATGTCAGCCTCTCCTATGACGGCGTGGAGAACGCCATCGAGCAGATCGACCTGTCGATTCATGAAGGTGAGTTCGTCGCTTTCGTGGGGCCATCGGGGTGCGGTAAATCGACCTTCATGAAGCTCTGCACCGGGCTCAAAGCCCCAGGTAGCGGCACCGTGAGCGTGGATGGTGACCCGGTGACCGGCCCGCTCAAGATCACCGGCATGGCGTTTCAAAACGCCAATCTGCTGCCCTGGCGCACCACGCTCGATAACGTCCTGCTGCCGCTGGAGATCGTCAAACCCTACCGCCATCAGTTTCGCCGCCGCCGCGACGAGTTCGTCGGCTGGGCGCGCGAGCTTCTGGAAACCGTTGGGCTAAAAGGCTACGAGGATAAATACCCCTGGCAGCTCTCCGGCGGTATGCAGCAGCGCGCCTCGATCTGCCGGGCGCTGATCCACCGGCCGAAACTGCTGATGCTCGACGAGCCCTTCGGCGCGCTCGATGCCTTCACCCGAGAAGAGCTCTGGTGCGTGCTGCGCGATTTGTGGGAGGCGCAGCGCTTTACCGTGGTGCTGGTCACTCACGACCTGCGTGAAGCCGCGTTTCTGGCCGATACCGTCTACGTCATGAGCCGCCGCCCGGGCCGGGTGATCGAGCAGCGCGCGATCGACCTGCCGCGCCCGCGCTCGATCGACTCCACCTACGAAAAGCCCTTTATCGATCTGGTACACGCATTGCGAAGCCGGATCGGCGACGTGCGTGCAAGCTAAAAGGTGTCTTATGAAACGACCGGGTAAAACCACCGAGCGGCTGGCGCCCTGGATCGCCGTGGCAGTGCTGGTGCTGGTATGGGAGGCCGCAGTGCGGCTTTTCGATGTACCAGGCTTCATCTTCCCAAGCGCGCTGGACACCGCCCAAGCGCTCGTCGACTACGCCGGGCCCATCGGGCGTCACTCCTGGCAAACCTTCTGGACCACGCTGATCGGCTTTGGCCTCGGCGTGGCGGTGGGGCTGGTGCTGGGCTTCATCATCGGCTCGTCACGTTTTCTGTATAACGCCTGCTACCCGCTGCTGGTCGGCTTCAACGCCATTCCCAAGGTCGCCTTCGTGCCCATCCTGGTGGTCTGGTTCGGCATCGGCTCGATCCCGGCGATCCTGACCGCCTTTTTGATCTGCTTTTTCCCCATCGTGGTCAACGTGGCCACGGGCCTTGCCACGCTGGAGCCGGAGATGGAGGACGTGCTGCGCGTGCTCGGTGCGCGGCGCATCGACGTGCTGCTCAAGGTCGGCATGCCGCGCTCGCTGCCCTACTTTTTCGCCTCGCTGAAGGTGGCGATCACACTCGCCTTCGTGGGGACCGTGGTGTCGGAAACCGTGGCGTCGAATCAGGGGATTGGCTATCTGATGATGAGCGCCGGCTCGCAGATGCGCATGGGGCTGGTGTTTGCGGGCTTGATCGTGATCAGCGCCATGGCGATGGTGATGTACGAGCTGTTCGCGGTGCTGGAAAAGCGCATGACGGCCTGGGCGCACCGCGGTCAGTAAGGGGGGGGATGCGCATCGCCTTACCAGCGGTACAGAAACGAGGCGCTGGTGGTGTTGTCGGTGCGCTCGATGGTATCCGGCGGCGGCTGTGAGTTGTGCTTGATCTCGTGGGACAAGCGCATCGAGATGCGCGGCGTCACCCGAGCGGTCAGGGCGGTGAAGGAGCGTGAAGTGGTGTTTTCCGACGTGTACTCGACGGACATCTCCTGCTCGAAATCCGTGCCCTCGGCGAACCCGAAACGATACGCCAGCGCAGTGTAGGCGACGGCCAAGCGCTGATCGTCGTACTCGCGCAGCCGGTCATTGCGATAGCCCGGGCCCGCCTCGAGCGACAGCGACTGTCTATCGCCTGCAAGCAGCTGGCGCCCGTAGCCGCCGATCACCGAGAGCTGCTGGTCGTAGCCGGCGAAGCGGTCCTTTTCCCAGCGGGCGAAGCCGAACAGATAGTGCGGGCCGTTGAAATCAAAGCGTTCGCGCCCGGCCAGCAGATACTGCTCGGCGCTGGTTTCGCCATCCTTGGTAACGTTTCTGACCTCACCGCGCAGCGAGTGGGTCAAGTCGCCGGTCAGCCAGGTCAAGCGGGCCTTGCCGATCAGCGTCTGGCTGTCGGTATTGCCCGAAAGATGGGTGAAGCCGAGTTCGGCATCGCCGGTGAAGTTCGGTGAACTGTCATCCGGCGGGGGCGGGGCGTAGAACGGGTTGGCCAGCGCTGCACCAGCCAAGAGCGGCCAGCTCATCAGTACACTGCTTCTCAATAAAGTAAGCACGTTACCTTCTTTTCCAGAATCC
This sequence comes from Halomonas sp. PAMB 3232, assembly GCF_031954225.1. Taxonomy (NCBI): domain Bacteria; kingdom Pseudomonadati; phylum Pseudomonadota; class Gammaproteobacteria; order Oceanospirillales; family Halomonadaceae; genus Halomonas; species Halomonas sp. PAMB 3232. Next base: position 265,686 of record NZ_CP134865.1, read on the forward strand.
ACGAAAGCGAACCACGCCCGGTCGCGCAAAAGCGCCATAGATTACCCCGGCTTTGGCCTGCGTGCCATAATGACGCTTTTGCGCCCGCTGAGTTCCCCCCATGACGTTGTCACGGCCTTCGCTTGCCGATTTGAAACCCGGCCAGCGGCCCCGCTCACGGCGCCGCTGGTACAAACGCAGCTTTCGCCTGCAGGTCATGCTGCTGGTGGGACTGTTGCTGGCCGGTATGCTGCTGGCCCAGGGCACGTATCTGAATCACCGCAAGGCCGACATCGTCACCGCCCAGATGGGCGAGCGGGCGCTGGCGGTGGCGAACACCGTGGCGAGCATGCCGAGCATCGTCGCCGCCTTTGACACCGACGACCCGGCGCGCATCATCCAGCCCCTGGCCGAGCGGGTGCGCATGGAAACCGGCGCCCGCTACGTGGTGGTGGGCAATACCCAGTCGATTCGCTACTCCCACCCCGTGCCGGAGCGCCTTGGCCAGCGCATGGTCGGCGGCGACAACGACCAGGCGCTTCGCGATGGGCGATCCTACGTCTCTGAGGCGACTGGCACGCTGGGCACGGCGATGCGCGGCAAGGCGCCGATTCGAGACGAGGCGGGCAACATCATTGGGCTGGTCTCGGTGGGCTTTCTGGTCGACCGGGTGGAGATGGATGCGGCGCGCTACACAAGCCTTGGCTGGATGCTGGTGGGCCTGATGATTCTGCTCGGTTTCGCCGGGGCGTACGTGCTCTCCCAGCACTTGAAAAAGGTGATCCTCGGGCTCGAGCCCTACGAGATCGCCCGGCTCGCGCTTGAGAAAGAGGCCATTTTGCAGTCCATCCACGAAGGCATTCTGGCGGTGAACCGGGAAGGAAACATTACGCTGGTGAACCAGCAGGCGCGCCGGCTAATGGAGCTGCCCGATGACCAGGCGCTGCTGGGCCAGCCGATTCGCGAGGTGGTGCCCAACTCGAGGCTTTTAGAGGTGCTCAAGCGTGGCGAGCAGGAGTTCGACCAGCAGATGTGGCTGGGTGATCATCCGGTGGTGGTCAACCGCGTGCCGATCATCGACGAGGGCGAGGTCGAAGGGGCGGTGGCGACCTTTCGAAGCCGGCGCGAAATCGTCGATCTATCCGAGGCGCTGACCCAGGCGAGTCGCGATGTCGACATGCTGCGCGCTCAGGCCCACGAGTTCTCCAACAAGCTCTACACCATTTCCGGGCTTTTGCAGCTCGGGCGTGTTGAGGAGGCGCTCAAGCTGATCCACCAGGAGAGCGAGCGCGCGCAAAAACAGATGAGCTTTTTGATGAGCCACGTGGCAGACACGGTGCTAAGCGGCACGCTTTTGGGCAAGCTGACCCGGGCCCGTGAGCTTGGCGTGGCGCTCGAGATCGACGAGCAGAGCTCGCTCTCTCAGCCGCTGACCCCGAGCGGCCAGGAGGCGATGATGACCGTGGTGGGGAATTTGCTCGACAACGCTTTCTTTGCCGCGCTTCACGGCCCCCGCGCGGATTCACCGACGGTGCGGCTGTTCTTTACCGATCTGGGCGAGCAGCTCGTCATCGAGGTGGACGACAACGGTCCGGGCGTGTCCGCCGAGCACGTCGAGTCGATTTTCAGCGAGGGCTTTTCGACCAAGACCGGCCAGCACCAGGGGTTGGGCCTGGCCCTGGTCGCGCGGCTTTGCCGGCAGTACGGGGAAAGCGTCACACTCGAGGAGAGCGAGCTGGGCGGAGCCTGCTTCATCGCCGTACTGAACCGTTCGCTGTGCGTGCAGGCCGGGCCCGAGCCGCCCGTGGTAGACTGCTAAGCCAGCGCGACGCATCACGTCAGTGCCATAACGACAATATTAATAAAGACAATATTAATAAAGACAACATCCATAACGACATCGACCCTGGAAGCGCTATGGCGGCACACGAGTACGGTATCCTGGTGGTGGAGGACGATTTTCGTATCGCCGATATTCACCGCGCATTCATCGAACAAAACGACGGGTTCAAGGTGGTTGGTCAGGCGCGAAGCGGCATTGAAGCCCGTGAGCAGATGGCGCGCCGCGGCGACAGCGTCGACCTGGTGCTGCTGGATGCTTACCTTCCGGACGTTCAGGGGCTCGAGCTCCTTTGGGCGCTGCGCCGCGATCATGTCCACGTGGAGATCGTCATGGTCACCGCCGCCCGCGAGGTAGAGACCATCAGCGAGGCGCTGCGCGGCGGCGTTTTCGACTACCTCATCAAGCCCGTCGAGGCCGAGCGCATGCAGCAGATGCTGGCGCGCTTTCAGCGCGAGCGGGCCCAGCTCGCCTGTCGCCAGCAGATGAGCCAGGCCGAACTCGATCGCATGCTGGCGCGCGTGCAGCCGCCCGCCCCGCCGGTCGCCGGGCGCAGCCTGCCCAAGGGCATCGACCGCCTGACGCTTCGCGCGATCGTCGAGGCGCTGCAGCACGCCGACCAGCCGCTGGCCGCCGCTCAGGTCGCCAGGGCCATGGGGGCCAGCCGCTCCACCGCGCGGCGCTATCTGGAGCATCTGGTGTCGGTGCACGTGGTCGAGGCGGAATTGGGCTATGGTGATGTAGGCAGGCCCGAACGCCGCTACCGCTTACAGCGCACCAGCACCGAGTATCTCGAAACACTGTAATCGTTGCCGCCGTTCCCGCCTTCAACGCCTGGGCCGGCGCTCGTGAACACAATGAACAAAATGCCCACAATGCTCTTTTTGTGCATTATGTTCAGAAGCTTGTTGCCAGGTCCTATCCTCTTCTAACGTCTCGCCGTTACGCGTTGCATGATCAGCGCGGTGCATCATCACAATAAGTGCTGCGCACGACTTAATAAGCACCACAACAATAGATCACCTTCAGGAGAGCGCCATGACCCTCACGTCCTCATTCAAGTACGTCACGCTGCTGGCTCTGCCGCTGGCCGCCGCTTCCGTCGCCACCACCGCCGTCGCCTTCGACCCCACCGGTAAGGTCGAGTGCATCGCGCCGTCCGACCCGGGCGGCGGCTGGGACTTCACCTGCCGAAGCGTCGGTAACGTGATGCAGGAGCTCGACCTGGTGCCGGCCAACGTGCAGACCATCAACATGGCCGGCGCCGGCGGCGGCGTGGCGTTTGCCCACGTCGTGAGCAAGCGCGCTGGCGATGACCAGCTGCTGGTCGCCGCCTCTACCGCGACCACCACGCGCCTGGCCCAGGGGCAGTTTCCGGGGCTTTCCGCGGACATGGTCAACTGGGTCGGCGCGTTGGGCGCCGATTACGGCATCATTGCGGTATCGGCAGACTCTGAATACCAGAATCTCAACGACCTGATGGACGCGCTAAAAGAGGACCCGCGCAGCGTTAAATTCGCCGGCGGCAGCGCCCGGGGCGGCTGGGATCATCTCAAGGTGCTGATCGCCGCTCAGGCCGCCGAGGTCGAGAATCTACCGCGCGTCGCTTATTTGTCCTACAACAACGGCGGCGAAGCGCTGACCCAGGTGATCGGTGGCCACGTGGATGCCTTCACCGGCGACATCACCGAAGCCCAGGGCTTCATGGAGTCCGGCGATCTGCGCGTGCTGGCGGTGCTTGCCGAAGAGCGCCTGCCCGGCGAGTTCGCCGACATCCCCACCGCGCGTGAGCAGGGCATCGATGCGCTCGGCCCCAACTGGCGCGGCTTCTACATGCCCGCCGATATCTCCGACGACGCCCTGGCCTACTGGACCGACGCCATGGATACGATCTACGAGAGCGAAGAGTGGCAAAGCGTCATGTCGCAAAACGGCCTGATGCCGTTTCACATGACCGCCGGCGAGTTCGAGGATTTCGTGCTCAATCAGATCGATGAAATCGAACAAATTTCCCAGGACATCGGGCTGATTCAGTAATGACCTTCAACGACCGCATCTTCGGGGTCCTGCTTATCGTCCTGGCCGTCGCGTACGGCTGGGCCGCCTCGCAGTTTCCCGTACCGTTTGGTGGCGGCGAGGCGGTGGGGCCGGACACGTTCCCCAAGCTTTTGGCCGTGGTATTGGCGATCTCCAGTCTCTACCTGATCGTGCGCCCCGACCCGGATAACGCCTGGCCCTGGAGTCGCACCGGCGTCGAGCTTATCGTCGCCGTGGTGGTGCTGATTCTCTACGCGATGCTCTTGCAGCCGCTGGGCTTCATCATCAGCACGACGCTTGCCGTGGGCACGCTTTGCTGGCGCATGGGCGCACCGCCCGTGAAAGCTTATGTGACCGGGGCTGTGGCCGGGGTGATCGTCTACTTCCTGTTCAGCTACGGGCTGGATCTTGCCCTGCCGCTGGGGCTGCTCTCCTTTCTGGAGGTGAACTGATGGAAACCCTTGGCTTTTTGATGGACGGGTTCGGGGTGGCGCTACAGCCCCACAACCTGATGTTCGCCTTGCTGGGCGCTTTTTTGGGCACCCTGATCGGCGCGCTTCCGGGGCTGGGCCCGGCCAACGGCGTCGCCATTTTGATTCCGCTGGCCTTCAGTCTGGGGTTGGCGCCGGAAACCGCGCTGATCATGCTGACCTCGGTTTACGCCGGGGCGATGTACGGCGGGCGTATCTCGTCGATACTGCTCAACATTCCCGGCGACGAGCCGGCCATGATGACATGCCTGGACGGCTATCCCATGGCCCAGAAGGGCAAGGCCGCCGAGGCGCTGGCGATCTCCGCCATCGCTTCCTTCATCGGCAGCCTGGTGGCGACCGTGGGCTTGATTCTGCTGGCGCCGCTTTTGGCCAACTTCGCGCTGACCTTCGGGCCGGCGGAGTACTTTGCGCTGTTCATGCTGGCGTTCGCAACGCTGGGCGGCATCACCGGCAAGAACCCGATCAAGACGGTGGTGGCGGCGTGCCTGGGGCTGATGATCGCGACTGTCGGGATCGATAACACCGGGGTGCAGCGCTATACCTTCGGTGTGCTCGAGCTTTTCGAGGGCGTCGACTTCATCATCGCCATCGTCGGCCTGTTCGCCATTTCCGAGCTTTTGTTCTTCATCGAGGAGCGCGCCGGCGGTGGCAAGGAGAACATGAAGGTCAACAAGCTCGCGCTAAGCTGGCGGGAGATCCGCGAGATTCTGCCCTCGAGCTTTCGCGGCGGGGTGCTGGGCTTCGTCGCCGGCGTGCTGCCGGGTGCCGGGGCGTCGCTTGGAAGTTTCATCAGCTACACGCTGGAAAAGAAAGCGGTTGGCAAGAAAGGCCGCTTCGGCGAAGGCGACCCGCGCGGCGTGGCCGCCCCGGAGGCAGGCAACAACGGCGCCTCGAGCGGCGCACTGGTGCCCATGCTGACCCTCGGCGTACCCGGTAGCGGCACGACCGCGGTGCTGCTGGCGCTTTTGATTTCGCTGAACATCACCCCCGGCCCGCTGATGTTCACCCAGAACGCCGATATCGTTTGGGGCGTGATCGCGGCGCTGCTGATCGGTAACTTCCTGCTTTTGGTGCTCAACATTCCGCTGGTGGGCATCTTCGTGAAGCTTTTGTCGATTCCGCCGATGTACCTGCTGCCGGTGGTGACGATGGTCGCGTTCGTGGGGATCTACTCGATCAGCAACACGACGTTTGACCTTTACTTCATGGTGGCCTTCGGCGTGGGCGGCTATATCCTGCGCAAGCTGGAAATACCGCTGGTGCCGGTCATTCTGGGACTGTTGCTGGGCCCGGAAATGGAGAAGAACCTGCGCCACGCCATGGAAATTTCCGACGGCGACTGGATGATCCTGTGGGACAGCGGCCTGGCGATCGGCCTGTGGGCCTTCGCCGGGGTGGGGCTGATCCTGCCGTATCTGCTGGGCCCGCTGCTGCGCCGGCGTATGCATAAGCCCATTGAAAAGGGTACGCCGGAGAGCGATTGATCCAGCTGCTCGCAAGGCTCTGAAAGCGGGGCGTCGACACCAGTCGGCGCCCCGCTTTTTTGTGGGGGCCGTGTGTTGAGCGCGAGCGCACGCTAATGGTGCGCGTGATCATAGTGGTGCAGCCTGTTTGCCCGCCGCTGCGAAAACGCCGCGCTCTTTTAGTGCGTAAGGGGTGCGTCCAATTTTAAATCGCGTGTTTAAGTTTATGATTAAAAATGCATAAGCGGTTAATGCTCCGAGGTGGCGCACTCCTTGCAGGGTCATTGAGCTAGTGGTCATCGGGCGGCTGCGCTCGATGGGGCTCAATAACAATCCCCGCGCAAGGGGTGCAAGGAGATTCACGTGGTCCATCCAACGCACAATTCGCTCTCCCGCCGTTTCGTCACCTATCTTCTCGCCGCCGCCGTCATGGGCGCCGGCGCTCAGGCCGTTGCCCAGGAAAGCGACGACCCGATCAAGGTCGGTATCCTGCACTCGCTCTCCGGCACCATGGCGATCAGCGAATCCACCCTGAAAGACACCGTCGAAATGCTCATCGAGCAGCAGAACGAGGCCGGTGGTCTGCTGGGCCGTCAGTTGGAAGCCGTGGTGGTCGACCCCGCTTCCAACTGGCCGCTGTTTGCCGAGCGCGCCCGCGAACTGCTGGCCCAGGAAGAGGTGGATGTCATCTTCGGCAACTGGACCTCGGTTTCCCGTAAAGCCGTGCTGCCGGTGGTCGAGGAGCTCAACGGCCTGCTGTTCTACCCGGTGCAGTACGAGGGTGAAGAGTCGTCCGAGAACGTCTTCTACACCGGGGCGGCACCCAACCAGCAGGCGATTCCCGCCGTCGACTACCTGATCAACGAAGTCGGCATCGAACGCTTCGCCTTGGTCGGCACCGACTACGTCTATCCGCGCACCACCAACCGCATCCTCGAGGCCTACCTGCAAGACGAGCACGGCGTGGCGGAAGAAGACATCATGGTCAACTACACGCCCTTCGGCCATTCGGACTGGCAGAACATCGTCTCCGAGATTCGCCGCTTCGGTGAAGAGGGCAAGCCCACCGCGGTCGTCTCCACCATCAACGGTGACGCCAACGTGCCGTTCTACCGCGAGCTCGCCAACCAGGGCATCGACGCTGCCGACATTCCGGTCATCGCCTTCTCGGTGGGCGAGCAGGAGCTTTCCGGTATCGACACCGGCCCGCTGGTCGGCCACCTGGCCGCCTGGAACTACTTCATGAGCGTAGATACCGACGAGAACTACGACTTCATCGACGCCTGGATCGCTCACACCGGCGATGAGATGTCGGTGACCAACGACCCGATGGAAGCGCACTACATTGGCTTTAACATGTGGGCCGAAGCGGTGCGCAAGGCCGGCACCACGGATGTCGACGCGATCAAGGACGCCATCATCGGCGTGAGCGTGCCGAATCTCTCCGGCGGCTATGCGGCGATGATGCCCAACCACCACATCACCAAGCCGGTGCTGATCGGTGAAATTCAGGACAACGGCCAGTTCGACATCGTCTGGCAAACACCTTCTACCGTGGCCGGCGACGCCTGGTCCGACTATCTGCCGGGCTCGCGCGATCTGATCGCTGACTGGCGCAAGCCACTGGCGTGCGGCAACTTCAACGTCGTCAACGGCACCTGTGGTGGCAGCACCGCAGCGGAAGAAGCCGAAGCGGCGCTGGCCGAGTAACGCTCCCTTCACCCGGGCCGCCGTCGCGGCCCGGGGCACGCCACCTCCCACTGACACTCAAAGGAACAACCCATGAGGCGCTTCCTTTTCTGGTCGTTCGTCTGCTTGTTGCTGGCCGGTTTTCTGCCAGGTGCCGCAGCACAAACCAGCGCACAAGATAGTGACCCCGGCTATTCGCTGCTCGAAACTCTCGACGTGGATTCCTACCGCGACAAGGGCGAGGCGATATCAAGCATCCTGCAAGGCGACGACGAGCGCGCCCGCGGCTGGCTGCAGGCGCTGCTCGACGGCCGCCTGCAGCGCACCGATGACGGCCGCTTCGTCATCGTGCTGAACAATACCGGGCGCAGCTGGCCCGTCGAAGACGCGCTGAGCGGTGAGCCGCTGGGTGAGATGTCGCGCCGCGAGCTCGACCGTATCGGGATCAACAACGCGCTGCGTAATCAGCTTAGAAGCGCGATTGCCGTGGTGGATCTCTACTCGCCCAACGTCGAGCGCCGACGCACCTCCGCCGACCGCCTGCTGGGCGAGGTGGACGAGGAGCTTTTCGAGACGCTGACCCCGCTGATCGAAGAGGCCGAGGACGACTACGTGCGTCGGCGCCTGATTCAGGCGGTGGCGATTTACCAAACCGAAAACGGGGAGATGGCAGGGGTCGAGGCGCTGGCCGGAAGCCTGCACCCCCGCGCCCGCGTGGCGCTGAACCGCGCCACCAATGCCGAGAACCCGGCGGTGGCGGACGCCGCCCGCTCAGCCCTTGCAAGCGTCGAGCAGAACTTGAAGATCAACCGCGGCGTCGAGACGCTCTACTTCGGCCTGAGCCTTGGCTCGGTGCTGGTGCTCTCCGCGATAGGACTTGCCATCACGTTCGGGGTGATGGGCGTGATCAACATGGCCCACGGCGAGCTGATGATGCTGGGCGCCTACACCACGTGGATGATGCAGCAGCTTCTGCCCGGCCAGCCCGGCCTTGCGCTGATGCTCTCGATTCCCGCCGGCTTTCTGGTGGCCGCACTGGCCGGTATCGCCATCGAGCGTAGCGTCATTCAGTTTTTGAAAGGCCGCCCGCTGGAGACGCTCTTGGCCACTTTCGGCATCAGCCTGATCCTGCAGCAGCTGGTGCGCACGGTGATCTCGCCGCTCAACCGCACGGTGATCACGCCGGAGTGGATGAGCGGGTCGCTGGTGATCAATGACGCCCTGTCGCTGACGCTCAATCGCATGTTCGTACTTGGCTTTGCGCTGCTGGTTTTCGTCGGGCTGATGCTGATCATGCGCCGCACGCGCTTGGGGCTCGAGGTGCGCGCCGTGACGCAAAACCGCGCCATGGCGCGCTCGATGGGAATTCGCGCCACCCGGGTGGATATCCTGACCTTCGCACTCGGCTCCGGCGTGGCCGGGCTTGCCGGCGTTGCGCTTTCCCAGCTCACCAACGTGGGGCCAAACCTTGGCCAGAACTACATCATCGATTCGTTCATGGTGGTGGTATTCGGCGGGGTGGGCAATCTCTGGGGCACGCTGGTCGCGGGGCTGTCGCTTGGCGTAATCAACCAAGTCCTCGAGCCCTGGGCGGGCGCGGTGCTGGCCAAGATCATCGTGCTGGTATTCATCATTTTGTTCATTCAAAAGCGCCCGCGGGGACTCTTCCCGCAGAAGGGCCGCGCGGCGGAGGGTTAACCGATGAGCTTTCAGGCAACCTCGAGCCGCTTCTGGCTCGCCCGCCCCTTCACCGAGCGCGCGACGCAAACCTTTCTCGGCGTGCTGCTGGCCGCGCTCGTCATCGTCACCGTGCTGCACGTGGCCGTGCCGCAAGGCCACGCGCTGCACGTGAACGCCTACACGGTGAACCTGTTCGGCAAGTACTTGAGCTATGCGCTGCTGGCCGTGGCGGTGGACCTGGTGTGGGGGTATCTGGGCATTCTGAGCCTGGGCCACGGCGCCTTTTTCGCCATCGGCGGCTACGCCATGGGCATGTATCTGATGCGCCAGATCGGCGATCGCGGCACCTACGGCGACCCGGTACTGCCGGACTTCATGGTATTTCTCAACTGGGATAGCCTGCCCTGGTACTGGCTCGGCTTCGACATGGCCTGGTTTGCGTTTGCCATGGTGCTGCTGGCGCCGGGGCTTTTAGCGCTGATCTTCGGCTTTCTGGCGTTTCGCTCGCGGGTGACCGGGGTGTATCTCTCGATCATCACCCAGGCGCTCACCTTTGCGCTGATGCTGGCGTTTTTCCGCAACGAGATGGGGTTTGGCGGCAATAACGGCCTGACGGATTTTCGCGAGATTCTGGGTTTCAACCTGCGAAGCAGTGACACGCGCCTCGGCCTATTTTTGGCGTCCGGGGTAGCACTGGCGCTGGGCTATCTTCTCTGCCGGGCCATCGTGACCAGCAAGCTTGGCCGAGTCTGCGTGGCCACCCGCGATGCCGAGGCGCGTACGCGCTTCATCGGCTACCGGGTCGAGCGCTTTCAGCTCTTCGTGTTCGTGGTATCTGCCATGCTCGCGGGTGTGGCCGGGGCGCTTTACGTGCCGCAGGTCGGCATCATCAACCCCAGCGAGTTCTCGCCGCTGTTTTCCATCGAGATCGTGCTGTGGGTGGCGCTGGGCGGGCGGGCCACGCTGTATGGCGCGGTGATCGGCGCGATTCTGGTCAACTACGCCAAGACCGTGTTCACCGGCGTGATGCCGGATGCCTGGCTGTTTGCCCTGGGCGGGCTCTTCGTGCTGGTCACGGTGCTTTTACCCAGGGGCGTGGCCGGTCTCTTGTCCCATCGTCGCCAACGCGATTCCACCTACTCACCGGAGGCGAGCGCATGAGTTTTTTCGAGTCGCTCAAGGAGCGCGACCGGGTCTTCGATTTCATGACCCCCCAGGTATCCACCGTGGACGTGCGCCACGGCCCGATCCTCTATATGGAGGACGTCACCGTCAGCTTCGATGGCTTCAAGGCGATCAACAAGCTGAACCTGACCATCGATGACGGCGAGCTGCGCTGCATCATCGGCCCCAACGGCGCGGGCAAGACCACCATGATGGATATCATCACCGGCAAGACGCGGCCCAATGAGGGCAGCGTTTGGTTCGGTAGCCGGCATAATCTCTTGAAAATGAACGAACCCGAGATCGCCAGTTTGGGAATAGGACGCAAGTTCCAGAAGCCCACGGTGTTCGAGGCGCTCAGCGTGTTCGAGAATCTGGAGCTCGCCATGGCCGCGGACAAGCGCATCTTCCCGACGCTCACCGCACGCATGACCGGTGAGGCGCGCGATCGCATCGACGAGGTGCTCGGGACCGTCGGGTTGGCTGCTCTTCGATTCCAGCCGGCGGGCATTCTCTCTCATGGCCAAAAGCAGTGGCTCGAGATCGGTATGCTTTTGATGCAGCGCCCGCGCCTGTTGCTGGTCGATGAGCCGGTGGCCGGCATGACCGAGCAGGAGATGGAGCGCACCGCCGAGCTTCTGACGCGTCTCGCCGGCAAGCAGTCGGTAGTGGTGGTCGAGCACGACATGGGCTTTGTGCGCTCCATCGCCCGCAAGGTGACGGTGCTCCACCAGGGCAGCGTACTGGCCGAGGGCAGCATGGATCAGGTCGCAAGCGACCCGAGCGTGGTCGAGGTGTACCTGGGTGCGGACGACGAGGAGGCCGCCTGATGCTCGCGATCGAAAAGCTTAACCAGTTCTACGGCGAAAGCCACACGCTATGGGATCTGGATCTCGACGTGCCGAAGGGGCAGTGCACCTGCGTGATGGGCAGAAACGGCGTGGGCAAGACCACGCTGATGAAAGCGATCATGGGCGAGGTCGCGGTCAAAAGCGGCGCGCTCAAATTTCAGGCGGAAGGCGGCGAGGTCGAGCTGACCCAAAAGGCGATCGAGGCGCGCTCGCGCTTGGGGATAGGCTTCGTGCCTCAGGGCCGGCAGATCTTTCCCATGCTGACCGTCGAGGAGAACCTGCGCACGGGCCTTGCCGCCCGGGGCGACGGGCTCAAGAAGATCCCCGCGCGAATCTATGAGCTCTTCCCGGTGCTCGAAGAAATGAAGCACCGCCGCGGCGGCGATCTCTCCGGCGGTCAGCAGCAGCAGCTCGCCATCGGACGCGCCCTGGTGATCGAGCCCAAGCTCTTGATTCTGGACGAGCCCGGCGAAGGCATTCAGCCCAATATCGTCGCCCAGATCGGCCAGGTGATCCGCCAGCTGATCAAGGAGGACGGCCTGACGGTACTGCTGGTCGAGCAGAAGCTGCCCTTTGCCAGAAAATACGCCGACCGCTTCGTGATCATGGACCGCGGCCGCCCGGTGGCAAAAGGTGAGATCGGCGAGCTGTCTCAAGAGCTGATCAAGCAGCATCTGACGGTGTGAGTTATCCACAATGGGTTTAGTCCACAAATAAAGCGCCCGCCAGATGGCGGGCGCAATTTTATGTACAAGAGCGTCGTTCGTTAGTGCTCTGCCAGTTCGCGGTAGAAGGCTGGGTTGTCCTGAATGGTGGCCAGCACCTTGGCCGCCAGCCCTGTTGGATTGCGACGGCGATTTTCCCAGCTTTTGATGGTATCGATACTGGTGCCCATTGCTTGGGCGAACTCGGCTTGGGAAACAGCGAGTATCGCCCGAATCTGTTTGACATCCGCTACTTCGAAACGCGTGACGCGGTTGGCTTGGCGTTTCTGCGTCTTTATATCGACGGCTTCTTCCAGGGAGTTCTTGAGCTCGTTGAAAATACTCACGTTATACGCTCCTCCTTCAACTGTTTCGTCAGCTTTTTAAGCACCGCTTTTTCGGCGTCCGTCAGGCTGTCCTTGGTGCTTTTCGGATAGGCGAGAATCAGATAAATAGTGTCAAAAGTGGCCAGAAAATAGATGACTCTAACGCTACCGCTTTTGCCTTGACTCTCTAAAGCCATGCGCACTTTGCGAAGCCCGCCCGTCCCCTGAATCAGGTCGCCCTTGCTTGGCTGGGCGATCAGCGTTTTCTGAAGCTCCTTTAATTCATCGTCCGTGGCCAGCTCGCGAATTTGCCGCGTGAATAGCGAGGTTTCGATGAATTCGATTGCGTGGCTCATTCCAGTAACCCATGCCAATCATCTTTCTTTATAGTGTACTTTGTACACCTTTGGCTAGCATGGTTCAAGGGGAGCTCACTACTCGGACAAGCCCAAAGGCGGCTCCACCGGCGCCCGCCGCTGTTTGAAGGCGCGCGTGACCAGCCCGTAGCGCGGCCCGAACAGGAAGGCGAGGATCAGGAACGCGCCGGTCATTACCGCCATCATGCCGCCGATCGAGACGTTCAGGTGCACGGCGAGGAAGTAGCCACTAATGCTCGAGGCGATCGAGATCAGCGCGCCGATGAGAAACATCATCCACAGCCGGTCGGTGAGCAGGTATGCCGCCGAGGCCGGGACGATCGCGAAGGCGATGAACAGCACCGCGCCCACGGCGTCGAACGCCGCCACGGCGGTGGAACTGGTCAGCATCAGGAGCACGTAAAAGAGGATCGTCGGCATGAAGCCGAAGGTCTTGGCCAGCGCCGGATCAAACGTGGCGAGCTTCAGCTCCTTGTAGAAGAGCCCGATGAAGGCGTAGTTGATCAGCGTCATTGCGCTCATCGACACCAGCGCTTGAGGAATGGGGAGGCCAAAAAGCTCGACGGTGTCGAGCCAGACGAAGCCGATTTCGCCGAGCAGGACGGTGTGGGTGTCGATGTGAACGTCCTGGGCATAGAGGTTGAGCAGCAACACGCCGATGGAGAAGAGCGCCGGGAACACGAGGCCAATGGCGGCGTCCTGCTTCACTCGCTTGGTGCTGGCGAGCGCCTCGGTGAGAAAAACGGTCAGAAGCCCTGTCAGCGCGGCGCCAATGAGCTGCACCGGGCCGCTTTGCTGTTTGGTCAGTATCCAGACGATGACGATGCCGAAAACGATCGAGTGGCTGATCGCGTCCGACAGCATGCTGTTGCCGCGCAGCACCAGAAAGGTGCCCACCGCGGAAGAGGCGATGCCGACCATGGCGCCGACCAGAATGATCGGCAGCGCCGTGCTGTTCAAAAGCTCTGCGATCATGGCGTGGCCTCCTCGAAAGCGGCGACCACTTCCCGGGCGCGGGCGCGGCCCGACGCGGTCAACGCCACGCCTGCCTTGTTTGACGAGCGGGCAACGTGGCCCTGACGGGTGAGCGCTGCCAGCGTGCGCCGGGCGCTGGGGCTCAGGCGCGGCGGCGTTTGCGGATGCTTGTGAAGAGCGTAGAGCAGCTGCTGGGTGTGCAGCTCGCGCTTCTGGCGATAGTGCTTCACGATGCCCCACAAAAGCCCTCGGCCGGGGGCCAGCGCCAGCGACAGCAACACGATGGCGGTGGCGGTCAGTACGATCAGCGGGCCGGTGGCAAGTCCGCGCGACAGCGTGCTGATGGTGGCGCCCGAAACGCCGCTAATGATGCCAACGCCAGCGGCGATCACCAGCATGCCGCCCAAATGGCGGCTCCACTGCCGCGCTGCTGCGGCCGGCGCCACGATCATCGCAGCCATCAAAATCACCCCGACCATTTGCAGGCCGACCACCACGGCGAGTGCCACCATGGCCGTGAGTACCGCCTCGATGGCCGCCGCGGGCATGCCGAGGGTACGGGCATACTCGGGGTCGAAGGTAACCAGCTTGGCCTGTTTCCAGAACGCGGCGAGCAGCGCGAGGGTGGCCAGCGTAATGGCGCCCATCACCCACAGATCCGAGCGCAGCGTTGCCGCGGCCTGGCCGAACAGAAACGCCTCCAACCCCCCCTGGGCGGCGTTGCGGGTGCCCTGAATGTAGGTGAGCAGCACGATACCCACGGCGAAAAAGAGACTCAGGCAGACGCCCAGCCCGGCGTCGGTTTTAAGCCGGCTTTTACGTGTGAGCAGCAGCATGGTGAGCGCGGCCAGCGTGCCGGTGACCAGCGAGCCGATAATGATGCCGCCCAGATCGCGGCTGCCGGTGATGATGAAGCTCAGACATATTCCCGGCAGTGCGGCGTGGGAGATGGCGTCGCCCAGAAGGCTCTGACGGCGCAGCACCGCAAAGCAGCCCAGCGGCCCGCTGATCAAGCCCAGAAGCGAGGCGCCGATCACCACGTTTTGAAAGGTGTAGTCCGATAAAAGCTCAAGCCAGTGCATGCATCACGTCACTTTGGAGGCGGGGAACATCAGCGATTCGCTGTCGCCGAGCAGGGCGATCTGGCCGCCGTAGGCCTTGCGCAGATGATCGATCTTGAACACGTCGCGCGCCTGGCCGGCGGCGATCACGCGCACGTTCAAAAGCAATAGCCAGTCGAAGTACGTACTCACCGTTTGCAGGTCGTGATGAACGACGATCACCGTTTTGCCTTCATCGCGCAGGCGGCGCAGGATGTCGATGATCGCCCGCTCGGTGGTGGCGTCGACCCCGGCCATGGGCTCGTCGAGAAAGTAGACGTCGGCTTTTTGCACCAGCGCGCGGGCCAGAAACACCCGCTGCTGCTGACCACCGGAGAGCTGGCTGATCTGGCGGTTGGCAAGCTCGCTCATGCCGACCATCGCCAGCGCTTCCATGGCCTCGCGGCGCTCGCGTCGGCCCGGGCGCCGGAGCCAGCCAAGGCGCCCGTAAAGCCCCATCATCACCACGTCCAGCGCCGTGGTGGGAAAGTCCCAGTCCACGCTCGAGCGCTGCGGCACGTAACCCACGCGCTTGCGTTGGGAGGCGTAGGACTTGCCGTGCACCCGCACCTCGCCGGAAAGCGACGGTACGAGCCCCAGAAGGCTCTTGATCAGCGTGCTTTTGCCCGCCCCGTTGGGGCCAACGATGCCCGCCATGACGCCGGCGGGAATATCCAGCTCGATATCCCACAGCACCGGCTGGTTATGATAGCTCACGGTCAGGTTCTTGATACTGAGTGCCGGCTCAGCGTTACCGGTCGTTGTCATCAAACAGTGCCTTTGATCGTCAGGTGTCGAGCTGCCATTCACTTGCCCAGCCCTCGAGCGCTTGTGGCAGGGGGGCGAGGGAGCCGCCCAGCGCCTCGACGATGTGTTCGGTATTGCGGTAGATCATGCCCATGTAGGTGCCGTCGACGGTGCCGTCGTCGCCCATGGCGTCGGAGTAGAGCTCGCCGCCGACCACGACCTCATGACCTTTTTGGCGCGCCGCGTCGATCACCGCCTGAATGGTGCGCGGGTTGATGGTGCTTTCGACGAATACCGCCGGCACGTTGCGCTCTACCACACTATTGGCCATGTTACGGATATCGGCAATGCCGGTTTCGGTTTCGGTACTGATGCCCTGGATGCCCTCGACGTCGATATCGTAGGCGCGGCCAAAATAGCTGAAAGCGTCGTGGGCGGTGACCAGTACGCGCTGCTCCTCGGCAATGGAAGCGATGCTCTCCTTGACCCACTCGTGCAGCGCGAGAAGCTCGGTTTCGTAGCGCTCGGCGTTGGCCTCGATGGTTGCGGCACACGCCGGGCGCGCCTCGATCAGGGTGTCGCTCAAGGTCGGGACGATGTGCGCCCAGAGCGAGACATCCATCCACAGGTGCGGGTCGACCCCGAAGGCGCCCTGGGACGTGATCAGCGCATCCTCCTCGATCGACGCGGGGGCGACGGCAAGCGTCGGCGTGCGTGTGGCAAAGTTCTCCAGCACCGAGCCAAGCTGGCCCTCCAGCGCATAACCCGAGTAGAGAATCTGCTCGGCGCCGCGCAGCATGGCCACATCGTTGGCGCTGGCCTGGTAGAGATGCGGGTCGACGCCTGGGCCCATCATCGCCTCGACGCTGATGCACTCGCCGCCCACGTTCTGGGCCACATCGGCAATCATGCCGATGGTCGCCACCACGTTCAACGGCGGCTCGTCGGCCAGCGACAGCGAGCTCAGCGGCAGTAGCGCCATAGCGGCAACGAGACGTTGTACGGCCATGATGGATCCTCACGGTGATCGAAAAGCGGGCGTTTTTTTGCGTCTGGTAAGAAGTATAGCCTTTGCTAAGTTTCCTGCCAGCGGCGCTGCCTGTCAAGCGATGCAAGGGCGAGAAGACGTGCCCCGGCCCCCGGGAAAAGGGCCGAGGAAAAGGATCAAGCGCCGCGTGCGGCGAGGCGGCGCTGCTGCAAAGGACGCACCACAAACCCATCGATGAGCAGCATGACGAGAATCGCCGCGCCGGTCAGCGGAAAGAGCACCCCACCAACGACGAGAATCGCCAGAATGCCGCGAAACGCGCGCTTGTCCCGCGGCAGCGGCGGCACGCCCAGCCCGCCTGTCGGGCGGCGTTTCCACCACATGACGCCGGCGCTGACGCACAGCAGGATGATCGCCACGCACACCGCCAGAAAGAGCAGCTGATTCGCTCGCCCGAACTGCTGACCCATGTGCACGTTGATGCCGAACTCCAGCCACCGCCCGAGCGGGCCGTAATCGGCGTAGCGCATGTCCACGAGCGGCTCGCCGGAGTAGCGGTCCAGATGCACCACCCGCTGCTGGCTCACCTCGTCCGGGTAGACCGAGCCGGAGTAGACGCCGGTCGGGGTAGTGGGCAGGCTGACCGCAAAGCCCGAGTGCAACCCAAGGCGCTCGAAGGTGGCCACGGCCTCGTTCAGGCCGATATCCGCCTGGCCCGTCGACTTGGTCGATTCGGGCACGTGCGCCTGCTCCAGCGACCAGCTCGTCGGCGCCTGCTCGCTCAGTCGCGTGCTGGACATTGGCACCTCGGTTCGAACCCCGGCGGGGTAGCCGAAGTTGTTGCCGTTGGCCCACTGGTTGACCTGAGCGCCCCACACGCCGGACCAGGGCATGCCGGTGATTGCCAAAAACAGGATGAAGGCGCCGACGAACAGCCCCGTCACCGCGTGCAGGTCGCGCCAGAAGACGCGCTTTTGCGGCGCGCCGCGTACGCTGACCACACCGCCCCTGGCGTTGGTGCGTGGCCACCATAGATACACGCCGGTGAGCACCAGCAAAATCGCGAAGCCGCCGGTGATCTCGATCAGCTTGCGCGGCGTGGCGCCGAAGAGCTTGAAGCTGTGCAACTTTCGCACCGTCCACATGATCGTTCCGCGATCGTCCAGTGCGCCGAGCACGCGCCCGGTGTAAGGGTTCACATACACCGCCAGGCGCTCGTCGTTGGTCGTGCGCACGGTGACTTCCGCCGAGCTCTCCGGCGTGGCCGGAGCCGTGTACTTGAGCGCCGTACCCGGATGCGCGTCGAGGGCAGCGCTCACCTGAGCGGCGGGCGTTTGTACGCTTTGCTGCACCGCGACGCGTTTGACGTCGGCGTGGACGATGGCATCGATCTCGTCCTTGAAGAGATACAGCGCCCCAGTGATCGAGAGGGTGATCAGAAAGGGCAGCACCAGAAGGCCCGCGTAGAAGTGCCAGCGCCAGATGGCGCGGTAGAGATCGAACGGCGTCTTCGCCGCCGATCGGGGGTCGACATGAGCAGTCATTACGGCTCCTACAGCGCCCGCTCGAAGGGGCGCCCGAGTGATAGCGACACGCACCCGGCGGCCAGGGGCGGCCGTCAGGTCGTCAGAATCGGGTCATGCAAGCTGATGGGTGTCGTCAGGCGAGCGGCGGGGCGCGGACAGGCGCATGCAGGTAGTTGTCGAAGGACGCGAACCCCTGATGCGGCGGCTTTGGCCGCGGGGCGTGGTGAACGAATGCCTGCCGCGCAATGGCGGGCAAAAACGCATGAGCCGAGGGAAACTGCTGCCACAGGGAGCAGTAGCCGCACTCGTGAAACCAGGTGAAGATGGGCTCGATCGACGGCTCAGGCAACGTTTCTGGGGCGGCGTGAGAGCGGTGCGCCGAGGATGGGTGGTCGTGGTGCGCGCCGGAGGCGGCGTGTCGATGCGCCTCGTGATGACCGGCCTGGGACTGCGAAATCAGCGGGCCGATCAGCAGCAACAGCATGGCCGTGAGCGCCGCGTGAAGCGCAACGCGGTACCAACGACGATGGGTAAAGCGCTGAAGTGGCAAGATGACGACCCTTGGCAAAACGTCGATAGCGGGCCTTGAGGGGCAGGCGGCCCGATTGATCGTGCCATGGTAGCGTAAAACGTGACCCGTTAAGAGGTTCGCGATGTGGCCTTTTGTCCCGGGCTCGGTCCCATTATTGCACGGCTTGCGCTTTTATGGTGCCTTTTCAGTCAGAATGTTCAATTCTGGTGCATGGCGTTGGTCACGATGAGTTGCTCTGCCCCGGCAAAGGGCCGCTTGGCATCCTTTCACCATTTTGGCGCATTAATTGCATTGGTCAGGGAATATGAATCAATCGATCAAGAGCGACCGTCTGATGACGGCATGCGATAGCAACGCATCATACACCCCCTCCGGCCACCGTTTCGACGACCAGCGCCGCTGGGCGGCGTCGCTTGCGCTGCGTTTTGCCCAGCGCGACGGCGCCACGCGCATGACTCAGGCGCGCCATCAGGGCCCGCTTCGCGTACAGCGCCCGTTCTACCCGGAAGGCCGCGGTGAGGCCTGCCATATCTACGTGCTGCACCCGCCTGGTGGTTTGGTCAGCGGCGATGCGCTGAGCATCGAGGCACAGGTGGAAAAGGGCGCCCACGCGCTTCTGACCACCCCCGCCGCCAACAAGCTCTACAAGGCAGACAGCCAGGGCGTGGCCTGGACCCAGCGCACTGCGCTTACCGTGGAGGATGGCGCGGTGCTCGAGTGGCTCCCCCAGGAAACCATCGCCTTCGATGGCTCGAAAGGCGAGCAGCGCACCCATATCGCCCTTCACGGTAGTGCCAAATGCCTGGGCTGGGAGGTGATGGCGCTGGGCCGCCCGGCAAGTCAGCTTCCGTTCGTGTCCGGGCGCATCGAGCAGCACTTTCGCCTGACGCTGGACGGCAAGCCCCTGTGGCTCGAGCGCCAGCCGCTGGACCCGCTGCACCCGCGTTTCGTCGGCCGTTGGGGCCAGGGCGGCGCCACGGTGCAGGCCACCCTTTGGGCGATAGGACTCGAGGACGGCCCCGCCGCCATCGAGGTGCTGCGCGAGACGCTTGCGGCCGAGCCGAACTGGGCAGTGACGCTTCGCCATGGCGTGCTGCTTTTGCGCTACCTGGGCGGCTCGCGGGTGGATGCCTGGTCGCTTTGCGAGCGGGCCTGGCAGCTTCTGCGCCCGCGCTTGATCGACCGCGAGGCCCACACGCCGCGCATCTGGCTGACCTGACGCTTCATCTTTTTGAGAGGATAACGCCGCATGGAACTGACCCCGAGAGACAAGGACAAGCTGCTGCTGTTCTCCGCCGCGCAGCTAGCCGAGCGTAGAAAGGCGCGCGGTTTGAAGCTCAACTACCCGGAAGCCGTGGCGCTGATCAGTTTCGAGATCATCGAAGGCGCCCGCGACGGCAAAACCGTGGCCGAGCTGATGAGCTTCGGCCGCGAGATATTAACCCGCGATGACGTCATGGAGGGCGTGGCCGAGATGGTCGACGAGGTGCAGGTCGAGGCAACGTTTCCCGATGGCACGAAACTCGTGACCGTTCATACGCCGATCAACTAGCGTTACACCCCTTGGAGGCAGCCATGATTCCTGGTGAGTATCAGTTAAAAGAGGGTGAGATCGAGCTGTGCGCCGGCCGCGAGCGCATCACCGTGGAGGTCGCCAACACCGGCGACCGGCCCATCCAGCTCGGCTCTCACTACCACTTTGCCGAGGCCAATCCGGCGCTTGAGTTCGACCGCGCCAAAACCCGTGGCTACCGGCTCGACGTGGCCGCTGGCACCGCGATCCGCTTCGAGCCGGGTCAGAGCCGCGAGGTCACGCTAATTCCGTTCGTCGGCAAGCGCGAGATCTACGGTTTCCGTGGCGATGTCATGGGTGCGCTGGAAGGAGACACGCAATGACCACGAACAGGATTAGCCGTCAGGCTTACGCCGACATGTACGGCCCCACGGTAGGCGACCGCGTGCGCCTGGGCGACACCGAGCTCTGGATCGAGGTCGAGCGTGACGCCACCCACTATGGCGAGGAAGTGAAATTCGGCGGCGGCAAGGTGATCCGCGATGGCCAGGGCCAGAGCCAGCGCGTCGATTCCGCGGTGATGGATACCGTCATCACCAACGCGCTGATTCTCGACTGGTGGGGCATCGTCAAGGCGGATGTCGGCCTGCAAGCCGGGCGTATCGCTGCCATTGGCAAGGCGGGCAATCCTGACACTCAGCCGGAGGTGGAGATCGTCATCGGCCCGGGCACCGAGATCATCGCCGGTGAAGGCAAGATTCTGACCGCCGGCGGCATCGACGCCCACATTCACTTCATCTGCCCCCAGCAGGTGGAAGAGGCGCTGATGAGCGGCGTGACCACCATGCTCGGCGGCGGCACTGGCCCCGCCACCGGCTCGAACGCTACCACCTGTACGCCCGGCGCCTGGCATATCGGCAAGATGCTCCAGGCGGTGGACGATCTGCCCATGAACATCGGCCTGCTCGGCAAAGGCAACGCCAGCCTGCCGGAAGGGCTCGAGGCGCAGCTCGAGGCCGGCGCCATGGGGCTCAAGCTTCACGAGGACTGGGGCACCACGCCGGCGTCCATCGACACCTGCCTGAGCGTGGCGGAGAAGTACGATGTGCAGATCGCGATTCACACCGACACACTGAATGAGTCGGGCTTCGTCGAGGATACGCTCGCGGCGTTCAAGGAGCGCGGCATTCACACCTACCACACCGAAGGGGCGGGCGGCGGCCACGCGCCGGACATCATCACCGCCTGCTCGCTGGAGTACGTGCTGCCGTCCTCCACCAACCCGACGCGCCCCTACACGGTCAACACCATCGACGAGCATCTGGATATGCTGATGGTCTGCCACCACCTGGACCCGAATATTCCCGAAGACGTCGCCTTCGCCGACTCGCGCATTCGCCGGGAAACCATCGCCGCGGAAGACATCCTGCATGATCTGGGCGTGATCTCGATGATCGCCTCGGACTCCCAGGCCATGGGCCGGGTGGGCGAGGTGGTCTGCCGTACCTGGCAGACCGCGCACAAGATGAAGGTGCAGCGCGGCCTGCTGCCGGAAGACGAAGCGTTGGGCGCCGACAACCTGCGCGCCAAGCGCTACATCGCCAAGTACACCATCAATCCGGCGATTACCCACGGGATCAGTCACGAAGTGGGGTCTATCGAGGTGGGCAAGCTGGCCGATCTGGTGCTCTGGAAGCCGGCGTTTTTTGGCGTAAAACCGTCGCTGATTCTGAAGGGCGGCATGATCGCCGCGGCCCCCATGGGCGACCCCAACGCCTCGATTCCGACGCCCCAGCCGGTGCACTATCGGCACATGTTCGGCGCCTTTGGCCGCGCGGCGAGCCAGACCCGGCTCAACTTTGTCAGCCAGGCCGCCATTGATGCGGGTATCAAGGAGCGCCTGGGGCTGCAAAGCGCGCTGTCGGCGTGCAAGAACGTGCGCGGGATGCGCAAGAAGGACATGAAGCTCAACGACGCCTGCCCGGAACTGACCGTGGACCCGCAGACCTATGAAGTACGCTGCGACGGCGAGCTTCTGACCTGCGAACCCGCCACGGAGCTTCCGCTGGCGCAGCGGTATCACCTGTTCTAGAAGCGGTCGCTAGCTGGAGCTACTCCTACAGGGCGCGGGCTCACCCTTGTGGGAGCTGGATTCATCCGGCGATGGAAGGCGCTAGCCTTCCCTTGATGAGGTGCCCCCTTAAAGAGGTCGCTAGCTAAAGCTACTCCTACGGTGCACGAACGTATTGTAGGAGCCCGATTTATTAGTGGTCCGACACTTCGGCGATGGAAGGCGTTAGCCTTCCCTTGGTGAGGTGCCACCGTCGGTCGCTAGCTGAAGCTGCTCCTACGGGTGGCTGGACGAGACAAGGCGCGCCACTTATTGAATGGCTAAGAGGTCGATCATGCTGAAACTGATAGAACGGTTAGGCCCCGTGGAAGCGAGCGCCGCCAGCGATACGCTCACGCTGCCCTTCGAGCTGCGCATCCGTGGCCGCCTGAAGGCCGAAAGCGACGCCGGCCAGGCACTGGGGCTGTTTCTCGATCGCGGCCCGGTACTGCGTGACGGCGAGGGGCTGAAAGCCGAGGACGGCACCGTGGTGCGGGTGCGCGCTGCCATCGAGCCGGTGGTCACCGCGCGCGTATCCGCTGGCCTTCCGCTGGCGCGCTTGGCCTATCACCTGGGCAACCGCCACGTGCAGCTGGCGCTGGGCGAAGACGAGAAGGGCGGTTGGGTGCGCTTCCCGCCGGATCACGTGCTGGAGGAGCTGGCAACGCTTCTGGGCGCGCTCCTCGAGCACCATAACGATACCTTCGACCCGGAGCCCGGCGCCTACCAGCAGCTGGGCCACGCGCATGCGCACGACCACGGCCACCACGACAGTGAAGAGGTGGAGGCGGCGCATGAACACTCTCACGAACATTCGCATGAGCATTCGCATGAACATGGCCATGACCACACCCATGGCCACTGAGTCCCAAAACGATCTGGCGCTGCTGGGGCTTTTGCAGCTGGTCAGCCCGGCGCTGCCGATCGGCGCCTTCGCCTTTTCCCAGGGGCTCGAGAGCGCGTTTGAGCTTGGCTGGGTGGACGATGAAGAGAGCCTGACCGAGTGGCTGTCCGGCGTGCTCGACGACGGCCTGACCCGCTGCGAGCTGCCGGTGATCGCACGCCTGTTCGAGGCCTTCGAGCGCGGTGACGCCGCCGACGTTGCCGAGTGGGACGCGTGGCTTGCCGCCACCCGGGAAACCGCGGAGCTTGTCGCCGAGGACAGCCGCCTCGGCGCATCCCTCAAGCGGCTATTGGGCAGTCTTGAGCTTCTGCCTGAAGGGAAATTGCTGCCCGAGCAGGCCGGTTACGTAACGCTTTTCGCCTACACCGCCTTTACGCGCAGCGTAAGCCCGCGCCAGGCCCTGCTCGGCTTTGGCTGGGCGTGGCTCGAAAACCAGCTGGCGGTGGCGTGCAAGGCGCTGCCGCTGGGCCACACGGCCGCCCAGCGCATCATCGAGCGGCTGCGTCCTGCGCTTTCATACGCTGTGGACCAGGCGCTAACGCTTGATGATGACGCGCTCGGCCCGGTGCTGCCCGGCGTGGCGCTGGCAAGCGCGCTGCACGAAACCCAGTATTCCCGGTTGTTTAGAAGTTAACGTTTAGAAGCTGATTGACCGATTCAGGAGAACGACATGACACACTGTTTACGCGTAGGAGTCGGTGGACCGGTAGGCTCCGGCAAGACCGCACTACTCAAGCAGCTCTGCCTTTCGCTGCGCGATCACTACGATATCGCCGTGGTGACCAACGATATCTACACCCGCGAAGACGCGGATTTTCTGCTCAAGCACGACGCGCTGGCGGCAGATCGAATCCTCGGGGTCGAGACCGGCGGCTGTCCGCACACCGCGATCCGCGAGGACGCCTCGATGAACCTGGCGGCGATCGACGAGCTGCAGAGCCGCCACCCGGGATTGGAGCTGGTGCTGGTGGAGTCCGGCGGCGACAACCTCTCGGCGACCTTCAGCCCGGAGCTTTCCGATCTCACGCTCTACGTGATCGACGTCTCCGCCGGCGACAAGATTCCGCGCAAGGGCGGCCCGGGCATCACCAAATCGGATCTTTTGATCATCAACAAGATCGACATCGCCGAGCAGGTGCACGCCTCACTCGAGGTGATGGAGCGGGATTCGAAAAAGATGCGCGGCGAACGGCCCTTCGTATTCACCAATCTTTACGACGGTGTCGGGCTCGAGGAGATCATCCGCTTCATTCTGGACAAGGGGATGCTGGAGGAGCGCCGGCCCGAAAGCGCGAGCGCGTAAAAACAGGTCGGCGTACAGGCAATAAAATGGCTGCCCTGGCCAGGCGGTTAAATGGTCAGAGCAGCCCAAACGGTGCGGCACGTCCGTGTCCAAGCGGGCCGTTTTTGGCCTCAAGGCCACCACAGTGAACCTCGCGCCTCTCAATCGCCTTAACTCAGGTTAATAAGAGGCGTTTTACACCGTTTGTAGCCTGCTTGATTGGTTAACCAGCGGTTATGAAAGGGCAAACGCACGCTTTAAGGTTTTTTTGACAGCGCTCATCTTCAGCTGGCCTGGCGCTCGCTTAGCCGCTCGGCGAGCAGCATTGCTGCCTGCCTGGCCACCGGCGAAAAGCCCGTCGCGTCACCCTGCACGCGCTCAGCCAGGCGCTTTTTCATCGTCCGCGCCCAGAAGGTTTCAAGGTGACGGCAGGTGGCGCTGGCCGCGGTGTCGTCATCACGCCCGCCGCTCAGGTTGGCGGCGATCTGGTTGACCATGTGAATCAGGTTGTCGTCGTTGTTCGACATAACGTTGCTCCCTTGGAAGGTGCCGCGCTCGGGCGGTGATAGATCACGTGGCGGTGGCGGCGGGCGAAGCCCACGAGCAGCAGCTTCGCCGCCTGGGCCTGGCGCACGGCGAGCGCCGTGGCTGCGGAAACCGCCACCAGCGCGCCGATGCCGGCGCTGGCGCACTTGTGCACCATTTCATAGCTGGCCCGGCTGGAGACCAGCACGAAACCGTTGTCGAGTGCCGCTTTCTCGCGCGCCAGCGCGCCGATCAGTTTGTCCAACGCGTTGTGGCGGCCCACGTCTTCGCGCACATGAAGAATCTCTCCCTCCAGGCTGCACCAGGCCGCACCATGCACCGCGCCGGTGGCGGCTTTCAGCGGCTGATGGGCGGAGAAGGCGTCGAGCGCACGGGCGATGGCGGCATCCGTAAGGGCCGGCGCGCGGACCTCGGGGATTGGGCGGATCGCCTGATCGAGCGCCTCGGTGCCACAGAGCCCGCAGCCGGTGCGCCCGGTCATGCTGCGCCGACGCTCCTTGAGCGCCATCAGGCGCTCGGTGGCAATCGTCAGGTGAACGGCCAGGCCGTTCTCCTCCTCTTTTACTTCCCAGTCGTAGCACTCGTGCGAGTGGGCAATGATGCCCTCGGTCAGGCTAAAACCGAGCGCCAGATCCATTAGGTCGCTCGGGCTTGCCATCATCACCGCGTGGGAGATGCCGTTGTAGATCAGCGCAACCGGCACTTCTTCGGCCAGCGCGTCTTCATCCACATCAGCCTGCCAGCCGCTTTGGTGGCGACGCACCTCGACCGGCAGGCGCGCCAGCGCCTGCTCTTCGCGCTCGGTAGCGTTCACGGCGCCTCCTGCTGCGCCTTCGCCAGATGGCGCTTCTGAGTCTGATCGAAGGCGTTGAAGCGCTGCTGCCAGGCGGAGGGCTGGCTGACTTTTTCTACCTGCACGGCGGTCACCTTGTATTCCGGGCAGTTGGTGGCCCAGTCCGAGTTGTCGGTGGTGATCACGTTAGCACCGCTGCCCGGGTGGTGGAAGGTGGTGTAAACCACGCCAGGCTGCATGCGCTCGCTAATGCGCGCGCGCAGCACCGTCTGGCCCGAGCGGCTGGTGATGCCGAGCCAGTCGCCGTCGCTCACGCCGCGAAGCTCGGCGTCACTCGGGTGCAGCTCCAGCACGTCCTCGTTGTGCCAGTGCTGGTTGTGCGTGCGCCGCGTCTGCGCACCCACGTTGTACTGGCTCAAAATCCGCCCGGTGGTCAGCAGCAGCGGGAAGCGGCGGTTGGCGCGCTCTTCGGTAGCCACGTACTCGGTGATCGCAAAGCGGCCAAGCCCGATCGGGAAGTTGAGCGCGTGCATGGTCGGCATGCCTTGCGGGTTTTCGTCGTTGCAGGGCCACTGGAGGCTGCCGTACTGCTCGAGTTTTTCGTAGCTCACCCCGGCAAAGCTCGGCGCAAGCGCTGCGATCTCGTCCATGATCTCGGACGGGTGGGCGTAGTTCATCGGGTAGCCCAAGGCGTTGGCGAGATCCTGAGTCACTTCCCAGTCCTGCTTGCCGGCCACCGGCGGGGTCACCTTGCGCACGCGGTTGATGCGCCGCTCGGCGTTGGTGAAGGTGCCGTCCTTCTCCAGAAAACTCGAGCCCGGCAGCAGCACGTGGGCGAACTTGGCGGTTTCGTTGAGGAAAATATCCTGCACGATCAGGCAGTCCAGCGAGCGCAGGGCGGCTTCGACGTGCTGGGTGTTGGGGTCGGACTGGGCGATGTCCTCGCCTTGCACGTAGAGCGCCTTGAAGGTGCCCTCGATCGCCGCGTCGAACATGTTGGGAATGCGCAGCCCCGGCTCATCGTCAAGCTGCACGCCCCATTTGGCCTCGAAACGGCCGCGGGCGTTGGGGTCCGCCACGTGCTGGTAGCCCGGAAGCTCATGAGGGAAGGAGCCCATATCGCAGGAGCCCTGCACGTTGTTCTGGCCGCGCAGCGGGTTCACGCCCACGCCTTCGCGGCCAATGTTGCCGGTGGCGAGCGCCAGGTTCGCGATGCCCATGACCATGGTCGAGCCCTGGCTATGTTCGGTCACACCCAGGCCGTAGTAGATCGCGCCGTTGGGAACGGTTGCGTAGGTGCGCGCCGCCTGACGGACGGCGTCAGCGGGCACGCCGGTGATGGGCTCAGACGCCTCGGGCGAGTGGCGCTCTTCACTGATGAACGCGCGCCAGCTCTGGTAGGCATCGGTATCGCAGCGCTTGGCGACGAAGTCCTTGTCTTCCAGGCCTTCGGTAATCACCACGTGGGCCAAGGCGTTGACCAGCGCCACGTTGGTACCCGGGCGCAGCGGCAGGTGCTGGGCCTCTTTCAGGTGCGGCGTTTTCAGCAGATCGATGCGGCGCGGGTCGGCGACGATCAGCTTCGCGCCCTGGCGCAGGCGCTTACGCATCATCGAGCCGAACACCGGGTGGGCATCGGTGGGGTTGGCGCCGATCACGATGATCGCATCGGACTTCATCACCGAATCAAACGTCTGGGTACCCGCAGATTCGCCTAGCGTGGTTTTCAGGCCGTAGCCGGTGGGCGAGTGGCAGACCCGGGCGCAGGTGTCGGTATTGTTGTTGCCGAACGCCGCGCGGATCAGCTTCTGCACCAGATAGGTTTCCTCGTTGGTGCAGCGCGAGGAGGTAATACCGCCGATGCTTTCGCGGCCATGCTCCGCCTGAATCGCTTTCAGGCGTTTGGCGGCGAAGCTGATCGCCTCTTCCCAGCTCGCTTCGCGCCAGGGCTGGTCGATGGAATCGCGAATCATCGGCGTGGTCAGCCGGTCCGGGTGAGAGGCGTAGCCGAAGGCGAAGCGCCCCTTCACGCAGGAGTGGCCGTGGTTGGCGTCACCGCCCTTGTAAGGCACCATGCGCACGAGCTTGTCGCCCTTCATTTGGGCCTCGAAGGAGCAGCCCACGCCGCAGTAGGCGCAGGTGGTGACGACGCTGCGATCCGGTACGCCATGGTCGATCACGCTGTTATCCATCAGCGTGGCGGTCGGGCAGGCCTGCACGCAGGCGCCGCAGGAGACGCAGTCCGAGTCCATGAACGCCTCGTCCTGGCCGGCGGAAACCTTGGAATCGAAGCCGCGCCCGTCGATGGTCAGCGCGAAAGTGCCCTGCACCTCGTCGCAGGCGCGCACGCAGCGCGAGCAGACGATGCACTTGCTCGGGTCAAACGTGAAGTAGGGGTTGGAGGTGTCCTTTGGCTTGTCGAGGTGGTTCTCGCCTTCAAAACCGTAGCGCACTTCGCGAAGCCCGACGCTGCCCGCCATGTCCTGCAGCTCGCAGTCGCCGTTGGCGGAGCAGGTCAGACAATCCAGCGGGTGATCGGAGATGTAGAGCTCCATCACGCCCCGACGAAGCTTCGCCAGGCGCTCGTTTTGCGTCGTGACCTTCATGCCCTGAACCACCGGCGTGGTGCAGGAGGCCGGCAGGCCCCGGCGGCCTTCGATCTCGACGGCGCAGAGCCGGCAGGAGCCAAAGGCCTCGAGGCTGTCGGTGGCGCAGAGTTTGGGAATGCTGATATCGGCAAGGGCGGCGGCGCGCAGTACGGAGGTGCCTTCCGGCACGCTCAGGGTGATGCCGTCGATTTCGACGTTGACCGAGGCCGCGCCCGGGCGGGCGGCGGGAGTGCCATAGTCTTTGCTGAAATCGACGCTGTTGGCCTGACGCCGTGGATCGAAATGTTCAATCATGAGTGTTCTCCGCTGGCCGGACGCTGGAAGTCTTCGGAAAAGTGCTTGAGCGCGCTCTGTACCGGGAAGGGGGTCATGCCGCCCATGGCGCAGAGCGAGCCGTCCACCATCGTCTCGCAAAGATCACCGAGCAGCGCGAGGTTGGCGTCGCGGTTCTCGCCCTTGCGAATGCGGTCGATCACCTCCACGCCGCGGGTCGAGCCGATGCGGCACGGCGTGCACTTGCCGCAGGACTCTTCCTTGCAGAACTCCATCGAAAAGCGCGCCTGCTCGGCCATGTCGACGCTATCGTCGAACATCACCACGCCGCCGTGGCCCACCCCCGCGCCGACCTCGGCGAAGGTTTCGTAGTCGAGCGGCATGTCCCACTGGCTTTCGGGCAGGTAGGCGCACAGCGGCCCGCCCACCTGCACCGCGCGAAGCGGCCGCCCGCTCAACGTGCCGCCGCCAAACTCCTCCATCAAGGTGCGAAGCGTCGTGCCAAAGGCAAGCTCGATTAATCCGCCGCGCTTGACGTTGCCCGCCAGTTGCAGCGCCAGCGTCCCGCGCGAGCGGCCCATGCCGTAATCGGCATAGGCCTGGCCGCCTTCGGCCAGAATGAGCGGCACTGCGGCAAGTGACAGCACGTTGTTGACCACGGTGGGCCGGCCAAACAGACCCTCGATGGCGGGCAACGGTGGCTTGAAGCGCACCAGGCCCCGCTTGCCTTCGAGGCTTTCCAGCAGCGACGTCTCTTCGCCGCAAATATAGGCGCCGGCGCCCAGGCGCACTTCCAGATGAAAGGCGCGCCCGCTTTCGCGGATGTTATCGCCCAGATACCCCGCTACCTCGGCGCGCTCGATCGCCTCATCAAGGATCTCTTTCGCCAGCGGGTACTCCGAGCGCAGATAGATATAGCCCTGGGTTGCGCCCACCGCGAGCCCGGCAATCGTCATGCCTTCGATCAGCATGTAGGGGTCGCACTCCATCGCCAGCCGGTCGGCGAAGGTGCCGGAGTCACCCTCGTCGGCGTTGCAGACGATGTATTTTTGATCAGAAGGCGCGTCGAGCACCGTTTGCCACTTGATGCCGGTGGGAAACGCCGCGCCGCCGCGCCCGCGAAGCCCGGAGGCCTTCACTTCATCGACGATGGCCTGGGGCGAAAGCGAAAGCGCCGCCTCGAGCCCGGCAAAACCCCGGTGGTCGCGGTAGTCGTCAATCGACAGCGGGTCGGTCACGCCGATGCGCGCAAAGGTCAGGCGCTGCTGGCGGGCGAGATAGTCGATGTCATCCACCGGGCCGAGCGCCAGCGGGTGGCTGACGCAGCCTTCGAGCAGGCCGCTGTCGAGCAGGCTGGGCACATCGGCGGGCGTGACCGGGCCATAAGCGACGCGGCCTTTCGGTGTTTCGACCTCGACCATCGGCTCGAGCCAGAAAAGCCCGCGGGAGCCGTTACGCACGATATCGATGCCTTCGTGGCGGGCGGCGGCTTCACGCTCCAGACGGCGCGCAACGGTGTCGGCGCCCAGGGAAAGCGCGGTGGTGTCGCGGGGAACGAAAACGCGGATGCTCATGCGCTGATCTCCAAAGGCCGGGTTTGCAGCTCATCGACAAGCTCGTCGAAGGCGTCCTGGGTCACGCGACCGCGGACCTGGCCATCGACGCTGATCGAGGGCCCGCAGGCGCAGTTGCCGAGGCAGTAAACGGCCTCTAACGTGATTTCACGGTCCGGCGTGGTCTGGTGGTAGTCCACGCCCAAACGGGACTTGGCGTGAGCCTCAAGCGCGCGCGCGCCGACGGACTGGCACGCCTCGGCACGGCAGATCTGCAGCACGTGGCGCCCCGGCGGGGTGGTGCGAAAGTGGTGGTAAAAGCTGATGACGCCGTGGATTTCAGCGCGGGTCTGCTGGAGCGAGGCGGCGATCAGGGGGATCGCATCGGTCGGGATGAAGCCGAAGCGGTCCTGCAGGGCGTGAAGAATCGGCAGCAGCGCGCCGGGCTTGTGTTTGAGCGCGTCGATCTCGGCTTGAATCGACGCCGACGACCATTCTGGAGACGGCTTCATCGTGTCTCTCCCGGTACGGATTGTTTGTTATCAATATGCACGCTGATGCTTATTTGAAATCGATTTTAAAAGGCGTGCACCACGGTCAATGTCACGCTAGCATCAAGCCCATAACGACAAAATATGAAAGATGCTGCCAATGAAGAAAATCACCGTGCTTCCTACCTGGTGCTTTCGTGACGATGCGGGAAACCAGCTGGATTTACAGCTACTTCGCCTTCTGGGCGCGGTTTACCGGCGGGGTAAGTTAACCCAGGCCGCCGAGGACGTGGGTATCTCATACCGGCACGCGTGGAACTTATTGCGCCAGGGAAGTGCGTTTTTCGGCGTGGCGCTGGTCGAGATGCAGCGTGGGCGCGGCGCGCAGCTCACGCCGCTGGGTGAAAAGCTTCTATGGGCGGAGCAGCGCGCGGTGGCGCGCCTGGGCCCGCAGCTCGAAAGTCTCGGCTCGGAGCTGAATCTCGCCATCGCGCGCGAACAGCAGGGCCAAGTGTCGGTGCTGCGCCTGCATGCCAGCCACGGCTTCGCCGTCGAGCTTCTGCCGAAACACCTCACGGCGCTGCCGCTGGACTTGCAGTACTGCAGTCCTCAGGAGTCGCTCGCTGCGCTCAACCGCGGCAGCTGTGACGTGGCGGGTTTTCATTTGCCCCGCGGGGCGGTGGGCGAGCGCATTCGCGCCACCTACCAGGGCCTGCTGAAACCTCGCGAGCATCGGGTGATCGGCTTCATCGCCCGCACCCAGGGGTTAATGGTGGCGCCGGGCAATCCGCTTGGCATTCAGGGTGTCGCATCGCTCGCGTTTGAGGGCGTGCGCTTCGTCAACCGCCAGGCCTCTTCCGGGACGCGCTCGCTGCTCGACTGCCTGCTGAGCGAGGCGGAGGTGACAAGCGTCGCCATTCGCGGCTTCGAAGTCGAGGAGTTCACCCACTCCGCCGTCGCCGCTTACGTGGCCGCCGGCATGGCCGACGTCGGCTTCGGCGTACAGGCCGGCGCCGAAAAGTTCGGCCTCGATTTCATCCCGCTGGCGGTGGAGGACTACCTGCTCGCCTGCCACCACCACGCCCTGAAGGAGCCACGGCTCCAAAGCTTTCTCGAGGTACTCAGCGGCGAAGCAT
Source organism: Halomonas sp. PAMB 3232 (assembly GCF_031954225.1). Taxonomy (NCBI): domain Bacteria; kingdom Pseudomonadati; phylum Pseudomonadota; class Gammaproteobacteria; order Oceanospirillales; family Halomonadaceae; genus Halomonas; species Halomonas sp. PAMB 3232. The sequence goes on from NZ_CP134865.1 coordinate 297,368, forward strand.
TCCAGCAGGCCGTACAGGCCCTGCCCGGCTATCGCCCGAGCCGCTGTGGCGAGGTGATGGAGGTGGGAGAGGCACTGGAGCTCGCCCCAGGTTCGTAACCTGCATGGCGAGCGTACAAAAACGGCCCGCCTGGAGGGAGGCGAGCTGCACTGCAATTACAGGTTCGTTACCCAAAGGATAATGCCCGGAAATAGGGTAAAGACCCCGACGGCGCCCAGAAGAATGAGCCAGTAGGGCAGCGATGCCTTGGCCGCCGCCGTCAAATTCACCTCGTTTTTAGAAATCGACGATAGCACGAACAGATTGAGACCCACGGGCGGCGTGATCATGCCTATTTCGATAAGCAGCGTCACCACGATGCCGAACCAGATGGGGTCGAAGCCCAGGCTTGTGATCATGGGGAAGGTAATGGGCAGCGTCATCAACAGCAGTGAAATGCCGTCGAAAAAGCATCCCAGCACGATATAAACGATGACGATCATTAGCAGTATGCCGTAAGGCCCAAGTCCGAAACCGCCGATGGTTTCGACCGCGGCGCGCGGAATACCCAAAATGCTAACAGCCTGAGACAGAATTACCGTACCGATTAAAATCATGCCGATTGCGGTGAACATGATGGAGGCGTGCTTGAACGCCTGCCAGAGACGCTTGAAGGTCAAATCGCCCCACGTTAGCCCAAGCACGATGCTCGCAACGACGCCGAGCGCAGCGGACTCGGTGGGCGTGGCGATTCCCATGTAGATGGTGCCTAGCACGAAGAAAATCAGCAACGGCAGGGGCCATATCTCCTTGACCCCACTCAAGACGTGCCCAAGTGAAACCTTCTCCTTGAACGTAGGAGTAACCGGCTCACCGATTTTAGAGCGAATGATGATCCAGGTGGAGAAAGCGGCTGCGATGAGAAGCCCTGGTAGCATGCCCGCGATAAAAAGTTGGCCAATTGAAACATTCTGCGTGGCCCCATAGATAATCAGCGCAAGGCTTGGCGGAATCAAAAGCCCTAGCGTGCCGCCGGCGGCCAGAGTGCCCACCACGACGCTTGGGTTATAACCACGGCTTTTAAGCTCTGGGTAGCCGACGGCGCCGATAGCGGCCGCGGTCGATGTGCTCGAGCCGCTCACCGCGCCAAACAGCGTACACACCGCAATATTGGTGTGTAAAAGCTGCCCCGGTACCCGAGCGAAAAGTGGCGTCAAGCCGTTGTAAACGCGCCGTGATACGCCGCTGGCAAGCAGAATTTCGCCTAAAAAAATGAATAGCGGAACGGCACTAAGCGTGAAATCCGTCAGCATGTTCCAGGTTGCGTTGATGGCCAGCGCCGTGGCGCCGTTGGCTTGAAAATAGAGCAATCCTAAGCCGGTAAGTCCCAGCGCAGCACCCAGCACCGCGCCGCTGGTGAGAAACAGAATCAGGCTCGTACTCAAAAGCAGCCAACTCATATCGCATCCTCCGTCGAGGCCATGTTACTGGCGGGCTGTTTAAAGCCGTGGCTTAGCTGTATCAGGATACAAAGCGCCATGGAGAACGGCATGATGGCCATCCAGGGCCATAGCAGGATGCTGCTGATGTCCGTGCGCGAATTGATGGCAAACGAGAATTCCATGAACTTCCAGGATTCGATGGCGAAGACGGCGCAAAAGGTGAGTAGTACCATGACGGCGACGAAGTCCATGACCCTGGCGAGGCCTGCCGGCATGAGGTTGATAAGAATCTCGATACGTATATGACGGCCCTTGTTGAGCACGTAGGGCAGGCACAAAAAGGTCAGGGTCAAAAATAAAAGTCCCGCCAGCTCGTCGGAGAAGCGCAACGGGCGGCCGCCCAGGTAGCGCATCAAGGTGCTCACGAAAATGAGCAGCGTCATGACGATGCCGCTGGTGACTCCCAGCAAGAAAGAGGCGTAAGCCGTCTTGTCGAGCAGGCTGTCGATTTTTTTGATCATCACAGGGTAGCTCCAAAAAAAGAGCCAATGTGGATTGGCTCTTTTGGGCGGTGGGTCTGGTCGTTTTACTCTTCGGAAAGCGCTTGGGTGACGGTGTTGTAGTAGCGTGTGCCGTCTTCGCCCGCGTTTTCAGCCATGGCTTGCCACGCCTGCCAGGCGGCATCGACAAACGTTTGAACATCTTCGTCGGAGAAGTCCGGCAGCATGGTGATGCCTAGCGCTTCACGCTCCCGACGCGCCTGTGCTTCACGCTCCGGGTCTACCGCGGTAGCGCGGGTTTCGTTCCAGATCTCTTCGCCGGCTTCTTCCAGTGCCTGGCGCTGATTGTCATTCAAGCGCGATAGAGCGCGCTCGCTAATACCGAAAAGCCAGGGAGAGGCCGCCCATGGATGCAGGTAGGATTCGTACTCGGTGACTTCTTGAAGTGATACGGTCGGCGCCACGGTGGACAAATAATATGCGCAGTCAACGACGCCGGTCTGAAGCGCCATATACATATCGTTTTGCGGGATGACCTGGGCGGAAATGCCTAAAATATCAAAGGTATCGACCAGGTGCCGAGACCACACGCGTACCTTTTTGTCCTGCAGCTCTTCAAGCGTATGTACTGGCTCTTTACAGTGCAGGCCTACGTCAAAAATGGGAGCCACCACGCCACCCACGATCTCGATGTTCCAGTCAGCGAAGCCATCTTCGTAAAGCTCGCGAATAACGTCGAGAATTTCATCGTGCTGTGACGATTCGGTGATGGCTCCCTGCGCGTACACCGAGGAGAGCGCCGGTGCATCACGGGTATAGTACTCGCCATACAGTAGCGCCATGTCGACCATGCCTTGCTGGAGAATCCTCAACATGTCCGCTTCTTTCAAGCCGAGCGCGCCGGCGTGGTACACCTCGATTTCGAGCTCACCATCGGATTTTTCACTGACCAGCTCGGCAAAACGATCGATTTGCGCGGCTTCAGGACGCGACTGCGCAAGCCCGCTATGGAATTTCAGTGAGATATTATCGGCGTGTGTACTGGCGGCGAACATTAGAGAAAGCAGAGCCGTTGTGCCAAGAGCGAAGGGTTTAGCTTTGGAGTTATTCATATTGATGCTTTCCAGCAGTAGGAGGGAAACTCCATCTTGAGTCAAGCCACCGTGGAGGAAGACTGCCTTTTGCGACATGGAAAGACTGATTGGCGACATTGTGGTAAAGTCAATGCCCGAAAAATTTGACCATATTGTTAACGCCAGAAAAAAGCAACAACCACACGTAGCGTTTTATTAAAAACCCTTTTCTATGTCGAAGATTTTTTTAATGAAGGTGTCAGTGTACGCTCGTTAAGCCATGATGTTTATATGCATACCGTTTTCAGGCTTATGATAAACGGCCGTTTAAATTTTTCTGGTACCTTTGTTGCATGGATTAGCTGAAGGCGCCCCGCCGAGCTCTGTAGGCAACAAGTTGGCATTGTTTCAGAATAAGGAAGCATTTTGTCGTTGATAGCAAATGCCTTTGAAGTTAGGCGCTATAATAAAGATAGTCGTTGCCACGCTATTTTATCTTGAAACTTCTTTTCCCTGAGAAGTTGTTTTAATGAATGTTGGGGGCGTGATGAAAGACAGGTTTTCGAGTGTATTAAAGAATAAAAATATGGCCTATATCCATGGCGATAAAAACGCCAGAAGCAGCACGAGAAGCAAAAGGGTGGCTTTCATCCTGCTGGAAAACTTTTCGATGATGGCGTTTACCGGCGCGGTGGATGCGCTGGTGACCACGAACCTGATGAAGTCCTCGACGCTCTACGAGGTGCGGGTGGTGGGCGAGCGAGCGGCGACGGTGTCTGATCTGGGCATCGAGGTGTCGACGGATATGACGCTTGCGGATTTCGACAGTGCTGCGCTGGACGTCGATGTGGTCATCGTTTGCGGTGGGCTGCGCGTCAAGGCGCAGTCCAACGCGCTTTTACGCAGCCGGCTCAAGAGCGCGGACGGCCACGGCGCAATTCTGGGTGGGCTCTGGAACGGCGCCTATTTTCTGGCCGAGGCGGGACTGATGAGCGGCTATCAGTGTGCGTATCATCCGGACGGCCGGGCGATGATGGCGGAGCAGTTCTGGGATGTGTCGGTGACCAGCCGCAGCTTTATCGTCGACCGGAACCGGCTGAGCTGCGCCGGGGCCAGCAGCTCGCTGAGTATGATGCTCGAAGTGGTTCGCTCCGACTGCGGTAACGCGGTCGTCGGCGCTGTCGAGGAGATGCTCAGCTGCGACAAGGGGCTGGACTCGCCGGATATCTCGACACTTCGAGTCGATCAAAACCACACCCTGCCGGAGAAGCTCAAGATCTCGCTGCAGCTGATGAAGAACAACATCGAAGAGCCCCTTTCGATTGCCGAGATCAGTAACTGGGTGAACATTTCCCGGCGCCAGCTCGAACGCATGTTCTCGATCTACGTCAGCGCAAGCCCGTCACGCTACTACATGGAGCTTCGCCTGACCCGGGCGCGCCAGCTTCTACAGCAGACCAACAAACCGCTGGCGGAGGTGGCGGTGGCCACGGGCTTCGTCAGCATCTCGCATTTTCGCAACTGTTTTTATCAGCTCTTCGACATCACGCCGGGGCAATTTCGCAAATCCTGCCAGCAGGGTGACCAGGGCGCCTGAGCGCCGTCGCCGCTTTTTAAACATAAAAAAGGGAGCCCATGTGGGCTCCCTCGACGCGCCGATATGACATGGTCAGTTTCCCGACCAGCCCATGAAAATCGGCACGTACACCACCAGCAGCAACACGCCGATCAGCCCCAGCAGATAGGGGATGATCGCGCGGGTGATGCGCTCCAGCGGCAGCTGGGTCACCGAGGACGCCACGTACAGGTTGATCGCCACCGGCGGGGTGATCATGCCGATCGAGAGCCCCACCACGATGATCAGCCCGAAGTGGATCGGGTCGATCCCGAGCTGTAGCACCAGCGGCAGCAGCACCGGGGTGAGAATGATCAAGGCGCTGGCGGTTTCGATGAACACACCGGTGAGCAGAATCACCGCAACGACCAGCAGCATGATTACCAGCGGATTGGTGGAGAGCGACAGCACCGACTCGGCGATAGCGCCGGGCACCTGCCAGCTCGATAGCGTCCAACTGAGTACTGCCGACATGGCGATCACCAGCATGATCACCGCCGTGGTCATCGCCGAACGGATCAACAGCCGGTACGCCTGGGCCACGTTCAAATCGCGGTAGACGAATAGCGACACCAACAGCGCGTAGTTCACCGCTACCACGGCGGCCTCGGAGGGGGTAAAGATCCCGGTGAAGATACCGCCCAGAATGATCACCGGGGTCATCAGCCCCCAGCTGGCGGACTTGAAGGTGCGCCAGATGGTGGCAGGCGACAGCGACGTACCCTTGGGGTACTGGCGCTTGTAAGCCTGCACCAGGGCGATCGCCATCAGCCCCACCCCCATCGCCAAACCCGGTAGAAAGCCGCTCAAGAACAGCTCGGACACCGACTGCTGGGCGATCACCGCGTAGATGATCATCGGCACCGACGGTGGTATGACCACACCGATGGTGCCGCTCGCCGCGATCAAACTCGCTGCGGAGGCCGGCTCATACCCCTTGCGCTTGAGTTCCGGCACGAGACTCGACCCCACCGCCGCGGTGGTGGCCGCGCCGGAGCCCGAGATCGCGGCGAAAAACATGCCTGCCATGACCGAGACGATCGAGAGCCCGCCGCGCAGAAAACCCACCAGCGAGTCGGCGAAGCTCACCAGCCGCTCGCTCACCCGCCCCTGGGCCATCAAATCGCCGGCCAGAATGAACATCGGAATGGCGACCAGCGCAAACGAGTTGATGCCCTGGAACATCTGCTGGGTGACTACCATCAGCGGCACGCCGCCCTGGTAGAGCGCGTAGAGCGAGCTTGCGCCGATGGCGAAGGCGATCGGCACGCCCAGCAGCATGAGGAGAAAGAAGAGCCCGAAGAGAAGAAGCGTCATGGTGTCTGCTCTCCCATCGGTTTTCGCGGCTCGCCCTCGAGTACGATTTCGAAAAGATCCACCAGCGCGTACCAGGCCATGAGCGCCGCGCTGACCGGCATCACCGCGTAGACATACGACATCGGCACGCGAAGCGAAGCGGATTTTTGAAAGCTCTGCACCTGCATGTAGCGGTAGCCGATCACGATCAGCGTGATCATGAAAGCGATCACCGCCAGCACGGCGAGAAAGCGCGCCACCCGGCGTAGCGTGAGCGGCAGGGCGTCGACGGCGAAGGTGACGGCGATATGGTGGCCGCGCTGAAACGCCAGCGTGCCGGCGAGAAAGGTGATCCAGATCAGCAGAAAGCGGGCGACCTCTTCGGTCCAGCCCGCCGCGGTGAAGAACACCCGGGAAACGATCTGCAGCGTGATCACGACGATCAGCGCGGCCATGCCGAGAAACACCACGGGCTTGAGCACGGCGTCCAGGCCGCGCTCGATGGCCCGCAGAACGCTCACCACGGGGTCAAGCAACGAGAGCAACGAAGTCGATAGCGGTCTTGAGGACATGGCGGCTTACTCGAGGGCGGCCTGAATGCGCGGCAGGTAGTCGCCGAACCGATCGCCGTAGCGCTCGTACACCGGCGCTACGGCCTCGCGGAAGGCGTCGATATCCGGTGACTCATTGATCTCCATGCCGGCTTCGCGCAGCGCTGTGAGCTGCTCGGCTTCAGCCTCGGCGTTTTGCGCGCGCGCGTAGGCGGACGCCTCACGGGCGGCGTCCTGCACCAGCGTCTGCACCTCGTCGGGCAGCGCGCTCCACTTGGGCAGGCTCATCACAAACAGCGCCGGGGCGTAGATGTGACGCGTCATGGTGAGATAATCCTGAGTCTCGGCCAAGTCAAAGGCGTAGATGGCGTTGACCGGGTTCTCCTGGCCATCGATGGTGCCCTGCTGAAGTGCGGTCAGCGCTTCGGTCCAGGCCATCGGCACGGCGTTGGCGCCCAGGGTGCGAAAGGTGTCCACGTAGACTTCGTTTTCGATCACGCGCAGGCGCAGCCCGTCCAGATCCGCCGGCTCGTTGATCGGGTTGCGGCTATTGGTGATATTACGAAAGCCGCGCTCGGCAAACGCCAGCCCCTTGAGGTTCACGCCTTCGAGCTTGTCGAGAATCTCCTGGCCGATCTCGCCGTCGAGTACGTCATACGCCTCGTTGGCGGTGGGGAACAGAAACGGCAGTTCGAACACCGAAAACTCGTCGACGAAGTTGGCCACCGGGCCATTGGTGATCACGCCCATGTCCACGGTGCCGATCTGCATGCCTTCCAACAGCGTGCGCTCGTCGCCGAGGCTCGCGTTGGGGAAAATCTCCACGCTGACCGCGCCGTCGCTCTGCTCATCCAGAATTTCCTGAAAGCGCGTGGCGGCGAGGTGGTAGGTGTCGTCGCTATTCACCACGTGGGCCAGGCGCAGAGAGGTTGAGGGAATATCGGCGCTGGCGGTGGCGATGCCGAACAGGCCGGCGGCAGCCAGAACGAGCAGACGGGGCGTGAGACGAGAGGGGGCGTGTTCCACGTGAACTCCTTGAGAGCGCTGTTTTAATCGTTGGAGGGCATTTTTGCCGGGGCACTTTATCATAACGGCGCCAGACCATGCGGAGGCGGCTGGCGCTTGAGCCAACATGGCGTTGGCGGTAGCCTTCATGGCCCCGCACACGTCATCAATGCTTTCGCGGGAGGCGATGACAGGATAACGTTGCATTCGCTTTGGCTAAATTAAAACAGGCGGGCCGGCTTTTCAGGCCTCGCTCGACAGGTAGAGATCATGAACACGCTGATTAACGAGCTTGAAAACATCGTCGGTAAAAAAGGCATTCTGCTGGGAGACGACGTCGCCCAGCGAAGCGTCGACTGGTTCACCAAGGCCCCCTGCGAGGCCATGGCGATCATTCGGCCGCAGACGACGCAGCAGCTCAGCCAGGTGATGGCGGCGTGTCATTCGGCCAAACAGGCGGTGGTGACCCACGGCGGCCTGACCGGCGTCGTGCATGGGGCCGTCGCCAGCCCCAACGAGCTCGTGGTTTCGCTCGAGCTGATGAACCAGATCGAGGAGGTCGACGCGGTGGGCTCGACCATGCGCGTGCAGGCTGGCGCGACCCTGCAGCGCGTGCAGGAAGCCGCCGACGATATCGACATGCAATTCCCGCTGGATCTCGGCGCGCGCGGCTCCTGCACGATTGGCGGCAACATCGCCACCAACGCCGGCGGTATCCGCGTGATTCGCTACGGCATGATGCGCCAGCAGGTATTGGGCCTTGAAGCGGTGCTCAGCGATGGCACCGTGGTCAGCTCGATGAATACCATGCTCAAGAACAACGCCGGGTATGATTTGAAGCAGCTCTTTATCGGCAGCGAAGGCACCCTTGGCATCGTCACCCGCGCGGTGCTGCGCCTGCAGCCCAAAATGCCCAGCGAGCAGACCGCGCTGGTCGCGGTGCCGTCGTTTGAGGCGCTCACGCGGCTTTTGCAGTTCGCCTCAAAAGAGCTTGCCAACAGCCTGAGCGCGTTCGAGGCGCTGTGGAACAACCACTACGCGCTAATGACCAGCGAGGCCACCAAACACGCGGAGATTCTCGCCGGCGACTCGCCCTTCTACGCCATCATCGAAACCCTTGGCGCTGATGAAGAGAAGGACGCCGAGGCCTTCGCCGCGGTGCTCGAGAAGGCGCTGGAAGAGGAGCTGATCACGGACGCGGTGCTGGCGAACTCCAGCACCCAGCGCCAAGGCATCTGGGATATTCGTGAAGACATCGAGACGCTGGTATACGAGCTGAACCCGATGTTCTCCTATGACATCAGTCTGCCGATCGCACACATGGACGCCTACGTCACCACCCTCGAGGAGAAGCTCGAGGCGCAGTGGCCGGGCGTTGCTAAAATCGTGGTCTTTGGTCATCTGGGCGATGGCAACCTGCACATCATGATCACCGTGCGCGACCCGAGCCCGCACAGCCGCCGCGCGGTAGAAGAGATCGTTTACGGCACGCTCAGCCAGTACAGCGGCTCGATCTCCGCCGAGCACGGCGTCGGGCTCGAGAAGCGCGATTACCTGAGCATCTCCCGCACGCCGGAAGAGATCGCGCTGATGAAGCGTATGAAACTCGCGCTGGATCCGAAGGGGCTTTTGAACCCGGGCAAGGTTCTGGCCTGATCGCCTCGAGGCGCTTGGAGCCGACAAGGCCACCGCGACGGTGGCCTTTTTTTGTGACGCTGGCGAAAACGCCTACTGGGCGATCGCCTCGCGAATACGCGGCAGGTAGTCACCAAAGCGTTCGCCGTACTGCTCGTAGATCGGCTCGACGGCGCTCTGGAAGGCCTCGATATCCGGCGATTCATTGATCTGCATGCCGGACTCCTTGAGCGAGGCGAGCTGCTCGGCTTCCATGTCGGCGTTGAGCGCGCGCTCGTACTCCGCAGCTTCCTGAGCGGCGCCTTCCAATACCGTTTGAGCCGCTTCCGGGAGCTGGTTCCAGGCGGGCAGGCCCATCACGAAGATCGCCGGCGCGTAGGTGTGGCGCGACAGCGTCATGTAGTTCTGGGTCTCCTCCAGGTTGAAGGAGTGGATCACGTTGACCGGATTTTCCTGCCCGTCGATGGTGCCCTGCTGCATGGCGGTGAGTGCCTCGGTCCAGGCCATCGGCACCGCGTTGGCGCCCAGCGCCCGGAAGGTGTCGGTGTAGACCGGGTTCTCCATCACGCGGATGCGCAGCCCGTCCATATCGTCCGGTGTATTCACCGCGCGCTCGCTGTTGGTCAGGTTGCGAAAGCCACGCTCGGCATAGGCCAGTCCCTTCAGGTTCACGTCCGCGAGCTTATCCAGAAGCTCCTGACCGATTTCACCGTCCAGCACGCGGTAGGCGGCCTCGGGGGAGGGGAAGAGGAAGGGCAGCTCGAATACCGCCATCTCCTCGACGAAGTTGGCCACCGGCCCGTTGGTGATCACACCCATATCGACCGTGCCGATCTGCATGCCTTCGAGCAGCGTGCGCTCGTCACCGAGGCTCGCGTTGGGGTAGATCTCGATATCGACCTTGCCGCCCGTGCGCTCCTCTACCAGCTCCTCGAATTTGGTCGCGGCCATGTGAAAGCCGTCCTGCTCGTTGACCACGTGGGCCAGGCGCAGCGTGACCGGGTCCATGTCGTCGAAATCATTGGCGTGGGCGCTGCCCGCCGCCGCCAGAGAGACCGCAAGGGTCAGCGTGCTCAGCGTGAATTTTTTCATGTTATTGGGTTCCCGATGGGTTGCGAAAAGCGTGCCCGTTCAGCATGCCCCAGGGCGCCTCGGGCGGCAATGCGACCCCCGTCTAAAACCGCCCGCCGCTGGACAGCGCCCGCCCACACAGGTAGGATACGCCCCCTACGCGCCCGTAGCTCAGTTGGATAGAGTATCGGCCTCCGAAGCCGAGGGTCGCAGGTTCAAATCCTGCCGGGCGCGCCAGAATCCCAAAAAAAGCCCACGACGTTGTCGTGGGCTTTTTTGTACTCCTTTCTCACTCCACCCGACTAATCGCCGTCCGATCCGGGTCCAGATACCACTTGAGCCCCAGCCGCGAGTTACGCTCGAGCTCGGCAATCACCTGCGCGCCGAGTAGCAAGATAATGGCGCCAACCTCCAGACTCAGCAGCACGATGATGAGCGCGGCCAGCGAGCCGTAGATGGCGTTGACGAAGGATAGATGCGCGAAGTAGTAGACCAGCAAGAGCCGGACCCCTTCCCACAAAAGCGCGGCGACGAAGCCGCCGATGATCGCGCGCTTTAGGGCGATCTTGACCACCGGTAGAATCTTGTAGACGGCGCTGAAGAGCAGAAACACCCCAAAAAAGCTGATCAGGTTGAGCACTGGCCCGGAGAGACCGGCCAGCGGCAGTTGCTGAGCAAAGAGCGCCAGCGCCAGCGTATTGAGCGAGCTGATCAGCGTGACGACCAGCGTGAGCGCCAATAGCCCCGCGCCGAGTACCAGCATGAAGGCGTAGGGCAGCAGCACCGATACCCAGAGGCGCCGCTGTGGGGTTTCCGAGGTGTGAAAGATCAGCGCCAGCGCGTCTTCGAGCATGCGAAAGGCAAACGAGCTTAAAAGCAGCAGAATCGGAAAGCTCAGAATGCTGATGACATCGCGCGAATCCAGTAGCCCGCGTACCGCGTCCATCACCACCTCGGCGTGCGCTGGGGCCAAGTGGCGTGCCTGCACCGAGAGCACGTTGAGCAGATGCTGCTCGTCCACCACGCGGGTCAGCATCACGCCCAGCAGGGCGAAAAGTGGCACGATGGAAAGCAGGATGTTGTAGCCCACGCCGCCGGCCAGCAGGATGCCGCGGTTGTGCAAAAAGTGCGTGAGCACCCGCCAGGCGAAGGCCGCAAGTCGGGGGATCAGGAGCAGAACGCTCTCGAGCAGTGTGCGATGTCGAACCATAGCGAGCCACGCTCCTTGTGCCCCAAACGGGAAAAAGATGCCGATACGCTGCGCCAGCAAGAGAGAGGCGAGCGCATGCGCTCATCTTACCCGTTTGACGGCGTTGAGCGTTAAAACATTGGTGCGCAAGACAAACGGGTGCGGCCCCTCGCTCGCGTGGCTAAAGAGATAAACCCGTGCTGGCGGCGGTGGTTACATTACGGGTTGGTCGGCGTTGTGAGAAGGCGCTGAAAACTTTCTGGTGACATGGGCTTGGCCAGGTAGAAGCCCTGTGCCTGGTCGCAAGTGAGCGCCGTCAACCGGCCCAGCTGCTCGGCGGTTTCGATCCCTTCCGCCGTCACGGTCAGGGAGAGCGCGTGGCCCATGCTGATGATGGCGTCCACGATGGCCTGGCTGCTCTGCGACTGATCCAGCCCCATGATGAAGCTGCGATCGATCTTGATGCCGTCGAAAGGGTAGCGGCGCAGGTAGCTCAGCGAAGAGTAGCCGGTGCCGAAGTCGTCCATCGACAGCCGTACCCCAAGCGCCTTGAGCTCGAGCATGGTGGTCAGCGCGGACGTAGCGTCCTCGAGCATGACGTTTTCAGTGATCTCAAGCTCCAGTCGGTGTGCCGCGATGCCGGTTTCCCTGAGCACGCGATCGATACGCTCGACCAGATCCGAGCGCTGAAACTCCACGGCGGAGAGATTCACCGACACGATCAGCGCCTCTTCCCAGGATAGGGCATTTTGGCAGGCTTCTCGCAGCACCCAATCACTGAGCTCGAAGATGAATCCAGTCTCTTCGGCTAAAGGAATAAAACAGGCGGGGCTCAGCAGCTCGCGGGTCGGGTGCGCCCAGCGCACCAGCGCCTCGGCGCCCAACACCGCTTGCGAGAGCGCGTCGTACCGCGGCTGGAAAACGATGCGAAACTCGCCCCGGCAAAGCGCCTGACGCATATCGATTTCCAGCTGCCGGCGCTCCATAAGACGCTCAGTCATCGTCGGCTCAAAAAAGCAGAAGCGGTTACGGCCGCCTGCTTTTGCCTCGTAAAGCGCAATATCGGCGTAGCGTAAGAGCTCCTCGGCGCTGGAGCCATGTTCCGGGGCGGCGACAACGCCGATACTGGTGCCTATGTTGACCTCGCTGTCGCCGAGGCTAATCGATTGGTTGATCTGCTCGATCAGGCGCTGACACAGACGCTCGGCGTGCTCCTTCGTATGGCAATCGGGGGCCACGATGACGAACTCGTCGCCCCCCTGACGTGCGATGAAATCGTTTTCACGAGTGCAGCGGCGGATAGCGCGGGCTACCTCCTTGAGCACGGTATCGCCGGCAGCGTGACCGAACGTGTCGTTGACCGGTTTGAAGCGGTCAAGGTCCAGGGCAAACAGGAACATCGGCTGGCTGGCGCTTGCACTGATGCCAGGGCAGTGATCGAGATAGTCATGTAGGTAGTGGCGGTTCGCCAGTCCGGTCAGCGCATCGTGATGACTGATGTGCTCGATGTGGGCTCTCGCCTCGATTTCTGGGGTGATGTCGCACACGGTGCCCTGATAGCCCTGAAGCCGCTGCGCCTCGCGCACTTCACAGGCGAAGAGTTGGCAATGGCGCCGCTGGCCCTGGCTGTCGCGCAGGTCACAGGCTATCGGCTTGCGTCCAGGCGCGTTGCCGTGTTTCGCCGCAGAGGCAAGCCTGGCAGGGTCGTGGCCGAGCAGGTCACCCAAGGGGCGGCCAATCCAGTCGTGGCACGCAAGGCCAGTGAGTTGCGCAAAGCGCTCGGAGAGATAGGTCAGCGTTTGTTGGGCGTCGGTTTCCCAGATCCAGTCCGATGACGCCTCGGAGATGTTCTTGAACCGCTGCTCACTGATACGCAATTCGTGCTGCGCCCGCTCTATTTTTTCGCTCGCCTGATGAACGCGTCGACGCAGGCGCACGATCAGCAGCGTGGTCAGAACGCCCAGCAGCAACAGCATTGGCAAAAAGCGAACCAGAACCGAGCGGCCCATCGCTTCGCTTTTCCATTGAAAGGTGACACCTTCGCCGATCCCTCTTTGAAGCGCCAGCGAGGGGGAGGGCGCCCGAGTGATACCCGGTACCGCCGCCAGCTCGCGCAGGTTGAAATCCTGCGCGAGCTCCAGAAGGTCGGCCTTGCCCAATATATCGACGAACACCAGGTAGGAGAGCTGATCGAACTGTTGATAAGTGCTGTCCGGCCGGATGACGGCGGCGTAGGTAATGGCGGGAGTGCCGTTGACCGAAAAGTAGGCGTAGGAAATATCATCTTCCAGCGAGGCCGTTTGAGCGCGGTCAAGCAGCGCTACCAAATCGCCCGTGATCCAGTCGCGGGCGGTGACATCGCTGCGGGCGCCGTTGACAACGGCGTAGCGCGTTGCGCCCGTTGGCCCCACAATGAAAACGCCTTCCAGGCCGTACGTCTCAAAGAGCGACGGGCCGATATTGTCGCGCTCGAAGGTCCAGTTCGTATCGATGGTATCCTGGGTATAGCGATAGGCGTCGAGCCAGAACGCGTAGTCCGCCAGTGCCGTGCCGGTCTTGTCCTCGCGGCTCTGGAGCGCTCTTGCGGCGTAGGCTTCGCTTTGGCGCACCTGATGAGCATCCAGGGAAAGCGCCAGATAAACGAGCGTTGCTCCCGCTGCCAGAAACAGTGCGCAGATGACACCAATGAATACCCGCGAGGCGCCCCGGGTAGCGGCAGCGTAGTGCGCGTCATTCCTGAAAGGTGTCGATGCGTTTTCGGTCATTGAGCGCTCGGTAACCTGTAAGAAAAGTGAAATGCCCCCGGCCCATTAAATCGACCCGTAACCGACGATCTTTAATTCTGCAAGGCATGAACGCCGCTGTCAGGGACCTGCGCACATGCGTGGCGAAGGGGAAATCCAGGTTGCGGAGTGTGAACAAAATATGAACGTCTGCATCACGCTCGAGTAAGGTAGTGCGCCGTAGAGTGATCACCACTGGATGAGACAGCCCTGCACCAACAGGCATCTTGTACAGCGAAGCGTCATTTCATTGAAAAGGATGATCACCATGAAAAAGACAGCAATCGCCATCGCTATTACCGCCGCCGCCACGCTGGGTCTCGGCCAAGCCGCCATGGCCGACCAGAACGACTATCAGGAAGCGCTCGACCAGGCCGCGTTTGCCGACATGATCCAGCAAGCCGAAAGCGCCGGTGTTGCATCGTTTCGTGAGCTACAGATCGACGAAGAGCGCGGCACGATGGAGTTTGAAGTCGAAGGCTGGGATGCCGATGGCCAAGCGTTTGAGCTGACGCTCAATGGCGAAAGCGGTGAGGTCATGCACGAGTCGTCCACCGCAACCCAGGTCGCGCCCTGGGGACTGGACGCGCAGCAGCTCAACAGCGTGCTCGACCGCGCAAGCCAGGACGGTTTTGACCGCTTCGAAGATATCGACCTCGATGAGGACGGCTCGGTCGACGTCAGCGGCTTCGATGGTGACCAGCGCGAAATGGAGCGCAGCTACGGCCTTGACGAGTTCAAAGGCGGCCAGTAAACGCCGAGCGTAAATCATAGCGCTGCTTTACGATAGCGCTCTCACCGCCCCGTCGGCTCGATGTCGACGGGGCGGTGGCGTTTTAGAGAAGTACGTTCAAGCGTCGACCGGCACGAGGCGTACTTGGAGGATATCGAAGGTTTCCCATACTCGTCCCAGGGTATAGGGATCCTGGTCGATCCACTCGTCAAGCACCGAACGATTCTCGAAATTGACGTGAATCGTAGAGCCGATCATGCGCCCTTCGTCATCCAAGCACCTCCCCCAGATGCCTGCCGAGCAGTAGAAACACCTGTACGTGGCTACTGATCGTTCAGGGTGCTGGGTGTATCGGAAAGTCGGGCACAGCCAGCCCATGAAAGATGCACGGGCGTTCATTAAGCGGGTGGAAGAGAAGAGTCCCTTTAATATCCTGACAGTAGTGCTGACCGATAACGGTATGCCTTGGCAATCATCATTTTATGGCCCCCTCAGGAAAGCGACGATAGGTTAAAGAAGCTCCTTTGCTGCTCGCCTCATCATTTCTACTAACCATTGAATACCGGGATCCTGATCACGATAGGCATGCCACTGAATACGTTCTTCAAGCATAGGAATGTCGAAGGGAAGAGGGTGAATATCTATGGGTAATGATTCTTTATAAGTCTCTGCAAGTTGCTCGTGCACAGTGGCAATACGGTCGCTGCCCATAATCAAGTGAGGAAGCGAAGAAAACGTATAGCTGGTTAAAGCGATGTCGCGTTCTATACCCAGTTTTTCAACCCACTTTTGTTCAAACGTTGCAGCTCCAGTCGAAGGTACCATCTTTACATGGCGTGCGCCGCAGTAGCGTGCCAGGTTCATTTCCTGGCCATGATGCCGGCTTTGAGCACACGTTATGCATACGTATCTTTCATTGAAAAGGTGCTCATTAGGATGCTCGGTCGAGAGGAGTGGCTCAGGCGCCACCAACAGATCGGCATCGCCTTTTTCGATCGCTAAGTGAGGTGTTTCAATCTGAGGTAAAAAGCTGAACGAAATACCTGATGACTTTATATCGATTAGTTCTAGCACCCTGGGGATCAACGTGGACATGACGAAATCCGATAGGATGATACGAAATTTGCGGGTAGATTGACTCGGGTCAAATAAGATATCTGTCGATACTGTAGCCTCTACACGTACCAAAATATCGCGTACAGAGTGCTTCATTGATTGCGCGCGGGGGGTCAGTTCCATTCGACGTCCTACCTGAACAAGGAGAGGGTCGTCGAAGTAGCCTCTTAATCTTGTCAAGGCGTTTGACATGGCAGATTGGGTAAGATTCATGCGCTCTGCCGCTTGGCTGACCGACTGAAGAGCTAGCATATGGTCCAAGGCGACCAGTAGATTAAGGTCCAACTTGTTGAAATGCATATCTAAACTCAAATTTTATAGTATTTTTAAGGTATTTATGGCGTGCATGGATTGCATGTTTAAAGCTGGTATCGCGAATTTGTGTATCAATTGCATGAATATAAGGCGGGTTGATCATTTGCTCATATGATTAATTAGTCGAATAACGAAGAGTCATTTTTCACCTTTTATCAAAATTTGTAGTTTTCGTACGTAAGGGAGCGGTTTGCCTGCGTAACCATTCCCTAAAATAGGTGCATGCGCCGTCAATATTCTCCGGCCTATAAGGAGGCAAACGGAGTGCAGCATGAAAAAATCAAGGCACAGCGAGTCCGCAGGTGACGTCTCGGTGTGTGAACGCAATGTGAACGTATGCATCACGCGCGAGTAAGTTAGCGCGCCGTAGAGTGCTCTCCACTGAATGAGACAGCCCAGCATCAACAAGCTATCTTGTACAGCGAAGCGTCATTTCATTGAAAAAGGATGGTCACCATGAAAAAGACAGCAATCGCACTCGCTATCACCGCCATCGCCACGCTGGGTCTTGGTCAAGCTGCCATGGCCGAGCAGGACGACTACCAACAAGCGCTCGACCAGGCAGCGTTTGCCAACATGATTGAGCAAGCCAACAACGCCGGTGTCGCCTTGTTTCGTGAAATTCAAATCGATGAAGAACGCGGCGCGATGGAGTTTGAGGTCGAAGGCTGGGATGCCGGCGGCCAAGGGTATGAGCTGACGCTTAACGTCGAAAGCGGGGAAGTCATGCACGAGTCGTCTACCGAGACCCAAGTTGCCTCTTGGGGGCTGGACGAGCAGTCGTCCACCCCGACCCAGGTCGCGCCCTGGGGGCTGGACGCGCAGCAGCTCAACAGCGTGCTCGACCGCGCAAGCCAGGACGGTTTTGACCGCTTCGAAGATATCGACATTGATGAAGACGGTACGGTCGACGTCAGCGGCTTCGATGGTGACCAGCGCGAAATGGAGCGCAGCTACGGCCTTGACGAGTTCAAAGGCGACCAGTAAACGCCGAGCGTAAATCATAGCGCTGCTTTACGATAGCGCTCTCACCGCCCCATCGGCTCGATGCCGACGGAGCGGTGGCGTTTTAGAGAAGTACGTTCACGCGTCGACCGGCACGAGGCGTACTTCGCGGATATCGAAGGTTTCCCATACTCGCCCCAGGGTATAGGGATCCTGGTCGATCCACTCGTCAAGCGCTGCGCGACTCTCGAAGGCGACGTGTACTGTAGAGCCGACCATGCGTCCTTCATCATCGAGTATGGCGCCGCCGCTAAGAAAATGGCCTTGCGCTATCAGTTTTTTAACCCCCGCTAAATGCGCCTCACGATTCGCCATTCGGCGCGCCAGCGCATCGTCATCGGTAAAGTCGTAGGCCGTGATGACATACTGCATGAAGTTTTTCCTCGTTGGATGACTCGTTTGAGCGGGTTGCCATGATAAATAAGGTAGCCGCTAGACTGCTGTCTATAATTAGCGTCTGAGTCTAAAACCGTTGCGCTCCATGCAGTAGCGAAGCATTTCCTGCTCTTTTTGCGCTGAGAGATCGCGCATGCCAATTTCATATCGGCATTCGGCAAGAGCGCTTCGAGTGATTTCCTTATCTACACCTTCTTTGTACCAGTGGGGCTTTGAGGGCGTAGCGCAGCCTGAAAGAATGATCACCAAGCCCGCCGCAAAATAGGTTCTTGCGAAACATTTCATGGGTTCGTTTCCTTATTGGAATTTAATTTTTCTCATTAAAAGGTACTATAAAGGTTGCTTCGGATAATTGTCCATTGTGACAACAAGGACGTTTACGGATAACGGTAAACAAGCGCGCCTGATCCGCACGATGCGAAACGAAGCTACGTGCTGGAGCGAGCAACGGCTTGGCGGACGGCTCACGTGTCGGGCACTTCTCGCCCTATGCGGCGGCGCCAAGGCGAGAAAAAGGGCGATACCTCTTGCGCTTTACTCTTCCGGGTTTGACGCTCTAACAGAAACCGTTAAGGTAATTGTTGACCTTCTGGGGAATCCCGCGCGCTTTAAATAGGGGCACTTGGCGATAGCGTAGCTACCTTCATCCCCGGTGGTCATCTGCTTCGATGAAGGATTACTCACGCTTTAGTATTAAGTTAAGATAAGTCTTTCAGGGTGCAAGGGGAGAGTAAAAACCTGCCCTATTGTATCAATTCCTTACGTTGGCAGACGCGATGGAACACCTCGTTTTTCCCCGGATGATCGCCGCCCCATTTAAACTCGCCAGTTCGCTTTTAAGGCCCGCGCCGCCATGTACACACCCAGCCTGCTCTCGTTAGATGAATTCCCGGTGGGGTGCCTGGTGACGGATGCGCGGCGCCGAGTGCTTTACAGCAATCAGTACATGATGGAGCAGTATGGCCACTCGCCCGCGGCGCTGGCGGGGAGGGAGCTGTTCGATCTTTTCAGCAAGGCGTCGCAGATTCTTTGTGAGTCGTTCATCGTTCCGGCGCTGGCGCGAGAGGGGCAGTGCGAAGAGATTCGCTTGACGATGAGGTCGCCCAGTGGCCAGAGCCTGCCGGTGATGGTCAGCGCAGTGCACGATGACGCCTGTCAGCGCTGTTTCTGGAGCATCGCCAATGCCCAGCGCTCCGAGCAGCTCTACATGGAACTGAAGAAGACCCAGCAACTGCTGGAGCAGAAGGTGGCGCTTCTGCGTTCGCTCTCGCACGCCGATCCGCTGACGGGGCTGCCCAACCGGGCAGCCTTGAGCAAACATCTGGATCACAAGATCGACCGCGCCCGCCCGGGGAGCGCCGGTTTCGCGCTGGCGCTCATCGATCTGGACGGCTTCAAGGCGATCAACGACCGCCATGGCCACGAGACCGGCGACAAGGCGCTGCAGCAGGCCGCCAGGCGCTTGGCCGACACGCTGCGCCAGCAGGATCTGGTCGCACGGTTCGGCGGCGACGAATTCGTCGTGGTGCTCGATGGCCGCTTTTCCCGGGCGCTGGATGAGCCGATCTGGAACCGGCTGACGCAACGGCTGGCAGCGCCGCTATTGATCGATGGCGTGTCGCTGAGTCTTTCGGCCAGTATCGGTATCACGTTTTATCCGCAGTCCAACACGCTGGAGCCCGACCAGCTGATTCGCCAAGCGGATCAGGCGATGTATCAGGCCAAGCTGGCGGGCAAGGGCCAGGTCTGCGTTTTCGATAGCGACGATGAGGTCGTTCAGAAAGAGCGCCACGCCGCGCTTTCAGGCCTCGACGAGGCGCTGGTCGCCGAGCAGTTTCGGCTCTTCTATCAACCCAGGGTCAACATGCGAACAGGGGAGGTGCTGGGCGCCGAGGCGCTCATCCGCTGGCTGCATCCCGAGCAGGGCCTGCTGGGCCCGCAGGCGTTTTTGCCGGTGCTCTCGAACACGCCAAGCGGCATTCGGCTTGGGCGCTGGGTGATCATGACGGCGCTGCTGCAAATGCAGACGTGGCGCGAACAGGGCCTGAACCTGAGCGTCAGCATCAATATCGATGGATACCATTTACAGCATCCGCAATTTTTGCAGGAGCTGGGCACGATGCTGGCGGACGTACCCGAGGTGCCGAAAGCAAATATCGAACTGGAGGTGCTGGAAACCAGCGCGATCGAGGATGCGGCGCAGGCGGCCATGATCATCAACGCCTGCCGCGCGCTGGGGCTCAAGGTGTCGCTGGACGATTTCGGTACCGGCTACTCCTCCCTGAGCCAGCTGCGCGACTTGCCCGTGGATACGCTCAAGATCGATCGCAGCTTCGTGCAGAACATGCTCACTCGCCCCGGCGACTTGGCGATCCTCAAGGGGGTGATCGGCTTTGCCGGCGCTTTCGAGTGCGGCGTGATCGCCGAAGGGGTGGAAACGCTGCAGCACAGTCAAAAGCTGGTGGCGCTGGGCTGCGAAGCGGGCCAGGGCTACTATATCGCCCGCCCCATGCCCGCTGACGAGTTCCCCGGCTGGGTCGAGCGGTGGACACGAAGCGAGTTTGATCAAAAGTACGGCACACAAGCGCACGGCACACAGGATAATTGAGGAGTCATTGGGTTTGCTGAACAGGACATCCATCACGGCGCGCAATAACGTGACCGTGACAGGAGAAGGGGCAAAAACGCTCGTGCTGGCCCACGGCTTCGGCTGCGATCAGCGGGTGTGGCAGTACGTCGTGCCCACGCTTTCAAAGCGCTACACGCTGGTGCTGTTCGACTACGTCGGCTCGGGGCGCTCGCAGCTGTCGGCGTTCAGCCAGGCGCGCTACGCCACGCTGGAGGGTTACGCGCAGGACGTCGTGGAGATCTGTAAGACGCTCGATTTACGCGACGTTCATTTCGTCGGCCACTCCGTCAGCGCCACGATCGGGCAGCTGGCGGCGCTCGAGATCCCCGAGCGTATTGCCAGCCAGATCATGATCTGCCCCTCGCCCTGTTTTCTCAACGTGGGGCCGGAGTACCAGGGCGGCTTCGAGCGCGCCGATCTCGAAGAACTGATCGAGCTGATGGATCGCAACTACATCGGCTGGGCTCACTATCTGGCGCCGCTGGTGATGGGCCCGGAAAGCTCGGAACAGCTGATCGGCGAGCTCTCGGAAAGCTTCTGCTCCACCGATCCGGTCGTGGCCAAGGTATTCGCCAAGGCGACCTTCTTCGCCGACTACCGGCACCTGCTTCCCCGGGTGACGCCTCCGGCGCTGCTGCTGCAAAGCCAGGTCGACTCACTGGCAAGCCCCGCGGTGGGGCGCTATATGCATGCGCGCATGCCGCAGAGCACGCTCCGGGAGCTACCGTGCGTCGGGCACTGCACTCACATGACCCACCCTGAGACCGTCATTCGTGAAATCGATGCCTGGCTTGGTCAGTCTAGCTGAGCAATAGTTCGCCCTCGATGGGCACGAACTCGCTCGCCGCGCGCATCAGCGAGGCGGCGGTGAGGGCGGCCACGCCGTACACTTCGACGCGCTTACCGTGCACCCGGCGAATCTTCTCGGCCAGCAGGTCGAAGTCGCCGTCGCCCGACACCAGTACGATGACATCGGCCCGCTCGGCGTACTCGATGGCGTCGAGCGTAATGCCCACGTCCCAGTCGCCCTTGGCGGAGCCATCGCCGCGCTGAATGAAAGGCTTCAGTTTGACCTCGAAACCGATATGGCGCAGCGCGTTTTGAAACTTGCGCTGCCCCGAATCTCCCTTGTCGGTGGCGTAGCAAAAGGCCGCGACGACCTCGCGATGGGCGCTCGCCCGGCGGTAGAAGGCGCCGTAGTCGAAGTGCTTACCGAAGGCGTCGCGCGCGGTGTAGTAGACGTTCTGGGTATCCACGAAAAGGGCGACGCGGGTCATGAAAGGCTCGTTTGAAAGCGGAAGAAGGCCCGGACAAGTGAGGCGGGGCGCGTCTGACGTTTCATTATAGCGGCTAGTGCCGCCCTTCGAGAAACCGGCCGCGTGGGCGCCTTCAGCAGAGCCGGCGGAAAGCGATGAGCGGGATGTCGCCGTCGGGGTCGTCCACCAGCCGCGCCTCGACGCCGAACAGCGCGCGCAGAAGCGTGGGCGTCAGCACCTCGAGCGGCGGGCCGAGCGCCACCTCGCGGCCTTCCAGAAGCGCCAGCACCCGGTCACAGCGCAGCGCGTGAGAAAGATCGTGCAGCGCGACCACGGCGGTGATCGGCAGCGCCTTGATCAGCGCCAGAATGGCGAGCTGGTGGTGGATATCGAGATGGTTGGTGGGCTCGTCGAGCAGCATCAGCTGCGGTTGTTGCGCGTGGGCGCGGGCGATGTGCACGCGTTGGCGCTCGCCGCCGGAAAGCGAGGCCCAGAGCCGGTCGGCCAGCGCCTCCATCTCCACCGCGCCAAGTGCCCGGTCGACGGCGGCGGTGTCCTCGGCGCGCCAGTGGCCCAGCCGCCCAAGCCAGGGCGTGCGACCAAGCTCCACCGCGTCGCGGGCGGTGAGCCGCTCGTCGGTGTCCGCCTGCTGCGCTACCAGCGCCATGCGCCGGGCGATCTGGCGCCGGCTCAAGCGCGAAAGCGGCGTACCCTCGAAGCGCACCTCGCCCCGGCCTGGCGGCAAGAGCCCGGCCAGCAGACGTAAAAGCGTCGACTTGCCCGCGCCGTTGGGGCCAATCACGCCCAGCGTCTCGCCGGGAAAGACGTCGAGGTCGATGCCGTCGACGAGCCTTCGCCCGGATGCCGAAAAGCTCACGCCGCGGGCGCTCAGTAGCGGCGGGATCGCTTGACTCACTGCCGCCCCCGCACCATCAGGTAGGCAAACGCCGGCGCGCCGACCAGCGCGGTGATCACGCCGATGGGCAGCACCTGGCCGGGAATCACCACCCGGGAAACGACATCGCACAGCACCATGAACACCGCCCCGCACAAGGCGGTCGCCGGCACCAGCCGGCGGTGGCGCACCCCGACCAGCAGCCTACAGGCGTGGGGCACCACCAGCCCGACGAAGCCGATCGCGCCGGTGATCGACACCATCACTGCCGTCGCCAGCGCCGCCGTGCCGATCAAAAGCCCCTTCGTTGCCCGCAGATTCACACCGAGCGACGCCGCGCTTTCCGCACCGAAGGCGAAGGCGTCGAGCGAGCGCACGTGTCCAAGCGCCACCGCCAGACTCGCCCCGGCCACCGGCAGCGCCAGCCAGGCGTCCGGCCAGCGCACGCCGGACATATTGCCCAACAGCCAGAACATGATGCCCCGGGCCTGCTCGGCGTTGGCGGAGTGGGCGATGATGAAGGCGGTCAAGGCGTTGAACAGCTGCGCCCCGGCGATACCGGCGAGAATCAGAATGCCCGCGCCGCGCACGCCCTGGCCGCCGCCGGCCAGATGCGCCAGCAGCGCCACGAAGCTGAAGGCGGCAAGTGCCCCGGCGAAGGCGCCCATGGACATCGAGATCATTCCCGCCCCGAGGCCTGCCACGGTCACCGTGACCGCGCCGGTGGAAGCGCCCGCCGAGATGCCCAGCAGGTACGGGTCGGCCAGCGAATTACGTAACAGCGCCTGCAGAATCACCCCGGACACCGCCAGCCCCGCGCCGCAGCAGGCCGCCACGACGGCGCGCGCCAGGCGGTAGTGCCACACGATCGCCTCGTCGAGGGTGGAAAGCGGCCGGTCGATCATGCCAAGCTTGCTCGCCAATACGTTCAGCACGGTAGAGAGCGGGATGCGCGTCTCGCCGATCGAGGCGCCGACCAAAAGCGCCGCGATCAAACAAAGCGGCATCAGCCAGACCCACCGCGCGGAACCTGCGCCGATACGTGTCGCCCCCATCAGGACGACAGATCCATCTCGGCCAGCGCCTCGACCAGCGTCTCGAGGGCGTAGATGCTGCGAATCGACGGATCCATGGCGTGGGCGTCGATCTCGACCAGCCGGTCCTGCTCGACGGCCTCGAGCAGCCGGGTGACCGGATCGTTTTGCAGGAATTCGCGTTTCACAGCGATGTCGTCGGCGGGAAAGCGGCGCCGATCCATGCGCGCGGCAGCGATGAAGGTGGGGTCGGCGCGGGCGATGCTCTCCCAGCCCACCGTCGGCCACTCCTGATCAATACGCACCACGTTGTCGATGCCAAGCGTCGTCATCATCCAGTCCGGCACGCTGTTGACGCCGGCAACGTACGGATCGATCCCCAGGTCCGCCGAGGAGTACCAGAACACCCCGCGCAGTTCGCCCTGCAAATCGAGCGCCTGAGCGGCCTCGATTGCGGCGGTTTCTCGCGCCTGAAGATCGCTCACGGCATTCTCGCCGCGCTCGACGACGTCGAAGATCTCGGCCAGCGTTTCGATACTCTGGTACACCAGCGCCGGGTCAAACAGGCGTTCGCGGGCGCCATCCATGCTCTGATGGTTGTCCTTGCCCACACACTCGGTGGGCAGCGTCCAGAGCGGCACGCCGGCGTCATCGAACATCGCGGGCGTACCCACGACGCCGGCCGGGCCGACCATCCACTCGTAAGCAGAGATCACCAGGTCCGGCTCTTGCGCCAGCACGCTCTCGAAGCTCGGCGCGTTGTCGGACAACCGCTCGACGTCGGCATTCGCCTCGGCAAACGCCTCGAGCACCGGATTGACCCAGAGCGAGGTGCCTGCCACGTGCTCTTCAAGGCCCAGCAGGTAGAGCATTTCCGTCGGCGCCTGGCCGATGGTGACCACGCGCGCCGGCGCTTTTTCCAGGGTGATTTCGTGGCCGCAACTTTCGAGCGTTAGCGGGTAGGCGGTGGCGGCCTGGGCGTGCGGGGGCGCGCCCAGAGAGACGCACAGCCCTGCCAGGGCCAGCGCCGGGGATCGCTTCAACATCATGTACACTCCCGTGCATGATCGGCGCGCGTATGGCGCGGCCTGGTTGTGAGGATGCGTCGGCAGGTCTCCTGACTCACGGGTCGTCGCTAGCTCGCCTTCCCGGACGGATGTCCAGTGGCACGTGTGAGCATCGCTCGCCGCCTACAGTTGCGGGGGCAGTTCCGGTTCGCGCGAAGCGCTTCGGATTCCCTATCAAGTTCCGTACGGAACACCGATGCCGGCCATTCTAGAGAGCGCTGCAGGGTAGGGCAATCACGGCCCGCGCCGCGGTGGCGCTCATCCAATGCCTTGCCTACGCTGATAGCGACATCAGGGAGTTCGGCCATGACGTACGATGCGAACAAACGCGACATCCATGACATCAAGCGCTCGCGCTGGGCGGCGGTGCTGGTCGGCATCGGCGCGATGGCGGCGCTCGATGAGATCGTCTTTCATCAGCTGCTGCAGTGGCACCACTTTTTCGACTTTTCCACCCCCGCTTTCGGCATTCTTTCCGACGGCCTTTTGCACGCCTTCGAGCTCTTGGCAGTGGTGGTCGGCGTGTTTCTTTTGCTGGATCTCTCCCAGCGCGGGCGCTTGAGCGTGGCCTGGGCGAAGGCGGGGTTCTTTCTGGGGATGGGCGGCTTTCAGCTCTTCGACGGCCTCATCAACCACAAGATTTTACGCCTGCACCAGATTCGCTACGGAGTGGACCCGCTGATGTACGACCTGGTCTGGAATGCCTTCGCGGTCGGGTTTCTGCTGATCGGTGCGTGGTTCTGGCGCCGCGCCCGCGTGTTGCCCGCGCGCTGAATGCACGCCGGCCACCCCGCTTCGCCGCTCGACTGGCTGCCGTTTTTACTGGTCGTGCTCGTCACCTGCCAGTATCTGGCGGCGGCCGGGCTTCAGCGGGCGGGTGGGTCTGGCTGGAGCCTCTGGCGCTGCGGCTTTTTCCTTTTTGGCAGCGCACTTCTGGCCATTGCCTTCTGGCCCTTGTTGATGGCCTGGGCGCATGGCGATCTGGTCGGCCATATGACGCTGCACCTTTTGATCGGCATGTTTGCGCCGCTTTTCTGGGTGTTGGCCGCGCCGACGACGCTGCTACTCAAAACGCTGCCCCAGGCGGGCGGGAAATGGATGGTGAGGTTCCTGCACAGCCGTTTCATGCGCCTGGTGACCCACCCGGTCACCGCAACGCTGCTCAACGTGGGCGGCATGTACGTACTTTATCTGACGCCGCTCTACGCCGCCTCGCTGGAAAGCTCCCTGCTTCACTACATGATTCACCTGCACTTTCTGCTTGCGGGGTATCTCTTCTGCTGGGCGATCCTCGCCGAGCCCGACACCTCGCCCCACCGGTTAAGCCTGTGCTTTCGTCTGATCGTGCTATTCGCCGCGATCGCCACCCACAGCCTGCTGGGCAAGCTGATGTACGGCTGGGGGTTTCCCCGCGACACCGGCCACGCTCTCGAGCACGTCCAGGCCGCCGCCCAGTGGATGTACTACGGCGGCGACCTGGCCGAGGTGTTGCTGGCGGTGGTGCTGATGACGTTGTGGTTGCGGCGGCCGGCGGGGCGGCGCGAGGCCCTGCTGGGCTCGCATCCGCAGACCGGTTAGGCGATGGGCGCCTCGGCCTTGGACAGCGCCGCGCGGCCCTTGTCCAGATACTCCCGCATCTGCTCCTCGGGCACCATCGAGCCGCCGGTGGCCCAGACCAGGTGGGTGGCCTTGGCGAGGTGGCCGGCAAGGCCGAGGGTGTCGAGCGTGGCGCGGTCGGCGCGGGCCAGGTGCGCGAAGCCCGGCAGGCCCGCGACGGCGGAGGGTTCCAGCGCCAGCTTTTCGTGCTTTTGCGTCATGGCGACCAGGGCGTAGAGCTCCTCGTCGCTGACGGTGTAGAGCGCGTCGAGCATCGGCTCCATGAGCGTGCCGACGAACGCCGAGGGCCGCCCGACCGCCAGGCCGTCGGCGCAGGTGAGATTATCGAGGCCGATATCCTGAACGCTGATGGCGTTGTGCAGTTCGGTGGCCATGCCCAGCAGCATGCAGGGTGACGACGTGGGCTCGGCGAACACGCAGTGCACTGCGTCACCGAAGGCGTGTTTCAAACCGAAGGCGACCCCGCCCGGGCCACCGCCGACCCCGCAGGGCAGGTAGACGATCAGCGGGTGCTCTGCATCTACCCGAATGCCTTCTGCGTCGAGCTGGCGTGCCAGGCGCCGGGCGGCGACGGCGTAGCCCAGAAACAGCGCCGTCGAGTCCTCATCGTCGACGAAGTGGCAGCGCGGTGTGGCCAGCGCTTCCTCACGGCCCTGGGCAACGGCGACGCTGTAGTCGGACGGATGCTCGACTACGTCAACCCCTTTCTCGCGCAGCAGCGCCTTCTTCCAGTGCCTGGCGTCGGCGGACATGTGCACCGTGACCTTGAAACCGAGCTGGGCGCTCAGGATGCCGATGCTCAGCCCCAGATTGCCGGTCGAGCCCACCACGATCGAGTGGTGCGCGAACAGCGTTTTGAACGCCGCCGTGGCGAAGCAGGCGTAGTCGTCGGCGAGTGCAACCAGTCCGTGCTCCAGGGCCAGGGTTTCGGCGTGGAGCAGCACTTCGTGAAAGCCGCCTCGGGCCTTGATCGAGCCCGAAATCGGCAGGTGGCTATCGCACTTGATCCAGAGGCTTGCCGGCGCGGAGACCCGCCAGCGCTGGGCGGCGGCGAAGGAGAGCGTATCGGCGCGGTGTAGCGGCGACTCGATGATGCCCCCGGCCGCGGCGGTTTCCGGAAACACCTGAGCGAAGTAGGGGGCGAAGCGCTCAAGCCGTGCGGCGGCTTCGTCGATGTCCGCCGCGCGCAGCGGCAGCGTGTCGCGAACGCTCTCAAACATCGTGCGTTTCGAGTTGACCCAGAAGGTCGCCTCGCGCCGGGTCAGCGCGCGCAGCAGCGGGTCGGTGCCGGCGCGGGCGAGCGCCTGCCAGTGGTCGAGGGCGTGGTCGGCCATACGGTGTCCTTTTGTTCAGTCGGCGTAAGTAAAGCGTCAGGTTCGCGCTAGAACCCCATGAAGCCCTCGGCACTCTTGAGCGGCGCCGCCTTCAGCAGATCGTTCAGATCGACCCGGGGGCGTGCCAGCGCATCGTCGCCCTCGAAGAGCGTTTCGAGCTCCCGGGCGAAGGCCAGGGTCTCCAGGTCGCTGCCGCGCCGGCCGATGATCTGAAGCCCAAAGGGCAGGCCGCTTTCGTCGCGACCGGTCGGCAGCGTCACCGAGGGGTGGCCGGCTAGCGTCGAGGCGTAGGCCATGGAGAGCCAGTGGTAGTAGCTCTGGGTTGGCTCGCCATCGATCTCGGTGGGGTAGAGTTCGTGCCAGTCTCGCGGGCTGATGGTGGTAGTAGGCGCGAGCACGAAGTCGTAATGCTCGAAAAACGTCTGCCAGTGGCGGTACAGATGCTGCTGGTTGGTCAGCGCGCGCACCACGTCGAGCGCCGAGTAGCTTTCGCCCTCGCGCACGTTGTCGCGCACGTTGGGGCCGACCAGCTCCGGGTACTGCTGCAAGAGCTCGCGGTGCATGCCGGAAAAGCAGAGCGCGCGAATCACCGCGAAGGTGTCGTCGGCTTCCGGGCATTCCGGGTGGGTGTCGTCGAGCCGGCCGAACACGTGGCCAAAGCGGGCGAGCTTGTCGCTGAAGCTTCGACGCACGAGTTTTTCGGTCATGGCGAAGCCGAAGTCCGGCGTGAAGGCGACGCGCTGGCTGCAGAGATCCACTCGGGGCAGCTGACGAAACGCTGCCGGCGTGTGAACGGCTTGACCGTCGACCACCGGCGTCCAGGGATCGCGGCGGTCCGGGCGAATCATCGTCGAAAGCATCAGCGCGGCGTCCTCCACGGTGCGCGCCATGGGGCCGTTCATCGACATCGGAAGCCAGGCCTGGGCACGGTTGCCCGGCACGAGCCCAGGAGTGGGTCGAAAGCCCACCACGCCGCAAAACGCCGCCGGGTTGCGTAGGCTGCCGCCGGTGTCGGAGCCGGTGGCAAGCGGTGCCATGCCGCAGGCCAGGGCCACGGCAGAGCCGCCGGAGGAGCCCGCGGCGGAGCGAGTCACGTCGAACGGATTGGCGGTCACGCCGTAAACGGCGTTGCGGGTGTTGCCCCCGGCGCTCCATTCAGGATTGTTGGTCTTGCCGACCATGAGCGCGCCGGCTTCGCGCAGTTGCGCCACCATCGGGTCGTCGCCCTGGGCGACGTTGTCGGCGTAGATCTGGCTGCCGAAGGTGGTGGGAAGCCCGGTCACATCGACCATATCCTTCACGCACAGCGGCAGGCCATGCAGTGCCCCGAGACGCTCGCCCTGGTCGATGGCGCGCTGGGCGCTCTTCGCGCCCTGGCGCCAGGCGTCGACATCCTGAGCCACCAACGCGTTGACGGCAGGGTTGATCGCCTCGATACGGGCCAGACAGCTCTCGGTCAGCTCCACGGCGGAGAGCTTTTTGGTACTCATCAAACGTCGCGCCTCGACGGCGCTCAGGTCACAGGCATTCATCGATATCGCTTCCTTGTAGCAAAAAATCGGCCGGGCGGCCCGTGTCACGCGACCGGGGCAAAGGCGGTGAAATCCCAGCTTCGCCCGGGCGCGACCTCGATCAGCTGGCGGGTGTAGTCGGCGCGCGGGTTGCCCAACACCTGCTCGGCGGGGCCGTATTCGACCACCTGGCCACGCTGCATCACCAATACGTCATCACAGATCTGAGCGGCGACGCGCAGGTCATGGGTAATGAACAACACCGCCACGCCTAGACGTTCCTGAATGTCGTCCAAAAGCGCTAGTACCTGGGCCTGCACCGAGACATCCAGCGCCGAGACGGCTTCATCCGCCACGATGACGTCCGGCTCCATCGCCAGCGCCCGGGCGATGGCGATCCGCTGACGCTGGCCGCCGGAAAACTGGTGCGGGTAGCGCTCGATGGCATCCGCCGGCAGACCCACGAGTTCCAGCAGTTCGCGCGCCCGGGCCAGGGCCTCCCGGTACGGCTTGCCGTAGTTGGTTGGGCCTTCGGTCAGGCTCTGGCCGATGGTCAGACGCGGGTTCAGCGAGCGGTAGGGGTCCTGAAACACCATCTGAATGCGCCCGCGATGCGGCTTGAGGCTTCGCGAGCGAAGAGCGGCGATGTCCTGGCCGTTGACGCGCACGGTGCCGCCGGTCGGGGTGATCAGGCGCATCACGCAGCGCGCCAGCGTCGACTTGCCGGAGCCCGACTCGCCGACGATGCCCAGCGTACGCCCGGCCTGGAGCTCGAAGCTGACGTCATTGACCGCGTGGGTGGCCGCGCGGCGCGGTTTCAAAAAGCCCAACAGGCCGCGTTTGGGCGCAAATTCCTTGTGCAGCTCGGTAACACCGAGCACGCGGCGTTCGCTCTTGACGGGACGGGCGGGGCGCGGGGTCAGGCTGGGCACCGCTTCCAGCAGGCGCCGGGTGTAGGCGTGCTGCGGGCGGCCGAGAACGTCACGCACCGGGCCGGTTTCCACGATCTCGCCGGTCTTCATGACGCAGACACGGTCGGCGATATCCACCACCACGCCCATGTCATGGGTGATGAAGAGCACCGCGGTGCCGTGGCGCTCTTGCAGTTCGCGAATCAATTTGAGTATCTGGTGCTGGGTGGTGACGTCCAGCGCCGTGGTGGGTTCGTCGGCGATCAAGAGTCTGGGCTTCAAGAGCAGCGCCATGGCGATCATGATGCGCTGGCGCTGCCCGCCGGAGAGCTGGTGGGGAAAGCTGTGATATATGCGCTCGATATCCGGCAGGTGTACCTGGGCCAACGCGTCCAGCACCTGGGCGAAGCGCTCGGCACCGGATAGCGAGGTGTGACAGGCCAGCACCTCGTCGAGCTGCTTGCCGACGCTCAGCACCGGGTTGAGCGCGGTCATCGGCTCCTGAAAGATCATCGCCATGCGGCTGCCGCGAAGCTGGCTCAGGCGCTTGGGCGTGGCCTCCAGGAGCGACTCATTGTCCAGAGTGATGCGCCCGCCGGTGGCGGTGAGGCTTCGCTTGGGCAAAAGCCCCATGGCGGTGAGCGATGATACCGATTTGCCGGAGCCGGACTCGCCCACCAGACACAGCGTTTCGCCGGCGTGAATGTCGAAGGAGACGCCCTTGAGAATGCGCTTGGGCGTTTTGTCGGTGGTCTCGACGATCAGCTGATCGACGCTCAGTACGGGAGACTCAATTGGCATCTCAACTCTCCTTGCGCTTCATGGTGGGGTCCAGGGAGTCGCGCGCTGCGTCGCCCAGCAGGTTGATCGACAGAATGCACAGCGATAATAAAAAGCCCGCCCAGAAGATCAGCGACGGCTTGAGCTGAAAGTAGATGCGCCCGTCGGACATGATGTTGCCCCAGGTGGGGATTTCAGAGCTTAGCCCCACGCCCAGAAACGACAGCGTGGCCTCGGTCAGAATCGCCGCGGCGCACACGTAAGTGCACTGCACGATGAGCGGGGCGAAGGTGTTGGGCATCAGGTGGCGCCAGAGAATCGTGCGAGTGGGTGTGCCCATGAGCGTCGCGGCTTCCACGAAGGCCTCTTCCCGCGTGGCGAGCACGTTGGAGCGCACCAGACGTACGATCTGCGGGATCTCCGGTACCGTGATCGCGATCATCAGCATCCAGAGATTCGCCGAGGTGAGCGAGACGATGGCAATGGCCGCCAGAATGCCGGGAATCGCCATCAGCCCGTCCATGAAGCGCATCAACACCGCGTCGATGGCGCGAAAGTAGCCGGCAATGAGGCCCAGCGGCAGACCGATCAGAAGTGTGAGCGCCGCCACACCGACGCCGACGGTGAGCGAGACGCGGGCGCCGTACACCACGCGTGAAAAAAGATCGCGGCCGTAGGCATCGGTACCCAGCCAGTAGGTGGCATTGGCCTCCTGTAGCCGGTTGGCGGGATTGATCGCAGTCGGATCAAAAGGCGCGATCAGGGGAGCCAGCAGCGCCATCAGCGTAATGACGATCAAAATGATGGCGGCGATCCACGTGGTGGTGCGCGGGCGCAGGTGCAGCAGTCGAGAGGTCACGGCGTGCAGTGATGGGCGCATGCCGAACCTCCGGGGATAGGTATAGGTGGTCATCAGTAGCGGATCCTCGGATCGGTCACGGCGTAGGAGAGATCGATCAACAGATTGATCAGCACGTAAAGCCCGGCGGTCAGCAGGATGATCGCCTGGATCACGGGGTAGTCCCGTGCCAGCACGGCATCGATGATCAACCGCCCGAGCCCGGGGATGTTGAACACGCTTTCGGTTACCACCACTCCGGAGACCATCAGCGCGAAACCGGTACCGATAACGGTGAGAATCGGCACGCCGGCGTTTCTCAGCGCGTGGCGAAACAGCACCAGCCGCTCGCCCAGGCCCTTGGCGCGGGCGGTGCGGATGTAATCCTCCTTGAGCACTTCGAGCATGCTGGCGCGGGTCATGCGCGCGATCAGCGCGATATAGACCGACGACAGCGTCAGCGCTGGCAGCACCAGGCGGCTGGCGAATTCAGTAAAGCCGTGTTCCAGGCTGCGATAGCCCTGTACCGGCAGCCACCCCAGGTTGATCGCGAACACCTGAATGACGATGTACCCAATCACGAAGACGGGCACGGAGAAGCCGACCACGGAAATCGACATGACGAGATTGTCGATCCAGCTTCCCTGACGCCAGGCGGCGATGACACCCAGGGGCACCGAGATCAGCACGGTGAAGACGATGGCCGCCACCGCGAGGCTAACGGTGGGCGCAAGGCGCTGGGTGATCATCGACAGCACCGAGGTCTGGGAGATCAGCGAGGTGCCGAAATCACCCTGGAGCATGTTGCCCATCCAGATGACGAACTGGGTGTAGATGGGCTGGTCGAGCCCGAGTGCTACGCGAATGCTTTCCACCTGGGCGGGGCTTGCCATGTCGCCGGCGATGATCACCGCCGGGTCGCCCGGGGCCAGGCGCAGTAGAAGAAAGACGCTGAGCGCGACTACCAGCATTACCGGTATGGCCGCCAGCAGTCGGCGAATGAAGTAACTGAGCATGGGAAACTCCTCACATGGGCAGGCAGAACCCCCCGCCCGCCGGCGGGGGCGGCGGGTCATTCGGCCTTGTGCATGCCCCAGAACACCGGGATGGGGCCGGCGACGACATCGCTTAACTCGTCACGCCAGGAGATCACGTTCTGGAACTGGCCCAGGGGCACGAAAGTGACCTGCTCCATGGCCTGGCGCTGAATATCCTCGGCAAGTGCTTGACGCTCGTCGCCTTCGGTCGCGAGAGCAAACTCGTCGAGCAGCGCTTCCATGTCCGGGTCCGTGGGCCAGCCGAACCAGCTATCCTCTTCGCCGGTGCTGATCAACAGTGGGTTGATGCTCGGCGACCAGAGGCTGTCCACGCCGAAGTTGGTGAAGATCATGTCCCAGCCGCCGTCGCTCGAGGCCTCGCGGCTGGCGCGCTGGCTGACCAGGGTCTGCCAGTCCATCTGGCGAAGCTCGACGTTGAAGCCGGCGGCTCGAAGCGCCTGGGCGACCACCAGCGGCTGCGGCGTCAGCGTGGCCACATCCGAGGGCTGAAGCAGCACAATGGGGGTGTCGTCGTAACCCGCCTCCTCGAGCAGCGCGCGCGCCTCGTCCAGACTGCCGCCGCTGGTCAGTGACTCGCCGCCGGCCTCACTCGAGAGTGCGGTGTTGCAGCCGTAGACCGACGCGCAGGTTTCATAGAAGCGCGGGTCGCCGACGAGAGCTGCCATCACGTCGTCCTGGCCGATGGCGAGCAGCGCGGCGCGGCGGATGCGCTCGTCGTTGAAGGGAGGGTGGAGGAAGTTCATGCGGGCGAGTGTCAGCATGCCGAGCGGGTCGAGCACCTCGGCGTGAATCTCGGGGTTGCTCTCCAGAAGCGGCAGCAGATCGAAGGGCGTGCGTTCGATGTAGTCGATATCGCCGCTGTTGATGGCGTTGACCATGGTCTGCACGTCCGGCATGTGGATCCACTCCACCCGGTCGACGAACACTTCCTTGCTGCCCGCGGTGCCGGAAGGCGCCTCGTCGCGCGGCACGTACTCGTCGAAGCGTTCGTAGACCGCCTTCACGCCGGGCTGGAAGGCGTCGCTCACGAAGCGAAACGGTCCGGAGCCAATCTGGTTGGGCAGCGGCTGACCCGGCTCGATCGAGGCGACCGCCTCGGGCATCATGAACGCGGCCACCGCCGAGGGCTTGGCCAAAAGGCCGATGACATCGCCAAGCTCGGTGGTCAGTTTGAGCTCGACGCGATGATCGTCCAGCGCCGTCAGGCTCTCGAGATGATCGAAGATCAGTGTGCCGCCCGGGTCGAAGCTCGACCAGCGCTCGAGCGAGGCGATGCAGTCCGCCGCGGTCACGGGGCTTCCGTCGTGCCAGGTCAGCCCCTCGCGCAGGGTGAAGGTGTAGGTGAGGCCATCCTCGGAGACCTCCCAGTCCGCCATCTGCGGCTGCGGCGTCAGATCCGCATCCAGCCCGATCAGCGTATCGTAGATCATATAGCCGTGGTTGCGAGCGATGGTGGCACTGCTCGATACCGGGTCGAGTGCGCGCAGCGCCGAGTGCATCACGGCGTTGACGGTGGTGTCGGCGCTGGTTTGTGCGCTGAAGGATAAGGCACTGGCCAAGCCCAAAGCGGTCAGCAGCGTTTTTTTGGGGAAACGGGCAGGGAACGTCGGATTCATCGCAATCTCCATTGGTATTGTTGGCGGCTGGCGATTACCACGTTGGTAATAGGCAAATCGGCGCTTGTTATTGGTGGGGCGCCTTGTCGATCTGCCTCGGGCGGTGCTTCTTTCTCGATACTAGTGCTGGCAAAGCCCATCACGTTAGCGGTATTTTTCGAAAGCGGTATTGCCTTTTAAGCAATACCCGAACCCGTCCCGACCTGGAGGTTTTCAATGAACGAGCGGCTTCTGATCGACCCCGCGCTGCGCTATTTTCTGGAAATCGTGCGCCACGGGTCGATCAACAAGGCCTCCCAGACACTGCACGTGGCGCCCTCGGCAGTCAGCCGTCAGATCGCACGATTGGAGTCGGAGCTTGGCAGCCAGCTCTTCGAGCGCCACCCCGCCGGCATGCGCCTGAGCCCCTCCGGCGAGCTTTTGGCCGCCCATGCGCGTAAGGCGCGTCTGGACGCCGCCCGGGTGATCGAAGAGATCACCGGGCTCGAGGGCATTCAGCGGGGAACGGTG
The DNA here is from genome assembly GCF_031954225.1 of Halomonas sp. PAMB 3232. Classification (NCBI taxonomy): domain Bacteria; kingdom Pseudomonadati; phylum Pseudomonadota; class Gammaproteobacteria; order Oceanospirillales; family Halomonadaceae; genus Halomonas; species Halomonas sp. PAMB 3232. Next base: position 332,128 of record NZ_CP134865.1, read on the forward strand.
CGCATTGCCAGCATCGAGGGGCTGGCGAGCTATCTTCTGCCTCACGTGATTAGCCTCTACCGCGAAAAACACCACGGCATTCATTTCGACGTCATGGTGACGTCCTCGACGGACGTGATTCAGCGGGTGTGCGAGGGGCTGGTGGATATCGGACTGACCATCTCACCGTCGCCGGAGAAGAACATCAAGGTGGAAAAGCGCGTCATGGCGCCGATTCACGCGGTCATGCACCGCTCGCATCCGCTCGCCGACAAAAAGCAGGTGTCGCTTGCGCAGCTGGGAAGTTTCGATCTGGCGCTGCCCACCGAGAACACCACCATCCGCCAGCTCTTCAACGTCAGCTGCAGCCGTCAGGGACTTCTGATCGAGCCGGTGATGACCAGCAACTTCGTCACGACGCTGGTGCACTTTGCGATGTGCCAGGGCGGCATCACGCTGATCGGTGACGTGTCGATCCGGCATCTGGGTGAGTCCGCCGAGCTGGTGTCGCTGCCGATTCGCGATCGGGAAATGAGCGGGCGCACGCTGGAGGTGCAAACGCTTGCCGGGCGCGTGCTGCCCAAGGGCGTGGCGGACTTTCTGGGGGATCTGTGCCAGGCACTGGAAACGCAAACGCCGTAACGCAGGGCGTCACGGCGTCGCTCGCGAAGGCGTTGGTCAGGCGTGGGCTTTGCCCGCCGCCAGCACGTACAGAAATTCAAGCCCCAGGGTCGCGGCGGCAAGCGAGGTGATGTCGCCGTGATCATACGCCGGGTTCACCTCGACCACATCCATGCCGACAAGCTCCATGCCGACCAGCCCGCGAATGACCTTCAATAACAGGTCGGTCGACATGCCGCCGCACACCGGCGTCCCGGTGCCCGGGGCAAACGCCGGGTCGAGGCCGTCGATGTCGAGGCTTACGTAGGCCGGGTGGTGGCCGACGCGGGCGCGGATCTTCTCGAGGACGGCTTTCGGACCGTGGTCGTTCACCCAGTCGGCGTCCAGCACTTCATACGGATGATTGTGGCGATCATAGCTTGTCCGAATGCCGATCTGCAGCGAGTGCTCCGGCACCACCAGGCCTTCCTTGAGCGCGTGGTGAAAGATGGTACCGTGATCGAAGCGCGTGCCCTGCTCGTAGGTGTCGGTGTGGGCATCGAAGTGGATCAGCGCCAGCGGGCCATGCTCACGGGCGTGCGCGCGCAGTAGCGGCAGGCTGATGTAGTGATCGCCGCCGAGCGTCAGCATTTTCTTGCCGGCACCGAGCCAGCGCCCGGCGTGGCTCTCCAGGTTGTCCACCAGGCTTTCCGGCTCGCCGTAGGCGTAGTCCAGGTTGCCCGCGTCAACCACGCAAAGGCGCTCTTCCAGGGCAAAGTCCCAGGGCCAGCGCTTGCCTTCCCAGATCAAATTCGCCGTGGCCTGGCGAATGGCGTTGGGGCCCATGCGCGTGCCGGCGCGTCCCGAGCAGGCGAGATCGAAGGGCACGCCGCTGATCACGACGTCCGCATTACTCGCTTTTGGGTCAGTGGCTTTTTCCACGTTCATGAACGTCGAGATAACATCGCCGAACAGGCTTGGCATGATAGGGGACTGGGCCACTCGCGGGCGCCTCCTCGAAAGGGAGTGAAGGCGAAGACGATAAAAGGTTTTGAGTAATGAATGAAATGAATGTTTAGAATTGGATCATTCGCTATATGAATGGTGATTCGCCATGAAGTTGTTTCGGCATTTCGATCTGAACCTGCTGCGCGTTTTCGTGACGCTCATGCAGGAGCGCCACGTCACCCGGGCGGCGCTAAAGCTGCATCTTTCCCAGCCCGCCATCAGTCACGCGCTCAAGCGGCTGCGCGAAGGGCTCGACGATCCGCTGTTCGTTCGCATCGAGCAGGGCATGCAGCCCACGCCACGGGCCGAGGCGCTGCTGCCGACCGTCGTGCAGGCACTGGCGCTGCTCGAGCAGGGGCTCGCCCCGCCCGCAAGCTTTGCCCCGGCGACCAGCGCGCGCCACTTTACCCTGGCCACCACGGACTACTTCGAGGAGGTGATGTACCCGCTATTTTTGAGCCGGCTGCTCGGCCAGGCGCCGGGGCTGAGTTTCTCGATCGAGCTGATCACGCCTGACGCACTCGACGAGGGTCTGAAAAGCCGCCAGGTGGATATGGTGGTCGGGCTCGATAGCCGCGTCGAGCTGCCTACCGGAGTGGTGAGTACGCCGTGGCTCGATGAGGAGTGGGTGTGTTTGGCCGCGGCAGACAATGTCCAGGTGGGGGCATCGCTAACGCTTGGCGACTTTGCCGCACTTGCCCACGTCGAACTCGCCGACATCAGCGGGCTCGGGTTGGGGCCCATCGACGGCTGCCTGCGTGCGCACGGATTGAGCCGGCGGGTGATCTCGCGCAATCTCAACTATATCGCCGCGGCCCGGGTCGTGGCGCTAACCGGGGCGATCATGACGTTGCCCCGGCACATGGCCGAGCGCTTCATCGCGCTACTGCCGGTGCGCCTGGTCGAGGCGCCGCCGGAACTCGGCGCGCTGACGCTCACCCTGATCCAGCACGAGCTCTACGCGCGCGAGCCCGCCACGGCCTGGTTGTTCGATGAGCTTCGCGCCTTCGCTATCAGCCAAACGGCTTCGGGCTGGCCCGATTCTTGCCCGTAACGTTCGGGCCCACGGCATCGAACCCGGTGACGTGGGGCTGGCAGGGCGTGGCTATACGCTTTGCCTGGCGGATGCGGTAGGCTCGAAGGAACGCGTTTTGTATACGAGCGTCGCCACGTCGTTTCACAACGCAATTTCATTTTGATCAGGAGGCGTTATGGCGCTGGATATTGTCGTCATTGGTGCGGGCATGGGCGGGTTGAGCGCGGCGCTGGCCTTCAAACGCCAGGGCCACCGCGTGCAGGTCTTCGAGCGCGTCGAACAGATGCGCCCGGTGGGGGCCGCGATTTCGCTATGGCCCAACGGGGTAAAAGTGATGCATCGGCTGGGGCTGGGCAGCGCCATCGAACAGATCAGCGGCGAGATGACGCGCATGCGCTACCTGAGCCACGAGGGTCACCTGTTAAGTGATTTCTCGCTCACCCCGCTTTACGAGGCGGTGAATCAGCGCGCCTGCCCGATTTCCCGCGCCGCGCTTCAAAAGACCCTATTCGACGCCGTGGGCGCCGAGCATATTCGGCTCGGGCGCCACTGTGTGGATGTTGAAAGCGATGATGAGGGTGTGACGGCCGTGATGGAGGACGGCGAGCGTGTCAGCGCTGATCTGCTGGTCGTGGCCGACGGCACGCACTCAAGGCTTCGCGATAAAATCGTCGGGCAGCGGGTGGCGCGCCAGTACGTGGGCTACGTGAACTGGAACGTGCGCGTGGCGGCCACCGAGGCGCTGGCGCCGCTCGAAAGCTGGGATCAATACGTGGGCGAGGGCAAGCGCGTGTCGCTCATGCCCATGGGGGCCGGCGGTAACGACGAAGGGCAGCAGGAGTTTTACTGCTTTTTCGACGTGCCGATGGCGGCAGGCTCGCAAAGTGACCCAAGCCGCTATCGCGACGAGCTCAAGACGCATTTCAAGGGCTGGAGCCCGGCGGTGCAGGCGCTGATCGAGCAGTTCGACCCCGCTCGCATGGCGCGGGTCGAGATTCACGACATCGAGCCGCTCGAGCGGCTGACCGACACGCGGGTGGCACTGATGGGCGACGCGGCCCACGGCATGGCGCCGGATCTTGGCCAGGGCGGCTGTCAGGCGATGGAGGATGCCTGGGTGCTGAGCGAGGCCGTCAGCGCCGCGCTTGATGAAGCGCCTGATACCACGACGGCGCTTGCGACAGCGCTCGAACGCTACGACGGCGCGCGCGTCGAACGGGTTGGGGAGATCGTGGCGCGCGCGCGCAAGCGGGCGGCGATGATTCACGGCGAGAACCCCGCCGAGACCCAGGCCTGGTACGAGGAGCTTGGCCGCGAGGATGGCCACGGCGTGCTCGAAGGGATTCGCAAAACGGTGGCGGGCGGCCCACTTGCGTGACCGCCCGCCGAATTTGCACGATGAACGTGCGTGATGCGCTTGCCTGAGGCTTACATGATGAACTGGACGACGATATAGCCCACCGACAACAGCGTCAGCGTGGCGATCGCCAGCCAGCTCCAGGCATTAATCAGTTTGGAGGGGCGAAGTGATACCGGCACGGTGGCGCCGTTGGCGGTGAAGTGGTTGAGTGCGGCGAGAATCGGGCTCAACAAAAAGGCCACCACCATCACGAAGTCCATGAACAGGCGAAAGTTGCCCATCAGTGTGTAGAGAATGACCGCGGCGAACAGTGAAAGCCCGATCAGCGAGATCAGAAACGCCGGGCTGCCCTCGATCGTGCGCGACTCTTCGGTCGCGCCCACCGGGCGGGTGAAGGTGTACCAGGAAGCACTGATCATGCGCGGGAAGCCGTCGAGCACGGTCAGCAGGGTGGTGAGCATGACAGTAAACGCGGAAATGCCCACGACCACGCCGCTCCACTCGCCGAGTGTGCTGGTGTAAAGGCTGATGACCTGGCTTGCAAAGCCTACCGCGCCGTCGGCGGGGCTCACGCCCTGGCTGTGCATGACGCCGGCGCCCATGATTACGAAACACGCCGCCAAAACGCCAGCGCCGATATAGCCGATGTTGAAATCGAGCTTCTCGGCGGTAGTATCGCTACGCTTGCCCTGGGTTTTATTGCGCGCCTCGGACCACAGCGAGTTCATGACCGCCAGCGTAATGTCCGAAGGCATCAGGCCCAGCACCGCGACCAGCGTCACGAAGGTCGCCACGCTCCAAAGCGGCGAGGCCGCGGTGGCCGGATAAAAGGTCCAGTCCACCAGCGGCAGGGCAACGATGGCGGCCAGTACCGTGGTCACGCTCAAAATCACCACGAACACCTTGTTGACCCAGTCCAGCAGCCGGTAGCCGCCGGCGAAAGTGAGCACGCCGCACAGCGCGATCAGAATCACCGCCACCGTGGGCGGGCTGAGGGTCAGCGGCACGATGCTGCCGGCCAGCCCCGCCGTGGTGATCGCAATGGCGGCGATGATGATCGCGGTGACCGGAATCTGCACCAGCGCGAAGAGCCCCACCACCGAGCGGCCGAAGGTCTGACGGTAGCCTTCGACCAGCGACTTGCCGGTCACGCTGACATAAAACGGGCCGAAGAAAAACGACGGATACTTCAACAGCACCGCGAGCAGAATAAATCCTAAAAGCCCTACGCCGTACTCGGCGCCGGCGCGAGTGGATTGCACCACGTGGGAGGTACCGATGGCCGCGCCGGCAAACAGAAAGCCGGGGCCAAGCGCGGCCAGGTACTTTTTGGCGCGCGACGGTGAGCGCGCCACGTCGCCATGCAGTGAAGCGGAGTCTTGAGAGGGCATTGGGAGTTCCTTGTGAGCCGGATAACCAGCCAGGCGGTATGATTGTTGTGGCCTTCGCTGAGCGTGGCGCTATGGTAGCCTGGCTCGCCTGCGCTTTCATGCCGCATTTGACCATGGTGGTAGATCTGTTAAATATGAAGGGCGCACGCTTCACCCCCTCCTTTCACCCTCGTCAATAGGCCGGCCCATGCTCATCGCACTCGTTTACGGTTTGATCTTCGTCGGCGTCACCGCCACGCTCTATCAGCTTTACGCGGTGAACTACGCCATCAATTTCGACAACGCACAAAAGCTCTCCTCCCACAATCGCGCAAAGCTCGCGCGGCTGGATGCGGCGGCAGGGCAAGGCGGGCGGGGAGAAAACGCGCAAGCGGAAACCTTCGATCACGCTGTCGAGGCGACCCTGGGCGAGCACTTCGATAAAACGCTGGCGCGTGAGGCGATCGAAAATGATGATGAGAACGCCGCGCGCGCGCTGCTACGCCGCCACGCCACTCTGCGCTTTGGCACACGCGTAAGCGCCCGCATGGGGCCGCTGGGCCGCGTTCACTTGCCCAAGCGTGACTGGCGGGCGCTGTTCATTACGCTGGTGATCATCAATAGCCTGATCGCACAGTTTTTGGGCGGCATGAGTATCTATACGCTGCTCTACCCGGTGCAAACGCCGGCGCTTGCCTGGCTCAACGAGCCGGTGATCCTGATGGGGCTTATTTTTTTGCTCCTGCCGGTGAATCATCTGCTCGGCCGGCTGGATTTTTATTTGAACGATCTTTACCGCATCGGCCAGCTCACGCGCGAAAAGGGCGCCAAGGCACGCTTCGCCTGAGACGCCTTCATGATACGCTCGGGAGTCGTTAAGATAGCAGGCTCATTAAATAGACGAAGACCCTGTTCATGAGCTCAAAACGCTACCCCGAGCAGCGCCTGCTGGCGGCGCGCAAGCTGCACCCGAAGTTCACGCCCGTGGTCTTCGCCTTCTACATGTCCTCGATCATGGCGTTTTTGATGACCATCGTGATCACGGCCGTAAACGCCGGGATGGCCGAGGGCTTCATGTCGCTGGTCTGGCAGGCCTACCAGATAGCCATGCCGGTGGCGTTCGTGTGTATCCTGATCGTGCGCCCGGTAGTCGCCCGGCTGGTGCAGTGGACCGTGCGCTCGGTGTAGCCCGCTGGATGCATCAATCGTTGACCTGCCGCCAGGAGCGCCGACCAAGCGGCGCCTCATTGAGTTCGACGGTAATCACGCCGGTGTCGCCGGCATCCGGGTTGCCGGTGAACAGCGTCTCTTCCCCGTCACCGTTTTTAATGCCCACCAGGCGCTCGCCGCTACCCAGCTGAAGCCCAACGATCGCATCACCGTTGAGCAAGAGGCCAGTATCGATCGCGCCATCCCTGTTGAAATCGAAGATAGTGCCGCCGCCGCTGCCGCCGGTCTCGGCTACAAGCGAGAGAAAATAGCCCACGCGGCGCACGTTACACGGATTCGTGGTGTCGGGCCGCATGGTTGAAAAACGCACCCGCCGGGGCAAGCCGCTCGAGAACGATGGCGAGGCAATGACGCGCTCACCCGCTGGCAGCACCATGCGCCAGCCCAACTGGGTCGTCAGTGGTTTATTGGTCGTGGCACGCACGGTCATACCGCTCTGAGTGCCGGCCGCACTGATTTCTTGCACCAAAAGCTGTCCGGATGCGACTGACGTCGTGCGACTCTCCTGATCACGAATACCGATCAGCTGCTGCACGCTCTGATCGTTGCCGTCCTGGGTTCTGAAGTAGCTGCCGGTGCCGAAGATGACCATCAATCGGTTATCGGCCCCGCCGCTCAAGGTGACCGCCGGCGCTGATGTGATCGGCTGGGTACGCGCGCCGGTATAGAGTTTGGTGATCGTGCCATTTTGGGTAAGCGGGAAGCGCCACAGATTGCCGTTCAAATCCCCGGCGTAGGCAAAACGGGCGCCGCCGTTGAACGTGGGCCATGCGGTGACCGTGGCCGTAGCCAAGCCATTTGGTGTTTCCACACTGCCCTCACCGGTATCGAGCCGGGCGACGAGCGCGCCTGTCTGCAGGTCGACTACGTAAAGCGCGGCCTTGTAGCTTGTGCTGTTGTAACCGTTGCCGAAAATGGCCACCCAGCGGCCGTCGCTAAGCTGGGTGATGGTGGGCTCGCTCACGCCGCTGCCAAGCTCCGGTCGCCGAAACTCCCACAGCACGTTTTGCGCGCCCATATTAGTCGGATTGCTCACGTCCAGCGCGAACACTGTACGCCCGCCGGCGCCCATGGTGCCGACCGCGATGGCGCGCTTGTTGCCATTGCTCAGCGTAATTTCCCGTGCCGCCGGCGTGCCATCCATGAAGTAGCGGTGGCTATAGCCCGTGCGGGTCAGCTCGCGAAGCGGGGGTGAAGTGCCTTGGGTAAGCTCGGCGGGCAGGTAGGCGAAAAGTTCACGGCCGGTATTGGCGTTAAAGCCGTGCAGCATGCCGTCGTTAGCGGCGACCAGTAGAAGTGGCGGGCGCGACTCGCGCCCAGGCAGTAGCACCGGGCTTGCGTTGATAATGTCGCCCAACGGCGACTGACGGATGCGCAGTCCGGTCTGGTTAGACCCTTGGAACCAATTGATTTCGGCTTGAGTAAGGCCGCTGGTGCTTGTCGAGAGTAAAGCGCCGGCCTTGCGCTGGCCTGTAGGCTGGTGCGAGGTCAGCAGCCGCCGGCTCCCGACCTGTTGCGCAAGCATCGTTTCGGCATCCCAGCGTGGGGTGCGCTGACCGCGCTCGTTCACGGCGGAGGCGACCAGCCGCCCCGACCAGTCGCCGCTTCGGTAGCCCGCGCTGTAGACCAGGTTGTTGCCTTGCAGGTCGAAGGTGTCGCTACTGACCGCCGAGGCGGTGCTCGACTGCGACGAGCTGATGATGCGACCCAGCACCTGACGCATGACCTGGTTGAGCGAGGCCTCGTCGTTGGCGAAGTAGGCGCGCTCGGTGCCGCCGGCTTTAGCCAGCTCGCCCAACGGGTCGGTGGGTACGCCCGGCAGATTGTTGATGTCCGGCGGCAGGTTGAAGCCCACTACGTAGGTGCGCACCGGGTTAGGCAAGGCGCTTGCGGTATCGCTGTAAAGGCGGCGAATGGCGTTCTGAGCATCGGTCAGTGCCTGGCTTACGTTATTGCCTAGCGAGCGACCGGTACGGTCTACCGAAGGCAGGCCGTCGGTGAGCCAGATGTTGGCGTTAACCAGGCACTGGCGAGCCGTCGCGTTGCTCATGTTCGGAATCGTAATGCCTGATTGGCGCCCCTGCGCGCTGCTAAACGAGGTGCCACTGCTGGTGTTGTTGAGAAAGTAGTCCCGCACGGTGTACATGGTGCCTTCGATAGGCGTTAGACCGGTGGCCAGCAAAGGCCAAGCGGGGTCGGTCATCGGGTTGCCAAGGCTGCTCCAGTCGTGGCGTTGGGGCTGTAGCTTTGTGAGAATCCGGCTCCAGTGTGCATCATTAATCGAGCCGTCCGTATTGAGCCCGCCGATCGGAACATGCAAATAGCCAAGCCCGGGGGAGGAGGTGGTGCGCCACTCCAGCTGATTGAGCTGCAAGGAAAGAATGTTTTGACCCCAGTTGGGAATGCCGCGCTGGCGCATGCTATCGACCAGCGCAATTTGAGCGGCACCATCATAGTCCGAGTAGTACAAACCGTTCGAGCCCTGGAGAAGACGCAGGTAACGATTGATGCTCTGGTCGCCGCTCGCGCTCACGCCGGTATTCGCCCAGTACTCGGTGCGATCGTCGCTTGCGTCCGGTGGCAGCAGGCTGGTTCGGTTGATGACGTAATAGCCGGGTAGGCCGACATTGAAAAACGCATGTATGCTGCTATTGGGTAGCCGCGTCCGATAACGCTTGGTAGTCGCATTCCAGGCGCCCTCGAAACTCGGGTTGTACCAACTGGGGCTCGCATCCGTTGAGTAGCGCACATCTAGCGCTCGCTCGGTCAAACGCCAAAGAACGGTATTATTGGCAAAGCTGTTACGGTCTCTGGACGCCTGGTTCTGCTGATAAGCCATCAGCCCTAGATTGATCTCCCCGCGATAACGGTTGATGAGCTCGCGCCCAACACTTTTCATGATGCTCGATTTGCTCAGCGGTGAACGAGCCCCTGCTGGACACCTGGAGGCATCAAAGGTATTGGTCTGACAGGCGGCTAACGTTTCACGATCGCCCAAGGCGTTACCAATCGCCACGCGCCCATCGAGCCCTTCCTGACCGCTTTCGGAGTTATCCAGAATAAGCAGAATGTTGGGCGGAACCTGGCTGACCACGTTGAGCGGCGCGTTGGAGAGCCCGGTTCTGTCCGCGGGGATCGCGTAGTTTTCGTCTACCGTCCCTTCGCCGCCGCTGATCGGCGTAGCCGGCGTAGGGGCGGGCTGGGTGGGCTCCTGCGGCGTCGGCTGGGTCGGCGTGGGCTCTGTCGGTGGCGGCGGGTTGTAGGTCGTACCGCCCCATGCCGGTGCCGTAGCCAGCCACATTAACAGTGCCAGCCAGCGCGTAAGTAAAAGCCGAGTACCGCTATGTTGGGACATGATCGATTACTCCACGCGAACGTAAAAGGCTTCGAGCCTGACGCTGGTATCCGTCAAGCGGCCACTTCCTCGAGCTTCGAGACGATAGAGGACCTCAAGTGTTTCGACCCCTTGGCTGGTAACGCGTGAGCCGATCACTTCGCCGGTTTGCTGAGGCATTTGATACTGCCCTTCAATGGTGGCACTTGCGCTATCTGCCGTGTAGGACGTCCACGTCGCTGGGGGCTTATTGCCTCTTTCCAGTACGCGCTCGGCCTCCTGCAGCGCGGCCTCGGCGGCCTGCAACGCCACGCTGTAATCCTGCTGATTGAGAGCCATGCTTCCCTGAGTCATGGCGCCCTGCATCGACGAGAGGCTCACCAGCGTCACGATCGTGAGAAAGATCAGGCTGAGTATCAGCGCCATGCCGCGCTGGGCCACCGGATAGAAGTCATCGTTTTTCACGACCGATTCCTCAGGTCGATGGTGGTCGTAAATACCTGATACAGGCGTCCATCGTTGGCGGTGAACGGGTTCGAACGGAAGTTACCGGTTTCGATAGTCGTCGGGGTTTGGCGCAAGTCGGTGCGCTCGCTCTGCACGATCAGGCTTACGCGCACCGCGCGTACGTTCTGCCACTCGTTGGCGTCCACGTCATTGACGGTGACGTAAGCATCGTTTTTCAAAAAGCGGGCGCGCAGCGCGACCACGTGGCTGGCGAGCACTTCGTTGACCGGCGTGGCGGTACTCGTATCCAAACGCATTAGCGAGGGTCTATCGGCGTTGGTCGGATCGCGGCCCAGGTAGTAAACGCCGCTGGTCAGCGCGGTCAGTGTGACAGCCTGGTTCTGGGTATAGGGCAAGGGCGCCGCCTGCGCGCTGCCCGCGGGCCAGCCCGTGGTACTTTTTTGTAGCTGGTCGGGCTGGCTGGCCGCATTGAGAAAGAGCTCGCAGCGCTGCGCGCTTTGAAGCAGCAGCATTTGGCCAGCCGCGTTATGAGCGGGCGCGAAGCTGAATGTCTGGTTGGATACGCCCGTAATACGGCCTTTTATCGGTGTGCCCGCCGCGCGATAAGCGATCACTTGAGCGTTGGCGAGGGGCTGCTCAAAGGTACTCGAGAGCGTCGTGTTCTGGGGAGAGGTAAACCCCTGCAGGCCAGGGGCGGGCGCGATGTTCGTCGTGCGCGCAAGGCTTGGAATGCTCACGTTGATCTGGCCCGGCGCGCAGCCACCTCTGAAGTCTGCCTGACGAAGTTCGCGGGCCAGTGTCTCCAGCGCGAAGCGCCCGGTATCCTGCATGTTGGCAAGTGCCGTGGTCACGCGATAATTCTGCTGCGAGGCGATGAACAGCTGGGTGGCGCCCAGAATCACCAGCACCCCGATCACCATGGCGACCAGAAGCTCGATGAGTGTAAAGCCTGTTTGTTTTTGGAAGACGCCACGAGCAGTATTCATTTCATAGCTCCGTGACCAGCTCGATCTTGCGTTTGCCGCTCGAGAAAGGATTGTTGAAGCGCACCGCGACGCTGACCTGACCATTCACTTCGATCTTGCCCTCGCCTTCGGGCAGCACCGCCTCGAGGTCGCATATCCACGTGGCGGTATCGTTGGCCACAAGCCCCGGGCCACTGCAGTCTTCGCCCACGTCTTCGTCAAAGTCCAGGTTATAGGCGCTAGCCTCATCGGGGTTGGCGCGAATCCGGTCCATCATGTCCTGAGCCATGTTGGTGGCTTGAGTTTCCAGGTAGGCGCTTCGCTGCTGAGTCAGTGCATTGGTTTGCAGCGCCACCACGCCCAGAAGGCCCACCGACATGATCAGCATGGCCACCAGCGACTCGATGAGCGAAATACCCTGCTGTGTCCGTCTCATATGGCTTCAGCCTCGCATCAGGTCGTGCACGCCCTGGGGGTGTCCTGTACGCGCGAAAGGCCGCTGGGTTCAAGACGGATACAGCGGCCTTTTCCATCGGCTTGCTCACCCAGCCAGATCGATATCCAGACGGTCTCGGGGCGGCTTCGTTGCAAGCGCCCCAGGCTGTTGAACGCCAGCCCCCCCGAAATGGGCTTTTTGGCCGCATCGAGAACTTGAATCTCAAGCCCCCGGGTGGACTGCGGCCAGTAGCGTAGCGCTTGGCTTCCGGACGCGACCTGCCAACCTGCACTCCATCCTTCGGGCAAGGGCGTAAGCGTCACGCTTTGATTGCGGCGAACCGCCTCGCTTCGTGCGTAATTCATGGCGGTCTTGAACTCGTTGGTGGCGCTCACGACACGGTTGATCTCGATCATGCGCAGGAAGTTGGGAAATCCGACGCCCAGCAGAATCCCCATGAGAGCCAGCGCCACTAAAAGCTCCAACAGCGTAAATCCTTTCAGGTAACGGTTACGGGCCATGGCATACTCGCTATCGGACCGAGCAGAGCCACTGTGCAGAGGGCTGCCATTGATCGATATGAAATAGTTAATCCGCTTCTAGCATTAAAGTACCAGATGAAGATCAAGGGTAGCGTTGAAATACCCGGGGTGAATAGGCCCATTTGCGTCGATACGTTCACTAGCCTTACGGTATCCCGCATTACTGATACCGACTTGTTCATCACCTCTTGACGTCATGTGACCGGGGCAGCCAGTGCGGCCCCGGTTGTCTCAGGTGCTCTCTTTTACCAGGAGAGCGATATTAAAACGCTTCCCACTCCGGTTCGGCCACCGAGGGTTTGGCAAGCGCTTTGGGCGCTGCCGGTGTTTGAGGTGGTATCGATGAAGAGGGTTTGGCCGGGTGCCGGGTTGCGACGTGGGTGGTGTGATCGAGAATGAACTCACCCATCAACCGATCCAGCTGCTCGGCATTTTCACGCATGCCTGCTGCAAGCGAGGCGCTCTGGCTGACCATGGCGGCGTTTTGCTGGGTCATGGTGTCCATTTCCGCTACTGCCGTATTCACCTGCTCGATGCCTGCTGTCTGCTCGCGAGCGCCCGCGGTGATTTCGCCGACCACGTCGGAGACCTGGGTGATGCTGCGGTGAATCTCGCGCATCTGCTGGGCGGCGTGGCGGACGATATCGTTACCCTGCTGGGCGTGATCGACCGAGACGTCGATCAGTGTGCGAATCTCCTGAGCCGCGCTGGCCGAGCGGCTGGCCAGGGTGCGAACCTCGTTGGCCACCACCGCGAACCCGCGGCCCTGTTCACCGGCGCGAGCGGCTTCTACCGAGGCGTTGAGCGCCAGAATGTTGGTTTGAAAGGCGATGGAATCGATCAGTCCGATAATGTCGCTGATTTTCGTCGAGGACTCGCTGATGGAGGCCATCTTCTCTTCCATGCGCGCCATCGACTCGGTGCCCCGCTGGGACGCACTGGCCGCCTCCACGGCGAGTCCGCTGGCCTGTTCGGAGGCCTGGGAGGTATGGGCGACCGTCGAATGAATTTGCTCCATCGAGGCCGAGGTCTCCTGAAGATTGGCGGCCGCCTGGTCGGTGCGCGTGGAAAGCTCCTGGGTGCTATCGGCCATATCCACGGCGGTGCTCAGCACCGTCTGGGCGTTGTGGCGTACTTCTGAAAGCGTGGCCTGCATGCGCTCGGCGAAGGCGTTGAAACCCTGGGCCAGATCGCCCACTTCATCCTGGGTGTCGACGCTCAAGCGGCGGGTCAAATCGCCCTTGCCCTGGGCGATATCCTTCATGGCCCGTGCGGTGTGCTTGATGGGGGCGAGCGCGCGGCGCGCGGCGAACGCCACCACGATCAGCAGCAGGCCGAACAGCACGACGCCTGCGATCAACAGCGACATCAAAAGCTGGTGGGTGACGCCGGTAAAGACCGACATCGGCACCGTGGTGCCGACCACCCAGGACGTCTCATCGACCGGGCTCCAGATCAGCGTTTTGCGCTCGCCGCTGGGCATGACGATCTCGCCGGTGCCCGGCTGGCCGCTGAGAATATCGCCGCTGAGCGCGCTCAACCCTTCGTAATCGTGGGTTTCATCGCCATCGGCGTAGTTGAGTGTGAGCCGGTAATCCGCGTTGGGGTGTGCAATCACGCGGCCCTGGCTGTCGATGAGCCAGCCGTAGCTGCCTTTTCCGACATCGATATCGGTGGTCACGCTCGAGAGGGTATCGAGCGATAGGGCGATGCCGATGATCCCCACGCGCTGGCCCTGCTCGTTAAAGAGTGTTTCCACCATGAGCGCGGCGGGCTCGTTGGTTGCCTTGGAGACGAAGGGGTCGAGCAGCATGCGATCCGCCGTGGCATCGGTCATCAGCGCCTGGAAATAGGGGCGCTCGGCGATATTGAGCACCATCCCTTCCTGGTTGATGGTATTGCCCTGCGCGTCAGAAACGAACAGGGACTCGATCGTGCCGTCGGTTTGATAGCGTTTGGCAAGCCAGTCCACATGTCTCTCCAGCGGTGCGCCCCGGCTCAAGCGCTCGTCCTGGGCGAGTACGTTCAGCCATTTGCGATAGCCGTTCAGCCACTGGCTGACTTCGTCGGCCCGGGCGTCCACCTGACGCATGGCCGTGTTGTCGATCAGCGATGGAATGGCCCGGCTCAACTGGGCTTGAACGATGATGCCCAGCACGATAGCCACCCCGCATAGCGGCAGCGCCACGGCGAACAGCAGCTTTTGGGTCAACGACAGGTGAGAAAGCTTGCGCATTGATGGCCTCGGTTTTTACGACATTATTTGACGGCGTGGTTGTCACGAATCGTTTTACGGCATCGTTTTACGACCGGGGCACAACACGACCTCGTACGCTGGCGAATCGGTCGAGCGGAGAAGCTTGCCCAGGGCTACGGCACCCGTTGTAATAACGACTCACGAGGCGACGACTTTAATAAAAATGTTCGCATTTAATTAAAATGGCGAAATTTTGCATTATGTTATGGGGTTTCGGCGTTTACCTGAGTATCAGGGAAGCGTTTACGGCGACCTGGCGTGTATGCTTGCTCGCTGGACTTAAAAACAACACAACGAGGTGACCTATGGCGCGGGACAAGTGGATAGGGGCTATCGCGATGCTGGTAGTGCTGTGCTGCCTGGTACCCTATACCCTGCTTTCAAACGTGGCGGCCTGGTACGGCAGCTTTCTTTTTTGGAGCGTGGCGGGCGTCGTCGTGATTGCGCTGAACGTGTTCATTACCAAGGGGTTCAAGGAGCACGATCGTGACTGAATCGATGATCTGGATGGCCATTGTCGCTTATCTTGCGGTATCGGTGATGATCGCCTTTCTCTCCCGCCAGAAGGGCGTGGAGAGCATGTCGGGCTTCTTTTTGGGCAACCGGCAGATGAACGGCTTCGTCTCGGCGCTGAGCTACAGCGCGACGACCTACAGCGCCTTCATGATGGTAGGGCTTGCCGGGCTGACCTACGCCGGCGGCGTGGGCGCGCTCGGTTTCGAGATCATCTACTTCGCCGGGGTGTCGCTGGTGGCGATTTTCGGGCCGCGCTTCTGGGCGGTCGGCCGCGCGTTCGGCTTCGTCACGCCCAGCGAAATGCTCGGTTTTCGCTATCACAGCAAGGCCGTGGCGCTGTCGATGTCGATCGCCAGCTGTATCTTTTTGATTCCCTACTGCGCGGTGCAGCTCGCGGGGGTGGGGTATCTGCTGGAGGGCATGACCAACGGGGCGATCGGTTTTACCACCGGGGTGTTGCTGGCCACCGCGATCGCGATTCTGTTCGCTTACGTGGCGGGGATTCGCTCGGTCATGTGGACCGATTCGCTGCAGGCGCTGGTGATGATCGTCGCCTCGACGCTGGTCGCGCTGTTGGTCATTCAGGCGCTGGGCGGTTTTGTCGAGCTGTTCGATACCCTCGCCCGCGAACACCCTGACGCCTTGACCGTCCCCGGTTCCGGACTTTTCAGCCTGACCACGTTTCTGGGGCTGAGTATCCCGTGGTTTTTCTTTAGTCTCTCCAACCCTCAAGTGAGCCAGCGGCTGTTCATGCCGGCGTCGCTTTCGGCCATGCGCCAGATGCTGATCGGCTTCATGGTGTTTGGCTTCGTTTATACCCTGGTGTCCATCCTGTGGGGCTTTTCCGCGCTGACGGCCTTTCCAGGGCTCGAGCGAGCGGATCTCGCCACCCCCACGCTTTTGGGCTCCGACTTCATTCCGCCGCTTCTGGGCGTGATCGTCATGGTCGGTATTCTGGCGGCGGCGGTCTCTACCATCGACTCCATCATGCTGACGCTGGCCTCGATGCTCTCGCGGGACGTGTATGCGCACGTAAAAAGTGATGTGAGCGAAAAGCGCCAGCTGCTGGTCGGCAAATTCGTCGTCCCGGTGATCGCGCTATTGGCGCTGGGCTTTGCCGAGCTTCAGCTCGATTTGATCGCGGTGCTCTCTGTGGCTGCCTCGTCGGGGCTGGTCGCCGTGGTGCCGGCGATCATTGGCGCGTTTTTCTGGCAGCGCGGTACGGCATTCGGCGCGCTTTTAAGCATTCTGGGCACCAGCGCGTTCGTTCTCACGATGTACGCGACCGGCAACGCGCTTTGGGGGCTACCGGCGGGTATCTGGGGCATCGCCGTCGCAACGCTGTTGTTCGTCGGTGGGAGCCTTTTGACCACGCCCCACGAGCCGTCCCGGGTGGCGTTTTTAGACGCGGTGAACGACGTACTGACCAAAAGACGCTAACCCGCAGTCCTTATACTTTGCGAGAAGCGCCCAAGGCAGCGGGCGATAGGGCTATAGGTGATAGGGCTATGGGTGATAGGGCTATGGGTGATAGGGCTATGGGTGATAGATCGATGGGTGACAGGACGACGGTTTAAGCGTCTTAGCCGAAATGCGAATAGTGATGAACGTAATATTACTACATAGTGGCTGGTTTTGAGATTGCGGGTGGTTTTGAAATTACCGGTGCCTGGGTAGATAACACTTGCTGGACAACAAGAGGCGGCTCTGTACCGGGCCGCGTTTCGATGCCGCGCCGACGTTTGGCGAGTAGGCGCGGCGGGGCTTTCTCATTCAGGGGAGACGACGAGTGAAAATAGGCGCACTAAAAGAGAGCAGCCGGGGCGAGGCGCGGGTCGCCCTCACCCCGGAGAGCGCGGGGCAGATTCAAAAGCTGGGCCACGAGTGCCTGATCGAGACCGGGGCCGGTGTGGCCGCAGGCTTCGACGATCAGGTTTACCGCGACGCCGGGGTGACGGTGGTCGACACCGCCCAGGCGATTTTCGAGGCCGCCGAGGTCGTGATCAAGGTGCGCGAGCCTTCTGATGAGGAGGCCGAGCGCCTGCGCGAGGGCCAGACGTTGATTTCCTTCTTCTGGCCGGCCCAGAACGAGGCGATGCTCGAGAAGTGCCGCGCCAAGGGCGCGACGGTCATCGCCATGGACATGGTGCCGCGCATCTCGCGGGCCCAGAAGATGGACGCGCTCTCGTCGATGGCCAACATCGCGGGCTACCGCGCGGTGATCGAGGCGGGCAACAACTTCGGGCGCTTCTTCACAGGCCAGGTGACCGCCGCGGGCAAGGTGCCGCCGGCGAAGGTGCTGGTGATCGGCGCGGGCGTGGCCGGTCTTGCCGCCATCGGCACTGCGACCAGTCTCGGTGCCGTGGTACGCGCCTTTGACGTGCGCCCGGAAGTCTCCGAGCAGATCGAATCGATGGGGGCGGAGTTTCTGTTTCTCGACTTCGACAACGCCCAGGACGGTTCGGAAAGCGGCGGCTACGCCGCGCCCTCGAGCCCGGAATTTCGCGAGAAGCAGCTCGAGTGCTTCCGCGAGCAGGCATCCGATGTCGACATCGTCATCACCACCGCGCTGATTCCCGGCAGGCCTGCGCCGAAGCTCTGGCTCGAGGACATGGTCGCGGCCATGAAGCCGGGCTCGGTAGTCATCGATCTCGCCGCCGAGAAGGGCGGCAACTGCGATCTGACGAAGCCCGATGAGCGGGTGGTGTCTGATAACGGCGTGATCGTGGTCGGCTACACCGATTTTCCCTCGCGCATGGCCACACAGTCATCGCTTTTGTACGCCACCAACATTCGCCACATGCTGACCGACCTGACGCCTGAAAAGGACGGCGTGATCGATCACAACATGGAGGACGACGTCATTCGCGGGGCTACGGTCACGCACCAGAATGACGTCACCTTCCCGCCGCCGCCGCCGAAGGTGAAAGCGATCGGCGCGTCCAAGCCCAAGCCAAAGGAGAAAGAGCCCACTGCCGAGGAGAAGAAGGCTCTAGAGACCGCCGCCTTCAAATCCCAGACCAAACGCCAGGTCACCCTTCTGGCCGTGGGCGGGGCACTGATGCTGCTGCTCGGCCAGGTCGCACCGGCCTCGTTCATGCAGCACTTTATCGTCTTCGTGCTGGCGTGCTTCATCGGCTTCCAGGTGATCTGGAAAGTGAGCCACTCGCTGCACACGCCCCTGATGGCGGTGACCAACGCGATTTCCGGCATCATCATTTTGGGGGCGGTGCTACAGATCGGCTCCGGTAGCGCGATCGTCACGCTCATGGCGGCGATCTCGGTGCTGATCGCGACCATCAACATCGTGGGGGGCTTTCTGGTGACACGCCGGATGCTCGCCATGTTCCAGAAATCCTGAGCGGCGGAGAAACGGTATGCTGAGTCAAGGGTTCGTATCCGCCGCGGCGATCGCGGCGAGTGTGTTGTTCATCCTCTCGCTGGGCGGGTTGAGTAATCAGGAAAAAGCCAAGCGCGCCGTCTGGTACGGCATCGTCGGCATGGCGGTGGCAGTGCTGTTCACCGCCTTTGGCCCCGGTATCGGCGGCTATGGCTGGCTGATTCCGATGATCGCGATCGGCGCGGCGATCGGTGCCTATCTGGCGCGCAAGGTCGAGATGACCGAGATGCCCCAGCTGGTGGCGGCGCTGCACAGCTTCGTGGGCCTGGCGGCGGTGTTCGTCGCCTGGAGCGCGGATCTCGAGCGTCGCCGGGTGCTGGCGGCGCGCGCTGCCGACGGCGTGATGCAGGAGTTTTCGGCGTTCGCCGCGCTGGTCGCCACCAAGGCGCCGGACGAGCTGACGTTCTTGCAGGTCGAGGTGGTGCTGGGTATCTTCATCGGCGCCGTGACCTTTACCGGCTCCGTAATCGCCTTCGGCAAGCTCGCCGGCAAGGTCGATGGTAAGCCGCGCCAGCTGCCCGGCGGGCATCTGCTCAACGCGGGTGCGGCGGTGCTCTCGCTGCTGCTGGCCATTTTGTATCTCAACGGCGCCGGCTTCTGGACGCTGTTGGTACTGGCGGGCCTGGCGTTCTTCATCGGCTACCACCTGATCATGGGCATCGGCGGCGCCGACATGCCGGTGGTGGTATCGATGCTCAACAGCTACTCCGGCTGGGCGGCGGCGGCGATCGGCTTCACGCTCTCCAACGACCTGCTGATCGTGACCGGCGCGCTGGTGGGGTCGTCGGGCGCGATTCTCTCCTACATCATGTGCAAGGCGATGAACCGCAACTTCGTCAACGTTATCCTCGGCGGCTTCGGTGGCAGCCAGGGCCCGGCGGCGGAGATCGAGGGCGAGCAGGTGGCGATCGACGCCGGCGGCGTGGCCAGCGCCTTGAACGATGCCGATAGCGTCATCATCGTGCCGGGCTACGGCATGGCGGTCGCCCAGGCGCAAAGCGCGGTGAGCGACCTGGTGCGCAAGCTGCGCGCCGCCGGCAAGGAGGTGCGCTTTGCCATCCATCCGGTCGCCGGCCGCCTGCCGGGACACATGAACGTGCTGCTGGCAGAGGCGAAAGTGCCCTACGACATCGTGCTGGAAATGGACGAAATCAACGACGATTTCGCCTCGACGGACGTGGTGATCGTCATCGGCTCCAACGACATCGTCAACCCGGCGGCGCAGGAAGACCCGAACAGCCCGATCGCCGGCATGCCGGTGTTGAAGGTCTGGGAGGCCAAGCAGGTGTTCATCTCCAAGCGCGGCCAGGGCACCGGCTACTCCGGCATCGAGAACCCGCTGTTCTACAAGGAGAACAGTCGCATGTTCTACGGCGATGCGCGGGAAAGCCTGAATACGCTGTTGCCGCTGGTGGACTGAGTTCACCGGGCCGGAGCGAAAAACCCGCGATCCAGGATCGCGGGTTTTTTTATGGGCCGCTGTTGACGGACAGCCCTTCAAGGGTAAACGTGACGTCGGTCCGAGGCGTTAGAACTCTTCCCACTCCGCCACTTCCGGCTGTGATTTGCGCGACGCGACGGGCTTGGCCGGCGAGGGCAGCGCGGAGGTGCCCTGAGACGCAGAAGGCCCTGCTGAAGCGCGTCCGGTAGAGGAGAGCGCAGAGGCGAACGAAGGCGACTCGTTGCCCAGCACGAACTCGCTCATCAGCCGGTCCAGGCGCTCGGCGTTTTCGCGCATATGCGCGGCGAGCGAGGCGTTCTGGCTGACCATGCTGGCGTTTTGCTGGGTCATGGTGTCCATCTCTGCTACCGCGGTGTTGACCTGATCGATCCCCGAGGTCTGCTCGCGCGCACTAGCGGCGATTTCGCCCATCACGTCCGTGACCTGAGTGATGCTCTTGTGGATCGCGCCCATCTGCTGGGCGACCGCATCGACGATCTGGTTGCCTTCCTGGGTGTGGCTGACCGAGACGTCGATCAGCGCGCGGATATCCTGAGCGGCGGTGGCCGAACGGCTGGCCAGGGTGCGCACCTCGTTGGCGACGACGGCGAAGCCGCGACCCTGCTCGCCGGCGCGCGCCGCCTCGACCGAGGCGTTGAGCGCCAGGATATTGGTCTGGAAGGCGATCGAGTCGATCAGGCCGATGATGTCGCTGATCTTGTGTGAGGATTCGTTGATCGCCTGCATCTTGGTCTGCATCTGGCGCATCGACTCGTTACCGCGCTGGGAGGCGCCGGCGGCTTCGAAGGCGAGGCCATTGGCCTGCTCGGACGCTTGCGAGGTATGCGCGACCGTCGAATGAATTTCCTCCATCGACGCGGAAGTTTCCTGCAAATTGGCCGCCGCCTGCTCGGTCCGCGACGAAAGCTCCCGGGTGCCATCGGCGATGTCGCCGGCGCCGATCAGCACCGTCTGCGCGTTATTACGCACTTCCAGCAACGTGCCCTGCATGCGCTCGACGAAGGCGTTGAAGCCCTTCGCCAGATCACCCACTTCATCCTGCGTTTTGACCTCCAGCCGGCGCGTCAAGTCACCCTTGCCCTGGGCGATATCCGCCATGGCGCTGGCGGTATGTTTGATGGGCGCCAGCGCGCGGCGTGCAGCCAGCGCCACCACGACCAGCAAGAGCCCGAAGAGCACCAGCCCGACAATCAGTAGCGAAAGCAAAAGCCCGTGGGTCACCGAGGTGAACACCGTCATGGGGATGGTCGTACCCACGACCCAGGACGTGCCGTCGACGGGGTTCCACATCAGTCGCTTGTGCTCACCGTTTGGCATGGTGATCTCGCCGGCACCTGGCGTGCCATCAAGCATTTGCGCACTCAAGGCACTCAGCCCTTCATAGCCGTGGGTCTGATCGCCTTCGGTGTAGTTGAGTGCCAGGCGATATGACTCTTCCGGGTGGGCAATGACCTGGCCTTGGCTATCGATCATCCAGCCGTAGCTGCCTTCGCCGACATTGATGTTCGTCGTGATATCGGAAACGGCGGACATGGCCACGGTAATACCCAAAAGGCCGATGCGGTTGCCGCTATCATCGAACACGGTATCGACGATCAGCGCGGTGGGTAGTCCGCTCACCATGGAAACCACCGGATCTGCCAGCAGCGTATCCGCGGTGCCGTCGACGACCAGCTCGCGAAAATAACCCCGTTCGGAAATATCCAGGCGCACGCCGGCGTGAGTCAGCGTATCCCCCTGAGCGTTGGCAAAAAACAGTGACTCGATAGCGCCATTGTCGGGATAGCGTTTGGCAAGCCACTCGAGATGGGAAGAGAGTGGAACGTCTTCGGCCAGCCGCTCATCCTGAGCAAGCGTTGCATTCCAGCTTCGCAGCCCATTGATCCAGCGACCTATCTCGTCGGCACGCGCGTCTACCTGACGAGCGGCAGTATTGTTGATCAGCGACGGTATCGCCTGATTAAGCTGAAAATTGACCACCACGCCCAGCACGAGCGCCACGGCCAGCAAGGGTAACGCGACCGCGAAAAGCAGCTTTTGCGTTAACGACAAACGAGACAACTTGCTCATTGATAGCCCCAGTAGAAGAAGAGTCGTGCGCCGCCGAGCCAGCCAGCGCAACCGAAGAGACGCACGTTATTGGTGTTTTTGCACTTCTTGTTAACGGCGTACCGGGCGAAACCTTGAGTAAAAGGGCGACATTCAAGACTTTGTGTCGTCAAGGGGTAAGAACTTTACATTATTGTTAATAACAACTTTCGGTATGCGCAATGAAGCCGAGCGGTCCTAACGCGCCCGCTCCAAGCTCTGCACCGTCAGATCCAGCGCCTTGTACATATCGAGCCGGGCGGACAGGCCGATATCCGGGTGGTTGAGATCATGGGCGCGCTCGGAGGGCAGGATCGGGGCGGTTAGATCGTCGGCGTCGGTGGGTTCGAAATCGAACTCCTCGCCGATCGGCAGGGCGCTGCGGCGTAACAGGATTCGCAGCTGCGCTGGCGTCAGGGTCGGGTCGATCGACATCATGGCTGCCAGCAGGCCCGTCACCAGCGGTGTGGAGTAAGAGGTGCCGCAGTGCGGCTCACCCTGCTCGCCTTCGCGGGACGTGGAAGCGCGCACGCAGGCGGCGGCGGTGATATCCACACGCATGTCGATGTTCGAGGCGTCGCGCTTGATCGCGTAGCGGACGTCCTCGATGGCGACCTCTTCGCCGCTTCGCTCGTGACCGCCGACCACGAACAGCTGGTCGGTGACGAAGGAGGAGGGCAGGCGGTAGTCGTCGCGCCCGGAGAACGACGAGGCGTTACCCGCCGAGTTCACCACGACCACGTCCGGGTGATCGCGGCGTAGCCACAAGAAGAACTCCTCCAGAAGCTCCTCATAGCCGTCCATGGCGATGCCGGAGCGCACCAGCGAGTCGACCTCGTCACCGTTGATATCGACGGTCCCCACGCGGTGAATGCCAAAGCTCCAGTTGAGGAGGCGGGCGCCGTCCTCCACCAGGTTGACCGAGGCGGCCACGTTGGCGGTGATGCCGGCATCTGAACCGCGGTCGACGATGACATCGAAGCCGGGGCCGACGCTGTCGAGCCCGCGTAAAAAACCGCTGTTGCCGCCCTCGTTCCAGGCGGCGGCCAGAATGCCCGCCACCGTGGTGCCGTGGCCGTCGGGTTCGGCGGCGTCGGTGGCGTAAACGCAGGTGCGCGTTGCGCTCTGGCGGCAGTCGCCCAGGTAGTCGGCGAAGTCCGGGGTATCGAAATCGACGTTGCGCTCGATGACGCCGATACGCACGGGGTGGGTGTCGATATCGTCGTGATCCGGATTCAGGCGCCGCTGATAAAAGTTCACCGCGTCCAGAAAACGGTTCGCCGCCCACTCCTGGTCGTGAGCCTCGGGCGGGGGGCTGGCGTCCTGCTCGATACCGTCTTCAGTACTCTCTTCGGCGTTCGACTCTTCCACCACCACGGCATCCACGCTGAGCTCGCTGCCGAGCCTGAGCACCAGCGCGTCGCGGGCAACCAGGTCCTCTACGGGCAGGCGCAGCTGGTAGGTGTTGAGCGGCGGGATCTGGCCGACGACCTCGGCGCCGTACTTCTCGGCCAGTCGCTGCGCCTCCTCCAGGCCGTCGTACTCCTCTTCGATGATCAGGCTGATCAGATCGACGTAGCTTGTGACACCGTCCATGTTCTCGGCGACTTCGTCGTCGGTGGCGGCGATCACGTGACTCCCCTGAAGGCTCAGCCAGACCGGGTTGCTTTGACGTTGGCGCTGTTCGAGCCACAGCGGGGCGCTTTGTGTCTCGCCGTCAACCGTGACGCGAAGCCTTTGCCCTTGACGCTCGATGCGAGAGGGCACAAGGGGTGAACCGCTCAGCATGAGCTGAACGTCATCGTCTTCAAGCCCGCTGGCCACCAGACAAAACGTTTGTGTCGGCTGGCTGAAGCGCTCGCCACAGGGCTGAAGCCTTTCGATGCGAAGCGGGTTCTCGGCGCTGGCGCTCGACGTGCTCACGGTTAGCAGTGCGACCAGGGGTAAAACGGCGTACTTGACGACCATGTCGCGAAATCCTTTACATCCATGAAGGGCAACAGCATAAGCGCGCCGCTTTAACTTAACGTGAACGGTTCACCCGGGGTTAGTCCCAAACGCCGAGCTGGCGCCGGTGAATCATCTGCGCTTGAGTGGCAGTGATTGGTCGAAGCCGTACCTCGGTGCCGGGCAGGCACTGGGCCAGGCGCGCGCAGGCGCTGGGGGTGAGCGCGCCGATGCGCGGATAGCCCCCGATGGTCTGGCGGTCGTTCATCAGCACGATCGGCTGGCCGTCCGGAGGCACCTGGATCGCGCCCAGCGGAATGCCTTCGGAAACGATACCGGAAGGTCCGCTCAAAAGCGGCGTGCCGGTCAGGCGGATGCCCATGCGGTCGGCGCGATCATCCACGGTCCAGCGCTGGTTAAAGGTGTGAAAGAGGCTTTGGCCAGCGAAGTGCGAGGCCTGAGCGCCGAGCACCAGGGAAAGCGGCCCGGGGGTATTCACCGGCAGCACTGCCTTCGAGGGCAGTGCGCGCGAGGCGACCCCGGCGCCGTGCCAGGTCAATCGGTCGCCCGTTTTCAAGGGTTTACCGTCATCCAGGAGCCCGCCCATCTGTTCGCGCACGGTACAGGCGCGGCTGCCGAGAATCTCGGGGGCATCGAGCCCGCCGGGAAAGGCGAGATAGGCGCGTAGTCCGGTTTTTGGCTGACGAAAGACCAAGCGCTGGCCGGCGCGAAGCTGAAAGCAGGCGTTGGGCGCGAGCGGCGCGGCGTCGAGGCGCGCGTCCAGGTCAGCACCGACGAGCGCCAGCGTCACCTCTTTTTCGGCCTCGAGCGTCAGGTTGCCCCCCAGCACGATTTCGAGCGCGGCGCTGTCCGGGGCGTTGCCGAGCAGCCAGTTGGCCCAGCGATAGGAGATCCAGTCGGCGGCACCGCCCTGGGTCACGCCCAGGTGGCTGACGCCGAAGCGTCCGGTATCCTGTATCAGCGCGAGCGGCCCTGCCTGGCGTACGATCACGCCCTGGTGGTTCGCGTTGTTGCTCACGGACGCTCCTCCAGCGGGGTGCTGTCGCCGCCGGCGGCTTCGAACTCGGCGCGTGTGATGGCCTTGAAGCGCACCTTGTCGCCGGGGCGTAAAAGCGGCTCGCCCTTTTTGGCGTACTCGAACAGCGGCACCGCGGTGCGGCCCAGTATGTTCCAGCCGCCGGGGGAGCGTAGCGGGTAAATAGCGGTTTGGCGCTCGGCGATGCCGACACTGCCCGCCGCTACCCGCTGACGCGGGGTCTTCAGCCGCGGTGTGGCGAGCGCTTTGTCCACCAGCCCCATGAAGCCGTAGCCCGGCGCGAAGCCCAGCGCAAAAACGCAGTAGTCATGAGCGCAGTGACGCTCGATGAGCGCGTCCACCTCTAGCCCGGCGCGCTGCGCCACGAGGGGAAGTTCCGGGCCGACGCTTTCGTCGTACCAGACCGGGATCTCGTGAAGCGTGCCGTTTTGGGACTCCGCCGGTGCCAGATCGGTCAGCGCCTTTTCGATGGCCTTGCGCGCGTCGGCAAATGACAGCCGTCGGCAGTCGTAGTGAACCAGCAGCGTCGTGTAGGAGGGCGTGAGGTCGATCAGAGCGCCGCCCATTGCCTGGCGCAGAGCGCTATCCGCCGCCATGATCCACGCCATGTTGTCTTCATCGATGGTCTCGAAAAGACGCACGGTGATGGCGTCCATGGCGGCGGTTTCAAGACGCGGCCTCACACCGACTCCAACGCGTTGAAGGCCTCGCGAATGGCCCGCACCGCGGCCACGGATTCCGGGTTGTCACCGTGTACGCAGAGCGTATCGCAGGCAAGCGTGAGCGAGGTGCCGTCGCGGGCGGTCAAGGGCTCACCCCTGGCAAGCGCCGTGGCCTGAGCGACGATGGTCGCGCGGTCGTGATGCACGGCGCCTTCCAGACGGCGCGAGGCGAGATGGCCGTTGGCCTCGTAGGCGCGGTCGGCAAACGTTTCGAACCAGAGTGTCACGCCCATTCGTTCGGCGAGCTCGCGCTGACCCCGGGTATCGGCGGTGGACATCACCATGAACGGGAGCGTCGCGTCGAAGGCTTTCGCGGCGCGAAGCGCGCCTTCGAGAAGCGCGAGGTTGGCGGCCATGTCGTTGTACATCGCGCCATGGGGTTTGATATAGGCAAGCTCGGCACCTTCGGCGCGGCAGATGCCGGCTAGCGCCCCTGCCTGGTAGAGAATCATGTCCTCGACCTCGGCGGGCGAGCAGGCCATGGAGCGCCGCCCGAATCCCATCAGGTCCGGATAGCCCGGATGCGCGCCAATGCGCACGCCATGCTCGGCGGCCAGCGCCACGGTGCGGCGCATCACGTGGGGATCAGAAGCGTGGTAGCCGCAGGCGATGTTGGCGCAGTCCACGAAAGGCATCACCTCGGCGTCCAGCCCCAGGCGCCAGTTGCCGAAACTTTCGCCCATGTCGCAGTTGAGCAGGGGGAGGGCCATGATGTCTCCTGTCGCGGTGTTGAAGGCAGTGAATGCCGTTTTGGACGTCTTTCCAATATAGGGGAGAGGCTTTTTTGATTGCCAGCCATTTTTCTGCGAATGCTATCGTATTGAAACGCCGGGCAATGCTGGCCAGCGGTGCGAAGCGTTGAAATAACGCACGATATTAGCGCCTACACTGAGAAAACCGGGCTGCCCGTTTGAGCCGCGATATTCGCCGCCATGGGATCGACGAGGATTTTGACGAGGGTTTTCGAACCCTTTGGTGCGTTTTATGGCGCGATGCAAGCGAGCTGCCAGACGGCAGTGCTGTTTGGCCTTGATGTTGCATCGATAGCGCATTCACATTCGAGTGTCTGCTTCAAAAACAACGACCCGATAGGGAACCAGAGGAACTCTCCATGCGTATTCGTGCCACCCAATCGCTGCTGCTGATATCTGCTTGCGCCTTCGCCTCGAGTGTACAGGCGGCGCAGTGGACCATGGCGACGCCTTACGGCGATGCCAGCTTCCATACCCAAAACACCAAACAGTTTGCCAAGGATGTCGCCGAAACAACCGACGGTGAGCTGACAATCACCGTTCACAGCGGCGGTTCGCTGGTGGCCCACGGCGAGATCAAACCGTCGGTGCGTCGCGGCACCATCGATGCCGGCGAAGTTTTCCTGTCGGTGCTCTCCAACGATAACCCGATTTTTGAAGTGGATACGCTGCCCGGTGTGGCCGGCAGCTACGATGAGGCCTTTGCGCTTTGGCAGGCAACCAGGCCGATGATCACCGAGCTCTTTGCCGAGGAGGGCCTGATTCCGCTCTATGCCGTTGCCTGGCCGTCTCAGGGGATTTACACCAGCGAGCCGTTGACCGACCCGGCGCAGTTCGAAGGACTCAGGGTGCGCGCACCGAACATCAATACCCAGCGCTTCGTCAGCAATCTGGGCGGCAGCCCCACCGAAACCGAGGAGTCGGACATTCCCACTGCCTTCAGCACCGGCCGAGTGGATGCGATGATCACCTCGAGTTCGACGGGCAACGCCATGACGGCCTGGGACTACGTCTCGGACTACACCGACGCCAACCTGTGGCTGCCGAAAAATATCGTGTTTATCAGCCAGCGAAGCTTCGACCGCCTGGACGAAGAGACGCAAAGCGCACTGATGGACGCGGCGGCCCGGGCCGAAGAGCGGGGCTGGGAGGCAAGCCGTGAAGACAACCAAATGAGCCTCGAAGCGCTCGAGGAGAACGGCATCGCGGTTTCAACGCCCAATGAAGAGGTCTCGGCGGCGCTGCAGCGCGCGGGCGACGCACTGTTCGAAGATTGGCGCTCACGGGCGGATGACGAGGCCGAGCAGGCGCTGAGCGACTATCGTGAACAGGTCGGTCGTGAACAGGTCGGTCGCGAATAAATCGGTCGAGAACAAACCCGTTGAAAGCGAACGGGTCGCTCAACCGACGAGCCAGGCATGAGCTTTACGCCGGTGCCCGGCGTCGGCGTTTTTACGAGGCGCTACGATGGTGTTCAAACTCGATAGGCTTTACCGGCTTGGCGCCTGGGGGGCGGCGGCGTGCATGATCGCGATCTGCACGCTGATCACCTTTCAGGTGCTGTTTCGCCTGCTGGATGCGCTGCTGGTGCTGGTTGGGCAGAGCCGGCTCGGCATCAGTATTACCGGCGTTTCCGAGATGGCGGCGTATCTGCTGGTGGGGGCCACGTTTCTAGGGCTGGCCTACACCTTCACCCACCACGCACACATTCGCGTGACGCTGGTGATTGCCCGGCTGCCTTCACGGCTGCGCGTATGGTTTGAGGTGTTTGGGCTGCTCGTGGCGCTGATCATCAGCGTGATGCTGTGTTACGGGCTGGTGAGCCTCGCCCGTGAAAGCCTTCAGTACAACGATGTCTCGTCGGGCTTTTTGTCGCTGCCACTGTGGATACCCCAAAGCGTGCTGATTCTGGGCGTAGCACTTCTGTGCCTGGCGCTTCTGGAGGCGCTGCTCATGGCCGTGCACATCGGCGTACGTGACCCGGCAAGCTTTCGCGAGGCGACGGCCACTGACGACAGCGAGATGCACTGACCATGGCTTGGCATTTGTCACGACCCTACCAGGCAGGTTCAAGGCGACGAGCACGCATGATCGAGAACGATACAGAGTGGGAGACGCGCTCGTGCTATTACTCAGCCTGATAACGCTGGTCACGCTCTTTGCGCTGCTGGGAAGCGGCGTTTGGGTGGCCTTTGCGCTCATGGGAACGGCCTGGATCGCGCTGGCGTTTTTCAGCCCCTTCGACCCTAACCCGATACTGGCCTCGGATTTCTGGGGCGCCAGTTACGGCTGGGATTTGACTGCGCTTCCGATGTTCATCTGGATGGGGGAAATCCTCTTTCGCTCCGGGCTTGCCGACAACATGTTTCGCGGCCTCTCGCCCTGGCTGAACCGGCTGCCCGGGCGCCTTTTGCATACCAACATCATCGGCAGCGGCCTGTTCGCCGCCGTCTGCGGCTCCTCGGCGGCGACCTGCGCGACCGTTGGCAAGATGACGCTGCCGGAACTCGAACGGCGCGGCTACGATAGCCACATGGCGATCGGCACACTCGCCAGTGCCTCGACGCTGGGACTATTGATTCCGCCTTCCATCGTGTTGATTGTCTACGGGGTCGTGACGGAGCAGTCGATTTCGCGGCTCTTCATGGCCGGCATCGGGCCGGGGCTGATGATTCTGGCGCTGTTCATGAGCTATCTGGTGCTCTGGGCGCTGATCAAGGGGCGCAGGGACGGGTTGACCGGCGCCGATGAAGCCGATATGCCGCTTTCCCAAAAGCTACGCAACACCCTGGCGCTGATGCCGATTCTACTGCTGATCGGCGGCATCATCGCCTCGATCTACGCAGGTCTTGCCTCACCCACGGAGGCGGCGGCGGTGGGCGTGACGCTTTCGATCGTCATCGCGCGCATCAACGGCCATTTCGATCGCCGAATCTTTGCCGATTCGCTGTTCGCCGCGGTGCGTACGGCGTGCATGATCGCCTTCATCATCGCTGGCGCCTCGTTCTTGACCTCGGCGATGGGGTTTACTCAAGTCCCCATGCGCCTGGCACAGGCGATCGGCGATATGGGCCTCTCACCGACGCAGCTACTGGTCGCATTGACGCTTTTACTGCTGGTGATGGGGTGCTTTCTGGACGGGATCTCGCTGATTCTGCTGGTGACATCGATCATCATGCCGGTCATCAGCGCAGCCGGGTTCGATTTGATCTGGTTTGGTATCTATCTGGTGATCGTGGTGGAAATGTCGCAGATCACCCCGCCGGTAGGCTTCAATCTATTCGTGATCCAGAGCCTGACGGGCAAGGATATTCTCACGATCACACGCGCAACGCTGCCGTTTTTCCTGCTGATGCTGCTGGCCATCGCGCTGATGCATCTGTTTCCCGCGATCGCGCTCTACTTGCCTCGTGTCATGACGGGGTAGTCAGCGTAAGCCTTGATCACTGGCCGTAGATCGACACGCCGCTGCGCCCCGAGCGCTTGATGTAGTACATGCTTTGATCGGCGGCGGCGATGAGCTCGTGTTCGCTTTCGAATACGCCGTCTGACAGGCAGGCGATGCCGATGGACACGGTGATGTAAAGCGGCTTGGTATCGTGGTAGGCCATGGCCTCTTTTTCCAGCAGCGTCATGATGCGCTGAGCGAGGCGCAGCGCGCTCTGCGCCGTTTCATCGGGCATGATGATCAAGAACTCTTCACCACCGTAGCGCCCCGCCACATCGGAGGCATCCACCAGCGCCAAAAGCGCCTTGCCAAAGCACTGCAGCACCTCATCGCCGACCCGGTGGCCGTAGCGGTCGTTGAGCGTCTTGAAATGGTCAAGATCGATGAATACGACCGACATGGTGCGCTTTTTTTGACGGCACTTTGCAAAGCGCTCCTTGAGCTGCTCTTCGAGCCAGGCGCGATTGGCCAGCTGGGTCAGAGGATCAAGGCGGCTATGCTCGAGCAGGGCGTCATGCTGCTGCTCGAGCTTGTGAAAACGCTGCTGCTGCGCTTCGAGCCGAGCGCTGATGGCCAGTGCGTGCTGAAACAGTAGCTGCTTGGCCTCGCTCAGCACGGCCTGACTGTCGATGGGCAGCGGTACCGCCAGTTTGAGAAGGTCGCTTAAAAGCTCAATTTGCTGATGCATGCGATGAAAAAGCGATTCAAGCAGGGCGACGTGCTCCGACTGCGCCGAGGAGAGCTCAAACAGCAGCGTGGAGAAGGATTGAGGCGCGTTGGGCGACAGCCAGGCATCTGCCAGCGGCCCGGAAAAGCGCACGCACAGCGCCACCGGGTCGTCGGTGAAAACAGTGTCATGGCTTTCGTCGATCATCTGAACCAGGCTCTCTGGAAGCCCCCACTTGGCCGCAAGCCAGGCACCGATGAGCGTATGATCACAGCCAAATCGCTGACGCTCCTCCTTGGCCAATTCCATGTGGGACAGATCACGCTGGGTGTAAAGCGTCGCTGCCTCTTCGGGGTAGGCCAGTTGAAGTGCCAGAATGCCGATATCCTGTAAAAGCGCTGCGGTGAACACCTGCCCCAGGCGCTCAGGGCAGCACTTTTGTGCAAGTTGGCTCGCGATCGCTGCCGAGGCGATCGCTCGCTGCCAGGTCGGCAGAGCGATGTCGCTGGTCTGCTCATCCTTGAACAGCGCAAAGCTCAAAACGGTGGCAAGCGTGGCGTCGGTGCCCAGCCGCTGCGTCGCCTCGAGACTCGTGATGGCGGGGTTGGGCGAGCGCACGTGGTGCGCGGTGTTCGCCACGGCGATCAGGCGCGCCGTCAGGGCCGGATCGTGTTCGATCACCCCGGCATACTCCTTGAGCGAGGCATTGGGCGCGCGCGCGATTTCCAGCACCTGCATCACCACGGCCGGAAGCGACGGGAGCGAGGCGGTCTGCCGTAGTGATCGGCTTAGAAAACGGGGCAGCTTGTCGGTCAAGGATTGATAAAGCGACTGATTCGGCGCCGAGTGGCTCTTCATTCTTTCTCCATACGCACTGCCTCAGCGCAATAAACGGTTATCATGATTCGTTGACCAAAGCATATACTTTTAGTCGCTTCCCGTCGCCTCGTACGCCTTTTCAATGTGCGTGAAGTGCCTATTTATAGAGTGGAAATCATCAGGGCTGAACGGTAAAAACGTTGTTTCGACTACGCTAATTCCAAAGGCGGGTTTGCTCATGCAAAAAAAGGATGAGACGGCAGAGACTTTTCGTCCACTGGCGAAAGGATTTGGGCGCGAAGACGCCAGGCGGTTTTATCTTTTAATGGCAGAAAAGCTGGCGCAGCTTTTACACATGGATCATGTGCTGATCGCCGAATATGTGGGCGCGCGTAGCGCCCAGGCCCTTGCCTTCTGGTCACAGGGACAATCCAGCAGTCACTTCACCTACTCGCTCGAGGGCACGCCCTGCGAGACCATCAGTGAGCATGCCCCCTGCCACTATCTGGAAAAGGTGCAGACGCTTTTCCCCCGGGACGAGCTGTTGACGTCGCTCAACGCGCAAAGCTATGTCGGCTTTCCCGTGTTTGGCTCAAACAGCGCGCTGCTCGGGTTCGTGGCAGTACTGGCGAACCGCGCAATTACCTGGGGGGCGTTCGAAAACGACATACTGATGATCGCCGCGGCCCAGCTGGGGACGGAGCTCGAGCGTCAGAAAACCGCGCTCGCGTTGAAAAAAAGCGAGCGGCTCTCCCGGGAAAGCGAGCGGCGTTTGAACACGCTGCTTAACCATCTGCCGGGCATGGCTTACCGCTGCCTCGACAATCGCCGCCGTGACCTGCAGCTCGTAAGCCTGGGCGCTCGGGCATTGACTGGCTATTCGATCGAGGCGCTAAAAGCGGGTCAGAGCGTCACGCTGGGCCATTTGATTCATGACGAGGATCGCGAGCGGGTATTTACCGAGCTTTATAACGCGCTCAAGGCGCGTAACCCCTACCGGCTCGTGTACCGGCTTCGCCATCGAGATGGCTGCTACCGCTGGGTATGGGAGCAGGGCCAGGGCGTATTCGATATCCAGGGCGCGACCGTTTGTCTGGAAGGCTTCATTTGCGATATTACCGAGCAGCACGAATTCGAGCGCGTACAAAATACGGTCGTCCAGGTCGCCTCGTCGGTCACCTCACGGGTGAACGGGCACTATTGCCAGCAACTGATCGCCACGCTCATTACGCTGCTGGAGGCGGATGGCGGCTTCATTGCGCTGATCGATAAGCCGCTGAGCCTTAGAACGCTTGATGCCCAGGCGCTTGACGAGCACATTGGCCGGGCGAGGATCACCACGGAAAGTCTGGTCGTGCGAGGTATTTCGCTACCGGCGCACGCCTTTGGTCTTCGCGGTTCGCCCTGCGAGCGGGTCGTGCGCGACCAGGAGGCGGTCGTTCAGGACAGCGGCGCCATGGCGCTGCCAGCGGTCGAGCTCTGTGCCAAGGCCTGGATCGGGCGGCGGCTCGATAACGCCGCGGGCGAGGCGATCGGTGTCATGATGGTGTTTTACCAGACGCCGCTCAGCGCCAACGCTTTTGCCACCTCGGTGCTGCGAATTCTCTCCAACGGTGCCGCCGCGGAGCTCGAGCGTCAGCGCGATCATCGTCGCATCGAGTATCTGGCCTATATCGATACCACTACGGGCCTACCCAATCGGGCCAGGTTCATGGAGCGTTTGGCCGCCTTCGCCGCGCGCGTTCATGCCCTATCGCTCGTGCTGCTGGATATCAAGGATTTTCGTGAGATTAACGATCTTCACGGTCACGCGGTGGGCGATGAGCTATTGATCGCCGTCGCAAGGCGGCTTCAGGCGGCCGCGCCGTCTGGAGCGTTCATCGCGCGACTATCGAGTAATGAGTTTGCGGTGCTTTTTGATAAAGCGAAGGGCAAGGCGCTCGACGCGACCGCCCTGCAGCTGGAAAACGCGGTGTGTCAGCCCGTATGCCTTGATCACCTAACGCTGTCGATCGGGGTCAATATCGGCCTGGCGCATTACCCCGACACGGTCGAGGCGCCTGACGATCTTTTCAATGCCGCCACCCTGGCGCTGCACCACGCCAAGCGCACGGCCCAGACGCGCTGTCGCTATCAGCCGGCGCTGCGTGTCGATATCCAGCGCCGCCAGGAACTCACCGAGCGGCTACGGCTGGCCATCAGCGAGCAAACGCTGGAGCTTTATTTTCAGCCGCAGCTGGATCTTGTGAGCGGCGAGCTGGCCGGGGCAGAAGCGCTGTGCCGCTGGCACGACGTCCAGTGGGGCTTTATCAATCCTTGCGAATTCATCGCGCTGGCCGAAGAGCGTGGGCTGATCAATCTGCTGGGTGAGTGGGTGCTGGCTCAGGCCGCCACCCAGCTAAAAGCCTGGGCGAGTGCGGGCACACCGCTGACGGGGCGCCTGTCGGTCAACGTCTCCGCTCAGCAGTTCGCCAACCCGCAGCTGTTGGAGAAAGTTAAGCGATTGACCCAGGGCGTTGCGCCGCAAGCGCTGGGTCTGGAGCTGACGGAAAGTGCCGTCATGCGCAGCCCGGATCAGGCCGTTTTGACAACGCAAGCGCTGCGCGAGGCGGGCTATACCATTGCCATCGACGATTTCGGCACCGGCTACTCCTCGCTCTCCTACCTGCGCCGCTTTGCCGCGGACGTGCTCAAGATCGACATCTCGTTCGTGCGTCATATCGTCGATAATCCGCAGGACCGGGCCATCACCCAAACCATCATCGATATCGCCAAAACCCTGGGGATCAAGCCGCTGGCTGAAGGGATCGAAAGTGAGGCCCAGGCA
Organism: Halomonas sp. PAMB 3232; assembly: GCF_031954225.1. Classification (NCBI taxonomy): domain Bacteria; kingdom Pseudomonadati; phylum Pseudomonadota; class Gammaproteobacteria; order Oceanospirillales; family Halomonadaceae; genus Halomonas; species Halomonas sp. PAMB 3232. The sequence continues at coordinate 366,418 of NZ_CP134865.1, forward strand.
CGGCTACTCACCGAGATGGGGTGTCACCAGGGGCAGGGGGACTGGCTGGGCGAGCCGCTTGATGGCGATACGTTTGCCCGGCGGTGGCTGGGCGCCTGAGCCAAGCAACGAATAAACTTATTTAGAAAGCTCCAAGCGCCTGACCGATCAGATTGGCGCCCACCAACAGCATGGCGATGATGACCAGCCGATAGAACAGTACGTCGTTGACGCGACTTTGCAGCCAGAGTCCGCTACGCACGCCTATCCACGCCACGGGCACCAGTAAAAGCGACGCCCAGGCACTGGTCAGGTTGACCTCCCCCAGCCACACGTAAGGCCCCAGTTTGATGGCGTTGACGATGGCGAAGGCCACCGCGCAGGTAGCGATAAAGGTCTCCTTGGCAAGCTTGCGCGGTAAAAGGTACACGTTGAGCGGGGGTGCGCCGGCGTGGGCGATGAAACTTGTGAAGCCGCAGACGCTGGCCGCCGGTAGCGCCCAGCGCGTCGAAATGGGCTTTTTGGCGACGGGCTTGAACAGCATGTACACCGCGAATACCAGCGATAATCCCCCCAGCACCAGCCGCACGCCCTGATCGCTGAGACTGCCGAACAACAGCGTGCCTACCGCCACGCCGATGAAAAGCCCCGGCAGAAAGCGCCACACTTCCGCCATGTCGTGCTTGCCCCACCACGCTTTCACCGCGAACACGTCCATCACCAGAAGCAGCGGCAGCAAGAGCCCCGCCGCCTGGGTCGGGCTGATCACGAGCGCCATCAGCGGCACCGACAGCGTACCAAAGCCGCCGGCAAATCCGCCCTTGGAAACGCCGGTCAGATAGACCGAAAAAATGATGAGCAGCCAGGCGAGAAGTGAAAAATCGGGGAGCATGAAAGCCTTGACGGTTGAGCGCGACCCCAGGATCGCGCGTCCATTGAAAAACGATAAATATGCTATCGGCTCGCCTCGTATGCCAGTACTGCCTTCCAGGCCCCTATTCCAGCTTGGAACGCATGCCGAGGCGGCCTGTTCACATCGAATCAGACCCGCACGTGGCAGGGCCTGAGCGCCTTATTAACGGCGATCGCTTAAAGAATGATCACCGTCGCCAGGCCCAGAAACGATAGAAAGCCCACCACGTCGGTCACGGTGGTCAGAATGACGGCACCCGAAAGCGCTGGGTCGATGCTCAGGCGCTTGAGAATGAGCGGGATCAGCACGCCCGAGAGATTCGCCAGGCTCATGTTAATGAAAATCGCCAGCGTGATGACCAGCGTGATGAGCACCTCGCCAAACCAGAGATACGAGATCGCACCGACCACTAGCGCCCAGACCAGGCCGTTGCTCATGCCGACCCATAATTCCTTGTTATAGAGCCAGCGCTTGTTGTTCCCGGCCAGCTGACCCAGCGCCAAGCCGCGTATCACCACCGTGAGCGTTTGGCTGCCGGCAATACCGCCCATACTGGCAACCACCGGCATCAAAATCGCCAGCGCCACGATCTGATCCAGCACCGCCTCGAACTGGCCGATGACGAAGGCGGCCAAAAAGGCGGTCATCAGGTTGATGCCGAGCCAAATGCCGCGGCTTTTGGCACTGCGCACGATCGGGGTGAACACCTCCTCCTCATCGCTGACCCCGGACATGTGTTTCAGCGTCATGTCCGCGTCGTCCTGGGTGATTTCCAGCACGTCGGCGGTGTTGAGCTGACCCACCAGCAGACCGTCGCTGTCGCACACCGGCGCGAAGGGAAGCTCCTTGGAGCGCAATAGCGTCGCTGCGTCGCTGATTTTCATCTGATCGTTCAGGGTGAAGAAGTCATCCATGAACTCATCGACGATCGCTTCCTGGGGCTGCTTGATCAGATCGATCAGCGTCACCGTCCCCAGCAGTCGCTTATCCTTATCGGTCACCATGATCTGCTGCGACTCCTCGTCGAGCAGGTGATGAATCCGGATATAGCGCTGCACCGCCTCCAGCGACACCCCTTGCTTCACATTCACCGTTTCCGGATCCATGTAACGGCCCACGACGTCCTCTTCGTAGGCATGCAGGTTCTCTACCTGGGCGCGAATGTTGTCATCCAGGCTGGCATAAACGGTCGTCTTGACGTCTTCGTCGGCGACCTCGAGCACCTCGGCCACGTCCTGGGCATCCAGCCCCCGGACGAGATTTTCGATATCGCTGACCGACAGGTCTTCCACGTAGTCGGCGCGAATGTCCTCATCAACACTCGCCAGCACCTCACCGAGCAGCGCCTCGGGAATATAGGCCCATAACAGATTGCGGGTTTTGGCAGGAAAGGACTCGAGCAGCCGCGCAATGTCCCACGCGTCGAGCTCGTTAAACAGCGCGCTTAGCGCTTCGGTGTCATCATCGTCGAGGCGCTGCTGCAGATAGAGCAGCTGTTCCTCGGCGTTGGTGTATTTTTCTTCCTCGTCCATAGGGTCCCTCCCTGGGCACTGGCGGGTGGAAGCCACTCACGTCGTGGGCGGATGGCATTCACATCAGTTTATGGCTCGAACGGCTTGAAAGCCATACGGTTTGGGTGATGGGATGCTGAGAATGACGAGAGCGCGAAGAGAGAAGTACCTGAAAACAAAAAAAGCGAAGTGTGCAGCTTCGCTTTTTAAAGAGGGCTTGTGATCGAGGCGTTTGAGCGATGAGTTTTTTAGTCGCGCGGATAGCGCGCTTCGAGTTCGGCGACCTGCTCTGGCGTCAGAATGCGCGGGTTTTCACCGCGCAGCAGCAAAAACAGCTTCGCGGTTTCTTCGAGCTCCTCGGTGGCGTAGACCGCCGCTTCCAGATTCTTTCCCGCCACGACCGGGCCGTGATTGGCCAGCAGCACGGCGCTATGCTGGCCCGCCAGGCCGCGCACGGCATCCCCCAATTTTTCATCGCCCGGCACGTGGTAGGGCACCAGCGGCAGTTTGCCTACGCGCATGGCGTAGTAGGCGGTGATGGGCGGAATGCAGTCGCAAGGGTCGATACCGGGCAGACAAGAGACCGCGACCGAATGAGTCGAATGCAAGTGGACGATCGCACCGGACTGCGGGCGCTCGTCGTACATGGCGGTGTGCAAGAAGTGCTCCTTGGTCGGCTTGTCACCGCTCAATAACTGCCCGTTTTGATCCAGGTGCGATATGCGCGCCGGGTCCAGTCGGCCAAGGCAGGCGTTGGTCGGCGTCATGAGCCAGCCGCCGCTTTCCAGGCGCACGCTGATATTGCCGCTCGAGCCCATGGTCAGGCCGCGGTCGAACAGCGATTTTCCCAGCATGCTGATCTGCTCGCGCAGCTGGTTGTGCTCGTGAATACTCATGGCAACACCTCGAATGCGCGTGTGAAAAAGTCGACGCCGCCGAAATTGCCCGACTTCAAGGCAAGCGAAAGCGGCGCGGCGTGGCCTTCCAGCTGTGCCTGGGTCCAGGGCACGCCCGGGTCGATTTGTTCGCCAATGCGAAGCGCGGTAATTCCCAACGCGGATACCACCGCCCCCGAGGTTTCGCCCCCGGCGACCAGCAGGCGCCCCACGCCCTTGTCGACTAGCGAGACGGCCAACTGGCTGAGCGCTTGCTCAACGAGGTGGCCGGCCTTCGCCACGCCGAGTTTTGCCTGGGCAGTCTTTACTTTTTCCGGGTCGGCGGAGGCGTAAATCAGCACCGGCGCGTTTTGCTCGATACGCGACAGCGCAAAATCATGAGCATCTTGCCAGTGAGTGTTATCCCGTGACAGCGCCAGCGGGTCGATGGCAAAACCGCCTTCTGGAGAACGCGTCAAAAAGTCATCGACCTGGGCCAAAGTGGCGCGCGAGCAGCTTCCCGACAGCACCAGCGCACTGCCGGAGGCAGGCTCGAGCCGGCCGGGCTTGGAAATATCTGCAAGCCAGCCCTTGTGACGATACTGCGCGGGCAGGGCCTGACCTAGCCCAGAGCCACCTGTGACCAGTGGCAAGTCGACGGTGGCACCGGCCAGCGTTTCAAGGTCGCTTTCGTCCACGCTATCGCAAATGACGTGACGCACTTCATCAGCTTTCAGGTCAGCCAGGCGCTGGCGCGTGGCTTCCGGGCCCTGGGTCAGTACGGCGCGGTTGATGAGACCCACTGTGTGCGGGGTCTGGCGAGCGAGAACGCGCACGAGATCCGCATCAGTCATGGGCGTGAGCGGATGGTGCTGCATGCCGCTGTCGTTCAAGAGACGATCACCGACGAACAGGTGGCCCTGGTAGACCGTACGACCGTTGATCGGAAACGCTGGCACCATTATGGTCTGCACGGCGCCCAAATGATCGAGCAAGGCATCCGCCACCGGGCCGATATTGCCCTGATCGGTCGAATCGAAGGTCGAGCAGTACTTGAAAAAAATCTGACGCGCGCCCAGTTCGCGCAGCCGATCCAGGGCGGCGACGGAGTCGGCGATGGCCTCCTCTGCGGCGCAGGAGCGCGATTTGAGCGCCACTACGACGGCATCGACATCGGACAGATCAGGCAGCGAGTCCGGCACCCCGATTACCTGCACGCAGCGCATGCCGCCGCGAACCAGGTTGTTGGCCAGGTCGGTCGCCCCGGTAAAATCGTCGGCGATGGCGCCCAGTACGATGGTCATGTTGCTTCTCCTTGAGTCGCTGTGCGGCGCCGTGCGCGTTTGATGAGTGGCATGACGAGCGTAGCTGTCAGCAGCACCAGTGCCACCGCCAGCAGCGTGGCACTGATCGGACGATCCAGAAAGATGTCGAAGCTCCCTTGCGACATCGATAGCGACCGGCGCAGCTCGCTTTCGGCGATAGGGCCAAGTACCAGCCCCAGAATGATCGATACCATGGGAAAGTTGATCTTTTCGAGCAGATAACCCATGACCCCAAAGCCTAACATTAGCCAGACATCGAACATGGAGTTACGTACCGAGTAGGTGCCCACCACGCAACACATGATGATAATCGGGCCGAGTGCCGAGTAGGGTACGTTTAGAAGTTTTGTGAACAACACGATGAACGGTTTGGAAAAAAGCAGGATCATGAAGTTGACGATGAAAAGCCCGGCGAATACCGCGTAGATCAAATCGCTACTGGTGAGCATGAACATCGGCCCCGGCTGCAGGCCGTGCATGATGAAGGCGCCCAGAATGACGGCGGTGGTACCGCTTCCGGGAATACCCAGTGCGAAAAGAGGCACCAACGCCCCCATGGCGGCCGCGTTGTTGGCGGATTCCGGGGCTGCGATACCTTCCGGGGCACCCTTGCCGAATTTTTCCGGATGCTTGGACCAGCGCACCGTTTCGCTATAGCTGACCATGGCCGCCGTGCTCGCCCCGATGCCGGGCAGAATGCCGATGATGACGCCGATGATCGAGGAGCGCGACAGCGTTGCGCCGATCTGGCGCAGAATGGGCATATCGAAGATTTTGACCTTCACTTTCGTGAGCGGCTGGTGGCTTTCGTGATCCAGGGTCCGCTTCATGACTTCGGACACCGCAAAAAGTCCCACGATGACCGGAATCAAGCCCACGCCTTCCGCCAGGTTGAGGTTGCCAAAGGTGTAGCGGCTGGTGCCGGTGAGCGGGTCGATGCCGATGGTGGCGATGAAAAGCCCAAGTGCCGCACCGATCAAGCCAAAGATGAGGCGTCCGCCTAATGATGCCACGACGGTCAAACCCAGCACGGCCAGCGCAAAGTACTCCGGCGACGAGAACTTGATCGCCATGTTCGCCAGAAGGGGCGTAAAGATGATAAGTGCGATGGTGCCGACGATGCCGCCAATGGCCGAGCTTAGCACGCCGATCCCCAGCGCCTTGCCCGCTTCACCGCGCTGGGTCATCGGGTAGCCATCGAAGGCGGTCATGACGGCTTCTGGCGTGCCCGGCGCGCGGTAGAGAATGGCGGTGATCAGTCCTGAGAACACCGTAGCCCCATAGATCGCGGTCAGTACCATGAAAGCGGTGGTCGGCTCCATGCCGTAGGTCACCGGCAGTAGTATGACGACCAGAATTACGCCGCTGATACCCGGCAGCGCGCCGCCGATGAAGCCGATGAAAACGGCGGAGGTTAACAGCAGCAGGTTCAGTGGTTGCATCACCACGGCTAACCCGGCCAGGAAATTTTCTAGCATGATCGACTCCCGGAACAATTAAGGGGTAGTGAAGCAGTCTCAGGGCATGGGGATGCCGAGCAGGGAGACGAAGACGCCCTGCATCAGCACGACGGCCACGACCAGCGTGATGGCAATGGTGATCCACGAGCGGGCGCCCAGCAGCAGCGTGCCGGCGAGCGTGAACACCACGCTCGCAATCAAAAAGCCGGCGACCTGCATCAACAGGGTGTATCCGACGGCGGCGGCGATGAACCACCAGTGGCGCGTACGTCCTATCGAGAAGGCACCGCTATTATCGCTGGGACGCTTTTCTTCAATATCGACGTTGGCACGGGCGCGGTCGCGCCAGGTCAGCGCCAGCAGCGCGATACCCAGTACGAACAGAATGATAAGCAGCGTCAGGGGCCAGACCCGCGGGCCGATGAAGGTAGAGACTTGAGCAGAGCTTGGGAATTGCAGGGTGGGGTAGAGCCCCACGACTGCGAGTAACACGATCCCCAGAGCAAAAATAGAGATTCTGGCGTGCATGGTAAATCCTGAGCGGACATGGGAAGACCGGCCTCGAAAGGCCGGTCCTTGATGCGAATGAAGAGTGGCGCGTCAGGCAAGCCTGGGCGCATCACTCGTTTTCAAGCAGGCGCGAGTAAAGCGTGAAGTTGTTTTCCAGACGCTCGCGGTACTCATCACCGTTCATCCAGCCTTCGCGATAGTCGAGATTGACCCGCTCGGCGTACTCCTGGTATTCCTCGGAGTCGTAGACCTCCTTGAGGATCTCTTCCAGACGCGCAACGATCGGCTGTGGCGTTTCAGCGTTGACGAACACCGCTCGGTCGTTGCCGTCGGTCAGATCCCAGTTGTGCTCCATCGTGGTCGGAACGTCCGGGTAATCCTCGAGGCGCTCATCGCTGAAGACCAGAATGGGGGCCATTTGACCTGCATCGATATAGCTCAAAAGCGGGCTGAGCGATGTCGTGGTGGCGTCGATATTGCCGCCCAGTACGTTGGCCGTTGCATTGCCCGTGCTGTCGTAGGGAATGAAGTTCATGTCCAGACCCGAGGCATCCGCCAGCGAGAGAAACGCCATGTGATCAGGACTTGCGGTGTGCGTCCCGCCAACCGTGACCTCGCCCGGATTTTCCTCGGCGTACTGTTTGAATTCCTCGAAGCTCTCGAACCGCTCCGGGTTAACGAACAGGGCCATGACATCGGACTGCATACGAGCAACGGGGGTCAATTGATCCAGACCCACCGGGTTTTGACCCGCCGCCAGAGAGGTAATGAACGTTGTCGAGGCAAAGTCCAGCGTATGGCCATCGGGGTCACCGTTCGCCACGCGCTGGTGGGCAAGCGCACCCGAGGCGGCTGGCAGGTTGATGACAGTGATGCGTGCACCGTCTACCGCCTCTTCGAACATGGGGCGAACGACGCGGGCGAAGTTATCGGTGCCGCCGCCGGCGCCGGCGGCCACCAGAAACTGGATGGCCTTGCTGGGATAGGCCTCTGCCTCTTCATCAGCCTGAACGGTAGTGACAGTTCCCACGAGCGCGAGGCCAAGGGCAGCGTGCTTGAAACGAAGTTGAGTCGGCATGTTTTTCTCCAGAGCGGTTATTGTTGCTTTTAGCGGTTATCTACATGGAACAAGGGCAGCAAAGATCGCTACCCCGATGGCGATTCGGAAGGTTATCCGGCAAAAAGCTCGTCCTGCTTGAGGCGAAGTTCCTTCAGCTTGCTCTCCGGTAGCTCCACATCGGTCAGCGTGATCGGTTGGCCAGCATCGATATCACGGATGATTTTTGCACCGGGAAGCAGATAAAACGGTACGTTGGCACTACCGGCCAGCGCTTCGGCGGGATGAATTTCCGGGCGCAGACCTTCGATGTGGCGGTGATGACCCTTCATTTCGAGCAGCTGACCGGCGGCGATGGCCTGAGTGGCGCGCGCCGTCAGATCGAACTTGGGCGTGGTGGCATTACCGCCGCCCGAGGGCAAGCAGTTGAGTACCGCATCGAGAAGCGAAATGGGGGCTTCGAGACCCAGTAGGTGGCGCGGCAGATACACCATGGCGCTATCGCCGCTTTGGCTCAACACGTGGCCCTTGTCGCGAAGCAGTTGCCAGACGTGGGGATCCTCGCAGCGCACCACCACGAAAACACCGCCGGCGAAGCTCAGCTCATCCGGGCGGCGCAGACAGTTGAACACCTCCAAACGTCGATTGCCTTGAAGGACACCGCCGTGAGCCTCGGTATCCAGCAGCGTGGGCACTTCGATGGTACGCAGCACCATGGCATGAAATTCGGGTAGGTCGGGCTGCAGGCCGGTGGCGTTGGCCACGTTGACCATTTCGCATAGATCCGGCACTGAGATTTGGGGAATGTCCGAGAGCACATCGCTGCGTGCGCTGACCGTTGCGCGAGCATCGTTGTCATCCAGTGCCCAAAGCGAGGTCATGTCGGCGGCGCTGTACTCGTTTCCATTGCAGGTGACCGTTGCTTTCGCTTCATCCCAGATGAAGTCGTACTCGCTACTCTTGCCAGCCGAAATAATTTCAAACCCAAGCGTTTCAGCCCAAGTCAATAGACCGACCAAAAGGCTGGGCTGGTCACCATCGAGAGGAGTGAAAAGCACGCCGTGCTGTTGAGCCAAGCGCGTAAGATACGGCCCGACGACCGATTCGGTTTCCTTGGTGGCGATACCGACATGTTTACCCGCCAGAATCGCGCTCTCGGCATACCGTGCGCCCACATCCGGAATGCCGGTCGATTCGACGAGGATGTCGAAGGGTAGCGTTTGCACAGTATGGAACGCCGCGGTCGCTATAAAATGCCCTTTCGACCACGCGCTTTCAGCTTCTTCACGAGAATGGCATACCATTATATCGGCGGCATCAATGCCCGCATGTTCCAAGGCTTCCTTGGCTCGTTCGGGATTGATATCGATGGCGATGCGCGCCGAAAGATTTTTCATCTTACGTGCCTGGCGCAATACGCCGCGGCCAAAGTCGCCGGCGCCCGCAATACAAGCTTCTACGGTATTGTCGCTTTCAAAATGGTTCAAGTAATTCATGGGTAAAAAGCAGTTCCTGGCGCAGGGCCGTGAGTAGAGGTAGTGCAGCATGGCGCTTTTTGAGCATTCGGCCACGCGGCAAACGATAATAGGATGGGAAGAATTTAGTGGTATACCATTTGGAAGGTCAACGACACGGGACTTCTACTTTAGTCGCTATTTATTTTTATGATATGTAAGTTTATGAATATACTGGTGAATTAAAAAAGCGCTAGGTGTATTGGTTTTATTTGAAAGGTAGTTTTTGGTATGCCAATCTTACCCATTGCCAACAACCGTGAATAACGCCATGGAAGAGACCGCTCGGACGACGCACGCTGGCCTGGTTGAAAAGGTGGCTCACTACCTGCGCGAGCACATCGTGATGGATCATTTTCAGCCGGGTCAGCGCCTGCCCGAGCGTACACTCGCCGTCGAGCTGAATGTGTCGCGTACGCCGCTGCGCGAAGCGCTGAAAATCCTGGCGGCCGAGGGTCTTGTGGTGATATCACCGAACCGGGGCGCCGTAGTGGCCGATGTCAGTGCCTCTGACATGAAGGAAAAGGCGTATGTTTTAAGCGTACTGGAGCAAGCGGCGGCGGAACTCACTTGCGCGGTGGCAACCGATGACGACATTGCCGAATTTCAAGCGCTGCATTACGAGATGAAAGCAGCGTTCGTGAGGCGGGACCGGCAGAACTACTTTCGCTTGAACCAGGATATCCACAACCGGATCGTATCGCTTTCAGGTAACTCGACGCTGATCGATATGCACGCGAATTTGAGTCGTCAGCTGTACCGTGTTCGCTATCTGTCGAATCAAAGAAACGAAAAGTGGGCCACCGCCATGGAGGAGCACGAAGCGATTCTGGCGGCGCTGGAGGCGCGCGACGGCAAGCGAGTCGGAGACGAGCTGCGTAACCACTTGGGGAAAACCTGGGTCAAGTACGCCAACGGTGAGCCGGTCGACCACCCCGGTCAATAGTTTTCAAGTCAAGCGTTGTAAGGTTTTCGTCAACTGTCTAAAGGGCCGGGTTTGCTTGGTAGTGCTCTATAAAAAGTTCACGAAAAATGCACAGTCATTCAATAGGCGTTTACAGCGTTTACAGGGACTTTTTCGATGTGTATCTCATGGTCGGCCTTGGCCTGCTGGGCTTTTTTCTGAACCGTTTCGGGTTTGGCGTGGCACCGGCGGTGATCGGTTTGATACTGGGGAGCGTGGCCGAAACCAATCTACGCCGGGGGCTACAGGTTTTCGACGGCGACTGGACACCGTTCTTTACCCGCCCGGTCAGTGTGGCGTTACTACTTCTGGCGGTGGTGTTTTTGGTGATGTCGCTGCGCAGTTCCTGGAAATCCGCGCCATCAAGTTGATCGAGAATAGGGAGTTTATGTCATGGCAAAGCAAAACCTGGTAGTTGTTCACGAGCTGTATCCGGAACTGATCGAGACGTTGGGCGCATCCTATAACCTGACGCACTTTACCCGCCTGTCCAGCGAGCAGGACAAGGCCGATTTTGAGCAGGCCATGGAGCACGCGGACGCCTATCTTGGCTCGAACGTGAAATTTACCGAGGCGCTGTTGGATAAGGCACCCAATCTGAAAGTGGTCGCCAGTGTCTCGGTCGGTGTCGATAGCTATCCCATCGAGGCGATGCATCAGCGCGGAATCGTATTGACCAATACCCCCGATGTGTTGACCGAGTCGACCGCAGACACCGGTTTTCTGCTGATGATGATGGCCGCGCGGCGTGCCGGTGAAATGCTGCGCAAGGTGCGCAACCACGAGTGGACCTCGTCGCTGGCGCGCCGTGACTTCGGTGTCGATGTGCACGGTAAAACGCTGGGCGTCGTTGGGATGGGGCGTATTGGCCAGGCCGTTGCCAAACGAGGCCACGACGGCTTTGGCATGCAGATCAATTACTATAACCGCTCGGCCAAACCCGACGTGGAAGAGACGCTGCAAGCGCAGCGCGTTGATCTGGACACCCTGTTTCGGGAGTCGGATTTCATCTGTGTGACGATCCCGCTGGATGCGCAGACCGAGGGGTTGATCGGCCAGGAGCAGTTCGCGCTAACCCGCCCGCACGCCGTGTTTGTAAACATTTCACGCGGCAAGGTCGTGCGCGAAAGCGAGCTGATTGCCTGTCTGCAGGATGGCACGCTGCACTGTGCAGGTCTGGATGTCTACGAAAAAGAGCCGCTCTCTACAGAGTCTCCGCTCATGGCGCTGGACAACGCGGTCTGCTTGCCCCACATCGGCTCCTCCACGTTTCAAACGCGAAACGCAATGTGCGATTTGGCTGCGGACAATGTCAATCGCGTGTTGAGCGGCGAGCAGGCGGTGACGGCTGTATAAGTGACTCGCGGCTTGTTGACTCGCTCGGCTCATGCGCCGAGCGAGCAAACCCCTCGATTTTGCGGCTACGAGCGCTAACCGGTTCTGGTTCGATCAGCGTTTAATCACCAGGCACAAAAAAAGCACCCGAAGGTGCTTTTTTTGTGGGGTGTTGGTGGAGGCGGCGGGAATTGAAACCGAAAACTTTATTTTAAAATCAATAGCTTATGTGGATTTGTTGGCCAGATCATGACTTCATGATCTTTATAAGCATTTTTTTAGAATTCGAATTAACTGATAGTAAGAGTTTTATTTATATTTCTCATCACCAGCTGCCATATACCCGGGCTTCTAAAGAAAGGATGCCATTGTTGAGGGGCTCGAAAGCCAACCTGGCTACCAGTATTCCATATCAAAACAACATTACCTCTTAGACCTGCATCGTTAGCTGCGTATTGTAGCGAGCTGTGGATGTCTTCTTGATCAGATGTGGATTTTCTAGTAAAGGCCGCATCGACGGGAATTATGACCATATCTTGTCCTTGCTCACGGATGTGAGCAACATCATATTTAGCCATGGCAGGTATCCTTAGTTATTGTGCCTTCTAACCATAATTTATATTGTGAAAGTTCGCCAATAGGGTGTGCTGAGGATTAGAGTACCTTTGATCTGCCAACATCCCCGCCTGACTATTCGTTGTTGGTATCCATCCCGAATAAATTCGTGCCGTGGTCACCACACTCGTATGCCCCATCTGCTTTGATACCCACGCCAACGGCTCGCCAGCGCTGACCATCATGCTCGCGTAGGTGTGGCGGGTTTGGTAGGGCCGCCGGTACCGAACGCCGGCGCGCTTCAGCGCATGAGTCCATAGCGTTTTGCGTATCGCCTGATCGCCAGTCTATGGCTCGCCGGTTCGCGGATTGATAAACACGCGGCCGCTGGGATGCAGTAGGCTGAGTGCTTTTTGTTGCTTCAGGGCTTCCAAGGCTCGGGGCAGCAGGTCGATCGTGCGGGTGCCGGCCGTCGTCTTCGTTATTTCTGCTTCTCCTTTCGCTGCCTGGGGGATGACTCGAGTGATTCGGCAGCGTTTTTGCTGTCGATATCGCCCCATTCCAGTGCAATCAGCTCTGATATGCGTAACCTGACCAGAATGCGAACTAGATAATAGGTGTGCCATGGCTTGCAAGTGCATTCAGGGCCGCAACTTAATTCTCTATCCTTAACAAGACGGATATATAAACTTACAGGCACAAAAAAAGCACCGCTAGGTGCTTGATTTGTAGGGGTGTCTGGTGGAGGCGGCGGGAATTGAACCCGCGCTCTATGTATCTAAATCATTGACTTATGCATAAAGCTGGCAAGTTGCTGACATAGTTGAGATATTTACATTTAGCTGTTTATAAATACAGTAAGCAGGTTGCCCTGTTGGCGTCTAGGGTCTATCATGCCATCTCTTTAGCAGTCACTTAGCATGAGGGAGGTTCGAAATATGGCATCGCCAGAAGCTGTAGCGAATTACTTCCTAGCGAAATCCTTTGACGAAGGGATCGCGCTTACACCTATGCAGCTACTGAAGCTCGTTTATATAGCGCATGGATGGCACCTTGGTTATTTTGATCAAAATCTCATCGATGGTGCGGTTGAGGCTTGGCGCTATGGGCCAGTAATTCCGAGCGTGTATCACAAGATAAAAAAATATGGGCGCTATCATATTTCAGCCTTGATAGATGGTGTTGACCCAGAGGACGATATTGAGTCCAACCCTCCCCATGAAGATACAATGGATTTGTTAGCTAACGTTTGGGAAGCTTATAAAGATAAAAATGGCATTGAACTATCTGCATTAACGCATGAAAAAAATACGCCTTGGGATATAGCTTGGTCTTCACCTGACGAACCAGGTCATTACTCGCCTAACAAGATTATCTCTAACAAATTGATTGCGCAGCACTATAAAGAGCTTATGAAAGGTTAAGGAGGCTGCGTTGTCTATTGATTATAGCCCTTTGAGGCGGCATGCTAACAAGCGTACCAATAGGCAGGCTCGCAAGAAGGCCTATGCCGAGCAAAAAGATATCGAAGGACCTTCACCTAAAACAGTCCGCAGGCACGCTCATAGAATCACAAGTTGTGCCCTATGGTTTGCTGCAATTCTTATCGCGATAATTATTAGCGTTCGCTTCTGGCATTTGGTCGGCTTTAGAGAGATTAATGGTGTGGCTCTGCGCTGGTTAAGTAATGAAGACCTTCAGAGTATTGATAAAATGCTCTTCAGCAGTGCCTTCGGTGGTGCTGCTCTTGCTTATATTAAGCACGTCATGTTGGAAGGTGCTGAGCAAGATGCGCGCGAAAAGCGCGCTAAAGAAGATTCAGAAAATTGAACTGATGTCGAACTTTGTAGTGGCTAGCATCCCCGGCTGGCTTTTCGTTGTTGGTATCCATCCCGAATAAATCCTTGCCGTAGTCACCACGCTGGTATGCCCCATCTGCTTTGAAACCCACGCTAACGGTTCACCGGCGCTGACCATCATGCTCGCGTAGGTGTGCCGCGTCTGGTATGGGCGGCGGTAACGGACGCCGGCGCGTTTGAGGGCGTGGGTCCAGAGCGTTTTTCGGATTGCCTGGTCGCCGGCCCACGGCTCGCCGGTGCGCGGGTTGAGGAAGACGCGGCCGCTGGGGTGAAGTAGGCTGAGCGCCTTTTGTTTGTTCAGCGCCTCGAGCGCGCGTGGTAGTAGGTCGATGGTGCGGGTGCCGGCGGTGGTCTTGGTGGTTTCGGCGGTTCCTTTCGCTGCCTGGGTGATCGCGCGAGTAATGCGGCAGCGCTTTTGGCGCCAGTCAATATCGCCCCATTCGAGCGCGACGAGCTCGGACGTGCGCAGGCCCGACCAGAACGCGAACTGGACCAGCGGTAAGCAGTCGCTGGGTAACGCTGCCAAGATCGCGGCTTGTTCCTCGGCGGTGAACGGGTCGATATCGTCGCTCTCTTTGGGCGGTTCGATCTTGCGGTAGTGCCAGGCGGCGAGCGGGTTGCTGGCGATCAGCTCGTCGTGCATGGCGTCATCCAGCGCGGCGCGTAGCGGACTGATGATGTTCGAGATGCGTTTGTTGCTGCAGGTGAGGGTGGCCGCCCAGGTGCGCACGTGGCCCCGGTTGAGCTCGGCCAACATCATATGGCCAAAATAGGTGAAGAATGGGTTTAAGTAGTTGTACGGTTTTTTCGGCTGAGAAAATGCTTTATAACCGAGAGTGTTGTAGTGGTACGTCAGTGTGCTGACGTGTCTACTCTGATTTATAAAATTATTAGGCACAAAAAAAGCACCCGAAGGTGCTTTTTTTGTGGGGTGTTGGTGGAGGCGGCGGGAATTGAACCCGCGTCCGCCAGCACTCGCCCATTGGCTCTACATGCTTAGATTTCGTCTTTTGCTTTAGCGCGACTGGCTCCGACGATCAGGATCCAGCTACGCGAGCCTTCTAAGGTTTAACGGTTGACGAGAAGACTCCGCCAACCGCGGTCCTATCAGCTTTAGCTCATATCCCCTTGGCGATGAATAGGCACATCACCGCAGGGCCAGACAAGAAGCTAGCAGGGTTTAAGCTGCCAGCGCGCCTTGAGCGTAGTTTTCGTCGTTTGCGACTATTTTTCGTGATGTGGTATTTACGAGATACATCACGCTCTCGGCATGCACCGCAGGGTTTGTCACCGGCGTCGAAACCATGTCGCCCCCAGAACTGAGCATTCTAACGTGCTCAACGTGAATTGACCAGCTACGCGCGGTTATGTTCCCGCATGATTCGTCCTTTTTGACGATTCCAGTCGCGATCCTTTTCGGTGGCACGCTTGTCGTGCAGCTGTTTACCGGTCACCAGCGCCAGCTCGCACTTGACCATGTTGCGCTTCCAGTAAAGCTTCAGCGGTACGCAGGTGTGGCCCTTGTCCTGAGTGACCGAGAAGATCTTGGCGATCTCCTTGCGGTGAAGCAGCAGTTTGCGCGTGCGGGTCGGGTCGGCGATCTCGTGAGTGCTGGCGGTGTTGAGCGGCATGATGTGACTGCCAAGCAAAAACGCCTCGCCGTTACGCACCAGAATGTAGGTATCGGTGAGCTGCGCTTTACCCGCGCGTAGGCTTTTGACTTCCCAGCCGGCCAGCGACAGACCCGCCTCGAAGGTTTCGTCGATATGGTATTCGAACCGCGCCTTCTTGTTTTGAGCGATCACGCTGCTGCTGGGGCCCTTGGTCTTGCCTTTCTTAGTGGCCATGAAACCTCATCGTTAATCTGTCGGTAGCCCCCCCTTCGTTATTGGGGGAGGCGTGGTACCATTCAAGGTCTGAAATAATGTTTCCCATGATACGCTGTGGGCACTGTGAAGTCAGCGGAGAGGTCAATGCCAACCGTTAATCGTTCCGCCCTGGTGCGGCACACTCCCCAACAGATGTTCGATCTGGTCAATGACTTCGAACACTACCCGGAATTTTTGCCCGGGTGCCGTCGTGCCCGATTGCTCGAGCGCGACGAGTCGCACCTGATCGGAGAGATGACGCTGGGTCGTGCCGGCGTCGAACAAACCATCACCACGCGTAACGATCTTTACGCACCAGAGCGTATCGAACTTTCGCTCGTCGACGGGCCGTTCAAGCGCCTGAAAGGGCGGTGGTTATTCACCCCCATGGGAGAAGACACCTGCAAGGTTAGCCTGGAAATGGAGTTCGAGTTTGCCAATCGGCTGCTAGGCATGGCTTTTGGCAAGCTGTTTCAGCAAATTGCCGGGCAGTTGGTCGATGCATTCACCAAGCGCGCGGATGAACTCTATGGCCGCTGAGCCGCTGTTCGCCGTTGAGGTGGCGTTTGCCACGCCAGCCAAACAGCACCTGGTCGTGGTCGAGGTCACACCCCACACCACCGCCCGCGAAGCGGTGATGAAAGCCAACCTCCCGACACTATTTCCCGAGCAGTCAGAAGGCGTGTTTGCTCACGCTCCCCTGGGTATCTTCGGCAAGGCGCTACGCGAGCCGCAGCGCCACACGCTGAGTCCGGGGGATCGCATCGAAGTGTATCGCCCGCTCGAGATCGACCCGAAGGCCGCCCGCCTGGCGCGTGCCGAGCGCCAGGCAAGGCGGTAGCCTTTCTTACTCCGTCACGATGACCGGGGTTGGCTCCGGCGTGGCGGCGGGTGTGGCCGCCGGTGCGTTCTCCGGGGTGGGCGTCGGCGTTTGCTGGTTCGGCGTCAGAAGCGGCATGACCGGGTCCGCGGTCTCCAGCGCCGGGCCGGCGCCGCGATTGGCACTGATCGACGGGGAGCGGGAGAGATCGCCCTGCTGCTCAATGTTAACGAGTCGACCTGTGTCATCGAAGGTCAGCGTGACGCGGCGCTGCTCCACCCCAGCGTAGGCCTTGTCCAATCGGTAGACGTAGTCCCACTCGCGGGAGTCGAAAGGCGCCTCCAGAAGCGGGCGTCCCATGACGTAGGTGACCTGCTCCTGGGTCATGCCCGGCTGTAGCTGGCTGACCATTTCCTGGGTCACCAGATTGCCCTGGGGGATGTCGCGCTTGTAGACGCCGACGTAGCTGCAGCCGCTGACGACGGTCAGGGCAACGGAAAGCGTAATGATACGAGTCAATTTTTGCATTTGGTCCTGTTCTTCACTATCGTGGTTTCGGTCGATGATACCCGACCTAACCTGTTACTGCGAAGAGCAACCATGGCCGATCAGAACCATGAACTACGCAAAGCCGGGCTAAAAGTGACCCTGCCGCGTGTCAAGATCCTGCAGATTCTCGAAAATGCTTCGGGCCAACACCACCTTAGCGCAGAAGAAGTGTATAAAACACTCATCGATGCGGGCGAGGATGTGGGGCTTGCGACCGTCTACCGCGTACTGACTCAGTTCGAGTCGGCGGGCCTTGTGATTCGTCACAATTTCGACGGCGGCCATGCGGTTTTCGAGATGACCCAGGAAGACCACCACGACCACATGGTGTGCCTGGAGAGCGGTGAGATTATCGAGTTCGTCGATGAGGTCATCGAACGGCGTCAGCAGGAGATCGCCGAAGAGCACGGTTTCGAGCTGATCGATCATGCGCTGGTGCTCTACGTGCGTCCCAAAGCCTGATACGCACAGTACTTTCGGCCGTATAACAAAAACGGTGCACGCCAAAAAACGCCCCTGCCGCAATCGCGGCAGGGGCGTTTTGGTTTTTATCGAACGTCGCTTTTCAGTGCGGTGGGCGCTGGCTGGCGTTGAGCATTTCGCGGGCGTGGGCCAGCGTCTGCTCCGAGAGTTTGACCCCGCCCAGCATGCGCGCCAGCTCGCTCACCCGCCCTTTTTCATCGAGCAGCGCCATGTGCGTCAGGGTGCTGTCGCGTTTGGCCTGCTTTTCGATATGCAGGTGCTGATGCGCCTGGGCGGCCACCTGGGGCAGGTGGGTAACGGTCATCACCTGGCCCTTTTCACCGAGCCGGCGCAGCAGTTGGCCGACGATTTCGGCCGTAGCGCCAGAGATGCCCACATCCACTTCGTCGAACACCAGACTCGGGATGGTGGAGTGGCTGGCCGCGACCACCTGGATGGCCAGACTGATGCGTGAAAGCTCACCGCCAGAGGCGACCTTCGTCAGCGGCCGGGCGGGTTGGCCAGGGTTGGCGCTGATCAAAAACTGTACCTGATCCAGCCCGTCCTGAGCGGGCGTTTCGCGGCTCGAGACGGCCACCTCGAAGCGCGCCTTGCCCATGGCCAGAAACGCGAGCTGCTGCTGCACTTCCTTGCCCAGTTTGCCGGCGGCTTTTTGACGCGCCTCGGAAAGCGCCCTGGCGTCCTGACGGTAGCGCTCACGGTATTCGGCGACCTGACTGCTTAGCGACTCGAGGTCTTCATCGCTTGCCTCCAGCTGGGCCACTTCGCGGGCAAGCGACTGGTGCAGCGCGTAGAGCTCCTCCGGGGCGACGTGATGCTTTCGCGCGATGCGGTGCACATCCGTAAGGCGCTCGTCGACCCACGACAGGCGCTCCGGGTCGAGCTCGGTGACACTGGCAAAGCGGGCGAGCTCGCCCGTGGCCTCTTCGACCTGAATGCGGGCGTCCGAGAGCATCGCCAGCGTGTTGGCCAGCACGCCCTTGTCGCTGCCAGGCAGGGCGCTGAGCCGGGCATAAGCCTGATTGAGTAGCGAAAGTGCGCCGCCGTCATCGCTTTCGCAGCACTCCACGGCGAACTGGGTTTCACGCAGGGTCTCCTCGGCGTGGGCAAGCGTCGACTGCTCCTCTTCGAGCACCTCGAGTTCACCTTCGCCCAGCGCCAGCTGGTCGAGCTCCTCGACCTGGTAGCGCAGAAGCTGGCGCCGCGCTTCGACTTCGCTCCCCGCTTCGCTGCGCTTTTTAAGCCGTGCGCGGGTCGCGCGCCACTCCTTGAAAGTCTCGGCCAGCGCCTGGCGCTTGCCCTTGAGACCGGCGTAGTCGTCCAAAAGCGCCAGGTGAGTCTCTTCGCGCATCAGCGCCTGGTGGGCATGTTGGCCGTGGACCTGAATCAGCAGCTCGCCAAGCGTCTTGAGATCGGCAATGGTCGCCGGCTGGCCGTTAATCCACGCCTTGGAGCGGCCGCTGGCGGTCACCACGCGGCGAAGCAAGCACTCCTGAGAGGAGAGCTCGCGCGCCTCGAGCCACTCGGCGGCGGCGGGCAGGCGGGCAATGTCGAAGTTGGCCGAAAGGTCGGTGCGTTCGCGGCCGTGGCGCACGCTCCCCGCGTCGGCGCGCTCGCCCAGGCAAAGCCCCAGGGCGCCGAGCAGGATGGATTTACCCGCCCCGGTCTCCCCGGTGATGGCAGTCATGCCGTCGGTCAAATCGAGTTCCAGACGGTCAACGATGGCGTAATCCTGAATGACGAGCTGAGTCAGCATAGGGCCTCCCGGGCAGGGCTCTATAGAAACTGGATGCTTATACAATGATTGTTGTTTTATACAGTAGTCGATAACTCACTTCAATGCCCCTCTTGAGATGCCAAACAAGGCCCCCATATAGCGTGCATACGCATTAATGAACCCGTTTATCTCACACACTTTATTTCAACCAGCGGGCGCTTACGCGCCGCGACCGCATTCAGGAGTACGGCATGGCGAAAGAACCGCAAACCCCGATCGATGACGAGCTGGCCCGCCAGGAGCAGGACGCCGAAGTAACCGAGCAGGCCGACGAAGAGCGCCTGATCGAAGGCGATCTCGAAGGTGTACTGGACGATGAGTCGCCGCTGGGTACCGAAACGTTCGACGAAGGCGTGAGCAACCCGGAAGCCGAGGTGCTGGCGGCCCGCGTCGAGGAGCTCGAACAGAGTCTTTCCGAGGCGAAGGATCAGTCGCTCAGAGCGTCTGCCGAGGCCCAGAACGTGCGTCGCCGCGCCGAAGCGGAAGCGGAGAAGGCGCGCAAGTTCGCTCTCGAGAAGTTCGTCAAGGAGCTGCTGCCGGTGGTGGATAGCCTTGAAAAAGCGCTCGACAGCATGCAAGAGGATGCCTCTGATGCGCACCGTGAAGGTGTGTCCATGACGCTCAAGATGCAGCTCGACGTGCTCAACAAGTTCGGCGTCGAAAGCGTCGAACCCAGTGGCGAGCCCTTCGACCCGCAGGTTCATGAGGCCCTGACCATGGTGCCCAACCCGGAACTCGAGCCCAACACGGTAATGGAAGTCGTGCAGAAGGGGTATTTGCTCAACGGACGCCTGGTGCGCCCGGCGATGGTCGTGGTCAGCCAGAAAGCGGGCTAGTCGAGTTGGGGGATAATGCAAATTCCCCCCTTGAAAAGTTCACGGCGGCCCCCAGATAAAGGCCAACCCGCGGTAATCACCGCAGACCGATTGCAACAGTTTTTGTCACCACCGAATTCGAGGTTTTTGCTATGGGACGTATTATTGGTATTGACCTGGGCACCACCAACTCTTGCGTGGCGGTTCTCGACGGCGACAGCGCCAAGGTCATCGAAAACGCCGAGGGCGGCCGCACCACTCCCTCCATCATCGCTTACACCGATGACGGTGAAACGCTGGTCGGCCAGTCCGCCAAGCGCCAGGCGGTCACCAACCCGGAAAACACCCTGTACGCCATCAAGCGTCTGATCGGCCGTCGTTTCAAGGACGACGTCGTTCAAAAAGACATCAAGATGGTGCCGTACAAGATCGCCGAAGCCGATAACGGCGACGCGTGGGTCGAAGTCAAAGGCAAGAAAATGGCACCGCCGCAGGTCAGCGCGGAAGTGCTCAAGAAGATGAAGAAGACCGCCGAAGACTACCTCGGCGAAACGGTCACCGAGGCGGTCATCACGGTGCCAGCTTACTTCAACGACAGCCAGCGCCAGGCCACCAAAGATGCTGGCCGCATTGCCGGTCTCGACGTCAAGCGCATCATCAACGAGCCGACCGCTGCGGCCCTCGCCTATGGCATGGACAAGTCGCGCGGCGACAAGACCATCGCGGTCTATGACCTGGGTGGCGGTACCTTCGATATCTCCATCATCGAAGTGGCCGACGTCGACGGTGAAACCCAGTTCGAAGTACTCGCCACCAACGGCGACACCTTCCTGGGCGGCGAAGACTTTGACCTGTCACTGATCAACTACCTGGTCTCGCAGTTCAAGTCCGACAGCGGCATCGATCTGTCCGGCGACAACCTGGCCATGCAGCGCCTGAAAGAAGCCGCCGAGAAAGCCAAGATCGAGCTCTCAAGCGCCCAGCAGACTGACGTGAACCTGCCTTACATTACGGCAGACAACACCGGTCCCAAGCACTTGAACGTGAAAGTGACGCGCGCCAAGCTCGAGTCACTGGTCGAAGAGCTGGTTCAGCGCTCGCTCGAGCCGTGCAAGATGGCGCTGAAAGACGCGGGTCTTTCTGCCTCTGAAATCGACGACGTCATCCTCGTCGGTGGTCAGACGCGCATGCCGCTGGTTCAGCAGAAAGCCGCTGACTTCTTCGGCAAGGAAGCGCGCAAGGACGTCAACCCGGACGAAGCCGTGGCCGTGGGCGCCGCGATTCAGGGTGGCGTACTCGGTGGCGACGTGAAAGACGTGCTGCTGCTTGACGTAACGCCGCTGACGCTGGGTATCGAAACCCTTGGTGGCGTCATGACGCCGCTGATCGAGAAAAACACCACCATCCCGACGAAGAAGACCCAAACCTTCTCCACCGCGGATGACAACCAGACGGCCGTGACCATTCACGCCGTGCAGGGTGAACGTAAGCAGGTTTCGCAGAACAAGTCGCTCGGTCGTTTCGATCTTGCCGACATTCCGCCGGCGCCGCGCGGCGTGCCGCAGATCGAAGTGGCCTTTGATCTGGACGCCAACGGCATCCTGAACGTCTCCGCGAAGGACAAGGCGACGGGTAAAGAGCAGTCCATCGTCATCAAGGCCTCGAGCGGTCTGTCGGACGAAGAAGTCGAGCAGATGGTGCGCGACGCCGAAGCTCACGCCGACGAAGACAAGAAGTTCGAAGCCCTCGTGCAGCTACGTAACCAGGCCGACGGCATGATTCACGCCACGCGCAAGACGCTGGAAGAAGCCGGCGACAAGGCGACCGATGAAGAGAAGCAAAACATCGAAACCGCCATCAGCGACCTGGAAGCCGCGGTGAAAACCGACGACCAGGACGACATCCAGAAGAAACTGGATGCGCTGACCGAGGCCTCTGGCCAGCTCGCGCAGAAGATGTATGCCGAGCAGGCAGATGCCTCTCAGGCTGCGGAAGGTCAGGAGGGCGAACAGGCCCAGTCCAAGCCGGAAGACGACGTTGTCGACGCCGAGTACGAAGAAGTCAACGACGAGCAGAAGAAGCAGTAACCGCTCTTTCTGTAAGGATCGCAGCAACGCGGGAGCCAGCTCCCGCGTTGCTGTTTCCAGGACCAAAACGATGATCACGGTTCGTACCGTCAAGAGCATACCCTAACCAGGAGGCGTAGGACCCATGTCCAAGCGCGATTACTACGAAGTCCTGGGTGTCGAAAAAGGGGCCGATCAGAAAGAGATCAAAAAGGCCTACCGCCGCCTGGCGCAAAAATTCCACCCTGACCGTAACCCGGATGACGAAACCGCCGCCGAGAAATTCCGCGACGTATCCGATGCCTACGAAGTACTCAGCGACGAGCAAAAGCGCGCTGCCTACGACCAGTTCGGCCATGCCGGCGTCGATGGCCAGGGCGGTGGCGGCTTTGGCGGCGGCGGTGGCGGCGCGGGGGATTTCAGCGATATCTTCGGCGACGTGTTTGGCGACATTTTCGGCGGTGGCGGCGGGCGTCGTCGTGGGCCCAACGCGCCGGCGCGCGGCTCGGATCTGCGCTATAACCTGGAGCTCGATCTGGAAAACGCGGTCGCTGGCACCACCGTCGACATTCGCGTTCCGCGCCATATCACCTGCGATCGCTGCGATGGCGACGGCGCCGAACCCGGCACCAGCAAGGACACCTGTCCGACCTGTCAGGGCATGGGCCAGGTGCGCATGCAGCAGGGCTTTTTCGCCGTGCAGCAGACCTGCCCGACCTGTCACGGCTCCGGCATGCAGATCAAGGTGCCGTGCCACAAGTGCAACAGCGAAGGCCGCGTACGCGAAACCCGCACGCTTTCGGTCAAGATTCCGCCCGGCGTGGATACCGGCGACCGCATTCGCCTGAACGGCGAAGGCGAGTCCGGTGTGAACGGCGGCCCGGCCGGCGATCTTTACGTGCAGGTGGCGATCAAGTCGCACCCGATCTTCCAGCGTGATGGCAAGCACCTGCAGTGCGACGTGCCGATCAACTTCGTCGACGCCTCGCTCGGCGGCGAGCTGGAAGTGCCCACACTCGATGGCCGCGTGAAGCTCAAGATTCCGCCGGAAACCCAAACCGGCCGGCTGTTCCGCCTGCGCGGCAAGGGCGTGAAGCCGGTTCGCGGCGGCGCCCCGGGCGACCTGCTCTGCAAGGTGGTGATCGAAACCCCGGTGAATCTGAACGAAGAGCAAAAGGACCTGCTGCGCCAGCTCCAGAAAAGCTTCGACGACAGCAACAGCCACAGCCACTCGCCGAAGAAAACCGGCTTCTTCGACAGCGTGAAGAAGTTCTTCGAAGAGATGAAGCCGTAGGAGCATGCCTGCATGCCCGTCGCGACGGTGCAACTGTTCCGCTAGCGTCGCGATACGTTCGCCATTAGCGTACTAAGTCCCCGGTGCCCACCGGGGACTTTTTTGTTTTCGAGGAAGTCGGTCATGACTGGATTACAGGATCGCCCGGGGCTGGGCATTTTCTTACGCGTGTTGTCAGGCGTAATGTTCACCGGCATGTTCGTGTGTATCAAGGCGGTGAGCGAGGCGGTGCCGGTGGGCCAGTCGATCTTTTACCGCTCGCTGTTCGCGCTGATTCCGATCGTGATCTTTTTGGCGATTCGCCGGGAGTTTCCTCAGGGGCTTGCGACCCGGCGCCCGCTTGGGCATCTGCTGCGTTCGGGGTTGGGAGCGGCGGCGATGTTCTTCTCGTTCTCGGCGGTGGCGTTCTTGCCGGTGGCGGAAGCCACACTTCTGGTGCAGCTCTCACCGATCTTCATGGCGGTGGGGGGCGTGCTGCTGCTGGGCGAGAAATTTTCGCTCTATCGCATGGGGGCCATCGCGCTGGCGCTGGCGGGCATGGCGGTGCTGGTCGTGCCGGAGCTAAGCGCGGGCAGCGGCGATGGGCGGCTTTTGGGCTACGCGCTGGGCACCGCCGGGGCGCTCTTGACGGCGGGCGCGCTGCTCACCATTCGGCATATCTCGCGCACCGAAACCGCCGGCTCCATCGCGTTTTACTTCATCGTGGTGTCGTCGCTGGCGGGGCTTGCCACGTGGCCGCTGGGCTGGGCCGACCTGACCGAGGCCGAGTTCGCCCTGCTGGTGCTTTCGGGGCTGTTTGGCGGGGCGGGGCATATCGCCATGACGCTGGCGTTTCGCTACGCCGAGGTGTCGAAGCTCGCCCCGTTCGAGTACGTGGCGCTGGTCTGGCCGATCGCCGCGGACTGGGTGCTGTTCGGCATTCCCATCTCCAGCGGTTTCATTCTGGCGCTGCCGCTGATGCTGGCCGGCGTGGCGCTGGCCTCGCTCGAAGGCCGGCGCTTCAAACGGCCTCTTCGACGATGAGCTGGGGGCGGCCCTTCGAACACGGCTCGATGCGCGCCGCCACCCGGTAGACCTGGCGCAGAAGCGCCGGGGTGATGACATCCTCGGTGGCACCGCAGGCGATCAGGCGGCCATAATCCAGCACCATGGCGGCGTCGGTGAAGCGCAGCGCATGATTCAAGTCGTGAAGCGCGACCAGAATCAGCATGCCGCGCTCGTCGGCCAGCCGTCGCAGTACGGTGAGCAGGTTGATCTGGCGGTTCAGGTCCAGCGCCGAGGTGGGCTCGTCGAGCATCAGGATTTCCGGCTCCTGCACCAATGCCTGGGCCGCACTCACCAGCTGGCGCTGGCCGCCGCTCAAATCCCCGATATCGCGCCCGCCGAGCGACGCGATGCCGAGCTCGGCAAGCGCCCGGTCCACCTGCTCGAGATCCTCCGGCTGTACCTTCAGGCTTCGCCCCTGCATGCGCGCCAGCAGCACCGATTCATACACGCTCAGCACCGCCTTCGCGCCGGTGTCCTGAGGCATGTAGGCCACCGGGCGCTCGGCGGTTGTCTCTTCGATGCTGACCGTGCCGTCGCCTGCCACCAGCCCCAGAATACGGCGAAACAGCGTCGACTTGCCTGCCGCGTTGGGGCCCAGCAGCGCGACGACCTGGCCGCCGTGAAAGCGGGGCGTGGAGATGTCTTCGACGATGGTGCGCCGCCCGTAGCGAGCCGATACGCCGTCAAGCGTGAGAGTTACCATGAGCGAGTCACCATGACGTCTTCTTGTGGTTGAGCACCAGAAACAGGAAAAACGGGATGCCGACCAGTGAAGTGATAATGCCGATCGGAATGATCGTGCCGGGGATGATGAGCTTGGAGATCACCGAGCCCACCGAGAGAATCAGCGCGCCGCACAGCGCCGAGCCCGGCAGGAAAAAGCGCTGATCCTCGCCCAGCAGCATGCGCGCGATGTGCGGCCCGACCAGCCCGATGAAGCCGATGGTGCCGACGAACGCCACCGCCACGGCGGAAAGAAGCGACACCAGTACCAGCACTTCCAGGCGCAGTGAGCGCGGCTTGATGCCCATGCTTTCAGCCTTGGCGTCGCCCAGGCGCATGGCGGTCAGCGCCCAGCCGTGGCGCGCCAGAAGCGGCAGGATGGCGGCCAGTATGCCAAGCGCAATCCAGAACTTGGGCCAGGTCGCCTTGGTCAGGCTGCCCATGGTCCAGAACACCACCGCGGCCACCGCTTCCTGGCTGGCGAAGAATTGGATCAGCGCCATGAGCGAGTTGAAAATGAACACCATGGCGATGCCCAAAAGCACGATGGTTTCCACCGTGACGCCGCGCTTGAGGCTCAGCGCGTGGATCAAAAACGCCGTGAACATCGCCATGACGAAAGCGTTGATCGGCACCACGAACTCGATGGCGGCGGGCACGATGGCGACGCCAAAGGCCAGGCCCAGCGCGGCGCCGAAGCTCGCGCCGGCGGAAATACCCAGCGTAAAAGGGCTCGCCAGCGGGTTGCTCAGAATGGTCTGCATCTGCGCGCCGGCCACTGACAGACTCGCGCCCACCACCAGCGCCATCAGCGCTACCGGCATGCGAATCTCCCAGAGAATCACCCGCGCCTGGTCGCTGACGCTTCCCGGCGTCAGCAGGGCGGCGATGACTTCCGTGAGGCTGTAGCGCGCAGGCCCAAGCGCCAGATCGACGCACAGGCTGAAAAACAGGGCGACCACCAGCGCTGCAAGGATCAGCTGGCGGCGCACGACCTGGCTTTTATAGTGGCTGCGCCCCTGGGTCGTCGGCGCGGCCACGGCGCTGTCACTCATCATTCAGGGAAATCCAGTAGCCGGGTTCATAATCGATTGGCAGAAAGCGCTCGTGAAGCTCTTCCATGGTCGCTTCCGGGTCGAGATCCTCGAACAGCTCTGGATGCAGCCACTTGGCCAACTGCTGGATCGCGACGAAGTAGTAGGGGCTGTTGTAGAACTGGTGCCAGATGGCATGCACGTTGCCGTCCGCTACCGCCTGTACGCCGGTCATGGCGGTGCGCTCGGTCAATGCTTCGAGCTTGTCGCGCGCCGCGTCCATGTCGGCACCCGGGCCCATGCCCACCCAGGCGCCGCCGGGCACGTAGGCGTCCCAGTTGCCGCCGGTCACCACCACGTGCTCCGGGCTTGCAGCGATGATCTGCTCCGGGTTGAGCGTGCCGAAGCTGCCGGGAATGATACCGTCGGCGATGTTGCTGCCACCGGCGAGCTCGACGTACTCGCCGAAGTTGCCGGGCCCGAAGCTCATGCAGCACTCGTCGGAGTAGCCGCCGGCGCGGTCGATGAACACGCTCGGCCGCGCCGGGTCGGCCTCATCGATGACGTCCGTTACGCGAGCGAGCTGCTCCTCGGCGAAGTCGATGAACGCCTCGGCGGCAGCGTCGTCGCCCATGATCTGGCCGATCAGGCGCATCGAGGGAATGGTGTGGGCCACCGGGTCTTCGCGAAAGTCGACGTAGACGATCGGGATATCGAGCTGGGCGAGCTTGTCGTCGTAGCCGGCATCTTCGGTGGCGGCCTTCGCTTCGAGGTTCATGAAGACCACGTCTGGCGAAAGCGAGGCGGCCTGCTCTACATCAAACGTGCCGTCCTTGAAGCCGCCGAAGGTGGGAATGTCGGTCATCTCGGGAAAGCGCTCGGCGTAGCGGGCATAGTTGTCCGGGTCCGCCTGGGAGAAGTCCTCGCGCCAGCCCACCACGTGCGTGAACGGTGCCTCGGGCTCGAGCAGGCCCAGCAGATAGATTTGACGCCCTTCGCCCAGGATGACGCGCTCGGCGGGGCCCTCCAGGCTAACGCTGCGCCCGGCAATGTCGACCACCTCGATGGGGTCGGCCAGAGCCGGCAGAGCGCCAAGCGTCGTGGCCAGCGTCAGCGACGTTAATAGGCCCGACGTTAAAACCGTGGACTTTGAAAAAGTGACGTTCATGGGCGGGTTCCGAAGAGTGAGTAAGGATGACCCCAACAGTCGTTCGACGTTCCGGATGGTTCGGCAAACTGGGTATGATTCGCATTTACATGGCGGCATTATCGAGAAATCTTGTGAAGCTGTACAGGGTCTGGCACGAAACTGTTCTGAATGGCGCAACGAATCGTTGCGCGCCCGCCAGTAGGCTCGGCGTGTATCGAAGGCGGTGAAATTGAGATAATGTGAATGTTTCTTGTTCAAGGAGAGCTGCATGCCGATTTCTCGCGCCGAAATTGCCACCCAGTCCGGTGGACGCCTGATCAACCGCCTCTGCAAGCACTGGTCGCACAAGCTCGAGGTCGAATACACCGAAAGCGATGCCAGAATCGTCTTTGCGGAGAAGGGCACCTGTCTGATGCACGCCGACGCCGACAAGCTCTCGGTGTCTATTGAAACGCTCGATGAAGCCTCTCTCGACCAGCTCGAAGGTGTGGTCGAGAACCACCTCGTGCGTATGGCGAAAGACGAGACGCTGGAAATCGTCTGGGAGAACTGAGTCCGGCGTCGAGCGCCTCTGATATACTCGCGCCATTTCACCCAACCGGGCCGCGCGCCCTCAAGGAGATTACATGACGCGAGTCGCTATCGTGGGCGTTGCCGGGCGCATGGGCCGCACGCTGGTCAGCGCCGTGAATGAAGATGCCGGCGCAACGCTTGCCGGCGGTATCGTTGAGCCGGGAAGCTCGCTGACCGGCGCCGATATCGGTGAGCTTGCCGGCACCGGTAAAAACGGCGTCGCCGCCGTCGACTCACTCGATGCGATCAAGGACGATTTCGACGTGCTGATCGATTTCACCGCCCCGCAAGTGACGCTTTCAAACCTCGCCTTCTGCGCCGAGCACGGCAAGGCCATCGTGATCGGTACCACCGGCATGAACGATGACGAGCTTGACGCGCTCGATGGCTACCGTGACCGCGTGGCGATGGTCTTCGCCCCCAACATGAGCGTGGGCGTGAACCTGACGCTGAAGCTTCTGGAAACCGCCGCCCGGGCGCTGGGCGACGAAGGCTACGACATCGAGGTGATCGAAGCGCACCATCGCCACAAGGTCGACGCGCCGTCCGGCACCGCCATCCGCATGGGCGAAGTCGTCGCGAAAAGCCTCGACCGCACGCTCAAGGAGCACGGCGTGTTCGAGCGCGTCGGCCAGTGCGGGCCGCGCAGCGACACCGAGATCGGCTTTGCCACCGTGCGCGCCGGCGACATCGTTGGCGAGCACACGGTGATGTTCGCCACCGAAGGCGAGCGCATCGAGATCACCCACAAGGCCTCGAGCCGCATGACCTTCGCCAAGGGCGCGGTGCGCGCTGCGCGCTGGGTAGCGGGACAACCGGCCGGTCGCTTCGATATGCAGGACGTGCTGGGGCTGGCGGACGTTTGAGCCGTCATGGTGGCCAAAAGGGCTAGCCCGGGCGGCGAAAATGCTGTAACATTCCAAAAATTTTGGCCGGGCGATAGACATGTGAGCAAGAACTAAACGGCAAAGCGCTGCGCTTGTTGCACTGGCCTCACTTGAAAGCCGTTCGTATCACATGGCCCTGCCACGCAAGAACAACAAGCGGGATGAAACCGATTTTTAATTTGTCGGCTTCGTCCCGCTTTTTTACGACCCGACGTTTGCCCGCAAACGCCGACACCGGATCGCCGAGCCTGCGCCCACAGGCTCCCACCAGCATGGGAGAACGAGCCTTGAATAACCCCGCATTGAGCAAACCCGCAATACTGGCCCTGGAAGATGGCAGCGTGTTCCACGGCATTGCCATCGGCGCCGACGGCGTTACGAGCGGGGAGGTGGTGTTCAATACGGCCATGACCGGCTACCAGGAAATTCTCACCGACCCCTCCTATACCCGCCAGATCGTCACGCTCACCTACCCGCATATCGGCAACACCGGCATCAACGCCGAAGACGTGGAGTCCGCCTCCATCGCCGCGGCGGGCCTGGTGATTCGCGATCTGCCCCTGTTGGCGAGCAGCTTTCGCAGCCAGCAGAGCCTGAGTGAGTACCTTGAGAGCCAGAACGTGCTGGGGATCGCCGAGATCGACACCCGCCGCCTGACGCGCATTCTGCGCGACAAGGGCGCACAGAACGGCGCGATTCTGGCAGGCGCTGAGGCCGAAGGTGACGACGCCGTCGAGCGAGCGCTGGCGGCCGCGAAGGCGTTTCCGGGGCTCAAGGGGATGGACCTTGCAAAGGAGGTCTCCTGCAAGGAGGCCTATGAGTGGAGCGAAGGCGAGTGGACCCTGGGCGCGGGCTACGCCGATACCACGACCATTGAGCGCCCCTACCACGTGGTGGCGTTTGATTACGGAGTGAAATTCAACATCCTGCGCATGCTGGCCGCTCGCGGCTGCCGCCTGACGGTGGTGCCGGCGCAAACCCCGGCGCAGGAGGTGCTGGCGATGAACCCGGACGGCGTGTTCCTGGCCAACGGCCCCGGCGACCCGGAGCCCTGCGACTACGCCATCAAGGCGATTCAGGAAGTGCTCGAAACCGACACGCCGGTGTTCGGCATCTGCCTGGGCCACCAGCTGCTGGCGCTGGCAAGCGGGGCAAAAACGGTGAAGATGAGCCATGGCCACCACGGCGCCAACCACCCGGTGCAGGATCTGGACACCGGCACGGTGATGATCACGAGCCAGAACCACGGCTTCGCCGCGGACGAAGCGACGCTGCCCGCGAACGTGCGCGCCACGCATCGCTCGCTGTTCGACGGCACGCTGCAGGGCATCGAGCGCACCGACCGCCCGGCGTTCAGCTTTCAGGGGCACCCGGAAGCGAGCCCCGGCCCGAAGGACGTGTCGCCGCTGTTCGACCGCTTCATCGACCTGATGCAGGCGCGCCGCTGATCCGTCCGGCGCTTTAACCGTTTATTTCGCTGCTCATCGCCACTTTTTTGCGGGAACCGTTATGCCCAAGCGTACCGATATCAACACCATTCTCATCATTGGCGCCGGCCCGATCGTCATCGGCCAGGCCTGTGAATTCGACTACTCCGGCGCCCAGGCGTGCAAGGCGCTGCGCGAGGAAGGCTTCCGGGTCGTGCTGGTGAACTCCAATCCGGCCACCATCATGACCGACCCGGCCATGGCGGACGCCACCTACATCGAGCCGATCACTTGGCAGGCGGTGGAGAAGATCATCGAGGCGGAGAAGCCCGACGCCATCCTGCCCACCATGGGTGGCCAGACCGCGCTCAACTGCGCGTTGGATCTGGAAAAACACGGCGTGCTGGAAAAGCACGGCGTCGAGATGATCGGGGCCAACGCCGACGCCATCAACATGGCCGAAGACCGCGACCTGTTCGACCAGGCCATGAAGCGCATTGGCCTTGAGTGCCCGAAGGCGAAGGTTGCGCACACCATGGACGAGGCCTGGGAGATCCAGGCGGAGCTCGGCTTTCCGACCATCATTCGCCCCTCCTACACCATGGGCGGCTCCGGCGGCGGCGTGGCGTACAACAAGGAGGAGTTCGAGGAGATCTGCACCCGCGGGTTCGAGCTTTCCAACAACCATGAGCTCTTGATCGACGAGTCGCTTTTGGGGTGGAAGGAGTACGAGATGGAGGTCGTTCGGGACAAGAACGACAACTGCATCATCGTCTGCGCGATCGAAAACTTCGACCCGATGGGCGTGCACACCGGCGACTCGATCACCGTGGCCCCGGCCCAGACGCTGACGGATAAAGAGTACCAGATCATGCGCGACGCCTCTCTGGCGGTGCTGCGCGAGATCGGCGTCGAAACCGGTGGCTCCAACGTCCAGTTCGGCATGGACCCGCAAACCGGGCGCCTGGTGGTCATCGAGATGAATCCGCGGGTCTCGCGCTCATCGGCCTTGGCCTCCAAGGCCACGGGCTTCCCGATCGCCAAGATCGCCGCGAAGCTCGCCGTCGGCTACACCCTGGACGAGCTGCAAAACGACATCACCGGTGGCGCGACCCCGGCCTCCTTCGAGCCGTCCATCGACTACGTCGTCACCAAGATTCCGCGCTTCACCTTCGAGAAGTTCCCCCAGGCCAACGACCGCCTGACCACCCAGATGAAGTCGGTGGGCGAGGTGATGGCGATCGGCCGCACCTTCCAGGAATCCCTGCAGAAGGCGCTGCGTGGCATGGAGACCGGCAACGACGGCCTCGACCCGATTTTCGAGCAGTTCACCGATGAGGCGATGGCGCAGATCAAGGGCGAGCTGCAGGCCGCTGGCGCCGAGCGTATCTTCTTCGTGGCCGACGCGATGCGCGCCGGGATGAGCGTGGAAGAGGTTTTCGCGCTGACCAATATCGACCGCTGGTTCCTGGTTCAGCTGGAAGACTTGATCCTGACCGAGAAGGCGGTGGCCGAGCGTAACCTTTCCGACTTCACCGCTCAGGAGCTCTACCGCCTCAAGCGCAAGGGCTTCGGCGATGCGCGGCTGGCCAAACTCCTCAATGTCAGCGAAAAGGCGTTCCGTCAGGCCCGCCAGGCCGCGGGCATTCGCCCGGTCTACAAGCGGGTCGATACCTGTGCGGCCGAATTCGCTTCCAGCACCGCCTACATGTACTCCACTTATGAGGAGGAGTGCGAAGCAGACGTATCCGATCGCCAGAAGATCATGGTGCTCGGCGGCGGACCGAACCGCATCGGCCAGGGCATCGAGTTCGACTACTGCTGTGTTCACGCGGCGTTTGCCATGCGCGACGACGGCTATGAAACCATCATGGTCAACTGCAACCCGGAAACCGTCTCCACCGACTACGACACCTCGGATCGCCTCTATTTCGAGCCGGTGACCCTCGAGGACGTGCTCGAGATCGCGGACAAAGAGAAGCCGGTCGGCGTGATCGTCCAGTTCGGCGGCCAGACGCCGCTGAAGCTCGCCCGCGAGCTCGAAGCCGCCGGCGTACCGATCATCGGCACCACGCCGGATGCCATCGACCGCGCCGAGGATCGTGAGCGCTTCCAGCAGATGATCGACAAGCTGGGGCTCAAGCAGCCGCCCAATGCCACCGCCAGAAGTTTCGACGACGCCTTCGCCAAGGCCGAGACCATCGGCTACCCGCTGGTGGTACGGCCAAGCTACGTGCTCGGCGGGCGCGCCATGGAGATCGTCTACGACGCCTCCGAGCTCGAGAACTACATGACCAACGCGGTGAAGGTCTCCAACGACTCGCCGGTGCTGCTGGATCACTTCCTGAGCGCGGCGGTCGAGGTCGATATCGATGCGGTTTCCGACGGTGAGCAGGTCGTGATCGGCGGCATCATGCAGCACGTCGAGCAGGCGGGTGTCCACTCCGGTGATTCCGCCTGCGCGCTGCCGCCCTACTCGTTGCCGGCGGATGTGCAGGACGAGATGCGCGATCAGGTCAAGCGCATGGCGGTCGAACTCGGCGTGAAGGGGCTGATGAATGTGCAGCTTGCCTGGCAGGACGGCGAGATCTACGTCATCGAGGTCAACCCGCGCGCCTCGCGTACCGTACCGTTCGTGTCCAAGTGCATCGGCACCTCGCTTGCTCAGATTGCCGCGCGCTGCATGGCCGGCACCACACTTGCCGCTCAGGGCTTCGAGCGCGAAATCGTGCCGCACTTCTACAGCGTCAAGGAAGCGGTGTTCCCGTTCAACAAGTTCCAGGGCGTCGACCCGATCCTTTCGCCGGAGATGAAGTCCACCGGTGAGGTAATGGGTTCCGGCGAGACCTTCGCCGAGGCGTTCTTCAAGGCGCAGCTTGGCGCCGGCGAGGCGATTCCGGCCCTCGACGGCCCGCGCAAGGCATTCCTTTCCGTGCGCGAGCCGGACAAGGCGGGGATTATCGAAGTCGGGCGTTCTCTGCTAACATTGGGCTTCACGCTATGTGCCACCCGCGGCACGGCCGCTGCACTCGAAGCGGCCGGTCTCGAGGTCGAGCACGTCAACAAGGTATACGAAGGTCGCCCCCATATCGTCGATTCGCTCAAGAACGATGAGATCGCCTATATCGTGAACACCACCGAAGGTCGTCAGGCAATCAACGACTCTTCGATCATTCGCCGTACTGCTCTCGCGCGCAAGGTGCCCTATGCGACCACTTTGGCGGGCGCCAATGCCGTTTGCATGGCGCTGGAGTACGGCCGGGAGATTACGGTGCGGCGCCTTCAGGATTTGCATGCAGGAGCGAGTCAATGAACAAGGTCCCGATGACCGTTGCGGGCGAAAAAAGCCTTCGCGAAGAGCTCAATCACCTCAAGGGCGAAGCGCGCCCTACGGTGATTGCGGCCATCGCCGAGGCGCGTGAGCACGGTGATCTCAAGGAGAACGCCGAGTATCACGCCGCCCGCGAGCAGCAGGGCTTCATCGAAGGGCGCATTCAGGAGATCGAAAGCAAGCTCTCCGGCGCCCAGGTGATCGACGTGACCAAACTGCCCAAAACCGGCAAGGTGATCTTTGGGGTGACCGTGTCGCTTTTGAATCTCGATAGCGACGCCGAGGTGACCTACCGGATCGTCGGCGAGGACGAAGCCGACATCAAGTCCGGGCGCATCTCGGTCACCTCACCGATCGCCCGCGCGCTGATCGGTAAGGAGGAGGGCGACGTGGTGGTGGTGAAAACGCCAGGTGGCGACGTCGAGTACGAAATCGAAAGCGTCGAGCACATTTAGCTCGTTCGAAGGCCGGCGCGCAAAGCGCCGGCCTTCGAAAAAGCCCGAAGAGCGTGACTCTTCGGGCTTTTTTGATGCCGCCAGGTTTTGCCAGAGCGATGCTTGCCGGTGCGACGCGGCGCCGAGCAGGCGTTAGTGGCGGCCGTGATGGTTCTCGAAGCGGGTCACGTTGGAGAGCTTCGGGTTGGCCTTTGGGTTGCGGCGATAAAACAGCGCCATTTTACCGATGGTTTGAATGAGTTCGGCGCCGCCTTCGGTGGCAAGCTCCTGAATCATCGCTGCGCGGTCGTCCCGCTCGGGTAGGGCCAGCTTGACCTTGATCAGCTCGTGGTCTCTGAGCGCGCGGTCGAATTCGGCGAGCAACGTCTCGGAGATGCCGTTTTCAGAGACCGTCACGACAGGGTTCAGGTGATGGCCAATGCTGCGAAATGCTTTCTTTTGTGCCTGTGACAAGCTCATGGTATCTTGCGGTATCCCGGTTTGCGCTTAACGCTCCATCTTACGGTGAAACGCCGTCGAGTGAAAGCGCCCCTCCCGGCACTTTCGCACATTCACCCTTCACGCCCAGATATAGACGCCCCATGCAGCAAAAGCCCCCAGGTCAAAAACGTGCCGCCAGCAAGACCAGCGCCAGCTGGATGAAGGAGCATTTCGACGACCAGTACGTCAAGCAGAGCTGGCAGGACGGCTACCGCTCCCGGGCAAGCTACAAGCTTCTGGAGCTCGACGAGAAGGACAGGCTCTTTCGTCCCAACATGACGGTGATCGATTTGGGCGCCGCCCCTGGTGGCTGGAGCCAGGTCGCCGCCGAGAAGGTCGGCATCGACGGCGTGGTGATCGCCTCCGACATTCTCGAGATGGACGCTTTGGCCGGCGTGGACTTCGTTCAGGGCGATTTCACCGAAGAGAGCGTGCTGAACGCGATCCTCGAAAAGCTCGGCGACCGCCGGGTGGACCTTGTGATGTCGGACATGGCCCCCAATATGAGCGGTATGGCCGCCATCGACCAGCCACAGGCGATGTATCTGGTCGAGCTCGCCCTGGAACTTGCGCGAGAAACCCTGCCCAAGGGCGGTACGTTTCTGGCCAAGGTGTTTCAGGGCGAGGGCTTCGATGCCTACCTCAAGGAGCTCAAGGGGTCGTTCGACCGCGTGGTGACGCGCAAGCCCGGTGCTTCCCGTGCACGCTCTCGGGAAGTCTACTTCCTGGCCCAGGGCTTTCGCGGTTAACGCCCGTAATACGAAAAACTTATCAAGGCGATTGCCGAGCCGGCAGGCGCAAAGCGTGTCACACTGCTCAAAAGCGGGATGGCACGGATGGCCCAAAGTCGAACGTGCTTTGGCAATGGTTGAACGTAGTACTCTAGTGTAAGGTCTGAGTGTCGACGGTTAACTGACGGATTCTTGTAATGAGGGTAGCCCCTTGAACGATATGGCGAAGAACCTGATTCTGTGGTTGGTCATTGCGGCCGTGCTGCTGACAGTGTTCAACAATTTCAGTACGGAAAGCGCACCTCAATCCACCAACTACTCTCAGTTCGTGCAGCAGGTGCAAAATCAACAGGTCCGCAGCGTGACC
This sequence comes from Halomonas sp. PAMB 3232, assembly GCF_031954225.1. NCBI lineage: Bacteria > Pseudomonadati > Pseudomonadota > Gammaproteobacteria > Oceanospirillales > Halomonadaceae > Halomonas > Halomonas sp. PAMB 3232. Next base: position 402,152 of record NZ_CP134865.1, read on the forward strand.
ATCGACGGCTACACCATTCAGGGTGAGCGTACCGACGGTTCGCAGTTCCAGACCATCCGGCCGGCAGCGGAAGATCCGAAGCTGATGGATGACCTGTTGAGCAACAACGTCACCGTGGTGGGCAAGGAGCCTGAGCAGCAGAGCATCTGGATGCGCCTGTTGATCGCCAGTTTCCCGATCCTTTTGATCCTCGCCATCTTCATGTTCTTCATGCGCCAGATGCAAGGCGGTGCCGGCGGCGGTAAAGGCGGGCCGATGAGCTTTGGCAAGTCCAAGGCCAAGCTCCTCTCCCAGGATCAGATCAAGACGACCTTCGCGGATGTCGCCGGCTGCGACGAGGCCAAGGAAGAGGTCGAAGAGCTCGTCGACTTCCTGCGTGACCCGACCAAGTTCCAGCGTCTGGGCGGCACCATTCCACGCGGTGTGCTGATGGTGGGCCCGCCGGGTACCGGTAAGACGCTGCTGGCAAAATCAATCGCTGGCGAAGCGAAAGTGCCGTTCTTCTCGATTTCGGGTTCCGATTTCGTCGAGATGTTCGTGGGTGTCGGTGCCTCGCGCGTGCGCGACATGTTCGAGCAGGCCAAGAAACAGGCGCCTTGCATCATCTTCATCGACGAGATCGACGCCGTGGGTCGCTCGCGCGGCGCCGGCATGGGTGGCGGTAACGACGAGCGTGAGCAGACGCTCAACCAGCTGCTGGTGGAAATGGACGGCTTCGAGGCCAACGAAGGCATCATCGTGATCGCCGCGACCAACCGCCCGGATGTGCTCGACCCGGCGCTTCTGCGCCCGGGGCGTTTCGACCGTCAGGTGACGGTTGGTCTACCCGATATTCGTGGCCGTGAACATATCCTTGGCGTTCACCTTCGCAAGGTGCCGCTGTCGGACGACGTCAAACCCGTCATCATCGCCCGGGGGACGCCTGGCTTCTCTGGCGCTGATCTGGCTAACCTGGTCAACGAGGCGGCGCTGTTTGCCGCGCGTCGCAACAAGCGTCTGGTCAGCATGGAAGAGCTCGAGCTTGCCAAGGACAAGATCATGATGGGCGCCGAGCGCAAATCCATGGTCATGACCGACAAGGAGAAGCTCAACACCGCCTATCACGAATCCGGCCATGCGATCATTGGTCTGGTGATGCCCGAGCACGACCCGGTCTATAAGGTGACGATCATTCCGCGCGGACGCGCCCTGGGTGTGACCATGTTCCTGCCCGAGGAGGATCGCTACAGCCTGTCGCGCCAGCAGATTATCAGTCAGATCTGCTCGCTGTTCGGTGGCCGTATTGCCGAGGAGATGACGCTGGGTGCCAACGGCGTGACCACCGGTGCCTCCAACGACATCAAGCGGGCAACCGAACTGGCCCACAACATGGTCGCCAAATGGGGACTTTCCGACGAGATGGGCCCGATCATGTACGACGAGGACGAATCACACCAGTTCCTCGGCGGCCCCGGGCAGGGCGGCAGCAAGCTGAAATCCGGCGAAACCACCACGCGTCTGGACAAGGAAGTACGCAAGATCATCGACGACTGCTACGAGCAGGCGCGCCAGATTCTGCACGACAACCGTGACAAGCTGGACGCCATGACTGAGGCGCTGATGAAGTACGAGACCATCGATGCCAGTCAGCTCAAGGACATCATGGAAGGCAAGGACCCGCGTCCGCCGGAAGGCTGGGACGACGGTGACTCCTCTGGTGGCGGTACCCCGGTAGGTGGCGACAAGCCGCAGCCCAAAGCCGACGAGCCGGACACCCACGCTTCCGACGACGACAGCGAAGAGGATGACGACGAGCCGCGCCGCCGCCCGTCCGACCCGCTGGGCGGCCCGGCTGGCCCCTGATCAAAAGAGCCGGTTCATCATCGAGGCGCCCCGCGGGGCGCCTTTTTTTTGCTATGCTGAGCGCCCTCGAGCCGCAACGTTTTTATTTACAGGCTGTGCCATGAAATCAACTACCCCAGCGCTCTTGCCCGAAGCGGCGTCGTCACTGCAGTGCGGTCGCCATCGGCTGGATCTCTCCTTTCCCCGCGTCATGGGCATTCTCAACGTCACGCCCGACTCCTTTTCCGATGGCGGCCGTCACGTCGCGCTCGACGATGCGCTGCGCCACGCCGAACAGATGCTCGCCGAGGGGGCGGCCATGATCGACGTGGGCGGCGAGTCGACCCGGCCGGGGGCCGAGGCGGTGCCCGAGCAGGAGGAGCTCGACCGGGTCGCGCCGGTGGTCGAGGCGCTGGTGCGCGAGCTCGACGCGCTGGTCTCCGTCGATACCAGCAGCGCCCTGGTGATACGCGAGTCCGCCGCCCGCGGGGCGAGCATGATCAACGACGTGCGCGCGCTGGAGCGCGAAGGGGCGCTGGCCGCCGCCGCGCAGAGCGGGCTACCGGTTTGTCTGATGCATCGTCAGGGCGAGCCCCAGGCGATGCAGCACGCCCCTCACTATGAGGTGCCCGTCGAGCAGGCCGTCGCCGAGTTTTTGAGCAAGCGTGTAACCGCCTGCGACGCCGCCGGGCTGCCCCGTGATCGACTGCTGCTCGACCCGGGCTTTGGCTTTGGTAAAAGCGTCGAGCACAATCTGCGCCTTTTGAACCGCATGGATGCACTCGAGGCACTGGGGCTGCCGCTGCTGGTCGGCATGTCGCGCAAGAGCATGATCGGTAAGGTGCTCGGCCGTCCGGTCGAGGAGCGCCTGTTCGGCGGGGTGGCGCTGTCGGCGATGGCGGTCGAAAGAGGCGCAAAAATACTACGAGTGCATGATGTCGGCCCCACCGTGGATGCCGTTACCATGGCGTGGGCAGTTTTACAGGAAGGCTGCGAGCCGTCGATCAACAAGGAACACCTCTCATGACACGACGTTATTTCGGTACCGATGGTATTCGTGGCACGGTGGGCGAGGCGCCCATCACCGCCGATTTCATGCTCAAACTCGGCTGGGCGGCAGGCCAGGTGCTGCGCCGCGAGAAGGGGCGCACCCGCGTGCTGATCGGCAAGGACACCCGCATCTCGGGCTACATGTTCGAATCCGCCCTGGAGGCCGGGCTTTCCGCCGCCGGCGTCGATGTCTCGCTTTTGGGCCCCATGCCGACACCGGGCATCGCGTACCTCACCCGCACCTTTCGCGCCGACGCGGGCATCGTTATCTCCGCCTCGCACAACCCCTTCGCTGACAACGGCATCAAGTTTTTCTCCGCCGAGGGCAAGAAGCTTGCCGACGAAGTGGAGGACCGCATCGAGGCGATGCTGGACGCACCGCTCGACACCGTGGGCGCCGGCCAGCTTGGCAAGGCCGCACGGATCGACGACGCCGCCGGGCGCTATATCGAGTTCTGTAAGTCGACGCTGCCGGATCGCTTGAGCCTGCACGGCTTGAAAGTCGTGCTCGACTGCGCCCACGGCGCGACCTATCACATTGCCCCGAGCGTGTTTCGCGAGCTGGGCGCCGAGGTAAGCGTCATCGGCTGTGCGCCGGACGGACTCAACATCAACCGCGACGTGGGCTCGACCCATCCAGCGGCGCTGCGCGCGGCGGTCATTCAGCAGGGGGCGGATCTGGGGATCGCTTTTGACGGTGACGGCGACCGCGTGCTGCTGGTCGATGCCGACGGCCGCGAAGTCGATGGCGACGACATTCTCTATCTGATCGCCCGCGACCGCTTCGACCGCGGCCTGCTACAGGGCGGCGTGGTGGGCACGCTGATGAGCAACTTCGGCCTCGCCATGGCGCTGGAAAAGCTCGGCATTCCCTTCGAGCGCGCCAAGGTAGGGGACCGTTTCGTCATGGAGAAGATGGCCGCCAACGGCTGGGAGCTGGGTGGCGAGTCGTCTGGCCATATCGTTTGCGCCCACGCGCAAACCACCGGTGACGGCATCGTCTCGGCGCTGCAGGTGCTGGCGCTGATGATGCGTGAGCAAAAAACGCTGGTGACGCTGTTACGTGAGTTCGAGAAGGTGCCCCAGGCGCTGGTCAACGTGCGCCTGCCCGCCGGCACCGATGCCAGGGAAGTCATGAAGGCGCCGGAGCTCGACGCGGCGGTAAGCGGGCTCGAGGCGGAGCTTGGCGACCAGGGGCGGGTGCTGCTTCGTCCGTCGGGTACCGAGCCGTTGATTCGCGTGATGGTCGAGGGGCGCTCGCACCTGGATGTCATGGGGCTTGCCAAAAACCTCGCCCAGCGCGTCGAAGCGCTGCTGGCCTGACGCGACGATTCACCAGAAAAGGCCCTGATGTTGACAGCGGTTGTCTTGACAGGGCCGCTCCTATACCATTTCGCCCCACCTTGAAAGAGGACAACGAATGCGCACACCATTGATCGCCGGTAACTGGAAGATGAACGGCTCCACGTCGTTGATCGAGGACTTTGGCCGCAAATTTGCCGATGCGACATTGTCCGAGGCGGTCAGGGTCGTGGTGATTCCGCCTTTTCCCTACCTGGAGGCGGCCCGTCAGGCGTTTCTCGATACGCCGCTCGCGCTTGGCGCGCAGACGCTCAATCCGGCCGATTCCGGGGCGCATACGGGCGAAGTCAGTGGTCGCATGCTGACCGAGCTCGGCGCTACCTACGTACTGGTTGGCCACTCTGAGCGCCGCGAGCTCTACGGGGAAAGTGATGAGCAGGTGTTCGACCGTTTGCTTGCCGCGCTGAGCGTGGGGCTCGTGCCGATCCTGTGCGTGGGCGAATCGCTTGAAGAGCGTGATGCTGGACGGACCATGGACGTGGTGCTGCGCCAGGTAGGTTACGCCATGGCAAGGCTCGACCCCGAACAGCGTCAAAAGGTCGTCATCGCCTATGAACCCGTTTGGGCCATCGGTACCGGGCGCACGGCGACCCCGGAGCAGGCTCAGGAAGTGATGGCCGGCATCCGCGCCTATCAGGCAGAATTCAATACCGCGCTTGCCGAGCAGCTCACGCTGCTTTACGGCGGCAGTATGAATGTAAAGAACGCGGCTGAGTTACTTGCCCAGCCCGATATCGACGGCGGTTTGGTGGGCGGCGCTTCGCTCAAAACCGATGATTTTTTCGCTATTTGTCAGTCAGCAGGATAACGCCATGCAAGTTGCAATTTTAATGGTTCACGTGGTCATCGCGATCGCGCTCGTTGTACTTATTCTGCTTCAGCAGGGTAAAGGGGCCGATGCCGGCGCCTCCTTTGGCGGTGGTGCATCGCAAACCGTCTTTGGCTCGCGCGGTAGCGGTAACTTCCTGTCGCGCACCACCGGCGTTCTGGCCGCGGGTTTTTTCGTCACCTCGCTGGCGCTCGCCTACTACGCGACCCAGGCGGGACAGTCGCCAGAGGCCGGTATTCCGGACTCGCGTTTGATCGAGCAACAACAAAGCGTGCCAACGCTTGACGAAGGCTCGGAAAGTGTGGATAATGCAGCGCCAGTGCTAGAGGGAAACGGCGAGTAAGTAGTTGAGCCGCTTTCATTTAGCCTCCCCTGATGCCGAAGTGGTGGAATTGGTAGACACGCTATCTTGAGGGGGTAGTGGCCTTACGGTCGTGCGGGTTCAAGTCCCGCCTTCGGCACCAACGAGATACCTGTAACGGGTTCTCAGCGTTCGACGCAGCTGGCAACAGATGTCGTTTGAGCGAGCAGTATCTGCGGCGAGAAAGGCGCTTGACGAAAGCAGTGCAAGTCGCTAGTATCGTCCAGCTTGATTGATGCGGGGTGGAGCAGTCTGGTAGCTCGTCGGGCTCATAACCCGAAGGTCATCGGTTCAAATCCGGTCCCCGCTACCATCTTCTACAAGCGGTGTATGCGCAGCGACGTTTTCAGAATGCTGGCAACCACATCTCACCGGTTTGTCGAAATGGTTTTACAGGTTTCTTTTAAAAAGCCCCTTCCTGTGAAGGGGCTTTTTGTTAGTAGCGCCTTTGCATCGCGGCGCTTTTGACAGTTTAAGAGTAGCTTTTTGCGAGCCAAGCGTGTCTGGCGTGCCGGCAGGGCCGGGCGGTCGAAGACACATTTTCAGGTAACGCCAATCAGCCACCTAGCTTTTCTCATGACTCCTGGCCAGGTGCCTGATGCAACGGCTAAAGGAGCTTCGTCTGTGGCCACGAAACATGCAGCGCTGCACGCGCTGGTCGAGCCCGTTGTTGCCGCCATGGGCTTTGAGCTATGGGGCATTGACCATCTTTCTCAGGGCAAGCACTCCCGGCTTGTGATCTATATCGAGCGTGAAAGCGGCGTCAGCGTCGAAGACTGCGCCGATATCAGCCGCCAGGTCAGCGCCGTTTTGGACGTCGAAGACCCGATTCCTGGCGAGTATCGCCTGGAAGTCTCGTCGCCGGGCATGGCGCGTCCCTTGTACACTCTGGATCATTTTACGCGCTTTCAGGGCCACCAGGTCGCGCTCAAGCTGCGCACCGCCTTCAGTGGTCGGCGCAAGTTTCAGGGCCTGCTTGCCGGGGTGGAAGGCGACGAGGTGTTGCTTCAGTTTGACGACGAAGAGTACTGCTTTCCCATCGAAAGTATCGATGCTGCACACATTGTCCCGCAGTTCGACGACTAGGCTCGACGATTAAAAAAACGGCGGCCCCCCGGTTTGGGCGAGGCATAAAGGACAGGTTTACTGGCGAGGCATACGCATGAGTAAAGAAATTTTAATGGTCGTTGACGCGATCTCCAACGAGAAAGGCGTTTCGCGCGACGTCATTTTTGAGGCGGTCGAAGCGGCGCTTGCCAGCGCCTCACGCAAGCGTTTCGAACACGAAGAAGCCAACGTGCGCGTATCGATCGATCGCCGCAGCGGTGACTACGATACCTACCGTTTCTGGACGGTGGTCGAGGACGACGAGTTCGAAACCCCGGATTACGAAATCAAGCAGACCATCGCCGAGCAGCGCGATCCGCCGCTGGCGTTGGGTGACATCGTCGAAGAGAAGATCGAGAACGCCGTCTTTGGCCGTATCGCCGCGCAAACCGCCAAGCAGGTCATCGTGCAGAAAGTGCGCGAAGCCGAGCGCGCCGAAGTCGTGCGCCAGTACGCCGACCGCGAAGGCGAGCTGGTCGCCGGTATCGTCAAAAAGACCACTCGCGATGGTTTGATCATCGATCTGGGCGAGAACGCCGAGGCGTTTTTGGCGCGTAACGAAATGATCCATGGCGAACGCTACCGCATGAACGAGCGGGTACGGGCGCTACTGGTCAAGGTCGACGCCGACGCGCGCGGTGCCCAGCTTCAACTCTCGCGCACCAATCCGCAGTTCATCATCGAGCTGTTCAAGATCGAGGTGCCGGAAATCGCCGAGCAGCTCATCGAGATCAAGGGCGCGGCGCGCGATCCGGGCTCGCGGGCCAAGATCGCGGTCAAGACCAACGACCGGCGCATCGACCCGGTCGGCGCCTGTGTCGGCATGCGCGGTTCGCGCGTTCAGGCGGTCTCCTCGGAGCTGCAAAACGAACGCGTGGATATCGTGCTGTGGGACGATAACCCGGCTCAGTTGGTCATCAATGCCATGGCCCCGGCGGACGTCGCCTCCATTCTGGTGGACGAAGACGCCCACGCCATGGACGTTGCCGTCGCCCAGGACAACCTCGCCCAGGCCATCGGCCGCAGCGGTCAGAACGTGCGCCTGGCCTCGGAGCTCACCGGCTGGCGGATCAACGTCATGACCGAGGACGAAGCCGAGTCCAAGCGCGAGCAGGAAATCGATAGCCTCGTGGACTCCTTCGTTCACCACCTGAGCGTGGACGAAGACGTTGCCCGCCTGCTGGTTGAAGAAGGGTTCACGACGCTGGAAGAAGTCGCCTACGTGCCGCTTGAAGAGATGCTCGAAATCGAGGAGTTCGATGAAGAGCTGGTCGAAGAGCTGCGCGCACGTGCCAAGGACGAGCTACTCACCATGGCGATCGCCTCGGAAGAAGCACTCGATGGTGCGCAGCCGGCGGACGATCTGCTTGAAATGGAGGGCATGGAGCGCCATCTGGCCTTCATTCTCGCCAGTAAGGGCATCGTTACCATGGAGGATCTCGCCGAACAGTCTGTCGACGATCTGGTCGATATCGAGGAGTTAGACGAAGCGCGCGCAGCGGCACTGATCATGACTGCCCGTGCGCCCTGGTTTGAAGACGATAGCGAAGCGGCTTCGAACACACAGTAAACAGGTCACGGGCTTGGAGGGTCACAATGTCGGATATGACAGTTAAAGATTTTGCAGTAAAGGTGGGCCGCGACGTGCCCCGCTTGCTAGAGCAGATGAAAGAGGCGGGACTCAAGCACGCCTCGGAAAGCGATGCGGTGTCCGAAGAGGACAAGCAGACGCTCTTGAGCTTTTTGAAGAAAAGCCACGGCGGCAGCGACACCGCCGATGCGGGTAAAAACCGGATCACTCTGACGCGCAAGACGCGCAGCCGCATCAAAACCGGCGAGCGCGGCAAGACGATCGAAGTTCAGGTCAGAAAGAAAAAGACCTACGTCAAGCGCGCCGAAGAAGAGAAGCCGAAAGCCCAGGAGCCGGTCCACAGCGGCCCGCGTCAGCTGGTCGGTGACATGGCCGAAGCCGAAGCCGAGCGCAAGGTGCAGCAAGCGCGTGAAGCCGAAGAGCGCGCCGCCGCCGAAAAAGCCCGCGCTGAAGAAGCCGAGCGTCAAAAGCAGGCCGAAGCCTCCAACAAAGCCGTCGCTCCCGAGATCGACGTGCCGGAGCTTCAGATCGACGACAGCGCGCCCTCGGAAGAGATGCCTCCGGCACCGCCGAAGGAAGGCCGTACCGACCGTCGCACCGCGCCGCCGAAGAAAGCCGCGGCGAAGAAGAAGGGGCGTGACGAGGACGATGATCGCGGCGATCGCGAAGAGCGTAAGCGCGGCGGCGGGGCCAAAAAGGCCAAGCGCTCCGAACGCCGCGGCGGCCGCCGTGGCCCGGGCGGCAGCGGCAACGGCAAGCACGGCTTCCAGAAGCCGACACAACCGATCGTGCGCGAAGTCTCGATCCCCGAGTCGATCAGCGTTGCCGAGCTTGCCGACAAGATGTCGATCAAGGCCAACGAAGTGATCAAGGCCATGTTCACCATGGGCGCGGCCGTGACCATCAACCAGACCATCGATCAGGACACTGCCGCGATCGTCGTCGAGGAGATGGGCCACAAGGTCAAGCTGGTCAAGGACGATGCGCTCGAAACCGAAATGATCGAGGGTATCTCCTACGAAGGTGAAGAGATCACTCGTTCGCCGGTCGTGACCGTCATGGGGCACGTCGACCACGGTAAGACGTCTTTGCTCGACTACATTCGTCGTGCCAAGGTCGCCACCGGCGAAGCCGGCGGTATCACCCAGCACATCGGTGCCTACCACGTGGAAGACAACCACGGCGGCGTCACCTTCCTGGATACCCCGGGTCACGCGGCGTTTACCGCCATGCGTGCTCGCGGTGCCAAGGCGACCGACGTGGTGATCCTGGTGGTCGCGGCGGACGACGGCGTCATGCCGCAGACCATCGAGGCGATCGAGCACTCCAAGGCCGCCGAAGTCCCCATGGTCGTGGCGGTGAACAAGATCGACAAGACCGGCGCGGATTTCGACCGTATCCGTAACGAGCTCTCCCAGCACGGCGTGATTTCCGAGGACTGGGGCGGCGATACACAGTTCGTTCACGTTTCCGCGAAAACCGGTGATGGCATCGAAGAGCTGCTGGAAGCGATCCAGCTGGTGTCCGAAGTGCTCGAGCTCAAGGCCGTTCCGTCGGCGCCTGGTAAGGGTGTGGTCGTCGAATCGCGCCTGGACAAGGGCCGCGGTCCGGTCGCCACGGTGCTGGTACAAAACGGCACGCTCAAGCGCGGCGACATCGTGCTGGCCGGCCTGCACTATGGCCGCGTGCGCGCGCTGACCAACGAGCTCGGCCAACAGGTCGAGGAAGTGGGTCCGGCCATGCCTGTGGAAATTCAGGGCCTGGACGGTACGCCGGACGCCGGTGATGACTTCATGGTCGTGGCGGACGAACGCAAGGCGCGCGAAGTGGCCAACTTCCGTCAAGGCAAGTACCGCGAAGTACGCCTGGCGCGTCAGCAGAAAGCCAAGCTCGAGAACATGTTCAGCCAGATGGGTCAGGACGAAGTGGCCAAGGTCAACATCGTACTGAAGGCCGACGTGCAGGGCTCGCTTGAAGCGATCCGTGGTGCGCTCGAAGAGCTCTCCACCGATGAAGTTCAGGTGGCCGTGGTGTCTTCCGGCGTGGGTGGTATCACCGGTACCGACGCCAACCTGGCGCTCGCCTCCGAGGCGATCGTGGTCGGCTTCAACGTCCGTGCCGACGCCGCTGCCCGCGAGATCATCGAACGTGAAGGTCTGGATCTGCGCTACTACAGCGTCATCTACCACCTGATCGACGAGGTCAAGCAGGCGATGAGCGGTATGCTCGCGCCGGAGTGGAAAGAAGAGATCGTTGGCGTTGCCGAAGTGCGCGACGTGTTCCGCGCGCCGAAGATCGGTGCGGTAGCCGGCTGTATGGTCGTCGAAGGCACCGTGTCACGCAGCAAGCGTATCCGCGTACTGCGTGAAAACGTGGTCATCTATGAAGGCGAGCTCGAGTCGCTGCGCCGCTACAAGGACGACGTGCAGGAAGTTCGTAACGGCGTCGAGTGTGGTATCGGCGTGAAGAACTACAACGACGTCCAGGTCGGCGACAAGATCGAAGTCTTCGACCAGGTCAAGGTCGAGCGCACCCTGTAAGGGCCGCGAGGAGCAATCATGCGCGAATTCAAGCGTACCGACCGGGTAGCCGACCAGCTCCAGAAGGAGCTGGCGGTACTCATCCAGCGTGAAATCAAGGACCCGCGCCTTGGCATGGTGACGGTCAGCGGCGCGACCGTCAGCCGCGATCTGGGCTACGCCGACATCTACGTCACCCTCCTAGGTGAACAGGCGCCCGAGCGTATCAAGGAGAACCTGCAGGTGCTCAAGCGCGCCAGCGGTTTTTTGCGAAGCCAGATCGCCAAGCGCATCCAGCTTCGCCATGTACCGGAGCTGCGCTTTCATTTCGATGAAAGCGTGGTGCGCGGTCAGCAGCTCTCCTCGCTGATCGACGAGGCGGTCTCCACTGACCGCGCGCGTCAGGGTGAGGAAGGCGAAGACGCCCAGGGCGAGGAGCCGCGCTAATGGCGCGTCGCCGCAAGGGGTTGCCGGTCAACGGCGTGATGCTGCTGGATAAGCCCAAGGGCCTTTCCAGCAACCACGCGCTGCAGCGCGTACGCCGTCTGTTCGAGGCGCAAAAGGCGGGGCACACCGGCACCCTCGACCCTATGGCGACGGGCCTTTTACCGATTTGCCTGGGCGAGGCGACCAAGTTTTCCGCCCACCTGCTGGAAGCCGACAAGATGTATCGTACCCGAGTCGAACTCGGGGTGATGACCGATACCGGCGACGCCGAAGGCGAGGTGCTGGAGCGTCGCGACGTGCCCGCGCTCACCGAGCACGATATCGAGGCCGCGATCGCGCGCTTTCGTGGAGAGATCGACCAGGTGCCGCCGATGTACTCGGCACTCAAGCACCAGGGTAGAAAGCTCTACGAGCTTGCCCGGGAAGGCAAGGAGGTCGAGCGCAAGGCGCGGCGCGTGTGCATTCACGAGGCGCGCTTGATCGGCTTCGACGGCGCGGCCTTCGAGCTCGAAGTAAGCTGTAGCAAGGGTACCTACATTCGAACGCTGGCCGAAGATATCGGCGCGGCACTCGGGTGTGGCGCCCACATCAGCGCCTTGAGACGGCTCAGGACCGGGCCGTTTGATAGCGAAGCGATGTGGACGCTCGAGGAGATCGAGGCGCTCGCCGATCAGCCCACCCGCGAGGCGAAGCTCATGCCCGTGGACGTGCTGGTCGACCATTTGCCGGCGCTGACGGTAGACGATACCGGTCACCAGCGTCTTTCTCACGGCCAGCCCGCGGCGCTCGACGCCACGGCGCTGGGCCTGGAGAATTTGGCACGTCTTTATCACGCCGACGCGTTTATCGGGCTCGGCGTTGTAAAGGGGCCGCAGGAAGTGGCCCCGAAGCGGCTGTTGAGTACGGTCGCTCGTTCGTAAATTCGTCGGAGAATCGTTGCAAGGATGCGGCGATCTGCGCGAAAATAGCCTTGAGACTGCAAATATGCGTGGTCTCACCCATTCAATGTTAAGCATATTGCTGACTGGAGAGACAGATGGCACTAACCGCTGAGAAAAAGGCCGAGATCGTCAACGAATACGGCCGCGGCGAGAGCGACACCGGTTCCCCCGAAGTGCAGGTTGCCCTGCTGAGCGCCAACATCAACGGCCTGCAGGACCACTTCAAAACCAACAAGCAGGATCACCACTCCCGTCGTGGTCTGATCCGGATGGTAAACCAGCGTCGTAAGCTGCTGGACTACCTCAAGCGCAAGGATTTCGAACGCTATCAGTCTCTGATTCAGCGTCTGGGCCTGCGTCGCTAAGACGCTTTGCCGCTCTTTGGGGTGGCAAGCGCTGCGTGCAGTCGAAACGGGCCGCCTTCTGGGCGGCCCGTTTTTTATGCCTGCCCGGTGCGCGGCCTATTTCGGGTTTCTGGTAGCCGTTGACGGCGACAGCGCCTAGAATAGTGGCAGTCAAAACGACCCCAGAAAAGACAAGTAGCTATTTCATGTTAAAGGAAGTCGCCGTGAATCCGGTAAAAAAGACGTTTGAGTTTGGTCGCAGCACCGTCACCCTGGAAACCGGGCGCATCGCCCGCCAGGCAAGTGGTGCCGTCATGGTCACCATGGATGACACCGTGGTGCTGTGCACCGTGGTGGCAAAGAAGGAAGTGAACCCCCATCAGGCGTTCTTCCCCCTGTCGGTGCATTACCAGGAAAAGACCTACGCGGTCGGCAAGATTCCCGGCGGTTTCTTCAAGCGTGAAGGGCGCCCCACCGAGAAAGAGACGCTCACCTCGCGCCTGATCGACCGGCCGATTCGTCCGCTCTTTCCGAAGGGCTTCATGAACGAAGTGCAGGTGATCTGTACCGTTCTCTCCACCGATCGTAACCACGACCCGGACATCGCCGCCATGCTCGGCACCTCGGCGGCGCTTTCGATCTCCGGCGTGCCGTTCAACGGCCCGATCGGCGCGGCGCGCGTCGGCTTCAGCGAAGAGCAGGGTTACTTTTTGAACCCGACCGTCGAAGAGCTCGCCACCTCCGAGCTCAACATGGTCGTCGCCGGTACCCAAAACGCCGTGCTGATGGTCGAGTCCGAAGCCCAGGAGCTACTCGAAGACGAGATGCTCGGCGCCGTACTTTACGGCCATCAGGAGATGCAGGTCGCCATCAGCGCCATCGACGAGCTGACCCGGGAAGCCGGCAAGCCGCGCTGGGAGTGGCAGGCTGCCCAAGAGAACGCCGCGCTCAAGAGCGCCATGGCCGAGCAGTTCGAAACGAAGGTGGGCGAGGCCTACCGCATCACCGACAAGATGGAGCGCCAGGACGCGCTGGCCGGGCTGAAAGAGCAGGCCATCGAAGCGCTGGGCGCCGTCGAAGGTGAACCGGTCAACGACAAGTTCGACCGCGACGAAGTAAAGGGCGCCTTCTCGAGCCTCGAGAAGCGCGTGGTGCGCTCGCGCGTGGTGAAAGGCGAGCCGCGTATCGACGGCCGCGACAACACCACCGTGCGTCCGCTTTCCATCGAAGTCGGCGTGCTGCCCAAGACCCACGGCTCGGCGGTGTTCACTCGCGGCGAAACCCAAGCGATCGCGGTGGCCACCCTCGGCACGCTGCGCGACTCACAGCTGATCGAGTCGCTGGAAGGCGAGCGCAAGGACCGCTTCATGCTGCACTACAACTTCCCCCCCTACTCGGTGGGCGAAGCGGGCTTCATGGGCGGGCCGAAGCGCCGTGAAATCGGCCACGGCCGTTTGGCGCGCCGTGGCGTGCAGGCGATGCTGCCGTCCGAAGAGGAGTTCCCCTACACCATTCGCGTGGTCTCCGAGATCACCGAGTCCAACGGCTCGAGCTCCATGGCCTCGGTGTGCGGCTCCTCGCTGGCGCTGATGGATGCGGGCGTGCCGCTGAAGGCGCCGGTCGCCGGTATCGCCATGGGCCTGGTCAAGGACCCGGAAGGTTACGCGGTGCTGACCGATATCCTGGGTGACGAAGACCACCTGGGCGACATGGACTTCAAGGTCGCGGGTTCCGAAGAGGGCGTCACCGCTCTGCAGATGGACATCAAGATCGAAGGCATCAACGAAGAGATCATGGAGACCGCGCTGCAGCAGGCCCACCACGCGCGCATCGCGATCCTCGAGCAGATGAACGCCGTGATCAACCACAGCCGCACCGAGGTGTCCGAGAACGCCCCGTCGATGGCCACCATCAAGATCGACCCGGAGAAGATCCGCGACGTCATCGGCAAGGGCGGCGCCACCATCCGCAAGATCTGCGAAGACACCGGCGCGTCGATCGATCTCGACGATGATGGCACCGTGCGCATCTACGCCGAAGACAAGAAAGCGGCCAAGGCCGCGATCGACACGGTACTGGCGATCACCGCCGAAGCCGAGATCGGCAAGCTCTACAACGGCAAGGTGGTTCGGATCGCCGACTTCGGCGCGTTCGTGAACATCATGCCGGGCACCGACGGGCTGGTACACATCTCGCAGATCGTTGCCGAACGCGTCAATAACGTGCGCGACTTCCTCAACGAAGGCGACGATGTGGTGGTCAAGGTCCTCGATATCGACAACCGCAACCGCGTGAAGCTCTCCATCAAGGAGATCACCGAGGAAGAGAAGGCGGCCTTTACCGCTGAAAGCGAAAACGCCGCCGAGTAATTCTCGCCGCGGTGCTCACTCCGCCCCCGCAGCCCCTGGCTGCGGGGGCGGAATCGTTTGGATACGCAGGACAGGAGAGGGCATGGAGCAGCAAGCAAGGTGGTGGGCGGTCATTGCGGTCATGAGCGGCATCTTTCTACTGGTGACCGCCGAGCAGCTGCCGATCGGGTTGCTCTCCCAGGTGGCGTTGGATCTGGGCGTTACCGAGGGCACCGCCGGGCTGATGGTCACGGTGCCCGGGGTGGTGGCGGCGCTCTCGGCACCGCTTCTGCCGGTGGCGGTGGGGCGGCTCGACCGGCGGGTGATGCTCACCGGCCTGATGATCATCATGACGCTTGGAAGCGTGCTCTCGGCGATGGCGGAAAGCTTTGGGCTGCTGCTGGCCGCACGTGCGCTGATCGGCATGAGCATCGGCGGTTTTTGGGCCATCGCCGGCAGTATCGCACCGAGGCTGGTGCCCGAGGAGAAGGTCGCCCGCGCGATGACGATCATTTTCGGCGGCGTGACCGCGGCCTCGGTGCTCGGCGTGCCGCTGGGCACGCTGCTGGGTGATATCAGCAGCTGGCGCTGGGTGTTCGGCGGGCTCGGCGCTTTTAGCCTGCTGACCGCCGGGCTGATCTGGTTGTGGCTGCCGACGCTGCCGCCTCGCGAGCCGGTACGCCTTGGCATGCTCTTCCAGCAGGTGTTCAACCGCGGCGTGCGCGTTGCGGTACTCACCACTGCCTGCGTGGTCGTGGGCCACTTCGTCGCCTACACCTTCATCAGCCCGATTTTGCAGAACATCAGCGGCATCGAACAGCGCAATGTCAGCACGCTGCTGTTGCTCTACGGCGCCGCCGGCCTCATCGGCAACGTGGTGGCGGGCATGAAGGCCGCGCGCAACCCCTACGCCGCCGTGCTGGCCATTCCGGTGCTGTTGCTGCTGGTAGTGGCGAGCTTTCCGCTTCTGGGCACCCGTCCGGTCAGCGGCGTTTTGCTTTTGATGGTGTGGGGGGCGATCTTTGGCAGTATCTCGGTGAGCATTCAGACCTGGATACTGCGTACCGCGCCGAATACCGAGGCGGCCACCGCGCTGATGGCGTTCGTGTTCAACATGTCGATCGGCCTTGGGGCGCTGATCGGCGGGCGAGTGGTCGACGCCACCAGTCTGCCCACCACCATGTGGGCCGCCGCGGCGCTGTTTCTGGTCGGCGTGGTGCTGGTCGGGCGCACGCCGTCGCGGCTGGTCAACGGGGGGCGGATTCGCTGATCCGCACGTGCAGGCAATAGAAAACCCCGCTTTCAAGCGGGGTTATTTGTTTTATCTGTACTGGCACACTGTCAGCTGAGGCCAGAAGGACCCGTAGCGAGGGTCTTTCGCCAGGGATGGCGAAAGTAGCGTACAGGGACGTATTCACAGCGCCCTCGCGTAGGGTCGCTTCTGGCCGGAGCACAGAAGCTTAAGGACGCTCGATCGCCAGCGCCACGCCCTGACCGCCGCCGATGCAAAGAGTGGCGAGGCCCTTTTTGGCATCGCGGGCGATCATCTCGTGAATCAGCGAAACCAGTACGCGACAGCCCGAGGCGCCGATGGGGTGGCCAAGGGCGATGGCGCCGCCGTTGACGTTCACTTTCGAGACGTCCCAGCCAAGCTCCTTGTTGACCGACATCGCCTGAGCGGCAAAGGCTTCGTTGGCCTCGACCAGGTCCAGGTCCTCAAGGCTCCAGCCCGCTTTCTCCAGGCAGCGCCGGGTCGCCGGTGCCGGGCCGATGCCCATGATCGCCGGATCCACGCCGGCGTTGGCGTAGGCCTTGATACGTACCAGCGGCTCGAGTCCCAGCTCTTTCGCCTTCTCGGCGGAGCAGACCATGACCACCGCGGCGCCGTCGTTGAGCGACGAGGCGTTGCCCGCCGTCACGGTGCCATCCTTCTTGAACGCGGGCTTCATGCCGGCGAGCTTCTCGGCGGTCACTTCGCGCGGATTCTCGTCGGTATCGAACACGATCGGATCACCCCGGCGCTGGGGGATTTCGACCGGCACGATCTGGCTTTTGAACTTGCCTTCCTTGATCGCGTTGGAGGCGTTCTGCTGCGACTGGGCAGCGAATTCGTCCATCTGCTCGCGGGTGATGCCGTACTTTTCGGCCAGATTTTCTGCGGTGATGCCCATGTGGTAGTCGTTGAAGGCATCCCACAGGCCGTCATGCACCATGGTGTCGATCGCCTTCCAGTCGCCCATGCGCTGACCATTACGCGAATTCGGCAGCACGTGGGGAGAAAGCGACATGTTCTCCTGGCCGCCGGCAATGATCAGGTCGGCGTCGCCGCAGAGAATCGCTTGGGTCGCCAGATGAACGGCCTTGAGACCAGAGCCGCACACCTTGTTGATGGTCATCGCCGGGACGGAGTCCGGCAGCCCCGCCTTGATCGAGGCCTGGCGCGCCGGGTTCTGGCCCACGCCCGCGGTCAGCACCTGACCGAGCAGCACTTCGTTGACCTGCTCCGGTGGGACGCCGGTGGAGGCGAGGATGTCCTTGATGACGTATGAGCCGAGATCACTTGCAGGAATACCTGCGAGCGAGCCGCCGAAGCTACCCACCGCGGTGCGCCGCGCGGCGACAATGACCACTTCTTGCATGACAGAACTCCCGATATGAATAAGGCCGTGGGCCTGTGAACGCGCTCGTTTGTTTCAAGCGTTAGCTGTTTCAAGCGTTTGGTTATTTTAAGCGCCTGATTGTTTCAACCTGGTTGTTTCAAGCGTGTTCTTTCAGCATAGGGAAAGTTGTGCGTTGCGACAATACGCCTTTGGCTCGCGCGCCGCCGGGTTGAGTAGGCTATTGGCCCAGCGTGACGCGGACGTTGTCGATCAGCCGCGCCGGGCCGAGCTTGGCCGCGGCCAGCAAAATGGCCTCGCGCGTTTGCGGGGTGACCGGGCCGAGCTCGGCGCTTTTGAGCTCCACGTAGTCCGGCGCAAAGCCGGCCGCCCCGAGCGCCTCAATCGCCCGATCCAGCACGTTGGGCGCCGGCTCGCCACGCTCGAGTGCCGCCCTGGCCGACATGAGCGTTTGGTAAAGCGCCGGGGCGGTGGCGCGCTCGGCCTCGCTTAAATAGCCGTTGCGCGACGACAGTGCCAGCCCGTCCTCGGCACGCTGAGTCGCCACGCCGAGAATCTCGATTGGCAGGTGCAGATCCGCCGTGAGCTTTCGAATGACCGCCAGCTGCTGGTAATCCTTCTCGCCGAACAGGGCGATGTCTGGCTGCACCAGGTTGAACAGCAGTGTCACGACGGTCGCCACGCCATCGAAGTGGCCAGGGCGTGCGCCTCCGCAGAGCCCTTCGGACACCAGAGGCACCTGCACGCGGGTCTGGCCCTGGAGCCCGTTGGGGTAGAGCGCGGCGGTGGACGGGGCGAACAGCAGGTCACAGCCGGCCTCGGTGAGTTTGACCTGGTCCGCTTCGAGAGTGCGCGGGTAGGCGTCGAGATCTTCGCTGGGGCCGAACTGCATCGGGTTGACGAACAGACTCGCCACCACGACATCGGCGTGGCGGCGCGCGGTTTCCACCAGCGCCACGTGGCCGGCGTGAAGATTGCCCATGGTGGGCACCAGCGCGATGCGCTTGCCGGCGCGGCGGTGCTGGGTCAGCGTGGCACGTAAATCGCCCAGGTCGTGCAGTGTGCGCATGATGAAGTCGCCTGACAGTGAAGCTGAAAAGTTAACAATGGGGCAAGGCCGCGTTAGAAGCAGTGCTCGGCGGCGGGAAAAGCGCGGCTTTTCACCGCCACGTGGTAGCGCTCGAAGGCCCCCGGAATGCTGTCGGCATCCATCATGAAGTTTTTGACGAAGCGCGGGGTATGGCCGTGGGTGACGCCGAGCACGTCGTGCATTACCAGTATCTGCCCGTCGGTATCGGGCCCGGCGCCGATGCCGATCACCGGCACCGACAGCGCCTCGGTCACGGTCTTGCCAAGGCTTGCCGGCACGCACTCGAGCAGGATGATCGAAGCGCCAGCGTCCACCAGCGTTTTGGCATCGTCGAGGATTCGCTTTGCCGTCGCGCCGTCGCGCCCCTGTACCTTGTAGCCGCCGAGCTGGTGCACGGTTTGCGGCGTTAGCCCCAGATGCGCGCACACCGGCACGCCTCGGCGAGTCAGCTCGCGCACGCCCTCGGCCATCCACGCCTCGCCTTCGACCTTGACCATTTCGGCGCCGGCGCGCATCAGCCGCCCGGCATCCTTCAAAAGGCTCTCAATCGTGGCATTGCTCATGAAGGGCACATCCACCATCAACAGGCTCTCGCCCTTTCCGCGGGCGGCGCACGCGGTGTGGTAGCAGATGTCGTCGACGGTTACGGGAAGGGTACTGGTATGGCCTTGCAGCACCATGCCCAGCGAGTCGCCCACCAGCAGCACCTCGATGCCGGCGCGGCTGGCCGCACGGGCAAAGGAGGCATCATAGGCGGTCAGGCAGCTAAACGGCTCGTTGGCGCGCTTCAGGGCGCCGAGCGTGCTGAGGGTAACGGGTTTCATGGCGAGCTCTCTGTCCTGGGGAGCGCTAGGGCACTCGTCGGTTCGCAATAGAGAGCCCGATTGTTACTCGGGAAAGCGCGCGGTGTCGAGCGGGCAAAAGGTCTAGCCCCGACTGTTTCCGATCCTTTGAAGGCCGGGGTCATCGAGGCGCTGGAGCCAGTGGTCGGGCGCTTGCTCGAACACGGCGAGCGAGGGGTCGAGCTCTTGTAACGGCACCAGCACGAAGGCGCGCTCACGCATGTGCGGGTGCGGCACCTTCAGGCGTGGGTGCTCGATGCGGGCATCGTCGAAGAGCAACAGATCCAGGTCGAGGGTGCGTGGGCCCCAGTGCCGGAGCCGACGGCGGCGGTGGCGCTGCTCGAGGGCCTGAAGCTGATCCAGAAGCGCAAGGGGCGAAAGCGTGGTCTCGAGTTCGACGACCGCGTTGACGAAATCCGGCTGATCCTGCGGCCCGACCGGGCGGCTCGAGTAGAGCGACGATGCGGCCTTGACGGACGTCAGTGGCAGCTCGTCAAGCTCTTTCATCGCCAGGCTTACCTGGCGCACCGGCTCATCGAGGTTGCTGCCAAGGCCAATATAGGCCCGCGCGGTTTGTAGGCCACCCATTAGTCAGGCTTGCGCGACGGCTTGCGGCGCTTCTTGCGCCGCCGGTCGCCCTGGCTTGCCGGGTCGCCGCCGACCTTTTGCAGAAGACGGCGCTGTTCGTGCTCGTCGCCCTGCTGGAACGCTTCCCACCAGTCGCCCAAGCCACGGGGAATCTCGCCGGCCTGCTCGCGCAACAGCAGCAGATCGAAGGCGGCGCGAAAGCGCGGATGTTCGCGACTCTGGAACGCGCGCTTGCCGCGGCGCTGGGGCAGGCGCGCCTGGAGCTCCCAGATCTCACGCATCGGCATGCCGAAGCGTTTGGGAATCGAGATGTGCTGGAGCTGGCGCATGACCACCTGTTGGGACGCGGTTTGCAGCGCGGGAACCGCGGGCATGCCCTCGTTTTCAAGCGTAGCGGCGCGAAGCGCTACCGGCCCCCACAAAAACGCGGCGAACAGAAACGCCGGGGTGACGGGGCGGTCGTTGGCGATGCGCTGGTCGGTGTTTCTCAGCGCCTGCTCGATCAGCGTTTCGACCCAAGCCGCGTCCGCCATCGCCTCTTCGGCTTCCGGGAAGAGCATGCCGAACAGGCCGTAGTGGCTGAGCAGTTGGAACGTGAGCAGCCCCTGGCCGGACATGAAAAGCTTGAGCGCTTCATCGAACAGCCGCGCCGGCGGTATCTGCAACAAAAGCGGGGCGAGATCGTACATCGGCGCTTCGGTGTCCGGGGCGATCTCGAAGCCGAGCTTGGCGGCAAAGCGCACCGCGCGCAGCATGCGTACCGGGTCCTCGCGATAGCGGGTCGCCGGATCGCCGATCAGGCGCAGCGTGCGCGCGTTGATGTCGCCGATGCCGCCGGCGAAGTCGTGGATCGAGAAGTCGGCGATGCTGTAATAAAGCGCATTGACGGTGAAGTCGCGACGCAGCGCGTCCTCTTCGATGCTGCCCCAGACGTTGTCGCGAAGCAGCAGCCCATCGTCGGACTGCTGAGCGATATTGTCGCCGTGCTCGTCTTGAGGCTTGCCGCGAAAGGTCGTGACTTCGATGATCTCGCGCCCGAAGCGTACGTGAACGATGCGAAAGCGCCGGCCGATCAGCCGCGAGTTGCGGAAAAGGTCGCGCACTTGTTCCGGCGTTGCGTTGGTGGCGACGTCGAAATCCTTGGGCGTTTCACCCAGCAGCGCATCGCGAATGCAGCCGCCGACCAGGTAGGCCTCAAAGCCCGCGCCGTCCAATCGATAAAGAACTTTCAAGGCGGCATCGCTGATCTGCTTGCGCGACACAGGGTGCTCGGAGCGGGGGATGACTTGGGGCGTCAGGGCCTCGACGGGGCTGTCTGGGGAATCGAGCAGCTTTTTCAATTGCTCTCCCGAACCAGGTAAAAAACGGGTAAGTCCTCTAAACATGCGATGGTATCGACTCGCAGTTAAAACGTAGGGTATTTAACAAAAGATTTGGTAAATGATAAGTCGACGAGTGTAGCCGACCCCCAACGCCTTGCAAAGCATTGAAACCAGGATTGCCTAAAACCACCGCGGGTTGGCGGGCGGATCGCAGCGTTTTAAAGCCTTTTAGGGCGATATTTGCGACATGATCTTCGATGCAACGTAAAAAAACACAGGGGCCAGACGCGGAAAGGGGAGGCCAAGTGGGCCTCCCCTGTCAATTCGTTTAGTTCAGCATCCATGCTGCTGTTTTTCTTCATGATGGCACATCGCCCTGAATACGCACCGCAGTCAAAAACTGTACTTGTTGGGCCTCGTGTAGCGAGCCTTGACCGCCTCGTATTCAAAACAATAATCCAACCGCGAACTTTTCTCTCCCGGCGAGTTGTTATTGGCTCCGGGGGTGTACGGCTCGAAACGCTTGTTGTTGTTCGTCGTCTCTTGCGTACGTCGCGTCCATTTTCGGGCTTTGCTATCGATTGTTGTTATTGTTGCGCCATTCTCAGCGCCAGCACTTTTGAGACATTAGCCCGTTGTTGTTGTTAGTGCCTTGTCTCACCCTCGCCCTGTTGTTTTTGTTGTGGCGAGGTTTTCGCGGTACGGCTCGTTGTTATTGTTGTGAGCGCTATCAAACCGCTGCCCGATTTATTCTTCTTGCCGAGTAATAGTGCACCTGCCGTGCCACTTGTTGAAAAAAAGTGCTATTTCATCGGCTTGTAAAATTTCAGAAAATTTTGGGCGGGCCAGGCGATTGAAGTGTTACCTGCAAAACGGCGTTTTTTAACCCTGGATGTGTGGGAAGGTAACAGGGGGGTGAAACCGAAATTCAGGATATTTCTTTTTCAAATCAGGCTATTGGACGTTAGTTGTAAACGATGTAGCGCGGTTCCAGGAAGGCGCCGCCTTCAGGCCTGATCCGGGCGCCTGGCGGTCTTTTTGCGCGGAATGCCCAGCCGCTGGCGCCGCTCCCACAGGTTTTTGCGGCTGATGCCCAGTTTTTGTGCAAGCTCGGTTTCGCTCATCTGATCCTGGTGCTCCAGGACGAAATGCTGGAAGTAGTCCTCGAGCGACAGATCCTCTTCGTCCTCGAGCGCTTCCTTTGCATCCGGCGCAGCGGGCGCCGGCGCCGAGCGGTGAGTCACCGGACCAAGGCCCAGATCGTCCGGGTGAATCAAATGGCCCTCGGCGAGAATCACGCCGCGCTCCAGCGCGTTTTCCAGCTCGCGCACGTTGCCAGGCCAGGGGTAGTCCTGCAGATCCTGGCGCGCGGCTCGGGAGAGCCGTAGGCCCTGGCGTTCGTGGCGCTTGCAGGCCTTCTCCAACAGGATGTCGGCGATTTTCAGCACGTCCTCGTCGCGCTCGCGAAGCGGAGGCAGGGCGATCTGCATGACGTTCAAGCGGTAGTAAAGGTCCAGACGAAACTCGCCGCTTTTGGACAGCGCGCGCAGGTCGCGGTGGGTCGCGGTGATCAGGCGTATATCGACATGGCGGGTTTCGACGGAGCCGATCTTGCGGATTTCGCCCTCCTGCAGCACGCGAAGAAGCCGCGCCTGGGCATCCAAAGGAAGCTCGCCGATTTCGTCGAGAAACAGCGTGCCGCCGTCGGCGGCTTCGACCAGTCCCGTGCGGGCGGCGCTGGCCCCGGTGAAGGCGCCTTTTTCGTGGCCGAACAGCTCGGATTCGATCAGCGTTTCGGGAATCGCGGCGCAGTTGACGCAGATCAAGGGGGCCCTGGCGCGCTTGCTCTGCTGGTGAAGCGCTCTGGCGACCAGTTCCTTGCCGGTACCGGACTCGCCCTGGATCAGCACGCTGACGTCCGCCGGCGCGGTCTTTTTGATGCGCGTGTAGACGTGCTGCATGGCGGCGCAGTCGCCGATCATCATGGACTGGGTGCCGCGTTCGTCGGTGATCGAAGGGGCGCTGCCCGAGGCCATCGCGCGCTTGTGCAGAATGCCCTGAACGGTTTCGAGCAGTTCGTCGTGATCAAAGGGCTTGGCGACGTAGTCCACCGCGCCGAGCTTGAGCGCCTCGATGGCCGAGCGCATGCTGGCGTAGCTGGTCATCATCAAAACCGGCGCCGGGGCGGCGGCCTCGATCAGCGCGGTGCCCGGGGCGCCGGGCAGGCGCAGGTCGCTAATGATGAGATCGAACTCCGATAGGGCATGCGTTTGGGCCTGCTCGACGCTGTCTGCCTCGACGACCTCGAACTGGCTTCGCTCCAGAAGGCGCTTCAGGGCGCTGCGAATAATCGCTTCGTCTTCAACAATCAGTATCCTGGCCATGTGAGGGTCGATCATCCTGTTGGTAAAGCGGCAGCCACAGTGTGATGGCGGTGCCGCGCGATTGTCCGCTGGGGGGCGAGGCGCACTCGATCCGGCCCTGGTGTTCGCTGATGATTTGGTACGCCACCGACAGCCCAAGCCCGGTGCCTTCCCCCGGCGCTTTGGTGGTGGTGAAGGGCTCGAACAGGTGATCCTTCACGCTCGGCGCAATGCCCTCGCCGTCGTCGGTCACCCGCCACCACACGAGCCCGTTTTGCTCGCCGGCCTCGACGGTGACCCGCCCCGGCGTCTGGCAGGCGTCGCGGGCGTTACCCAGCAGGTTCACCATCACCTGGGTCAAGCGCTGGCGATCCCCCTGGACCATGAGCGCGGCCGGGCAGGCGTTCTCAAAAGTGACATCCTCGCCCGAGCGGGCCAGATGGATCAAGTGCAGCGCATCGTCGGTGATTTGGTTCGGTGCGACCGGCTCGGCAGGCGGGGCCAGCGCCTGGCGCCCGCCGTGGGCGAAGCCGACCAGTGAGTTGACGATCTTGCTCACGCGCTCGGTCAGCGTCTGGATATGGTCGGCAGTTTCCAGCAGCGCCGGGTCGTCGGTGTCAAAGCGCAGGTTCTGCGCCAGCGACGAAATCCCGGTGATCGGGTTGCCGATCTCGTGGGCAACCCCGGCGGCGAGCTGGCCGATCGAGGCAAGCCTTGCGGCGTGCACCAGCTCCTCTTCCAGCCACTTCATTTCGGTGTGATCCTCGACGAGAATCACGCTGCCGCCACGGCTATCGAGTCCGCTCAACGCCGCCTTGTGCAGCGTAAGAAAATGATCGCGGCCGTGCAGATTGACCGGCTGTTTATAGAGCGGCGCGCCGGTGGCGCTGAGCGCCTGGGCCAGCAGCGCCGGCCAGGGGGCGGGCAGGCTGTCTCGATGGGCACCGATGACGCTTTCGCCGCTGATGCCGGAAAGCTCGGACAGCGCCTGATTCCAGAGCGTGAGTTCGTCGTCGTCGCCGAGTACGCAGAGCCCGACCGGCAGGTAGGCGAGCGTCTGGCGGTGGTGGCGGCGAAGCCCATCGAGCTCGCGGGCAAGGCCGGTGAGCCGCGAGCGGTAGGCCTCGAGCCGGCTCTCGACGAAGTGGATGTCGTCGGTGCCCGGTGTGTCGTCGTGGCGGTAGGGCAGGTAGCGGTCGACGATGTCGCGGGCCACCGACGGGCCCATTAGCCCGGAAAGGTTCGCCTGAATGCGGTCGCGCAGCCGGCGCAGGGCGTAGGGACGGCGCTCCTCCGGGCCGAGGTTGAGCGCCTTGAGCGCGCGAGCGACCTCGCGGTCGGCGGCTTCGTCGCCCAGCGCCTGGGCCAGCGGTGCGTGGAAGTCGCGGGCGCTGGCGGCTTCCAGCGGCAGACGCTTGGAGCGGATCACCGCGTCCACCGAGCAGGCCTCGGCGGCGCTGCGCTCGCCTTCCGAGGTGCGGGTGAAAAGCGACACCACGATCAAAAGCACGATGTTGACCGAAAGCGAGATCAGCGTGGTGGTGTACCAGTCTGGCGCATCGGGAGGCATCAGGTCGCTGAAGACCAGCGCCGGCAAGGGGGTGCTTACCAGCAGCGGCAGCCAAAGCCCCCAGAGCCAGATCAGCGCGCCGCCAATGAGGCCTGCGACCATGCCGTTGCGGTTGGCGCCGGGCCAGTAGAGCAGCGCCAGCATGCCCGGTAGGCACTGGGCGATGCCGACGAACGCGGCCAGCCCCAGATCGGTCAGGGTGTGATCGCGGCTGATGCCTTCGGCAAAAAGCCAGCCGCTGGCCACCACCGCCACGATGAGCGCGCGACGAAGCCACAACAGCCAGCCGTAAAGGTTGCTGCGCGCCTCTGGCGGCCGGGCGACGAGCACGCCGTGGTTGAGCACCATGCCCGAAAGCGACAGCGCCATCATGATCATGGTACCGCTGGCCGCAGCAAGCCCGGCGACAAAGGCGAGCGCACCAACGCCCCAGTGGCTCGAGAGCAGATAAGCGGCGTACGCGGGCAGCGGTATGTCGCTTGCAACCGACTGCGCCGCCCACCACACCAGCGGCACCGGCAGCGCCAGCAGCAGTAGATAAAGCGGCAGCGTCCAGCTCGCCTGCAACAGCGTATGGCGCGACAGGTTCTCGGCGAAGGTGATCTGAAAAAGATGCGGCATCATGAAGGCGCCCGCGAAGAACAGCAGCAGCAGCGTACGCCACTGGGCGGATTCGAGCCGGGGGGTGGCGGCCTGTAGCGCGGCTCCCGGGCCGTCGAGCCACTGCTGCAGATCCTGGGGGCCGCTGAACACCCACCAAAGCGCCACGCCTCCGAGTGCCAGCATCGCCGCGAGTTTGATGAGTGATTCCAGCGCCAGGATGCCCAGCAGCGTGTCGTGACGGTGCTGGTGGCGGTGGCGCGCGCCGCAGAGAATCGCGCCGAGCGCGATAGCGGCGCAAAACAGCAGCGCGATACCGTCGCTGTGGCGGCTTTGCGTCAGCTCAAATACCGCCTCGCTCAGGGTTTTGACCTGAATGCCCAGAAGCGGCAGCACCGCTAAAAGGCTCAACAGCGTGACCAGCGACCCCACCCAGCGCGAGCGAAAGCGAAACGCGAACAGATCGGCGATCGAGGAGAGCTGGTAGGTGCGGGTGATGCGCTGGATCGGCACCAGCAGCACCGGGGCGAGCAAAAATGCACCGGCCGCGCCCAGGTAGTAGGCGAGATAGCCAAAACCCGCCTTCGAGGCGAACTCGATGCTGGCGTACACCGCCCAGGCGCTGGCGTAGATGCCGAGTGCCAGGGTATAGACCAGCGGATGGCGCGTCACGCGTACCGGGATCCGCCCGCGCTCGATCGCTACCCCGCAGCCGAGCAAAAACGCGAAATAACCAAGGCCCAGGCCGAGAACGACGATCAGCTCAGCGCTCATCCAGCTTCCTTTTCTGCTCGAGCCACAGCGTCAGCGCGATCAAGGCGCCCCAGATCAAAAACGGCCGGTACCACACGGTGCCCGGCTCGTTCCAGCCGCCCATCAGCACCGGCGACAAAAGATAGCCACCGAACACCAGAAACAGCAGCAGACGATAGACGTACATGTCACCTCTCTTCTTGGTGCGCGTCGGGGGCGGGGCGCTCGCGAGCAGGCGCTATGCGCTCGACGCGCCAGTGCGCCACCGCCCAGGCGAGCTGCTCGGCGGGCGCGGCGCCCTTGAGCTCGACGGGCGGCGCCTGGTCGAGCGTTTCGATCGCCTGGAAAAGCTGGCGGGCGATGGCGACCGGCTCGCTTGCAAGCGCCGGCGCCAGATTCTGCTTGGAGAGTTTCTGGCCATCTGGCGACATCACCAGCGGCAGGTGCAGGTAGCGGGGCACCGGGTAGCCAAGCGCGCCTTGAAGCTGCATCTGCCAGGGCGTGTTGTCGAGCAGATCGACCCCGCGCACGATATCGCTGATGTGTTGATCGGCATCGTCTACCACCACGGCGAGCTGGTATGCCCAGAGGCCGTCCTTGCGCTTGAGCACCACGTCGCCCAGATCCGCCGGGTCGAAGCGCTGCGCGCCAAGGAGGCGGTCCGGCCATATGATCGGGCGCTGGCCGAGATCGGTTCGAAGCCGCCAGGCGATGGGTTTGCCTGGCTCGCGAAGTCCATCGCGACACCAGCCGGGGTAGACGTCATACGCTTGCCACTGCTTGCGCGAGCAGCTGCACGGGTAGCTCAGGCCCTGTTGGCGAAGGCGCTCGAGTGCCGCCTGGTAGGCGTCGCTGCGCGCGCTTTGCCAAACGACGGGGCCGTCCCAGTGCAGGCCGAACGCCTCGAGCTGGCGCAAAATGGTGGTGTCGGTGCCCGGCGGGCAGCGCGGCGGGTCGATGTCCTCGATGCGCACGAGCCACTGCCCGCCCACGGCGCGGGCGTCCAGGTAGCTTCCAAGCGCGGCCACTAACGAGCCAAAGTGCAGCGGGCCGGAGGGCGTGGGCGCAAAGCGGCCCCGGTAGTGAGAAAAAGTGGTCATGAGGGGCATGATGCGGCAGGTGAAATGACCCGGCAAGCCATAAAAAAGCGGGCACCCATGAGGGTGCCCGCTTTCAGGACATCGAGGCGGTGCTTAGCCGCCGAGCTGCTTCTCCTTGAGCTCGGCAAGCGTCTTGCAGTCCACGCAGAGCGTGGCGGTGGGGCGCGCTTCCAAACGGCGAATGCCGATCTCGACGCCGCAGGCCTCGCAGAAGCCGTAGTCGTCCTCGTCGATGTTCTCGATGGTCTCATTGATCTTTTTCAAAAGCTTACGCTCGCGGTCCCGGGTGCGCAGCTCCAGGCTAAAGCCCTCTTCCTGGGTCGCCCGGTCGGCGGGGTCGGCGTAGTTATTGGCGTCTTCCTGCAGGTGGCGCACGGTGCGGTCCACCTCTTCCATGAGGTCCTGCTTCCAGTTGAGCAGCAGCTGGCGAAAGTGCGCAAGCTGCTTGTCGTTCATGTACTCTTCACCCGGCGCCGGCTCGTACGGAGTGAAGGATGTGGACGCTTCCGGTTTTTGTTCCGCTACAGACATGGGAGTGCCCCTTGCTCGAGTGACTGTGTTCCATCGCGACAACACCACGATTTCACGCCAAAGGGATGCTTGTTTAGCCTAAAATGCATCGCCATGCAAGCACAACCGGCTGTCTACGACGAACGTCTAGTTTCTTAACGCACTTTACTACCTCTCATCGATAGAGCGCTCAAGGAGTTTAAATGGGCTGGAATCCCCGCCTCGACCAGGTCGCGCCGTTTCGCGTGATGCACCTGCTGGAAATGGCCCAGGCCCGCGAGGCCCAGGGCTTCGATGTCATCCATCTGGAAGTGGGCGAGCCGGACTTCCCCACGCCTGCGCCGATTCTTGCCGCCGGTCAGACTGCCCTGGCCGACGCGAAAACCCGCTATACCCCCGCCGCGGGATTGCCGGCGCTGCGCGAGGCGATCAGCGGTCACTACCGGGATCACTTCGGGGCCGAGGTGGATCCGGCGCGCATCATCGCCACCCCCGGCGCGTCCGGAGCGCTGCTGCTTGCAAGCCAACTGCTGGTTAGCCCTGGCGACCGGGTGTTGATGGCAGACCCGAACTACCCCTGCAACCGCCACTTCATGGCGCTGGCCGGCGCCGAGGTAGACGCCATCCCGGTCGGCGCCGACACCGGCTGGCAGCTCGATGCCGGGCTGGTCGAGCGTCACTGGCAGCCGGCCACGCGCTTGGCCATGCTCGCCACGCCGTCAAACCCCACCGGCCACACCCTGAGCCGGGCGGGGCTTGCCGGCGTGTGCAAGGCGGTTGCGGCTCGCGGCGGCGAGCTTTTGGTCGACGAGATCTATCAGGGGCTCAACTTTGACGGTGCGCCGCTTTCGGCCACGGCGCTTTCAAGCGAGGCATTCGTCGTCAATAGCTTCTCGAAGTACTTTGGCATGACCGGCTGGCGCTTGGGTTGGCTGGTGGCGCCTGAGCGCGCGATCGAGCCCTTGACGCGGCTGGCCCAAAACGTCTTTCTGGCGGCATCCACGCCCGCCCAGCACGCCGCGCTTGCGGCCTTCACGCCTGAGTGCCGTGAGGAGCTGGAGCGTCGCCGCGCCGTGCTGAAAGAGCGCCGCCGAGTGCTGCTAGACGGTCTGGCCTCGCTGGGTTTGGCGCCGGACGTGGCGCCCCAGGGCGCGTTCTACGTGTGGATCGATATTTCGCGCTACAGCCGCGATAGCCAAACGTTTTGCCAGCGGCTGCTCGAAGAGGAGAACGTGGCGATCACGCCGGGCATCGATTTCGCCGTTGAGGGCGGCGAGCGCTTCGTGCGCATCGCCTTCACCGCGGACGTGGCACGCCTGGAGGAAGCGCTGGTGCGCCTGGCCCGCTTCGTGGCGCGCGCATGATTTACCATGACGCCCTGGTGCCGGGCATCCTGCTGCGCCGCTACAAGCGCTTTTTTGCCGATGTGCGGCTGGACGACGGCCGCGAGGTAACTGCCCACTGCCCCAACACCGGCTCGATGAAAAGCGTCAACGTGCCGGGGTGTCGGGTGTGGCTCTCGCCAAGCGACAACCCCAAGCGCAAGCTGGCCTGGACCTGGGAGCTGATCGAGCTGCCGAAGGCGAGCGGCCAGGTGGCGCTTGCCTCGATCCACACCGGCCGCGCCAACCGCATCGTCGAGACGGCGCTCGAGGAGGGCAAGCTCGACGCGCTGGCCGGGTTCGATACGCGCCGCCGCGAGGTGACGGTCGATGACTCGCGGCTCGACTTTCTGCTCGAGGACTCAAGGAGCGGGCGCCGCGCCTATCTCGAGGTCAAGCAAGTGACGCTCCTTGAGGACGACGGCCACGGCTACTTTCCGGCCTCGGTCAGCACCCGCGGACTCAAGCATCTTCAGTCGCTCGAGGCGCTGGCGCGGCGCGGCGAGCGCGCGGTGCTGGTGTTTTGCGTGGCGCACCAGGGCATCGACGATGTCGGCCCGGCCACGCACATCGACCCGGCCTACGCCGCGGGCTTGCACGCGGCGGTGGCCCAGGGGGTGGAAGTGCTGGCCTACGGTATCGGCATCGGATGGGAGGCGGGCGCGCCGACATCGATCTTCATCGAGCGCGCCCTGGACGTGCGCCTTTAACGTCGACGGACGCGGAAGATGGCGATCTCGCCGAAGAGGTTGGGCCACCACTTGGACGTCCAGTGGCCGCGATGCTCACCGACACCCACGGCGCGGTCGACGATCACCAGCCCCTTCTCGCGACACAGCTGCTCGAAGTCGTTGAAGGTGGAGAGGTGAATGTTGGGCGTGTCGTACCAGGCGTGGGGCAGCGACTTCGACACCGGCATGTAGCCGCGCAGGCCCAGGTACACCCGGTGGCGCCAGTAGGCGAAGTTCGGAAAAGTGATGATGCCTTCGTTGGCCACCCGCAGCATTTCGTCGAGCATCTTGTCCGGGCGGCGCAGCGCCTGCAGCGCCTGGGTCATGATCACCTGGTCATAGCTCTGGTCGCAGAAGTTGCCAAGGCCATCGTCCAGGTTGTGCTCGATCACCGAGACGCCGCGCGCCACGCACGCTGTGATGCCCGCCGGGTCGATCTCCAGGCCATAGCCGGTCACCGCTTTTTCGCGGCCCAGGCGCTCGAGCAGCGCGCCGTCGCCGCAGGCCAGATCCAGCACGTGCGCGCCTTTGGGAATCCAGTCGAAAATCTGCTCGAGGTCGGTGCGCATCATGACCGGGGCTCCTGGCGAGTGGCATCGAGCCCGAGCTCCTCGGCGGCGCGCGCCATGAAGGCGCTAAACAGCGCCTCGTAGCGCGGCTCGGGCAGCAAAAAGGCGTCGTGGCCGTGGGGGGATTCGATGTTGGCGTAGCTGACCGGCTTGCCCGCGTGAATCAGCGCATCGACCAGCTCTTTTGATCGCGAAGGCGGAAAGCGCCAGTCGGTGGTGAAGCTGACGATCAAAAACGGGCACTGCGCCGGCGCTACGGCCCTGGCCAGCTCGCCGCCGTGCAGCGCCGAGGGGTCGAAGTAGTCCAGCGCCTTGGTCATCAACAGATAGGTGTTGGCATCGAAGGCGGTGGAGAAGGCGTCGCCCTGGTAGCGCAGGTAGGATTCGACCTGAAACTCGACGTCGAAGCCGAAGTTGAGATCCTCGCTACGCAGATCGCGGCCGAACTTGGTGCCCATGGCGTCTTCGGAGAGATAGGTGATGTGACCCACCATGCGCGCAAGCTTCAAACCCCGTTTGGGCACCGTGTCGTGCTCGGCGTACCAGCCGTCGAAAAACTCCGGGTCCGAGCGAATCGCCTGGCGGGCGACCTCGTTGAAGGCGATGTTCTGCGCCGAGAGTCTGGGCGTGGCCGCGATGATCACCGCGTTGGCGACCCGCTCTGGATGGGTGATCGTCCACTGCAGCACCTGCATGCCGCCCAGGCTTCCGCCGACCGCCGCCGCCCACCGCTCGATCCCCAAGTGATCCGCCAGGCGCGCCTGGCTTGCCACCCAATCGCTCACCGTCACCATGGGGAAGTCCGGCCCCCACTGACGGCCGGTGTCCGGGTTGTGGCTAACGGGCCCGGTGCTTCCGTGGCAGCCGCCCAGGTTGTTCAGCGATACGACGAAAAAACGGTTGGTGTCGATCGGCTTGCCCGGGCCGATGTGCGCGTCCCACCAGCCGGGCTTTTTATCGTCCGGATGGTGGTAGCCCGCGGCGTGATGGTGGCCCGAAAGCGCGTGGCAGATCAGCACGGCGTTGGTGCGCTCGGCGTTCAACGTGCCGTAGGTCTCGAAAATCAGCTCGTACGCCGGCAGCACCCGGCCGCAGGCGAGCGGCAGCGGCGTGTCGAAGCGGGCCATGTGGGGTGTGACCAGCCCGACGGAGTCCGGCGGGTAGTCGCGCCCGGGGCGCGTATCCAATTCAGGCATCAATGGCGTCAATCCTGCAAAATCCGGGTGAAGGCGCTCACAGCCCGACCAGCGCGCCGGGCGCGCCCGCCTGGCGAATCAGCGAGCCCACGACGAGTCCATCGATCAAATTGATGGCGATGAACACCACGATCGGCGAGAGATCGATCATGCCCAGCGGCGGAATCACCTTGCGCACCGGCGCCATGATCGGCTCGACCAGCTGCATCACCAAAAGCGCGCCCGGGTGGCTTGCGTTGGGCGCCACCCAGCTCAGAATGATCATCACGATCAGGGCGAAGAAGTAGATCTTCAAAATAGCGTTGGCAAGGGACGCGATGCCGGCGATGACCAGCTGCACCACCGGCGGCATGCCCAGGCCAAACAGCATGAAAATGGCGATGATGCTGACCACCTTCAGCACGAACGCCGCCGCCAGTGTGGCCAGATCGAAGCGCCCGGCCACCGGCCCTAAAAAGGCCTGGAAGGGCCCGACCACCGGCTGGGTGATCTTGACCACCGACTGGCTCATCGGGTTGTAGTAGTCCGCGCGCGAGGCCTGCAGCAGAAAACGCAGCATTAAAAGAAATAAATAGATGTTGATGAGCGTGTTGACGATCATCAACCCGGCGCTACCCACTTGGCTGCCCATTGCTTGCGTCTCCGTTGAGTTAAGTCGTGCTGAGTGTGGAAGGTTTGGCGCCGCTTAGTGGCCGCGCAGCTCGCGGGCCATGTCATCGGCGCGGTCGGCGCAGGCCTGCATGGCCGCTTTGATCGTTTCACGCAGCTTCGCCGACTCCATGTGCTCGATCGCCCGTTCGGTAGTGCCGCCGGGCGACATGACGTTGCGCTTGAGCGTGGCCGGGTCGTGTTCGCTTTGCGCGGCCATGGTCGCCGCGCCCAGCGCGGTTTGAATCGCCAGGCGCCGCGCGGTCGCCGCCGGCAGCCCCTGGGCCACTGCGGCCTCTTCCATCGCCTCGAACATCAAAAAGAAGTAGGCCGGGGCGCTGCCGGATACCGCGGTGACCGCACTCAAGAGCGCTTCGTCTTCGACCCATTCGACGATGCCTACCGCTTCCATGAGCTCGCCGGCCAAGCGGCGCTGGTCGTCACTGACGTTGGCGTTGGCGTAGAGACCGCTGGCGCCGACGCCAACCAGCGAGGGCGTGTTGGGCATGCAGCGCACCAGCGCCGTCTCGCCGCCAAGCCAGCCGTCGATTGTAGCGGCTTCAAGGCCCGCAGCAATCGAAATGACCAGCGGCTTGCTTGCCTGTACGGTTTCTCTCAGCGCCGCGCATACGTCCTGCATGATCTGCGGCTTGACCGCGAGGATCACCACGTCCGCATTTTTGACCGCCTCGAGGTTGTCGGTATGGGTGTGAATGCCCAGGGTCTCGCGAAGCGGCGCAAGCTCCTCCTGTTTCGGCGCGGTGGCGGTGATCTGTGCCGCGGAAAAGCCGCTGTCGAGCAGGCCGCCGATGATCGCCTTGGCCATGTTGCCCGCGCCGATGAAGGTAATGTTGTTCGCCATTAATGATGCTCCTGATTGAATAAAAGTGGCCGCTCGCAGCGGTTACCGTGATCGAGTACCTGGATTCACGCCTGAACGCGGGCGCCAAAAATCGCGCTGCCCAGGCGTACCAGCGTCGCGCCTTCGAAAACGGCGGCTTCCAGATCGTCGCTCATGCCCATGGAGAGCGTATCCAGCGGCGCGTCGGGCAAGGCGGTCTGCAGCTCAAAAAGAAGCGCCTTGAGCGCGGCGAAGGGTTCGCGCTGGCGCTTGGGGTCATCACAGGGTGCGGGAATCGCCATGAGCCCGCGCAGCGAAAGACGTTCGAGAGTGGCGATCTCCCTGGCGAGTGCCAGCGCGTCTTCCGGTGCGACGCCAGCCTTGCTCGCCTCGCCGCTAATGTTCACCTGCAAACAGACGTTGAGCGGGGGGAGATGTGCGGGGCGCTGCTCATCGAGTCGCCTGGCGATCTTTTCGCGCTCGACGGTGTGCATCCAGTCGAAGTGCTCGGCCACCGCCCGGGTCTTGTTGGACTGCAGCGGGCCGATGAAATGCCACTCGATATCGTCGAGATCCGCAAGCTCGCGCTGCTTGTCGAGCGCCTCCTGCAGGTAGTTTTCACCGAAGGCGCGCTGACCGTGCTGCCAGGCCTCGCGCAGCATCGCGGCGGGTTTGGTCTTGCTCACCGCCAGAAGTCTGGCGCTGCCCGCCGGGCGATCGGCGGCGTCGAGCGCCCGCTCCAAACGCCGGTGGGCGGCGTCAAGCGACGTGCAAAGCGCGATCTCTGCCATACTGAAGTACCTTTAACCGCCAGGGAAGTGAGATGGATATTACCGAACTGCTGGCATTCTCGGCAAAACAGAATGCCTCCGACCTGCATCTGAGCGCCGGTTTGCCGCCCATGATTCGCGTCGATGGCGATATTCATCGGCTCAACGTCCCCGCCATGAGCCACGAACAGGTGCTGTCGCTGGTTCACGCCATCATGAACGACCGTCAACGCCAGGAGTATGACGAGCATCTGGAGATCGACTTCTCCTACGCCTTGGCGGAGGTCGCACGCTTTCGCGTCAACGCCTTCACCCAGGGGCGTGGCGCCGGGGCGGTGTTTCGCACCATCCCAAGCCAGGTGCTGTCGATGAAAGCGCTGGGCCTGGGAGAGGTATTCGAGCGCCTGGCAATGCTGCCGCGTGGGCTGGTGCTGGTCACCGGCCCGACCGGGTCGGGCAAGAGTACGACCCTGGCCGCGCTGATCGACTACATCAACGAATACCGCTATGAGCACATTCTCACCATCGAGGACCCGGTGGAATTCGTCCACGAAAGCAAGAGCTGTCTGGTCAATCAACGCGAAGTGCACCGCGACACCCACAGCTTCGCCAATGCCTTGAAAAGCGCGCTGCGTGAGGATCCGGACGTGATCATGGTGGGGGAGCTTCGCGATCTCGAAACCATTCGGCTGGCGCTGACCGCGGCGGAAACCGGGCACCTGGTCTTCGCCACGCTGCACACCACCTCGGCGGCGAAGACCATCGATCGCATCATCGACGTTTTCCCCGGCGAGGAGAAAGCCATGGTGCGCTCGATGCTATCGGAGTCGCTGCAGGCGGTCGTCGCCCAGACGCTGTTAAAGCGCGAAGGCGGCGGGCGCGTGGCGGCCCACGAAATCCTGATCGCCACCTCGGCGGTGCGCAACCTCATCCGCGAGGACAAGGTGGCGCAGATCTACTCGGCGATGCAGACCGGCGTCAATCTCGGCATGCAGACCCTCAACGCTTCGCTATTAAAGCTGGTCAAGGAGGGCGCGGTCAGCTTCGAGGAGGCTCAGACCCGCGCCCAGGGCGCGCTTACTCCGCCCCGCGACTAACTCAGGCTCAGCGCGCGTAGATCCCGCCGAGCACGCGGGGGCCACGCGCGCCGGTCACCGAGGGCAGGTTGCCGGGCAGGTTTTCCAGCCGCCGGTGGGCCAGCCAGCCAAACGCGCCGGCTTCGATCCAGTCCGCCGGCCAGCCGTACGCTTCTGGCGAACTCAACGTCGCACGCGGCAGGTGATGGCCCAGTCTCTCCATCAGGTGGGCGTTATGGGCACCGCCGCCACCGGTGATCAAATTGATCCGGGTAATGCTGGGTAAAAGCTCGCCGATGGCGCGGGCGACGCTCACCGCGGTCAACTCGGCAAGCGTGGCCTGCACGTCGGCCGGGTTCTCATCGCCGTTAAGCCGTTTGAGCAGCCACTCGAAATGAAACAGTTCGCGCCCGGTGCTTCTCGGCGGCGGCTGGCGGAAAAAAGGCTCGTCGAGCAGCCGGTCGAGCAGGGCGGTATCGATGCGCCCGCTTTTCGCCCAGGCGCCGTTTTTATCGAAGCGCTCGGTCGCTCCCTTTGAGCAGTGGTGCGCAAACCAGGCGTCCATCAGCACGTTGGCCGGGCCAGTGTCGAAGCCGATGACCGGCTCGTTGGGGGCGCCGGGAAGCCAGGTGACGTTGGCGATGCCGCCGAGATTCAGCACCAGCTGCTCGGCCCCGGCCGCCGAAAAAAGCGCCTGATGAAAGGCCGGGGCAAGCGGCGCGGCCTGTCCACCGGCGGCGAGATCACGCCGGCGAAAATCCCCCACCACGGTGATGCCGGTAAGCTCCGCCAGAAGGCTCGGGTTGTCGAGCTGGAGCGTATAGGCCGGGCCGTCGGTGTGGCCTTGCGGGGCGTGTTCGATGGTTTGGCCGTGGCTGCCGATCGCGCGAATTTCCTCATTTGAGACGCCGGCCTTGCCGAGCAGCGCCTGAACCGCTTCCGCCTGCAGCGCGCAAAACTGCGTCTCGACGCTTGCAAGCTCGGCAAAGCGCGCCTGATCCGAGTGGCACAGCGTTAGTAGTGCCTGGCGCATCGGCTCGGGCATCGGCTCGGCGTGGGTCTCGAGCAGTCTGGGTGCGGCCGTGGAGGCGATGGCCACCAAAGCGGCGTCGATGCCGTCGAGGCTGGTGCCGGACATCAGCCCGATATAGAGCAGCGTGTCCGGCGCCGGGGGCGTCTTCATGGGTGAATCCATGGGCGTATCCAGAGTAGTGAAGGCTCAACCGGTGTCGATTGGCGTGATAACATTGGCGGCTATCGATCGTTTCCGCCCCGAACGGGCAAAGCTTACCAGTGGAGAGAGGCAATGAGTGAGGTGGATCAGGCGCTAGCGCTGCTGTCGCGCGGCACACACGAAATTCTGGTCGAGGACGAGCTGCGCAAAAAGCTCGAGTCCGGCCGCAAGCTGCGCATCAAAGCAGGCTTCGATCCCACCGCACCGGATCTGCATCTGGGCCACAGCGTTTTGCTCACCAAGATGCGCCAGTTTCAGGACCTGGGCCACACCGTCATCTTTTTGATTGGCGACTTCACCGGACGTATCGGTGACCCGACCGGCAAGAACGTGACGCGCAAGCCGCTCACCGAGGCCGACGTCAAGGCCAACGCCGAGACCTATAAAGAGCAGGTGTTCAAGATCCTTGATCGGGAAAAGACCGAGGTGCGCTTCAACGCCGAGTGGTTTGGCGAAATGGGGGCGGCCAAAATGATCGAGCTGGCCGCGCAAAGTACCGTGGCGCGCATGCTCGAGCGCGACGACTTCGAGAAGCGCTACAAGGCCAATCAGTCGATCGCCATTCACGAGTTTCTCTATCCGCTGGTACAGGGCTACGACTCCGTGGCGCTCGAAGCGGATGTGGAGCTGGGCGGCACCGACCAGAAGTTCAATCTCCTAATGGGGCGCGAAATCCAGAAGCACTTCGGCCAGGAGCCTCAGGTCGTCATCACCATGCCGCTGCTCGAAGGGCTCGACGGCGTGCAGAAAATGTCGAAGTCGCTGGGCAATTACGTCGGCGTCGATGAGTCACCGGGGTCGATGTTCAACAAGCTGGTCTCCATGCCGGACAGCCTCATGTGGCGCTACTTCGAGCTTCTGTCGCTGAAGTCCAACGAGGAGCTCGAAGCGCTCAAGCAACGCGTCGAGCAGGGTGCCAACCCGCGCGACATCAAGATGGAGCTCGCCCGCGAGCTGATCGCCCGCTACCACGGCGACGAGGCCGCGGCCAACGCGCACAAATCCGCCGGCAACCAGCTGGCCGATGGCGAACTGCCGGAAGACCTGCCGGAGGTCGAGGTCGACTTTGAAGGAGGGGAGGCGCCGATCGCAAGCGTTTTGACCCGGGCGGGGCTGACCAAAAACAGCGCTCAGGCCAAGGACATGCTCAAGAATGGCAGCGTGAAGGTCGACGGTGAAGCGGTCGCGCCCAGCACCATGCTGACCACGAATAAGGCCTACGTCATTCAGGCCGGTAAGAAGCGCTACGCTCGTGTCACGCTCAAATAACGCTTTTTGAAAAAAGCCCTTGCGCTCGCCCGGCCAAATCCGTAAAGTACGCATCCGCTGCCGGGGACGCCAAGCGTTTCCAGCGGTGGATGAAGGTGAAAACCTTCGATTTGTCAGGAAGTTAGAGCACTGTTCGGCAGGTTTGAATGGCTCGCTTCACTCGCTGAAATCAGCGGTTGACAAATTCACCGGAATGCGTAGAATGCGCCTTCCTCGACGGGCAAGCGGTTCAGGTCATCGAACGGTTCGTCGAACAGCTCTTTAACAATTTGATCAGGCAATTCATGTGGGCGTTTGCCGATGAGGGTGACAAGTCACCTTATATCAAGGCAGACGAACACAGCGATACCTTTCGAGGTATCACGGTAAATTCGTTTGAACCTTGAGCCAGGATTGATTCGCCTCTGCGTCATGTCGTCGTACATGGGCAGGCAAGAATCACACTGATTTTAAACTGAAGAGTTTGATCATGGCTCAGATTGAACGCTGGCGGCAGGCTTAACACATGCAAGTCGAGCGGCAGCACGGGAAGCTTGCTTCCTGGTGGCGAGCGGCGGACGGGTGAGTAATGCATGGGAATCCACCCGATAGTGGGGGATAACCTGGGGAAACCCAGGCTAATACCGCATACGTCCTACGGGAGAAAGGGGGCTTCGGCTCCCGCTATCGGACGAGCCCATGTCGGATTAGCTAGCTGGTGAGGTAACGGCTCACCAGGGCGACGATCCGTAGCTGGTCTGAGAGGATGATCAGCCACATCGGGACTGAGACACGGCCCGAACTCCTACGGGAGGCAGCAGTGGGGAATATTGGACAATGGGCGCAAGCCTGATCCAGCCATGCCGCGTGTGTGAAGAAGGCCCTCGGGTTGTAAAGCACTTTCAGTGGGGAAGAAGGCCTGCCGGTTAATACCCGTCAGGAAGGACATCACCCACAGAAGAAGCACCGGCTAACTCCGTGCCAGCAGCCGCGGTAATACGGAGGGTGCAAGCGTTAATCGGAATTACTGGGCGTAAAGCGCGCGTAGGTGGCTTGACAAGCCGGTTGTGAAAGCCCCGGGCTCAACCTGGGAACGGCATCCGGAACTGTCAGGCTAGAGTGCAGGAGAGGAAGGTGGAATTCCCGGTGTAGCGGTGAAATGCGTAGAGATCGGGAGGAATACCAGTGGCGAAGGCGGCCTTCTGGACTGACACTGACACTGAGGTGCGAAAGCGTGGGTAGCAAACAGGATTAGATACCCTGGTAGTCCACGCCGTAAACGATGTCGACCAGCCGTTGGGTGCCTTGTGCACCTTGTGGCGAAGTTAACGCGATAAGTCGACCGCCTGGGGAGTACGGCCGCAAGGTTAAAACTCAAATGAATTGACGGGGGCCCGCACAAGCGGTGGAGCATGTGGTTTAATTCGATGCAACGCGAAGAACCTTACCTGCTCTTGACATCCTGCGAACCCGGAAGAGATTCCGGGGTGCCTTCGGGAACGCAGAGACAGGTGCTGCATGGCTGTCGTCAGCTCGTGTTGTGAAATGTTGGGTTAAGTCCCGTAACGAGCGCAACCCTTGTCCCTATTTGCCAGCGCGTAATGGCGGGAACTCTAGGGAGACTGCCGGTGACAAACCGGAGGAAGGTGGGGACGACGTCAAGTCATCATGGCCCTTACGAGCAGGGCTACACACGTGCTACAATGGCCGGTACAAAGGGCAGCGAACTCGCGAGAGCAAGCGAATCCCGAAAAGCCGGTCTCAGTCCGGATCGGAGTCTGCAACTCGACTCCGTGAAGTCGGAATCGCTAGTAATCGTGGATCAGAATGCCACGGTGAATACGTTCCCGGGCCTTGTACACACCGCCCGTCACACCATGGGAGTGGACTGCACCAGAAGTGGTTAGCTTAACCCTCGGGAAAGCGATCACCACGGTGTGGTTCATGACTGGGGTGAAGTCGTAACAAGGTAGCCGTAGGGGAACCTGCGGCTGGATCACCTCCTTAAACGATGCGTCATCCTCGCGGTAAACGTCCACAATGAATTGCCTGATCAAGAAACTGTTAAATGAGCAGTGACAAACGTTTTGTCCTTCACGCTTCAAAAGAAAAATCCCTAAAGGTCTTCTTTTTTTAACGTGAAAAAACGCTTGTCACTGCTTATGGCAGTCGCTCTTTAACAATGTATATCATGCTGACAGTATCGAATGACGATACGGTGACATGAGCTTCGGCTCCTGTAATCGTGACGTGATCTCGATACGCAATTGTTTTGTGATACGTCTCAAGCGTATCCGGCAATCGTTGTCATTGCGGGCCCGGACTCCTTCGGGTTATAGGGTCAAGCAATGAAGCGCACACGGTGGATGCCTAGGCAGCCAGAGGCGATGAAAGACGTGGAAGCCTGCGATAAGGTCCGGTGAGGTGGCAAACGACCTGTGACCCGGACATCTCTGAATGGGGAAACCCACCGACCACAAGGTCGGTATCGTATCCTGAATACATAGGGATACGAGGCGAACCGGGGGAACTGAAACATCTAAGTACCCCGAGGAAAAGAAATCAACCGAGATTCCCCCAGTAGCGGCGAGCGAACGGGGACCAGCCCTTAAGTTGTGCAATCGATAGGCGAACAGTCTGGGAAGTCTGACCATAGCGGGTGATAGTCCCGTAGCCGAAATCCGAGCACAGTGAAATCGAGTAGGTCGGGGCACGAGAAACCCTGATTGAAGACGGGGGGACCATCCTCCAAGGCTAAATACTCCTGGCTGACCGATAGTGAACCAGTACCGTGAGGGAAAGGCGAAAAGAACCCCGGCGAGGGGAGTGAAATAGATCCTGAAACCGTGTGCGTACAAGCAGTGGGAGCAGACTCGTTCTGTGACTGCGTACCTTTTGTATAATGGGTCAGCGACTTATATTCAGTGGCGAGCTTAACCGAATAGGGGAGGCGTAGAGAAATCGAGTCTTAACTGGGCGACCAGTCGCTGGATATAGACCCGAAACCGGGCGATCTATCCATGAGCAGGGTGAAGGTTGAGTAACATCAACTGGAGGCCCGAACCAGGATCTGTTGAAAAAGATTTGGATGACTTGTGGATCGGAGTGAAAGGCTAATCAAGCCCGGAGATAGCTGGTTCTCCTCGAAAGCTATTTAGGTAGCGCCTCACGTATCACCACCGGGGGTAGAGCACTGTTTCGGCTAGGGGGTCATCCCGACTTACCAACCCGAGGCAAACTCCGAATACCGGTGAGTGCAGCGTGGGAGACACACGGCGGGTGCTAACGTCCGTCGTGAAAAGGGAAACAACCCGGACCGTCAGCTAAGGTCCCCAAATCCTGGTTAAGTGGGAAACGATGTGGGAAGGCTCAGACAGCCAGGAGGTTGGCTTAGAAGCAGCCATCCTTTAAAGAAAGCGTAATAGCTCACTGGTCGAGTCGGCCTGCGCGGAAGATGTAACGGGGCTAAACCAGGTACCGAAGCTACGGGTGCATCCTTATGGATGCGCGGTAGAGGAGCGTCGTGTACGCCGACGAAGGTGGATCGAGAGGTCTGCTGGAGGTATCACGAGTGCGAATGCTGACATGAGTAACGATAAGGGGAGTGAAAAACTCCCCCGCCGGAAGACCAAGGGTTTCTGTTCGATGCTAATCAGAGCAGAGTGAGTCGGCCCCTAAGGCGAGGCCGAAAGGCGTAGTCGATGGGAAACGGGTCAATATTCCCGTACCGGACATGATTGCGATGGGGGGACGGAGAAGGCTAGGTGAGCCGGGCGCTGGTTGTCCCGGTGAAAGCAGGTAGGCTGAATGCTCAGGCAAATCCGGGCGTTCAAGGCCGAGATGCGAGACGAACGGCCTTTGGGCCGGAAGTCACTGATGCCACGCTTCCAGGAAAAGCCTCTAAGCTTCAGATCATGTGCGACCGTACCCCAAACCGACACAGGTGGTCAGGGTGAGAATCCCAAGGCGCTTGAGAGAACTCGGGTGAAGGAACTAGGCAAAATGGTGCCGTAACTTCGGGAGAAGGCACGCCGGCGTAGGGTGAAGGGACTTGCTCCCCGAGCCCGAACCGGCCGAAGATACCAGGTGGCTGCAACTGTTTAGTAAAAACACAGCACTCTGCCAACGCGCAAGCGGACGTATAGGGTGTGACGCCTGCCCGGTGCCGGAAGGTTAAGTGATGGTGTTAGCCCTCGGGCGAAGCTCCTGATCGAAGCCCCGGTAAACGGCGGCCGTAACTATAACGGTCCTAAGGTAGCGAAATTCCTTGTCGGGTAAGTTCCGACCTGCACGAATGGCGTAATGATGGCCACGCTGTCTCCACCCGAGACTCAGTGAAATTGAAATCGCCGTGAAGATGCGGTGTACCCGCGGCTAGACGGAAAGACCCCGTGAACCTTTACTATAGCTTCACACTGGATACTGATGTTGCCTGTGTAGGATAGCCGGGAGGCTAGGAACTCCGGACGCCAGTTCGGAGGGAGCCACCCTTGAAATACCGGCCTGGCATCATTGGTGTTCTCACTCCGACCCGTCATCCGGGTCGAGGACAGTGTGTGGTGGGTAGTTTGACTGGGGCGGTCTCCTCCCAAAGAGTAACGGAGGAGCACGAAGGTACCCTCAGCACGGTCGGACATCGTGCAATGAGTGCAAGAGCATAAGGGTGCTTGACTGCGAGACAGACACGTCGAGCAGGTGCGAAAGCAGGTTCTAGTGATCCGGTGGTTCTGTATGGAAGGGCCATCGCTCAACGGATAAAAGGTACTCCGGGGATAACAGGCTGATACCGCCCAAGAGTTCACATCGACG
This sequence comes from Halomonas sp. PAMB 3232, assembly GCF_031954225.1. Taxonomy (NCBI): domain Bacteria; kingdom Pseudomonadati; phylum Pseudomonadota; class Gammaproteobacteria; order Oceanospirillales; family Halomonadaceae; genus Halomonas; species Halomonas sp. PAMB 3232. The sequence goes on from NZ_CP134865.1 coordinate 444,732, forward strand.
GCGGTGTTTGGCACCTCGATGTCGGCTCATCACATCCTGGGGCTGAAGTCGGTCCCAAGGGTATGGCTGTTCGCCATTTAAAGTGGTACGCGAGCTGGGTTTAGAACGTCGTGAGACAGTTCGGTCCCTATCTGCCGTGGGCGTTGGATGTTTGAGAAGGGCTGCTCCTAGTACGAGAGGACCGGAGTGGACGCACCTCTGGTGTTCCGGTTGTCACGCCAGTGGCATTGCCGGGTAGCTATGTGCGGACGGGATAACCGCTGAAAGCATCTAAGCGGGAAGCCCCCTTCAAGATGAGACATCCCCGAGGCCTTGAGCCTCCTGAAGGGCCCAGCGAGACCAGCTGGTTGATAGGCACGGTGTGGACGCACCGCAAGGTGTTGAGCTAACGTGTACTAATGGCCCGTGAGGCTTGACCCTATAACACCCAAGGGGTTCGGCCCGCAGTGACAACGAAGCAGGAACCGGATACGCACGAACATGAAGCAAAAGGCTTCATGTCGAACGAGACGATCACGAAACCGTCAGCCGATATACATTGAAAGTTACGCCTGACGACCATGGCTTGCGTGAACCACCCGATCCCTTGCCGAACTCGGAAGTGAAACCGCAACGCGCCGATGGTAGTGTGGGGTCTCCCCATGCGAGAGTAGGTTATCGTCAGGCACCTATTCGAAAAAGCCCCGAGCACTCTGTGTTCGGGGCTTTTTTTTATGCGTGGAAAAAGGAAAACGCGGATGGAGAGCCGGTCGGCCGCCCCGGCGGCGCGGTGCGCCGCATCGCTGGCTGACGCCTGCTCCTACAGGACAATCGCGCCCCGATCGACTGCAGGAGCCCGATTCATTGGGTGATGGCGGCATCAGCCACCCGGGTGGGATTTGCTGCCACCGTGCCTGCTGTCCACCCAAGCGACGCGTTGCGCCGCATCGCTGGCTAGCGCCTGCTCCTACAGGGCAATCGCGCCCTGATCTACTGTAGGAGCCCGATTCATCGGGCGATTGCGCCTGCAGGTGCCTTGGATCGCCATACCGAAGTCGGCCATGCGCCACAGCGCGTTTCAGCGGCCGGCAATGGCGCTGGGATTTGTGCTCTATTGGCGAACGCGCTAAAAGAGAGCGACACTCCCCAACGAATGTCACGCTCATGCGCTTGCACGCCGATCAAAGTTTGCTTCTACTCATCGATTTTCAGTCGCGGCTGTTGCCTGTCATTCCCGGTGCGGAGCAGGGCATTTGTGAAGCCGGGTGGCTGGCCGGCGTCGCCTGTGAGCTCGGCATGCCGGTATGGCTGACCGAGCAAAATCCGGCTCAGCTCGGCCACACCGAGGCGTCGCTAACGCAGGCGCTGGGTGAGTATGAAGTGTGGGAAAAGCAGCACTTCAGCATTACCGAGGAGCCCGCGTTCATGCGTGCGCTGGAAAAAACAGGGCGGCGACAAATCGTGCTGTGCGGTACGGAGGCGCATATCTGCGTGCTGCAAAGCGCGCTGGGGTTTTTGGAGGCGGGATTCGAGGTGTACTGGCTGGTGGAGGCCACATTAAGCCGGCGCCCGGCAGAGGCCGAGCTTGCAAGAGCGCGTGCCGGCCAGCACGGCGCGGTGAGCATAAGCGCCGACATGGCGGCTTACGAGTGGCTCCACCGCTGCGACACCGCGCTTTTCAAACGCATCCACCGTCAGTTTTTGAAGCCGCGCGCCGGGCGCGCGCTTTCGTTTACGGGCGATCCTTTTCGCGGCGCGTAAAGACCAGCTCGCGCTCGTTTGAGGCGGCCTTGTCGAAGCCGTACCCCGCCACATCGAACGCCTTGAGCGCCTCTGGCGAGTTGACCTGCTCGCGAATGATCCAGGCACTCATCAGCCCGCGCGCCTTCTTGGCGTAGAAGCTGATGATCTTGTAGCTCCCGTTTTTCTCATCCTTGAATACCGGCGTTACGATCTCGGCGTCGAGCTTTTTAGCGTCGACCGCCTTGAAGTACTCGTTGGAGGCCAGGTTGACCAGTGCGTTTGATCCGCTCTCATCAATCGCCTCGGCAAGTGCCGGCGTCAGAATCGGTTTCCAGTAGGCGTAAAGATCCTTGCCCGCGGCGTTGGGCAGTTTGGTGCCCATCTCCAGTCGGTAGGCCTGAATCAAATCCAGCGGGCGCAAAAGCCCATAAAGTCCGGAGAGAATACGCAGATGTTTCTGGGCGAAGCGGTTATCCGTCTCGCTGAACGACTCGGCCTCGAGCCCGGTATACACGTCGCCCTGAAACGCCTGGGCCGCCGGCTTGGCGTTGTCCAGCGAAAACGGCGGCTGCCATTCCTTGAAGCGTGCAGCGTTGAGCCCGGCAAGCTTATCGCTGATGCCCATTAGCTCGCTGATCTGCTGGGGGGAGTAGTCGCGCAGAATATCGATCAGCGGCTGGCTCTGCTCGATAAAATCCGGCTGTGTAACGTTGTCCGTCGTAGGTGGCGTTTCAAAATCCAGCGTCTTGGCTGGTGAAATGACGCTTAGCATCGCGAGCTCCTTGAGCGCGGCGTATAAAAGAGATAATAGCGGCCCATGATACCAGGCCCCGGCGAGTGCCGGGGCTATGGCGTTGATAGTCAAAGCGTTCGCTTGGCGGGGTAGGGCTCAGGGGCTTGGGTTGGAGATGCGCTGATGGATCGCGTCGATGCCTTCGAGCACCTCATCATCGAGCTTGAGCGCTTCGCTTTCGAGGTTGGCTTCAAGCTGCTCCATGGTCGTCGCGCCGATGATGTTGCTGGTCAAGAACGGCCGCGAGTTGATGAAGGCGAGCGCCATTTGCGCCGGGTCCAGCCCGTGCTTCTGGGCCAGCGCGACGTACTCCTGAGTTGCCTGATCTGCCTGGGGCGAGGTGTAGCGCTTGAAGCGCTCGTAAAGCGTCAGCCGACCTTTGGCAGGGCGAGCGCCGTTCAGGTACTTGCCCGACAAAACGCCGAAGGCCAGCGGCGAGTAGGCCAGAAGGCCGACGTCCTCGCGGTGAGCGATTTCGGCAAGGCCGACCTCGAAAGAGCGGTTCAGCAGGTTATAGGGGTTTTGTATCGAGGCCACGCGGGGCAGGTCGAACTCCTCGGCCAGTTGGAGCATGCGCATCACGCCCCAGGGCGTGTCGTTGGAGACGCCGATGGCGCGCACCTTGCCCGCATCGACCAGCTCCTTGAGTGCGCCAAGCGTCTCTTTCAACGGTGTGGCATCTTGATCATCGGCGGCGGTGTAGCCAAGCTGACCGAAGAAGTTGGTTTTGCGCTCGGGCCAGTGAAGCTGATAAAGATCCACGTAGTCGGTTTGAAGGCGCGCAAGGCTTGCATCGATCGCCTCATGAATGTGGGCGCGGTTCATGCGCGAGCCGCCGCGAATATGCTCGACGCCGGGGCCAACGATCTTGGTCGCCAGTTTGATGTCGTCGCGGGCGCCGCGCGCCTTGAGCCAGCTGCCCACGTACTTTTCGGTCAGGCCCTGGGTCTCGGCCTTGGGCGGAACCGGATACATTTCAGCGGTGTCGATAAAATTAATGCCGAACGCCACGGCGCGGTCGAGCTGTTCATGGGCCTCGGCTTCGCTGTTTTGCTCACCATACGTCATGGTGCCCAAACACAGGCGGCTGACATCGAGTCCGGTTCTGCCAAGTGGACGGGTCTGCATTCTTATCTCCTGGACGGCGTAAAGGGGCCTAACGGGCGGACTTCAACGCCCGTGCGGCGATGGCGTCAGAGCATGTTAGCGACCCCCGCTTCAACCGGCAAATGAAGGGGGTTGAGTCAAAGCGAAGGCAGGCGTATGCTTGCCAGCCCATTTGCCGACCCAGGGTCGGTTTTCCGTAGGGTTAGCCATTCAGGTGGTTGGCTAGCTAAAGCTTTCAACAGATAGGCAGGGTGGTTTGCCATGCCGCAGGCATCATCTTTGTTTATTCGGCTCGAGTTTCGTTTGGCCGAACAGCTGTTTCGTTCCCGGTGGTTGCTTCCCCATTCGCCCCGCACTCAGCGTTTGACCATGCGCCTTTACAAGCGCTGCGCCGAGGCCGGGCATCCGGATGCGCTCTCCACCTACGGCCAGATGCTGTTTCACAAAAGCCGTTCGCCCCAGGACAAGGCGCGGGGTGCGCGCTACGTGCTGGAAGCTGCTCAGGCCGGCGACGTTCAGTCGCAGTACCAGGCGGCGCGCATTCACGAGCACGGCTGCGTTCAGTACCCGTGTCGCGAGGATTACGCGGTGACCTGGTACGCCCGCGCTGCCCAAAAGGGCCACCGGCTTGCCGCTGAGCGCCTGTCGCGCGCCTATGAGCGCGGCGAGCTGGGGCTTGGCATCGACCGCGAGCGCTCCGCTTACTGGGAAAGCATTGCCAACCCCACCCAGGTGGTAGCGGCATGACGGTAAAGCGATGACACACTCTGCAGGTGAGCCGCTGCCGACCGTACTGGATATCGAAGCCTCGGGCTTTGGTCGCGGAAGCTATCCCATCGAGATCGGCCTGGCCCGCGCCGATGGGAGCTGCTGTGCGTTTCTGGTACAGCCGCTTGACGAGTGGACGCACTGGGACCCGAAGGCGGAGCTTCTGCACGGCATTTCGCGCGAGCGGCTTTTTCAGGAAGGGTACCCGGTGCGCCAGGTCGCCTGCTGGCTCAATGACGAGCTTTCCGGGCTTGGCAAGGCCTACAGTGACAGCTGGGGCTACGACAACACCTGGCTTTCACTGCTGTTCCATCACGCCGGCATGCTGCCGCGCTTTCGCCTCGAGGCCCTGCGGATTCTGATGACCGAACCCCAGCAGGCGCTTTGGAGTGAGACCAAGGAAGCGATCATCGGCGACCAGCCCATTCAGCGCCACCGGGCCGGCGACGATGCGCGCCTGCTTCAGCTTACCTTCGAGCGCACCCGCGCCGATATTCAGGGCGTGAGCACCAGGCCCTCTTGAGCGTTTCTCTCAACGCCTATCTAAGCTCGCTCTCCAGCGCCTCGATGAGCGCTGTCGGGGTAGCCGCGTCCATCAGCATGGCGCGGGTGGCCGGCGCTAGAAAACCGTGCTCGACGGTGTTGTCCAGAAAGGCCAACAGCGGCGCGTAGAAGCCTTCGGTATCCAGCAGCGCCAGGGGCTTTTCGTGCAGGCCCAGATACCCCCAGGTCCAGATTTCGAACAGCTCTTCGAACGTGCCGATACCGCCGGGCAGCGCCACGAAAGCGTCGGCGTGGGCCGCCATGGTGGCCTTGCGCTCGTGCATGTTGGCGACCCGAATCAGCTCGGTCAGCCCGAAGTGGGCCTGCTCGCGTTCGACCAGATGGGTCGGCATCACGCCGATCACCTCGCCGCCGGCCTCGAGAGCGGCATTGGCCAGCGCCCCCATGAGCCCGACGCGCGCGCCGCCGTAGACCAAAGTGTGGCCGCGCGTCGCCAGGGTTTCGCCAAGCGATCGGGCCGCTTGCATGAAGGCGGGGCGTTGGCCCTCGCGCGAGCCGAGATAAACGCAGATGCGCGACATGGCGTGATTCCTGTAATGCAGTGGTCTATGTGAAGGGAAGAGAGCGCTAGACGTGGCGGTCGATCTGGTAGTGCTCGTCCATCCAGGCGCCGATCACGTTGTGGCTGCCCAGGTGATGGGCGTACTGGGTGTGCAGGCAGCGTATCTGCTGCCAGTTGCTGATGCCGCCGATGCCGCGCTCGGTGAGCACCTCACGATAGCCAAGACGCTCGACCTCACTGCGCTGCGACTCGCTCATGAACGACCAGCGCGCGGCGACGTAGTCACGGTGGCTTTGGCGGTAGCGCTCCAGAAACTCGGGCTCTTCCTGCAGGCGCTGCTCCAGCGACTTGATCACCCCGACCGCCTCGACCCGCGAGATTTCGATCTTGAGCACGTCCGAGCAGAGCCAGTACAGCGTGGGGAAGGGCTTGCCGTCGACGATCGGCGCCATGCGCAGCGCCAGGGGCGTGCCGTGTTCGTCTTCGGCGGCGACGGCTTCGATACCGCGGGGCGCCCGGCCCAGCTGTCGGGTGATGATCTCAAGCTGGTGCTCGGTGGGGGCGTGGTCGGTACGGATTACCATCAAAAAATCTCTTAGCGTTGCTCGTCTCGAACAAATTTATTGGAGCGGCCCACGGCGCGGAAAAAGCAGCGGTTGAGCTGCTCCGGGGAGGCGACGTAGGACCAGGTGCGCTCGCAGTACTCGGCGGCGCGCGCGATCAGCACGTCATACAGACGATTGAACGGGGCATCATAATCGTAGGGGTCGGCGCCGAACAAGCGGATATGCGGATAGTCGGCGAAACGCTCCACGAAATAGCGCTCCAGGTCCGCCTCCACGGTCTTGTGTCTGGCCGTGTTGTCCGGCTCGAGCCAAAGGTTGTAGCGTATGGCCATGGTCTCTCCTGCGCCCGGCGGGCGGTGGATCAGGCGGGCGCGTCCTGCAGGTGCGCCTCCAAAGCGGCTCGCAGCTCGCCTTCGATGGGCAGCGCGCGCTTGGCCTGATGATCGTATTGCAGCATGACGGTGTGGCCCACGTTGGTCAGTTTACCCAGCTGATGCGCTTCCTGAGTCACCGTGAACGAGCTGTTGCCCAAGCGCGTCAGGTAGGTACGTAGTTCGACGGGGTGACCGTAAAACAGTTCAGCACGGTAGTCGACTTCCATGCGCGCCATCATCAGGCGCCACTTTTTGGGGTCGAGATCCGGCGTGAACAGCGTGAACAGGTCGTTGCGCGCAAGCTCGAACCAGGCGGGCAGGCGCGTGTTGTTGATGTGGCCGAGCGCATCGGTGTCGTAAAAAGCGGGGTCGATGGTGCGTGTGAACATGGGCGTCCCTTCTACAGAGTGGAATACCTGGCATAGATGCCTGGTCGCGTTTGGTCAAACGCCGGGCCTTGCTTTGAGCCGGCGTGCGCTCCACCAGCGTTGAAGCTTCATCCAACCAAGAAGCCAGAGCGTTGCGACCAGAAAGCCTGCCAGCGTTCCAGGCACCAGCCCCCAGGCGTCGTAAGTATAGGAAACGCACAGCGCATAGCTCCAGAGCGAGCCAAGCCCCATGGGGTAGTGCTTGATGACCGTGGCGGTCGGGGCGGGCCCCTGGCTCAGATGAAGAATCAGCAAAAAGGGCAGCATGGTGATCGGAAAGGCGGCCAGCGTCCCCGCCCAGGCGGTCGGTACCCAGTGAGCCAGCGTGGTAATGACGAAAATGATCGCCGTTGCCAGCAGCGCGCGCGCGAAAAGCGCCCGCCAGGAGAACGGCGCTCGGGCGCTCGCCACGCTGTCGGGAATACGCCGAAACAGAAGACTGAACACCACGATGGCGCACAGCGTTACAAGCGTGCCGGAGAGCCGCGTGAAATCGAACTGAGCGAGCACCAGGCTTACGGCGAACCAGGCCGCCAGGCCTCCGCAGGTTCCCAGCAAGACGCCTCTCATACCGGGCGTTCGCCCGCAAAGCCAGTAGCCCGCGCCCAAGGCCATGGTGGCGGTAAAGCCTGCCAGAGTATGGACCGCGCTTTGCGCGGCATAGAGCGGTGAGATTTCAAGGCCAATGAAAAAAAGCGCCAGCGCCGTGCCCAGCGGATAGCCCGCCAAAAGCCCCGCGACCCGAGGGCTCACGCGCACCGCGATGACGCCCAGGCCCAGCACCATACTTACCGAGGCGGCAATCTTGGCCAACTGCCAGCTGAGAGGAACTTCCAGCATTCTCGATTATCCTTATACGTATTAATGATGTTTAAGTTCCTTCGTTCAGGAGATCCAGGCTTCGTGGATACCGCGTCCTCATCCGGCCATTCGCTGTCGCCGCCCGCCAAACCGGCGCAGTGCGAGCTATGCCATCGAGCCGCAGCGCTCACCAAGCACCACCTGATTCCCCGTACGCTGCACAACAAGCCGCGCTATCGAAAACGCTACAGCCGCGAGGAGCGCCTGACCGCCATTGCCTGGCTTTGCCACCCCTGCCACAAGCACCTTCACCGGCTTTACAGCGAGCGCGAGCTGGCCGACCGCTTTCCAAGCGTCGAGTCGCTGGCCCAGGACCCGGACATTCGTGCCTTCGTCGAGTGGCTGTCCACCAAGCCCGCCGGATTCAAGCCGAAATCGCCGGTGCGCAAGCGCTAAGCGCAGGCATCGATGCGCGTCGCCAGCGGGTCGGCGCTGCCACTCTGCACTCCATGGTCGTTTATATTCGCGGCGCGTCATATAAGCACTTTGTATACAGGCGGGCGAAAAGCCGGAAACGAACAGCCGGTAGTAAAAACGAGGAGCATGAAGACGGGGTAATGAAAACGAAGAGACACGCCGGATCCACCGGCGCGGCGGGTTAGATCAGGCGCAGGCCCTGCTGGTCGCGCCAGGCCGCGTCGAGCGCCTGCTCGAGCGGGGCCTGAAGGTGGGCGGGCAGGGCGGCGCGAGCGGCCTCTTGTGAATCGAACGCGCGGTTCTTGAGCCAGCAGTAGGCCCAGGCGCACGCCTCTTCATCGCTTTGCGGCGTCGGGCGGGCAGGCATCTGATTGAGCAAAAAAACCGCGGTGCGCGGTGCCCAAAGCGGCATGGTGCCCTCGGTGTCATCGCTCCAGCGCTCGAGATCCCGCCCGCTGGGCGTGGCGTCCGGCGTGCCCAGCTTGGCGACCCGCGCGGTTTCCGCCAGAATGAGTGCCAGCTGGTCGGCATCCGCCTGACCCAGCGAGCGCCACTGGCGTAAAAGCGCCGCCAGTCCCGCGCGCATCCTGGTGTAAAAGTCGTTTTGCGCCATGCTCGTCGTCAATCCTTTCGCAATCAGTGAGAACTCTCATGGGCTTCGATTTTGCCACGCCTGTCGAGCGGCGCCACCCCGAAGGGGGCTACTCGTCACAAAAATGGCACCGCTACGGCGCCGACATCCTGCCGCTGTGGGTGGCGGACATGGACTTTCGTTCGCCGCCGGCGGTGATCGAGGCGCTCGAGCGCCGCGTCGCCCACGGCGTGTATGGGTACGGCGAGGTGCCCGAAACGCTCAAGAAGACGCTTTGTGACTGGAGCGCGGCACACTACGACTGGCCGATCGAGGCCGAGTGGCAGCACTGGCTGCCCGGCGTGGTGCCCGCACTGCACTTCGCCACGCTGGCGCTGACAAAGCCCGGCGACGCCGTGCTTACCGCCACGCCCATCTACCCGCCGTTTCTGGCCGTGGCCGAGCGTACCGGGCGCGTGAGTCAGCAGGCAAGACTCGCCGAACCCACCAGCCCCGGCGAGCCCTGGCGGCTCGATCTCGAAGCGTTGGAAGCTGCCATCACGCCAGAGACGCGCCTGCTGCTCTGGTGCCACCCGCACAACCCGACCGGCCGCGTCTGGCGCCATGAAGAGCTTGAAGGATTGGCCGAGCTGGTCGCGCGCTTCGATCTTTTCGTGGTGTCCGACGAGCTGCACTGCGATCTTCTACTCGAGGAGGGTGCGCAACACCGCCCGTTGGCCGCACTGTTTCCGGAGCTCGCCCGGCGCACGATCACGCTCTGGGCGCCGTCCAAGACCTTCAACCTGGCAGGGCTCTCGAGCGCCTGCGCGGTGATTCCGGACGCCACGCTTCGCCAGCGCTTTGCCATGGCCTGTAAGGGGTGGCTTCCGGAGGTGAACGTGTTGGGGCTGGTGGCCGCCGACGCCGCCTATGGTCAGGGCGAGCCCTGGCGCCAGGCGCTGCTCGAGGTACTGCGCGGCCACCGCGACATGCTAAAGCAGTATGTTGCCCGCTGGCCCGGGGTGAGTCTAAGCGTCCCGGAGGCGACCTATCTGGCGTGGCTCGACGTGCGCCGGGCGAATCTGGGCGATTCGCCCTATCAAGCGCTCAAGGAGCAAGCGGGAGTGGCGCTTTCCGACGGAGCGGCGTTTGGCCGCCCCGGCTTTCTGCGCCTGAATTTCGGCACCACGGGCGCCGAGCTCGAAGCGGCGCTTTTGCGGCTCGACGCGGTGCTCGGACCCGCGGCTCAGTAGAGCAGCGCAAAGAGCTTGCGACGGTAGGCCACGGTCAACGGGTGGTCGGCGCCGAGGGCGTCGAACACCTGCAAAAGCGTCTTGCGCGCGGCGTCATCGTTATAGGCGCGATCGGACTTCATCAGCGTCAGAAGCCCTTCAAGGCCCGTATCGTAGTCGCCGTCGGCGACCTGACGCAGGGCGCGCTGGTAGCGCGCTTCGCTGTCGTCGCGATCCCCCAGGGCGGCGATTTCCTCGGCGGTGAGGGCCTGCTCGCTGAATTCGATGCTGGCGCGTACGCCGCGGGCGGCTGCTCCTTCGCGCTCTTCCGGCGGCAAGTTGTCGAGCACGCTGCGCGCCTCGTCGCGCTGGCCCTCGGCCACCAGCACCTTCGCCATGGCTACCTGGTAGGCGTGGTACTCCGGGTACTGGGTGATCAGCGTCTGGTAGATCTCCCTGGCGGTGGCGGTGTCACCCTCGGCCAGCGCCGCTTCGGCCTGCTCTTCGGGCGTGGCCGGTGCATCCTCCGGGGCCTGAATGTAGCGCCCGAGCCACTCACGCACCTCTTTTTCCGGCAGCGCCCCCTGGAAGCCATCGACCAGGCCGCCCTGGCTTACGAGCTTGACGTCCGGCACCGAGCGCACGCCGAGCTGTGCGGCGATCTCCGGGTTGGCCTGAGCGTCGAGTTTGGCCAGCAGGAAGGCGCCGCCGTACTCCAGCGCCAGCTTTTCGAGCACGCTGATCAGCTGCTGGCAGGGCTCGTTGGCCGGCGAGTAGCTGTCGAGCAGCACCGGTACCTGGCTCGAGGCTTCCAGCACTTTCTGAATGTTGGCCGCGCTCAGCTCGATGATCACATCGTCGCGGGCGACGGCGGGCCGGCTGCCGCTGGCGGCAGTGTCGGCGGCGGGTTCGGCCGTCAGCGTATTTCCGGTGCGGGGATCAATAATCGACATGTCACGTTCTGCGCTCTGCTAGGGAAAGAATAAAACAAGCATGGCACATGATATTAAGGCGGGGAGGGCGTTATTCAAGCGGTGCCGCGCAGGCAACGACACCGCAAAGGTGTGACCGGTTATTGGCGGGCGTCGAGCTCGGCCTGCATGTCGTCGATCATGGCGTACATGTCGTCACATAGCGCCTGGGAGGGCTCGTGACCTGATCCTGGCTCCATCAGTTCGAGCTCGTCCTGATGGCGAGAAAGTACGTCCTGAACGCCGCCGGCGCTGGTGATCGCTTCCATGTCAGCGGTGAGCTCCTCGGCAGTTTTGCCCTGCTGCATCTGGTTGGCCGCGTAGGCTTCCAGCTGGTCGTACACGTTCTGGTTGGCGGCCATCAGCGCCTCGGACGAGCACGCCTGGCTTTGAGCGAAGGCGCCCTGGGTGGTCAGGGCCGCGGCCAGGCTCAGAAATAGGGCGAATTTTTTCATGAAGACACATCCTTTATAGGTAGAGCGTTGCGCTCAAGAGACACTCTCAAGTGGGAGTCGTTCCCGTAATGACGTCATTTGAACGGGAAACGCCGGCAGCACCGCCTGGAAAAGCGCCTGCCCCTCTGGTGAGGTCAGCGTCAATGGCGAGGTGACGGGGCGGTCCTCGACCAGCCGCCCGGCGCCCATGACCAGTACCCGTGCGCAGAAGCGCTCGACCAGACGAAGATCGTGAGTGACGAACAAGAACGCCACGCCGACGTCGCGCTGCAAAGCGGTGAAGAGTTCGAGCATCTGGAGCTGCAGGTGCAGATCCAGATTCGAGACCGCTTCATCCAGCACGATCAGCGACGGCCGGGGCGCCAGTGCCCGTGCGATACACACGCGCTGAAGCTGACCGCCGCTGAGTTCGAACGGGTAGCGGCGGGCAAACCGGCGGGCCAGGCCGACGGCGTCGAGAAGCTCCGCCACCCGGGCCGGGTGCTGGGCACGGTCCAGGTCGGTGAGGTGAATCAGCGGCTCGCTGATGATATCACTCACGGTGAGGCGCGGGTTCACCGCGTTCTGCGGGTCCTGAAACACCATTTGCACCTGGCGGCGAAACGCCTGCCAGCCGGGTTTGTCGAGGTTGGATAACGCGTTGCCTTGAAAACGCACCGTGCCCAGGCTTGGCGTTTCGAGTCCGGTGAGCAGGCGCGCCAGGGTGCTCTTGCCGCAGCCGCTGCGCCCGAGAAGCCCCAGGGTTTCGCCCGGTTCGATCTCAAGCGACACCTCTGACAGCACGGGCCGGGCCGGGCGACGGTGCAACAGCGACCGCCTCGGGGAGTAGCCGTGAGAGACGCCTTCGGCGCTTAAAAAACTCATATGACCAGCCTCATGACGGTGCCTGCCGCTGCGGGTAGAGCGCCAGGTGCGCCTCGACCAGCGCCCGGGTAACGACGTGCTGCGGGCGCTCAAAAAGCGTTTCGACCGGTGCGCTCTCCACCAGCCGGCCCTGATCCATCACCAGCACCCGGTCGGCCAGGCGCGCCACCACGCCCATGTCGTGGGTGATCAGCAAAAGCCCCAGCCCAAAGCGCGTACGCAGATCGGCGAGCAGATCGAGGATGTCGCGCTGGTGGATGACGTCTAAATCCGTGGTCGGCTCATCGGCGAATAGAAACGGCGCCTCGCTTGCCAGCGCCAGCGCAATCATCGTGCGCTGGAGCATTCCGCCGCTCATTTCAAACGGATAAAGCTTCAACAGCCGCTCGGGCTCATCGAGCCCCGCATCCAGCATCGCCTGGCGGCTACGCGGGCCGCGCGCCTTTCTTGCCACGCCCAGCGCCTTGAGCGTTTCATCGAAGTGGCTTTTGAGCGTGCGCACCGGATTGAAGGCGCTGCGCGGGTTTTGCATGATCGACGCCACCACGCGACCGCGCAAAAGCGACGCGGCGATCGGCGTGCCGTCGAGGTGGACCTGGCCCGCACATTTGATCGTGCCGCTGGGCAGGGTGTCGAGGGCCGCCGCGCAGCTCAGCGACTTGCCCGAGCCGCTGGCGCCGACCAGCGCCACCACTTCGCCGCGCTCGAGAGTGATCGAGACGTCGTCGACCAGACGCTCGTCGTGGGTGTCGACGGTCATGCCTTCAAGGGTCAGGGTGCGGTGCGTGGGCGGCGCGTTCAATGCGTGTGCTCCCGTTGAAGTTGAGGGTCGAGGCGGTCGCGCAGCGCGTCGCCCAGCAGGTTGAAGGCCATTACGCTCAAAAACAGCGCCAGCCCCGGCCAGAGCATCAAACGTGGCTCGGTCCAGACGAACTGGCGCGCATCCGAGAGCATCACGCCCCACTCCGGCGTGGGGGCGGCGACCCCGAGCCCGAGAAACGACAGGCCCGAGACGTGTAGCATGATGTGACCGATATCGAGCGAGGCGAGCACCGCCAGCTGCGAAAGCGTGGATGGCAGCAGGTGGCGGGTAAAGATGCGCAGCCGCCCGGCGCCGGCCATGCGCGCAGCGCTGATGTAGTCGCGGTGCTTGAGCGACAGCACCACCGAGCGAGTGATCCGCGCGTACCAGGCCCAGTGGGAGAGGGCGATGGCGAGTATCACGTTGGTAAGCCCCGTGCCCAGCATGCCGATCATGAACAGCGACAGCACGAAGGTGGGGAAGGTCAGAAAGATATCCGTCAGGCGCATGGTGATCTGATCGAAGCGCCCGCCGATGACCCCGGCGCTGCCGCCCACCACGATGCCCAGCGCCAGCAGCAGCGAAAGCGTCACGGCGACCACGCCGAGCGAGACCCGCGTGCCCTCCAGAAGCCGTGCGAGAATGTCGCGCCCCAGGTGGTCGGTGCCGAGCCAGTGCGTGGCGCTCGGCGGGGCGAGGCGCTCGGAGAGTGCCACGGCGCTGGGGTCAAACGGCGAGAGCCCGGCGCCGAACAGCGCCACGAACACCAGCCCCGCCACCAGCGCCAGAGCGATGCAGGTGGTCAGGCGCGCTTTGGGTAAGCGCCTCCGAGATGGAGAATGAGACGGAGAAAGCGGTGCGCTCGAAGACCTCACTGCACGCCCTCCCTGGAAATACGAATGCGCGGGTCGGCGGCGGCGTAAACGATATCGACGATCAGATTGCAGACCACGAAGATGGTCACCATCAGCAGCGTAAAACACTGGATGACCGGGTAGTCGCGGTTGAAGATCGCCGATACGGCGTAGCGCCCCACGCCCGGCCAGCCGAAGATGCTCTCGATGATCAGCGTGCCGCCGATCAGCTCGCCGACGTGCATGCCGGTGGCGGTGATGATCGGAAGCAGGGCGTTTCTCAGCACGTGGCGGCGCTCTACCTCGCGCTCGCCAAGCCCGCGCAGGCGGGCGTACTGCACGTGGCGCTGGCTTCCCACCTCCAGCATGCTGGCGCGCAGCATCCGCGCGTTGATCGAAAGCGACATCAGCGAAATCGCCACGGCCGGCAGCACCAGGTGCGCGACGCCGCCGCGGCCCATCGGCGGAAGCCACCCCAGGGTCACCGAGAACAGCAGCACCAGCAGAAAGCCGAGCCAGAAGTTGGGCATCGACACACCGAAAAAGGCGATCAGGCGCACGACGAGATCCGGGGCGCGGTGATGGTGGCGCGCCGCCCAGCGGCCGAGCGGAATCGATACCAGCAGCGTCAGCACCAGCGCAACGCCGGCAAGCTCGAGGGTCGCCGGCAGAAAGTGCAGCATATCCTCGAATACCGGGCGCTGGGTAGCATAGGAGACGCGGAAATCGAGGCGCACCGCGCTTGCAAGCCACTGAGCGTACTGAGTGATCAGCGGCTGGTCGAGGCCGAGCGCCGCCCGCGCGTGCTCGAGCGCCTGGGGCGTGGGCGGCACCTGGGAGAGGCGCAGGTAGTCCATCGCCGGATCCGACGGCCCGAGACGCAGCAGCAAAAAGATGATGATGGACGCCGCCAGCAGCAGTAGCGGCAGCAATAAAAGCCGCTTGAGGATGAAACCGGCCATCAACGCCCGGCCTCGGGGGTGAACCGATCAAACGGAATTTCGCTGGCCATGGCGCCAAAGCGGATCTCGCCGACCGTCGGCGAAGCGACGGCGAGCACGCTGGCGTAGGTCAGCGGCAGATAGACGGCGGCTTCGTGCAGGCGGGTCAAAAGCGTCTCGTAAAGCGCCTGGCGCTGCGTCTCGTCGGTCGAGGTCAGAATCTCGCCAATCAGCGCGTCGATCTCGGGTTTGTCAGAAAGCCCCAGCTGCGCCTGGTAGTCGGCGTGGGCGGGCGCGCGCATGGCGCTAATAAACGCGTGGGGATCGAAGGGCGCGCCCCAGGTCCGGTTGAAGATCATGCCGAAGCGCCCGTCGCGCTGGCGGGCGTAGACACTGCTCTCCTCCTCGCCGATCAAGCGAACCATCATGCCCAGCGCGGAAAGCTCTGCCTGGACGATTTCCGCGGTGGATTTCGACACCGCGTCGTTGCCCACGAACACCAAATCGATCTGCAGCGGCTCGCCCTCCTTCATGCGCACGCCGCGGTCCATGCGCCAGCCCGCCTCATCGAGCAGCTCGGCGGCGCGGTCGGGATCGAACGCGTAGGGGGTAAGTCCCACATCGGCGTAGGGCACGCCGGGGGCGAATAGCGTGTCGGCGACCTGCTGCGTGCCGTAGAAAACGCTTTGGGCGATGCTGGCCTTGTCCACCGCGTGATTGATCGCCTGACGTACGGCCAGCTCCGCCGTGGCGCCGCGCTGGCTGTTCAGCGCCAGCATCAGGGTTTCCGTCGGCTCGGAAAGCGCCGTCAGGTAGCGCTCGTCCTGGGAGAAACGGGTAAAGGTGTCCGGCGAGATCAGGCCGTTGGGCCCGTAAATCAGGTCGATCTGACCGGTTTGAAGCGCCAGCGCCCGGGTGTTGGGATCGACGATCACGCTGACGTTTACCTCATCAAAGGCCGGCGCTTCGCCCCAGTAGGCGTCGTTTCGCACGAAACGGTCGAACTCGCCCAGACGCGTCTCAATGAGCTGCCAGGCCCCGGTGCCAATCGGCGCGCTCACGCCGGCGGTAAACGTGCCGTCGATCAGCTGCGACGGGGCGATAAAGCGAAACGGGCGGGGCAGCGCCAAATCCTGCAGTACCGGGTAGTAGGGCGCGTGCAGGTTCAGCTCGACGCGAAACTCGTCCAGCGCGCGAACGCTTTCGATCTGCTCGGTCAGCCCAAGCCAGGCGTGGCGCTCGCGGTGGGCCAGAATCGCGTCGAAGTTGGCCACCACCGCCGCGGCGTTGAAGGGCTCGCCGTTGGAGAAGGTGACGTCGTCGCGCAGCGTAAAGGTATAGGTGCGCCCGTCGTTGGTGACCTCCCAGCGCCTGGCAAGCCAGGGCGCCACGGTGCCGTCGGCCTGGTAGCGCACCAGCGGTTCATACACCATCGCCTGGGCGAACATCTGGTTGGGCGTATAAAGGTGCGGGTTCAGCGCCCCCACGTTGCTTGGCCAGGAAGCGTCGAGCCGCGATTCGGCCGTAGCCGGGCCGCCAGGGCCCAGCGTCAGGGAGAGTGCCAGAAGGGCGCCTAGAGCTGCGCGCATGATCACCTCGGTTCGCTCGAGCATTCGCTCGAACAGTGTGCAGAGTCAGTATGAAGAATTGCGAAAATTATCATACTTTCCCACCGAGGCGTAGGCAGGTGCCCGCTTGCGGCCCTTCAAAACGAGCGGACGCCGCGCTTTAGCTTGCCTGGCCGCAGCGCTCGATCTCGTCGGCGATCTGCTCGAGCAGTGCCGGGTAGAGCGACGCATCCAGCGCCAGGCCGACGCCCAGCGGGTCGAGTACGCCGGTATAGACCGCGGTGTCGCCAAAGACGCTCTCGACGAGACGGGCGTTGAACTGCGGCTCGCTGAACACGCACTGAATGTTCTCGTCACGCACCAGGTTCTGGAGCGCCTCGATACGCGCCGGGCTTGGAGAAGAGGCGTCACCCAGCGAAATCGCTCCGGCAGCCGGTACGTCGAAAGCCTCTTCGAAATATTGGTAGGCGTCGTGAAAGACGACGTAGCGGGTGTCGTGCTGATCGATGAGCTGCTCTGCAAGCCGCGCCTCGAGGGCGTCGAGCGCTTGCCGGCCTTGCTCGGCGTTGGCGCGGTAGTCGTTAGCGTTGCCCGGGTCGAGCTCGCTTAGCTGCTCGGCGATGGCGCCCAGCCACTGGCGGGCGTTGTCCGGCGAGAGCCAGGCGTGGGGGTTGGTGCCTTCGTGGCTGTGGCTATGCTCGTGGCTGTGTTCGTGACCCTGGTTCTCGGCGTGGTCATGATCATGCCCGTGATCGTGAGAATGGTCGTGGTCGTCGCTATCGTCAAGGGCGAAGGTGGCGCTGTCGCGGTACGTGAGCACGGTGGTGTTTGGGGCCTTGAGAAGCTCCAGATGGCGCGCATCACTTGCCAGGTTCTCGATCGGCGCGGTGAGCCAGGGCGTCAGGTCGTGGCTTACCCAAACGACCAGGTCGGCATCATTCAGGGCCTGGGCTTCGGAAGGGCGCAGCGAGTAGCCGTGAGGCGAGGCGCCGGGCTGGATGAAAAGCGCAGGCTCGCCGCGCTCGCCCAGGACGGTGGCCACCAGTGATGCGACCGGCGGAATGTCGACCGCCACGCGGGGGACATCGGCAACGGCAGCCACGGGAAAGGCGACCAGCAAGGGCCAGGATAAACGCGTTAACGGCATGTCGTGCTCCAGAAAAGTGATCGGGGGAGGGGCGCCGAGCGTGAGACGCTTATCTTAAAGGGTCGTCAATGCTCTCAAGTCATGTTATAACATAACAATATTTTGAAAAGCGATGAACTTCCATGATGCTGACTTCGCAGACCTCAAGCGATGCGCTCGTTACTCTTTCGCGCCTGAGCGTTCGCTTCGGCGGGGAAAACGTGCTCGAGAACATCGACCTGACGCTTTATCGCCACCAGATCCTCACGCTGATCGGCCCCAACGGCTCGGGCAAATCGACCCTGGTCAAGGCCATTCTGGGGTCGGTCAAACCCGCCTCGGGAAGCGTCAGCGTCCGGCCCGGCCAGCGCATCGGCTACGTGCCCCAGCGGCTGCACCTCGACCCGACGCTACCCATGACGGTCAAGCGCTTCATCAACCTGCCGCGCCGCCATGACCCGAAAGACGTCGAGCGCGCCCTAAAAGAAGCGGGCGCTGCCCATCTTTTACGCGCGGCGATGAGCACGCTTTCCGGTGGCCAGCTCCAGCGAGTGCTGCTGGCCCGGGCGCTGCTGGTCAAGCCGGACATCCTGATTCTCGACGAGGCCACCCAGGGGCTCGACCAGCGCGGTACGGCGGAATTCTACCGGCGTATCGACACCGTGCGCCGCACTTACGACTGCGCCGTGCTGATGGTCAGCCACGACCTGAACGTGGTGATGCGCACCGCCGACCACGTCGTCTGCCTGAACCGCGCCCTTTGCTGTCAGGGCAAGCCCGAGCGGGTGGTGTCATCGCCGGATTACCAGGCGCTATTCGGCGAAACGCTCCTCAACAGCGAGGGTAATGAGGCGCTAGCGCTTTACCGTCATCACCCGGGAGAGGTCGCTGATGCTGGATGATTTCATGGTGCGCGCCACCCTCGCCGGCGTGCTGGTGGCGCTGGCGGCGGCGCCGCTTGGCTGCTTCGTCGTCTGGCGGCGCATGGCTTACTTTGGCGACGCCACCGCCCACGCGGCGATTCTCGGCGTGGCGCTGGCGCTGTTGATGAACATCTCGATCTTCGCCAGCGTGTTGATGGTGGCGCTGCTCATGGCGGGCGGCGTGTCGATGCTCAGCGGGCGCGGCGTCGCCATGGATACGCTGCTCGGCGTTGCCGCCCACTCGGCGCTGGCGGTGGGGCTGGTGGCGGTGTCGTTTCTCTCCGGGGTGCGCATCGACCTCAACGCCTACCTGTTCGGCGACATTCTGGCTGTGGGTAGGAGTGATCTCTGGGTGATCGGCGGCGGCGCGGCGCTGGTGCTGGCGCTTCTGGGCTGGCGCTGGTCGTCGCTTCTGATGGCGACGATGAGCCGCGAGCTTGCCTACGCAAGCGGCATCGACCCGCGCCGCGAACAGCTCATTTTGACCCTGGCGCTGGCCATGGTGGTGGCCGTGGCGCTCAAGGTCGTGGGCGTTTTGCTGATCACCGCACTTCTGATCATTCCGGCGACGGCGGCGCGCCCGTTTTGCCGCACCCCGGAGGCCATGGCAATCGGCGCCACCGGCGTGGCGCTCACGGCGGTGACCGGCGGTCTGAAAACCGCCTACCTGATGGATACGCCCACCGGCCCCACCATGGTGACGCTGGCCGCGGTGCTGTTTCTGCTGGCAACGCTTGCAAGCCAAGGGGTTCGCCTGGCGCAGCGTTTGACGGCGCGGGCTTGACCCGCCCGACATTTTTCTCGACCCGTTTCTGGAGACCGCCATGACGCAACGACTCGCTCCTGCCTCAACGACCCTGTTTGGCCACGCCGCGCTCGATGACGACGTCAGCGTGCTGCCGCGCATTTTTGAAGAGGCGATCAACCTGGCCGTGCTGACACGCCCGCTCCCGGCGGATATCGTGCTGAGCGCGCAGGCGCAGTGTCAGACCGACCGCGCCTGGCAGTTTAGCTGGCTGGGTGAGGTGGACGAGGCCTTTACCGCGGACCTTCGTCGCCACCTGCCGGCGCCCGACGCCGGCGACGCGCTGATCGACGACGTCAGCACCATTGCCTCGGCCATCGCCTTTCTGTTCGAGACCGAAACCGTCGGCGTGCGCCTTCGCCTGCTCGATAGCGCCATGTGCCCGCGCTTTCACTGCGACAACCTGCCGGTGCGGCTGGTGAGCACCTACGTGGGGCCGGGCAGCGAGTGGCTGCCGGCGCACGCCGTCAACCGGGCCGGCCTCGGCGCGCCGCGCCCGGAGCGTCCGGACATCGTCACCGAACCGGGTGCCATTCAGACCATGGCGAACGGCGACATTGCCCTGATCAAGGGCAGCGGCTGGGTCGGGTGTGAAGAGCGGGCGCTGGTCCACCGCAGCCCGGCGCTGGCTCCCGGCGAGAAGCGGCTGTTGATGACCATCGATCCGGCGTGATGGAGTGAACGTCATGACGACACCGCCCTTGATTCCCGTCAACGTGCTCACCGGCTTTCTGGGCAGCGGCAAGACCACGCTGCTCAACCGTTGGGTGCGCCAGACGTCCATGGATAACACCTTGGTGGTGATCAACGAGTTCGGCGACATTGGCCTCGATCATCAGCTGATCACCCAAAGCGACGAGCAGGCCGTGATCGAGATGAGCAGCGGCTGTCTGTGCTGTACGCTGCGCGGCGACTTGAGCCGCACCCTGCGCGAGGCGCTCGAGGATCTCGAGGTGCGGGGCAAGCCCGCCCCAGCGCGCGTGGTGATCGAAACCACGGGGCTGGCGCTGCCGACTTCCCTTTTGCAGCTGTTGATGACCGATGCCTGGCTTGCGCACCGCTTCAAGCTCGACAGCGTCGTGTGCTGCGTGGATGCGGTCAACGGCGAGGCCACATTGGACGCTCATGAGGAGTCGCGCCAGCAGGTCGGCGTGGCGGACAAGCTCCTGATCACCAAGACCGATCTCGCCGAGCAGGCGAGGGTATCCGGGCTTGCCAACCGGCTCGCTCGGCTCAACCCGACCGCCGAGCAGTGGCAAGTGATCGATGGCAAACTCTCCGCGAGCCTGCTGGTGGGCGCCGGGCTTTACGCCGACGGCGGCTATCAGGTCGACCAGTGGCTCAAGGCCGGGCGCTACACGGTCAGCGCCGCTGCGTCCCACGCGGGCACCGCGATTTCGTTAAGCCCCGGCCCTGTCACGGCGCACCACTCAGGCGATCTCCACGCCCACCACATCGACTCGATCCGCGCCTTCTGCTTCACCGTCGAGGAGCGCATTGCCCCGGATACGCTGGAGAACTGGCTGGACATGCTGATGTCGCTGATGGGCGACAAGATGCTGCGCATCAAGGCAGTAGTGCACCTGAGTGACCGCGACGCGCCGCTGGCGATTCACGGCGTACAGCAGATCTTCCATCCGCCTGCGGAGCTTCCTCTCGAGAGCGTTTCGGATCGCGTCTCGCGGTTCGTGTTCATCACCCAGCACATCGCGCCGGAGACGGTGGCCGAGATGTATCACTTCTTTAGCGCATCGAAAGAGAGCGCCTGACGCGCGCCGCGCTCAATGCACGACCTCGGCGCGCGGGGTCTTGAAGCGCGCCCGGTAGGCGGTGGGAGTGAGCGCGTAGCGCCTGGCGGGCACTGTGTGCCTCCGCTCGTCCAAGCTGAAGCCGGCTTGGCTGCTCCATCGTTCAGACACAAAAAAGCCGATTCTCGAAAGAATCGGCTTTTATATCAAAGATGGTAGCGGGGACCGCTGACTTTAAAAAAGAGCGAATCGATGACCTTCCTGAACTTATGAAGAGCTGAGCCCGCTGAGCTACTCGTCTGCCTCACCGTTCAGGCATAAAAAAAGCCGCTACCTTTCGGTAACGGCTTTTTTATCGAAGATGGTAGCGGGGACCGCTGACTTTAAAAAAAGAGCGAACCGATGACCTTCCTGGACTTATGAAGAGCTGAGCCCGCTGAGCTACTCGTCTGCTTCACCGTTCAGGCATAAAAAAAGCCGCTACCTTTCGGTAACGGCTTTTTTATCGAAGATGGTAGCGGGGACCGGATTTGAACCGATGACCTTCGGGTTATGAGCCCGACGAGCTACCAGACTGCTCCACCCCGCATCAACGTGAGGCGTATTCTACATAAGTCTGAGAAGGAGTCAATCATCGAGTGCGATAAATCGATACGCCATGCGTGGATTCATCGTGCTGCAACATTGGGGGAGTAACGCTATGCTTTCCATGACGCAACGGGCTTTCTCAACTTCAATGAAACCGGCTCGGTGCGCAGGAGCAAAAGATAACAACACGTGCGTGCCAAACGCTTTGCGGTGGCACCAATCCGAAGTGGCTTGCGCCACGTCTTGTGTGGCTCGGATGCAGGTCATTTGTCATTTCAGGGAGGTAAACAATGGCTAATCAACCCCAGGTGGCGTGGGTGACGGGTGGAACAGGCGGGATCGGCACGGCCATTTGCCGGTCGCTGGCCGAGGCGGGGTATTTGGTCGTCGCCGGTTACCGTAACCCGGAGAAGGCAAAAACGTGGCTCGAGAGCCAAAAAGCCGACGGCTTCGACAACATGGCGCTTTCCGGCGTCAATTTATCGAACTACCAAGCGTGCCTGGACGGCGCCCAAGAGATCGCCGATACCCATGGCCCGATCAGCGTGTTGGTCAATTGCGCCGGTATCACGCGCGACGGTACGCTCAAGAAGATGGCCCGGGAGCAGTGGAGCGAGGTGATCGATACCAACCTCAACAGCGTCTTCAACACCTGCCGCAGCGTGATCAACCCAATGCTCGAGCAGGGCTACGGGCGCATCATCAATATTTCATCGATCAATGGGCGAAAGGGGCAGTTCGGCCAGGTCAATTACGCCGCGGCGAAGGCAGGTATGCATGGGTTGACCATGTCGCTGGCCCAGGAAACCGCTACCAAGGGCATCACGGTCAACACCGTGTCGCCGGGCTATATCGCCACCGATATGATCATGGAGATCCCTGAGAAGGTGCGCGAAGCGATTCGTGAAACCATCCCCGTCAAGCGCTACGGCACGCCGGAGGAGATCGGCCGGCTGGTGGCGTTTTTAGCCGATGAGCAGTCGGGATTCATTACCGGCGCCAATATCGATATCAACGGCGGCCAGTTCATGGGCTGATACGCCTTGGCCTACCGCTGACACTCAGCCGCTTGAATACGACGTAAAAAAAGGAGGCCACAAGCCTCCTTTTGAGTTTCCCCTTTCCCGTGTGCAACGCATCTGTCGCGCTGCTCTCCTGACGCCTCAAGCGTGGGGCGGGCGCGCAAGCCGACTCAGCAGCGCGTCGAGCTCACCAACCTCCCGGTCCCAGACGTCGCCGGGCACCGGCCCCAGCGCCATGAGTGCTGCCAGCACGCTGCGTGTCTCTTCGGCCTGGCTGCGCTCACCGCCCAGACCATCGTTCAAACGCTCGACCTGAATGGCCAGGCGAAGCGGCTCGTCTTCGGGTTTGACGCTGCCCAGCGCCAAAAGCGAGAGATGTACGCGAAGCCGTGCCACGCCCTCTTCGACGGTTCGACGGCTCTGCTCCGGAGCGCTGATCGCCGCGCATCGAGCGGCGTTGCGGCGCTGGTGCGCGTCCAAAAACGCTCCGGTCGGCGGGGTCGCGAGCACCTGCGCCGCCTCGACGGCGTCGTTTTGCTGCGCTTCAAAAGCGCGCTGGTCCGCGCTCAGGTGGGCTTGAGTCAGCGGCATGAGCGCGTGCCACTGCGCGACGGTATCGGCCACTTCCAGGCGGCTCAACCGCTCGCGCCGGGCGCGCAGAATACCGCTCAGGCGGCGCTGCATGCCCTCGCTTCGCCGGTTGCGCGGCAGCGGTTCGAGCTGCTGGGCGCGCTGGATAAACGCTTCGAGCGCTTGGGCCTCGCGGGCGTTTTCCGGCTGCCAGGCGTCCATTTCGTCGATCAGGGCCTGCATGGCGTCGAGCTTTTGCTGCGAGCGCGCCGACTGTTCGCTCTTGTGCGCGTCGCGCTGGGCAAACAGCTGATCGCAGGCCCCGCGAAAGTGCTTCCAAAGCGTTTGCTCCTCGCCCTTTGGGGCCCGGCCCAGGGTGCGCCACTGCTGCTGAAGCGCCTTGGTGCGGGTGGTACGCTCGTGAATGGGGCGCTCGGTGGCATGCAAAAGCGCATTCACCTCGTCGATCAGCGCGCGCTTTTGCGCGGCGATCTGCTCGGCGCGCTGGTCGATCAGCGCCTGCAGCCGATGGCGCACCTTGCCAAAGCGCCGACCGACCGTTTCCGAGGCTTCCCGCGGGATGGGCGTGTATTCGCGCCACTGATGCCGGGCGCGATCGCGAATTTCGCGCAGCACGTCCGGGTCGGCGTTGTCGGCGGGCTGCTCGCACAGGGTTTCGAGCTGCTCGCAAAGCGCTTCGCGGTGGCGAAGATTGGCCTGACGCGTCTGCTCGAGGGTTTCCCGCCAGGGCGCCAGGCGTTCGTGAATGCGCTCGGAAGCGGCGCGAAAGCGCGTCGACAGCGCCCGGCTGGCCGCGGCGTCGCCAAGCTCCTTCCACTCCTTGACCAGCTGGCGATGGCGGCGGTCCAGCGCCGCGTCCGCCATCGCCGGCGCCTCGGCCAGCGTCTCGATGCTCGAGGCGAGCTGCTCGCGCTTGGGCCCGGCGACGAAGCCGCGCCAGTCTCTAAGCTCCGCCAGCTGCGCGCCCAGCTGCTTCAACCGCGCCTTGAGGGGGTTGGCCTGGACACTGTTCAATGCGTCGATCGAGGGCTTGAGTCGTTGGTGAAGCCGGCTGGCGCTTTTGAACGCGCCGCGCTCGAGCATGTGCTCGAAACTGTCGAGCTCGGCGGTCAGCGCCTCGAGTGAAGGCGCTTTTTGGGTCTGTTCCCCCGCTGGCTGCTCCAGCGCCAGAAGTGCCTGGGCGCGCTGTAAAAGCGCTGGCTTGGAAAGGTCCTTGGGCCAGGCAACGCGTTTGACTCGATCCTCGAGTGTCGCGGGGTCGTGGTCGGCGAGTCCTCGCTCGACATCGGCCTGGTGCGTCTGCCAGCGCTGCCAGGCTTCTGTGACGCGCTCATACGCGGCAAGCGCCTGGGTGTAGCGCGCCTGGGTCGTCTCCGGCGGTGCGTGAAGATCCGACAGTGACTGCCAGCGCTGGCCCAGCAGCTGGCGCTGGGCACGCAGGCTGTCGATGTCCTGAAGGGTGACGGCCTCGGCGTGGACCAGCCCGTTCAGGGTCTCCTCGAGCCCGGCGAGCAGCTGATCACGAGTCGTTTCGATCTCTTCGCGGTGCACCTGGCGCTCCTGGCGCGCCTGTTCCTGGGTTTCGTGGTCGTTCAAGGTCTTGCGCGCGCCGAGCAGCGCCTGATGAAAGCGCTCCTCTTCGCGGGGGCCGGGCGGATGGTCGAGTTTTCGCCACTCGCGCTCCAGATGACGAAGGCGGCCGCCGTAAAGCGGCTCCCAGGGCGCGCGGGCGTG
The DNA here is from genome assembly GCF_031954225.1 of Halomonas sp. PAMB 3232. Lineage (NCBI taxonomy): Bacteria > Pseudomonadati > Pseudomonadota > Gammaproteobacteria > Oceanospirillales > Halomonadaceae > Halomonas > Halomonas sp. PAMB 3232. The sequence continues at coordinate 469,629 of NZ_CP134865.1, forward strand.
CTGCTCGAGTTTTTCCAGCAGCTCTTCGCGGCGCGTCATTTGCTGATCGAACCACTCGTTGTCGTGACGAAGCCGTGAGAGCTTTTCGCGCGCCAGGCGCATGACGTTGCGATCGCGGCGCGCCTGTTTCAACAGCGTCTTCAAACTCGCTTCGCTGTCGAGGCGCTCGGCGGCGCGCTTGCGCACGCTCGCCACACCGTTGTTGCAGGCCTGATAGATCAGATCCTCGTCATCAACGAGCCGCTCCAAAGCGGTCAGGCGAAGATCGAGGTTGTCGCCACGCAGCGCGATCTCGTTGAGCAGTGCCGTGTTTGAAAGTGAGTCGACCAGCCGGCTGCGCGTATAAAGGTCGGTCTGGCCTTCCCGGCCGGTCAGGCGCTCGATCACGGCCTCGCGCCAGCCGGGAACGTGCTGGCGCTCGGGGAGCCGGCTGGTCAGCGTGTCGAGGTCCCCCAGCGCCAACAGGGCGGCCAGCTCAACGGTGGGGTCCGGGTCGTCGACCAGCGTTTTCAGCGCGTCGCGCTGATCGGGCTGCTGCGGGTCCAGCGTTTCGAGGGCCTGGCGGCGAATCTCGGCGTTGGGGTGCTGCCACCGAGGCGCGAACAAGCGTCTTAACAGTCCGTGCATGAATCTTCCTGCAAGAGGTGCATCGCGTGAAAAAAATCAGCCATCGGTGCTTTGGTAGTTGCAGTCACCGTCGCTGTCGCTTAGCTTTGCCAGTGGCAATGTGCGCTGGCCGCAAGAGGTGGGCGAGCCGTCGCATTCCAGCGCGTACCAGCGCTAAGTTTATCTTACCTGAACATGACATGGAGTTCGGCCATGAGCCTCAACGCCGATAGTGCCGACAACGCCTTTACCTTTAAAGGCGGCATGCTGCCCATGACCGTCATGGAGTTGAGCAGCGCCGACCCCGAGCAGATCAGGCGTCAACTGGCCGGCAAACTCTCCCAATCTCCCGCCTTCTTCCAGCATACACCGGTTGTGCTGGGCGTGGAAAAACTCGATGAGCCGCACCTGGCGCTGGAGCGTATCTGCGCGGTGTGTCGCGATCACAAGCTTTTGCCGGTCGCGGTGCGCGGCGGCCCTGAGCCGGTGCGCCAGTCGGCCTGGGCGCTGGGGCTTGGCTGGTTTGCGCCGGTCGAAGAGGGGCGTTCGCGGGCACTTGAAAGCGTCGAGCGCACCGATGCAGGGTCTCATGAGACGGCTTCGGCCGAGGTCGAGCGCGAAACCCCGCACGAGCCGGTCGCGGTCACCACGCGGCTTTTTCGCGGCACCGTGCGCTCGGGCCAGCAGGTTAGCGCCGCCGAAGGCGATCTGGTCGTGATCGGCGCGGTCAACGCCGGCGCCGAGGTGCTCGCGGCGGGCAGCATTCATGTTTATGGCGCGCTGCGAGGGCGGGCGCTGGCGGGCATTCACGGCAATACCCACGCCGGCATTTATTGTCGCGAGCTCGAAGCGGAGCTTCTATCCGTGGCCGGCAACTACAAGCGCCTCGAGGACATCGACCCGAAGCTTTTGGGACTGGCCGCGCAGGTGCACTTCAGTGAAGAACAGCTCGAGATCAAACGTCTGGCCTAGGGTGTGGCTGGTACGATTGACGTAGCGACGTGGCGGGCGCTTTTCGATAGAGTAGCGATACAGGCGACGTCACCGGATTGACACCGATATGTGCGTTGCGCGCGATGACGATAAGAAGAGGCGCCGCGCGATTCAACGACCTCTTAAAGGATATAACTCTTGGCCAAAATTATCGTAGTGACCTCAGGTAAAGGGGGGGTCGGTAAAACCACCAGCGCGGCGGCCATCGCCACCGGGCTTGCGCTGCGCGGCAAAAAGACCGTCGTCATCGATTTCGACGTGGGGCTGCGTAACCTGGATTTGATCATGGGCTGCGAGCGGCGCGTGGTGTACGACCTGGTCAACGTCATTCAGGGCGAGGCGGCGCTCAACCAGGCGCTGATTCGCGACAAGCGCGTGGATAATCTGTTCATCCTGCCGGCGTCTCAAACCCGCGACAAGGACGCGCTGACTCAGGAAGGCGTGGAAGAGATACTCGAGCAGCTGCGCGGTGATTTCGACTTCGTGATCTGCGACTCGCCCGCCGGCATCGAGCGCGGCGCGCAGCTCGCCATGTACTTCGCCGACGAGGCGGTGGTGGTGACCAACCCGGAAGTCTCCTCGGTGCGCGACTCCGACCGCATCCTCGGGCTTTTGGGCTCCAAGACCCGCCGCGCCGAGCAAAGCCAGGACCCGGTGCGCGAGCACCTTTTGATTACCCGCTATAACCCGTCGCGCGTCACCTCCGGCGATATGCTCACCCTGGAAGATATCCGCGAGATTCTCGCCATCAATCTGCTGGGGCTGATTCCGGAGTCCGAGGCGGTGCTGCGCGCCTCCAACCAGGGCGTGCCGGTCACCCATGACGGCGCCAGCGACGCAGGTCAAGCCTACGCCGACACCGTGTCGCGCCTGCTTGGTGAAGATGTGCCGCTGCGCTTTCACGAAGTACAACGCAGGAGTCTTCTGGGCCGCATGTTTGGAGGAGGTCGGCGATGAAACTGCTCGAATTCCTGAAGCGCGAGCGCAAGAAGTCCGCCTCGGTGGCCAAGGAGCGTTTGCAAATCATCGTGGCTCACCAGCGCAGTCAGCGCGGTCAGCCCGACTACATGCCGATGCTCGAGCGCGAGCTTTTGGAAGTGGTGCGCCGCTACGTCCACGTCGCCGACGATGCCATCCAGGTATCGCTCGATAGCGAAGACAACTGCTCGGTGCTCGAACTCAACGTGACCTTGCCGCGCGATTCTTGAGTGGTTGGTCGTGAGCGGTGAGCGGTGAAGGGCAAGGCGTGAGCGGTTGAGGGTAAGTCGTGAGTAACGGGCGGGCGTAAGCCGGGAGAACGGTGGAACTTTTGTGTTCACCGCCGTTGTTGTAGGGTGGCGGGATACGTCCACGGGAGTATCCGCACATGGCGCCAGCCAACGCCGCCCCTGCCAGTTTTCTTTGGCACGATTACGAAACCTTCGGCGCCGACCCGCGCCGCGACCGACCGGCGCAGTTCGCCGCGATCAGAACCGACGCCGACTTCAACGAAATCGGTGAGCCGGTCGAGATCTACTGCAAACCCGGTGACGATGCGCTGCCGCACCCGGCGGCCTGTTTGATCACCGGTATCACGCCGCAAAAGGCCCGGCGTCACGGTCTGCCCGAGGCCGAGTTCGCCGGGCGCATCCAGGCGCTGATGAGCGACCCCGGCACCTGCGTGGTGGGCTACAACAGCCTGCGCTTCGACGACGAAGTCTCGCGTCATCTGTTCTACCGTAACTTTCTCGACCCCTACGCCCGCGAGTGGCAAAACGGCAACTCCCGTTGGGATTTGATCGACGTGGTGCGCGCCTTCTACGCGCTGCGCCCCTCTGGCATCACCTGGCCCAAACGCGACGACGGCGCCCCGAGCTTCAGGCTCGAGGATTTGACCGCGGCCAACGGCATCGAGCACGCCGGCGCCCACGATGCGCTGGCGGACGTGCGCGCCACGATCAGTCTGGCGCGGCTTCTCAAAGCCCAGAACCCCAGACTGTTCGACTACCTGCTCGGTCTTCGCGGCAAGCGCGCCGTGGCCGCCCAGCTGGATGTCGCCAGCGCCAAACCGGTGCTGCACATTTCCAGGCGCTACCCGGCCAGCCGCGCCTGTAGCGCGCTGGTGATGCCGCTGGCCGAGCACCCCACCAACCCCAACGGCGTGATCGCGTTTGATTTGAGCGCTGATCCGAGTGCGCTTACTTCATTAAGCGTCGAGCAGATTCGTGAGCGGGTGTTCGTCAGCCATCAGGATCTGGCGGAAGGGGAGTCGCGCATTCCGCTCAAGGTGATCCACATCAACCGCTGCCCGGTGGTGTTTCCCGCCACCGCGCTCAAGGACGTCGAGGGGCCGAAAAAGGGCGAGTACGGCGATATCCAGGCGCGCTTAGGGATCGATGTCGACCAGTGTCGCGCCCACTGGAAGACGCTTCGCGATCAGGGCACGGTGATTGCCGAAAAGGTCGCCAGCGTGTTCAATGCCGGCTTCGAGGACGGGCCCCAGGACCCGGATTTGATGCTCTACTCGGGCAGCTTCTTCTCGGGGGCGGATCGCCAGCAGATGGAGCGGGTGCGCGAGACGCCGGCCTGGGATCTGGTCGGGGCGCGCTTTGCCTTTCAGGATCCGCGGCTCGAGGAGATGCTGTTTCGCTTTCGCGCGCGCAACTACCCGGACACCCTGGAAGGCGAGGAGCGCGAGCAGTGGGAGGCGTTTCGCTGGGCGCGGTTGAACGACCCGGCGGTGTCCGGCTTTACGCTCAAGGCCTTCGCTCGGGAGATCGAGCGCTACAACCAGCAGAGCCTGACCGACTACCAGCGCCAGATTCTCGAAGAGGTGGTGATGTTCGTCGAGGCGATGCTGCCCGCCCAGGCGTTCGACGCCTGAGCGGGCGCGGCTCACACTAGCGCGCCGCGTCGTCTTGTGGGAAGGGGTCGAGCGTGGCGCGGTAGGCGGCCACGTCGCTTGGCGTGTCACCCGGATCGAAACGCACCTCCAGCACGTGGGCCATCAGCGATGGCCAGCTGTCGCGCACATCATCAGCGCTGACCTTGAGCACCGCTTCGGCCATTTGCGCCTGGCGGTCGAAGCGCACCGGGTCCAGGGCGGTGGCCTGCCAGTAGCGGCTGGCCATGCTGGAAAGGCTCGTGTCGCGCTGCTCTAGCCGGCGCGCCACGGCCTGGCGGTGAGGTGCTAGCGCCTCGTCATCGAGGGTTTCCAGCGCCTCGGCGGCCTCTTCCAAAAAGCGTTCGATGCGTGCGGCGATGTCGTCGCTGTCGACGTCCGCCGACTGCACCAGAAAGGCGATCCCCGGCGCCTCGAGCAGCGGTGAGTAGCTGGCGTTGACGATATAGCCAAGCTGCTGCTCGGTGCGAAGCGCCTGGTAGAAATCGGTATCCAGCCACTGAGCGATGACTCTGAGCGTTGCCTGTTCGCGCTCGCTTTGATCGCGCCCCTGCACGTAGCGAAGCGCCAGCGACTCGTCTCGAGCGCTATCCGGACGCAGTATTGTATCTCCCTGCTCGACCGAGAGCGGCGTGAGTTCAATGATCTCATCGCGGGTCAGGCGCGGCGTCAACGCGTTGCGAAGCGTCTCGGCCTCTTCCCGGGCCTGCGCCTTTGTCAGGTTGCCCACCGCCATGGCGTCGACGTAAAGCCCACGCAAAAAGCGTTGGCGGAAGTCCTCCAGGTGGTGGCGGTCGAGGTGCTCGCTCGCCTCGAGCAGCGTGCGACTCCCCCACTGCGGAGACAACAGCGCCTCGCCCACCAAACGGCTAGCCTGACCGTAGAGCGATGCCTGGGGGGCATTTTGCCACTCGCGCGTAAGCTGGCTGCGCACGCGCTCGAAGCTGTCCTCGGTGATCTCGGCGGTCTTGAGCTGCTCGATGGCCTGCTCGATGAACGGCGCCTGGCCGTCACGCCAGCCGGAAAACGCCAGCGTCATGCCACGCGCGTGCGGGTAGGCGCTGAAGGAGTGCCCGGCGAGCCAGGCCGGGTACAGCGCGCTGCTGAGGCTGTCGTTGAGCCAGCCGGACAGCAGCCGCGTCAGCACCGCTTCCTCGGCGGAGTAGCTTGCGCTTGGGTGCTGCAGGCTGATCCGCCACTCCACGCTTGGCGTATTGAAGCGGCTGTCCTGCATGTGCCAGGCGGTGAAGGAGGGCGTCTGCATCAGCACGCCAGGCGCCTCGTCCTGGCCCGGCTCTAGGGTCAGGTCGCTGGCAATGAACGGGTTGGGCTGGGCAAGCGCAAGCCCGGACAGCGCCTGGCCTGTGGTGTCCGGCGCGTCGAGGCGCGCCCACCGGGTATCGAACCAGGGCGAGGCGGTGTCGCCCTCGACGCTTTGATCCGAGTAGACGCGAATCATGTTCTCTGGCGTCAGCGCCTCCAGGTAGGTTTGCTGCGCCGCGCTATCCATGCCGTCCATGCGGTAGGCAGCGTACTGCACGTCCTCCACCGGGTAGCGCGACAGGCTCATGGAAAGCCGGGTCGCCTCGCTTTGCGGGTCGCCGTGCTGCTGGAAGCGAAACGCCTGCTCGGCAAGGGCGGCCTGCTCGTCATAACGCCAGGTGTCGATGCCTTCGCGGCGAATCTCGTCGATGGCGGCGAAGAGTGTGGCCTGCACGTCCTCCAGCCGCTCGGTACCCTCCTCGGTCAGGCTGATCGAGACCGTGAACAGCGCGTGCTCGCCGTCGCCGCGCCCGACCCCGGCAGAGAGGCCAAGCGCTAGGCCCGCTTCGCGCAGTACGGCGAGCAGACTGCCTTCGCTTTCGTCGCCGAGCAGATGCGCGATGAGCTGCGCCGGCTTGGTGCGGTACTCGTCGACCGGGTCCGGCACGGGGAAGTAGAAGTTGACCCGGCGGCGATCCTCGAGCGACTGACGCTCGAGATACGTCGGAAGCTCGTCGCTCAGGACGAGCGGCGCGTCGATGGTCGGCGCCGAGAGGTCGTGGTCCGGGATGTCGGCAAAGCGCTCGGCGACCCATTCCTCCAGCGTATCCAGCGGCTGCGGGGCGACCACGGCCAGATTCATGACGTTGGCATCGTAGTGCTGGTGGTAGAACTCGATGATGCGATCGCGCAGTGAGGCTTCGCCTTCTGCGGGGCTGGCCAGGGTTTCGCGGCTGCCCACGGCGAAGCCGGTGGTGGCGTTGTCCGGGTTCAGCACCTGGTCGAGCACGTCGCTTTCGCGGCGGGCGTCATCGCGAATGCGCGCCATGTACTCGGAGTGGATGATGTTGCGCTCGCTTTCGAGCTGGTCGGCGTTAAACAGCGGCGAGAGAAAGAACGCGCTGAAGCGGTCGAGCGCGCCGGGCAGCGCCTCGGGGTCGACATCGAAGAAGTAGTTGGTGTCCTGCTGCGCGGTGAAGGCGTTGTGCGAGCCCGCGTTGTTGGCGATGTAGCTCTGGTAGGCGTCCGGCTCCGGGTAGGGTTCGGTGCCCAGAAACAGCATGTGCTCGAGAAAGTGGGCAAGGCCCAGAAGATCCTCCGGGTCCTGGGCGCTGCCAACGCGCACGTTCATCGACGCGGCGGCTTTGTCGGCGTCGGGGTCACTCACCAGTAGCGCCTGCAGACCGTTTTCCAGGGTCAGTACCCGGTAGTCGCGGGCATCGAAAGGGCTGGTGATGGGCGTAGAGGCCTTTGCGACCTGGGGCGGTTCGGCCCAGAGCATCGGCGCGTACAGGCACGTGCCGAGCAGCGCGCCGGTCAAGGCGTCACGCAGGGAGACGCGAGAAAAAGGGTCGCTTGGTAACATTGAAACTCCGTTGTCGAGATACGGCTAAGGGGCGCTCCACCGCAGCATGGGCCCCTGCGGATGGGCGCAGGCGGCCGACTGATTGGCGGGACTATTGACATGCTTTGATACCGGAAACGCGCCCAACAGTTCCAGCGGTGCCGGGGTCATCATCGCCTGAAGCGTCTCCGGCGGGCTTTCGGGGTCAAGCCAGGTCTCCAGCTGGGAGGCGTCGATGACCAGCGGCAGGCGGTCGGTCAGCGACGACAGACACACGTTGGCGGGCACGGTGATCAGCGCGGTAGAGTCGGTAAACGCCGTGAGCGTGGTGTGATAGCGACACCACAGCGCGCCGAGCAAAAGCGGCGCGCGGTCGGTGGCGGTGACCAGATAAGGCTGTTTACCGCCGTGACGCGGCTGCCACACGTAGAAGCCGGTGACGGGAATGACGCAGCGCCGGGCGTTGAAGGCTTCCTCGAACATCGGCCGGGCGGCGAGCGACTCCGCGCGGGCGCAGTGCGGGGCGTGGTCGAGCACCTTGAGCCAGGGCGGCGTCAGCCCCCAGAAAAGCGGCTCGTGGCGATAAACGCCCTGCACCATACGGATGGCCGAAATCGGCTGGCGCGGGGCCAGGTTGGGCGAGGTAATGAACGCGTCGTGCTGATCAAGCGATGGCACCATGCGCGAAAGCGAAAGGCGCTGCACGTGTAGGCGTCCCGTCATGCCGGCCTCCTTGTCACCCGGGGATAAAACGCATTAGAGCCAGACGACAAGAATACGCTTAAAGTCGTCATATAGTATCGAAAACAGTGTTCGATGTGGGGTATCCTGTCTTATATTAACCCTTCCTCAAACTCAAGTGCGCTGAGGCTTTCGCCTTTTTGCATGATTTCAAGAGACCGCCATGGCCCGTCCCAGACAGCACGCGCCCGACACCCTTCATGCGCAGGTCATGCAGGCCTGCGATGAGTGGTTGGCCACGCGGCCGGTGCACGGCCTATCGCTGCGTGCGCTGGCCCGGGAGGTGGGGTGCGCGCCGAGTACGCTGCTCAAACTCTACGGCAGCTTCAACAATTTGCTCCAGCACGTCAACGTCGACACCCTGGCGCGGTTGCAGCAAACCATCGAAAGCCTTGCCGAGGACGAGCCCGAGCCCTGGCTTCGCGCGCTGGCCCACGCCTACTGGCGCTTCGCCGAGCAGGGCTGCTACCGCTGGCAGCTGTTGTTCGACTACCCCCTGGCCGAAGAGGGCGAACTCGACCAGCGCCAGAGCGATCTGATCGAGGCGCTCTTTACCCAGGTAGAGTCATCGCTCACCCGCTATCAGCCGGCGCTGGACGACCAGGAGGCGCGGCGACTCGGGCGCACTCTGTGGGGCAGCGTGCATGGGCTAGTGCAGCTTGGCCTGAACGAGCGGTTGGGCTACTGGCAAGGCCAGCAGCTCAAGGTCGACGAGCTGCTCGATCAGCTGATGAGCACGGTGCTGGCCGGGCTTCGCGCTCAGGGGACTGATGGTGAAGGAGTGGGCGCTCAAGGGCGGGGTGCATGAAACGACTGGTCAAACCGGTGCGCTTCGTGCTGCGCCACGCCATTTATATCACCATGCGCGCAAGCTATCGGCTGCGCGTGCATGGCCGCGAGCACCTGCCCGCCAGGGGCGCAGCGCTGGTGGTGTGTAATCACGTAAGCTTCATGGATGCACTGGTGCTGGGCGGCGCGAGCCCCCGGCCGCTGCGCTTCGTCATGGATCAGCCGATCTATGACTCGCCCTGGCTCAAGTGGTGGTTTTTGTTGGTGGGCGCGATTCCGGTCGAGTCCGAGCGGCGTACCCCGGCCGGGCTTCGACGTACGCTTGGAAAGATCAGCGAAGCGCTGCGCGACGGCGAAGTCGTGATGATTTTTCCCGAAGGGCGGCTAACGCCGGACGGTGAGGTACAGGCATTTCGTCGCGGGCTCGAAACGATGCTCTCGCGAGACAACGTGCCGGTCGTGCCCGCCGGGCTTGCTGGGCTCTGGGGCTCCTGGGCGTCGCGCTGCAATGGCCCCGCTTTCAAAAAGTGGCCGAGGCGTTTTCGCGCGCGGGTACAGGTCACCTTCGGCCCGCCGATCTTGGCTCAGGAGGCTCAGGACACCGCCCTTCGTCACTACCTGCAGGCGCGCGTCGTAGCGCTGAAGGCTGCTGGCGAGCAGGATATCGCCCGCCGCGAACAGGCGGGCGAGAAGAGCGTGCAGTCGCGCAACAAGTAGTCTTGCAAAAAAGTCGCGTCAGCCGGTAGAGCCGGTAGCGCTGGGTCGTCGGCCGGGCGTACCTAGCGACGCTGCAGGCGCATCAGCGGCCAGCAGCGTGCCGAGGTGATCAGGTTGTCGCGAATCTCCAGAATCTCCATGCGCGTGCCGCCAATCTGCAGCGACGCGGGGCCTTCCGGAAACGCTTCCAGATGCTCGAGAATCAGCCCGTTGAGCGTCTTGGGGCCGTCGGTGGGCAGCTGCCAACCGAGCATCTTGTTGATCTCGCGAATGTTGGCGGTGCCTTCGATCACGTGGCTGCCATCGTCCTGCTGGTGAATCTCCTCGTCCTCGGAGACGTCGGTGGTGAACTCGCCGACGATCTCCTCGAGAATGTCCTCCAGCGTCACCAGCCCTTCCACATCGCCGTACTCATCGACCACGATGCCGATGCGCCGCTTCTGCTTTTGAAAGTTCAAAAGCTGCGTATGAAGCGGGGTCGATTCCGGAATGAAGTAGGGCTCGCGCGCCTCCTGCACCACCGCCGCCTTGGTCACTTCCTCCTTGGAGAGAAAGCGCGCGGCGTTGCGCAGGTGCAGCATGCCGATGATGTTGTTGATATCGCCCTTGTAGACCGGAAGCCTTGTGTGCTGGCTGGTGCGAATCTGGGCGAGAATCTCCTCCAGCGAGTCGTCGAGATCAATGCCCAGCACCTCGTGGCGCGGCACCATGATGTCGTTCACCGTGACGTTCTCGAGATCGAGAATCGACAGGAGCATGGCGCGGTGGCGATAGGGAATGAGCGTGCCCGCCTCGTGGACCACGGTGCGCAGCTCGTCGCGGGTCAGGCTGTCGCCGCCGTTTTCCACGCTTTTGACACCCACCAGCCGTAAAAGCCCGTTCGAGACCGCATTGACCAGCCATACCAGCGGGTACAGAAGCTTCAAGAGCGGCTCCAGCGCCATCGAGGAGGGGTAGGCGATGCGCTCGGGTTTGATCGCCGCGTAGGTTTTGGGCGTCACCTCGGAGAAGATCAAAATGGTGATGGTCAAAAGCGCGGTGGAGATGGCCGGGCCCGAGACGTCGCCGAAGAAGTGAATGGCGATGATGGTGGCGATCGAGGCGGCCAGGTTGTTGACGAAGTTGTTGCCGATCAGGATGACACCGATCAGCCGGTCCGGGCGAGTCAGAAGACGCATGACTCGTTTGGCGCGGCGGTCGCCGCTGCCGGCCTGGTGGCTGAGTCGATAGCGGTTGATCGACATCATGCCCGTTTCAGAACTCGAGAAGAAGGCAGATAGCAGTATCAGCAGGGCCAGCAGGCCAAACAGTAATCCCAGTGGGAAATCGTCACTCAAGTCGAAGGTTCCTTTGTGGCGTATCAAACTCGTTGTAAAAGGGTGGGGGGTGGCTGTCAAGCGCACCCCCATCGGCACTAGCGCGCGAGAATGATTTCCAGCACGAATTTACTGCCAAAATAGGCCAGCACCAGCAGCAAACAGCCGCCCAGCGTCCAGCGCACGGCGCGCATGCCGCGCCAGCCAAAGCGGTGGCGCCCGACCAAAAGAGTGGTGAAGATCACCCAGGCCGCGATCGACAGCACCGTCTTGTGCATCAGATGCTGGGCGAAGAAGTTGTCCAGAAAGATCAGGCCGCTGGCGATCGACAGCGTCAACAGCAAAACGCCGGCCCAGACCAGCTCGAACAACACGCGCTCCATGGTGGTCAGCGGCGGCAGCGACTGCACGATGCCGCGAATGTGGTGATGCCGGAGCGCCTGGTTTTGAAGCCCGACCAGCACCGCCTGCACCGCCGCGATGGCCAGCACCGCAAACGCCAGCGCCGAGCTTGCCGCGTGCAGCAAAATGCCCGGCGTAAGCCCGGTGTGGCTGCCCTGGTTGGGTAGCCAGGTGGCGAAGATCAGCGCCACCCCGGCCAGTGGAAACAGTGCGATGGCGGCGTTCAACACCGGCTTGAAGAGACTGGCGATCAGCACCACGTTCACCGCCACGGCCATCAACAGTGTGACGCTGGTGGTAAAGCCGGGCAAAAGCCCCGGCGCTTCCCGAAGCAGCATCACCACCACAGGGATATGCAGCAGAAGCCCGATAGCGCCCAGAAGGCGCACCATGCCCCGGCGCGGTGGCACGCGGCGAACCAGAGTCATGCCCTGCCAGATGGCCGCGGCGATATAGAGTACGAAAGCGATGGTCGCGAAAGGCAGCGCCTGCATGATGCTATCCGTGCGCATGTCGCGCATAAGTGATGAGGAAACGACGCGAGAACGTGGTCGAGAACGTGGTCATGAGCGATGGCCACGAGCGACCAAAGAGCCTAGAGACTAGCGTCTACTATAACCAATCGTAAAGCGTCGCACAGCAGCGCAACGCGAAGAGCCATAGAGACTCACGCGCTGAGCGCGTATAATCGAGCCAACACACGTCCGGCGGCGTCTACGCCCGGCGACAGCGACAAAGGCAGAGGCCCCATGTTCCAGAATTTGAGCGAGCGTCTTTCCCAGACGCTGAAGTCGATCAAGGGTCAGGCGCGCCTGACCGATGACAACATCAAGGAAACGCTTCGCGAGGTGCGAAAGGCCTTGCTCGAGGCGGACGTGGCGCTTCCCGTCGTCAAGGCGTTCATCGAGCGTGTGCGCGAGCGCGCCGTCGGCCAGGAAGTGTCCAAAAGCCTTTCGCCGGGCCAGCAGTTCGTCAAGATCGTCCAGCAGGAGCTCGAGGCGATCATGGGCGAGGCCAACGAAGGCCTCAGCCTGAAAGGCTCGCCGTCGGTCGTGTTGATGGCCGGTTTGCAGGGCGCCGGTAAGACGACCTCGGTCGCCAAGCTCGCCCGCTATCTGCGCGAGCGTGAGAAGAAAAAGGTGCTGGTGGTGTCGGCGGACGTTTACCGCCCGGCGGCGATCGACCAGCTCGAAACGCTAGCGAAAGAGGTCGAGGTCGACTTCTTCCCGTCAAGTTCGGATCAAAAGCCGGTCGATATCGCCAACGCCGCGATCAAGCACGCCAAAATCCAGTTCCATGACGTGGTGCTGGTGGATACCGCGGGGCGTCTGGCCATCGACGAAGCGATGATGGCGGAGATCCAGGCGCTTCACAAAGCGATCACGCCAAGCGAGACGCTGTTCGTCGTCGACGCCATGACCGGCCAGGACGCGGTCAACACCGCCAAGGCCTTCCACGAAGCGCTGCCGCTGACCGGCGTGATCCTGACCAAGGCCGACGGTGACGCCCGCGGCGGTGCCGCGCTGTCCGTGCGTCACATCACGGGCAAGCCGATCAAGTTCATGGGTGTGGGCGAGAAGGTCGATGCGCTCGAGCCGTTCCACCCGGACCGCGTCGCCTCGCGCATCCTCGGCATGGGCGACATGCTCTCGCTGATCGAGGAAGCCGAGCGCACCGTTGACAAGGACAAGGCCGCCCAGCTCGCCAAAAAAGTGAAAAAGGGTGACGGCTTCGATCTCGAGGACTTCCGCGAACAGCTCCAGCAGCTCAAGAAGATGGGCGGCATGGGCGGGCTTCTCGGCAAGCTCCCCGGCATGGGCCAGATGGCCGAAATGGCTCAGGGCCCGGGTCCGGAAAAGGAGATGGGCAAGCTCGAGGCGCTGATCAACTCCATGACGCCCAGGGAGCGGCGCTCGCCGGACATCATCAACGGCTCGCGCAAGCGCCGCATCGCCGCTGGGGCGGGGCTGGACGTACCGGCGCTTAACCGCCTGCTCAAGCAGCACAAGCAGATGCAGAAGATGATGAAGAAAGCCGGCAAGAAGGGCGGCATGCAGAAGATGATGCGCGGCATGTCCGGCATGATGGGCGGCGGTGGCCCGGGCGGGCCCGGCGGCCCCGGTGGAATGGGCGGCATGGGTGGCCCCGGCGGCATGCCCTGGCGCTAGGCTAAAGCGTCTGGCCCCTGACCCCCAACCCCAGAGCGAATGACGAGAGCGCCCGCCGGTGATCCGGCGGGCGCTCTTGCGTTGGGGTATCGCTTACGCGCGCAGGTGGCGCCGGTACACGCTCACGCCCTGCGGCCCCCAGTGATGGAGGGGGTAGCTGAAGGGCACCGGCTGCGGGCACGGCGCCTCGATGCTGCCCGGGGTCAGGTGGTACTCGAACGCCGGGCTACCCGCCACCCCCACGTGGTGCGCGCCCCAGTCGGTATGAAACGGCTGATGGATGTGACCACACAGAATCCTCACGGAGCGACCCGCCAGCAGTTCGGCGAACCGCTCGCGCCCCTCGATCAGACTGAACGTATCCCAGTGCGGGTGGCCGGTCTGAACCGGCGGGTGGTGCATGACGATCACCGTCGTCCCCTTGCTTGAGGCGAGCTCGCCTTCCAGCCAGTTCAAACGCTCGGCGCAAAGTGCCCCGTGGGGCGCCCCCGGCACCACCGTGTCCAGGCCCAAAAGCGTCACGCCGGGAAGCGCCACCCGCGCATTCAGAAACGGCCCCGGCACCAGCCCCGTCAGCCGGCTGCCGAGCCCCTCGCGCATCGCGCCGCGCCGGTCGTGGTTGCCGGGCACCGCCAGTATCGGCATGGAGAGAGGGGCGAGCAGCGCAGTCAGGCGCGCGTAATCCGCCGGGGTGCCGCCGTCGGCCAGATCGCCGCTAATCGCGACGATGTCCGGGCAGGGGGCGAGGGCGGCGATATCCGCCACCAGCGCTTCGAGCACGCGCGCGATATCGCCGCGCGCCTCGCCGGTCTCGGAGCGTTCGGTGAAAAGATGAAAGTCAGAAAGGTGGGCGATCAGCATGAAGGAAAGACTCGGGTAGGCACCGGCCTAGCGGCCGATGCGGGACAGCACGTCCGCCTTGAGAAAACGCTCGATGACGAGCATGAAGCCGATAGACGGAATCAGCAGAATCAGCGCGGTGATGGCGGCCACCTGATAGTTCCCGCCCATCGAGGCGTTGAACATCAGAAGTGGCAGCGTGGTGATTTCCGGCGCGCCGACGAAGAACGTGCCGGTGAATTCGTCGACGCTGTCCAGAAACACGAAGATCGATGCGGCGAGCAGCCCCGGCAGGGCCTGGGGCAGCGTCACATCGAAAAACGCGCGCAGCGGTGAAGCCCCCAGGTTGCGCGCCGACTCCTCCAGCGAGCGGTCCACCGCCGAGAACGCGGCGGTCGCGATCCACACTGCGTAGACCAGCCCCGGCAGCGAGTGCACCAGCACCACGCCGATCAGCGTGCCGTTTAGCCCGAGCTGGTGAAAGATCGCCGCGATGTTGACGAAGATCGGCAGGTTGGGAAACGCCTGGGGCAGCAAAAATAGCAGCATGATGGCGTGGCGCCCGGGCAGCGCCAGCCGCGCCAGGGCGTAGCCCGCCGGTACTGCCAGCGCCATGGAGAGCGCCACCGCGGAGAACGCGACCAGCACGGTATTGAACAGTGAACTCCAGGCGCCGGCGCGGGGGCGAAAGACCCGCGCCCAGAAATCGAAGCCCCACTGGGTGGGCAGCGTGTGGGGGTAGAACCACTGCTCGGCGAAGGCCCAGAGCCCGAGATTCAAAAGTGGGCCGAAGACGACGAAGGCTAAAAGCCCGAGCGCAAGCCCAAGGCTCAGCTGTGAAACGAGACGCGAGGCGTTCATTGGCGGGCCTCCCGGGCAAGCGTCAGACGTAGATAGATCCAGGCGGTCACGGCGGTCAGCGCATAGGAGAAGAGCCCCAGGGCGTTGGCCACGCCGTAGTCGCCGTAGTAGGTAATGCGGTGCGCCATCATCGAGGTCATCATGGTGGGGTTGCCGGACAGCAGCATCATCGGCACCGACAGTACCGAGAGCATCGCCACCAGCGAGAGAATCAGCCCCACCCAGAGCGTCGGCGCGGCCTGGGGCAGCACGATCTGAAACAGGCAGCGCAGCCGCCCGGCGCCCAGATTGCGCGCCGCCTCGCTGTGGCTCTGATCGATGGCCGCCATCGCGCCGGCCAGCAGCAGGGTGACGAAAGGAATCTGCTTCCAGGCGAAGGTCACGATCAATCCGCGCCAGTCCAGAAAGCTCTGTGCGCTCTGGGCGCTCATGAGCCCGGCCTCGATCAGCGCGGTGTTCATCATGCCGTTGGTGGAAAGAAACGAGCGCGACAGCTGCCCGGCCACCACGAAGGGGATGAACAGCGGCCAGCGATAGAGCCAGCGCAGGGCGCGCACCGCCCAGGGCGTGGCGCCGAGCGTCAGGTAGCCCGCGATGGCGACCGAGCAGGCCGCGATGAGCGCCAGCGCCCCCAGGCTTACGCCGATGGAAAACGCCACGTCGCGCCCGTAGAGCGTGAGCGCGCGCGTCAGATGATCGAAGGTGAGCCCGCTTTCATCGGTAAAGGCGCTCGCCAGCGAGCGCACCAGCGGCAGCGCATAAAGCAGCACCACCGCGGTCATGGCTGGAAACACCAGCAGCAGCCCGAGGCTCGGTACCAGGCGCCGTCGCGGCGGCGTGCAGGATGTGGCAAGAGAGGACGAAGTCATGAGGGTCGCTCGTCAACGTGAAGGGGGCGAGACGCCCCCGGTGGCGGGTCGGTGCCGGCTCAGCGGCTGACTTTCTGCTCGTAGGCTTCGAGAATGGCGCGGAAGTAGTCGCCCTGGGGCATCGAACGCCCACGGCTGGCCAGCGTCTCTGGCGAGACATCGGCGTAGAGCGCGTCCCACTGCGCCTGGCTCAGCTCGTCTTTCACGTGCTCGGCGTCGATCCCCGGAAACCAGTTGAACTCACCGACGATGCCTTCGGCCTGTACCTCGGGGCTGGTGGCAAGCGCGATGAACTCGGCGGCAAGTTCGGCGTGCTCGGCGCGTTCGGGAATGGCGTAGTACATCGGCTGGCCGGGCATGCCGGGTTCGGGCAGCAGCAGGCGGAAATCCGGGTTCAGGCGCCCGTCGGCTTTCCAGGTGTAGTACATGTCCATCCACACCGGGCCCATGCTGATCTCGCCGCGGTTCATGGCATCCAAAGTGCCGGCGTTGCCCGGCGTCATGGTGACATCGGCATTGAACGCGCGAAGCCCCTCGAGCGCATCGCTCCAGCGCGCCTCGGCATTCTCCTGCCAGGGGCCGTTTTGCAGGGTGTCCGCCATGTCGGTGAAGGCGTACATCCAGCCGAACACGAAGCCGACGCCGGCCATGCCGCCGGTGATGCCGTTATAGCCGAACGCGCCCGGGTGCTCGGTCACCCACTCGGCAAGCTCGGCGTAGCTTTGCGGCGGCTCGGCCAACAGCGCCGGGTTGTAGGCCAGCGCGATCTGGCTCTGAAACATCGGCATCACGTAGCCCTCGACGTCCACGCCGAGCGCGTTTTTCGCACTCTCGCCGGTGGCCAGCGCGGCGGTGTCCAGCTCATCGGTGTAGCGGCGCAGCAGACCCTCTTCGACCATCTGCCCGGCCATGCGCTGATGCAGGACGGCGACGTCCACGTCCCAATTTTCGCTGTCGCGCTGAGCGCTGATGGTTTCAAAGATCGCCTGGCTGCCCGCATCGCCTGGGCCGGTGCCGAGGGCGCGCACGGTGACATCCGGGTGGCTCGCCTCGAAGCGCGGGGCGAGGAACTCGTTCACGTAGGCGACCATGTTGTCGTCGCCGGCGGTGAAGACGTTGAGCGTGGTGTCGGCACTCGCCTGGCCGGTCACCGCGGCAAGCGCGAGCGCCAGTGGCGCGATACGAAAGAGGGGCGAGCGAAGGGCGTTTTCACGGGATGTGTTCATGCGGTGTGCTCCTGACGGTGGGCGGTGGATAGATAACGCTGGTGGGTGTCGAAGGGCATCAGCGCCTTCTCGGGAACCTGCAGGGTGACGAAGCGCCCCGGTGGCAGCGGCGCGGCGGCGGTGGCGAAGAGCGTCGTGCCCAGCACATCGACGCTGACCTGATAGCCGTCGCCGGTGTAGACGCACTCGATGACCTGGCCCTGGCGGCGCAGGCCTTGATCGAGTGCGGTCTCGTCGATGCGAGCATCGCGGGTGCGAAAGCCAAGCGTCGCGGCGCCGGCACGCATCAAGGGGTCCTGTGCCGTGCACGCAACGGTGTTGTCCACGCCCAGAAAGCGGGCGGCGTCCAGATCGGCGGGGGCTTCGTAGAGGGTGGCGGGTGGGGCCACCTGAACGATTTGGCCTTCGCGCATCAGCACGATCTGATCGGCCATCTGCAGCGCTTCTTCCTGATCGTGAGTCACCATGACGGTGGTCAGCCCGAGCGATTTCTGCAGGCGTCGAAGCTCCCCGCGCAGGCTTCGCCGAATGGCGGCGTCGAGATTCGAAAGCGGCTCATCCAGCAGCAGCAGTGGCGGGTCGATGATCAGCGCGCGCCCCAGCGCAATGCGCTGGCGCTGGCCGCCGGAAAGCTGGGTGACCGAACGTGCCTCGAAGCCACCAAGCGCCAGCCGCTCGAGCATCGCCGCTACCCGGCGCTTTCGCTCGAGGCTTGGCACGCCGCGAAGCTTCAGCGGGTAGGCGAGGTTCTCGCCCACGCTCATGTGCGGCCACAGCGCGTAGGATTGAAACACCATCGCGGTCTCGCGCTTCTCCGGAGCAAGCGCTGCGATCGATCGCGTACCAAGGCGAATGTCGCCGTCGCTGATCGGCGTGAAGCCGGCGATGGCGCGCAAGAGCGTGGTCTTGCCACAGCCTGACGGCCCCAGAAGACAGGTGAAACTGCCCGGTGCCACGTCGAGCCTGATGCGCTCGAGGATGCGGCGTTGTTTGAGGTCGACCGTCACGTCGCGCAGAGTGAGAGCATTCATCGACACTGGCAGGCTCCTCGCCAAACGGGTATTTTGAAAGCGCGTGCAAAAAAGTGATGAGGCGATCCTAAAACGTCACTGTGACGCTTTGATGTCGCTCGCATGGCGCTGCTTTTTTATCGCGCGCGCTCTTTATCCACGACCAGGCAGAAGGTGTGCCATGACACAGCAAAAGCGCCGCGTGACGGCGGACGACGTGGCGGCGGCGGCGGGGGTCTCTCGCGCCATGGTGTCGCGGGCGTTCACACCCGGGGCGTCGGTGTCGGTGAAAAAGCGCGAACACGTGCTGGGCGTGGCCGCCGCGCTCGGCTATCGGCCCAACCTGATCGCCCGGGGCTTGACCGGGCAGCGCACCGGGCTAGTCGCGGTGGTGGTCGGCAGCGTCTCGAAGCCTTATGAGGCCTGGCTTCTGGAGCACCTGCTGGCGGCGTTGACCGAGCGCGGTTATCAGCCGCTGCTGCTGCCCGCCGGGGGCAACAACATGAGCGAGATGATTCACCACGCGCTCTCCTATCAGGTGGAAGGCGCGATCGTGGCGGCGGGCTCGGTGAGCCCGGACATCGCCACGCTGTGTCGCCGAAGTGGCGCCCCGCTGGTGCTGATCGGGCGAGTGCTCGACAACTGTCAGGCCGATGCGGTGTGCTGCGACAACCAGGCCGGCATGGCGGCACTGGTGGGCAGGCTCTTGAGCCAGGGGCGCCGGCGTCTGGCCTGGCTTGGCGGGCGCGCGGACGCCTTCTCCCACCAGGAGCGTCTGAGCGGCGCCGAGCGCGCGCTGGCAAGCGCCGGGCATTCGTTCGTGGCCCACGCCCAAGGCGACTTCTCGCTGGAAAGCGGCGTCCTCGCCGCCACCGAGCTCTTGCGCTCGAAAACCGCTATCGACGCCATCGTCTGCGCCAACGACGCCATGGCCCTGGGAGCGCTCGAAGCCGCCCGGCGGTTGGGTATCGAGGTACCCAGGGCGCTTGCGGTGACCGGCTTTGACGACGTGCCGAGCGCGGCCTTTGGGCTCTGCCCGCTGACGACCGTCACCAATCCGGTAAAAACGACCGCTTCTGAAGCGCTTCGGCTGCTGGAGCGGCGCATGGCCACGCCCGCGGCCGCGGTCAATGTCGTTCGCGTGGCCGGGTCGCTCGTCGTGCGCGACAGCGCCTGACGAAAGGCCCTCGAGCCGTGCGATGAAAAACGCCGGGAACGAGGCTGGGCGCGGTTGACGCCCTGCGAGTTTTCTGGCTGTCAGGCTTTCCAAGCAGGCCGCATTTGCGTAGAATGCGGCCTCTTCATGTGTGGGTGTTGGCAAGCGGGGCGTCGAGTGCGCCGTCCGAGCCTGTCGCCTGGGCGTGAAAAAAGGTACAAAACGGCCTGCAGTCGGTATCGCCAGGCGCGCGCTGTATCGCGGAAGTTGTACCGGAAAATAGTCCGGAAAACAGCATGATGAGTGTTCTGATGGCGATGTCGCCATGCTCCACTCTCGTAACCTCAACCGAAGGATAGTTATCGTATGGTTACCATTCGTTTGGCACGTGGTGGCGCCAAGAAGCGTCCCTTTTACCACCTCACCGTCACCGACTCGCGTAACGCCCGTGATGGCCGTTTCATCGAGCGCATCGGCTTTTTCAACCCGGTAGCCCGTGGTCAGGAAGAGCGTCTGCGCGTCGATCTGGACCGCGTCGTACATTGGCAAAGCCAGGGCGCACAGCTCTCTGGTCGCGTTGCCGAGCTGGTGAAAGAAGCACGCAAGCAGGCGTAAGCCTGAACGTTCGTCGATGACGAACAGGGATACGGTTCGTAGGATGGCGGTTTTGTGGTAATGCACTGTAGGAGCACGGGCCAATGACGCGTTTAGACGCCGGCCAGACAGACGAGCACGTGGTGCTCGGCAAGCTGACCAGCCCCCACGGGGTGAAGGGTTGGCTCAAGGTATACTCCTACACAAGTCCTATCGACAGTATCCTGCAGTACCCGGAGTGGTGGGTTCGCCAGGGGGATACCCTGACGCGAATGCCGGTCATTCAGGGGCGCCAGCAGGGCAAGGCGCTGGTGGTGCAGCTCGAGGATGTCAACGACCGAACGGCCGCCGAAGCGCTGGCCCAGGCCGAAATCCTGCTGCCCAAGAGCGTGCTGCCGACACTGGCGGATGATGAGTACTACTGGCACGAGCTCGAAGGTTTGAACGTCTTCACTCGGTCAGGCGAGCGCCTGGGGCAGATCAGCTATCTGTTCGAAACCGGCGCCAACGATGTCATCGTCGTACGCGGCGATAGCGAGGCCATCGATAAGCGCGAGCGGCTGCTGCCGTATCTGCCCGATGACGTGGTGCTCGATATCGACCTCGTCGAGGGCCGTATGATCGTCGATTGGGACAGCGAATTTTGAGCGATCCAACGCTTCAGAACGCGCCCTTTGAAAGCGAACGCGGTGAAGAAGCACCCGCCCTGTGGTTTGGCGTGGTATCGCTTTTTCCCGAGATGTTCGACGCGCTCACCGGCCAGGGGGTCGTGGGTCGGGCCGTCGAACGGCGCCAGATCGAACTCGGGTTCTGGAACCCGCGCGACTACGCCACCGACAAGCATCGCAGCGTGGACGACCGACCTTACGGCGGCGGCCCCGGGATGCTGATGAAAGTCGATACGCTGCGCGCATCGATCGCCGATGCAAAAGCCCAGGGGCTTTCGCGGACAGGGCGAGTGCCAAAGGTGATCTATCTTTCGCCCCAGGGACGAAAGCTCGATCAGCCGGGCGTCGAGGCGCTGGTGCAAGGCGGCCCGCTGGTCGTGGTTGCCGGGCGCTACGAAGGTATCGACGAGCGGGTGGTGGAAAGTGACATCGACGAAGAGTGGTCGATCGGCGACTATGTGCTGAGTGGCGGTGAGCTGCCGGCCATGGTACTGATCGACGCAGCGGCAAGGCTGATTCCCGGCGTGCTGGGGCATCAGGACTCCGCCATCGAGGACTCGTTCAACGACGGTCTGTTGGACTGCCCGCACTACACCCGGCCGGAAGTCATAGACGGGAAGCGGGTGCCGGATGTGCTGCTAAGCGGCCATCATGGCGCGATCAAGCGCTGGCGGTTGAAGCAGTCGCTTGGGCGCACCTGGCAGCGTCGGCCCGATCTGTTGGCCGGACGCACCTTGAGCGCCGAGCAGCAGCGTCTGCTTGACGAGTTCATCGAAGAAAACGCCCTGCCCCACGGGTAGGCCAGGGCGGCGGTGCAGGGCTTAACGCACCTGCGTCACCCATAACGACTCCCGCGTGGCTCGTTTCGAGCGCCGGGATCACGGTTTGCCCCTTCCACAACTGCGTGGCAAACCATTACGTTATTCAGGAGTAAGACATGAGCAGCAAGAACAAGGTGATCCAGGCGATCGAAAACGAGCAGATGAGCAAGGAAATTCCGGGCTTTGCACCGGGCGACACCATCGTCGTTCAGGTCAAGGTCAAGGAAGGCACTCGCGAGCGTCTGCAGGCCTTCGAAGGTGTGGTCATCGGCAAGCGTAACCGTGGCCTGAACTCCGCGTTCACCGTGCGTAAGATCTCTCACGGTGTGGGCGTCGAGCGTACCTTCCAGACCTACAGCCCGCTGGTCGACTCCATCGAAGTCAAGCGCCGCGGTGACGTACGTCAGGCCAAGCTCTACTACCTGCGTGAGCGCAGCGGTAAGTCGGCCCGTATCAAGGAAAAGCTGGCGTAATCGCGGCTTTTTTGCGGGCGCGTTCGCGCCCGGGTACACAACCCCGTCTCCGCTTTGCGGGGCGGGGTTTTTTATTGGCTGCGCGCCGGGAGTCTGGCCTTGAACGACATCGATGTGTTTTTGGACGCCCTGTGGCTCGAGCAGGGCGCAAGCGAGCATACGCTGTCGGCCTACCGGCGCGATTTGATCGCCTGGCAGACGTATCTCGAACGCTTCGATGAGACCCTGCTGGCGCCAGACCCCGCGCGCTTTTCCGCCTGGCTCGACGAGCGCCAGCAGGCCGGCTATCAGCTTCGAAGCAACGCCCGGCTTTTGTCGTCGCTTCGAAGCTTCTACCGCTGGGCGCAGCTCGGTGGTCACATCGACCACGACCCGCTGGCCGAGGTGGCGCTGCCCCGGGTGCGCCCGAGCCTGCCCAATACGCTCGAAGAGGAAGAGGTCGACCGGCTGCTGCTCGCCCCGGACACCGCCACCGCGCTCGGGCTTCGCGACCGCGCCATGCTCGAACTCTTGTACGCTTGTGGGCTGCGTGTTTCGGAGCTCGTGGGGCTTTCCAGTGACGCGGTGAACCTGCGCCAGGGCGTGGTGCGGGTGCGCGGCAAGGGCGACAAGGATCGGCTGGTGCCGATGGGCGACGAGGCGGTAGGGTGGCTCGAGGAGTATCTGGCGCGCGGCCGGCCCGCGCTGATGGCGGACGTGACTCGCCCGGCGCTGTTTCCCGGCCGCGGCGGCAACGCCATGACGCGACAAACCTTCTGGCATCGGATTAAAATTCACGCCGTCACGGCCAATATCACCCGCTCTTTATCGCCGCATACGCTGCGCCACGCGTTTGCGACGCATTTATTGAATCATGGGGCCAATTTGCGGGTCGTACAGCTGCTTCTTGGACACAGTGACCTGTCCACGACGCAAATTTACACGCATGTTGCCCAGGCGCGTCTGGAGCAGCTGCACGCCGATCATCATCCACGAGGTTGAATACCATGCGTCAACGCACGACGTTATTATCACGCGCCGGGTCGCGCTCACGGCTTGCGCCGTTTTTGCTGGTGGGCGCGGCGCTTCTGCCCGCCGCGGCTCAGGCCGACGCCGAGCGCCTGGCCGAGTCGCTCGAAGTCAACGGCCAGCCCATGCCCGTCGAGGAAGTCCTCGAAACGCCCATGGAAGGCATCTACCAGGTGCGCCTGGAAAACGGCGAGTCCTTCTACGCCAACGAAGACGGCAGCTACTTTCTGGTCGGCGATCTTTATCAGAACGCCGAGCAGGGCCTGGTGAACCTGACCGAGCAGGCGAAAAACCAGCAGCGCATGGCCGCGCTCGACGCGGTGCCGGCGTCCGAGCGCTTCGTCTATCGCGGCGTGGACGAGCCCCGGGCGACCGTGGTGGTCTTCACCGACCCGACCTGCCCCTACTGCGAGCGGCTGCACGAAAGCGTGCCGGAGCTCAACGAGCGCGGCATTGCGGTGCACTACCTGGCCTTTCCGCGGGCAGGCATGGACAGCGACGCTGCCAGAACACTGGAGCGCGCCTGGTGCTCGGATAATCGCAGCGAAGCGATGACGCGCGCCCAGAGCCGTGAGAGCGTGAGCGGCGAGATCTGCGACAATCCGGTGGCGGATCAGTACCAGCTCGGCATGCAGCTCGGCGTCACGGGCACGCCGGCGATTATTTTGCCCGATGGGCAGCTGGTGCCGGGATTTGTTCCGCCGGATCGGCTGGTCGGCATGTTAGGCTTGGATGACTGACGTAAACGATTAAAATGCCGCCACGGGTGGCGCACGCCAAACTCAACTATCAAGACGCCGCACCCTAGGGTGCGAAGCTAGAGGGGAAGTATTTTGAAACCGGTAAGAGTAGGCCTTTGTGGTTTGGGAACCGTCGGTGGCGGCACGTTCAACGTTTTGATGCGCAACGCGGATGACATTGCTCGCCGCGCCGGCCGTCCGATCGTGATCGAGCAGGTCGCCCATCGCAGCATTCATCCCGACTGCGACATTACCGGCATCAACGCCACTACCGACGTGTTCGAAGTGGCGACCAACCCCAACGTCGACGTACTCGTCGAGCTGGTCGGCGGCTACGACGTCGCCCGCGAGCTGGTGCTCACCGCCATCGAAAACGGCAAGCACGTGGTCACCGCCAACAAGGCGCTGATCGCCGTGCACGGCAACGAAATCTTCCGCGCCGCGCATGAGAAGGGCGTGATCGTGGCGTTCGAGGCGGCGGTGGCGGGTGGTATCCCGGTGATCAAGTCGCTGCGCGAGGGCCTGGGCGCCAACCGCATCGACTGGGTGGCGGGTATCATCAACGGTACCGGCAACTACATTCTGACCCACATGCGCGACGAAGGGCGGGCATTCGAGGACGTGCTCGCCGAAGCCCAGGCGCTGGGCTACGCCGAAGCCGACCCGACCTTCGATGTGGAAGGCATCGACGCCGCCCACAAGCTGACCATTCTGGCCTCCATTGCCTTTGGCGTGCCGCTGCAGTTCGAGAAAGCCTTCACCGAGGGCATCGCGCGCATCACCGCCGAGGACGTCGAGCAGGCGGACAACCTGGGCTATATCATCAAGCATCTGGGCATCTGCAAGCGCACCGACAAGGGGCTCGAGCTTCGCGTTCACCCCACCCTGATTCCGAAAGAGCGCCTGCTCGCCAACGTGCACGGCGTCAAGAACGCCATCGCCGTGATGGGCGATGCGGTCGGCCCGACGCTTTACTACGGCGCCGGCGCCGGCGCCGAGCCGACCGCCTCGGCGGTGGTCGCGGACATCCTCGATGTCGCCCGCGACATCACCACCGACCATCACTATCGCGTGCCGTATCTCGCCTTCAGCGGCATCGAAGACGATATCAACGATCTGCCCATCATGCCGATGGAGGAGATCACCACGGCCTACTACCTGCGCCTTCTGGCGGTGGACCGCCCCGGCGTGCTGGCACGGGTCGCCACCATTCTGGCCGAGCAGGGCATCTCCATCGAAGCGCTGATTCAGAAAGAGGCCACCGAAGGCGAGCTCGTCCCGATCATCCTGCTGACGCACCGCACCCGGGAGAAGCAGATGAACGAGGCGATTCGCGAAATCGAGGCGATGGCCGATATTGCTGGCCCGGTCACGCGTATCCGCGTGGAGAGCCTGGACGAAGGGGAGTAGTCACATGCGCTATATCAGCACGCGGGGCCAGGCCCCCGCGCTCTCGTTCGAGGAAGTGGTGCTGACCGGCATGGCCAGCGACGGCGGGCTTTACGTGCCGGAAACGCTGCCCACGTTCTCGCAGGAAGAGCTTGAGGCGATGGCCGGGCTCTCCTACGCCGAGATCGCCTTTCGCGTCATGAAGCCGTTCGTCGGCGGTGAGATCGACGACGCTACCTTCAAGCGTCTGGTGGAGGAGGCTTACGCCACCTTCAGCCACGACGCGGTGGTGCCGCTCAAGCAGCTCGACGCCAACCACTTTTTGCTCGAACAGTTCCACGGCCCGACGCTGGCGTTCAAGGACGTCGCGCTGCAGCTTCTGGGGCGTCTGCTCGATCACTTCTTGAAAAAGCGCGGCGAGCGCGCGGTGATCATGGGCGCGACCTCCGGGGACACCGGCTCGGCAGCGATCGAGGGCTGTCGCCACTGCGACAACCTGGATATCTTCATTCTGCATCCGCATAAGCGGGTATCCGAGGTGCAGCGGCGCCAGATGACCTCGGTGCTGGCCGATAACGTCTTCAATATCGCCATCGAAGGCAATTTCGACGACGCCCAGGCGATGGTCAAGGCGAGCTTCGCCGATCAACACTTTTTGCAGGGTACCCGGCTGGTCGCGGTCAACTCGATCAACTGGGCGCGCATCATGGCCCAGATCGTCTACTACGTGGCCGCCGGCGTCGCGCTCGGCGCGCCGCACCGCGAGGTCAGCTTCTGCGTGCCCTCGGCGAATTTCGGTAACGTGTTCGCGGGCTACACCGCTTACAAGATGGGGTTGCCGGTGAAGCAGTTCATCATCGCCACCAATGCCAACGACATTCTGCACCGTACGCTTGCCGCCAACGACTTCTCCAAAAAGGAGCTCGAAGCGACGCTTGCACCGTCGATGGACATCGTCGTCTCGTCGAACTTCGAGCGGCTGTTGTTCGATGCCTACGAGCGCGACGGCAAGGCGGTCGCGGCACTGCTCGAGCGCTTCCAAAAAGAGCCGACGGCGCTCGCCGAGGCCCCGCTTGCGCGGCTGCGGGAGAAGTTCGCCAGCCACAGCGTGGATGATGCGACCATTCTGGAAGTGATCCGCGAGGCGCATCACCGCACCGGCGAGATGCTCGACCCGCACACCGCGACCGGCTACCGGGCCGCCGAGCGCGAACGCGCTGACAGCCACACACCGGTGATCACGCTGGCTACCGCTCACCCGGCCAAGTTCGCCGAGGCCGTGGTCAAGGCGGGCTTTCAGGGCGTGGCGCTGCCGACCCACATGGACGACCTGCTCGAGCGCGAAGAGCGCTACGCGGTGCTGCCGGCCGAGCTTGAAAGCGTCCAGCAGTTCGTGATCGATCATCGTCGCAAGCACTGATGGTTGATGTGAGCGACGCCATCGCAACGCTTTCGCAAAACGCCAGCCGGCCCCGACTGACGCCTCGTCCGTTGGACGAGGCGGTTTACGCTCGCGCCCAAAAAGAGGGCCTCTCCGAGCTGCAGTCAAGGCTTCTGGCCTCGCGCCTGCCGGGCTACACCGAGCCGCTTGCGCCGCTGGTGTCGCCGAGCCTTCGTTATCTCGCCCATCCGGCGCGTTTGGCCCACGGCAGGCGCGGCGCCGAGCGTATCGCCAAGGCCGTCGCCGAGGGCGAGTCGATCGGCATCCTGACCGACTACGACGTCGACGGTATCACCTCTCACGTGGTGATTCGGCGCACGCTGGTCGAGCTTTTTGGCGTGCCGGAAAAGCGGCTTCACAGCCTGATCGGCCATCGCATCAACGACGGCTACGGTATCAGCCTGCCGCTGGTCGAGCGCACGCTGGCGCTGTCGCCGCGCCCGAGCGTGGTGATTACCGCCGACTGCGGAAGTAGTGACGAGCCGCGGATCGCGCGCTTGAAGGAGGCGGGCATCGACGTGGTGGTGAGCGATCACCACGCGCTGCCCCAAGCGGGGCCGCCGGCCTCGGCATACGCCTGTATCAACCCGACGCGCGAGGACTGCGACTATCCGGACAAGACCATCGCCGGCTGCATGGTGGCGTGGCTTTTGATGTCGCTGGCCCGCGGCGTGCTCATCGAGTGGGGCGTTTTGAACGAGGCCACGCCCAAGCTCTCGCCCTGGCTCTCGTACGTGGCGCTGGGGACCGTGGCCGACTGCGTCTCGCTCGGCGCAAGCCCCGCCAACCGCGCGGTGGTCAGCCACGGACTGACCCTGATCAACCGGATGGACGCCGCCTGCTGGCGCGCCATGGCAGCAAGGCTCGGGGCGGACAGCGTGCCGTTCAACGCCGAGACGCTGGCCTTCCAAATGGGCCCGCGCATCAACGCCCGTTCGCGCCTCGATGACCCCTACGCGGCGCTTCACTATATGCTGGCCGAAAGTGACGCGGTAGCCAATCGCCAGCTCGAGGTGCTGGATCAGGACAACCAGTCGCGCAAGGCGATCGAGGCGGACATGGCCGAAGAGGCCAAGCGCCTGGCGCTGCCGGCGATCGAGGCCGGCGAGCCCGCGGTAGTGGTATTTCTCGAAGACGGCCACGCCGGCGTGCAGGGCATCGTCGCTTCCCGCCTGGTGCAGGCGTACGGGCGCCCGGCGGTGGTACTGACCAAAGCCGCCGCACCCAATATGCTCACCGGCTCCGGGCGCTCCATCGATGGGCTTCACCTGCGCGACGCCCTGCAGCGCACTTTTGAACTTGCCCCCGAGGCGCTGCCGCGCTTTGGCGGGCACAGCGGCGCGGCGGGGGTGGGCCTGGCGCTCGAGCAGCGCGAGGCGTTCAAGGCGGCGTTTCTACAGGCCGTGACCGAGCAGCTCGGAAGCGAACCGCGCACGCCAAAGCTTTACACCGACGGCACTCTCGACGCCGCCCAGCTGAATCTGGCGACACTTGGCGAAATCGACGCGCTGGGCCCGTTCGGCCGCGAGTTCGAGGCGCCGCTGTTTCAGGGCGACTTCATCGTCGAGTCGCTGCGCCCGGTGGGCGGCGACGGCGTGCACCTGATGCTGGAGCTCTCGAGCGGCCCGGTGACCTGCAAGGCGATCTGGTTTCGCGCCCTGACGCCCGGGGAGCTGCCCGCCTTCGGCGTCGGCGATACGCTGACCTGCGCGTTCAAACTCAACCGCAACCGCTGGCGCGGACGCGAGTCACTGCAGCTGATGGTCGAGCACGCCGAGATCATATAAGCGCCTGGCGACGCGGCCGTAGTATCAACAAGGACATAAAAGGGACGCACTCATGCGCGTGGAAGACCTGCCCCAGGACCCGCATACCCTGGTCGAAGACGCCATCGCGATGCTGCTCGGCACGCTGTTCGTGGCGCTGGGGGTGACGTTCTATACCCACGCGGTCCTGCTCACCGGCAGCACGGCGGGGCTGGCGCTTTTGTTGAACTACATGACCGGCTGGGGCTTCGGCGTCTGGTTCTTCGCCATCAACCTGCCGTTTTACTATCTCGCGATCAAGCGCATGGGCTGGAGTTTTACCCTGCGCACTTTCATTGCCATCGGTCTCGTGTCACTTTTCTCCGAGCTGACCGGCGAGTGGGTGGTCTTCGAGAGCGTACCCACGCTCTACGCCGCGCTGATGGGCGGGGCGCTGATGGGTCTTGGCATGCTGATGCTCTTTCGCCATCGCACGAGCCTGGGTGGCATCAACATCCTCGCGCTTTACCTGCAGCAGCGCCATGGCCTGCGGGCGGGCTACGTGCAGCTTGGCGTCGACTCCGTGATTCTCGCCGTCGCGCTCACCCAGTTGCCGCTGGATCGCGTCGCTTACTCGGTGCTGGGCGCGCTGACGCTCAATCTCATCATCGCGCTCAACCACAAGCCCGGGCGCTATATCGGCGTGAGCTAGGCCGCGCCTGGTTCTCGTAACGGCGGGCCAAAACTTTAGCCCCAGCGGGGGCGATTTCCCCCGGCGCTTTCAACGCTGCGCTGTGTTTTCATGGCGGCATTAAAACCGTGCCTACGAGTTTGAGAAAAGCCGTTCGGCGCGCATTAAAATGCTCGTACGACTAATGGATAGCCCCGAAAATAAATAAAACGAGCGTTTGCCTCTTGAACCCGCGCCCGCATTGGGCGAAAACTAATCACTGGAACACAATAATAAGGCGGGCGAGTCGTAGTGCCTGCCGGATCATTCGAAAACGAGGCTCACTATGCATAACAACGTAAAAAAACTCGCGCTGGTGTCCGCCGTTGCGGCGGCGGCCTTCGCAAGCCAGGCCAACGCCGGGGGCTACCAGATCAACGAACAGAGCGTCAGCGGCCAAGGTTATGGGCACGCCGGACGCAGCTCCAACGTCAACGACGCCACCATCGTTTACGGCAACCCGGCGGGCATGTCGTTTCTCGACCGCGCGCAGATCACCGCCGGCGGCACGTACCTGAACCCGAAAACCGACATCAGTAACGTTCAGGCCAGCCGTACGCTGGACTCGGGCGTGGCGACCGGCGGCGCACCCAACGGCGTTCAGGTGCCCGTGGGCGGTATCCCCGGTACCAACGAAGGCGACATGGTGCCCGGCACGCTGGTGCCGTTCGCGTTCTACGCGCATCCGGTCAACGAGCGGCTGGCGTTCGGCTTCGGCGTCTACGCCCCGTTTGGCTCCAAGACCGAGTACGAAGGCTCGTTTCAGGGCCGCTACTTCGGTGACTACACCGAAGTGGTCGTGCAGTCGGCGCAGCCGACGGTCTCCTACCGCTTCAACGACCAGTGGTCGGTGGGCGCGGGCGTTACCTACAACAAGGTCGACGGTGAGCTGCGCCGCCAGCTGCCTTCCGGCCCGGCGTTCAGCGCCGCCACCGATATCGACTCGCGCGTCGAAGGCGACGACGAGGCCTGGGGGTATAACCTCGGCGTGATCTATCAGCCGGTCCCGGAGACCACCTTCGGTCTGACCTACCGCTCCAAGGTCGACTACACCCTGGAAGGCGATTTCTCCGCGACCGACCCGCTGGGCAACGTGGTGCGCGCCGACTCAAACGCCTCGCTCGATTTGACCACGCCGGAGACGGTCAACTTCTCGCTGACCCAGCAGATGAGCGACCGACTCAAGCTGATGTTCGGCGCTTCCTGGGTACGCTGGAGCCAGTTCGACGAGATTCGCGTCACCGGCACCGGCGGCGGCGTGATCACTCAGGAGCAGCAGGACTACTCCAACGCCTGGGCGTTCGCCACCGGCGGTGAGTACCAGCTCACCCCCGAGCTTGCGCTGCGCGCGGGCGTCACGCTCGACTTCACGCCGACCAATGACGAGTTCAGAAGCGTGCGCATTCCCTCCGATGACCGGCGCATCTTCTCACTGGGCGCGGGCTGGACGCCGATTCCCGATTTGACGCTGGACGTGGCCTACTCGTACCTGACCGAGCGCGGCACTTCCGTCGAGCAGTCGCGCCAGGATCTGCTGGCAAGCCCGGCGACTCGCGGTATCCCGGTGGGCGGGGCGACCTACTCGGCGGACTACAAAAACGAAGCTCATGGCTTTGGCGCGCAGCTGACCTACCGCTTCTAAGTACGTCTCGGTACTCTCTTGAAAACCCGGCTCCGGCCGGGTTTTTGCGTGTGCGGGCAGGGCGGTAGATGCACCCACCCCCCGCTTTCGTTACACTAGGTGCCCATTAATGCATCGGTTTCGTTTGTCGGGTCAGCGGCCTTGCGCCGCCCCCGTGCTCAGCGAGCGCCCCGACCAACGACCACCCCATTTGAGTACCCTGGCGGTACTGATCAGATCAAGGCGCGACCCATGTTGGAAACCAACCCGATTCATACCCAAATCAAGGACCTGTCTGAGCGGACAGACGTTCTTAGGGGGTATCTTTGACTATGCCGAGAAGAAGGATCGGCTAGAAGAGGTCACCCGCGAACTCGAGGACCCGAACGTCTGGAGCGACCCGGAGTACGCCCAGAAACTCGGCAAGGAGCGGGCAACGCTTGAGACCATCGTCGCCACTATCGACGAGCTGGACCAGGGGCTTGGCGATAGCCGGGATCTTCTGGAGCTGGCCGAGATGGAGGAGGACGAGAGCACCGTCGAAGAGGTCAAGCGCGAACTCGATACCATGCAGGCGTCGCTCGAACGGCTCGAGTTTCGCCGCATGTTCGCCGGCGAGATGGACGAAAACAACGCCTACCTCGACATTCAGTCCGGCTCCGGCGGCACCGAAGCCCAAGACTGGGCGAATATCCTGCTGCGCATGTACCTGCGCTGGGCCGAGCATCACGGCTTCAAGGCCGAGATCATCGAAGCTTCCGCCGGCGAAGTGGCGGGCATCAAGTCGGCCTCGGTGCATATTCAGGGCGATCACGCCTTTGGCTGGCTCAGAACCGAAACCGGCGTTCACCGGCTGGTGCGCAAGAGCCCGTTCGACTCTGGCGGTCGCCGCCACACGTCCTTCGCCTCGGTGTTTTTATCGCCGGAAGTCGACGACAGCTTCGAGGTCGAGATCAACCCGTCGGATCTGCGCGTGGACACCTACCGCTCCAGCGGCGCCGGCGGTCAGCACGTCAACACCACGGACTCGGCGGTGCGGATCACCCACGAGCCGACCGGTATCGTCGTTGCCTGCCAGAACCAGCGCAGCCAGCACGCCAACCGGGACTTCGCCATGAAGCAGCTCAAGGCGAAGCTCTGGGAGCACGAGATGCAAAAGCGCAACGCCGCCAAGCAGGAAGCCGAGGACTCCAAGGCCGACATCGGCTGGGGCAGCCAGATCCGCTCCTACGTGCTCGACGACCAGCGCATCAAGGATCTGCGCACCGGCGTGCAGTCCAGCAACTGCGACAAGGTGCTCGACGGCGATCTGGATCAATTTATCATCGCAAGCCTCAAGCAGGGTTTGTAATCTTTTTTGGGTTCGATCATTCAAGGGTGTCTGATGGCCAACCAGGACGCGTCTTCTGCGGAAAACGAAAATCATCTGATCATGGAGCGCCGCGGCAAGCTCGCCGCGCGCCGCGAAAGCGCCGCCACCACCGGCAAGAGCGCCTTTCCCAACGGCTTTCGCCGGGATAGCCTGACCGTCGAGCTGCAAACGCAGTTCGGTGACAAGGACAAGGCGGAGCTCGAGGCGCTGGATCATCAGGCGGCGGTGGCCGGGCGCATCATGCGAAAGCGTGGCCCCTTCATCGTCATTCAGGACGTGGCCGGTCAGATCCAGCTCTACGTGGATAAAAAGGGCCTGCCCGCCGAGCTTCTGGAAGACATCAAGAGCTGGGACATCGGCGATATCGTCGCCGCGCGCGGCCCGGTGCATAAATCCGGCAAGGGCGATCTCTACGTGATGATGGTCGATGCCCAGCTTCTGACCAAGAGCCTGCGCCCGCTTCCTGACAAGTTTCACGGCCTGACCGACCAGGAAGCGCGCTATCGCCAGCGCTACGTCGACCTGATCATGAACCCGGAGTCGCGCAAAGCGTTCGAGACCCGCGCTGCGGTAATCAGCGCGATGCGCCGCTTTTTCGAGGACAAGGGCTTCATGGAGGTGGAAACCCCCATGCTGCAGCCGATCCCCGGCGGGGCCACGGCGCGCCCGTTCATCACCCACCACAACGCGCTGGGCATGGACATGTACCTGCGTATCGCCCCGGAGCTTTATTTGAAGCGGCTGGTGGTGGGCGGCTTCGAGAAGGTCTTCGAGATCAACCGCAATTTCCGCAACGAAGGTCTCTCGACCCGGCACAACCCCGAGTTCACCATGGTCGAGTTCTACTGGGCCTACGCCGATTACAACGACCTGATGGACATGACCGAGGCGATGCTGCGCGCCACCGCCCAGCAGGTACTCGGTACCACCACGTTGAGCTATCAGGGCAATGAGTACGATTTCGGCGCGCCGTTTCGCCGCCTGACGCTCAAGGATTCGATTCTCGAGTACGGTGACGGCATCGATGCCGCTGAGCTCGAGTCGCTTGAAGGCGCCGTGAAAGTCGCCGAGCGCGTGGGCGTGAAGGTGAAGCCGAGCTGGGGGCTGGGCAAGGTCCAGACCGAGATCTTCGAGGAGGTTGCCGAACATCGCCTCGATCAGCCCACCTTCATTACCCAGTACCCGGCGGAGGTGAGCCCGCTGGCAAGGCGCAGCGACGCCGATCCTTTCGTCACCGACCGTTTTGAGTTTTTCGTGGGCGGGCGCGAGATCGCCAATGGCTTCTCCGAGCTCAACGATGCCGAGGACCAGGCCGAGCGCTTTCGCGAGCAGGCCGCCGAGAAGGACGCGGGCGATCTGGAGGCGATGTACTATGACGCCGACTACGTGCGGGCGCTGGAGTACGGCATGCCGCCCACGGCGGGCGAGGGCATCGGGATCGACCGGCTGGTGATGCTGTTCACCGACAGCCCCTCGATTCGCGACGTACTGCTGTTCCCGGCGATGCGTCCGGAAGTCGAGTAAAAGTTGGTAAGGGCGCGTTTTAGCGCCCATAATGGTCAACGTTTCGACGGCGAGGAGAATCCCATGAAACTGCTTAACCGCTCCGCTCTGAGCGTCAGGCCGACCCAATCCTTTCTGGATTGGATCAACGCGCTGGAACCCACCATGGGAGACGACGACCTGACACTGGGTGACGTCGAACGTGAAAGTACCATTTACCTGATCCCCGAGATGGACACCCCCGAGGCGCTAGAGACCTTCGTGCACGAGCGCTGCGTGGAAATTCTCGAAACCGAACTGCGCGCCTGGGAAGAGGACGAGCGTCAGTGGCCCGAGACGCTGGACTGGTCACTGTTCCAGTCGTTTTTGCGCGTCGAGCACAGCTACCTGGCGATCGATCTCGACGATGAAACGGCGCTTGAAATTTCCGATGTCGACGACGCGCTGCTGCTCGACAACGACCCGGCCTGACGCTTTCGCAGAGCGTACGTTTTTCGAAACCGGCTTCGGCCGGTTTTGCCGTCAAGGCCCTGCAAAAAAGCCCGGCAAAAAAGCGCTGTAAAAAAGCGCTGTAAAAAAGCCCTGCAATAACGTCCTGCTCGAAGTCCTGCCCAGGGAGCGCTTTACTCAAACGCAGGCCTGTCTTAAGGAAGCCTTGCTCCATGCGACTGTTCGAAACCCGCCCAGGCGACGACGGCCTGCCCGGCCGTGAACGTGCGCTGGCGCTTCTGGCGCTGATGACCGGTACCACCATGGCGGTAATGGATACCACCATGGTCAATTTGGCGCTACCCACCATCGCAGAGGATCTGGGCGCCTCCGCCTCGCGTTCGGTGTGGATCACCAATATCTTTCAGGTCGTGTGCGCGGCGTTCTTGCTGGTGTTTGCGGGGCTTAGTGAGCTGATCACCCGGCGCCGGCTCTATCTGCTGGGGCTGGCCATCTTCGTTGGCGCCTCCATCGGGGCGGCCCTCTCCCGACATCTTGAGACGCTCTTGGTGTTTCGGGCACTCCAGGGCCTGGGCGCGGCGGCCACGCTCTCCATCGGCCCGTCGCTTTATCGGATGATCTTTCCGACCCGGCTGTTGGGCAGTGCCCTGGGTCTGAGCGCGCTGATCGTCGCCGCCGGCTACTCCGCCGGGCCCACGGTGAGCGGGGCGATTCTCTCTTTTGCCGATTGGCCCTGGCTTTTTGCGCTGAACGTGCCGCTCGGGCTCTGCTCGCTCTATTTTGCCGCCACGGCCTTGCCTCGCGAGACGCCGCGCTCGGGCGCCTTCGATATCGCCGGGGCGCTTTGCTCGATCGTGATGCTGGCGAGCTTCTTTCTCTCGATGGATGCGCTGGGTCATGCCGAGCCGTTGGCGGCGCTCGCCTGGGCCGGGCTCTGCCTGATCGCCGCGACGCTGTTCATTCGCCGCCAGCGCCGGGCGCGCTATCCGCTTTTACCGCTGACGCTCTTTAGCGAGATGCGCTTCACCCTGGCAGTCTGTACCTCGGGGCTTGCGTTCATCGGCCACGGGCTGACGTTCGTCGCGCTGTCGCTTTTTTACCAGAACCAGATGGGGTTCTCGCCGCTCGAAACCGCCTGGCTCTTCACCCCGTGGCCGCTTGCCATCATGGTGGTGGGGCCGCTGGCCGGGCGCCTTGCCGACAAGGTCAACCCGAGCATCCTGTCGAGCGTGGGCCTTGGCTTTCTGATGGTCGGGCTGATGGCGCTGGCGCTGGTGGATGAGACCACCGGGGCGGCGGGCAGTCTCTGGCGTACGGCGCTGTGCGGGATCGGCTTCGGGCTTTTCCAGCCGCCCAATAACCGCGAAATGATGGCGAGCCTGCCGCCGGAGCGCAGTGCCAACGTCTCCGGCATGATGAGCACGGTACGCACCGTCGGCCAGTCTTTCGGCGTGGCGGTGGTGGGCGCGGCGCTGGCGCTGGGGTTTTCGGTGCAGGTCACGCTCTGGTTCGGCGCTTTCACGACGCTTTTGGCGCTGGCAGCGAGCCTTTCGCGGGTGTCGCTTGCCGGGCGCGCACTCGTTGAACGGCGGGCATCGTCGAGGCCTCGGTAAGGGCGTACAATGAAGCCGTCCACACACCGAGGAGGCCTGTCATGACGTTGCAGACACAGATCGAGCAGAAATTAACGGCGCTTTCGCCGGACGTGCTGCGCGTAGAGAACGAAAGTCACCTGCACAACGTGCCGGCCAATTCCGAAACCCACTTCAAGGTGACGCTGGTCTCTGACAGCTTCGAGGCGATGATGCCGGTCAAGCGCCATCAGCAGATCTATGCGCTGCTCGCCGACGAGCTCGGCGGCCCGGTCCACGCGCTGGCGATGCACCTTTATACACCTGAGGAGTGGGCTGCGCGCGGCGGCGAGCGGCCCAATTCTCCGAACTGTCGTGGCGGCGAGAAGTGACCCCGGAAGCCAGCCGACGCCACTACCTGGACGCCATGGGCATCACCGCCTGGGCGTGCCGCTATCAGCTGCCCAACGCCCTGGCGACCGAGGCCTGCGAGTGGGAAACGCCAGAGAAAACCGAGCCGCGCCAGGCGCTGCACGCGCTGCTCGACGAGCCGCAGAAAGCCCCCGCTAGGGCCCCGGAGAGCGCCCCGAGCGCGCCACCCCAGGAAGCGCCTTCGAGCGCGCCGCCCAAATCCGCGCGGGCGCTGCTGGGCGATATCGCCCCACCCGCTCGGCCGGCGCTGGAACCCGCCGCCGCGCCCGCCACTCCACAGAGCGAGCCTGCGGCGCGCGCCGAGCCGGTCGTGTTCACCCTGACCTGCGCCTGCATCGACGGGCGCTGGCTCAGCGTACATGCCGGAGAGTTGGGCCCCACCGAGCGGCGCCTGCTTGCCAACATGCTTATCGCCGCCGGCGCCCCGGCCGGCACCACGCCCACGTTCACCGTTTTCAAATGGCCGCCGATGGCCGGCGCTTTCGCCTCGGACGACCCGCTTGCCGAGGCCCGGGAAGGCGTGGCGGCATTCATCGCCGGCGCCGCGCAGCGCCAGGGGTGGCACCTCGAGCGGCTGCTTTATTGGGCGAACGCGCCGACGCAGGACGAAGGCGAGGATACGCTCGCTCGGGTACTGGCGTTTGAAGGCGATTACAGCCGCACCCTCGAACTTCCCGTCTGGCGCGCTCCGGCGCTGGGCTCGTTGTTTGACGCGCCCGCCAAGCGCGCGCTCTGGCCAAAGCTTTTGAAACTGACTCAAAGCGGCCCGACGTGATACGACCGCTTTCGACGGGTGACCTTGCGGCGCTGCTCGCGCTGGAGGCGGATGCACAGAGTGGCGCGAGCGCGGCATCGCTTGCGCGCGCATTAGAAGATGAGGCGATGATCGTGCTGGGAGCGTGGCAAGAAAAAGCGCTGGTCGGCTACGCGCTGCTTGCAAGGCTGCCGTTCGAGGCGGAGCTGCAGGCGATCGGCGTGGCAAACGGGCAGCGCGGTCAGGGCATCGGCGGCGCGCTTTTGGAGACTGTGCTGGCGCATGCCCGCACGTGGCAAAGCGAGCGCACGCTGCTCGAGGTGCGCGCATCCAATCACTCAGCGATCAGACTTTACGAGGCGGCGGGGTTTTGCGTGGACGGTCGGCGGCGCAACTACTATTCGCCCGGCGCCCCGGCGGCCGGCGCTCCGGCGGCCAGCGATTCGGCGACCGGGCGAGAGGACGCGCTGCTAATGTCGCGCGCGCCCTGACGGTTGGCTCAGGCGCTTTCGGTGGCGCTTTCCTCGAACTTCGACAGCACCCCCTGCAGGCGGCGCTCCCACTCTTCGCGCTCCTGCTTGTACTCGGCGTTTTCGCGGCGAAGCTCTTCGTTTTCGAGCTTCATCAGCTCCAGCGCTTCGACGGTATCGGTGACTTTCTGTTCCAGCTGATTGAATAGTTCAAGGCTCATGCCGACCTCCAAAAACGGGGCAGAAAGCCCTGCCCCCGGTAAATGACGCGTTGAGCGTAACGCCACGCCGACTATTGGGCAAGCGCGCCGCGCCGGTAAAGCCGCGCGCTGGTTTCTCCGGCGCTGGTTTCGCGGTGAAGTTGCCAGGTGGCAGGCACCTCGACGGTCAAATCCCGCTCGGTTTCGAGATAAATGAACGCCTTTGGCGAAAGCCAGCCGTTCTCCAGGGCCTGGCAGCACGGCCCGGCCAGGCCCTTGTGAAAGGGCGGGTCGAGAAACACCAGCTCATACGTGCTCGGTGCGCTCGCCAGGAACGCGCCGGCCTCCATGGTCACGACCCGGGCGTTGGCCGCACCGAGCGTGGCCAGGTTCTGCTCGATCAGCCCGGCCACGCGCGGGGTCAGCTCGACGAAGGTCGCCTCACGAGCCCCCCGGGAGAGTGCCTCGATACCCAGCGCTCCGGAGCCTGCGAACAAATCCAGGGCGCGCTTGCCGGCAAGCGCCGGGCCCAGCCAGTTGAACAGCGTTTCGCGCACCCGGTCCGGCGTTGGGCGAAGCCCTGGGTGATCCAGCACGGGAAGCTGGCGGCGGCGGTAATCACCGCCGATAATACGTAGCTTGCCGGACGCTTTGGACGTCTCGCGCGACGCGGTGGTTTTGCGTGTAGAGCGTTGTCGTTTCATGGCGCCGATTGTAGCGGGGTCCGTGTCCAAAGTCCTGGCCGGCGGTGTTAGGATGGGCACAATGTTCACCTTTTTTAGTTGGATACCTCCATGTTCGGTTTCTTAAAACGCAAGAAAAAGCAGGATTCGCAGCCCCAGGACGAGCGCAAACGCGACGAGGTGGGCCTGGGCGACGCGAAGGACGAGAGCGCCGAGCGCGAGCCCGCACCAGGCCCGGTCGTGACAGAGGCGCCGGTTGAGGAGCAAGCCGAGCCGGCGCCGCGCCCCAGCGAGCCGGACGGCGAGCCGGGCCCGGAGAAGCCCGAGATAGAGCCCGAGATCGAACCCGAGCCCAAAAAGCCCGAGATCGAACCCGAACCCGAGCAGCCCGAAATCGAGCCTGCGCCGGAACCCCCCGAGGTGGAGCCGGAACCCGAAAAACCCGAGGTCGAGCCCGATAAAACCCCGGAAGTCGAGCCGGAACCGGCACAACCCGAGGTTGAGCCCGAGATCGAACCGGCGCGTCAAACGCCGGAAATCGAGCCCGAACGTCCGCCCGAGGTAGCGCCCGAACCCAGCGCACCGGAAGTCGAGCCTGCGCCCAGCGCGCCTGAAATCGAGCCGGGGTCGAGCGCGCCCAGCCCCTCGCCCCAGGACAAGCCGGTCGCGGCCAGGGAGGAGAAAAAAGAGGAGAAGAAGGGGTTCTTCGCTCGGATCAAGTCCGGGCTCGGCAAGACCCGGGCGAATCTGACCGACGGGCTGGCGGATCTCTTTCTGGGCAAAAAGCAGATCGACGACGAGCTTTTGGAGGACCTCGAGACCCAGCTTCTGATGGCGGACGTGGGGATCGAGGCGACCACCGCGATCATCGAGCGCCTTCAGGCGCGGGTATCGCGCAAGGAGCTCAATGATCCCGCCGCGCTTTACAAGGGGCTGCAGGAAGAGCTCGGGCGGATGCTCGAGCCGGTGGCCAAGCCGCTCGATTTCGACAAGCAAGGCGACGGCCCTTTCGTTATTCTGGTGGTCGGGGTAAACGGCGTGGGCAAGACCACCACCATCGGCAAGCTCACCCAGCGCTTTCAGCGCGAGGGTAAAAGCGTGATGCTCGCCGCCGGCGATACCTTTCGCGCCGCGGCCGTCGAGCAGCTCAAGGTGTGGGGCGAGCGCAACGACGTGCCGGTGATCGCCCAGCACACCGGCGCCGACAGCGCCTCGGTGATTTATGACGCGGTGTCGGCAGCCAGGGCCCGCGGGGTCGACGTGCTGATCGCCGATACCGCCGGGCGGCTTCACAACAAGAGCCACCTGATGGAGGAGCTCAAGAAGGTTCACCGCGTAATGCAGAAAATCGACGCCAGCGCCCCGCACGAGGTGATGCTGGTGCTCGACGCCGGGACCGGTCAGAACGCCATCTCCCAGGCCAGCACCTTCAATGAAGCCGTTCCGATCAGCGGCATCACGCTGACCAAACTCGACGGCACCGCCAAGGGCGGTGTGATCTTTGCCCTCGCCAAACAGCTCGAAACGCCGATCCGCTTCATCGGCGTCGGTGAAAGCCTCGACGACCTGCGCCCGTTCAGCGCCAACGATTTCGTCAACGCGCTGTTCGATCAGCCCGAGGGCGCAACGCGCGGATGATTGCGTTCGAGCACGTCGGTAAGCGCTACGGCGGCCGTTTCGAGGCGCTGGCGCATCTCAATTTTCACGTCGCCCCTGGCGAAATGGTGTTTCTGACCGGCCACTCCGGGGCGGGCAAGAGTTCGCTTTTACGCCTGATCATGCGTCTGGAGAAACCCAGCCGCGGGCGCGTGGTGGTCGCCGGTCACGACATCGCCAAACTCCACGCAAGCCAGGTGCCGTTTTATCGGCGCCAGATCGGCGTGGTGTTTCAGGACCACCAATTGCTGTTCGACCGCAGCGTGTTCAAAAACGTCGCGCTTCCGCTGGAAATTCAGGGCCTCGAGCCGCGAGAGTCCGCGCGCCGGGTACGCGCCGCGCTCGACAAGGTGGGGCTTTTGCATCGCGAGAAGGCGCTGCCGGTAGAGCTCTCCGGCGGCGAGCAGCAGCGCGTGGGCATCGCCCGCGCCGTGGTCAACAAGCCCGCGCTGCTGCTCGCCGACGAGCCCACGGGGAATCTCGATCCGCATCTGTCCGCCGACATCATGGGCCTGTTCGAGGACTTCAACCGCATCGGTACCACCGTCATGATCGCAAGCCACGACCTGGCACTGATCGCCCGTTTGCGCCACCGCATTCTGCGCCTGCGCGATGGGCGCCTGATTGGCGACGAGGGGGCGGTATGAAGCGCCCCACTCCGCCGCCCTCGGAGCCCCGCGGCGCGGCCACCCGACGCAGCGGCGCGGTGAGCCGCCGTGGCGCC
The DNA here is from genome assembly GCF_031954225.1 of Halomonas sp. PAMB 3232. Lineage (NCBI taxonomy): Bacteria > Pseudomonadati > Pseudomonadota > Gammaproteobacteria > Oceanospirillales > Halomonadaceae > Halomonas > Halomonas sp. PAMB 3232. Next base: position 510,076 of record NZ_CP134865.1, read on the forward strand.
CCGGCGGGTAAGGCCGGCAAGGCGCCGGCACCGCCTGCGCCCAAAAAGCCGCGCCCGACGGGCCCGGGATTCGGCAGCCGGGCGCGCGCCTGGGGGCGCCACCATCGCGCCATGCTCGGCGATAGCCTCTACCGGCTGGTGCGCCATCCGCTGGGTAACCTGCTCACCATGCTCGCCATCGCGATCGCCCTGGTACTGCCTGCCGCGCTTTGGCTGACTCTGGACAGCGCCCGACTGCTGGACGCCGAGCTCGACGAGAGCGCCACGCTCACCGTGTATCTACAAACCGACGTAGGGCCGGCCGAGGCCGAACGCATCGAACAGGCGGTGGGCGCTGAGGCCGGCGTTTCGCAAACCCGGCTGATCAGCGCCGAGGAGGGCATGGCGACGTTCCAGCGCTCGCTGGGCATCGATGACACCCTGATGGGCCTTACGGAGAACCCGCTGCCGGCGAGCATCGTGATCAACCCGCAAAGCGTCGAGCCCGCGTCCATGGAGGCGCTTGCCGGGCAGCTCGAGCAACTTGCCGGGGTGGACGAAGTGCGCGTGGATCTGGCGTGGGTGGAGCGGCTTCGTCATCTGGCGGACCTTGGCCGGCGCGTGGCGCTGGCGCTCGGCGTGCTGTTCGGCTTCGGCGTGCTGCTGGTGGTGGGCAACACCATACGGCTATCGGTGGAGAGCCGGCGCCGGGAGATCGAGGTGGTCATGCTGATCGGCGCGACCCACGCTTTCGTGCGTCGCCCGTTTCTGTACAGCGGCGCCTGGTACGGCGTTGGTGGGGGCGTGATCGCGCTCCTTTTGCTGGCGCTGGGCAACCACTGGCTCTCGCTTCCGGTGGCGGCGCTGGCGGCGAGCTACGGGGCGAGCTTCAGCCTGCCCCAGCTCGACGTGACAGGCTCTACAATTTTGCTATTCTGCAGTACACTATTGGGCTGGCTGGGCGCATGGCTTGCCGTGTCGCGCCATCTATCCAGCATTCGCCCGCGCTGAGTCGGTTTTGAGCGGGCGCGTTGCCCGACCGGTTATTGGTCGGGATACCTTGAACCTTATACTTTAGTTACTGTCTTAGTGATTACTCCGACACGCTATGTCGATCGTGAACCGCACACATTGGCTCATGTTGATGACGATAGCAGGTCGACCAGGATAGGTGACAAGGAGACCATCTGCATGAGCACTAGTCTTCTACCGGTGGGTCAGCTGTCTCCAGGCAACGACCTGGGCGGTTATATTCAAGCGGTCAACGGCATTTCCGTTCTGACCGTCGAAGAGGAGCAGGCGTTGGCGCGCCGGCTCTATGACGAGGGCGATCTCGAGGCGGCGCGGCGGCTGGTCATGTCGCACCTGCGCTTTGTGGTGCATATTGCGCGCAGCTACTCGGGCTATGGCTTGCCTCAGGCCGACCTGATTCAGGAAGGCAACGTGGGCCTGATGAAGGCGGTCAAGCGCTTCGACCCCAATCAGGGCGTGCGGCTGGTCTCTTTTGCCGTGCACTGGATCAAGGCCGAAATTCATGAATTCGTGCTGCGTAACTGGCGCATCGTCAAGATTGCGACCACCAAGGCGCAGCGTAAGCTGTTCTTCAACCTGCGCAGCGCGAAAAAACGGCTGGCCTGGCTGAACAACGATGAAGTCGCCGCCATCGCCAAGGATCTCGACGTCAAACCCGAGATCGTGCGCGACATGGAAGGGCGGCTGTCGGCGTTCGATGCGGGCTTCGATGCCTCGCCGAGCGATGATGAGGACAGCCCCTACCAGGCGCCGGCGCAGTTTCTGGACGATGCCACCCTCGACCCGGCGACTCAGCTCGAGGACAGCGATTTCGAAGAGGACTCCACGCGCCGCCTTCAATTGGCGCTGGGCGAGCTCGACGACCGCTCGCGGGATATTCTGCAGCGTCGCTGGCTGACCGACGACAAGTCGACGCTTCACGATTTGGCCGACGTGTACGGCGTGAGTGCCGAGCGGATTCGCCAGCTCGAGAAGAACGCCATGAAGAAGCTTCGCGCGAAAATGGGCGACACACTCGCCGCTTGATGAAAATCGACCCAAAACGAAAAGCCTCGGCAGTCGCCGGGGCTTTTTCATGTCCGCACGTCCTGGATGGAGCGGTCAGGCGGACAAGGCGCTCTCTTTCAATAACCCGGAGGCGATCAGTGCCCACTGGTCGTCCCAGTACTCGGTCGGGGCGCGCTTGAAGTCGCTGCGCACGTACTGCGAAATGCGCCCTTCGGCCTGGGCGATCAATAAATTCGCCGCCGCCGAGGCGGTGATGGTCGTGCGTCGCCCTTCGCGAATTTCCGCCTCGCGCAGAATCTGCTTGAGCTGAGTCTCCAAACGCTCGAAGAGCTGGTGCACCCGCTGTCGGAGCCTGGCCGTCTCGCCGGTGAGCACGTCGCCACCGAGCACGCGGGCAAGCCCGGGGTTCTTCTCGGCAAAGCCCAAAAGCAGCGAGAGGATCGTCGCGCAGCGGCGCTCGGCGTCGGGGATGTCCTCGAGAATGCGCGTGATGCGCGCGAAGACGCTCTCCTCGATGTAGTCGATCAGACCTTCGAACATGCGCGCCTTGCTCGGAAAGTGGCGATACAGCGCCGCCTCGGAGACGCCGACCTGGCGGGCCAGCGCGGCGGTGGTGATGCGCTTGCCGCTGTCCTCTTCGAGCATGATGGCCAGCGCCTGCAGGATTTGTTCGCGCCGGCGCGGTTTATTGTCATCGCTCATGTGCCATCCCCTTGCTTTAGCCAGCGTCGCTGATCAAGGTGCCGACGCCCGCCTTGGTGAAGATTTCGAGCAAAATGGCGTGGGGCACGCGGCCATCGACGATCTGGGCGCTGACCACGCCCCCTTTCACGGCGTCCAGCGCGCAGCGAATCTTGGGCAGCATGCCGCCGTAGATGGTGCCGTCCTCGATCAGCTCGTCGACCTGAGCGGTGGTCAGCCCGGTGAGCACCTGGCCTTCGCTGTTCATCAGCCCCGCCACGTTGGTCAAAAGCATCAGCTTCTCGGCGCCGAGCGCCTCGGCGAGTTTGCCGGCGACCAGGTCGGCGTTGATGTTGTAGCTGTGGCCTTCGTCATCCACGCCGATCGGCGCGATCACCGGGATGAAATCGCGGGCGGCGAGCATCTCGATCAGATCGGTGGAGATCGACTCCACCTCGCCGACGTGGCCGATATCGATGATCTCTGGAGCGGTCATCTCTGGCGTCTTGTGCTCGACCTTGAGCTGGCGGGCGCGAATCTGGGCGCCGTCCTTGCCGGTCAGACCGATCGCCTTGCCGCCGCTTTGGTTGATCAGATTGACGATGCTCTTGTTGACCAGCCCCCCGAGCACCATTTCGACCACGTCCATGGTCTGGGCGTCGGTGACGCGCATGCCGTTGACGAAGCGCGACTCGATGTTGAGCTTCTCCAAAAGGCTTCCGATCTGCGGGCCGCCGCCGTGGACCACCACCGGGTTGATGCCGACTTCCTTCATCAGCACGATGTCGCGGGCGAAGGAGTTGATAAGGGTGTCTTCGGTCATGGCGTTGCCGCCGTACTTGACGACGACGGTCTTGCCGGAGAACTGCTGGATATAGGGAAGTGCTTCTGACAGCACCTCCACGACGACCCGCGGGTCGCGACTGTTTGGATTCATTGGATTATCCCTTGGCTTGTCTTTTTTTACGGCGCGTTGGGCGCGCTCTATGATGTCGGCTCGGCAATCACGGCGATGTCCAGATCAGGCGCGGTGCGGGCCAGCGCCCGGGCAAAGCGCGCCCTGATCCTGGCAAGTGCGGCGTCGCTTTCCCCTTCGAAGCGAAGCACCAGCGCCGGCGTGGTGTTCGATGCCCGGCAAAGCCCGAAGCCATCGCTATAGTCCACCCGAATGCCGTCGATCGTGGTCTTGATACCTTCGCCGAAGTCGCCATCTCTGGCAAGCGCTTCCACCAGGCCGAACTTTTCTTCATCGGCGACCGCGACGTTGATTTCCGGGGTGCTGATTTCCTGGGGAAAGCGCGCGAACAGCGCCTCTGCACTCTCGCTTTGCCCGCTCAAGATTTCCAAAAGCCGGGCGGCGGCGTAGAGGCCGTCGTCGAAGCCGTACCAGCGCTCCTTGAAGAAGATATGCCCGCTCATTTCGCCGCCCAGCAGCGCGCCGGTTTCGATCATGCGCGATTTGATCAGCGAGTGGCCGGTGCGCCACATTTCCGGCTCGCCGCCGGCATCAATGATGGTGTGGGCGAGGCGGCGGCTGCACTTGACGTCGAAAATCACGCCGGCCCCCGGGTGGCGGTCGAGCAGGTCGGTGGCGAACAGCGCCAGCAGATGGTCCGGGTTAATGATGCGCCCGCTTTGAGTGACCACGCCCAGCCGGTCGCCGTCGCCATCGAAAGCCAGCCCGATATCCGCTCCCTGTCGTTTGACCTCGTCGATCAGCGCCGTAAGGTTTTCCGGCTTGCCCGGGTCCGGGTGGTGGTGGGGAAAGCGCCCGTCGATTTCATCGAAAAGCGGCGTGACATGAACGCCCAGGCGCCGGATCAGCTCGGGCCCGAGTTCGCCGGCCACGCCGTTGCCGCAGTCCACCACGGCGTGCAGCGACCGGGCCACGGTGACGTCACTGGTTGCGCGCGCAAGATACGCCTCGCGCACATCGACCTCGCGGTAAGTGCCGTGGCCCTCGGCCAGTTCGCCGCTTTTGATGCGCTCGTAAAGCGCGGTGATGGTCTCATTGGAGAGCGTTTCGCCGCCGAGCACGATCTTGAAGCCGTTGTACTCAGGCGGGTTGTGGCTGCCCGTGATCATCACCCCGGAGCGGCTGGTCGCGAGCGTATGGGTGGCAAAATAGAGTGTTGGTGTGGGCACCCGGCCGATGTCGATGACGTCGACGCCGGCGCGCAGTAGCCCTGCCACCAGTGCCTGGTGGAGTCTGGGCCCGGAGAGGCGCCCGTCGCGGGCAACGATCACCGCGCGCTCGCCCCTGGCCGCGGCCTCGGAGCCTGCCGCCTGGCCGATCAGCGCGGTCGTGGCCTCGGTCAGGGTGTCGTCCACGACGCCGCGGATATCGTAGGCGCGAAAGATGGAGGCGGGTACCGTCATGAGCGTGTCCTGAAGTCAGCCAAAAGGAAGTAGCTAGCCGCGCCCGGTGCTGCCGAAGCCGCCGGCGCCGCGCGCGCTGTCGTCGAAGCGCTCGACGATCTCGAGCGACGCCTGCACCACCGGTACCAGCACGTACTGAGCGAGCCGCTCGAAGGGGGCGATGGTGAAGCTCGTCTGGCCGCGGTTCCACACCGATATCTTGAGCTCGCCCTGGTAGTCCGAATCGATCAGCCCTACCAGGTTGCCGAGCACGATGCCGTGCTTGTGGCCAAGCCCCGAGCGCGGCAGGATCATGCCGGCAAGGCTTGGGTCACCGATATGGATGGCAAGGCCGGTACCCACGAGTTCGCACTCGCCGGGGGCGAGGGTGAGGGGCGCATCCAACAGGGCGCGCAGGTCCATGCCTGCCGCGCCCTCGGAGCCGTAGCTCGGTAGATAATCCAGCATACGCTCGTCGAGCACCTTGCACTTCAAGGGGGGGGGGCTCATGGCATCAATTCCGCGGTTGAGTCGATCAGTGAAAGCGCCTTGCCGATGATCAGGCGGGCAAGGGCGGTCTTGGGTTGGGGCGCAGCACTTTGCTGGTCAACGTCTGCGCCGGCGCGCCAGATTAGCAGCGCGGCGTTGTCATCGCTGCCAAAGCCGAGGCCCGCGTGGGAGACGTCGTTGGCCACTACCATGTCGAGGCGCTTGCGTGACAGCTTCTCGCCGGCGTAGTGCGCCACGTCTTGCGTTTCGGCGGCAAAGCCCACCACGAAGGGGCGCGTCGGCGCGTCGAGCGCGGCGACGTCCGCGATGATGTCCGGATTCTTGACCAATGTCAGGGTCAGCGTGTCGACACCTTGAGTCTTTTTGATCTTGTGCTCGGCGGGGTGCTCGGCGCGGTAGTCCGCCACCGCCGCGCAGCCGATGAAAAGCGCGGCACTCGGCGCCAGACGTAGCGCCTCATCGTGCATCTGCCGAGCGCTTTCGACGTCGATGCGCTCAACGCCGGCCGGGGTGGCCAGCGTGACCGGGCCGCTGATCAGCGTTACCCGACAGCCCGCCTCGACAGCGGCGGCGGCAAGCGCGTAGCCCATCTTGCCGGAGCTTTGGTTGGTGAGGTAGCGCACCGGGTCGAGCGCCTCCCGGGTGGGGCCGGCGGTGATCACCACGTGGGGGCGCTGTGCATCCGGCGTATGCGTCGCCGGCGTCAGGTGCCGCGCCAGGGCGTCGACGATCTCTTCGGGCTCGCTCATGCGCCCGGGGCCGACGTCACCACAGGCCTGCTCGCCGGCGGCGGGGCCGATCACCTGCCAGCCGTCGTGATCGAGCTGAGCCGCGTTTCGCTGGCTCGCCGGATGGCGCCACATCGCCTGGTTCATCGCCGGGGCGATCAGCCGGGGCGCCTCGCAGGCAAGACTCAGCGTGGTGAGTAGGTCATCGGCCAGGCCGTGCACCAGGCGCGCGATCAGATCCGCCGTGGCCGGCGCGATCAATAGCGCATCCGCCCAGCGGGCGAGCTCGATATGGCCCATGCCGGCTTCCGCCTGCGGGTCCAGAAGGGAGGTGCGCACGGCCTCGCCGGAGAGCGCTTGCAGGGTCAGCGGGGTGATGAACGCCTGGGCGCCGTCGGTGAGCACCACGCGCACCTCGCCGCCGGCCTGCTTGATCAGCCGGATGATCTGGGCGCTTTTATAAGCGGCAATGCCGGCGCTGACGCCTAGAAGGATGCGTTTGCCCGCCAGCGCCGCGTGCGGGAAGGCCTGGGTCGACGCCATACACGCCTCCTGAATGAAACGCTTTAAAAGCCGGGCTACTGCCCGCCGTGAAGGGGCTCACCATACCATTTGGGCGCCGGTTTTGGCAGGTTCGCTCGCGGGCTTCTAGGCTAGGTATAGTGAGCGCTGACCGCGCACATCGACACAATAGCGATACGCAAGGGGTAGGCGATGGGCATCAATCACTGGCCGGAGGGCGAGCGCCCCCGGGAGAAGCTTTTAACGCTGGGCGCCCAGGCGCTGTCGGACGCCGAACTGCTGGCGATCTTTCTGCGCGTTGGCGTCAAGGGGCGCTCGGCGGTGGATCTCGCCCGCGACCTGCTCACCCGCTTTGGCGGGCTCAGGCCGTTTCTGGAGTCCGATGAGCGCGCCTTTTGCCAGGCCCATGGGCTGGGCTCGGCGAAGTTCGCCCAGCTACAGGCAACGCTTGAGCTCTCGCGGCGCCACCTGGCCACCCAGCTCGCCCGGGGTAACGCGCTGACCTCGCCGTCACTCGTGCGCCACTATCTGCGCTCGCAGTTGAGGCATCTGGGCCATGAGGAGTTCGCGGTGCTTTTTTTGGATACTCAGCACCGAATCATTCGCTATGAGGCGCTGTTTCGCGGTACCCTAGACAGCGCATCTGTCTACCCTCGCGATGTCGCCAAGCGCGCCCTGGAACTCAATGCGGGCGCGGTGATTCTGGCTCACAACCACCCCTCCGGTGTAGCCGAACCCAGCGATGCCGATCGACGCATCACCGAGCGTCTGACCCAGGCACTGGGGCTTTTCGACGTGCGGGTACTGGATCATTTCGTGGTGGGGGATGCGGATGTCATCTCTTTTGCCGAGCGCGGCTGGCTTTGAAAAAGTCGGCGTTTTACCGTTCAAAAGGGCCTTTTTGACCCTTCAGGCACGCTTTTGCTTGCCGCTGATCGGATGCTCTGGTATAAAGTGCCACCTTTAAACTTGGGTTGAATAACGGATTCGGGTACAGCCAGGCCATCGCGGCATCGACTGACTCCCTCCCTTCCGGTTTGCCCGACAGTTTTGAACACTCAGGCTTATACCCTGGCCAAGCGGTTGGAGGCTCTCATGTCCAAAGTATGTCAGGTTACCGGCAAGCGTCCGGTAACTGGTAATAACGTTTCACACTCCCAGCGTAAGACACGTCGTCGTTTCTTGCCGAACCTGCACACGCACCGTTTCTGGGTCGAATCCGAGAACCGTTTCGTGAAGCTGCGCGTCTCCTCCAAGGGCATGCGCATCATCGACAAGAAAGGTATCGAGACCGTGTTGGCCGACATCCGCAAGCGCGGCGACGCCATCTAAGCTCGTTTTCAGCTATTATTAGCGACGCATTTTGGGAGATTGAACCATGCGCGATAAGATTCGTCTGGTGTCCAGCGCCGGTACCGGCCACTTCTACACCACCGACAAGAACAAGCGGAACACCCCCGACAAGTTCGAGTTCAAGAAGTATGATCCGGTGGTTCGCAAGCACGTCATCTATAAGGAAGCCAAGATCAAGTAATTTCGATTACGCTGATCGGCTTTCACCGCAGGCCTGGCCTGCCGAAAACCCGGCCCTAAAAGCCGGGTTTTTGCATGCATGGCCCCTGCGCCGCCGGATAGTCATCTGCGCTCGCTACGCTACCCTTGCCTGACGTCAACTCTCACAGGACCCCGTCATGCCCGAGCTGCCCGAGGTCGAAACCACCCGTCTGGGAATCGCGCCCTACGTCGAGGGGCGTGAAATCGTTGAGGTGCGCGTGCGCAACCGCCGCCTGCGCGTGCCGGTACCCGAGGACTTCGAGCAGCGCTTGATCGGCGCCCGGGTGGGATGCGTCACGCGCCGGGCCAAGTATCTGCGCCTGCCGCTGGCCTCGAGTGAGGGCGAGGGTACGCTGCTATGGCACCTGGGAATGTCCGGCAGCCTGCGCATCGCCCGTGTCGGGGATCTGCCCAAAAAGCACGATCATGTGGATCTTGTGACCGGTGAGGGCTTCGTGCTTCGCTATCATGACCCGCGCCGTTTCGGCTTCGTCGACTGGCAGCAGGGCGATGGCACCGAGGATACGCGTTTGGCCCACCTGGGCCCGGAGCCCTTGAGCGAGGCCTTCGACGGCGCCTGGCTCTACCGGCTCTCGCGGGGCAAGCGCATGGCGGTCAAGCCGTTTTTAATGGACAACCGCGTGGTGGTCGGGGCGGGGAACATCTACGCCGCGGAGGCGCTGTTCCTCGCCGGCATCGACCCTCGCCGCGCCGCCGGTCGCATTTCGAAAGCGCGCTTCGATCGATTGGCGCTGGCGGTCAAGGACGTGCTGGCCGCCGCCATTACGCAAGGCGGCACCACGCTTCGCGATTTCGTCAGCGGTCAGGGCGAGCCTGGCTACTTCGCTCAAAAGCTCAACGTCTACGGGCGTCAGGGCGAGCCTTGCCGGCGCTGCGGGCAGCCCTTGAAGCGTATCGTTTTAGGCCAGCGGGCGAGTGTTTTCTGCCCGGGATGTCAGCGCTAAACTCATTTTCACGCTTTGCCGATGTTTTTGGAGAAACCAGTGACCCAACGCCTGCGCTTGAATAAAAATGCCGACCGCCGCCTGAAGGCGGGGCATCTATGGATCTACTCCAACGAGGTGGATACCAAAGAGACGCCGCTCAAGGAGTTTGGCGCCGGCGAGGCCGCGCTGATCGAGGCCTCCAACGGCAAGGCCATTGGCGTGGCCTACGTGAACCCGCACTCGCTGATCTGCGCACGCATCATGTCCCGCGACCCGGAGATGCGCCTGGACCGGTCGCTGTTCGTGCACCGCTTCAACCAGGCGCTGGCGCTGCGCGAGCGCATGTTCGCCCAGCCGTTCTACCGCCTGATTCACGGCGAGGGCGACCTGCTGCCGGGGCTGATCATCGACCGCTTCGGTGACGTGCTGGTGGTACAGCTCAACACCGCCGGCATGCAGGCGCTGGCGGACGAGATCGTCGATGCGCTGGAAAAAGTCGTCAAACCCGAAGTGATCGTGTTTCGTAACGACACCGGCGGCCGCCGTCAGGAGGGGCTCGAGGCCCAGGTCGAGGTGGTCAAGGGCGTGCTGCCCGACGAGGTCGTGATCGAGGAGAACGGTGTGCGCTTCGTGGTGCCGGTGCTTAACGGTCAGAAGACCGGCTGGTTCTTTGATCACCGCGTCAACCGCGCCTGGCTCAACGGCCAGGTGGCGGGCAAGCGCGTGCTGGACGTGTTCAGCTACGTCGGCGGCTGGGGCGTTCAGGCGGCGGCCAGCGGCGCCAGTGAAGTGCTCTGTGTGGACAGCTCCGGGGCGGCGCTCGAGCAGGTCGCGCGTAACGCCGAGCTCAACGGCGTGCATGAGCAGGTGGCGGTGGGCGAAGGTGACGCCTTCGAGGCGCTGGCCGCGCTCAAGGCGGACGGCGAGCAGTTCGACGTGGTGATTCTCGACCCGCCGGCGTTTATCAAAAAGCGCAAGGACATCCCCAACGGCGAGCGCGCCTACGCGCGGCTCAACCGCGAGGCGATGCGCCTTCTGGGCCGCGATGGCCTGCTTCTTTCGGCGTCCTGCTCGATGCACCTGGCCCACGACCGCCTGGTCGACGTGGTGCGCGGCGCGGTGCGCCACCAGGACCGCCACGGCCAGGTCATTTTCCAGGGCCATCAGGGGCCGGATCACCCGGTGCACCCGGCGATTCCCGAAACCGCCTACCTCAAGGCGCTGGGCGTACGGGTTTACCGCGACTGATCGACGATGGGTTAGCCAATACGCGTAAGGAGTCAGTATGGAGTGGGCACTGCCAGCGCCGTACGTCATGGCCATCACCGTCGAGGCGAGCGCCATCGACGCGTTTGGTCACGTCAACAACGGCGAGTACCTGCGCTGGGTCGAGCGGATCAGCTGGGCCCACTCCGAGGCGCTGGGCCTCGATCTTGCCCGCTACCGCGCGCTCGACCGGGCAATGGTGGTGCACCGCCACGAGCTCGACTACCTCGCGCCCGCCTTCGAGGGCGAGGCGCTCGTACTGGCGACCTGGATCGTCGAGTGCGACCAGCGCCTGAGCCTTACCCGGCGATTTCAGCTCAAGCGTGAGCGCGACGGTAAAATGCTGCTCAACGCCCGCACGCGTTTTGTGTGCGCCGCGCTCTCCACCGGGCGGCCTCAGCGCCTGCCCGAGGAGTACCGGCGCATCTACGGCGCGGCGGTCGTGAGCGAGCCCGCAGCGAAGGGATAAGGCTAAAGCAGCGCGCGGCTAAAGCGGATTTTTCTGCCAGCGCGCGGTTTGCGCCACAATTTTCTTCTGAAAAACGCCTTTACCGGCGTTTTTCTCGTTTTAAGGCCGTGCGCTGGCAGCGCCTTTCGACTGTGCTGTAATGAAGTAACGTTCATTGACGCTCATCGAGAGGCCCGCCATGCAGATCGCCGTCCCAAGGGAAATCAAGAATCACGAATACCGCGTCGCGCTTACCCCCAGCGGCGCCCGAGAACTTGCCGGGCGCGGCCACACGGTGTTCGTGCAGGCCGGTGCCGGTGAAGGCGCCGGATTTCAGGACGGCGACTATGAAGCGGCGGGGGCGCATATCGAGCCCGACGTCGAGGCGCTCTGGCAAAACGCCGAGCTGATCCTGAAGGTCAAGGAGCCGCAGGCTGAAGAAGTTGCCCGGCTGACCCCGGCGCATACGCTCTTTACCTACCTGCACCTGGCGGCGGAGAAGTCGCTGACCCAGGGCTTGATCGACCGCGGCGCGACCTGTATCGCTTATGAAACCATCATCGACGGCAAGGGCGGGCTTCCGCTGCTGGCGCCGATGAGCACGGTGGCCGGGCGCATGGCGGTGCAGGCCGGCGCCCATAGCTTGGAGAAAGCCCAGGGCGGGGCTGGGGTGCTGCTGCCCGGCGTGCCCGGGGTGGCGCCGGGCAAGGTCACGGTGATCGGCGGCGGCGTGGTGGGCGAAAACGCCGCGCGGATGGCGCTGGGCCTCGGCGCCGACGTGACGATTCTGGATCGCTCCCTTGCCCGTCTGGGCGAGCTTGATGGTCGGTATCAGGGCCGCATCAAAACCGTCTACTCCACGGCGGATGCGCTGGAAGAGGCGGCCAAGCGCTCGGACATGATCATCGGCGCGGTGTTGATTCCAGGCGCGGCGGCGCCGAAGCTGATCACCCGCGCCATGCTCGCCGACATGAAGCCGGGAAGCGTGCTGGTGGACGTTGCCATCGACCAGGGCGGCTGCTTCGAGACCAGCAAACCCACCACTCACGCCGAGCCGACCTATCTCGTCGACGGTATCGTCCACTACTGTGTCGCGAACATGCCCGGCGCCGTGGCGCGTACCTCCACCCAGGCGTTGACCAACGCCACGCTGCCTTTCGTACTGGCATTGGCCGACAAGGGCTGGCAGCAGGCGCTCAAGGACGATGCCCACTTCGCGCCGGGGCTCAACGTCCACGCCGGAAAGGTCACCTATCGAGCGGTGGCCGAGGCGTTTGGGCTCGAGTACGTGAGCAGTGAGTCGCTGATCGACGCCTGAGCGGGCGCCGCTTTCAAACCGAAAGGGGCTCAATAGTGCGGGGGCAGATCGTCTTCCAAGCGGTAGGCCCCGCCGTCTGCATGATCGCTCGCCGCCTGCTGCTGCTCGCGCAGCCGGTCGCGCATAAGGGTGTTCATCCGTTCGAGTTTTTCCAGCTGCTGCGCCTGGCTTGCGATCGTCTGGTCGAGGGTGTCCAGCCAGTGCTCCTGATAGGCGAGCTTGCTCTCCAACGCTTCGAGCCGGCGGCCGAGCTCGGCGGGCGATAATTCGTTTGTCATGATAAGATCGAAACCTTGTAGTGTATGCTCGGTAGGGTTAGCCCGCCTTTTGCGCGACGTAAGTGATATTGCTCGAATATTTATCGCCAAAGTGGGGGGTTGCTATAATCTCGCCGCGTATTTTCCTTTGTTTGTTACTCATACAACAAGAGAGCTTTTTATATCCATGAACCCAAAAGTTGTTGTTCGCTGTTTATTGATCAGTGTGTTACTCGCCGCGCCCACGCCGCTGCTGCTGGCCGGTCTTGTGCATCTCACCGACGCCCCGCTCGCCGAGCAGTGGCTTTCCGAGCTTGCCATCATCGGTACGACCGGTGTTTACGTGGCCGTGGCCCTGGGGAGTTTTATCGTACTGCTGGTCGGCACGCTGGCCGCGGCGGCGTTCGCGCCTCCGGTGGTCGTTAGTGGCGAAACGGTTCGCGCCAAACCCGCCCCGCGTCCCGCGGAGCCGGTCGAGGAGGAGCCGGCGGAAGTGATCGACCCCAACGACGGGCGCGAAGAGGGAGAAGTGAAGTGGTTCAATACCAACAAGGGCTACGGTTTCATTACCCGCGATAACGGCGAGGACGTGTTCGTTCACTTTCGCGCCATACGCGGGCGCGGGCCGCGCATGCTCGCCGAAGGGCAGATCGTGCGCTACCACGTGATTCAAAACGATCGCGGCCTTCAGGCCGACGACGTGAGCATCATCGAGTCCTGATCGCTTCCCGCTTCAAACCACTGGCCCCGCAATCGCGGGGCCAGTGGCGTTTTGGGGCAGGCAAAAACGAGAAGCGCAGGCTAGCGCCCGGAATCCGGCCAGGCAATACGCTGGGCCTCGCCCGTTGGCCGCACCTGCCAGAACGCGTCCGGGTCATCCCCCGGGCTCCAGCCGCCGAGCGAGCAGCGCACCTCGACGCCCAGCGCCGGCGCCGCCGCCGTGGCGCAGGCCTGATCAGTAGGCCAGGGCGTGTGGGCGCTGTCGAACCAGAGACTCGCGAAGCCGTCGGCGGCGTTCTCCACCAGCAGCACCGGCACCTCGACGCCGTCCTTCAGCCCCTGGCTTTTCCACTTGTTCTTGCCCGCCGGGCGTAGCGCCGGCGCCGCGATGGTGTCGAAAAGCCAGGCGTTGAGCGCCTCGAACTCGACCCGGGCCAGGTACACCTCGATATCCGGAAAGCGCTCGCTCATCGTGTTGGCTCCCGACCGTTTTCCTCAGTGAATAGCGCCTGCAGGGTAGCCTCGTAGATCCGACTCAGCTCATCGAGATCGGCGGCGCGCACGCGCTCGTTGACCTTGTGGATGGTGTCGTTGAGCGGGCCGAGCTCGACCACCTGGGCGCCCAGGGTCGCGATGAAGCGACCATCCGAGGTGCCGCCGCTGGTCGAAAGCGCCGGGCGCTGTTTGGTGATCGCCTCCACCCCGGTCATCACCGCGTCCACCAGCGCGCCTTCGGCGGTGAGAAACGGCTCGCCATTGAGCGTCCAGTCGATGTGAAACTCGAGCCCAAAGCGCTCGAGAATCGCTTCGGTGCGCGCCTTCAGCGCCTCATGGGTGACTTCCGTGGAGTAGCGGAAGTTGAACACCACCTCGATCTCGCCGGGGACCACGTTGGTGGCGCCAGTGCCGGCGCGAAAGTTGGAGATCTGAAAGCTGGTCGCCGGGAAGAAGTCGTTGCCCGCGTCCCAGTGCTCGCGGGTCAGCGCCTCGAGCGCGGGCAGCGCCTGATGGATGGGATTGCGCGCCAGGTGCGGGTAGGCCACGTGGCCCTGTACGCCCTTGACGTGAAGCACGCCGCCCAGTGAGCCGCGTCGGCCGTTCTTGATCACGTCGCCAAGCGTGGCCGTGGAGGAGGGCTCGCCGACGATGCAGTAGTCCAAGCGCTCGTTGCGTTCGCGCAGATGTTCGACCACCGCGCGGGTGCCGTCGATGGCCGGGCCTTCCTCGTCGGCGGTGATCAGAAACGCGATACGCCCGTCGTGATCCGGCGTGTGGCCGACAAAGCGCTCGACGGCGGTGATCATCGCCGCCAGGCTTCCCTTCATGTCCGACGCGCCCCGGCCGCACAGCATGCCATCGTCGTCGATGCAGGGCGAAAAGGGCGGAAACTCCCAGCTGGTGTGCGGGCCGCTGGGAACGACATCCGTGTGGCCGGCAAAGGCCAGCACCGGGCCGTGATGGCCGCGTACCGCCCAGAAGTTTTCCACATCGCCAAAGGGCAGGCGCTCGACATGAAAACCGAGCGCCTCGAGGCGCTCGATCATGATCGTCTGGCAGCCTTCGTCGTCCGGCGTGACCGAGGCGCGGCCTATCAGGTCGAAGGCGAGCGCGAGCGTGGGCGAGAGCCCCTCGGGCTCAGTTATGGGCATGCAGCGCCTCGTTCAGCGCCACGGCGCTCTTGTTGGTCAAGCATTCCACACGGCCGTTTTGCGAGTTGCGGCGCAAGAGCAGGTCGTTCTGGCCGGCCAGTTCGCGACCAGAGACGGTCTTGACCTCGTTTTTCTGATCATCGAGCAGCGTGACCTTGGTGCCGGCAGTGATATAGAGCCCGGCTTCGACGGTGCAGCGGTCGCCCAGCGGAATGCCGATACCCGCGTTGGCGCCGATCAGGCAGCCTTCGCCCACCTTGATGACGATGTTGCCGCCGCCAGACAGCGTGCCCATGGTGGAGCAGCCGCCGCCGAGATCCGAGCCTTTGCCGACGAACACGCCCGCCGAGATGCGGCCTTCGATCATGCCCGGGCCTTCGGTACCGGCGTTGAAGTTCACAAACCCTTCGTGCATCACCGTGGTGCCTTCACCCAGATACGCCCCAAGACGGACGCGGGCGGTATCACCGATACGAATGCCCGCGGGCACCACGTAATCGGTCATTTTGGGGAACTTGTCGACACAGTCCACGGAGAGCGGCTGGCCGGCCAGCCGCGCTTTGAGGCGACGCTCGGGCAGCTCTTCGATGTCGATGGCGCCTTCGCTGGTCCAGGCGATGTTGCGTAGAAGGCCGAACATGCCGGTCAGGTCGAGGCCGTGGGGTTTGACCAGCCGGTGCGAGAGCAGGTGCAGCTTGAGATACACCTCCGGGGCACTTTGCGGGGCGTCGTCGTTATCGATGAACATGGCCACCAGCGGGCGCTGACTGTCGGCAAGCGAAGCGGCAACGCTTGCCTGCTCCGCGTGGCCGGCATCCTGAAGCGCCTGGCTCAGGCGCTCGCAGTCCTCGGGCAGAAAGCTCACGGCTTGGGTGCCGGCGGGGGCGTTTAGCGCCTTTTGCGCGGCGCTGACCAGGTTCTCGGCGGGTTTGAAAAGCGGGGCCGGGTAGTAGATTTCCAGCCAGTCGCCTTGCGTGTTTTGCGTGCCGATTCCAAGCGCGAAGCTCAGCATAAAGCGTCTTCCTTTCCGGTTAAGTCGTCGTGAGTAAAAAGCGTTCCCATTATCGGCCACGATCAGTGGCCGATCATTCGGTTACTGAGTGATGTTGTCGTAATCACCCTCTTGATAGCCCACCACGAAATGGTGGCTATCGAGCTCCAGAAGCGGGCGTTTCAAGAGCGTGGGATGTTTGAGCAGAAGCTCGCGGCCAGAGGTCGCATCCAACCCCTCTTTTTCCTCTTCCGGCAGCTCCCGCCAGGTCTTGCTGCGCTTGTTGATGGCGTCCAGCAGCGGCACCTGCTCGAGGATGTGCTCCAGAAGGCTCGCCGACAGGCCATCCTTGCGAAGGTCGTGGGTCTTGAAGGCCAGGCCTTTCTCGTCCAGCGCCTTGCGCGCCTTGCGGCAGGTATCGCAGTTATCGATGATGTAAAGCGTCAGCATAAAGCCTCCTGTCGTTGCTCTGATGGTCGTGCGTTCGCCGGCGTGTCACCGCGTTTCGTTCGCGTGGTCAAAACCAGCCGGGTCAAAACCAACCGGGTCAAAACCAACCGGGTCAAAACCAACATAGCCAAAATATCGCGATTGCAAAACGCCTAGCCGCGCTCGATCAAGCGGCGAAGACGGCGCGCGGCTTCCAGCGTCGGTTCGAGCTCGGCGACCAGCGCCAGGCGCAGCCGCCCGGTGCCCGGGTTGTGGCCATGTGCGTCCTCGCGGCCCATCAGGCTGCCCGGCAGGACGCTGACGTGCTCTTCGCTGAACAGGCGCTTCGTGAAGGCGATGTCATCGCCGCCGGGCACCGCGGGCCAGAGATAGAAGCTGGCCTCGGGCGTGGGGAAGTCCATCACCGGGGCGAGCACCTCGGTCACCGCCTGGAATTTCTCGCGGTAGGCGTCGCGGTTGGCCAGTACGTGAGCCTCATCCTGCCAGGCCGCGATCGAGGCACGCTGCACCGGCAGCGACATGGCGCAGCCGTGATAGGTGCGATAGCGCTTGAAGGGCGTGAGAATGTCGGCGTCGCCGGCGACGAAGCCGGAGCGAAGCCCGGGCAGGTTCGAGCGCTTGGAGAGCGAGTGAAACACCACGCAGCGGCGATAGTCATCGCGGCCAAGCTCGGCGCAGGCCTGCAGCAGTCCCGGTGGCGGCGCGGCTTCATCGAGATAGAGCTCGGAGTAGCACTCGTCGGAGGCGATGATGAAGTCGTGCTCATCGGCGAGCGCGATCAGCGCCTTGAACTCGGCCATCGAGGTGACCGCGCCGGTGGGGTTGCCCGGCGAGCAGAGAAACACGATCTGCACGTCCTGCCAGGTCGCGGCGTCCACCGTGGAAAAATCCGGGCGAAAGCCGTTCTCGGCGCGGCAGTCGAGATACAGCGGCGTGCCGCCGGCCAGCAGCGTCGCACCTTCGTAGATCTGGTAGAACGGGTTGGGCACCGCGACCTTCGCGGGCCGGTTTCGATCGAGCGCGGCCTGCACGAAGGCGAAGATCGCCTCGCGAGTGCCGTTGACCGGCATCACCTCGCGCTCCGGATCAAGCCCCGCCAGCCCGAAGCGCCGCGTGGCCCAGGCGCTGATCTGCTCGCGCAGCTCGCCAAGGCCGTTGGTCGCCGGATAGCGCGCCATCTCGTCGAGACTTTGTGCCAGCGCGGTGAGCGCCGCCGGGTAGGGTGCATGCTGGGGCTCACCGATGGTCAGAGCGATATGCTCGAGGCCCGCGGGGGCGACGAGCCCCTTTTTGAGCGTGGCCAGCTTCTCGAACGGATAGGGGTGCAGGGCGTTGAGATCAGAATTCATGGCGTGTCCGTTGATGGGCGGGCCGCAGCGGCGTGGGAGCGAGGCGCGATAAAAGAGGCCTCGATTATAAGCATGCCCACTGACCACCTCAAACCCGCGTTGCGCACTCAAGCGATCCCCTGGTGCTCCACTGACTCAAACGCTGAGCACCTCGATCAGCCGGCTTCGAAGCTTTTGCTGGCGCGCCGGGTCGGTGAGCGGCTCGCCGGCCTTGGTGGTGATGAAGAACACGTCCTCGACCCGCTCGCCGAGCGTGGCGATCTTCGCCGTGGAGAGCGCAATGTCCTGCTCCATGAAGATGCGCCCCACGCGTGCCAGAAGCCCCGGGCGGTCGGGAGCGGTCAGCTCCAGGAGCGTGCGCTCGTTGGCCGGGTCCTGCTCGATCAGCACCTCGGTCGGTACCTTGAAGTGCTTGAGCTGGCGCGGCGTGTGGCGCGTGACGATCTGCGGATAGTCGTCGGGGTCATCGAGCTCCTCCACCAGGTGGCTGCGCATCTCCTCGATCGCGCCGGGCTCGCGAATCGGCTGGCCGTGGCTGTCGAGCACGATGAAGGTGTTGAGCGTCCAGTCGTTATGGGAGGTGGCGATGCGCGCGTCGTGGATCGAAAGCCCCAACTGCTCCATCGCCGCGGCGGTGGCGGCGAACAGATCGTCCACCGAGCGGGTGTGGATGAACACCTTGGTGCCGCCTTCGGCCATGTCCAGGGTGGGCGCGCTGATCAGCACCAGCGGAAGCTTCGAGCCTTCGTGGGCGAGAATGCCCTGCGCCTGCCAGACGATTTCGCTCGGCGCGTACTGCAGAAAGTAGTCCTCGCCCAGCGTCTCCCACAGCGTGTCGATGCGCGCGCTCTCTACGCCCACATTGGAGAGCAGTGAGCGCGCCTCCAGGCGGGTTTCACGAATCCAGTCGTCGCGGTCCGGCGGGTTCTTGAGCCCGCGACGCAGCGCGCGCTTGGTCTCGGCGTGGAGCTGGCGCAAAAGCGATGCCCGCCAGCCGTTCCAGAGCGTCGGGTTGGTGGCGTTGATGTCCGCCACGGTGAGTACGTACAGGTAGTCCAGCCGGATTTCGTCGCGAACCGCCAGCGCGAAATCGCGAATCACGTCCGGGTCGCTGATATCACGCTTTTGCGCGGTCATCGACATCAGAAGATGGTGCTCGACCAGCCACTTCGCCAGGTTGGTGTCGTGGGGCGAAACGTGGTGACGCTGACAAAAGTGCTCGACATCGACGGCGCCGATCTCGGAGTGATCGCCGCCGCGGCCCTTGCCGATATCGTGGAAAAGCCCGGCGATCCAGAGAAGGTCGAGTTTGGGCAGCTGGTGAATCAGCGTGGCCGCCACCGGGAAGTCCGCTTTGGCGTCGGATTTGCGAAAGCCGTGCAGAAACTTCAAAAGCCGCAGAGTGTGGGCGTCGACGGTGTAGATATGAAACAGGTCGTGCTGCATCAACCCCACTGCGCGGCCGAACTCCGGCAGGTACTTGCCCAGAATCCCGTAGCGGTTCATGCGCCGGAGCTGGCGCGGGACGTTGCCCGGCGCGCGAATGATCGACATGAACAGGCGCTGGTGGTGCGGGTCTTCGCGGTAGTGGTCGTCGATCTGGTGGCGGTGATCGCGAATCAGGCGAATGGTGTCGGCGCGCACCCCTTCGATATGCTCGTGTCTGGCCATCAGCAGAAACAGCTCGAGCATCGCCTCGGGATGATCGCGAAACAGCGTTCTCGAGCGGGCCTGGATGTAGCCGCCCCGGGTCTCGAAGCGCTCGTTGAGCGTGACCGTTTCGAGCACTTCCTTGCCGCGCAGGATGACCTCGTCGAAGTGCTGCAGGAGCATGTCGTTGAGCCCGGCCAGTGCCGTTACGTGGCGGTAGTAGCGCTTCATGAACTGCTCGACGGCCAAGCGCTCCGGCGTATCCTTGAAGCCGAACATCTCGGCGATGGTGCGCTGGTGATCGAACAAAAGCCGGTCCTCGGCGCGGTCCGTGATCATGTGCAGCGCGTAGCGCACCTGCCACAGGAAGGCCTGGCCCTGGCTCAGGATTCGAAGCTCGGCGTCGTTCATGAAGCCGTTGGCGACGATGTCGGCGTACTGTTCGGTATCGAAGTGGCGCTTGGCGACCCAGCCGATCATCTGAATATCGCGAAGCCCGCCTGGCGAGCTCTTTAAATTCGGCTCCAGGTGATACTCGGAGTTGTTGTAGCGGTAGTGGCGGCTGATCTGCTCCTGCCACTTGGCCTCGAAAAAACGATCCGCCGGCCACAGGTGCTCCGGGGCCAGACGCTCGCGCATCTTCTGCCGTAATCGCTCGGGCCCGGCAATCAGGCGCGATTCGAGCAGGTTGGTGATCACCGTGACATCCTCGGCCGCCTCGCGCTCGCAGTCGCTCAGCGAGCGCACGCTGTGGCCGATCTCAAGGCCGATATCCCAAAGAAAGGTGATGAAGGCGGTGAGCGGCTCGCGGTAGGCGCTGTCGTCGTCGTGCTCGAGCAGCAGCAGTAGATCGACGTCGGAGTGCGGGTGCAGCTCGCCGCGGCCGAACCCGCCCACGGCGATGAGCGCGATGCCGTCATCCGGCCACTCGAAGCGCTCCCAGGCCATGGCCAGCAGCTGATCGAGATACCAGGCGCGCCCGCGCACCAGATCACGAATGTCGGCGCCTGCGCGAAAGCGCTCGTCCAAACGCGCCTGAAGCTCCTTGAGGGCGGCCTTGAAGGGCGCGATCGGAGAGCGCGTACCGGCAAGCTCGGTGCGAAACGCCGCCAGGTCGAAAAGCGTCGCGTCCGGCTCGAACCGGTGGTGGTGGAGAAGCATCAGTTGAGGAAGCTAAGGTCTTCGTCGCTGCGCGCGGTCAGCACGTCAACGCCGTTTTCGGTGACCAGCAGCGTGTGCTCCCACTGAGCGGAGAGACTCTTGTCCTTGGTCACCGCGGTCCAGCCGTCGCGCAGCACCTTGGTCTTGTAGCTGCCGACGTTGATCATCGGCTCGATGGTGAAGCACATGCCGGGCGCAAGCGCGATGTCGGCGGAAGGCGCATAGCCGTCGTAGTGGAGAAACTGCGGGTCTTCGTGGAAGCCGGCGCCGATGCCGTGGCCGCAGAAGTCGCGCACCACCGAGTAGCCGTTGGCTTCGGCGTGTTTCTGGATCGCGCGGGCGAGTTCTGATAGGTGAACGCCGGGCTTGACCAGCGCCATGCTCTTGTAAAGGCACTCCTGGGTCACGCGGCAAAGGCGCTCGCCCTGGATGGTGTCGCCGATGATGAACATCATGCTGGAGTCGCCGTGGTAGCCGTCCGGCGTCTTCACGGTGATGTCCAGGTTCATGATATCGCCATTCTTGAGCGTCTTGTCGAAGTCCGGAATGCCGTGGCAGACCACGTGGTTGATCGAGGTGCAGGTCGCGTGACTGAAGCCGTGATAGTTCAAGGGCGCCGGTGCCGAGCCCAGCTCGTCGACGATATACGCGTGACAGCGCTTGTCGATCTCGCCGGTGGAGACGCCGGCAACGACATAAGGGGTGATCATCTCGAGCACGCTGGCAGCCTGGCGGCCGGCTTCGCGCATTTTTTCGATTTCTTCCGCTGTCTTGATAGGAACGTTCATGACTTCTCGATATGGCGGGTTGGGTCGGTAGTGCACGCCGGGCGTGCAAACCCCGAAGGGCGACTTCATCTTGGCAATGATATATGGTATAAAGCCGCGCGCTTTCCTGCAATCGCCATCCCGCAATCGCCTTTTTTCGGCGCGCGGCGCGGCGAGTATGCCGGTCGGCGCCCATACAGAGTCTGCGGCACTGCCATAAGGCTCATACAGCAAGCCTTGAAAACACACATGCACCGGCACATGGTCCCGGGTGCCGTTAGCCTCGAAAGGCGCTTTGACAGCGCTGAGACTATCGGTCGGATCCATGGGGTGCGTGGAGGCCTAACCCGAGTTTCAGGAGTTTTACCATGGCTCACGTCAATATGCGTGATCTGCTCAAAGCAGGCGCTCACTTCGGTCACCAGACCAAATACTGGAACCCGAAGATGAGCAAGTTCATCTTCGGCGCGCGCAACAAGATTCACATCATCAACCTCGAGCACACCCTGCCGGCGCTGAACGAAGCGATCGATGTGGTCGAGAAGATGGCGGCGTCCAACAACAAGATCTTGTTCGTTGGCACCAAGCGCAGCGCCAGCAAGGTCATTAAGGAAGAAGCCAATCGCGTCAACCAGCCGTTCGTCAACCATCGCTGGTTGGGCGGCATGCTGACCAACTTCAAGACCATTCGTCAGTCCATCAAGCGTCTGCGCGAGCTTGAGACCATGCACGAAGACGGCACGTTCTCGAAGCTGACCAAGAAAGAAGTTCTGATGGCCACGCGCGAGCAGGAGAAGCTCGAGCGCTCCATCGGCGGTATCAAGAACATGGGCGGCCTGCCGGACGCGCTGTTCGTGATCGACGTTGATCATGAGCGCATCGCGATCAACGAAGCCAACAAGCTGGGTATCCCGGTCATTGGCGTGGTCGATACCAACTCCAACCCCGATGGCGTGGACTACGTCATTCCGGGTAACGACGACTCCATCCGCGCGATCCAGATCTACGTGAAGGCGATTGCCGACGCGTGTGGCCGTGCTAAAGAAGGTCGTCCGGACGAGTTCGTTGAAGTGACCGACGAGCAGGCTTCCGCCGAAACTGACGCCGCGGCCGAGTAACACGGCCACGGTGGATGCGGCGGGCAGTTGAGCCGCATCGCGTGAAGGGGGCTTTGGCCCCCTTTTTCCCGCTTGGCGGGCCGATTACGCCGGGCTCCTGCGCCGGCATACGCACTACAAACGACTGTCTGTGTTGATCAATCTGTTTTGATCACGCAGTGACATGAAGCGGTCAACACGCCTTGTGTATACTTTGTAGCGCGTCCAACTCTCAAAAATCCTTTCAGAGGTGAATTTCTCATGGCAGCTATCAGCGCCTCTCAGGTTAAAGAACTGCGCGAACGTACCGGTCTTGGCATGATGGAGTGCAAAAAAGCACTCACCGAAACCGATGGTGATATCGACGTAGCCATCGAGAACCTGCGTAAGAACTCGGGTCTCAAGGCCGCGAAGAAAGCCGACCGTGTCGCCGCCGAAGGTGCCGTGGTTACCCGCGTCGCCGACGACGGCAGCTACGGTGTAATGGTCGAGATCAACTCCGAGACCGACTTCGTGTCGCGTGACGACAACTTCATCAGTTTCGCCAAGACAGTCGCTGACGCATTCTTCGCCGCTAAAAGCGACGACGTGGCCGCGGTCACCGAAGGCGAGATCGAAACCGCGCGCGAGCAGCTGGTTCAGAAAATCGGTGAGAACATCGGTGTGCGTCGTGCCGTGGTCGTCAACGCCGTTGAAGGCGGTCTGGTCGGCGAGTACGTCCACGGCGGCCGTATCGGCGTACTGACCGTGCTGACCGGCGGTAACAGCGAAACCGCGAAAGACGTCGCCATGCACGTTGCGGCCATCAACCCGAGTGTTTCTCACCCGGAAGATATGCCCCAGTCGGAGCTCGACGAAGAGAAAGCGATCATCCTGGCCCAGCCCGACATGGCCGGCAAGCCCGAGCAGATCGCCGAGAAAATGGTTCAAGGTCGCCTGAAGAAGTACCTGGCCGAGAACAGCCTGACGCAGCAGCCCTTCGTCAAGGACCCCAACCAGACCGTGGCCGAGTTCGTGAAGGCCGCCGGTGGTGAAGTGGTCAGCTTTACGCGCTTTGAAGTAGGCGAGGGCATCGAGAAAGAAGAAGTCGACTTCGCCAAGGAAGTTATGGAACAGGCTGGCCGTCGCTAAGGTCAGAGGTTTCAGTTCGATGATGGCGTGCGCGCAAGCGCACGCCATCGTGTATCCGGCCCTTGCGTTTTGCGCGCGGGCTCGCCCGCGCAACGCCGGGGCCGGCTGCCCACCCTTGCCTTCCCACTCAGGAGAGATGCCCATGTCACGTGATGTTCAAGACGCCAGCCCCATTGCCGGCAAAATGGACAAGTCGAAGTCCAAGTACAAGCGGATTCTTTTGAAGCTCTCTGGCGAGGCGCTGATGGGAGAGCACGATTTCGGGATCGACCCGGCGGTGCTTGATCGCATGGCGCTGGAGATCGGTCAGCTGGTCGGCATTGGTGTACAGGTCGGCATCGTGATCGGGGGCGGGAACCTGTTTCGCGGCGCGGCACTCAATGAAGCGGGCATGGATCGGGTGACCGGCGATCACATGGGAATGCTGGCAACGGTGATGAACGCGCTGGCCATGCGCGACGCTTTGGAGCGCTCCAATATTCGCTCCAGAGTGATGTCAGCGATTCCCATGAGCGGCGTAGTCGAGCACTACGACCGCCGCACGGCGATCCGTTATCTGACCTCGGGGGATGTGGTGCTTTTCTCCGCCGGCACCGGCAATCCGTTTTTTACTACCGACTCCGCGGCGTGTCTGCGTGGCATCGAAGTCGATGTCGACGTGGTCATTAAAGCCACCAAGGTGGACGGTGTGTACAATAAGGACCCGGTCAAGTACCCGGACGCGGTCAAGTACGACCAGCTCAGCTACGACGACGCGCTGGAGCAAAAACTCGGCGTGATGGATTTGACCGCTATCTGCCTGGTACGGGACCATGACATGCCGGTACGGGTATTCGACATGAACAAGCCTGGCGCCCTACTCAATCTTGTCGTAGGGGGCAAGGAAGGCACGCTGATAGACAGAGGATAAACACGTGATCAACGACATCAAGAAAGATGCCGAAACGCGCATGAAGAAAAGCGTCGACGCGCTGCACACCAACTTCAACAAGATCCGTACCGGGCGCGCGCACCCGAGCATCCTGGATGCGGTCACCGTCGACTACTACGGTGGCCAGGTGCCGCTGAACCAGGTGGCGTCGGTCAACGTGGAAGATGCACGGACCTTGACCGTCACGCCCTGGGAGCAGCCCATGGTGCCAAAGATCGAAAAAGCGATCATGACCGCGGATCTGGGCCTTAACCCGTCAAGCGCCGGCAACGTGATTCGCGTGCCGATGCCGATGCTGACCGAAGACACGCGCAAGAATTACATCAAGCAGGCGCGCGCCGAGGCGGAAACCGCACGTGTTGCGATCCGCAACGTGCGTCGCGACGCCAACGGTGATTTCAAGTCGCTCTTAAAGGACAAGGAGATCACCGAGGACGATCAGCGCCAGGGCGAAGACGAGATCCAGAAGCTGACCGACAAGTACATCGCCGAAATCGACAAGGCGCTGACGGCCAAGGAACAGGACCTGATGCAGGTCTAGTCTTGTCTTTTTATTACGCCCGGGCGCCATGGCGCTCGGGCGACGGTATGGCTCATTTATGACTGAACGTTGGTGCAAGACCCCATGACGTCTCCGCAGTTTCCGACTCAGGCGCCAAGCGCTGCCAAGCCTTCTCACGCCGGCGGGGCGACCCCCTTGCACATCGCCATCATCATGGACGGCAACAACCGCTGGGCGCGTGCGCGTGGGCTTTCCGGCGTTCGCGGCCACCGCGCCGGCGTCGAGGCGGTGCGCGCGGTCATCCAGCGCGCCGCCGAGCGCGACGTGAAGACGTTGAGTCTGTTCGCTTTTTCCAGCGAGAACTGGAAGCGCCCGGCCGCCGAGGTCAACGCGCTGATGGAGCTTTTTTTGATGGCGCTCAAGCGCGAAGTCAAAAAGCTTCACGAGCGCAATATTCGCCTCTCGGTGATCGGCGAGCAGCAGGGCTTCTCTAACGCCATCCAGAAGCATATCCAGCGCGCCGAAGCGCTGACCGCCGACAATACCGGCATGCACCTGGTGATCGCCGCCAACTACGGCGGCCACTGGGACATCGCCCGCGCCAGCCGCGCGCTTGCCGAGCAGGTGGCGGCGGGTACGCTCGACCC
Organism: Halomonas sp. PAMB 3232; assembly: GCF_031954225.1. Taxonomy (NCBI): domain Bacteria; kingdom Pseudomonadati; phylum Pseudomonadota; class Gammaproteobacteria; order Oceanospirillales; family Halomonadaceae; genus Halomonas; species Halomonas sp. PAMB 3232. Next base: position 535,729 of record NZ_CP134865.1, read on the forward strand.
GGCCGATATCGACGAGACGCGCCTCGATCAGGCGATGAACACCGGCGAGGTGCCGCCGGTGGATCTGTGTATTCGCACCAGCGGCGAGCAGCGGCTCTCCAACTTCCTGCTCTGGCAGCTGGCCTATGCCGAGCTCTACTTCTCCCCCCTGTTCTGGCCGGACTTCGGTGCCCAGGCGTTCGATAGCGCGTTGAACGAATTCTGCTCCCGGCGCCGACGCTTTGGCATGACGGACGAACAAATAGAGGCGCAAGGTGCTTAGACAGCGGATCATTACCGCAGCCTGGTTGGCCCCGTTAACGCTGATCGGTCTGTTTGGACTCACCGGCGGCGCCTTTGCCCTGTTCACCGCGGTGATCGTGCTGCTGGGGGCGTGGGAGTGGACCAATCTGGCCGGCATCGCCGGGCGCGCCCGGCGCCTGAAGCTGGTCGCGCTCATGGCGCTGTTCATGGCGGCGATGTGGGCGGGCGGCTTCGCCTACGCGAGCTGGCCCTTGTGGCTTGCCGCGATCGGCTGGGTGGTCAACTTCTACTGGGTAGCGAACTACCCGGAAAAGCGCCAGCAGTGGCATGGCCGCGCCGGCCGTCTGGCCATCGGCTTCTGGGTGCTGCTGACCTGCTGGGTAGGCTTTAACGTGCTGCGCGAAAGCGGCGGCGTATGGCTTTTATTCGTGCTGCTTTTGGTATGGAGCGCCGACATCGGCGCCTACTTCGCCGGTCGGCGCTTTGGCAAGCGCAAGCTCGCCCCGCGCGTGAGCCCGGCCAAGTCCTGGGAGGGCGTGTATGGCGCGCTGGTCGCCACGTGCCTGCTGGCGGTAGGCTTTGCCTTCTGGCAACCGATGGGCGTGGCCGGCGGCGTCACGCTGGTCGCTATAACGGCGCTGGTGACCTTCGTTTCGGTGCTGGGGGATCTGTTCGAGAGCATGCTCAAACGCTTTCGCGACATCAAGGACTCGAGCAACCTGCTGCCGGGTCACGGCGGCGTGCTCGATCGTGTCGACAGTCTGACCGCGGCGGTTCCGGTGTTCGCGCTGTTCTATTCTGAAGTGCTCAGCGTTCAGGTGGCCGCACTATGACGTCGCCCGCGCTGCAGCGCGTCACCGTGCTGGGCTCGACCGGCTCGATCGGCAAGAGCACGCTCGACGTCATTGCTCGCCACCCGGAGCGCTACCGGGTGTTCGCGCTGGCCGCCCACACTTCGAAAGAGGCGCTTTTTGAGCAGTGCCAGGCGCACCACCCGGAGGTAGCGGTACTGGCCGGCGCTGACGACGCCGCCTGGCTTGCGCGGAGGCTCGAAGATGCGGGGCTTTCCACCCAAGTGGGCTTTGGCGCTGAGGCGCTGTGCGCCGTGGCCCGGGACGAACGGGTAGATACCGTGATGGCGGCGATCGTCGGGGCGGCCGGGCTCATGCCGGCGCTGGCTGCCGCCGAGGCGGGCAAGCGGATACTGCTTGCCAACAAGGAGGCGCTGGTGATGAGCGGGGCGCTGTTCATGGACGCCGTCGCGCGCTCGAACGCCACACTGTTGCCCATCGATTCCGAACACAACGCCATTTATCAGTGCCTGCCGGCCGAGCATCGCGGCGGGCTCGCGCGCCACGGCGTTCGAAAACTTCTATTGACCGCCTCCGGCGGGCCGTTTCGCCAGTGGAGCGCGGCGGACATCGACGCCGCCACGCCAGAGCAGGCCTGCGCACATCCCAACTGGTCGATGGGGCGCAAGATTTCCGTGGATAGCGCCACGCTGATGAACAAGGGCCTGGAGCTGATCGAGGCGTGCTGGCTGTTCGACGCCCACCCGGATCACATTCAGGTGGTCGTGCACCCGCAAAGCGTGGTCCACTCCATGGCCGCTTTTGATGATGGCTCGGTGATCGCCCAGCTTGGTAACCCGGATATGCGCACGCCCATCGCCTATGGTCTGGCGTGGCCGGAGCGGATCGATTCCGGTGTCGAAACGCTTGATCTGTTCCAGATCGCGCGGCTCGATTTCGAAGCGCCGGACGAGGTGCGCTTTCCCTGCCTTCGCTTGGCGCGGGAGGCGATGCAGCAGGGCGGAGCGGCGCCGGCGATTTTGAACGCCGCCAACGAAGTGGCGGTGGAGGCGTTTTTAAGCGGCCAGCTGCGCTTTGGCGGCATTGCCGAGGTAGTGGCCGGCGTCGTCCAGGCCCCGCACGCGCACCGTGCGGATAGCGTCGAGGCGATTCTGGCCGCCGATCAGTGGGCGCGAGAGCAGGCAAGCTTGCTGCTTGAGACCGCGCGTTCCAGCGAGAACCAGACCGGCGGGTAAGCGGCCGAAAGGAGGCGCGCGTGGGACTATTACAGAACGTGTTGGCGGTCATCGTCGTGTTGGGGCTTCTGGTCACCTTTCACGAGTTCGGCCACTTCTGGGTCGCCAGACGCTGCGGTGTAAAGGTGCTGCGCTTCTCGGTGGGCTTTGGTAAACCCTTCTGGTCGACGACCGACCGTCATGGCACCGAGTTCGCCGTGGCCGCGATCCCGCTGGGCGGCTACGTCAAGATGCTCGACGAGCGCGAAGCGCCCGTGCCAGAGGAGCAGCTGGGTCAAGCCTTCAATCGTAAAAGTGTCTGGGCGCGCATCGCCATCGTCGCCGCCGGGCCGATCGCCAATTTTCTGTTGGCGCTGATCGCCTACTGGGCGCTGTTCGTCGCCGGCACCACCACCGTCACACCGCTTATCGGTAACGTCGCCCAGGACTCGCCGGCGTATGAGGCGGGCCTGCCGGAAGGCGCCGAGATCACCGCGATTCAGGCTGATCCCATGCGCTCCTGGGAGGAGATCAATTTAAAGCTCGTTTCGCTGATCGGCTACAGCGGCGAGCTCGCCTTTAGCGCGCGGGAAACCGCATCGAGCCCTGCGCGCACCTATTCACTGCCGGTACAAAACTATCTCGCCCGCCAGGATCCCCCCCAGCCGCTGCAAAGCCTGGGCCTCACGCCCTGGCGCCCGCCGGTGCCCGCGGTACTCGGCCAGGTGCTCGACGATGGCGCCGCCGCTGGCGCCGGTCTTGAGCCCGGCGATCGGATTCTGGCGGTCAACGACACACCGGTCGAGAACTGGATGGCGTTCGTCGGCATCATTCGCGAAAGCGCAGGGCAGCCGCTTTCGGTGCGCATCGAGCGCGGCGGTGCGCCGTTGACGCTGTCGCTGACCCCGGAAAGCAAACCACTGGAGAACGGCGCCGAGGTTGGGTACATTGGCGCAGGGGTAGAGCAGGTCGACTGGCCCGAGGAGCTTACCCGTGAGATCCGCTATGGGCCGCTCGAGGCGGTGGGGCAGGCGTTTTCGCGCACCGGTGAAATGATCGTTTTGACGGTCGATGCGATCCGCAAGATGCTGGTGGGGCTCATTTCGCCCTCCAACCTCTCCGGACCCATCACCATCGCCCAGATTTCCGGTGACTCCGCCCGCGCGGGAATGGAAGCGTTCGTCGGCTTTTTAGCGTACCTTTCCATCAGTCTCGGCGTTTTGAACCTGCTGCCGATTCCGGTGCTCGATGGTGGGCACTTGCTTTATTATTTTATCGAGATCGTGCGGGGTCGCCCGGTTTCAGAACACACCCAGGCAATGGGGCTGCGTATCGGGCTCGCCATGGTGGGGACGCTAATGATCATGGCGCTCTACTTCGATCTGATGCGCCTTTGGTAATGACGCGTGTAGCGCGTGGGATGCCTTGTCATCCGCCTGCACAAATGTATATGGTGCCTGTTTAACAACCGGCAGACCAACGCGAGCGAACTGACTGCATGAAAATCAAGACCCTTGGAATGGCGGCACTCCTGCTGGCGGCGTCCAGCAGCGCCCAGGCACAATCCTTTGACGTTTCGGACATTCGTGTGGAAGGACTGCAGCGGGTATCTGCCGCCTCGGTCTTCAATGCCTTTCCCGTCAGCGCCAACGACCGCGTCAGCGAGCAGGAGCTGGCCGCCGCCGCGCGCAACCTGTTCGCCACCGGCCTGTTCGAAGACGTGTCGCTGGTTCGCGAAGGCGACGTGCTGGTCATCCAGGTCGTCGAGCGCCCGACCATCGCGCGGCTGAACATCACCGGCAACAGTGAAATCGCCGATGACGACCTGCGCCGCGGCCTGCGCCAGTCCGGGCTTTCCGAAGGCCAGGTGCTACAGCTCTCCACGCTCGAGGAGATTCAGCGCGAGCTCGAAGGCGTCTACCAGTCCCAGGGGCGCTACAACGCCTCCATTCGCACCGACGTTCAGGAGATCGACACGGGCCGCGTGCAGGTCAACATCAACGTCGACGAGGGCGACGTGGCGACCATCCGACAGATCAACATCGTCGGCAACGAGGATTTCGATGACGATACGCTGCGCAGCGTTTTCGAACTCGAGGACCGCCCGGGTCGCTTTTTCGGCTGGTTCTCCAACGATGAATACTCGCGCGAGGCGCTCGCCGGTGATATCGAGCGGCTGCGCTCGTTCTATCTCGACCGTGGCTACGTCAACTTCGACGTCACCTCGACCCAGGTGTCGATCGGCCCGCAGCAGTCCGAGATCTACATCACGCTGAACGTGGACGAGGGCGAGCAGTTTCGCGTCGGCGACATTCGCTTTGCCGGCGACCTGCAGATCAGTGAGAGTGAGGCGCGACAGCTTCTGGAAGTGCAAAGCGGCGACGTGTTCTCTCGCGCCGACGTCAACGCCTCCACCGAGGCGCTACGAAGCCGCCTGGGTGCCGAAGGCTTCGCCTTCGCCGAGGTCCGTGGCGTGCCGGAGCAGACCGGAAGCAACGACACCGTCGATCTGGTGATCGCCGTCGATCCGGGCCAGCGCGCCTACGTTCGTCGGATCGAGTTCTATGGCAACACCACCACCCAGGATGAAGTGCTGCGCCGTGAGATGACCCAGATGGAGGGGGCGCCTGCCTCCACCGAGTCGATCACCCAGTCGCGTCAGCGCCTCGAGCGTTTGGGCTTTTTCAGTCAGGTGGAAGTGGACACCCAGCCGGTCCCCGGTCAGCCGGATCTTTTGGACGTGACCTACAACGTCGAAGAGCAGCCCTCGGGCTCGGTGTCGGCAAGTGTGGGTTTCTCGCAAAGCGCGGGTATCATCTACGGCGTGGGGCTTGCCCAGAACAACTTCCTCGGTACCGGTAACCGCGTCAACGTCGGCGCCCAGCGAAGCGACACCTTCACCAGCGTCAACTTCGCCTTCACCGACCCCTACTGGACGCTGGACGGCATTTCGCGCGGCTATAACGTGTTCTATCGCGAAACCGACTACGCCGACTCGGACATCTCGACGTTCTCGACCGACGCCTATGGCGCCGGCATCAACTTCGGCTATCCGGTCAGCGAGCTCTCCAGGCTCAACTTCGGCGCCAGCGTCGAGGATCTGACGATCAAGACCTACTTCGACACCGCCTCGGAAATCCGCCGCTACGTCGAGGACCAGGGCGAGGACGCACAGAGCCTCAAGCTTACGGCCAGCTGGACGCGCAACAATTTGAACCGCGGCATCATGCCCACCGCCGGTAGCTACCAACGGCTGTCGCTGGAAACCGGCGTGCCGGGCAGCGACGCTCAGTACTACAAGGCCCGCGCTCGCGCCCAGCAGCTCTTCCCGATCAACGAGGAAGAGACCTGGGCGCTGAAGTTCACCGGTAACCTCGGCTACGCCGATACCCTGGGCACTAACGACCCGTTCCCGTTCTACGAAAACTTCTACTCCGGTGGCCTTGGTTCGGTGCGCGGTTTCACCTCCAACACCCTGGGTCAGCGCACCACGCCTGCCCGCGAAGGCGGCCGTGATCGTACGCTGGGCGGTAACGTGTTGGTCGAGGGCAGCGCCGAGGTGCTCTTCCCGCTGCCCTTCGTCGAAGATCAGCGCTCGATCCAGACGTCGCTGTTCTTTGATGCGGGTAACACCTTCCTCGACTCCTGCTACGACGTGCTGGACGAAGACGCCGGCCGCCAGCGCTGCAGCTCCGGCGTCGATCTGGGCGATCTGCGCTACAGCGCAGGTATCGGTCTTTCCTGGCTGACGCCAGTGGGCCCGCTGACCTTCAGCGTGGCCGAGCCGCTCAATGATGAAAGCGGCGACGATACCCAGTTCTTCCAGTTCTCGTTGGGACAAACGTTCTAATACGGCCGTCGGCCGCCGGGAGTGCCCCGGCGGTTTGGCGCGGGCCAGCTTAAGAAAGGAGTGAGTATGCGTAAATTGACGGCCGCCGCGTGTCTTTTCGGGGTCATGGCACTACCGGCCCATAGCGCCGAGGTCGCGGTGCTCGACTGGCGCGCGGCGCTGATGAATACCCAGTCCGCGCAAACCTCGCTGAGCCAGCTGGAAGGCCAGATCGGTAGCCAGCAGCGTGAGGCCCAGGCGCTGGGTAACGAGCTTCAGCAGCTTCAGCAGCGCCTGCAAAACGAAGGCGAGACCATGGGCCAGGCCCAGCGCGACGCGTTGATCAGCGAGCTCCAGCAAAAGGGCAGCCGTTTCGAGCAGCTGCGCCGCGAGGTGCTCCAGGCCCAGCAAAACTCCGAGCAGCAGTTTTTGCAAAGCGCCGAGACCAAGCTCGAGCAGGCGGTAGAGCAGGTGCTGGCGCGGCGCAACATCGACGTGCTGGTCGAGCCCCAGGGCGTACTGCACTCCTCGACGGATCTGCCGAACGTCACCAACGAAGTCACGCAGATTTTCGACTCACTCTAAATCAAACGATGGGGGTGCGCCACGGCCGCACCCGCGCACTTGTGGGCTCTTATGACGCACGCTTCTCACACCATCACGCTGGCCGATATCGCCCGCCACCTGGATATCGACGTCGACGGCGACGTCGACCAGCCCATTCGAGGGCTGGCGACGCTCAAGGAGGCCGAGCCCGACCAGATCGCTTTTCTGGCCAATCGCGCCTACCTCAAGGATCTGGCCAGCACCCGCGCCGCGGCGGTGCTACTTCACCCGGAGCACGGCAAAAACTGCCCGGTGCCCCGGCTCGAAACGCAAAACCCCTATCTCGCCTACGCCAGGGTTTCCCAACTTTTTGACCCGCTCGTCGCCCGCGATACGCCCGGCATTCACGCCACCTCGGTGGTGGCCGACGACGTAACGCTGGGTGACGGGGTGTCGATCCAGGCCAACGCCGTGATCGAGCCCGGAGTGACGCTGGGCGACCGGGTCGTTATCGGCGCCGGCAGCGTCGTCGGAGCAGACAGCGTCATCGGCGAGGGCAGCCGACTGCACGCCAACGTCACCGTCTGCCACGGCAGCGTGATCGGCAAGCGGGTGATCCTGCAAAGCGGCTGTGTGATTGGCGGCGACGGCTTTGGCTTCGCCCACGACGGTGCCGGCTGGCACAAGATCGCCCAGCTCGGCGGTGTGGTGCTGGGCGATGATGTCGAAGTCGGCAGCTGCTCGAGCATCGACCGCGGGGCGCTGGGCGACACGCTGATCGGCAATGACGTCAAGATCGACAGCCAGGTCCAGATCGCTCACAACGTCATCATCGGCGATCACAGCGCGCTGGCGGGTTGTGTCGGTATCGCCGGCTCCACCCGGGTGGGCAAGCACTGCATGCTCGGCGGCGGGGTCGGGCTCTCCGGGCATCTCACCCTCTGCGACGGCGTGCAGGTCACCGGCATGAGTCTTGTGACCAACTCCATCACCGAGCCTGGCGTCTACTCCTCGGGCACCGGGGCGATGAACAATACCCAGTGGCGCAAGAACGCCGTGCGTTTCAAACAGCTCGACGATATCGCCAAGCGGTTGAACAAGCTGGAGAAAAATCATCGCAGTGAGTAGGGCATCAGGTTAACGATGCCAGGCGGTGGTTCTTTGCCCGGGTGCAAGGGTATAATTTCGCACCTTTTGCCGGCAGGAGTACCGGCCTTTACCTGATGCGCAGTCGGGTTTTTTGTCTTTTTCGAGGTCGTCACGATGGTTATGGATATCAACGAAATTCGCGAGTACTTGCCCCACCGCTACCCGTTTTTGCTGGTGGATCGAGTCACGCAGTTGACTGTGGGCGAATCCATCGTCGCGTTCAAGAACGTCAGCATCAACGAGCCCTTCTTCAACGGCCACTTTCCCCATCACCCGATCATGCCCGGCGTGCTGGTGATCGAGGCGCTGGCCCAGGCCTGCGGTATCCTGGGTTTCAAGACCGTCAACAAGCGGCCCGCCGACGGCTACGTGTACTACCTCGTCGGTAGCGACAACGTGCGTTTCAAACGTCCGGTCATGCCCGGCGACCAGCTTCGCCTGGAGGCGAACGTGATCAAAGGCAAGCGCGGCATCTGGAAGTTCGCCTGCCAGGGCACCGTGGATGGCGAACTCGCCTGCGAGGCGGAAATCATCTGTGCCGAGAGGAAGGTCACTTGATACATCCTACCGCACTGGTCGACCCGACCGCCCGCCTGGCCGATGATGTCGAGGTCGGCGCGTTCACGGTGATCGGCCCGGACGTCGAGATCGGCGAGGGCTCCGTCATTGGCCCCCACGTGGTGATCAAGGGGCCCACCAAACTGGGTAAGCGTACGCGCATCTTCCAGTTCGCCTCCGTGGGTGAGGAGTGCCAGGACAAGAAGTACGCCGGCGAACCCACGCGCCTGGTGATGGGGGACGACAACGTCGTGCGCGAAGGCGTGACCCTTCACCGCGGCACCGTACAGGATCGCAGCGAAACCACCATCGGCTCGCGCAATCTGTTCATGGCCTACGTCCACGTCGGCCACGACTGCGTGATCGGCGACGACTGTATCCTCGCCAACCAGGTAACCCTGGCCGGCCACGTCGTCGTCGGCAATCACGCGATTCTCGGCGGGCTCTCGGCGGTGCATCAGTTCTGCCACTTCGGCGACTACGCCATGGCCGGCGGCGGCTCGATCATCACCAAGGACACGCCGTGCTACATGATGATCAACGGCAACCCCGCCGAGGCGCGCGGGCTCAATCTGGTGGGGCTCAAGCGCCGCGGCTTTAGCCGCGAGGCGATCAGCGCGCTCACCGCCTCCTACAAGCTGGTCTATCGCCAGGGGCTGACCGTCGAGCAGGCGCTCGAAGAGATGCGCAGCCGCTTCGATCTGGCGGAAGTCACCCACTTCGCCGACTCGATCGAGCGCTCCACCCGCGGCATCGTTCGCTAGCCCCCATTTTAAAAGCGCGCCCGGCTCGGCCGGCGCGCTTTGTTCAACGCCACAGGAAGATTGAGCATGACGCTTGCGCGCGTATACCTCGTCGCCGGCGAGCTCTCCGGCGATCAGCTGGGCGCCGGGCTGATGCGCGCGCTGCGCGCCCGTCACCCCGGGGTCGAGTTTCGCGGTATCGGCGGACCCAACATGCAGCGCGAAGGCCTCGAGAGCCGCTTTCCGTTGGAGACCCTCTCGGTGATGGGGCTGGTCGAGGTGCTCAAGCATCTGCCGGCGCTCATCCGGGTGCGGCGTACGCTGTATGATGAGGCGCTGGCCTGGCAGCCGGACGTCATGATCGGTATCGATGCGCCGGACTTCAACACGGGACTCGAGCTCAAGCTGCGCCAGGCGGGTATCAAGACCGCTCACTACGTCAGCCCTTCGGTATGGGCCTGGCGTCAGGGGCGGGTGAAGAAGATTGCCCGCGCCGTGGACGCCATGCTCACGTTTTTGCCTTTCGAGGCCGACTTCTACGCGCGCCATCGGGTGCCCGTCGCTTTCGTCGGCCACCCGCTGGCCGACGAAATGCCGCTCACCAACGACCGCGGCGCGGCCCGCCAAGCGCTCGGTCTTGAAATCAATAAACCGGTGCTGGCGGTGCTGCCAGGCTCGCGGGCCAACGAAATCCGTTTTATGGGCGCAACGTTCATGGAGGCCCTCATTACGCTCTGCGCGCGCCATGAAGCGCTTGGCGTAGTGATTCCCGCCGCCACCGAGGCGCGCTTTGACGAGCTCACTGCGCTTCTGGCGAGCTACCCGGCGCTCAAGGGCCGGGTGACGCTGACCCGGGGCGGCGCCCGCGAGGCGATGGTCGCAAGCGATGCGGTGCTCTTGACGTCCGGGACCGCTGCGCTGGAAGCGATGCTTTGTCATCGGTCGATGCTGGTGGCCTACAAGATGGCCCCGGCGACCCACTGGCTCGCCAAAAAGCTGGTCAAGACGCGCTGGATCTCGCTGCCCAACCTGATCGCCCAGGAGGATCTGGTGGCTGAGCTCATTCAGGACGAGGCCACCAGCGAAGCAATTGCCGCAAGGCTCGATGCGCTGTTGAGCGACGCTTCCGCCCGTCAGGCGCTGGAGGCGCGCTTTGCGCAGATGCACGCAGGGCTTCAGCGCGGTGCCAGCGAGCGCGCCGCGCGCGCGATCGAAGCCGTCGCGAAAGGCGTGGCGCTGCCCGACACCGTCCAGGAGACTCATGGCTAAAATATCTCGCGACGATCATCCGCCGCTCGTCATCTCCTACACCGGCACGCTGCTGGCCGGGGTCGACGAGGTCGGGCGCGGGCCGCTGGTCGGCAGCGTGGTTGCGGCGGCGGTGATTCTCGACCCCGAGCAGCCGATCGAGGGGCTGGGAGATTCCAAGACGCTGAGCGCCAAAAAGCGCGAGGCGCTGGATGCGCTCATTCGCGAGTCGGCGCTTGCGTTTTGCATCGCCGAGGCGAGCCCGGCAGAGATCGATGCGCTCAATATTTTTCACGCCACGCACCTGGCCATGCGCCGGGCGATTGACGGGCTCGCTCCGTCGGCCGAGTATCTGCTGGTGGACGGCAACCGGCTGCCCGGTCACGCGCTTCCCGGCCAGGCGGTGGTGAAGGGCGACGCGCGCCACCCGGCCATCGCTGCGGCGTCGATTCTCGCCAAGGTGGCCCGCGACGCCCAGATGCTTACGCTCGATGCGCGCTACCCGCAGTACGGTTTCGCCCGTCACAAGGGCTACCCGACCAGAGAGCATCTCGCGGCGCTCGCCGAGCACGGGCCGCTTTTGGAGCATCGACAAAGCTTTGGGCCGGTCAAGCGCCAGCAGGCGCCGGCGTAGGCACACTCATCTATCTAGTGGTGAACCTCTTATGACGTCTCCCTTCGTTCATCTTCGGGTGCACAGCGAATACTCCCTGGTCGACGGCCTGGTAAAGCTCAAGTCGCTGGTCAGTACCACCGCTGCCCGCGCCATGCCGGCGCTGGCGCTGACCGACGAGACGAACCTGTTCGGGCTGGTGAAGTTCTACAAGGCCGCCCAGGGGGCGGGGCTCAAGCCGATCATCGGCAGTGACCTGTGGCTTGCCAACCCGCATGACGAGGCGCACCCGTACCGCATTACGCTGCTGGCGATGAACGACGTCGGCTATCGCAACCTCACCGAACTGATCTCGAAGGGCTGGAGCGACGGCCAGCGCCAGGGCCGCGCGATTCTCGACAAGCGTTGGGTGCTCGCGCAGAGCGAAGGACTGATCGCGCTCTCCGGCGGGCGTGAAGGCGATATCGGTCGCCACCTGTTGAGCGATCACGAGCGCGAGGCGCGGGCGCTTTTAGAGGAGTGGCAGTCGGCGTTTCCCGACCGCTTTTATCTCGAGCTGATCCGCACCGGGCGCTCGCTGGAAGAAGCCTGCGTTCACCAAAGCGTCAAGCTTGCCGTCGAGACCGGCACCCCCGTGGTCGCGACCAACGACGTGCGCTTTCTGGAGCGCGACGACTTCTGGGCGCACGAGACGCGGGTAGCGATCGGCGAGGGCAAGGCACTCGACGACCCCCGCCGCGAACGGCGCTATACCGAGGAGCAGTATCTTAAAAGCCCGGAAGAGATGGCGGAGCTGTTCTCGGACATCCCTGAGGCGCTCGAGAACAGCGTGATGATCGCTCGGCGCTGCAGCGTCGACGTACGTCTGGGCGAGATATTCCTGCCCGAGTTCGGCATTCCCGAGGGTATGACCCAGGACGAGTTCTTCAGAAAGGTCTCCCACGACGGACTGACCGAGCGCCTCGACTTTCTGTTCCCGGTGGATCGCTACCCGCGTGACAGCGACGAGTATAAAGCGATCGATGCGCGCTACCGCGAGCGGTTGGAGTTCGAGCTCAACGTCATCATCCAGATGGGTTTTCCCGGCTACTTTTTGATCGTGATGGACTTCATCCAGTGGGCCAAGGACAACGACGTGCCGGTCGGGCCGGGGCGCGGCTCCGGTGCAGGCTCCTTGGTGGCCTATGCGCAGAAGATCACCGATCTCGACCCGATTGGCTACGATCTGCTGTTCGAGCGCTTTTTGAATCCGGAGCGGGTCTCGATGCCCGACTTCGACGTCGACTTCTGCATGGAGAAGCGCGACCGGGTGATCGAGTACGTGGCGGACCGCTACGGGCGTAACGCCGTGTCCCAGATCGTCACCTTCGGCACCATGGCCGCCAAGGCGGTGGTGCGCGACGTCGCCCGCGCCCAGGGCCGGCCCTACTCGCTTGGTGACAAGCTCTCCAAGCTCATCCCCTTTGAAGTCGGCATGACGCTTGGCAAGGCGATCGAGCAGGAACCGGCGCTCAAGGAGTTCATCGACACCGACGAGGAAGCCGAAGAGATCTGGGAGATGGCGCTCAAACTCGAGGGCACCACCCGCGGTACCGGCAAGCACGCCGGCGGCGTGGTCATCGCCCCGACCAAACTCACCGACTTCTCGCCGCTTTTGTGCGATGAGGACGGCTCGGGGCTGGTGGTGCAGTTCGACAAGAACGACATCGAAGAGGCGGGGCTGGTCAAGTTCGACTTTCTGGGCCTTCGAACGCTGACGATCATCGACTGGGCGCTGGAGATGGTCGACAAGGTACGCGACGCCGCCGGTGAAGGCCCGCTCAACATCGACGCCATTCCGCTCGATGACGGCAAGACGTTCGAGATGTTGAAGCGCGCCGAGACCACGGCGGTATTCCAGCTCGAATCCCGCGGCATGAAGGAGCTGATCAAGCGGCTCTTGCCGGATTCGCTCGACGACATGATCGCCCTGGTGGCGCTGTTCCGCCCCGGGCCTTTGCAATCCGGCATGGTCGACGATTTCATCAACCGTAAACACGGCCGCGCGGAAGTCTCTTATCCACACCCGGATTACCAGCACGAGCTGTTGAAACCGGTGCTTTCGCCCACCTACGGCATCATCCTGTATCAGGAGCAGGTGATGCAGATCGCCCAGGTGATGGCCGGCTATAGCCTCGGTCAGGCCGACATGCTGCGCCGGGCGATGGGCAAGAAAAAGCCCGAGGAGATGGCCAAGCAGCGCGCCGGCTTCATGGAAGGGTGCGCGGCCAACGGCATCGACAAGGATCTGGCGGGCAACATCTTCGACCTGGTGGAGAAGTTCGCCGGCTACGGCTTCAACAAGTCGCACTCCGCCGCCTACGCGCTGGTCTCCTACCAGACCGCGTGGCTCAAGGCGCACTACCCGGGGCCGTTCATGGCCGCGGTCATGTCCACCGAGATGGACAACCTCGATAAGGTGGTGCCGCTGATCGAGGAGTGTCGCAATCTCAAGCTCACCGTGACGCCGCCGGACGTCAACGTGGGCGGCTACAAGTTCACCGTCGATGTGGAGGCCCGCGTAGTCTACGGGCTCGGGGCGATTCGCGGCGTGGGTGAAGGCCCGATCGGGGCGATCGTCGCCGCGCGTGAGGAGGGCGGACCGTTCAAGGATCTGTTCGACTTCTGCCGGCGCATCGACCCCAAACGCATGAACAAGCGCACCCTCGAGGCGCTGATTCGCTCCGGGGCCCTCGATAACCTCGGCCCCAACCGGGCGGTGCTGTTCGCCGCCATGGAGGACGCGCTCAAGGCGGCGGCGCAGAGCCACGCCAACCAGAACCTGGGGATGCTCGACATGTTCGGCGACGCCTTCGCCCCGGCCGAGGAACAAGAGGCGAGTGACGTCTACACCGAGTACCGCCACGCCCGGGAGTGGTCGGATCGTGAGCGCCTGGCCGGCGAGAAGGATACCCTTGGGCTCTACCTCACCGGTCATCCGATCGACGAGTACGAGCGCGAGCTCAAGCGCTTCGTCTCCACGCGCATCAGCGAGCTCAAGCCCTCTTGGGAGCCGCAGCGGGTGGCGGGGCTGGTGGTGGCGATGCGTACCATGAAGTCCAAACGCGGCGACACCATGGCCTTCGTCACCCTCGATGACCGTACCGGGCGTATCGAGGCCTCGATCTTTGGCGAACTGTTCGAGCAGCTTCGAGGCCAGAGCCTCGACGGGCAGGTGTTGATCGTCGAAGGCGATGTCTCGAGTGATGACTTCTCCGGTGGGCTCAAGCTTCGCGGCAAGGAGGTCACGCCGATGGTAGCGGCCAGGCTCAAGTACGGCCAGGGCGTGGAGATCGCGCTGGACGCGAGCAAAATCAACGGCCGGCTGGTCGAGAGCCTACGCGACTGCCTGAGCCCGTATCGCGACGAGGCCGGGCTTCCGGTGCATCTGCACTACCGCCATGAAGAGGCCACCGGATGGCTTTCGCTCGACGAAAGCTGGAGTGTGACGCCCAGCGACGACCTGCTGCAGACGCTTCGCGACGTCGAGGGCCAGGTCGGTATCCAGCTGCGCTACCGCTAGCGTTTGGCGCGCGCGCCTTGCGCGCGCCGGCCCAGGTGCGATAATGCACGTTTGACGATATTTTCATTACGACATTTTCACTCAAGCTTCTTTTCACAGGACGCTTACAGGCAGAGCCGATGAATCCCAACTATCTCGATTTTGAACAGCCCATAGCAGAGCTTCAGGCAAAAATTGAGGAGCTGCGCTTGGTAAGCTCCGACAACCAGGTCAATCTTTCCGACGAAATTACCCGGCTCGAAGAGAAAAGCCGCAAGCTGACCGAGTCGATCTTCAAGGATTTGACGCCCTGGCAGGTGTCGCAGATTTCGCGCCATCCGCAGCGCCCCTATCCGCTGGACTACTTTGCCTCCATCTTTACCGACTTCGACGAGCTCCACGGCGATCGCAACTTTGCCGACGACGCCGCGCTGGTCGGCGGCGTGGCGCGTCTCAATGATGCCCCGGTGATGGTGATCGGCCATCAAAAAGGCCGCGACGTAAAAGAGAAGGTGCGCCGCAACTTCGGTATGCCGCGCCCGGAAGGCTATCGTAAGGCGTGCCGACTGATGGAGATGGCCGAGCGCTTCAAGATGCCGGTGCTGACCTTCATCGACACCCCCGGCGCCTACCCGGGTATCGACGCCGAAGAGCGCGGCCAATCCGAGGCGATCGCCTATAACCTGGCGGTGATGTCGCGGCTGAAAACGCCGATCATCTCCACCGTGGTAGGCGAGGGCGGCTCCGGCGGGGCGCTGGCGATCGGCGTATGCGATGAGCTGCACATGCTGCAGTACTCCACCTATTCGGTGATCTCGCCGGAAGGCTGCGCCTCGATTCTCTGGAAAAGCGCCGAGAAGGCCTCCGAGGCCGCCCAGGCGATGGGCATTACCGCCGAGCGCTTGAAGGAGCTCGGTTTCGTCGACGAGCTGATCAAGGAGCCGCTGGGCGGTGCCCACCGCCACCCGGCCACTACCGCCGAGCGCATCAAGCAGGCGCTGAGTGATAGCCTCGAGCGCCTTGAGCGGCTGGATACCGATACGCTGCTTGCGCGCCGCTATGAGCGCCTCATGAGCTATGGCGCCCCGGCCGCCTGAGCCGCTTACCCCGCTTGAACGGCTGTTGACCGACGCCCTGGCGCACACCGCGCCGGGGCGCTCTGTTTGGGTGGCGCTCTCCGGCGGGCTCGACTCCACGCTGCTGCTCACCCTGGCCGCCGGCGTCTGCCAGCGCGCCGGGCGAGAGCTTGCGGCGCTTCACGTCAACCACGGTTTGCAGGCCGCCGCCAGGGATTTCGAGGTTCACTGCCGCACGCTGTGTGAGTCGCTCGGCGTGGCGTTGGAGGTGGCCCATGTGGACGTCGCGCTCAACGGCGAGGGCTTGGAGGCCGCTGCCCGCGCCGCCCGCTACCGGGCGTTTGAGACCCACGTCCCACAGGGCGATACGCTGTGGCTCGCCCAGCACCAGAACGATCAGGCCGAAACCTTTCTGCTCGGCGCGCTCAGAGGCAGCGGCGTGCGGGGGCTGGCGGGCATGCCCGAAAGACGTCAGTGGCGGGGCCGTACGCTGGTGCGCCCCTGGCTCGAGCGGCCGCGTGCCGAGCTCGAAGCCGCTGCCAGGGCGCGCTCGCTTGACTGGTGTGACGACCCGACCAACGACGATCTTGCGCTTTTGCGCAACCGGCTACGCCACCGCGTACTGCCGGCGCTTGGCGCGAGCGGCCCCAGGATGCTGGCGCGCAGCGCGCGGCTTGCCGGCGAGGCCGATGCACTGCTTTTTGACTACGCCGTGCAGGATCTTGAAGCGCTCTCCCGCGGGCCGGGCTGTCTCGAGGTCGAGGGGCTTCGCGCGCACTCTCCCGCCCGCCAGCGGCTATTGATCCGCACGCTGTGCCAAACGCTCGAGCTTCCCACGCCGCCGGCGGCGCGGCTGGAGAGCCTGCTCGAGCAGCTCGGCGCGGCCGACGATGCCCGGGTTCACCTTCGCTGGCCCGGGGCCGAGGCGCGGCTCTGGCGCGGCGGGCTCTATCTAATGGCGCCGCGCCAGGCGCTGCCGGCGTGGCAGGTGAGTTGGAACGGTGAAGAGGGGATCGCCACGCCGCTGGGGCCTCTTGGGCTCAAACTCTGCCCGGCGCGGCAGGTGACGCTGCGCTTTCGCCGGGGTGGCGAGGTGATCGATCTGGCCGGGCGCGGGCGGCGCGATCTCAAGCGCCTGCTGCAGGAGGCGGGGCTTCCGCCCTGGCGGCGCGAGGGCGTGATCGTGGTGATGGAGGGAGAGCGCTGTCTGGCCGCACTCGCCGGGCCCGACCGGGTCACGCCAGACCGGGTCACGCCAGACCGGGTGCTGTTCCAGGCCCGCGATGTCACGTTGATCGCGCTAAATGAGCTTTAGCGAGAATCCGGCGGCCTGAAGCGCGGCCTGCTCCTGCTCGAGATCAGTGCTTAACAGCGTCGGCTCGTCGCTTGCCGGCAGCGTCACGGTCAGTGTCTGCTCGCTTGCCGTGATAGTCGGCGTGGCCGGGGGCTCTTCCGGGCGCGAGTGGTTGAGCAGTACCGCCAGGCGCAAAAGGCGCGCAAGCTTGGTACAGGCGTCGCGCTGCGCCGCGGGCAGCGACTGCCACTCCTTGACCGGAAACTTGCGCCGGTGGGCGCGCACGAGCTGCGCCAGAAGCTGCTGCTCCGGGCGCGAAAAGCCGGCCAGATCCGAGTGTTCGAGCAAATACGCGCCGTGACGATGAAACTGGCTGTGAGAGATCGCAAGGCCGATCTCGTGCACCAGACACGCCCACTCCAGAAAATGGCCCTGCTCCGGGGTGAGCCGCCAGGCGCGGCTCACCTGTTCGAACAGCGCCCGCGCGGTATGGGCCACGTTATCGGCCTGGCGCACATCGACATCGTAGATCTGCTGCAGGTTGGCAAGCGTGCTGGCGCGAATGTCCTCGGCGGTGTTGCGCCCGGCCATGTCGAACAGCACGCCCTCGCGCAGCGCACCGTCGGCAAAGCGCATCTCTTTTAGATCGAAGGCTTCGAAAATCGCGCTCAGGATCGCGATGCCGGCGGGGAAAACCCGGGCGCGATCCTCCTTGAGACCATCGAGGACGACCTTATCGAGACTTTTGCACTTGATTAGCCGGTCGCGCAGCTTCCTGAGCCCCGCGCGGGTGATCATGCCCTCCTGCGGCGTATCGCCGTAGGCATGGAGCACGCTGGCGGCGGCCTTGATGGTGCCGCTCGAGCCCACCGGGTCATCCCAGCCGAGCTTTTGATAGGGGCGCTGAATGTTGGCGAGCTCGGAAAGTGCGGCGAGCTCGGCGCGGCGCATGCGCTTCTCGGACAGCTCGCCGTCGGGAAAGTAGCGGCTCGTGTAGGTCACACAGCCCATGCGCAGGCTTTCGAGGGCTTTGGGCTCAAACGCCTCGCCGATGATCAGCTCGGTGGAGCCGCCGCCGATATCGACGATCAGCCGGCGACCGTTTTCTGCCAGCGCGTGGGCCGCGCCCAAATAGATCAGGCGCGCCTCTTCGCGCCCGGCGATGATTTCGATGGCGTGGCCAAGCTGCGCTTCGGCCTGATCGATGAAATCCTGGCTGTTATGGGCGTCGCGCAGCGCGTTGGTACCGACGATGCGCAGATTGGCGGCGTCGATGTCGCTAAGAAAGGGGGCGAAGCGGGCCAAACACTCGAGCGCGCGCTGCATGGCCGCCTCTTCGAGATAGCCGTTATCGTCGAGCCCCGCTGCCAGCTGAACCTTTTCGCCTAGCCGTGCGACCACCTGAAGGCGCTCGTTGACGTAGTTGGCCACCAGCAGGTGGAAGCTGTTCGAACCAAGGTCGATGGCGGCGAGCCGGGTCGGCTGCGAGCCCTCCGCGGCGGGGGAGGCATCGGGCTCGGCGAGCGGGGTGTCCTGTAACATGAGCGTTCCTTCCAATGGGCTAAGGCAAGGTTGCGTCGCCGGCCAGCCGTTGTCAATTGCTCGGGGCTTGCGTTTAGGCCGGCGCTTGACTACCATCGAGCTACTGGCCTGCTCCCGGCTGGCCTGTCGGTCTCGATGCGTTGATCCAAATGCACGGCGAATCGGCAGGAGTGACTCGACCAGCGTCGCCTCACGTCCACCCGGAAACTTCCAACTGGCCTGATTTCCAAGTCGTCAGAACCCGTTGATACCGCCCACTCCTTGAGCGGATCACAAAGCAGCTTCCACGAACCTTCGAGTCAAGCAGCCCCTGCGCTATAGAAAGCCGGGTTCGCCGCCGTTTGACTTGTCTAGCGGGACCTGAACGCACCACTGGGCGGACTCACTACGCCTCCTGTCTTATTCCCGGCGCCCGGCGCCTGGCTTTCATGAGCAACGTTCTTACACACCGATGAATCTCACTGAACTCAAGCAAAAATCCGTTCCCGAGCTGCTCGATATCGCCCGCGAAATGGGGATCGACAACCTGGCTCGCTCGCGCAAGCAGGACATCATCTTCGCTATCCTCAAAAAGCACGCCAAGAGCGGTGAGGATATCTACGGCGACGGTGTGCTGGAAATTCTCCAGGACGGCTTTGGCTTTCTAAGAAGCGCCGACAGCTCCTATCTCGCCGGGCCGGACGACATCTACGTGTCGCCGTCACAGATTCGTCGCTTCAACCTGCGTAAGGGCGACTCGATCTCCGGCAAGATTCGCCCGCCGAAAGAGGGCGAGCGCTACTTCGCGCTGTTGAAAGTCAGTCAGATCAATTTCGATCGCCCGGAAAACGCCAAGCACAAGATTCTCTTCGAGAACCTGACGCCGCTGTTTCCCAACGATCGGCTGCGCATGGAGATCGGCAACGGCTCGACCGAAGATCTGACCGCGCGCATCATCGATTTGACCGCGCCGATCGGCAAGGGGCAGCGGGGCCTTCTGGTGTCGCCGCCGAAAGCCGGTAAGACGCTGATGCTGCAAAACATCGCCACCTCGATCACGCGTAACAGCCCCGAGTGTCATCTGATCGTGCTGTTGATCGACGAGCGCCCGGAAGAAGTGACCGAAATGGCGCGCACCGTGCGCGGCGAAGTGGTTGCCTCCACCTTCGATGAGCCGCCAGCGCGCCACGTGCAGGTCGCCGAAATGGTGATCGAAAAGGCCAAGCGTCTGGTCGAGCACAAAAAGGACGTGGTGATTCTGCTCGACTCCATCACCCGCTTGGCGCGCGCCTACAACACCGTGGTGCCGAGCTCCGGCAAGGTGCTGACCGGCGGTGTCGACGCTCACGCGCTCGAAAAGCCCAAGCGCTTTTTTGGTGCCGCGCGTAACATCGAAGAGGGCGGCAGCCTCACCATCATCGCCACGGCCCTGGTCGATACCGGCTCCAAGATGGATGAGGTGATCTTCGAGGAGTTCAAGGGCACCGGCAACATGGAAGCGCACCTCGACCGCAAGCTGGCCGAAAAGCGCGTTTTCCCGGCGATCAACATTCGCCGCAGCGGCACGCGTCGCGAGGACCTTTTGGCCTCGGAAGACGAAATGCAGCGCATGTGGATTCTTCGCAAGCTGTTGAACCCGATGGAAGACACCGCCGCCACGGAGTTTTTGATCGATCGCTTGAAGGATACCAAGACCAACATCGAGTTTTTCGAAGCGATGAAGCGTCGCTAGGCGCACCTCGCCAGGCGCACCGGTCCGGTAAGGCGATAGCCTGTCAAGGCGATACTTCGGGGGAAGGTTTTGAAATATAACGACTTGCGCGATTTCATCAAGGCACTCGAAGCGCGCGGTGAGCTCAAGCGGGTAACGGTCGAGGTGGACCCGTACCTGGAGATCACCGAAATCTGCGATCGCACCCTGCGTGCCGGCGGCCCGGCGCTTTTGTTCGAGAACGTCAAGGGCCACGATATGCCGCTTCTGGGCAACCTGTTCGGCACTCCCACCCGGGTGGCGCTGGGCATGGGCCAGGAGTCCGTCGAGGCGCTGCGCGAAGTCGGCAAGCTGCTGGCGTTTTTGAAAGAGCCGGACCCGCCCAAGGGCCTGAAGGACGCCTGGGAGAAGCTGCCCATCTTCAAGCAGGTGCTGAGCATGGGGCCGAAAAGCGTCAAACGCGCCCCGGTGCAGGAGGTCGTGTTCGAAGGCGACGAGGTCGATCTGAACCGGCTTCCGATCCAGCACTGTTGGCCCGGCGACGCCGCCCCGCTGGTCACCTGGCCGCTGGTCATCACCCGCGGGCCGCACAAGAAGCGCCAGAACCTGGGTATCTACCGCCAGCAGAAGATCGGCAAGAACCGGCTGATCATGCGCTGGCTGTCGCATCGCGGCGGCGCGCTCGATTTTCAGGAGTTCCAGAAGGAGCACCCCGGCGAGCCGTTCCCGGTGGCCGTGGCGCTCGGCGCCGACCCGGCGACCATTCTGGGCGCGGTAACGCCGATTCCGGATTCGCTCTCCGAGTATGCCTTCGCCGGATTGCTTCGCGGCTCGCGCACCGAGCTCGTGGCGTGTCATCACGCGGACCTCGAGGTACCGGCCTCTGCCGAGATCATCCTCGAAGGCTTCATCTACCCGGACGACATGGCGCCGGAAGGCCCCTATGGCGATCACACCGGCTACTACAACGAAGTGGATACCTTCCCGGTCTTCACCGTGACGCGCATGACCCAAAGACGCGATGCGATCTATCACTCGACCTACACCGGCCGGCCGCCGGACGAGCCGGCGATCCTGGGTGTGGCGCTCAACGAAGTGTTCGTGCCCATTCTGCACAAGCAGTTTCCCGAAATCGTCGACTTCTACCTGCCGCCGGAAGGGTGCTCCTACCGCATGGCGGTGGTGACCATGAAAAAGCAGTACCCCGGCCACGCCAAGCGCGTAATGATGGGGGTATGGAGCTTTCTGCGCCAGTTCATGTACACCAAGTTCGTGATCGTGCTCGACGACGACGTGGACGCGCGCAACTGGGAAGATGTGATGTGGGCGATCACCACGCGCATGGACCCGGCCCGCGATACGGTCATGGTCGAGAATACGCCGATCGACTACCTGGATTTCGCCTCGCCGGTCTCCGGGCTCGGCTCCAAGATGGGCCTTGACGCCACCAACAAGTGGCCCGGCGAGACCGACCGCGAGTGGGGCACGCCCATCGTCATGGATGACGCGGTGAAGACTCGGGTCGACGAGCGCTGGGAGTCGCTGGGGATCGGTATCGAGCGCCCGCCCTCGCGCCACGGCTAAGCGAGCGTTTCAGGGTTTTATGCAAGGTTTTAAAAGCGCCAGATTTAAAAGCGTTGAGTTTTCAAAAGAGGCTGTCATGAGCACGAGCACCCAGACCCCCACGCGGGAAGCGATCATCTGCCGGATCACCGACGTTCGAGCGCTCAACCCGGACGTACTCGGGGTGACGCTGGAGGGCGACCCGGACGCGATCAGTCACCTGCCGGGCCAGTACCTCGAGCTCAAGCTCGACGCGTCCACCTGGGTGCCGTTCTCCATTGCCAGCCACGGGCGCGGCGACGGCGTGATCGAGCTGCACATCCAGCACCGCCCGGAGCGGGAGAACTCCGCCCGACTGCGCGAACTGCTGACACTCTCCGGCGAGCTCACCATCCGCCTGCCCGGCGGCGAGTGCGTGCTCGACGTGCAAAGCGAGCGCGCGCTGTTGTTGATCGCCGCCGGTACCGGATTCGCCCAGATGAAAGCGATCGTCGAGGCGGTGCTCGACGAGCAGCCGGGGCGCGCCGTGTTCATCTGGTGGGCGGCCCGCGAGCATCGAGACCTTTACGCCGAACACCTTGCCAGCGATTGGGCGGCGCGTTTCGACAACGTTCATTTTCACGCGGTCACCGAACTCGAGCTCGAAAAACCGCTGACTAACGCGCCGCGCATCGCCCACTTTCAGGGGCGTATCACCGAGGTGCTCGAGCGCGCGCTGCCGACCCTTGCCATCGAAAATGAACCGGTGGCGGTCAACGAGTGCGATATCTATCTTTCCGGCTCGCCGGGCATGGTCTACGCCTGCGTCGACGTGCTCGAGGCTCATGGCGCCCGGCCGGAGAGGCTCTACTCGGACGTGTTCGCCTACGCCCCGCGCCCGACGAGCTAAACGACATTCGATGCGTAAAGAGTATTGCCATTGACGGTTTTGGCAGGCAGGATAAAGCCATAACGCTGGTTCGCCCATTGAATAACACACCGGAGAACACCATGACGCTATCGCCTCGCTCACTGATAACGCTTTCGCTGCCTCGCGCGGCGGGCGTTTTCGCGTGCGCGTTGGGCTATGGCTTTTATTGGTTTGGATCCGGTGTGCCCTGGGCTCGCGACTAGCCAACCCAGCAGGCACACCTTCCAGGTAGCCTGCCGACAGCAAAAGCCCCGGCGGGACACCCGCCGGGGCTTTTGCGTTTTTATACGGTTATAAAACCGGATTCACGTAACGTTTCAAGGAGAGACACCATGACCGCTTACCGCAACGCTTTTATCGCTCTCTATTCGGGTAATTACCAGGCCTGGCGATTTAGCGGCGCGCGGTCGGTGCAGGTAGCCACCTCCGACCGGGCCCGTTTGGGTGGCACCCTGAATGACCGATGTCCCTTGACCGTGAGATAACGCCATGAACGCCCCAGTAACGACGACCCGTACTGCCCAGCCCGCCACCACCACCGAGAAAGGCGCTACGCCCTTGCCGCTGCCCGGCGAGCTTTTGGAGCGCATCCACGTCGATGCCGCACTCGAAAGCCGCCTCGATCGCCAGCGCCAGGCGGTGCAGCGCATCCTGACCGGCGAGGATTCCCGCCTGCTGGTGGTGGTTGGGCCCTGCTCGATCCACGACCCGGATGCCGCGCTCGAGTACGCCGACCGCCTCGCCGCGCTCGGCGACGAGATCAGCGAGCGCGTGCTGCCGGTAATGCGTGTTTACGTCGAGAAGCCGCGCACCACCGTGGGCTGGAAGGGCCTGGCCTACGACCCGGATTTGAACGGCGCCGGCGACATGGCGAAAGGGGTGACCCGCTCGCGGGAGCTGATGCACGCCGTGGCCTCCCGGGGCCTTCCGGTGGCCACCGAGCTTTTGCAGCCGATGCTCGCGCCGTACCTGGAAGATCTGTTGAGCTGGGTGGCGATCGGGGCGCGCACTACCGAGTGTCAGCTTCACCGCGAGCTTGCCAGCGACCTGCGCGCTGCGGTGGGCTTTAAAAATGCGACCAGCGGCGACGTGCAGGTGGCGATCGACGCCATGCAGGCCGCCGCCCACCCGCACCAGCGCTTCGCCCAGAATGCGCAGGGCCGCCCGATCATGCGTCAAAGCGCCGGCAACCCACACACGCACGTGGTGCTGCGCGGCGGCCACGGTGAGCCCAACTACCAGTCCCACCACGTGCGCCAGGCGATCCAGACCCTGCAGGCGGCGGGGCAGAACCCGCGCCTGATGGTCGACTGCAGCCACGCCAACGCGCGCAAGGATCACCGCCGCCAGAGCGAGGTGATGCTCGACGTTCTCGACCAGCGCCGCGCGGGCGAGGCGAACCTGGTCGCACTGATGCTCGAAAGCCACCTGTTCGAAGGCAAACAGGCGCTAAACCCCGGCGCGATGCGCTATGGCGTCTCGATTACCGACGCCTGCGTGGGCTGGGACACCACCGAGCACCTGTTGAAAACCGCCGCCGAGCGGCTGGCTTGACGCCTTGATGCTCCGGGACTCGCCTGATTCGCTTCGTGTTCGACGCGGATCAGCGCGGTGGCTACTTCTTCGTCCGTTTGAGACCGGCAGTACGCCATTGGTCTAGTTGTTGGGTAGTGGAAACGTATTACATTGAACAGGATGTACGATGTCATACGTTTTTCTCGAAGGATCAGGAATCGATACCCATCATGCACCAGACAACCAGAATGGCAGGGATATTTCTAATGGGCGCGACACTTCTCGGAACAGGCCTGACGGCTCAGGCGAACACCTACGTCTACGTTTCCAATGCCGACGACGGAGCGATTACAAGCTATATCCTGGACCGTGCGGCGGGTACGCTGGAACCACTGGAGACGACCACCGCCGGCGAAGGCGTCATGCCCATGGCAGTCAGCCCCGACCGGCACTACCTGTACGCCTCCGTGCGCAGCGAGCCTTTCCGAGTGCTGACGTATCGAATCGACCGGGAGACGGGAGCGCTGAGCCAGCAGGGTAGCGGCTCCCTGCCCGCCAGCATGCCCAATATCGATACGGACCAGAGCGGGGCCTATCTGTTTTCCGCGTCCTATTCCGACAACCTCGTTAGTGTCAGCCCCATCGATGAAAACGGCGTCGTAGGAGACGCTCAGCAAACCGTCGAAACCGGCCGCAATGCGCACGCGATCCACGCCTCGCCGGACAACCGCTACGCCTTTGCCTCCAACCTGGGGGATGACCGGCTCGCGCAATTTCGCTTTGACGCCGAGACCGGACGGCTGGAGTCGAACGACCCAGACGCCGCCGGTACGCCGGACGATACCGGCCCGCGTCATTTCGTCTTTTCTCCCAATGGCCGCTACGTCTACCTGCTCGGCGAATTTTCGGGGGCCGTCACGACCTACGCGTTCGATGCCAGCAACGGCACGCTGACCCAGGTATCGGCCGAGCCGGGTATTGTCGAGTCGCTGAACCTCGACCAGGGCATGGCGCGTGAAGCGATACCCGAGGGCGATGATACGCCGCGTATATGGGCAGCCGATATTCAGGTCACACCGGACGGGCGCTACGTCTATACGTCTGAGCGAACCAGCAGCGTCATCAGTACGTTCGAAGCTAACCCCGATACCGGCGAACTCACCTACCTGAATCATCTCGAGGTAGAGAGTCAGCCGCGCGGCTTCCAGATCGATGACACGGGGCGCTACATGGTCGTCACCGGTCAGCGTGACGACCGCGTCGGCCTGTACCGAATAGACCCTGAAAATGGCGAGCTCACCCGTATCGATGATGCGCCCGCCGGTAAGAATGCCAACTGGGTCGAGATCGTTTCCTTCGAGGGATAGGGCGGCCGTCACGATCGATGAACGGGTGTCGGTTGAATCACCCCAAAAAGAAGATCACGCCATGACTTGTATGCCGTGGCCACTCTCTTATGATAGTGGCTATTTAACGGAGACAAGGCATGGCCTTTACCCTGCAAGCGCAAGACCCAAAGCGCTACCGGCGCAAGGCGCGCATGATCAGCGTCATGATGGTCGGTCAGCTGATTATTTTCAGTATGCTGTTTTCGCTGCTGTTGAGCTCGGTGATGGAAAGTAGCCTTTGGGCTCACGGTTTGGGAATCGCGCTGGGGCTTTTGGCTACCAGCGCGCTCTTTGCGGGTCTCAAGGAGCGGCCGTGGATGGGCGAAATCAGCTACGTCTGGCAGCTTAAAAACCATCTTTCGCGTATTCAGGGCTACCAGGCGTCGCTCGAGCGTGCGGTCGATGAGGACAATCGCGCCGCTCTCGATGTTTTAAGTTTCTACCACGAAGGCGTGGATCAGGTGGCCGCACTCAACGGCAAAGCGCCGGATCCTGCGCGCGTGGCACAAAAAGAGCGCGTACTGGAACGCCGCCAGGCGCTGGCGCTACCGGATCGCGTGACGGTCTTCGACCCCCACGATTTGAGTGCATTTACGCGCCGCTAGTCTCTTCAGGATGAACCCTTTTTTCATCCGCCCTTTTAAACGCCGATCCTGATAAAATTAGCCCTTCCTAAAAAAGCGTTACAGGGAACTTCAATGCTCGATTCAACACCGCTCAAGGCGCTTGGCGCCGCTTGCCTGGGGCTGTGGCTTGTCGGTTGTGCGACATCGCCGGAAAGCCAGCCGCCGCGCCCGGTGGCCAACAGCGACGCGCCGCTGCTGCCGTCGTCGCTTTTTCCCGGCAGCGCCGAGCGCTTCAGGGCTTGGCACTGCCAGCCCGCCCACCAGGATTTGATCAGTGCGGACAACGACCAGGTGCTCCGGCTCTGGTCGCTGCACGGGGCCTGGCGCTTGCCCCAGGCGGTGGTGGCCAGCGGCGCGCGCTATCAAAACGGCGATATCAGTTTTTGGGAGCGCGGCGACACCGCGCGGGTCGAAACGCCCCGCGGCCAGCTCGCCTGCAGCGCCGGTGGCGAGCGCCGGGCGATGACTCGGGCCGACAACCCCGGCGTGATGTTCAAGGGCGTTGGGACGGCGCCGGCCTGGGCGCTCACCCTTGCCCACGATACGCCAACCCTGACCGTGCAAGCCGGCGATAATCCGCCAGAGCGGCTGACCTACATGATCAGCACGCTGGATAACGACGCCGGCCGGGTGGTGCTGGAAAGCGCCGACGTGGCGCCGTTTTTCCGCGTGCGCATCGATGCCGGCGCCTGTTTTGACAAGACAAGCCGTGCACCGTACCCGGCCCGCGTGACCCTCACCTACCAGGGCGAGCAGTATAGCGGCTGCGGCCAGGGCATCGCGCCGGACTAATCCGTCACGCTCTCGGGGCGGCAGGCGTAGCGTTCCCCGTAAACGCGCCAGCTTTGCTCGATGAAGTCGCTGGCGCACAGCGCCTTCTCGTTGCCTACAATGCGGGCGAGCAGGCGCGACAGCGTCTGTGCGCTGAGTCCGCGCTGTGAAGGGAGCTGCTCACTTTCAGGCACTGCCTGCCACTCGCCGTTTTGGCGCGTGGCCAGGGTGAAGTTGAACGGGTGAAAGCCTGGAAATCCCAGCCGCAGGTCGGTGGCGATCAGCGTCTCGACGCCGTCGATGGGCTCGACCTCGTAGCGCAGGAAGGGGCCGCTGAACCAGGTCAGGCGCTGACCAAGCGCGCCGGATAGCGCCACCTCCTCGAGCGGCGCACGCTGACGCTGGAACGCCTCGAGACGCGGAGCGCTGTCGTCGTCGAACACGCTGACCAGGCTTTCAAAATAGCGCTCCCCCTCGATGGCCGTGGCGCGCCACAGCAGAATGTTGAACGGCGTGGGTTGGACGATCAGCGGCGCAGCATCGAGCCCGCGCGCCTCGAGCGCTGGTGCCAGGCGTATCTCGACCGACCACTTCATGCCCGCCGCCATCAGCAGATAGGCACACGACAGCGCAAGGCCAAGCGCGCAGTAGTGCACCACGCGGCGCGAGACGCAGGCGGCGACGAGGCCGCCCAACAGCGCCAGGCTGTAAAGCGGGTCGATGATGAACACGACCGGCCAGGCGACGGGCGGCGTATCCAGAGGCCAGAGCAGCTGCGTGCCGTAGGTGGTGAGCGAGTCGAGCAGCGGGTGAGTGATCAAGATCAATGTGAAAAAACACCACCAGCGGGTAAGGGATGCTCGGCCCGCAAGCGCGTAACGGCTTATCAGAGCAAGCAGTGTCCCCAGGCCCGTCAGCACGAACAGCGAGTGGCTGAACCCCCGGTGCTCGGTGACGTTGGCGATTGCATCGCCGTAGTCCAGCGCAACGTCCAAATCCGGCAGGGTGCCTAACAGCGCGCCGACCACCACCGCCTTGCGACCAAGGCGTCGGCCCATGACGGCGCCGCCCACTGCGGCGCCCAGCGCCGCCTGCGTAATCGAATCCACGGGGTTTCCTTTATGGCCTTCGAGAAAGGCTGGTTAAAAAAAGCTTAAGCGTAGCACCGCGCCGATGCGCCGCACGGTTTCTTCTTTTGAGAGGCGGTTGCATGATGCGCGCTCAAGGAAAAGCGCGGTGCCGCTTCATGAATTGCCCAATCGCCGCTATTCTGTTCCCGTTATCGTTTCAACTCGTGCTCGAAGGAGGGAATCTTATGCAGTTTCTACACACCATGGTACGCATCAGCGATATCGATGCCTCGCTTCACTTCTATTGTGACCTGCTGGGGCTCGAGGAAGTGCGCCGCAAGGAGAGCGAAAAGGGCCGCTTCACGCTGATCTTTCTGGCGGCGCGAGACGACGTGGGGCGCAGCGAGCGCCTGAGCGCCCCGGAGCTCGAACTCACCTATAACTGGGACCCGGAGGAGTACTCGGGCGGGCGCAACTTTGGCCATCTGGCCTTTCGCGTCGACGATATCTACGCAACCTGCGAGCGGCTGCAGAACGCCGGCGTCACCATCAACCGCCCGCCGCGCGATGGCCACATGGCGTTCGTGAAATCCCCGGACGGCATCTCCGTCGAGCTTTTGCAAAAAGGGGACGCCTTCGAGCCCCAGGAGCCCTGGGCTTCCATGGACAACAGCGGCAGCTGGTAAAGGACGTTATCGGTGAAAAAACATGTTATTGGCGCGCTTGCCGTCAGCGCGGCGCTGCTGTTGAGCGCGTGTAGCAGTGGCCCGGTTCAACAGGGCGGGTCGGCACCGGTCGCCAGTGGCGGGACGCTTTCGGGCCCGCTGGTCGGCACGCGCTGGAATCTACTGCTGATGGGGACCGACGAGCGCCTGTCGATGCCGCAAACGGCGTTTTTCCAGATTGGCCGCGACGGGCGTATTACCGGAAGCGACGGCTGCAACAACTTTCAGGGCAGCGTGAGCCTCGGTGAGAGTCAGCGCATCGAGGTGGGCGAGCTTTCCACCACGCGCATGGGCTGCGCCGAGCTCGATGATGCTCGCCGCGTGACCGGTATGCTCGAAACCGCCTACCGCTACCTGATCGATCACGACCGGGTGGTCTTTTTTGGTCCGGACAGCCGCGTGCTGGGCGGCTGGCGCAAGGCCAACTAACGCCGACCGGGTGGCCGATGTTTTGTCGTCGGATATAAATGTACGCCAGGCACGAAGTAGTGAAGGCGCGGCGCGGTTTTTTTGCTAAATTCGCGATTGGGTTCGGTTTTCATCAGAGACGAGTAACGATGGCCTGCGTACATTTTATCGGTGGTGAAAAGGGGGGCGTGGGCAAATCGATGACCGCGCGCGTGCTCGCGCAGTACTACATCGACCACGACCGGGCATTCATTGGCTTCGATGGCGATGCCTCTCACAAGACGTTCTCACGCTTTTACGCGGACTACGCCTCACCCGTGATCGTCGGTGATGACGAAAGCATGGACGGCGTGCTGATGGCGGTGGAGGCGGATCCCGAGCGCGACCTGATCATCGACCTGGCCGCGCAGTCGTCTCAGGCGCTGGGCCGCTGGCTCGATGAAACCGATGTGTTCGCGCTGCTCGACGAGCTCGGTGCACGCGTGCAGTGGTGGCACGTCATGGATGATGGCGCCGACTCGGTGGCGCTGCTGCAAACGCTGTTGAAGCGCCTTGGCGATCAGCCGGTGAGCGTGGTGGTGGTTCAGAACCTGGGCCGTGGCGAGAGCTTCGAGCGTTTTCGCCAAAGCGAGGCCTGCCGCCAGGCGCGGGCTCAAGGCGCGCAGCTGATCGAGCTGCCAAGGCTTCACGCCAAGCTGACTCAGAAAATCGACTTCAACGACAGCAGCTTCTGGGCGGTGGCCAATGATCGCCGCCTGATGAACATCGCTGAGCGTCAGCGCATGAAAGTGTGGCTGCGCCAGGCCTATCGCGAGCTCGATGACGTGGTGGCCCCAAGCCCTGAGCCGGCATCAAATATCGGGGAAGCGTAGATGCAAGGCGCCCAGCCCACCCTTGACCGGGCGCTGCTCGAGGCCATCGATGAGCTCGCCCGGGAGGCGGGCCAGGTGATTCTTTCGGTCTACCGCCGGGAGATCGACGTCACGCTGAAAGCGGATCAAAGCCCGCTGACCGAGGCGGACCTTCGCGCCAACGAGGTGATCCTGGCGGGGCTTGCCCGATTGACGCCACAAACGCCGGTGCTTTCTGAAGAGAGTGTGGAGCGCTTTGAAGGGCCGGGGGTGGAGGGCACCTACTGGCTGGTCGACCCGCTCGATGGCACCCGCGAGTTCATCAAGCGCAATGATGAGTTCACCGTCAACATCGCCCTGATTCATCAAGGCGAGCCAGTGCTTGGGGTGGTGGTGGCCCCGGCGCTTGGCAAACGCTACCTGGCCGGGCGTGGGCTGGGCGCGTTCAAGGTCGAAGGCGAGGGCATCTGGCAGCCGATTCGCTGCGCCGAGTTCGATGCGGCCCGGGGCTATCGGGTGCTGGGCAGCCGCTCGCATCAGGACCCGCGATTGAAGGCCTGGCTCGCCTCGCTCGGTGAGTGTGAACTCACCCCGCTTGGAAGCTCGCTCAAGGCCTGTCTGATCGCCGAGGGGCGGGCGGATGTCTACCCGCGCTTCGGGCCGACCAGCCTTTGGGATACCGCTGCCGCCCAAGCGGTGGTGGAGCAGGCCGGCGGGATGATCGTCGATGAAGCCGGTGAAGCGCTTGGCTACCACACGCCGGCAAGGCCTTTGAACCCCAGCTTTTTCGTCTGGAGCCAAAGCGCGCGCGAGCACTTTAACGCTTGACAAGCGCTGGCACGACCGGGGCAGGTGTGATAGGCTACGCCATCCTCTCAGGCAGCTAAGACAGAAAAAGCGTGGGAACGAGCGGGCCAGGGCTTGCCGTTACACGTTTGGCAGAGCGAAACGCCTGCAAAATCAGTTGGTTGTTTAGGTAATGTCGAGGTTGGCGTTAGTCACTCGACAACATATAGTTAATTCGTTGCCGTTCAGGCAACCTTTATTCTCCAAGGAGATACCAGTGGCGAACAGCAAGCAAGCTCGCAAGCGCGCCCGCCAGGCCGAGACACGTCGTGCCCTGAAATCCAGCCAGCGCAGCATGGTCCGCACCTACATCAAGCGTGTGATCAAGGCGATTCACACCGGCGACCATGGCAAGGCAATGGAAGAGTTCAAGCAGATGCAGCCGGTCGTCGACCGCATCGCTGACAAGGACGTGCTGTCCAAGAAAAAGGCCGCTCGTCTGAAAAGCCGCTTGAACAAGCGAATTAAAGCGCTGGCAGCGTAAGCCGGCAGCGTCTTGAAAAAACCGGCTACGGCCGGTTTTTTTGTGCCTGTATACGTCCAGGGATAACGCGATGACGGACTCCTCTCCCCAGCAAGCCGCGGCCCCCCGGCGCACTCTGATGCGCTCGGGGCTGATCGTCAGCGCCATGACCATGCTCTCCCGGGTCATGGGGCTGGTCCGCGACGTCGTGGTGGCCACGTTTCTCGGCGCCGGCAGCGGGGCGGATGCGTTTTTCGTCGCCTTCAAGATTCCCAACTTTCTGCGTCGGCTGTTTGCCGAAGGCGCGTTCAACCAGGCCTTCGTGCCGGTGCTCTCCGAATATTCGACGCGGCAAAACCGCGAGGAGATCCGCGAGCTCTTGAACGCGGTAGCGGGAAGTCTTACCGCGCTGCTGGCGCTGATTACCGCGCTGGCCATGCTGTGCGCGCCCTGGCTGATCTGGCTGTTCGCGCCGGGCTTCGGCCGCGACCCGGAAAAGCTCGCGCTCACTGCGGACATGCTGCGCCTGACCTTTCCGTACCTGTTGCTGATTTCGCTGACCGCTTTTTCTGGCTCGGTGCTCAACACCTGGAACCGGTTCGCCGTGCCGGCGTTTACGCCGGTGCTGCTGAATCTCTCGCTGATCGGGGCGGCGCTTTTTTTGATGCCGCTGATGGAAGAGCCCGCCATGGCCCTGGCCTGGGGCGTGCTGATCGCGGGGTGCGCCCAGCTCGTTTTCCAGGTACCGTTTCTCTACCGGCTGGGGCTTCTGCCCACGCCCTGGCCCAACTTCGCCCACGACGGGGTGAAGCGCATCCTGAAACTGATGGCGCCGGCGCTGTTCGGCGTGTCGGTATCACAGATCAACCTGCTGCTGGATACCGTGCTGGCCTCGCTTCTGGCCGCGGGTAGCGTCTCCTGGCTCTACTACTCGGACCGGCTGGTGGAGCTGCCGCTCGGGGTCTTCGGCGTGGCGATCGGCACGGTGATTCTGCCGGCGCTCTCCAAGCGCCACGCGGAAAAATCAGGCGGCCACTTCGCCGCCATGCTCGACTGGGCGATTCGCGTGGTGCTGCTGCTGGGCGTGCCGGCCGCACTGGCGCTGGTGGTGCTGGCCGAACCGTTTTTGATCACGCTGTTTCACTACGGCGCGATGACCGACAGCGACATCCAGATGTCCGCCATGAGCCTTCGCGCCTACGCCGTGGGGCTCGTCGCGTTCATGCTGATCAAGGTGCTGGCGCCGGGCTTTTTTGCTCGCCAGGACACCAAAACGCCGGTCAAGGTCGGCATCGTTGCCATGGTCGCCAACATGGTCTTCAACCTGCTGTTGATATGGCCGCTGGCTCACGCGGGGCTGGCGCTGGCAACGGCGCTGTCGGCGTTTCTCAACGCCGGGCTTCTGGGCTATCTGCTGTATCGCGAAAAGGTGCTGGTGTTTCAGCCCGGCTGGGGGCGCTACGCGATCCAGCTCATCGGCGGAAGTGCGCTCATGGGCGCCGCGCTCTATCTGCTTACGCCGCCCTGGCAGGCGTGGCTCGATTTTAGTCTGTGGACGCGAATTGGTTGGGTGGCGGGATTGATGGCGCTCGGCGGCGGGCTCTATTTTGCCTGGCTTGCCGCCTGGGGGCTGCGCCTTCGCCACTTCCGGCTTTCAAGCTGAGCGGGCGGGGCAATCGTAACTGCACCTTCACCGCGCGTTCGTTATAATCAAGGGCTTTGTTGACACAAAAGCATCTTCACCCACGCGTTGACTGGCACGCTTCAACCGAAAGAGGGGCCATGCACGTTATACGAGGTCTGCACAATCTGGGCGCAAGCGAGAGTGGCTGCGTGGCGACGATCGGTAATTTCGACGGCGTGCATCGCGGCCATCAGGCGATCATGGAGCAGTGCCGCGAGCACGCCGCGCGCCTGGGTCTGCCGCTGACGGTGGTAGTGTTCGAGCCTCAGCCGCGTGAGTACTTCGCCGGCGAGCAGGCCCCGCCCAGGCTTACCCGTCTTCGCGAAAAGGTGCGCCTTTTGGGCCAGCACGGCGCCGAGCGGGTGCTGTGTTTGGCCTTCAACGACGCCCTTCGAAGCCTGACCGGGCGTGAGTTCATCGATCGTGTTCTGATCGAAGGGCTCGGCGTGAAGCACCTGGTGGTGGGTGACGACTTTCGCTTCGGCTGCGACCGGCGCGGCGACTTCGCGCTGCTCAAGGCGGTGGGCGACGAAGAGGGCTTCGCCGTCGAGCACACGCGCACCTTCACGATAGAGGGTGAGCGCGTCTCGAGCTCCCGGGTGCGCACGATGCTCGCCAGCGGCAACTTCGCCGCCGCCCAGTGTTTATTGGGCCGGCCCTATTCGGTGTCTGGGCGCGTAGTGCGCGACCAGCAGCTTGGGCGCACCATCGGCGCGCCCACGGCGAATTTGCCGCTGTTGCCGCAGCCGCTGACCCTGCGCGGGGTGTTCGCCGTGATCGCGGAGCTTGCAGACGGCCGCCGTTATTCGGGGGTGGCCAATGTCGGCTTTCGCCCGACCGTCGGTGCCAAGCGCCCGACCCTCGAGGTGCACCTGTTCGACTTCGAAGGCGACCTGTACGGGCAGCGGCTCACCGTTTACCCCTGCGCACGACTGCGAGGCGAGGTGAAGTTCGACGACTTTGGCGCGCTAAAGGCGCAGATTCAGCGCGACCAGGCGCGCGCGCGACGCTATTTTGCCTCCGGCGAGACTGCCTCGTCGGGCGCCGCAGGCACCGCTGAGGCGGATGTCACATCATCGGTTTCGAGCGCGCCTTTTGACGGCGGCGCGCTCGAGGCCTGGCTGGCTTCGGCCCCGCTCGGGCGAGAGGCCGCTTCTTCTGATTTCTCTTCGGCGGGCGACGCCGAGGCTAACGACGGCTGACCGGACCTATGGACTACAAGCACACGCTCAATCTGCCCGATACCGATTTCCCCATGCGCGGCATGCTGCCCAAGCAGGAGCCGGGGCGGGTTTCCAAATGGCAGGACATGGATCTCTACCAGCGCCTGCGCGATGCCCGCGCAGGCTCCCCGCTGTTCGTGCTGCACGATGGCCCTCCCTACGCCAACGGCAGCATCCATATCGGTCACGCCGTCAACAAGATCCTGAAAGACATCATCGTCAAGTCGAAGAACCTCGCCGGCTTCGATGCGCCTTACGTGCCGGGCTGGGACTGCCACGGCCTGCCCATCGAGCACAAGGTCGAAACCACTCACGGCAAGCATCTCTCGCCGGAAAAGGCCCGCGAGCTCTGCCGCGAATACGCCGGCGCTCAGATCGAAACCCAGCTCACCGATTTCGTGCGTCTGGGCGTGATCGGCGACTGGCATCACCCCTACCGCTCGATGGACTTCGTCAACGAAGCCGGCGAGATCCGCGCGCTTGCCGAGATGGTCGAGGCGGGTTACGTGTTCAAGGGCTTGAAGCCGGTCAACTGGTGCTTCGACTGTGGCTCGGCGCTCGCCGAAGCGGAAGTCGAGTACCAGGACAAGAAGTCCGATGCCATCGACGTCGCCTTCCCGGTGGACGACGCGGACAAGCTGGCCGCGGCCTTCGGACTGGAGGCGCTTTCCAAGCCCGCCGCCGTGGTCATCTGGACCACCACGCCCTGGACCATTCCCGCCAACCAGGCGCTGAACGTCCACCCGGAGTTTACCTACGCGCTGGTCGACACCGGCGAGCGCCTGCTGCTGCTCGCCGAGGAGCTGGTCGAGAGCTGCCTCGAGCGCTTTGGTCTGGAAGGTGAGGTAATCGCGACCGCGAAGGGCGAAACGCTCGACCTGATCGACTTCCGCCATCCGCTTTTTGATCGCCGCTCGCCGGTGTATCTGGCCGACTACGTCGAGAGTGAGGTCGGCAGCACCGGGATCGTCCACTCCGCGCCGTCCTACGGTGTGGACGACTTCAACACCTGCCGCGACTACGGCATGGAGTTCGACGACATGCGAAACCCGGTGCAGAGCAACGGCGTCTACGTCGATGATCTGCCGATGTTCGGCGGGGAGATGATCTGGAAGGCGAACCCGAAGATCGTCGCCGCACTTGCGGATGCCGGCGCGCTGATGGCGCATACGCCGATCACCCACAGCTACATGCACTGCTGGCGCCACAAGACGCCGGTGATCTACCGCGCCACGGCGCAGTGGTTCGTGGGCATGGACATCGAAGGCCGCGACGGCAAGACCCTGCGCGAAAAGGCGCTCGAGGGTATCGAAGCCACCCGGTTCACACCAAACTGGGGCCAAGCGCGGCTTCACAGCATGATTGCCCACCGCCCGGACTGGTGCATCTCGCGCCAGCGCAACTGGGGCGTGCCGATTCCGTTCTTCCTTCACCGCCAGACCGGCGAGCTTCACCCCAACACCGTGGGCCTGATGGAAGAGGTCGCCAAACGCGTGGAAGAGGGCGGCATCGACGCCTGGTTTGGCATGGACGCTCTAGAGCTTCTCGGCGCCGAGGCCGATGAGTACGAGAAAATCACCGACACGCTGGACGTGTGGTTCGACTCCGGGACCACCCACCGCCACGTGCTCCGAGGCTCGCACCCGCACGGTCATGAGTCCGGCCCGCGGGCGGATCTGTATCTCGAAGGCTCGGATCAACACCGCGGCTGGTTCCACTCATCGCTTCTGACCGGCTCGGCCATCGACGGCCACCCGCCGTACCGCGAGCTTCTGACCCACGGTTTCACCGTCGACGCTCAGGGGCGCAAGATGTCCAAATCGATCGGCAACGTGGTCGCGCCGCAAACGGTGATGGACAAGCTCGGCGCCGACATCCTGCGTCTGTGGACCGCGTCCACCGACTACTCCGGCGAAATGGCGGTGTCCGACGAAATCCTGAAGCGCACCGCCGACGTTTACCGGCGCATTCGCAACACCGCGCGCTTTTTGCTGGGTAACCTGACCGGGTTCGAGCCGAGCCGCGACATGGTGGCGTTCGACGACATGATCGCGCTGGATCGCTGGATCGTCGACCGCGCCGACCAGCTCCAGGCGCGCATCCAGACCGCGTATGACGAGTACCGCTTCCGCGACGTCTATCAGCAGGTGCATGACTTCTGCGCCCGCGATCTGGGTGGCTTCTACCTGGATATCATCAAGGATCGCCAGTACACCACCCAAGCGGACTCGCTGGCGCGGCGAAGCTGCCAGAGCGCGCTGTATCACGTGATCGAAGCGCTCTCGCGCTGGGTCGCGCCGATTATCTCCTTCACCGCCGAGGAGATCTTCGAGCATATCCCGGGTGAGCGCGGCGACAGCGTGCTGCTCGAGACCTACTACGAGGGGCTCACGCCGCTTTCCGACGATGCCGAGATGGGCCGCGAGTTCTGGGAGCAGGTGCTCGAGGTCAAACAGGCGGTCAACAAGCGGCTGGAAGAGGCGCGCGGCGAGGGCACCATCAAGGGCTCGCTGGATAGCGAGGTAACGCTCTATGTCAGCGACGAGCTCGAGGCGCTGCTTGCGCGCCTGGGCGACGAGCTGCGCTTCGTGCTGATCACCTCGAACGCGACGCTCAAGCCGCTGACCGAGGCCGAGGCGGGCGCTCACAGCGAGCTCGAGGGATTGAAGGTCGCCGTGGCGCCGAGCCCTCATGAGAAGTGCGAGCGCAGCTGGGAGCGCCGCCCGGACGTGGGTAGCCACCCGGAGCACCCGACGCTTTGCGAGCGCTCGATTTTGAACCTGCCGGACGGCCCTGGCGAGGTCCGCCGCTATGCCTAACGCAACTCAAGCGCCGGCGGCGGAAAGGGCGCCGATGCGCCGGCCGCTGCGCTTTTTATGGATCGCCGCGGCGGTCATCGCGGTCGATCTGTTGACCAAGTACTGGCTCAGCCACGCGCTGGATTACAACGCGCCGGTGCAGGTACTGCCGTTTTTCGATCTGCGCCTGATGCACAACTTCGGCGCGGCGTTCAGCTTTCTGGCCGACCACCCGGGCTGGCAGCGCTGGTTCTTCGCCATCATTGCGGTCGGCGCGAGCGTCGCGCTGACCGTCTGGCTTTCGCGCATCCGCCGCGATGAAAGAATTCTGGCCGTGGCGCTGCCCTTGATCATCGGCGGGGCGCTGGGCAACCTGTACGACCGGCTGGTCCACGGCTACGTGGTCGATTTTCTCTCCTTCCACGTCGCCGGCTGGTACTACCCGGCGTTCAACGTGGCCGACATGGGCATCGTGATTGGCGCTGCGCTGTTGATCTGGGAGTCGATCATGGGCGATCGGCGGCGCAAAAAGGCCGCTGTCAACGAAACCACCC
The DNA here is from genome assembly GCF_031954225.1 of Halomonas sp. PAMB 3232. Lineage (NCBI taxonomy): Bacteria > Pseudomonadati > Pseudomonadota > Gammaproteobacteria > Oceanospirillales > Halomonadaceae > Halomonas > Halomonas sp. PAMB 3232. The sequence continues at coordinate 573,222 of NZ_CP134865.1, forward strand.
ACTAGCGAGAAGCGCATGGACTACGTCATCGACGAGGGTATGGAAATTACCCTGCATTTCACCCTGAAGCTCGAAGACGGCACGGTGGTGGACTCGACCAAAGAGAAAGCCCCGGCCACCTTCGTCTTCGGCGACGGCAATTTGCCGCCGGGTTTCGAGCACCCGATCAAGGGGCTCGCACCGGGGCAGAGCGGCACGTTCGAGATCACCCCGGAGCACGCCTTTGGCCAGCACAACGCGCAGAACATCCAGACGCTCAAGCGCGCGGATTTTGGCGACGAAGAGCCGGAGATCGGCATGGTGATGTCCTTTGCCGACAAGGCGGGCACCGAGCTTCCCGGCGTGGTCAAGACCATCGACGGTGACCGGGTCGAGGTGGACTTCAATCATCCACTGGCCGGGCGTACACTGACCTTCGAGGTCGAGGTGCTCGAGATTCGCCCCGCGACCACTCACTGACCCGCATCGCCCGCGCACGCGTCGATCGAACGCGATGAGCCGGGCGCTGTCTCAATGCATCAAGAGCCGCGAGCCACTATTCACTCAGCGATGCGCTCACGCATCAAGGCGCTACCATGAACGCACCCGAAACCGAGTCTCAAACGACGCCGATCACCATTCAGTTGGCCAATCCGCGCGGCTTCTGCGCCGGGGTGGATCGTGCCATCGACATCGTCAACCGGGCGCTCGACGTGTTCGGCCCGCCGGTCTACGTGCGCCACGAAGTGGTCCATAACAAGTTCGTCGTGGATTCGCTTCGAGAGCGCGGCGCGGTGTTCGTCGAAGAGCTCGACGAGGTGCCGGACGACGTCATCGTGATCTTCTCCGCCCACGGTGTCTCCCAAGCGGTGCAGGAAGACGCCGACCGCCGGGGCTTGAAGGTGTTCGACGCCACCTGCCCGCTGGTGACCAAGGTGCACATGGAAGTGCTGCGCTACGCCAAGCGCGGCCAGGAGTGCATTTTGATCGGCCACGAAGGTCATCCCGAGGTCGAGGGCACCATGGGCCGCTACGATACCTCTTTTGGTGGGCGCATTTACCTGGTCGAGGACGAGGAGGACGTGGCGAAGCTCGACGTGGCCGACCCGTCGACGCTCTCGTTCGTGACCCAAACGACGCTGTCGATGGACGATACCGCGAAGGTGATCGACGCGCTGCGCGACAAGTTCCCCGAGATCCAGGGCCCGCGCAAGAACGACATCTGCTACGCCACGCAAAACCGTCAGGACGCGGTGCGCGACCTGGCGGCGCAAAACGATCTCATTCTGGTGGTGGGCAGCCCGAATAGCTCCAACTCCAACCGCCTGCGCGAACTCTCCGAGCGGATCGGCACGCCGGCTTATCTGATCGACAACGCCGATCAGATCGAGGGCCACTGGCTCGACAACGTTTCGCGTATCGGCGTGACCGCTGGCGCCAGCGCGCCGGAGGTGCTGGTCAAGGGCGTGATCGAGCGGCTCAAGTCGCTCGGGGCGACGGACCCCTCAGAGCTTGCCGGCCGTGAAGAGACCATCGTGTTCTCGATGCCTAGGGAGCTTCGTGATCAGGTGATCGCAAGCGGCTAATGCGTTCAACGCCCGTTTTAGCCATACTTAAGGTATGGGCTAACTAAAACGAGGCGACCCCGTGACCAATCGTTTTGACCCACGCGCCGGCGCCACGTTGCGCCCGCGCGGTTTCACCCTCATCGAAGTACTCATCGTGGTAGCGATCGTCGCGATCCTCGCGGGCATCGCCTATCCAGGCTATCAGCGCTATACCCAGAACGCGCTTCGCACCGATGCCCAGGCCGGGCTTTTGAGCGCCGCCGCCGAGCTCGAACGCTGCTACGCCCGTCTCTACAGCTACGACAACGGCTGCGCCATCCCTGATACCTCCCCCGATGGCCACTACGACATTCTACGAACCCCCGGCAATACGAATGCGCAGGCGCCGGACTACGACGGCGGTTTTCTACTGACGGCCACGACCGAAGAGAACGACGGCTGCAGTGAGCCGCTTACTCTGAACGCGCTCGGCGAGCGTCACCCCGAACGGTGCTGGTGAATGAGCACCGGTCAGCGTGGCTTTGGGCTCGTCGAGTCGCTGGTCGCGCTGCTGGTGCTCTCGCTTGGGCTGGTCACGATCGCTGCGCTACAGCTGAAATCGCTGCAGGGTGCCCACGAGGGCTACCAGCAAGCGCTTGCAAGCGTTGCCGCGCTGGATGCCCAGGAGCGGCTCTGGGCTGAGTACCGTCGCGCGCCGGCCTGCGCCGACATGGCTATCGGTCAGGTCGAGCGCCGCTGGCGCCAGTACTGGTTCGATGAGGGCGAGGCGCTGCTTGCCGGTGACGCCCTGGGCGCGATCGAGCGTCAGGGCTGCGCGTTTATGATCACCGTGACGCGCGTGTCGTTTGTCCCTGCGACGTATCGGCTCGAGCTGCCTGCCCGGTCGGCGGAGCGCCCATGAACGGGCAGCGAGGTTTGACGCTGGTGGATGCGCTGGTCGCGGTGGCGCTTTCCAGCGCCGTGGTGCTTGGCGCCGGGCGGCTTTTGCTGTCGAGCTTTCACACCTTCGAGCAGGTGGACCGGCTGGGTCGCCAGCAGCAAACTCTCATTTATACCGCCACGGCCATGGCCGACCGGCTGCGGCGCCCGAGTGACTTTAGCGCGCAAACCGCAGCGGCTTTTCACCTTGTGTGTCGCGGCGAGCCGGGTGAGTGTCGCTGTACCGTGCAGGACCGCGAAGAGGCCCAGCCGCTGGTCTCGTTCGACAGGCTCGGGCCAGGCGCCTGCGCGCAAACCGGTGCGCTGGTCGAACCCGTTCATAACGGCGTGTTTCGCGTTGCCCTGCCACTTGGCCCCAACGGGCAGCAAATTGCCTTTCATGTCACCCAGCGCCCATTTGGGCTGGCGAGTACCGATGCGCTGCGCTGAGACTACCTCCGTCCTTGGCCGCCAGCGCGGTGCGGCGCTGGTGGTGGTCATGGTCGTGTTGACCGGCGCGCTGATGCTCGGCCTCGTTGGCGTTCAGTCGGCGCTGGTCGACCAGCGCCAGGCCGCCAACTACCGCGCCGCGCTCAAAGCGCACATGCGCGCCGAAACTGCCGCCGCGAGAGCGCTTTCCGCCGTTGATACGCTCGACTGGCACAATGCCCCCAGGCTCGAACCGGGTCAAAATGCTCGCTGGCCGGTAGTCACCGCACACCCCACGGCGGTGCATCGCTGTGTCGAGGGTTCGTGTCTTTATCTGCCCGTGATGCGGGGCGCCGAGCGCTGGGTGCTGGCACTTGGCGTGAGCCGTGCGAGTAACGGGGCGCTTGCCGCACACAGTGCGCCGATACTGCTGCGGGTCGACGAAGAGCGCGAGCCCGGGGCGACGTTTTCGTGGGATTGAGTGTACAATCGAACCACTTTCGAATTTTTATGACGCTGGATCGATCACACCATGAGCAACGCCAAAACCCGTGTGCTGACCGGGATTACCACCTCCGGCACGCCCCATCTGGGCAACTACGTCGGCGCCATCAAACCGGCCATCGAGGCAAGTCAGGATCCGAACGTGGAGCCGTTCTACTTCATGGCCGACTACCACGCGCTGATCAAGTGCCAGGACCCCAAGCGGGTGCAGCAGTCGCGCCTGGAGATCGCCGCGACCTGGCTGGCGCTGGGCCTCGATACCGATAACGCGGTCTTCTACCGCCAGTCGGACATTCCGGAAATTCCCGAGCTCATGTGGATGCTCTCCTGCGTCTGCGCCAAGGGGCTGATGAACCGTGCCCACGCCTATAAAGCGGCGGTGGCGGATAACGAGGAAGCGGGCAACCAGGACGCCGATAAAGGCGTGACCATGGGGCTGTTTGGTTACCCGGTGCTAATGGCGGCGGATATCCTGATGTTCAACGCCCACAAGGTGCCGGTCGGGCGCGACCAGATTCAGCACATCGAAATGGCGCGCGACATCGCTGGACGCTTCAACCACCTTTATAAAGGCAATTACTTCGTTCAGCCCGAGGCGGTGGTGGACGAAAAAACCGAAGTATTGAAGGGCCTGGACGGGCGCAAGATGTCGAAAAGCTACGACAACACCATTGCGCTGTTCGCCCCGGAGAAAAAACTCCAGAAGCTCGTTCGCAAGATCAAGACCAACTCGCTGGAGCCTGGCGAGCCAAAGGACCCGGACACCTGCACGCTGTTTCAAATCTACGCGGCCTTCGCAAGCGCCGAGGAAGCGGCTGCGATGCGCGAGCAGTACGCTGCCGGCATCGGCTGGGGCGATGCCAAAAATCAGGTGTTCGACTACCTGAATGCACACCTGCAAGCGCCCCGCGAGCGCTACTCGGCGCTACTCGAAGACCCGGGCCATATCGAAAATGTATTGCAAAAGGGCGCCGAGCGCGCCCGCGAAGAGGCCACGCGCACCATCGAGACGCTGCGCTCGGCAATGGGGCTGGGGCGCTTTAGATAAGCGTATCACCGCCCGAATATCGCGCAAGCGATAGGCTCTGCCGCCAGGCAGGGCCTTTTTTAGCGCCGTGCCTAACCGTTTCGTGGCGCATAAGCTACAGTCAGGCGACAAGGATGCCGTGAGTCGGGCGCTTTTCGTCCTATGGGGCAACGCATTGACAAGGAATGAGTAAATGCAATCGACGTACCGTCATCAAACGTTTACCGAAAAAGCCATGATCGTACTGGCGCTGGCGGTCGTGGCGCTGGTGCTCTGGAAACTCGTGGGATTGCTGCTGCTGATCTTCGGCGCGGTGGTCGGGGCCTGTATTCTGCAAACCTGCATGAATCCGCTGCTCGATCGAGGTATGCCGCGCTGGCTGGCGCTATTGATCGTGGTGGTCGGCCTGATACTGCTGCTGGCCGGTATCAGCCTGGCCTTTGGCTCTCAGGTGACCTCGGAGCTCGAGTCGCTGACGTCGCTGCTGCCCGACGCCTGGCAGCAGCTTAGAGAGCGCCTTCAGGATACGCCGCTGGAACCCTTGATGGACAACGCCGGCGAGCGCGCCGGGTCGATGTTCGAAAACGGCATCGCGCAGTTCGGCATGGTGGTGGTTTCCATGGGCGGGAGTCTGGTGAACTTTTTTGCCCTGTTCGTGGGCATGATCTACTTCGCTGCCCAGCCGCAGGTGTATCGCCACGGACTGCTGCTGCTCGCGCCGATCAAGAGTCGCGACAAACTGGCCGGTGCGCTGGATGCCAGCGGCAAGGCGCTGCGACATTGGCTCGGTGGGCAGCTGATCGCCATGGCAAGCACCGGTTTTCTGGTCGGGGTGAGCATGTGGTTGATCGGTGTGCCGGCCCCACTCGGGCTTGGGCTGATTGCCGGGGTGCTGGATTTCGTGCCGCTGGTCGGGCCCTTGATCGCCGCGGTGCCGGCACTTTTGCTCGCCTATACGGTCAGTCCCCAAACCGCGCTGTTCGCGCTGATCGCTTACGTGATCATCCAGCAGATCGAGGGCAACGTGCTGCAGCCGCTGGTGCAGCAGCACGCGGTAAGCCTGCCGCCGGCGATGCTGCTGTTTTCGCTCTTCGCTGCCAGCACGCTTTTCGGCGTCGCCGGGGTGCTCCTGGCCGCACCGCTGACCGTAATCGGTTTCGTGTTGATCAACGAGCTCTACGTTCAGCGCGAAGAGGGTGATCACAATCCTGTCGAGTAGGCCAGCGCGCTACCCGGTTTTATAATCAGCGCTTGCAATCAACGCTTAACCATCGAGGGTGCCTCATGTCGACCACGTCTGCCTCACCGGAGGCCGAAAAACTCTCCAACAAGTACCGGGTGCCGCTGCTCGCCATGGCGGCGACGGTACTCGGTGCGCTATTGATCGGCGTGTTCTTTAGCGCCAATACCGGGCTTTTGATGATCATCGGCGCGCTGTTTGGCGTCGTGCTCTACCACGCCGCCTTCGGTTTCACCGCGGCCTGGCGGGCCTTCATCACCGAGCGTCGCGGCCGAGGCTTGCGCGCTCAGATGGTCATGCTCGCCATTGCCGTCGTGCTGTTTTTCCCTGCCCTCGGCGCGGGGTCGCTCTCCGGCACGCCGGTGGCCGGTTTCGTTGCGCCCATCGGCGTGTCCGTGGTGGTCGGCGCGTTCATTTTCGGGCTCGGCATGCAGCTCGGTGGCGGCTGTGCCTCGGGAACGCTCTTCACCGCCGGCGGCGGCAACGCGCGCATGCTGATCACGCTGCTGTTTTTTGTGGTCGGCTCGGTGATCGGCACCGCCCACTTCGCCTGGTGGCAGAGCCTGCCGGCGTTCGCGCCGGTATCGCTGGTGGAGGTCGCGGGCCCGAGCGTAGGTATCGCCATTAGCCTGGTGATCTTTGCCGCGATCGCCGCGACCACGCTGGTGCTGGAGCGCCGCCGCCACGGCCAGCTCGAAAGGGCGCCGGCGGTGACCCGGCCGCTGCGCGAGCGTTGGCTGGCAGGACCCTGGCCCTTGTATGCCGGGGCCGTAGCGCTGGCGCTTTTGAACTTCGCCACGCTGGCGCTTGCCGGCCGTCCCTGGGGCATTACCTCGGCCTTCGCGCTGTGGGGGGCGAAGGTGTTCGAATTCATCGGCGGCGATGTCAGTCAGTGGGGTTACTGGCAGTCCGCGTCCAACGAAGCGGCGCTCAACGCCAGCATCTTTTCGGACATCACGACGGTCATGAACATCGGCATCATGCTGGGGGCGTTGGCGGCGGCGCATCTGGCCGGGCGCTTCGCGCCGAACTTCAATATCCCGATTCGCTCGGTGGTGGCGGCGATTCTCGGCGGGCTGATGCTTGGTTACGGCGCGCGGCTCGCCTTTGGCTGCAACATTGGCGCCTACTTCAGCGGCATCGCCTCGGGTAGCCTGCACGGCTGGGTCTGGATGGCAGCCGCCTTCGCCGGCAACATGCTGGGGGTCAAAATGCGGCCACTGTTTTTCGCCGGGGTAGAAGGGCGCAAGCCGAAGGCGAAAACCGCCTGACGCTAACTGATTGATGTCTCGTGCCTCGCTAAAAAAGCGAGGCATTTTTTTGCGCCAGATGGGTGCGCGTGCCACCTTTGTCGTAGTAGCGTGGTACATTACGCCGTCATACTGTAAACGCTTGATATTGCTGCGCTGCAGCAGTAATGGACGAGAAGAGAGCCCCATGACTGAAAGCAAACGCCCCTTGTACATTCCTTACGCCGGTCCTTCCCTGCTCGAGATGCCGCTATTGAACAAAGGCAGTGCGTTTACTCAAAAGGAGCGACTCGCGTTCAACCTGATTGGTTTGCTGCCGCAGAAGGTCGAGACCATCGAGGATCAGCTCGAGCGCAGCTACCGCCAATACCAGCAGTGCCATAATGATCTGGACCGCCACATTTTCCTGCGCGCGATCCAGGATGACAACGAAACGCTCTACTTCCGGCTGGTATCCGAGCATCTCGAGGAGATGCTGCCGATCATCTATACGCCGACGGTCGGCAAGGCGTGTCAGGAATTTTCCAATATCTATCGCAACCACCGGGGGCTTTTTATCAGCTACCCGGATCGTGAGCACATGGACGACATCCTGCGCAGCGCCACCAAGGACAACGTCAAGGTGATCGTGGTCACCGACGGCGAGCGCATTCTGGGCCTTGGTGACCAGGGCATCGGCGGCATGGGCATTCCGATCGGCAAGCTGGCGCTTTACACCGCTTGCGGCGGGATCAGCCCGGCCTATACGCTGCCGATCATGATCGACGTGGGCACCAACAACCAGGCACTGCTGGACGACCCGATGTACATGGGCTGGCGCCACGAGCGGGTCGGCCAGGACGAGTACGACGCCTTCATGGCGGACTTCATCGCCGCGGTCAAGCGCCGCTGGCCCAACGTGCTGCTGCAGTTCGAGGACTTCGCCCAGGCCAACGCCGTGCCGCTTTTGGAGCGCTACCGCAACGAGCTTTGCTGCTTCAACGACGACGTCCAGGGCACCGCCTCGGTGGTCGTGGGCACGCTGATGGCGGCCTGCCACGCGCGTGAAGAGAGTATCGCCAAACAGCGGGTAGTCTTCGTCGGTGGCGGCTCCGCCGGCTGCGGCATCGCCGAGCAGGTCGTGGTCGCGATGCAGGCCGAAGGGCTATCGGAGCGCGAAGCGCGCGAGCGGATCTACGTCATCGACCGCGACGGATTGATGACCTCGGATCAGAGCTGGCAGCGTGATTTCCAGCGCCGGCTGGCCCACGACCCTTCGCTGGTCAAGGACTGGAACGGTCAGGGGCTCGAGGAGACCATTGCCCGAATCAAACCGACCGTGCTGATCGGCGTGTGCGGCCAGCGCGGTATCTTCACCGAGCAGGTGGTGCGCACCATGCATGCCGGCTGTGAGAATCCGGTGATCATGCCGCTCTCCAATCCGACCTCTCAGGCAGAAGCGTTGCCGGAAGACGTGATTCGTTGGACCGATGGCCAGGCGCTGGTCGCCACCGGCAGCCCCTTCGCGCCGGTGGTGCACAACGGGCGCACCTACGCGATCGCCCAGTGCAACAACGCCTACATTTTCCCCGGCATTGGCCTTGGCGTGGTCGCGGCGAAAGCCCACCGCGTGACCGACGAGATGCTGATGAGCGCCTCCCGGGCGCTGGCGCGCGAAGCGCCGCTGGTCAAGGAGGGTAAAGGGGCGCTTTTGCCGCCGCTGTCCAGAATCCGCGAGATCAGCCAGTCGATCGCTTTTGAAGTGGCCGCTACCGCCCAGCATAACGGCGTGGCGCTGACCACCAGCGGCACTCAGCTTCGTCACGATATCGAAAGCGCGAGCTGGGACCCGGACTACCGCGAGTACCGCCGCCGCGCCGTTTAAACCTTCACGCCGCGCAGGCCCCCGCGCCGCTGCCCTGGCAGCGGCGCTTTTTTAGGGGCGAAAAAAAGCCCCCACCAGGGTGGGGGCATGCAAGCATTGGGTTCATCTACTGCTTAGGCTGCGCCGATCATCTTGCGCAGCACGTAGTGAAGAATACCACCATGGCGGTAGTACGCCAGTTCGTTCACCGTATCGATACGGCATTTCGCCTCGAGGGTGCGCTCACCGTCGCCGTTTTTGATCGTGACCTTCACGTTCGAGCCCGGGCTCAGATCGGAAAGGCCCTCGATCGATACCTCCTCATCGCCGGTCAGCCCCAGGCTCTGGCGGCCTTCCCCTTCCGGGAACTGTAGCGGTACCACGCCCATGCCGATCAGGTTGGAGCGGTGAATACGCTCGTAGGACTCCGCCAGCACCGCACGTACGCCGAGCAGGCGCGTGCCCTTGGCGGCCCAGTCGCGGCTGGAACCCGTGCCGTACTCCTTGCCGGCGATCACGACCAGCGGCGTGCCTTCTTCCTGATACTTCATGGCCGCATCATAAATGGCCATCTGCTCGCCGCTCGGCACGTGGCGGGTTTCGCCGCCGACCACGCCGTCGAGCATCTCGTTTTGAATACGCACGTTGGCGAAGGTGCCGCGCATCATCACCTCGTGGTTGCCGCGCCGCGAGCCGTAGGAGTTGAAGTCCACCGGCTTCACACCATGCTCCTGCAAATAGCGCCCGGCGGGGCTGTCCGGCTTGATCGAACCCGCCGGCGAGATGTGGTCGGTGGTCACCGAGTCGCCCAGCATCGCCAGCACCCGGGCGTTTTTGACGTCTTCGGTGGGCTCAGGTTCGCGGCCCATCCCCTCGAAAAACGGCGGATGCTGAATGTAGGTGGACTCCGGCCATTCGTACACCTGACTTTCCGGCACGTTGATCGCTTTCCAGGTCTCGTCACCTTCGAACACCTCGCCATACTCCTTGCGGAACATGTCGGTGTTGACCTTCTCGACCGCCTCGGCGATTTCGGCCTGGGAGGGCCAGATATCCTTCAGATACACCGGGTTGCCGTCGCCGTCATCGCCAAGTGGTTCATCGACCAGATTGCACTGCACGTTGCCGGCCAGGGCGTAGGCGACCACCAGGGGCGGTGAAGCGAGCCAGTTGGTTTTCACCAGCGGATGCACACGGCCTTCGAAGTTGCGGTTGCCCGAGAGCACCGAAGCCACGGCCAGGTCGCCTGAGTTGATCGCTTTTTCGATCTCCTCGGGCAGCGGGCCGGAGTTGCCGATACAGGTGGTGCAGCCGTAACCCACCAGATTGAAGCCCAGCGCGTCCAAATCCTCGTTCAGATTCGCCGCGGCCAGGTAGTCGGTGACGACCTTGGAGCCCGGCGCCAGGGAGGTCTTGACCCAGGGTTTGGTTTCCAGACCTTTCTCTCGCGCCTTGCGCGCCAGAAGGCCGGCGGCCATCATCACGCTCGGGTTGGAAGTGTTGGTGCAGGACGTAATCGCGGCGATCACGACCGCCCCCGGGTTCAGGCGGAAACTCTGGCCGTTGTAGGCCACGTCTTGGCTGTCGTTGTGCTCGAAGCTGCGCTCGAGGCCCACCGCGGTCTGGCCACCTTCCGAGGAGAACTTGCCGGTTTCGGTGTTTTGCTCGAGCTTGCCGTCGTCTTCCATCACCTTGTTGAAGGCGTCGGGCAGGTTCTTGAGCGATACGCGGTCCTGCGGGCGCTTGGGTCCGGCCAGGCTCGCCTCGACGGCGCTCATATCGAGGCCCAGGGTGTCGGTAAAGACCGGCTCGTCGCCGGGTTCGCGCCACAGCCCCTGCTCTTGGCAGTACGCTTTGACCAGCGCGATCTGGTCGTCTTCACGGCCGGTCAGGCGCATGTAGTTCAGGGTTTCGTCGTCCACCGGGAAGAAGCCGCAGGTCGCGCCGTACTCCGGCGCCATGTTGGCGATCGTGGCGCGATCCGCCAGCGGTAGATCCTTCAGGCCGTCGCCGTAGAACTCGACGAACTTGCCGACCACGCCTTTCTTGCGCAGTATTTCGGTGACGGTCAGCACCAAGTCCGTTGCGGTAATGCCTTCCTGCAGCTTGCCTTCGAGCTTGAAGCCGATGACTTCGGGAATCAGCATCGACACCGGCTGACCCAGCATCGCGGCTTCCGCCTCGATGCCGCCCACGCCCCAGCCAAGTACGCCAAGACCGTTGATCATGGTGGTGTGCGAGTCGGTGCCGACCAGCGTATCGGGGAAGGCGTAGGTTTTGCCGTCTTCTTCCTTGGTCCAGACCGATTTGCCCAGGTACTCCAGGTTGACCTGGTGGCAGATACCGGTGCCCGGTGGGACGACCTTGAAGTTGTCGAAGGCCTGCTGGCCCCAGCGCAAAAACTCGTAACGCTCGCGGTTGCGCTCCATTTCGATCTCGACGTTCTCATCGAACGCCGTGGCATGACCGAACTCGTCGACCATGACCGAGTGGTCGATGACCAGATCCACCGGCGAAAGCGGATTGATGCGCGCCGGGTCCTCGCCGAGCTTTTCGACCGCGTCGCGCATCGAGGCCAGATCGACCACGCCGGGCACGCCGGTGAAGTCCTGCATGAGAACGCGTGCCGGACGGTAGCCGATTTCACGGCTCGATTTGCCCTCTTTCTGCCAGTCGACCAGCGCCTGCAGATCGTCGTTGTCGACGCTTTCGTCGTCGCCGAAGCGCAGCTGGTTTTCCAGCAGGATTTTCAGGGTCTTGGGTAGCCGTTCAATATTGCCAAGCGACTCGGCCGCCTTGGGCAAGCTGTAGTAGGCGTAAGAGCGGCTGCCTACCTCCAGGGTGCTGAGCGTATCGGGGATCTTGCTCATTCCATGCTCCTCTACTTGATGGCTGGGCGTTTTTAGGTTTTTGCAGTGCCACGGTAAGTCATGTTCAGGCCTTAAATTAACACACGTTGGGTGGCGCTCTGTTGGCACCTGGCCTGTTCCGCCGCGATGGGTCGTTGTGTAAAGCCTAGCTTATTAATGGTACTTGTTAATGGTACATGGGCATTTTAATCCGGCCTTTCAAGCGCGCGGCACCCAATGGATGAGCGTGGGCCTTGTAATCGCTTGTACTCGACGCCATTTCAGGCAGACTCTCTTGTCTGGTTTTCGACCGCTACCAGCGCATGGTTGGTAGGGTGATCGGTTTTATCGAGATTTATAGGTGGTGTCATGGAAACGCGTCATGAACGTTTGATCATTCTCGGCTCCGGGCCTGCCGGGTACACTGCGGCGGTTTACGCCGCTCGCGCCAACCTGAAACCGGTGCTCATCACCGGGCTACAGGCCGGCGGACAGTTGACCACGACCACCGACGTGGACAACTGGCCCGGGGAAGCCGAGGGCATTCAGGGCCCGGCGCTGATGGAAAAAATGCAGGCCCACGCCGAGCGCTTCAATACCGAGGTGCTGTTCGACCATATCAGTGAAGTCAGCCTGAGCGAAAAGCCTTATACGCTTAAAGGCGATAGCGGTACCTACACCTGCGACGCGTTGATCATCGCCACCGGCGCCAGCGCCCGCTACCTGGGGCTGCCCACCGAGCAGCAGTTCATGGGCCAGGGCGTTTCCGCCTGTGCGACCTGCGACGGTTTTTTCTATCGCAATCAGGAAGTCGTGGTCGTGGGCGGTGGTAACACCGCGGTAGAAGAGGCGCTCTATCTCTCCAACATCGCCTCCAAAGTGACGCTGGTACACCGTCGCGATACGCTGCGCGCCGAGAAGATCCTGCAGGACAAGCTGCTCGAGAAAGTCGAGGCGGGCACCATTGCGCTCGAGTGGTTCCAGCAGGTCGACGAGGTGCTGGGCGACGGTAGCGGCGTGACCGGCGTGCGCTTGAAGTCCACGCTCGACGGCACGACCAAGGAGCTTCACGCGCCGGGGCTGTTCATCGCCATCGGCCATAGCCCCAATACCGGCATTTTCGAGGGACAGCTTGCGATGAAGGGCGGCTACATCACCGTCAATTCCGGGCTCGAAGGCAATGCCACCGCGACCAGCGTGCCCGGCGTATTCGCCTGCGGCGACGTGATGGACCATATCTACCGCCAGGCGATCACCTCGGCGGGCAGCGGCTGCATGGCGGCCCTCGACGCCGAGCGCTATCTGGACGGCATCGCCTGATCAAAAGCAGTCCGGGCGCTGCTCGTTGACTCGGAGCCGGCCGAGCTGGCTCAGTACGAGCACCCGGCCGGTGTCGGCGCCGTTGCATAGATAAAACGTTCCGTTGAAGCCGCTGGTGTGGCCCAGCGGCGTGTAGCGTACCTGCCGCCAGCCCCGGTTGTAGGTGATGTCACTGTCAGGATGCGTGGGAAAGATGCGTACCACGCGCCGCGACGCATGCCCCCCATCGAGCGCGGTTTCGATGACCGCCAGCGGCTGGCTCCAGTCATTGCTGCACTGGCGCGCGTGGGTGATGGGGCAAAGTGTGACGGTTCTTCGCTTTGTGATCGCCGTATTACGCGCCAGGGAAAACGCGCGCTGAAAACGATTGATCTCGCTTTTGAGCGCCACGGCGTGGCCAAGGGCTTGAAGATGAGAGTACGCCCCGTGGGTCAAAATGACGGCGATGAGCAGCGCGACGACCAGCTCCAGCAGGGTAAAGCCGCCTGCCGCGGGTGAGCGCTTAAGCAAACGAGGCATGAGTCGGCCCTCCCGAGGCGCCGAGTGTCCTGAGGCTAGATTAATGAGCCTTCGAATCAAAGAAGGTAGGCGCGAGCGCAGACGCGTGTAGGAAATAAGGAACGGGTATCGTGAGCGATTTCTTGATTGTGGGCGGCGGGGTCATCGGCATGATGACCGCGCTTCAATTGGCGGACGCCGGCCAGACGGTCTCGATCGTCGAGCGTGGCGTGTGCGGCCAGGAGGCGTCCTGGGCGGGCGGCGGTATCGTCTCGCCGCTTTACCCCTGGCGCCACGGGCCGGCGATCTCGACGCTTTCGCGTTGGTCGGAAGGCGCCTACCCCACGCTTGCGCTGCGCCTGCTGGAAGAGACCGGGATCGACCCGGAGTATCGTCAGAAAGGGCTTTTGTACCTGAGCGTCGAGGACGATGAGGCGGCACTCAATTGGTCGCGCGAGTTCGGTAAGCCCCTGGAGCGCGTCAGCCGCGCCTTCGTGGCCGACAAGGAGCCCCAGGCCGCCGCAACTGAGCGCGCGCTCTGGATGCCGACGCTTGGCAGTGTGCGCAACCCACGCCTGGGTCAGGCGCTGCGCGCCCGGCTTGAGGCCATGAAAGGCGTGACGCTTTATGAGCATCAGCAGGTAGGCGGGCTGGTCGTCGAGCACGGCCGGGTGACGGGGATCGAAACTCGAGAAGGGCATCGACGGGCGCAGCGCGTGGTGCTCTGCGCCGGGGCCTGGACGGCGGCGCTTCTGGCGCCGCTTGGCATCGAGCTTCCGGTGCGCCCGGTCAAGGGGCAGATGATCGCCTATCGGGCGCCGAAGGGGCTCGTCGAGCGCGTCGTGCTCAAGGATGGGCGCTACATCATTCCCCGAAATGATGGCCTGCTGCTGGTGGGCTCGACGCTCGAGGAGGCCGGCTTCGACAAGAGCACTGATGAAGCCGCCCGCGCGTCGCTCGTTCGAAGCGCCGAGGAGATCGTGCCGGCGCTCGCCCACTATCCGGTAGCGCACCACTGGGCGGGGCTACGGCCGGGCTCACCCAACGGACTTCCCTTTATCGGCGCGGTTCCGGGAGTCGCCTCGCTTTATATCAACGCCGGGCATCATCGCAACGGACTGGTGCTGGCGCCGGCCTCGACGCACCTGCTGGCCGATACGCTGCTTGATCGCGCGCCGCTGATCGACCCGACGCCCTTTGCGCCGACCGAAGAGCGGCTGGCGCTTTAGGCGGGGTCGTCTTTCTTCTGCTCCTCTATGTAGCGCTCTCGATGGGCGCTTGAGCAGAACCACTTCTCATCGAAGCGCAGCGCTTCGTTTTCCGGCACGTGCACCTCGCACCAGCGACAGCGCACCATGGCGCCGCCTTCGACGCGCTTGGGCGTTTCGTTCTTTGCCAATTTGTGCTGGCGGTACCGGCCGTAGAGCTTCAGGCCCACATAAAATACCAGCGCAAAAATAAGTAGCCGAATGATCAACAGGTTCATCCTTTTATCGCTCCCAGCGGGAAGGGGGTAACCGGGGGGCGCCCTTTGCCAGCGGCGAGCGCTTGCGGGACAATGCGGGCGACCCGGTACGGTTTGGAGGCGAGTGAGCGCTGAGCCCTGGCGCTTCGCGTCCAAACGGTATGTTTCAAGGATTCTCAAGAGATTTTACCCCCCATGCAAGAGTTAACGCTGGTCATGGCCCAACTCGACCCACTGGTCGGGGATATTGCCGGTAACGCCGCCAAGGCGATCGAAGCGGTGCGCGAGGCGCGTATCGAGCACCGGGCGGACGTGGTGGTCTTTCCCGAGCTGTTTCTGACCGGCTACCCGCCGGAGGATCTGTTGTTGAGAGCCTCGATGGAGTCGCGCCTTGAAAAGGCCCGGGCGACCATGGCCGAGAAAGTCGCCCGCGACGTGCTGGTGATCATCGGCTACCCGGGCGTGAGAGACGGTAAGCGGTTCAACCTGGCCGGCGTGCTCTATAACGGGCAGTGGCAGGCGGAGTACGCCAAGCAGGCGCTTCCCAACTACCAGGTGTTCGACGAGCAGCGCTACTTCACCGCCGGGCGCGAGCCGCTGGTATTCGAGCACAAGGGCGCCCGGCTTGGGCTTTTGATCTGCGAGGATCTGTGGGAGAGCGCGCCGATCGAGGCGGCCAAAGAGGCCGGCGCCGACGTGCTGGTGACGCTCAACGCCTCGCCCTTTCATCAGGAGAAGCCCAGCGAGCGGCTGGCGCTGTTCGAGCAGCGCGCCCGCGCGGTCAGCCGGCCGATCGTCTACGTCAATACCATTGGCGGGCAGGACGAGCTGGTGTTCGACGGCGGCTCGAGCGTGATCGACGCCGACGGGGCGCTCAAGGTGCTCGCCCCTTACTGGCAGGCCGGACTGATGCCGGTGCGCTTTGTCGAGTCTGACGGCGCGTGGGCACCGGAAGCCGGTGAGATCGAAGAGGCGGTGTCACCAGAGGAGAGCCTCTACTGCGCGCTGGTCACCGGGCTTCGCGACTACGTCAACAAGAGTGGTTTCCAGGGTGTAGTGCTGGGGCTTTCCGGCGGTATCGACTCGGCGCTGTCACTGGCGATCGCCGTGGACGCGCTCGGCCCGCAGCGGGTGCAGGCGGTGATGATGCCGTATCACTACACTGCGGACATCTCGAAAGAGGATGCCGCGCAGCAGGCCGAGATGCTCGGCGTCAACTATGACGTCATGCCGATCGCGCCGATGGTCGAGGCGTTCACCCGGACGCTTGCCGAGAGCTTCGCCGGTGCCGAGCGTGACACGACTGAGGAGAACCTGCAGTCGCGCTGTCGCGGCGTGCTGCTCATGGCGATCTCCAACAAGAAAGGGCTCATGGTGCTCACCACCGGCAACAAGAGCGAGATGGCGGTGGGCTACGCCACGCTCTACGGCGACATGGTCGGCGGCTACAACGCCATCAAGGATGTTTACAAGACCTGGGTATACAAGCTTGCGCGCTGGCGCAACACGCAGTCGCCGGCGGTCCCCGAGCGGGTCATCGAACGCCCCCCGAGTGCCGAGCTCGTCCCAGACCAGCAGGATAGCGATTCGCTTCCGGACTACGACGTGCTCGACGCGATTCTGTTGCGCTACATCGAAGGCGACATGAGCGCCGAGGCGATCATCAATGAGGGCTTTACCGAGGCCGACGTCTATCAGGTGGTCAAGCTGGTGGACCGCTGCGAGTACAAGCGCCGCCAGGCGCCGGTCGGCGTGCGCGTCACCGCCCGAGGCTTTGGCCGCGACCGCCGCTACCCGATCGTCAACGGCTGGCAGCCTGGTGACTGACTAGTCGCGTGGTAAGCGGCCCTCGATCATGAAACAAGCCAGGCACTGCCTGGCTTGTTTGTATCCAAAAGCGGTGAGGGTTAGAAACTCTCCCAGGCGGGCTCCGCAGGGCGCTGAACGAGCGGTTTGGAAGCCGTGTTGCGAGTCGCTGGCAAGGCCTTGGCGGAGGAAACCGGCGCGGTGGAGGCCTGGGTCGAGGCAGGGAGTTTGAACGTCTGCATGGCGTTGATGAGCTCCCGCGCATTGTGGCGCAGCGTCGAGGAGGCACTGGCGCTTTCGCTGACCAGGTGGGCGTTGTCCTGGGTCATTTGATCCATTTCGGAAACGGCCTGGTTGATCTCGCGCACCCCGGCGCTCTGCTCGGCGCTGGCGCTGCTGATCTCGTTCATGATGACGTTGACCCGCTCGATGGCGCTGATGATCTCTTCAGTGGACTGGCGCGCAAGGCTTGCGCGCTCGTTGCCGTGTTTGACGCGCTCGAGGTTTTTCGAAATCAGCGCGTTGATCTCTTTGGCTGCGCTGGCGCTTCGCTGGGCGAGATTGCGCACTTCGCTGGCCACCACCGCAAAGCCGCGGCCGTGTTCGCCGGCGCGTGCCGCTTCTACCGAGGCGTTCAGCGCCAGAATGTTGGTCTGAAAGGCGATCGCATCGATGGTCGCGATGATGCCGGAAATCTCCTGGGAGCTTTGGTCCAGTTCGTTCATGGTCGCGGTCATTTCGCGAACCGCCTTGCCGCCCTGGGCGGCGGTGGCGGTTGCCTGCGTCGCTTCATGGCTTGCTCGTTCGGCGTTGTCGGCGTTCTGGGTCACGGTGCTGTTGAGCTGCTCCATGGCAGCCGCGGTTTGGGCCAGAGCGCTTGACTGCTGCTCGGTGCGCGAGGCGAGGTTGGTATTGCCTTCGGCGATCTGCTCGCTGTTGCTGGCCACCGCCTCGGCACAGCCGCGCACTTTCAATACGATCTCCTCGAGCTGCCCGGCCATGGCCACTTGCGAGGCCATGATGCCGCGTTCGCGTTTCGTGTGGCGCTCGCTTGCCACGGCCAGATTGCCGTTACCGATCGCGTTGGAAAACGCCTGGACCTCGAAGGGCTCGGCACCCAGTTCGCTCAGCAGCTGGCGCGACAGCCAGAATGCCATGAGCCCGCCGATGATCAGCGCCAGCAGAGTCAAGCCGAGCATGAGGTTTTGAAAGCTCGCGGCGGCGTGGCGGGCGTGGTCGGTGGTGACGTTGTTGAGCCGCTCCTGCAGGTCGATGAACTGATTGATGCGTGACAGCCACTCGGCGTACGCCGGCCCCGCCCGTTCGATCAAAAGCGTTTGCGCCTGGGCGAAGTCGCCTGCCAGCCGTGCGCCGATCACCGCGTCGGTCAGCTCGAGCGTTAATGCCTGCTGCGCCTGAACGCTTTCGATAATACGCGCTTCCTCTGCCGGCCCCGGGTAGTCGCGGGTGATCTTTGCCATTTCCTGAGAGGCGTTCAGGTAGTTGTCCTGAAGCCGCCGCATTTCGCTACTCAGGTCGCGGTACTGGTTGTCCGTGGCGGTAATGACGAGATCGCGAAGGGCAATGGCCCGGTCGTGAACGCTGCCGCGCCAGTCAATGGCATGGCGCTGCTTGACGGCATTGACGTCGTTGATCTCGGCCAGGTCACGATTGATCTGGCCCACCTGATAGATCCCGATGGCAGTGAGCGCGGCAAGAAAAAAGAGCAGAATCGAGAAAGCGATGGTGAGGCGGGTGCTGATTTTTAGCTGGCTTCGAGCGGGCATGCGTACAATTCCCTTGTAGCGATGGCTGTTATTGGCTGATGCAATACTAGATCGATGTACAAATATTGCATAATATTTTTTGCTATTTTTTTATTAGGGATAGTTAAAAAGTGCTAGCAAAAAAGGCCGCCAGAAATTTCTGGGTAACGGCAAGAGGCTCAACGTTCGCCCACAAAAAAAGCCCCTGACCGGCGCTTGGCCGTTCAGGGGCTTTATCGAGTGCTATCAGCGCAGGGATTAGCCGTGCTTGGGCACGAAACGTCCGCCGCGAAGCTGCTCGTGATTGGGGTCGTTTTCACGCAGCACCGCGAGCACTTCCTCGGCGCGGTCGTTCATGCCCAGGCCTTGGTAGCCTTCGATCATGGTGGCCAGGGCGTCGCGGGTGGCGTTGGCTTCGGGGAAGTTTTCGATCACCCAGCGTCCGCGCTCGACGGCGGCAAGATACGCGCCGCGGCGCAGGTAGTAGTCCGCCACGTGCAGCTCGTGCTGAGCCAAAAGCTCACGCAGATAGACGATACGCTGTTGGGCATCCGGGGCGTACTCGCTTTGCGGGAAGCGCTGGATCAACTCGCGGAAATCGTTGTAGGCATCCCGCGAGGCGCCAAGATCGCGCTTGGAGATGTCGATCAGGCGCAGCCGCTCGAGGCTGAAACGCCCGGCCTGCCAGGCGGAGAGGCCGCGCAGGTAGTAGGCGTAGTCGACCTGAGGATGATCCGGCTGCAGGCGGATGAAGCGGCTGGCCGCGGCGCGCGCCTCTTCCCAGTTGCCGTTTTCGTAGTAGGCGTAGATCAACTCGAGCTGGGCCTGCTCGGCGTGGGCGCCGAAGGGGTAGCGGGTATCCAGCGCTTCCAGGCGGTCGATGGCGATGGGGAAGCGGTTATCTTCAAGCGCGGTGCGAGCGAGCTCGTAGAGCTCTCGCTCCTGAACGTTGGAGAACTCGCCCTCATCCTGCTCGGCGGCGTCGTCGTTGTTGCTGTTGCTGGCACAGCCGGCTAGTAGAGCAAGGCTCAAGGCTACGGCGCCAAAGCGGTGGGCAGTGGAGAAAACGCGCATCATCATCCTCGTTGCAAACAAGCCTCAATCACCGAAAAGCGAAGATGGCCATAAGTAGAAATGGTAGAATAGGTCGCAATTGGCCCACTATAAAACACCTTGGCGCAAAACGCAGGCATCACCGCGTTTTGCCGCTCGGGTCTGCGTCCTAAGAGGTTCTGCATGTCGCACATCATCGAAGCCACACACCAGGTGCCCGCCACGCTTGCCGGCGCTCGCCTGGACCAGGCGGCGGCGGAGTTGTTCAGCGAATACTCCCGCGAGCGCTTGAAAGCGTGGATCAATGGCGGCGAGCTGACCGTGGACGGCGCGACCGCCAAACCCAAGGCAAAGCTCCACGGCCTCGAGACCCTGCGCCTTTGCGCTACCCTCGAGGAGGATACGCGCTTCGCCGCCCAGGAGATTCCCCTCGATATCGTGTTCGAAGACGAGGCGGTCATCGTGCTCAACAAGCCCGCGGGCATGGTGGTGCACCCGGCGGCGGGCAACCCGGACGGCACGCTCTTGAACGCGCTGCTGTTTCACTGCCCGTCGCTGGCCGAGATCCCCCGGGCGGGGATCGTTCACCGCCTTGATAAAGACACGACCGGCCTGATGATGGTGGCCAAGACTCTGACCGCCCAGACCCGGCTGGTCGAACAGCTGCAGGCGCGAAGCGTTTCGCGCCAGTACGATGCGGTGGTGATCGGCAAGCCCGTATCCGGGGCCACGATCGATGCACCAATCGGCCGCCACCCGAAGGATCGCAAGCGCCAGGCCGTGACCGCCTCGGGCAAACCCGCCGTCACGCACTACCGCGTGGTCGAGCGCTTTCGCGCCCATACCCACGTGCGCTGTCAGCTCGAAACCGGGCGCACCCACCAGATTCGCGTACACATGGCCCACGCCCGTTACCCGCTGATCGGCGACCCGCTCTATGGCGGGCGGGCGCGCCTTCCGCCGGGCGCCGGCGAGCAGCTGAAGGAGATTCTGCGCGAGTTTCCCCGCCAGGCGCTGCACGCGCGAAAATTAAGCTTCATTCATCCGGTCAGCGAAGAGCCCATGACGTTTAGAGCGTCGCTGCCCGACGAGCTCTTGATGCTGCTGGACTACCTGCGCGACGACAGCGAGACCAAACGATGAGCGATGCCATCGACCTGCACCCGAGTAAGGTAGTGCCGGATTGGCCGGCGCCGGACAACGTTCGTGGCTTCGTCACGACCCGCGAAACCGGCCCTAGCCAGAACGACTTCGCCGCCTTCAATCCGGCGAGCCACGTCGGCGATCATCCGGATCACGTGGCGCTTTGCCGGCGCCTGCTGCAAAAAGAGGTCGGCGACGACCGCCCGCTGTTGTGGCTCGATCAGATTCACAGCGCCCGCGTGCAGCAGAGCTTTCAAGCGAGCCCGCCTAAAGCGGACGCCTCGATCGCCACGACCAGCGAGTACGCCTGCGTGGTGCTCACCGCCGATTGCCTGCCGGTGTTCTTCTGCAACCGCCAGGGCAGCCAGGTAGCGGTGGCCCACGCCGGCTGGCGCGGGCTTGCCAGCGGCGTGCTGGAGGCGACGGTCGCGGCGATGAACTGCGACGCCGACGATATTCTGGTGTGGCTGGGACCGGCGATCTCCAACGCCCAGTTCGAGGTCGGCCCGGAGGTGTATGGCGCCTTCGTCGGTGCCCATCCGGAGAGCGCGGACGCCTTCGAGCACAGCCCCTACCGGCTCAACCACTACATGGCCGACCTCTACCGGCTGGCGCGCTTTCGCCTGGCGACTCTGGGCGTTCACCACATCAGCGGCGGCCACTTCTGTACCGCCTGCGAATCGCGCTTTTACTCCTACCGCCGTGACTCGGGGCGCACCGGGCGCATGGCCAGCGTCATCTGGCTCGCCAACGACCCGGTGTGAGTGAATCCGAATTTAACCCTGCATGAGCTCTTGAAAGCGCCCTGAATCGGCACCATTTAATTTGTCAAGCCAAACCTTCTGGCAAATTGAAACCGTTCAGGGCCACGCCGCGCGTCCAAACGCGCAGCCACCCCGGGAGAATGCCATGCGATTCGATAAATTCACCGCGAAGCTCCAGTCCGCCGTTGCCGAGGCGCAGTCTCTGGCTGTCGGCCAGGGCCATAATCAGCTCGAGCCCGTTCACCTTCTGCTTTCCCTGCTCGATACCCGCGACACCGGTATCAAGGCGCTCATCGACAAGACCGGTGGGGCGAGTTCGCGCCTGCGCGACGCGCTCAAGCGCCTGCTCGAGGATCTGCCCAAAGTCAGCCAGTTCGATGGCAATGTGCAGCCCTCGCGCGATCTGGTGAAACTTTTCAACCTCACCGACCGCGAAGCGCAAAAGCGCGGCGACCAGTTCATCGCCAGCGAACTCGTGTTGCTCGCGGCACTTGAGGCCGGCGGCGCGGTGGCGAAGGCGATGAAAGAGGCCGGCATCGAGCGCAAGAATCTCGAAAGCGCGATCGAGAGCCTTCGCGGCGGCGCGAGTGTGAGTGATGCCAACGCCGAGGATCAGCGTGAGGCGCTCAACAAGTACACCCTCGACCTCACCCAGCGGGCGCTTGAAGGCAAGCTCGACCCGGTGATTGGCCGCGACGACGAGATTCGCCGCACGATTCAGGTGCTCCAGCGACGCACCAAGAACAACCCGGTATTGATCGGCGAGCCCGGCGTGGGCAAGACCGCCATCGTCGAGGGGCTGGCCAGTCGTATTGTCGATGGCGAGGTGCCGGAAGGTCTGAAGGACAAGCGCGTGCTGTCGCTGGACATGGGATCCTTGCTGGCTGGCGCCAAGTTTCGCGGCGAATTCGAAGAGCGCCTGAAATCGGTCCTCAAGGAGCTTGCCCAGGAAGAGGGCCGAGTGATCTTGTTCATCGACGAGCTGCACACCATGGTCGGCGCCGGCAAGGCCGACGGCGCGATGGACGCCGGCAACATGCTCAAACCGGCGCTTGCCCGCGGCGAGCTGCACTGCGTGGGCGCGACCACCCTCGATGAGTACCGCAAGTACATCGAAAAGGACGCCGCGCTCGAGCGCCGCTTCCAGAAGGTGCTGGTCGACGAGCCCTCGGAAGAGGACACCGTCGCCATTTTGCGCGGCTTGAAGGAGCGCTACGAGGTGCACCACGGCGTGGCGATCACGGATTCCGCGATCATCGCCGCGGCGAAGCTCTCTACCCGCTACATCACCGACCGCCAACTGCCGGACAAGGCGATCGATCTGATCGACGAAGCCGCCTCGCGCATCCGCATGGAGCTCGATTCCAAGCCCGAGTCGATGGACCGCCTCGACCGGCGCCTGATCCAGCTCAAGATGGAGCGCGAGGCGCTCAAGAAAGAGACCGACGAAGCCACCAAAAAACGCCTTGAGGCGCTGAACGATCACATTCATGATCTGGAACGCGAGTACGCCGATCTCGACGAGATCTGGAAGGCGGAAAAAGCCAGTATTCAGGGCGCCGCCCAGTTCAAGGCCGAGCTCGAGCAGGCGCGCCTGGATCTCGAGCAGGCGCGTCGCCAGGGCGATCTTGGTCGCATGTCCGAAATCCAGTACGGCAAGATTCCCGAACTCGAGAAGAAGATCGCGGAAAGCGGTGAAGGCGAAACCGATACCGCCCATCACCAGCTGTTGCGCTCCAACGTGACCGAAGAGGAGATCGCCGAGGTCGTTTCGCGCTGGACCGGCATTCCGGTGTCGAAAATGCTCGAAGGTGAGCGCGATAAGCTCCTGCGCATGGAAGAGGCGCTGCACGAGCGCGTGATCGGCCAGGAGGAAGCGGTCGAGGCGGTGGCCAACGCGGTGCGCCGCTCGCGGGCCGGCCTTTCCGACCCAAACCGGCCCAACGGCTCGTTTCTGTTTCTCGGCCCGACCGGGGTGGGCAAGACCGAGCTTTGCAAGTCGCTGGCCAACTTCCTCTTCGATACCGAGGAGGCGATGGTGCGTATCGACATGTCCGAGTTCATGGAGAAGCACTCCGTGGCGCGGCTGATCGGCGCGCCTCCCGGCTACGTCGGTTATGAGGAGGGCGGCTATCTGACCGAAGCGGTGCGCCGCAAGCCCTACTCGGTGCTGCTGCTCGACGAGGTGGAAAAGGCACACCCGGATGTGTTCAACATCCTGCTGCAGGTGCTCGAAGACGGGCGGCTGACCGACGGCCAGGGCCGCACGGTAGATTTTCGTAACACCGTGATCGTGATGACCTCGAACATGGGTTCGGACATCATCCAGCGCATGGGCGGCGAGAACAGTGACGACGCGGGCTATGAAGCGATGAAGGACGCGGTGATGGACGTGGTCGGCAACCACTTCCGCCCAGAGCTCATCAACCGCATCGACGAAGTAGTGGTCTTCCACGCCCTGGGGCAGACGCAGATCCAGGCGATTGCGTCTATCCAGCTCGAGCGCTTGAAGGCGCGCCTTGCCGAGCATGGTTTGAGTCTCCAGGTCAGCGACGAGGCCATGGCGCAGCTCGCGGTCGTCGGTTTCGACCCGGTGTTCGGGGCGCGGCCGCTCAAGCGGGCGATCCAGAGCCGGATCGAGAACCCGCTGGCCCAGGACCTGCTCGCCGGCAAGTACGCACCGGGCGCGACCATCCACGTCAGCGCCGAGGAGGGCAAGCTGGTCTTCGCCTGATAGCACGTGATGTGATCGACCGACCCCGCCGGCCAGCCCGGCGGGGTTTTTGTTTTGGTGCACCCGCCCCGGTTTGGGGCGATGAAAGGTTGACAGGCAAGAGGCGCTATTGGAATCTTGTGGGTTCCTGATTTGCGGACGCGGACCCCACGGGTAACCCCCTATCCCCGCGTGAAGGGTAGGCTTTCGCCTTTACCCGCCGAAGGACTTCCGGGCTCAAGTCAACCGCTTGGCCTGGCCAACGCCCCGACGCGGTGAACCGCCGTGAAAGGACGCCGTTTCAACACGGCCTCCGATGAGAGTGCTGGCCCTAACCGGGCCGTATGCCAGGGTTTGGCATCAGGTGTCGGCATCGCCGGCAGCGGCATACCGCCGCACTCGACCCCGCAGCCATCTGCGGATCGCACTCGAGACCTTTAGGGGAGAATTACTGTGGAACTGCTTTCCGGCGCAGACATGATCGCCCGCTTCTTGAAAGACGAGGGCGTCGAATACATTTATGGGTACCCCGGTGGGGCGGCGCTACATATCTATGATGCGCTCTTCCGTCAGGACGATGTCAAACATATTCTGGTGCGCCACGAGCAGGCGGCGACCCAC
The DNA here is from genome assembly GCF_031954225.1 of Halomonas sp. PAMB 3232. Taxonomy (NCBI): domain Bacteria; kingdom Pseudomonadati; phylum Pseudomonadota; class Gammaproteobacteria; order Oceanospirillales; family Halomonadaceae; genus Halomonas; species Halomonas sp. PAMB 3232. Next base: position 597,978 of record NZ_CP134865.1, read on the forward strand.
GCCGCCGACGGCTACGCCCGCGCCTCCGGTAAGCCCGGCGTGGTGCTGGTGACCTCCGGGCCCGGCGCGACCAACGCCGTGACCGGCATCGCCACCGCCTACATGGACTCCATTCCCATGGTCGTACTGTGCGGCCAGGTCATGAGCCATCTGATCGGCGAAGACGCCTTTCAGGAAACCGATATCGTCGGCGTGACCCGCCCGATCGTGAAGCACAGCTTCTCGATTCGTCACCCTTCCGAAATTCCGGACGTGCTGAAAAAGGCGTTCTATCTCGCCTCGACCGGCCGCCCGGGCCCGGTGGTGGTCGATATCCCGAAGGATATGACCGCGCCGACCGAGCGCTACGAGTACGCTTACCCGAAAAAGGTCAAGCTGCGCTCTTATAACCCGGTCAGCCGCGGCCACACCGGGCAGATCAAAAAGGCCGTCGAGCTGATGCTCAAGGCCAAACGCCCGGTGTTCTATACCGGCGGCGGCGTGGTCACCGGCCGTGCCAGCGAAGGTTTGACGGATCTGGTCAAGAAACTCGGCTTTCCGATTACCACCACGCTCATGGGCATCGGCGCCTACCCTCAAAGCGACAAGCAGTGCCTGGGTTGGCTCGGCATGCACGGCTCTTATGAGTCCAACATGGCGATGCACCACGCGGATTTGATCATTGCCATCGGTGCGCGCTTCGACGACCGGGTGACCAACAACACCTCGAAATTCTGCCCCACGGCGAAAATCGTTCACGTTGACGTCGACCCGAGCTCGATCTCCAAGACCGTGCGCGCCGACGTGCCGATCGTCGGCCCTGCCGCCGGCGTCATCAACGAGATGATCAGCCTCGTTCAAGGGCGCACGGTGGAAAACACCGACGCGCTTAACGAATGGTGGGAGAAGATCGACGGCTGGCGCCTGGATCGCGAAGGCAAGCTCTATGAGCCGTCCAACGCCGGCGAGGCGCTCAAGCCTCAGGAAGTGGTCGAGGCAGTTTGCCGCGTGACCCGGGGCGAGGCGTTCGTCACCACCGATGTCGGCCAGCACCAGATGTTCGCCGCTCAGTACTACAAGTTCGACAAGCCCAACCGGCTGATCACCTCCGGGGGGTTGGGCACCATGGGCTTCGGTTTTCCGGCGGCCATGGGCATCAAGAAGAGCTATCCGGATGATGACGTGGTGTGTATCACCGGTGAAGGCAGCTTTCAGATGATGATGCAGGAACTCTCTACCTGTAAGCAGTACGGGGTAGGGGTGAAGATCGTTAACCTGAACAACCAGTCGCTCGGCATGGTGCGCCAGTGGCAGGACTTGAACTACAAGTCGCGCCACGCCCACTCCTACATGGAGTCCTTGCCGGATTTCCATCTTCTGATCGAGGCCTACGGTTTTACCGCGATTACCGTGACCACGAAAGAGGAGCTGGAGCCGGCACTGGCCCGTGCCTTCGAAGACAAGCACGAACTGGTGTTCCTCGATATCAAGGTCGACCCCTTCGAGCACGTCTATCCGATGCAAGTGCCGCTTGGCGCGATGCGTGACATGCTGCTGTCCAAAACGGAGCGTACCTGATGCGTCATATCATCTCGATTCTTCTGGAAAACGAACCGGGTGCGCTATCACGTGTGGTGGGCTTGTTTTCTCAGCGTAACTTCAACATCGAAACGCTCAACGTTGCACCCACCGAAGACCCGTCGCTCTCACGGCTGACGGTCACCACGGTGGGCGATGATCGCGTGATCGAGCAGATCACCAAGCACCTCAACAAGCTGATCGACGTGGTCAAGCTGGTCGATTTGACCGAGGGTAACCACATCGAGCGCGAGCTGATGCTGGTGAAAGTGAAAGCGCTGGGCGCTGCCCGCGACGAGGTCAAACGCACGGTCGACATCTTCCGCGCCCAGGTGGTGGATGTGACGCCGAGCCTCTACACCGTGCAGATCACCGGCGACGCCGCCAAACTTGACGCGTTCCTGCAGGCCATGGCGCCGGTGGGCATTCTCGAAGTGGCGCGCACCGGGGTGTCCGGTATCGCTCGGGGCGACAAGGTGCTGTCGCTCTAGCGCTCGCTCTTCGCCTGCGTTTAAAAGCCGCCCCAAGGGGCGGCTTTTTTGTCAGCGCTTTGCAGGCATGGCGGTGTGGTAGTTATCGCACTCTACCGACGTTTGAGCCAGGCTGTTGCGATAGCCGTAATCGCGGTAGCCGCCGGCCGGGTAGCGTGTAGAATGAAAACCGGACTACAAACGATTTCAGATTAGGGATGACGCACATGACTCAGGATGCTCACGATCAAGAGCCAGGACATACGCCGCCGCCTTACAAGCCCGACCGCGACAGCGACTCGGTGAGCAACGAAGACCTCGCTACGGCATTTCTACGTGAAACCGAGGTGGTCGAAGAGTCCGTCGAGGACGGCAAAAAAATTCGCCGCAAGGGGATTTACCTGCTGCCCAACCTCTTTACCACCTCGGCGCTCTTTTCCGGCTTCTTTGCCGTGGTGGCCGGCATCAACGGCGACTTTAGCTCGGCGGCTATCGCCATTTTCATCGCCATGGTGCTCGATGGGCTGGACGGGCGCGTGGCGCGCATGACCAACACTCAAAGTGCTTTCGGCGCCGAGTACGATAGCCTCGCCGACATGATCTCGTTTGGCATGGCGCCCGCGCTGGTGGCCTTTAGCTGGATTTTGCAGGATATCGGCAAGACCGGCTGGGTCGTTGCCTTTCTTTATGTGGCCTGCGCCGCGTTAAGGCTTGCCCGCTTCAACGTACAGATCGGTAGCACCGACAAGAAGTGGTTCATCGGCCTACCGAGCCCTTCTGCGGCGGCAGTTGTGGCGGCCAGTGTCTGGACCTTTCACAGCTTCGACGCCGACGCCTTTGGCTTCAAACTTCTGATGCTGGTACTGGTCGGCGCGGCGGGCATTTTGATGGTCAGCAATATCCGCTACTACAGCTTCAAGGAGCTCGACTTCAAAAAGCCGGTGCCATTTGTCGTACTGCTGGCGGTGGTACTCGGTTTCGTGATGATCTCGGTAGAACCGTCCGCGATGCTGCTACTGCTGTTCGGTGCCTATGTGCTTTCCGGCCCGGTACATGCGGTTATGCGCAAGGCTAAAAACGGCCGTAAAAAAGGGCGTGCCTGACACGGCTGTATGACACCCTGATGACGGCACGCATCTTTTTGAAAAAAGCCCTTGCGCTCGCCCGACCAAATCCGTAAAGTACGCATCCGCTGCCGGGGACGGACAACGTTTCCAGCGGTGGATGAAGGTGAAAACCTTCGGTTTGTCAGGAAGTTAGAGCACTGTTCGGCAGGTTTGAATGGCTCGCTTCACTCGCTGAAATCAGCGGTTGACAAATTCACCGGAATGCGTAGAATACGCCTTCCTCGACGGGCAAGCGGTTCAGGTCATCGAACGGTTCGTCGAACAGCTCTTTAACAATTTGATCAGGCAATTCATGTGGGCGTTTGCCGATGAGGGTGACAAGTCACCTTATATCAAGGCAGACGAACACAGCGATACCTTTCGAGGTATCACGGTAAATTCGTTTGAACCTTGAGCCAGGATTGATTCGCCTCTGCGTCATGTCGTCGTACATGGGCAGGCAAGAATCACACTGATTTTAAACTGAAGAGTTTGATCATGGCTCAGATTGAACGCTGGCGGCAGGCTTAACACATGCAAGTCGAGCGGCAGCACGGGAAGCTTGCTTCCTGGTGGCGAGCGGCGGACGGGTGAGTAATGCATGGGAATCCACCCGATAGTGGGGGATAACCTGGGGAAACCCAGGCTAATACCGCATACGTCCTACGGGAGAAAGGGGGCTTCGGCTCCCGCTATCGGACGAGCCCATGTCGGATTAGCTAGCTGGTGAGGTAACGGCTCACCAGGGCGACGATCCGTAGCTGGTCTGAGAGGATGATCAGCCACATCGGGACTGAGACACGGCCCGAACTCCTACGGGAGGCAGCAGTGGGGAATATTGGACAATGGGCGCAAGCCTGATCCAGCCATGCCGCGTGTGTGAAGAAGGCCCTCGGGTTGTAAAGCACTTTCAGTGGGGAAGAAGGCCTGCCGGTTAATACCCGTCAGGAAGGACATCACCCACAGAAGAAGCACCGGCTAACTCCGTGCCAGCAGCCGCGGTAATACGGAGGGTGCAAGCGTTAATCGGAATTACTGGGCGTAAAGCGCGCGTAGGTGGCTTGACAAGCCGGTTGTGAAAGCCCCGGGCTCAACCTGGGAACGGCATCCGGAACTGTCAGGCTAGAGTGCAGGAGAGGAAGGTGGAATTCCCGGTGTAGCGGTGAAATGCGTAGAGATCGGGAGGAATACCAGTGGCGAAGGCGGCCTTCTGGACTGACACTGACACTGAGGTGCGAAAGCGTGGGTAGCAAACAGGATTAGATACCCTGGTAGTCCACGCCGTAAACGATGTCGACCAGCCGTTGGGTGCCTTGTGCACCTTGTGGCGAAGTTAACGCGATAAGTCGACCGCCTGGGGAGTACGGCCGCAAGGTTAAAACTCAAATGAATTGACGGGGGCCCGCACAAGCGGTGGAGCATGTGGTTTAATTCGATGCAACGCGAAGAACCTTACCTGCTCTTGACATCCTGCGAACCCGGAAGAGATTCCGGGGTGCCTTCGGGAACGCAGAGACAGGTGCTGCATGGCTGTCGTCAGCTCGTGTTGTGAAATGTTGGGTTAAGTCCCGTAACGAGCGCAACCCTTGTCCCTATTTGCCAGCGCGTAATGGCGGGAACTCTAGGGAGACTGCCGGTGACAAACCGGAGGAAGGTGGGGACGACGTCAAGTCATCATGGCCCTTACGAGCAGGGCTACACACGTGCTACAATGGCCGGTACAAAGGGCAGCGAACTCGCGAGAGCAAGCGAATCCCGAAAAGCCGGTCTCAGTCCGGATCGGAGTCTGCAACTCGACTCCGTGAAGTCGGAATCGCTAGTAATCGTGGATCAGAATGCCACGGTGAATACGTTCCCGGGCCTTGTACACACCGCCCGTCACACCATGGGAGTGGACTGCACCAGAAGTGGTTAGCTTAACCCTCGGGAAAGCGATCACCACGGTGTGGTTCATGACTGGGGTGAAGTCGTAACAAGGTAGCCGTAGGGGAACCTGCGGCTGGATCACCTCCTTAAACGATGCGTCATCCTCGCGGTAAACGTCCACAATGAATTGCCTGATCAAGAAACTGTTAAATGAGCAGTGACAAACGTTTTGTCCTTCACGCTTCAAAAGAAAAATCCCTAAAGGTCTTCTTTTTTTAACGTGAAAAAACGCTTGTCACTGCTTATGGCAGTCGCTCTTTAACAATGTATATCATGCTGACAGTATCGAATGACGATACGGTGACATGAGCTTCGGCTCCTGTAATCGTGACGTGATCTCGATACGCAATTGTTTTGTGATACGTCTCAAGCGTATCCGGCAATCGTTGTCATTGCGGGCCCGGACTCCTTCGGGTTATAGGGTCAAGCAATGAAGCGCACACGGTGGATGCCTAGGCAGCCAGAGGCGATGAAAGACGTGGAAGCCTGCGATAAGGTCCGGTGAGGTGGCAAACGACCTGTGACCCGGACATCTCTGAATGGGGAAACCCACCGACCACAAGGTCGGTATCGTATCCTGAATACATAGGGATACGAGGCGAACCGGGGGAACTGAAACATCTAAGTACCCCGAGGAAAAGAAATCAACCGAGATTCCCCCAGTAGCGGCGAGCGAACGGGGACCAGCCCTTAAGTTGTGCAATCGATAGGCGAACAGTCTGGGAAGTCTGACCATAGCGGGTGATAGTCCCGTAGCCGAAATCCGAGCACAGTGAAATCGAGTAGGTCGGGGCACGAGAAACCCTGATTGAAGACGGGGGGACCATCCTCCAAGGCTAAATACTCCTGGCTGACCGATAGTGAACCAGTACCGTGAGGGAAAGGCGAAAAGAACCCCGGCGAGGGGAGTGAAATAGATCCTGAAACCGTGTGCGTACAAGCAGTGGGAGCAGACTCGTTCTGTGACTGCGTACCTTTTGTATAATGGGTCAGCGACTTATATTCAGTGGCGAGCTTAACCGAATAGGGGAGGCGTAGAGAAATCGAGTCTTAACTGGGCGACCAGTCGCTGGATATAGACCCGAAACCGGGCGATCTATCCATGAGCAGGGTGAAGGTTGAGTAACATCAACTGGAGGCCCGAACCAGGATCTGTTGAAAAAGATTTGGATGACTTGTGGATCGGAGTGAAAGGCTAATCAAGCCCGGAGATAGCTGGTTCTCCTCGAAAGCTATTTAGGTAGCGCCTCACGTATCACCACCGGGGGTAGAGCACTGTTTCGGCTAGGGGGTCATCCCGACTTACCAACCCGAGGCAAACTCCGAATACCGGTGAGTGCAGCGTGGGAGACACACGGCGGGTGCTAACGTCCGTCGTGAAAAGGGAAACAACCCGGACCGTCAGCTAAGGTCCCCAAATCCTGGTTAAGTGGGAAACGATGTGGGAAGGCTCAGACAGCCAGGAGGTTGGCTTAGAAGCAGCCATCCTTTAAAGAAAGCGTAATAGCTCACTGGTCGAGTCGGCCTGCGCGGAAGATGTAACGGGGCTAAACCAGGTACCGAAGCTACGGGTGCATCCTTATGGATGCGCGGTAGAGGAGCGTCGTGTACGCCGACGAAGGTGGATCGAGAGGTCTGCTGGAGGTATCACGAGTGCGAATGCTGACATGAGTAACGATAAGGGGAGTGAAAAACTCCCCCGCCGGAAGACCAAGGGTTTCTGTTCGATGCTAATCAGAGCAGAGTGAGTCGGCCCCTAAGGCGAGGCCGAAAGGCGTAGTCGATGGGAAACGGGTCAATATTCCCGTACCGGACATGATTGCGATGGGGGGACGGAGAAGGCTAGGTGAGCCGGGCGCTGGTTGTCCCGGTGAAAGCAGGTAGGCTGAATGCTCAGGCAAATCCGGGCGTTCAAGGCCGAGATGCGAGACGAACGGCCTTTGGGCCGGAAGTCACTGATGCCACGCTTCCAGGAAAAGCCTCTAAGCTTCAGATCATGTGCGACCGTACCCCAAACCGACACAGGTGGTCAGGGTGAGAATCCCAAGGCGCTTGAGAGAACTCGGGTGAAGGAACTAGGCAAAATGGTGCCGTAACTTCGGGAGAAGGCACGCCGGCGTAGGGTAGAGGGACTTGCTCCCCGAGCCCGAACCGGCCGAAGATACCAGGTGGCTGCAACTGTTTAGTAAAAACACAGCACTCTGCCAACGCGCAAGCGGACGTATAGGGTGTGACGCCTGCCCGGTGCCGGAAGGTTAAGTGATGGTGTTAGGATTCGTCCGAAGCTCCTGATCGAAGCCCCGGTAAACGGCGGCCGTAACTATAACGGTCCTAAGGTAGCGAAATTCCTTGTCGGGTAAGTTCCGACCTGCACGAATGGCGTAATGATGGCCACGCTGTCTCCACCCGAGACTCAGTGAAATTGAAATCGCCGTGAAGATGCGGTGTACCCGCGGCTAGACGGAAAGACCCCGTGAACCTTTACTATAGCTTCACACTGGATACTGATGTTGCCTGTGTAGGATAGCCGGGAGGCTAGGAACTCCGGACGCCAGTTCGGAGGGAGCCACCCTTGAAATACCGGCCTGGCATCATTGGTGTTCTCACTCCGACCCGTTATCCGGGTCGAGGACAGTGTGTGGTGGGTAGTTTGACTGGGGCGGTCTCCTCCCAAAGAGTAACGGAGGAGCACGAAGGTACCCTCAGCACGGTCGGACATCGTGCAATGAGTGCAAGAGCATAAGGGTGCTTGACTGCGAGACAGACACGTCGAGCAGGTGCGAAAGCAGGTTCTAGTGATCCGGTGGTTCTGTATGGAAGGGCCATCGCTCAACGGATAAAAGGTACTCCGGGGATAACAGGCTGATACCGCCCAAGAGTTCACATCGACGGCGGTGTTTGGCACCTCGATGTCGGCTCATCACATCCTGGGGCTGAAGTCGGTCCCAAGGGTATGGCTGTTCGCCATTTAAAGTGGTACGCGAGCTGGGTTTAGAACGTCGTGAGACAGTTCGGTCCCTATCTGCCGTGGGCGTTGGATGTTTGAGAAGGGCTGCTCCTAGTACGAGAGGACCGGAGTGGACGCACCTCTGGTGTTCCGGTTGTCACGCCAGTGGCATTGCCGGGTAGCTATGTGCGGACGGGATAACCGCTGAAAGCATCTAAGCGGGAAGCCCCCTTCAAGATGAGACATCCCCGAGGCCTCGAGCCTCCTGAAGGGCCCAGCGAGACCAGCTGGTTGATAGGCACGGTGTGGACGCACCGCAAGGTGTTGAGCTAACGTGTACTAATGGCCCGTGAGGCTTGACCCTATAACACCCAAGGGGTTCGGCCCGCAGTGACAACGAAGCAGGAACCGGATACGCACGAGCATGAAGCGAGAGGCTTCATGTCGAACGAGACGATCACGAAACCGTCAGCCGATATACATTGAAAGTTACGCCTGACGACCATGGCTTGCGTGAACCACCCGATCCCTTGCCGAACTCGGAAGTGAAACCGCAACGCGCCGATGGTAGTGTGGGGTCTCCCCATGCGAGAGTAGGTTATCGTCAGGCACCTACACCCGAAAATCCCCCGTCTCGTTGAGGCGGGGGATTTTTTTTATGCGCGGAAAAAAGCAGGAGAGCCGGTGGCCGGCTGGGTGGCCGGTGACCACCCCGGCGGCGCGGTGCGCCGCATCGCTGGCTAAAGCCTGCTCCTACGGACAATCGCGCCCCGATTTACTGTAGGAGCCCGATTCATCGGGCGATGGCGGCGACAGCCGCCCAGGGCCCGGGGTTGGGTTTGCCATCGTGCCTGCCATTCACCCAAGCGGCGCGGTGCGCCGCATCGCTGGCTAAAGCCTGCTCCTACGGGACAATCGTGCCCCGATCTACCGTAGGAGCCCGATTCATCGGGCGATGGCGGCGACAGCCGCCCGGGGTTGGGTTTGCCATCGTGCCTGCCGTCCACCCAAGCGGTGCGCCGCGTCGCTGGCTAAAGCCTGCTCCTACAAGAGCGGGTTGAAATGGCTATCACCAGTTAACGACAAATGCTTTCCAACGCTTCCATCAGGCTATCCATTTCATCATCGGTGCCGATGGTGATGCGCAGGAAGTTGCCCAGAATATCCGTGTTGAAGTGGCGTACCAGAATGCCGCGCTCGCGAAGGCCGGCGAAGAGCTGGGCGCCTTGAAAGTCGGGATGCTGCGTCAGCACGAAGTTGGCTTTTGACGGCAGTACCTCAAAGCCGAGCGCCTCGAGGCGTTCGCGGGTGCGCTCGCGAGTGGCGATCACATGGTTGCGGCAGGCGTCGAAGTGCGCCTGATCCTTGAGCGCCTCGATACCCAACACACTGGCCAGGCTATCCACCGGGAAGGAGTTGAAGGAGTCCTTGACCCGCTGCAGCCCCTCGATCAGCGCCGGCGAGCCAATCGCGTAGCCCAGCCGTAGGCCGGCAAGGCTTCTTGATTTGGAGAACGTACCGGTCACCAGCAGGTTCGGGTAGCGTTTGATGAGCGCAACGGCGCTATCGGCGCCGAAGTCGACGTAGGCCTCATCGACCAGCACCACGCGATCCGGTACCCGCTGTAGAAGTGCCTCGATGTTCTCGAGCGAGTGGGCGTGGCCGGTAGGCGCGTTGGGGTTGGCCAGGATGACGCCGCTGCGCTCGGCGCTCGCGGTCAGGGCGTCGAGGTCGACTTCCCACTGGGCGTTGAGCGAGTGCTGGCGAAGTTCGATCCCGTACAGTTTGGCGTAGACCGGGTAAAAGCTATAGGTAATGGCCGGCGCATCGAGCGGCGCGCCGTGGCAGAAAAAGGCCTGGAAGGCGAAGGCCAGCACCTCATCGGAGCCGTTGCCGACAAACGTCTGCTCCAGGTCGACGTCGAACGTATCGGCCAGTGTCTGTCGAAGCGCGCGGGAGGTCGGGTCCGGGTAGAGGCGCAAGTGGTCGGTGGCGTAATCGCGCAGCGCCTGACCCACGCCCGGGGCCGGCGGATAGGGGTTTTCATTGGTGTTGAGCTTGATCAGACGCTCGACGGGCTGTTCGCCGGGCACGTACGGGGTCAGCGACCGGACGGCGGGGCTCCAGAATTGGCTCATGAGGGACACCTGGTGGCTCTTGCAAGGAGCATTATGGTGGCCCGAGCCACGATCAAGCGCAAGACGCATCCATGACTATTACAGGCGGCTGTTTTGTCTGGCGATTATTTGACATGAATGCAACGCATCGAGGGGTGGGCGTCGCACCTTGTAGCGGTTATGCTGTCATAAGCGCACGAAAGAAATGTATGTCCAACACGATAAGGAGACACCCAATGCAATTTCGGAGTTTGCTAGCCGGTTCGGCTATGTTGGCACTACTGGCGGGCTGCGCATCGGGCCAGACCGATCAGCAGGGCCAGGACGCTCCCGCCATGAGCGCGTCTCAGGCCACCTATCAGGGAACGCTGCCGTGCCGTAACTGTGATGGCATCGACCTGAACGTGACGCTGGAAGGTGAAGAGACCAGCGCCCCGCAGGAGCGGACGTTCGACCTGACGGCAAGCTATCGTAACCATCCCCAGACCCCGCCGGACGAAAACTACTCCGGTAACTGGGAAGTGCTGACCGGCACGCCGTCGGATTCCAACGCGACCGTTTATGAGCTGACGCCCAACGGCGATGGACAGATCTACTACTTCCAGAAAATCAGCGAACAAACGCTCGAGTTGATCGACCCGGAACGTCGTCGCTTCGAGAACGGTGAAATGCTGCAGCTGCAGCGCCGGTAAGCGCTCAAGCGATGAGCGTCACGGCGTACGCGCCGTGAGTGTGAAAGGCGGCCCTGAGCCGCCTTTCGTGTATTTGCCCGGCACCTTGTAGCGGCCGCCGGGCGGCAAGCAAGACAGGAGCAGCGCGGCGTGGCCAAAGTCAAAAGCGCCTATGTGTGCACCGAGTGCGGAGCCGAATACCGCAAGTGGCAGGGGCAGTGCTCGAGCTGCCAGGAATGGAATACCCTGAGCGAGGTGCGCATGGCGAGCGCCCGGCCCGGTGCCGGGGCGCCCGCTCAGGGTCGAAGCGGCTACGCAGGAGATCTTTCCCGTGACGTGGTCGATCTGAGCAAGGTCGATTTGAGCGAGGTCCCGAGGCTGAGCTCCACCTTCGCCGAGTTCGACCGCGTGCTGGGCGGCGGGCTCGTGCCCGGCTCGGCGGTGCTGCTGGGCGGAAACCCGGGGGCGGGCAAGTCGACCCTGCTGCTGCAAACCGCCTGCAAGCTCGCTCAAACGCGGCGCATCATGTACGTCACCGGTGAAGAGTCGCTTTCCCAGGTCGCCATGCGCGCCCACCGCCTGCAGCTACCCACCAGCGGGCTCAAGATGCTGGCCGAAACCAGCGTCGAAACGATTCTTGCCGTTGCCGAGCGCGAAAAGCCGGAAATACTGGTGATCGACTCGATCCAGACCATGCACCTCGAGGACATTAGCTCCGCCCCCGGCGGCGTGGCCCAGGTGCGCGAATCCTCGGCCGCGCTCACCCGCTTTGCCAAGCAGAGCAACACGGTACTGCTGCTGGTCGGCCACGTGACGAAAGACGGCACCCTGGCCGGCCCCAAGGTGCTCGAGCACATGATCGATGCCTCGCTTCTGCTCGAAGGCGGCGCCGACTCGCGCTTTAGAACTTTACGGGGGCAGAAAAACCGCTTCGGCGCGGTGAACGAACTCGGCGTCTTCGCGATGCTCGAGCAGGGCATGAAAGAGGTCAAGAACCCCAGCGCGATCTTTCTCTCCCGTCAGGAAGAGCAGGCGCCGGGGAGTCTGGTCATGGTGGTGTGGGAGGGCACGCGGCCGATTCTGGTCGAGGTGCAAGCGCTGGTGGACGAGTCGGCGCTGGGTAATCCGCGCCGTGTGGCGGTGGGGGTCGATCAGAACCGACTGGCGATGTTGCTCGCCGTGCTCAACCGCCACGGCGGGCTCTTTACCGGCGACCAGGACGTGTTTCTGAACGTGGTCGGCGGCGTCAAGGTGCTGGAAACGAGCGCCGATCTTGCGGTACTGCTGGCTGTGGTGTCGAGCCTGCAAAACCGGGCGCTGCCGAAGGAGCTGGTGGTGTTCGGCGAGGTGGGGCTGTCCGGCGAGATTCGTCCGGTACCCAGCGGCCAGGAGCGCATTTCCGAGGCCGCCAAACACGGCTTTTTACGCGCGATCGTGCCGAGGGCCAACGCGCCGAAGCAGCCGCCCAAGGGCATGGAAGTCATCGCCGTGGATAAGTTGAGCGATGCGCTGGAAGCGCTTTAAGCTGTACTACGCTTAAATGGAAAACAACGACCTATCGACGATCACGCGGGCAAACGCGACGACCGGTGGGTTTCAAGGAGAGACGCCATGAGTTCGATTCGACTGACCCAATATAGCCACGGCGCCGGCTGCGGCTGCAAGATCGCCCCGGACGTGCTCGACAGCATTCTGGCCAAGGCGGGCCCGAGCGCCGGCCACAAGCAGCTCATCGTGGGCAACCAGGGGCGTGAAGACGCCGCCGTGTTCGATTTGGGCGATGGCCGGGGCATGATCTCGACCACCGACTTCTTCATGCCGATCGTCGATGACCCCTTCGATTTCGGGCGTATTGCCGCGACCAACGCGATCAGCGATATCTACGCCATGGGCGGCACGCCAGTCATGGCGCTGAGTATTCTGGGCTGGCCGGTCAACAAGCTTGCCCCGGAGATCGCCGGCGACGTGGTGGCCGGTGCCCAGGGCGTGTGCCGCGAGCACGGCGTGGCGCTGGCCGGCGGGCACTCCATCGACTCCACCGAGCCCATTTTTGGCCTGGCGGTGAACGGGCTGATCCAGCTCGACCAGCTCAAGCTCAATAGCGGCGCCAAACCCGGCGACCTGCTCTTTTTGACCAAGCCGCTCGGCGTGGGCCTTTTGACCACCGCCGAAAAGCGCGGCCTGCTGGAAGCGGGCCACCATGGCCTGGCCCGCGAAACCATGCTCAAATCCAACCGCATCGGCGTGGAGCTTGCCAAAGTGAAGGGGCTCAACGCCATGACCGATGTCACCGGGTTTGGTCTGGCCGGCCATCTCAGCGAGATCTGCAGTGCCAGCAACGTCATGGCGCAGATCGATTTTCGCCGGCTGCCGCGCCTTGCCGAGGCCGAAGCCTACCGCCGCCAGGGCGCGGTGCCCGGCGGCACGCTCAGAAATCACGAAGCGCTGGGTGGGCAGCTCAAACCGATGGACGAAGCGCACTGGCAGTGGCTGTGCGATCCCCAAACCTCCGGCGGTCTTCTGCTCAGCGTCGACCCGGCCTGGGAGGATGACGTGGAGCGCATTGGCCGCGAGCACGGGCTCGATCTTCAGCCCTTCGGCACCATGAAGGCGCGGGAAGGCGATGCACTGATCGATGTGGTCGGCTAGATGAGAAATGACGTACCCGCCACGACCCAGCTGATTCACAAGGGCACGCCGCTGATCGACGTGCGCGCGCCGGTCGAGTTTGCTCAGGGGAGCCTTCCTGGTGCGGTCAACCTGCCGCTGATGGTCGACGAGGAGCGCCATCAGGTCGGTATCGCCTACAAGGAGCACGGCCAACAGGCGGCGATCGCCCTGGGCGAGCGGTTGGTTAGCGGCGAGGTCAAGCGGGCGCGTATTGCGGCCTGGCGCGAGTATCTGTCACGCCACCCGGACGCGCTGATCTACTGCTTTCGCGGCGGCCTACGCTCGCAGATCGCCACGACATGGCTTGCCGAGGAGGGCGTCGATGTACCCCGGATCGCGGGGGGCTGGAAAGAGATGCGCCGCGCACTTTGCGAGCGTATCGACCAGGCCGCCGAGCAACCCATGCTGGTAGTGGCCGGGCTGACCGGTTCTGCCAAGACCGTACTGATCAACCGTCTCGAAAACGGCATCGACCTGGAGGCCTGCGCCAACCACAAGGGCTCGGCGTTTGGCCGCCAGGTCGAGGCGCCCACGACGCAAATCGATTTCGAGCACGCGCTTGCAGTGCAGCTGCTGGACCGCCCCGGTAAGCTGGTGATGGAGGATGAGTCGCGCCAGATCGGCAATGCCAACATTCCTCTCACTTTCTGGCACGCGATGGAAAAAGCACCGCGCATTCGCGTCGAGATGCCGCTGGACTGGCGTCTGGATCAGCTTCGCCATGATTATATCGAAGCGCTGGAGGCGGCGTTCGTGGCGCGGTTTGGCGCCGAGGAAGGCCGTGCGCGCATGAAAGAGCAGCTTTCCAATAGCCTGAAGCGGCTAGCCAAGCGGCTGGGTAATGCGCGCCTGCAGCGCCTTCAGCGGTTGCAGGCGCTGGCGTTCGATGCCCACGACCTGGGCAACACCCAGGCCCACGAAGCCTGGCTTGGCCCGCTTCTGACCGAATACTACGACCCGCTCTACCGTTATCACTTGGAGCGGCGCCAGAGTGCCCCGGCGGAGCTTCATGTGGGCGACTGGGAGAGCTGCCTGGACGCCGCCCGTCAGTGGAGCGCCTAGGCGCGGGCCAGCCACTGCAGCATGACGCGATCAAGTAGCGGTGCCAGGCCGTGAAAGCGCTTGGGGGTTTCCAGAATGGCCGCTTCGCTTTGCAGATAGCGTTGGCCGGCGGCCGTGGCCGGCGCAGCGGGCGGGTGCGCGAAAAGCTCGGCGGCACTTTGGGCGGTGACCTCGAAGTGACACAAAAGCCCCACCACTCGCCCGGCATCCCAGGCAAAGCCCTGAAGCGGGGCGGCGTCACTGCCGCCCAGCGGCAGGGCGGCATCCGGCAGGCTGAACACGTAGCGGTGCCACATGAACGCCTCGAAGCGCTCGGGAAGATCGAACGGGCTTTCCGGGGCAAGCGTAACGCCGTGCCAGCCGGTTTCCGGGTAGGTGCCCGGGGCGATTACCGCCTCCAGCGCCTCGGCAATCCACAGCGCCCCCAAACCGATGCCGAGCACCGGACGCTGGCCGTCCAGGTAGCGGTTCAAAAGTTTTTTCTCCGCTCTGGACCAGGCGGGCGGGGTTTGAATCAACTCCTCCGGGCCGTCGAGCACGATGAGCGCATCGCACTCGCCGGGGCGCGGGGTCAGCTCGCCGTCGAACAGATGAAAAACCGTGTAGCTGTGGCCCATGCTGTCGAGCCAGTCGGTCAGGCGGGCGGGGCCGTGGTGCGGGCCGTGCTGTAGTAGATGAATATGCATGGTAATCTCCTCGCCGGCCGTCGTCGCGTCAAAGTCGCGTTTGCGAATGTGCGACGATAACGTATCGCCTTGTCTTCACCAATACCCTTTTCACCCCTATAAAGGCTCAGGAAATCAACATGGTGGCCAAACCCTCTGGATTTTATCAGCTTCTTCAGACGCTTCCGCTGAACGCCCAGCAGGCCTTCATGGCCGCGCTTTGTGAGCGTCTGATACCCAACTATGCGCTGTACGAGCAAACCACCGGCCAGGGCGACAGCCACACGCTCAAGACCGTGCTGAGCCTTGTGTGGGAGCGCTTGCAGGTACCCGGCGCGAGTATCGATTTTGCCCGCCAGGCCGAGAAGCTTGCCGAGTGCGAGCCGCCGGAAGACGACGACAGCTTCGGCGCGCGGCGCGCGCTGGATGCGGTGGTCGCGGTGAACGCGCTGCTCGACACGCTACAGGGGGACGCCGGAGAGGCGGTGCTGGATGTCAGCCGCACCTCGCGGGCCGGCGTGCGCGCCTTCATCGAGCTGACCGAAGGCGAAGTGGACGCCCAGAAGCTTGCGCTGATCATTCGCGACCACCCGCTCATGGAGGACGAAAACGACTTTCAGGACGCGGTGCTCGAGGCGGTCAGCGCGCCGCTCGACAAGGCCGCGCTCAAGGAACTGCGTGTGCTCGGGCGCAACGGCGGCGTCAGTAATTTGGGGCTCAGCCTGGACGACGACGCCTGACATCCAGGCCGAAAGGCGCTCTGACGCAAGGCAAACGGCCCGGAGTGCTTCGGTTGCAAGGGCTCCGGGCAGAAGTGTAAGACGACGATATTAGGCGATGATATGAGCCGCGCGCTAAAGGCGCATTTCGATGCCGCGCTCGGCCATGTAGCGCTTGGCTTCCGGAATGGTGTATTCGCTGAAGTGGAAAATGCTCGCCGCCAGTACCGCGTCGGCGCCGCCTTCGATCACGCCATCCACCAGGTGCTGCAGGTTGCCCACCCCGCCGGAGGCGATCACCGGTACGCTCACCGCCTCGGAAATGGCGTGGGTTACGCCCAAATCGAAGCCGCTTTTGGTGCCGTCGCGGTCCATGCTGGTTAAAAGCAGCTCGCCGGCGCCGAGGGCCACCATCTTTTTTGCCCACTCGACGGCATCGAGCCCGGTGGGCTTACGCCCGCCGTGGGTGAAAATCTCCCAGCGCGGCGGCTCGCCTTCACCGGACACCTTCTTGGCGTCGATGGCGACCACGATGCACTGGCTGCCGAAGCGCTCGGCGGCCTCGAAGACGAACTCCGGGTTGGTCACTGCGGCGGTGTTGATCGAGACCTTGTCAGCGCCGGCGTTGAGCATGGTGCGAATGTCGTCACAGCTGCGGATACCGCCGCCCACGGTGAGCGGAATGAACACCTCGCCGGCGATGCGCGAGACCATGTCGACGGTGGTGGCGCGCTCGTCAGAGCTTGCGGTGATATCCAGAAAGGTGATTTCGTCGGCGCCCTGCTGGTTATAGCGCTTGGCGATCTCCACCGGGTCGCCAGCATCGCGGATGCCGACGAAGTTCACGCCCTTGACGACGCGGCCGGCGTCGACGTCCAGACACGGAATGATGCGTTTGGCCAGACTCATGTTCGACCTCCGGTCAGTTCATCGCTCAGGCGTTGGGCTTCACGCACGTCCAGGCTCCCTTCGTAGATGGCGCGGCCGGTGATCGCTCCGAGGATGCCGCTGTCGGCGACGTCGCAAAGCGCCTTGATGTCGTCGAGGTTGGTCACCCCACCGGAGGCGATCACCGGAAGGCCGCCTTCGCGGGCAAGCTCGGCGGTGGCGTCGATGTTCACACCCTGCATCATGCCGTCGCGAGCGATATCGGTGTAGACGATGCTGGAGACGCCGTCACCGGCGAAGCGCTTGGCAAGCTCGGTGGCCTTGATGGTGGACACTTCCGCCCAGCCGTCGGTGGCCACGAACCCGTCCTTCGCGTCGAGCCCGACGATGATGTTGCCGGGAAAGGCGCGGCACATCTCGCCGACGAACTCGGGCTCCTTCACCGCCTTGGTACCGATGATCACATACGAGACGCCGGCGCTTAAGTAGTGCTCGATGGTCTCGGCACTGCGAATACCGCCGCCGATCTGGATCGGAAGGTTCGGGTAGGCACGGGCGATGGCGGTGACTGCGTCGCCGTTGACCGGCTTGCCCTCGAAGGCGCCGTTGAGATCCACCAGGTGCAGGCGGCGCGCGCCGGCCTCCACCCAGCGTCCGGCCATGGCGACCGGGTCGTCGCCGTAGGAGGTCGAGTCCTCCATGCGGCCCTGCTTCAAGCGTACGCACTGGCCGTCTTTGAGATCAATGGCGGGAATGACTAGCATGGTGAATCCTCTCAGGGCGTCCAGGTAACGAAGTTTTCGAGCAGGCGAAGACCGGCCCGCGCGCTTTTTTCCGGGTGAAACTGCACAGCGAAGGTGGCATCGCGTCCGATAGCGACGTGCGCCTTCACATCGCCATATTGGGTCGTGCCGAGCACGTGGTCATCCGTCGTGGCGTTGACGTAGTAGCCGTGAACGAAGTAGAAACGCTCGCCATCCTCGATGCCTTCCCACAGCGGATGGTCGTGGTGCTGGGTGAGCCGGTTCCAGCCCATGTGGGGCACCTTCAGGCGCTGCTCATGTTCGTCGCGCATATCGAGCGGGAAGCGGTCGACGCTGCCCTGAAAAAAGCCCAGGCAGTCGACGCCGCCGTTCTCCTCGCTTTTCTCCATCAGCATCTGCTGGCCGACGCAGATGCCGAGCAAGGGTTTGGCCTGGCGGGTCAGGATGTCATCGACCAGGCCGCGCAGTTCGGTGCGCTCGAGCTCGCCGATACAGTCGCGAATCGCGCCCTGGCCTGGCAGCACCACGCGGGTGGCGCCCAGAATGCGGCGGGCATCGCGGGTGATGATGACGTTTTCGTGGGTTACGTGTTCAAGCGCCTTGGCCACGGAATGCAGATTGCCCATTCCATAATCGATAACGGCAATGGTCATGTTGCGCTCCTTACAGGGGTGGGCGAATAACGGTGGGCGAGGGCGTACGGCGAGAAGCGGCCGGCATCAAAGCGTTCCCTTGGTCGAGGGCATTTTTCCCGCCATGCGCGGGTCCTCGGCAAGCGCCATGCGCAGCGCCCGGCCAAAGGCCTTGAAGATGGTTTCCGCCTGGTGGTGAGCGTTTTCGCCCTTGAGATTGTCGATATGCAGCGTGACCCGGGCGTGGTTGACGAAGCCGTGGAAAAACTCGCTGAACAGCTGCGTGTCCATCGCCCCGATCATTGCCCGGGTAAAGGTGGCGTTCATGAACAGCCCCGCGCGGCCGGAAAAGTCGACCACCACGCGCGAAAGCGCTTCATCGAGCGGCACGTAGGCGTGACCGTAGCGCACGATACCGCGCTTGTCGCCCACGGCCTGGTCGAACGCCTGGCCGAGCGTAATGCCCAGATCCTCGACCGTGTGGTGGGCGTCGATGTGCAGGTCGCCGGTGACGTCCATGGTGATGTCGATCATGCCATGACGCGCGACTTGATCCAGCATGTGATCAAGAAACGCCACGCCAGACTCGCCCTTCAAATGGCCTTCGCCGTCGAGGTCGATGGTCACGGTGATCTGCGTTTCGTTGGTGTCACGGCTGACCGTGGCAGTTCGCGCTGACATGTTGCATCTCCTGCGCTTGCGCGCATAGTGGGGCGGCGAGGCGTGAACGTCCACGCCCGACCTTGGACATAATAGCGAGCCAAACGGCCATTATAGAGAATCGATGACCCCATCCGCTACAATGCGCGAAAGGTCGCCGATTTCAGCGGGCAGGGCGGCGCAAACGCAGCCAGGAGGATTGAGCATGCCGGTGACGCTTTTGTATGTCGATCAGACCCGCTGGGAGACGGACGATGCCGTACGCCAGGAGCTTTCACGTATCTATGCCGACGCTCCCCGGGAGCGGCTACGCACCCGGACGGTCGCGCCGTTCATCGAGCAGCATCTGGTCCAGTCGCCGCGTCAGTTCTTCGCCTGCGCCCGGTTCAACGGCCATCTGCTGGGCGCGGTGGCCATATATGAAGCCGATGATCGTGCCTGGTGGCTTTCCGAGCTTTGCGTGAAAAGCTCCGCCAGGCGGCGTGGCGTCGGCTCCCGCCTTATGGCACTGTTGGGCGAGCAGGCAAAAGAGGATGGTCGCACGCTTCGTATCGATGCCGGCTCGCTGCCGCTGGCCGATCGTATCCTGCTGTCCAAAATCGGCTATCGGCCTTTTTCCGCGCCACCGGCGGCCGGTAGCGGCGCCTTGAGTGACAGCGGTATTCATGAGTATGTCGAGCTAGACCCACAAGGGAACGGGTGATGAAACAGTTATTGCGTATTTTGCTAGCCGCGGTCGGCATTCTGGCCATGGTGGCCGTCGCCGCCGTGGTGTATGTCACCACCTTTTTGGATCCCGAGGATTTCAAACCGCGCCTGGTCGAGGTGGTCGAAGAGCAAACCGGGCTCAATCTGGCGTTGGAAGGGCCGATCACCTGGTCGTTCTACCCGCGCATCGGCGTCAGCGTGTCCCAGGCGCGCGCCTGGCTTCCCGAGCAGCCCGTCGAGGATACCTCGTTCGCCGCCGTGGACAGGGCCGAGGTCAGCGTCGCCTTTGCACCGCTTTTACGCGGTGAAATCGCCATCGACGGCCTGACGCTGGACGGCGTACGCCTGAATCTTGAGCGAGACGCGAGTGGAGAGGGCAACTGGCAGCCGCTCGTGGAGCGTCTTGCCGAGCAGAACAGCGAATCCGCCGAAACCGTGCTGGCCCCGGCCAGCGCCGGGCCCCACGTCGACGCGGGCAGCCTCTCGGTGGTGCTCAACATCGCAAGCGTGGAGGTGCGAAACGCCGACATTCGCTATCGCGATGCGCCCAACCAGGCGCTCTGGCGGCTGCAGTCGCTCGATATCAACGGCAGCAACGTCAACCCGTCGCGCGCGTTTCCGCTCAAGGCGATGTTCACCCTGACCCGGCAAAATCGCCTGGACGCCGAAGCGCTCGAGCGCACCCCGGCCTTTACCAGCGAGATGAGCCTGGAGACCCGCGTGCTGCTGGGCCTGAACGATGAACGCGTTACCTTCGAGGACTTCCAGCTCTCCACCCGCTCGACCACCGCCAGCGAAGAAGAGCCGCAGCAACTCAGCCTGAAAGCCGCCGAAATGATCGCCTGGCTCGGCGAGCAGCGCTTCAGCGTCAGCGACGGGGTGATCGAAACCGGCCTGCGCCACTCGGAGAACTGGCAGGGAGGGCTGGCGATGGCGCTGGCGTTCGCCCTGGACGGCGACTGGGGCGCGCAAACCGCACAGCTTCGCGACGCCGAGCTCACCGGCCCCGATAACTTGCGCCTGAGCGGCCATCTCAACGTCGAACAGTTTTTGGACGCCCCGCAGTATCAGGGTCAGCTCAACGCCGCGCCCTTCACGCTGCGCCCCTGGCTTTCGCGCATGGGCGTGTCGCTCAATACCGCCAGCGAAGCCGCGCTGAGCGATGTCGCCATGACCAGCCCCGTCGAGGGCGACCTGGAGCAGATCACGCTGCCCCAGCTCTCTTTAGTGCTCGATGACAGCACCTTTACCGGTGAGCTGGCCGCGGCGCTGGACGGCAGCGCCTTGCGCTTCGATCTTTCCGGCGATCACCTCGATCTGGATTATTATCTGCCGGGGCCGGTCACCGCCCAGCAGGCGAGCCACGGCCTCATTCGCCGTGCCGTTGCCCAGGAGGCAAACCCGCTGCTGCCCCAGGCGTGGCTCGCTGCGCTGGATCTGGAAGGCGACCTGGAAGTGGACCGGCTCACACTTGCCGGGCTCACTTTCGATGACACCCGGCTGTCGCTTCGCGGCGAGCAGGGCCTTCACCGGCTGACCGGCTTCGAGTCGCGCTTCTACGATGGCACGCTGGAGGCGACGGGCTCGATCGACGCCCGTGAGCCGGTGCTGGCGTGGCAGTTCGCGCCCGCCATCAGTGGCGTACAGGTGGCGCCCATGATCGAGGCATTCAGTGAAGAACCGTCGCCGATTCGCGGGCGCTTCAACCTGCAGGGCGAGCTCACCACGCGCGGTAACACGCGCGACGTGCTGACCAGCAATCTCAACGGCGAGCTCGACGCGCGCCTCGACAACGGCGCCATTTTGCAAACCAACATTTCGCAGCAGGTGTGCGAGCTCGTCGCCAAACTCGAAGGCGAGGGCACGCTGCGCGACTGGCAGCCGGATACCCGCTTCGATCGCTTCGACGCCACCTTCAACGTGCGCAACGGCGTAGTGACCAGCGACGACCTGATGGTGACGCTGCCGGGTATCGACATGCAGGGCAGCGGCGAGCTGAACCTCACCAGCATGAACTTTCTGACTCATGCCAACGCCCGACTGGTGGATACCGCCGACGCCGCCTGCAACGTCAACCCGCGCCTTCAGGCGCTGGCGCTGCCGGTGCTCTGCGAGGGCCATCTCGATGACGACAAGTCCCAGTGGTGCCGGCTCGACCGTGACGCCTTCCAGGCCTCGGTCGTGTCGCTCTTGCAGGACGAGGCCGACGCGCAGATCGAAGAGCGCCTTGGCGAGACCCTCGACGAACTGAACGACCGCCTCGGTGAAGAGAACGTGCGCGAGCTGCGTAACGGCATTCGCAACCTCTTCGACTGATCCCGCTACTCTTTGGGAGCGCCGGCCTCTGGGCCGGCGCTTTTTTTCCTGCCCTGCCCGCGGAGTGTTTTCACCCCATGGCCGATACGCCGACGCCGTGTTTAACGGCCCCTGAATTTCAACGCCGGCTGCTGGCCTGGTTCGACCAGTACGGCCGCCATGATCTGCCCTGGCAGTCGCCGCGCAGCGCCTACCGCGTGTGGGTCTCCGAGATCATGCTGCAGCAAACCCAGGTCACGACCGTGATTCCCTACTTCGAGCGCTTCATGGAGCGCTTTCCCACGCTAAACGCGCTGGCCAACGCCGACCAGGATGAGGTGCTGCACCTGTGGACCGGGCTTGGCTACTACGCCCGCGCCCGCAACCTGCACAAGGCCGCTCAAACCGCGCGTGACGAGCACGGCGGCGAGCTGCCGGTCGAGAGCGTCGAGGCGCTCATGGCGCTGCCCGGCATTGGTCGCTCGACCGCGGGCGCCATCATCGCCCAAAGTCAGGGCACGCGCGCCGCCATTCTGGACGGCAACGTCAAACGCTCGCTATCCAGGCTTCACGCCGTGCCCGGCTGGCCCGGAAAGCCCGCCGTGGAGCGTACGCTTTGGCAGCTGGCCGACTACTTCACCCCTAATGAGCGCTTGGCCGACTACACCCAGGCGATCATGGATTTCGGCGCCACGCTCTGCACCCGCGCCCGGCCGGACTGCGTGATCTGCCCATTTGCTGATGTGTGCGCCGCCTATAAAGAGGGCGCGCCGCAGCGCTATCCCGAGTCCAAGCCGAAAAAGACCCTGCCCACCCGCAACACACTGATGCTGGTGCTGCGCGACGAACAGGGGCGCGTTTGGCTCGAACAGCGCCCGCCTTCTGGCCTCTGGGGCGGGCTCTGGAGCCTGCCCCAGTTCGACGACCGCGCCGCGCTCAGCGACTGGCTGGATACCTTCACCGACAGTGCGATCATCGAGCCTGCGCTTCCCGGCTTCACCCACACCTTTAGCCACTTTCGTCTGGCGATCACCCCGCAGCCGGCGCGATGCGCAGGGCTTAACGGTGTGCGCGAGAAGGGCGTCTGGTTCGACCCGCTGGACCCGCCGGCGCTGGGACTGGCCGCGCCGGTCAAATCGCTTTTAAAACAGCTCGCGCCGTTTTCGCTTGATCCCACCCCGGGGCCCTGACCCATACTCGGGGGCAACTCACCCATCAAGGAGCACCTTCATGAGCAACACCGTTTTCTGTCGCAAGTATCAGCAGGAACTACCGGCCCTCGCCTTCCCGCCACTGCCTGGCAAGAAGGGCCAGGAGATTCAGGCCACGGTTTCGCAAAAAGCCTGGGAGGAGTGGCAGGCGCTGCAGACCCGCCTGATCAACGAAAAGCACCTCAACATGCTCGAGCCGGAATCGCGCCAGTACCTGATGACGCAGATGGAGCGCTTTCTGGATAACGAACCCACCGATCAGGCCGAAGGCTACGTGCCGCCCAGCCAGCCCTGAAGGCCCCTCAAGCGCCCGCCGCGCGGGCGTTTGCCGCCACCGGCAGGCCAGGGCGAAAAGCGCGCGGTGTGCCATAACCTCGTGAACGGAAAGAAAGTTTCACAAAGGTGTTGACGAAAAGCGGCGTTTTTAGTTTAATACGCACCGTTGGCAGCGGCCAGATAGCTCAGTTGGTAGAGCAGGGGATTGAAAATCCCCGTGTCGGCGGTTCGATTCCGTCTCTGGCCACCACACTGCTGGGGTATCGCCAAGTGGTAAGGCACCGGTTTTTGGTATCGGCATTCCCAGGTTCGAATCCTGGTACCCCAGCCATTGCCAACAAGATTTCTTGTTGACTGACTCGCTTCACGCAAGCCAGTCAAATGTTCAAGAAAACGTGAAGCGCCGACATAGCTCAGTTGGTAGAGCAACTGACTTGTAATCAGTAGGTCCCGGGTTCGACTCCTGGTGTCGGCACCACTAAAATAGTGGTTAAAACAACACGTTAGAGACTTAAAAAGGCTACCTTCAAAGGTGGCCTTTTTTATTTCATTCCCCAATTTCTGCATCTGCGTACCGTAGTGCGTACCGTTTCTCTCAAGACCCATTCGGCCTGCTTTTTTCGTTGCTGCAAACCGTTTCTAAGTAGTCCAAATCACCTGAAAAGTAGGTGGCTTTCAGTAGGTTCTACAAACCCTTCATTCTCTGTCTGTTAGTGCAGTCTCTTAGGATTAAAGAGTAAGTATGCTCTTGTAACCCCGCTTACAACTGATTTTTCTCACTGTCTGGTCGTCACAGTGGTGCAAGCATGGAAAATCAGAATGCACCTTCATGCAGCATAAATTCTGCTGGATGTATCAAAAAGAGGCGCAACGCCTACATTAAACGTGTTCAAAAGCCGCTATTGTGGCGCTTTTTTTAATTGGCACGCTTGTTGCTTTATCTTTTTTACAGTTGTTTAGTAGTAATGGCCTTCGACTTAAGAATAGCGTCAATGTGTTGACAAAGTCGTTTAGGGGTCACAATCTAAGTTTAGTAATTGACATATTGTGCGTCGGCATACACCGAAAGGGCACAGAGCAATAGGGCTCCCATCGTTACCGTCAGGTAGCGTTGTGAGCCCTTTTTTTATGTCTGGAAATAGGAAGGTCAGTCAATGAACAGTCGTATCCCGGTTGGCATACTCTTCTCCACCCAAGGCCCCTACGCCACTGTTGGCCGCTCAATGCGTGATGGGGCGATGCTGGCGCTGGAAGAGGTCAACCAGGACAAACGATACCCCTTTGAGCTTGTGCCCATCGAGTGCGAGCCAGCCGGTGACACTGCAGCCTACAGCACCCACGTGAGGAGTTTGCTTCGCCATGAAGGCGTAAAGCACGTAATTGGTTGCTATACGTCTTCCAGCCGCAAAGAAGTTATCCCGATTTTTGAAAAATACGATGGTTTGCTGTGGTATCCCTCTCATTACGAGGGTTTCGAGACTAATAACAACGTCATCTATACGGGCGCCGTACAGAACCAACATGTTTTACCGCTGATGAACCATGTGCTTGCCCATATCACTCGCGATGTTTACTTCGTGGGCTCTAACTATGTCTGGGCCTGGGAAAATGGCCGCATTATCAGAGAGCTGACCAAGGCGCATGGCGGGAAGATGATCGCTGAGCGTTACCTGCAGGTCGGTGACCTGGATGTGGCGCGTATCATCGAAGAGATCCACGAAAAGCGGCCTGCCTTCATTATGAACATGCTGATCGGGGAGTCTAGCTATGCGTTCTACCGCGCGTTGGCCAAGGCGCGCGATGAGAACGCAGCCCTTCAAAAAACGGTGGTAGGCAGCTGCACGCTTTGCGAACCGGAACTTGTTCAAATTGGTCCGCAGGCGTGTGCTGGGCATCTCGCATCCAGCGTTTACTTCTCCACTATCGAGACAGAAGTTAACAAGCAATTTGTCGCTAGCTACCGCCAACGCTACGGACATGATGCCCTGCCTAGTGCAGATGCAGAGGCTTCCTACAACACCGTTCACTTACTTGCACTTGCCTTGGCTGGCGCCGATTCCGTTGATATCGACCGGGTGAAAAAAGCGCTGCATGGAACGTCCTTCCAAGCACCTCAGGGAAAGATCTATGTCGATCCTGAGAGCAATCACAGTTATTTGACCGTCCGGTTAGGAATCTCCCGCGAAGATGCGACGTTTAAGGTGATTTCAGAAGCAAGCGCTCCCGTCCGCCCGGATCCTTATCTCGTTTGGGCTGAAGCATGTGGTGAAAGCTCTGCTCAGACGGAAACGCCCATTGCTCAAAACAATATTGGCTTGAGGATCGTGCGATGACGGTTACCACACGACGCAATTTCAGGGGCCATCGTGCATTGATTGTATGTGCCGCCGAAAGAGATCGAGAAGTGCTGACTCAGTTCCTTGTGGAGCTTGGCGTCACTCCAGTCGTTCATGAAAACCAGGATGAGGCTGGGTCAGATAGTTCGTTTGACCTGGTGTTCTTCGACGATGAGTTGGGACGTCAGTTTGGCGATATCACGCACAAGATAGATCGCGTGAAGGGGCCGGCGATTGCACTTATCGGTTCAGATGCCCCGGGCTCGGTTAATTGGTTCATCGAGCGCCGAGTGTCTGGCTATCTCACCAAACCACTACGTAAGGCTGGCATTCTCGCGAGCCTTATTATTGCTTACCAAACGTTTAATCAGTGCTATGAGACAGAGCAAAAACTCCATCGTTTGGAACAGCAGGTTCGAGCGCGCCAAGTCGTATGCACGGCGGCGATCAAGCTCATTGAGGATATGGGGATTTCGGTCAATGACGCCTTTGGCCTGTTGCGTTCGGCGAGCATGAACCGCCGCCTCTCTCTTGAGGATTTCGCGGCAATGATCGTCTCGGGTGAGATCGCGGTGGCGGCACTAAAGGAGGATGCCGACACCATCCATCGTCATAGGGAATCCCGGTTAAACCGATATTCATAGCGGATTCATTGAGGTTAATCGAAGCGGAATATGTAGGACAGGCTTCAAGAGCAAAAGGTCGTCTCTCATTTTATGAAGAGGCGACTAGGGAGTTGTGTTGCTGCAGGACGGCGAAGAAGTAAAAGTAAAACCACATCAGGGGTATACAAATGAAATACTCAACAATTCAGAGAACGGCAACCTTATCAACGTTATTAGCGGGCTCATTAGTGACCAGCGCTTCAGCGAATGATCCTATTCAGATCGGTGTGCTTGAAGATCAGTCCGGCAACTTTGCAGCGGTGACGCAGGCTAAGGTGAATGCCATTGAGTTAGCGGCTGAGGAAATAAATGAGGCTGGCGGTATCGCTGGTCGCGAGGTGGAACTTGTTATTTACGATACTCAGTCTGATGATCGTCGTTACCAGGAGTTGATGCGGCGGGTTCTTCAGCGTGATCAGGTAGATACCGTTTTTGCGGGTTTTGCTTCGTCATCACGAGAAGCGTATCGACCGATTGTTAACCAATTTGATGGGTTGGCGTTTTATAACAATCAGTATGAAGGCGGCGTGTGTGACGCCAACATGATCGTCACTGGCGCAGTCCCTGAACAGCAGTTCTCGACGCTGATTCCCTGGATGATGGAAAAGTACGGCCCTAACGTCTATACGATCGCAGCAGACTATAACTTTGGTCAGATTTCGGCGGAATGGGTGCGGCAGATTGTAGAAGAGGAAGGCGGTGAAATCGTGGGAGAGGAGTTCATTCCTCTGGATGTTTCCCAGTTCTCGCAAACCATCCAAAATATCCAGGGTGAGTCCCCGGACTTCGTCGTCACCCTGCTGGTCGGTTCCAATCAGGCGTCTTATTACGAGCAGGCTGCATCCGCCGATCTGGGGCTTCCTATGGCCTCATCAGTAAACGTTGGGCAGGGCTACGAGCATAAGCGCTTTGCGCCGCCAAGCCTTGAAAACATGTTTGTTACGACGAACTTTATCGAAGAAGTCGATAGTCCTGAAGCGAATGAGTTCGTTGAGAAGTTCTATGAGCGCTTCCCCGATACGCCCTATGTGAATCAAGAAGCAGCGAACTCTTATATCGCGATGTACCTTTATAAGCAGATGGTCGAGCGTGCCGACGGCTCAACCGATAAAGAAGACCTTCGCGACGTCATCGCCGAGGGCGATGTCTGCTTCGACGGCCCTTCGGGCAGGGTGTGTCTCGATCCCAAAAGCCAGCACATGTCTCACAATATCTTTCTGGCGCAAGTGGATGAGAACCACGAGATATCTTTCCCCGAAACTTGGGAAAATATCGAGCCTTACTGGCTGGGTGAAAACGGCTGCGACCTGACCCAGAACGACCCAAGTGCTCAGTACACTCCTTCTAGCCCTCCAAACGAGTAAATATCACGCATCGTACCGGCAGGGTGGTGAGATTCACCCTGCCTGGTCTTTGAGTTTCCATTAAGCAGGAAATCTCGCTGGCGTTTTCTGCCTAGGAGCTGGATATGGAATATATACATTTAGCGTTTACAGCGTTCTATCAGTTTGGGGATGCTTTTGCCTTCTTGGTGCTATCCGCCATGGGGTTGGCGGTGATTTTCGGGATGATGGGGATTATCAACCTAGCACACGGCGAATTTATCATGTGCGGCGCCTACGTAACGGTGGCAACGGCACGCCTAGGGGTCCCACTGCCTATCGCGATGCTATGTGGCAGCCTTGCCGCCGGGATTCTTGGCATTGTGCTTGAACGCACAATTATTCATCGCCTTTATCACCGTCCGTTGGACTCCATTGTTGCCACATGGGGGATTAGCCTAATCCTTACCCAGGGCACGCTGATCGTGCTTGGATCCAGTATGGCGGGTATCAGCACGCCGCTCGGCAGTTTTTCGGTAGGCGGCTACAGCTACTCTACCTATCGAATGGTGCTGCTAGGTGTCGCAGTGCTACTGCTTATTGGCTTGTATGTGCTGTTTCATCATACGACATTCGGTATCCACTCACGGGCAACAATTCAAGCACCGCACATGGCGAAAGCCGCGGGAATCGACACCGGGCGTATGTACTCCCTCACCTTTGGTCTCGGCGCAGCCCTGGCGGGCTTAGCCGGAGCGCTTTATGCCCCCACGATCTCTATTGTCCCGACGCTGGGCGCCAACTTCCTGGTTGAAAGCTTCGTGACGGTGGTTGTTGGTGGGGCTGATGTGTTCTTGGGCACGGCGCCAGCGGCAGCCACGCTCGCGGTTATCAAGGCCTTTTTGACTGGGTGGCAAGGGCAGCTTATGGGCCAAGTGGGGTTATTAATCACAGTAATGGTGGTCATCCGTATTCTCCCACAAGGCCTGTCAGGCTGGTTACTCAAGGGGCGTACATAAATGGCTATGTTACAACGGGAAGGTTTGAAAGCGTCTCGTCAGGACGGTCGAATGCCCGGCTGGTTGCGCCTTATCAATGGCCCGCAAACGCTGGGTCGTGGCCCACTATTTTGGATTGTCTTTGTCTTAACGATTGGGGCGGCAGTTGTATATCCCGCTTTCGCGGATGCCTGGAGTGTAGGTAATACGGCCTATTTCTTTTGTTGGGTGTTTATGGCACTGGGACTGTCGCTCATCTGGGGATACGCTGGGTCGCTCAGTTTCGGTCAGACTGCTTTCTTCGGACTTGCCGGGTACACGTATGGTGTCGTCACTATCAACTTTGGCGCAGCTTACGGTTTGACCATCGTCGGCGTGCTTCTAGGCGTTGGGATGTCCTGCTTGGGAGCGGCTGTACTTGGCTACATCCTTTTTTATGGGCGGATTAGCGGCGTATTCCTCGGCATTGTCACGCTGTCGACCACACTGGTATTTGCCACCTTTATGGCACAGACGGCTGGGTCCCAGTGGGCAATCGGCGACGCCCGGCTGGGTGGCGACAATGGCATGACCGGTATGCCGCCGCTGACAATCCCCTGGGCTGGGGGCGATGTCGCGCTGTATTCGGGCGTGCCACTTTATTACCTCCTTTTGGCCATGCTGGTGGTTTGCTATCTGGGCTTGCGGGTTCTCGTCAATTCGAGATTCGGCAATGTGCTAGTCGCAATTCGTGAGAATCCACACCGCGCTGAAATGCTTGGCTACGACATACGCCGCTATCAGTTAATTGCCTTTGTTATTGGCAGCGGTTTAGCGGGTCTATCAGGTGTGCTCTATACCGCTTGGGGACAGTACATCAGCCCATCCAATATGGATTTAGCGGCCGCTGCATTACCCATTATTTGGGTAGCAGTGGGCGGGCGTAAAGACCTCACCGCAACGCTGGTGGGTACCTTGGTAGTGCTTGCCATCTTCCAGAACCTGACTATTTACGGTAGCTACTACGCCTTTGTCATTATGGGGTTGCTGCTGGTCGTCGTCGTGGTCTTTTTACCGGAAGGGTTGATCCCGGGGCTGGTCAAGTTCTTTGGTCGCCTTCGTAAGCGTAAGGAGGGCATGTCGTGACCATATTGCGAACTGAGAAATTATATAAGCATTTCGACGGCGTAAAAGTTGCTCAGGATGTGAACTTCTCAATGGAGCATGGTGAGATCCGATGCCTGATAGGTCCGAATGGCGCTGGGAAGAGCACGTTTTTCAAGCTTGTACTCGGTGAGCATCAACCAAGCTCAGGTGAAATCTACTTTTCAGATCAAAAAATTACCAAGCTTCGTTCCTTCGAGCGCGTGAAGCAGGGAATTGCCGTCAAGTTCCAGGTGCCGGGTATCTTCTCCGAACTCTCCGTTTGGCAAAACATGCAAATCGCGGTTCAGAACCACCTGCATGGTGATTCCATGACATCGGCTATCGATAAAGCTCTCGCCTTTGTAAGGCTTACCGATAAAGCCGGAGAACTTGCTGGTGAACTCTCTCACGGGGAACAGCAGTGGCTTGAGATCGGTATGGCGGTGAGCACGGAGCCGCGTTTACTACTGCTTGATGAACCGACAGCTGGCATGACCCCAGAAGAAACGGCGCGCACGGGCGAGATGATCCAGGAGCTCAATCGCAAAGGTATGTCGATCTTAGCGGTTGAACACGACATGGAATTTGTGCGCCAGATTGCCCACAAGGTCACTGTACTGAACTTCGGTGAAATCTTTGCGGAAGGCACGATCAACGAGATTGAGGCTAACGAAGAGGTTGCACGTATTTACCTGGGGACAGCCGATGACGACGAATAGTACAAACCTGTTGACCGTGGAGGGCGTCATTTCTGGCTACGGTACCACCTCAGTGCTGCAAGAGGTCAGCTTGAGTGTTGGTCGTGGTGAGGTGGTAGCCGTCATCGGTCGAAATGGCGTCGGCAAGACGACATTAATGAAAACGCTGATTGGTCTTATAAAGAATCGACAAGGCATTATCCGTTTCGATGGTAAGGATATTAGCGCGCTCGAATCTCACGAACGTGCGCGTTTAGGCATTGGTTATATCCCGCAAGGTCGTGAGGTCTTCTCGCGCATGACCGTCTGGGAAAATCTCAAGGTCGGCGAAATGCTCCAACAGCCTGGCGAGGGTGTTGACTATGAGCGGGTGTATGAATTCTTCCCCATCTTGAAAGAGCGGGCTAATCAACGAGCGGGCACCTTCAGCGGCGGGCAGCAGCAACAGCTTGCGATCGGCCGAGCAATGGTGGGTAAGCCGAAGCTTATGTTACTCGACGAACCCTCGGAAGGTATTCAGCCCAACATCGTAAAGGACATTTCACGCAACATTCTTAAGCTCAATCGCGAGCTGGGCGTAACCATTCTCCTCGTAGAGCAGAACCTGGACATGATCATGACCATGGCGCAACGCTGCTACGTCATGGATAAGGGGAAAATTACCCATGAGCTTGCGAAGGAGCAACTCCGTGATCGTGACGCCATGCGTCGAATTCTGGCTGTATAAGCAGAATGAGATCCATCAACACCATTTAACCATGACTCAAACTCCGGTCTGCAGTTGCTGGAGCAATGACTGAAAGCACTTAAAAAGGAGTAGAACAATGAACTGGTTTGATCATTCCATCATGGCGCGTCGCGCTGTTGCCAAAGGTAAGCCGGGTACTACACACCAACTAACTGAGGCGGCTCAAGGTCAGTATCACTATACGCTTGGACCTAACCCCAAGCCCGTTCTGCACATCCAACCGGGCGATATCGTTAGTGCTGAAACCCATGATGCTTTCGAAGGAAAACTTCGCTCGGAAAGCGACAAGCCCAGCGAACTGCTTAATTTGCCTTATCTCAATCCGCAGAACGGACCGATCTACGTAGAGGGGGCGGAGAAGGGCGATTGCCTGGCGGTTTATATCCGAGACATGAAACCTCGTGGCCCCCAGCCCTGCGGTACAACAGCACTGATTACCGAATTTGGTGGACTAGTGGCGACCGGTGATACTGCGCTACTCAACGCACCGCTACCGGAGCGGGTAAAGAAGGTCGAGGTTGACGCGGAAACCGGCGTGAAGTGGAGCGATAAAATAACCCTTCCTTACCAGCCTTTTATTGGCACCATTGGGGTATCACCAGAGATTGAGTCGATTAGCTCGCTGGTTCCCGATTATTACGGCGGCAATATGGACTTACCTGATGTAGCACCGGGTGCGGTGATCTATCTGCCGGTGCATACCAAAGGTGCCTATCTTTATCTAGGTGACTGCCATGCGGCGCAGGGTGATGGTGAGTTGTGCGGCGTGGCGATCGAGCATCCTACCGTGACCACCGTTCAGGTCGACTTGATTAAAGATTGGACGTTCAAATGGCCGCGTTTGGAAAATGAACAGTTCTACATGACCATTGGTTCAGCGCGTCCCATGGAAGATGCCACCCGGATTGCCTACAGAGAGTTGGTACGCTGGCTAGCGGCAGAGTTCGATTTCGATGAAATAGATGCTTACATGCTTCTTACCCAGGCAGGACGAGTGCGGCTGGGTAATATGGTGGATCCAAAATATACATTAGGCGCTTCCATCCTCAAGTCCATCGTTGGGCAAGCACGCTAGCGAGCGGGGAGGACAATATGAAATACCTTGCCGCCACAGTGCAGTTTGAGCCTGAAATGTTTGCTAAAGAGCGAAATATTGATGCTCTAAAGCGGTTAGTGGAAGAGGCGGCTGCGTCTGGTGCGCGGCTAATCATAACGCCGGAGATGGGTCTTACCGGCTATTGCTGGTATGACAGAGAGGAGGTTGCACCCTACGTCGAACAAGTGCCAGGGCCCTCAACCCAAAGCTTCGCCGCTCTGGCGGCGAAGCTTGACTGCTATATCGTTATCGGGCTGCCAGAAGTTGATGCTGGCAATGGGCTTTACTACAACACGGCTGTATTAGTTGGCCCTGAGGGATATTTAGGAAAACATCGTAAAAGCCATCCTTATATCGCCGAGCCAAAGTGGGCGGCTTCAGGCGACACTGGCCATCAAGTGTTCGAGACGTCACTGGGCCGTATCGCGCTGCTCATCTGCATGGACATTCATTTTCTTGAAACTGCACGGTTGGTCGCGCTGCAGGGTGCCGAGGTCATTTGCCATCTGAGTAATTGGCTGGCTGAGCGAGCGCCAGCACCCTATTGGATCAGTCGTGCCAAAGAAAACGGCTGCTATCTTATTGAGAGCAATCGCTGGGGGGTGGAGCGCGGCGTTCAATTCAGTGGCGGTAGCTGCGTGATTGAGCCAGATGGACATATTCAGGCTAGCCGCGATGACGGTGATGGCATCGTGCTTGGTGAGATTGATACTGAACGAGTAACGGGACCGTTGACCAGTGAGCGTCGCCCAGACCTGTATCATGAGCTACTTCATCAAACACACGCTTGGAACCCGCTAGACTTTTTCAGGCTTTATGGCCATCAGCCACTGCCCAATGGAAAAGCAAGCACCATCGCCGTTGCTCAATTTTACCCATCGAATAATCTCGACGGTAACCTTTCCAAATGTACTGATTTGATTGCCCAAGCAGAGGGTGCCGAGCTGATTGTTTTTCCTGAGCTGGCGCTTACTGGGTTAGACACTGGCGGTATCAATCCCATCTCACAGCGTCATAGTGTTTTCGACACACTGCGTGGACTCGCTGAGGAGCGTCAACAGTACTATGTAGTAGGTTTCGCGGAACAGTCGGAGGAACATCTCTATAATGCTGCCGCTCTGGTAGGGGCGCAGGGCGTTATGGCGGTTTATCGTAAGATTCACTTAAACGAGGCAGACCGACAATGGGCGACGCCTGGCGAGCGCTGGGTAAGCTTCGATCTGCCGCTAGGGCGGCTAGGCTTATTGATTGGCCATGATGCTGATTTTCCCGAAGCGGGACGCATCCTGGCGCTGCGGGGATCCGATGTCATCGCTTGTCCTGCTGCCTTGCCAGGGCCATTTCACTGTGCCC
Source organism: Halomonas sp. PAMB 3232 (assembly GCF_031954225.1). Lineage (NCBI taxonomy): Bacteria > Pseudomonadati > Pseudomonadota > Gammaproteobacteria > Oceanospirillales > Halomonadaceae > Halomonas > Halomonas sp. PAMB 3232. The sequence goes on from NZ_CP134865.1 coordinate 631,663, forward strand.
ATCCTGGTACTGAGATTCGTCAGCCGTCACCTATCCCCACCGGCCCAGACGATCACCATTGGCACCATTATCGTATACGCGGTGGCGAGAACAACTGCTATTTCGCTTTCGCCAACGTGCATATGCCCGATGCTGGATTACCGGGGCTAAGCGGTATATTCGGCCCGGATACGTTTCTTTTTCCTCGCCAAGAAGCATTGTTAACTAGCGCCACTGGCTGCGTTCAGCTTGCTATCGACACGAGCAACCTGGATTCGGCTTACCCAAACAGCGCTGTACGCCGCAAGGACCTAGTGGTGATGCGACTGCCACACCACTATCCGAAACTGTTGGAGCGATAGCTTGTATTTCCCTCGCTAAATGCCTTTTCAGGCAATCGTCCGTGTATAGGAGTAGTTGACTATGAGTGTGAAGCGACCCGGCATTGATACGTTGGCAGCCATTTCCGATTATTACGGCTTTGACCTTTCCTTTGAAGAACTGGGTGAGTTCCAGTCCGCCGTTGCTGGCTCAATGGCCATTTATGATCGCCTGGATGAACTGGCGGATGAATCATTACCAGTAAACTACCCGCGAGCAGACATGGGTTATCGGCCCGTCGGTGACGACAACCCACTCAATGGCTGGGCTTGGAAGTGTTCGGTGCCTGGGGCAGAAGAGGGGCCACTTGCGGGCCGAACGGTAGCGCTAAAGGATAACATCGCTCTGGCAGGCATCCCGATGATGAATGGTTCGCCGATCATGGAAGGTTTTGTGCCCCGGGAGGATGCCACAGTGGTCACCCGGCTTCTCGACGCTGGTGCGCACATCACCGGCAAGACAGCCGTTCCTGCGTTCTGTTTTGACGGTGGAGGCTGTACCGGCTATCCCGAACCCCAGCCGGTTAATCCCCATGACCGTGAGCGTCTAGCTGGCGCTTCTTCCAACGGCAGCGCCGTGGTGGTGACCAACGGTGAAGTAGATATGGCGCTGGGAGGTGATCAGGGCGGCTCTATTCGACTACCCGCCTCATGGAGCGGTTGCTACGGGATCAAAGGAACGCATGGCCTAGTGCCTTATACAGGTATTTTTCCCATTGAGCTTACTCTTGACCACGTAGGCCCGATGGCGCGCACCGCCGAAGATTGCGCCCGTATGTTGGAGGTACTTGCTGGCTCGGATGGGTTAGATCCACGCCAATACGACGTGCGTACCACGAAATACACCGAATCGCTAAGTTAAGATCTCACTGGCATACGCATTGGCATCCTACGTGAAGGGTTTGGCATTGCCGGGGTCAGTGAATCTGACGTGGACGCCGCCGTTAAAGAAGCCATCAGCGTGCTGGAAAAAGTGGGCGCTCGTGCCACGGAGGTATCGGTACCCATGCATAACGACGGGCTTGCGCTGTGGAGTGCGATTGCCTTTGAGGGCGCCACCGAACTTATGGTCAGGGGTGATGGTTATTGAATCGCCCCAGGTTTCGTAGACACCTCTAGGCCTTATACTAAAGGTATCCAGGAGGATCCATGAGCCATCCCCGTTACACTGAAGAATTCAAAATCGAAGCCGTTAAACAGGTGGTAGAGCGTGGCCATCGAGTTGCCGAGGTCGCTGAGCGTTTAGGCGTGTCAGGCCACAGCTTGTACCACTGGATCAAACGCTACGATAAGCCGGTAGAACAACGGCAAGAAGATGATGATCTCCAAGCTGAAAACCGTCGTTTGAAAGCTGAACTAAAACGCGTGTCAGAAGAGCGAGATATATTAAAAAAGGCCAACGCGTACTTCGCCAGGGAGTCCGACTGAGGTACGCGTTTATTCAAAAGCATGCGGGCCAATATCCGGTACGTCGCTTATGCCGCATGATGGCCGTGCACCCTAGCGGCTACTACGCATGGTGCAAAAAAGCACTGTCTAATCGAGACCGGGTTGATCAGCGCCTCTTGGGATTGATCAAGCATGCGTGGCTTGAAAGCGGCGGTGTTTATGGATATCGCAAGGTCTACCAGGATTTGCGTGAGGCTGGCGAAGCCTGCGGTAAGCACCGAGTGGCCCGCCTGATGCGTAGAGAAGGTTTACGCTCTCAGACCGGCTATCGACGACGCCCTGGCTGCTATGGCGGTGGAAAGCCGGCCATCGTATCACCCAACCATTTAGACCGTCAGTTTGAAGTAACAGCGCCCAATGTTGCTTGGGTGACGGATATTACGTACATCCGAACGTACGAAGGCTGGCTTTACTTAGCAGTGGTTATCGACCTGTTTTCTCGTCAAGTGGTTGGCTGGTCGATGAAGTCACGTATGACCACGGAGTTAGTGCTGGATGCTTTATTGTCGGCAGTTTGGCGACGCAAGCCACAAGGAACGGTGATGGTGCATTCGGATCAAGGAAGCCAGTTTAGCAGTGGAGACTGGCAAAGCTTTTTGAAAGCTAATCACCTGGTGGGCAGCATGAGCCGACGTGGTAACTGTCATGACAACGCCGTTGCTGAAAGCTTCTTTCAACTCTTCAAGCGAGAGCGGATCAAGCGACAGATTTATTCGACACGGGAAGCGGCTAGACGCGACGTGTTCAATTACATTGAAATGTTCTACAACCCAAAGCGCCGACACGGCACAAGTGATAACTTGTCACCGGTTGAGTATGAAAGGCGTTACTTTAAGAGCCTAACGGGTGTCTAGAATATCCGGGGCGATTCAGATTGGCTTGAGTTCGATTTGCCAGAAAATTTGCGGTTCGAGTAGCGTGAGCAGGGCGAGCTACTCTTGAAAACCCTACAATCGCTCTACGGTTACATATGGCGGACTTCCAGCTATCAGCACTGAAACCGAGGCTATACAGAACGACATAATAAAAAGAGGTGTGAATGGATTTCGTGAATGCCACTGCGTTGTTATGGCCAGCGGTACTATGGATACCCGCTATTTTTGTTTTTGTCGTCTTGATGAAACTAATGCTGGCTGGCCTGTCATCCAAAAGAACCGGCTCCATTTCTGACAGGAAAACGTCAAGGTCACAAGCGCTCTTGAAAAAAGGCGGAGCCTATCACAAGAAAGGCGCCTTAATGTCGCCCAGTGAGCAGGACGTATACAGGGTGCTGGTCAGTACCTATGGTGCGGAGTGTTACATTTTCGCTCAGGTTCGAGTGGTCGACGTCATAGAGCCCAATTCCAAAAAGTATCGGTCCAAAAGTAGCGCGTACCTGGCCTTATTCAGACAGATCTCTCAATGGCATTTCGACTATGTGATCTGCAGCAAGGAAGATTTCAGCATCCTGTATGTCATGGAGCTGGACGACCCAAGCCATGAACGGCCGGATCGGCAGAGAAGGGATAGAATCCTCGAGTCAGTATGCGCTGACGCGGGCGTCGAATTAAAAAGAATGTGGCTGGATTATCGTTCCCGAAAGATCAAGGTTCACAGCAGCCGCTAGCCCTATTTGATCCGAATGCTGATGTGATTCCTCGCCAACCAGATCATGCACTTCGAGCACCACGATACCGACAGTGCAGCTCATAAACCGCCCGAGCCAGCGCCTCATCCGGCCCGCTGACCGGCACCTTCGGCGCTACTTGCTCGATGGTCAGCGGCGCCACTGGCGGACTTTCGAGTTCCCACTCTTTGTGCCAAGCAGCAAGCTGTTTGGAAGAGCTGGCGTAGACGATGGGGCCAAGGCCGGCCCAGGCGTGGGCGGCGGCGCACATGGGGCAATGCTCGCCGGAGGTGAACACGGTGGCCCCATGTCGTTCGCGCTCGCTCAAGTGCTGCGCGGCCCAGCGGGCCAGTTCGAACTCCGGGTGCTGGGTGGCATCGCCACTGTTGATGCGATTTCGGGCCTCACGCAGTACAACGCCTTGCGCATCGGCGAGCACCGAGCCGAAGGGCTCGTCGCCGGCCTCCAAGGCCTGCTCGGCGAGGGCGACGGCGCGCTGGAGTAGCTGATAACGCTGGGTGGCATTCATGAAAAGCGCTCCTGTTTGAACGGGTCATTAGGCCAAGCGTAGCACCTGAGCATCGGCATGATGGGAAGGTGTCGATTTCGACCCGCGCGCCGGTATATTTCGACTATCTTTCATGTTCCACCGCGAGCCTTGCGGTGGCGGCTCCCCGGGTAGCTGGCCGCATGTGGCCAGGGCGTTCAGGGGCGTGTGGCGAACAGGACGTTTACCCCATCGATCAAAAGGAATCGAATATCTCATGACTCAGACACCTACTCCTGAAACCCTGATCCAGCGTAGCGTCGAGCTGGCGCTGGAGAACGTCGACGCGGGCGGCAAACCCTTTGCCTGCATCGTGGTGGATCGTGAATCCGGCGAGATCGTGCATGAGGCGACCAATCAGGTGTCGCAAAGCGGGGATCTCACCGCGCATGCCGAAATCACCGCCATCCGTGAGCTGGCCGCCAAGGGAAGAACCGACCTGAACGGGTGCGATGTCTACATTACCGCTTACCCGTGCCCGATGTGCCTTGGGGCGCTTTACTATGCGGCGCCGGAGCAGGTGTACTTTGCCGCCACGCGCGAACAGGAAGGCGAGCACTACGAGGATGGCGGCCGCTACATGACGCTCGCAACGTTCTATGACGAGTTCGCCAAACCCATCGCCCAGCAGAATTTGCCTTTTACGCAGATGAAAGTCGAGGATCCTACGGCGCCGTTTCGGCGCTGGACCCATCGCCATCAAAGCTGAGAAATCATGCAGTCGCTAAAAATTCAGTGGCGTGTTCGGCCAAACCTGAGCGGCAGGCGGGCACGTGCTTTAACGCGGGCGTTACGCTGCTGAATGGAGTGCTGGTGCTGGCTGCCGCCGGGCAGGTAAATGATGCGGGGCGGCTGGACGGAGGCGGACTGAATCGAGGCGCGGGCGCTGACCGGCGTTGCCTGAATGATGCTAAGGCCGTTGGGATTGACGGTTTCAGAACGCCCGTTCGCGCAGGGGCTGTCCTGAAAGGTGGTGTGGCCATCCCGCGCGGTGCATTTGAACAGCTCTGCGTGAACGGGTAGGGCAACAAGCGTCAGCGCGGATAGCAAAAGCGTTCTTTTCATTGTACATCGCCGCTAAGCAAACATTGGTCCGGCTAGAGTAGCAATAAAACGCCAAATCGCGCTAGCGACCTCGCTGGCGTATTGCCCACACTCCCAGCGCCAGCAGAAAACAGCCCGCCGCCGGCGCCAGTACGTCGAGTACCGAGTCCAGGTGCCAGCCCGTGACGACGCCTTCAAGCACACCCACCGGCTGGGTCTGGCCCCACTCCCAGCCGCGCGCCACGGCCAGTTTGTATTCGTGCTGAGCAATTTCGCGGCCCAGAAACACCGCCACGGCCAGCGCCCCGGACACCCACAGCGTGACGCGGGGCAGCAGGGCAAGCAGAAGCTGAATGCCAAGGCCGATCAGCACGTGTTCTAGGTGGCTCATGTTCATAAGACAACCGTTAATGGGCAGGCAGGTTCGAAACCTTGAGTGAAACGCGCACGGTGCGACACAGGACACAAGCTTGATGATCGGGTACGCAACTGGATGTGTGTGCTGATCGAGCGCTACCAAGTGTAAAAAAACCGGCTCCTGACGGAGCCGGTGAGCATGGCGGGCTAGAGCATCGAAGAGGTTAAAGCGCTTCGATCTTGGCCTTCTGCTCTTGCAGCAGCGTTTTAGCGGACTGGAACTCGGCGAGCTTGGCGCGCTCTTTGTCGATCACCGCGGCCGGCGCCTTGGCGGTGAAGCCTTCGTTGGAAAGCTTCTTCTCGACGCCGCCGATCAGCTTGTCCTGCTTCTCGATCTCCTTGTTCAGGCGCGCAAGCTCCGCGTCCTTGTCGATCAGGTCCGCCATCGGCACCAGCACTTCCATATCGCCGACCAGCTGGGTGGCGGAAAGCGGCGCCTCGGCGGGGTTGGCAAGCCAGGTGACGCTTTGAAGCTTGGCCAGTTTCGAGAGGAACAGGCGGTTGCTCTCGAGGCGCTCGGCGTCGGTCGGCTGTCCCTTGGTCAGCAGCACGTCCAGCGGCTTGCCCGGGGCGATGTTCATCTCGGCGCGGATGTTGCGCACGGCGATGATCACACCCTTGAGCCACTCGATGTCGCGCCCGGCCTGCTCGTCGATCTTATCTTCATTGGCTTGTGGCCAGGCTTGCGTCATGATCGAGGCGTCACCGCCCGGATGACGGCCGGCCAAAGGCGCCACGCGCTGCCAGATCTCCTCTGAAATATAGGGCATCATCGGGTGCGCCAGGCGCAGGATGGTTTCGAGCACGCGCACCAGGGTACGGCGGGTGCCGCGCTTGGACTCGGCGCTTGCGGCTTCGTCCCACAGCACCGGCTTGGAAAGCTCCAGGTACCAGTCGCAGTACTCGTTCCAGACGAACTCGTAAAGCGCCTGGGAGGCGTGGTCAAAACGGTACTCCTCCATCGCTTTGGTGACCTGGGCCTCGGTTTTCTGCAGCTCGGAGATGATCCAGCGATCGGCGAGCGAGAGCTCCACCGGCTCGTCCGCAGCGCCGCAATCCTCGCCTTCGGCGTTCATCAGCACATAGCGTGAGGCGTTCCACAGCTTGTTGCAGAAGTTGCGGTAGCCGTCCAGCCGGTTCATATCGAACTTGATGTCGCGCCCGGTGGTCGCTTGCGAGAGGAACGTGAAGCGCAGCGCATCGGTGCCGTGGGGCTCGATGCCGTCCTTGAACTCCTCTTTCGTCGCCCTGGCGATCGCCTTGGCTTTCTGCGGCTGCATCATGTTGCCGGTACGCTTTTCCAGCAGCGCGTCCAGGCTGATGCCGTCGATCAGATCGATCGGGTCGAGCACGTTGCCCTTGGACTTCGACATCTTCTGGCCCTGGCCGTCGCGCACCAGGCCATGCACGTAGACGGTCTTGAAGGGCACCTCACCGGTGAACTTGAGCGTCATCATGATCATCCGGGCGACCCAGAAGAAGATGATGTCGAAGCCCGTCACCAGCACGCTGGTGGGGTGGAAGGTCTCGAGCTCCGGGGTCTTCTCCGGCCAGCCCAGCGTGCCAAACGTCCAAAGGCCCGAGCTGAACCAGGTATCCAGCACGTCCTCGTCCTGGGTTAGAGTGACGTCTGCAGTTAGGCCGTGCTTCTCGCGGGCTTCCGCTTCGGAGCGCGCCACGTAAACGTTGCCCTGCTCGTCGTACCAGGCGGGAATGCGGTGGCCCCACCAGAGCTGGCGCGAGATGCACCAGTCCTGCAGATCGCGCATCCAGGCGAAGTACATGTTCTCGTAGTTCTTCGGCACGAACTGGATATCGCCGTTCTCTACCGCCTCGATCGCAGGCTTGGCCAGGCTTTCGACCGCCACGAACCACTGGTCGGTCAGAAGCGGCTCGATGACATCGCCCGAGCGGTCGCCAAAAGGCAGGGTGTTGTTGACGCTTTCCACCTCGACCAGCAGGCCAAGCGCGTCCATGTCGGCGACGATCTGCTTGCGCGCTTCGAAACGATCCAGGCCTGCGTATTTGGTGGGCAGGGTGGCGTCTTCGTCCGGCTGGGGCTGGCCCTTGAGGTCGAAGATCTCGGCGCGCTCGAGGATCGTGGCGTCCTTGGAGAAGACGTTGATCAAAAGATGGTTCTGGCGCTTGCCGACTTCGTAGTCGTTGAAGTCGTGGGCCGGGGTGATCTTGACGCAGCCCGAGCCTTTTTCCATGTCCGCGTGCTCATCGGCGACGATCGGAATGCGCCGGCCGACCAGCGGAAGCTCGATGAACTGGCCGACCAGTGAGGCGTAGCGCGCGTCGTCCGGGTTCACTGCCACGCCGGTATCGCCTAAAAGCGTTTCCGGGCGGGTGGTGGCGACGACGATATGATCCTTGCCGTCGGCGGTTTGCACGCCGTCGGCCAGTGGGTAGCGGAAATGCCAGAAGCTGCCCTGCTGCTCCTTGTTTTCGACTTCCAGGTCGGAAATCGCGGTGTGCAGCGTCGGGTCCCAGTTGACCAGCCGCTTGCCGCGATAAACCAGCTTCTCCTCGTGCAGGCGCACGAAGACTTCCTGCACCGCCTTGTAGAAGCCGTCATCCATGGTGAAGCGCTCGCGCGACCAGTCGACGCTGGCGCCCATGCGGCGCAGCTGACGGGTAATGTGGCCGCCGGATTCCGCCTTCCACTCCCAGATCTTGTCCGTGAACGCCTCGCGTCCGAGATCATGGCGCGTCTTGCCCTCTTCCGCGGCGACCTTACGCTCGACCAGCATCTGGGTCGCGATCCCCGCATGGTCGGTGCCCACCTGCCAGAGCGTATTGTTGCCCTGCATGCGCTTCCAGCGCGTCAGGGTATCCATGATGGTGTCCTGGAACGCGTGGCCCATGTGCAGGCTTCCGGTCACGTTGGGCGGCGGAATCATGATGGAGAAGGGCGCCCCCTGGCCTGACGGCGCGAAGCGGTTGTCCGCCTCCCAGCGCGCGTACCAGCGGGTTTCGATCTGTTCGGGTTGGTAGGTCTTTTCCATGGAGCGACTCACAAACGATGCGTCCCAAAGGGAGCGCATGAAATTCGGATGGGGCGAAAAAATGGCGACAAGTATAGCGCGATCGAGTACCGCGCGTCAGGTGAGCAGCGCATGACCGTGTTGTTACCAGGCGTTGTTTTACATCTCGGGGCCGTTTTTGACCTCGGCAAGCGTTTGCTCGATTCGCTCGATGCTGGGCAGGCCCGTTTGCAGCTCGGTGGGGAGCGATTCCAACAACTTGTATTCGGCAATGCCCATCGGCTGGGATTTATCGCTCAGCGCGTATTCGGCGACGACCTTGTTCTTACTCTTGCACAGCAGCAGGCCGATGGTCGGCGCATCCAGGTCGGTTTTTACCTGGCGGTCGACCGCGGTCAGGTAGAAGCCGAGCTGCCCCAAGTGTTCTGGTTTGAACTTGCCTGTCTTGAGCTCGATGACCACGTAGCAGCGAAGCTTCAAGTGATAGAACAGCAGATCGAGGAAGAACTCTTCTCCGCCAACATCGAGTAGCACCTGGCGACCGACGAAGGCAAAACCCGCGCCCAGCTCCAGCAGGAATTCGGTGACGTGGCGCACCAGCGCCTCTTCGACGTCGCGCTCCTGAGACTCGGCTGACAGACCGAGAAAGTCGAAGCGATACGGGTCTTTCAGCGATTCCCGGGCCAGGTCCGACTGTGGCTTGGGCAGGCTCGCCTCGAAGTTGGTCACCGCCGCTCCCTGGCGTTCCAGCAGGCGGGTTTCGATCTGCATGACCAGTACGTTGCGTGACCAGCCGTGCTGAATCGCCTCGTAGGCGTACCAACATCTGCTTTCCGGGTCGGATAGCTTTTCCAGTAGGGCCAGCTGATGATACCAGGGCAATTGTGCAAGCACCTCTTGCACAAACGCGGGCTCCGGCCAGGCCTCGGCGAAGGCACGCATGTATTTGAGGTTACGAGGTGAGAAACCTTTCATTTCCGGAAAAGCCGCCCGCAAATCGAAAGCCAGCCGCTCGATCACCTTTGCGCCCCAGCCTTGCTCCGCCTGGCGCTCGAGAATGTCGCGGCCGATTTGCCAGTAAAGCTGTATCAGCTCGCGATTGACCGCAAACGTCGCTCGCTGCTGTGACGCATGAATGCGCTGTTTCAGCTCGGCGAGCCAATCGTTGTAGCCATCGGGCGGGGTGATCAGGGAAACGGGCTTATCACTCATGGTGGTTCTCTCCGGTATCAGCCGATCTTGTGCGGCACTACCTCATGGCCAAGCTCCTTGTAGCGCTGCCAGCAGGCGCGTTTGGCGATGAGCACCTGCTGGTGCTGGTTGATGATCTCGGCAACTCTTGTAAAGCGCTCGATGCCCGCGGGGATATCCGGGTGCAGGTTCAAAAGCGCGGTCTCTTCGCGGGGCGAAGGCAGCTCATTGAAGCCGAGCGTGATGGGGACGCTGTCGGCCAGGTCGCTGCCTTCGATCGCGTGGGGCAGGTAGGCGTCATCACGGAAGGTCCACAGCGCCTCGTCGGCCTGTTCGGCAAGCGTTTGACCCTCGCAGTGCAGGTGCAGCCGGTAGCCCTTGCGGTGGATGGTCTCGGCCAGCTTGCAGGCAAAGGCGAGCCGCCCCTCCAGGGTGGTATCCTGAAGTATGTAGAAGTCGATTCGCGCCATGGGGCTTCTGCCTTGCAAGGGTCGTCGGTAGAAGTGAATCGCCGCCGCGCGAGGCGGCGGCGGGAAGGGCTACACCAGTTGGGTCAGCCAGCCGTGCTTGTCGTCGCTGCGGCCATACTGAATGTCCAGCAGCGCCTTGCGGATGCGCATGGCCACTTCACTACCGCCGTCGCCCTGAACGCGAATACGCTCCTGCTCGGTGACCAGCTCGCCCACCGGGGTGATGACCGCGGCGGTGCCGCAGGCGAACACTTCGGAGATCTCGCCGGATTTGGCACCGTCGCGCCACTCGTCGATGCTGATGGGGCGCTCCTCCGGCGTCAGGCCCATGTCTTTAGCAAGCGTGAGGACCGAGTCGCGGGTCACGCCTTCAAGGATGGTGTCGGTCAGGCGCGGGGTGACCAGGCGGCCATCCTTGTAGACGAAGAACAGGTTCATGCCGCCAAGCTCTTCGAGCCACTTGCTCTCGGCGGCGTCCAGAAATGCGACCTGGCCGCAGCCGTGGCTTTCGGCTTCCTTTTGCGCGGCAAGCGAGGCCGCGTAGTTGCCGCCGCACTTGGCAAAGCCGGTGCCGCCGGGGGCGGCGCGCTTGTAGGTAGACGACAGCCAGATCGAGACCGGGTTCACGCCGCCCTTGAAGTAGGAAGCCGCCGGCGAGGCGATGACGTAGTAGTCGACCTCGTGGCTCGGGCGCACGCCGAGAAACGCTTCCGAGGCGATCATGAACGGGCGCAGATAGAGGCTGCACTCGTCGGCGTCGCTTTGCGGCGTCGGCACCCAGGCGCTGTCCTGGGCGAGCAGCGCCTGAATCGAGCCGATGAAGTCCTCATCCGAGAGCTCGGGCAGGGCCAGGCGGCGGGCGCTACGGCGCAGGCGCTCGGCGTTTTTCTCCGGGCGGAAGGTCCAGACCGAGCCATCCGCGTGGCGGTAGGCCTTGATGCCCTCGAAGATTTCCTGGCCGTAGTGCAGCACCGCGGCGGCCGGGTCGAGAGTGAGCGGCCCGTAGGGGCGCACCTGGTGGCCGTGCCAGTCGGCGTCGACGGTCCAGCGGACGTGGGCCATGTGGTCGGTGAAGTGGCGGCCGAACCCCGGGTTTTGAAGAATGCTTTCGCGAATGTTCTCCGCCGTGGGCAGGTTGGACGGCAAAATTTCGAAACGATTGGCTGAACTGGCAGTGGGCACGGCGTGTGGTCTCCGCAAAATACCCCCGCAGGGGCTGACATTAAAAGAGGGAAGGCGCCCGGGCTTGCGGGCGCCTCATGGCATTCAGGTTTAACGGTTGTGGCCTTGAAAGGCAACCGCTAGGCGAGCGAGGCGGGTTATTTCACCCCGATTTCGATCTGGGCATCGGTTTCGCGATCCAGCAGGTACTGGGTCAAAAGCCCAACCGGACGGCCGGTGGCGCCTTTCTGTTTGCCCGAGTGCCAGGCGGTACCGGCGATATCCAGATGCGCCCAGGGGAAGTGCTCGGCAAAGCGGGAGAGAAAGCACGCCGCGGTGATCGTACCCGCCGGGCGCCCGCCGATGTTGGCTAGATCCGCGAAGTTGGAATCGAGCTGCTCCTGGTACTCGTCCCAGAGCGGCAGCTGCCAGGCGCGATCCCAGGCGCCGTCGCCAGCCTCCAGCACGTCGAGAGCCAGATCGTCGTCGTTGGATAAAAGCCCGGTGGCGTGGTGACCAAGGGCAACGATGGCGGCCCCGGTGAGCGTGGCGATATCGATGACGCTGGCAGGCGTGAAGCGCTCGGCGTAGGTGAGCGCGTCGCACAGCACAAGGCGGCCTTCGGCGTCGGTGTTGAGCACTTCCACCGTCAGGCCCTTGAGCGTTTTGACGATGTCGCCGGGCCTGGTCGCCGCGCCGTCGGGCATGTTCTCGGCGGCGGCGACGATGAACACCGCGTTGATCTTCGGCTTGATCTCAAGCACCGCCTTGACGGTGCCGAATACGCCGGCCGCGCCGCCCATGTCGAACTTCATCTCGTCCATGCCCTCGCCGGGCTTGAGCGAAATGCCGCCGGTATCGAAGGTAATGCCCTTGCCGATCAGCACGTGCGGCGCCTCGTCGGCATCTTCCGCGCCCTGGTAGCGCATCACGATCAGCCGCGAGGGCTCCACGCTTCCCCGGCCCACGGAAAGAAGCGCGCCGGCGCCGAGCGCCTCGAGCGCTTCTTCATCCAGAATCTCGACCGACAGTGCGCCTTTGGACGCTTGCCCCAGGGTTTCGGCCTGCTCGGCCAGGTAGCGCGGCGTGCAGACGTTGCCCGGGAGATTGCCCAGCGTGCGCGTGAAGTTGATGCCCTGGCCGATGGCCGTGCCGACTCGCGCGCCGTATTGGGCGCTTTCCACCTCGGCATTGTCGGTGACGATCAGGTGAAGGGCGGTCAGCGTCGCCTTCGGTGCCGGCTGGGATTTGAACTGATCGAAGCGGTAAAGCGCGCGTTCGGCGGCCTCTAGCGTCTTGCGTGCCTTCCAAGCGGTGTCGCGCTCGAGGACCACGTCGGTAAAGGCCACGCTCGCATCGTCGATGGGCAGCTTGACCAGTGCGGTCATGGCGGCGTCGAGGGCCTTGAGAAAGGCCGCTTCCTGGCACTTTTTGCGTGCGCCAAGGCCCACCAGCAGAAGCCGCTCGGCGCCCAGGCCCGGGGCAAAAGGAATCAACTGAACGTTACCCAGAGCCGCATCGAAGTCGCCGCGTTCGAGGAGTTGACCGATCAGCCGCTCGCTCGCGTCGTCGAGTTTCGCCACACACGGCAGTAACTCGCTATCTTTATAGACAGGCAGCACCAGGCAGGCCGTCTCGGCTTTGGCGGGATTGGCCGTTTGAACGGAAAATTCCATGACGTCTCCAACAAGACAAGCATCGAGGGATTCGCGATAATACCGCGATCGTATATCGCTATCGTACGCTGGATTAGTGTACCCAAGCCATGAGCGCATTGCATGGCAACCTTGCAGGACTGGCCGGAGAGCGCGTTGATTTTATTTCGGTACTTGACTCGTGAAGTGTTACTCACCATGTCGGCGGTCGCCGGCATCTTGCTGCTGGTCATCATGGGTAGCCGCTTTATTCGCTACTTCGCCGATGCCGCCGAAGGCGACTTCCCGGTTACCATTCTGGGCAGTTTGATGTTCTATCACCTGCCGGGGTTCATGGAGCTGATTCTGCCGCTGGCGTTCTTTCTCGGCATTCTGCTCGCCTACGGCCAGCTCTACATGAACAGCGAAATTACCGTGATGGTCGCCTGCGGCATGAGCCCCACGCGGCTTTTGCGCGTGACGCTCTTGCCGGCGTCGATCGTGGCCATTCTGGTCGGGCTTTGCAGCCTGTGGCTGACCCCGGCGGGCTCGCTTTTAACCGAGGCGACCATCGAAGAGCAGCAGAGCCGGCTGGACGTCTCGGTACTGGCGCCCGGGCGCTTTCAGTCCTTTGGCAGCGGGCGCACCGCCTATATCAGCGGCTTTAGCGATAACGGCAACCGGATGCAGGAGGTGCTGGTCCACGAGCAGGCCCAGGCCGAGGAGGGCACGCACAGCTACGTGACTCGGGCGCGCTCGGGATATCAGGAAACCAGCGTCGACACCGGCAGCCGCTTTCTGGTGCTGGAAGAGGGCGAGCGCTACGGCGTCACCCCCGGCTCGCGCGCAGCGGAGCGGCTGGTGTTCGATCGCTATACGCTGCGTCTGGGCCTGAGCCGCGATCGTCAGGAGCTCGACTCGCTGGAGTTCGCCACTACGCCGGAACTTTGGCGCGACCCTGACCCCCGCGCCCAAGCGCAGTTTCAGTGGCGGGCCGGGCTTCCGCTGATGGTGTTCGTGCTGGCGCTTCTGGCCCAGCCGCTTTCTCAGGTCAATCCACGCCAGGGGCGCTTTGCCAAGCTCCTTCCGGCGGTCTTTTTATACGTCGCCTATTTGAGCCTGCTGCTGGCCGCAGTAGACGCGATCGGAAGTCAAACGCTTGCCGCCGCGATCGGCGTGTGGCCCATTCACGGGCTGTTCTTGCTTCTGGGGGGCCTTTTGATCTGGCGCTCGCAACGTAAAGGAATGCGCTAATGTTCGGTGCCTTGAACCCTTTCGATCGACTGGATCGCTACATTGCCCGTAACGTGTTGGGCGCCATCATCATCGTGCAGTTCGTATTGTTGGGCCTCGATATCACGATCGCCTACATTGGTGATCTCGGTGACACCCAAGGCAACTATTCGGCGCTGGACGTCCTGGTCTATCTGGGCATGCGCCTGCCCTGGCGGTTTTATCAGTACGCGCCGGTGGCGGTGCTCATCGGCGCGCTGATTGGCCTGGGCACCATGGCCTCGAGCAACGAGCTGACCGTGATGCGCGCCGCCGGGCGTTCGCTGGGGCGCATTTTATGGGGCGTGATGAAGCCGGTGCTGGTAGTGGTCGCGGTGGTGCTTCTGGTGGCCGAGTTCGTCAGCCCCCGCACCGAACAGTTCGCCGAGGCTTGGCGACTGGAGCAGCGCCAGGGTGAGGGCACAATGCTGCAAAGCCGCAGCGGTTGGCAGTTCGAAGGCGACAGTGTCTACCGCTTTGGCGCGATTCGCGCAGACGACGTGGTGCTCGATTTGACCCGCTACCGCTTCGAGGATCGCCGCCTCGTCGAGGCCACCCGCGCCGCTCGCGCCAGCTGGGAGCAAGGGGCCTGGCAGCTCGAAGGCGTCAACACCACGCGTATTTTCGAGGACCGCACCGAATCCGAGTATGTTGATCAGATGCCGTGGGAGACGGATCTGACCCCGACCCAGCTCGAACGCCTTTTGCGCGACATCGAAAGCCAGGCGCCCAGCGAGCTGTGGGCCTACGCCAACTTCCTGCAAAGCCAGGGCCAGAGCGCCGAGCAGCCGCTGCTCTACTTCTGGCAGAAGGTACTGATGCCGCTCACCATGGGGTCACTGGTACTGATCGCCGCGTCCTTCGTGTTCGGCCCGCTGCGCACCGTCGCCGCCGGCACGCGGGTGTTCTACGGGGTCGTCACGGGGCTGGTGTTCAAGTACGTGCAGGATCTACTGGCGCCGGCCTCGAGCATTTTCGGCTTCTCGCCGGTGTGGGCGGTGCTGGTCCCGACGCTTGCCTGCGCCGTGGTTGGACTCTTCTTTCTACGCCGCAACGGCTAGCGCTCGAAAATCTGCACAGGCCGGGCCGTTTTGGAAGCGGTTCGGCTTTTTTTTTGCAATTTTTTTCTCCTGCCGGGGGGCTAACTTCCTGTATTGACGGTACTAAAAATGGCCCGGTTAAAAACCGCTACTAAAGAGCACTGGTTGGCACTTGATAACTCGTATGCGAATCATTTACATTCACTCCATGCTTTTATCGAGGTGATGCCATGTACGTATGTGTGTGCAAGGGAGTGACCGACCACCAGATTCGCCGGGAAGTCAGCGACGGGGCGCGCAGCTGGCGCGACGTGCGTGAGGCCACCGGTTGCGCGACCCAGTGCGGCAAGTGCGCCTGTCTTGGAAAATCGATTACCCGCGAAGCGCTTCAAATCGAGCGCGAACAGGCCGATATGGGTCTTGCTTACGCCGTATGACGCGAATCACTATTGTTTGATTTGCTTTTAGCAAACGTTTGATTTACTTGAATTTTTAAAGGCCTCGTCTATACTCTCACTCAACTGGGAGTACGCCCTTCGTGTCGCTGCTCCTTTACCAACGTAACTGCTTGATTGATCGAAAAACCTTTGACGACAAAAAAGCGGTTCAGCTAAATAAAGGTGATACATGAAAGGCGATCCCAAGGTCATCCAGCATCTCAATATCGCGCTCGGCAACGAACTGGTGGCGATCAATCAGTACTTCCTGCATGCCAAAATGTACAAGGACTGGGGCCTCAAGGCGCTGGCCAAGTGGGAGTACGATGAGTCCATCGAAGAGATGCAGCACGCCGACAAGATCATCGAGCGCATTCTGTTTTTGGAAGGCATCCCGAATCTGCAGGACCTGGGCAAGCTGCACATCGGTGAAAACGTCAAGGAAATGCTCGAGTGCGATCTCAAGATCGAACACGACGGCCGCAACGATTACATCGAAGCGATCACTTACTGCGAAAGCGTGAAGGACTACGTGACCCGCGATATGCTGCGCGACCTGCTGGCCGATGAAGAAGAGCACATCGACCACATCGAAACCGAGCTCAGCCTGATCGACAAGGTCGGCATCCAGAACTACATCCAGCGTCAGATGCACGTGGCCGGCGACCAGTCCTACGAGTAAGTCGCGGCCGCCGCTAAACATAAAAACCCCGAACCTGGTTCGGGGTTTTTTTGTGGCATCCTTTTTACTTGGATGAATCGACCTGTTCGATCTGAGCACCGGAGTTGGGCTTGGCGCCGCCAAGCGATGGCTCCTGACCCAGCGGCTCGGGTGTATTCTTGATGGAGTACTGGCTTCGGCCATCAAGCGATGGACCTTCGCCCCAGCGGCCCTTGGGTGCGTCCTTATCCAGCAGGGTGTTCAGGTAGTAGTAGGAGTGTTCGGTCGCTTCATGCTCTTCCGGCGTCGAGTTTGGAATCGGCAATTGCGCTTGCATGCCGCCAAGCTCCTCGATCACCGCCAGCCACTGCTGCTGGTGGTAAGTATCTCGAGCAATCAGAAACGACAGGAAGTCCTTCATGCCGTGGTCGTCGGTCCAGTTGTAAAGGCGTGTGGCGAGCACACGACCACCGGATTCGGCGGCGACGTTGGCCATCATGTCCGCGCCGATATTGCCGGTAGCGTAGACGTGGCTCATGTCGAAAGGCACACCGTTGGCATTGACCGGCATGGCGGAAAGCCCGGACGAAAGCAGATGGCGTGGGTTGGCGCCGCCCAGAATGGCGTTCATGACCGGGTCCTTGGCGGTTTCTTCCTGATAGGAAACCGGGGCGCCTTCCAGATTGAGCGCAACCGCATGACCCAGCATCTCGATGTGTGAAAGCTCTTCGGTGGCGGTGGACATCAACATGTCCCGAATGCGGTCATCACCGCGGGCGCCCATGGCCTGGAAAAAGTACTGCATGGCCACGCGAATCTCGCCTTCAATACCGCCGATCGCCTGTTGAAGCAGCATCGCGAACTGGGGGTTAGGTTTATCAACCTTGACCGGGTATTGCAGCTTAGAGGAATGATGAAACATGTTACTCTCCTTAGTAGTTTGCCAAGGGGGTCCTTGGTGATTACTCCTGATAAGTTGTTCAATAAAAACAAAATTTGATTTTTTATTAAAAACCCATGATTTGGAGTAACTGGCTTTGGCGTTTCGTCAGAATGAATACTTGTTACCTTTAATAACTTAGCATATAAATAAATATATAAGATAAATAAGCTGTTTTATTGGGTTAAAGTTTTTTATTCGATTTAAAATCAGTGGCTTATAAATATTTACTTTTTGATGTCTCTATGATTCATGCACATCTTCAAGTGTTCTTTTTTATTTATTTTATTAGTGATAAGTTTCAACGATGTAACGAAGAAAGTTAAGCAACGTTAATAGTTATCTATTAAATATATTGATTTAAGTTAAGTAAAGGCGAGGCTGGAGGGAAGTAAGCTGCGGGCCTGGAAAGAGAAGAGAAAGCTCTTCGAAAGACCCCTGAAAATAAAACCCGCCCGACGGAATCATCCGTCAGGCGGGTTCGGGTTCGTGTAAAGGTTAGCGGTTTTGCGCGGCGAAGGCGTCAGATCCCTCGAATGCGGCTACCGGCTCATCCACGGTGAACGTGGCGCGGCTCAGGCGGCGTACGCGCTTCATGAACAGCGCGATGCATACCAGCGTGCCGAGCGCGGCCACGACGTAGCTGATCTGCAGCGGCAGGCCAAAACCGATCGGCGCGAAGGCCAGGTACGTAAAGGTTGCCATGGTCATGAACACGGCAGGAATCGCCGTAATCAGGTAGGGCTTGCGCGACAGCACCAGGTACATGGTGCCCACCCATAGCGCGATGACCGCGGTAGTCTGGTTCGCCCAGGAGAAGTAGCGCCACAGCAGGGTGAAGTCCATGTGGGTCAGCGCATAGGAAATGACGAACAGCGGCAGGGCGATCATCAAACGCTTGGCGATCGGCTTTTGTCCGATCTTCAGATAGTCCGCGATGATCATGCGCGCGCTGCGAAACGCGGTGTCGCCGGAGGTGATCGGCAGTACGATGACGCCCAGGATGGCGAGCGTGCCGCCCACTGCACCCAGCATGACGGTAGAGACTTCGCTTACGACCGCGGCGGGACCGCCGGCGGCCAGCACGTCGGACAGCGACTGATCGCCGTAAAACAGGCTCATGGCGGCGGCAGCCCAGATCATGGCGATCACGCCTTCGGTGATCATCATGCCGTAGAAGATGCGACGGCCGCTGATTTCGTTCTCTGTGGTGCGCGAGATGATCGGCGTTTGGGTGGCGTGAAAGCCGGAGAGCGCGCCGCAGGAGATCGTCAGAAACAGCAGCGGGAAGATCGGCGCGCCGTCAGGGTGCATGTTCTGGAATGAAAGCTCGGGAATCGGCGCGCCGGTGACGACCAGGCCGATGCCGATACCGGCGGCGCTAAAGAGCAGCAGCGCGCCGAAGTAGGGGTAGATACGCCCGATCACCTTGTCGATCGGTAGCAGCGTGGCGATCAGGTAGTAGGCGAAGATCGCCATTGTAATACCGACCAGCGACAGTGAGGTCATGTTCGCCAGAAGCGTGGCCGGCGAGGTCACGAACACCGTGCCCACCAGCAGCAGCAGCAGCAGGGCAAAGCCGTTGACCACGTGCTTCATCGCCTTGCCAAGGAACTTGCCCGCCAGCTGCGGCAGGTGCGCGCCGTGGTTACGAATCGAGATCATGCCGGTCAGGTAGTCGTGTACGGCGCCGGCGAAGATGCAGCCGATCACGATCCAGACGAACGCCACGGGGCCGTACAAGGCGCCCAGAATCGGGCCGAAGATCGGGCCCACCCCGGCGATATTGAGTAGCTGAATGAGCGAGTTGCGCGTGGGGTTCATCGGCACGTAGTCGATGTTGTCGCGCATGCTAAAGGCCGGTGTCGGACGCTTTCGGTCGGCGACGAACACTCGATCCACGAACTTGCCGTAGGTGAAATACCCGACTATTAGCAGCAGTATCGAGGCGATGAAAGTGATCATTGGGGGTACCCGGTGGTGGTCGGTGGCGAGGGGTAGATCGCGCGGGCGCTCGACCCGCGTGTCCAAACCCGCTGAATGTATCTGGTCGTGCGTGGATACGCTCTACGACTTTAGTTTCCCTTCGGACAGATTGACCCTTTGAGTGCCCACAAAAAAACGGGCAGCCGTTGGGCTGCCCGTTTGTCATGCGCGCCAGGCGCGGGTCGCTTTCGATCAAAAAGCGGCTGGGGTGACGCCACACAGCATGCGCGCGCCGCCGCCGCCCAGATGCGGCTCGTCCTCATAGGTGTCGCCGCCTTCATGGATGATCAGCGCGCGGTCGGTCATGTCGTCCATGCTCAGGCGCGGCGCAAGTACCGGCAGATTGGCTTCGCCATCCTCGTTCACCGTGAGCACCGGCAAATCGCCCAGGTGGCCGTCACCATAGGGGCCCTGGTGGGTGTCGGTGCCTTCCGGGTCGTAGTGGCCGCCGGCGCTCTGGGCCGCGGTCATCTCGCCATCGTCATTTTCGGCGGGTTCGCAGCTTGGGTTCTGGTGCAGGTGGAAGCCGTACACGCCGGGCTCGAGCCCGGTAAGGGAGGGCGTGAGCATGACGCCGCCGAATTCGGAGCTTTCGATGGTCACCGTACCCGTGGCGTCCTGAACGCCTTCAGCGGTGACGTCGTGCATGTTCACTTCCAGCGTACCGCCTGAGTTACTGTCGGTGTCCGTATCGTTGGTCTGGGCCTGGACGGTCGTTGCCAGCAAAAGCGCGGCGGCGATACCGGTCAAGGGGGTCACTAAACGCATGTCGTCTCTCCTTTCCTGTTCCGTGGAAGCCCCGAAACGGGGTATATGAAAGGTAGCTTCTCAAGCGCGCGGACGCCAACGACGAGCACTAGTGACAACCGCCGGTGAAGCCGCGACAATGGCGCCACTTTTTTCGCGGGGAAGGCCATGGCGGCGCTACGCATTCTTTATCAGGACGCGCATCTGGTGGCGGTGCACAAGCCCGCCGGGCTTTTGGTGCACCGCTCCAAGCTCGCCCGGGGCGAAACCACCTTCCTGCTACAGACGCTGCGCGACCAGCTGGGCCAGCGGGTTTACCCGGTTCACCGGCTGGACCGGCCGACATCCGGTGTGATGGTCATGGCGCTCTCTTCCGACGCCGCCAGCAAGCTAAGCCTGGCGTTCAACGAGCGCGAGGTCGAAAAGCGCTATCTGGCGGTCGTGCGCGGCAAGGCGCCCTTCGAGGAGACGCTCGACTACCCGCTGCGCGAAGAGGACGGCAGCCGCCCCAAGGCCGAAATGCCCGCGCTCAAGGCGCGCACCGACATCCAGCGTCTCGACAGTGTGGAGCTTCCGGTGCAGGTGGACCGCTACCCGGTGGCGCGGTACTCGCTGGTGCAGGCCAGGCCGCACACTGGGCGGCGCCACCAGATTCGCCGGCACCTGTCGCGCCGGGGCTATCCCATCATTGGCGATGCCAAGCACGGCAAGAGCGTACACAACCGTTTTTTCGCCGATGAGCTCGGCGCGCCGGGGCTGTTGCTCGCCGCCACCCAGCTCTGTTTCG
Source organism: Halomonas sp. PAMB 3232 (assembly GCF_031954225.1). Classification (NCBI taxonomy): domain Bacteria; kingdom Pseudomonadati; phylum Pseudomonadota; class Gammaproteobacteria; order Oceanospirillales; family Halomonadaceae; genus Halomonas; species Halomonas sp. PAMB 3232. The sequence continues at coordinate 652,401 of NZ_CP134865.1, forward strand.
ATCATCCTTGCCAGCCGCTGCGGCTGTGCATCGACTGCGCGCTGGAGCCGGCGATGGCGGCGCTGTTCGAGCGCCTTGGCTGGGCGGGGCACCTGCCGCGGGACCGCGTGCGCACCGCCCCCGCCACGCCCATCGCCGATACTCCGCCCTGACCCGTTCATTACAGAGAGCCCTGCATGTCCATTGACGCCTCCATCGCCCCTGCTTCGGACGACGCTTCTGACTACGATTTCCGTTTTGGCGGCATTCGCCGCCTTTACGGTCAGCGCGCGGCCGATGCCTTTCGCCGCGCCCACGTGGTCGTGGTGGGCGTTGGTGGGGTAGGCAGCTGGGCGGCGGAGGCGCTGGCGCGCTCCGGTATCGGCACGCTCACGCTGATCGATCTCGACGATGTGTGCGTTTCCAACGTCAATCGCCAGCTGCACGCCCTCGATGGCACCATCGGCCGGCCCAAGGTCGAGGTGCTGGCCGAGCGCTGTCGCTTGATCAACCCCAATATCGAGATTATCGCCGATACCGCGTTTGTGACGCCGACGAACCTGGCTGAACGCATTCCCGAGCGTGCCGATTACGTGGTGGATGCGATCGACAGCGTGATCGCCAAGGCCGCGCTGATTGCCTGGTGCAAGCGGCGAAAGCTTCCGATCATCGTCACCGGAGCGGCCGGCGGGCAGACCGACCCCACCCGTATTCAGGTCGCCGATCTCACCCGCACCGAACACGATCCGCTGCTCGCCAGGGTGCGCGCGCGCCTGCGCCGGGATTTCGGCTTCTCACGTAACCCCAAGCGGCGCTTCTCGGTGGCCTGCGTCTACTCTGACGAGCAGCTCGTCTACCCGGGCGCTGACGGCGAAGTCTGCCTGCAAAAGCCCGGCAGCGGCGACGCCACCCGACTGGATTGCGCCTCGGGATTTGGCGCCGCCACCTTCGTCACCGGCACCTTCGGCTTCGTGGCCGCCTCGAAAGTGCTCGAACGGCTGGCCAAAAACGCCCGTCTCGACGTCAACACACCACCCGGAGAGAACGCCCCATGAACTCGCCCGCTCCCGGCATCTACCGCCACTATAAAGGCGCACTTTACGAAGTACTCGGCACCGCGCAGCACAGCGAAACCGAGGAGCCGCTGGTGGTCTACCGGGCGCTTTACGGCGAGTACGGCCTGTGGGTGCGCCCACTCGAGATGTTTATCGAAACCGTTGAGGTGCAAGGCCAACAGCAGCCGCGCTTCGCGCTCGAAAAGGCGTTTTGATCCCCACGCGCTTGGCCACCATCCTTTGCCTAACAGGAGCCCGCATGAACACGTTCCAGCATTCACCCGCCGCTTTTGAGGGCCAGCCGGAGGTGGCGGGCTTTTACGACCCGCGCACCGGTAGCGTTCAATACATCGTCAGCGACCCGGCCACGAAGGCCTGCGCGATCATCGACCCGGTGCTGGATTTCGACGAGAAATCCGGCGCTACCGCCACCCACCATGCCGATGAGCTGCTCGATTACGTGGCCAAACATGCGCTTCACGTCGAGTGGATTCTGGATACCCACCCTCACGCGGATCACTTCTCCGCGGCGCAGTATCTGAAGGGAAAGACCGGCGCGCCGACCGCGATCGGCGAGCACGTCACGAAAGTGCAGGCGCTGTGGAAGAAGATCTATCACTGGCCGGAGATGCCCGCAGACGGGCGTCAGTGGGACCGGCTCTTTGCCGACGGCGATACGTTTCAAATCGGTGAGCTAACGGCGCGGGTCATGCACTCGCCGGGCCATACGCTGGCCTCGATCACCTACGTGGTGGGCGACGCGGCGTTCGTTCACGACACGCTTTTTCAGCCGGATTTCGGTACCGCCCGGGCGGATTTTCCCGGCGGCGACGCCCGCGCGCTGTGGTACTCCATTCAACAGATTCTGAGTCTGCCCGACGAGACTCGGCTGTTCACCGGTCACGACTATTGCCCGGGCGGCCGCGCCCCGGCCTGGCAAAGCAGCGTGGCCGAGCAGCGCGAGCATAACCCTCATTTGGCGGGTCAAGGCGAGGCGCAGTACGTCGCGTTTCGCCAACAGCGTGACAGCGAACTGCCCATGCCCAGGCTGATTCTCCACGCACTCCAGGTCAATACCTTGGGCGGGCGCCTGCCCGAGCCGGAAGCCAACGGCAAGCGCTATCTGAAAATTCCGCTCGACGCGCTGGGTGAGGGGAGCTGGAGCTAGCGCTTGCTCGACCTGCTACTGCGCGTGCAGCGTGATACGCGTAAGCTCCGACGGCTTGCCCAAACGTAGGGCGAAACCGGGCCAGAGCGCGGTGCCGCTGTTGAGGTAGAGCGTCATGCCGTCGAGTTCGTATTTGCCTGACACAAAGCCTTCATTGGCACGCGCCACGAGCCGGTCGAACCCCACCATCATGCCGCCGTGGGTGTGGCCGGAAAGCTGCAGATCGACGCCCCGGGCAGCCGTATTGCGCGCGTTGCGCGGCTGGTGGTCGAGCAGGATGACCGGGGCGCCTGCCGGCGCGCCTTCGAGCGCTTGGGTCACGTCCGGCCCCGTATAGCCGTGCCCGGCGGCAGACGCATCGTTGACCCCGGCCAGTACCAGCGCGGCGTCGCCGCGTTCGATCACCGTGTGTTCGTTGGCGAGTGCTTGCATACCGAGCGTCTGGTAGTGCGCCATCCACTCGTTGGCGCCAAAGTAGTACTCGTGATTGCCGGAACTGACGAATACGCCGTCGAGGGCTGAAAGCGAGGCAAGCGGGGCGACGTCGTCACGGCGCGCTTGCAAGGTGCCGTCGATCAGGTCGCCGGTGATCAGGATGACGTCCGCCCCGAGCGCGTTGGTTTTCTCGACCACGTCCTCCACCCAGCCCACCTGGAACAGCCGGCTGATGTGCAGGTCGGTCAGATGCACGATCTCATAGCCCTCGAACGCCTCTGGCAGCCCGTCGATGGCGATATCGACCTCCTTGAGCGGTGGCACCCGCGCCGCCTGGCTCACGGCGAAGGCGGCCACCCCCAGCGCCATCAGGCTGAGCGCGTAACGAAGCGCGCCGGGGATACCGAGACGGCGCCGTTTGATCAGCGCCAGCACCAGGGTGACCACATCGACCGCGAGCTGCATCAGTGCCAGAAAGAGCATCGCCCCAAACAGCGTATTGACGAGCAGCACCACCGCGCGCGGCACCTCCGGCGAGAACATGCTGCCAAAGGCGAGCTGGGTTAGAAGGTGATGTTGTGAGACGAGCAGCAACAGCGCCGAGAGCGTTATTTTGCTCCAGCGCGGCCACGGGAGCGGCGCCAGTACCCGGAGAATCACGATCAGGCAGGGCAGTGAAATCAGCAGATGAAACATGAGTGATTCTCGTGGTGGCGCGTTAGGGCGTGCCAGCAAACCACGAAATCAGCGCCTTGGCAAAAGCCTCGATGCCTGCCGCATCAACGCCCGCTATCAGGCCTCGTGTTCGGTGGCCTGTAAAAGCGCCGCCGCGCTTTGCCCGGCGACGGCGCCCAGCACGACGGCGCTCAATAGACCATTGCCCGAGAGATAGCCGCTATCGCCGGCGCCGGAAACGCCCCGCGCTGCGCCGCCGCCGGCGAACAGGTTGGGCAGCATCCGGCCTTGGGTATCCAGCACTCGTGCCTGGGTATTCACTTCGAGTCCGCCCTGGGTATGAAACAGCGCACCGGTCACGCGGACGGCGTAGTAAGGCGGTGACAGCAGGTTGGCGGGCTCGAAAACGCGGCCGAACGTGTCCGGTGTCTGCGTTCGGGCGTGGCGATGCATGTCGTCGACGGCCGTCTCCAGCGCGGCGAGCGGCAGGTCGAGGCAATTGGCCATGGCATCTAGCGTGTCGAAAGCGCGTATCGCGCCGGCCTCGAAGGCGTTACGGTAATCCTCGAATTCAAGCGCGTTTTCATGAATACGGCCGTCGAAAATATTCCAGGCAACGCCCTCGGGCTGGGCGAGGACGTTGGCGGCCTGCTCGGAGTAGCCGCCGTGTTCGTTGGAGAAGCGCTCACCCAGCACGTTGACCTGCATGCCGCCCTGCATCATCAGTGCCCAGCTGATCAAAATCTGGTGCGGGGTGGCAAGCGAACCGTGGCCCTGGCAGGCGGCGAGATCCTTCGTGCTTGCGCCCATCGCCTCGCCCCAGAGCAGCGCATCGCCCTGGTTGCCCTCGTGGCCGTAGTAGAGCGCCTCCTTGAGCGACGGGATATGGCGCTTGACCAACTCGGCATTGCCGCCGTAGCCGTTGCAGGCCAGGATCAGGGCATCGCAGCCGATACGCTCACGACTGCCGTCCGGGCGTGTGATCGTTACGCCGCGCACCCGTTGGGCCTCGTCCACGTGCAGGTCCTCGACCCGCGCTTGGGTGAGCATATCCACGCCGGCACGCTCGGCGGCGTTCAAAAGTGCGCCCATCAGCTCCTCGCCGGTGCGCCGAGGCGTGGCGTGCATACGCAGTCGCCGGTGGCCGGGGTAGAGAAAGCCTTCGACCAGCTCAAAAGGCACGCCGTGATCGTCGGCCAGCCACTCCACGGTCGGCCCCGATTGCTCGGCCAGCCGCTCGACGATCGCTTGATCGGCCTCGAAGCCGTTCTTGCGCTGAATGTCCTCGGCCATGAGGCTTGGGGAGTCCTCGACTTCCAGCGCCTTTTGAAAGCGCGTGCCAGCGGCGGGGATGAAGCCTTGTGACATCGCGGTGCTGCCACGAGGCAGCGCATCGCGCTCCAGCACCGCAAGCTCGATGCCCGCCTCACGCGCCTTGAGCGCCGCCACCAGCCCACAGGCGCCGGCACCGATGATCAAAAGCGGCAGGTGGGCATCGAATTCAGTGGTGTGGGTGTAGGGAACGATCGCCATTACGCCTGCTCCGCGTGAGTGAAGGCATCCAGAATCTCGCCCGCTGGCGCCTGCCACACCTCAGCGTGTCCGCTGATATGCGCAAGCACTTCTTCCAGGCAGGCGATGCGGTGGGGCTGGCCGACAAGCCAGGGGTGAAGGTTCAGGGCGAACAGGCGCCCGCCAGCGGTGCGCGACTCCTCCAGCAGAAAATCGAACGCATCCTTCACCTGCGCGACCCATGAGTCTTCCGAGTGGAGGTTCTGGCTCATGACGAACTGGTCCTCGATCTCGGTGGAAAGCCCCATCATGGTGAGCGGGCCCGAGGCGGTCTTCCAGGCGTAGGGCAGCTCATCGTTGACCCAGTCGGCGCAGTACTCGATGCCGTTTTCGGTCAAAAGATCCGGTGTGTTGAAGCTCTGGTGCTTCGCCGGGCTGAGCCAGCCGCGAATGCGTTGGCCGGTCACGCGGCGCAGGGTGTCCACCGAGCGCTTGACCAGCTCGGCCTCTTCCTCGACGGGCTGGCCACCGTAGTGCAGGTGATCCATGTTCCAGCCGTGGGCGATGAACTCGCCGCCGTGCTCTTGAAGGCGCTTGACCAGATAAGGCGTTTGCTCGGCGAGCTGGGCGTTGATCGCGTAGGTCGGCGTGATGGCGTATCGCTTCAAGGCCTCGAGCACCCGATAGATGCCCACCCGGTTGCCGTAATCGCGCAGCGAGAAGTGGCGCAGGTCCGGGTAGGGCATGGTCATGCCGTTGGGCACCTTGAACGGCTCGCCGCGCTGGTTGAGCGGGTAGAACTGCAGCGAAATATTGATCCATACCGCCAGCGTCTTGCCGCCGGGCCAGGTAATCGGGGGGCGTTCCCCGAGCATCGACCAGTCATAGCGGTCGTGGTCGTAGCCATGGCGGCGCAGCGGGTAGTCCAGGTAGTCGTCGTTGAGTGCCATGGTATCAACCCTCCCTTGGTGCGGTAGCGGCCTGCGCCTGAATACTGTCAAGCGCGGCATCGTAAGACTGCGCCCGGTAGTGCTCGGCGATTTCCCGGCCGGTGGTGACCCAGACGTCGGAGTGGCCGGTAATGTACTCCAGCGCCTCCTCGAAGGCCTTGATGCGGTGAGGGCAGCTCACCTGGTAGTTGTGGGTGGGAATGCACATCACCGTGCCGGACTCGGCGCCTTCCTGGTACAGGCGGTCGAAGTGACGCTTGAGCATGGTGGCGTACTGGCGCGGTTCGACCTTGTTCACGGCGTAAACGATGGTGTCGTTCATTTCCATGGAGTAGGGCACAGAAATGAAGCGCTTGCCGGAGCGCACGTTGACCGGCGTGGGCTGGTCGTCGTGGAAGAGATCGCAGGTATAGAGCCCGCCGCGCTCACCGAAGAGCTCCTCGCCCACTTCGGCGAACAGATCCAGCGTGCGCTCGGAGTGGGAAAGCGCCGGCGCCAGATACCCCGCGCAGGCTTGGCCGGTGTGGCGATGGATGGTCTCCATGCTGTCGCGGATCATGGCGCGCTCCTGGGCCTCGCTCAGACCGTAGGTGTAGCGCGTGTTGTAGATGCCGTGGCTGAAGAACTCCCAATCGCGCTCCTTGCACATCTGGATGATTTCCGGATGGTGCTCGCAAAGCGCCGTCGACAGCGAAACGGAGCCGCGAATGCCGTACTTGTCCAGAAGCGCCATCTGGCGCTGGTGGCCTACCCGGTTGCCGTAATCGCGAATGCTGAAGCCCGGAACCGCCGGGTGCGGGTGCGGCCAGGGCTTGCGGCTGGGGTTCTGGGGCGGGTCGAGCTCGTAATACTCGATATTGGGCGCGACCCAGAAGGCGACCTTCGCACCACCCGGCCACTCGATTTTCGGACGCTGGTCATAGGCCCAGTAGTCGTATACGCCAAGGGATTCCTTCATGGTTTGCTCCTCAGCCCTCGAGCCATGCCAGCACGTCGGCCACCGGCATGACGTCCGCGTATTTCAGGTGCAGGTCGGTCAGGTTGGCGTAGTGGTAGCTCTCGTGCTTGTCGGCCACGCACTCCATCGGCACGATGGTGCGATAGCCGCGGGATAGGCTCTCCACGGCGGTGGCGCGAATGCAGCCCGAGGTCGAGCCGCCGGTGATGATCACGGTATCCACCTGATGCCACACTAAAAGCGACTGCAGCGGGGTCTCGAAAAACGCCGACGGCATGCGCTTGGTGTAGATCACGTCACGCTCGTGGTCGATCTCGGCGCGCTCGTCGAATTCGGCGCGCTCAGAGCCGTACTTGATGTTCTGCAGCGAATCCGGGGTGTCGGTGCGCGTGCCCCACACGCCGGCATCCTCGGCGGAGTCGAGAAAGGCCACGTGGGTCCAGACCACCGGCCAGCCTTTCGCGCGAAAACCGCGGGCCAGTTGATTGGTGTACTCGAGCTGTTTCGGGTCGGTTTCGTAAGCGGTCTTGAAAAGATCCGTGCGGGTGTAGGCCTTTTGCGGGTCGACGTTGACGAGTACCGCTTTCTTGCCAAAGCCAAAAGGCACCCGCTGCGGGTTAGCCATGACGTCATGAAAAATCTCTTTGGCCGTCTTGTCCGTCGTCTGCATTGCTGTCTCCTGACATGGTTATTTTTAAAGCGTCGTTCTTGAAAAAGTCTTTCTTCTAGGCATTGTTTTTCGAAGGGGGCCGTGTCCAACTCTGTCTTGACTGACGCGGGCGCCCGGGGCCTGCCATTAGCGCTCTTCGTAACGCTCACCCAGTTCGAGCATTTTCTGAGTGCCCAGGTAGTCGTTGAGTTCTTTGAAATCGAGCATCTGATCGCGGAAAGCGTCGGTGGTGCCGTCTTCTCTGAGCGTGGCGAAGAAGCGGCTGGCCATGTGGGTGATCGCCCGCACCAGCGCGCCGGGGAAGATCACCAGCGAGAAGCCGAGCGCTTCCAGCGCCTGGGCGTTTTGCAGCGGCGTGTCGCCACCTTCGACCATGTTGGCCATGATCGGCACCTTGCCCTTGAACCGGGTCATGATCTTGTCGATATCCTCGTCGGTGCGGATGCCTTCGATGAACAGCATGTCCACGCCGGCTTCAAAATAGGACTGGGCGCGCTCGATAGCGCTGTCGGTACCTTCCACACCCAGCGCATCGGTACGCCCGATGATCAGCGTGTCCTCACTCTCCCGAGCATCCAGTGCCGCATGCAATTTACCGACCATTTCGCCCCTGGAGACCAGGGTCTTGCCCTTCAGGTGACCGCAGCGCTTGGGATAGGTCTGATCCTCGAGCTGAATGGCGTTGGCGCCGGCGCGCTCCAGAAGGCGCACGCTGCGCATTACGTTCATGGCGTTACCAAAGCCCGTATCGCAATCCACGATCACGGAAAGGTTCGTGCGCTCGCGAATGTGCGACATCGCGGTGCAGATTTCGGTAATGCTCAAAAGCCCGATATCCGGCCGCCCCAGCTGGGTATAGGCGAGACTGGCGCCGGAGAGATAGACCGTATCAAAGCCAGCCTGCTCGGCAAGCGAGGCGCCGAGTGCATCGAATACGCCGGGGGCGACCACGATGGAAGGATCCTGCAACAGGCGTGTGAGACTCGGTGGGGAAGTGGTTTTTTGTGTCATAAGGCTCTCTTCAGAGGGGGGAGTGCCCGGCAGGGGCAAGGTGGGGGCGCACAAGCGCCAGATCGTTCCAGACCTGCTGACGGATGATCAGGCCATCTTTCAGCTCGAAGCGGTCGATAAAGCGCACGCCCGTGGACGTCGTGTCATCCAGCCAGGTCACGTCGAGCACGCCGTGGCAGATGACGATGGACTCAAGCGGCGTGACGCAGTGATCCACGCCGTGAAGGGTCTTGCTCACGTGTCGGTAACGACTGCCTGCCCAGGCGATGACCTCCTCGAGGCTTGCCATCGTAGGCGCCCCGGGAAACTCCAGCGCAACGCGCTCGGCCAGAAACCGTTTGGCTTTCGCCAGGTCTCGCGCTTGCATGGCGGCGAGAAACGCGCGCACCTGCGTTTTATCGCTGCCACGCCGCTCGCTTGCGTTACTCTCCATGGCTGGCCTCTTGGCTGAGTTGCCGCTTTCTGCTTCGAAATGCTCGCGATGTGTGTTACTCAGTGCGTGGCAGAGCTGTGTCCTCGGCCGAACGTTTTGGTCACGGGTATACGAATCGATGAGTCGTTTAAATGTATTAAATTTGATACATTTTTATGTCTACAAAGCGGTGCGCGTCAAGTGCGCTGGAAAATTTTTTGACGACGTAGGGGAACAAGGATGAGCGAGGCACATACCTCGGCCGTGGGAGGGACGAAGTCGCATCGCATCTATCTGCTGCTCAAGGATGCCATTCTCAGCGGCCGTCTTCCCTCGGGCGGAAAGCTTCCGGGCGAGAACAGGCTGGCCGAGCAGCACGGCGTATCGCGAGTGACCGTGCGCCGCGCCATCAAGGCGCTGCAGGCGAGCGGCCTGGTCGAGCGCAAGGCCGGGGTGGGCACGGTGGTGCTCAAGCAGCCGCTGGAGGCCACGGTGATGACGGCGAACGTCTCGAATCTGATGCCCAACATGGTGAAGATGAGCCAGGCCTCCCAGGTGCGGCTGCTGGAGTTCGGCTATGCGCCGCCGCCGGAGACGATCGCCGAGCGGCTGGGCATGGCTCCGAACACCAAGGCACAGCGCTCGGTACGCGTGCGCATGGTGGACGGCAATCCGTTCTCCTACCTGATCACCCACGTGCCCGAGAAGATCGCCCTGCACTACAGCGAGGCGGACCTGGCCGATACACCGCTGTTCGTTTTGCTCGAGCGCAGCGGCGTCAACGTGGATCACGCCTCTCAATCCATTTCTGCAACGCTTGCAAGCCACGATCTTGCCCAGGCGCTGGAGGTATCGGTCGGCTCGCCACTGATTTCGCTGACGCGCGTGGTGTTCGATGAAAAAGGGCGGGGTGTCGAACATCTGGAGGCTTTCTATCGCCCCGACCGCTACCGTTTCCAGATCGATCTCGAGCGCAATGGCGACGACAGCTCACGCTATTGGGAACCCCGGGTGGGCGGTATGCCTACCGACTCGACGGTATGAAAAACTTTACGAACGCGTTTTGCATGTATTATTTTTAATACCAATTATAAATTCTAAAAAATACATTTGACCTGTGCTTAAGATTTGCGCTAGTTGTAGAAAACTAATTGTAGAAAAACTAACTGTAGAAAAACTAACTGAAGAAAAAGCTGTAGAGAAAAGCTGGCAGCCATATCCCCGTCGGCCAGAGCCAGGCTGAAAGCTGCCCAGGGCGTGATGACCGCCCCCACTAATAAAACGGTGCCACGCAGTGGCACAGGCCGAGACAGCGAACATCATGAGCACTCCCCAGACGCTATTCGACAAGGTGTGGTCCGCCCATGAGGTGTACCGCAGCGACAGTGGTCAAAGCCTTTTGTGGATCGACCGCCACTTCGTCCATGAAGGCTCCTTTCATGCCTTCAACAAGCTGGAAGAACGCCATCTGCCGGTCGCCAGGCCCGCCCTGACCTTTGGCATTGCCGATCACTACGCGCCGACGCTATCGCGCACTCTCGATGAAGTGAATGATCCCAGGATTCGGTCCATGATCGAACAGCTCACCGACAACACCGCCAAACACGATGTCACGCTTTTCGGGCTCGATGACCCACGCCAGGGCATCGTCCACGTCATGGGTCCAGAGCAGGGGCTGACCCAGCCCGGGCTTGTCATGGTTTGCGGCGATAGCCATACGGCGACCCACGGGGCGTTTGGCAGCATCGCCTTTGGCATTGGCGCCTCCGAAGTTGCGCATGTGCTGGCCACCCAAACGCTTTGGCAGACCAAACCCAAGGTAATGCGCATCACTTTGAAAGGGCAGCTCTCGCCCGGGGTAACGGCCAAGGATATCGCGCTGACCTGGATTTCACGATTGGGCGCCGACGGCGCACGCGGCTTTGCCATCGAGTATGCCGGCGAGGCGATCCGTTCACTTTCGATGGAGGCGCGTCTGACGCTTTGCAATCTGTCCATCGAGGGCGGCGGCCGGTGCGGCATGATCGCTCCGGATCAGACCACCTTCGACTATTTGAAAGGCCGGCCCTACAGTCCGAAAGGCGAGCTTTTTGACCGCGCCTGCGCGTACTGGTCCACGCTTTACAGCGATGCCGACGCCGTTTTCGATCAGGACGTTGCTATCGATGCCGCGGAGATTGCGCCTACCGTCACCTGGGGCGTCTCGCCGGAAGAGGCGCTACCCATCGATCACCGCCTGCCTTCGTTGGACGGCGACCAGGAGAGCGCCAGGGCGCGCCAGATTCGCGATAGTCTCGACTACATGGGGCTTTCGCCGGGCCAGAAACTCACCGATATCGCCATCGATCGGGTGTTCATCGGCTCCTGCACCAATGCCCGCATCGAAGACCTGCGCGCCGCCGCGGCCGTGCTGAACGGGCGTAAAAGCCGCGTGCCCGGTGTCGTGTCACCCGGGTCCACCCAGGTCAAGGCCCAGGCCGAAGAGGAGGGGCTCGATCGTATCTTCATCGACGCGGGGCTCGAGTGGCGCCATTCGGGCTGTTCGATGTGTGTGGGTATGAACGGCGACACGGTCCCCAGCGGTGAGCGCTGCGCCTCGACCACCAATCGTAACTTCAAGGGGCGCCAGGGCCCGGGGGCGCGTACCCATTTAATGTCCCCTGCCATGGTCGCCGCCGCCGCCCTCGAAGGGCGGCTGACCGATATCCGCACGCTGGCGCCAGGCGCCCACACCGACGGGGTGCCCTCATGAAACCCATCGAGATTTTAACCACGACGGGCATCGGCTTGCCCCACGCCAACGTGGACACCGACCAACTGATTCCCGCGCGTTTCATGAAAGAGCCGCGCAGCGTCGGCTACGGGCAGTTTCTTCTGTTCGACGTGCGCCGCGACGCCCACGGCGCACCCTCACCTGACTACCCCCTCAACCAGCCGGGTGCTGACGAGGCCGAAGTGCTGGTGAGCCGGCGCAACTTCGGGGCCGGTTCTTCGCGGGAGGCGGCGGTCTATGCGCTGGTCGACGGCGGTTTTCGCTGTGTGATCGCACCGAGTTTCGGCGATATCTTCGCCTCCAACGCGGTCAATAACGGCCTGCTGCCCGCGGTGGTCAGTGAGGAAGACGCCGAGCGTCTACTCAAGGCGCTTGGCGAGGTGGCGCCGGTCGAGGTGGATCTACGCGAGCAGCGCATTCGCGTTGGCGAGCTCGAGGTGGCCTTTACGATCAACGCGGTCTGGCGCACCAAGCTGCTCAACGGCTGGGACGATATCGACATGACCCGTCAACATGAAGGCGATATCGACACATTCGCCGCCACCTACGCCAAGCGATTTCCCTGGGCGCAGCCCTACCCGGGGGGCGCGCCTTTAATCGGTAAAGGGTAGCGGTGATTACAAGGGCGCTTTGCGACTCACCCTGATCGGGAAAGCGCCAAGCCCCCACGATTATTCAGTACCGGCATGTACGCTAACAGCCATTCCAATAAACAAACGTACCGGCAATCGACAGTCGTACCAATGATAATATCTACAGGAGACTCCCCATGAAAAAAGCCCCCTTGACGCTCGCCATAATGACCGCGCTCGCCTCCGTTCCGGCCTTCGCCGTCGATCAAATCAACGCCGTTCACGCCTTCCCGCCATCGTTGATCTACACCCAGAGCTTTCTGGAGTTCGTCGATAAAGTGAACGAACGCGGCGAAGGGGTCGTGCAGATCAATGTACGAGGCGGCCCCGAGGTCATTGGTCTCTCCGAGCAGCCGGAGGCGGTGCGCAACGGCGTGGTGGACATGGCCTATACCGCGGCGAGTTTCTACGCCGGTACCGTGCCCGAGCGCGATGCCATGGTTGCCTCGAATACCAACGCCATTTACGCCCGCGAAAACGGCGGGATCGATCTGCTCAACGAGATCCATCAGGAGAAGATGGGCACCTACTATCTGGGCTGGTTCGACAGCGGCGTGAGCTACAACCTCTACACCATCGACGAGCCGGGCCTCGATGAAAACGGTGACCTGGATATTTCGGGGCTTCGGCTTCGCAGCAACCCCGTGTATGACGCCTTCTTCCAGGATTATCTCGGCGCGCAGCCGATCAGCCTGCCCACCACCGATGTCTATTCAGCGCTCGAGCGCAGCGTCGTGAACGCCACGGGCTGGACGCAGATCGGCCTTAAAGATCTCAACTGGGACAAATTCCTGAACTACCGGATCGACCCGGCATTTTTCTCTACCGACATGGGTGTGATCGTCAATCTGAACAAGTGGAATCAGCTAAGCCCCGAGTCTCAGCAGATTCTTCAGGAAGTGGCGATCGAGCACGAGCGTGACAGCGCCGAGCAGTTGGCCGAGCGTGCCGTCGAGCAGCAGGCCGAGCTCGAAGAGGACGGGATGAACGTCGTCACGTTGGAAGGCGAGGCGGCCCAGCGTTACGCCGATGCCGCCCGCGAAGCGACCTGGGCGCGCATGAAAGGCCAGATGGAACGTCACCCGATGGGCCTTGAGCATTACGATGAGCTGATCGAGAAGTTCAACGATCTATAACGTCGCCGGCCCTTACCGTACTCAAGACGCCGGCTCTTGCCCCGGCGTCTTTCTGCAGGACGCCAACTGCTTCGGGGTTTCTATGCGCTATGCACAACGCGGCTATTTGCTGCTGCTCAACGGCATGGCACTGCTTGCCGCCATCATGCTGGTATGGCTGATGGTGGCGGTGGTGCTGTCGGTCGTGATTCGTAACCTGGGGTTACAGCCCTCGGCGTGGTTCTTTCTTTCCACCGAGTACGCCATGTTCTACCTGACGCTTTTGGGCGCGCCCTGGCTTGTGCGTCAGAAAGGGCACGTGCATATCGAGCTGCTCACATCGGTACTGCCGCTGCCCGTGCTCAATATTCTCAGCCGAGCGGTTGCGCTGGTCTGCGTGCTGGTGAGTGGGGTGCTCGCCTGGAAGGGGCTGGATCTATTTTTGCTCAATATCGAACGCAGCGACTATGACGTGCGCGCGTTTTTCGTACCCAAGTGGATACTCACCATCGTCTTTCCGGTCAGCTTTACCCTGATGGCGGTCGAGTTTGGCCGCTTCGTCATCGGCCCGGAGATTCTTCACAGCGGCGAAGCGGGGATCAAGGAATGATGGAATGGTATTTTGCGCTGGCGTTTCTACTCTCGCTGATTCTTTTCTTCATGGCGGTAGGCACGCCCATCGCGCTGGCATTTTTAGCCGCCAACGTCATCGGGGCCTGGCATTTCATGGGGGGGCAGGCGGGCATCGTACAGATGCTCAACAACGGTTTCGGGGCACTTTCGAGCTTTAACCTCGTACCGATTCCGCTGTTTCTCTTGATGGGCGAGCTGTTCTTTCGCACCGGGCTCGGTATGAAGATGTTCAACGCCGTGGATCGGCTAATGGGCAAAGTGCCCGGTCGGCTCTCCTACGTCACCGTGGTGGGCGGTACCGCCTTTTCCACGCTCAGCGGCTCCTCCATGGGGTCGACAGCGCTGATGGGCTCGCTTTTGGTGCCGGAAATGGAGCGCCGGGGCTACAAGAAGAAGATGGCGATCGGCCCCATTCTGGGTACCGGAGGCCTTGCGATCATCATTCCGCCCTCGGCGCTGGCGGTGCTTTTGGCAACGCTTGCCAAGATCGACATCGGCGCGCTGCTGGTCGCTGGCATTTTGCCGGGGCTGACGCTGGCCGGCTTTTACATGGCGACCATCTTCATCCAGACCCGGCGCGACCCGGAGGCGGCACCGGCCTACGAGCTCGAGCCGGTACCGCTAGGTGCCAAGCTAAAACTCATCGTGACCGACATTCTGCCCATGCTCAGCGTGATGGTGATCATCGTGGCGCTCATGCTGATCGGTTTCGCTACGCCCTCGGAGGCGGCGGCCTTCGGTGCGCTCGGGGTCATCATTCTGGGCTTTATCTTTCGCTGCATGACCTGGGCGGCGTTCACTCAGTCGGTGATCGGGGCGCTCAAGGTCACGCTGATGGCGTATCTGATCGTGTTCGGCTCGGCGACCTTCAGCCAGCTCCTGGGCTTCTCCGGCGCCTCCGGCGGACTGATTCAGTGGGCCACCAGCTTCGATCTATCGCCCATCCTGATGCTGATGGCAATGTTCGCCGTGCTCCTGGTGCTCGGCACCTTCATGGAGCAGATTTCGATCATGATGCTGACCGTGCCGATCTTCTTCCCGCTGGCCCAGGCGCTCGGGTTCGATTTGATCTGGTTCGGCGTGGTCGTGCTGCTAGCGCTGGAAATCAGCTTCTCAACGCCGCCGCTGGGGCTTTTGCTCTTCGTCATGAAGGGGGTCGCACCGCCGGGAACCACCATGCGGGAAATCTACTCCGCCGCCATTCCCTATATTCTCTGCTCGATGCTGCTGGTCGCGCTGCTGGTCATCTTCCCGAGCCTGGCCACCTGGTTGCCACGAATGCTGTGAGCGAAGCGAAATCCAAAAGAGAGGCGCCAGCCTCTCTTTTTTCATGGTGACGTCTTGATGGGTAAAGGTATTACGATGTTTCTTTCGCTATTCGCTCCTGCCAGCGATCCCAGGGCGGTACGTCGCCCAGTTCTTCGAACAGGTGCTCCAGAAAGGCACTGACCTTGGGCGCGGTCAGGCGTCGCTGGCCGTACAGGACGTGGATGTCGCGCCGGGCGGGGGCCACTTCGCCACGCCAGGATTTGAGTACGGGAATCAGCGCCTGGCGGGCGAGCTCGTCGGCAATTAGCCAGGTGGGAAACATCACCAGCCCCTGGCCCATCAATGCCGCCTGCAGCAGACTCTCGGCGCTGTTGCTGTAAAGCGAGCCTTCTACCTTGCAGATTAGGGGGCTACTGGCGCCTGGCTGGTCAAAGTACCAGCGCTGGCGTCCCATTTCGCCCTGGTAGAGCAGGCAGTCGTGCTGGCAAAGCGCCTCCGGGGTCTGCGGCGTTCCGTAACGCTCAAGGTAGGCAGGGGAGGCCGCCACCACGTAGTTCATGGGCGCCAGGCGCCTTGCCACCAGCGTGGTGTCCGAAAGCTCGCCGACCCGAAAGGTGATATCGATACTCTCTTTGACCGGGTCGGTAAGCTGGTCGGTCAGTACCAGCTCCGCCTTGATAGCGGGGTAGTGACGCTGAAAACGGTGGAGGATGGGTACGATCTGGCGCTGACCGAAGGATACCGGCGCGTTGATACGTAAAAGTCCCGACGGCTCGCTGCCCGACGCCTGAAGCGCTTCGGTCGCCAGGTCGAGCTGGTTGAGAATCTCACGAATATCCCGGTAATAGCGCTCGCCGGCCTCGGTCAGGGTCACCGCGCGCGTGTGACGGTAAAGAAGCTGCTGGCCCAGCGACTCCTCAAGCGCCGTGATCTGACGAGAAATGGACGAAACCGCCCGGTGAAAGTGGTGCGCGGTTACCGTGAAGCTGCCGGTCGCAGCAACACGTTCGAATACACGTAGAGCGTTGAGATCCATCGTATTGCACCTGATGCAATAAAGATTTGCGGTTTTTCCAATTGTAGCAACTGACGTCTCTTACCAGAATGAACGTCATCGCTCGCCGTGAAAAGGTCACAAGGCCTTGAGAAAAGTGGGCAGTCACGTTCATCGAAGGAGTCATCATGCGTAAAGGCAACGCGCTCGTGGTAGGCGCTACCGGCATTACCGGCGGCAATCTGGCAAGCTATCTCAACGCCAGCGGCTGGACCGTTTACGGGCTGTCGCGTCGTGCGACCGAGCAAAGCGGCGTCATTCCCGTCACCGCGGATCTGCTCGATCGCAAGGCGACCGAAAAGGCGCTGGCCGAGCTGCCCATCACCCACGTGTTTTACTGCACCTGGATCAAGCGGGACAGCGAAAAGGAGAACGTCAAGGCCAACGGCGCCATGATGCAGAATCTGCTCGACGCCTTGCAGGACAAGAACATTCAGCACGTCTCGCTGGTCACCGGCACCAAGCAGTACCTGGGCTCTTTCGAGAGCTATGGCAGCGGTAAGGTGGAGACGCCGTTTCGCGAGTCTGCGCCCCGGGTGCCCGGTGATAACTTCTACTACGCCCTGGAGGACACCCTGTTCGCTGCCGCCGAGCGCGACGGGTTCAGCTGGAACGTGCACCGTCCGCACACGGTGATTGGCTACGCGGTGGGTAATGCCATGAACATGGGCACGACGCTGGCCGTCTACGCCTCGATCTGCAAGGAAACCGGCCAGCCGTTCACTTTCCCTGGTTCGCAAATTCAGTGGAACGCGCTGACCGATTTGACCGACGCGCTGGTACTGGCCCGCCAGATGGAGTGGGCGGCCACGACACCGGGCGCGCACAACGAGGCGTTCAACACCGTCAACGGCGACATCTTTCGCTGGCGCCGCATGTGGCAGGAAATCGGCGAGTTCTTCGAACTGGAGGTGGCCGAATGCCCCGAAGCGCCCAAACCGCTGGAAGAGCAGATGAAAGATAGCGCCGGTGTCTGGCAACAGATCGCCGAGAAGCACGACTTGGCCGAGCCGGATGTCGACAAGCTCGCCTCTTGGTGGCACTCCGATGCCGACCTTGGCCGCGAGCAGGAGTGCGTCAACGACGTAACCAAGATGCGCGATTTCGGCTTCGACCACTTCCGCGAGACCCGCGCCGCGTTTTTCGATCTGTTTACTCGCTTGCGTGCTGAGCGTCTCATTCCTTAAGACGTGTTTAGTGAATAAAAAAGGGGGCCTAATGGCCCCCTTTTTTAATGCGTTCATCTCCGCTTTAAGCAAGGACGAATATTGTCGGCGCTGTGCAACGAACATTACACATCGACCAGCTTACTGCCTGATCGAAAGATTACTGCCACATGGTGTCGTATTGCTGCCAATAGCGATCCAGGTCGCGCTCCTGAGTGATGGTGTAAAGATCGTACCGGCGGCTCAAACGTGCGCCGCCATCGCGGGTGAGCGGTTGCCACCTAAGCGTCGTGCTATTGCGGCTGGAGAAGGTGAAAAACGCGTCCAGTGGAATGGTGAGGTAGAGGCCCTTGTCGAAACTGCCCTCGCCAAAATCATCGCCGGCATCGGTCAGGGTGCCCCAAGCGCCCACTCGGACGCCCGAGTCGAACTCGCGGGAAAGATCGAGCGTGGCGCCTATATCACCGGCCAGATAACGGCCAACGCTTAGTTTGGCCAGCACGTCTTCCACGCCGGTTTCCACATAGGCGTTAATGTGGCCTGTCCAAACGCTGTAGTCACGCATGTCGAATCGCTGGTCGAAGTCGCGTTGGCGCACCCAGTTGATGTCCGCGCCGAGCGCCCAGGGAGCGTCAAACTCGCGGTACAGCCACTCGGCACCGACGCCGGCGTACATCATTTCCAGTATGCCGCCATAGCCCATGGCGTATACGTTATCGCTCACCTTGGCCGTGCGCGTGTACTGCAGGTTCTCGATACCGAAGGGCGACTCCGACAGGTAATCCCCTACAAACGTACGCACTCTGGGCAGTCGAGAGTTGGCAATATATTCGTAGTTGCCCAGGTTATCCGCCACTGTCCAGGCCATACTGCCGGAGAACCAGCCATTGGGGTCGGTTTGATACTCGGCGCTGAGCTGGGCTTTGAGGCGGTAAAGATAACCGTCCGGGCCGCCGAAGTTTTGATCGAGCCGGGGCCCCAACTGCCAGTTGAAACGTTGGGCGGGCGCCTGATGCAGGGTCTCACCGGTGCCGTCTTCCAATCGGGCATGGGTATAAATACCGTATCGATAGGCGTACTCATGATCGGCCGAGGTCGCCGCCTCTACGAACTGCTCACGGTCATGAACGCTTTCGCGCAGCGGCAAGCCCCGCTCCTCCCAGTCAAAGCGGAACGTTTCGATCTCCTCATCGGCCTGGGCGTTCAGGATGCGGTTCGCACGCCCCTCGCTTTGGGCCAAAGAGCGAAAGCGCCCGGGCCTGGCGGTAACGGTCAGGCTATCGCCCTGTCGGGAGATGCGCTCCACCTGCATGCCGGCATTTTCGTTTAGTCGTTGGCTGGCCGCCGCCCAGCTTGCTTGCGGCGCGGCGTCCAGAGGCTGCAACGGCGGATCGTTTTTTAACTGATCAAGCCCGTTAAGATCGAGGTTGAACGTGATGCCCGCCATGGCCGTATTGCCGCGCTGCCACCCGGTATGCAGCTCCACGTTATCGCTAATGGCCAAGCGCGCCCCAACGTTGAAGCGACTATCCTGAACCTGATCATTGTCCTGGGGCTCATTGGAGTAATCGTTTCCTTCGTACTCGAGCTGAAGGATCAAGGGGTCCCAGGGCGTCTGATACTCCACTCCGCCGAAAACTGCCGCGGACCCTGCAAAGTACTGGCCGAAATTGAGCTCGCCGCCGCCTGAGCCGCTGTTGGCCGAACGGTTATCGAAGCGGTCCGCCAGCCATCCAAAGGGAGAATCGATATCGCTTGCGGTCCCCAGGTAGCCCCAGCCTAGCCCTGCGGTGAAATCGAAATTCCCCCAGCGTTTACTGGCGACCACATATTCGGCGCCAAACAGCGTGGTACCGCCTATATCGCGTGCGCCCACGGCCAGCTGTGGCCAGTAGCGGGTTTCTTCCAATAGTCTCAGTTTGGCATCGAAACCCTTATCCAGGTTGCGGTCATACAGCGGGCCTGGCCGATTCTCGACGGAGACGTAGCGAAAACCGCCTTCGAACCAGCGAGTGGGTTGAAGAAACACGTTATAGCGTCGATAGGGGGCGGTGCGGCTAGCGCTCACCGACATTTCACCCAGCGGGTTCATGCGCGCGGTGGGCGTTTGCATGATGCCCACACCGCCGAAATCGCTTTGACCATGGCCCAACTGGCCGGCCAGGCCATCGGCGGCGGCCACGTTGGGCAAAATGAAGGCGGACAGCGTTACGCATACCCATGCCATGGGCCTTGAGGTACATGGGTAACAGCGAAAGGGGCGAGCAGCCAGTAAGTGAATTAAGGAGCGTGCCATTGAGTACATTGATCGCCAGGGAGTTGAGCGGCCAACACGCCTGGCAGCCGCTGATTGATGATATCCGGTTCTTCCGTCGTGCCGGGAAAGGGAAGCGCACCCATCAGCCCTTGCCGACTGGGCAGCGCGATGAGTAAGCGGCTGCCGGGGGCAAGAGGTGTTGTCTCGTGGTTCCAGGCCGCAACGCCTCGTCGTAACACATTCCCTTGGGGCGTTATCAGAGACGCATGGTCAATGTTGTTGAACGTTTGTTCTGGCAACGCTTTTTTTACATCGTCGATCGTCATGTTAGGGCGCCAGGCGGTTCGACTAACCCCCTGAAGGCCCCAGACTTCTACCCAGTCAGGAGTATCGCAAACGCCCCAATAGGCCACGTTTTCCAGCAGCGGTGCCTCGCGTAGGTTGGTGCCCAATGCCAATAAATCCAGCCGCTGCGGGCTGCGCATCGCGCCATTTTCCAAACTGCGTAGTGCTTCCTGCCACTTCAAAAGCGCCTGAGCGTAAATCGTATTGCCTGTCACTTGGGCACTTATGACTAACGTGCCCAGCTCTTCGATCAAGTAGCGCCGCTGTTGTGGGTAGCGCTGCTGGTCGGGGAGCAGGAGAGCATAGGCATGGCTCCAACTGATGGGCGTCGCCTGTTGAGACAGTGTTTCCAGCCAGGCATCGGCCAACGTGCGCTCGCCCGCTTCGGTGGCGTGGCTCACACCCGCCATGCCTGACACCAGAGCGCCCATCAGTAGCGTCCTGATAACCAGGCGTTTAGCGTAAACAAAGTGCGCTCGAGTAGTGGCGCGGTCGATCATGATTCTCATGGTTCTCGCTTAAAGCAGCACGGGCAACTGGACGGGGCGGGGCGATTACTACCAGCGCCGTAGTGGCGGCTTAGCTGTCCCACCAGGGGCGAGCCACTTGCCATTTGATATCAGGGCCACCGGGCCAGGCTATTTCATCCACTTCCCACAGCCGTTGTGTGACGGGGTCTTTCCACCACTGAGCCCTGGTCGTTTGGCCGTTATCCCAGGTGTACGTGATGTCGCAAGGCTGAAGCAGCAGCTCGGTCAACAATAGCGCACGTGTTCGAGGTGCTTTACACGTCATATGCCCCTCAGCGCGATGAGCATGGCTGAGCCCATCGGTATCGACCCAATGGCGTTCTATCCAGAAGCGGGGTTGCGAACGCTGCCAGGGCAGTTCACTGGCCGCTGCCAGGGCGTCAGCAGCGGCTGAGTGGTCGAAGTAATAACGCGTGCTCAGTAAGTCTCCCTCTAGCGTGGACGCTGCATATAAACCACCGCTTTCCAGGCTCAAAAAGCCTCTTTGGGAGGGCCAGTGCGTTTGTGTGCCGGTTTGAGCGCCCAATACCAGCAGGCCGCGCTGAGTAGAGCTATCGAGCGCTAAAGAGGCAAACGGGATGCTGTCTGCCTGAGTAGCCGTTGCCAAGCCCTTGCTCGGATCCAGTGCCACGATGGCTTGGCCTATCGGAGAGCTTTCGAGCACGCTACAGCCTGCCATCGCTAATAAACTGATGGCGCCCGTCACCGTCTTGAGCGCTTGCAAACGGCTTTTTCTTTCGCCATTGACAACATGAGTGAAAAACAGGGAAGCAGGACGCATAAAAGCCGCTAAAAAGCGGCTTTTGTACATCTCGATGTCGCGATCAGCCTGGCGCGATTTTATGTGTTTCAAGCGTAGCCTCAACGCGTTCCGGTCGTACCCGTTGTACCGCTGGTGCCGCTCGTACCGCTGGCGCCGGATGACTCCGCGGCGATACCGGCAGCCACCTGGGATGGCGTGCTGGTGGTCAAGGTGGTCGCGCTAGTGCTTAACGCGCCAGATAAACCGCCCGGGGCGGCACCTCCTGCCGTGACGCCTGCGCTAGCCGGCATGGTGGTTGTGCCTTGACCTGCAGCGCTCGGGCTGGAGGAAATATTCATGGGAGCAGAGCCACCAGGCTCGACACCGCTCTCGATCGACGCCGCGCTATCAGACGTTGTTTGTGCCGAGGCTAGCGAAGCGATGCATACGCTTCCTGTGACCAATAAAATCAATGCTTTTCTTAACATTGCTCGATCTCCAGATAAAGTGAGTAGCTGCCATTTTGGCCTATAAGCATGCAGGTGTTGTGTTACTCATGCCAGCATCGCAAGCCTGATCCAGTCATGAGAAGCGGCGGCCACCGATTTGGGCTGAATGGTAACCTGTAAATATCCTGGAGAATAGATCAGAATTAACATTCAAGTCTTTTATTGATAAGCCTAAATAATGATTCATTTGTTTAAAAAAATGGGTCTTACCCGTTGGCTATTTCAATATGCTTGTTTTTGAATAAATGAATTTTTTATAGGCTGTACTTGAGTAAAATAATTTATGAGTTTTTAAATCAATGCGCAATGCGATTATTAATTGTTTAAAGTCGCGGTTGTATAGTTATTTTTAAATTAAAACAATGATTTATTTACTGATGGCGAGAGGTTGTCGTCAAAACCTATTTTGGGGCCGTCTTCAGATTAATCAAAAGGCTCCCATAAAACGTTTTCCATGCGTCATGCGTTATTAGGAGTGGCGTCATCGTGCCGGCTAGTCCTGCTGGTTTCATACGCAGGCCTATCGCACGCTTAAAGATATTGCGACTGGTTTAGCACAGCAGATTTAGGTAGCATTGCCGCTCATTTAATAGCGTGTTTCAAAGTATTCAAGGTATCTGCTGGCGCCAGCCGTGCAGGTGGATTTTTTTACATCGAGTAAAACGGATGTTTCAGCCTTATCTCGCCTCTCGCCCTTTGCGGCGGCTATCTCTTGCGGCAGCTTACCTGAGCGCTTTTGCCGGTGTGCTGACGCTTTCCGGTTGTGCACTGGCGCCGGGCGGGCACCTTGACGCAAATACGCAAGCCGCGCCCATCGATAACCTGATCGACGTTCAACCCATTACGCCGGGGCTTTTGGCGACCATGCCGCACGCAGGTAATCGCGCCACGCCCATGTCAGGCGAGCTTCGCCAGGCAATCGATGAATGGGAGTACCGTATCGGCGCCGGCGATGTGCTGAGTATCGTCGTATACGATCATCCTGAATTGACCATTCCCGCCGGCAGCGAACGCGGGGCGGAAGAGGGCGGTAATCGAGTGCGCAGCGACGGCACTATTTTTTACCCCTTTGCCGGTCGTGTTCAGGTCGCCGGATTGACCCTGGAAGAGGTGCGCGAACTGCTGACTCAACGCCTGAGCGGCGTTATTCAAACGCCTCAGGTGGACGTCAGCGTCGCTGCTTTTCGCTCGCAGAAGGTTCAAGTAAGCGGTGCCGTTGCAAGCCCAGGTAGCGTGCCCGTCACGACCGTGCCGCTCACCGTGATCGATGCCGTGAGCCAGACAGGGGGCGCTACCGAAGACGCCAACTGGCACGAGGTGTATCTGACTCGAAACGGCGTGGAGCAGCGTCTTTCTCTTTTCAGCCTGCTGCGTGAAGGTGATCAAACCCAAAACCGATTGCTGCGAGATGGCGACGTACTGCACATACCCAGCGCTGAGAGCCAAGCGGTTTCCGTCATGGGACAGGTGAATTCGCCTGGCAATGTTCGCTTGGGTAACGAGCGTTTATCCCTTTCTGATGTGCTAGCGCAAGCGGGCGGCGTCAATGAAGTCACCGCTGAACCCTCGGGCATCTTTGTCATTCGCGGTAATGAGCTGAACAGTGACCGTTTGGCGACCGTTTATCAGCTGGATATAAGCAACGCTGCTGCTTTCGTACTGGGAAGCAGGTTTGCGATGCAGCCCAATGATGTGGTGTACGTGACCACCGCACCGATTGCCCGCTGGAACCGTGTGATCAGTCAACTCCTGCCGTCCGTTCGCTTGCCGGGCTACGCCGCAGGCAGTATTTCTGACTCACGTAATCTGCAATAAACCCCTGATATAACGTCGCGATAACGACTCGGAGCAGGAAAGCCCCGCCATGTTTCAGCGCATTCTAGTGGTATGTGTCGGCAACATATGCCGCAGCCCCGTGGCGGAGGCCATGCTGCGCCAGCGCCTGCCGGGTAGGCAGTTTTCTTCTGCCGGTTTGGGCGCGCTGGTAGGCAGTCAAATCGATGCCCACGCTCGCGTTCTTGCCGAGAGGGACGGGCTCGAGGTTGATAACCACCAGGCTCGCCAGCTAACCCGTGAGATGCTCGATCGCGCCGACCTGATACTAGTCATGAGTGACCAGCAGCGTCTGGCTGTCGCAGAGCTTTCCCCAGCCGCGCTTGGCAAAACGATGCGGCTAGGACAGTGGCTTGAAAATGGTCGGGGCAAGGATATCCCTGACCCGTATCGAAAAAGTGCGGAAACATTTCAGCACGTTCATCAGCTAATGGATCAGGCCGTACAAGCCTGGGCCTTGAAGCTGGCGTAACGCCGCCCCTGAATAGCCAAAATGGATGTAGCCAAAGCATGAGTGATGTGACGGCCCAGCGCCCTGTTGGAAACGATAGTGATGAAATCGATTTAGGCCGCCTATTCGGTCTGCTGCTGGACAAAAAGTGGTGGATCGTGGGAATCACCGGGATATTTGCCGCTATTGGCGTTCTCGTGGCCTTGAGCGCAACGCCTGTTTACCAAGGGGATGCGCTGGTACAAGTCGAAAAGCGATCGTCGATCAACCCGCTGGAGGGGTTGGGCGACATGCTGGGGCCGGAGAGTGAGTCCTCGACGTCTGCCGAAGTGCAGATTTTGCAGTCGCGCATGGTGCTAGGCCAAGTGGTCGATCGCATCTCGCTCGATACCGTGGTAACACCTAATACGCTCCCCCTTATTGGCGGCTTTATTCAGCGCCGCGGTATCAATCGGCCTGACTTTATGCAGGGGCACGCAAGTGTATGGGGTAACGAGAGTATCGATGTCGGCCGACTCGAAGTGGACGATGCCTACCGTGGTATGCCCTTCACCCTGAAAGTAGAAAACGAGTCTGCCAGCGAGTACTCGTTATGGTTAAGCGGCGAGCGTTTGGGTAATGGCCGGGTAGGCGAATTTAGCAGCTTCCTTGAGGGCGGCGTACAGGTGAGCGTGGTAGAGCTCTCTGCTGCTCCGGGCGCTGAATTCATCTTGACCAAAGTGGTTCGCTCCAATGCTATTAACCACTTGAGAGGTAATCTGAGCGTAAGCGAGCAGGGTGGCGGTGGACGTGGCGGCAGTACCGGCATCTTCAAACTCACTTTGAAGGGTGAAAATAGGCAGGCTATTCGCCGCTCTCTTAATGCAGTTATAGAAACGTTTTTGACCCAAAACGTCGAGCGGCAATCCGCCGAGGCCGAACAGCGCTTGGCGTTTTTGGAAGAGCAGTCGCCGGAGCTGCGCGAGCAGCTCAACTCCGCTGAAAACCGTCTCAACGAATACCGGGTCAACGCCGAAAGCGTTGATCTTAACAGCGAGTCTCAGGCAGCGATCAACCGCTACATCGCGTTGGAGCAAAACCTCAACGAACTGGAGCTTCAGGAGGCGGAGCTGTCTCAGCGCTTCACTCCAAACCACCCGAGTTACCAAGCGCTTTTACGCCAAAAGCGACGCCTACAAAACGATTTGGATCAGTTGGACGAGCAGGTCAGCCAGCTTCCTGAAACCCAGCAGGAGATCGTTCGGCTAACGCGTGAAGTGGAAGTGACGCAAGCCATTTACGTTAACGTGTTGAACAAAACCCAGGAACTACAGATGACCCGCGCCGGGACCGTGGGCAACGTGCGTATCATCGATGACGCCCTCGTAGGCGGTGGCCCTATTGCGCCGAGAAAATCGCTCATCGTAATGGTCGCGACACTGCTTGGGGGAATGTTGGCCGTTGGGGGAGTGCTGGCGCTGGGACTCCTTCGCCGGGGAATAGAATCCGCCGAGCAGATCGAGCAAAGCGGATTGCCGGTATATGCAACGATCCCGCTATCGGAAGCGCAGCAGAAACTGGTACGTAAAGTAAAAGGTAAAAAAGATAAACGAAGCCATCAGGTCATCAGCGGCATTTTGGCCAAGCACGACCCTACCGATCTTTCCATAGAGGCGCTGCGCGGTCTTCGTACTAGCCTGCATTTCGCGATGATGGAAGCCAAAAATTCATGTTTGATGATCACCGGTTCGAGCCCCGGTATCGGTAAGAGTTTTATAGCGGTGAACCTGGCCGCCGTGTGCGCTCAGGCAGGGCAAAAGGTCCTCGTAATTGATGCGGACATGCGCAAGGGCCACATTCATCATGCATTTGGTGGGCAAAGCGCCGAAGGCCTTTCTGACGTACTTTCTGGTCGCAGTGGCTGGCAAACACAGGTGCGTGCAAGCCAGGTAGAGGGTCTGAGCTATATGTCTCGAGGCATCGCGCCGCCTAATCCCTCCGAGCTATTGATGAGCCAGCATTTCGCTCAGCTACTTAGTGAAGCCGAGCGGCAGTTTGATCTGGTGATCGTGGATACTCCGCCAGTACTGGCAGTGACCGACCCTGCCGTGGTGGGTAGTCATTGTGGTACGACCTTGTTATTGGCACGTTTTGAAATCAATACGTTGAAAGAGCTACAACACGCAGCTCGTCGACTGGAAGCGGCAGGCGTGGTGGTGAAAGGCGCCATTTTGAATGCCATGGAGAAAAAGGCGGCCAACAGTTACGGCTATGGCTACTACCAGTACAGCTATAAATCAGTCAACGAGTAAACCTGCGCTCGAACGGCCTGACTAGTTTGAAGGCTCGAGTCAGGCCGTTCGGGTATCAATAATGCGCCTGGTTATCGCGCTGAGAGCCATAACGAATACCGCGCCTTTAATGGGCCCGCGGTGGGAAAGCGTAGCCAGGCACAGGGTACGGTTGGAGACGCGGGGTTACATACGGGTGATTTTTGCGCAGTAGCCTATCAGGAATGTGTTTTTTTCAAGACGTTGAACAAGGCTACGAGATAGTAGGTCGCTCTCCCATCAACCGGGTGTGGAAGTTTCATGAGTATTATCGATGGTATGGCGCTATTAATTGATGAATAGTCTAGCTCTGGGCAAGCTGCGCGTACGCGCGAGTAAATTCAGCAAAAGTAGTTTCGTGCGCAACGTTGTTGCCGTGGCAACGGGCATCGCAGCGGCTCAGGCCATTTCGCTTGCTTTTATGCCGTTTCTTACTCGGCTGTACGGCCCCGAGGCGTTTGGTGCGCTCGCCGCATTCACGGCAGTGATCAATATCATTTCACCCATTGCCACGCTTGGCTATGCCAATGCGATCGTGATGCCGCAAACCGAGGAGGGGGCTACGGCGGTCGCTCGGCTGTCACTCGTTTGTGCTTCTATCATGGCCCCGGTCGCGCTTGTGATCGTTTTGCTTTTTCGCGCACCGATTGCCCACTCGCTGGGGCTGGAAGCAGCACCGTACTTGTTGTATCTGATACCCGTGGCTTTACTGTTAAGTGCACTATTATCAGTGGCGAACCAGTCCGCGATTCGAGAGGGGCTTTTCAAGCAAAAGGCGCGCTCCTACGTAGCCAGTACGTTTTTAATGAATCTGGGGAAATTGGCCGGTGGTCTTTTAGCCCCTCACGGCTTGCTGCTGATTATTATCATGATAGGGGGCAAGGCGCTTAACTTCACCATGTTGCTTTCCCGCGTCCCCAAAAAAGGCGCTTTCGAGGTGCGCCGCTGGTTCGGACGTGCAGGTATTCGCAAGGCCGCGATCGAACAGCGTGATTTTGTGCTCTATCGCATGCCGCAAAGCATGATTAATGCAGCGTCTCTCGGACTTCCGGTGCTCGTCCTGACTTCCTTGTTCAGCGCTTCCATTGCCGGGCAATACTCCATCACCACATTGGTTCTCGGCGCGCCGATCATGCTGCTTGGGCAATCCGTGCTGGAGGTTTTTTTCCCCCGCGTCACAGAAGCCGTTCGTCGAAATCCCGCGAACGCGTTGCCGTTGATACAGCGTGCCACGCTTGGGATGGCGTGCATCGGGATTGTTCCCTTTGGTGTCATCGCTTTATGGGGGGACATCTTGCTTCCCTGGTTCTTTGGCGATGAATGGCTGCGTGCTGGTGAATACTCGCGTTGGGTTGCCTTATGGATGGCTAGCGTTTTAGCGACCCGACCCGCGGTCTCTTCAATGCCGGTATTGCGCATGCAGGGAACACTTCTCATTTATGAAGTCGCTATTACTGCTGCTCGGGTACTGTCGCTTTTCATTGGCGCCAATCTCGGGAACGACCTCGTCGCAGTAGCGGTTTTTGCGCTCGTTAATGTAGCAGGATACCTGGTGCTTCTCTTACTCGTTTTGAGAAAGGCAGCGGCAATAAAACGGAGAGGCAACGATGCTTACATCACTTAAAAGTAAAATACCCTTATCGATCAAGCAAAAATTGCAAGGCGTGCTGTCTGCACGACGCATGCAGCTTCCCGACGCGCCACGCTGCTTCGTCTTTTTGGCAGCGGACTATGGAAACATAGGCGATCTTGCGATCACGGCTGCGCAACAAAACTATCTTTCGCGGCACCTGCCCAACCATCAACTCGTATCGGTGCCCATTAGCGATACACGGGCAGTGATTCGCTCGATACGCAAACAAGCGGTCAAGGAAGACGTCGTCACGATCATCGGTGGCGGCAACATGGGGTCTTTGTATCCTGATATCGAAGCGTTGCGACAGCTGGTCATTCGTTCCTTTCCACGCAATCGGGTGGTGTGTTTCCCCCAGACGCTTGATTGGGATGACTCCGAGCAGTCTCAGCGTGCGGTCGACAGAATCGTGCGGGTATATTCGAGGCATCAAAACCTTTATCTACACGCGCGCGAAGCCGTGAGCTTTGAAAAACTCAAAAAGCTGTTTGCCGACCATAAAAAGCCGGCAGTGCGTTTTGTTCCCGATATCGTTCTCAGCGCGACGGCCGTCGATTTCGGGGTCAATAATAGTGTCGAGCCACGTGGAGCGCTGCTTTGTTTGCGAGACGATCGTGAGCGTTCGTTAGGCGATCATCAGCATCAAACGCTTTTGAAAGCTCTCACCGATGCAGGACTGGTGACCGAGGTAACCGATACCCATGCAGGTGGCTCGCGCCTTTCTTCAGAACGCTGTGCCGAATTACTGCAGGGAAAACTCAGTCAGTTTCAAAGTGCGCAGCTTGTGGTAACCGACCGCCTTCATGGCATGATCCTGGCCGCACTGGCGGGAACTCCGTGCCTGGTTTTACCCAACTCCAACCATAAGATTCGTCAAACCTGGACAGACTGGTTGCGTGATGTTCCTCAAGTACGCTTTTTAGAGCTTGGCGAGCTTTCCAATATCGACGGGATCGTTCAAGACGTTCTCGCCATCCCGCGTCGCGAGCCTGCACACCCAGTGATAGAACCCGCACATTATAACGATCTCCGTATGGCGGTTGCTGATTCATGATTTCTGACACCTCTCCACTGGTATCCATTATTGTTCCCGTTTTCAACGTTGAGTTTTATCTCGACGAATGCCTGGATTCGGTTCGTCGCCAAACCTACGGCCGCCTTGAAATCATCGTGGTAGAGGACTGCTCGACCGATGGATCGCTGGCCAAGCTCGATGCCCACCTTGAAGACGACCGCGTACGCGTGATTCAACACGACACGAATTCGGGGTTGTCGGCGGCACGAAATACCGGTATCGAAGCCGCCCAGGGTGAGTTTGTGCTTTTCGTGGATTCGGATGATGCGATCGCACCGGAACTGGTCGAGACATGCCTTGCTCGAGCGATCGAAACTGAGGCTGATGTGGTGATGTTCGATTTTGCTGTTTTCCATGACGGCGAACCGCTGCCGGGGAGCGACGGGCGTATCGATATGCATCAAGCACGCTCGCTTACCGAGGTCGAATACTTCAAACTTCCGCATTTTGCCTGGCTGAAGTTCATTCGAGCTGAGCTTCTGGATGATCCACGGTTACGGTTCCCGGTAGGGCATTACTACGAGGATTGGCCGTTTCATTGGGAACTGGGATTCTTGACCCGAAAAATCGAACGCATTCCCAATCGCTTTTATCAGTACCGGCAGCGCTCGGGTTCGATCACCGCCGCCGGGGATCGCAAGCTTTTGCACATCTTCTCGGCACACCGGCTAATTCTCGACATCGTTGAGCGCCACTCTGCCTCGGTAGGCGTTCGGCAACTACTGGCGACTAAAATTTACCGTGGCATCTGGTTTGTGGTGATGACGATTCAACATGACTTTCTGAAAGAGGCCTTGCTAGCCGCGCGCAATCACCTTGCCAGCACTCGAAAAGCGCGACAAAGCGCATCACCTGCGCCCAGGGTTAAAGTGCTGTTGGCCGCCCTTCGACTGCCTAAGCCTTTCGCCTATAGCTCTATTCGCTCCCTTCGTGCGGCGTTGTCCAGGCTTTCATCTTATCGCCGCAATGCCACGTCGTCTGCCTAGTCACCGAACGGGATATCACTGCTTTATGGCTCAGTACGTATTTATAAAATTTCGAGACCCGGCTGCATCGGGGAGCGCGCTTTCTCGACTTGAGAGCATCTGTGAGATGTTGACGCCCCATTCGCTTCAGGGACGCTGTAACCACATCGTCGCCGAGTGGCCGGGTAGCTCGGGCGGCTATTACGCCATTCAAAATAGCGATAGCGTAACCGATCAAGCTGCCGGGCAACTGACCATCGGGTGGGTAGCCTCTGATGAGGATGAAGAAGCGTCAATAGAGCGTCACAGCGTGCAGGCAGACGGTTCTTACGCGGTTATTCAGGCGAATACTCAGGAAGTATCTTTTTTTACTGATCAGTTCGGCTCTCGCACGCTTTGGTACTACATGGATGACGAAATGCTCGTCGTCTCCACTTCGCAGCGAGCGATCGTTCGATTCAAGGGCGCATTCGCTCCCAATCAAGCGGCCACCGGCTGGTTTCTTTCCTCCGGTTGCCAAGGCCCCTTCGCGGCCTGGGATGAAAAAATCGTACAGGTGAAACCTGGTCTTGAGTATGTTCTGGATGTGAGTCAATGGCAGATCGACGCTCGTCCAAAACCGGGCATTGCGCTGCCACAATCGGGTAAAGAGTCGTCTCAAAACTACCTGGACCAGTTCGAATCCCAGGTGATCGATACGATCAAAAAGATCGTGGGCTCCCATGAATCTGGTGAGGTGTTGTTGCCTTTGTCCGGCGGTTTGGATAGCCGGCTGCTACTGGCGCTTTCACGAGAGGCCGGCGTGGCTTCCAACGTCGAGCTGGTTAACTGGGGCATCGAACAGCGAGACACGGTTTTCGATGACAAACGCGCAGCGCAGCGTATTGCCGATACCTACAGAAAACCGCTTTTGGATCGGTTTCTGCCTACGCAAGGCGGTGACTACGACGATGTGCTGGACAGATTTGTAGAAGCCTCGGAAGGCAGGATTGATCACTTTAATGCCTATACCGATGGCTTCTCCATGTGGGATGAGTTTTATCGCTCGGGTTTTCGTTGTGCGCTACGGGGAGACATTCCTTTTCCGACCGCCATCTATGCCGATCAGCTTTCTGCAAGGCAGCAACTGGGGTTTGCCACGTTCGAGGATTATGCGAACACACGGCATTTTTCAGCGCTCTTCGACCAACGCTCAGCGTCACTTGATGTCGCGTTGTTACCCGGAGAAACGCTGGTTCAATGGCGGGATCGCCTGTATGCCAGCTATCGCATCCCCATGGTGGTTTCGGCATTCACCGATCTAGTGAGTGGCCATGTTGAAAATTACTCTCCCATGATGAGCTGGTCGTTGTTCAAGGCGTACGTTGCGCTTCCCGACCATGCCAAGGGGGATAAAAAACACATTAGAAGGCTTTGGAGAAAGCACGATCATAGCGGCGTGCCGTCGCATGCCGAGGGGTCTCTAGCGTCTCCGGTTTCGTTTTTTCAAAACACAACCGGACGTCGATTCATGAATGACTACCTGACGACGCTTCGCCAGAGTCAGCGCTTTCCCACCCCGGTGCTGGATATGGCATCCGCACCCTCCGAAGAGAACGATCAACAGACCCCCACACGATCAGCTAAATTGTTGCGAACGGGGCGTAGCTGGGTCTCCAGACACTTGCCGCGAAGCCTCAAAGCTTATCTCAAGGCCAAGCGACCTTATAGGCTATCGCCACAAACATTGGCTTACCGTTTGGTTCTCGTGGATAAAATTTTAAACATGTATGAGGCCGACGCAAAACAGGGAGCTGTCCAGCGCCCGAACGCTCAGGAAACCGCTCATTTGGCTCAGGGAAAATCGTGATGGCGTTAGCACGTGTACTGCATGTCGTCGGCCGCATGGACCGTGCGGGGGCAGAAACCATGGTGATGAACCTGTACCGTGAAATCGACCGCAGCCGGTTTCAGTTCGATTTCGTCTACTTCACCGATGAGCGCTGCGATTACGATGACGAAATAGAAGAGCTGGGCGGACGTATTCATCGAATCAACGCGACTAACCCAGTCTCCCGCTTTTGGAAACTCTATCGTTTGCTATGCAGCGGTGTCTGGAAGACGGTCCATTCACATACGCTTTTCAGCAGTGGCCTGCACTTGATGGCTGCTCGTATGGCCGGTGTACCTTGCCGGGTCGCACACTCTCACAATACGCAAGATGCCAATAGCGCAAGCCGGGCTGGCCGGCTGTATCAGCGTGTAGCCAGACGCCTCATTGTCATGTCGGCCACACGTTTCGTCTCCTGTGGCAGGGCGGCCTCGAATTATTTGTTTCCCGGTAGAGAGGACGTGGTGGTTATCCCGAATGCCGTCGATATCGAGCGGTTTTCACAGGCATCCGGTATAGCGGTGCGCAACGAGCTCAAAATTAATAGCGGGGAGATAGTGATCGTGCAGGTGGGACGCTTCATGCCCGTTAAAAATCATGAGCGTTCGATTCTCATTGCGAAGGCACTAAGGCAAAAAGGAGTGGATTTTCAGTTGCTCCTGGTTGGCACTGGACCTGAACAGGACCGTATTCGGGATCTGATCCTTGAACATCGTCTTGAAAGCCACGTACAAGTGCTCGGTTTGCGAACCGATATCCCCGAATTGATGGCGGCTGCAGACGTAATGCTAATGCCATCGCTACACGAAGGCTTCCCAGTAGTATTGGTCGAGGCTCAGGCGGCGGGATTGCCAGCAGTGGTTTCCAATGCTGTCTCGCCAGAAGTGGAATTGGGCATGGACATGGTGCGTTTTGTCGAGCTTGAGGCGGGAGATGCCGATTGGGCGCAGACAATACTGTCCGCGGCGACCGCGGACCATCCTGAAAAGCATGTACGCCACAGGATTTTGGAACAGGCAGGGTTTTCATCCGCGGCGGGTGCGCGCCGGCTCGAACAGGTATATAACGCTGCATGATTGCGTATTTGCTGCTACTGATATTCGTCACTATTAACACCTGCGTATGGCGGCGCGCAGGAAGCTCCGGTGTGCGTCGGCTGGGCCTTTTTTTTACCGGCACCGCACTGGTGTTATTCGCGGGGCTGCGTAATAGGCGAGTCGGTACGGATACCGGTACTTACATACGTCATTTCCACGAAAGCGATAGCTTTGATATCGTTATTGAGCGACAGGATACCGGCTACTACCTGCTGTCCTGGATTGCCAGAACGCTCTCCGAGTCCTACTCGATGCTGCTGGTCCTGATCGCGCTCATCGTTGTCAGTTGTTATCTAACAACTATTACACGCCTGGTGAAGCGTTACGAAACCGGGGTCTACCTTTTCGTAACCTTGGGCACCTACACCTTTTTTTTCAACGGCGCGCGTCAAGGTATTGCCGCAGCGATCTGTTTTCTTGCTATTCCATTTTTACTTGAGCGGCGCCTGTGGCCCTACATAGCGTTGGTGGCATTCGCTGCGCTGTTTCATAGAACCGCTCTGATTGCGTTGCCCCTTTACTGGCTAGCTACGACACAGGTGCGCTGGCAGCGGCTGGCCATTCTCGGATTCACTACCGTGATAGCGGTCGCTTTTTTGAGCGTATTTGTTGGGTTGGCATCGGAGCTTCTTAGTGACCGATTTTCTACCTATGCAGAAGCGGGAGAGGGGGGAGGCGAAGTCACGGTGGCTTTCCTGTTCGGACAAGGTGTCATGCTCTATATCTTTAAGCGCTATGTTCCCGATCCTAACGGATGGTACGCACGGTTGCTCAATATCTACTTGATTGGTCTGGTCCCGACGCTGGCCTCGACCCTGTCGAGCGTTAATCCATCGGGAGTACTGCGACTGCATTTGTATTTTAGCTCTATGTCGATACTTTTATGGCCCATGGTGTTTCAGCAGCTTGGCACCACAACGACGCGCATTCTTTTGGCGATGGGGTTTTTGTGCGTCACCGCTATGTACTTCGTCCTAACGACGTCCACGTTTAGCAATCTTTCTCCTTACTCCTTCAATATGGATATCTTTGCATGGTAGATAAAGCGCTGCCTCCAGTATCGATAGGGCTTCCTTTTTACAATTCAGAGCAGTTTCTGCTCGATGCCATCAAGTCGGTCTTTGCACAGACTCACCAGGAGTGGGAGCTTATCCTCGTCGACGATGGTTCTACCGATAAGTCGCTCGATATCGCTCGTTCTATCGACGATCCGCGCGTTCGTGTCTACTCGGACGGAAAAAATAAAAGGCTGGCAACCAGGCTGAATGAAATCAATTCTTTAGCGAAATACGATATTGTCGCAAGAATGGATGCAGACGATCTCATGGATACGGATCGTATCCGAAAGCAGCTCGAATGTTTAATGGAACACCCTGAGCTTGATCTGGTGGGAACGGGCGTATGTTCATTGACCGATGACGGGGAGCCTGTCGGTATTCGCTGTGTTTCTCCAAACCACCATATAACAGAAAAGGCGCTTTTAGCGGGGCAGGCGGGTATCGTTCATGCATCGATTCTCGGGCGTAAAGAGTGGTTTATGCGAAACCGATATCGTGAAGATCTCCCCAAGTCGCAGGATACCAATCTATGGATACGCTCATTTTCGAAAGATGATTTAAACATCGCTATCATTCCCGAGCCTCTTTATTACTACCGGGAGGATGGCAATGTCACCGCCAATAAGTTATTGCTTGCCTATCAGGTAGGACGTATCTCAATACGTGAAGATGCCAAGGGGCGGTTTACGAACAGGGTGCGTACTAAAGGGCTACTGGCACTGTATGCCAAGTCAAGCGCTGTCACGTTGCTGAACTGGTTGGGAAAGATGGACGTCATTCGGCGCCGGCGAAATCAGCAGGGCATTGAAGCAGCGGAAAAAGCGAAAGTTCTGGGTGAAATTCAGACCGTTCAAGCGTTGCAACTTCCTGTCAGTCAAGCGCACATGGCCGAAAACTCATGAAGCGTCTCTGTTTGGTGGTGACGGACGCGATATCATTTAACGTACTGTATCGTGGACAGCTCGAACATTTGAAGGCAAAAGGCTTTCAGCTCACGCTTTTATGCGGCGGGTCCGCCGATGAAATCGAGCTGCTTCGGCGGCGTGACGTTGGGAAGGTCGTGCCTATCAAAATGGTGCGCCCTCCGCGGATAGGAGCAGATTTAGCCGCTCTGCTTCAACTGCTGTTTCATTTTTTACGCTTTCGTTACGACATGGTTCTCGTGGCCACTCCCAAAGCAATTCTGCTTGGCTCGATAACGGCTTGGTTGACGCGTCAATCTCGACGCGTGGTGTTTTTCAAGGGCCGGGTATATGAGAATTTTTCGGGTTTTTCCCGATCGCTGTATTTAACCTTCGACCGTATCGCCGTATTTTGCGCCCACGAGGTGCTTTTCGTATCGCGCTCCTTGATGGCCGAGTACCGCCATGCGGGTGACTTTTTCACCCGCAAGGGGCGCGTCTTGGGTGGCGGCTCCAGCAACGGTGTGAATGCTGATCATTTTGATCCAGAAAACGTTAGTAATGATAAATTGGAGGAACTAAAAAAATCGCTCGGCATTGAGCCAGATGCGTTCGTTGTACTCACGGTTGGCCGTATTTCGATGGAGAAAGGGCTGGCCGAAATGGAGGCGTTAACAAAACGCGCCGCGCAGTCGACCGAGAATATCCGCTTTGTGATGGTCGGGCCCATCGAGGCGGGCTGTGAGTCAGTGTTAACGCGTATCCAAACCATCGGTAATGTGAGCCATGTAGGATTCACAGACGATGTTTCTGCGTATTTTGCCATCGCGAACGTACATCTGTTTCTTACGCACCGAGAAGGGTTTGGCAATGTCGCTATCGAAGCGGCGGTCATGGGCGTCCCTACGATTGGTTTCGATGTGGTAGGCGTGCGCGATAGCGTTGCAGAGGGCGTAAGCGGAGTGCGTGTTCCTTTTGGTGACGTTGAAACTGTTTGGCAACACATTGAACGCATGCGGCGTAATCCAAAAGAGACCGAGCAAATTTACTCGAACGCACGTCAGTGGGCATTGGAAAACTTCGACCAGAATCACGTTTGGGAGTTGTTCGAACGCTACTGTGCGCGTTGATCCGAGGCCGTCGTTCGGCTGATCAGTGGCTGTGCAAGCGAAAAGGCGTATGGCATCAAATCACTATCTTTAAAGCCGTTTTAAGAGCCGTAACTTTGCTCGATTTCGTTCGGATCGTGTTACGCAGGGCGACGCTTGCAACGAATAGCCGCGTTGGCAAATTATCATCTTCATTTATATATACGTTGGATTTACCAATGAAACGACTATTTGATTTTCTAGTGTCTCTGCTCGCCCTGAGCTTGCTTTCTCCCGTGCTTTTGGTAGTGGCGTTGCTCGTTCGTAGCAAACTTGGTTCCCCCATCCTGTTTCGCCAGATTCGTCCGGGCCTCCATGGAAAACCGTTTGAGATGGTTAAATTCCGTACCATGAAGGATGCATATGATGCTCAAGGTCACCCGCTACCAGATGATCAGCGCCTCACCCGTTTTGGTAATTTTCTACGTGCCACTAGTCTGGACGAGCTGCCGGAGCTTTGGAATGTGCTTAAGGGCGATATGAGTCTGGTCGGTCCTCGGCCGCTTTTAATGGAGTATTTGCCGCTTTACAGCGCCGAGCAATACCGGCGTCATGAAGCGCGACCCGGCGTAACCGGTTGGGCACAGATTAACGGCCGTAACGCTATTTCCTGGGACGACAAGTTCAAGCTGGACGTATGGTATGTAGACAACCACTCTCTTTGGCTCGATTTGAAAATTCTGATGCTTACTGTGAAAAAGGTGCTGGTGAGAGATGGCATCAGCGCAGAAGGTGAAGCGACCATGACCAAATTCACGGGAAGTGGCAAATGAAGCGCTTGGCCGTTTTGGGCGCCAGCGGTCACGGTAAGGTCGTTGCGGAGACGGCGTCTCTATGCGGCTGGCAGCACATACTCTTCTTCGATGATGCCTGGCCGAGCTTGCAAAGTAACGGTCTTTGGCCCGTTATTGGCGATACCCGGGCATTATTGGAGCAGTTGCACGATTTCGATGGCGTCATCGTAGGTATCGGCAATAATCACGTGCGGTTGAAAAAAACGCGAGACCTCAAGGCCCTCGATGCTCCCTTGATAACGCTCGTCCACCCCTCGGCTTATGTCAGTAGCACTGTGGCATTGGGTGCAGGTAGCGTCATATTTGCAGGAGCCGTTATACAAATCGATAGTCGTGTGGGCGAGGCGTGCGTGGTTAACACGCGAGCCAGTATTGATCACGACTGCCTCCTGCACGACGGCTCACACGTGTGCCCTGGCGCTTCATTGGCCGGCGCTGTCACGGTTGGCGAAGCCAGCTGGATAGGCATTGGCGCAAGCGTGATACAGCTGTTGAATATTGGCCATAACGTTACCGTAGGAGCAGGGGCCGTCGTTGTCTCTGAAATTTCAAATGGTCAAACGGTAATTGGCGTGCCTGCGCGACCCGTGATTCGATGAGTCGCTCTGCTCCTTCATTCAATTATTTTAAAATCAGGTGATCGCATGCTAAGTGGCCCTTTTTCTCCATGGCCCTCCTTTTCCGAGGAAGAGTCTCAAGCGGTGCAGCGCGTCCTGCTCTCCAACCGTGTTAACTACTGGACAGGCCAGGAAGGTCGTCAGTTCGAACGTGAGTTCGCTCAGTTTGCCAACTGTGGATACGCGATTGCAGTTTCCAATGGCACGACAGCCCTGGATTTGGCATTAAAGGGATTAAGTATTGGTGAGGGAGAAGGGCGAGGTAAGGATGAGGTAATTACCACATCGCGTACTTTCCTGGCGACGGCTTCCAGTATCGTTACCGCGGGCGCGGTTCCGGTTTTTGCCGACGTGGACCATGATTCACAGAATGTTACCGCGATGTCCATCGCCGAAAAGATCACGCCCAATACACGCGCGATCATCGCCGTTCATTTGGCGGGCTGGCCCTGTGACATGGAGTCCATCATGGCCCTGGCTAACGAGCACGGTTTGCACGTTATCGAGGATTGCGCCCAGGCTCATGGCGCCACGTTCAAAGGCCAGAGCGTCGGTAGCTTTGGCCACGTCGGCTGCTGGTCGTTTTGTCAGGATAAAATCATGACGACCGGTGGTGAAGGCGGCATGGTCACCACCAACGACGAAGCGCTTTGGCGAAAAATGTGGGCCTATAAGGATCATGGGAAAAGTTGGGAAGCGGTTTACGAACGTGAGCACCCGCCCGGCTTTCGTTGGCTACATGAAAGCTTTGGAACCAACTGGCGGCTGCCGGAAATGCAGTCCGCTATCGGCCGTATCCAACTGACCTTCATGCCGGAGTGGAAAGCGGCTCGCCAAGCCAATGCCCAGCGGATCTGGCAAACCGCTAGTGAGTGTGATGGGCTACGCGTGCCTTTGGTGCCCGAGTACATCGAGCACGCCGCCTACAAGTGCTACGTATTCGTCGAACCCTCTCAACTCCAACAGGATTGGGACCGTGATCGCATCATGAATGAAATCGTGGATCGCGGTGTGCCATGTTTTTCCGGTTCCTGCTCTGAAGTCTATTTGGAAAAGGCGTTCGACGGTACAGGCTGGCGGCCTGAAGAACCGCTAACTGTCGCCAAGGAACTGGGGGAAAACAGCTTGATGTTTTTGTGCCACCCTACGTTGACGGAGAGGGAAATTCAAAAAATCTGTGACGCGATTAGCGAAGTAATGAGCCTTGCCACTCAAAAGGGAGCCAACCCATGACTATCCTTGTAACCGGTGGGGCGGGATATATTGGTTCACACACAGCGTTGGCTCTCCTCGAAGCCGGGTACTCTGTCGTCGTACTGGATAATCTTGCCAACGCTTCACGTGAGTCACTCGCTCGAGTAGAAGCGCTCGCCGAAAGGACGCTTACGTTTGTGGAGGGAGATATCCGCGATAGGGGGGTGTTGGATCGCCTCCTGAACGAGCACGAATTTAGCGCAGTCATCCATTTTGCCGGTCTAAAGGCCGTGGGCGAAAGCGTGAGTCAGCCGCTCGGCTATTACGAAAACAACGTTTCCGGAACCGTAACGCTTTGTCAGGCCATGCAGGCCGCGGGTGTTTTTAAGCTTGTATTCAGTTCGTCAGCGACGGTATACGGGGACGAGCATCCCATGCCGCTACATGAAGGGCTTCCTACCGGTAAGCCTACCAATCCGTATGGTCGATCAAAGCTCATGGTTGAAGAAGTCCTTCAGGACCTTGCACACTCTGATACGCGTTGGTCGGTCGCGCGCTTGCGTTATTTCAATCCGGTAGGCGCGCACGAAAGCGGTCAAATAGGCGAAGACCCTCAGGGGATTCCAAACAACTTATTGCCTTATGTTGCCCAGGTCGCGGTTGGGCGCCGCGACTGTTTAGCCGTTTACGGCAATGATTACGCTACTCCGGATGGGACCGGTGTACGCGATTATATTCATGTCATGGACTTGGCAGAGGGGCATCTGTGTGCACTGAACACGTTACTGAATAACAAGAATGATTGCTATACGTGGAACCTGGGGACAGGCCAGGGATATTCGGTGTTGGAAGTTATCGATGCTTTTGAACGCGCATCGGGGGTAACTATTCCTTATCGTATTGAATCCAGACGGCCCGGTGACGTTGCGACTTGCTGGTCGGATCCCACCTTGGCAGAGCGTGAATTGGTATGGAAAGCCAAACGTGATTTAACCACGATGATGGTCGATACCTGGCGCTGGCAGCAGAGAAATCCCCAAGGGTATCGTTAGTGCAGCGGGTTAATAAGCGTCAAGTCTGCGCTTATCATAAAGGAAGTGCCATGTGCTTTTTAATAAGTCAGTGAGTGTGGAAGCTTTTTTGCTTTTATTTTTTAGCACCATGGATCTGCCCGCCAAAAATTACATATCTAATAAGTCAAGGTAGGTCCTGATAACTAGAAGTTTGTTGTGGTAGGCGTGGGTTTTCTAGTATTTCACCACGCGCTCTTTTACTTATGCTTGCATGAGCTTGAATTAGTGTTTTGCCACACTTTTTGAAAAAAAGAGTGAAAGCGTTGGTGATGTGAAATCGAAAGCTCTAAAGAGCTGTAGTGCTCGTGTAGCTGGCGGTTTAGTATTGCCGTATTGGTGAGATATTACTATCTCATTACTCTCATGCTCATTGAAAGGAAGCGTCCGTGCCTAATATTGATAACGTCCATCTGGGGGTCATTGGTCTTGGTTATGTGGGCCTGCCATTGGCCGTCGAGTTTGGTAAAGTCTTACCCACAGTAGGGTTCGATATCAATAAGGGGCGCGTTACTGAGCTGCGCGATGGCATAGACCATACTCTGGAGGTCGAGCCCGCGCTGATGGCGAAAGCCAAACAGCTAAGCTTTGCCAGCGAGCTCGAAGCACTGCGCGCGTGTAACGTCTATATCGTGACCGTGCCCACGCCGATCGATGCCAGCCGTCAGCCCGACCTCACCCCGCTGATTAAAGCCAGCGAAACGATAGGTCAGGTGATTTCCAAAGGCGACGTGGTGATTTACGAAAGCACTGTGTATCCCGGGGCCACGGAAGAGAAGTGTATTCCTGTCGTCGAGCGGGTGTCCGGGTTGGTGTACAACCAGGATTTCTTTGCGGGCTATAGCCCGGAAAGGATCAATCCGGGTGACAAGGAGCACCGCGTTACCACCATTAAAAAAGTCACCTCGGGCTCTACGGCCGAAACCGGAGAGTTCGTCGATGCGCTTTATCGTAAGGTCATCGTGGCTGGAACGCATCTGGCCAGCAGTATTCGGGTCGCTGAGGCCGCCAAGGTGATCGAAAACACGCAGCGCGACATCAATATTGCCTTGATCAACGAGCTAGCGCTGATCTTTAATCGACTGGATATCGATACCGAAGAGGTCTTACAAGCGGCAGGTACGAAGTGGAATTTTCTTCCATTTCGTCCGGGGCTGGTGGGAGGACACTGTATTGGTGTGGATCCCTACTACCTCACGCACAAGGCCCAGCAAGTCGGCTATCATCCGGAAATGATTCTGGCAGGGCGCCGTTTGAACGATGCCATGGGCGCCTATGTAGCGGGTCAGTTGGTCAAGCAAATGATCAAGCGGCGTATTCACGTTGAAGGCTCGCGCGTTCTGGTACTGGGGTTGACCTTTAAAGAGAACTGCCCTGACCTTCGCAACACGCGTGTCGTCGATATTCTAGCCGAGCTGGCCGATTACGGCGTCTGCGTCGATGTGTATGATCCTCAGGTCAGTAAAGCGGAAGCCGAAGCTGAATACGGTATTACTCCCGTCGAGAGCCCCAAGGCGGGTGCTTATGATGCGATGATACTGGCCGTTG
The DNA here is from genome assembly GCF_031954225.1 of Halomonas sp. PAMB 3232. NCBI lineage: Bacteria > Pseudomonadati > Pseudomonadota > Gammaproteobacteria > Oceanospirillales > Halomonadaceae > Halomonas > Halomonas sp. PAMB 3232. The sequence continues at coordinate 693,815 of NZ_CP134865.1, forward strand.
CGCACCGGGAGTTTTGTGAGCTGGGCGCGCAGGGTATTCGTGTCTGGGGTAAGCCTGAGCATGTACTTTACGATTTAAAATACGTGCTGCCGAAACATGACGCCGACCTGCGACTGTAAGTCGAGCGCTTCGATGTAAAACGATCTCACCACGTATCAAGGAATGCAATGAGTCGAATTGTATCGCTCCAGGCTGAGCTGAAGGCCACTCCTCGTACCTGGCTTGTGACCGGTTGTGCCGGTTTCATTGGCAGTAATCTAATCGAAGCGCTTTTGAAACTCGATCAACGCGTGGTGGGATTGGATAACTTCGCCACCGGTTTTCAGGCCAATCTGGATGAGGTGCGTTCTCTGGTAAGCGCCGAGCAGTGGGCACGCTTTAGCTTTATCGAAGGAGACATTCGCGATCCCGATACCTGCCGCGCGGCCATGCAGGTCGATGGGCAGTCGGTCGATCACGTATTGCATCAGGCCGCGCTTGGCTCCGTGCCGCGCTCGATTGAGGACCCGATCGCGACCAACGCTGCTAACATCACGGGCCATCTGAACATGCTGGTGGCGGCCAAGGACGCCGAAGTAAGAAGTTTTGTATATGCAGCCTCGAGCTCTACCTATGGCGATCATCCAGCGCTACCCAAGGTGGAAGAGTGCATAGGCAAGCCGCTATCGCCGTATGCTGTCACCAAGGTGGTGAACGAGATGTATGCTGATGTGTTCGCTCGCACCTACAATTTTAAAGCCACCGGTCTGCGCTACTTCAACGTTTTTGGAAAACGGCAAAATCCCAATGGAGCCTATGCAGCGGTCATTCCCAAGTGGGCCGGCGCCATGCTGCAGGATGAAACGCTTTTCATTAACGGCGATGGCGAAACCAGCCGAGATTTCTGCTATATCGCTAACGCCGTGCAGGCCAACCTGCTGGCGGCAACCGCGGAAGACGTAGCGCAGGGCGAGGTGTATAACGTAGCCGTGAGTGGTCGTACAACGCTAAACCAATTGTTCGAATACTTGCGCAACGGGCTGGCTGAGCAGGGTGTCAGTTATACACAAGACCCGACGTATCGGGATTTCCGAGCAGGTGACGTGCGCCATTCTCAAGCGGATATCACCAAGGCAGCTCGCTTGTTGGGCTATGCGCCCAGCCACACCATCGTCGACGGTATTGGCGAAGCCATGCCCTGGTATCTGAACTATTTTCGGCAGTAAAGTGCCATAGCGACTTAAATTGCTTCAAAGTATCGAAGACCATCTGTTTGAAGCTCGCAGCGGTGGGGCCCTTTGAATAGAAAGCGCCAATGAAGGCTGCCATGTACGATTTAATAAAAAGCCTTACGCCGCCGCTTTTAATGCCCTTGCCGATAAGCATGGCCTTGCTGTTCTTGGGGTTAGGGTTGGTTTGGCTAAAACGTTTGTACTCGGGGCGTGCGCTATCTGCTCTGGGGCTGACGGTTCTACTCTTGGCTAGCTGGGCACCGATTGCAGAGCGCTTGTTGGCGCCGATCGAAACGCGCTACCCGGCGCTTTTGGATGTCGCTGACGTAGAGGCGCCTGCTGCGATAGTGGTGCTGGGCGGAGGCTGGCAGCCGCAGGCGCTTGTTTCCAGCGTAGCCAAACTGAGTGAAAGCTCAGCGCTTCGCCTAATGGAAGGCATACGGTTATGGCGTGAATTACAGGATGTGCCGCTAGTCGTGTCAGGGGCCGCCCGTGATACTTCGATAGCGCCAGTAGCTCGGGGTTATCTCGAAGCCGCGCATGCATTGGGCGTGCCACGGCAATCCATACGCGTACTGGATTGGCCAACCGATACCGGCCAGGAAGCCCGAGCGGTTCGTGATTTAGTAGGGGAGGGCGCACCAGTCATACTGGTCACCTCTGCTTCCCATATGCCGCGTGCCATGCGCCACTTTCAAGCGGTAGGGCTTTTACCTGTCGCTGCCCCGACCCATTTTTTAACGCAGTTCGAGTCGCCTCATAGCGTTCGCTACTGGATTCCTTCGGCGAGCCAGCTACACAAAACCGAACGGGCGCTGTACGAGACGCTGGGGCTTTTAATGGTCGATGTTGAGCATTAGCCATCTCTTCCAACGCTAACAAGCTCCCATGTGTTTAAAACTGATGATGCTGCGAAACACTTCCCTGATTTTTTTCGGCACTAGCTTTTTAATCGCTGCGCCGCTGCTCCTACCCAATGGCGGATGGTTAGCGTTGGGCGCGCTAGCCGTTTTAGGTGGTTTTGAATTAGTCAGCGGGCGTTTTAAAAAAGCCACCAGGCTGGCTCGATACCTCGTCCTGTTACCCATTTTTTGTGCGGCAGCCACCCTGCTGGCTTGTGCTGTGCAAGGGTCGCAGACGTGGCAGGACGAATGGCCTCGGCTCCTTGTTTTACTGCTGAGCGTGTTAACGGTTTGTGCCTTGCCCAGGCTTTATGTAAGCGCCGCGAACGTTTTTGTGGCGTTCGCCGTGACCGGAGCCGCTGTGGGTGCGTGGGCATTATGGCAGTTCGCAGGTCAGGGCGTTGAGCGGGCAAGTGGACAGGCGCCTTTTCACGCTATTCTGTTTGGCAACTTTTCGCTCGCGGCGGGGGTTGTCTGTTTGGCTGGGTTGCCCTGGGCATGGCAGCAGCCTAAACGCTGGGGCTGGGTAATGCTAGTAGCAGCAGGAGCGTTGGGAGGGCTTGACGCTTCTCTGCTTTCCGGTACGCGGGGTGGCTGGCTGGCGCTGCCGTTGACAGTGTGGATGCTCTATCGCGCTTATGCCCGGCAGTGGCCCTTGCGCTTGCGCGGGGGGATCTCGGTCGTGATCGCCGTGCTGGTCATTGGGCTTTACGCGCTGCCCCAGACCGGTGTACAGCAGCGGGTGAACAGCGCGATGAGTGAAAGCCTTGATTACCTGAATGGCGAGGCGCACGGATCGATCGGCGTTCGTCTCGAGCTCTATCGAGTCACTCTGCAGTTGATTGCCGAGCGGCCGTGGTCGGGGTATCGCCTACAGGAGTATCGCGATGTCTTGAAAACGCTCAACGAGCAGGGTCGTGTAAGTAGTGGTGTCGCCGAGCACTGGCATGCCCACAACGATATTCTGAACGCCTGGTTACGCTATGGTGCGTTGGGGGGGCTGGCGACATTATTGCTGTACGTGGCGCCGCTTTGGTTTTTTGCGCGGCGGCTACACGGGGGATGCCCGGATCGGGATCCACTAGCGCTAGCAGGCTGTCTACTGGCGCTACTATTTTTTGATTTTGGCTTGAGCTATGCCTTCTTCGCCTATCCGATAGTACTGGCCGCCTATTGGGTTTGGTTGGTGGTGTGCGTGGCAGCCGTTGTAAACCGTCATGCACATTCTAAAGAGCCTTTCAAAACGTCTTTGAAAACAACTGCCGAATAATACGTCATTTTTTTAACCTGGATTGGTTTTGAAAAATAAAGTAATAAATTGCGATTAATGGCTGTTTTTGTGCTACTTAAAAGGCAATGGTTTGACTAGAAAAATCATACGATAATTTATAAAAAATAAAGGCTATAGAAATTATAATACTTGTCGCGTCGGCTTGAACGATCAAGCGCTCTTCGCTGGATGTAATGCTGTTGTCATACTGGGTCCGGTATAAAGAAATGCCCTCCTGATACTTATCTTATCAGCTCGCCTTAATGGGCACGAATAATGTCTACGCTGCATACTTTAATATGCAGGTAACTTGCTGAATTTAAGCCATCAACACATTTATCTGCGTGTGGACAGCATTGATTTTAAACTGCTCAATAGTACAAGGATGTAGGCAAAGGTATGATAAAACTAATCCGAAACAGTACGTAAAACTGCTCCAAACACCTTAGTAAACGGTGAATGCCGTATCGACAGCTCGTGAATTCGAGCGCTCGTTGAGCTGAATTGGAGTCGACTGCTATGTTATCGCGCTTATTGCACCCCTTATTTCGTCTGCCAAGACCTCAAAAACGCCTGATTCAGTTAGTGGTTGATGCCGGGCTGATAACGGTTAGCTTTCTGCTGGCCATGTTCTTGCGGCTAGATGGTTGGTCCTTTGTGTCCAACTCCAACGTCTGGCTGGTCTTACCTGCCATTATTCCTATTAGTCTTTTCATCTTTGCGCGACTGGGATTCTACCGAGCAATCATCCGCTTCATGGACATGCAGGCGGCGACGACCGTTCTAGCCGGCGTATTAGCATCCACGATGGTACTGATCGTGGTCAACTACGTCGCGCTTTTACCTATTCCTCGTTCGGTACCTTTCATTTACGCCATGCTCGCCATGTTGACCATCGGCGGCGTACGAGCGGTATTGAGATCACTCTACTCTCGCGGTCAGGTACGTTACAAAACGCGTGTATTGATTTATGGCGCGGGCAGCTCTGGGCGACAGCTGGTCGTGTCGTTTCGTAGTGGGAACGAATACGAGCCCGTATGCTTCGTGGATGATGACAGCGAAGTACAGCGCTCCACTATCCAAGGGCTCAAGGTTCATCATCCCCGCGCCGTTCAAGGCCTAATCGATGTTTATGGGGTTGAAAAAATTCTGCTGGCGCTGCCCAGCGCGAGCCACGCGCGCCGTCGGGAAATTCTCGAGTCACTGGAAGACGTGACGGTCCCGGTACAAACGGTTCCCGGCATGGCCGATGTGATTACTGGCAAGGCCAAGACCACAGAAATTCGCGATGTGGCCGTCGAGGACCTGCTGGGGCGCGACCCGGTACCGCCCAACCCTGACCTGATTGGTGCCAATATCTCCGACAAGGTGGTACTAGTCACCGGGGCGGGTGGATCGATCGGTAGCGAACTGTGTCGGCAAATTTTACGCCAGCATCCTACCAGGCTGCTGCTTTTGGAAGTGTCTGAATACAACCTGTACTGCGTCGAGCAGGACCTGCGTGGCCTTGCCCAGGAAGAAGGGCTGGAGCATGTAGAGGTACTGGCGTTATTGGGATCGGTGCAGCACACCGAGCGCCTTCAATCCGTCATGACCTACTACCAGGTGCAGACGGTTTACCACGCGGCGGCCTATAAGCACGTGCCCATGGTCGAGCACAACGTGGAAGAGGGGTTGGTCAACAATGCCATTGGCACGCTCAACTGCGCGCGGGCAGCCGTCGCCAGCGGTGTCAGCGACTTTGTGCTGATTTCTACAGACAAGGCCGTGCGGCCGACCAATGTGATGGGGGCGACCAAGCGGCTGGCAGAGCTTGTGTGTCAGGCCATGTCTAGCGCACAAAGTAACACCCGTTTTTGCATGGTACGTTTTGGCAACGTGCTGGGCTCCAGCGGCTCGGTTGTGCCCATGTTCCGTCGTCAAATTGCCGCGGGCGGGCCGGTCACCGTTACTCATCCTGAGATTACGCGTTATTTCATGACCATCCCCGAGGCTGCCCAATTGGTCATCCAGGCCGGAGCAATGGCCAAGGGTGGCGACGTATTCGTGCTGGATATGGGCGAACCCATCAAAATCACCGACCTTGCCACCAAAATGGTGCGTCTGTCCGGATTCGACCCCTACGTGACGGAGCCGAACCAGACGAAACACTCGCTCAATGGCGATATCGAGATTCGCTTTACCGGCTTGCGCCCGGGGGAGAAGCTCTACGAGGAGCTTCTCATTGGCGAGCGCGTGCGAAATACGGCCCACCCGCGCATCATGTCGGCTAACGAAGTATCGCTGTCCCTCGAGGAAACCGAGCGCTTGATGAGCGAACTGATGCGTGCATGCCGGAGCAGTGATTCTCGACGCCTTCAGCAGCTGTTGATCGATGCGCCCTTGGGCTATGCCCCCAACAGCGAGCTGGTGGATCACCTGTGGCAGTGTCCGGTACGCAAGGAGGCCGTTCTGACCGCCATGCACGGTGACTTCGACAGCGGCCCGGCTTTGCACAGCGTCGCTTAAATTTTAACGCGCGAAACGCCGATAGGCTTGAATAGCGCATCGATTTGACCGACAACACCTCAAGAGCCGTTCGTCCTACACGCTGATCTCTTTCAGCGGTAGAAGGCGAACGGCTCTTTTTTATGTTTAAGCGGGCCGGCCAGCGATGGCTGGCAGGGCCCCAAGGTAGCGGTGGGGCGTAGGGAGATAAGACCAGTGTCAGGCCACTGGTTTTATTCACGCGTCTCTCGCGAATATTCTCAATATTTAATCAAGTCTCACTGCCCGTAATACGACCGACTACTCCCAGGCCGGGAACGGATCCGGCAGCGCCTTCCAGGCATCGAACCCTTCCAGCAGCTCTTCTTCGTTCAAAAGACAGTCGTCCAAAGCGGCGCGCATACGAGCTTTATCCATGTGCTGGCCGATGAATACCAGCTCCTGACGCATGTCGCCGAAGGGTTCGACCCATTTTTCCTTGATGAAATCACGATACTCCGGGTCCGTGGGCCAGCGCGACTCGGGGATCGCTTTCCAGAACATGCCGGCGACGCCGTGATGGGCAATGCCGCCGGCCTGGCTCCACTGGCCGGCCCACTGGGGGCGGGTGGCCAGCCAGAAAAAGCCTTTCGAGCGCAGCAGCCCTTCGCCGAACCAGTCCGCGTGCAGCAGCTCAAAAAATTTGCCCGGGTGGAAGGGGCGTCGCGCGTGGTAGGCGAAACTCGAAATGCCGTACTCTTCGGTTTCCGGCACGTGCTCGCCGCGCATCTCCTTGAGCCATCCCGGCGCGCGCTGGGCGCGCTCGAAATCGAAGCGCTGGGTGTCGAGCACCTTGTTCAGCGCCACCTGGCCCTGGCGGATCGGGACGATCTCGGCGTCCGGGTTTAGTGAGGTCAGCACCGCTTTTAGCGATTCAAGCTCACGCTCGCTCATCAGATCAACCTTGCTGACCAGCAACACGTCGCAAAACTCGATCTGATCGACCAGCAGGTCCGCCACGTTACGCTCGTCCTCTTCCCCCAGGTGCTCGCCCGCCTCTTCGAGGCTTTGAGCCTGCTGGTACTGGGTAAGAAAGTTGGCGCCATCGACGACGGTGACCAGCGTATCCAGACGCGCGACGTGAGAGAGGCTCTGGCCCTCTTCGTCCTCGAAGGTGAACGTTTCGGCCACCGGCAGCGGCTCGGAAATACCGGTAGACTCGATTACCAGATAATCGAAGCGCCCCTCGCGGGCAAGCTTGCCTACCTCGACGAGCAGATCCTCGCGCAGCGTGCAGCAGATGCAGCCGTTGCTCATCTCGACGAGCCGCTCATTAGAGCGGTTCAGCGCCACTTCCTCTTCTGATGCCTCGGTAGGGCCGCCACGAACCAGGGCGGCGTCGATGTTGACCTCGCTCATGTCGTTGACGATCACCGCCACGCGGCGGCCTTCGCGATTGGCCAGAATATGGTTGAGTACGGTGGTCTTGCCGGCGCCGAGAAATCCCGAGAGCACGGTAACGGGGAGGGGGTGGAAGTCAGACACGGTCGATCTCTCTACTTTTAATGTTACGTTATAGTATATCAATTAAAAGGGAGTTGAAATATGTTCTGCTCAACGTGATCTGGTCATGGTGCAGTGGAATGCCCCCGCGGGGGCAGGGGGATTAGAAGCGTTTGTACTGGGTCGGACAGTAGCCGCGCTGAATGGCGGGCGAGCGAAGCGCGCGGTGTTTGGTTGCTCGAGCACTAACGCGTCGGCGCCAGAGTTTGAACGAGTCGGGTTTGAGCGCGTGGCGCATGACATCGACGACATCGTGCTCGCCCAAACCGTACAGGCCTTCAATGGCTTCAAACGGGGTACGATCCTCCCAGGCCATTTCGATGACGCGGGAGCGGTCTTCTTCGGGGAGTCGCTTGAAACGTTCGACGGACGCTTTGGCCATGGGGCATACCTTCCAGAATTACGGTGGTCAGGATCACAACTGGTTGTTTGGACATGTTTGTTTGGAACTGCTTGTTGTTTGGAGCTGCTTGCTTGGACACGATCCGCGGTGCTGCGTTCGCCTGGACGCCGGGGGTTACTTTTCGTTTGGCGCCTTTTGATGAAGGCGCGCCGCCAGACTTTCGGTGATATCGAGGATGAGCTTACGATCCTGCTGCTCGAGCGGCGCCAGCAGGTCTTTCATTCGGCTCGCCTGATCGTCGGTTTGAAGGCTCACTTCACCCAGCAACTCGGCGGTCTCGCAGTTGAAAATCGCGGATAGCTGTACCAGACGTATCACGTTGGGAATCACTCGCCCCCGCTCGATACGGGAGACGGCTTCGTTACCGATTCCCAGCCGCTCAGCCACTTCTTCCTGGGTCATCTGGCAGCCTACGCGCCGTTTGGCGATTGCACCGCCGATGTGACTGGCGATATGTTCCCGTTCTTTTTTCGTCACGTTGCCCTCCCAATGATAAAGAATGGTTAAGGACCCACCTGTTGACATGAAGGACTAAGCGAGTTGAGTATCAACTCAAGAGGTTGGTAGACGATAATTAAATTTGTCGAATCAAATCATTGGCGCTGGCTATGTGGGGCGTGCCGAGGCGTGGGCGGTCCTTGCACAAATGCTGCGGTAAAGTCGTCACGTTCAGGGTCAAGAACGGGCGCAAGAAGCCGATATAGCTTCCAATGATGCTGAGTGGGAATGATGTTGCGCGGGAATGTAGGGCGGGTGAGTCGTCAATGAGAACTTTCGTGCCAGCTGCACAGTTAAATTGTTATATTCGTATTAGCCATATGTTGTAAAAAGATAGCACCGCACTGAGGCTGACGGTCCTCACTGTGGGTGAAGAGGCATCGGTATCGACGCCGTTAATGGATCAACTTCAAGGCGTTCAACTTCATGCTCTCAGACTCTGCGCCCAGTATCCTGCAGCAGCTCTCCAGAAGCCTTCTTCGCAGCAGCCGTGAAGAGTTCTTCGAGCAGTTGACCCTCTCGTTGTCAGCGCTTCTGGGCGTCGATCACGTGCTGGTCGCGCGCATCGATGCGCATCAAAGCCTCGTTTCTCCGGTAACGCTCTACTCCAACGGGCAGTGGCTTCCTCAAGCGCCGTTCCCGATCAAGGGAACCGCCTGCAGCCAAGTGAGCCCGAGCAGTGAGTTCTTTGCCGAGGCAGGCATTTGTTCCCGCTTTCCCAATGATACGCAGCTGGCCGCGCTTGATGCCCAGGGGTATCTGGGGGTGCCCATGCTGGATGCCGATGGCAACTGGCTCGGGCTGATCGCGCTGATTCACTCCTCGCCATTGACGCTTCCCGATTTCGCCGTCGATACGCTGAGAATCGCGGCGTCACTTGCAAGTTTCGAACTCTCTCGCCGTTTGGCTGGCGCCAACGCCAATGTGCGTATCGCCGGCCAGCGCCGGGCGCTCAAGCTTTTAAGCGAAGGCGGCGAGGCGGTGTTCAATGCCCAGGATGAAACGGCGCTCATGCAGAGCTGCTGTGATGTGGCCGTCGACACTGGCGGCTACGCCGCTGCCTGGATCAGCCGCCCGGGTCCTCTGGGCCGCGCCGATTCGCTGAGTGTGAGGACGATGGCCGACCGGGACGGCCAGGAGATCGCCTGGTGCAGTCCGCGCCAGCTGATGATCAAGCGCTACAGCCGCGCCTTGACCCAGACCGCATTCGCGACCGGCAAGCCGGTCTTTATCACAAAGCCAGGCCAGACCGGTGGCGTCAACGAAACGGTCGCCTCCACCTTATGCTCTCTGGGGGTTAAAGCATTCATCGCGCTGCCGCTGATGTTTCGCGATACGCCTTTGGGCGTGCTCAGCTGCTACCACGCTCAGGAAACGTGCATTTCCAAAAAAGAGCGTAAGGTCCTGGGCGATCTGGCCAACGATATCGCCTTTGGACTGGACAGCATCGTGCGCCGACAAAACGAGCAGCGCATTCAGCACGCGGTGGCCCACGTGGCCACGGCGGTGTCGGCCAACCACGGCGAGGCGTTTTTGTCTCAGCTCACCGCCCACATGGCGACGGCGCTCGATGCCCAGGTGGGGTTCATCGCTCGGCTCGACGCAATGGAGCCGGGCGTGGCGTCGATGGCGTCGCTCAATATCAGAGGCGAAGAGCAGCCTGGCATTCGCTATCGAATAGCCGGCGTGCCCTGTGAAGACGTTGTCAATCACAAAGAGTGCGTGGTGCTCGAAAATGCCGCCATCCGTATGCCCGCCGAGTCCAACGGCGAGCTCGACTGGGTCAACGGCTATATCGGTCGCCGATTGGACGATGCCCAGGGGCAACCGATCGGCGTTGTCGGCGTCATGTTCGAACAGCCCCTGGAGGACACCCACATCGCTCGCACGGTGCTGCAGATTTTTGCCGCACGGGTCGCCTCGGAGCTTTCGCGTCAGCAGGACGAGAGCCGCATTCGCGAGTTGGCCTACCGCGACGAGGGCACGCGCCTGCCCAACCGGGCGGATTTCATGCAGCGACTGGTGCAGCACGTGGGACAGACACCACCGCGTTCGTTGGCGCTACTGCTGCTGGGCCTTAACCATTTCAAGGAAATCAACGATATCGCCGGCCATTATGTCGGCGATCTGGTGCTTAAAGAGGTCGCCAAGCGGTTCTCGACGGTGCTGAAAGAGCGCCACTATCTGGCAAGGCTGGGCGGCGACGAGTTCGTGGTGCTGTGTCTTGACGCCGGCCAGCATGAAGCGATCGAGATCGCCACCCGGCTTCAGGACTCGCTCGTGGCGCCCGTGGTCGTCGAGCAGCATACGGCGGACGTCAGCGCAAGCGTCGGCGTATCGGTGTGCCCCGACCAGGCGCGCACCGCCCAGGGGCTCCTTCGATACGCCGATATCGCCATGCATCAGGCCAAGCGAGCACCGTCGAGCGCGCGATTGTTCGAGCCGTGGATGGAGCAGGCCATGCGCGAAAAGCTCGACATGGCCAAGCGGCTTGCCATCGCCATCGCACACAAGACACTGACCCTGAACTTCCAGCCCCAGGTGAACCTGCACACCCGCGAGTTGATCGGCGCCGAGGCGCTTTGCCGCTGGCAGGACGAGGTGCTGGGCTTCGTCTCGCCGGGTGATTTCATCCCGCTGGCCGAGGAGCGCGGCATGATGGTCGCGCTCGGGCGCTGTGTCATCGAGAAGGCGTGCCAGCAGCTCGCCCAGTGGAAAGGCCAGGGGCTTTCGCTTTGCGGGCAGCTTGCGATCAACGTGGCGGCGGATCAGTTCGACGACAACGACCTGATCGACACGCTGTTCGAAAACTGCAGCCGCTATCATATTACCCCCTCGATGCTGAGTCTGGAGCTGACCGAAAGCGGCATTATGGTCAACCCGGAAGAGGCCGTGGCGATCACCCGCTACTGCAAGGAGCAGGGCATGGGCCTGGCCATCGACGACTTCGGCACGGGCTACTCCTCGCTTGCCTATCTCAAGCGCTTCGCCGTGGACAAGATCAAGATCGATATCTCCTTCATCCGCGACATGCTGGTCAGCGAAAACGACCGCATTATCGTCGCCACCATCATCGCCATGGCCCATACCCTGGGGCTCGAAACGATCGCCGAAGGGATCGAAAGCCAGGCGCAAATCGAGCCGCTGCTCGAGATGGGCTGCACGCAAGGGCAGGGCTATCTGTTCGACCGGCCGCTCACGGCGTCACAGTTCGCAACGCGCTGGCTTTGAACGCGTACCCAACGTTCGCCCCCTTTAACGCGTCAACTCTCTTTACTCACGTCGGATTTGCCGAAACTTGATAGGCGAAGCGCCTGGTTGGCGCTAAGGTGAACAGAAGAGAGACCACACACGGCGTCGGCGCCCGCCGGCGGGGTCAAGCGCACAGGGGGCAATCATGACCAGGGCTTACCATACCCAGGTAGGGAGTCGTCGCTACGGCTTTTCGAATCTGGCCGAGCTGATGGCCAGGGCCACGCCGGCCCGCTCCGGTGACCGGTTGGCCGGCGTCATGGCCGAAAGTGCCGAAGAGCGCGTGGTCGCCCAGATGGTGCTGGCCGAGCTTCCGCTTTCCACCTTTCTCAACGAAGCGCTGGTGCCCTACGAAGACGATGAGATCACTCGGCTGATCATCGACGACCACGACGCCGCCGCCTTCGCGCCGATCAGCCACCTGACGGTCGGCGATTTTCGCAACTGGCTGTTATCGGATCAGGCCACCCCCGAGGTGCTTGCGCGTGCGCGCGCTGGCATTACCCCGGAAATGGCCGCAGCGGTGAGCAAGCTGATGCGCAACCAGGATCTGATTCTGGTAGCGAAAAAATGCCGCGTCGTCACCGCCTTTCGCAACACCATCGGCTTGCCCAACCGGCTTTCCACTCGCCTGCAGCCCAACCACCCGACCGACGATGTCACCGGGATCGCCGCGAGCATTCTCGACGGGCTTTTGTACGGCAGTGGTGATGCGGTGATCGGCATCAACCCGGCCACCGACAACGTTGCCCAGAGCGTGAAGTTGATGCGCCTGATGGACGAGGTGATCCAGAAGTACGAGATCCCCACCCAGTCCTGCGTACTCACCCACGTGACCAACACGCTGGAGGCGATCGAGCAGGGCGCGCCGGTGGATCTCGTCTTTCAGTCGATCGGCGGCACCGAGGCCACGAACAAGAGCTTCGGCTTCGATCTGGCAACGCTTGCCGAGGCCGAAGCCGCGGCGCAGTCGCTTGACCGCGGCACGGTCGGGCGCAACGTCATGTATTTCGAGACCGGCCAGGGAAGCGCACTTTCCGCCGATGCCCATCATGGCCTCGACCAACAGACCTGCGAGGCGCGCGCCTACGCCGTGGCGCGCAAGTTCAACCCGCTTTTGGTCAATACCGTGGTCGGCTTCATCGGCCCGGAGTACCTGTTCGACGGCAAGGAGATCACTCGCGCCGGGCTCGAGGATCACTTCTGCGGCAAGCTTCTGGGCGTGCCCATGGGGTGCGACGTCTGCTACACCAACCACGCCCAGGCTGACCAGAACGACATGGACAACCTGCTCACGCTTCTGGGCGTGGCCGGCTGCAATTTCGTGATGGGCATTCCGGGCTCGGACGACATCATGCTCAACTACCAGACCACCTCGTTTCACGATGCGCTCTACGCGCGCCGGGCGCTGGGCCTCAAGGCCGCTCCCGAGTTCGAGCAGTGGCTTGCGCGCATGCAGATTTTTGAGGATGTCGATACCCACCGGCTAAATGACCACGTCCCGAAGGCGTTCGCGAAAAGCCTGCGCCGTCTACCCGGGGAGGCGAGCCATGAGCAGTGATCACACGCCAACGCCACGCTCCTTTACGGAGCAGGGCCTCGACGCCGGCGTGGTCGACAACCCCTGGGCGACGCTTCGCGCTTTCACCGATGCGCGCATCGGTCTCGGTCGCGCCGGGGTGAGTCTACCTACCCATAAACTGCTGGAGTTTCAGCTCGCCCACGCCCAGGCCCAGGACGCGGTGCACTGCCCGCTGGACATCGACGCGCTGAAGGCGTCGCTGAAAGAGGCGCTTGATCTCGACGCCGAGCCACTACTGCTGAAAAGCCGGGCGACGGACCGCGCCACCTACCTGCAGCGCCCGGACTACGGCCGCCGGTTGAGCGACGAGGATCGCGAGCGCCTCGAGGCGCAGACGGACAGCACCGAGCCCAGTGATCTTGCCATCGTCATCGTCGACGGCCTCTCGGCGCTGGCGGTACAGCAGAACGGTGCCCCGTTTCTGAAGGCGCTCGACCAGGCGTTGAAGCAGGATACTAACGACTGGCGCCTGGCGCCGGTGACCGTCGTCGAGCAGGGCCGCGTGGCCATCGGCGACGAGATTGGCGCGCTGTTGAACGCCCGCGCGGTGCTGGTGATGATCGGTGAGCGCCCCGGGCTCAGCTCGCCGGACAGCCTCGGGCTCTACATGACCTGGGCGCCGGAGGTGGGGCTTCGAGACGACCGGCGCAACTGTATCTCCAACGTGCGCCCGGCCGGGCTCGAGGCCGACCAGGCGGCGCGTAAACTCCTGCTGCTGCTCAAGGAGGCGCGCGAGCGACAGCTTTCCGGGGTCAAGCTCAAGGACCGAAGCGAGGACGACGTGGTCGAGGGCATAGGCTCGACCCGCAATTTCCTGGTCGCCGACTGAGGCGGCCAGGCGCTTTACACCGCGCGCGACACGGGCTACAACGGGACGTGATCTGACAAGGAGAGCGTCATGTTGACAGGCGAACCCGTGGGCGAGCGCCACCCAAACGCTGGCACGCCGCCGCACCTGGTAGTGTTCACTGGCTCCGGCATCAGCGTCGAAAGCGGTATCAAGACCTTTCGCGCCAGCGATGGCCTCTGGGAGGAGCACCCGGTCGAGCAGGTGGCGACCCCGGAAGGTTTTCGCGCCGACCCCGAACGCGTGCTCGCCTTCTACAACCAGCGCCGAGCGCAGATTCGCCGCGCCCAGCCCAACGCAGCACACAAGGCGCTGGCCACGCTCGAGCAGGACGGCTTTAACGTCTCGATCATCACCCAGAACATCGACGATCTGCACGAGCGGGCGGGCTCGCGCTACGTGCTGCACCTTCACGGCGAAATTTTGAAAGCGCGCTCCAGCGTTGACGCGAGCCTTCGCTACCCGGTGGCCGGCGATATGACCCTGGGCGATCTTTGCGACAAGGGCAGCCAGCTGCGCCCGGACGTGGTCTGGTTCGGTGAGTCGGTACCGCTTTTCGAGCAGGCCTGTGAGCTTGCAAGCCAGGCAGACTTCTTTCTGGTCGTGGGCACCTCACTTGCCGTGATGCCCGCCGCCTCGCTGTTGTCTTATATCGGTGTCGATGCGCCCTGCGCGCTGATCGACCCGGACGCCGATGCGCTGACCCCGCCGGGGGTGCTGGCGATCAACACCACCGCCGGGGAAGGGGTGCCGGCGCTAGTCGAGCGCTGGCGCCGGCAGCGAAGTCTAGCGCTTGACTGAGTTGGCCGGAAGCCGCGATAAAGCAGCACCGCTGTGACAGCGATCAGCTAAAGGTAACAAGGAACCACTACATGAGCGATGACACCACGGACCTCGAGGTGTTGGATCATCAAAACGCCGAGCGCGCGCGCTTTACCCTGGCGCCTTCCCTGACGACGCGCACACTGGCGCCGGCACAAATTCCCGTCATCGACCTGGGCCCGTTGCTCGATCAGAGCGACCCGATGAGCGTCGCCAACGCGATTGGTCAGGCGTGTGAACGCACCGGATTTTTCTATGTGCGCGGGCACGGAATCGACCCCGGGCTCGTCGAGCAGGCGTTTACGATGGCGGCCGGTTTCTTTGCGCGCCCCCTGGCGGAAAAGGAGGCGCTCAATATCGTCGGCTCGGGGCTCTCCTTGCGCGGCTACACGCCACTGTTTGGTGAAAACGTCGACCCAAACAAAAGTCGCGACTTGAAAGAGTGCTTCGATCTGGGGCTCGATGAGGCCGAGGTGTCGCCGTTTCGTGGCCCCAACCGGATGCCGGCCAAACCCGAGGCGTTCAAGGCGGTGTTCGAGCGCTACTACGCCGAGATGCTGACGCTGGGCCATCGCCTGGTGGGGGCCATCGCGCTGAGTCTTGGGCTTTGTGAGGATTACTTCGCGCCGCGCCAGAAACGGCCCATAGCGATTCAGCGACTGCTGCACTACCCAAGCCAGGCCGGCGCGATCGGTGAAGAGGAGATCGGTATCGGCGCCCACACCGACTACGGGCTTTTGACCATCCTCGCGCAGGACGCCGTAGGTGGTCTGCAGATTCGCCATTGCGACGGTACCTGGATCAGCGCGCCGCCCATCGACGGGGCTTTCGTGGTCAATATCGGCGACCTGGTGCAGACCCTCACCAATGACCGCTACGTGTCGACGCTGCACCGGGTGGTCAACACCAGCGGCCGACAGCGTTACTCGCTGCCGTTCTTCTTCGATCTCGATTTTGAGGCCATGGTCGAGGTACTACCAAGCTGTACGAGCGAAAGCGTCCCGCCGCGCTACGCCCCTTACGCCAGTGGCGCGCACAAGTTCGCCCGCTACGCCGCAAGCTACGCCCATCTGCGTGATACTTCCTGCGTGGAAGCCCTGGCCGAGTGAATTCGGCCAGAGCGCACCCGGCGTGCTGGCATCGGTTCAGCGCTGACCCCATGGGAAAACGGCGAGCCCGCTTGCGCTTGGTGCTCGCGGGTTCGTCACGCGAGCGGCGCTGCTTTATACTCTGCGCCCTTTGATCGTTTGGGTGCGCCGATGTCTGCCTCTGATACTCCCTCTGAATTGGCTTCGTCTGCCGAGCATTCGCGCCCGCCACGGCGCGAGTTCAAGGCGCGCGGCAGCTTCGTGATTCGCTGTGAAGGGTGCAACCTGCCCAAACTCAACTGCCTCTGCCCCTACAAGGTGAGTGTGGAGAGTTACGCCCAGGTGTGGCTTTTGACCCACTCGCTCGAGCACTTGAAACCCACCAACACCGGGCGGCTGATTGGGGACGTGCTAAATGAAACCCGCGTTTTCACCTGGGCGCGCACCGCGCTCGACCCTAAGCTTGAAGCGCTACTGAAGGATGCGCGCTACGCGCCGTTTCTGATCTTTCCCGACGACCAACCGGACTACGCCGACCGCGTGGTGGGAATGGACGCGGTGCACGCGGTAAAGGCCTGCGACCGGATACCGGTGTACGTGATTCTCGACGGTACCTGGCGTCAGGCGCGGCGCATGTTTCGTAAAAGCCCTTATCTCGATGGCCTGCCGATACTGCCGCTTCGCACCGAGCGTGAAACCCGCTACCGCCTTAGAAAGCCCGCCTCGAAAGCGCATCTATGCACCGCTGAAGTGGCCACCGAGCTTCTGCGCCAGGGCGGCGATATTGAAGCGGCAAACGTGCTCGACGACTACTTCGACGTGTTCAACGAAAGCTACGCGGCGAGCCGTTTCTATCGCAAAATCGACGAGCCGACGCCCGCCATGGAGCGGCTATTGGCCAAACGGGCGGATATTTAAAGGGTTGAACCGGTTTCAAGCGCTTGTTTGCGCCGGCAGCCAGCGGCGCAGCACCTTGCGTACCCAGTACCAGCGGTTGATCAGCAGCGCCAAAAAGATCAGCGCGCAGCCCGAAAGCTGTAGCGGGGTCATGGTTTCATTGAACCACCAGGCGGCAATCAGCGCGGTCCACACGGCTTCGAGCATCAGGATGACCGAGGCGTGGCTCGGCGTCGTCATGCCCTGGGCCTTGATCTGCAGGAAGTAGCGAAGCGAGCTTGCCAGCACCACGCTTGCCAAAAACCAGCCCAGCACCGGCGTACTCAGCGCCATGGGCTGGCGCTCGAAGATTAGCGAAACCAGCGTCAGCACCGCACCTACCGCCAGAAGCTGCAGCGTGGTCAGCGGAAGGGCCGCCACGTTGCGCACCACTCGCGTGTTGACGTTGATCAAAAGCGCAAAGCAGAGTGCGGCGCACACCATCAAAAGCTGGCTAAGCTCGACGCGAAAGCCTGCGTTGAGTGACAAAAGCCCAAAGCCTGCCAGCGCCACGGGCAGCGCGATCCAGGTCGTGCGCGGGGGCGTGTCGCCAAACAGTATGCCGAGCACCGGCACCATCAAAATCCCCAGGCTCGTGATAAAGGCACTTTCGCCCAGGTGCGAGGAGACGCTTAGCCCCATGATCCAGAAACCGGTCGCCAGGCTGAACAGCAGCCCAACGAACAGGCTTCGCCGCACCCGCCGGGCGGGCAGGCGCGAAAGCGAAGGCCAGGCAAAGCCCAGAAGGATCAGTCCGGCAAGCAGAAAGCGGCTGCCGATGAACAGAAGCGGCGGCATGCCGGCAAGCGCTTCTCTGGAAAAGATCCAGCCGCCGGCGGCCATGAGCGTCACCAGCAGCAGCAAGGCATCCGCCTGCCAGGGCGCACGCTCGATTCTATTCACGCCGCGCTTCCAAACAGCGCCCCGGCGATTCTAAAGCCCGCCACCCAGGTACCCACCGCCGAGCCGAGGGTGGCCAGAATGAACACCAGCAGCGTGCGCGAGACGCGGTTTTTCCACCACCCCTTGAGCGCGGTGACATCGTGTCTGAGCGAGGAGAAGTCGCGCACCTTGGGCTTGCGCATGTAAAGCTCGACCCCGGCGGCCACGAACCCGGCGCCGATGGTCGGGTTGAGCGAGGTCAGCGGGGCGGCGAAGAAGGTGGAGATGATCGTGACCGGGTGAGCCAGCGCCAGAATCGTCGCCCCACCGGAAAGAATACCGTTGATCAAGAACCACTCCAGCACCAGCTGCCAGCCAAGCTCGGTGTTGCGCGAAAAGCCGATCGCGAAGCCCGTAATGACCAGCGCGGTGATCAGCCAGGGCAGTGCCTTCCAGAGCTTCGACGGCGGCGGCGTATGCTCGAGCGCCTCACGCTCGGTGGTCGGGTTCTCCGGCAGCGGCGCCTCCAGGTGCTCGGCGGTGCCTTTCAGGTGCCCGGCGCCGAGTACTACCAGCACGTTCTTGTAGCGCCCGGGTGGGGCTTGCTCGGCAAGGCGTAGCGCCATGTAGCGGTCGCGTTCGCGAATGAGCGGCGTGTAGAGGTTCTCCGACTCATTGGCGAACTCGCTAAAGGTCGCCTCCAGCATGTCGCCCTCCTTGAGCTTCTCGATCTCCTCCTTCGAGACGTCCTGGCGCGACATGACGCTGCCGATCAGCCCGGTGAACAGCGACATGCGCTGCCACCAGGGCACGTTGCGATAGATCCGCTTGAGCGTCACGCCAACGTCGCGGTCGATCATCAAAAGCGGCAGCGCGTGGGTTTGGCTGGCCTCAACCGCGGCGCGCATCTCGGCGCCGGGCTGGATGCCGGACTGCTCGGCGATGCGCTGCTGAAACGCGCCCAGCGCCAGGCTTGCCGCCACCATGCCCGCCTTGCCCTGCTTGAAGACCTGAAAAAGGTCCTGCTCGCCCATGGCGTCCGGGTTGGTCATGCTGTGGTGGCGGGCGTCGCAAAGTTCGATCGCCACGGCGTCGAAGGCGCCGCTGTCGAGAAGCCGCGTCACGTCGTCGGCGCTTTGGGCCGACACGTGGGCGGTGCCCAGTAGCGTATAGCGGGTGCCTTCGATCTCGATGGCCTTCAGCGGGCCGCTGGTCGCGGGCAGCGTCTCGAACTCGCGGCCCATCGGGGGGGGAGCGTCGTGCGTCATGAGTATCTCGCTAACATAAGGTGGCCCCCGGGCGGCGCTAGCGGCGCCAGAATGCGGGAGTGAATAAAACCAGTACGGTAAAGATTTCCAGGCGGCCCAGCAGCATCGCCACGACCAGAATCCATTTGGCGAGGTTGGGCATGTCGCCGTAGTGTTCGCTGGCCTCGCCTAGAGCCGGGCCCAGATTGTTGAGCGCCGAGCCCACGGTGGACCAGGCGGTGATTTGATCCACCCCGGTGGCCATGACGCCGACCAGCATCAAAAAGAACAGCATCACGTAGGCGGAGAAAAAGCCCCACACGGCCTGGGCGATGCTGTCCGGCACGCTGACCTTACCGACCTTCACCGCGATCACCGCGTTGGGGTGGATCAGGCGCATGACCTCGCGCATGCCCTGTTTCAAAATCAGGATGATACGGATCACCTTCATACCGCCGGCCGTGGAGCCGGAGCAGCCGCCGATGAAGGCCGCCACGAACAGCATGAACGGCAGCGCCCCCGGCCAGGCGGAGAAATCCGCCACGGCGAAGCCCGCGGTGGTCGCCACCGATACCACCTCGAACAGCGCATGGCGCAGGCTGTGCAGCGTATCGTAGGTGTCGGTAAACCAGAGCGTGAAAGCGGCGATCAGCACCAGCCCCACCAGAAACAGCATTAAAAAACGCGCCTCCGGGTCCTCGAAGTAGTGCAGCAGGCGTTTTTCGCGCCAGGCGATGAAGTGCAGGCTGAAGCTGAACGCCGAGACCAGCATGAAGACCACGCAGATCAGCTCGATGGCGGGGCTATTGAAGTAGCCGATGCTGGCATCGTGGGTGGAGAAGCCGCCGATCGCCACGGTCGAAAAGCTGTGGCCGAGCGCGTCGAACCAGCTCATGCCCGCCAGCATGTAAGCCACCAGGCACGCCATGGTCAGCGTGGCGTAGATGTACCAGAGCGCCTTGGCGGTTTCGGTGATGCGCGGGGTGAGCTTGGAGTCCTTGAGCGGCCCGGGGATTTCGGTGCGGTAAAGTGCCATGCCGCCGACGCCGAGCGTCGGCAGGATCGCCACCGCCAGCACCACGATCCCCATGCCGCCGAGCCACTGCAGCTGCTGGCGATAGTAGCGAATCGATTCCGGTAGAAAATCGATGCCGGTGATCACCGTCGCCCCCGTGGTGGTGAGCCCGGAAAACGACTCGAACACCGCGTCGGTGAAGTGCAGCGCACTCGGACCGAAGAGCATCAGCGGAATCGAGCCGAAAAACGCCAGCACCGTCCAGAACATCGCTGCGATGATGAACCCGTCGCGAATACGCAGCTCCTTGCGCGCGCGCCGGTTGGGCAGGTACAACAGTAGGCCGGTGATCACGGTAATGGCGATGCCGCTGGCGAAGGCGTACCAGACACCGTCGCGAAACCAGAGCGATATCAGCATCGGGGGCAGCATGGTGAGGCTGAACAGCATCAAGAGCAGCCCTAGAATGCGTAAAATGACCCTCAAACTCATGGAATCCCGCAGCTCCTGGCCAATGTTTGTAATGACATGGGGCGCTTAAAAGAACGTCAAACCGACCTGGAATAGCCGCTCGACGTCGCGAATCCGGCGCTTGTCGATCACGAACAGAATCACGTGATCGCCGCTTTCCACCGTGGCGTCCCCGTGGGCGATGATGACCTCCTTGCCGCGCACCATCGCCCCGATGGTCGTGCCCTCGGGCAGGTCGATGTCGCGCACCGCCCGGCCCACCACTTTCGACGACTGCTTGTCGCCGTGGGCGATCGCCTCGATCGCTTCGGCAGCCCCGCGTCTGAGCGAATGCACGTTGACGATATCGCCCCGGCGCACGTGGGTTAAGAGGCTACCGATGGTCGCCTGCTGCGGTGAGATCGCGATATCGATCTCGCCGCCCTGCACCAGATCCACGTAGGCGGCGTTGTTGATCAGCGTGAGCACCTTCTTGGCCCCCAGCCGCTTGGCCAGCAGCGACGACATGATGTTGACCTCATCGTCGTTGGTCAGCGCGCAGAAGATATCGCAATCCTCGATGTTCTCCTCCTCGAGCAGGCGCTTGCTGGTGGCGCTGCCGTGGAGCACCACGGTACGGTCGAGCCGCTCGGAGAGCGTGGTGCAGCGCTCGAGACTGTGCTCGATGATCTTGACCTGATGGCTGTGCTCCAGATGCTCGGCCAGGCGCTCGCCGATATTGCCGCCCCCGGCGATCACCACCCGGCGAAAGCCGCGCTCGACGCGGCGGAGCTCGCTCATCACCGCGCGGATATCGCGCCGCGCGGCGAGAAAGAACACCTCGTCGTCGGCTTCGATCACCGTATCGCCGCGCGGGATGATCGGCCGGTTACGCCGGTAGATGGCCGCTACGCGGGTGTCGACGTTGGGCATGTGGCGACCCAGAAAGGCGAGGTCCTGGCCCACCAACGGGCCGCCGTAGAACGCCTTGACCGCCACGAGCTGGACGAGCCCACCGGCGAATTCCAGCACCTGCAGCGCCCCCGGGTGTTCGATCAAGCGGCGTACGTGATCGGTGACTACCTGCTCGGGGCTGATCAGCACGTCGATGGGAATCGCTTCGTGGGCAAACAGGCCCTTGCGGGTCAGATAGGGCGTAGCGCGCACCCGGGCGATCTTGGTCGGCGTGCGAAACAGCGTATGCGCCACCTGGCAGGCGATCATGTTGACTTCGTCGGAGTTGGTGACGGCGATCAGCATGTCGGCGTCCTCGCAGCCGGCCTGGCGCAGCACGATGGGGTAGGAGCCGGCGCCGGTGACGGTGCGGATATCGAGACGCGTGTGAAGCTCGCGGAGCTTGGCCGTGTTGGTGTCGACCACGGTGATATCGTTCTCTTCGCGCGCGAGGTGTTCGGCCAGCGTACCGCCGACCTGGCCGGCGCCAAGAATGATGATTTTCATGGTGAATCGAATCCGTTGAAAGCGCCGGCGGTATGGTCAAACAAGAAGGGCGCTGCAATAAAGACGGCGGCCAGTGTAAACCAGCCGCCGTCGAAAAGCAGTGGGGAATTACTCGAGGGTGAAGCCGACCTTGGCGGTCACCTGCCAGTGGGCGACCTGGCCATTTTCAAGATGGGCGCGTGTGTCGACCACTTCGAGCCAGCGCATGTTGTCGATGCTTTTGGACGCCTTGGCCAGCGCTTTTTGCACCGCGTCTTCAATGCTTTTTTCCGAAGAACCGGTAATCTCTACGTGCTTGTAAACATGATCGCTCATGGTCATCTCATCCTTGTCGATAGTTGGCGACGTGGCGCGACGCTCGCGTCACGCCGGTTGCTTTTCCAGCCTGGCATAAAAAAAGCCATCGTGACTGTTTTGTTGCGAAAAGAGCTGCCGACCGTGGCCGCTGGCCGTGCCCCAGGCGACGTCTGTCGGGGTCGTCACGCGGGCGTCCGGGGTGCGCGCCACGAACGCGTCGATCTGTTTCGCGTTCTCCTGAGGAAGCACCGAGCAGGTGGCGTACAACAGCGTGCCGCCCGGGCGTAAAAGCCCCCAGAGATTGTCCAGAATCGCTGCCTGAAGCCTGGCCAGTTGGCCGATATCGCTTTGCCGGCGCAGCTTCTTGATGTCCGGGTGACGGCGAATCACGCCGGTTCCCGAACACGGCGCATCGAGTAAAATAGCATCGAAGAGTGTGCCGCTCCACCAGTCGCGCTCGGCGGCGTCGGCATGAATCAGGTTGGCGCTCAGGTTGAGCCGGCCAAGCGTATCGTCGACCCGCGCCAGGCGCTGGTTGTCGCTATCCAGCGCCGTTAACGCGATGTCGAACTGCTCGAGCAGGTGGGCGGTCTTGCCGCCGGGAGCGGCGCAGGCGTCCAGCACCTGGGCGCCGGGGCGCGGGGCGATCGCCGGGCCCAATAGCGCGGCGCTGAGCTGGGCCGCCTCGTCCTGCACGCTGACATGGCCCTGCTCGAAGCCGGGGAGCTGCGAGACGTCACAGGGCGTTTCCAGCGTGATGGCGTCCGGCGCGTGAAGGCACAGATGCGCCTCGAGCCCCTGGTCCATGAGCCTGGCCAGATACGCTTCGCGGTCGTTGAAGCGCTGGTTCACCCGCAGCGTCATCGGCCCCGGCTCGTTGTTGGCGGCGACCACGTCGCGCCACTGCTCGGGCCAGGCGCTCTTGAGCGCGTTCAAAAGCCAGGCCGGGTGCTCGAGTGCTGCGCTCTCATCGCGGTCGACCTCGGCAACGAGCGTCTCGCTTTCGCGCTGCAGGCGGCGCAGGCAGCCGTTCAACACCCGCGTGGCCCACTCCTTTTTCAAAAGCCTGGCCGCCCCCGCGGTTTCTCCTACCGCCGCGTGGGCGGGAATACGCATGTATAAAAGCTGGTAGATGCCGATCAATAACAGCGCGTTGACGTCCTGGTCGCGCTTTTTGAACGGCTGTTTCAGGAGTTTGCCGGCGATCGCCTCGAGCCGCGGCAGGCGCCGGCAGCTACCATAGCAAAGCTCCTTGAGCAGGCCGCGGTCGCGGGCAATGACGCTGTGCTCGTCGAGCCCGGCAAGCGAGCCCTGCTCGCTGAGAACCGGGGCGAGGGCGCGAGCGGCGGCAGCGCGCACTTCCTGGCCGCTGCCTTCCTGGGGGCGTTTGGCGCTCATGAACTCTCTTCCTGTTGTATCAAGGGTGAGCCCAGGCGGCTGCCGGGCGCAAGCCGTGGGGGGTGGGCGTTGAGCAGCGCGCTGACCGGCAGCAGCTTGCCGCCGGGAAGCTGAACGTGGCTGACGCACAGCACCTCGCGCCCATCGTCGCCGCAGGCAATGCGCAGGTGATCACCGCCGTGGGCGAGCAGCGTGCCCGGCGCGACGCGATCCGCCTCGACGTGAACAGAGGGGCTTTCGCTTGCGCGCGCTTCGGCGCGGGCCATATAAAGGCGCAGGCGCTCGTCGCCAAGCGCGCACCAGGCGACCGGCCAGGGATTGAAGGCGCGAATCTTCTGCGCAAGCGTAGAGGCAGCCTGGCGAAAGTCGAGCTCGGCCTCGGCCTTGCTCAGCTTGGCGGCGTAGGTCACTCCTTCGACCGGCTGAGGCGTGGCGGTCAGCCCGTCTCCCGCCAGGGCGTCGAGGGTCTCGATCAGCGCTTTGGCGCCATCCTCGGCCAGCCGGTCGTGAAGCAGGCCGCCGGTGGTTTGCTCGGTGATCGGCGTTTTGAGCTCGAGCAGCATGTCGCCGGTATCGAGGCCGGCGTCCATCTGCATGATGGTGACGCCGGAGGCGGCGTCGCCGGCTTCGATTGCCCGCTGAATCGGGGCGGCGCCGCGCCAGCGCGGCAAGAGCGAGGCGTGAACGTTGATACAGCCCAGCCGCGGCGTGTCGAGCACCGCTTGCGGTAGCAAGAGTCCGTAGGCGACCACCACCATGATGTCGGCATCGAGTGCGGCCAGCTCGGCCTGGGCGGCGGGGTCCTTCAGGCTTTGCGGCTGGTACACGGGCAGCTCATGTTCGAGCGCCAGGCGTTTGACCGGACTCGGGGTGAGCTTTCGCCCGCGCCCGGCCGGGCGGTCGGGCTGAGTGTAAACGCCCACCACCTGGTGGTCGCTTTTTAGTAAAGCGGCGAGGTGGGATTCGGCGAACTCCGGAGTGCCTGCAAAGACGACGCGCAGTGAGGGCATGGATCTACCTGTTCGAAAGACGGTGGAGAGGGCGGCCGGATAAACGGGCGTGAAAAAGCCGCCTGCTGGCGGCTTTGACGGCGTCTAGGCGTCCTGCATCAGCTTGTGGCGCTTTTGCATTTTCTTCAGGATGCGGTCGCGTTTGAGTGCGGAGAGATAATCGACGAAGAGCACGCCTTCCAGGTGGTCGTACTCGTGCTGGATGCAGTGGGCGAGCAGCCCGTCCGCTTCGAGCTCGAACGCCTCGCCGTGACGATCCAGAGCGTTCAGCTTCACTTTCAAAAAGCGTGGCACGTCGGCGTAGTGCTCGGGAATCGACAGGCACCCTTCGGACATCGGCTCCTTCTCTTCGCCGATCGGCTCATAGCGCGGGTTGATCATGACCAGCGGCGAGTCGCCCGCCTCGGAGACGTCCATCACCACCACGCGGCGGTGAACGTCGATCTGGGTGGCGGCAAGGCCGATGCCGCGGGCGTCGTACATGGTCTCCAGCATGTCGTCGACCAGGCTTCGAACTTCATCGTCAACGGTCTCCACCGGCTTCGCCTTGGTTCTCAGGCGCTCATCGGGGAATTCGAGAATGGGACGTTTGGCCATGGCGTTACAATCACCGTTGTTGAATCTGCGGTTTGAAACGGGGAGTCCCGGCGCTTCAAACGCGGTAGGGTTGAAAAAGGAGCCAAAAAGTCGCGCTCGCGTTGCAATGGGCGAGGGCGACCCTGTGCTTTACTATAAGCCACTATATCACGCTGGCGGTACTTCTGGGCATGCACGCGGGCGTGTCGTTGGCCGCTGCCACTGCTTTAGGATCCGCCATGGTCGTGCACAAAACCTTTCGCCTGGGTGCCCTCGCCGCGCTGCTGCTGAGTGTCGCCGCGTTCGCCAACGCCGCCGAGGGCTGGGAGCGTATTCGAAGCGACGCCCCCGAGCGCTACGTAGTGGTCAAAGGCGACACGCTTTGGGGCATCGCCGCGCGCTTTTTGCAAAACCCCTGGCAGTGGCCGTCGCTTTGGGAAGCCAATCCGCAGATTCGCAATCCGCACTTGATCTACCCCGGCGACACGCTGATTCTGCGCGACTGCGCCGGTGCTCCCTGCTTTGCGCTGGAAACCGGCCAGCCGGTGGTGAAGCTTTCGCCGCGCGTGCGCACCATCGAGCCGCGCGAGGCGGTGTGGGCGCTGCCGATGGACGTGGTCGAGGTGTTTTTGCGCCAGCATCGCTTTCTGGAGGCGGGCCGGGCGCTGGGGGAGCTTGGCTACGTGGTCGGTGGCGAGAATCAGCGCTTTATCAGCGGCGCCGGCGACACGCTCTACGTGCGCGGTGTGCTGCCCACGGGCGTTGCGCTTGGCTTTTATCGTCCCGGCGAGCCCTATCTGTCCGCCAGCGGCGAGGTGTTGGGCCGCGAGCTGGTCTTTATCGGCGAGGCGCGCCTGATCGATCAGCAGGGCGAGATCGCCCGGGTCGAGGCGCTCAGCGCCAGACAGGAAGTGCGTAACGACGACATCGTGATCGCACTCGATGACAGAATCGAGGCGGATTTCCAACCGCGCGCGCCTCAGGCCGAGGTGGCCGGCCATATCATTGCCGCCCCCGGCGGGGTGCGCTTCATCGGCCGGCTGCAGGTCGTCGCCATCGACCTTGGTACCCAGGATGGCCTTCAGCCCGGGCACGTGCTGCGCGTCGATCAGCAGGGCGAACTCATCAACGACCCGCGCACCGGGGAGCTGTTCCAGCTGCCCAATACCGAAGGCGGGCTCCTGATGGTCTTCAAGCCCTACAGCCGCATGAGCTACGCTCTGGTGATGCAGGCCTCCAACGTACTGGCGATAGGCGATGAGGTGCGCACGCCCAGGCCTTGATGAAACGATCGGGACCAACAGCCCGGGGTGAAAAGCTTAAGCTAAAAAGGAGGCGGGTATGGATGCCAACGCGTGGCTAGCCCTGGCCGCGCTGCCCAACATGGGTGCGCACCGGCTCAAGACGCTTTATGATCAGGCGCCCGACTGGCCCCAGGGGTGGCTCGCCGCACTCCCGGCGCCGGCGGCAAGCGCACTCAGGCTCTGGCTCGACCATCCGAATAAAAGCCCGCTTCAGGCGCAGATCGACGCCAGCCGCGGCTGGTGCGAGGCCGGCCCCCACCGCCACGTGCTGTATCCAGGCCACCCGCGCTGGCCTGCGCTTCTCGACGAGCTGCCGGACCCGCCGCCGGTGCTGTGGGCTCTGGGGGATCTCGACGCGCTGATTGGGCCGCGCCTGGCCATGGTGGGTACGCGCAAGCCGACCGCAGAGGGTGGGCGCAACGCTCGGGAGTTTGCCCGGGCGCTTGCCGGTCGCGGCTGGTGCGTGGTTAGCGGCATGGCGCTGGGTGTGGACGGCCTGGCCCAGCAGGCCGCCCTCGATGAAGGCGGCGCCACGGTGGCGGTGCTGGGCTCGGGGGTGGATGTCATCTACCCGGCGAGTCACCGCGCGCTGTATCGAAAGCTCACCCAAACGCCGCGGGCACTGGTGCTCTCCGAACACCCGCCGGGCACCCGGGCGCGGCCGGCATACTTTCCGCGGCGTAATCGCATCGTCACCGGGCTTTCGCTTGGCACGCTGGTCATCGAGGCCACGGAAAAAAGCGGCAGCCTCGTGAGCGCGCGCCTTGCCGTGGAGCAGGGCCGTGAGCTGTTCGCCCTGCCGGGCTCGCTTTATAACGTGCAGGCCGCCGGGTGCCTGTCGCTTCTGAAAAGCGGCGCTATTCTCACCCGCCACGTCGACGATATCCTCGAGGAGCTCGGCCACTGGGCCGGCGCGTACCTGCCAGCGGCCGGGCAGGCCCTTGCGGAACCCATCACATCCGCCCCGGTCCAGATGAGTGACCCGCTTACGCTCGATACGCCGGATACGCTGCTCGCCGCGCTCTCCTCGACTCCCACGCCGATCGATTTGTTGGTGCAGTACACCGACCAGAGCGTAGGCGAGTGCCAGCAAAGGCTTCTCATGCTCGAACTCGAGGGCCGCGTGGCTCAGCAAGCGGGCGGCTGGGTGCGCCTGGGGTAGCGTTGATCAAGCCGGGGTAACCCTCGAGCGTGGTAAGATGGCAATTCGATCCGTGGCAGCGCCGCGCATTCACAGGAGGCCGTGATGACTTCGATGGACAATCTTCAACGCGTGGTCCAGACCCTGCGCCAGGGCGGCGTAATCGCCTGCCCGACCGAGGCGGTATGGGGGCTGAGCTGCGACCCGGACAACGATGAGGCGCTGGCGCACCTGATGCGCCTGAAAGAGCGCGACCCGGCCAAGGGCGTGATTCTGGTCGCCGCCAGCATCCAGCAGTTCGGCCCCTGGCTCGAGTCGCTGCCGCTGGCCCTGCACGCGCCGCTCGCCGCGAGCTGGCCCGGCCCGCACACCTGGCTTGTGCCGGATAACGGGCGCAGCCACGGCCTCGTGCGCGGCGCCCATCAGAGCGTGGCGCTACGGGTGACCGACCACCCCGGTATGAGGGCTCTTTGCGAGGCCTTCGGCGGGCCGCTGGTGTCGACCTCCGCCAACCGCGCCGCCGAGCCGCCGGCCATGAGCGCTGATGAGGTACGCGCCATTTTCGGCGACGAGCTCGATGCCATGCTCGATGGCGAACTCGGTGGCCAGACCCGGCCCAGCACCATTCGCGATCTGGTGACCAACGAGGTGCTGCGCGCCTGACATGAGCCACTTCCTACACGACGCCATGGTGGCCAGGCTCGGCGCGGCGCGAGCCGACGAAAACCCCGGGCCGTTCCCGGAAAATGGCCTCGTGCGCCGTATTCACGGCGACTTTACGCCGATGATGTGCGGCGGCATCAGCGCGCTGCTGTTACAAATGCTGCATCCGCTGGCGCTCGCCGGCGTGTGGGATCACTCCAACTTTCGCCACGACATGGTCGGGCGCCTGCGGCGCACCAGCGACTTCATCGCCACCACCAGCTTCGCCGATTTCGCCCAGGCGGAAGAGGCGATCGCTCGGGTACGCCGGGTCCACGCGAAGGTACGCGGTCACGCCGCCGACGGGCGTGCCTACGCCGCCGCCGACCCGGACCTGCTCACCTGGGTACACGTCGCGGAGATGAGCCGCTTCATGGCCGCGCACCTGGTGTACC
This sequence comes from Halomonas sp. PAMB 3232, assembly GCF_031954225.1. Taxonomy (NCBI): domain Bacteria; kingdom Pseudomonadati; phylum Pseudomonadota; class Gammaproteobacteria; order Oceanospirillales; family Halomonadaceae; genus Halomonas; species Halomonas sp. PAMB 3232. The sequence goes on from NZ_CP134865.1 coordinate 722,533, forward strand.
GAAACCCGTCGCTCGGCGCGGCGGAGCAGGACCGCTACTTTTTCGAAACCGCCTGCATCGCCGAGGCGCTCGGCGCCCGCCAGGTGCCGGATAGCCGCGAAGCGGTGGCGGCGTATTTAGAGGCCAAGCGAGGCGAGCTGGTGTTTGATGAGCGCACCCGCGACGTGGTGCGGGTTCTTTTGAGCGCGCCGCCGCGCCACCTGATTCTGGGCCCGGCAGGCGCCTTGTTCATGCGCGCCGGTATCGATCTTCTGCCCGAGTGGGGCGCCCGAATGCTGTCGCTCGACATGCCCCGGGTGCAGCGCCGGCTGGTGCGCGCCGGCATCAAAAGCGCGATGCCGATGATCAGTCGCGCGGTGCGAAGCGGCGCCTACCGCCGCGCGCTGGTGCGCTTTCAGCGCCGTGACTGAGCGCCGCCCCTTCACCGCTTCTGCTTTACCCCTTACCATTGACGTCTACCCTGCACGGCTTTGGAGACACTGTGGCCCACGAGCATCTGGACGACGTTAAAACCTACCTGATGAACCTGCAGGACCGGCTCTGCGAGGCGCTGGCCGACACGGACGGGCGCGGCACCTTCAGAGAAGAGAGCTGGCAGCGTGAAGCTGGCGGCGGGGGGCGCTCACGGGTGATCGAAAACGGCGCGCTGTTCGAAAAGGGCGGCGTCAACTACTCCCACGTTTTCGGCGAGACGTTGCCGCCCTCGGCCACCGCCTCGCGCCCGGAGCTTGCCGGGCGCAGTTTTCACGCCGTGGGCGTCTCCTGGGTACTGCATCCGGAGAATCCGCACGTGCCCACCAGTCATGGCAACGTGCGCTTTTTCATCGCCGAAAAGGAGGGCGAGGCGCCAGTGTGGTGGTTTGGCGGCGGGATCGACCTGACGCCGTACTACCCGGTTTTCGAGGACGTCGTGCACTGGCATCGGGTGGCCCAAACGGCCTGCGCGCCTTTCGGTGAGGGCGTCTACCCGCGCTACAAGGCGTGGTGTGACGAGTATTTTTACCTCAAGCATCGCGACGAGACCCGCGGCGTGGGCGGGCTATTTTTCGATGATTTGAACGAGCCGGATTTCGAGACGGCCTTCGCCTTTCAGCGCGCCGTGGGCGACAGCTTCCTGGAAGCTTACCTGCCGATCGCCCGTCGCCGGCGCGACACGCCCTGGGGCGAGCAGGAGCGCGAGTTCCAGCTCTACCGGCGCGGACGCTACGTCGAGTTCAACCTGGTATGGGACCGCGGCACGCTGTTTGGTCTGCAAAGCGGCGGGCGCACCGAGTCCATTCTGATGTCGATGCCGCCGCTGGCGCGCTGGGAGTACGGCTACACGCCGGGCCCGGGAAGCCCGGAGGCGCACCTGGACGACTACCTGACGCCCCGCGACTGGCTGGCCGAAGCCGAAAAGGCGGGAGTGAGCGCATGAGCAGCCGTTACTGCGTGCTGGGCAACCCGGTCAAGCACTCCAAATCGCCGATGATTCACCAGGCCTTCGCTGCGCAGACCGGCAAACCGCTGGCGTACACTGCCGAGCTCGCCCCGCTTGATGGCTTCGAGGCGGCCTGGCGTGCGTTTTGCGAAAGCGGCGGGCGCGGCGCCAACGTCACCGTGCCCTTCAAGCAGCAGGCGTTCGCACTTTGCGATACGCAAAGCCTGCGCGCCCGACGCGCCGGCGCGGTTAATACGCTCAGCCTCGGCCAGAACGGGCGTGTTTTTGGTGATAATACCGACGGCATCGGCCTGCTGCGGGATTTGAAGGCCTGTGAGGTGCCCCTGGCGGGCAAACGCGTGCTGATTCTGGGGGCCGGCGGCGCGGTGCGCGGCGTGCTCGAGCCGCTGCTGAATGAAGCCCCGCGCAAGCTTGTCATCGCCAACCGTACCGGCGCCAGGGCCGAGGCGCTGGCCGCGGACTTTCGCGATCTTGGCACTGTATCTGGCGGCGGTTATGAGGCGCTCTCCGGGTGCTTCGATCTGGTCATCAACGGCACCAGCGCAAGCCTTGCCGGCGAACTGCCCCCGCTGCCCGAAACGCTGTTCGAACCCGATGCGGTCGCCTATGACATGATGTACGCCGCCGCCCCCACGGTCTTTTTACAGTGGGCACAAATGCGCGGGGCGCGCACCATCGACGGGCTCGGCATGTTGGTCGAGCAGGCCGCAGAGGCGTTTTTTATCTGGCAGAACGTGCGCCCGGAAACAGCACCGGTGCAGGCGCTTTTAAGAAAAACGCTGATTGAAGGGTGAGCGCCTGCCCGGTCAGGCGCGTAGGACGCGCCTGACCGGCGAAGGGATTCAAGGAAGGTACTTGAAGAAAGTCCTGCGCGCTCAGGGGCGCGGGCAGTTCGGCGTGCGCCCCTGGCTTCTGGCCTGCTCGTAGAGCGACACGGCCTGGCCCATGGTGGCCTGCAGCCCTTCGATACGCTGGCCCTGGCTTGGGTGGGTCGAAAGCCACACGGGCGGCGCGCCGCCGCTGGACGCCGCCTGCATGTTCTCCCACAGCGTCACGCCTTCCCGCGGGTCGAAACCGGCCTGGGCCATCAGGTTCTGACCGATGGTGTCCGCCTCGCTTTCGTGAGTCCGCGAAAACGGCAGCGCGATGCCGTACTGCGCGCCCATGCCCAGCACGCCCATGAGTTGCTGGCCGCCAGCGGACTGGCCCGCGGCGCTGGAGATCACCGACAGCCCCAGCGAGGTCGCGCTTTCGGTCGAGGCGCGCTCGTTGGCGTGGTTGGCCAGCACGTGGCCGATTTCGTGGCCCACGACCGAGGCGAGCTGGTCCTGGCTGGTAGCGATATCGAGCATGCCGGTGTTCACCCCCATGTAGCCGCCGGGTAGGGCGAAGGCGTTGGGCTGCTCGGACTCGAACACGCGCACCTGCCAGTCCATGCTCCGCTGGCGCTCCGGCAGCACGTCGACGATGGCATTGGTGATGCACTGCACGTAGCGCAGGCTCGCCTGATCACCCATCGGCACGTCCTGCTGATACTGGGAAAACGCCTGCTGGCCCATCTGATTCAGCTCGGCATCCGATAACAGCAATAGCTGCGAGCGGCCAGTGGGCGAGGTGCTACAGGCGGCGAGCGAAGCGCACAGCGCGGTAACGGCGAAAGGGCGAAGCCAGCGCATAAAAATTCCTTGTCGGCAAAAGCCATATGAAGGTGAATGATCCGTTTCAAAACGACCCGTTTCGAGTAGTTTTATCATAACGCAGCGATCGGGCAAATGCGGGCGGCGAATTCGCCAGACTGCACGCTTAGGGCCGCGCCGCCAACGCTGGCGTGCGTGAGCTAGCGTATTTGAGAGAGCTGACCGTCGGGGCCGACGTTGAAGCGCAGCGTCGGTGTCAGTACCCCGGCGGGCAGCGTCACGCCCAGCCCACTCAGGCTTCCCGGCGTGATCGCAAGCTCGCTTCCCTGGGGCAGCGAGCCGCGGGCAGCCAGTTCACGGGCCATGTCGATCATCGGGCGCAGGCGCTGCGGGTCGCTGGCGAGCACGTCGAGCGACAGCGGCAGGCGAAGGTTCGGCCCCGCGCCCGGCGTCAGCGACACGGTTTCACCGTAGCGCCCGGTGACCGGGTCCGCCCCGGGCATATCGAGGGCCCAGTTGAAGCCCGCCATGTTCACCGCCGGCATGCCGCGCGGCAGATCCAACCCGAGTGCGAGGGTGGCCTGAATCGGCAGGCTTCCTGAGCGCACGCTCGAGGCCAGCATGGCGGGAAGGCTTGCGGTATCGAGCCCGCGGTTCAAATCGAACGAACCGACCCGCACGTTCTCGACGGTGGCCGAGGTCACCGACAGGCGAAAAGCGTTGAAGGCGGTTTGCGGCATGGCTATGCAACTGGCGAGCAGGGTGGTAAAACCGAAAAATATTAACAAGCGCCAGCGGTGTATGAGATAGAGCATTGACGTCTCCTTGTAAATGACAAATGAGTTAGGGACAGCCGATAGAAACTTCAATACTTGGATTTTAAGCAATTGCTACGTCAATAGGTAAGCTTTTTTTACATGAAGCATAGAGAGTTGTTAACGATTCCTCACTTTTGAAAACAGTATCTACAATAAAGCGGCACATAATAATTTTTAAACTAGATGCGCCGCTACTATATGAGTCTGTTTTTATTGTTATTAAACTAAGCGGCTTCTCTAGCTGTAGAAATAGCTCGCTCTACTGCATCAATTAACTTTGAGGCTGGGGTTAATATATTTTCAAGTTCTCTGAAGGTTATATTAGAACCGGAGCTATGAGCGACATCGTGCCTGTTTGAAATAGCATTACTGTATAAGGTGACTTCTCTGTCATCTAAGTTGCTGTTTAAGTGGTTTTTAGCACTACTACCAAAATTCCCCACAAAGTTGGCAATTTCTGTTTTGCCTACACTGCGTAAAACTTTTTTTCCTGTAGCTACTGCAAAAGCTTTTAGCTCTTCATCAGACGCCTCTTCTGCCCTATTCTCAAGTATTAAATATAATTCTTGTTGTATTTCTGCACACATAATAACAAGAATATGTTGAGTTAAATAGGCTTCTATTTCTGTTCCCCATGAATTACTTTCCTCAAGATGAGAACGACAGTTGTCAACGGCAAGACGCGTCCTTAGAAGTCTTGTTGTCATTTTGATCACTCCGATAAAATACTATAGGCCCTCGAAAAGCGAGCATGCAAAGTTGATTCATCACTAGTGCTTATGGAGGCTAGTCGTATAAAATCTTCATCATTAACTAAAGTATTGTATCTTTCATCAATATCGCTAGGTACGCGCTCTAAACGCATGATTCCAACAAATATTGAATCCATTGCTGCATAGTTTATTCTGCCGCGAAGATGGAAGGGTCTATTTGGAAGATGGTCTAATATTATATCACAAGTAGAGTTAAATTTTTCAGTAAGAATGTCTAGCTCACTATCTAGATGGTCACTCGAGAGTCTTTTTTTTGAGGCCATGAATCTGTTCATGAAACCTTTCATGGGTTTAGAGTATGACTCCCAGTCTTCATATAATGCAAGGATTCGAAGGATGAGTTCTACGTCTCTTAGTCGTTTGTCAATCTTATCTTTCGCAATTATGGCTCTCCATTTATGGTTCTCATTAAGTTGTTCAAGTTTATCGAAAACTTTTCCATAATATACACACTTCCTTATTTCCATAGGGTTAAGGTTTATTCCGCCTGTATTGAGTCTTTCAAAAATATGATAAATGCTCGAGTCATCAGCGGGGTCTAGTTGTTGAACAACTGTAGCTCTTAGAACAGTGTCGTCAAGTTGGAAGCGATCAGGTTCATCTAGTTCCAGGTAAGTTTTACCCTCCCATTTTGGAAGAACATTTTTCAATCTAAATATTTTTTCATCAAACTCGTTTCTAAAAAAGCGGATCGCAGATAGTATTCTTTGCTGCCCATCAATTACTGCCAGTTTGTTGGTTGATCTATCCTTATATAAAAATACGCCAGGAACTGGTAAGCCTAACAAAAAAGATTCGATCAGCTTGCTGGCTTTTACTTGATCCCAAACATAGTTTCTTTGAAAGTCTGGAATGGTAAGCTGTCTTTTATTCCATTTATCTTCGTATCCTTTAAGAGTTATATCCGCAGGGTACGATGATATACGATAATTAATAACATCCTGCTCATTCTCTTCAAGCTCTTCGGTTTGATCGAAATCCCATTCTTCTGTCATATTGTATGTCCTGTTTTTTAAGATTTTTGGTTGAGATATAGCTTTTGAGTATTAATTTTAATGAGAATATTAAAACTCTTTTGTGTTTCGGCTTTGGGTATATTCTTATGGTTCTATATATTTCTTCCTGAATGCTAGTGTGTCATGTGTTTAGTCAAAGAGCTTGTTTGCACTTTAATGTGGTTTTTAACAAAGCAGCTTGCTATTTACATTTAAAATACAGCTGGCTCTCATTATAGAAATTACAGGATTATCAGAACAATGCCAATGTCAAAATTTAGATTAAGATAGGCACAAAGAATGTAGGACTATGTAAGAGAGCTCGGCAACCATACTATGCTCAAAAGCGCGAGTATAAAAATAGAATTCACTCTGTCAACTGCTTCAAAAAGTACGAAGATTGAAAACGCCCGCTGAGCATGCTCAGCGGGGCGCTCTATTAGCTTGGACTTACGACTAACGGCGTTTCTGACGTGCCTCTTTCGTGCGCCCCAGCTCGCGCTTTTTTGCCTTTTCCTTGTCGCTGGCGCCGGCCATATTGTCATACGGGTTGTCGCCGGAGCGGAACTCGAAGCGCATCGGTGTGCCGCGCACCTTGAGTACCTTGCGGAAGGTATTGGTCAGGTAGCGCCGGTACGCTTCCGGTAGCGAGCTCGTCTGGTTGCCGTGGACCACGATGATCGGCGGGTTGCTGCCGCCCTGGTGGGCCATGCGCAGCTTGATGCGCCGGCCGTTGATCATGGGCGGCGGGTGCTGGCTGACGGCATCCTGCAAGAGCGTGGTCAGGCGGTTGGTCGACCAGTGGGCGTTGGCGGCGTCGAACGCGCGCTCGATCGAGGGGTAGAGATCGCCCACGGCGGTGCCGTGCAGCGCCGAGATGAAGTGCATCTCGGCGTAGTCGGCAAAGCCCAGCCGGCGCTTGATCTGGCTGCGCATCGTCTCCCGGGCTTCATGCTCGAGCCCGTCCCACTTGTTCACCGCCAGCACCAGCGCCCGGCCGGTGGTCAGCACGTAGTCCAACAGGTGCAAGTCCTGCTCGACCAGCCCGCTTCGCGCATCCAGCACCATGATGGCGACGTGGCACTCCTTGATCGCGTCCAGCGTCTTGATGATCGAGAACTTCTCGGCGATCTCGCTGACGTTCTTGCGCCGCCGCACGCCGGCCGTATCGACCAGCACGTAGGGCTTGCCGCGACGCTCGAAGGGAATCTCGATGGCGTCACGCGTGGTGCCCGCCTCGTCGAATACCACCACGCGCTCCTCGCCGAGCAGCCGGTTGACCAGCGTGGATTTACCCACGTTGGGTCGACCGATGACGCCGATGCGAATGCCCTTGGTGCCGGTGTCGGCGGGAATGTCGGCGTCGCGCTCGGGAAACGGCGCGAGCACGATGTCGATCAACTGCGAGACGTTGCGCCCGTGGGCGGCGGCGATCGGCCAGGGATCACCGATGCCCAAGCCCCAGAAATCGCCCATGGCTGAGTGCTCTTCGAGCCCGTCGGTCTTGTTGACCACCAGCCAGGTCTTTTTCTGATTGACCCGCAGGTGGTTGGCGATCGCCTCGTCGGCGACGTTGAGCCCGGCGCGGCCGTCGACCAGAAACAGCACGATGTCGGCTTCGTCGATGGCGGCCAGCGACTGCTCGGCCATCGCCGCGTCGATACCTTCCTCGTCACCGCTGATACCGCCGGTGTCGATGACGGTGTAGGCCTTGTTGCCCAGCAGGCCGTTGCCGTACTTGCGATCACGGGTGAGGCCGGGAAAGTCGGCCACCAGCGCGTCGCGAGAGCGCGTCAGGCGGTTGAACAGGGTCGATTTGCCCACGTTGGGCCGACCGACCAATGCAATGACGGGTGTCATGGAGCGATTTCCAACGTTTGCAGCCGGCCATTGTTGGCCTGTACATGGAGGGTGCTGCCTTCGCTGACCGGGCGCAGGGTAATACCGGATTTATGCACCCGCGTGCGGCCAACGATCGAACCTTCGCGGGCGTCGATCAGGTGTACGTAGCCTTCGAAATCGCCGACGGCCAGGCGGCCATCGACGAAGGCGGGGGCGGTCAGCTGACGATCTTCGAGCGCCGAGTTGCGCCAGATCTCCTGGCCGCTGTTGGCATCGAGGGCCACGATCTGGCTGTCGTCAGTGACGACGAACAGAGCATTGCCAACCAGCACCGGCGTGTGACGGCTTGAGAGATTGGTTTCCCACAGCACGCCGCCCTGGGTGGCCTCGAGCGCCACGACGCGGCCGTTGTAGCTGGTCACGAACAGGCGGCCGTCCTGGCTGAGTACCGGCTGACCGGCCAGATCGACCAGCCGCTCGACTTCGCTGCGCCCGCGGGGCGTGGCGATCTGCTGATCCCAAAGCGGCTGGCCGCTGCGGTTATCCAGCGTCGTCAAACGGCCGTTGGCAGAGCCGACGAAGGTGACCGGCTCGATCACCATGGGCGTGCCGGTGCCGCGTAGGGTCAGCGCCGGCTGGTTGCTGGTATAGACCCAGCGCTCCTGGCCGGTGGCGCGGTCGAGCGCGGTGACCTGGCCGTCCACGCTCTGCACGATCAGAAGCTGCGGGTTAGCTTGGGGGGCGGCCAGCACTTCGCTGGAAACCCGCGAGCGCCAGTTGATGCTGCCATCGCTTTGATCGATCGAGATCACTTCGCCGTTGCGCGTGCCCAGATAGAGCTGGCCGGCAATGGCGTTCAGGGCGCTGGAAAGCGGCGTGTCGAGCTCGATACGCCACTGGCGGTTGCCGTTGGTCGCATTCAGCGCCATGACCACGCCCTGGGCGTCGGCGGCGAACACGGTATTGCCTTCGCGGGCGGGCGCGATCGGGTAGCGGGCGCGGCCCAGGCCGTCACCGACGTTTTGGTGCCACACGTTCGACACCGTCGTGGTCTCGTTGAAACTGGTCAGCGGGGTCGGCGCGTTGGTGGGTTCACCCTTGCTCGCGCAGCCGGCCAGAAGTGCCAACGCTGCCGCGCCGAGGGCGGTGCGCAGCAGCGTTTTGGAAATCAACGGTTGGGAAAGGCTGATCGTCATTAGGAGGTCGCCTCCTCGGCGCCAAGGTCGTCTAGCTTAAACTGTATGCCGTAAAGTGACTGGCTCTGCCCGTCGGCGGCCAGCGCCTCTTGCCACGCCTTGCGCGCGTTGTCGCGATCGCCAAGGGCGGCGTAGGCATCGCCGCGAACGTCGAGCCGCTGAGCGGCCAGGGCGTCGACGATCGGCTCGTCCAAAAGCTCTAGCGCCTGCTCCGGGTTGCCCTGGGCAATCTCGATACGCGCCAGGCGAAGCCAGGCCAGGCTCTTAACGTAATCGCGCGAGGCACCGTCGGCGGCGCGCTCGAGCGCCTCCCGGGCGCCATCGAGATCGTTCTGACCCACCGCCAGGCGCGCTTCGAGCAGCAAACCGAGCTCGGCGTAGAGCGTGCTGCCGTAGTCGTCGTTGAGCTCATTGACCAGCTGTTTGGCGCTATCGAGCTGCTCGGCGCCTTGCTCTGGCAGGTTGGCGATGGTCAGAAGCTGCTGGTAGCGCACGGACGCCGCCGCTGCCTGGCCTTCCTGGTAGTCTTGCCAGGCGTGCCAGCCGAACACACCGGCCGCGGCGATCACTGCCCCCGCGATCAGCGAGGTGCCGTTCTCTTTCCACCAGCGCTTGATCACATCAAGCTGCTCTTCTTCGCTTCTCAGCTCCGCCACGGGCGGTCTCCTTGTTCGGGCATGGCGGGCCCCGGGACAAGCCTCGGGAACCGCCACAATTGATCGGGTTAGCGGATGATCAGCTCATCAAGCGTTGCAACAAGCGCTGCCTGCGCGACGCTTTGCTGCTCGCGATCGTCGCGCAAGAACTTGAGCGTGACCGCCTGGTTGGCCACTTCGTCTTCACCCAGTAGCAGGGCGATGGCCGCGTCGCTCTTGTCGGCCTTCTTCATGCGGCTTTTGAAGCTGCCGCCGCCGCAGTGTAGCTGCAGCTTCAGCGCGGGAAGCTCGGCTCTGAGCGTTTCGGCCAGCGTCAGCGCGGCGGTGGTGGCGGTGTCGTCCATTGCCATCAGGTAGACTTCGCTTTTGCCGAGCGCCTCATCCGGGACGAGATCGAGGGTGTCGAGCAGCAGAATCAACCGTTCGATGCCCATGGCGAAGCCCACCGCCGGGGTGGGCTTGCCGCCGAGCTGCTCGACCAGGCCGTCGTAGCGCCCGCCGGCGCATACCGTGCCCTGGCTTCCAAGCGCGGTGGTGGTCCACTCGAACACCGTGCGCGAGTAGTAGTCGAGCCCACGAACGAGGCGCGGGTTGACCACGTAGCCGATACCGGCGGCGTCGAGCATGGCTTTCAGCGACTCGAAGTGCTCGATGGAGGCCTCGTCCAGGTGATCCAAAAGCTGCGGCGCGGCATCGAGCATCTCGGCCATGGCCGGATTCTTGGAATCCAGAATGCGCAGCGGATTGCTTTCAAGGCGACGCACGGAGTCCTCGTCGAGAAGCTCGAAATGCTCGTTGAAGTAGGCCACCAGCGTATCGCGATAGGCCGCGCGCGCCTCGAGCGAGCCGAGTGAATTGAGTTCGAGGGTCACGTGCTCGAAAAGCCCCAGCTCCTTCCAGAGCCGGGCCGAGAGCAGAATCACCTCGGCGTCGATGTCCGGGCCTTCGAAGCCGTAGGCTTCCACGCCGACCTGGTGGAACTGGCGGTAGCGGCCCTTCTGCGGGCGCTCGTGGCGAAACATCGGCCCCTGGTACCAGAGCCGCTGGGTCTGGTTGTAGAGCAGGCCATGCTCCATGGCCGCGCGTACGCAGCTTGCGGTGCCCTCCGGGCGCAGCGTCAGGCTATCGCCGTTTCGGTCCTCGAAGGTGTACATCTCTTTTTCGACGATATCGGTCACTTCGCCAATCGAGCGGGCGAAGAGTGCCGTTTGCTCGACGATGGGCATGCGGATTTCATCGAAGGCGTAGCGCTGCATGATCTGGCGCACTTTCGCTTCGAAAAACTGCCAGCGGGGGCTGTCGCTGGGCAGTAGATCGTTCATCCCGCGGATCGCCTGGATCTTTTTGGTACCGGACTTGCTCAATGAAAACTCCTTGTAAGCACGAAAAGCCAGGCTTCCCGTCTTGCGCGACGTTATACGCTCTTGGTGATAACGGCGTCTTGCTGCTGCTGTTTGAGGCGAACCTTTTCGCGGATCAGGGCTTCCAGGTCGTCGACCAGGTGCTCGTTGCGAAGCTTGCTCGCGGGCTTGCCGTCGATGTAGACCAGATTCGCCGGTGAGCCGCCGGTCAGGCCGATATCGGTCTCCTTGGCTTCGCCCGGGCCGTTGACCACGCAGCCGATCACCGAGACGTCGAGCGGCGTCATGACGTCTTCCAAACGCTCTTCGAGCTGGTTCATGGTGTCGATGACGTCGAAGTTCTGGCGCGAGCAGCTCGGGCAGGCGATGAAGTTGATGCCCTTGGCACGCAGCTTCAGGCTCTTGAGCATGTCGAAACCGACCTTGATCTCCTCGACCGGGTCGGCGGCCAGCGACACGCGAATGGTGTCACCGATGCCGTCCATCAACAGCATCCCGAGGCCGATCGAGGACTTCACCGTGCCCGAGCGCAGCCCGCCCGCTTCGGTGATCCCCAGGTGCAGCGGCTGCTCGATGCGCGCGGCGAGATCACGGTAGGCGGCGACCGCCATGAACACGTCCGAGGCCTTGACGCTGACCTTGAATTCCTGGAAGTCGAGCCGGTCGAGGTAGTCGATATGGCGCATGGCGGATTCCACCAGCGCCGCCGGGGTCGGCTCGCCGTACTTCTTCTGCAGATCCTTTTCGAGCGAGCCTGCGTTGACGCCGATGCGAATCGGAATGCCGTGATCGCGGGCGGCGTTGACCACCGCCTTGACGCGGTCCTCGCGGCCAATGTTGCCCGGGTTGATGCGCAGGCAATCAACGCCGAGTTCGGCCACGCGCAGCGCGATCTTGTAGTCGAAGTGGATGTCCGCGACCAGCGGCACGTCAACGCGTTGCTTGATGCGCCCGAACGCCTCGGCGGCGTCCATGTCCGGCACCGAGACGCGCACGATATCGGCACCGGCCTTTTCCAACTGCTGGATCTGGCCGACGGTGGCGTCGACATCCAGCGTGTTGGTGTTGGTCATGCTCTGTACGGCGATGGGGGCATCGCCGCCGACCGCGACCTTGCCGACGTGAATCTGACGGGAAGGGCGGCGCTTGATTGGAGAAGGGGCGTGCATGGGACGGATCACTCTCCTAGAGTAAAGCGGGCAACGTTATTGGCACCGGCGCGCTGAGCGAGATCGACGGATTCGCCCATGTAGTCAAGCGTCACGCCGGTCGCGTTACCAATGGTGAGTCGAAAAGGCGGCTCGCCTTCAACCGTTGCCGTGGTGCCCGGCGTTTGCAGGCCCACGAACACGCGCTGGTTGTTGGCATCGAAAATTTCGGTCCAGGACTGCTCGGCGAAGCTCAGCTCGAGCGTATTGGCATCGCCCTGGTTTTGCGCCTCGACCAGCGCAAGCGCGGCGTCGATGGCGGTCTCGGAAAGTTCTACCGGCTCGGGCTCGGCGGCGGCCTCCAGCGCGGCGCTGTCGTTGACGTCGGTGCCACCGGCCTGGCCGGTGGCCGCATCAGAGGGGGCCGGGGCGGAGACCGGCGTATCGGGCAGCGCTGCGTTCTGATTGGCGGCGTCGAGCTGGCTCTGCTCTTCGGCGGAGGGGGCCGCTCCCATACTCGGCGGCTCGCTGCCGCCGCGGCTTTGCCACCACATCACCGTCACGCCGATCAACCCGGCGATCACCAATAGCGTGACCAGCTTGAAAAGCCAGGCGCCGACGCGTGAAGGCGGGCGCGAGGTCGTGACCGGCGCCACCTTGCGCTCGGCCTCGGCAGTGCCAAAGCGTGCCTTGTAGGCGTCGAGCACCAGGTGTTCGTCCATGCCCAGATACTTGGCGTAGGCGCGCAGATAGCCGCGGCGATAAGCGGCCACGGGAATTTCGTCGTACTGGTCGCGCTCCAGGCCTTCGACCACGGCCGGGCGCAAATTGAGCGCCCGGGCGGCGTCGGAGAGCGCCACGCCGAGCTGTTCACGCTGACGGCTCAAGAGCTCGCCGGGTGAGGCGGTGGTGGTCGCGGTATTCTCGTGTAAATGCATGTCGCTCATGGCTGAGCATCCTTCAATAATTAGGTGATCAGGGGGCGCTTGCGGCCATCGACTGACGCTGATACTCGGCGGCGGCCTGTTCGTCGCCCCGAGCGCGGGCAACAGAGGCGGCCAACGTCAGCGCCTGTCGGTCCGGGCCTGCCAGCTGCAGATAACTTTGCAGCGGCGCCCAGGCGCGCTCGAAATTGCCCTGAGAAACTTCCAGTTCGGCTAACATCAAATACCCGCGCGGACTCCGCGGGTCGATACTCTGGGCGCGCACGAAGCGCTCGCGCGCGCGGCTGACATCGTCGAGCGCCATGTAGCACTGCCCCAGGTTGGTGAAAAGCTGGGCGCGGTTGGCGTACTGGGCATCGGTCGATGCGATTTCCAGCTGTTCGCAGGCCTGACGGTACTGGCCCTGCTGATACAAGAACGCCGCGTAGTTGTTACGCGCGCGAGTAAAGGAGGGGGCGGCGCTGACGGCCTCTTCAAAATAGCGGGTGGCCAGCTGAGTTTCGCCCTGCTGCTGATACACAAGCGCCATGCCTTGAAGCGCCTCGGCGTGGCGGGGGTCGATTTCGATGGCGCGGTCGAGCGCGTTGAGCGCCCGGGACAGGTTGCCGCGCTCCAGATAGGCCACGCCCAGCTGGCTGTAAGCGTCGGCGGCGTCCTGACCGGTTTGCGACGAGGGGCTGGGGCCTTGCGTAGCGCACCCGGCGAGTATCATGCTGCCCATTATAATGGACAGCGCCGGTACTCGAAGGAAGGTGGTGCGCCTACCGTAGCCAATCATGGTCGCCCTCGTGAGTGAATATTAACCCGCCGCCATGGGCGCCGGTCCTCGATAAAACGGCGGCTTTCGCCGGGCCCGGGCAGTAATTGCGTCATTATGCCGGGTTAAAACAGGGTTCATCAAAGCGCTGTGTGAAACGGAAGTCAAGGCGCGTTAGTCGGCGTCGAGCTGGACCGACTGAATGTAGCGTGCGCTGCGCTTGGTGCGGTCTTTCACGCGACCCACCAGCTGCCCACAGGCGGCATCGATGTCGTCGCCGCGGGTCATGCGCACGGTGGCGTTGTAGCCAAGATCATAAAGCCACTGCTGAAAGCGCATGACCTGGTTACGAGACGGCTTCTCGTAGCCGGAATTCGGGAACGGATTGAACGGGATCAGGTTGATCTTGCAAGCGAGCTCTTTCAAAAGCGCGGCGAGCTGCTCGGCGTGCTCCTGCTGATCGTTCACATCCTTGATCAGGGTGTACTCGATGGTGACCTGCCGGTTCTCCGGGCACTTGGCGAGATACCGATGGCAGGCGTCCAGAAGCGAGCGGATGTTGTACTTGCGGTTGATCGGCACCAGTTCGTTTCGAAGCTCGTCGGTCGCTGCGTGCAGCGAAATCGCCAGGCTTACGTCGATCTCGTCGCCGAGTTTGTCGAGCATCGGGACCACGCCGGAGGTCGAGAGCGTTACCCGGCGCTTGGAAAGCCCGTAACCGCTGTCGTCGAGCATCAGCTTCATCGCCGGCACGACGTTGTCGAAGTTCAAAAGCGGCTCGCCCATGCCCATCATGACCACGTTGGTCACCGGACGATTGGCGGTATCGCGGCGCGGGCCGACGCTTCTCTGGGCGACCCACACTTGGCCGATGATCTCGGCGGCGGTGAGGTTGCGCTGAAAGCCCTGCTTGCCCGTGGAGCAGAAGCTGCAGTCCAGCGAACAGCCCACCTGCGACGACACGCAGAGCGTGCGCCGCTTGCCGTTTTCCGCCGGGATCAAGACCGTTTCCACGTAGCTGCCGTCTTCCACCTCGAGTACCCACTTGCGGGTACCGTCCGAGGAGGTGCCTTCGTAGACCACCGCCGGCCCGCGGATTTCCGCCACCTTGGCGAGCTTTTCACGCAGCGCCTTGGAGAGGTTGGTCATCGCGGAAAAGTCATCGATGCCTTCCTGGTGAATCCACTTCATCAGCTGGGCGGCGCGAAATTTCTTCTCGCCGATGGAGAGGAAAAACGCCTCCATCTGCGCGCGCGAAAGCCCCAGCAGGTTTTCCCGTGCCGGGGCGGTCGAGTCGCTTGGCGTGGATTGAGTGGCGGCGTTCGCCTCGGGCGTGTGTTGGGCTACGGTGGTGGTCATGGCTCAGCGCTTGGAAAGGGCGGGGGCGAGCCCCCGCGAAAATGGCCAGCAACGCGGTTCGAGTCGGCGCTCTTAGCGCGGGCAGATCTCGTCGTTGCCGAAGAAGTAGGCGATCTCGCGCTCGGCACTCTCGGCAGAGTCGGAGCCGTGAACGGCGTTGGCATCGATGGTTTCAGCGAAATCGGCGCGGATGGTGCCGGCTTCGGCTTCTTTCGGGTTGGTCGCGCCCATCAGGTCACGGTTTTTGGCGATCGCGCCTTCACCTTCGAGTACCTGTACCACGACCGGCCCGGAGGTCATGAAGCCGACCAGATCCTTGAAGAACGGGCGCTCCTTGTGCTCGGCGTAGAAACCGCCGGCTTTCTCCTCACTAAGGTGCTGCATTTTGGCGGCTACGACCTTGAGGCCGGCCTTTTCGAAACGGGCGATGATCTCGCCGATCGCGTTCTTGGCAACGGCGTCGGGCTTGATGATGGACAGAGTGCGTTCAGTCGCCATGGTGTAACTCCTTTGGGGGTCTAAAACAGAAAGTGCCGCTTCTTGCGAAGCGGCGCACAAGGTGATCAAAAGCCGGTACGGCGCCCGCCCGGCAAAGTGGGCGCGATTATAGCGCCTCCCACCGGGGATGAATACCGATTCGGCTAAACGGTGAAGCTCTCGCCGCAGCCGCACTCGTCCTTGACGTTGGGGTTGTTGAAGCGAAAGTAGCGATTGAGCCCTTCGCTGACGTAATCGACTTCGCTGCCGTTGAGCATCGCAAGCGCTTCAGGGTCGACGAACACGCAGGCACCGTGCTCTTCAAAACGGACTTCGTCCGCTTTCGCTTCATCGGCGAAGTCCAGCACGTAGCTGTAGCCCGAGCAGCCGCTGGGCTTGACGGCGACGCGAAGGCCAAGCCCCTGACCACGCTCGTCCAGCACGTGACGGATCTGTTTGGCGGCGTTGGGCGTAATCGTGAGGGTTGCCATTGGCATGCTCCTTGAAAGTGTCGGTCTTGAGTAGAGCCGTCCGATGAAGATCAGTTCGAGGCTTGCGGGGTGCGAAGCCCGCCAAGCGCGTGACGCATCAGACCGAGCGCGTGATCGATGTCGTGTTCGGTGGTAAAGCGCCCAAAGCTAAAACGCAGCGACGAGTGGGCCAGCGCCCGCGGCACGCCAATATTCAGCAGCACATAAGAGGGCTCTACACTTGCCGAGTTGCACGCCGAACCCGTCGATACCGCCACATCGCGCAGCGCCATTAACAGCGCCTCGCCGTCCACGCCTTCGAACGCCACGTTGACGATGCTCGCCACGCTATGTTTGGTTGGCGAGTTGACGTGCACGCCGCCGATATCGGCAAGCCCGGCCATGAAGCGCGCCTTGAGCGCGTCGATATGGGCGCGGTCAGCCTCGCCGACCTCGTTCATCAGCGCAAACGCCTCGCCCATGCCCGCAATCTGATGAGTGGGGAGGGTGCCGGAGCGCATGCCGCGTTCGTGGCCGCCGCCGTGAATCAAGGCTTCGACACGAATATCCGGGTGGCGTTTCACATAAAGCGCGCCGATTCCCTTCGGCCCGTAGGCCTTGTGCGCCGATAGCGACATCAAATCCACCTGCTGGGCGGCCACGTTAAGCTCGATTCGCCCCACCGCCTGAGCGGCGTCGGTGTGAAACGCCGCGCCGAAGCCGTGGGCGGTGTCAGCCAGCGCCTTGAGGTCGTTGACGGTGCCAAGCTCGTTGTTGACCGCCATCAGCGATACCAGCGTGGTGTCGTCGCGAAGCGCGCTTTCAAGCTGCTCGGGGGTAACGCGGCCATCCGGCCCCGGCGTGAGCCAGGTGACCTCGAAACCCTCGCTTTCGAGCGCTCTGGCGGTATCCACCACTGCCTTGTGCTCGATGGTGGAGGTCACCAGGTGCATGCCGCGTTCGCGATTGGCGCGCATGAAGCCGGTCAGCGCCAGGTTGTCGGCTTCGGTAGCGCCGCTGGTCCAGACGATTTCCCGCGGGTCGGCGTTGATCGCATCGGCGACCTGGCGGCGCGCCTGCTCGACGGCCTGCTCTGCCTGCCAGCCAAGCATGTGGCTACGCGAGGCCGGGTTGGCGAACAGCTGATCCACCGTCAGATAGCGCTGCATGACCGCGGCCACGCGCTCGTCCACCGGCGTGGTGGCGGCGTAGTCCAGATAAACGGGGAGCGGGGGAGCGGAGGTTGTCGGCATGGTGTCCAGCGGCTCATCAAATGGTAAAAGGGCGGTCATTGCGACGAGGCGAGAATGCTCGCATCGACGCGGTGGCGCTGACGGGTGGCCGTTTGCAGCACGTCCGGGCGCCTGGCGAGCTTTGCCAGAGTGACGTCATCGAGAAACTGACGAATCTGGTTGGAGAGCTCGCACCATAGATAGTGAGTTAAGCAGATATCGCCCTGTTGGCAATCCGACATGCCCTGGCAGCGCGTAGCGTCGACACGCTCGTCGACTGCATCGATCACCTGAGACACGCTGATGTCGTCGAGCCCGCGGGCCAGCAGGTAGCCACCGCCGGGGCCACGTACGCTCTTGACCAGCCCCGCCCGGCGCAGCCTGGCAAAGAGCTGCTCGAGATAGGAAAGCGAAATTTCCTGACGTTTGGAAATATCGTTCAAACACGTCGGGCCCTGCTCGGCGTGCAGCGCCAGATCGAGCATCGCCGTCACGGCGTAACGGCCTTTGGTGGTCAAACGCATAGGGTATCCCGGTGCTGGTCATGAGCGCACGGACGAAAGTGTGGGACCATTATGGGAAATCCCGAGTACTTTGGTCAACTATTGTGGCGCGCATGGCCCGCGCCGCCTGGAGCGGTGGGATCAACGGGCGGTCGAGTCAGTGCCGGGGCGTTTCGCTCTCTGGACTGTTCGAACGTGCGCGCGTATGGGCGGCGTCGACGCTTTCACAGCCCGGGGTGGGCTCGTCGAGCACGTCGGCGAAGTCGTCGCTGTTGAGTTCAGGGAGCTTTCCCTCGCGGTAGCCGGCATCGAGCTTTTTGAGGGTGGCGCACATGCGCTCCAGGCGTCCGTCGACGGCGTGCATGTGATCGAGCATCGCCTGCATCGAGCGGGCGACGGGGTCGGGCATGTCCTGGCTCACGCCATAAGCATCGAAGCCGAATTTCTGGCAGATCGCCTCGCGCCGGGCCGGGTCGACCTCGTGTGCCGCTTCGACGTCCGGGTCCGGGCGCTGGACGACCTTGCCGGGAATGCCTACGACCGTGGCGCCGGCGGGCACCTCCTTGGTGACCACCGCGTTGGAGCCCACCTTCGCCCCGGCGCCGACGGTGAACGGGCCCAGAATTTTCGCACCGGCCCCGACGATCACGCCGTCGCCCAGGGTCGGGTGGCGCTTGCCCTTGTTCCAGCTGGTGCCGCCCAGGGTTACACCCTGATACAGGGTGACGTTATCGCCGACCGTGGCCGTCTCGCCGATCACCACGCCCATGCCGTGGTCGATGAAAAAGCGCCGCCCGATGGTCGCCCCCGGATGAATCTCGATACCGGTGAGCCAGCGCCCGAAGGTCGAAATGCTGCGCGCCAACCACTTGAGGTTCTTCTTCCAGAGCCAGTGGGCGCCACGGTGTAGCAGCAGCGCGTGAAGCCCTGGGTAGTTGGTCAGCACTTCGAGAAAGTTGCGCGCCGCCGGGTCGCGGTCGAACACGCTGTTAATATCTTCACGCAAACGTTCAAACATGTAGGGTCCTTCGTCCTGGCGACGGCGCGGCGCTTCGAGCTCTAACGTAGCCGCATTCGAATTCGAGTCTGACAGGTAGTTTAGCGCGCCTTGTCAGCGGCCGCTTTTTCTGTCGCGGTGAGCACGCCGCGCAGGATGCCCATCTCCATCTTCTCGACCCGGGCGCGCAGGTAGAGCCTTCGAAGCCTGGCCATCAGCTGGCGCGGCTTGGCCGGGTCGTGAAAGTCGATCGCGATCAGCGTGCGCTCCAGGTGCTCGAAGTAGCGCTCGAGCTCCTCGTGGGTGGCGAGCTCGGTCTCGGTATCCAGCTCAGCCTCATTCTGGGGGCAGGCGCTTGGCTTGCCGTCGAGCCAGGCCAGGCGGCACTCGTAGGCCACGACCTGCACCGCCGCCGCCAGGTTCAGCGAGCTGAAATCCGCGTTGGTGGGAATGTGCACGTGGGCGTGGCAGCGCTGAAGCTCGGCGTTGGTCAGCCCGCTATCCTCGCGGCCGAATACCAGCGCCACGCGGGCGTTGTCGGCCCGGCACTCGCCCGAAAGCCGGCCACCGAGCTCACGCGGGGTGAGCATCGGCCAGGGGAGGGTGCGCGAGCGGGCGCTGGCGCCTACGGCCAGAGTGGCATCCGCCACCGCCTCTTCCAGCGTCTCGACCACCTGGGCGCTGTGCAGCAGGTGATCCGCGCCGGAGGCGCGCGAAATGCTCTCCTGAGTGATCACTTCGCAGCGCGGCGCGACCAGACGTAAATCTGCCAGGCCCATGTTGTGCATGGCGCGGGCCACGGCGCCAATGTTGCCAGGATGACTGGTGCCGATAAGAACGATGCGAATGCGCTCAAGCATGAAAAGGCTCGGTAATGATGAAAACGCGCAGTTTAGCATGAGTCGATAGCAAGCCCGAGGGGGCTCTGTTAGAATTGCGCGCCAAAGGTTCGCCCACCCCCATCCTTACCTGGAATCGTTACCTGGTTTTATCCGGGCGGCCCAACGTTCTTTAACATCACTGTGACAAGGTTTGATCATGAATCCGATGGTCCAGTTTGCGCTGCGCGCCGCGCGTGGCGCCGCCGAACAATTCTTACGCGTTCGCGAACGTATCGAAAACGCCCACGAGGAATCCAGCCTCGAGCGCCTGTTGGAAGATACCGCGCGCAAGGCCGAAGCCACGATCGTGCACCAGCTCGATCGCGGCTATCCGCAGCACGGCGTGACCGGTCGCTACACCGCGCATAAAGCGGGCGAAGGCGACGGCGCCGAGACCCTCTGGAAGATTGAACCGCTTCACGGCTACTCCAGCGTATCCGTGGCGGGTAAAGGCTTTGCACTCACAGTGGTGTGTCTGATCAAGGGGCGGCCCGAACATGCCGTCATCATCGCGCCGTTTGGCGACGACGAGTACATCGTCAGCCGCGGCAGCGGCGCCCAGCACAACGACAAGCGCATGCGCGTGAGCAAGTCCACCGCGCTCCCCGGTACCCGCATGGCGATGAGCCTGCCGCCGTCCTGGCTGCGCGAAGCGCACCTGCCGGCGTACCTGAGCGTGGCGCAGCACATCGCCCCGCAAACCGACACCCTGATCGCCACCGGCAGCGGCCTTTTGGATATTTGCGAGCTCGCCTGCGGGCGCGTCGACAGCGCTTTCGTGCTGGGGCTCGAAGAGCAGGACCTGCAGGTCGGCACGCTGCTCTTGAAAGAAGCCGGCGCGCTGATCGGCACCCTCCAGGGGCAGCCCTCGGTCAAACCCGAAGGCCAACTGATGGCCGCCGGCCCCCGCCTTTACAAGGCGCTGATCAAGCAGCTGGCGCCGCACGTTTGAAGAATGATGAGTCATTGGTGAGTCGCGAATAGTAAGTGGCGAACAAAAAAAGCCCCTGCCGGTTACCCGGCAGGGGCTTTTTTGTGACTCGAAAGCCCGTGGTTGAAAAGCGCCTTACGGCAGCTCCTCTTCCTCTTCGTCGAGTGCCTTCTTCGTCGGGATCAGATCCTCGCGCGAGAGCTTCAGCGGCAGCAGCAGCGCTCCGGAAATATAGATCGAGGAGAAGGTGCCCACGCCGATGCCGACCAGCAGCGCAATGGCGAAGTTCTGGATCATGTCGCCGCCGAGCACCAGCAGCGCCAGTAGCACGAGAATGGTCGTGCCGGAGGTCGCCAGCGTCCTGGAGAGCGTGGCGTTGATCGCTTCGTTGAAGATTTGCGGCATGTCGTCGATGCGCGAGGTGCGAATCGACTCGCGGATACGGTCGTACACCACGATCGTATCGTTGAGCGAGTAGCCGATGACCGCTAGGATCGCCGCCAGCACCGTCAAATCGAAGTCGAGCTGGAACAGCGCGAACACGCCGACCACGATGATGACGTCGTGAATCAGCGCCAAAAGCGCCCCGATGGCGAACTTGTACTGAAAGCGCAGCGCCACATACAGCATCACCACGCCGAGCGCGACCATCAGGCCCATGCCGCTTTGATCACGCAGCTGATCGCCCACTTGGGCGCCGACGAACTCGGCGCGGACCAGATCGACGCTGTCACCGCTTTCACGCAGTAGATTGACGACATTGGTACCCACGTCCGGATCAAACGCCTGCTGCAGGCGAATCAGCACCTCGGTGGAGGCGCCGAAGGTTTGCACCGAGACGTCCTGGAAGCCGCTGGCTTCCAGCAGCTGGCGCACGGCGTCGAGCGAGGGCGCCGCGCCGTAGCGTACTTCGATCAGCGTGCCGCCGGTGAAGTCCAGGCCAAGGTTGAGCGAGAACGCGGCAATGGCGACGATCGACACGACCAGCATGACGGCGGAGGCGATGAACGCCAGATTCCGCCGGCCCATGAAGTCGATGTACAGATGTGTTAGGGGTTTCATGACCACCTCTTGAAGTCGGGGCGAAGCGCGAGGGTCTGGAACATGGCGATCAGATCCATAGCTTTTTAACGGGCTTGCTGCCGTAGGTCAGGTTGACCATGGCGCGCGTCACCATCAGCGCGGTGAACATCGACGTCAAAATACCGATCGAGAGCGTCACGGCAAAGCCTTTCACCGGCCCGGTACCGATCGAGAACAGGATCACCGCCACCAGCAGGGTGGTGATGTTGGCATCGACGATCGAGGTGAAGGCGCGCTCGTAGCCGGCGTGAATGGCCTGCTGGATCGACAGTCCGTTCTTGAGTTCTTCGCGGATGCGCTCGAAGATCAGCACGTTGGCGTCCACCGCCATGCCAAGCGTGAGCACGATACCGGCAATGCCGGGAAGTGTGAGCGTGGCGCCCAGCATCGACATCACCGCGACCAGCAGCGTCAGGTTGAGCCCCAGCGCGACGGTGGCGAACACGCCGAAGACCTTGTAACGGGCGAGCATGAACAGCACGACCAGCAAAAGACCCAGCTGGACCGACAAAAGCCCGCGCTCGATGTTTTCGGCGCCAAGGCTTGGGCCGATGGTGCGCTCCTGCACGAAGTAGATGGGCGCGGCAAGCGAGCCCGAACGCAGCAGTAGCGCGAGTTCGCTCGCTTCGGTGGGCGAGTCGAGCCCGGTGATGCGGAAGCTGTTGCCCAGCGCGCTTTGAATGGTGGCCAGGCTGATCAGTCCGCGCTCGGTGTAGGGCTCACGCTCGATGGTCTGCTCGCCGGTTTCCGGGTCGGTGACCACCGTGTCTTCGCTCTTGTGCTCGATGAACAGGACCGCCATGTTGCGGCCAATGTTGGTGCGCGTGGCGCGGTTCATCAGCGTACCGCCGGTGCCGTCCAGGTTGATGTTGACCTGGGGGCGGCCGTTTTCATCGAAGCTGTTGCTCGCGCTCGACACGCTGTCGCCGGTAATGATCACATCGCGCATCAGCTGCGCGCTGCGGCCGTCGTTGTTACGAAACCCGAAGCTTTCGGTTTCCATCTCCGGCGTGTCGCCCCGCGCTTCCAGGCGGAACTCCAGGTTCGCGGTGGCGCCGACGATGCGCTTGGCGGCCACGGTGTCCTGAATGCCCGGCAGCTCCACCACGATCTGGTTTGGCCCCTGGCGCTGCACCATCGGCTCGGCGACACCCAGCTCGTTGACCCGGTTACGCAGCGTGGTCAGGTTCTGGTTGATGGCGTAGTCCTGGATTTCGCTCACGACCTGGTCGCTAAGCGTCATGGCCAGGCTTGCCGAGCGGCCGCTGCCGTTGCTGGCGTAATCGAAGTCCGGAAACTCGCGGCTGATCAGCTGGCGGGCGTCGTCGCGGTCTTCCGAGCTTGCGAAATCGAGCGACAGGGTCTGGCCATCGATCTCGGTATTGCGATAGCGAATACGTTCGCCGCGCAGAAGCTCGCGCATGGCGCTGGCGTTGACTTCCAGGCGCTGGGTGATCGCCGCGTCCATGTCCACCTCCAAAAGGAAGTGCACGCCGCCGCGAAGGTCGAGCCCTAAAGTCATCGGCGAGGCGGAGAACGCCTGTAGCCAA
Source organism: Halomonas sp. PAMB 3232 (assembly GCF_031954225.1). NCBI lineage: Bacteria > Pseudomonadati > Pseudomonadota > Gammaproteobacteria > Oceanospirillales > Halomonadaceae > Halomonas > Halomonas sp. PAMB 3232. Next base: position 745,584 of record NZ_CP134865.1, read on the forward strand.
CCAGGGGTGGCATCGGCCAGGTTCAGCGCCACGGTGGCATCGCCACCCAGCACTTCGGTTGCCGCGTCGCGCGCGTCGAGCTGGTCGTCGTCGCTTGCCAGGCGAATCAGCCACTGGCCGTTCTCCTGCTCGACGCCGGTGACGGCGATATCGCGCTCATCGAGGGCATCGCGTACGCGGGATACGTCGTGCTCGCTCAGGGCATCGCCCTGGGCGCTACTAATCTGAATGGCGGGATCGGCGGGAAATAAATTGGGAAGCGAATAGATAAGGCCAACGATCAAAACGACCAGTATCAGCAGATACTTCCACAGGGGGTAACGGTTGAGCATGTAAGCCCTGCCTTCAATGACATACGGAATTGCCGTACGCGGGCAGCCCGCGTACGGCAACGTTTACCATCATCGACCATCTCACCCGTGCCGGGGTGGCTGGCACGTGTCGGCAGGGTGGGGCGCGAAGATTAGATGGACTTGATAGTGCCCTTGGGCAGTACCGCGGCCACGGCGTTTTTCTGCACGTTCACTTCGGTGCCTTCGGAGACTTCAAGGGTCAAAAATTCGTCGCTGACCTTGGTGACGCGACCGACCAGACCGCCGCCGATGACCACTTCATCGCCTTTATCCAGGCTTGTGACCAGCTGCTTGTGCTGCTTGGCGCGTTTGGCCTGCGGGCGCCACAACAGGAAATAGAAAATCAGTACGAAACCGACCAGCATGACGATTTGGGCAATACCGCCGCCGCCGGCGGCACCTTCGGCATGCGCCGGCGAGATGAAGAAATCCAGCATCGAGCGAGCTCCTGGGTTAATGACGTTGAGGTTGATGGAAAATGGGATAAAACCACTCGCGCACGCGAGTGGCGATCAATCTGGTATCGCTGCTTTTTATCACTTGGCAAGCGGTGGCACGGGCAGGCCGCGCTGGGCATAAAAGCCTTCCACAAAGGCGGTCAATGTACCCGCTTCGATTGCCTCGCGCAAATCCGCCATGACCCGCTGATAAAAGCGCAGGTTATGGATCGTATTGAGCATCGAGCCGAGCATTTCATTGCAGCGATCCAGGTGATGCAGGTAGCTGCGCGAGAAATTCTGGCAGGTGTAGCAGTCGCACTCGTCATCGAGCGGTCGGGTGTCGTGGCGGTGCGTGGCGTTACGAATTTTGACGGTGCCGGTGGAGACGAACAGGTGGCCGTTTCGCGCGTTGCGGGTCGGCATCACGCAGTCGAACATGTCCACGCCGCGGCGCACGCCTTCGACCAGGTCCTCGGGCTTGCCCACACCCATCAGATAGCGCGGCTTGTCATCCGGCATCCAGGTCGGCAGGTAGTCGAGCACCTTGATCATCTCTTCCTTGGGTTCGCCCACGGAAAGCCCGCCGATCGCCAAGCCATCGAAGCCGATCTCCATCAACCCCGCGAGCGAGCGCTCGCGAAGCTTTGGGTGCATGCCGCCCTGGATGATGCCGAAAAGCGCCGAGGGTGAATCGCCGTGAGCGTTCCGAGAGCGCCTGGCCCAGCGAAGCGAGAGCTCCATGGATTTCTCGGCTTCATGATAAGTCGCCGGGTAGGGCGTGCACTCATCGAAGATCATCACCACGTCGGAGCCCAGCGAGCGCTGCACCGCCATCGACTCTTCCGGGCCCATGAACACCTTGCTGCCATCTACTGGCGAGCGAAAATGTACGCCCTGTTCGGTGATCTTGCGCATCTCGCCGAGCGAAAAGACCTGGAAGCCGCCGGAGTCGGTGAGAATCGGCTTGTCCCACTGAGCGAAGTCGTGCAGGTCGCCGTGGGCCTCGATCACTTCCGTGCCCGGGCGCAGCCACAGGTGAAAGGTGTTGCCCAGAATGATCTCGGCACCGATCTCTTTCACCGATTCCGGCGTCATGCCCTTGACGGTGCCGTAGGTGCCCACCGGCATGAAGGCCGGGGTTTCGACCGTGCCGCGGGGAAAGTGAAGGCGGCCGCGGCGCGCGCGGCCGTCCTCGGCCAGGCGCTCGAAGCGCATAAAGCATTCGTTTCGCATGTCTAGACTCGTATCTGAATTCGTTGAGGCGGCCGCGATCAGCGCGTCAGCAGCATGGCGTCGCCGTAACTGAAGAAGGCGTAGCGCTCGCGGACCGCTTCCCGGTAGGCGCGCTGGATGTTGTCAAAGCCCGCGAAGGCGGACACCAGCATCAAGAGCGTCGATTCCGGCAGGTGGAAGTTGGTGATCAACGCATCCACGCAGCGCCACTCGTAGCCCGGGTAAATGAAGATGTCGGTATCGCCGCTGTAAGGAGCGATCTGGCCGTCCGCACTTTTCTGACAAGCGCTCTCCAGACAGCGCACGCTGGTAGTGCCCACGGCGATCACACGCCGCCCTGCCTGTTGCGCGTCGCGCACCTTCTGGCAGGCCTCTTCACCCACCTCGATCCACTCGCTGTGCATGTGGTGCTCGAGGATGTTGTCCACCCGCACCGGCTGGAAGGTGCCCGCGCCGACGTGCAGGGTGACGAAGGCGCTCTCCACGCCTTTCTCGGCGAGTGCGTCCAGCAGCGGTTGATCGAAGTGAAGCCCCGCCGTGGGTGCGGCCACCGCGCCGTCGCGGCGGGCGTAGACGGTCTGGTAGCGCTCACGGTCGGAAAGCTCGTCGTCGCGGGTGATGTAAGGCGGCAGCGGCATGTGGCCGTGCGCTTCCAGAAGCGCGATCATCGGCGTCTCGCCCAGAAAGCGCAGCTCAAAGAGCGCATCGCGCCGGCCTTCCACCACGGCGTGAATGCCGCCTTCGAAGATCAGCTCGGTGCCGGGTTTGGGCGACTTGCTCGAACGCAGGTGCGCAAGGCCCCGGTGGGTATCCAGCGGGCGCTCCAGCAGCATTTCCACTTTGCCGCCGCTGGCTTTCTGGCCGTGCAGGCGGGCGGGAATCACGCGGGTGTCGTTGAACACCAGCAGGTCGCCGGGCTCCAAAAGCGCGAGAAGATCGGTGAAGCGGCGATGGTCGATGGCGCCGTTTTGGCCGCTCAGGCACAGCAAACGGCAGTCGCTACGCTGCTCGGAGGGGTAGCGAGCGATCAGCTCTTCAGGTAGCTCGAAATGAAAGTCCGCGCGCTGCATTAAAGGGCTCTTGTGGGTGGTCGAACAGGCGCCCTAGGATAGCGCTTTCACACGATAAAGTCAGTCGATGCGATTGACCCGGCAGCGATTCTCCGTATAATGCCCAGCCATTGCCGGTGTGGCGGAATTGGTAGACGCAGCGGATTCAAAATCCGCCGCTGTAACAGGCGTGCCAGTTCGAGTCTGGCCACCGGTACCATCTTGTTAAAAAAGGCCTAGCGTTTTCGCTAGGCCTTTTTTATTGGCTTCTACTACCGGCTTTTGGAGCCGCTTGGGGGCGCTATGGACTACACGCTCGTCGGGTGGGTCTTCATCGCTGTAACCGGCATTATTCTGAATACGGTCTTTGCCAGAAAGAAAGGCTACCCGACTGTTTTGGGCATTTTAATCGGGATTCTCCTGCCTCTCTGGGGGATTATCGTCATTGCGCTGATCCCTAATCGAAACAAGCGTGAAGACGGCACGTCGCCGCTTTCAGGCAAGGAGAGTGCACGCATTACGCTGGTGTCGTTGGTCATTGGCGCGCTACTGACCGTGCTGGTGGTTGGGCTCATTTACCTCGTGCTGTGGCTTGGGTTTCTTGCCAACTACTGAGGTTCATTGTGTTTTTTCAATCAACGAGACGGTTTTCATCACGTTGAGCAAGCATTTTTGCCGCGTATGTCGTAGTCTCGGGGCGTTCTTTATTTAATGCACGGAGAAACACCATGAGCGTGACCTACCACGACAGCAACGCCCGCATGAGCCAAATCGCCATTCACAACGGCACCGTTTATCTGGCAGGCCAGGTACCGGCCGACGCCACCGCCGATATGAAAGGCCAGACCGAGCAGGTGCTGTCGCGCATCGACGAGCTGCTGGAAAAAGCGGGTTCCTCGAAAGCGCACTTGATCTCCGCCCAGGTCTGGGTCACCGATATGGCCGAGTTCGATGCGATGAACGTCGCCTGGGAAGCCTGGATCGGTTCGAACAACCCGCCGGTGCGTGCCGCCCTTGAAGCCAAACTGGCCAAGCCCGAGTGGAAGGTCGAAATCATGGTCGTGGCGGCACTGGCCAACGGCTGATCCATCGCTCGTTTGATCCCCGCTTTAGAAAACCCCGGCGCCCGCCGGGGTTTTTCGTTGAGTGCGCCCATTATTGAGGTATGCGAAGAGTCGCTGTTTTTGGGTAAACTCCATGGGGCCACTGAGCGCAGTGGGGCGTGCGCGTAAGCGCAAGGCTCATGACTGACAACCCGAACGGAGAGGCGATATGCGAGTGATTTCGAGCGAGGAGGTGGCCCGTCACCTTGAATGGAGAGGCCTGATCGAACGACTCGAACGAACTTTCCTCAACGGCGTGGAGTCACCGCCGCGTCACCATCACGCCATGCATCGCCCCGACGGCGAAGCCACGATGCTCCTGATGCCCGCCTGGGAAGCCGCCGGCTACATCGGTGTGAAAATGGTGAACGTCTTTCCCCAGAACGCCGAGGCCGGCGTGCCGGCAATTTCCGGGCTTTATCTGCTCAGCGAAGGCAAACACGGCCAGCCCCTGGCGTGTATCGACGGCAGCGAACTGACCCGGCGTCGCACCGCGGCGGCGTCCGCGCTGGCGGCCCGCAAGCTCTCGCTGGACACCGCCGAGACGCTGCTGGTCGTGGGCACCGGCAAGCTCGCCCCCATGGTGATCGAAGCCCACGCAAGCGTGCGGCCCATCAAACGGGTGCTGGTGTGGGGGCGAAACCCGAACAAGGCCGCCGCGATTGCCCGGGATTACGCCGACCGGTTCGAGACCCGCGCCGTCGAGGATTTGGCCGAGGCAGTGGCCGCGGCGGACATCGTCAGCTGCGTCACGCTCTCCACCCAGCCGTTGATCAAGGGCGAATGGCTAACGCCAGGCACTCACCTGGACTTGATCGGTGCCTTTCGCCCGCAGATGCGCGAAACCGATGCCGAGTGCCTGCGCCTGAGCGAGGTGTTCGTGGACACCTACGCCGGCGCGAAAGGCGAGGCGGGCGATATTCTGCAGGCCATCGACGAAGGGGCGTTTCGCTTTGATGACATTCAGGCCGATCTTTTGGAGGTGCTCAGCGGCGAGCATCCCGGGCGCTCCTCGCGTAAGGCGATCACGCTGTTCAAGTCCGTCGGCGCCTCCCTCGAGGATCTCGCCGCGGCGGTCGAGGTGTGGGAGACGCTGTCGGGTGCCGAGGCTTGATCCCTGGGCGCTTACCTGGCGCTGGCGATTGGCCGCGTTGGCTATTACATCGACGATGGGAACGTTAATCCAGGTCCCGGCGAACAACTTTAAAAGGGAGAAACGATGAGCCAAACCGGTTTTTATTGGCACGAGCGCTGCTTCTGGCACGACCAGGGCGCCATCGGCGTGTTTTCCGCCCCTGGCGAGTTCCTTCAGCCTCAACCCGCTTCAGAAAGCCCGGATAGCAAGCGGCGTCTCAAGAACATTCTCGAAGTCAGCGGGCTGATCGACGAACTTCACGTCGTCAAACCTGCCCCGGCGGCCCGTGAAGATCTCGAGCGGTTTCACAGCCGGCGCTATCTGGACGCGCTGCAAGCCGGTGATCAAGGCATGGGCGGAAATGGCGGCGACTGCGCCCCTTACACGCCGGGTAGCTGGGCGGCGGCGACTCAATCGGCGGGGCTTGCCATCGCTGCTGTCGAGGCGGTCGCGACCGGTGCACTCGATAACGCCTACGCCCTTTGCCGCCCGCCGGGCCATCACGCCGAAGCTGACCAGGGCCGCGGCTTCTGCCTGCTGGGCAATATTCCGGTGGCGGTCATGCGCGCGCGTGCGCTGGGTCAAATCAAACGGGTCGCGATTCTCGACTGGGACGTGCACCACGGCAATGGCCAGCAGTCTGCGTTCTATGAAGAGCCCGACGTGCTCACCGTCTCGATCCACCAGGCGGCCAACTACCCGCTGGATAGCGGTGGTTTCGACGAGCAGGGCGAAGGCGAGGGCCTGGGCGCCAATCTCAACCTGCCCCTGCCGCCCGGGTGCGGTATTGGGGCCTACGAGTATGCGTTCGAGCGCTTGGTACTGCCGGCTATCGAGGCCTTCGCGCCGGAGATGATCGTTGTCGCCTGCGGATATGATGCCTGCGCCAAGGACCCGCTGGGCAAGATGCTGCTCAACAGCCAGGCCTTTGCCGATATGACGTCAAGGCTCAAGGCTTTGGCCGAGCGCTGCTGCCAGGGCCGGCTCGTGCTGGTTCATGAAGGTGGCTACTCGGAAGGATACGCACCGCTTTGTGGCCACGCCACGCTGCAGGCCTTGGCGGGTAGCCATACTGCCGTACCCGACCCGCAAAACGACGAGATCGCCGCTTGGGGTTACCAGGCATTACAGCCGCATCAGTGCGCGCTGATCGACCATTGGCAAACGGAGTGGGAGCGCAACCACCGATGACACCGCTATACGACCGTGACGGCTGGATCTGGCAGGATGGTGAATGGCTTGAATGGCGAGCCGCGAAAATGCACTTGCTCACCCATACCATGCACTATGGCATGGGCTGCTTCGAAGGCGTGCGCGCCTACGACGGAGCGGGCGGGACGCATATCTTTCGGGCGGCGGAGCATACCAGGCGGCTGGTGGAAAGCGCCCACTCGCTGGATATTCCGCTGTCGTTCAGCGAAGAAGCGCTGATCGCAGCCCAGCGCGCTTGCCTGGCGCGAAACGCGCTAACGGATGCCTATCTCAAACCGACCGTGTTTCTCGGCGCCGAAGGTTTAGGGTTACGCGCTCAGGGGCTGCAAACGCATGTGATGATCGCCGCCTGGGATCTGGGGCCGTACATTTCGCCCCAGGCGGCCACGCACGGGCTTCGCGCGCTGACCTCCTCCTGGGCACGCCACCACGTCAACATTAGCCTGTGCCGCGCCAAGACCAGCGGCCACTACGTCAACTCGATACTGGCGCTGAATACCGCAGTGAAGGCGGGCTTCGACGAAACCATCATGCTCGACCCCGAAGGCTACGTGGCCGAAGCCTCGGCAGCCAACGTCTTTCTGCTGCGCGACGGCGTATTGCACACGCCCGAGGTGACCTCGTGCCTGCAGGGCATCACGCGGGACAGCGTGATTCAGTTGGCCCGCCAAGTGCTCGGGTTGGAGGTACGCGAGCGGCGCATCACCCGCGACGAACTCTACACCGCCGACGAGGCGTTCTTGACCGGCACCGCCGCGGAGATTTTGCCACTGCGCGAGCTCGATGGGCGTCATATCGGCACCCGCGCCGGCGCGCCGCCGGTCAGTGAACCGATCAGCCATGAGAGCGTGACTGCCCGGTTGCAGCAGTTGTATCGCCAAGCGGTACGCGGAGAGCTTGATGAGTTTAAGCACTGGCTGACGCCCGCCTAACGGCGGGCTCGGCTTGGGAGCGTCAGGTGGACGCGTTGATCGCCCGCTCCAGAATGGCCAGCCGCCCGGGTTTTAGCGCATCCGCCACGGCAGTCACCCGGAGCACGTGGCCGAGTGCCGGGTGCGCCGGGCGGGCGATCAGCCGGCCATCTTCGAGCAGCTCGCGGTTGACGCGCTCGGCCAGCTCGCTGCTGGCCAGCCGAATACCGATGAAATTAGTGGCACTTGGCAGCACATCGGCCCCCAGTGCGCGAAAATGCTCGGCGAGGCGCTCCCGGCGCGCTTTCACGTCACGAACGTGTTGATTGACCTCGTCCATGTTATCCAGCACCACTTCCGCTGCCGCTTGGGTGAACGCCGAGACCGCATAATGAATACGCACTTTCATCATCATGGCGAGCACGTCAGGGTCAGCAATGGCGTAGCCGATACGCAGCCCAGCCATCCCGTGGGCTTTCGATAGTGTGCGCAAACGAATGACGCCGGGAAGCGCCCGAGCGGCAAAGTCGCTGCCCGCATCGTCGCGAAAATCGCCATAGGCCTCGTCGAGCAGAAGCCAGCAGTGATCGGGCAGTGCTTCTCTTAGCTTCAAAATGGCGCTGTCGTCGTGCAGATAGCCGCTTGGGTTATCCGGATTGGCAAGATACACCAGCTGCGCGTTTTCCTGGTGCGCAGCTTCGGCCAATGCGTCGAGGTTCGGCGCGAGTACGCCGGGTGCTTCAAAGTAGGGCGGTTCCACCAGCCGGCAGCCCTGGCCTTTCGCAAAATAGCCAAAGGTGGGGTAGGTGCCCGCGGTGCTGATCACCGTGTCGCCGGCCATGCAGGTGGTTCGTAATGAAAGCGCGATCAGGCTGTCGGCACCGGCATCCACCAGCAGCTCGTCGAGCTTGATACCCTGCTGATCGCTAAGACGTTGGCGCACGCCCAGCGCTTCGGCATCGCCATAGCAGTAGGCGTGCTCGGTGGCGGCATCACCGAAATGCTCACGCAGCGCCCGGTGAGGCATATCGAGCCCTTCATTGGAACCCAGTCGATGGGGGATTTCGCGGCCGATGCGTCTCTCCAGCACCTTGATGCCGGGGAACGGGTTAACCGGACCTTCGCCGGTCAGGTGATCGGGGTAGCGGGGCATAACGGTATCCTGAAAGTAATAACTGATAGTAATAACTGAATAGTAAGAGGCTGGCGGCTTACTCAAAAAGCGTCTCGTCGAGTATTTTGCCGCGGTTGAGCAGCCCAAAAGGGTCGAGCGACTTTTTCAGCGTCTGCATCAGCTCGATCTCCGCCTCGTTGCGGCAGCTTCCAAGCCAGGCACGCTTTTCAAGACCGATGCCGTGCTCGGCAGAGATGGAGCCGCCCAGCGCCGTCAGTGGCTCATAGACCAGTGCCTCCACGGCGCGGCGGACTGCGGGCTCCTTGCTACCCACGCCGACCGAAATATGCAGATTGCTGTCGCCCAGATGGCCGAACACGATCAACTGCGGGTCGGGCCACGACGCTTCAAGCCTCGCTTCGAGCGTCTGGGTGTAACGCTCCATGTCGGCGATCGGCAGGCTCACATCGAAGGTCAGTACCGGGTGCAGCCCTTCCTTGAGTCCTTCGATATCTTCCCGTATCGCCCACAGGCCGTCACGCTGGGTGCTGGACTGCGCGATAACCGCATCGATGATCAGCTCCGCTTCCATGGCCTGTTCCAGCGCATCGCGAAACTGAGCCTCACTGCGAGCGTCGTCGCTCCCCAGACACTCGATGATCACGTAGTAAGGGTGCTCTGTAGAAATCGGGGGCGTGTGCCGTCCCAAGGTTTCTGTCTGCAGCTGGTAGTAGTTTTGCCACATCACCTCGAACGCCCCGAGCCCGCCGCCCAGCGTCTTACCCATCTGAGCGAGCAGCGCCGTCAAGGCCTCAAAAGAAGGGCAGGCGACCATGGCGGTGTGTTCGCTCGGCGTAGGCGGTTGCAGGCGTAGCACCGCGCGGGTCACGATACCCAGTACGCCTTCGGTGCCCACGAACAGCTGCTTGAGATCGAAGCCGGCGTTGTTCTTGAGCATGTGGTTCATCGAGCTAACCACGCGCCCGTCGGCCATCACCGCTTCGAGCCCCAGCACCTGCTGGCGCATCATGCCGTAACGAATCACCCGCACGCCACCCGCGTTGGTGGCGATGTTGCCGCCGATGGTGCAGCTGCCCCGCGCGCCCAAATCCAGCGGAAACTGTAGCCCGATGTCCTCGGCGGTTTCCTGCACGCGCTGCAGCGGCGCGCCGGCCTGAACCGTCAGCGTGGCGCCTACCGGGTCGACGCTCTCGATGGCGGTCATACGCTCCAGCGAGATGACAAGATCGTCAGGGCTGGTTTGAGTACCGTGAACAAGTCCCGTTAGCCCGCCGTGGGTCACCACGGTCTGCTTGCACTCGAAGCAGGCGCGCATCACCGCTGAAAGCTCCTCGGTACTGGCTGGTCGAACGATGGCACCGGCCTGACACGGCGCGCCGGTCATCCAATCTTCCTGCCGGCTCGTCACATCGCTGCCAGTCAAGACATGGTTAGGGCCTAAGATTGCGCGTAGGGCCTCCAGGGTGATCTTCATTCATATTCCTTTCGATGACGAGACGGCTGGCAGGCGCTCGTGTTAAAAAAATGCATGCGAAACAATATCATGTTTTACATCGCGCTTTAGGCGCTGGCTGCCACTGGCGCCTCACGCCCGGGAATGGCCTCCAGCAGCGAGCGGGTATAGGCCTCGCGGGGATTTAAAAATATCTGCTCTGCGCTTCCCTGCTCGACGATGCGACCATGCTGCATGACCACGATGCGGTCGCAGATCTGCGCGGCCACACGTAAATCGTGGGTGATGAACAATAGCGATAGCGACAGGCGCTGCTTGAGCTCCTCGAGCAGTTCCAGCACCTGGGCCTGAATGGAGACATCAAGCGCCGAGACGGCCTCGTCCGCGACGATCAGTTCCGGATTGAGCGCCAGCGCCCGAGCGATGCCGATACGCTGGCGCTGGCCGCCGGAAAATTCGTGGGGAAAGCGATCCAGAGCGCTGGCGCCCAGGCCCACCATGTCCAGGAGTTCACCCGCCTGCGCCAACGCCTTTGCCTTGGGTGTGCCGTTGGCGATCGGCCCCTGGGCGATCGCCATGCCCACTTTGGTGCGCGGGTTGAGCGAGGCATAAGGATCCTGAAAAATCATCTGCACCCGGTGGCGCTCGCGGCGCAGGGCATCACCCTTGAGCGTTGACAGGTTCACGCCGTCGAGCAGCAGTTCGCCGTCGTCCGGATGCTCCAGACGTACGACGCAGCGCCCAAGCGTCGACTTGCCCGAACCGGATTCGCCAACGATGCCAACGGTTTCGCCGCGAGCAAGCGAAAGCGAAACATCGTCCAGCGCACGCACTTCGCGCGCTGGTTTCAAAAAGCCTCCGCGAGAGCGAAACACCTTGTTGAGATGCTTGATATCCAGAAGCGCTGCGGGCTCACGCGCCTCTCGGTGGGGCGGTACGGCGTTGCTCGGGATCGCGGCGATCAGTGCCTGGGTGTATTCGTGCTGCGGGTTGCCGAGCACCTCATCCGCGTCGCCGAGTTCGACGATCTTGCCGTGGCGCATCACGCAGACACGGTTGGCAATTTCGGCCACCACGCCGAAGTCGTGGGTAATAAACATCACCGCCATCCCCCGGCGGCGCTGCAGATCGCGAATCAGCTCGAGGATCTGCGCCTGGGTCGTGACATCCAACGCAGTGGTCGGCTCATCGGCGATCAAGAGCACCGGCTCGAGCGCCAGGGCCATGGCGATCATTACCCGCTGACGCTGGCCGCCGGAAAGCTCGAAGGGGTAGGCGCGAATCGCCTTTTCCGGCTGCGGTAGGCCCACCTCGATCAACAGCTCCAGCGCGCGTGCCTGGCGCTCGGAAGGGGTCAACCGGCCGTGGGCCTCGAACACCTCGGCGATCTGGGCGCCCACGCGCATCAGCGGGTTCAGGGCGGTCATCGGCTCCTGGAAAATCATGCCGATCTTGAGCCCGCGCAGCGCCATGTGCTGCTTCTCGGTAAGCGCGAGCAAGTTCTGGCCCTCGAAGGTGATCTCGCCTTGTACCGGGCGTACGCCCTTGGGCAGAAGCCCCATTACCGTATTGGCTGCCATGGACTTGCCCGACCCGGATTCACCCACTACGCACATGATCTCGCCGCGGTTCACCTCGTAGCTCACGTTCTCTACCGCCAGGGCGCGATCCGCGCCCTTGGGCAGCGCCACGCTCAGGTCACGAATGCGAAGTACCGTCTCGCCCGGCGCCTGGGATGGATTCGATTGCGTCATGTCTCTCTCCTAGCGCTCGCGGGACAGTTTGGGGTTCAGCGCATCGTCGAGGCCTTCGCCCACCAGGTTCAGCGCCAGCACGGTAAGCAGGATGGCAACGCCTGGAAAGAAACTGAGCCACCACGCCTGACGGATCACGGTGCGCGCCGCGCCGATCATGTAGCCCCAGGACATCACGTTGGGATCGCCCAGCCCGAGAAACGAAAGCCCGGACTCCAGCAATATGGCCGTGGCCACCATCAATGAGGCCAGCACGATGATCGGCGAGAGCGTGTTGGGCAGAATCTGCTTGAGAATGATGGTGGTATTGGTCTGGCCCACCAGCCGTGCGGCTTCGACGTATTCACGGTGACGCAGCGACATGAACTCGGCGCGCACCAGACGCGCCACCGGCGGCCAGCTCACCAGCGCGATCGCCAGCACGACTGAGGTGACGCTGGGTTGCATGATCGCGACCAGTACGATCGCCAGGGCGAAGTTGGGAATGGTCTGGAAGAACTCGGTGAAGCGCATGAGCACGTCGTCGATCAGGCCACCGTAGTAGCCGGCGATAGCGCCCATGGGTACGCCGATCAAAAGCGCCACGCTGGTGGAGACCAGTCCGATCAGAAGCGACACCCAGGCGCCGTGCATCAGCCCTGCGGCCACGTTACGGCCCATGGTGTCGGTGCCCAGTATAAAGCCATCCTGCGCGAGAGGCGGCAGAAACGGGCGCTGTACCATGCGCCAGGGCGACTCGGGAAATAAAAGCGGCGCAAGTATGGCCATGACGATGATCAGCGCCAGAATGATAAGACCCACTAAAGCGCCGCGGTTTTGGGCAAAGCGTGCGAAAAAGCTCATGAAGCCCCCTTGATGCGCGGATCCGCAAGGCGGTAGACCAGGTCGGTCATGATGTTGAAGACGATGACCAGCGCGGCTGAGAAAAAGAAGATCCCCAGCAGCAGGTTATAGTCGCGCTGCTGAAGCGCCTCGAACATCAGCCGGCCAATGCCGGGCCAAGCAAATACGGTCTCGGTGAGGATCGCCCCGCCGACCATTTGCCCCGCCTGCAAGCCGGCCAACGTAATGATCGGCAGGAGTGCGTTACGCAGCACGTGGCGGCGTTGAATGATGCGCGGCTTCAAGCCCTTGGCGCGAGCGGTCTTGACGTAATCCTGCTGAGCGGCTTCGAGCATCGAGGTACGCGTCATGCGGGTGTAGATCGCCATGAAAAACAGCGCCAGGGTCGTGGCGGGCAGCACCAGGTGCTGGGCGACATCCCACACCAGCGCAAGGCCCGTATGGCCCGCGCCCACGGTATAGAGGCCGTAGGCGGGCAGCCAGCCCAGATAGACCGAGAACACCACCACCGACATCAGCGCTACCCAGAACAGCGGTGTTGCGTAAAACACCAGCGCCAGCGCCATGATCAGCGAGCCGGATGGTTTTTTCACCCGGGCGGCGGCCATGGAGCCGGCCACGATGCCCAAAAAGAGTGACAGTACGAAGGCCGTGCCGGTCAGCAGCAGCGTGGCGGGCAGGCGGGCCATGATCAAGTCGAACACCGGAACGCCCAAACGGTAGGAGTAGCCGAAATCGAGCATGGCGATGCCCGAAACGTAGCGCCACAGCTGCACGTACATGGGCTGGTCGAGCCCGAAGCGCTCGCGTAGCTGGTTGAGAAACTCCTGATCCGCCGCGCCGGCTTCGCCAGCCAGAATGGAGGCCGGGTCGCCGGGGGCAAGCTGGATCAGCAAAAAGTTAAAAATGACGATGAGAAATAGCACAATGACGGCTTTGATGAGCCGCATGGCAATCAAGCGGGCATAGACCATGATGGAATTCCTGACGTTTTTTTAGCCCGGCCGGAGCACGCCAGCCGGGCAAGGCTTGGCTTAGCGGTCGAGCCAGGCATCCCGGAAGCCGTCGTTGACGCCGACACCGGAGGTCACCAGGTCGTTGACGTCGCAGCGGTAGATCGTGGGGAAACCAAGCTCCATCAGCCAGCCCACCGGCACATCCTCGTGAAGGATCTCCTGCACTTGCTGGTAAAGCGCTTCACGCTCGGCGTCCGGATAGGCCGTAGCCGCCTCGTCGAAAAGCGCATCGACCTCGGCGTTTTCGTAGCCTTCCACGTTGTTCCAGGGCGAGCCCTTGGCAATGTTGTCCGAAAGGTAAGTGCGCGAGATGCCCAGCGCCGGGTCGCCGTACTGGAAGAGGTAGGTAAAGGCCAGATCATAATCCCAGTCGCCCAGGCGCTGGTTCCAGCCGCCCACGTCGGTGGCCTGGGTGCTGACGTTGATGCCTACTTCGCGCAGATTCTGCTGTACGGCCTCGGCCCAGCGGGTCCAGGTTTCGCCGTAGGGCAGTGGCAACAGTCTGATCTCTTCACCGTCGTAGCCCATTTCATCCAGCAGCTCGCGGGCGCGGTCAGGGTCGTAGTCGTAGGGCTCCAAATCGTCGTCCTGGAAACGCGCATTGGAACCGAAGGCGGAGAGCGGGACGTTACCCAACCCGTTCCAGAGCACGTTGCGGGCGAACTCACGGTCCATGGCGTACATCACCGCCTGGCGAAAGCGCTTGTCGGCGGTGGGGCCTTCGCGGTTGTTCATCCACAGCATGGCGAAGGGGCTGAAGTACTCATGGCCCTGCTCGGTCATGCAGACACCGTCCATCCCGGAAAGACGCGGGATGTCGAAATTTTCCACGGTGCCGCTGGGCAGCACGTCGACGGTGCCGTTTTCAAAGGCCACGGCCCGGGAGCCGCCGTCGGGAATGATGTGCCAATTTACCCCGTCCAGGTAGGGCAGGCCTTCTTCGTAATAGTCTTCGTTTTTGACCAGCTCGATAACCGTGCCGCGTTCCCAATTGGAGAACTTGAACGGGCCAGTGCCGATGGGGTGGTCGTTGTGCTCGTTATTGCGGAAATCGGTGCCTGCGTAGAGATGCTCCGGCACCATGGTGAACGTACCCGCCTCGAAGGAGAGCAAAAACGGCCCGAAGGGTTCGGCCAGCGTGAAGACTACGGTGTAATCATCGGTCGCTTCGATGCTTTCGACGTGCTCGAGCACGGCGCGGGCGCTGGGATTGAGTTCACGGTGAAAAACGTCTGCGGAGAACACCACGTCGTCGGCGGTGAAGGCCTCGCCGTCGTGCCAGGTCACATCATCGCGCAGATGAAAGGTATAGACTCGGCCATCTTCGCTCACGTCCCAGGACTCGGCTAGCTGCGGCATCGGTTCCAAGTCGGTGGTGTAGCGTAGAAGTCCCTCGTAGATATTACCCGCGACGGTACGGGTGGGGGCGTTCTGGATCATGCCCAGTACCAGGCCCGGCGGTTCGGGCTGAATGATGGTATCGATGGTGCCGCCGGTTTTGGGTTCCTGCGCCATCGCTGCGCAAGAAACGGCCAGGGCCGCTGCGGAAATCGCGAGAGCCAAAGGTGTTTTCATTGTTCCTACTCCTCGGTTATTCACGTCAATAACGTGATGTTTTGTCTTTTTAGCAAGCGAGGCGTGGTGCTGGAGAGCCCGTTGAAATAGGTTTTTGAGGGCCTTTTTGACCATAGCACCGCTCTTTTTAACTGTCGACAGTCGGCAGTCGTTTATCGACACTGCCCTTATTTGCGTCATACTGAACGTCGAAAACAATTTACAAAGGGAGGTGCCCATGGCCTTGTTACCCATGGCTCCCCAGGGGTTGATCCAGCAAAAGAATCTGGTCGAGCAAGTGGCCGATTTTCTTACTCAAGGTGTGATCGAACAGCGCTTCATGCCCGGCGAGCGGCTCTCGGAAGTGCAGCTTTCACGGGATTTGGGCGTCAGCCGCGCACCGGTGCGCGAGGCAGCCAGGCTCCTCGAAAGCCGTGGTCTTTTGGTTTCGCGCCCGCGGCGAGGATTTTTCGTCAAGGCGCTCGACGCGGTCGAGCTACAGGACGTGTTCGACCTGCGCCTGTGCCTGGAGCGCCACGCCATCGAGCGCCTCGCTCAGCGCTACACCCCTGAGGCCAGAAACGCGCTCGAACGACAGGTGGACGTGCTTTGCGAGGCGGCTACGAGCGATAGCGGCACGCGGCGTATCGAAGAGGATTTGAAGTTTCACCGCCTGATGCTGCACTACGCCGGCAATGAGCGGCTACTGCGCGCCTTCGAGGGGTTAGCGCACGAGCTGCGCCTGTGCATCACCTTGATCACGCGGACCCACGAAGCGCCGGAAACCATTGCGACCAGCCACTATCAACTGCTGGAAGCGCTGGCGAGCCAAAACGGCCCGGCCTGCCGGGAAGCGATCGACTACCACATCGGTGTGGCGCGGGATTCCGTGGTGCGCGGCATCAACGACGCGGGCGCGCAGGAGGAGGGCGGCACGCGTTGATCGCGTGCGTTTCTACCGAGCGATTGTATGGCGCTTTCATGGCACGAAACGAGGAGACCTGGCAGTGCAGACGTTCTTTCACGACGATCAGAAATGGCATCAGCCGCAAACCTACTTTTCACGCGGCAAGATGCGCACACCCCAGGAGGTCGCCCAGCGCGCCACTCACCTGTTGGCCGCCGCTGACCGGCTGGGGTTCGAACTATCGCCGCCCAAGGATTACGGCGTTGGCCCTCTTAGAGCGGTGCACTCACTGGCCTACCTGCGCTTTCTGGAAAGCGCCCATGCCCGCTGGCACGCCGTGGGCGAGGACTGGGGCGAAGAAGTGATTTCCAACATCTTCGTGCGCTCGCCCAACGCCTTGCAGGGCATTCTGGCCGAGGCCGCCCGCTACCTGGCCGACGGCAGCGCCCCGGTGGGTCAGCACACCTGGCACTCCGCCTACTGGTCGGCCCAGAGCGCGGTGGCCGGCGCCGAGGCGCTGATGAGCGGTGAGCGCTTCGCCTACGCGCTTTCCCGCCCGCCGGGCCACCATGCGGGCATCGACTCCGCCGGCGGCTTCTGCTTTCTCAATAACGCCGCCATCGCCGCGCAGCACCTGACCAGGCGCTACCCGCGCATCGTGGTGCTCGATACCGACATGCACCACGGCCAGGGCATCCAGGAAATTTTCTATTCTCGTAATGACGTGTTCTACATCTCGATTCACGGCGACACCACCAACTTCTACCCGGCGGTCAGCGGCTTCGAGAACGAGCGCGGTGAAGGCGAAGGGCTCGGCTACAACCTCAACCTTCCGATGCCGCATGGCTCTGCTGAGTCGGTATTCTTCGAGCGTTTGGAGCAGGCCCGTCAGGCCATTCGCCTGTTCGAACCCGACGCCCTGGTGCTGGCGCTCGGCTTCGATATCTTTGAGCGCGACCCCCAGGCCAAAGTCGCCGTTTCCACACAAGGCTTTCATGAGCTGGGCCGACAAATCGCGGCGCTGAACCTACCGACACTGGTGGTGCAGGAAGGTGGGTATTACCTGGAAGGGCTCGAAGCGAACGCGGTAAGTTTCTTTGAAGGACTAATGGTAGAGGCGTTATAAGCCGAGCGCTCGTTTCGGCTTATAGCGCATTGCCTCGCGTTTCCCATCAGGCCCTAAACCTGGGCGTAGCCCCCGTCAACGAACACCTCGCTTCCTGTCATGAAGCGGCTATCGTCGGATGCCAGGAATGCCACTACGGCGGCGGTTTCCCTGGGGTCGCCCAGTCGCTCAAGCGGTATGGCCCGCTTCATCTCGCCCACGGCCTCAGCAGGGAGCAGTGCCATCACCTTGTCGGTTTGGGTGGGGCCAGGCGACATGACGTTCACGCGAATGCCCGTTCCCCTGAGGTCATGAGCCCAGCTGCGCGCCAAATTGCGCACGGCCGCCTTGGAGGCGCTGTAAACGCTCATGGCCGGGGTACCCATGCTGCCCACCGTAGAGCCGGTCAGGATGATAGAGCCGCCATTCTGCATCAGCGGCAGCGCCTTCTGAACGGTGAAGAGGGTGCCTTTGACGTTGATGTCGAAGATGTCGTCGTAGTGCTCGGGCGTGATCTGCCCCAGGCGTGCGAACTCGCCGACGCCCGCGTTGGCCACTAGTATGTCCAGGTGGCCTTTCTCTTTCTGAACTGTCTCGAATACACGGTCGAGATTCTCCGACTTCGTTACATCCGCCTGGAGACCTTGGGCGTTGTGGCCCAGTGTCGACGTCGCGCTGTCGAGAACGTCCTGGCGCCGGCCGACAATGAAGACGAAGGCGCCTTCCTCGATGAGACGCTGGGCCGAGGCCAAACCGATGCCGCTAGCGCCACCGGTGATGAGTGCGATTTTGCCGTTTAGCCGATTCATGTTGGGGTTTCCGTGTGCGTTGACTCGATTCGCTTGAACGATATATAACCCGCTTACAAATGTTCAAGTATGCACCTTTTGGTAAGTAGGGTTATGACGAAAGAAAACTCAGAAAACCCACGTTTCATTTGCGGCCTGCATGCAACGCTGCACGTGATGACCGGGAAGTGGAAACCGTTGATTCTGTTCTTTTTAAACAGGGGCCCGACGCGTTACGGCGAGCTAAAGCGAAGCGTTCGGGGGGTGAGCGACAAAATGTTGATCCAGCAGTTGAAAGAGCTGGAGTCCGACGGCATCGTCCGGCGAACCGATTATGGCGAGATCCCGCTGCGCGTCGACTACTCGCTGACGCCCTTCGGGGAAAGCCTGGTGCGAGCCATGGAACCGCTTTGCAACTGGGGTGAAGCGCACGAAGAGGACATTGCCGCAGCGATGGACCGCCGCCAAGCCAGCCGGTAGACGATAGTTTAGCTGAACGGCCGCTTCGCCAACGTTAGGTGGTGAATCAAACCCGCTGGTCGTCTACCCTGGCGATAGCGATGACGGCGGTTTTGCCTTACTCGAAAATGCCTAGCGTAAACCCAATTGGCCACATAGCGACGTTGGTAATTTCGAACCCAAAGCGGTAAAAGCCATGGATAGCAACGCCACTACACGTACCTGCTGAACTATTCCCTTGCCAGCGCAGGTTGCGTAAGCACCTCGCCTCATTCAATGCATGAGTGTCTATCACTACTGTTGGGCAAGCCGCGGGGCTTACGCCGCAGTGGAGTGTGTCGGACCGGAGAGATTGCGTATCTATTGGTCGAGAGACCACACCTCCTTCCAACCAAGGCTCCGCATGCGTAATACCGGGTGTCCGTATGATTGAAACCGGCAAAACGCGCAGGCTAGCGAATTTTGGATATGTGGCCAAATTTTGCTTTGCTAACAATAGATATAATAAGGTAGAGTCAAAAGAGCTTGCTACATAAAATCAATGAATAGACGGACGCGTTTATTGAGATTATACAGCCTTTCATATAATCGTTTTTAGAGATAATAGGGATGCGTGAAATATCAATTCCGGTCCTAAGTTTTAGTCGTTTGACCTTATGGAGTGATCGTTTCGATATAGTAGGGCGCGAGTATCCTGGTGTTTATGTCATCGCAATATCCGATCAAGATTTGGCGGGTTCGGCTGTCAGGTGGCGTGACGTGGTTTACGTCGGCATGACGAAATCGAAAGGTGGGCTAAGCCAAAGGTGGTCCCAATTTCAGAACTCGATTCGTGGACGAAATGGGCATAGCGGTGGATGGACTATATTCAAAGCGCTTGGTAATTTCGACGAATGGACTTCTGGCCTTTTCGTGGCCGCTATGCCTATAAAATGTAATCCTGCCGATCCTAGCTCCAATGACCTTCGGCGTCTCGGGTGGGTGGCATATCTCGAATACGAGGCGTTCTCGAAATTCTCTCGTCAGGTTCCGAATCAGAAGAAGCCTATGTATAACACTCTGTGAACGTGACTCTAATAATAAGCTACAGTTGATCGTCCAAAGCGCTGGCGCGTTCTGCTGGCAATTGAGAATAGACATTATACCCTAGGAATAAAATGGACATTCAGAGTATAGCTCTAGGATTTTTAAGCGGAGTTCTTCTGGCTCTGATTGGAAGCTTGATTAATCATAAAATAAAGACAAAGTCAGAAGAGCAGAAGGCAATTGAAAAAGCAGAATATGAGCTTTTCTTAAAGCTAAATGATTTATATCAATGGTACTTTTGGCTTGCTACTAATGAATTTCATAAAAAGGAGACAGATGATGAGGTTATCACAACTATCCATAAAATAGCTGTCGATATAGGGCAAGAACTTCATAAAAACGAAAACGGTGAATTTACTGAGCAACTACTTCGTATCCTTTATGATGAAAGTTATGAAACTTATACTCAGCGCTGGAAAGAGATGAGTTTGCTCTCAGAGGTAATGGGTAAAAAAGTTACGCCAAAGCATCATAAATATCTAAAACAGTTAAATGACTCAAACTTAATGTATATGTCAAAATCAGATTTCACACCCAAAGCGCCAGGAACAGTTCGTTTCCGGCTGCAGGTATAAAAAAAATCAATATGATGTCAACGGTTTACCTGAATCTGGCTTAAAACGAATCAAACATGAATACTAACGATAACTCTATTGCTATCAGGCTGCGTTGTTTATCCCGTCAATAAAACGCTGCAGCCGGAGGCTGAAATCCTCGTCACCGACGAGAAAGGAAAGCCCATTCAGGATGCCAAGGTGACTTTGATATCGAACTCCTACCCGTATGGCTTTGAACAGATGAGAAGGAGTGATCAAACCAGTAATGGCGGCGAGGCGAGCTTTCCAGAAATAAAGGAGTGGCGCACTGAATCGCTGATGATTCACGGCTCAAACGTGTTTTTCTGGAATTGGTGCGTAGTAAAACCAGGTTTTGAAACACACACGACCATGTGGAGTAGTGGTCAAGATTTTCAGCCCCAATACAACGTCACTCTTACGCCAGGGGAAAGCACGCCATGCCCAGAAGAGATGAATAAAATTGGCCGCAGGCTATAACAAGCACATGTTGCCGGGCTGATTTTAGCTGAGTTCCGGGCTGACCATCTATGCAGGTCATAAATGTGCGGGCAGGGCATTCAACGGTTAGATGATCTTCCTGACGTCGAGTGTGAGAACATGGCAGCTGTGCCTGCTTGGCCCGCACCGGATGCGTTTGGAGAAAACATGAAAAAGTGGTTATTCATAGTGCTTGCTACGCTGTCGCTGTCCGCCGTGGCTGACGACGAAGCGCTTGATTGCAATAACATCAGGAACACGCTCGAGACCAATCGGTGCGCGGCTATCGAGTTGGAGGGCGCCGAGGAGGTACTCGCCCACTATCTGGAAACGAGCGTTGAACATAACGCGGCGGATCCGGAGTTAGTCGAGGCTATCCAGGCGACTCAAACGCAGTGGCAGGCGTATGCTGCGGCCCATTGCGGCGCGGTCTATACGCAGTGGCGCGACGGGACCATCCGAGGCGTCATGGGCATTACGTGCAGTACAAGGTTAACGAAACAGCGAACGCATGACCTCTGGCAAGATTTCCTGACCTATATGGACAGTACGCCGCCGGTGTTACCGGAACCCGCCATCGAGTAACGCCTTGATTCGTTACATGACGGTACTGTCGTTACTTTCTATAGGCACGTACCATGCTTTCTTCCGCTTGATCGAATGAGAGGGTTCCCCAATGCAGACGTTGAGAATTGACTTGGTGTCCGATGTTGCCTGCCCGTGGTGCGCGATCGGCTACCGGCGTTTGGAACAAGCGCTGGAAACCCTGAAAGGCGAAATCGATGTGGAACTCCACTGGCAGCCTTTTGAACTCAACCGCGACATGCCGCCCGAGGGCGAGCCGATCCTTGAGCACCTGTGCCAAAAATACGGCAAGGATGCGGCCACCATGGAGCAGTCCCAGCGCGAGATCATGGCGGTGGCCGAAGAGCTGGGCTTGAATTTCCGGGGTGCCGTCGAGCGGCGGGCGAACAATACGTTTGCGGCCCACCGGGTGCTGGCTTGGGCGGCTACGCAGAACCGGGAAACACCTCTGCAATTGGCCCTGTTCGATGCCTACTTCGGTGAGGCGAAAAACCCGTCAGACCCAGAGGTGCTACGCGAAAAGGCGATTGATGCGGGGCTTGACGGCGATACTGCCGAGGCCATCGCCCGCTCTGATCAGTACGCGGAGGAGGTTCGCGCGGCAGAGCAGACGTTCATGGAAGCAGGGGTGAGCGCCGTACCGGGGTTCATTCTCGACGGCCGCTACCTGATTTCCGGCGCCCAGCCCGCCGAGGTGCTGGTCGATGCGCTTCGTCAGGTGGCACAAGAGAACGCCAACCGCTGATGCTCTGTAGATTTTGAGAAGCGCCGAGCGGGCGAGGAGCAGAACGCCACTTACGTGGCGTCCGTGATTTTTAAGTTCTTACTCGCTCAGGCCCACCTTCTCCATGAATGCCCGCGCATGCACGTCCACCGCCTTAATGGCGTGAACGACCTGCTGCTGCGTCAGCTCGTAGGCGAGGTTGTGGCTCGATTCGCCTTCCTTCAGCGCCGCTTCCGCCACTCGATACAAATCCTCGTCGCTGACGTCTTCGAGTTTGAGCGCTTTGAGCGTCACCGGCAGGCCCAGTGCCAGATAAAGATCCAGATACTCTTCCAGCTCCGCTTGGGGCGTTTGATCCAGAATCAGCTGGGCGACGGTGCCAAACGCCACCTTCTCGCCGTGGGTCAGCTCGTGAATCTCACCATGAAGCGCGGTGAAACCGTTATGGATGGCGTGCGCCCCGGCAAGGCCGCCGCTCTCAAATCCTAGACCGCTGAGTAGCGTGTTGGCTTCCACCACCGCTTCAAACGAAGGCGTGACGATCTGCGCCTGGTTGGCCTGGTAGGCGAGCATGGCGTGCTCGAAGAGGATCTCTTCGCACTTCTCGCCAATGGTCGCGCCCAGAAGCGTGGCCTTGCCGCCGGCCATGTTGTTGGCGTTGGCGCGAATCGCCGCGCGGGCCTCGACC
Organism: Halomonas sp. PAMB 3232; assembly: GCF_031954225.1. Classification (NCBI taxonomy): domain Bacteria; kingdom Pseudomonadati; phylum Pseudomonadota; class Gammaproteobacteria; order Oceanospirillales; family Halomonadaceae; genus Halomonas; species Halomonas sp. PAMB 3232. The sequence continues at coordinate 768,172 of NZ_CP134865.1, forward strand.
CAGGTGGCCAGCGCATCGGCAATGCCCGAGGCCAGAAAGCGCGGCGGCGCCTTGCAGATGATGCCGGTGTCCACCAGCACCAGGTTCGGGTTCTTATCAAAAAAACGGTAGGACTCAAACTCACCGTCGTCGTTGTAGATGACCGACAAGGCGCTGGTCGGCGCGTCGGTGGAGGCGGTGGTGGGGAGTACGGCGCAGGCGGCCTTGAGCTCGTCGGCCACGCCCTTGGCGGTGTCGATCGTCTTGCCGCCGCCAAAGCCGATCACCACGTCGGCCCCTTGCTCGCGCCCAAGCTTGACGATGCGCTCGATCTCGCGAGTGGAGGCTTCGCCTTCGAACACCACGCGCTCGAAGCTAACGTTTTCGCCCTGCAGGCTTTCGCTGAGCGCTTCGCCGGCGATATCCCACACGACGTCATCGGCGATCAGCAGTGCTTTCTGGCCGAGTGCGGCCACGTAGTGCCCGGCACGCGCCGTAACGCCTTCGCCCTGCACGTAGCGGGCGGGGCTGATGAAGACTTTCTCGTTGGTCGCTTCCATGGCGGATCGCTCCTGTGCATCAATGAGTGGCTAGCCCAGTGTAGACAGCGCCTGGGCTGAAACGCTCGGATTGATTCAGCGAACGTACAAGAAACGACCGTTACCATGACCGGCGGCAATAAAATGCCCCGCACCGGGCGGGGCATTGCGTGGCGAGGCGAGAAAGGTTACTCCAGGAACTCACGCAGCAGGTCGCTCGCCTGGTCGATGGCGAGCACGCCGTCCAGATGGCCCTGATTGCCTTGAAGCGTTTCCAGCGTCACTTCATTGCCCGCCTGGCGAATCAACGCGGCGGTGCGGCGCACACCTTCCGCGGAGAAGACCTGATCGTCTTCGCTATAGAGCATCAGCGTGGGCGCCTGAATGTTGGCAAGCCCCTCATCGGCGGAGGCGCCGCCGGCCTCGAACGTCTGGTTTGCGCGCACCAGGTACAGCAGATGATTGGCATCGGCGGTGTGGGCGCGAGCGGCGGCCAGGTTGTCCAGCGTCTGCTCGATGGCGTAGCGGGCGTTTAGCTCTTCGGCCGGGTCGCGGTTTTCATCCGCCCAGTCGCGGGTGAAGGTGCGGTTCGCCCAGCGCCAGTGGCTGGCGTTGAGCGTGATCAGCTTGAGCGCCGCCTTGAGCCCTTCAAGCGGCTGCTCGCCGTCGTAGTAGTCGCCTTCGTTCCAATTCGCGTCCAGGCGAATGGGCGCCGCCCAGGTATCAAGCATGGCGACCAGCCACGGGTCGGCGGCGCCGCTACCGATCACGGGCACCAGCCGCTCGACTCGCTCCGGGTAGACGCTTGCCCACTCGATCGCCTGCAGCGCGCCCATGGACGGGCCCATCACCGCGTACAGCGACTCGATTCCCTGGCTCTCCAGCAGTGCCCGCTGCACCTCGACGAAATCGCGAATCGTCACTACCGGGAACGCCAGGCCCCAGGGCTCATTCGTCTCCGGGTTGATCGTGGCCGGACCGGTCGTGATCACGTTTGGATCATGGGCGTTGAGATTGACCAGCGTGTCGGAGGAGATGATATAAAAACGGTCGGTATCCAGCGGCTTGCCCGGGCCGATGATGGCGTCCCAGTAGCCGGGCAGCACGTCGCTTTCCGCGTAGCGGCCGGCGGCGTGGCTGGTGCCGGAGAAAAAATGCGTGATAAGGATGACGTTATCGCGCGCCTCGTTGAGCTCGCCGTAGGCCTCCCAGCCGACTCTCACCTCCGGGATCGTCTCGCCGCTTTGGGTCGTAAAGTTCTCGATTTCGAAGGTCTGTTTATCGACCAAACCGTCGAAGGCAAAAAGAGGCGTCGCGGTCATAAGGGCAAGGCTCGCTATCATCAGGGTGTATCGGTGCAGGCGCGGCATGGAAGTTCCTTATATGTTGTTGTGATTGTTGTGAGATATCAAAAGCGGTTTTCTCAGCATAGTCGGGTTTTGTAGCGCTTGAGTAAAAACCTTTTATTGGACGAGGCTAGCTATCCAGGAGTCAGCTATGTGCTGTATTCTTGTATAATTTTTAATTAATTAATTTTTTATAATGATTGTGAGGCCAAGGATGACGCAATATTTAGACTCAATGATTAAAGATTGCAAACAGGCCAAACTTGCTATGCCCAAGAAAGATATCTTAATTTCCAGTACTGAAGAAATGCCAGCGGTTGATAAAGGTATTTATATTATCAGTGAGGTGGGCGGTAACGCGGCTGAAACCCTTGAAGCGTTCAAGACATTTAAACAGACTAAAACCAAAGCATGCTGCAAGATTAACCATCCCTCGAACATTCTTTATGTAGGCTCTTCTACAAGAAATTTGCAAAGAAGGTTAAGCCAGCATTTGGTCAGTTGTCCACCAAGTACATATTCGCTGCACCTTTATGAATGGTTCAAGGGTGAGTATCAAGTGCGAATACTAGAGTATGATGAGTCCAACAGAGTTCTACAGCTAATCGAAGATAGTATCTCCGCTGATTTAAAACCTGCGTTCGGGAAGCAGGGTGCGAATAATAGATAAATTTTCGATTTGAAAAGCAGGTAGAATTTATCCTATTTGACAACCGCTAGAGCGAGGTTGTACCGGAGTTTCAACGTAAATATGAACCTTCTGTTTCTCGGCACCTCCGCCGGTACGCCCACTAAAGCGCGCAATTTTTCCGGGCTGGCGCTTCGCGAGCGCACCGGCAAGGGCTGGTATTTGATCGACTGCGGCGAGGCGACTCAGCATCAGCTTCTGCATACGCCGCTGTCACTTCATGGGCTGCGCGCGGTTTTGATTACCCACGTGCACGGCGATCACTGCTATGGGCTGCCGGGGTTACTCGCGAGCGCGTCGATGAACGGGCGTACCGAGACGCTGACGATCATTGCTCCACAGGCGATCAAGACGTGGATCATGGCCACCTTTGAGGCTACCCAGCTTCGGCTGTCGTTCGAGATGACGTTCATCTTCACTGAGACGCTTCCCGAGGTCGAATTCGACGCGCTGACGGTCGCCACGACGCGCCTTTCCCATGGGGTGGATTCCTTCGCCTACCGCTTTACCGAAAAGCCTCTGCCTGCGCTCGATACCGAAAAACTGATCACACGCGGCGTGCCGCGCGGCCCGCTGTGGGGGCAGCTCAGTAAAGGCGGGGAGGTCGAGTGGCAGGGCGAGACGTTGAAGGGCGAGGACTTTCTCAGGCTCGATCAACTGCCCTGCAAAATCGTCGTGGCCGGTGATAACGACCGCCCGGAACTGTTGGCCAGCGCCTGCGAAGGCGCCCAGGTACTGGTGCACGAAGCCACCTACACCGGCGCGATGGCCGAGAAAGCCGCCGAGGTGCGCCACAGCTATGCAGGGCAGGTGGCCGGATTCGCCGAGGCCGCAGGGCTACCGTATCTGGTGCTGACGCACTTCAGCCCGCGCTATCAGTCGCGCGCCGAGCCGTCGTCGTCGATCGAGGAGATCCGCGAGGAGGCCGAGCGCGTGTACTCGGGTACGCTTTACCTGGCGCGCGATTTTCTGGAATTTACTCTGGATAAATCGGGTCATTTTCGTGAAGTGGCGGATGAGTGACCCGCTTCATCGCGCCGTTCAGTTACGGCAGTAGCCTTCGCCAGGTTGTACGACCAGGCAGTTTTCCTTATCCGCCAGCCATTTCAATCCGGTCGCTTCGCCATCCGCCTGGCGCAGCAGCTGCTCACCGTCTTCACGGGTAAAGCGGATGCCTTCTGCCGTTGCCTGTCCTTCGAAGGTGCCGTGCTGATCCGCATCCAGGCCGTACTGCATGTCGAGCAGGTAACTGCCTGGGTTGGCGGAATCCTCGTGGCGGATCTCCAGGACCAACCCTTCCACGCCGACCCAACGGCCAATCCATTGATCCGTCATCTGATGGGGCGCACTCTCCTGCGCCGCGCTATTGGAAGCGGGCTCCACGGCTGCCGCCGTCGTGTTTTCCTGACTACACCCGCTGATGAGTATCGTGGCGCTCAACGCCAAGGCTCTTTTGAACATGATGAGTACCACCATTTATCAAGAGAAGAAGCGGCCAACGGTTACCCGTTGGCGCACGGTTTACCAAATCTTGAACGGATTCAGCCCGTTGGCCTGGCGCATCATCAGACGCTTGGCCAGCGGCAGGCGCTCGGCCAGGTGCAGGCTCAGGTCGCCGAGCTGGCGCAGCGGTTTGGCGCCGGTGAACAGGTGATGAAAACCGTCGGTGGCGGCGATCATCGCCTGGTTGGCAAGGCGGCGGTGCCACTCGTAGTGTTGAAGCGCGGAGGCGTCGCCGGCATCAACGTGCTTGAGAATTTGCTCGGCCAGGGTGTCGGCGTCGTGCAGGCCGATATTCAGACCCTGGCCCGCCAGCGGGTGCACCACGTGGGCGGCGTCGCCCATCAGCGCCAGGCGCTTGGCGGTATAGCTTCGGGCGTGCTGGCGCTTGATGGGGAAGCTTGCGCGGGCCACCACGCGAGTAATGCTGCCCAGGCGTTTGGGAAACGCCGCTTCAATGGCGTCCATCAGCGCGTCGTCGTCCAGCGCCTCGCGCGCCTGAATGGCGTTGGGTTCGTCGTACCACACGATCGAGGCGCGGTGGCCGGGCAGCGGCAGCATGGCCAGCGGCCCGGTGGGCGTGAAGCACTGCCAGCTCACATCCTGCTGGGGGAGCGCGGTTTCGACGTTGATGATCATCGCGCGCTGGCGGTAGTCGTGGGTGGCGATGTCGATGCCGGCCAGCTCCCGGAGCCTGGAATTCGCGCCGTCAGCGCCGACCACCAGCTCGGCGCTCAGGGTTTTGCCGTTATCGAGCTCCACCGTGCGCCCGCGGCCGCTGGCAAGGGTGGCGACCAGGGTAGTGTCGGTGTAGAGCGTCACACTCGGCATGTTTTCAAGCCGCTGCCAAAGCGCGTGCTGAAGCGCTATGTTCTCGATGAAAAGCCCGAACTGCTCCAGGTCGCTGTCCCTGGCCGAAAAGAGGCTATGCCCGGTGCCTTCCTGGTTCCACACCTCGATATGGCGAAACGCGGCGGTGCGCTCCAGGGGGAGCTGTGCGCCGCTTGCCTCGATGAACTCGAGCGAGCGCTTGTTGAGCGAGGAGATGCGCAGGTCATAATCGCCTTCGGCCGCCTTGGGCGGCGCGCCTCGCTCGATCAGTGCCACGCGGCGCCCACTCTTGCCCAGCCGCGCGGCCAGCGCCGCCCCGACCATGCCGCCGCCAATGATGATGATGTCGTGATCCTGCTGCATGAGAGGCTCCTTTCTCCGCCGGGGGAGGGCACGTTATGGGCTCGCCCGATGTCTTACCGTATCGTTGGGATGTTAACCGGTTTTTTGAGGTGGCGTATTGACGCAGATAAAAAATCCAACCGATATCGAGCAGGCGGGCGAGGAGCTGGCGGCGTTTATCGCTGGCCATCCGCGCCTTTTCATCATTACCGGGGCCGGGGTCAGCACCGATAGCGGCATTCCCGATTACCGCGACGCCAACGGCCAGTGGAAGCGCTCACCGCCGGTGCAGCACGCTGACTTCATGGGCAACCTTCACGTGCGAAGGCGCTACTGGGCCCGCGCCCTGATCGGCTTCAAGGCGCTGGGTAGCGCTCAGGTGGGCGGCTCTCACCGGGTGCTGGCTGAGCTCGAGGCGCGCGGTTTCGTCGAAATGCTGGTGACGCAGAACGTCGACCGGCTTCACCAGCGCGCGGGATCCAAACGGGTGGTCGACCTGCATGGCCGCGCCGATACGGTCAGCTGCATGCGCTGCGGCTACTCGATGATGCGCTACGCCATGCACGCGGAAATGGCGCGCATGAACCCGCGCTTCGCCGCCATGGACGCGGCCCACGCCCCGGACGGCGACGCGGATCTGGAAACCGACTTCTCGAGTTTTCGCGTTTACGACTGCCCGCGCTGTCGCGGCGTCATGAAGCCTGATGTCGTCTACTACGGTGACGTGGTGCCGAAAGCGCGCCGGCTAGAAGCCGAAGCGGCGCTTGCGCGCTCAAGCGCCGTATTGGCGGTGGGCACCTCGCTGATGGTGTTCTCCGGCTACCGGTTTTGCCGCGAGGCGCACGCCAAGGGCCTGCCGGTGGCGTCGCTGTCGCTGGGCGTAACTCGCGCCGATCCGCTGCTTTCTCACCAGTGGCGGGCGCCGCTGACGCCGGTGCTGGCTCACGCGCTTGAGTGTCTTGATCGCGCGTCCTAGCGCGCTTTGGAAACCCACGGGTTGTCTGCGATCCAGAGCCGCCAGGGCGCGTCGCGATCGGCAGGCGAGGCGTAGTCGATGCCCACGCGCGGGCCGGTCGCGACGCGCTGTGGGGTGGGGCCCTGGGCGACCCAGAGCTTGTCTGCGCGGGTCATGTCCTCGCCGTACAGGGCCTTGTCGATCGAAAGCGCCCGGGTGAGCTTGCCCGGGCCGTTGGAAAGCTCGCGATTTCGCGCCACGCGCGCCCGTCGCATGGCGTCCTCGTTCAGGTAGGGCTCGACGGCGCGTACCAGCACCGCGCAGGGGTTGCCTTCCGGCTGGGTAACGATGTTCAACAGCCAATGCATGCCGTACACCAGATAGACGTAGGCGTGGCCGGGCGGGCCGAACATCGCCTCGGTGCGCGGCGTCTTGCGCCGGTGGGCGTGGCAGGCGGAGTCCGTCGACCCCCGGTAGGCCTCGGTTTCCACGATGGTCGCGGCCATCAGCTCGCCTTCCACGCGGCGCACCAGCTGGCAGCCCAGTAGTTCCTGGGCGACCTCCAGGGTGTCGCGGTCGTAAAAATCGCGGGGCAGGGGCGTGGAGAAGGATGCAACGTCTGCAGAGTCGGAAAGCGCCATGAGTTCGCCATAAACTTGAGTCAGGTGCTAGGGTATTAGCCCAACGACACTATTGAAAGCGGAGGCTCCAGTGCTGACATTCGAGCATGACTATACCCGGCTCCCTGAACCGCTGTGGCTCGCCTGCGAGCCTTCCGGTGTGTGCGCCCCGGCGCTGATCGCCTTCAACGAGGCGCTGGCCCGAAAACTCGGCGCAAGCGACGTGCCTGACGACGATACGCTCGCCCAGTGGTTCAGCGGCAACACGATTCCCGACGGCGCGAAGCCCGCAGCACTTGGCTACGCCGGCCACCAGTTCGGCAACTTCGTGCCGCAGCTCGGCGATGGCCGCGCGCTGCTGCTGGGCGACGTGGTGGACGCCGAGGGTCGACGTTTCGATATTCAGCTCAAGGGCAGCGGGCGCACGCCGTTCTCGCGTGGTGGCGACGGGCGCTCGCCGCTGGGGCCAGTGCTGCGTGAATATCTGGTTAGCGAGTTCATGGCCGCGGTGGGCGTGCCCACCACGCGGGCGCTGGCGGCGGTGGCCAGCGGCGAGCGCGTAGCGCGCCAGATGCCGGAGCCCGGCGCGGTGTTCACCCGCGTGGCTTCGAGCCACGTGCGCGTGGGCACCTTCCAGTTCGCCGCTCGCCACGGTGAGGAGACCACCCGTGCGCTGGCGGACTACGTCATTGCGCGCCACTACCCCGAGGCGCGCGACCAGGATGATCCGTATCTGGCGCTTCTGGAGTGCGTAACGCGTCGCCAGGCCGAGCTCGTGGCGCGCTGGATGAGCCTGGGCTTCATCCACGGCGTGATGAACACCGACAACACCAGCATCAGCGGCGAAACCATCGATTACGGCCCCTGCGCCTTCATGGAGCAGTTCGACCCGCGCAAGGTGTTCAGCTCGATCGACGAGGGCGGGCGCTACGCCTTCAACAACCAGCCGGCGGTCGCCCAGTGGAATCTGGCCCGCTTTGCCGAAACCTTACTGCCGCTGATGAACGTGCAGGGCGAGGAGGGCGTGGCGCTGGCGGTCGAAGTGATTCGCGGCTTCGAGGCGCACTTCGATAAAACCCGGCAGGCGCTTCGCATCGCCAAACTCGGGCTCGCCGAGAATGGCGGTGATACCGCCGACACGCTGATGGACGCACTCAAGACAGTGATGCATCAGGGGCGCATGGACATGACCGCCACCTTCGATGCGCTGACCCACTACGCCGACAGTTTCGAGACGCAACGTCGCGAGGCGCTGCTGGCGCTTTCCCATCAGCCCGAAGCGCTCGATGCGTGGCTCGAGCAGTGGCGCGCGGCGCCGCTTCTAAATGATGCCACGCGATTTGACGCCATGCGCCGGGCCAACCCGGTCGTGATTCCGCGCAATCATCGCGTGAAAGAGGTGATCGACGCCGCGATCGAAGGCGATTTCGCGCCGTTTCATACGCTGTTGAACGCGGTGAGTGCGCCGTTCGATGAGTCCGTCGAGGCGCGTCGGCTGGCCGCGCCGGCCACCGACAGCCAGGCGGTACTGCGCACCTTCTGTGGCACCTAAAGCGCGCGAGGCTATGGCGCGCGAGGCTATGCTACACTGTGATTTTTTACAGCGCCGGACCAGTTAACGGCCCGGCGCTAACCTTTCGACGGTGAGCCAAGCAGGGAGCCCGTGCGCAAGATTATTCACTGTGACTGCGACTGCTTTTACGCGGCGGTTGAAATGCGTGACAACCCGGCGCTGACGGACATTCCCATCGCCATTGGCGGCAGCGTCGAGCAGCGCGGGGTGGTGGCGACCTGCAACTACCCGGCACGCGAGTACGGCATCCACTCGGCGATGCCCATGGGGCAGGCGCTCAAGCGCTGCCCGCACCTGACGATCGTGCGCGGCGACATGCCCAAGTACAAGGAGGTCGCCCGGCAGGTTTTTGCCATTTACCGCGAGATGACCGAGCTGATCGAGCCGCTATCGCTGGACGAAGCGTATCTGGACGTTTCCGAGGTGACGCAGTTCAAGGGCAGCGCCACGTTGATGGCCCAGGCCATTCGCGAGCGGGTGCAAAAGGACGTGGGGATCACCGTGTCCGCCGGGGTCGCACCGAATAAGTTTCTGGCCAAGATCGCCAGCGACTGGAACAAGCCCGACGGCCTTTTTGTCATCGCCCCGGGGGAGGTCGAGCGCTTCGTCGAGCAGCTCCCGGTCAAGAAGATTCACGGCGTGGGCCCGCGCACCGCCGAGAAAATGGCGAGTCTGGATATCCACACCTGCCTCGATCTGCAAGCGCGCCCGCTGACCGAGCTGATCGAATACTTTGGCCGCTTCGGCAAGCGCCTGCATGAGCTGAGCCGGGGCTTTGATGAGCGCCCGGTGAAGACCCATCGCGAACGCAAGTCGATCAGCACCGAACAGACCTACTCTCAGGATCTGCCGACACTCGAGGCGTGCCGGGGCGAACTTCCCGAACTCCTGCAGGACCTGGAGCGGCGCTATGCCCGGCTCGACCCACCGCCGGCGGTGAAAGGGCTGATGGTCAAGGTGAAATTCAACGACTTTACCCAAACCACCGTCGAACATGCCGACCCGGCCCCGGACATGGCCCAGTTCGAAACGCTTTTGAACGTTGGTTGGGCCCGCAAAAGCCGCCCGGTACGCCTGCTGGGCGTGGGGTACCGCTTGGCCGATAGCGCGCCTGATACCCAGCTCTCGCTCTTTTGAAACTTCCCCTTTCGGCGCATTGACGCCGGCACGGGCAGCGATTAAAACAGGTGTATGAACTCTGGCGGCCTAAAGGGCTGCGCTTACCTTCTATTCTCCTCCACCTTGAGCCGCCCATGACGCCCTCCCGCCCTTTGCTGGTATTTGCCCACGCCAACGGCTTTACCGGCGCCAGCTACCGAAGCCTTTTGGCGCCGCTTGCCGAGCACTTCGAGCTTGGCCCCATCGACCGGGTGGGTCACCACCCGCGCTATCCGGTAAACCGCAACTGGGGCAACCTGGTCGACGAGCTGCTGCATTATCTGCCCACCCACCGAAAAGTGTTTGGCGTCGGGCACTCTTTGGGCGGCACGCTCATGGCCATGGCGGCGTTGCGCGAACCCGAGCGCTTTTTTGGGGTGGTCATGCTCGACCCGCCGTTGATGCTGGGCATGGATGCCTGGGCGATGAAAGCGGCCAAGCGCTTTGGCTTCGTCGATCGTATTACCCCGGCGGGCAAAACCAAGGGGCGGCGCAGCGTCTGGCCAAGCCGCGAAGCGATGGCCCACTCGCTGGGCCGCCGCGGCATCTTTCGCGGCTTTACCACAGAGGCGCTCAACGACTATGTTGAAACAGGCACGACGCTTCGCGACGACGGCCAAGCGGAGCTGGTATTCGAGCCGCGAGTGGAAGTGGCGATCTTTCGCAACCTGCCGGACCACCTGTCGTCGAAACTGACCAAAATCCGGGTGCCGGTGGAGATCGTTGCCGGCGACCGCTCGGATCTTTTAACGCCGGGCCGTATCGCGCGACTCACCCGCAAGGGCCTGCGCGTAAGCCGCGTACCCGGCGGGCACATGTTCCCGATGGAGCACCCGGACGAGACCCGCGCGGCGATCATCAACGCCTGGCAACGGCTTGCGCCCTAAGCTACAGCTCACGAGACCCATCAAGGAGGCACGCCATGTACCTTTCCGTACAGCTAAGCTACTACCCGCTGACCGACGACTTCAAACCCGTGGTCAAGGAGGTGGTCAAGCGCCTGGAAGCCACCGGCCTCGAGGTGCACGCCAACCGCATGAGTACACAGGTATTCGGTGAGTTTGACACGGTGATGAACGCGCTGACTGAGGTCATGAAGTGGTCCTTCGAGACCCACGGTAAAGCGGTGTTCACCGCCAACTTTCTGGAAGGGGATCGCCGGCCGCGGGAGTAGATAACCCCTCTCTGAACAACAACGCCGCCCCGAGGGCGGCGTTCTTTTTCATCAAACCAACGTTCAGGTCAGCGATTCGAGGCAGGACTCGATGATGTCGAGGCCTTCGTTGAGCACCGTGTCGTCGATGGTGACCGGCATCAAAAAGCGGATGGTGTTGCCGTAGAGGCCGCAGGAGAGCAGGATCAGCCCCTTTTCGCGGGCTTTTTTGCACAGCGCGCCGGCCAGGTCCGGGTTGGGGGCGCCGTCGGCTTTATTGGATACCAGCTCGAAAGCGGCCATCGCGCCCATGTTGCGCGGGTGGGCGACGCAGTCGAATTTTTCCTGCCACTGGCCGAAGCGCTGGGCGAGTTTGTCACCCAGTGCCCGGCTCTTCTCCAGAATGTTCTCTTCTTCGAACACCTCGAGCACGGCAAGCGCCGCAGCGCAGGCGGTGGGGCTGCCGGTGTAGGTGCCGCCAAGCGAGTTGGGGCCGGAAGAGTCCATGATCTTGTCGGTGCCGACGATGGCCGAGATCGGCATGCCGTCGGCCATGCTTTTCGCCATGGTCATGATGTCCGGCTCGACGCCGCTGTGTTCGATGGCGAACAGCTTACCGGTGCGACCGAAGCCTGACTGCACTTCGTCGACGATCATGAGAATGCCGAGCTCGTCACAGATATCGCGCACGCGCTTCAAGAACGAGGCGGGGGCGGGATAGAAGCCGCCTTCCCCGAGCACCGGTTCGAGCACGATGGCGGCGGTATTGGTCGGGCCGGCGTCGGTCTTGAGCGTCATCATCAGCCCGCGGATCGCTTCCTCTTCGCTGATACCGTGGGAGGGCACCGGGTAAGGGGCGCGGAAGACGGTGCCGGGCATCGGGCCGAAATCGGTCTGGTAGGGCGCGACCTTACCGTTCATTGCCATGGTAAAGAAGGTACGGCCATGGTAGCCGCCGTCGAAGCAGATCACGTTGTCACGCTGGGTCGCTGCGCGGGCGATCTTGACCGCGTTTTCGAGCGCCTCGGCGCCGGAGTTGGCGAGCATCACCTTGGCGTGGCCGCGCACCGGCACGACGTGGCTGAGCTTTTCGGCGACCTTCACGTAGCCTTCATAAGGCATCACGGTCTGGCAGGTGTGCATGACCTTGTCGAGCTGATCCTTGACCGCGGCGACCACTTTCGGGTGGCGGTGGCCGATGTTGAGTACGCCGATGCCGCCGGCAAAATCGATGAAGCGGTTACCGTCGGCATCCCAGATTTCGGCGTTTTCAGCGCGGGCGGCAAAGGCGGTGGCGGGGCTTGCGGCGCCGGCGGCGACGTATTTCTGCTTTAGCGCGTTAAGCTCGGCATTACTCGTCATGGCGGGGTCCTCTGGCGTTGAGCAAAAATAACGGGTGTGAGGACAGCATAGTACGCAAGTGGCGTTATTTACACGTTCTTAGGCAAGGCTTACCTGGTTGCGCCCGCTGGCTTTGGCCTGGTACATGGCCTGGTCGCCGCGCTCGATGAGCTGCTCGGCAGAGGTGGCGGGCGTGCTGGCGACGCCGGCGGAGAGCGTGATCGACAACTGGTGGGGCGTGAAGCGGCGCTCCTCGATGATCGCGCGCAGGCGCTCGGCGGCAACGTGCGCCTCGTCACTACCGGTTTCCGGCATGATGATGAGAAACTCTTCGCCGCCCAGGCGCACCTGCAGGTCGGTGTCGCGCAGAGCGTGGGCGATCGCTGCCGTGACCTCGGCGAGTGCGGTATCGCCGGTAGCGTGACCATAGGTGTCGTTGATCGATTTGAAACTATCCAGGTCGAACAGCACGACGCTGAGTTCGCCGCCGTAGCGCCGGCAGCGCTTGAGCTCCTCTTCGAGCTGACAAAGCCCCGCGCGACGATTTAAAAGCCCCGTCAGTTCGTCGTGACAGGCCAGGTGATCGAGCCGACTGTTGGCTTCCTGCAGGCGCTCTTCGAGCTTCTTGCGCTCGGTGATGTCGATGACGAAGGTGACCTTGTGCTGTTGATCGTCGTCGCTTTCGACCTTGGCGGCCTCCGTCAACACGGTGCGCCGCTCGCCGTTTTTGCAGTAAACCGTCCACTCCTGGCGGGCCTGGATCGTCTCCGTGCCGCCCAGAAACTCGGTATGCTGGGTACAGGCGAACGAGTGGTTTTCCGGCGAGAGCAGCATGATAAAGTGCTGGCCGATCAGCTCTTCCTGAGCGTAGCCGTAAAACGCACAGAAGGCGGGATTAACCAGCTCGAAATGGCCCTGTGGGTTGGTGACACAGATGCCGATGGGGGCACTGTTAAGAACGCTCCAGGCGTTGCGTTTGGAGCGTTTGACCGTTTCTTGTAGTTGGTCGGTCGAAAGATCAAGCATTCGCTGTCTCGGGTATCGAACTTGAGTGCGCCTTGGCGCGAAGCGCCTCCAGACGCGATGAAAGGTCTTCACCCAGTGAGTTGATGGCGGGTTTAGCATAAAAATAGCCCTGCTGACGCATAATGCCAGCGCGGGCGAGCCACAACGCTTCGGCTTCGGTTTCGATGCCCTCGGCGATCAGGGTCGTGCCGAGTTCGCGCCCCAGCGTAATGACCGACTTCAAAATCGCCTGGCGGCGCGGGTCGCTATCGCAGTGCATGACGATCTCGCGATCGATTTTCAGCTTGTTGGGGGCAAGCTCGGTAAGAAGATCGAGATTGGCGAAGCCGTTGCCGAAGTCGTCGAGCGCGGTTTCAAAGCCCATGCTGCGGTAGGCGTCGATGATATCGGAGAGATGCTGGCGATCCTTGACGCGCTCGGTTTCGGTGATTTCAAAGATCAGTCGATTGGCCGGCCAGCCTACACGCCGCGATACTTCGAGCGTTGCCTGAATGCAGGCACGGGGCTCGTAAACCGCATTAGGGAGAAAGTTGATGGAAAGACTGGTCGGCATGTTCAGCGCGCTGGCCATTTCGATCGCTCGGACGCGGCAGGCCTGATCAAAGCGGTAGAGTAGATCGTCGGTGACTTTCGAGAGAATGCTGTAGGCCGACTCTCCGTTCACACCGCGCACCAACGCCTCAAAAGCGATGACCTGCGCTTTGGAAATATCCACGATCGGCTGGAACGCCATGGTGAACTCGAACGGAAGCTCTCCTTCGCACCGATTACAGTGCCCCTGTACGCGAGCGCAGTTACCCATGAAAAACCCTCCACAAACCCTTGGTTTCTTGATTTTTTGAGCGCGCTCGTGACGCGCCGTATATCTAGTGTTTTAAGCTTAGATGCTGGTAGTTTAGTAGCAGTGCTGGAGTCCGTACATGTCCGGCGTTATGCTTTTAACGTTTAGTTAACAATTGTTCAAAAAATCGATATTTGCTCACGTTAAAGCAAAAAAACGCCCGAAGCGGGCGTTGAACAAAGGGAATCGTTAAATGGAGGAATCGTTAGATTGTGATGGCGGTGAGCGGCGGGGCTAAATGATGCCTGCTCGTTTGAGCGCTTCGCGCTGCTGTCGGGTAATACCGATCTCTTCAAGCACGTCGTCGGTGTGCTGCCCCAGAAGCGGCGGCGCGGTAGGCGCCGTGGCCGAGCGGCCATCAATACGCACCGGATTGGCGACCAGGTCGACGCTGCCGGCCTGAGGGTGAGCAAAGGTCTTTCTGAGTCCGCGCGCCTTGACGTGGGCATCCTCGAATACCCGGTCGAGGGTGTTAATCGGCCCGCAGGGCACGCCCACCGCTTCCAGCGCCGCCAGCCACTCGTCGATCGAGCGCAGCGCAAGCGTGGCCTCTAAAAGCGGCACCAACTCCTCGCGGTTGGCTACCCGGGCGCCGTTGGTGGCAAAGCGCGGATCATCACAAAGGCCGGGCTGCTCAATCACCTGACAAAAGCGCTTGAACTGCTCGTCGTTGCCCACCGCGACGATGATATGGCCATCCAAAGTGGCGAAGGCCTGGTAGGGCACGATATTGGGATGGGCGTTGCCCAGGCGCTCGGGCACGCGGCCCGAGGTCAGGTAGTTGGTCGCCTGGTTGGCCAGCACCCCGACCTGAACGTCCATCAGCGAAAGATCGATATGGCAGCCCTGGCCTGAGTCACGGCGGGCGTAAAGCGCGGCGAGAATGGCATTGGTAGCGTAGAGGCCGGTGAACAGGTCGGTGATCGCCACGCCCACCTTGACCGGTCCGCCGCCGGGTACCTCGTCCGGTTGACCGGTCAGGCTCATCAATCCGCCCATCGCCTGGATCATGAAATCGTAGCCGGCGCGGTGAGCGTAGGGGCTTTGCTGACCAAAGCCGGTGATCGAGCAGTAGATCAACCCCGGGTTGAGCGCTTTCAGGCTCTCGAAATCGAGCCCGTAGCGCTTGAGCCCGCCCACCTTGAAGTTCTCCACGACGACATCGGCGCCCCTGGACAGGGTTTTGATCAGGGCCTGGCCTTCGGGGGCTGCCATGTCCACCGTCACCGAGCGCTTGCCGCGGTTGGCGCACAGATAGTAGGCGGATTCAAAACTGTCACCGAGCCAAGGCGGCCCCCAGTGACGGGTATCGTCGCCCTTGCCGGGGCGTTCTACCTTGATGACGTCGGCGCCCAGATCGGCCAGCGTCTGCCCGCACCAGGGGCCGGCGAGCACGCGGGAGAGATCGAGCACTTTGACGCCTTTGAGCGGGGTGGGCGCATCGCTCATAACAACTCCTTGCGCGGCGGCTTAGAAGAACGCCTGCAGACCGGTCTGAGCGCGGCCCAGAATCAGCGCGTGTACGTCATGGGTGCCTTCGTAGGTATTGACCGACTCGAGATTGACCATGTGACGAATGACGCCGTACTCGTCGGAGACGCCGTTGCCGCCGTGCATGTCCCGCGAGAGCCGCGCAATGTCCAGCGCCTTGCCGCAGTTGTTGCGCTTGATCAGCGAGACCATTTCCGGTGTCCAGCTGCCGTTGTCCATCAGCCGGCCGACCTGCAGCGCCGCCTGAAGGCCGAGCGTGATCTCGGTCTGCATATCGGCGAGCTTTTTCTGAATCAGCTGGTTGGCGGCGAGCGGCCGGTTGAACTGCTTGCGATCAAGAGTGTACTGACGCGCGGCGTGCCAACAGAACTCGGCGGTGCCCATCACCCCCCAGGCAATGCCGTAGCGCGCCTTGTTCAAGCAGCCAAACGGGCCTTTCAAACCGCTGACGTTCGGCAGCAGGTTCTCTTCCGGCACGAAAGCGTTATCCAGCACGATCTCGCCGGTGATCGAGGCGCGCAGCGACACCTTGCCCTCGATTTTTGGCGTGGAGAAGCCTTCCGTGCCGCGCTCGACGATGAACCCCTTGATCTGGTTTTCATGGGCGGCTGACTTGGCCCACACCACGGCGATATCGGCGATCGGGCTGTTGGTGATCCACATCTTGGCGCCGGTCAGGCGGTAGCCACCATCGACCTGTTCAGCGCGGGTGATCATCGAGCCCGGGTCGGAGCCGTGGTCCGGCTCGGTCAGGCCGAAGCAGCCCACCATCTCGCCGGTGGCGAGCTTGGGCAGATACTTTTTCTTTTGCTCTTCACTGCCATAGGTTTCGATGGGATACATCACCAGCGACGACTGCACGCTCATCGCCGAGCGGTAGCCTGAATCGACGCGCTCCACTTCGCGGGCGATCAACCCGTAGGCGACGTGGTTGACGCCGGCGCCGCCGTACTCCTCGGCCACCGTCGCGCCCAGTAGGCCAAGCTCGCCCATCTCGGACATGATCTCGCGATCGAAGCGCTCTTCACGAAACGCGCTCAGCACGCGCGGCTGGAGATTCTCCTGGCAGTAGTCGTGCGCGGCGTCGCGGATCTGGCGCTCTTCGTCGGTCAGCTGTTGTTCGAGCAGCAGCGGGTCGTCCCAGTTGAAGCGTGACATGGCAATAGCCCTCCTGATAAGTGCGTCCAATGTAGCGCTGATATGAAAAAATATCTACATTTTTATAAAACGGCGACGTTAGTTGGGGAAATGCTAGTCGATGCCGCGCTCGCGCAAGAGCTCGGTGATGATCGGTACCGGCGTCATCAGGTGATCGCGCATCATGACCGCGGCGCGCTCGGCGTCGCGGGCCAGAATGACCTCGACCAGGGCGCTGTGCTCGTCGTGTTTTCGTGAAAGCGCCGCGGGCGACATTACCGTCTGCTTGAGCCAAAGGTGGCGATAGCGCTCTACCTGGCTGAAGAGCGTTTCGCGCATCTGCAGAAGGTGGGGAGAGTTACAGCCGCTGGCGATAGCGGTGTGAAACGCCTGATGGCGCGCATCCCAGGTATCCAGCAACGCCTCCGGGGAGCTTACATTGGTGACCTTGCCCAAGCGGTGGGCGGTGGCCAGTACCTCGGCTTCCCAGTCATCGTCGCCGCGCTCGATGGCCAGTTTTAGCACCAACCCTTCGAGCTGTGCGCGGGCGTCGTAGATATCACGCAGCTCAGAAAGCGACATGGGGGCGACGCGGTAGCCGCGCTGACTAATGGCGATGACCAGCCGGTCCGCCACCAGCTGGGAAAGCGCCTCTCTCAGCGGGCCAGTGCTGAGCCCGTAGTGCTCCTTCAAACGACTCATCAACAGCTTTTCGCCCGCCGGGTAGCGCCCGCGAATAATGTCGCGCTTCAAATCGCGGTAGGCGTTGATGGCCAGGTTAGGCCGGGGCAGGGAGGTATCCATCGCGTATCCTGTAGCGGTGTTGGCCGTTTTTGATAAATGACGGTCATTATCCGTCAATTTCGATTCTTTAGCATGACAAGCGCGCCTTTTAAACGCTCTCAAGGGCGAAAGCGTTCCAAAAACGCCGGCACAGAGCTTGGGTCATGGCACTATCGTCCCATTAACGTTTGATTTAAAACCGTGCTAACGTCGACTAAACGGTTGGGTGAAAAACATTTTCGAATGCCCGACGCCGTTGATACCGCCTTGATTTAAACATCAATAACGCTCCCAAAAGGATAGAGGCAACGCTCATGAAAACGCTAAAATACGCAGTCGCCACGACCATGTTGGCCATGGCGCTACCCGCCAGTGCCCAGCAGCTATCGATCGCCACCGGCGGAACCGGCGGTGTCTACTATCCGATCGGCGGCGGTTTGGCCGAGATGATCAACAACCACATCGAAGGCGCCCAGGCCACGGCAGAGGTAACCGGCGCCTCGGTCGAGAACATGGGGCTGATCATGCGCGGCGATGCGGACATGGCGACAGCGCTTGCCGACACCGTATACCAGGCCTACACCGGCACCGGCGATTTCGAAGGCCGCCAGGTCGAGAACACCCGGGCGCTGGCCTCGATCTATCCCAACGCCGTGCAGCTGGTCGTGCTCGCGGAATCCGACATCGAAAGCATCGACGATCTGGCCGGTAAGCGCGTATCGGTGGGCGCCCCGGGGAGCGGCACCGAGCTCAATGCCCGCGCCGTGCTCGAATCCAACGGCATTAGCTACGACGACTTCACCGCCCAGCGGCTGAACTTCAACGAAACCGCCGACGCCATCCGCGACGGCGACATCGACGCCGGTTTCTGGAGCGTGGGCCCGCCCACCAGCTCGATCATGAACCTGGCGGCGACCCGCGACATCCGCTTGATCAGCCTGACCGACGAAGAGATTGCCAATGCTCAGGAAGAGGAAGCGGTGTTCGCTCCCTACCAGCTGGAAGCCGGGCTTTACGACGGTATGGACGAAGCGGTGCAAACCATAGGTATTCCCAACGTGCTGGTGGTCAACGCGGACATGGATGAAGAGCTTGCCTATCAGCTCACCCAGCTATTGTTCGAGCACACCGACGAGCTGATCGCCGTTCACCCGGCGGCCAACGACACCACCGTGGAGTTCACCATGGAGTCCACGCCGGTGCCGCTGCATCCTGGTGCGATTCGCTACTTCGAGGAGACCGGTGTCGAGATTCCCGACCGCCTGCGTCCTTGATCACTCTCTTAACACGTTCTCTTAACGATCGTTCAAAAGGCGTCTGATCATGCAGTGGTTCACTCTACCGCTGATAGCGCTTTCACTGATGACACTGCCGCACGCCGGCGCCTGGGGACAGGCGCCGGCGCGTTTGGTGGTGACCAGTGAGTCGGGTGAGGTGTTGATCGATGACACCGTTGTGGAAGGTGGGCGCTGGTGCATGGCCTGGAACCATTCGGTGGCGCACTTCACCGTGCTCGACTGCTATCGCAATCAACAGGGGCAGATGGTGCTCGAGCGCAGCCATCAGCCGGACTTCGCCGCGGGCCTTGGCCATATCGCGGGCCGCGGCGAGCAGGTCTCCGACGGCGAGGGCGGCTACTGGATCAACGCCATCGACGAGCCGGTCCCAAGCAACCGCTACCTGCTGCGGGCGGGGGCGCCTGGGGTGAATCACCGTATCGTCTGGCCTGACGGCGAGCATGAGCCGTCGAGCATTAGCGAGCGCGCCGCCGGCGAGCGCGTGACGATCGAGCTTGCGTCGTCGTCAAGCGCCAACACCGAGTGATCAACACGCTCGAATCGTCTCAGGTTGGGGTATGAAGATCTTCCAGGACCGCTTTTTAGCGCAATTTTTCTAACGCAGCTTTTTTTAACGCAGCTTTTTTAACGCTTCGAGGACTCCATGAGCGAATCCACTCAACCGCCGGTGGTCATGCCGGGTGCCAACGCGATTCAGCCTCGCGCCGCACTCTGGGCGATCACGCTGGTCGCGGTCGCCCTGTCGCTTTTTCAGCTCTACTCGGCGGGTATTCAGCCGCTCGGGCTTTTCTACCAGCGCAGCATTCACCTGGCGCTGGTCATGCTGCTGGCGTTTCTAATGTTTCCGGTGTTCGGCCCGGATCGTAAGCGCGGGGCGCTCGGCTGGGCGCTCGATGCCGTCTGCTTCGCTGGCGCTTTGATCACCGGCGGCTATCTGGTGTTCTTTCTCGATGAGATCATCAACCGCGCCGGGTTCTGGAACCAGACCGACATCATCGTGGCGATGATCGCGACCGTCACGGTGCTGGAAGCGAGCCGTCGCGCGGTGGGACTCGGCATGACCATCATCGGGCTGATTGCCATCGTTTACGCCCTGGCCGGCCCCCGGGGCGAGCTTCCCTGGCTTGGTGAGTGGCTGCCGGGCATTCTCTCGCACCGTGGCTATACGCTGGACCGCGTCGCGGGGCAGCTCTATCTCGGCCAGGAGGGCATCTTTGGGCTGCCGCTCGGCGTGGCGGCGACCTACATCTTCATCTTCGTGCTGTTCGGCGCCTTTCTCGAGAGTACCGGCGCGGGGCGATTCTTCATCGATATGGCCTACGCCGCCACCGGGCGCCAGCGCGGCGGCCCGGCAAAAGCTGCCGTGCTCGCCTCGGCGGGCATGGGCTCGATCTCCGGCAGCGCCATCGCCAACGTGGTGACCACCGGTGCCTTCACCATTCCGCTGATGAAAAAGCTGGGCTACAAGCCCAAGCAGGCCGGCGGTATCGAAGCCGCGGCTTCGACCGGCGGGCAGATCATGCCGCCACTGATGGGCGCCGGTGCCTTCTTGATCGCCGAGTACACCAACACGCCGTATCTGGAAATCGTCAAGATCAGTATCCTGCCGGCGATCATGTACTTCGCCACGGTCTATCTGTTCGTGCATATCATTGCGCTCAAGCAGGGCATGCAGGGCATGCCGCGCTCCGAGCTTCCGAAGATGCGCCAGGTGATGAAGGACGGCTGGCACTTTCTGCTACCGCTGGCGGTGCTGGTGTGGCTGCTGGTGCTGAATCTGTCACCGATGCGGGTGGGGTATTACGCAGTCATCACCATGGTGGCGGTGGCGGTGATTCGCTACGCGCTCTGGTACTTCTTCGTTGCCCCCGGCCAGGGCCAGCCGGTGACCGCAGCGCGTACCAAAGCGGTGGTCTGGTCGGGGTTGACCAAACTGGTCGAAGGGCTCGAACTGGGCGCGCGCAACGCCGTGGCGGTATCGATGGCCTGCGCCGTGGCCGGAATTATCGTGGGCGTGGTGGGGCTGACCGGGCTCGGGCTCAAGTTCTCCTCGATGATGCTCGCGTTCTCTGGCGGTAACCTGGTGTTGGCACTGGTCATGGTGCTACTGGCGAGTCTAGTGCTCGGCATGGGGCTGCCGGTGACCGCCAGCTACATCGTGCTGATCGTGCTGGTGGGGCCTGCCTTGACCAATGAGTTCGGCGTGCCGCTTCTGATCGCACACCTGGTGGTGTTCTGGTACTCCCAGGACTCCAACGTGACCCCACCGATTGCGCTGGCGGGCTTTGCCGGGGCGGCGATTGCCGGCAGCAAACCGATGGAAACCGGCTTCCAGGCCTGGAAGTTCGCCAAGGGGCTCTACCTGATTCCGCTGTTCATGGTCTTCAATCCGGAGATCATCATTGGCGGGCCGGTGCCGGTCGTGATCTGGAATGCGGTGATCGCGATCTTCGCGCTGTGCGCCTTTGCCGCCTCGCTCGAAGGCTATCTGTTCACGCGAATGAGCTGGCAGGCGCGTCTGGCGGTCGGCGCGGCGATCTTCGGCGTCTTCTACCCAAGCCTCTGGACCGAGCTTGCGGGCGTGGTCGTGATGGCCGTGATCATCGCCGCCAACTACCTGGCCAGCCGCCGTGAGGAGCACCCGGTCATGCCGTGACCGGCCTTGAGTGAGCGCTATAAAAAAGCCCGGGACGCCATGGCGTCCCGGGCTTTTTCGTTCAGGCCTTTTTCGTTCAGGGCTTAAAAGCGTTAGAAGATCGACTCTGCCGCGCCGGAGCCCTGGGAGCCGGTTGCTTCCTCGAACTCGCGGCTCACCGTGCGCGCCTGATAAGAGGGCAGATTATCCTCGCGGAACAGCTCAGTGATACCGCCGGACTGATTGTCATAAAGCCGACGTCCGTTGTCCGGGTCGACCCGTGCGGTCACCACGTTGCTCGGACGCTCCGGCAGCGCCGACGGCGTACCCGCCAGGGCCTGGCCCATGAAGTCGATCCAGATCGGCAGCGCGGCGCTGGCGCCGTACTCGGCGGTGGTTTCGTTGCTGTCCTTGCCGACCCACACCGTAGTCACCAGGTTGCTGTTGAAGCCGGCGAACCAGGCGTCGCGCTGGTTGTTGGTGGTGCCGGTCTTGCCGACGATATCGTCCCGGTCGAGACTGAGCGCGGCGCGCCCAGTGCCCGAGGTGATGACGTCGCGCAGCATGTCGCGAAGGATGTACACCGCCGCCGGGTCGGCCACGCGCTTGGCGATGGGGTAGCTCTTGCCGTCGATCTCGACGCTTTGCTGGCCTTCGGCGCAGCTCGCGCAGGCGATGCTGGGCGTGGCTTCGTCGAGAATTTCGCGGTCGTCGTTACGCGTGACGCGCTCGATGAACCAGGGCGAGACCTGGAAGCCGCCGTTGGCGATGACCGCGTAGGCGTTGGTCATCTCCATCGGCGTAAGGCTTGCGCTACCGAGGGCCAGCGACAGCCCACGCGGCAGGCGATCCACCGAGAAGCCGAAGCCTTCCAGATAGTTGATGGTCGGGGTGATGCCCATCGACTGCAGTACCCGGATGGTGACCAGGTTGCGCGAGCGGGCCAGCGCCGGGCGCAGGCGCATCGGGCCCTGGAAGTCGCGGCTCGAGTTCATCGGCCGCCATAGCGAGTCGCTGCCGTCATCGACCACCAGCGGCGAGTCGTTGACTACGCTCGCCGCGGTCATGCCGCCGTCGTCGAGCGCGGCGAGATAGATGAACGGCTTGAAGATCGAGCCGGACTGGCGCTGGGCCTGAATGGCGCGGTTGAATTTGCTGGCGTTGAAATCGAAGCCGCCCTGCAGCGCGAGAATGGCGCCGGTGCGCGGGTCCTGCACCACCAGCGATCCCTCGACGTCCGGGCGCTGGGAAAGGCGTAGCGAGCCGTCATCGCTTTCCACCACGCGAATCAGATCGCCCCGCTCGGCGATTTGGCTGGCATTGGCGGGCTCGCCGCCGCGGCTTCGCGGGCTCAGATACTGGCGGGCCCAGTTCAGGCCGTCCCAGCCGATGGTTTTAAGTTCACGGTCACGGGTCAGCACCTGCATTTCGCGGCCGCTGCTTTCGACCACGATGGCTGGCTGCAAAAGCCCGTAGTTGGGCGTGCGCTCGATCACCTGAAGCCAGTTGGAGACGTCGCCATCGATGCCTTCGATTTCGGTCTGGCTGCGTTCGGCGGCCTGGCGCGCGGTCTGGCGAATCTCCGGCGACTCGGAAAGCTCTTCCTCGAGCCCTTGGGTCGTGGTCTGCTCCTGGGCTTCGACCAGGCTCGCGGCGATGTCGCTCTGCTCCGGCCCGCGCCAGCCGTGACGGCGGTCGTATTCGATCAAGCCATCGGCCAGCGCCTGACGCGCGGCGGGCTGAAGCTCGCTATCGATGGTGGTATAGATGCGGTAGCCGCCGGTGTAGGCGGTATCGCCAAAGCGCTCGACGGCGTACTGGCGCGCCATTTCCGAGACGTAGGAGGCGTCCACTTCGGTTTGCGTATAGTGGCGACGCGCGGTGACCGGCTCCTGCACCGACGCCTGATAGGTGTCGTTATCGATGTAACCCAGCTCGCGCATGCGAAACAGGATCCAGTTGCGGCGAATCAGCGAGCGCTCGGAGTTGGCCAGCGGGTTGAACGCCGACGGCGCCTTGGGCAGGCCGGCGATCATCGCGGTTTCGGCCAGCGTGAGCTCGGAGAGCGGGCGGTCGTAATAGGTCTCCGCGGCGGTGGCGATGCCGTAGGCGCGGTTGCCCAGAAAGATCTTGTTCACGTAGAGCTCGAAGATCTGCTCCTTGGAGAGCACCTGCTCCATCTGAAGCGCCAGCAGGATCTCGCGAATCTTGCGCGTGAAGGTCTGATCCAGAGTGAGCATGTAGTTACGCGCGACCTGCATGGTGATGGTCGAGCCGCCGGACTGGATCGTGCCGCCACTGCTGGCAAGCTCCACCGCAGCACGGGCCAGACCCCGCGGGTCGACCCCCGCGTGCTCGAAGAAGCTCGAGTCCTCGGCGGCGATCAGCGCATTGATCATGTTTTGAGGGATTTCGTCGAAGTCCACCACCATGCGGCGCTCTTCACCGAACTCGCCGATCAGCCGGCCGTCGTTGGTGAAGATACGAAGCGGGGTGTGGAGCTCGAAATTTTGTAGCTGACGCACATCGGGAAGCCCGGGCGAAAAGTAGATGGCAGCGGCGATCACCGCCAGCGCCGTGGCGCCCACGAGGGCGACCACCGCGGAGAACAGTGACACGAGAAGAGTTCGTAAAAACGTCATGAACAGAGGGCACCCGTGGAGATAAAAGAGGTACGGCGTCCAGCTGGCCGTATTGCGCAATTGGGCACCATTATAAGAAGCCTATCCACCGGCCACCAGTGTTGATATGCCATGTGGGCCTTAACGTGTCGCGCCGCTAAAAATAAGGTAACCTCGCTACACGCTCGGTAAAACGATAAAACCAAACGGGATCCCATGCGCTTATCAACGTCTGGAAAGGGATTGATCGGGGTCGATATCACCTCGGCCACCGTCAAGCTTTTAGAGCTTAAACAGCTGGATACCAACTATCAGGTACAAAGCTACGCCGTACGCCCGCTCAAGGAAGGCGCGGTGGTGGAGCGGCGTATTCGCGATATCAACGACGTGGCGCGAGTACTTAGAGCCGCCGTCGAACACGCCAAACCCACTACACGCAAGGCCGCCGTCGCGGTACCGGCGAGTGCGGCGATTACCCGCACCCTCACGTACCCCGCATCGCTTGGCGAAGAGGACATCGAAGCGCGTATCATCGAGGAGTACGACCGCCACGTTCCCTTTCCGTTCAACGAGGTGGCGTTCGATTTCCAGCGCCTGGGGTTGGTGCCCGGCGACGACACTCTGCAGCAGGTGATTTTAGTGGCGTGTCGCCAGCGCGATGTCAGCCAGCTCACCGATACCCTGATCCAGGCCGGGCTCGAACCCGCCGCCGTCGACGTTGAAACCTTCGCCGTGGAGCGCTCGTTTGGCGAGCTCAGACGCCAGATCGATCTGGCCGAGGCGTCGCAGTCGAACATCGCGCTGGTGGATCTGGGCGCGACCATGAACGCTTTCCACGTGCTCGACCACGGCCGCATCATTTACAGCCGCGATACCGTTTACGGGGGGCGCCAGCTCACCGATAACATCCGCGAGCGCTATGAGCTGACCAACGAAGAGGCGGGGCTTGCCAAAAAGCGGGGCGGGTTGCCGGAGGACTACGAAAAGAGCGTGCTCGATCCTTTCATCGACACCGTCGTACAGCAGGTAGGCCGCTCTCTACAGCTTTACTACACCGCCGGGCGCAAGCGGCGCGTGGAGCATCTGGTGCTGGCCGGCGGGTCGAGCGTGATTCCGGGCCTTGCCGAGCGCATCGCCCAGGAGAACGACCTGACGGTGACCCAGGCCAATCCGTTTCAGCGCATGAAGCTTCGCTCGCGGATCAACGTCAAGGGGCTGACCAGCGACGCGCCGGCAATGCTCACCGCCTGTGGGCTTGCCATGAAGGTGAGCCAGTGAATATCAATATTAATCTGCTGGCCTGGCGCGAAGCGCGTCGGGAGAAGCGCACCAAACAGTTTTACGGCGTGCTGGCACTGGCGCTTGCGCTGGGTATTCTGGCCGCCCTCGGCGTTTCGCTCATTTATCAGCAGGAGCTCAACGAGCAGGCGATGCGTAATGACTATATCGTCCGTCACATCGAGCAGCTCGACCAGCAGATCGAGGACGTCAAGCGCTACCAGGAGGATGCTGCCCAGCTCAACAAACAGCTGGCCCTGTTCAGGACGCTGCAAAGCGAGCGCGTCGATACCGTCGAGCTCTTCAACGCGCTGGCGGCCAGTTTGACCGACGGTGTGGTCTACGAAGAGCTCAGCCGTGAAGGCCCGCGGGTGAGTGTGACGGCGACGGCCAACGACGAGCGCCAGGTCTCCGAGCAGCTTCGCCGCCTGGCCCGCGTGCCGGGCTTCGCGGTGCCGGTGCTATCGGAAGTCACCAGCGCGCCGGACGAGCAGGGGCGGCGTTTTCGCTTCGAGATGATTCAAACGATGCCCACTGTCGAGGCCAGTGCGACGACCGAGGAGACCGCCCAGTGATGAGTAAAGCCCGGGCGCGCCAGGAGTGGCAGCGTCTCAAGGAAGTCGAGGTGCAAAGTCTCGATCTAAAAGAGGCCGGCGGCTGGCCGATCTTTTTGAAGGCGCTGTGCGTGATACTGGTGTTCGCCGTCGCCTTTGGGGCTCTGATGGCTTGGCAGGTGAGCGAAAAGCGCGCTGGCCTTGCCGAGGCCAAACGTGAGGAGGCGCGCCTTTTAAGCGACTACCGCGTCAAGGCCTCGGAAGTGGCGCTCTTGCCCAACGTTCAAAGCCAGCTTGAAACGCTTGGCGGACACATGGAGCGCATGCGCGCGATGCTGCCCACCAATGTCGAAATTCCGTCCCTTCTGGACAGCATCAGCGATGCCGCGGTGGATAATCGTCTTACCATCGAGGTGATTCGCCTCGGCGCGCCGGTGGCCAACGAGCATTACATCGAGCATCCGCTGGATATTCAGGTGCGCGGCGGCTACCACCAGCTGGGCCGCTTCGTCGCCGATATCAGCCAGCTGGCGCGCATCGTGACCCAGCACGATTTGACCCTCACCGCCGTCGAGCCGCCGGGCGAGTCGCTACGGTTGACGCTGGATGCGCGCACCTATACCTATATCGACGAGGCTCGACCCGACGAGGTAGCGCCATGAGTCCGCGCGCGCTAACGCCGCTTTTGCTGACCGCTTTGCTGAGTGGCTGCAACGACGCCATGCTCGACCAGCTCGATGCCACGCTTGCCGACATTCGGCGCGAACCGAACGTGCCGGTGGCCATCGACGCCGCACCGTTTCCCGAGCCCGCGCTATTAAACTATCGATATAGCGAGTCACGCAGCCCGTTTTTGGCGCCTGAGCGGCTCGCGCGCAGTGAGACAATCGCAACGCGCAATAGCGCCCTAGCGCCGGATACCGAGCGCCCGCTGGAGCCGCTGGAGGCCTTTGCGCTCCCGTCGCTACGCCTGGTAGGTACGCTTCAGATGGGCACTCAGCGCGTCGCCCTGATTGCAACGCCGGACGGCAGCGTCGTCACCGTGCGCGAAGGCAATCACCTGGGCACCAACTACGGGGAGATTACCCGCATTACGCTGGACGAGGTCACGCTGGTCGAGCGCATCCTTGACGAGCAGCAAGGGTGGCAAACGAGCCCGGCCGCCCTGTCGCTGCAGCCCTGAGGCGCTTGTGAGCTGCGGTTGAGCAACCATTTTCGTTGGACGTTTATTTGGACATCCCTGTTTATGATCACCATTGCCCGCAGTACCGCGCTTTGTCTGCTCGCCCTCTCTGTGCTCGCTTGCCCGGCGCTTGCCTCGGCGGCGCTATTGACCGACCTGGAGGTGCGTGATGCGCCCCAGAGGGAGGTCGAGCTACTGCTGTCATTTGACGGCGCGCCGGGCGAGCTGACTGGCTACGCGCTGGAGGCGCCGCCGCGGCTGGCGCTGGATCTGGCCAATACGCAAAACGGGCTTGCCGAGCGAAGCCAGGCCGTGGGGCTGGGTGGGGTGGAGCGCATCACCACCATCGAAGGTGGCGGGCGCACGCGACTGATCGTCGATTTGAGCGGCGCGCACACGTTTCGCTCGGCGGCCTCGCCCAGCCGGCTCAGCGTGTTTCTTACCCCCACCGCCATTGGCTCCCAGCCGCCGGTCGCGTCCACGCCAAGCGCCGCCAGCGTCCCCACCGCCCCACCGTCACCGCGCCCGGCGCCGGCCGCCTCTAGTGGGCCAAGCATCGAGGACATCGATTTTCGCCGCGGCGCCAACGGCGCCGGGCGACTTCTGGTCACGTTCAGTCAAAGCGGGGTGAACGCCCGCGTCGAGGAGGCGGGGCTTGGCGTGGTGAACGCCACCTTGCCGGGCGTCACGCTGCCCGCGTCGCTCGACCAGATTCTCGATGTCACCGACTTCGCCACGCCCATCAATCGCATCACGCCGCGCACCACCGCCACGGGCACCCAGCTCGAGCTGCAAACCCAGGGGCCTTATGCGCTGCTCTCCTCGCAAAGCGGGCGGGTGCTGACCATCGACGTCGAGCCCGTGGCCACCCCCGCCGATTCGCTTGCCCAGGGGGCGGAAGAGCGCTTTACCGGCGACCGGCTGAGCCTCAACTTTCAGGACATCGAAGTGCGCTCGGTACTCGCCACGCTTGCCGAATTCACCGGGCTCAACCTGGTCGCCAGCGACAGCGTCACCGGCCGGGTCACGCTGAACTTGAACGACGTGCCCTGGGATCAGGCGCTGGCGC
Source organism: Halomonas sp. PAMB 3232 (assembly GCF_031954225.1). Classification (NCBI taxonomy): domain Bacteria; kingdom Pseudomonadati; phylum Pseudomonadota; class Gammaproteobacteria; order Oceanospirillales; family Halomonadaceae; genus Halomonas; species Halomonas sp. PAMB 3232. The sequence goes on from NZ_CP134865.1 coordinate 796,113, forward strand.
TGATTCTGCAAAGCCAGGGACTATCGAGCCGCGAGCAGGGTAACGTGATCGTGATCGCCCCGGCTGGGGAGCTCGCCGAGGTCGAACGTCAACAGATCGAGTCGCGCAATCAGCGCCAAACGCTGGCGCCACTGGTGACCGAGTTCATCGAGGTGCGCTACGCCCGCGCCGAGGACTTCGCCCAGCTCTTGCGCGGCGCCGAAGGCTTTGGCCTTTTGACCGACCGCGGCCGGGTCAGCGTGGACCAGCGCACCAATACGCTGCTGGTGCAGGATACCGCCGACCAGCTTCGCGAAATCGTGGCCACCCTCGACCGGCTCGATGTCGCCGTGCGCCAGGTACAGATCGAGGCGCGCATCGTCATCGCCCGCGATAACGCCTCCCGCGAGCTGGGGGTCAACTGGAGCGCCTCGAGCACTCGCGGCTTTCAGATTAACGAGTTTGGGCAAGGCGTTCGTCGAGACCTCAATCCACAAGGTCTCAGCCGTGCTCGGGGCGGGCTCGCCGTGGACCTTGGCCCCGGCGCGGTCGCGGGCACCGGTTTCAGCTTCGGCTATCTCTCCGGCGACGTGCTGCTGGATCTCGAGCTTCGAGCACTCGAAAGCGAGGGCAAGAGCCAGACGATCTCCCAGCCGCGCATCATCACCGCCAACCAGCGCACCGCCACCATCCGCCAGGGCGAGGAGCGCGCCTTTCAAAGCGTCGATGCAGAGGGCAACCCGGATACCCAGTTCAAGGAAGCCGAGCTTTCGCTCGAGGTCACGCCGCAAATCACTCCGGACAACCGCATCATCATGGATCTGGTGATCAAGAACGATAGTTTCCGCGAAAGCGAATTCGGTGGTGAGCCGCCCATCGATACCAACCAGATCGAAACCCAGGTGCTGGTGGACAATGGCCAAACCGTGGTGCTGGGCGGCATCTTGACCACCGAGCAGCTCAGCCAAATTTCCAAAACGCCGCTTCTGGGCGATCTGCCGCTTTTGGGCCGGCTGTTTCGCTATAACCAGGAGAGCAATGAGAAGGTAGAGCTGTTAGTGTTTATTACTCCACGACTACTCGATGATGGTTTGACGGTTCGCTGATGCAGGATTTACCCAATCTTTTTCTGGTCGGCCCGATGGGAGCCGGCAAAAGCACCATCGGCCGTTTGCTGGCCGCGGAGCTTTCACGCACGTTCTTTGATAGTGATCACGTGATCCAGGACCGCTGTGGCGCGGACATTCCCTGGATTTTCGACGTCGAAGGCGAGCCCGGTTTTCGCCTTCGCGAAGTGCAGATGATCGACGAGCTCACCAGGCTTTCTGGGGTGGTGCTGGCCACCGGCGGCGGTGCGGTGCTGCGCGAAGAGAACCGCCGGGCGCTGCGCGAGCGCGGCACCGTGGTGTATCTGCTGACCACCGTCGAGCAGCAGCTCAAGCGTACCGCCCGCGACAAGAACCGCCCGCTTTTGCAGCGCGTCGACCGCGAGCAGGTACTCAAGGATATGTTTTTACTGCGTGACCCGCTCTATCGCGCGACCTCGGACATTACCGTACGCACCGACCGGCGAAGCCCGCGTGCGGTGGTCAACGACATTTTGCGCCGCGCGCGGCGCTTGAACGATCCGCTGGAAAGCCGCCAGCTCACCGACTCCGGGGTATCCTCATGACTGCCAACGCCCGTCGCACCCTCAACGTCGCGCTCGGCGAGCGCAGTTACCCCATTCATATCGGCCGCGGCCTGATCGGTGAACCCGGCCTGCTGGCGCCTTATCTGGCGGGCCGCCAGGTGATGGTAGTCACCAACGACACTATTGCGCCGCTCTACTTGAAGGCGCTGATGGACGCGCTGCCCGAGGAGTGCGACGTGCGTACGGTGTCGCTACCCGACGGCGAGCGCTATAAGAACCTGGAGCAAGTCGAGCGCATCTGGGATGCGCTGCTGGGTGCCGGGTTCAATCGCCGCTGCACGCTGATCGCACTCGGCGGCGGCGTGATCGGCGACATGGTCGGCTTTGCCGCCGCCGCCTATCAGCGCGGAGTGGCGTTCATTCAGGTACCGACCACGCTGCTCTCCCAGGTAGACTCCTCGGTGGGCGGCAAGACCGGCGTCAATCATCCGCTGGGCAAGAACATGATCGGCGCTTTCCACCAGCCTCGCGCGGTACTCATCGATATCGACACGCTGGCCACACTCCCGCCGCGCGAGCTCTCCGCCGGGCTTGCCGAAGTGATCAAGTACGGCTTGATTCGCGACGAGGCGTTTCTTGGCTGGCTCGAGGAGCACATGGACGCGCTTCGCCGTATTGATGCCGATGCCGTCAGTGAGGCGATCGCGGTGAGCTGTCAGATCAAGGCCGATATCGTCGCCGAAGATGAAACCGAGCAGGACGTGCGGGCGCTTCTGAACCTGGGCCACACCTTTGGCCACGCCATCGAGGCGCACCAGGGGTACGGCAACTGGCTACACGGTGAGGCGGTCGGCGCCGGGATGGCGATGGCGGCCACACTCTCCTTCGAGCTTGGGATGATCGACGAGCCGATGCTCACTCGCGCCCGGACGGTGATCGAGCGCGCGGGGCTGCCGCTGGCCGCGCCGTCGAACATGAGCGTCGAGGATTTTCTCAGCCGGATGCGGCTGGACAAGAAAAACGTCGATGCCCGGCTCAGGTTGATATTGCTCAACGCTCTGGGTGAGGCGGTGATCAGCGATCAGACGCCACCGGATACGCTTAACGAGCTGCTTCGGCGCTACCCGCGAAGCGAATAATTCCGTTCTTCTGTCTTTGTCTTGACAGCAGGCGTCGACCGGCGCCTCTAAAACCCGCCCACGTGGCGGGTTTTGGCGTTTGGGTCATGCGTAAAGCCAATGGTTGCGCCAATCGGTATGCCGTATGCGTTATCGGCATGGATAAAAGCGGTGTTGTTAGACTAAAGTCTATGTGGCATTCGGGCTCACGCAGACTACGCATGATATCGGCTTAAGTGGTTGACGGAGCTATGTTTTTTGGTTGGGTGGTGCTGCAAATACAGGATTTGGCGAGAGTTTTGAGAAATTTGGCGCGGTCGGGCGATTGCGCCAGGTGGGGGCAAGTGGCTATGCTGAGCGGCCATTTTCCTAAGGCAGCGAACGCCAGGGAGCCGGGAGCTCGGGCGGGAAAGGCAAGAAAAAATAAAAAGAAAACCCGCTATTAAAGCACAAGTTCGCTGCCAGTAAAACACCTTGACTAGAGGCACGCCCATGAACAAAGGTCTTCATCAGCCTGGCGAGTTTCGCGATAACTGCGGTTTTGGGCTTATCGCGCACATGCAAGGGGAAGCCAGTCACGATCTCCTCAAAACCGCCATCGAGTCGCTGACCTGCATGACCCACCGGGGCGGCATCGCCGCCGACGGCAAAACCGGCGACGGCTGCGGGCTGCTGCTGAAAATGCCGACCCGGTTCATGCGCGATGTCGCAAAAGAAGCGCTGGGCACCGAGCCCGGCGAGCGCTTCGCCGTGGGGGTGATCTTTCTGCCCAATGACGATGCGCGCGCCCGGACGGCCCGCGAGACGCTGGAGCGCGAGCTCGACAGCCGCGGCTTGAAGCGCCTGGGCTGGCGCGAAGTGCCCACGGATTCGAGCGTGTGCGGCCCGATGGCGCTCGATTGCCTGCCGCGGATCGAACAGATTTTCGTCGAGCCCGGCGATAGCGCCAATTTCACCGTCGATCTGTTCATGGCCCGGCGCTACGCCGAGCAGGCCTTGAAGAAAGAGGAGGATTTCTACGTCGCCTCGCTCTCTTCTGAAGTCGTCTCCTACAAGGGCCTGGTGATGCCGGAAGATCTGCCGGCCTTTTACAAGGACCTGAACGATTCGCGCCTGGAAACCGCCATCTGCGTATTCCACCAGCGTTTTTCGACCAACACCGCGCCGCGTTGGCCGCTGGCCCAGCCGTTTCGCCTGCTCGCCCACAACGGCGAGATCAACACCATCGAAGCCAACCGCGGCTGGGCGAACTCCCGGAAGGCCAACTTCGCAAGCGAGCAGTTGCCGGACATCGTCAAGCTCGACGAGGTAGTCAACACCACCGGCTCCGACTCCTCGAGCATGGACAACATGCTCGAAGTGCTGCTCACCGGCGGCATGGAGCTTCATCGCGCCGTGCGCATGATGGTGCCGCCGGCTTGGCAAAACGTCGAGACCATGGACGCGGAGCTGCGCGCGTTCTATGAGTACAACTCCATGCACATGGAGCCCTGGGATGGCCCCGCCGGCGTGGTCATGACCGATGGCCGCCAGGCGGTGTGCATGCTCGACCGTAACGGCCTGCGCCCGGCGCGCTGGGTGATGACCAAGAACGGCTACATCACGCTCGCCTCCGAAACCGGCACCTACGGCTACAAGCCGGAGGACGTGGTGGCCAAGGGGCGCGTCGGCCCGGGCCAGATGCTCGCCGTCGATACCCAGACCGGCGAAGTGCTGCATACCGACGACATCGATAACCGCCTGAAGTCCGCCTACCCCTACAAGCGCTGGCTGAAAGAGCAGGCGAGCTATCTGGAGTCAGCGCTGACCGAGCTTGCGCGGTTCCAGAGCATGGATACCGATGCACTCAACGTGCAGCAGAAGATGTTCCAGGTGACGTTCGAAGAGCGCGACCAGGTGCTGCGCCCGCTGGCGGAAAGCGGCCAGGAAGCGGTTGGCTCGATGGGCGACGACACGCCGATGGCGGTGCTGTCGAGCCGCCCGCGTCTTCTGACCGACTTCTTCCGGCAGAAATTCGCCCAGGTGACCAACCCGCCGATCGACCCGCTGCGCGAGGCGATCGTGATGTCGCTGGAAACCTGCTGCGGCGCCGAGCTCAACGTCTTCAAGGCGACCCCGGAACACGCCCATCGCCTGATTCTGACCACGCCGATCCTGTCGCCGCGCAAGTTCACCGCGCTGGTCAGCCAGGACGATCCGGCGTTTGCCAGCTGCCTACTCTCGCTTGGCTACAACCCGGACGAGACCAGCCTCAAGCAGGCCGTCGACGCGCTGTGCCAGAAGGCCGAGCGCCAGGTGAAAGAGGGCTGCGTGCTGCTGGTGCTCAGTGACGCCGAGCTGCCCAAGGGCGAAGTGCCGATTCAGGCCGCGCTCGCCGTGGGTGCGGTACACAGCCACCTGGGCCGTCTTGCCATGCGCCCGATGGCGAACATCATCGTCGAGACCGGCTACGCCCGCGACGCTCACCAGATGGCGGTGCTCTTCGGCGTGGGCGCCACGGCGGTCTACCCCTGGCTTGCCTACCAGGTCATGGCGGACATGCATCGCGTCGGCGAGCTGACCGGCAACCCGGCGGACGCCCGCGAGAACTATCGTAAGGGCCTGCAGAAGGGGCTGTTCAAGATTCTCTCCAAGATGGGCATCTCGACTTTGGCCTCCTACCGCGGCTCGATGCTGTTCGAGGCGGTCGGGCTCAACGACGAGATCATGGACACCTGCTTCGTGGGCATGGCCTCGCGCATTCAGGGCGCAGGCTTTGGCGAGCTGCAGATGCAGCAGACGCTGATCGCGAAGGATGCCTGGACGCCGCGCAAGGGAATCTCCCAGGGCGGCCAGCTCAAGTACGTTCACGGCTATGAGTACCACGCCTACAACCCGGACGTGGTCATGACGCTGCAGGCGGCGGTGCAGGAAGGCAGCTACGCCAAATGGAAGAAGTTCGCCCAGCAGGTGAACGAGCGCCCGGTGGCGACCATTCGCGACATGCTGAAGCTCAAGCAGTCCGGCGATTCCATCGCCTTGGACGAGGTGGAGTCCATCGAGGAGCTCTTGCCGCGCTTCGATAGCGCCGGTATGTCGCTCGGCGCGCTGTCGCCGGAGGCTCACGAGGCGCTGGCCCAGGCGATGAACGAAGCCGGCGGGCGCTCCAACTCCGGTGAAGGCGGCGAAGACCACGCCCGCTACGGCACCATCCGAAGCTCCAAGATCAAGCAGATCGCCTCCGGCCGCTTCGGTGTGACGCCGTCGTATCTGGTCAACGCCGAAGTGCTGCAGATCAAGGTCGCCCAGGGCGCCAAGCCCGGTGAAGGCGGCCAGCTGCCCGGCGGCAAGGTCAACGAGATTATCGCCAAGCTGCGCTACGCCGTGCCTGGTGTGACGCTGATCTCGCCGCCGCCGCACCACGACATCTACTCGATCGAGGATCTGGCGCAGCTGATTTTCGATCTCAAGCAGGTCAACCCACAAGCGCAGGTCTCGGTCAAGCTGGTCTCCGAGCCCGGTATCGGCACCATCGCCACCGGCGTTGCCAAGGCCTACGCCGATTTGATCACCGTGTCCGGCTACGACGGCGGCACCGCGGCGAGCCCGCTCACCTCGATCAAGCACGCCGGCTCCCCTTGGGAGCTGGGCCTGCCCGAGGTGCACCAGGCGCTGCGTATCAACGGCCTGCGCGACAAGATCCGCCTGCAGACCGACGGCGGCCTGAAGACCGGGCTGGACGTCATCAAGGCGGCGATTCTCGGCGCCGAGAGCTTTGGCTTCGGTACCGCGCCGATGGTCGCGTTGGGCTGCAAGTACCTGCGCATCTGTCACCTGAACAACTGCGCCACCGGTGTCGCCACCCAGGATGACTACCTGCGCGGCGAGCACTTTCGCGGCACCGTCGACATGGTCAAGAACTACTTCCGCTTCATTGCCGAAGAAGTGCGCGAACTGATGGCGATGATGGGCGTGCGCAGGCTGACCGACCTGATCGGCCGCACCGATCTGCTCGAAGTGATCGAAGGGCGCACCGCCTCGCAGCGCGGGCTCGATTTGACCCCGCTTTTGAAAAACGACTTCGTGCCGGCGGATGCGCCGCAGTTCTGCACGGTGAGTCGCAACGTGCCCCACGATCCGGGTGCGAAAAACCAGGAAGTGCTCGAGGCGCTCAAAAGCGCCATCGAGAACCGCTCCGGCGGCGACTTCAGCTTCGATATCACTAACTGCGATCGTAGCGTCGGCGCGCTCTCCTCCGGCGCCATCGCCAAGCGCTATGGCGAAGAGGGCCTGGAAGACGCCCCGATCACCGCGCGCTTCACCGGCGTGGCAGGTCAGAGCTTTGGCGTGTGGAACGCGCGGGGCCTGAATCTGTATCTCGAAGGCGATGCCAACGACTACGTCGGCAAGGGCATGAACGGCGGGCGCATCGTCATCGTGCCACCCAGGGTGAGCGAGTTCGAAAGTCACAAGACCTCGATCGTCGGCAACACCTGCCTGTACGGCGCCACCGGCGGCACGCTGTATGCCGCGGGCGTGGCTGGCGAGCGCTTTGGCGTGCGCAACTCCGGCGCCATGGCGGTCATCGAAGGCGCGGGGGATCACTGCTGCGAGTACATGACCGGCGGTATGATCTGCGTGCTGGGTGAGACCGGCGTCAACTTCGGCGCCGGCATGACCGGCGGCTTTGCCTACGTGCTCGACGAAGAGCGCAGTTTCGTGGACAAGTACAACCACGAGCTGGTCGAGATTCACCGGGTCAACACCGAGGCGATGGAGGCGTACCGCCGCCACCTGCGCGAGACGATCGAAGCCTACGTGGCCGAGACCGGATCAAAGCGTGGGGCAGCCATTCTGGAAGACTTCAGCGACTACGCGCGCCACTTCTGGCTGGTGAAGCCGAAGGCGGCGAGTCTGGGAAGTCTGTTGGATCAATCTCGGCGTCAGCCGCAGTAATCCGAATGTGTCCATCGCCGAGAGGAGAGAGATCATGGCCAACCGTTTGAACAACGATTTCCAGTTTATCGACGTGGGTCGCAAGGACCCGCAGAAAAAAGAGGCGCACGCGCGCGCCAAAGAGTTCGCCGAAATCTACGAGCCGTTCAAGCCAACGGACGCGGCGAGCCAGGCGCACCGCTGCCTGCACTGCGGCAACCCGTACTGCGAGTGGAAGTGCCCGGTGCACAACTACATTCCCAACTGGCTGCAGCTCGTTGTGGAAGGCAACATCATCGAAGCCGCGGAGCTTTCGCACAAGACCAACTCGCTGCCGGAAGTGTGCGGGCGCGTCTGCCCGCAGGACCGTCTCTGTGAAGGCGACTGCACGCTCAACGATGGCTTTGGCGCAGTCACCATCGGCTCGATCGAGAAGTACATCACCGACACCGCCTTCGCCATGGGTTGGCGCCCGGACATGTCCAAGGTGGTCTGGACCGACAAGAAGGTCGCGATCATCGGCGCCGGCCCCGCGGGCCTGGGCGCGGCGGACATTCTAGCGCGCAACGGCGTCAAGCCCGTGGTGTTCGACCGCCACCCGGAGATCGGCGGGCTTTTGACCTTCGGTATCCCCGAGTTCAAGCTCGAAAAGAATGTCATGGAGCGCCGCCGCGCGGTGTTCGAGGAGATGGGCATCGAGTTTCGCTTGAACGTCGAGATCGGCGTGGACATCGAGTTCGACACCCTGGTGCAGGAGTATGACGCGGTATTCCTCGGCATGGGCACCTACCAGTACATGGAAGGTGGCTTCCCCGGTGAAAACCTGCCCGGCGTTTACAAGGCGCTCGACTTTTTGATCGCCAACGTCAACCGGCGCCTGGGCTTCGAGAAGGATCCGGCGGACTACATCTCGATGGAAGGCAAGCGCGTGGTGGTGCTCGGCGGCGGCGATACGGCGATGGACTGTAACCGCAGCTCAATTCGTCAGCGCGCGGCGAGCGTGACCTGCGCCTACCGCCGCGACGAAGAGAACATGCCCGGCTCGCGCCGCGAGGTGGCCAACGCCCGGGAAGAGGGCGTCGAGTTTCTCTTCAACCGCCAGCCCATCGCCGTGGTCGGCGAAGGTAAGGTGGAAGGCGTGAAGGTCGTGCGCACCCGGTTGGGCGAGGCCGATGAAAACGGCCGCCGCCGCCCGGAAATCGTGCCCGGCTCCGAAGAGGTGATCCCGGCGGACGCGGTCGTGGTCGCCTTCGGTTTCCAGGCAAGCCCGATCCCCTGGTTCGAGGGCTCGAGCATCGACGTCTGCGAGCGCAACCTGGTCAAGGCCCCGGAACACGGTCAGTACGCCTTCCAGACCACCAACGAGAAGATCTTCGCCGGCGGCGACATGGTCCGCGGCTCGGATCTGGTGGTCACCGCCATCTATGAAGGCCGCCAGGCCGCTGAGGGTATGCTGGATTACCTGGGCGTGTAAGTACGATTACCCAGCGTAGCAAGGGAGGCGAATGCCTCCCTTTTTTGTTTCCAGCGGGCTCGTTTGAGCGTTGATCTAACGGAAGGCTAGCCGCGAATAAAGCGGTGCGTAGCCAGTAGCAGTAGCGAAAAACTCAGTAGCGCCACGCTGGCTTGCTGCACGAACAATAGAAACTCCATCGTACTCGTCGTGTTCGACTCAACCGCTAGGTGCTCCTTGTAAGCCAAATCGCTTAGTACCAGCCCAGCGTTGATGCCCACGATCGCGCCGATGCCCGCCAACCATTCAGGGCAGGCGGGAAGCGCTCTGCGCATGAGCGCCAAAAGGGCCCAAACCGCGCCGGCCAGTAGCGACCATGCAAGTGACATCTGTGGGAAAAGATAAAAGCAGGAAATCGAAAAAAGGGTAGCCGAGATAGCTGCCATATAGGGAGCGGCCCTATTCAGCCGCCCGTTTCGATTGACGGGCAATCGCGTAGTATCAGACGTGACCTGGGCGCTTTCGACCATGGCGGCGTGGTTGGCAAAATGGAAAATACCCAGCGGGGCCATACCGGCCAGAAATACGCCTGCAAAGAGCGCTCGAAACCAGTCGCCGGGTTTTATATCGACGGTGACAGCCAGCAGGGTGGCCATTACCAGTAGGATGGGTCCCGCAAGCGTGAGATAAATGTCGCCTCGCCGCCAGTTCGCGGCAAACCCCGGAGAGCGGCTCATTGCCCTGGGGCGCTTGTTCCAAACAGATAGCGCATACGCCAACCAGACGAATGCGCCTCCACCCCAGGCGGATAGAAGCGTTATCAGTGGTTGTTGATTCATGGTGTAAAAGGCGTCCATATGGCTAAATTAAATTTTGTTAAACGTCCAGCCTAAAAGTTAAATGCCTTGAAAGTAAAGTCTTGCTGGCAGGTTGGTTGGAACCGTCTGGGAAGCTGGGGAGAGGCCGCGCTCTGATCGATAGAGGGCGGTGTAGGCAGGCGAGGTGCTCGGTTCAAATTGAGCCTTCGGGCGAGCTCTGGTATTCTGTCATCCCATCCTGGTGTGGCTTTCTGCCGTGCCTTCTGATCACGTTCTTACAGGTTTTCCATGACACGATATATCTTCGTGACCGGCGGCGTTGTGTCCTCTCTTGGCAAGGGCATCGCGTCGGCCTCGCTGGCGGCGATTCTAGAGGCCCGCGGCCTTAAGGTCACCATGCTCAAGCTCGACCCGTACATCAACGTGGATCCGGGCACCATGAGCCCGTTCCAGCACGGCGAGGTGTTCGTCACCGAGGATGGCGCCGAAACCGATCTCGATCTGGGTCACTACGAGCGCTTCATTCGTACCAGGATGACCCAGGGTAACAACTTCACCACCGGCCGGGTCTACGAGCACGTGCTGCGTAAGGAGCGCCGCGGCGACTACCTGGGCGGTACGGTGCAGGTCATCCCGCACATTACCGACGAGATCAAACAGCGCGTCTACGACGGTGGCGAAGGCTTCGACGTGGCGCTGGTCGAGATCGGCGGCACCGTCGGCGATATCGAGTCGCTGCCGTTTCTGGAATCCATTCGCCAGATTCGAAGCGAGCAGGGCGCGAGCCGCGCGATCTTCATGCACCTGACGCTGGTGCCCTACATCAAGACCGCCGGCGAGACCAAGACCAAGCCGACCCAGCACAGCGTCAAGGAGCTTCGCTCCATCGGTATCCAGCCGGATATCCTGATTTGCAGAAGCGAAGTCGAGCTCGAGGAGAGCGAGCGGCGCAAGATCGCGCTCTTTACCAACGTCGAAGAGCGCGCGGTGGTACCGCTTCAGGACGCCGACACCATCTACCGCATCCCGCTGATGCTCCACGAGCACGGCCTCGATGACATCGTCTGCGACAAGCTGCGCCTGGAAGCCGAGCCTGCCGATCTCTCCGAGTGGGTGAAGGTGCTCGACGCCAAGCTCAATCCGCTGAAGTCGGTGAGCATCGCCATGGTCGGCAAGTACATGGAGCTTTTGGACGCCTACAAGTCGCTCAACGAAGCGCTGATTCATGCCGGCATTCAGGGGCGTATCAAGGTCAACGTCGACTACATCGACTCCGAAGACATCGAGCGCCACGGCACCGAGCGCCTGGCCGGCAAGGACGCGATTCTCGTGCCCGGCGGCTTCGGCGAGCGCGGCGTGGAAGGCAAGATCAAGACCGCTCAGTTCGCCCGTGAGAACAACGTGCCGTACCTGGGGATTTGTCTGGGGATGCAGGTCGCGGTAATCGAGTACGCCCGCAACGTCGCCGGCTGGGCGGACGCCAACTCCACCGAGTTCACCCACGACACCCAGCACCCGGTGGTCGGTTTGATCACCGAGTGGCTCAATAGCGAAGGCAAGATCGAGCTGCGCGACGCGGCCTCTGATCTGGGCGGCACCATGCGTCTGGGCGGCCAGGTATGCCACCTTGCCCCGGGAAGCAAGGCGCGTGAAGCCTACGGCTCGGACGAGATCGTCGAGCGCCATCGCCACCGCTTCGAGGTGAACAACCAGTTCATCGACGAGCTCGAAAAAGCGGGGCTGGTGATTTCCGGCAAGAGCGTCGATCAGTCGCTGGTCGAGATGGTCGAGCTTGCCGACCACCCCTGGTACGTAGCGTGTCAGTTCCACCCGGAGTTCACCTCCACGCCGCGCGACGGGCACCCGCTGTTCTCGGGCTTCGTCAACGCCGCGGTCGAGCACAAGGCACAACGCACGCGCGCCCACGCCGCGCCCCACGAGTAAGGAGCCGTCATGGCCTCTGATCAAGGCGTTCGCGAGCGTCACATCGACATTGCCGGCCTCAAGGCCGGCAACTCTCTGCCGCTGATGCTGCTCGGTGGTATGAACGTACTGGAGTCCGCCGAGCTTGCCGATGAGGTCGCTGCGGCCTACGTCGAGGCCACCTCGGCGCTTGCCATGCCCTACGTGTTCAAGGCGAGTTTCGACAAGGCCAACCGCAGTTCGATCAATTCGTTTCGCGGGCCGGGCCTCGAGAAAGGGCTGCAGATACTGGCCGATATCAAATCGCGCTATAACGTGCCGATCATCACCGACGTGCACGAGCCCCACCAGGCGGCGGCCGCGGCGCAAGTAGCGGACATCATCCAGCTCCCCGCGTTTCTGGCCCGCCAGACCGATCTGGTCGTCGCCATGGCCAACACCGGGGCGGCGATCAATATCAAGAAGCCGCAGTTTCTCGCCCCGCACGAGATGCGCCACATCATTGCCAAGTTTGTTGAAGCCGGCAACGACCGCCTGATGCTCTGCGAGCGTGGGTCGAGCTTTGGCTACAACAATCTGGTGGTCGACATGCTTGGCTTTGGCGACATGAAGGAGACCGGCTACCCGCTCTTTTTCGATGTCACCCATGCGCTCCAGCGCCCCGGCGGTCGCGCCGACAGCGCCGACGGGCGCCGCGCTCAGGTAGCGGAGCTCGCCCGCGCCGGTGTCGCCGTGGGCCTGGCCGGGCTCTTTCTGGAAGCGCATCCGGACCCGGACAACGCCAAGTGCGACGGGCCGTGTGCGCTGCCGCTGGATCAGCTCAAACCGTTTTTGACCCAGCTTTCACAGCTCGACGCGCTGGTAAAAGGCTTCGAGCCGCTCGTGATTCGCTAGGCGCGCGATGGGCGCTAACGCCACGGCCGGCGCTCACGGGAAACATCGCTAGTTAGTAGACCGATAATCAAAAAGGACGCTGTCATGACCAAAATTGTGGATATCACCGCGCTCGAAGTGCTCGACTCCCGCGGCAACCCCACCGTGAGCGCCACGGTGCGCCTGGAAAGCGGTGCGGTGGGCCAGGCCTGCGCGCCAAGCGGCGCTTCCACCGGCTCGCGCGAAGCGCTGGAACTTCGCGACGGCGACAAGGCACGCTATCTGGGTAAGGGCGTGTTGAAAGCGGTCGAGGCGGTCAACGGCAGCATCCGCGAGGCGCTACTCGGTATGGACGCGCGCGACCAGCGCGGGCTGGACGACGCCATGCTCAAGCTCGACGGCACCGACAACAAGGCGAACCTGGGCGCCAACGCCATTCTCGCGGTGTCGCTGGCGGCAGCCAAGGCGGCGGCCAACGCCAAGGGCGTGGCGCTCTACGCCCATATCGCCGAGCTCTACGGCAAGCCGGGCCACTACAGCATGCCGGTACCGATGATGAATATCCTCAACGGCGGCGAGCACGCGGATAACAACGTCGATATCCAGGAGTTCATGGTTCAGCCCGTGGGCGCGGCCAACTTCCGCGAGGCGCTGCGCGTCGGCGCCGAAATCTTCCATGCGCTGAAGAAGGTGCTCGCCGCGAAAGGGCTCTCCACTTCGGTGGGGGACGAGGGCGGCTTCGCGCCGAACCTCTCTTCCAACGCCGAGGCGTTGGCGGTGATCAAGCAGGCGGTGGCGGATGCCGGCTACACCCTGGGCACTGACGTGACCCTGGCGCTCGACTGCGCCTCTTCCGAGTTCTACAAGGATGGCCAGTACGTGCTTGCCGGCGAAGAGAAGAGCTTCGATGCCCAGGGCTTCACCGATTATCTCGCCGGGCTTTGCGACGACTATCCGATCGTTTCGATCGAAGACGGCATGGACGAGTCCGATTGGGACGGCTGGAAGGCGCTCACCGACAAGCTCGGTGATAAGGTCCAGCTCGTGGGTGACGACCTGTTCGTGACCAACACGAAAATTCTCAAGCGCGGCATCGACGAGAAGATCGGAAACTCGATTCTGATCAAGTTCAACCAGATCGGCTCGCTCTCCGAGACCCTCGATGCCATCCAGATGGCCCAGGATGCCGGCTTCACCGCGGTAATCTCACACCGCTCCGGTGAAACCGAGGACACCACCATCGCCGATCTGGCTGTGGGCACCGCCGCAGGCCAGATCAAGACCGGATCGCTTTGCCGCTCCGACCGGGTCGCCAAGTACAACCGCCTGCTCATGATCGAGGCGGAGCTTGGAAACGTCGATTACCCCGGGCTAAAAGCGATCAAGGGGCAGTGAGCCTGGGCGCCTCGCCTGTAAGTAATCGTTTAATCGGGTGTAAGAGATCGCTTACCTGACGCTAGGAAAATAGTACTAAAGCGTTGGAAATAAAAAGCTTTCTTTATAATGGATTTTTTAAATAATTGATTTTTATAGGGTTGAAATCTCAAGGCGAGCCTCAGGGCTCGCCTTTTTTAATGACAAGCACTTTTTGCGCTGCGCTTCATCTCTGTCACACTGGCCTCAGGACAAGGGGAGGCAAGGATGCTTTAGGCAGGATAGAGAGCGAAAGAAGCGGTGCGCCGGGGCCACGGTGAACGAGGCGCCGGCAGGGAGGACACCGAGGAGTGTTGACACAGGATGTGGTGAAAGGAAGTGCTTGGAGCGGGCGGCCTACGGGCCGCCTTTTTTATGTGCCTTTTTATATGCCTGCCATGGGCATTGAGGCCGTTGTGATCCCGGACGACGCACTCTGCCGGGCGTTAGCGCGAATGCTATCGATGGTTATAAGAAAAATGCATTGTTATTCCTTTCGACGATTAATTACCATGTCGCGTCCGAGTTAGCAGGCTATCGTTTGGTCTGCTCGTTGTCCGGTGCATTCCGCACCGGCCTGGTTTCAAGGAGGCGACGACCATGCCCTGGTGGGTAGCGATAAACGTACTGATTTTTGCGCTGGCGATCGCACTGCTGGCGCGCTGGCAGCGCCGCGGCGCGAGCCTTTCTCGCGTGGTGTTGGTGGGGCTGATTATTGGTGTACTGCTGGGTGCTGCGTTGCAGGCGCTTTATGCCGACACCGCCACGCTCACCGGCACTATCGACTGGGTCAACCTGGTCGGCGGTGGCTACGTGCAGCTTCTCAAGATGATCATCATGCCGCTGGTGCTGGTGACGATTCTCTCGGCAGTCACCCGGCTTCACGACGCCAGCTCGCTTGGCAAGATCAGCGTTGGCGTGCTGGCCATGCTGATGATCACCACGGCGATTTCTGCGATCATCGGCATCGGCATGACCCAGCTGTTCGGGCTTTCCGCCGAAGGGCTCGTTCAGGGCGCGCGCGAGCTCGAGCGCGGCCAGGACATCATCGAGCGTAGCGCCCAGGTCGCGGATCTCACCGTGCCACAGCTGCTTTTATCCTTCATTCCCAGCAACCCGTTCCAGGACCTGGCCGGCGCGCGCCCGACCTCGATCATCAGCGTAGTGATTTTCGCGACCTTTCTGGGCATGGCGGCACTGGGCATCAAGCGCGAGAACGCGGTACTCGGCGACAGGTTGATCGACGGCATCGACGTGGTGCAGAAGTGGATCATGCGCCTGGTGCGCATGGTGATTCGCCTCACGCCCTACGGCGTCATGGCGCTGATGACCAAGGTGGTCGCGACGTCCGACATCGGCGACATTCTCGGCCTTCTGGGGTTCGTGGTGGCCTCCTATATCGGGCTTGGCCTGATTCTGGTGATGCACGCGCTGTTTCTCTCCGGCGCCGGAGTCAATCCGCTGCGCTACTTCCAGAAGGTGTGGCCGGTACTGACGTTCGCGTTCACCTCGCGCTCGAGTGCGGCGACCATTCCGCTCAACATCGAAGCCCAGGTCGACCGTATCGGCGTGCCGCCGGCGATCGCCAATTTCGCCGCCTCCTTTGGGGCCACCATCGGCCAGAACGGCTGCGCGGGGCTCTATCCGGCGATGCTCGCCATGATGATCGCGCCGACGGTGGGGATCGACCCGCTCTCGCTCGAGTTCCTGGCGACGCTGGTGCTGGTGGTGACGCTGGCCTCGTTCGGCATTGCCGGCGTCGGCGGCGGGGCGACCTTTGCGGCGATCATCGTGCTCTCGACGCTGGATCTGCCGATCGCACTGGCCGGTCTTCTGATCTCGATCGAGCCGCTGATCGACATGGGTCGCACGGCGATCAACGTCAACGGCTCCATGACCGCAGGCACCGTGACCAGCCGGCTGCTGGGCCAACACGACGGTGCGGTCTTCGCCGCGGAGTCCGACGAGCTGGGCACGCCGAAAGCCGCCTAGCGCGCTTTCAGGTCCAAAAAAAGCCACCTTCGGGTGGCTTTTTTCATTTGCAAGGGTAGGGCAGGGCTCAGCGTTCGAGCTTGTCCATTTTGCCGCTCTTGCCGTCCCACTCTTCGGCGTCCGGCAGCGGGTCTTTCTTTTCGTTGATATTGGGCCATACGTCGGCGAGCTCGGCGTTGATCTCGATGAAGGGTTCCTGGCCGCTTGGCAACTCGTCTTCAGAGAAGATCGCCTCGGCGGGGCACTCCGGCTCACACAGCGCGCAGTCGATGCACTCGTCGGGGTGGATCACCAGAAAGTTCGGGCCTTCATAGAAACAGTCGACCGGGCAGACTTCTACGCAGTCGGTATATTTGCACTGGATGCAGTTTTCGGTAACGACAAACGTCATCGGTTGGTTCCTCTTGCCTGGCCGCCGGCGGCCACGGTAGTCGTAAATGATTGCTAATCGTGAATGGTTATAAGCTAACCGCTTTTTATAAGCTAAAACGCATGCCGAGTATTCTAGAGGGGGTGCCGGGCTGCGGCAAGCGCGAACTGGCCCGTCAAAGAAGCGCCCGCCACTGATACATCAGGGCCAACGCCTCCCGCGGCGATAGATCGTCCACGTCGACGTTGGTAAGCGCCTCCACCACCGGGTGCGGAGCGCTGGCGAACAGATCGCTTTGAAGCGGCGCGCTGGCAGCCGGTGCCGGGCGCTGCTGCTCGTCGACGTCGCGCTGCTCGAGCATGGCAAGCTTCTCGCGGGCGCGATGGATCACCGCACCTGGCACGCCGGCCAGCTGGGCGACCTGCAGGCCGTAGCTCTGGCTTGCCGGCCCCGCCTCGATGCGGTGCATGAACACGATGCTGTCGCCGTGCTCGGTGGCGGTCAGGTGAATGTTCGCCACGCCCTCGGCCTGCTCCGGCAGGGCGGTCATCTCGAAGTAGTGGGTGGCGAAGAGCGTCAGCGCTTTGGTGCCCGCCAGCTGCTCGGCGCTCGCCCAGGCAAGCGACAGGCCGTCGAAGGTGCTGGTGCCGCGGCCGATCTCGTCCATCAGCACCAGACTCTGGTCGGTGGCGTTATGCAGGATATTGGCGGTTTCGGTCATCTCCACCATGAAAGTGGAGCGCCCGCCGGCGAGATCGTCGGAGGAGCCGATGCGGGTGAAGATGCGATCGAGCGGGCCGATCTCGGCCTGTGCGGCGGGCACGAAGCTGCCGCAGTGGGCGAGCAGCGCAATCAGCGCGGTCTGGCGCATGTAGGTCGATTTACCGCCCATGTTAGGGCCGGTGATGACCAGCATGTGCCGTTTGGGCGAAAGGTCGATGCCGTTGGGCACGAAAGGCGTTTGACTGACGTGCTCGACCACCGGGTGGCGCCCGGCGGTGACGTGAATGCCGGTTTCCTGGCTAAGCGTCGGGCGCACCCAGCCAAGCGCCTCGGCGCGCTCGGCGAAGGCGCACAGCACGTCGAGCTCGGAGAGCGCCTGGGAGGTCGCCTGGAGCGCGTGAAGATGGGCGTTGAGCTCGCCAAGAAGGCGCTCGTAGAGCCACTTTTCCCGCGACAGCGCCCGGGACTTTGCCGACAGCGCCTTGTCCTCGAACTCCTTGAGCTCGGGGATGATGAAGCGCTCGGCATTTTTCAGCGTCTGGCGGCGAATGTACTCCGCCGGCGCCTGCTGCGCCTGAGCGCGGGGCAGCTCGATGAAGTAGCCGTGCACCCGGTTATAGCCCACTTTCAGGTTCGAAAGCCCGGTGCGCTCGCGCTCGCGCCGCTCGAGCTCGACCAGATACTCGCCGGCGTTTTCCGCAAGCCCGCGGTGCTCGTCGAGATCATCATCGAAGCCTTCCGCGATCACGCCGCCGTCGCGAATCACCACCGGCGGGTTGGTGATGATCGCCCGGGTCAGGGTGTCCGCCATCTCCGGGTAGGGGCGAACGTGGGGCTTGAGCGCGTCGATGGCGCTGCCACTCTCCACCGCCTCTAACAGGCGCTGTAGTTCGGGTAAAGCGTTGAGCGCATCGCGAAGCCGGGCCAGATCCCGCGGGCGGGCGCTGTAGAGCGCTACGCGCGCCAGTATGCGCTCGATGTCGCCAAGCTCAGAAAGCGCCTCGCGAAGCTCCATATAGGCGGCGTCGAGGCTCAAAAGCGCGACGCCGGCCTGGCGGCCCTTAACCAGCTCGATCTGGCGCAGCGGGCGGTTGAGCCAGCGCTTCAAGAGCCGCGAGCCCATCGGCGTGGCGCAGGTATCGAGCACGCTCGCCAGCGTATTGTCGGTGCTGCCGGCAAGGTTGGTGTCGATCTCCAGGTTACGCCGGCTGGCACCGTCGATGACGACGGCGTCGTCGCGATTCTCGACAGTGATGGCGGTGACGTGGGGCAGGCGCGAGCGCTGGGTGTCGCGGGCGTAATCGACCAAAACGCCGGCAGCGATGAGCGCCGTGGAAAGGTGCGCGCAGCCGAAGCCGCGCAGATCCTGCACCTGAAACTGATCACACAGGCTCCGGTTGGCGCTGTCTAAATCGAACAGCCACTCGCCCTGGCGGCGCAGGCTGCGCTTTTGCGACCAGGCCTCCGGCAGCGTCAGGTTTTCAGGCACCAAAAGCTCCGCCGGCGCCAGGCGGGTCAGCTCGGCGAGCATCTCCGCTTCGCTTTCTACCTCGAGCACGTTGAAGCGCCCGCTGGAGAGTTCGAGCCAGGCAAGACCAAAGCGATCGCGGCCCGGGGCGAGCGCGACCAGGACGTTATCGCGTCGGGCGTCGAGCAGCGCCTCATCGTGCAGCGTGCCTGGGGTGACGATGCGCACCACCTGGCGCTCCACCGGGCCCTTGCTGGTCGCCGGGTCGCCGATCTGCTCGCAAATCGCCACGGACTCGCCGGCGGCGACCAGCCGAGCAAGATAGCCCTCGGCGCTATGGTAAGGGACGCCAGCCATGGGGATCGGCTTGCCGCCGCTTTGGCCGCGGGCGGTCAAGGTGATATCCAAAAGCGCCGCGGCGCGGCGGGCATCGTCGAAGAACAGCTCGTAAAAATCCCCCATCCGGTAGAAAAGCAGCACTTCCGGGTGGTCGCGTTTGATCTTCAGATACTGCGCCATCATGGGCGTATGCGCGGGGCTTTGTGACATGGACGTCCTGGCTTGGCGTGGCCCACGGCAAGGCCTGACCGTGGGCGGTGTTCGAGTTCCGTGTGTTGGTTCTATAGGCAACACAAACGCAGTATTCTACGCTGAACACAGCGCTGACATGAAGGAGTCTGCAAGGTGGCTGACGTATCCGGCTTGAAAAATCTCGATATGGCGCTGCTTGCCAAGCGCCTGGGCAAGCTCTGCGTGGCCCAGAACGTCACGCTGACCACGGCAGAGTCCTGCACCGGGGGCGGCATCGCCTCAATGATCACCTCGGCGGCGGGCAGCTCCGCCTATTTCGAAACCGGATTGGTGACCTACTCCAACGCGGCCAAGACCCGGCTTTTGGGCGTGGCCCAACAAACGCTCGACGCCCATGGTGCGGTGAGCGAGGCGGTGGTGAACGAGATGGTGCGCGGGGCGTGTCGTGAAAGCGGCGCACAGCTTGGCGTGGCGGTGAGCGGCGTGGCCGGGCCCGGCGGCGGCAGCGCGGAAAAGCCCGTGGGGCTCGTGTGGCTAAGTGTGGGCAGCGAGCGCGAACAGCGCGCCCAGCGCTTCATGTTTCCCGGCGACCGGCAAGCGGTGCGTGAGCAGGCGGTGCGCGAGGCGCTGATCGCGTTGATCCTGCGCCTTTCGCGCTAGCGCACTCGGGCAAAAAGCACTGCTGTCAGCGCTTTGAGAGCGAACTGATAGCCGGGGTGCTGCGGAAATAAATAGCGCGACAGGGATAGGTTTTGCGGCCAATATTTGGCATAATACTGGCTAATTATACAGGTTGTTACGAGGACGCTTTACATGGCTCAAGATGAAAACCGTACCAAAGCACTGAACGCCGCGCTCAGCCAGATCGATCGTCAGTTCGGCAAGGGCACCGTCATGCGTCTGGGCGATGCGCCGCGCGTGGTCATGCCGTCGGTATCGACCGGATCATTAGGACTCGACATCGCGCTCGGCATTGGCGGTCTGCCCTACGGGCGGGTCGTCGAAATCTTCGGCCCGGAGTCCTCGGGCAAGACCACGCTGACGCTGTCGGTCATCGCTCAGGCGCAGAAACAGGGCAAGGTGTGCGCGTTCGTGGACGCCGAGCACGCGCTCGACCCAAGCTACGCGGAAAAGCTCGGCATCAACCTGGATGACCTGCTGGTCTCCCAGCCGGACACCGGTGAACAGGCGCTCGAGATCACCGACATGCTGGTGCGCTCCGGCGGTGTCGACGTCATCATCATCGACTCCGTGGCGGCCCTCACCCCGCGCGCCGAGATCGAAGGCGAAATGGGCGACGCCCACGTGGGTCTGCAGGCGCGCTTGATGTCTCAGGCGCTGCGCAAGATCACCGGCAACATCAAGAACGCCAACTGCCTGGTCGTCTTCATCAACCAGATCCGCATGAAAATCGGCGTCATGTTCGGCAGCCCCGAAACCACCACCGGCGGTAACGCGCTGAAGTTCTACTCGAGCGTGCGTCTGGACATTCGCCGCACCGGCTCGGTGAAAACCGGCGACGAGGTCACCGGTAACGAAACCCGCGTGAAGGTCGTGAAGAACAAGGTCGCGCCGCCTTTCCGCCAGGCCGAGTTCCAGATTCTCTACGGCAAGGGCATCTACCACGCCGGCGAAGTGATCGATCTGGGCGTGCAGTGCAATCTGGTCGACAAGGCCGGCGCCTGGTACAGCTACAAGGGCAGCAAGATCGGTCAGGGCAAGGCCAATGCGTCCCAGTACCTGGAAGAGCATCCGGAAATCATGGAAGAGATCGAGAGCCAGATTCGCGATCAGCTGCTGGCCAAGGCCGAGCCCAAAAAAGAAGAAGAGGTCGCCGCTGCGGATGACGCGGACGGCGAAGATAGCCTGATCTAATCGTCCGTCCCTGCGGAGAGAGCCATGTTTGGCGCCGGTAACGCGACCCCGCGCGGGGTCGCCATCGATCTACTGGCCCGGCGCGAGTACTCCCGCGCCGAGCTCCATGAAAAGCTTGCGCAAAAGACGTTCGAGGAGGCCGATATCCTCGAATGCCTCGACGCCCTCGAGGAGCAGGGGCTTCAAAACGACGACCGCTTCAGCGAAAGTTTCGTACGCTCGCGGGTGCTGCGAGGCCAGGGGCCCATGCGCATCAAAATGGAGCTTGGTCGCCGTGGCATCAGAGGCGAGGCCCAAACGCAGGCGATTAACGCGGTCGCCGAGCAGGAGCGCATCGACTGGTTCGAACTGGCGGCTGAAACGCTACAGCGGCGCTTTCGCACGTCCGGGGCGCCTTCGGGCGAGCGTTTTGTGCCCCCCAAAGAGCGCGCCAAACGCGAGCGCTTTCTGGCTCAGCGCGGCTTCGACTTCGAGCAGATTCGCTACGCGCTCTCCACGCTTTCCGACTAAACCGCACCTGTAATTCCTTCACCCATCGCACTGCTTGTAAGACGCCAGCGCTTCGTGGCTTTAGTCGCGTGACAACTTCGTTATAATGGATGTTTTGCGGCTCCCAGGGTGGCGGCGATAGCGCCCCGGGGCATCACGCTTCATTGTCACGGAACCCCTATGAAAAGCGCAGCGATCAGGCAGGCCTTCCTCTCCTATTTCGAAGAGCACGGACACACCGTGGTTCCCACCAGCTCGCTGGTGCCCGGCAACGACCCAACGCTTTTGTTCACCAACGCCGGCATGGTGCCGTTCAAGGACGTTTTTCTGGGCCGCGACCCGCGCCCCTACGTGCGCGCCACCTCGGCCCAGCGCTGCGTGCGCGCCGGTGGCAAGCACAACGACCTGGACAACGTCGGTTACACCGCGCGCCACCACACGTTTTTCGAGATGCTGGGCAACTTCAGCTTCGGCGACTACTTCAAGCGTGATGCCATCCGCTTTGCCTGGACGTTTCTGACCGACACCCTGGGCCTTCCAAAGGAGAAGCTTTGGGTCACCGTGCATATCAGCGACGACGAGGCCGAAAAGATCTGGAAAGAGGAGATCGGCATCGACCCCGAGCGCTTCTCGCGTCTGGACGAGGACAATTTCTGGCAGATGGGCGATACCGGCCCGTGCGGGCCGAGCTCGGAAATATTTTTCGATCACGGCGCTGACGTTTGGGGCGGGCCGCCCGGAAGCCCGGAGGAAGACGGCGACCGCTACATCGAGATCTGGAACCTGGTCTTCATGCAGTTCGACCGTGACGCCGAGGGCACGTTGCATCCGCTGCCCAAGCCTTCGATCGACACCGGCATGGGGCTTGAGCGTGTTGCGGCGGTCATGCAGGGCGTGCACTCCAACTACGAGATCGACCTGTTCCAGAACCTGCTGAAAGCGGCCGCGCAGGCCACCGGCTCCCATGATCTCGAGGCACCGTCGCTTCGCGTCATCGCCGACCACATCCGTTCCTGCGCGTTCTTGATCGCCGACGGCGTGCTGCCCTCCAACGAAGGGCGCGGCTACGTCCTGCGCCGGATCATTCGCCGCGCGGTACGCCACGGCCACAAGCTTGGCGCCACGGGAACGTTCTTCCATGAGCTGGTCGAGGCGCTGGATGCGGAGATGGGCGACGCCTACCCGGAGCTTCGCGAGTCGAGCGCGCAGATCGCCCGAGTGCTGCTGAAAGAAGAGGAGCAGTTCGCCCGCACGCTGGATCATGGCATGGGGCTTCTGACCGAAGCGCTGGAGAATCTCGACGGCGACACGCTGCCCGGCGAGACCGTGTTCAAGCTCTACGACACCTACGGTTTCCCCTTCGATTTGACCGCGGACGTCTGCCGCGAGCGCGGCGTCACACTCGATGAAGCGGGTTTCCAGCGCGAGCTCGAGGCCCAGCGTGAGCGCGCCCGCGCGGCGAGCCAGTTCGGCGCCGACTACAGCGCCAACATCGAGCTCGAAGGCGCCACCGACTTCACCGGGTACGAGCTTTTAGCCGACGACGCCCAGGTGACGGCGCTACTCGATACCGAAGGCAACGCGCTGGCCGCGCTCGAGGCAGGGCAGAAGGGGATCGTGGTGCTGGATCGCACGCCGTTCTACGGCGAGTCCGGCGGCCAGGTGGGCGACACCGGCTACCTGCACGTCGACGGCGGGCGCTTTCAGGTCACCGATACCCAGAAGCAGAGCGGCCACCACCTGCACCAGGGCGTGATGGTCGAAGGCACGCTGAGCGTCGGTGTCCATGTACGTGGCGAGGTCGACACCGGCCTTCGCGCCGCCACGGTGCGCAACCACTCCGCCACCCACCTGCTGCACGAAGCGCTGCGCATCGTACTGGGCGACCACGTCCAGCAGAAGGGCTCGCTGGTCAACGCCGAGCGCCTGCGCTTCGATTTCAGCCATTTCGAGGCGCTGAGCGCCGAGCAGCTTTCCGAGGTCGAGCGGCTGGTCAACGAGCAGGTGCTGGCCAACGCTCCGACCCGCACCGAGCAGATGACGCTTTCCGAGGCGAAAGCCAAGGGCGCAGCGGCGCTGTTCGAGGCGAAATACGCCGACAGCGTGCGCGTGCTGACCATCGGAGCTGACGACTTCTCCATCGAGCTTTGCGGTGGCACCCACGTGGCGCGAAGCGGCGATATCGGCTGCTTCCATATCGTGAGTGAGGCGGGCACCGCCGCCGGCGTTCGTCGTATCGAGGCAATCACCGGCGAGAACGCGCTGGCCTACTTCCAGCAGCAGGAAGCCACGCTCGAGCGCCTGGGGGCGCGGCTCAAGGCCAAGCCCGAGCAGGTCGAGTCCCGCGTAGAGTCGCTGTTTGAGCGCAACCGCACGCTCGAAAAAGAGCTCGAGCAGCTCAAGGCGAAGCTTGCAAGCTCCGCCGGCAGTGACCTGCTTGGCCAGGTCCAAGAAGTAAGCGGCGTGAAGCTTCTGGCGACTCGGCTCGAAGGCGTTTCCGGCAAGGACCTTCGCGGCATGCTCGACCAGCTCAAGCAGAAGATCGGCTCCGGCGTGATCCTGTTGGCGGTCGCGGACCAGGCGGCGGGCAAGGTGAGCCTGATCGCCGGGGTGACCGACGATCTCACCGACCGCGTCAAGGCCGGCGAACTGGTCAACCACGTCGCCGCACAGGTCGGCGGCAAGGGGGGCGGGCGCGCGGACATGGCCCAAGCCGGCGGCAGCCAGCCCGAGGCGCTGCCCGGGGCGCTCGATAGCGTGCCGGCCTGGCTTGCAAACGCGCTCTAACTCAAAGGGCCGGTGGCGCTGCCATCGGCCCTTTTTATAGCGGTAGTCAGACTAGCGCATGTTTCCAACGCTAATTTCCCGCTAGTCTACTATTACTCTTTTACTCCGAACGCATAGGGAAAATGGCATATGGCACTATACGTACAAAAGTTCGGCGGTACGTCGGTCGGCTCCGTCGACCGGATCAAGGCCGTGGCGGAAAAGGTAAAAGGCTTTCGCGACCAGGGCCACCAGATCGTGGTGGTGGTCTCCGCCATGAGCGGCGAGACCAACCGCCTCACCGATATGGCCCACGCGCTCAACGAAGACCCGGCGCCGCGCGAAATGGACATGCTGCTCTCCACCGGCGAGCAGGTCACCATTTCACTGCTGGCGATGGCGCTGCAGCAGCTCGGCGTGTCGGCGACCTCGCACACCGGCGCCCAGGTGGGTATCCACACCGACAGCGCTTACACCAAGGCGCGCATTCAGCGCATCGAAACCGACGATCTCAAGACCGACCTCGACGAAGGCAAGGTCGTGGTCGTGGCGGGCTTTCAGGGCGTGGATGAAGAGGGCAACATCACGACCCTCGGTCGCGGCGGCTCGGACACCACCGGCGTGGCCCTGGCCGCGGCGCTCGGTGCCGACGAGTGCCAGATCTATACCGATGTCGACGGCGTCTACACCACCGACCCGCGCGTCTGCTCGAAGGCGCAGCGCCTTACGAGCATCACCGTCGAGGAGATGCTGGAGCTTGCAAGCCTGGGATCCAAGGTGCTGCAGATTCGCGCGGTGGAGTTCGCTGGCAAGTACAACGTTCCGCTTCGGGTGCTGTCCAGTTTCGAGGATGGCCCCGGTACCCTAATTGTTGCTGATTCTGACCAAGACGAGGATTCCATGGAAGAACCGCTGATCTCCGGTATCGCCTTTACCAAGAACGAAGCCAAGCTGACCCTTTTGCATACGCCAGACGTGCCGGGTGTCGCCTCACGCATTCTCGGCCCGATCGCCGACGCCAACATCGAAGTCGACATGATCGTGCAGAACGTGGCCCCCGCCGGCGACTACACCGACTTCACCTTCACCGTGGCCAAGGGCGACTACAAGGCGACCAAAAAGCTTCTGGAAGAGAGCGTGATTCCGGATCTGGGCGGCGGCGAGCTGCGCGGTGACGACAACATCGCCAAGGTCTCGCTGGTGGGTGTCGGCATGCGCTCTCACGCCGGCGTTGCCTCGAAGATGTTTCGTGTATTGGCCGATGAGAACGTCAATATCCGTATGGTCTCCACCTCGGAAATCAAGATTTCCGTGGTCATCGATGAAAAGCATATGGAACTGGCGGTGAACGCGCTACACAAGGCGTTCGGTTTGGACAGCACAAATATAGAATCTGAATAACATTTGTGCTCTAAACCTTCTACGCTAATAGGTAACTTGCTGCCAACGGTGGTGAGCTCACTTACAGCGAATGCTTAACGTGTCATGGAGCCAGAGGCAACAGTCGTTGGTGACTGGTGTCGCTTTGTCGCATAATAGCGACGGTGACGCCTCTGGCGGACACGGTTCGTTGTACAAACGTCTGAGAAGGAGATCAGCCATGCTCATCCTAACGCGCCGCGTAGGCGAAACGCTGATGATAGGTGATGAGATCACCGTCACAGTGTTGGGAGTAAAAGGTAATCAGGTCAGAATTGGTGTGAATGCTCCCAAGGATGTCGCCGTACATCGCGAAGAGATCTACCAGCGCATTCAGCGCGAGCGTGACACCGAAAGCGAACCTGAATAAATGGCGGCTTATCCCACGTCCACTAGAGGGCGTCTAAGCGCTAACATGAAGCCGGTGCGAAAAAATTTCTGCTTAAGTCTGGACAACCCAATGCATAATCGGTAATATTCGCGCCGTGCCGTTGAGGAGAGGTGGCCGAGTGGCTGAAGGCGCTCCCCTGCTAAGGGAGTATAGGGTTTATAGCCCTATCGAGGGTTCGAATCCCTCTCTCTCCGCCAACTGCCGAACTTGTTGAAAATCGTTTTACGTTTCGAAGTATTTTGGAATCGAGCGAGTTTTCATTGGATATGCGCCCGTAGCTCAGCTGGATAGAGTATCTGACTACGAATCAGAGGGTCGGAGGTTCGAATCCTCCCGGGCGCGCCATCCACAGGTTGTTTGATCGAATCGCGCGATTACATCCGTCGATTTGAATCGAGAAAGTAGCAGGACATTTTGTAAAGCGCCCGTAGCTCAGCTGGATAGAGTATCTGACTACGAATCAGAGGGTCGGAGGTTCGAATCCTCCCGGGCGCGCCAAATTCCAGGAAAACCCGTCTCTTTTGAGGCGGGTTTTCTGCGTCGGCGCCATGTAAACACGCCAGACGCGCCCCGCAGGCTGGTTCAGGAGGATGGAGCCTGTGCATGAGAGCTGCTCGCGCTCTCTGCGGTCGTTTAAAACGCCTGCCACGCTACGTGGTCAGGCGTTTTTTTTTGGCTAATGGCTAGGCGAGGGCGCACGCCCTGGGGGTTGGGGCGAGCTCGGCGAGCAGCACGTCGAGTTCGGTGATGCGCTTCAAGCGCTGAAAATGCTGGTTGGCCTCGGTGCTTGCCTGGCGCATCTGGGCCAGCCACTGCTTGACCAGCGACACGACCACGCGCTCGGGCAGCGCTTCGCGCTGGCGCCTTGCGTACTCGGCGATGACGCCTGCGCGCATCGCCCAGCTGGTTTCGGGCAGGCGCTCGCCGGTGTCCAGCCAGTGACGAATGCGCGGGGCAAGCCAGGGGTCCGCCAGCGCACTGCGCCCGAGCATCACGTCGCGACAGCCCGAAAGCGTGCGCGCCTTCCAGTAATCCTCCAGCGTCCAGATATCGCCATTGGCCACCACCGGGATCGAGAGCCGCTCGCGGATGCGCCCGATCCACTCCCAGTGCGCCGGCGGCCGATAGCCTTCGTCACGGGTGCGCCCGTGTACCACCAGCCTTGCGGCGCCACCCGCCTCGGCGGCCTGGCCGCAGGCTACCGCCAGGCGCCGATCGGAAAAGCCCAGACGAATCTTTGCCGTGACCGGGATGCGCCCCTCCAGGGCTTCGTGCACCGCGTTCACCGCGCGAAAGACCCGCTCCGGGCGGCGCAACAGCGAGGCGCCGCCGTCGTGGCGGTTGACGAGTTTGGCCGGGCAGCCAAAGTTCAGATCCATGCTGACCGCGCCCAGCTCGAGCGCCTGACGCGCGTTGGCAGCCAGCGCCACCGGGTCAGAACCCAGAAGCTGCAGGTGCACCGGCACGCCGCTGGGCGTGGCGACCGGCGGGTGCTCGAGCTCCGGGCAGTGCTTGTAGAACACTCGGGGTGGCAGGCGCGCATCCACCACGCGTACGAACTCGGTCACCGTCCAATCGAAGCCGCGCTCTCGGGTGAGCAAATCGCGGGTGAGAGCGTCGATGACACCCTCCATCGGCGCCAGGCCGATTTCCCCCTTTTGTAGTAAATTAACAACCATGACTTCCACTTTTGCGGCATTGCAATATATGCTGGATATGGCAGGTTAGAGGATTGTCCTTACTGCGCCAAGCGCCTTTGCAAAAGCCCGGCGCGCCAATCGATGGGATCATTCGGGAGAAAACCGTGCAAGAAGAAGAGCTGCTACAGGAAGGGCTGGCCCTGATGGGATTGGGGATGGGCTTTGTGTTTGTTTTTCTTACCATACTGGTGATCAGCGTAGTGCTGATGTCGGCGCTGATAACGCGCATGCAGCCCGCCGCCGAATCCACGCCAACGCGTGTCAAATCCAGCGCTGGCGCGACCCCGGCGGGTCAGGACGACGAGGTCGTGGCGGTCATCTCTGCCGCGGTGCATCGTTACCGCAGTTCGCGTACCCGATAGCGACACCGCTGACTAGCGAACTTTACAAAGATAAAGCGGCTTTTTTTGTTAAGTTTACTAACAAAACAATTTTGGAAACGAGCCATGAACGAGCCAGTCACACACGAGAAACCCCGCCCGCTGGGCATCACCGATGTCGTGTTGCGCGACGCCCACCAATCGCTGTTCGCTACGCGCCTTCGCCTGGACGATATGCTGCCGATTGCCGAAAAGCTCGACAGAATCGGCTTCTGGTCATTGGAGACCTGGGGCGGGGCGACGTTCGATGCCTGCATTCGCTATCTGGGCGAAGATCCCTGGGAGCGTATTCGCGCGCTCAAGGAAGCGATGCCCAACACACCTCAGGCCATGCTGCTGCGCGGCCAGAACCTGCTGGGCTACCGCCACTACGCCGATGACGTCGTCGATAAATTCGTCGAGCGCGCCAAAACCAACGGCGTCGACGTGTTTCGCGTGTTCGACGCCATGAACGACCCACGTAACCTGGAGCGCGCGATCAAGGCCGTGCGCCAGTTCGGCGGCCACGCCCAGGGCACCATCTCCTACACCGTAAGCCCGGTTCATACCCTGGACAGCTGGGTGGAGCTTGCCCAGACCATCGCCGGGATGGGCGCCGACTCGCTGGCCATCAAGGACATGGCGGGCCTTTTGACGCCTTACACCGCTTTCGAGCTGGTCACGCGGCTGAAAAGGGCGCTGTCGATTCCGGTTCACCTGCACTGCCACGCGACCACCGGGCTTTCGACCTCGACCATCTTGAAAGCAGTCGAGGCCGGCGTGGACAACGTCGACACCGCGATTTCATCGATGTCGATGACCTACGGCCACAGCCCGACCGAATCCGTGGTGGCAATGCTCAAGGACACCGACCGCGACACCGGCCTCGATCTTGAGGCGCTCGAGGACATTGCCGGCTATTTCCGTCAGGTGCGCAAGAAGTACGCCGCCTTCGAAGGCTCGCTCAAAGGCATCGACTCGCGCATCCTGACCGCTCAGGTGCCCGGCGGCATGCTCACCAACATGGAGGGCCAGCTCAAGGAGCAGGGCGCCGGCGACCGGCTCGACGACGTGCTCGAGGAAATTCCGCGGGTGCGTGAAGACCTGGGTTTCATACCGCTGGTAACGCCGACCTCGCAAATCGTCGGCACCCAGTCGGTGATGAACGTGATGATGAATGAGCGCTACAAGTCGATCTCCAAGGAAGTGCAGGCGCTGTTGAAAGGTGAATACGGGGCCGCGCCCGCGCCGTTCAATTCGGAGCTTCAAACGCGCGTACTGGAAGGCGGTGAGCCGATCACCTGCCGACCGGCAGACAACCTGTCGCCCGAGATGGAGCGGCTAAAAAGCGAGCTCGAAGAGAAGGCGAGCGCCGAGAGCATTCGCCTGAGCGAAGGCGAGCAGCGCATCGACGACGTACTGACCTACGCGCTGTTTCCACAGATCGGCCTGAAGTTCCTGAAAAACCGCGACAACCCGGACGCCTTCGAGCCCGCGCCCCAGGTCGAGCAAGCCAGGGGTGACGACAAGTCCAATGTTCGGTCACCGGCATCGGCTGGCGCGGCAACGGCCGGCGGACCCGAGACCTATACCGTCAAGCTCAACGGCAAGGCCTACGTGGTCGAGGTCGCCGAAGGCGGCGATATTGGCCAAATTACCGAGACCAGCGCGTCATCGGCGTCGGCGCCAACGAGCGAACCGGCCGCTTCGAGCGGGGAGAGCATCGATGCGCCGCTGGCCGGTAACATCTTCAAGGTCAACGTGAAGGTGGGTGATCAGGTGAGTGAAGGCGACGTGGTGATCATTCTCGAAGCCATGAAGATGGAAACCGAGGTGCGCGCCCAGAGCGGCGGCACGGTGTCCAGCGTCAACGTGAGCGAAGGCGACAGCGTCGCCGTAGGCGACTCTCTGGTCGAGCTTTAAGGGCATCCGATAATGGATAAATTGATTACCCTGTGGGAAGGCTCGGGGCTTTATAACCTCCAGCTCGGCCAGGCGGTCATGATGGTGGTGGCGCTGGTGCTTTTGTATCTCGCCATCTACAAGAAGTTCGAGCCACTGCTGCTGGTGCCGATCGGTTTTGGCGGGATTCTGGCCAACATCCCCGAGGCGGGGCTTGCGATTTCGGCGCTCGATCAGGCGATCGACGTGGCGCGCCCGGCGCTGCTGGAGCAGATCGGCGACGCCCTGGGGGTGGCGCTCGACCCGGCGGCAGGGTTGGAGGCCTGGCGCGAAGCGCTCAAGGTGGTCGCGCACGACGCCGCCCCGGAAGCAGCGCGCGCCGCCCGGGACATCGCCGTGGCGGCAGGCTACAGCAACGGCGTGCTCTACAACTTCTACAGCGTGGCCATCGGTTCGGGCATCGCGCCGCTGGTGATTTTCATGGGCGTGGGGGCGATGACCGACTTCGGCCCGCTGTTGGCCAACCCGCGTACGCTGTTTCTCGGCGCGGCGGCGCAGTTCGGCATCTTCGCGACGCTTTTTGGCGCGGTGCTGCTCACCTCGATGGGCGTGATGGACTTTTCGCTCAATCAGGCCGCGGCGATCGGCATCATCGGCGGCGCGGACGGGCCGACCTCGATTTATGTCTCGAGCGTGCTGGCCCCGGAACTGCTGGGGGCGATCGCCGTGGCGGCTTACGCCTACATGGCGCTGGTACCGCTGATTCAGCCGCCGATCATGCGCCTGTTGACCACCGACAAGGAGCGCAAGATCGCCATGACGCAGCTGCGTCCGGTCTCGAAGCTCGAAAAGATCGTCTTTCCGATCATTTTGCTGCTGCTGGTGGCGATGTTTCTGCCGGACGCCGCGCCACTTCTGGGCATGTTCTGCTTTGGTAACCTGATGCGCGAATGCGGTGTGGTCGAGCGGCTGGCAGACACTGCCCAGAACGCGCTGATCAACATCGTCACCATCGTACTGGGGCTTTCGGTGGGCTCGAAGCTCATGGCCGAAAGCTTTCTTGCCTTCGAGACGCTGGGCATTCTGGGTCTGGGCATCGTGGCCTTCGGCATCGGCACCGCCGCCGGCGTGTTGATGGCCAAGCTGATGAACCTGGTGAGCAAAATGCCGATCAACCCGCTGATTGGCGCCGCTGGCGTTTCCGCCGTGCCGATGGCTGCGAGGGTCGCCAACAAGGTGGGGCTCGAGTCGAACCCGCACAACTTCCTGCTGATGCACGCCATGGGTCCGAACGTGGCCGGCGTTATCGGCTCGGCGGTGGCTGCCGGTGTGATGATCAAGTATCTGGGCTAAAAGCCGCGGTGTAAGTGAAAGCGTCAGAGAACGTGGCGCGGTGTCGAGCAGCCCGTAGTGAGGGTTTTTCGCCAGGGATGGCGAAAGTAGCGCCCAGGGAAGGGTTCACAGCGCCTCACGTAGGGGTGGGCGACACCGCTTCCTGCACCGGATTAGACGAATGGGCCAACTGACACGCCCCGCTTTCGAGCGGGGCGTGTCAGGTTTTGACGCGTTGAATGTCCAGCGCGCTTTTCAGGCGACTTTCGAGCACGGTGAAATCCGCCGGCTCGTCGGTGGGCCAGGCGACGGTCAGCGTCACGCCCTGGCCGTCGTAGTCGGCACCCGTAATGGGCGCGCTCTGTTCGTCGAAGTAGGCGCGGGCCTGGGCTTCCTGGGCGAAATCGACCTTTACACGGTAGGACGTACGCTCGACGATTTCGCGCGTAGGCAGCGTCTCGAGGGCTTTATTCACCGACTGAGCATAGGCACGGGCCAGCCCGCCGGTGCCGAGTTTGGTGCCACCGAAGTAGCGGATGACCACGCAGCCGATTTCACCGAGCCCGCTTCCCGAAAGTGCCTGATACATCGGCCGCCCCGCGGTGCCGCCGGGCTCGCCGTCGTCAGAAAATCCGATATGGGTCTGCTCGCCGGGTGGGCCGGCAATGAAGGCGCTGCAGTGGTGGCTGGCGCTTGGGTGCGCCGACCGCGCCGCTTTTAAAAGCGACTCGAAGGCCTCTGGCGTCGGCGCGTGGCAAAGCCAGGCGATGAACTGGCTTTTCTCGATGACAAGCTCGGCTTCAAAACGGGTGTCGAGCGTAAGGTCGGGGGCTCGGTAGCGCAAGCGGGGCTCCCTGAAACGGTTAGTGGCGCCGAGTGGTTGCGGCGGGGCTTTCAACGCCCATCACCATGCCCAGCACCTGTATATCGCTATTATGCAGGAAAACCGTCGGCATCGCCTCGCCTTCGGCGCACAGGCGCAGGCCAAGCCGGCTGATCGACAGCTCCTTGAGAGCGATTTCGCGCTGGTTGATCGTCGCGGTGGCGATTTCCCGGTGGCCACCGCGCTGCTGGCGGTGAATCACGATCACGTCGCCGTCAAACAGATTGTACTGCTGCATGCGATGACCGCGAACGCGCAGCGCATAGGTGTTGCGCCGGGTGACTTCGCGCTGCTCACCGGTTACCCGCTTAAGGGCGGGGTTACGCGTGCTGGCCGCGACGCGCGAGGCGGTGGCAGGCTCAATCGGTCGTGATGCGATCATCGGTTTCTCTCCAGCAATCGCCCGCTCCCTGGGCGTGAACAAGTGAAAAGCGCAGAGCATGTCTTTTCATACAGTGGTTGGAGTATAAACCTGTTTTTAAATACAGTGCTACCCCTGTAGGGCGTTTACCTGGAGACCGGTTTCAACGCTTGCCACTCGCGTGCGCAACGACAGGCGCGAGCGGCGTTCACGTCGCTTTACTGGGGCCGGCTTGCTGGCGGGAAAGCGCATTTTTGTGTACAGTGCGCGCGAACTTCACGCCCTGGAGATGCCCCTTGAGCCTGCGCCTTCAAGCCCGACAGCTTGCCTGCGAGCGCGACGACCGCTGGCTGTTCGTGGGCTTGAACGTGACGCTTGAACGCGGCGAGATCCTGCGCGTCGAGGGGCCTAACGGCAGCGGCAAGACCACGCTTTTGAAGATTCTCTCCGGGCAGCTCGACGATTATGAAGGCGCACTTGAGTTCAATGGTCAGTCCCTTCGCACCTGCCGCGATGTGTTTCTGGCGAACCTGCTCTATCTGGGCCACGCGCCCGGCGTGAAGGCGGGGCTGACGCCGCTCGAGAATCTGGCCTGGTATCAGGCGCTGGGCGGTGAGCCGCCGGATGAGGCTGGCTGCGAGCGTGCGCTTAATGATGTCGGGCTTGCCGGGTTCGAGGATACGCCCGTCGGGCGGCTCTCCGCCGGCCAGAACCGGCGCGTGGCGCTTGCCAGGCTGACGCTCACCCCCCGGGCGCTCTGGGTGCTCGACGAGCCCTTTACGGCGCTCGACCGCGAAGGCGTTTTGATGCTGGAGCAGCGGCTTTCGCACCACGCCAGAACGGGGGGAAGCGTCATCATCACCACTCACCACGCGCTTGGCGGGCTCGAGCGGGTGC
This sequence comes from Halomonas sp. PAMB 3232, assembly GCF_031954225.1. NCBI lineage: Bacteria > Pseudomonadati > Pseudomonadota > Gammaproteobacteria > Oceanospirillales > Halomonadaceae > Halomonas > Halomonas sp. PAMB 3232. The sequence continues at coordinate 829,695 of NZ_CP134865.1, forward strand.
GCCGCCTGCAGCTGGGGCCGGCATGAGCGCCAGCAATGACGGCGCATTAAGGGCGGCGCCTCACGGAGCCGGGCGTGCGTTCATCGCCACGCTCTCGCGCGGGCTAACATTGGCGTTTCGTCGCCGAGGCGAGGCGCTCAATCCGCTGGTCTTTTACGCGCTGGTGATCACGCTCTTTCCGATCGGCATTTCGCCGGACCCCAAGCTTTTGGCCGAGATAGCGCCAGGGCTTTTGTGGGTGGCGGCGCTTCTGGCCGCGCTGCTGTCGCTGGATACGCTCTTTCGCGGCGACTTCGAGGATGGGAGCCTTGCGCAACTCATGCTCGCGCCGCAGCCGCTTTGGACCCAAACGCTTGCCAAGGTGTGCGTGCACTGGCTGATAACGGGGCTACCGCTTTCGCTTTCGGCGCCGCTGCTCGCCACGCTCCTGGCGCTTCCCGCGGGCAGCTACGCGGTGCTGACGCTGTCGTTACTGCTTGGCAGCGCCATACTCAGTTTGGTCGGCGCGATCGGCGCGGCGCTCACGGTGGGGCTTGCTCGCGGCGGCGTGCTGACCTCGCTTTTGATCCTGCCGCTCTACATTCCGGTGCTGGTGTTTGGTACCGGCGCCGTCGAGGCGGCCATCGCCGGGCAAAGCGCCTTGCCTTATCTCGCGATTTTGGGGGCGCTTTTGGCGCTTTCGCTGATGCTCGCCCCCTGGGCGATCGCCGCGTCGCTTCGTATCAGTCTCAACGGTTGAGGAGCCGCCATGTGGGCCATCGTGCACAAGTTTGGATCACCCCAGTGGTTTTACCGGCTAAGCGGCCGGCTCACACCCTGGTGCTGGGCGCTGGCGGCGCTGTCGCTTGGCGCGGGGGGCGTCTGGGGGCTGGCGTTGGCGCCGGCGGACTATCAGCAGGGCGAGAGCTTTCGCATCATCTACGTGCACGTGCCGGCAGCACTCCTGGCCCAATCGGTATTCATTGCGATGGCGCTTTCAAGCCTGGTGTTCATGGTCTGGAAGATCAAGGTGGCCGACATGGCCGCCGCGGTGATGGCGCCGTTTGGCGCGGTGATGACGTTTACGGCGCTGTTTTCCGGCGCCGTGTGGGGCGTGCCGACCTGGGGCACCTGGTGGGTGTGGGACGCAAGGCTCACCTCGATGCTGATTCTCCTGTTTCTCTATCTGGGCGTGATTGCACTGCGCGGCGCCTTTGGTAGCCGCCAGAGCGGGGCTCGGGCGGCGTCGCTTCTCGCCATGGTGGGGGTGATCAACATTCCGATCATCAAGTATTCGGTCGAGTGGTGGTATACGCTCCACCAGTCCGCCACGTTCTCGCTCACCGAGCGCCCGGCCATGCCGGCGTCGATGTGGCTGCCGCTTTTGCTCATGGTGATCGGCTTTTATAGCTTCTTCGCGGCGCTCACACTTGTGCGCGTGCGCAGCGAAATTTTAAGGCGCGAAGGCGACAAGCGCTGGGTGCGCGCGCTCACGGAGTCCTCTTCATGAGCGCCTTCGACTCACTCGGTGCGTTTTTCGCCATGGGCGGCCACGGCGTGTACGTCTGGTCGGCCTGGGGCGTCACCGCGGCGCTGCTGTTGCTCTGCTTTTGGCAGGCGAAGCTCGAGCGGCGCGCGCTGCTCAAGGCACTCTCACGGCGCGCCCGGCGCGAGCGCGCCCGCACCGAGTCTCCCTCCACCCCCACGCCAACCGAGGTCAGCGATGACGCCTAAACGACAACAGCGACTGTTCGCGCTCTTGGGGCTGGTGGTGCTGGCGGCGGTGGCTCTGGGGCTAACGCTCTATGCGCTGCGCGCCAACATCAACCTGTTTTTTAGCCCGGTGCAGATCGCGATGGGCGAAGCGCCGCTCGAGCGCCAGATTCGCGCCGGGGGCCTGGTCAAGGAGGGGTCGGTCGCCCGTGACCCGCAAAGCCTCGATGTCGACTTCGTCGTTACCGACTACGTGGAGGAGGTCGAGGTCACTTATAGCGGCATCCTGCCGGATCTCTTTCGCGAAGGTCAGGGCGTGGTCGTGGTCGGCGAACTCCAGCGCGATGGGCGAATTCGCGCCGACAAGGTGCTTGCCCGCCACGATGAAAACTACATGCCGCCGGAAGTGGCAAAGGCGTTGGAAGACGCGGGCTACGCGCCGTCGGACTACCAGCAAAAGGCCGCGCGCGTCGCCGAGCGTTTGGCGGCGCCGACCCGCGAGGACGACTAGCCCATGTGGATACGGATGATTCCCGAGGTCGGCCACTTCGCGCTGATTCTGGCGCTTTCGATGGCCGCGCTTCAGGCGATCCTGCCGCTGGCCGGAAGCGCGAGCCGGCGTCCGCTCTGGATGGCGTACGGGGCGCCGATGGCGGCGGGGCAGTTTCTGTTTCTGGGCGCGGCTTACGTGTGTTTGACTGCAAGCTACCTGCTCGACGACTTCAGCGTGGCCAACGTGGCCAACAACTCCAACTCGTTGCTGCCCTGGTACTACAAGGCCAGTGCCGTCTGGGGCAATCACGAAGGCTCGGTACTTTTGTGGAGTTTGATGCTCGCGGGCTGGGGCTTTGCCGCCTCGCGCTTCTCCCGCGCGCTGCCCCGCGACATGGTCGCCCGCGTGCTTGGCGTGATGGGGCTCGTGAGCGTCGGCTTTCTGCTTTTCATACTGCTTACCTCCAACCCCTTCGAGCGGCTGCTGCCCAACGTGCCCGGCGACGGCGCCGACTTGAATCCGCTGCTGCAGGATTTCGGCCTGGTGATCCATCCGCCGATGCTCTACATGGGCTACGTCGGTTTTTCGGTGGTCTTCGCCTTCGCCATCGCCGCGCTGATGGGCGGGCGCCTCGACGCGGCCTGGACGCGCTGGGCCAGGCCCTGGGCGAATCTGGCCTGGGCGTTTTTGACCGTGGGCATCGCGCTTGGCAGCTGGTGGGCGTACTACGAGCTTGGTTGGGGCGGCTGGTGGTTCTGGGACCCGGTCGAGAACGCTTCGCTTCTGCCCTGGCTGACCGGCACGGCGCTTTTGCACTCGCTGGCGGTGACCGAAAAGCGCGGCTCCTTCAAAAGCTGGACGGTACTTCTGGCGATCACCACCTTTGCGCTTTCGCTGATGGGCACGTTTTTAGTGCGCTCCGGCGTGCTCACCTCGGTGCACGCCTTCGCCAACGACCCGGCCCGCGGCTTTTTCATCCTGGTGCTGCTGGGTGTGACGGTGACGCTGTCGCTTTTGCTGTTCGCGCTGCGTGCGCCCCGGGTCAGCCACCGGGTCGGCTTTAGCTGGTGCTCGCGGGACGCGCTGTTGTTGATCAACAATTTCCTCTTGGTAATCATGACCGTCACGGTGCTGCTCGGCACCGTTTACCCGTTGATTCTGGACTCGCTGGGCCTTGGCAAGATCAGCGTCGGCCCGCCGTACTTCAACGCGCTGTTCGTGCCGCTTACCCTGGTGATGTGCCTGTTCATGGGGGCAGGCCCCGTGGCGCGCTGGAAGCGCATGCCCTTTGTCGAGCTCAAGCGTACGCTGTGGCTCTCCGGGCTTGCCGCGCTCGTGTTCAGCATGGCGGCGCCGCTGCTCTTCGCCGGGCGCTGGAACCCGTGGGTGAGCCTTGGGCTTCTGGCCGCACTCTGGATTGTGCTGCCGCTGGTTCGCGACGTGGTCGCGACCTGCCGCCGGGCGAGCTCGGTCCGGCGCGGGCTTGGCAAGCTGTCGCTCGCCTACTGGGGCATGGTGCTCGGCCACGTGGGACTCGCCGTGACCATCGTCGGGGTGACGGTGGTGTCGAACTACAACGTCGAGCGCAACGTGCGCATGGCGCCGGACACCGCGGTCGAGGTAGCGGGCTATGAGTTCACCATGCGCGAGCTGACTAGCCGCCGCGGGCCGAACTTTTTGGCGGATACCTCGGTGATCGAGGTGCGCAAGGGCGGCGACGGGCGCGCGTTCATCATGCGCCCGGAAAAGCGGCTTTATCTGGCCACCGGCATGCCCATGACCCAGGTCGCGCTGAGCCCCGGGATTTTTCGCGATCTTTACGTGGCGATGGGCGAAGACCTCGACGACGGCAGCTATGCCATGCGCGTGCAGTACAAGCCCTTCGTGCGCTGGCTCTGGCTCGGGGCGCTATTGATGGCGCTTGGCGGCGTGCTGGCGGTGATCGACCGGCGCTACCGGCGCGCGTCTTCCCCCATCCAACGCGAGGTCACGCCATGAGACGCTGGCTATTGGTACTGCTGCCGCTCGGCTTCGTCGGCATCGCGCTGTTTTTCTACCAGGGGCTTTCGCGCGACCCAAGCCAGCGCGACTCGGCACTCATGGCCCGCGAGTTTCCCGCCTTTAGCGCCACCACGCTTGGCGACGAGACGCGCCGCGTGGACGAGTCGCTTTTGCACGGCCAGCTGACGCTGGTCAACGTGTGGGGCGAGTGGTGCCCGGCCTGCAAGCAGGAGATGCCCCAGCTTCTGGAACTGGCCGATCACGGCATCCGTCTGGTCGGGGTGAACTACCGCGATACCCGCGAGAAGGGCACCGAATTTCTCCAGCAGTACGGCAATCCTTTCGAGGTCAACGTGTTCGACCCCGACGGCGCGCTGGGCTTCGATCTTGGCGTCTACGGCGCGCCGGAAACCTTTCTGGTCGATGAAAAGGGGGTGATTCGCTACCACCACAAGGGCTATATCTCACCAAGCGATGTCCAGGAGCAGATCCTGCCGGAGGTGGAAAAGTGGCGATGATTCGGCGTTTGGGGTTTTTGCTGGCGCTGCTGCTGACGGCCGGCTCGGCGCTGGCGGCGATCGAGGTGCGCGAGTTCAGTGATCCGGTGCTCGAGCGGCGCTACGTCGATCTGACCGCTTCGATGCGCTGCCCGCTGTGCGAAAACCAGGCGATCGACGACTCCAGCGCGCCCATCGCCGCCGACATGCGCCAGCGCGTTTTCGAGCTGCTCCACCAGGGGCAGTCGGATGGCGAAATCGTCAATCACATGGTGGAGCGCTTCGGCGAGTACATCCTCTACAACCCGCGCCTTGAAAACCGCACCTACCTGCTCTGGGGCATCCCGGTGGCGCTTGTGGTCCTCGCCGCGCTGGTGCTTTCGCTGATCGTGCGCGCCCGACGCCAGGCGTCGCATCGCGCGCTGAGCCGCGAAGAGCGCGCCCGGCTCGAGGCGCTGATCGATGAGGAGAAGAGCCCATGACGCCGCTCTGGATCGCACTTCTGATCACGGCGCTACCGGCGCTTTGGCTGATGCTGTCGCCGCTTTGGCGAGCGCGGGCGCTGTTTGAGGCTCAGCGCCGTTTTGAAGAGCGCGATGATGCCAACCGCCAGAACGTCGCCATTTTTCGCCGCAGGCTCACCTCATTGGAAAGCGCACTCGATCGTGGCGACATCGACCAGGCGCGTTTTGACGAGGACAAACTCGAGCTCGAGCGAAGCCTTCTTGAGGACACCGCGCCCGCGCCCAAACGCGCGCTGAAAAAGCCAGGCGCCGGGCGGCGGGTCGTGCCGCTGGTGGCGGTAGCGGTGCTCGTCGCGGCGGTGGTCGGCTACCAGCGAAGCGGCGCCGAGGGTGATCTGCGGCTCTACGCGCTGCGAAGTGCCTGGGAGAGCACCCCGGGGCACTCTTTCGAGAGCTACATTGCACCGCTGGAAGCCGAGGCTGGCCGCCAGCCCGGTAACCCCAACGTCTGGGGAACGCTGTTCACGCTCTATCGCGAAACCGGCCGGCTCGAGCAGGCGGCAAAGGCGCTGAACCGGCTGATCGCTATTGAAGGCCGCGCACCGGCGCTTTTGAGCGAACTCGCCGAGCTGCGCTTTTTCATGGCTGAGCGCACGCTGACCCCCGAGGTGCAGGCGCTGGTCGACGAAGTGCTGGCGCTGGACCCGCGCCAGCCCAAAATCCTGAGCCTTCTCGGCGTTCACGCCTTTGGCGAAGGCGATTACGCGCTTGCCATCGACCGCTGGCGCCGGGCGCTGGCAAGCCTTGGCGAGGGCGAGACGAGCGAGGCGCTGCGCGACGGCATTCGCGAAGCCCAGGCGCGTATGGCATCGAGTGAGGCTAACGTTTCGACCGATGGTATGTTTGAATAGCCCGCTCGTTTTTTCCGTTTTCAAAGAGCCGCGATGCGCCTAACGTCCATACGCCTTACCGGGTTCAAATCCTTCGTCGATCCCATCACGGTGCCCTTCGATGGCAACATGACCGCGATCGTCGGCCCCAATGGCTGCGGCAAGTCCAACATCATCGACGCGGTGCGCTGGGTGATGGGCGAGTCTTCGGCCAAGACCCTGCGCGGCGAGTCGATGGCGGACGTCATCTTCAACGGCTCCACCGGGCGCAAGCCGGTCGGCCAGGCCGCCATTGAGCTCAAGTTCGACAACCGCGACGGCGCCATGGGCGGTGCCTACGCCCAGTATTCGGAAATCGCCGTCAAGCGTCTGGTCACTCGCGACGGCCAGTCCAACTACTTCTTTAACGGCCAGAAGTGCCGCCGCCGGGATATCGCGGATCTGTTCATGGGCACCGGCCTTGGTCCGCGCTCCTACGCGCTGATCGGTCAGGGCATGATCTCCAGGCTGATCGAGGCGCGCCCGGACGATCTGCGCGCCACGTTGGAAGAGGCCGCCGGCATCTCCAAGTACAAGGAGCGCCGCCGCGAAACCGAAAACCGCATGCGCCGCACCCAGGAGAACCTGGAGCGCCTGGATGACATTCGCGAAGAGCTCGACAAGCAGCTCGAGCGCTTGAAGCGCCAGGCCGAGGCCGCCAAGCGCTACCAGACGCTGAAATCCCAGGAGTACCAGCTCAAGGGCGAGCTTGCGCTGATTCGCGGTCGCGCCCTGCGTGCCGAGCAGACCCGCCAGGAAGCTCGCGTGCGCGAGCTCGAAATCAGCGTCGAGAAGGACGTGTTCGGCGTGCGCGCCTGCGAAACCCGCCTCGAGCAGGCCCGCGCCCAGCACGACGAACTCGCCGAGGTGCTCGAGCGTCACCAGCAGCAGTTCTTCGAGACCACCACGCGCATCGCCCGCCTCGAGCAGGACCAGGCCCACCGCAAGAGCCGCGAAAGCCAGCTGGCAAGCGATATCGACACCGCCCGGCGCGATCTCGATGAGCAGCGCCGGGTGAGCGAAGGCGACCGCGAGCGCCTGAGTGCGATCGACGAGCGCTGGGAGACGCTGTTGCCAGAGCTCGAAGGCCTGGAGGAGCAGCTCGAGGCGCTGGAGGAGGCGTTAGCCGGCATCAAGCCGACGCTCGAGCACGCCGAGCAGCACTTTGCCGACCTCGACGCCCGCTGGCGCGACGCCAGCCGCAGCGCCGAGCGCGGCCAGGACCAGGTGGCCGATCTGGAGCAGCGCATCAAGCGCCTGCAGGGCGAGCGTGAGCGCCGCGAGCAGCAGCGCGGTGATCTCGACGACACCACCGCCGTGCGCCAGGAGCACGCTCAAAGCCAGACCGAGCTCGAAGCGGCCGAGTGGCGCGTCGAGCAGTTTCAAACCGAGCGCGAGCAGGCCCAGCAGCGCATCAGCGACACCAAAGGGGCGCACCAGCGCGCGCTCAAGACCCGCGATGACAAGCGTGGGGAACTGAGCCGCTGCCAGGGCGAACTCGCCTCACTCAAGGCACTGATCGACGCGGCGCTTGCCGACCACGACCCGGCGCTCGATGGCCATCTCCAGGCGCTGGGCCTCGAGAGCGCCCCGAGGCTCGGCGAAACCCTGCAGGCCGCGCCCGGCTGGGAATCGGTCGTCTCCTGGCTGCTCGCGCCTTGGCTCAATGCTCGTATGGTGGACGGCGCGGCGCTATCAAAGCTGCCCGAGGCGCTGGCCACCGACTGGTGCCTGATCGACGCCACCGCTCCCAGGGCACACAACGACGGCCGGCTCGATGCGAAGGTGGACGGCGCCGGGGCGCTTAGTGAGTGGCTCGCGCGCATTCACGTTGTCGAAGGTGATGATGAGGCCCAGGCGCTTGCCGCCCGGCTGCCTGCGGGAGAGAGCGCGGTCAGTCGGCAAGGGCTCTGGTGCGGGCCGGGGTGGCTTTCGCAGAAAGCGAGCGGGCAGGGCGTCGATGCGCTGCTGGTGACTCGCCGGCGTTTCGACGAACTCAGCCGGGAGCAGGAGGCGCTCGAGCAGGCGCTCGAAGCGCTGGACGCGCAGTGCGAAAGACTCGCCGAACAGCTTGAAAATCTCGAGCACGAGCGCGGCGAGCGCGACCAGGCCGAGCGCGAACACGGTGCGCTTCGCCAGCAGCTCGCGGTCAAGGAGCAGCGCCTGGCGCAGCGGCTCGAGCACCTGGAGGGCCGCGCCGCCGAGATCGACGACGAGCTTGCCACCCTCAAGGAGGACGAGGCGACGCTGGTACTCAGCCTCGAGGAGCAGCGCGAGCGCTGGAACGACGCCATGGCAAAGCTCGACGAGGCGGCCACCGCCCGCGAGGAGAGCGTGGAGCAGCGCGCCCGCGCCCGGGAGGAGTTCGAGCGTTTGAGCCGCGAGCAGGCCCCGCTCAAGGCGAGCCAGCAGGCGCTGGCGCTGGAGCGCGAGCGGCTCAACACCGAGCGCGATAGCCTGCGCGCCCAGCAGGCCCGCGCCGAGGAGAGCGACGAGCGCCTGACGCTGCGTATCGAAGAGCTCGAAGAGGCCCGCGAGGCGCTAAGAGAGCCCGACGAACTCGCTGCTGAAGAGCTCGAGGAGCTTTTCCATGAGCGCGAGCAGCGCCAGGCCCGGCTGAGTGACACCCGCGAGCAGGCCCAGGTCATCACCGAACAGCTCAGAAATGACGAGCTCGCCCGACAAAATCACGAGCGCACTCTGGAGCAGAGCCGCGAACAGCTCCAGACGCTTCGCATGGAGGTGCAGGCGCTGACCCTCAAGGCCGCCACCCAGGACGAGGCGCTGGCCGAGCTCGGCCACGATGTCGAGGCGCTCGCCAATGGGCTTGCCGATGATGCAGAAGAGTCACGCTGGCAGTCGCTTCTGGAGAACACCTCGGAGAAGATCCGAAAGCTTGGTGCGATCAACCTGGCGGCGATCGAGGAGTACGACCAGCAGGCCGAGCGGCGCAACTACCTGGAAGCCCAGCACGCCGAGCTGACCGAGGCGCTCGAGACCCTGGAACGGGCGATCAAGCGCATCGACCAGGAGACCCGGGTGCGCTTTCGCGACACCTTCGATCAGGTCAACGCCGGGCTGCAGGAACTCTTCCCGCGGGTGTTCGGCGGCGGCGCGGCGTGGCTCACGCTCACCGGCGAGGATCTGCTGGAGACGGGGGTGGCGATCATGGCGCGCCCGCCGGGCAAGAAGAACAGCACCATTCACCTACTCTCCGGCGGTGAAAAGGCGCTGACGGCGCTGTCGCTGGTGTTTTCGATCTTCAGGCTCAACCCGGCGCCGTTTTGCATGCTCGATGAGGTCGACGCGCCGCTGGACGATGCCAACGTCGGCCGCTACGCCAAACTGGTCAAGGAGATGTCGGAGAACGTCCAGTTCATCTACATCACCCATAACAAGATCGCCATGGAGGCTGCCGAACGGCTGATGGGTGTCACCATGCAGGAGCCCGGCGTCTCAAGGCTGGTGTCGGTCGGTATCGACGAAGCCGCCGCTTTGGTCGACTAAAGAACGAGGGCAGGCCCCATGAAAGGCGCCCTTTATCCGGCGTATCGATGCCAGCCGATAGCGTGGGCGCGGAACGTTTGATCCCATTGATGAAAAAAAATAGCGGCTGGACATATATATAGTATAAAAGGAGCGCTTAACGAGTTTCGTTATAGCGCTCTTTTTAATCAAACTAACGCCAACTCTTGAGCACTTGTCGCGATAATCCCGAGTTGTGCTTGTTTAATGAGCGAGTATGGCGGTAAGATTTTGTCATCATGGGTTAACGCTTCTACACTGAGCACATTTATAAGCGGGACGGAGCGTCATCAAAGACTCGCCGACCGCTAAAGGGCCTGCGGCCCACGTGTCGAATAGCGTTGGCCCGAACAAGCGCCAGGATGGCACTTTTAGCGTTACCGTTTGTCCAAGCGCCGGATTTACTCTGTCGAGTATTGATCGAAATGGCGGATAGCCCGCGTAGAGCAAGCACACGTTGTCCTTTTTATAGCAGTCGCACTATGTTTGGTGGTCGGTGCAGCGTTTGGATGGACGCGAATGATCATCAAGGGTAGCGCCTTTAACCGGTTAAAATGACCCATGGAATGCTCGACATGGAATTAAGAGAGTGGTTAATCATTCTGGGATTGGCGTTGGTGTCGCTTATCGTGGTCGATGGGGTTCGAAGGCTTCAGCGCCAGCGCCGAGTGCCAAGGCTCGACCAAGCGGTCGATAACCTGCCTAAAGCGTCGGCAGAGGAGTTCGATGACGAGGCCAAGGAAGCCGAAATCAACTGGGAGCTTCCCAACGGAGGCGCGCGCGTAGTCAAACCCGCCGACTACAGCGGTTTGGGCAAAAAGCCGCAGCTGGAGCGTCAGGAGCACCCAGGCCCGTCCCGCGTACTCTCCGATTTCAAACGTTCGTTCTCGCGGGCAGCCACGCGTTCCAAAAAGGCGGCCGGCGGCCAGCAGTTTGCTTATGAAGGCGGCTACAGCGATGAGCACGCTGAAAGCGCCTCTCAAGCCCAGCCCGGCGCCTCCAAACGCGCTGCTTTTAAAGCATCAGCAGCAACGCCTGCGCCTAAAACGTCTGCCGCAAATGCTTCAGCGTCTGAAATATCAGCCCCTTCCTTCGCCACCGATGAGCCCGTAAGCCCGGCGCCGCGACCCGCTACCGAGCCCGCCCTGGACGGCGCGGAGCGTCAGGAGCCCAGCCTTTTCGTCGAGCCGGCGCCCGAGAGTAGCGCGTCGTCCGCCGAGCCGGTCGAGCCGACCCTTTCTGCTGCCCCGGCCGAGCCTGCACCGGTTCAGGCTAAGCCCGCACCGCTTGATGAAACGATCGACCCGAGCATGACTTCGGAAACGCCCGCTTCGCGCCCGGAACCGCTTTCAAGTGACGAGGCCGTCGCGGCAAGCGAATCGGCCCCGGCCGCCGAGCAGGAGCCGGTGCTTCGTGCCGAGCCCGAAGACACCGCTGCGCACGTCAAGAGCACCGAGGCACGCAAGCGGCGCCAGCTGCGCGCCCATACCGCCGGGGAGCTCGATGACGATACCGTCGACGAGTACCGGCTGGTCGATTTCGAAGGCATCGGGCGCTCGTTCAAGCGTCGGATGATCGAGCACCGCCAGACCCGCGAGCGTAAAAAGGCAGAAAAAGCCGAGCGGGCGAAGGCGCTGGCCAAGCAAAAAGCCGAGCGTAAGGCGCTGGAAGCCGAGCAGCGCCGCGAAGCGAAGGAGGCCGCCGAGGCCGAAAAGGCGCGCATCGCCCAGGAGAACGCTCGGGCCCGCGAGCTTGAAGCTGCCAACAGCGCGACTCGCTTCGAAAACGACGAGCTTTACAGCGCCGAGCCCTCCATGAGCGCGCTGCGCCGCCAGGGGGGGGAGCGCCGTTATGACGAGCGCTTTGCCGAGCCCCGGAGCGACGACCGCGACGATGGCGATTACCCTGACGAGTATGGCGACGAGTACAGCGATGCGCCGGCGTTTGAAGAGAGCAGCGTACGCGTGCATCCGACGCTTGCGAAAGCGCTTCGCCACGACGTTTCTGGCGCTCGCGCCAGGGACGCACTAACCGACGCGTCGGAAATGGTCGTCATCAGCGTGCTTTCCCGGGATGAAGACGGCTTCGACGGCGGCAAACTGCTGGAGCTGATGATGGCCTGCGGGCTTCGTTACTGCAGCGCCATGGGCGTGTTCCACCGTTTCGAGACCGAAAGCGACGACAGTGCGCTGCAGTTCTCCATGGTCAACGTGGTCAAGCCCGGTACCTTCCCCATCGAGCAGATGGACGAGTTCGCCACGCCCGGCGTCACCTTCCTGATGCCGCTGCCCGGCGCGCTCGACAGCGCCGCCGCGTTCGAGGCGATGGTGGAAACCGCCATGGTAGTGGTGCGTCACATGGGCGGCGAGCTCAAGGACGAAAACCGCAGCGTCATGACGGCGCAAACCATCGAGTTCGCCCGCCAGCGGGTCCACGAGTTCGAACGCCGTCACCGGCTACAGCGCCACGCCCGCTAGCACTTCGTCTGTATGAAAACACCCGCCTGAAAAGGCGGGTGTTTTTGTTTCTGGAGCCGCTGGCTGCCAGGCTTTAGGATATGTCCATCAGAGACCCGCTTCACGGAACCCCAACGCATGAGTCAGCCCTCTATTGAGGTGCTCGAAGAGCTCGCCTCGCTTCGCGCCGAGCTCGACGACGCCAACCACCGCTACTACGTGCTCGACGAGCCCGCGCTGACCGACGCCGACTACGACCGCAAGCTGCAGGCGCTGAAAGAGATCGAGGCGAAGCATCCGGAGCTCGTTACGCCGGAGTCGCCTACCCAGCGGGTAGGCGCGGCGCCAGCGGAAGGTTTTCCCGCGGTGGCCCACGCTACCCCGATGCTGTCACTGGACAACGCTTTTGACCGCGACGACATTTTCGCCTTTGCCGAGCGCGTGGCCGAGCGCCTGGAGTGTGACGCAAGCGAGATCGAGTTCAGCTGCGAGCCCAAGCTCGACGGCGCGGCGGTATCGCTGGTGTACGAGCAGGGCGTGCTGACCCACGGCGCGACCCGCGGCGATGGGCGCACTGGCGAAGGCATCACCTCGAATCTGCGCACGCTGCGCTCGATTCCGCTCAGCCTTCGGGGCGACCCGGCCCCGGCGCTGCTGGAAGTGCGCGGCGAGGTCATCATGCGCCATGAAGGTTTCGAGGCGCTCAACGAGCGCGCTCGGGAAGAGGAGGGCCGGGTGTTCGCCAATCCGCGCAACGCCGCCGCCGGCAGCCTGCGCCAGCTCGACCCACGCATCACCGCCAAGCGCCCGCTGGAGTTTCACGCCTACCAGGTCGCCAGGCTCGACCCGGATGCCGGCGACACCAGCCACAGCGCACTGATGGCCAGACTCAAGACGCTCGGCTTTCGCTCGAGCAGCGAGCTTGAAACGCTCACCGGCCCCGACGCGGTGGCCCGCTACTGCGACGCGCTGGGCGAGAAGCGTTTGAAGCTGGGCTATGACATCGACGGCGTGGTGATCAAGGTCAATGATCTGCGCGCCCAGCGCGAGCTCGGGTTCGTGGCCCGCGCGCCGCGCTGGGCAGTGGCGTTCAAGTTCCCCGCCCAGGAGGAGGTCACCACGCTCAACGACGTGGAGTTTCAGGTGGGGCGTACCGGCGCCATCACCCCGGTGGCCAGGCTTGCGCCGGTGAGCGTGGCCGGCGTCACCGTCTCCAACGCCACGCTCCATAACGCCGATGAGATCGAACGGCTTGGCGTGATGATCGGCGACACTGTGGCGATTCGCCGGGCCGGCGACGTCATTCCCCAGGTCGTGCGCGTCGACCCCGACAAACGCCCGAAGGCCGCCCGCGTAATCGAGTTTCCTACCGCCTGCCCGGTGTGCGGCTCGGACATCGAACGCGTCGAGGGCGAGGCAGTGGCGCGCTGTACCGGCGGGCTATTCTGCCCCGCCCAGCGCAAGGAGGCGCTCAAGCACTTCGCCAGCCGCAAGGCGCTGGATGTGGACGGGCTGGGCGAAAAGATCATCGACCAACTCGTCGAGCGCGACTGGGTCAAGACACCGGCGGATCTGTTCGGTCTCACCGCCGAGGGGCTGGCCGAACTTCCGCGCATGGGCGCGAAATCGTCGCAGAACCTGGTCGCGGCGCTCGAAAGTGCCAAAAACACCACCTTCGCACGCTTCGTCTATGCCCTCGGCATTCGCGAAGTGGGCGAGGCGACCGCGGTGAATCTGGCGAGCCACTTCGGCACGCTCGAGGCGCTGATGGCCGCCGATCAGGCCGCGCTCGAAGCAGTCAACGACGTCGGTCCGATCGTCGCCGCCCACGTGCATCTGTTTTTCCAGCAGCCGCACAACCGGGAAACCATCGAGGCGCTGATCGCCTCCGGCCTCACGTGGGAGGAGGCGGAAGTCACGCGCGGCCCAACGCCGCTGGAGGGCCAGACCTGGGTGCTCACCGGAAGCCTTGAGACCATGACGCGCGACGAGGGCAAGGCGCGCCTGCAGGCGCTGGGGGCGAAGGTCGCCGGCAGCGTTTCGAAAAAGACCACCTGCGTGGTCGCCGGCGAAGCGGCGGGCAGCAAGCTGGCCAAGGCCGAGGAGCTCGGGGTCGAGGTGCTGGACGAGGCCGCCTTTACGCAACAACTCAAGCAGTGGGAGCAGGCCGAATGAGCCGATTCATCGAAGTGCCGGCGCGCATGCTGCCGCCGGAAACCCTGAACGCACTGCTCGAGGCGTTCGTGACCCGACAGGGCTACGACACCACCGACACCAGCGGTGAGGGCATGCACGGCTGGGTAGTCGAGCTCAAGCGCCAGCTCGAGCGCGGCGAGCTGCTCATCGCCCACGATCTAGAGCTCGAGTACACCGAAGTGATGACGCTCGAGCAGTGGCGCGCCTTTGGCCGCGATCTCGCCGACGACGAGGAGGAGGGCGACTACTAGGCGCGTACTGTCTATGAATCGGCGCGAATCAGCGCGCTGATCAGCCGTCGGCCCGGGTGCAGGTGATCGGCGAGCGCGGCCTCGATCGGCAGCGGCTCATTGAGCATCCGGGAGGCGATGACCTCGGCGCACAGCGGGGCGCTGGCAAGCCCCCGGCTGCCGTGCGCCGCCGACACCCAGAGCCCCGGATGGTGCGCGCCGGGTATGGGTGCCACGCGGGAGGCGTCCTTCGAGAGCGCGGCGTAGTCGCGCTGCCACGCCTCTGCGTTGGGTACCGGCCCGGCGTAAGGCGTCTTGTCCGGGCTCGCCGCGCGGATCGCGGCCCGCCCGGAGAGCCTTGCCGGCGTCAATGGGCCGCTTGCGCGCTCGAGCGCCTCAACCCATTCGGGCAGTGCGGCCTTGAGCTCGTCGATATTGCGCTGGTGATCCGCCTCACGCAGGTCGCGCTCGCCGTCGTTGGGCACGAAGCTTGCGCCGAAGGTGAGCACGCCCTCCACAGGCGGGCAGACGTAGCCGCCGGCGCACACCACTCTGGACGGGGCGCTCACGCCCTCGGGAAGCGCCAGCGAGCTCACCTGGCCGCGCACTTTTTGCAGGGCGAGGGTTTGCGTCTGGGTGAACGCGTTTGCCTGGTGCGCGCAGGCAATGACGACCTGATCCGCCTGACATGCGCTGTTATCCCCAAGCGTCAGGCGCCAGCCGGATGCATCGGCTTCAAGCGCGCTCACCTCGGCTTTTTTGAGCGTAATGCGTGGATGGTCCAGCAGCGCCTGGCAAAGTTTCTGGGGGCGTGCCCAGCCCGCCTGTGGATAGAACAGCGCGTGCTCGGTCTCGCCTGTGACGCCCGCCAGCGTAGCGAGCCCCCCCTGGTGCGCCTGAACCACCGCGTCCCCCAGCGGGTGGCGCGCCAAAAAGCGGCGCTGGCGGCTCGCTTCCTTGTCGCTGGTCGCCAGCTGCACCACCCCGCAGGGTGACCAGAACGCCTCACTCCCTTGAAGCCCGCCCAACCAGCGCGCGCTGTACAAAAGCCCCGCCAGATAGAAGCGGCTCTGCCGGTTGGTCTCGACGGCGAGCTTGACGTAGAGCGCGCCCTGGCGGTTGCCCGAGCCGCCGGCGCCCGGCGCTTCGCGCTCGAACACGCTGACCTTCACCCCACGCCGGGCGAGCGCGGCCGCCGTGCAGGCCCCGGCCAGGCCCGCGCCGATCACCGCGACGTGCGCGACTGGCTGCAGCGCTTGCGGAGTGAACCAGGGCGTGTGGTGGCGGCGGTTATCCACCGGCGGGTGGTCGATCTCGCCAGCGAGCATCTCGCGCTTGCGCCCAAAGCCCGGCACTTTGCGGATCGCAAAGCCTGCCGCCTTGAGCCCACGCTTGACGATACCGGCGCAGGTGAAGGTGGCGAAGGTCGCCCCGGGATGCGAGCGCGCCGCCATGGCCTCGAACAGCGCGTCCTGCCACATTGCCGGGTTTTTGGAGGGCGCGAAGCCGTCCAGAAACCAGGCGTCGACCCGGCCGTCGAGCAGCGTTAAACGCTCGGTGGTATCGCCAAAGTGAAGGTCCAGCGTCACCCGCTCGCTCAAGTGCAGCCGGTGAATGCCGGCGACGGGGGCGGGCCAGCGCGCGCAGAGTGCGTCGGCGTAGTGGGAAAGCGAGGGCCAGGCGTTTAACGCGCGGGACAGCGCTTCGACAGGCATTGGGTACTTCTCTGTGGATAACAGATGAAGGCGCGCGCCAGCCTGGGCGTGCTTCTCGAAGCACGCCCAGGCGCTGAGCACGTTGAGCCCGGTGCCAAAGCCCGTCTCGCCGATGACGAACGCCCGTGGCTCGTGCCAGGTGGCAAAGCGCTCGGGCAGCCGGTTGGCGTGCAGGAACACGTGCTCGGTTTCGGCGCGGCCGTCCTCGCGGGAAAAATAGACGTCGCCGAACTGACTCGAGTGCGGGGCGGCGTCTTCCCAGGTCAGCGGCGGGGCGGTCAAGGTCTCCAGGGGCGGCATTACAGGGTGGCGCTGGGTCACACGAATATCCGTTGTCGAGGCAAGCGTGAAAAGCGGTTAAAAAATGATCAATTCGTTAATACGGGCGCACTCTCTCGCTTTGAGAAAAGCGTCCGCCGTGTTTTCACAGAGTTTTCCACAGCCTCTGTGCAAAAGCCGGCGACACCCCCATAGCAGCCCGTAAAAATCAAGGCATTACTTTCTTGAAGGGCTTCACGGTGACGCGGGCGTAGACGCCTGCCGCCACGTAAGGGTCGCTATCGGCAAACGCCTGGGCGTCGTCCAGACTATCGAACTCCGCCACGACCAGGCTGCCGGTGAAGCCGGTATCTCCCGGGCTTTCGCTGTCGATGGCCGGGTGCGGGCCCGCCAGCACCAGACGGCCCTCGTCGCGTAGTGCTTCCAGGCGGGCGAGGTGGTCCGGGCGCGCCGCCTGGCGCTTTTCCAGACTATCGGAAACGTCTTCACTCATGATGGCGTAGAGCATGGGGGGTCCTCGGCGTTAAGCGCAAAGCGTGGTCTGGGGGGGCGGGCCGTGAATAAAAATCAGCGTTTCATATCGCGGCGTACATGGTACGGCGCACGCGCGTTAGGTACCATGGCGCGGCGCGTGCAAACGCCCGTATTTATACGTGAAGGCCCCCATTCTGACAAACTCCCCAACCGACGTCATGCCCATGCCCCGACTCCCTGTGACCGTGCTGCCCGAAAGCTTCGAGGCCGACCACGGCTATCCGGTGGATTTGCACATGCATTCCACCGCCTCCGACGGCGCGCTGTCGCCCTTCGATCTCGTCGCGCTGTGCGCAAGCCGCGGGCTTTCTCATATCGCTTTGACCGACCACGACACCATGGACGGCGTGGCTGAGGCGGCACTGGCCTGCGAGCGAGAAGGCCTTTGTCTGATCGCCGGCTGCGAGCTCTCCACGCGCTGGCAGGGCATCAACATTCACGTGGTGGCACTGATGCCGGGGGGCGCCCGCGGGCCGCTCATCGAAGGTCTCGAGGCGCAGCGCCAGGCGCGTATTCAGCGCGCCGAGGTGATCGCCCAGCGGCTGGAGAAGTTGGGGCTCAAGGATGCGCTGGCCAAGGCGCGCGAACACGCCGGAAGCGAGCGCCCGCTGGGACGCCCGGACTTCGCCCGGGCGCTCGTGGCAGAGGGGCTGGCGTCGGACTGGGCCAGCGCCTTCAAGCGCTACCTGGGCAGCGGCAAGAAGGGCGACGTCAAGGCGCACTGGCCCGAGATCGGTGAGGCGGTCGAGTGGGTCGTCGCCTCCGGTGGGGTAGCGGCGATCGCCCACCCGCTTCGCTACGGGCTGACCCGGCGAAAGCGCGGCCAGCTGATGGACAGCTTCGTGGCCGCCGGCGGCCAGGCCGTGGAGCTGGTCAGCGGCCAGCAGAATCCGGACGCCACCCGCGATCTGGCGCGCCAGCTCGTCGAGCGCGACCTGTATGCCTCCCTGGGCAGCGATTTTCACTTTCCCGGCAGCCACGCCGCCCCCGGTAGCACCAGCGCCATCCCGCGCACCGCGGCGCGGCCGATCTGGCAGCATCCGCGGCTAATCCATTTACACGAGGCGCCCGCCGGGCTTCTGCCCGTGGGCACGCCGGCATGACACGGCCATCGTGAGCTATGCTTGGGGAACACCGCCCGCCGGGCGAGAAGTGACAGGGCAAGGAGTCAGCCATGAGCCAGTATTTTCAGATCCATCCGGAAAATCCGCAAAAGCGCTTGATCGACCAGGCCGTCGAGATCATTCGCAAGGGCGGGGTCATCGCCTATCCGACAGACTCGGGCTACGCGCTGGGCTGCCATTTGGGCGAGAAAAAGGCGATCGAGAAGATCAAGTGGCTGCGCTCGCTCGACGACAAGCACAACTTTACCCTGGTGTGTTCGGATCTCTCCGAAATCGGCACCTATGCCAAGGTGGATAACGCGGTGTTTCGCCTGCTCAAGGCGCACACGCCGGGGCCCTACACCTACATTCTGGAAGCGACCACCGAAGTGCCAAGGCTTCTTTTGCACCCCAAGCGCCGCTCGATCGGCGTGCGCGTGCCGGACCATCGCATCACCCACGCGCTGCTCGAAGCCCTGGGGGAGCCCCTGATGAGCGTGACGCTCATCCCGGTGGACGAGACGCTTCCCATGAACGACCCGGAAGAGATTCGCGAGCGCTTCAGTGCACACCTGGATTTGATCATCGATGGCGGCGCCTGCCATCTGGACCCCACCAGCGTGATCGATCTTCGCACCATGCCGCCGACCATCGTGCGCGAAGGGCGCGGCGATACCGCGCCCTTCGAGAGCTAGCCTTGTGGGCGACGCCGGCGATTATTCGCCGGCGTCCTCGTCTTCATCGGCGCGCTTTTTCTCCTCGAGCTTCAACTCCTCCATCTTCTCCTTCGCTTCCCGGGCTTTCTTCTCTTCCTTTTCGCGTCGCTCCTCCTCGCGCGGGTCCTCGCTGAACTCGTCGAGCCAGGTGCCGCAACGCAGGCAGTAGCGGGCGCGCTTTTCGTGGTGGTCGTGACCGCAACCGGGGCAGGCCTCTTCCGAGTAGCGGTCCTCACGAATGGAGCGGATTACCTGGGCCGAGAAGACGCCGGTGGGCACGGCGATGATCGAGTAGCCCAGCAGCATCAAAATCACCGTGATCGATTTGCCCAGCGGCGTTAACGGCACGATATCGCCGTAACCTACCGTGGTCATGCTCACGATCGCCCAGTAGATCGAGATCGGAATGCTGGTAAAGCCCGCCTCTTCGGACTCGATGGTGTACATCAGCGCGGCGAACAGCGTCACCACCATCAGAATGCTGCTGAAAAAGAGCAGAATCTGGCGTGAGCTACGCTTGAGCGCCTCGAGCAGCATGTGGCCTTCGCCGACGAACTCCATCATTCGCAGAATGCGAAAAATACGCAGCACGCGCAAAAGGCGCACGATCACCAACCCGTGCGCGCCGGGTACCAGCAGCACCAGCCAGGCGGGAAGAATGGCGATCAGATCCACCGCGCCGTAGAAGCTTTTGATATAGGCCAGCGGTCGATCCAGGCAGTAGAGGCGCACCAGAAGCTCGATACTGAACAGGATCGTGATCGTCCACTCGATGTAGAGAAATATCTCCCCGTAGGGCTGGGCGATGCTCTCGACACTGCCAAGGATGATGATCGTGACGCTGGTGAGAATCGCGATGATCAGCGCCAGATCGAAGGCCTTGGCGCCGGGCGTATCGGATTCGAAAATAATGTGAAAAAGCTGCGAACGCAGGCCTTCCGGGCCCGGCGCGAGGTGAAGGCTCATGGCGTTATCCTTGAACGTGGCAAGCCGGTTCAGCTTAGCGCGCTTTCAAGGGTCAGGCGATGCGCCAGACTCAAGGCGTTGTAGCCAAAGCTGATACTCGTGGCGTTTTTATCGAGCGCCCGAGCGAGCGCCGCCGCGGTCGGGCGAAGCGGCTCGGCAAGCGCCGGATGCTCGGCCAGCGTCTCGTAGGCGCGAACGGCGTGCTCGAAGTACGCTGGTTCGCGGCTGTCCTGGTAGGCGTCCATCGCCACCGTCGCCCGGTGCAGCCACTTGCTGGGGGTGTTGGCCTGGGGCAGCGTCCACTCGCCATGACTCAGGGCATTGCCGCGGGCGGCCTTGCTCGAATCGCTCGGGCGAAGTGGAACGAAACTCGACATCGAGAGCGCCAGCGACCAGAGCGCATCGGGAGCGCCTTCCTTGAGCTCGAGCTCGATTTCACAAATCACGGCCCGCGCGCCGTTGGCACGGACCTCGCCTTCATCGAGCACGAGCTCGATGCGGCTATCGTTCCAGTCGATCATCCAGCTGCGCCGGTCGAAATCCGTGGCAAGCGTCGGGGTGAGGGCCTTGAGCGCCTCAATAGATACGTTCTCGAACGGCGGCAGGGCGGCGAGCGCCTTTATATCCAGCCCTTTGCTCACGGCCCACTCCCACTCGCCCCGTGTCGAGAGCCCGCCGCCGCCGTGGCCTTTCGTTTTGACCGTTTGCAGCGTCTGCCCGCCGGTCTGGCGCAGCCGCACGGCGATGCCCTGGCGGGAAAGGTCCTTATTGGGGGTGTCGTAATAAGTGTTGGTCAGGCGCTTTCGGGTTGGGGCCTTGGCCAGGGCAGGGTAGCTTAAAAGGGCGTCGATGGACGCGGCAGGCAGCGCTAGCTTAAGCTCTACTTCGAGCGGGGAGTGATCTTTCATGACAATGGCTACCTTGCTTTTGTGAACGTTGCGTTAAATTTCGACGTCTTTATGAACTTTTCATGACGGCGGCAGGCGCACTCTTTATACTAGCGCCGCCATTTTCAGGCTTTCCACACTCAGGATGAAAGGCACTATGGTTACCTCCAATCCTTTTTCCGCCATGTTCGGCCGTTCGCCCTTCCAGCCGCTTCTGGCCCATATCGTCAAGGCCAACGAGTGCGCCGATCAGCTGCTGCCCTTTTTCGAGGCCTCGCTGGCAGGCGACTGGGAGACCGCGACGGCACTGCGTGAGCGTGTCACCTGTCTTGAGCACGATGCGGACACGCTGAAAACCGAGCTGCGCTTGAATTTGCCCAGCACCATGTTCCTGCCGGTATCGCGCTCGGATCTGTTGGATCTGATCAGCGTGCAGGACAAGATCGCCAATAAGGTGCGTGACATTACCGGCATTATGCTGGGACGTAAAATGCGCGTGCCGGATGAGCTTGCCGAGCCGATGCGCGACTACATGATCACCAGCGTAGCCTGCGTGGCTCAGGCGCGTCAGGCGCTCGAGGAGCTCAAGGAGCTGCTGGAATCCGGCTTCGGGCGCAACGTGTCGGATGTTATGCAGAACATGATTCGCGAGCTGCATACCCTGGAACATCAGGCCGACGATCAACAGGTGGCGATTCGCCGCCAGCTTTTCGAGCTCGAAAGTGTACTGCCGCCGGTGGATGTGATCTTCCTTTACAAGATCATCGAGTGGGTGGGCGAAGTATCGGACCGCGCCGAGCGCGTGGGTAGCCGACTGCAGATTTTGACCGCGCGTTAAGGGGACCGCATGCAGATTATTGCCCAGTATGGCGATATTTTTATCATTCTCGCCTGTGTATTCGGCTTTTTCATGGCCTGGGGCGTGGGCGCCAACGATGTCGCCAACGCCATGGGAACCTCGGTGGGGTCGAAAGCGATCACCATCAAGCAGGCCATCATCATCGCGGTGATTTTCGAGTTTCTTGGCGCCTGGCTTGCCGGCGGCGAAGTCACTGCTACCATTCGGGGCGGCATCATCGACCCGGCGCTTTTGGAGGCCAATCCGCAGTTTCTGGTCTACGGCATGCTCTCGGCGCTTCTGGCCGCCGGTATCTGGCTGATGGTGGCCTCGGCCAAGGGCTGGCCGGTCTCGACCACCCACTCGATCGTCGGCGCCATCGTCGGTTTCGCCGCGGTAGGCCTGGGGGTCGAGGCGGTGGCCTGGGACAAGGTGACCCAGATCGCCTCGAGCTGGGTGGTGTCGCCGCTTCTGGCCGGTACCATCGGCTACGTGCTGTTCAAATCCGTTCATCATTTGATTTTCGAAAGCAATGACCCCTTTGCCGCCGCCAAGCGCTACGTGCCTGGCTACGTGTTTCTGGTCGGCTTCATCGTCTCGATGGTGACGCTCACCAAGGGGCTATCCCACGTCGGGCTCGACCTGAGCTTTAGCCAAAGCCTGATCCTCTCGATTCTATTGGGTGCGGCCATCATGGGGCTGGGGATCGTCATGCAGCGGCGGATCAAGTTCGAACAAAACGCCGCCGACCACTTCGGCTACGCCAACGTCGAGCGCGTATTTGGCGTGCTGATGATCTTTACCGCCTGCGCCATGGCGTTCGCCCACGGCTCCAACGATGTCGCCAACGCGGTCGGCCCGCTGGCCGCGGTGATCAGCGTGGTGCGTAGCGAAGGCATGATCGACAGCGCCGCGCTGGTGCCCTGGTGGGTGCTGGTGCTCGGTGGTGGCGGTATCGTGTTTGGTCTGGTGACCTACGGCCACCGCGTGATCGCCACCGTCGGCACCGGCATCACCGAGCTTACGCCGAGCCGCGGCTTTGCTGCGACCCTGGCCGCGGCGAGCACCGTGGTACTGGCCTCGGCCACTGGCCTGCCGATCTCGACCACCCACACGCTGGTCGGCGCGGTGCTGGGCGTGGGACTTGCCCGCGGCATGGCCGCACTCAATCTGCGCGTCATCGGCACCATCGTGATGTCCTGGCTGATCACGCTGCCGGCGGGCGCGTGTCTGGCCATCGTGTTCTTCTTCATGTTCAAGGGCATGTTCGGCTAACGCCAACGCGCCTGCCACGCGGCACCGTTTTGCTTCGCCCCGGCGAGTCTTGCAAAGCGGTGCCGTTTTTTTTGGCGCTGGTTTTTCGGGCTCTGTTAAAGTAGTCGGTCTGCCAACGCCTTCATTCACTCTGCGCCGGAGAGCGGCCCCTTGGATAAACGCTTCCCCTTTGTCGACTGGTTTCGTAACGCCTCGCCGTACATCAACGCGCACCGCGGGCGAACCTTCGTGATTTTGATCGAAGGCGACGCCATGGCCTCACACCGTGGCGAGCAGCTGATTCAGGATCTGGCGCTGTTGCACACGCTCGGCGTTCGCCTGGTCGTGGTGTTCGGCGTGCGCCCCCAGGTGCAGGCTGCGCTCACCGCGGCGGGCGTGGCACCCGTTCACGTCGACGGGCGCTGGGTGGCCGATCGCGCGGTGATGGCTCAGGTCGAGCAGGTGGCGTCCCACCAGCGGCTGTGGCTCGAGGCACGCCTCTCCCTGGGGCTGCCAAGCTCCCCGCTGCACGGCGTTGAGTTAAGCGTAGTCTCCGGCAACCTGGTCACCGCCAAGCCGCTGGGCGTGCGCGAAGGGGTGGATTTCGATCATAGCGGCGAGGTGCGCCGGGTGCGCGCCAGTGCCATTCAGGAGCTTTTGAGCCAAGGGTCGCTGGTATTGCTGCCGCCGCTGGGCTTTTCCAGTACCGGCGAGGTGTTCGATCTCGACGCCGCCGACGTCGCCCAGCACGCCGCCGTGGCGCTCAAGGCGGACAAGCTGATTCTGCTCGGTGACTCGGAAGGCCTCGAAGACGAGCAGGGCGGGCTGCTTCGCCAGCTCAGCCCGAAGGAGGCCGAGCCCCGGCTCGCCGCCGCCGCCCCCGGCTCCGAGCTCGCCCGCCACCTGAGCGCGGCCTCTACCGCGGCGCGCAAGGGCGTGGCGCGCACGCACCTGCTCAGCTGGCAGGACCCGGATGCGCTGCTGGGCGAGCTTTTCACCCGCGACGGCGTAGGCACGATGATCACCGAGCACCGCTACGAGCAGCTTCGAGCCGCCACGCTCAACGACGTGGCGGGGCTTTTGGAGCTTCTCGAGCCGCTGGAGCGCCGCGGGATGCTGGTGGCGCGCTCCCGCGCGCGCCTCGAGCACGAGATCGACGACTACCAGGTGATTGAGCGCGACGGCATGGTAATCGGCTGCGCGGCGCTGCACCTCTTTTCGGAGGCCGGCGTCGGCGAGCTGGCCTGTGTGGCGGTGCACGAAAGCTACCGCGGCGGCGAGCGCGGCGAGCGCCTGATCGAGGCCGTCGAGCGGCGCGCGCGCAAAGCCGGGCTGGCGGCGCTTTTCGTGCTCACCACCCACACCGCCCATTGGTTCGTCGAGCACGGCTTCCAGGACGCAAGCCTGGAGGAGCTTCCGCCGCTCAGGCGCGATACCTACAACCACGCGCGCAAATCCAAGGTGCTGATCAAAACGCTGTAAGACGCGCGACGGGCAGACGGGGCGGGCGAAAAACTGGATAATGGGGGCCATCGCCCAAAGCCATATAAACGCGCCGGGCACACTCATCGATTCGGACGTCTGCCCCATGGAAATCAAGGTCAACTATCTCGACAACCTTCGCCTCGAGGCGAAGTTCGACGACTTCAGCGTTATTTCGGATCAGCCGATTCGCTACAAGGGCGACGGCTCCGCCCCCGGCCCCTTCGACTACTTTCTGGCCTCATCCGCCATGTGCGCGGCGTACTTCGTCAAGGTGTACTGCAACGCGCGCAATATTCCGACCGACAACATTCGGCTCTCCCAAAACAACATCGTCGACCCGGAAAACCGCTACAAGCAGATCTTCAAGATCCAGGTCGAGCTGCCCGAGGACATTTCCGAAAAGGACCGCGAGGGCATGCTGCGCTCGATCGACCGCTGCACGGTGAAAAAGGTCGTGCAGACCGGCCCGGAGTTTCAGATCGAGGTGGTCGAGAACATCGACGAGGACGCTCAGGCGCTTCTCATGGGCGCCCCCGAAGGCGGCGAAACGTTTATTGAGGGCAAGGATGCACCGCTGGAGCAGACCATCGCCACCATGAGCGGCATCCTTGCGGATCTGGGCATGAAGATCGAGATCGCCTCCTGGCGCAATATCGTGCCCCACGTCTGGTCGCTGCACATTCGCGACGCCGCCGCCCCCATGTGCTTCACCAACGGCAAGGGCGCGACCAAGGAGAGCGCGCTGTGCTCGGCGCTGGGCGAGTTCATCGAGCGCCTGTCGTGCAACTTCTTCTACAACGACCAGTTCTTCGGCGAAGAGATCGCGGGCAGTGACTTCGTCCACTACCCGAATGAAAAGTGGTTTCAGCCGGGCCCCAATGACGAACTGCCCGACGAGATCCTCGACGCGCATACGCGGGCGATCTACAACCCGGAAGGCGAGCTTGCCGGCTCGCATCTTTTCGACACCAACTCCGGACGCGTGGACCGCGGCATCGTCTCGCTGCCGTTTACGCGCCACTCGGATGGCGAGACGGTCTACTTCCCGTCGAATCTGATCGAGAATCTGTTTCTGAGTAACGGCATGAGCGCCGGCAACACCCTGGCGGAAGCCCAGGTACAGTGTCTGTCGGAAATTTTCGAGCGCGCGGTCAAGCGCGACATTCTCGAGCAGGAGCTTTCGCTTCCGGACGTGCCGCAGGCGGTGCTGGCGAAGTATCCGGGCATTATCGAAGGCATCCAGGCGCTGGAGGCCCAGGGCTTCCCGGTGCTGGTGAAGGATGCCTCGATGGGCGGCCAGTTCCCGGTCATGTGTGTGACGCTCATGAACCCGCGCACCGGCGGCGTGTTCGCCTCCTTCGGCGCCCACCCAAGCTTCGAGGTGGCACTCGAACGTAGCCTCACGGAACTGTTGCAGGGGCGCAGCTTCGAAGGCCTGAACGATCTGCCGCTGCCGACGTTCAACTCCCAGACGCTGGCCGAGCCCAACAACTTCGTCGAGCACTTCATCGACTCGGTCGGCGTGGTCTCCTGGCGCTTTTTCAGCGCGCGCTCGAACTTCGAGTTCGTCGAGTGGGACTTCACCGACGAAGGGCGCAAGACCTCCCAGCAGGAGGCCGAGACGCTGTTCGACATCTTCGCCGAGCTCGACGCCGAGGTGTACATGGCCGTTCACGAGGATCTCGGCGCGCCGGTATGCCGCATTCTGGTGCCGGGCTACTCCGAGGTGTACCCGATCGAGGATCTGATCTGGGACAACACCAACAAGGCGCTCGACTACCGCGAGGATATTCTCAACCTCCACGCCCTCGACGACGAGGCGCTCACGGATCTGGTCGAGCGCCTGGAAGAGAGCCAGATGGACGATCATGCCGACATCATCACGCTGATCGGCATCGAGTTCGACGAAAACACCGTCTGGGGCCAGCTCACTATATTGGAACTCAAGCTTCTGATCTTTCTGGCGCTGGGTCGGCTCGACGAGGCGCTGGACTGCGTCGAGATGTTTTTGCAGTACAACGACAACACCGTCGAGCGCGGGCTCTTCTACCAGGCGGTACAGGCGGTGCTGGAGATCGCGCTGGACGACGAGCTGGAGCTCGACGACTACCTGCCCAATTTCACCCGCATGTTCGGCGAGGCGACCATGGCGGCGGTGGTCGGCTCCGTCGAAGGCTCCGTGCGCTTTTACGGGCTCACGCCCACCAACCTGCAGCTCGATGGCCTGGAGCGCCACCAGCGCCTGATCGAAAGCTACAGGAAACTTCACGCCGCGCGTGCTGCCAAAGCGGGCCTTGCGTGAGCCAATCAAGAGAGGGTGATATGACCACACCGACGCTACTCAACACCTCGCTGATCGCCGGCGCCCTGGCCCTTGCCCCGGCGGCCTGGGCCCAGAGCTCCGAGCAAAGCCAAAGCGAGGTGCGAAAGCTGTATAGCGGCCAGATGATGCCCGACGAGCAGGTCGAGCTTTCGCGCCACATCGACCGGCTCTTCCCAACCCGCACGGTCAAGGCGGCGGCTGAGCCGCATCGGTTTGGTCAGCGCGACGCCTCGCTCGAGGATTTCTCGCTGACCCATGATGGCGTGACCTACGACATTTATGACTTCATGGCGCTCAACCGGGTGAGCGGGCTGATGGCGGTGCACGACAACGACGTGGTGTTCGAGCAGTACGCGCTCGGCAATACCGCCCAGACGCCCTGGATGTCGATGTCGATCGCCAAGTCGGTCTCCTCGACGCTGATCGGCGCCGCGCTCAAGGATGGCCATATCGAAAGTCTCGACGACCCGGTCAGCACCTACGTGCCGGCGCTCGAGGGCAGCGTCTATGACGACGTCAGCGTCGAGCAGATTCTTTTGATGGCTTCCGGCGTGGCCTGGGATGAAACCTACGCCGATCCGGACTCCGAGCGCCGCCAGATGCTCGAGCTTCAGCTCGAACAGCGCCCGGGCGCGATTCTCGAGTTCATGGGCGGGCTCGAACGCGCCGCCGACCCCGGCACGGTGTGGAACTACAGCACCGGCGAAACCCAGCTGCTCTCGGCGATCATCAACGGTGCGGTAGGCAAGAGCGCCTCTGAATACCTCTCCGAGAAGATCTGGGCGAACTATGGCATGGAAACCGATGCAAAGTGGTGGCTCGACGGCGAGGATGGCCAGGAGATCGGCGGAAGCGGGCTTCTGATCACGCTACGCGACTATGCGCGCTTTGGTCAGTTCGTGCTCGAGGAGCAGCGTGCGCCGAACGTGCTGCCGGAAGGTTGGGTGACGGAGTCGGCAAGACCTCACGAGATCGGTGGCGAGGAGATCGAGTACGGCTACTCCTGGTGGCCGGAAGGTGATAACGCCTTCTCGGCGGTGGGCATCTTCGGCCAGTGGGTGTTCATCGACCCGGACAACGATATGGTCATCGCCATGACCAGCGCCCAGCCCAAGGCGGAAGCCATGGAGATCGTGCCGATCACCCAGTTCTTCCACGCCCTGAGCGACCACCTGGCCGCCAGCGGCGCCGAGCGTTAGACGAGCCGCGCGACTCGGTCGCACAGACAAGGGCTATCCGTCAGGAGGTAGCGATGTTTATTCAGGAGCAGCAGCTCGAGGGCCAGCACGTGCGCCTGGAGCCCTTGAACGCCGGGCATATCGAGGCGCTTGCCGAGGCGGTGCGCGACGGGCAGGGCTGGACGCTCTGGTACGCCAGTGTCCCGCGCCCCGAAGAGATGGCCGCCTACGTGGAGCGGGCCATCGAAGAGGCCAGCCGCGGTCACCTGGCCTACGCCGTGCGCCACCTGGCCAGCGGCGATATCGTTGGCACCACGCGGTTTTACGCCGTCGACGCCGCCAACCGCCGGGCGATGATCGGCTATACCTGGTACTCCCAGAGCGTTCGCGGCACCGCGGTGAACGCCGAGTGCAAGCTCTTGATGCTATCGAACCTGTTCGAGGCCTCCCGGGCAATCGCCTGCGAGTTTCGCACCCACTTCTTCAACCGGGCTTCGCGCGCGGCGATCGAGTCGCTGGGCGCCAAGCAGGACGGTATTTTGCGCGCCCACCAGATCCTGAGTGATGGCTCGCTGCGCGACACCGTGGTCTATTCGATCATCGAATCCGAGTGGCCGGCGGTGCGCATGAATTTGAGGAGCAAGCTCGCGCGATTGACGCCGGGCTGAGAACGCTATTGGCCGCGATACGGGGTCAGACCACTTGGGCGCCCAGCACGTTCTGAAAGTGACCCAGCGCCCAGGCGTGGCCGGCGGCGTCGAAGCTTGCCACGGCGTTCTGATGGACGACGATTTTGAACCCCCGGTTGTAAGCATCGACCGCCGTGTGCAGTACGCAAATATCGGTACATACGCCGACCAGATGCACCTCGGTGATTCCGCGCTCGCGCAGTTTGATTTCAAGGTCGGTGCCGTGAAAGGCGCTGTAGCGGCTCTTGTCCATCGTATGCACGTTGGGTGCGTGCTTTACGCTTGCGTGGTACGCCGCGAGCTCGCCATAGAGCGCCCGGCCCTCGGTACCCACGATATTGTGGGGCGGAAAGAGCGCCGTTTCCGGATGGTAGGGGTCGTCTTGAGCGTGCCGGTCGATGGCGAACACGACGAAGTCGCCGGCCTCGACGAACGACTTCGTCAGCGCCAGCAGGGCATCGTGAATGGCCTGACCCGGCGCGCCGCAGGTGAGACTGCCGGTGTCGGCGACGAAGTCAACGGTGTAGTCGATGTTGATCAGTGCTTTCATGTCTGCCCCTTCGGTCGTGGTGTGGCTGCGCCCTGGTGTATCTAAAGCGAGAGAAAAAACAAAATCAACGGCGGTGATAAAAGCGACAGGATGAAGCCGCTGACCACCGCGACCGGCACGCAGGCCACGCCGCCGTGCTGCTGGATCACCGGCAGGGTGAAATCCATCGAGGTGGCGCCGCCGACGCCGATGGCAAGCGGCGCGTGGCGGTGGATGATCAGCGGAATCAGCACGAACGCTAAAAGCTCCCGGGCCAGGTCGTTGAAAAACGCCACGCCGCCGAGCAGCGGGCCGAGCTGGTCGCCGATCAGAATCGCCGAGAGCGAATACCAGCCAAAGCCCGAGGCCATGGCGAGCCCCTCAAAGGGCGTCAGCGATAAAAGCGGCGCGGCGGCAAGCCCGGCCAGTAGCGAGCTCGCTGCCAGCGTCGCGGCGATGGCCAGCCCCAGCCGGTTGAGCAGAATCTGCTTGAGCGCCATGCCGGAGTTGCGTAGCTGACACCCGATCAGCACGAGCAGCGCGTAGAGCGCCCATTCGGCGAGCAGATCCGCCGTGGTGAACAGTTCGCGGCCCCAAAGCAGCGCCAGCAGCAGACCCAACACCACACCCAGTACGACCGTCACCAGCAGTAACAGTGAGCCCTTGATCGCGGCAAGCTTGCTGGTCGGCGCGTTCTCGACCACGTTAGATGCGCCAGCCTTGAGCGTCAGCCTGCGCGATAGCCAGCCAAGGGCGGCCAGGTTGAACACCATCGTGATCGAAAACAGCACCAGCGTGCTTCCCCCCAGTGTCGAGAGCTGGCCCGTCAGATTCTCGAGTCCGGCCAGGCTCACGCCCATCAGCAGCAAAATCAGATACACCGAGGCGCTGACGCCGCGATTGATGAGTTCCAGCAGCCGCGGTGAGCGAACGCGCAAAAGATAGCCCCCGATCAGAGGCAGCAGTACGATGAGTAAACCGGAGAACATGGGGGTGGGCGAGCCTTATTGCGGTGCAAACCGTGTCAACGTGAGGGTGGTATCCCGGCGGCCATCCTTGATGTACTCCGCAGAGAGAATCAGGCCGGGCCACTGGGGGTGAAAGCTTAAGTCGATATGGCGATCCGGCTTTTCGACGTCCGTAAGCGTGACGCTCGGCGCCTGAAAATCACCGGCGGGAACGCTCACGGTGGTTTCCGGATGGATGTAGTACTGAAAGTGCTCGTCGCGCCCGCGATGGTCGAGAAAGGTGATGTCGCAGGGCGCACGCTCGGTGCACTCGGCTCTCTCCACGCGGCGCGACAGATCGAACAGCGCGGCTTGACGATCGAGGGCGGTAAGCTCGGCCTCACCAAGCGTATAGTCGTCGCCGACGCCCAGCAGGGAATAGCTGCTCGAATAGAGCAGCGCCCGGGTGTCGTTGCCCTCCACCGCGAAGCGGCTGCGCTCCTCACCCTTGGCCACGGCGATGGAAAAACGCATGCTCGAGAGCCAGTGAAGCCCTTCCTGACTGAGCGTATGGCGCACGGTGGCGCCGGGCCAGCCGCGAATTTCCAGCCGGTAGCTCGCCTCGAAAGGGCGCGGGGCGACAAGCTCCGGCGTCTGGGCCGCAGTACTGGCCGCGGTGACGCCCATGGTCAGGCACGCAAGCGCCAGACAGGCGGCGCGGCGGCGCGAAGGTACAGGTTTGAGCACGATCCTTCTCCTTTGCTTCAATCTTCCCTGAGAGCGTCGAGCTCAGCGCTTCGTTCAGTCAAAACGTCGCGGCCGTCAGTAGCCGTCGCTTGGGTTGACCGTGGCGATGGCGTCGCCGGCCTCGAAAGCGTGCAGGTACGAGATCACCTGGTCGATGGCGTCCGCCAGCGGCGTGGGGGCGGCCATGTGCGGCGTGATCAACACGCGCGGATGCTGCCAAAGCGGGTGGGCCGCCGGCAGTGGCTCCTCGCTGAACACGTCCAGCAGGGCGCCGCGCAAATGGCCTTCCTGCTCACCGCTTCCAAGCGCCTCGAGCAGGGCGTCTTCGTCGATCAGACCGCCCCGGCCCGGGTTGATCACGCTTCCGCCCTTGGGCAGGCGCGCGAGCCGCTCGGCGTTCAGAATATGCCGAGTGGCCGGGGTGTCCGGCAAAATGGTCACCACGCTTTGAACCTGGCCCAACAGCTCATCGAGCCCCGCCTCGCCGTGCAGGCAGCGCACGTTCTTGAGCGTCTTGGGCGACCGGCTCCAGCCCAGCACCGGAAAACCGGCCTGGTCGAGGGCGCTCGCCACCGCCTGGCCGATCGCCCCGAGCCCCAGGACGCCGACCGGCCACTGGGCTTTCTCCACGACCTCGTGTGGCTGCCACTGCGCGCCTGGCTGCTGCGCGCTGTAGCGGTCCATGCTGCGATAGAAATGCAGCACCCCGTAGAGCACGTAGTCAGCCATCAGCTCGCCCATACCGGCGTCGCGCAGCTTGACGATCGGTACGTCTGCCGGGCGCTCGGGGGAGGCGAGCAGGTGATCCACACCGGCGCCCAGGTTGATGATGCCTTTAAGCGCGCGCTGCTCGGCCAGCAGATGCCCCGGCGCCTTCCAGACGGCGAGATAGTCGGCGCCCTGGCGCTCTTGCGCCGGCGCATCGCTTTTGAGCACCGTTGCCTCGGGTAGCGCCTCGCTGAGTGCGGCCTGCCACTGGTCGGCCTGGTCGGTATGTACCACGATCTTCATGAAAAACCTCCGTGAATCGCATGTTGTAGGTTACCAGCTATCATGGGTTAAGTGGGGGAAGGGCTGCAAGGACGCCGCGCACCCTCAGCGCCACGTTGGCGCCCATTTTGAGGCGAAAAGGAGATTCACCATGGCAACCCGCAAGGCCCACGTGGTCACGCGTCAACGAAGCGGCAAGGGCTTTACCTATAAAACCGAAGATGGCGAAACGCTCAAGGATCAAACGTGGCGCGACTGGATCAAGTCGCTTGCCATTCCGCCGGCTTGGCGCGACGTCGAGATCACCCTCGACACGCGCCACCATATCTACGCCACCGGCCGCGACGACGCCGGGCGCAAGCAGTACGTCTACAACCCCAAATGGCGCGAGAAACGCGAGGCGCTAAAGTTCGATCGCATGATCGCCTTCGCCCAGAAGCTCACGCCGATGCGAAGGGTGACCGGCCAGCACATGCTGCAGGAGGGTCTGCCGCGCGAAAAAGTGCTGGCGTGCATGGTGCGTTTGATCGACAGCGCTTATTTCCGCCCGGGCAGCGAGCGCTATCGTCAGCAAAACGACTCCTATGGGCTGACCACCATGCGCTCGAAACACTTGACCATCGACGGCGACGAGCTGATTTTCGACTACCGTGGCAAAAGCGGCCAGGACCAGCACCGGGTGGTAGAGGATGCGCGTTTGGCGAGCGTGGTCGCAGAGCTCGATGAAACGCCGGGCTACGAGATCTTCAAGTATTTCGACGACGAGGGCCACAAGGTGCGCGTCGACAGTGCTGATCTCAACGACTACATCCACGAGGTAATGGGCGAGCAGTTCAGCGCCAAGGATTTTCGAACCTGGGCGGGTACCTCGATCGCCGCGCTGGCGCTCGAGGAGCTGGGGGTCGACGAGGATGAAAAGGTCAGCGAGAAGAACGTGCGCGAGGCCGTCGAGCGGGTGGCGAAATCCTTGGGCAATACGCCAAGCATCGCCAGGGCGAGTTACATCGACCCTCGGGTGGTGGAGAGCTACCTGGACGGTCAGACGCTCGAGAACTTTCGCCAGCTGGTCGAAGTCGAGCTCGAACACGAGGATCTGACCGGGCCGGACGAGCGCGCCGTGCTCGAGCTTTTGAAAAGTCGCCTGAAGCGCAAGACCTGATGCGCGTCGACGCCACGCCAGCACGGCCGGTTTTTGATAAGGGCTTTTGGTAAGGGCTTTTGATAAAGCCTTTGACCCAACGCCAAGGGTCGGTGCTAGTATCGGCTCAAGACGGCAATGGCGGTGCTCGCACGGACCTTTCGCTGCATGGGCCCAGCAAGCTGGTTTTTAGTGATTTAAAAGGGCGAGTTGCTCGATGAATGAGGTTTCCCTGCCTTTCACTCGCGAAGAGTATGCCGCGCGCCTTTGGAAGGTGCGCGCTGAAATGGCCAGCCGCGGTATCGACGTACTGATCGTCAGCGACCCCTCCAACATGGCCTGGCTGACCGGTTACGACGGCTGGTCGTTCTATGTCCATCAGTGCGTACTGGTGGGGCTCGAAGGCGAGCCGGTCTGGTTCGGAAGACGTATGGACGCCAACGGAGCGCTTCGCACCTGCTGGATCGACCCGGAGAACATCACCTACTATCCCGACTACTACGTGCAGAACCCGGACATGCATCCGATGGAGTATCTGGCACAGTCGGTGATGCCCGGGCGCGGCTGGCACACCGGCGTGGTCGGCATGGAGATGGACAACTACTATTTCTCCGCCAAGGCCTACCAAAGCCTTCTACGCGAGCTGCCCCACGCCCGCTTCATGGACGCCAACGCGTTGGTCAACTGGTGCCGGGCGATCAAGTCGCCTCAGGAGATCGAGTATCTGCGCGTGGCCGGACGCATCGTCGAGGGCATGCACTCGCGCATCATCGAAGTGATCGAGCCGGGGCTTCCCAAGAGCAAGCTGGTCTCGGAGATCTATCGCGTCGGCATCGAAGGCTTCGTCGATGAGCAGGGCCGCGTGTTCGGCGGCGACTACCCGGCCATCGTACCGATGCTGCCCACCGGCAAGGACGCGGCCGCCCCGCACTTGACCTGGGACGACACCCCGTTTCGCGAAGGCGAGGGCACGTTCTTCGAAATCGCCGGGGTGTTCAAGCGCTACCACGCCCCGATGTCGCGCACGGTGTTTCTCGGCACGCCTCCCAGAGACTTCATCCGCGCCGAATCCGCGCTTCTGGAAGGCATCGAAAACGGCCTGGCTGTGGCCAAACCCGGCAACCGCACCGCGGATATCGCCATGGCCCTGGGCGCGGCGATGGACAAGTACGGCTTTGATCGCGGCGGGGCCCGCTGCGGCTACTCCATCGGGCTCTCCTACCCACCGGACTGGGGCGAGCGAACCATGAGCCTGCGCCCGTCCGACGAAACGGTTCTGAAACCTGGCATGGTGTTTCACTTCATGCCCGGGCTCTGGGTAGAAGAGTGGGGCCTTGAGATCACCGAAAGCATTCTGATCACCGAAAGTGGCTGCGAGACCCTGGCGAACTTTCCCCGGCAGCTATTTGTGAAGTAGCGAGGCGACGATAGGCTCCACGTTCGCCATCGCGCCGACGACGATTCGACACAAGGACATATGCATGACTCAGCAAGCGAGCACCCGGCGGCCAAGCCCCGTCTCTGCCACCGTGGATTTCGACGCCGACGGCGTTCAGCACGGCTTTCTGAAGCTGCCGATCTCCACCGATATCTCCGCCTGGGGGGCGGTGATGATTCCCGTCACCGTGGTGAAAAACGGCGACGGCCCCACTGCGCTTCTGACCGGCGGCAACCACGGCGACGAGTATGAAGGCATCACCTCGCTTTTGAAGCTCTCAAGCGCCCTGAAAGCCGAAGAGGTCTCCGGGCGGGTGATCATCGTGCCGTGCATGAACACTCCGGCGGTAATGGCCGGCACGCGCACCTCGCCCATGGATAAAGGCAACCTTAACCGAAGCTTTCCCGGCGACCCGGATGGCGGCGTCACCGCACAGATCGCCGACTACTTCACCCGCGTGCTGGTACCGATGAGCGACGTGGTGCTCGACCTGCACTCCGGTGGGCGCACCCTCGATATCCTGCCGTTTGCCGCCTCCCACGTGCTCGATGACAAGAATCAGCAGCGGGCCGCCCTCGATGGCGCCAGAGCGTTCGGGGCGCCCTACGCCATGGTGATGTTCGAGCTCGACGCCGAGCGGCTTTTTGACACCGCCTGCGAGCGCCAGGGCAAGGTGTTTGTGGCCACCGAGCTCGGCGGCGGCGGCACGTCCACCCCACACAGCATGGCGATCGCCGAACAGGGCGTGCGCAATTTCCTGATTCACTACGGGCTGGTCGAAGGCGAGGTGGCCATGCCGGACGGCGGCCAGGTCTATCTCGATATGCCGGATGCCCGCTGCTACGTGCAGAGCCAGCACCAGGGCGTGTTGGAGTTGACCGTGGCGCTGGGCGATGCGGTCCAAAAGGGCCAGACCATTGCTTACGTGTACGACATGTCGCGAAGCGGCGCCGAGCCGGTGGCTTACAAGGCCGAACGCGACGGTGTTCTGATGGCGCGCCGCGCACCGTCGCTTATCAATATGGGAGATACGCTCGCGGTGATCGCCGATGTCGTCGACCGACTTGAGGCGTAACGCCACGTGCTGAAACTCGACCGCTATGACCTGAAGATTCTCGACATTCTCAGCCGCGATGGACGCATCACCAAGTCCAAACTGGCCGAGGCGATCAATCTATCGATCAGCCCCTGCTGGGAGCGGGTCAAGCGGCTCGAGAAGGCCGGGGTCATCGAGGGGTATACCGTCTGTATCAACGCCGAGGCTCTGGTGCCGCGCAACCCGGTGTGGGTGCAGATCGAGCTCAAGGCGCACAACGTGGAGAGCTTTTCGCGCTTCGAGGCGCTGGTGCTCGAAACGCCGGAGGTCACCGAGTGCGTGGCGGTCGGCGGCGGGGTGGATTACCTGGTGAAGTTCGAAGCACGCTCGATCGACAGCTATCAGCGCCAGATGGATCGCTGGCTGGTCTCAGAGGCCGGTATCGAGCGCTACTTTACGTATATCGTGACCAAGACCGTCAAGCGCCAACCGCTGGCGCTCGAGTTCGACGAGCCGTCATGACATCTTGTTGGCGTGATGAGGGGAAGGCGCATACTCGCGCCGGCACACCCGATTGCGCCCTTGCTGCTTGGCATCGTAAAGCGCCTGGTCGGCGCATCGGGTCAGCTCCTTGAGGGTGGTGCCACTGCCGAGCGCCCCACTGCAAACGCCCACGCTCACGGTCACCTTGCCCGCCGGCACGCCCCGGTGGGCAATACGCCGTTCGGCGACCCGCTCGCGAATGTGCTCCGCTACGGCCAGCGCGTTATCGTGGCAGGACGCTTCGCCGTAGCGCAGTACCAG
Organism: Halomonas sp. PAMB 3232; assembly: GCF_031954225.1. Lineage (NCBI taxonomy): Bacteria > Pseudomonadati > Pseudomonadota > Gammaproteobacteria > Oceanospirillales > Halomonadaceae > Halomonas > Halomonas sp. PAMB 3232. The sequence continues at coordinate 865,774 of NZ_CP134865.1, forward strand.
AAACTCTTCGCCCCCATAGCGGCACACCACGTCCCTGGGCGCGCAGGCGCTTTTGATGGCATTGGCGACCTCGCGCAGCGCACTGTCTCCCTCGGCATGACCGTAATGGTCGTTGTAATCCTTGAAATGGTCGATATCGACCACGATCACCGTGGCTTTCTCTAGCGAAGCGCTGCGCTGCGCCAGTTTCTTTTCCTGACGGGCCAGCGCCCGGCGGTTGGCAAGCCCGGTGAGCGGGTCCAGGTGCGAAAGGCGCTCGAGTTCGACGTTACGCTCGGTCAGCTCGCCGCGCAGGCGCTCCACGTGGAGATTCTCCATATAGAGGCGCAGCGACTCGGAGGAGAAGCGGTAGTTGGCCATCAGCGACAGCACCAGCACCGGCACGCCGACGGACAGATTACGCACGACGTACTCTGGCGTCACTCCCTCCAGAAACCAGACGGTCGAGTAGAGGCACGCAAACACGAACAGCGAGGCGTAAACGCTGTACTCGAATGGCGGAGTAAAGACGATGGTGAGCACGAGAATGAACACTAGCCCGGCATAGAAGTAGTCGAGCACGCTCGGGTCGTGGGAGCCAACGATCACCAGACACCAGGCGACGCACCCAAGGCAGGCCTGGCAGGTGCCTGCGAGTTCCTTTAACCGAATCGGGCCGGGCCGGTCGTAGTAAAGCATCAGTGCGACCGTGGTCGGCCCCACCAGCAGCCCGCGAATCAATATCGAACGCCAGGTGACATCATCAAGCAGGTAGATATCGACCAGCGTGTAGAAAAAGTAGAAAAACGCGAGCCAAAGCGTGAGCAGCTTGATCGAGCGAAGGCGCTCATCGTGTCGATAATTATCGTAGTGATCACGGACCGTCAGGTCGCCGGCGCGTTGCGAAAGCGCCTTGTAGTAGGAAGTGAGTCGATACACGAAATCGGCCTCTATGATGCCGGCACGGGGGCAATGGGTCACTCAAACGGTGCCGGCATGAAAAAGATCATTTAACTCTCATGAGTTTACTCCACAAATGTTTGCAAGTGCCGTATTTGCACATGCGAACCAAAAAAAACCGTCGTTGAAGCGCGAGCCACCAAAAAAAGCGCACGCTCGGCCGCGTTTTTCGAAAACACTTCGGGTGAATCCTCGCGTAGCGTAGAGCCATCGAGTCAGCGCCACGGGCGCTTATCGCTTTTTGCACGTCTTCGCCGCTTGTTGACGAAGGCCAGGGAGGTTTTATGACCACGTACGCCGCCACACTGTCCAATCGTCTGGATGACCCGCGTCTGTTTCGCCAGTACGCCTACGTGAACGGCAAATGGACCCACGGCGAGGGCGGACGCGAGGAGGGCGTCGTCGATCCCGCCACGGGAGAGACGATCGGCCATATTCCGCTGCTCGAGGCCAGCCAAATCACCGCCGCCGTTGACGCCGCCGAGGCCGCCTTCAGCCAATGGCGGCTGCTGCGCGCCGACGAGCGCTGCGAGCGCCTGCTTGCCTGGTACGATCTGATTCAGGCCCATCGCGAGGATCTGGCCCGCATCATGACCCTGGAACAGGGCAAACCGCTGCCGGATGCCCGCGGCGAAGTGGAGTACGGTGCTAGCTTCGTGCGCTGGTTTGCCGAAGAGGGCAAGCGCACCTACGGCGACACCATCCCCAGCCACATTCCGAACGCCTCACTGGGCACCATAAAGGAGCCGGTCGGCATCGCGGCGATGATCACGCCCTGGAACTTCCCGCTGGCGATGATCACCCGCAAGGCAGCGGCGGCACTTGCCGCCGGTTGCCCGGTGATCGTCAAGCCCGCCAATGAAACGCCGTTTTCCGCGCTGGCGCTGGCCGAGCTTGCCGAGCGTGCGGGCATTCCGGCGGGCATTTTCAACGTGGTGCTGGGCGAGCCCGCCGAGGTGTCGAAGATTTTGTGTCGCGAGCCGCGCATCCGGGCGCTGTCGTTTACCGGCTCCACCCGCGTCGGGCGGCTTCTGATCGAGCAAAGCGCCGACACCGTCAAGCGCCTGTCGCTGGAGCTGGGTGGCAATGCCCCGTTCATCGTCGGCCCGGATATGGATCCGCGCGAGGCCGCACTCGCCGCGGTGGCGGCGAAGTTCCAGACCGCCGGGCAGGACTGTCTCGCCGCCAACCGAATTTTGGTGCACGCCTCGATCCACGATGAGTTCGTGGCGCACTTTACCGAGCGGATGGCCGCGCTCACCGTGGGCAACGGCTTCAAGGGCGAGGTGGACCTGGGCCCGCTGATTCACCGCCAAGCGGTAGAGAAGGCCGCCGCGATCGTCGATGACGCCCTTTCCAAAGGCGCGACGCTGATCGCCGGCGACCAGCAAAAGGCGCCGGGCGAGAACTTCTTCATGCCGGTGCTGTTGACGGGCGTTACGCCGAAAATGAAGGTCTGGCGCGAGGAAAACTTCGCCCCGGTGGCCGGTATTACCGCGTTTGAAAGCGATGACGAGGTGATCAGTATGGCCAACGACACCGAGTATGGGCTGGCCGCCTACGTCTATACCCACGATATCCGTCGCATCTGGAAACTTTTGCGGGCGCTTGAGTACGGCATGGTCAGCGTCAACTCGGTTAAAATGACCGGCCCGCCGGTGCCCTTCGGCGGCGTCAAACAGTCCGGGCTTGGCCGCGAGGGCGGCGCCACCGGCATCGACGAGTATCTGGAAACCAAGTACTACTGCCTGGGGGCACTGGGCTCCGTTTCCGGCAGTTAAGCGAATCGGCAACGTCATGTCATTTTTATCACGCATTTATCAGGCCTCGTTCGATGTCGAGCGGGGCGCACGTCAAGAAGGCAGCGTATGAGTCAGCATCAAGCGTTAATCGACCGCGACCGTGAGGTCACCTTTCACGCCTCGACCCACCTCAAGGACTTCGCCCACGGCGACGCGCCGGGGCGCGTGATCACCGGCGGTAAAGGCATCAATATCGTCGACAAGGACGGCCGCGAGTTCATCGACGGCTTTGCCGGGCTATATTGTGTGAACATCGGCTACGGGCGCACCGAAATCGCCGAGGCGATCTACAAGCAGGCGCTCGAGCTCTCCTACTACCACACCTACGTGGGCCACTCCAACGAGCCGCAGATCGAGCTGTCCGAGCGCATCGTCAAGGCCGCTGGCATGAACATGTCGAAGGTCTACTACGGCATGTCAGGTTCGGACGCCAACGAAACCCAGCTCAAGATCGTGCGCTACTACAACAATGTGCTTGGTCGCCCGCAGAAGAAGAAGGTCATTTCGCGGATGCGCGGCTACCACGGCTCCGGCATCGCGTCTGGCTCGCTCACAGGCCTCAAGGCGTTTCACGACCATTTCGATCTGCCGATCGACACCATTCGCCACACCGAAGCGCCGCATTACTATCTGCGCGCCGCCGAGCAGCACGGCATGACCGAGCGCGAGTTTTCAGCGTATTGTGCCGAAAAGCTCGAGACGATGATTCTGGAAGAGGGCCCGGACACCGTGGCCGCGTTCATCGGCGAGCCGGTGCTCGGCACCGGCGGCATCGTGCCGCCGCCGGAAGGCTACTGGGAAGCGATTCAGGCGGTTTTGAACAAGTACGACGTGCTGTTGATCGCCGACGAAGTGGTCTGCGGATTCGGGCGCACCGGGTCCGCCTTCGGTAGCCATCACTACGGCATCGAGCCGGATCTCGTCACCATCGCCAAGGGCCTGACCAGCGCCTACCAGCCGCTGTCCGGCGTCATCGTCGGTGACAAGGTGTGGAAAGTGCTCGAAGCCGGCACCGGTGAGTTTGGCCCGATCGGTCACGGCTGGACCTACTCCGGCCACGCGCTGGGCTGCGCGGCGGGGCTTGCCAACCTGGACATCATCGAGCGCGAGAACCTGGTCGGCAACGCCGCGGAAACCGGCGCCTACTTCCAGAGCCAGCTGAAAGCGACCTTCGAGGGCCACCCGCTTCTCGGCGACGTGCGCGGTGTGGGCCTGATGGCCGCACTCGAGTTCTCGCCGGAGGCGAAACAGCGCCTGCACTTCGACCCGGCGCTGAAAGTCGGCCCACGGGTCGCCGCGGCAGCACTCGAGGAGAACCTGATCGCCCGCGCCATGCCCCAGGGCGATATCCTCGGCTTCGCCCCGCCCTTGACCATCAACCGCCAGGAGGTGGACGAAGTGATTGCGCGGGCCAAGCGTGCCGTCGACCGCGTCACCGACGAGCTGACCCGCTCGGGCGACCTCAAGACCGGCGAGCAGGAAGCGGCGTTTACCGTTTGATCCAGCGCTTGGGTCAACACGCCGCTGCCTCGTGCAGCGGCGTTTTTGTTTTGCGCCGGGCAGGCTACGCTTAGAGCATCCCTTTTGATTCTGACAACGAGGTGCAGGATGCAACCGGTTTTAGCCTTCGACGTTTACGGCACGCTAATCGACACCCAGGGCGTCACCGAGGAGCTCGAGCGGCGGCTGGCGGACGGCTCGCGTGCTCAGGAATTTGCCAGGCGCTGGCGCGAGAAGCAGCTCGAGTACAGCTTTCGCGTTGGTCTGATGGGCGCCTACGTAACGTTCGCCGAATGCACTCGGCGCGCGCTGATCTTTACCGACCGGGCGCTGCAAACCGGCCTTTCCGACAACGACTGCGATCACCTGATGACGCTCTACGGCGAGCTTCCCGCCTTCGATGACGTGCGCCCGGCGCTGGCCGGTCTCAAGGAGGCCGGTTTTCGCTGCGTGGCGTTCTCCAACGGTACCGAAGAGGCAGTGGCAGGGCTTTTGGGCCGGGCCGGCGTCTCGGCCTACATCGACGACTGGGTCAGCGTCGATGCCATCAAGCGCTTCAAACCCGACCCGGCGGTTTACGCCTATCTTCGCAGCCGGCTGGACGTGCGCCCCGAGCACACTTGGCTCGTTTCGAGCAACGCTTTCGATGTGATCGGCGCCAGGCACGCCGGGCTCAAGAGCGCCTGGGTGCGCCGGCGAAGCGATGCGCCTTTCGATCCCTGGGGAATCGAGCCGGACATGACCGTCACCGACCTCGAGTCGTTTTCGTCGCGTATCATGGGGTAGGGCGCTTACGAGCGCGGTGCTTCATTGACAATCCTGCGCCGCGCTCCTATAAACACGTTACACCCCTCACCGCCAAGTGCTCATGCTCCTGCTCATCGTTACCGCAACGCTTGCCATCTCTTTATCGTTTCTTTGCTCCATTCTCGAAGCCGCGCTCTTGTCCATTACACCAAGCTATATTGCCCGGCTGAAAAACAACAATCCGCGCCTGCACGCCTCGCTGAATACCCTCAAGACCAATATCGACCGGCCGCTGGCGGCGATTCTCACGCTCAATACCATTGCCCATACGGTGGGGGCGACGGCGGTAGGTGCTCAGGCGGCGGTCGTGTTCGGCGAGGCCTCGATTGCGATCGTGTCGGCGGTGATGACGCTGCTGATTCTGGTGCTATCGGAAATCATTCCCAAGACGATCGGCGCTACCTATTGGCGCGCGCTGTCACCGCTATTGCCGCGCTTGCTCAAGCCGATGATCCTGGTGCTGTTGCCGTTCATCTGGCTTTCCGAGCAGATCACGCGCCGGCTGGGAAGTGCCGAGCACGACGTCGACCTGCGCGAGGAGATCAAGACGCTGGCGCGGGTCGGGCTCGAGGAGAAGGTGCTGGACGACGACGAGTCGCGCACCATCGTCAACATGCTCAACCTGCACGAGATCGCCGTGTCCCAAGCGATGACGCCGCGCACGGTATGCGTGACGGTCACCCCCAATATGACCGTGGCCGAGTTCGACGGCCAGCATGGCAAGGCGTCGTTTACCCGCTTTCCGGTCATGGACAGCGCCGAGCAGCCCTTTGGCTACGTTCACAAGGCCGATATCTACCACGCCGACGACGACAAGAGCATGAGCGAGCTGATGCACTCGATCGGCCGGGTGGATGTCGATCATCACGTCGAAGAGGTGTTCGTGTCCATGCTCAAGGATCACCTGCATATGCGTGTGGTATATGACGAGCACGGCACGTTCGTGGGGCTGATTACGCTCGAGGATATCTTCGAAACCATTCTGGGCCAGGACATTGTCGATGAAACCGACCGCGTCACGAACCTGCGCCATCACGCCAGACAGCGCTGGCTCTCTCGGGTCAAGCGGGGTCGCGAGCCGGCTGATATGGTCGCGGCAACGAAAGAGCCGGCTCAACCGGGCAAAGAAGGTGGAACGCCGTAGCGCCAGGTAGTGTCTTAAAACCAAACGTTCTATAGAGAATTGGTAGAGCGTGGTTTAAGGTATTAAAAGTTCGACCACCCGCAAAGGAGGCACCATGTCACTACGTATCAACGCCGTCGTTCCGGATTTTGACGCCGAGACCAGCCAGGGCGCGATCCGCTTTCACGACTGGATCGGCGATAACTGGGCGATTCTGTTTTCGCACCCCAAGGATTTCACCCCAGTATGTACGACCGAGTTTGGCGCGGTTGCCACGCTCAATGACGAGTGGAAAAAGCGCGGCACCAAAGTGATCGGTGTCTCCGTGGATGGCGTCGAGGATCACAAGCGCTGGGCGGGAGATATCGAAACCTACAGCGGAAGTGCGGTCGGCTTTCCGATCATTGCCGACGAAGGGCTGGAGGTCTCCAAGCTTTTCGACATGCTGCCGGAAGACGCCTACCTGCCCGATGGCCGCACCCCGGCAGACAGCGCCACGGTGCGCTCGGTGTTCATCATCGGCCCGGACAAAAAGCTCAAACTGTCGATGACCTACCCGATGTCCGTGGGGCGTAATTTCGCGGAGATCCTGCGGGCCCTCGATGCGCTGCAGGCGACCGAAAAGCACGGCGTGGCCACCCCGGCAGACTGGACCGTAGGTCAGGATGTGATCATCCCGCCGAGCGTCTCCAATGACGATGCCAGGGATAAATTTGGCGAGTTCGACGCGGTACTGCCTTACTTACGTAAAACGCGCCTCAAGTAATAGTGTTCAGGCGCCCGCTATTGGGCGTTAGGAAGAGGGCGGCCGCTGGCCGCCTTTTTCGTTTTTGCGTTGTTCAGCGCGGCACTGCCCCCTTTTATCCAGCCGGTTGGCCTTGTCACACCGATTGAAGTGCCAGCCGTTCGACGGAGTCCGATACGCCGCGCGCGCCAGCAAGGATCTCGTTGACGATGGTCTCGATCTCTCCCACGCTTGCCTGGCTGGTTTTACCCTGCTCGACCACCTGGGAGACGGCGAGGCTCGTACGCTCGACCAGCTCGCTGTTTTCTCTGAGCACGCGAGTAATCTCTTCGACCGCTTCACTGGAGCCCTTGGCCAGCTGGCGCACTTCGTTGGCGACCACGGCGAAACCGCGCCCCCGTTCCCCCGCTCGCGCCGCTTCCACGGCCGCGTTCAGTGACAAAAGGTTGGTCTGATTGGCGATTTTGGCGATCGCAGCGGTGATCTTGTTGATCGTTTGCGCCTGCTTGTTGAGCGCGGTCATGAGCTGCTGGGCATCGGCCAGGGTCCGGGCCGCCTGGCGTGACTCCTCGATCACCCGGTGAAGGTGCGTCAAGCCGTTTTGGGCGATCTGCTCGGTCTGGCTGGACGTGCTTTGGGCGTTCAACACCGCGCGGCGGGCGGCCTCGCCCTCCCTGACGGCACGCGTGATGTCGGTGGCGAACTTGACGATCTTGACGACGTTGTTATGGCTGTCGTAAACCGGGTTGTAGGTGGCCTCGAGCCATACGCTTTGGCCCTGGCTGTCAAGACGCTCGAACTTGCCCTGCTTGAACTGACCGCTGGCAAGCGCTGCCCAGAATGCCGGCAGCTGAGAGATAAAATCCGGGGTGCAGAAGAGGCGATGGTGCTGGCCCTTGAGCTGCTCACTCTTGTAGCCCATGACGCGCTCGAAGTTGGCGTTGGCGTTCAAAATGGTGCCGTCGGGTGCGAACTCGATGACCGCCATGGAGCTATCGAGCGCGCGGAGAACGGCGCTGTGGCTTTGGGCGGATTGGTGACGCGTGGAAATGTCGCTGGCGATCTTGACGATCTTCTCCACCTTGCCGCGACGGTTTCTCACTGGCAGGTAGATCGCTTCGAGCCAAATATCCTCGCCGGCGGCGCTGATACGCCGAAAGCTGCCCTGCTGCGGCTCACCGTTGGCCAGTGCGCTCCAAAAGCGCTGATAATTCGCCGAGGAAGTCTCCTCCACTGGGCAAAAAATGCTGTGGTGCTGGCCGATGATATCGTCCAGCTGATAGCCGATCTTTTGTAAAAAGATGGGACTTGCATCCAGGATGGTGCCATTGGGTGAGAAATGAATACTGGCGGTGTGTTCCTGAAGCGCCAGAGGCAAGGCGTCGTGCTTGATGAAGGTGAGCATGGGCGTTCTCGATGGGTAGGGGTTGTACCGTTTTGGTCATATGGTTCTATTTTTGTATAAATTATGTATTATTTTTTTACTTTTTTCAAGCGCTAGACATCATGCGTTTTGATTAGAGTAATCCTGCTCCATTTATTTGCGTACTAATCAGTTGCAAACAATTGTGACGTCTTCATTTAACGATTGAGAGACGCTATCGAGTACGATAGGCGTACTAAAATACCGGTATCGTCGAGCCTGCCCTGGGTGGCATTCGAGAACGTGCTTGCTATAATCGCGCTCTCTGAAAAGCCGCGTTAGTCGGCTTTTGCCTCGATCACCTCGCAAGGCAGCGGTAATTCATGCTTCTCACCTCTCTCTGGACGATGCTTCCACCCTAGCGCTGTGCCCTCACGTTGCGGCTTTTAGCCGCTATCCTCGCATCCGTTCAGCGCGCCTGTGCGCGGCTGGGGGCTGCACGACAGATCGATCAACGTTTTACGGGATATGGCATGGCGCTTTTCAACAAGTACGAATGGTTTTCCAACATCAAGGGCGATACGCTTTCAGGCATCGTGGTGGCGCTTGCGCTGATTCCCGAAGCGATCGCCTTTTCGATCATCGCCGGCGTCGACCCCAAGGTGGGGCTTTACGCTTCATTTTGCATCGCGGTGATCATCGCCTTCACCGGCGGGCGGCCTGGCATGATTTCGGCGGCGACGGGCGCGATGGCGCTGTTGATGGTGACGCTGGTACGCGAGCACGGCCTCGAGTATCTGCTGGCGGCTACGCTTTTGACCGGCGTTCTACAGATCGCGGCAGGCTATTTGAAACTCGCCGAGCTGATGCGTTTCGTTTCGCGCTCGGTGGTCACGGGCTTCGTCAACGCGCTGGCGATTCTGATCTTCATGGCACAGCTGCCCGAGCTCACCGATGTAACCTGGCACGTCTACGCCATGACGGCGGCAGGGCTTGGCATCATCTATCTCTTTCCCTATCTGCCGGTGATGGGTAAATCGCTGCCGTCGCCGCTCGTTTGCATCGTGGTGCTGACCATTGTTTACCTGGTCAGCGGCATCGACATTCGCACGGTGGGTGACATGGGCGAGCTGCCCGATACGCTGCCGGTGTTTTTGTGGCCGGACGTGCCTTTGAATGTCGACACCCTCGCGATCATCTTCCCCTACGCTGTGATGATGGCGGTAGTGGGGCTTCTGGAGTCGATGATGACCGCGACCATCGTCGACGACCTGACCGACACGCCCAGCGACAAGAACCGCGAGTGCAAGGGGCAGGGCGTGGCGAACATCGGCGCGGGGCTTTTGGGCGGCATGGCGGGCTGCGCGATGATCGGCCAGTCGGTGATCAACATCAAATCCGGCGGGCGCACGCGGCTCTCGACCCTGATTGCCGGGGTAGTGCTTTTGATCATGGTGGTGTTCTTGTCCGATTGGGTATCGCAGATTCCCATGGCGGCGCTGGTCGCAGTGATGATCATGGTCTCCATCGGTACCTTTAGCTGGGCCTCGATCCGCGATCTGAAAAAACACCCCATGAGCACTAATATCGTCATGCTGGCCACCGTGGCGGTCACCGTGGGCACCCACAACCTGGCGCTTGGCGTATTCGTCGGCGTGCTGCTGGCGGCGCTGTTCTTTGCCAACAAGGTGGGTAACATCATGGCCGTGTCGAGCGCCAGGACCCATGAAGGGACGCGAGAGTATCGTGTCATCGGCCAAGTGTTCTTCGCCTCGTCGCAGCGCTTCATCGCCAACTTCGATATCAAGGAGAGTCTCGATCACGTCGTCATCGACTTATCGCGCGCCCATTTTTGGGATATAACCGCGGTACAGGCGCTTGACCGGGTAGTGATCAAGTTTCGCCGTGAAGGCACGAGCGTGGAGCTCAAGGGGCTGTCCGAGGCAAGCGCGACCGTGGTCGACCGCTACGCCGTTCACGACGACCCGGAAGCCGTCGAAAAGCTGATGGGCGACCACTAAGCATAAGGAGCAGGTCATGACCGAGCACGTATTTGCCGCCATCGACGACTCGCGTTTTGCCCAGAGCGTTAGTGAGTACGGCGCCTGGGCGAGCCTTGCGCTAAAGGCACCGCTGAGCCTTTTGCACGTGATCGACAACCACTCCGGCGTGCCCGGCGAGCAGGACCTTTCCGGCAATCTGTCGCTGGGCTCTCAGGAGCAGCTGATGGAAACGCTCTCGAGTTTCGATGAACGGCGCGCACGGGAAAATCGCAAGCGCAGCAAGGCGCTGTTGGAGCAGGCCGGTACCTGGGCAAAAGCGCAGGGGGCCCAGGCCAATGCGCGCCAGCTCAACGGCACCTTCGTCGAAACGCTTTTGGAGCTCGAAAGCAAAACGCGGCTTCTAGTACTGGGCAAGCAGGGCGCCAGCCATAGCCAACGCGAGGAGCTCGGTGAGCATATCGAAGCGCTGGTTCGCCGCATCCACCGCCCGGTGCTGATCGTGCCGCCCACATTCACGCCGCCCAAACGCGTGCTGATCGCCTTCGACGGCAGTCAAACGGCGCGCAAGGGGGTCGAAATGCTGGCGCGCTCGCCGCTGTTTAGCGGCGCCGAGTGCCATGTGTTGATCGTGGGCGCGGCGACCGGCGAGCACACAAGCGAGCTCGACTGGGCGCTCGAGACACTCACCGCCGGTGAACACCAGGCGAAAGGCGCGATTCGCGCCGGCGATGTCGACCAGACGCTCGAGACCTACATGGCCGAGCATGCCATCGATCTTATGGTGATGGGCGCGTTTGGACACTCACGGCTCAAGCATTTGCTCATGGGGAGTACCACGACGAAAATGCTACGCCGCGCTGCCACGCCGGTACTGGTGCTGCGCTAGTCCTGTGGATTAGCCCTGTGGATTAGCCCTGTGCGTTAGCCCTGCGCCTTGGCCAGCCGCTGGCCAAGCCCGGCACCCAAAAGCCAGAGCGCCACGCTTGTCAGGGCGTAGACGCCGGCGAGCCAGCCGTGAAGCTTGAACAGTGTGAGAAGTTCGAGGCTGAAAAGCGAGAAGGTGGTGAACCCGGCGCAAAAGCCGGTCACCCAGAACGGCTGCCAGCGTGCCAGGCCGCTATTCGGGGCCTGCGCCATTCGGGTCGAGAGCCAGCCGATTAGAGCCGAGCCCAGCGCGTTGACCAGAAGCGTCCCCCAGGGCAGAGCGTTGCCCAGCCCGGCCAGCGCCAGTAGCGACACCGCGTAGCGACACACGCTGCCAAGCGCGGTCCCCACGCCGACGGCCAGGTACGCCGCTATCCCCTTCATAACGCCCCCCCCGTTAGGTGCCATCCCAGCGCGGCGAGGGCTACGCCTGCGGCGAGCGTGCCCGCCAGATACGCGATCGCCGTCCGTGGTTGGCGGTCTTGCCAGAGCGTGAGCGTTTGCAGGGAAAGTGACGAGACGGTGGTGTAGCCGCCGAGCAGCCCGCCGATCAGCAAAAGCCCGACCGGGGAGTTCGACAGCGGCGCGAAACCGTAATGGCCTAGAAACGCCCCGGCAACCAGGGCGCCGCTTGCATTGACCGCCAGCGTCCCCCAGGGGAAATCCGTTGCCAGATGCCGGGCGGCCAGCCGCGTGACGGCCAGGCGACCCATGCCGCCAAGCCCGGCGCCGAGCGCTAAAAGGGCGATATTGATGACTGTTTGAATACCCCCGTGACCCATCGCTACCTTTCACCCTGATTGAACGTCACCGGGAGTATAACAGGCCCGCCGGGCGGGCCTTGAGCGTCAGGCGAGGAGCGTGCGACACCTCAGACGGTGGCGTTTTCGCTGCGTGTCAACGTGTCCTGGCTTGCCTGGGTCTGGGCGGCGTTGATGCCCGACAGCAGTGCCTTGAGCGAGGCGCTCACCGTGTCGCTGTCCTCGGCGACCGCGCAGATGCGCTGGCCGTCGACGTTGAGCTGCACGAACGCGATGGCGTTGGCTTCGCTATCGCCGCCCAGCGAGTGTTCGCTGTAATCGACGATCGCCACGTGGCTGCCGGCGTGCTGGCGCCAGGCGTGGGTAAAGGCGGACATGGCGCCGTTGCCGGTGCCTTCCAAGCGTAGCGTGTCGTCGCCTTGCGTCAGCGTGACCTCGATACCTTCGTTTTGACCCTTTGAAAGGCGGTAGTCGGCAAGCGCCAGCGGTGCTTGATGACTAAAGTGATCGAACATCACCTGGCGGACCATTTCGCTTGAAAGCTCGCTGGCGCGCTTCTCGCTCTCCTGCTGCACGTAGGGGGCGAGCGCCAGCATCATCCAGCGCGGCAGGTTGATGCCGTAATCGCGTTCGAGCAAAAACGCCATGCCGCCCTTGCCGGACTGGCTGTTGACACGAATCACTGCCTGATAGTCGCGGCCGATATCGCGCGGGTCGATCGGCAGATACGCCACCTGCCAGGGCTCGTCGTCCTTCTGGTGCTTGAGCGACTTGCGAATGGCATCCTGGTGGCTTCCCGAAAACGCCGTGTAGACCATCTCGCCGACCCAGGGGTGGCGCGGGTGCATGGTGATACCGGTGCACTCCTGCACGACCTGCACGATTTCGTCCGGGTTGGACAAATCGAGTTCCGGGTCGATGCCCTGGCTGTAGAGGTTCATGGCCAGCGTGACGATGTCCATGTTGCCGGTGCGCTCGCCGTTGCCCAGCAGCGTGCCCTCGACCCGGTCGGCGCCGGCCAACAGCGCAAGCTCGGCGGAGGCCACCGCGCCGCCGCGATCATTGTGAGTATGTACCGAAATAATCACGCTATCTCGGCGGCTAATATGCTGACAGAAGTACTCGATCTGATCGGCGTGGTGATGCGGGCCGGCCACTTCCACGGTGGTCGGCAGGTTCAGAATGCAGGGGGTTTCCGGGGTCGGCTGCCAAACGTCCATGACCGCCTCGCAGATCGACAGCGAAAAGTCGATTTCGGTGCTCGAGAAGCTCTCCGGCGTGTACTCGAAGCGCCACTCGACGTCCGGGTACTGGTCGGCATAGGTTTTGACCCACGTCGCGCCCTGCACGGCAATATCGGTAATGCCGCCGCGATCCATCTCGAAAACCCGCTCGCGCTGCACGGTGGAGGTGGAGTTGTAAAGGTGGATGATCGCGCGCTTGACGCCGACCAGTGACTCGAAGGTCTTCTCGATCAGGTGCTCGCGGCACTGCACCAGCACCGCGATGGTCACGTCCTCGGGGATCTGGTCCTCGTCGATCAACCAGCGCACGAAGTCATAGTCGGGTTGGCTGGCCGAGGGAAAGCCGACCATCACTTCCTTGATGCCCACCTTGACGATCTGGTGCCAAAAGCGTTTTTTCTGCTCCACGGTCATCGGCTCCAGCAGCGCCTGATTGCCGTCGCGCAAATCTTCGCTCACCCAGATCGGAGCGCGGTCGAGATCCTTGTCCGGCCAAGTGCGGTCGAAAGCGGGAACGCGGGGAGCGGGGCGGTACTTGCGATGATCGAAGGCAGACATAAAAAGGCTTCCTGACGTTAATAAGATGTTGAGACGTATCGTCGGCTTTTCGAGCGCGTTTCGTCTTCTGACGGTAGCACCAGTATACCCATGGGGCGCCAGAAGATTATTGCTAATACTTGGCTCTTGCGGCAATAATTGGCAGAAACTATCGTTAAAAGATAAAATTTTGGCAGGAGGTGGCCGATGCTGCCCGTTCCGCTGGAACTCGATCGCTATGATCGGCACATTCTCGACGTGCTGCAGCAAGAGGGGCGTATCAGCAATCAGCTGCTCGCCGAGCGCATCGGGCTTTCACCGTCGCCGTGTCTTCGCCGGGTGCGCGCGCTCGAGGAGCATGGCCTGATCGCGGGCTACCGCGCCGAGGTCGATGCGCGCCAGCTCGGCTTCGATTTGATGGTGCTTCTGCACATCGCCATGGATCAGCACACCCAGGAGCGTTTTGATAACTTCGAGCGCCAGGTGCGCGAGATCCCCAACGTCATCGAGTGTCTGATCATTACCGGTCAGGCCGCGGACTTTCAGCTCAAGATCCTGATTCGCGATATGGACGAGTATCAGCACTTGCTGCTGCACGTCATCAACCGCATAGAAGGCGTCACCGGCGCGCATACGAGCTTCGTGCTGCGCCGGGTTTTCGAGCACCGTCCCGTGCCTACGCGCCGCTAGGCGCTCCAGGGCACCACTTTCAAACAGGAGAACGCATGTCCATCCAGCGTCACGATACCAAAGCGCGCATGAGCCGCGCCGTCATCCATCAGGGGGTGGCCTACCTGTGTGGCCAGGTCGCCGGACCCGATGCGCGTCAGGGCGATATCACCGAGCAGACGAAAAGCATGCTGGCACGCGTCGATGCCCTGCTCGAGGAGATCGGCTCCAGTCGCGAGCAGCTTTTGAGTGCGACGGTTTATCTCAAGGATGGCGGCGACGTCGCGGCGATGAACGCGGTGTGGGATGCCTGGGTGCCGGAAGGCCATGCGCCAGCGCGCACCTGCGTCTGCGCGCCGCTGCCCGCCAACGAGCTCAAGGTCGAAATCACCGTGACGGCCGCCGTTAGCCAGTAGCCGGCCGACTACTCCAGCGGAAAGCGCGTCTCGCGCAGGCTCTCCTTGATTTTCTTGAGGTGCGGCAGGAAATCCTCACCGCGGCGCAGCGTCACGCCAGTGGCCAGCGCATCGATCAGGGTAAGCTGGATGACCCGCGAGGTCATCGGCATGTAGTGGTCGGTGTCCTCGGGGGTGGCGACATCCAGCGTTGCCGTGCACTCGTTGGCAAGCGGCGAGTTGGGAGCGGTGATGCCCAGCACCACCGCGCCGGCGGCGCGCCCGAGTTTGGCGATATCGACGAGCTCTCGGGTGCGCCCGGTGTAGGAGATGATCACGATCACGTCGCCTGTGTGGCAGGCCGCGGCCACCATGCGCTGCATCAGCACGTCGATATAGGCCATGACCGGCAGGTTGAAGCGAAAGAACTTGTGCTGCGCGTCCTGGGCGACCGCGCCGGAGGCGCCAAGGCCAAAAAAGTGGATGTGCTTGGCTTGGGTCAGGTAGTCGACCATGCGCTCGATCGCGGCCATGTCGACCTGGCGCTCGGCCTCCTTGAGCGCGGCGATCGTAGCGCCAAAGATTTTCGGCGTGTACTGGGTGGCGCTGTCACCAGGCTCGACCGCGCGGGTCACGTAGGGCGTGCCGCCGGCCAGGCTCTGAGCCAGCTTGATCTTGAAGTCCGGATAGCCCTTGGCCCCGAAGTTGCGGCAAAACCGGTTCACCGTTGGCTCGCTGACCCCAGCGGCCTGGGCCAGGCTTGCAATGCTCAGGCTCGTGGCGGCCACCGGGTCGTCCATGATGACGTTGGCCACCTTGAACTCCGAGCGGTTTAGATCGTTGAGCCGTTCGCGCAGGCGGTCGAGGAGATCGTGGGCCATGTGGGTTCCAGAGCATTCGTCGAAGGGTGGGCGTCTCCCCACTGCGCGCACCAGTCGAAGAACTCATCGGCGGGCAGGGGGCGGGCATAATAATACCCCTGCGCCGCCTCACAACCAATGGAGCGCAGGTAATCCGCCTGGGGCTTGGTTTCGATGCCCTCGGCGACCACGTCGCACCCCACGGCGTGGGCCAGCCGCGTGATCGCCAGCGCCAGGTGTCGGTCGACCTCCGTATCCTCCAGATCCATGACGAAGGCGCGATCGATCTTCAGCGTCGAGAAGGGCAGCGTTTTGATATAGGCAAGCGATGAGTGGCCGGTGCCAAAATCGTCGATGGCCACGGCGATGTTGAACTGGGCGAGCTTGGCAAGCTGCAGGCGGGCGTTGTGCATGTCGCTCAAAAGCCCGGACTCGGTCACCTCCAATGAGAGAAAGTCCGTCGGTACCTCGTAGGCTTCGAGCGTTTTTAGCAATGTGTCGGCGAAGTCGCGTCGTGCGAGCTGGCGGGCGGCGACGTTGACCGCGATATGAAACTGGTCGTTCAAAAGCCCCTGATGGCGCCAGGCCACGATGTGACGAAGCGCCTCTTCGATGACCCATTCGCCGATGGCGAGAATATCGCCGCTGGCCTCGGCCAGCGGGATGAACTCCGCCGGCGAGACGCGCCCAAGCGTGGGATGGTCCCAGCGGATCAGCGCCTCGGCGCCGATCACGCGGTCGTCCGACAGCGAGATCTTGGGCTGAAAGGCGAGGCTGATCTCACCGCGCTCGGTGGCGCCACGAATCGACTGCTGTAGGCGCAGCCGCTGACGCTGAAGGGTTTCGAGCTCTTCGTTATAGCTTTGCACGCGCACGGGGGCGTTTTTCTGTGGCAACGCCAGCGCCGCCATGTGTACCAGCCGCTCCGGATCAAAGCCCTGATGGGCGCTGCTGATACCGATTCTGGCCCCCAGCGGTAGCAACAAATCCTCCAGCGCCTGGTCCTGGTTGAAGCACTCCAGCAGATGAATGGCCCGGCCGGTCAGCCGCTCGTGACTCGTTTCGGGCAGGATGACCAGAAGCTCGCTGCCGCCCCAGATGCCGAGGGTGACATCGCTTTGCAGCTGGTTCTGAAGCTGTTGGCTAACGTGAAGCAGCAGCTGATCGGCGATGGCGTAACCGTGAAGGCGCACGACATCGTCGAGCTGGTCGATGGCGATGAACAAAAGTCCGGTCGGCGCCTTGTCGCGGGCAGCGCGCTCGAGCGCATGGGTCATCGCTCGCCGATTGGGCAGTTGGGTGATGGTATCCGTGCGCAGCTGCTGGTCCAGCGCCTGAGAGTGCTCGTCAGCCAGGCGCTTGAAGCTCTGCGCCTGACGGGTGCTGCGTTGATAGCGCTGTTCGAGCTCCAGCGTGTTGCGAATACGCTGCATTACGTCGTCATGTTTGAACGGCTTGGTAATGAAATCTCTAACGCCCAGGGCCAGCGCGCGGTGGCGCGTCTCGTCATCGATTTGCGCGGTGAGCACGATGATGGGAGGTAGCGCCTCGCCGCAGTGCGCCTTGAGCGCCTCGGTGACCGCGTAGCCGTCCAGGTGCGGCATGCGAATATCGAGCAAAATCAGATCGGGGCAGTGGCGTTGGCAGTAGCCGAGTACCTCGCGGGAATCGCTCAGGCCGTGTACGTTGTCGTAGCCGTGCTCCTCGAGCAGGTCGGTCAGAAGCTCGACATTGATGGCGTTGTCATCCACGACCAGCAGGTGCTTTTGGGCCAGTTTCATAGATCGCTTCCAGGTGCTGGGTGAAGATGCTCCTCGAGCGCCTTCGTGAGTTTATCGATGTCCAGAGGCTTGGTGAGATACTCGTCGAATCCGGCGGCAAGCCCTTTTTCGATATCCTGAGGCGTGGCGTTGGCGGAAAGCGCCACCACGCTCATGGCGTCGAGCGCCGGGTTCTGGCGTAGCGCCTTGAGCGCCTGATAGCCGTTCATTCCTGGCAAATTGATGTCCAAAAGCACCAGGTCGAAGCGGGTGTGGCGCAGTATTTCCAGCGCAAGCTCGGCGCTGCCCACCACTTCCAAATCCACCGCCTCCACCTCCTCGAGAATGTCCTGCATCAGTCGCTGGTTGGTCGAGTTGTCCTCGACGTAGAGAATGCGACACTGCGAAGCGTGTGCGCGGTGATTAAGCGGCGCTTCGCTTTCGGGAGCAGCTTCGACCCCTTCGTCGGTCAGCGGGAGCGTGAACCAGAACGTGGCGCCCATGCCCTGGGCGCTCTCGACGCCCACCTTGCCGTGCATGCGATGAACAAGCTCCCGGGTGATGGCAAGCCCGATGCCGGTACCCTCGATGGCGCCGTACTCCGCATCCAGCCGGTTGAACGGCTCGAACAGCTCGCTTTGGCGCTCCGGGGCGATGCCGGCGCCGGTATCGCGCACGCTGATTTTAAGCGCATTGCCCTGGGCAACGGCGCGTATCTCGATGCGCCCGCGTGCGCAGTTGTACTTGATGGCGTTGGAGAGCAGGTTTAAAAGCACCTGCTTGGTGCGGGTGTAGTCCGCCAGCACCCGCCAGCCCGCCGCCAGCGGCGCGCGCTCGAGCGTAATGCCCGCCGCCTCGATGTTGGCTTCGAGAGTGGCGCAGGCGTCGTCGAGCACGGCACTCACGGAGATCGGCTCAAGCGACAGTGCCAAATATCCGGATTCGATCCGCGCGAGATCGAGGATTTCGTTGATCAGGCCCAAAAGATGCTGACCGCTTTTTTCGATCTGCTGTACCTGGCGCTGCTGCTTGTCACTGAGCGGGTCGCGCCGGCCCTTGTCCAAAAGCTGCGCGAAACCGATGATCGCGTTCAAGGGCGTGCGCAGCTCGTGGCTCATCGAGGAGAGAAACTCGCTCTTGGCCTGGTTGGCCTCTTCGGCCTGGTCACGGGCGACGGCCAGCGCCTGGAGCACGTGCTCGCGCTCGGCCATCTGACGGTAGAGATTGATCAACAGTGCGCAGGTGTCGGTGAAGGGTTGAAGCCAGTCGATCAGCGCCTGGTTGAGCGGCTGCTGGCTGTTGGCGATCGCGTACATGCCGATGACTTGATCGCCGCTTAGAATCGGCACGCCCAGGTAGTTATTCAGCCGCGGGTGGCCGGGCGGAAAGCCGCCTCGGCTCTCATGACCATAGACATCGTCGGTAATCACCACCTCGCCAAACGCAAATACACGACCCAAAAGGGTGTCGGGTTTGGTGAGCGTCATGTCACCGCTGCGCAGTCGCTCCATCAGCTTGTGGGAGGTTTCGCTCCAGGAAAGATCGGTCAGTGCGTGAATCTTGAGCGCGTTGCTGGTATCGGTGGGCAGCACCTCGCCGATCAGCGCGTAGTCGCTGTCGGTCAACTCTCTCAGCGCTTCCATTAGGAATATCCAGAGCCGCTGGCCGGACATCAGCGCCTGGTAGTCGGTGATCCCTTGATGAAGTACTTTTAAAAGGCTCTGCTCCTTGAGAATGCGCTGATTGGCGGCGTAGACATTGCTCAGGTCGGTCATCACGGCCAGAAACTCGACGACGTTGTGATGGGCGTCGTGAATGGCGTTGAGCGTCATGTGAACCGGCACGCGGTGGCCATCGCGGTGCAGCGCTTCCACTTCGCGGCCAAGGCCGATCACCGTCTGCGCCTCGCCGGCCAGGTAAGCGTTGATGGCGTGGTGGTGCTCGGCGGCGATCTCCGGTGGCGTCAGCATGTCGATGCTTTGATGCAAAACGTCATCGGCCGCAAGACCCAATAGCTTCAGCGCCGAGGGGTTGATGGCGCTAATGTCCCCGTCGCGGCTGATCCGCACCTTGGCCACCGCGCTTTTGCTGAACAGCGCCTCGAAGCGTTCGGCATCGCGGGAAAGCAGGGCTTCGCGCTTGTGGCGCTGGAAAAGATCCTCGACCTGAGCGGCGAGATTGGCCAAAAGCCGCTGCTCCCGCTCGCTAAAGTAGCGCGGGGTCTGGTCGATCAAACACAGCGTGCCGAGCACCTGACCGTCGAACGGGCGCAACGGATGCCCAACGTAAAAACGGATGTGCGGATTGCCGATCACCAGTGGATTATCGACGAAGCGCGGGTCCTTGAGCGTGTCTTCGATGATCAATACGTCGTTTTTCAAAACGGCGTGGGCGCAGAAAGAGTGCTCGCGCGGCGTTTGCTGTATGGCCAGGCCAGTGTGTGATTTGAACCACTGGCGATCCGTGTCCACCAGCGTGATCAAGGCAATAGGCACATCGAAGATGTCGCAGGCAAGCTCGGTCAAGCGGTCGAGCATGTCGTCCGGCGGCGTGTCCAACATCTCCAGGTGGTGCAGGGCCGCTAGTCGCTGGGGTTCATTTTCGGGTATCCGGGCGGCTTGCATAGTCGTTCCAGGAATGGGGCAATCCCTTCTTTATCGGTCGTTTTTAGCCAGGCTTTAACGATTTGCCGGCCCGTCGTCCATTTTTTTACATCCGATTGGTCTGGTAAAGCGATAAACGCCCAGGCCGGGTTCTAGTGAGCGTTTGATTGCGCGATACTCGGTGTCAAAGCGGCCAGACGATGGCCGTTATTCGTTAGCGGTAAAATGACCGACAGTCATTCAATGCGAGGTGTTCATGACGGATGGCAGGTCTTCACAGGCGTTGAATTTGGTCACACTCTCGTCGATCGAGCACGTGCCAGAGGCGCAGTGGGATGCGCTGGTAAGCTCGGAACAGCCTTTTTTACGCCACGCCTTTTTGAACGCGCTGGAGCAAAGCGGCTCGGCAAGCGAGGCCACCGGCTGGCAGCCGCGTCATCTCTGCGTATGGCAGGGGGAGCGGCTGGTCGCGGCGCTGCCACTTTATTTGAAAAGCCACTCCAGCGGCGAGTACGTGTTCGATTGGGGCTGGGCAGAGGCCTTCGAGCGCGCCGGGGGCGACTACTACCCCAAGGCGCTGAGCGCCGTACCCTTTACCCCGGTACCGGGCCAGCGCACGCTGGTGGCCTGCGATATCGATGCCCAAAGCGCCTTTGCGCTGCTCGCCAGGGGGTGGCGGGATCAGTGCGAGACGCTGGGGCTTTCGAGCTGGCATCTGCTGTTTGCCAATGACAACGAAGTCGATGCCTGGCAGGCCCAGTGCCCGGAGCTGATCGTTCGCCACGGCGTGCAGTTTCAGTGGCGCGACCGCGGCTTCAAGGATTTTGATGGCTTTTTGGAAAGCCTCACTGCCAAGCGGCGCAAGACGATCAAGCGCGAGCGGCGCCTGGTTGCCGAGCAGGGCATCACGCTCAGGCGCCTGGAAGGCGAGGCGATCGACCTTGAGGCGCTTGCGCACTTTTTTCGCTGCTACACGATCACCTACCATGAGCGCGGCCGCCCGCCGTACCTCAACGAGGCGTTTTTTCAGGCGCTTCGCCGGAACATGCCAGAGTCGATGCTGCTCGTACAGGCGCTCGTGGACGGCCGCCCGGTGGCCGCCGCGCTCTACTTTCGCGGCGCCACCACGCTTTATGGGCGCTACTGGGGCAGCGAAGTGGTCGCCGACTGCTTGCACTTCGAGGCCTGCTACTACCAGGGGATCGAGTTCTGCCTGGAGCGGGGGCTTTCGCTTTTCGACCCCGGCACCCAGGGCGAGCACAAGCTGGTGCGCGGCTTCGCCCCGACGCCCACGCGCTCGCTTCACTACCTGGCCCACGAAGGGCTTGCCGCCGGCGTTGCCGAGTTCTGCGCTCGGGAAGGTGAACACGTCAAGGCTTACCGCCAGGCGGCGCTGGAGGCGCTGCCGTTCAAGGCGTGGCCATAGCGCAGCTCGCGACACACGGCTCGCTGCCAGGCCCGCTTGCTGGCATAATGCGCGCCGTTCACGCCTTGAAAAGGCACTCGATTACAGGAAGCTTCGATGCATCGATGGCTGGTGATCGCCCTGGTGGGCGTTCTGGGATTTTTACAGTATCAGCTTTGGCTGGGTAACGGCGGCTGGCAGGATCTGCAGCGCGTCGAGCAGCGCGTGACGGTACAGGAGGCGGCGAACGTGCCCATGCGCGAGCGCAACGCGCGGCTGGCCGCCGAGGTCACCGATCTCAAGACCGGTCTGGATGCCATCGAAGAGCGCGCCCGTAGCGATATGGGCATGGTGCGAAGCGACGAGCAGTTTTTCTGGGTGCCGGGCGTGGCGATTCAAAACGAGCTGATCGGTTTGAACGCGGCAATGGTCGCCAACCCGGTCGCCGCCGAGAACGAGACCGCCGATGAGTGATCGCCTCTGGATGGTGGTGCCGGCGGCGGGCCAGGGCCGGCGCATGGGCGCCGACCGGCCCAAGCAGTATCTCGAGATCGAAGGCCGCCCGGTGCTGGCCCACACACTAAAGCGCCTGCACGCCGCCTATCCAGAGGCGCGGCTGGTACTCTGTCTGGACACCGACGATCGCTTTTTCGATCCGCGCTTCGTGCCGTTTGAACACTGGCAGCGGGTCGACGGTGGGCGCGAACGGGTCGACAGCGTCCAGAACGCGCTGAACGCGATCGACGCCGAGGATGACGACCTGGTCATCGTGCACGACGTGGCACGCCCTTGCGTCAGCGTCGAGGATCTGCGCGCGCTGGTCGATAACGCTCGCGTTTATCCGGGCGGGGCGCTTCTGGCCATGCCGGTGGCAGACACCATGAAGCGCGAGACGGAGGCCGGGCGCAGCGCGCATACCGAGCCCCGCGACGGGCTCTGGCACGCACTGACGCCCCAGGGGTTTCGCTTCGCGCTGTTAAAACGGGCGCTCATACACGCGCAGGAGCTGGGCATGGCGGTTACCGACGAAGCCTCCGCCATCGAGGCGCAGGGGCTTTCGCCAAAGCTCGTCAGCGCCCGCCGCGACAACCTGAAAATCACTCATCCCGATGATCTTGCCCTGGCGGCGGCGATTCTCTCGCTGCAGGCTGGCAACAGTAAAGAGTAGTGCTCATGCGTATTGGCCATGGATTCGACGTACACCGCTTCGGCCCGGGTGATCATTTGATGGTCGGTGGGGTTCGGCTCGCGTTCGAGCAGGGCTTCGTTGCCCACTCCGACGGCGACGTGCTGCTTCACGCGATCAGCGATGCGCTGCTGGGCGCCTGCGCGCTTGGCGACATCGGCCACCACTTCCCGGATACCGACCCACAATGGAAAGGCGCCGACAGCCGCGCACTCTTGCGCCACGTGGCCGCGCTGGTGGGCGAGGCCGGCTTCAGTGTGGGCAATCTGGACGCCACGATCATGGCCCAGGCGCCGAAAATGGCGCCCCATATCGGCGCCATGCGCGAGGTGATCGCCTTGGATCTCGGCGTGACGCTGGGCCAGGTCAATGTCAAGGCGACCACCACCGAGCGGCTCGGCTTTACCGGCCGGGGTGAGGGTATCGCCGCCGAGGCGGTGGTGCTGCTAACGCCCGGGGCGCGCTGATGAATCCACTGCCGGACTGGCCCCGCGCGCTGGAGGCTCGCTTTGGCCCCCGCGCGCCGGGCCAGTACCGCCAGGTACCGGAGGATTTCTTCGTCGATGAGCAGCTCGACTTCACCCCACAAGGCGAGGGCGAGCATGTGTGGCTGCGCCTTGAAAAACGCGGCCTGACCACGCTCGAGGTGGTCAAGCACCTCGCCCGACTTTGTGAGGTGGCGCCGCGCGCCATTGGCTACTCGGGCATGAAGGATAAAATCGCGGTGACGCGCCAGTGGCTCAGTGTCCACCTGCCAGGCCGGCCGTCGCCGGAGGGCCTGGAGGAGGCGCTCGCGGTTCAGGGCATTCGCCTGGTCGAGCAGGGGCGACACCCGCGCAAGCTCAAGCGCGGCGTGCACCGCACCAACCGCTTTCGGCTGCGCGTAAGCGGCGAGGCCGTCGAAACCGAGGCGTTCGCCAAACGCTGGGAGGCGCTGTGCCGTGAAGGCGTGGCCAACTACTTTGGCCCCCAGCGCTTTGGCGCCCAGGGGCGCAATCTGGAAAAGGCGCGCGCGGTGCTGCAAAAGGGCTGGCGCAAGCGCGACGACCGCCAGGGCATGCTGCTCTCCACGGCGCGCGCGTTTTTGTTCAACGAGTTTTTGAGCGCGCGGGTGGGTGATGGAAGCTGGCACTCGCCGGTACCGGGCGATACGCTGATGCTCGACGGCACCCAAAGCGTGTTTAGTATAAACGAGGTCGATGAAACGCTCACCGCGCGCGCCGAAGCGCTCGACCTTCACCCGGCGGGGCCGCTTTGGGGCGTTGGCGAGGCTGCGCTCGGTAAGGCCGGCGCGCTGGAGCAGGCGCTTTACGCCCGCGAAGCCGCGCTGTGTGACGGTTTGAACCGGGCGGGGGTGAAAAAAAGTCACCGGGCGCTTAGGATGCGCGTCATCGAGCCCGTACTGACGCGTGAGGCCGATGCCGTAGTGCTCGCATTTTCTTTGCCGCGTGGCGGCTTTGCGACCGCGCTTTTGCGCGAGCTGATCGACCACCCGGATTTTTGAAGGCGCGCTTGCGCGAGCGTACTCGCACATTTGGTGCCGTGCACACGGTCAGGGAATCACGCCACACCGACTGTCCAGGGAGAGGCCCATGCGACGACTGCTTTTATCCAACGACGACGGCGTGTACGCCCCGGGGCTTCGCGCGCTGCACGACGGGCTCATCGAGCACGCCAGACTGCGCGTGGTGGCGCCGGACCGTGACCGCAGCGGGGCGAGTAACTCGCTGACGCTGTCGCGCCCGCTATCGCTCACCGCGCTCGACAGCGGCTTTTACAGCGTCGATGGCACACCCGCCGACTGCGTCTATCTCGGCGTGAACGGGGTGTGGGATGAGCGCCCGGATCTCGTGATCGCCGGGATCAATCACGGTAGCAACCTGGGCGACGACGTGCTTTACTCCGGCACCGTTGCGGCGGCCATGGAAGGGCGCAACCTGGGCATGAGCGCGATCGCCATGTCGCTTTGCGGCGAGCGCCATTTCGAGAGCGCCGCGCGCATGGCGGCGACACTCGTCGGCGCTGCCGATACGCTGTCGCTGCCGCCAAGAACCCTTTTGAACGTCAACGTGCCGGATTTGCCCTGGGAGGAGATCAAGGGCGTTCGCGTGACAAGGCTTGGCTATCGCGGCCCGGCGGAGAAGGCGGTACCGATCAAGGATCCGCGCGGGCGCACGCGCTACTGGATCGCGCCGGTGGCGGCCAACGCCGACGACGGCGAGGACACGGATTTCGCCGCAATCAACGAAGGCTTCGTCTCGATCACGCCGCTACAGACCGACTTGACGCGCCACCCGGCGCGGGGCGACGTGCAAGCCTGGCTGGACGCTTTTGCCTGATCTCTTTCAGGCAGAGCGCCGTGGGCGGGGGATGACCTCCCAGCGCACGCGAGACCGTATGGTCGAACGGTTGATCGACCAGGGCATTGTTGACGCGCGGGTGCTCGAGGTCATGGCCGCCGAGCCGCGCCACCTGTTCGTCGACGAGGCGCTGGCGCACCGGGCGTACGAGGACACGGCGCTGCCGATTGGCTATGGCCAGACGCTTTCGCAGCCGTTCATCGTGGCGCGCATGACCGAGCTCGTGCTCAAGGCCAACCCCCGGCGGGTGCTCGAAGTAGGCACCGGGTCGGGCTACCAGGCGCTGGTGCTTTCGCGGCTGGTACCCACGCTTTATTCCGTCGAGCGAATCGTCACGCTTGGCGAGCGCGCGGCCGGGCGGCTTTCGAGTCTCGACGCCCGTGTGAATCTGGCGATCGCCGACGGCGGCGAGGGCTGGCCCGGCGGGCACACGTTCGACGTGATCCTGTTGACCGCCTGCGCGCAAACGCTGCCCAAAGCGCTGTTGGAGCAGTTGGGTCATCACGGCGTATTGATTGCGCCACTGGAAGCGCCGGACGGCAGCCAGTGGCTAACACAGGTCAAGCGTATCGGTGGGGCGTTCGAGAAGCGCCGTCTCGAGCCGGTACGCTTCGTCCCTTTATTGCAAGGAGTGGTGGATTGAAGCATCGACGCTTGGGCGTATTTTTGAAAGGCGCCGGGATGGGCGCCGCCGACGCGGTGCCCGGCGTTTCGGGAGGCACGATTGCCTTCATTACCGGTATTTATGAAGAGCTGATCCACACCATCAAGCAGTTCGGCCCCAGTGCCTGGCCTGCCTGGCGCCAGGGCGGCTGGCGGGGCCTTTTTGCGCATCTGAATCTCGGTTTTTTGGTGCCGCTTCTGGCCGGTATCGCGCTGAGCCTGGTGAGCGTGGCGCACTTGGCGCTTTGGCTGATGCACACACACCCGTTGCTGCTTGACGGCTTCTTTTTCGGGCTGGTCGCTGCCTCGGCGCTGGTGGTAGGTCGGGCGAGCGGGCGCTGGCGGCTTTTGTACGTGCTGCCGCTGTTGGCCGGGCTGCTGCTTGCCCAAGCGCTGCCGGCATTGATGCCGCTGGTGCTGCTGTTGGGCAACGAGGCGCTGATCGTCGTCGTGGCTGGAGCCATCGCCATCAGCGCGATGCTGCTGCCCGGCGTGTCCGGAAGCTTTTTGTTACTCACCATGGGGCTTTATGGCACCATCATGGGGGCTATCAAAAGTCTCGACATCGGTATTATCATGTGGTTTGGCTTGGGCTGTCTTGTCGGTCTGATGCTCTTTTCACGGTTTCTCTGGTGGCTTTTGAAGCGCCATCACAACGCCACGATGCAGCTACTTTTAGGTTTCATCGTCGGCTCGCTACCGGTGCTGTGGCCCTGGCGCGAACTTCTTAGCTATCAAATGGGCCCCGAAGGGCAGATCATTGCGCTATCGCACCGCTACCTGCTGCCAGGTGACTACGCTAACCTGATCGACGGTAGCGCTCAGGTAGCGGGCGTCGTTGTCATGATGCTCATCGGCGCGGCGCTGGTCGTGGTACTTAGCCGGCGGGCCGTTCAAGGACCAGGAAGTTCGACACAAGGCGCGCGGCGTTGAAAAGGAGTAGAGTTTGCATGCGTAAGGTTTTTACACTCTCTTTGGTGGCGTTGGCCATCAGCGGTTGCGTCAATCAGCCGTCAAACGCGCCCCAGGTACGAGATCTGAGCGAGGCGCGCCGCGCGGTGGAAAGCTCGCCCCAGTACACCGTCGCGCCGGGCGACACGCTCTATGGCATCGCCTGGCAATACAATTTGGACTACCGGGAGCTGGCGGCGATGAACAACATCGCCCCGCCGTATCAGATTCAACCCGGCCAGACCATCACGCTGCGCCAGGGCGGCGGGGCGAATGCTCAAGGGCCGAGCCCGGCCGATCAGTCGCCGCCGGCGCGTCAGGGGGGCGCGGTAGCTACTGGTCTGGGCGGTGGCGTGGCGATCGCTAGCAACGAGACCGGAGGCCAAAACACCGTTCAGTCAAGCGACCAGCAGATGGACTGGCTATTGCCGGATGAGAGTGCCATCGAGCGCAATCAGCGCATCACCGCCGAGCGCGGCGACACCAATAACGGCAGTAATGACGGCCAGGCGCCGGCGCGTGAAGAGGCGCCCATCGCCGAACCTGCGGCCGAGTCGTCGATAGAGGAGGCGCCCGCCGCCACGCCGGAGCCGGAGGCACCCGCTGAGCCCGAGCCGCAGCCCGAACCGGTGGAGTCGACACCCGAGCCCGCCGCCGCGCCCGAAGCGCCCGCGGCTCCGGATCGCTCCTCGCGCACCTTCACGCCGGCCGAGACCATCAACTGGCGCTGGCCGGCGGATGGCCAGGTCGCCGGTGGCTTTGGTGAAGGCGAAACGATCACCGCCGGGATTGATATCACGGGACAAAAGGGGCAACCTGTAAGAGCCGCCGGTCCAGGCATCGTGGTCTACGCCGGTAGCGGAGTACGGGGTTATGGCAACCTCATACTACTCAAACACAATGACCAGTTTCTTAGCGCTTACGCGCACAACGACAGCTTGCGCGTCAGCGAAAACGATGTGGTCGAGGCAGGAGAAGTCATTGCCACCATGGGCGATAGCGACACCGACAGCGTCAAACTTCATTTCGAGGTGCGCCGCGATGGCCAGCCCGAAAACCCCTTGGACTTTTTACCATCGCGATAAAGCGCTCTCTTTGATCGGCTTGGCCAAGGCGCCCTGCGCCTTTAGAAAAACCCGAACAGCTTGATAAGAGCGTCATATAACAATAACGGTGAGCGCGTACAGACAGTACGACCACCCACACTTTTTTACATGGCGGTTAGGCAAGACAACGGGGGTAAGATCATGAGCATGCTGGAGAAGGACCTGCAGGAGGTTGACCTCGAGACCGCGGAGGAGGCATTGGACGATGCCGAGGAATCCGCCAACGAAGAGGAAGATGCCTTCGAAAAAGCACTGGGGCGCGAAGATCGACAGTCGACCCAGAGCCTGGACGCTACGCAAATTTATCTCAACGAAATCGGTTTTTCGCCGCTTTTGACGCCGGAAGAGGAGGTCTATTACGGCCGGCTAGCGCGCAAGGGGGACCCGCTGGGTCGCTCGCGGATGATCGAATCCAACCTGCGCCTGGTGGTCAAGATCGCCAGACGCTACCTCAACCGGGGTTTGACGCTGCTCGATCTGATCGAGGAGGGCAATTTGGGCCTCATTCGCGCCGTGGAGAAGTTCGACCCCGAGCGCGGATTTCGTTTTTCGACCTACGCTACCTGGTGGATTCGTCAAACGATCGAACGGGCGCTGATGAATCAGACGCGCACCATTCGTTTGCCCATCCACGTAGTCAAGGAGCTCAACATCTATCTGCGCGCCGCGCGTGAGCTGACGCAAAAGCTCGACCACGAGGCGACCGCCGAAGAGATTGCCGAGCATCTCGACAAACCGGTGAGCACGGTCAAGAAAATGCTGGGCTTGAACGAGCGCGTGTCGTCGGTGGATTACCCCATGGGCGGCGAAAGCGACAAACCGTTGATCGACACCCTGGCTGACGACGATGTCTCCGGCCCGGAATCGCTACTGGTCGACGGTGACGTGCGCGAGCACGTCGATCACTGGCTCGACGAGCTCAGTGAAAAGCAGCGCGAAGTCGTGGTTCGCCGTTTTGGCCTTCGAGGCCACGAGTCGGCGACCCTCGAGGAAGTCGGCGCTGAAATTGGTCTGACTCGCGAGCGGGTTCGTCAAATCCAGGTCGAAGCGCTAAAGAAGCTTCGTCGCTCGCTGGAAAAACAGGGCCTCTCTCTCGACGCCATTTTCGAGAGCTAAGCCTTAAAGCACTGCTTCCCGCGAGACTTGCCAGCGGCAAGACAGGGCGCACCGGCCAGCCGGTGCGCCGGTATCCAGGCAGATGACCCGGCCCAATACGTTGGGCTTTTTTATACCCGAATGAAAACCGCAGGCGCCGTTTCAGCGCCTGGTAAGTGAGAAGAGCCATGCGCCCGCTGGCGGCCCATATCGATCTCGACGCGCTGCGTCACAACTACCGCGTGGCCGCCGGCTGCGCGCCCCAAAGCCGGTCCGTGGCGGTGATCAAGGCCAACGCCTACGGCCACGGCGCACTCGCCTGTGCCCGGGCGCTTGCGCCGCTCGCGCCGGCGTTGGCGGTGGCGTGTATCGAAGAGGCGATCACGCTGCGCGAAGGCGGCATCACCGCTCCCATCGTACTGCTCGAGGGCTTCTTCGACGCCGAAGAGCTCGCTCTTATCGATGCTCACGGCTTATGGACCAGCGTGCACAGCGAGTGGCAAATCGAGGCGCTATTGGCGTTTACGCCCCAAACGCCGATCCCCGTCTGGGTCAAGGTCGACTCCGGCATGCATCGGCTGGGGTTCGAGCCCGACCGGGTAGAGGCCATTTGGCGCCGACTCGAGGCCGCCCCTGGAGTCGGCGAGCTTCACCTGATGAGCCACTTCGCCACGGCGGATGCCGGCGACAGCGGCTACTTCGAGCGCCAGCTTCAAAGTGTCGCGGCACTTGGAAAGGCGCTCGGCGCGCCGCTTTGCCTGGCCAACTCGCCGGCCACGCTTGCCTATCCCGCTGCTCACGGCGCCTGGAACCGGCCCGGGGTAATGCTTTACGGCAGCAATCCGCTGGAAGTGGACAACGCCATTACCCAGGCGCTTCGCCCGGTCATGAGCCTGCGCTCGGAAATCATCGCGCTGCGCGAGATCGAGGCAAACGAGCCGGTCGGCTACGGCGGGCGCTGGCGCGCACCCGGGCGCTCATTGATCGCCGTGGTCGCCGCGGGCTACGGTGACGGCGTCGATCGTCACGCAAAAGACGGCACGCCGGTGCTGGTTAACGGTCAGCGCTGCCGGATCGTTGGGCGCGTGTCGATGGACATGCTCACCGTGGATGTGACCGACGTGAGCGGCGTTGCGATCGGCAGCGACGTGACGCTCTGGGGTCAAAGCGCCTGTGGGGCGCTTTTGTCGGTGGACGAGGTCGCCCGCCACTGCGACACGATCAGCTATACGCTCTTGACCGGGGTGCTGCCCCGGGTGCCGCGCCGCTATCACGGCGCTTGATCAAGGTTATTGGAATGTCGAAGAAACCCTTTCCCCGTTCGTTCGCTCACCCGCGCTACTGGTCGACCTGGCTTGCCATCGGCGCGATGGTTGTTGTGGCCTGGCTGCCCTGGCGGCTGAAGCTCGCGATCGGCAAGCTCATCGGGCTGATGGCCTGGGCGCTGATCAAGCGCCGGCGCCATATCACCGCGACCAACATCGCGCTCTGCTTTCCGGAAAAAAGCGCTGAGGAGCAGCGCCAGCTGGTCAAACAGACCTTCATCGCCAACGGTATCGGGCTGGTCGAGACCGCCACCGGCTGGTGTCGCCGCGCCGAGGGCTTTCGCCACCGGGTGGCCTACCATGGCGAGGAGCACCTGGCCCGGGCCAAAGCTCAGGGCAAGGGCGTGCTGGTCGTCGGCATTCACTTCTCGACGCTGGATTTAGGCGGGGCGCTGCACTCGCTCTTCTTTCCGGCGGACGTGGTCTACCGGCCGCACAATAATCCGCTGTTCGAGCGCTTCATGACCCGGGCCCGCTCGCGGATTTTTGGCCAGGCGATCGACCGCCACGACCTGCGCGGGGTCGTGCGTCGCATCAAGGCGGGGCATATCGTCTGGTACTCGCCGGACCAGGACTTCGGCCGCGATGTCAGCGTATTTGCGCCGCTCTTTGGCCAGCAGGCGGCGACCATTCGTCTGACCTCGAAGATCGCGCGCATGACCGGCGCGCCGGTAGTGCCCTTGATGTTCCACCGCAATCCGGATAACCGCACCTACACCATCGAGTGTCTGCCGGCCTTCGAGAATTTCCCGAGCAAGGATGAAGTGGGCGACGCCACCCGGGTGAACCAGTTCATCGAACGGGCGATCCGCAAACACCCGGAGCAGTACCTGTGGCTTCACCGGCGCTTCAAGACGCGCCCGGAAGGAGAGGAGAAGGTTTACTAGCTGATAGAACTGATGGCGCGCCAAGCGATCGGTAGGAGGAGGATCGTGTAACCCGTAGCGGGGGTCTTTCGCCAGGGAAGGCGAAAGTAGCGTACAGGGAGGTATCCACAGCGCCCCCGCGTAGGGTTACGCGAGCCTCCGGACTCAAGGTCAAACATGAAAAAAGCCGACGCGCAGGCGTCGGCTTTTTCGTTTTCGATCGATGGATGATCAATCGAGATTGCGCGAGTAGAAGATCTCCAGCATCTCCTTGCGCAGTCGGCTTTCGATGTCGCGCGCCTCCTCGAAGGTGATGTCGCGCCGTGAGGTGCCGAACAGATAGTTGTCCAGCTCGAAATCCTTGAGCAGCATCTTGGTATGGAACATGTTGTCCTGATACACGTTCACATCCATCATCTGATACGCCTGTTTGGTGTCCTCGGCCAGGTAGTCCTGAATCGAGGTAATGGCGTGGTCGATGAAAAGCTTTTTACCGTCGACGTCGCGAGTGAAGCCGCGTACCCGGTAATCCATGGTGACGATATCGGAATCGAAGCTGTGAATCAGGTAGTTCAGCGCCTTGAGCGGGCTGATGTGGCCGCAGGTGGAGACATCGATATCCAGGCGGAAGGTGCTGATGCCGTTGTCCGGGTGGGACTCGGGGTAGCTGTGCACCGTCACGTGGCTCTTGTCCAGGTGGCCGACCACGGTTTCCGGCAGCGGGCCCGGACCGGGCGTCGTTTGGGCGACCGGCTCGTCGAGCTCGTGCTCGGCGATCAAGATGGTCACGCTGGCGCCGTGGGGCTCGTAGTCCTGGCGCGCGATGTTGAGTACGTGCGCGCCGATGATGTTGGTCACATCCTTGAGAATCTGGGTAAGACGCTCGGCGTTATACAGCTCATCGATATAGTCGATATACGCGCCGCGCTGCTCTTCGGTCTTGGCGTAGCAAATATCGTAAATATTGAAGCTTAACGAGCTGGTGAGGTTGTTAAACCCGTGGAGTCGGAGATTATCAGGCAATTCCGCGCCTCCTGATGGCAGTGAAAACACCCCGACGAGCCAGCGCCGGAACCGATTCGCAAATGTTGAGCGCCCCGCGTCGGGCGCGAGGGCGGGCTATTATGCCCCCCCGCGGCCCGCGTTGCATCCCGGCTGGCCATTTTTTTACGACGCAACGTCCTGGATCTCGAAGGAGTGCGTGATGTCAACGCCGCCCTTGACCAGCATGATCGAAGCGCTGCAGTACTTTTCCGCCGAGAGCTCGACGGCGCGCTGCACCTGCTTCTCCTTGAGGTTGCGGCCGGTGACCACGAAATGCACGTGGATGCGGGTGAACACCGAGGGCACCTCGTCGGCGCGTTCGGCGTCGATCTCGGCCACGCAGTCGGTGACATCGGCTCGCGCCTTGTCGAGAATGTTCAATACATCAAACGCCGTGCAGCTGCCCATGCCCATCAACAGCATTTCCATCGGGCGTGGGCCGGTGTTGCGCCCGCCGTGATCCGGCGGCCCGTCGATCACCACGCTGTGGCCGCTGCCCGACTCCGCCACGAACTGGCGCCCGTCTGTCCATTTCACTCGTGCTTTCACGCGGCTCTCCTTTTGACTGATGCCGGAGTTTGAATACGTTAATAGGCTGTTCCAGGGATGCCAAGCGCGCTTGAGAAGGACGCCAGCTCCACTACTGATGCGCGCAGCATAGCACGCCTGCCACTCGAGACCCTTAGCGCGGCAGCGGCCAGCCACCTTCATCGATGGCGATGAAATCCGCGATCTCCGGATTGTAGAGATAGACCCACGCCTCGCCGAAGCGGGTGGTCAGCGTGACGCGCTGATACTCGCCTTCTCCCGGGGCGTCGAGTCGGTGATCCTCCAGCACGTCGAGACGGGCGAGCATGGCCTCATCGACGCGGTAGACCTCCAGCGCAATGCCTTTCGATTCGCGCTGTTTGGCGCCGGGATAAGGGCCCACGTCGTAAAGCGTGAGCACGCGGCTGGTATCCGCGCCGACGAACTCGGCGCCCTCCAATAGATAGGCATTATTGAGCCCCTTTTTCAGCGTGCCGTAAACGGCGACCAAGGGTGTGACGGCGATGTCGTCGGCAAGGCTCACGGTGACTCCTCGTTGAAACGGTGGGTCGATGACGTCAAAAAATCCTCGAGCGCTTTTAGGCGCGCCGGCGTGCCGACGTCCACCCAGTGACCGGTAAAGTGCTCAGCGCTGACCTGCCCGTGGGCAATCGCCTCTTTTAGAAGCGGCGCCAGCGCGAAGGCGCCGGGGGAGCAGCCCTGAAACAGCGCCGGATGAATCACGGCGATGCCCGAGTAGGTAAGCGCCGGCGTATCGAGTCCCGCCAGGCCCTGTTCGAGCGAGAAGTCTCCGTTTGGGTGCTGGGGCGGGTTGTCCACCAGCATCAGGTGGGCGAGCGCCTGAGGCACCAGCGTTGGGGTAGGCAGGGCGTCACACCAGACGTCGCCATTGACCAGCAAAAAGGGCGCCTCGCCCAGAAGCGGCAGAGCGTTGAGGATGCCGCCGCCGGTTTCCAGCGGCGTCTGTTCCACGCTGTAGGTGATCGAGAGCCCGTAGCGCGCGCCGTCGCCCAGGGCCTCCATGATCTGCTCGGCGCGGTAGCTTACGTTGATCACCACCTCAAAAATACCGGCTCGGGCCAGGTGCGCCAGATGATGCTCGATCAGCGCCTTGCCGCCTACGGTCAGCAAGGGCTTGGGGCAGGTGTCGGTCAGCGGGCGCATGCGCGTGCCGAGCCCGGCGGCCAGAATCATCGCCTTCATGGTGAATCTTCCAGCTTGGCGGCGATGGCCGGGCGCAGCGTATCGCGCGTCCAGCGGGTGAAATCGTCGTGGTTTGAGAGCCCGGCCAGGCTGTCCTCGAGGTGATCCAGAAAGTGGGGCAGCCGCTCGAGGTAGCCGGTTTTGGCGTCGCGCAGGGTCAGACGGCAGAAAATGCCCAGCACCTTCAGCGAGCGCTGGGCAGCCATCGCGCGACACCAGCGCAAAAACGCCGCCGCGTCGACGCTTGCCGGCAGGCGCCCGTCCTGGCGCGCCCGGGCGTGAAACGCCAGCGCCAGCGCGTCGAAATCACTCGCGTCAAAGCGCCAGTAGCGCCCGCACAGAAGCGATATGACGTCATAAGTGATGGGCCCGGCCACCGCGTCCTGGAAATCGATCATGTAAAGGCGCCCGGCGTGGGGCATGAGGTTCATGGCATCGAAGTCTCGATGTACACTCACTACCGGCTGCGAAAGCGCCAGCCGCGTGAGCTCATCCTCGAAAGCGGCGAGCGAGGTCGGTACCTCGAGGCCGAGCCAGCTCTTCAGGCACCACTCGGGAAATAGCGCGAGCTCGCGGCGCAGCAGCGCCTCGTCAAATGCCGGCAACGTGCTCGGGTCAACGGCGTTTTGCAGTGCGCTCACAAGCGCGAGCGCCTCTGCCGTGTGCTCATGCACGCTCGCGGTATCGATGAATCTGGTCTGAAGCGGCGTATCGCCCAGGTCCTCGAGCAGCAGAAAGCCTTGGTTCAGGTCCGCCTGATAAATGGCGGGCACCGGCAGGTTCGCCGCGCGAAGCCGCCGGCCGATCGCCACGAACGGAGCGGAGTCCTCTTGCTCGGGCGGGGCGTCCATGACAATTTGTGTTTCGCCGGAGGGAAGTCTCAGGCGAAAATAGCGGCGAAAACTCGCATCGCCCCCGGCTGGGGCGAGGGTAAGGGCGGTCGCATCGAGACCGTGCTGGTCGGCGACCCACCTGGTGAGGGCGTCAAACCTGGATGTGGACATGCAAGCTCCTTGCTGGTCGGGCATCATGCGAGCTGTATAATACCGATTCTGAATGCCAAGGATAACGAACATGGGCAAGCGATGTACGGGAACGGCGCTGGCAGGACATACGCTGCTGGGCATTTTTGCGCTCACGGCGACGTCGGCGGTAGCGCAAGGCGAGCCGCTGCCCGCCAGTGCGCTGGACTGGCAGCCCTACCGGCCGGACGAGGCGTCCAATCAGCTGTGTCGCGGCCGCTACGTGATGCCCGGCTATCGTTTGCCCGCCGAGCAGAACCCCGAAACGCTCTCGGTAGAAGCGGGAGAGGCCGACTACGCCCAGAACGGCGAGGCGCTCTTGCGCGGTGACGTGGTGCTGCGCCGGGCTGATAGCGAGCTTCAGGCCGCGCAGATCTTTCTTCCCGCCGAGCGCGAGCAGGTCGATGCCGAAGGCGAGCTTGCGCTTCGAAACGGCCAGGCGCTGGTGCGCGGCGACCAGGCCACGCTGTTTCTCAACGAAGACCGCGCCACCATCGACAATAGCCATTATGTTCTTTACGAGCCGCGCCTGCGCGGTCAGGCCGAGCGGCTCGAGCAGACCGGCGAGGATCAGTACCGGCTTCGAAGCGCCAGCTTCACCACCTGCGAGCCCGGTGAAAATACCTGGCAGATTCTGAGTAGCGATATTCGCCTGAATCAGGCCGCGGGCTTCGGCACCGCGCGCAACGCCCGCCTGCACGTCAAGGATGTGCCGGTGTTCTACTGGCCCTGGGTGCGCTTTCCGCTCGACGACCGGCGCCAGAGCGGCTTCTTGTGGCCAACGCTTGGCTTCTCCAATGATGGACTGGACTACGCCCAGCCCTACTACTGGAACATCGCGCCCAACCAGGACGCGACCATTACGCCGCGCTTCATGACCGACCGGGGACTTTTGCTCAACGGCGAATACCGCCACATGAGCGAGCAGACCCGCACCCTCGTCGAGGGTGGTTACCTCGCCGACGACGGCGGCCGGAGTTCCGGCGACAACCGCTTCGAGGGCGAGGAGCGCTGGTACATCGACGCCCAGCACCGCGGGCGCATCAACCCGCGCAGCAATTACAATTTGCGCTATGGCGGCGCCAGCGACGGGCGCTACTTCGATGACTTCGGCGCCGAGTTCGGCAGTAGCGAGCGCGCCGGTATGGAGCGCCTGGCGCAGGTGGATTACCGCGGCGAGCGCTGGCAGCTCGACGCCCGCGCCCAGGGGTTTCAGCGCCTGGAGGACCCGCTGGCCGATAGCGACAAACCCTTCTATCGCCTGCCGAGTCTGACCGCCAACACCACGGACTGGGATCTCGGCGGCGGCTTTTACGGCCAGTGGCGCTCGAATGCGACCTACTTCTGGCGCGACGTGAACGAAAACCTGGTGCCCGAGCGTGAAGCGGCCAACGGCTCGCGCCTTCACCTGACCCCGGCGGTGGGCTGGCGCTTCGAGAAGCCCTGGGGCTATATCGAACCGCGCACCGAGTTCTGGAACACCGCCTACGAGCTCGACTACGGCAGCCGCGACACCGACCGCGCCACGTCGCCCACGCGAAGCCTGCTGGTCACCTCCATCGACAGCGGCCTGACTTTCGAGCGCGATCTGGAGCTCGGCGGCGACGGCTATCGCCAGACGCTGGAGCCGCGGCTGAATTACGCCTTCGTGCCGCGTACCGACCAGACCGATTTGCCCGAGTTCGACAGCTATGAGCGTGCTTTTTCCTGGGATCAGCTCTGGTCGCCGCTGCGCTTCTCCGGCGCCGATCGGGTGGGCGATCTCAACCGGATCTCCTACGGCGTGCAGTCGCGGTTGATCGAGGACGACGCTGGGCGCGACCGGCTCACCTTCGGCGTAGGCCAGAGCGCCTACTTTGCCGAGCGGCGCATCGACGAAAACGGCGACCCCGACACGCTACCGGCGCGCCCGGAGGAGAACCCCTTCGTCAATCCGCAAAGCCGCTACCAGGCGACGCGCGACCGCTCGCCGCTGGTGACGCGGCTGGATTGGCAGATCAGCGACCGTTTCAGCACCGGCTACGAGTGGCTCTACGACGACCAGCGTCAGCAGACCGAGCGCTCCAGCGTCGACGTGCGCTATCGCCATCCCGAGGGGCACGTAGTGAACCTTGGCTACCGTTGGGAGATCGAAGGGTTCGATCCAGGCGTTGTGCCCGGCGACGACGGCTTTCGCGACTACAACCGTGAAGAGTGGGATCTTTCGGTGGGATACAAGGCTGCCCCGCAGATCGACCTGATCGGGCGCTATCTGTATGACCAGACCAACGACCGGGCGCTGGAACAGCTGGCCGGCGTGCAGTGGAACGACTGCTGCTACGGCGTTCAGCTGGTGTGGCGCGAATGGATCGACGACAACGACACCGCCCGTGTGGCCGACGATTTCAGCGACCGCGGCCTGTTTTTGCGCTTCGTTTTCCGGGGGCTGGGCGGCGTTGGCCAGGGCGCGAACACCTACTTCGACCGGGCGATTCCAGGCTACACGCCTTCGCCTTTGTAACGTGCCACGGTGATGATGCGTGATTCGCGTAACGCGCGGCTATTTTTAAGCGACGAAGAGAGTTTTCTTATGATGATGCACAAACGCCGGGCCCAGGGCCGCTTTACACGAACGCTTTCGCGGCTGACTACGGTCGGGGCGCTGGCGCTTAGCCTGGGCGCCGGCGCGGCGCTGACCAGCACCCAGGTGCTGGCCCAGAGCTTTCAAAACAGCCAGCGCCAGACGCTCGATAGCGTCGCGGCGGTGGTCAACGACGGCGTGATCATGCAAAGCGAGCTCGATGATCGCGTCAATCAGATCGAGCAGCAGGCCCAGGCGCAGGGCGGCGAGCTGCCGCCGCGGCGCCAGCTCACCCAGCAGGTGCTCGAGCGCATGGTGCTCGACGAAATTCAGCTGCAGATGGCGCGTGATGCGAATCTCAATGTCGACGATACCGAGCTCAACCGCCAGCTACGCAGCATTGCCGAATCCAACGGCATGAGCCTTGATGGCTTCGCCGACGCCCTCGAGGCCGACGGGCTGAGCCTGGCCGAGGTGCGCGAGGACGTGCGCCGCGAAATGCTGATGCGCCAGGTGCAGCAGCGCCAGATCCAGCAGCGCGTCAACGTCAGCGAGCGCGAGGTCGACCGCTTTATCGAGCAGCAGCCCGGCCAGCAGGGCCAGTCCTTCATCGAGGAGAGCCAGGCGCGCCACATTCTCGTCGCGCTGACGCCGACCCGCGATGAAAGCCAGGCCCGCGCCCGCGCCGAGCAGGTGCGCTCGCGCCTGCAGCAGGGCGAATCCTTCGCCGCGGTGGCGCGCGAGTTCAGTGACGACAGCGGCAGCGCCATGAATGGCGGCGATTTGGGCTGGGTGCGCCCGGGCCAGACCGTGCCGGCGTTCGAAGAGGCGATGAATAGCCTGAGCCCGGGCCAGATCTCGGCGCCGGTACGCTCGCAGTTTGGCTACCACGTGATCGAGGTGCTGGACCGCCGCCGTCAGGACGTGACCGACGAGAGCCGCCGCGAGCAGGTGCGCCAGGCGATCTTCCAGCGCCGCGCCAACGAAGAGCTGCAGAACTGGCAGCGCGAGATTCGCGAACAGGCCTTCGTGGACATTCGCCAGTAATGTCACGAGAGCCCCGGTTACCGCTTTTAGTCACCACCGGTGAGCCGGCGGGCATCGGCCCGGAACTGGTGCTGATGCTGGCCGCGCAGAAGCGCCTGCCCCCGGACACCGTTGCCGTGGGCGACCCGCAGATGCTGGCCGAGCGCGCCGCACGCTTGAAGCTCGACGTTGACATTGTGACCGAGCAGCACGCGTCGGAAAACGTCTTGAGGCCTCAGCTTCCAGTGTGGCCGGTCACCCTCGCCGCGCCCTGCGTGCCCGGGGTGCTGGCCCCGGCCAACGCCGCCTACGTGATCGAAACGCTCGAGATCGCCGTTCGCGCCTGCCTGGAAGGGCAGGCGGCGGGTATCGTCACCGCGCCGCTGAACAAGGGTGTGATCATCGACGGCGGCTTTACCGGCTTCACCGGCCACACCGAGTGGCTGCGCGATGCCTGCGGCGTCGATGAGGTGGTGATGATGCTGGCCACCGACCGCGCCCTGCACGCCCAGCAAGACGGCTGGCAGGGAAGCCGTGATCTGCGCGTGGCGCTGGCCACCACGCACCTGCCGCTTCGCCAGGTGGCGGACGCCATCACCTTCGAGCGCCTGACGCGCCTCATTACGCTGCTCGCCGAGGACCTGACCCGCCAGTTCGCGATTGCCTCGCCGCGCATCGCGGTGTGCGGGCTCAACCCCCACGCCGGCGAAGAGGGGCATTTGGGCGTTGAAGAGATCGAGACCATCACGCCGGCCATCGAGCACCTGAGCGCACAGGGAGTCGACGTTCGCGGCCCCTACCCGGCGGATACGCTCTTCACCCCGCGCCACCTCAAGGAGGTCGACGCGGTGCTGGCGATGTATCACGACCAGGGGCTTTCGGTGCTAAAGTATGCAGGGTTCGGCCAGGCGGCCAACATTACCCTTGGCCTGCCGCTGGTGCGCACGTCGGTCGATCACGGCACCGCGCTGGATTTGGCGGGGCTGGGCGTGGCGAGCCCCGAAAGCCTGCTGGTGGCGATCGATCTCGCCAGACGCCTTGGCGACCAGCGCGCCGCCCATGCCGCCGCGGCGCCTTAGCCTCCGGTTCATTCGCCACCCCGTTACACGCTTTATCCTACTCAAGGACTTTCGTTCGATGTCTCAAGCGCCCCTTCAACACCGCGCCCGAAAACGCTTCGGCCAGAACTTTCTTCGTGACCCCGGCACCATTTCGCGCATCGTGCGCGCCATTGGTCCTGCGAAGAGCGACCGGCTGATCGAGATCGGCCCGGGCCAGGGGGCGCTGACCGAGCCGCTTCTCGACGCCGGTGGCGCGCTCGAGGTCATCGAGCTCGACCGTGACCTGATCCCCGGGCTGCGGGTGCAGTTTTTCAACTATCCGGGGTTCGTGATCCACGAAGGCGACGCGCTGAAGTTCGATTTTAACGCGCTCAAGGGCGACGGCCCGGCGCTGCGCGTGGTGGGCAATTTGCCCTACAACATCTCCACGCCCCTGATCGTGCACCTGCTTGGCATGGGCAGTGCCGTGGCCGACATGCACTTCATGCTGCAAAAGGAAGTGGTCGAGCGCCTCGCCGCCGAGCCCGGCGGCACCGACTGGGGGCGGCTGTCGGTGATGGCGCAGTACTACTGCCAGGTCGAGCAGCTTTTCATCGTGCCGCCGGAGGCGTTCGTCCCCAGGCCCAAGGTGGACTCGGCCATCGTGCGCCTGACGCCGCATGAGTCGCTGCCGCACCCGGCGGATGATCCGGTACTGCTGTTCGAGCTGGTCAAGCTCGCCTTTGGCCAGCGGCGCAAGACGCTGCGCAACAACCTCAAGGGCCGGGTCAGCGCCGAAACGCTGGAGTCGCTTTCGATCGACCCAAACCGGCGCCCGCAAACCCTGAGCGTGGCGGAGTACGTGCTGATTGCCAACCACGTCGCCCGTCTGGACGCCGAACAGACAAGCGCCGAGCGGGGTGAGCCGTGAGCCAACTCGATATCGAGGTAAACGTGACGCCCGAGTACTGCATCGAGGAGTCGAGCGTGAGCGAGTCG
This sequence comes from Halomonas sp. PAMB 3232, assembly GCF_031954225.1. Lineage (NCBI taxonomy): Bacteria > Pseudomonadati > Pseudomonadota > Gammaproteobacteria > Oceanospirillales > Halomonadaceae > Halomonas > Halomonas sp. PAMB 3232. The sequence goes on from NZ_CP134865.1 coordinate 906,209, forward strand.
CGCTTTGTATTCACCTATACCGTGACGGTGCATAACCAGAGCCCGCACAGCGTGCAGCTCATGGCACGTTACTGGAAGATCACTCAGGGCAGCGGCGACGCTCAGGAAGTGCGCGGCAAGGGCGTGGTGGGCCAGCAGCCTCTGATCGGTCCCGGCCAGCGCTTTCGCTATACCAGCCGGGCGATTCTGCAAACCCCGGTCGGCGTCATGGAAGGGGCGTACACGCTGCTCAACACCTACACCCAGCGCGCTTTTGATGTCTCCATCGCCCCGTTTCGTCTGGCCGCGCCCAGCCAGCTCCACTAGACGCGCCCCAGCTCCAGCGCCTCGTCGATATGCACGCCAAGGCGCAGGGCGAGCTGAACGATGGTCAGCGTCGGGTTGGCGTGGCCGGCGCTTGCGAACACGCTGGAGCCGGCCACGAACATGTTCGTCTGGGCAAAGAGTCGGCAGTCGCGGTCGACGATGCCACGGCGAGCATCATCGCTCATGCGCGTGCCGCCCATGTGGTGGCGCCCGGCGATTTCGCCCTCTTCGGGAAGTTCTACCGGCTCAGCGGCGAGCCAGTCGGCAAACTGCACCCGGCCGATATTCTCCTCGAGCAGGTACTCGCCCAATAGCATCAGGCTTTCGCGGATGGTGTGGCGATCCAGCGCCGACTGCTGCCACACCAGCCGGCTTCGCGGCACGCCCAGCTCGTCGCGCTCCTCCATGAGTTCCACTGCGTTATCGAAGCGCGGCTCCTGCTCCCAGGCGGCGCGTAGATAGACGCCGTGGGCGGTGTCCGCGCTTTGCGCAAGGGTGGCCTCGAGCCCCGGCGCCTCGGCTGCAAGCGCCTGGATGAGCTCGCGGGTTGCTTCCGGCGCCATGCGGTGCAGGCGCAGCCCGCAGTTGAGTATGCCGCGCTCGCTCATCGCGCGCGGGGTCGGCGACAGATAGACGTTGTAGTCGGTATCGAGGCCCAGCCGGGCCGGCTCGAACAGCAGCGCCTGGCCGATAGTGGCGTGCGGGTGCTCCATCCAGTAGCGCCCGAGCGTGGTGGCGTCGGGCACCAGCCGGCCACCGCTTTGCGCGTTACACCAAAGCAGCAGCCGGGCGTTCTCGATGCCGCCGCAGGCGAGCACGAAGCTGCGCGCGCGCATCGTTTTACGCTGGCCGTCGAAGTCGCTAAAGGTGGCCGCCTCGACCCGGCCGTCGCCCACGCTCAGACCCACCAGGTTGGCCGTCAGGCAGTAGGTCAGCGTCTCGAGGCCGTTCAAGGTCGCGGCGAATTTGTCCTTCATGCGCGTGGGCGGGCCCAGCGAGAAGTAGACCCGCTCGAGCCCGGTATCTTCGACCGGCGTATCCGGGGGGATCTCCTCCAGATCCAGAAGCGCGGCGGCCGCTTCGAAATAGGGGTCCAGATCCCCACGGCCGATCGGCCAGGCCGTTTGCGGGGCGGCCTGTTTGGCGGTGAAGTCATGGGCGTCCAGCGGCCGGCACACGCCGCCCCAGTGGTTGGTCGAGCCGCCCATGTAGCGAAGCCGAATGCTCGAGAGATCCAGGTAAGTATCGCCCAGGGTGTCGCCGCGATAGAGCGCCTGAGAGCGCTCGCTAAAGGAGGCCTCGCCGCCTTCGCACAAAAGCACCCGGCGGCCTTGGCGTGCCAGCGTCATGGCAACGGTGATGCCCGCCGCGCCCACGCCGATCACGCAGACGTCGAAACTCTCCCGCTCGCTTAGCGCGCTAAAGGGCTGATACATTAGCGGCTCGCACCGTCGATGTCGGCGCGGCGCAACAGCCAGCCGTTTTTCAATAGCGACGGCGCTGTCGACGCTGCCTGGACCAGAGTAGGGGGCACGCCGGCCAGCAGCGCGCCGCCGGCGCCGAGCGACAGGCTTTTCAAAAGCGCCCGGCGCGAGGGGCTTGTAAGCGTGAGCTGCGCGCAGGCCTTTGCCTCGCAGTCGATCGGTAGCGTGTGGAGTTTTGGCATGGTCGTTGTCACCCTGAAGCCAGCACGAGGTCGTGGTATTTGCCTATAGTAGCCGGACGAACGCTTTCGGCGGGCATTTCTTTCAACGTTTCGCGCCGGCTCCATCACGCCCGCGCTTTTCACGGTGTCGCCGCCTTTTATGAGTAACGGTTTTTTTATGAGTATCGACGTTTTATGAGTATGTATGCCATCGGCGATCTGCACGGCTGCCACGCGGAGTTCGTAGCACTTCTGGACAAACTCGCTTTCGACCCGGCCCGCGACACCCTGTGGCTGGTGGGCGATTTGATCAACCGCGGCCCAGGCTCGCTCGAGTGCCTGCGCGAGGTCAGAGCGCTGGGGAGCGCGGCGCGCTGCGTGCTGGGCAACCACGATTTTCATCTGCTGGTGGCGGCTCGCGGCGGCGGCCGGCTGAAAAAGAACGACACCCTGGGGGCGATTCTGAACGCCCCGGAGCGCGAGGCGCTGCTCGACTGGCTGCAGGCTCAGCCGCTGGCGGTGTTCGAGCACCACACGCTGATGACTCATGCCGGCGTGCTGCCGAGCTGGAGCGCGCACGCCGCACTTGGCTACAGCGCCGAGGTGCAAGCGATGCTCAAAAGCGAAAACGCGGGGCAGTTTCTACAAACGCTTTACGGCAACGAGCCGGCGCGCTTCGTCGAGTCGCTCGAGGGCATGGACCGGCTGCGCGCGCTGGTCAACGTGTTCTGCCGCATGCGCTTCATCGACGGTGACGAAACGCTCGATTTTGCCGCCAAGGAGGGCTTGGATAGCGCCCCGGAAGGCTTTCACCCCTGGTTTCAGTATCCGCGTCGAGACGACAGCCGGCTGGTGTTCGGTCACTGGGCGGCGCTGGAGGGTAAAACCCCCGGCGCGCAGATCGACGTTCACGCGCTGGACACCGGCTGCGTGTGGGGCGGGGTGCTCACCGCGATGAACCTCGAGACGCTCGAGCGCGCAAGCGTACCCAGTCAAAAGAAGGGGCGCTGACGTGGACGCTTGCGACAAGGCGCTCGATGGGCTCGAGGTGTACCGGGTCGGCGGTGCGGTGCGCGATGCGCTGCTCGGCTGGCCGGTGTTCGACAACGACTGGGTGGTGGTCGGCGCCACGCCGGAAACGATGCGGGCGAAGGGCTTCAAGCCGGTAGGGCGGGATTTTCCCGTATTTCTACATCCGGAAACCTTCGAGGAGTACGCGCTGGCGCGCACCGAGCGCAAGGCGGGCCACGGCTACGGCGGCTTTACGGTGCACGCAAGCCCGGACGTGACGCTGGAGGAGGACCTGCTGCGCCGCGATTTGACCATCAATGCCATCGCCCAGCGTCCGGACACCACGCTGGTCGACCCGTTCGACGGCCAGAAGGATCTCGAGCGGCGCCTGTTGCGCCACGTTTCGCCGGCGTTTGCCGAGGACCCGTTACGCGTACTTCGTACCGCACGCTTTCTGGCCCGCTACGCCGGTCTCGGGTTCGTAATCGCCGAAGAAACCCGGACGCTGATGCGACAAGTCGCGCAAAGCGGCGAGCTTTTGCATCTGGCCGCAGAGCGGGTGTGGGTCGAAACCGAGAAGGCGCTGGCCGAGCCCCACCCGGCGCGCTTCTTTACCGCGCTCGACGAGGCCGGGGCGCTTAAAAGCTGGTGGCCGCACCTGGCGGCTCATCTCGACGAGGCACTCGGGCTTTTAGAGAAGGCGCCATGCGAAGGTGAACTTGCCCACTGGCGCATGGCGCTTTTGGCAAGCGCGCTTTGCGAGCCCGAGCGTGAGGCGCTGATCGAGCGGCTGCGCTTGCCCAACGCCGTCGCCACGCTCTGCCGCCATGTTGCGCTCACGCGCGCGCTGATCGAGGACGAAGCCGACGGGGCACGCGTGTTCGAGTGGCTCGAGCGTCTCGACGCCTTTCGCAAGCCTGATCAGGTCGAGGCGCAGCTCTGCCTGGTCGCGGTGCTGGCACCAAAGCTCGAAAAGCCGCTCAATGATGCGTTTCGCCGCGCCCGGGGAGTAAGCCCGCAGGCGCTGATGGCCGAAGGTTTTCAGGGCAAGGCGTTGGGAGAGGCGCTGCGCGAGCGGCGTTTCTCGGCAGTCGATGACGCTCTGAGCGCAGAAAAGGATTAGGGCGAAATCGCCACGCCGCGAAAGCTGAACGCCACCGGCCACAGCGGCTGGTCGCTGAAGTCGGCGCGCGCGAAAAGCGTGGCGTAGGGCGTTTTACAGCGTGGATGGCGCTCGTTGGGTAGCAGCTCGGCGAGCGGCTTGAGCACGAAGGCGTAATGGGTGATGTCCTGTCGGGGCAGAGTGAAGCCCTCGAAGTCGGCGCAGGTATCGCCCACGCTCAGAAGGTCGATATCCAGCGCCCTGGGGGCGTGGCGGCTGCGGGGGGCGCGCGGGTTCAGCGCCGCCTCCTGGGCTTTGGTCCACGCGTTGAGCGCCTGCGGGCTCCAGTCGCTTTCAAAAGCGACCACCGCGTTGAAGAAGTTGACCGCGGCCTGGCAGCCGACCGGCTCGCTCTCGAAGACCCGCGAGATTCTCACTGCATCGAAGGTGCGCGTAAGCGCCTCGAAGCAGGCGCCAAGGTGCGTGGCCGGGTCGACGTTGCTGCCCAGGCTCAAGCAGACCAGGCTCACGTCGCCGGGCGCTCGATGACCTTGGGAATCTCGCCGCGGGTGATCTCGAGCCCCACGCTTTGGGCGGCGGGCACGGCGGCGGGTTTGCGCACGGCCAGGCGCAGCCAGCTGATGGGAAATTCGTGGCGCAGGCATTCGCACAGCCGCTCGGCGAAGGTTTCGATCAGGGCGAAGTGGTGCTCGTCGGCGAACTGCTGAATGCGCTGGCAGACGGCGCCGTAATCCAGGGTCAGGTGCAAGTCGTCGGTCGCGGCCGCCGGACGAATGTCGGTGGCAAGCGTCAAGTCCAGGCGCAGCGACTGGGTGATGGTGCGCTCCCAGTCGTACACGCCGATGACGGTTTCAATCGTTAAGCCTTCAATTAAAATACGGTCCATGCGCCCTGTTCCTGTTACAAGTACCTGTCATAAATCCTGCCAAGGTCAAAAAGAGTGTACGTGAGCCGCCCGACAAACGATACCAACCCGCGCGCGTGTGCCTGGTGAATGCGCTTCTCTGGGCCTTGGCGGGCTACCTGAGCGGCAGCTGGCTTGCCGCCATCGTCGTGTGCCGGCTCGCCGGCGTTGCCGACCCGCGCTGGTGCGGCTCGCAAAACCCGGGGGTTTCCAACGTGCTGCGAAGCCACGGGCCGCGCCTGGCGGCGGCCACGCTGGCCCTCGACGCCGCCAAGGCGATGCCGGTGTTGATGCTGGCAAAAAGCCAGGCGCTGCCGGTGTGGCTCCAAGGCGTGGTGGGGCTTTCGATACTGTTGGGCCACAGCTACCCGGTATGGTACGGCTTTCGCGGCGGTAAGGCGGTGGCCTGCGCCTTCGGGGCGCTGCTGGTGCTGGTGCCCTGGGTAGCGCTTTTGTGCGCCACACTCTGGGCGCTGATCGCCTGGCGACTTCGCACGGCGGCGGCGGCCTCGCTTGCAAGCGCGTTGGCCGCGCCGCTGTTGACGCTCTGGCTTTCGCCTGCGTATCTGGGCGTGGTCAGCGCGTTCACCTTGCTGGTGGTGGCGCGCCACGCGCTCAATATTCGCCGCCTGCGCGACGGCCAGGAGCCCCGCCTTCGCCGCTAGCGCTCGGGCGGGGTCAGGGTGTCCAGCGGCCAGCGCGGGGTCGACTGCATGACGCCGACGGTATCGCGCTCGCCGGCTTCCAGGCGCCGCGCGCCCACGTAGGCGATCATGGCGCCGTTGTCGGTGCAGAAACGGGCGCGGGGGTAGAACGTCTGGGCACCGCGCTTTTCGGTCTCCACGGCCAGCCGCTCGCGAAGGCGCGTATTGGCGCTCACCCCGCCGGCCATCACCAGCCGCTTGAGCCCGGTGTCATCCAGCGCCCGGCGGCACTTGATCACCATGGTGTCCACCACCGCTTCCTCGAAGGCGCGGGCGATGTCGGCGCGGGCCTGCTCGTCCAGCGCCCCATCGGCGTCGAGCTTTTTGATCGCGGTCAGGGTGTGGGTCTTGAGCCCGGAGAAGCTGAAATCGAGCCCCGGGCGGTCGGTCATTGGCCGCGGAAAGCGAAAGCGCTTCGGGTCGCCGCGCTCGGCAAGTTTGGCCACCTGGGGGCCGCCGGGGTAGGCCAGGCCCAGCATCTTGGCGGCCTTGTCGAAGGCTTCGCCCGCCGCGTCGTCGACGGACTCACCCAGCAGCCGATAGCAGCCAAGCCCGCTGACCTCGACCAGTTGGGTGTGCCCGCCGGACACTAAAAGCGCGACGAACGGAAACGCTGGTGGGTTCTCCTCGAGCATCGGCGCGAGTAAGTGGCCCTCCATGTGGTGCACGCCGAGCACGGGAATATCCAGCGCCCGCGCCATCCCGTGGGCGGTGCTGGCGCCGACCATCAGTGCGCCGACCAGCCCGGGCCCTGCGGTATAGGCGATACCGTCGAGATCGCGCTTATCCAAACCGGCTGCCTTGAGCACCTGTTCGATCAGTGGCAAGAGCTTGCGGGTATGATCGCGGGAGGCGAGCTCCGGCACCACGCCGCCGTACTCGGCGTGCATGGCGACCTGGCTGTAGAGCGTATCCGCCAAAAGCCCTTTGCCTGCCGGGGCGCGGGTGTCGTAAAGCGCGACACCGGTTTCGTCGCAGGAGGTTTCGATGCCAAGCACTCTCATGGGGGTCTCTTTAAAAGCGTTCAGGATGAGCGTGATTTTATCACGCCGGGCCTTCGAGCCGGTACGCGCGTTCGCCATGGGCTGCGTGCCTGGCTTTCGTCTGATTTCTGATTGACGCGGGGCAGCGCTCGACTAGGTTTATTAAACTCGTTCATACACCTCTCGTTCATGGATTCAAGGACATCGCCATGCGGCACGCACTCCCCCTTACTCGACGCCGGCTTCTCGGCGCCCTGTCGGCACTGGCGGGGTCGAGCCTGGTGCCCGGTGCCTACGCCAGCGACGAAAGCGAGGACAGCGACGATACTGCCAGCGACTCGCCCACGCGCTGGTGCATCAAGAACGCCACCATCCTGACCATGGAGGAGGGCAAGGCACCGCTGGAGAAGGCCGATATCTGGGTCGTGGACGGGCGTATCGAGGCGGTGGGTGAGAGCCTGGACACCGGCGACAGCGAAATGATCAGCGGCGAAGGCTGCATCGTCATGCCGGGGCTGGTCGATACCCACAATCATATGTGGCAGACCCAGATGCGAGGCATGTTCGGCCAGACCGAGCAGACGCTGTTCTTCCCGCTGACACAGCGGCTGAGCGAGCACTTTCGCCCCGGCGATATCTGGATTGGCGAGTATCTGGCGGCGATGGAGAACGTCAACGCCGGCGTGACCACCAGCTGCGATTTTTTCGACAACAATCGAAGCCCCGAACACTGTCAGGCCGCGCTCGAAGCGCTTGGCGCCTCACCCTTGCGCACGCGGCTGATGTTCGGTAATCAGAGCAAGACCGCCGGTAGTCAGATCGATCTTGAGCACCTGAGCGAGCTTGTTGAGAACTGGGAGCGCTATAGCGAGCGCGGGCGCCTGTCACTGGGCCTGGCCTGGCGGCTACCCGACAACTTGGGCAATCAGGACGCCATGGCCGTCAAGCGCCGGGAGTTCGAGGCGGCGCGCGAGATGAACCTGCCTGTCTCCGTACACGTCAGCGGCGACAATCACGATGGCCTGTTTCAAGCGCTGATCGACGGCGAGTTTTTGATTCCAGAGCTTCAGGTCGTACACGCCACCAACGCGCGCGAAGAGCATCTGAGCGCCCTCAATGAGGCTGGCGCTAGCCTTTCGCTGACGCCCATGACCGAGCACCGGGTCGGCTATGGGCTTACGCGGCTGTCGCATTTTGAGAGTGTCGAGCGGCTGGGACTTGGGATCGATGGCAACGCCCTGGCCGGCAGCGGCGATCTGTTTTCGGTGATGAAACACGCCGCACTGACCGAGATCGGCGCCAGCGAACACCAGACCAGCGTCGATTGCGAACGGCTGGTGGCGCTGGCGACGCGCCTCGGCGCCGAGTCGATCGGGCTTGGCGATGAGATCGGCACGTTGAGCCCGGGCAAACAGGCGGATTTGATCATGCTCGACACCCACCAGGTGAGTCTTGGCATGCTGCCTGGCGAGCCCTACGCGTTTACCGTTTTCGCCGCGACCCCGGCAAGTGTTTCGCTGGTCGCCGTGGGCGGGCGCATCGCCAAGCGCGGCGGGCAGCTTTTGAACATGGACGACGAGCAGATCGCCTCGCGCATCGACGCCTCGCTTTCGCACCTGCGCGATAAGCTATGATCCAGGTTTGAAAAAATCGGAACAAGAGGTGCCCGCGGCGGGCGCGGTGGCTGGCACTCGGGCGCGCCCGGTTGCAAAATGGGCGTATCACGACTAGACTACTCGGCGCTGTAAAAAAGGGTCGTACACTGTATCTACAGATGCTGGATTAAGCGGTGTGCGCACTATCCGAACTCAAGTCTCCTTAAGGTGGTGAGTGCTTAATGCCTTCTGTAAAAGTACGTGATAACGAGCCGTTTGACGTCGCTCTGCGTCGCTTCAAGCGTTCTTGCGAAAAAGCCGGCGTTCTCTCTGAAGTACGTCGTCGTGAGCATTACGAGAAGCCGACAGCCGAGCGCAAGCGCAAGGCAGCGGCAGCTGTGAAGCGTCACGCTAAAAAGCTTCAGCGTGAGCGTAAGCGTTTCGAACGGCTCTATTGATCCGTACCCAGAAACACGCGCTTGGGCGTGTGTTTCAAGAGGGATGCCAAGCGGCCGCCGTCAGGTGGCCGTTTGTTTTTGAACAGAACGACATCAATGAGTGATCTAACCCAAGTCGCGCTTGGGTTAGGCCATTGACCCTTGCTCCGCGCAGGAACGCCCCTCATGGCCGGACAGATCCCCCAGCGTTTCATTGACGATCTTCTGGACCGCACCGACGTCGTCGAGGTGGTGGGCGAGCGTGTTCAGCTCAAAAAGGCCGGGCGTAACTACTCCGGGCTCTGCCCCTTTCATCAGGAAAAGACCCCTTCCTTTACGGTGAGCGCCGACAAGCAGTTCTATCACTGCTTCGGCTGCAGCGCCAACGGTAACGCCCTGCGCTTTTTGATGGAGTACGACAAGCTCTCCTTTCCCGAGGCGGTCGAGCAGTTGGCCGCCCGCCTGGGGCTCGACGTGCCCCGCGAAGGCGCCGACGACCCCCGCGAGCGCGAGCGTGAGCAAAAGCGCAAGGAGGGCGTGAGCCTTCTAGAGCTTGCCGGCAGCTTCTACCGCGAGCGTCTGAAGATGCAGGCGGGGCAGAGCGCTCGCGACTATCTTAAAAAGCGCGATCTTTCCGACGAGGTCATCGCCGCCTACGGCATCGGCTTCGCGCCGGATGGCTGGGAGGCGCTCAAGCAGCACCTGAGTGCCAAGGGCGTCAGCGAAGCGGTGCAGATCGAGTACGGTCTGTTGATCCACCGCGAGGACACCGGGCGCACTTATGATCGCTTTCGCGATCGGGTGATGTTTCCCATCCGCGATCTGCGCGGACGCACGCTGGGCTTTGGCGGGCGCATCATGGGAGACGGCCAGCCGAAATATCTGAACTCGCCGGAAACGCCGGTGTTTCACAAGGGGCGCGAGCTCTACGGTCTTTATGAGGCGCGCAAGGCCAGTGCCAAGCTCGAGCAGCTGATTATGGTGGAGGGCTACATGGACGTGGTGGCGCTGGCGCAGTACGGCATCCACAACGCCGTGGCCACGCTCGGCACCGCGACCACCGAGGATCATCTGCACCGGCTGTTTCGGCTGGTCAGTCGGGTGGTGTTTTGCTTCGACGGCGACCGCGCCGGGCGCCAGGCGGCGAGCCGGGCCCTCGAGACGGCGCTGCCACAGATGATCGACGGGCGCGAGGCGCGCTTTCTGTTTTTGCCTGAAGGCGAGGACCCGGACTCGCTGGTGCGCCGGGAAGGCGAACGAGCGTTTCAGGATCGGGTCACCTGCGCGATGCCGCTCTCCGAATTTCTGTTCGAGCAGGCCGCCCAGGGGCGCGATCTGAATACCGTCGAGGGCAACGAGCGCTTCGCCAGCCACGTTCTCCAGGCGATCAACCGGGTGCCGGACGGCATGCTCAAGTCGCTGCTGCTGGAGGCGCTGGCCAAACGCAGTGGGCTGGGCAAGGAGCAGCTCTCGTCGATGCTCGAAAAGCCCGCCCTTGAGCTCGTGCCGGGTAGCGACGAGCCACCGCCGCTCATGGATAGTTTTTATCCGGAGTCGGCGCCTGCGCCCCCGATGGCACGAAAAAAGCCGAAAGCCTCGAGAAAGGTGCTTTCGACCGTCGAGCGCATCAGCCAGCTGCTGTTGTTCGAGCCGCGCCTTGTTGACGTCGTGCCCGAAAACCTCGACTGGCTGCCGCAGGGCGCCCCGGAGGGCGTGCTTTGCCGCGAGCTGGTCACGCTTTTACGCGCCGGGCGCTACAAAAGCCCTCAGGTGGTGCTGGCGCACTTTCAGGGTAGCGAAGAGGGGCAGGCGCTCGATGAGCTCGCCCGACGCGAGCTGTTGATTCCCGCCGCGGCCAGGGAGACCGAGCTTTTAGGGCTGGTCGAGCATCTTGCGGGACTCGAGCGCCGACGCTCGCCGCAGGAGGAGTACGAGGCGCTGTTGGCACTCGAGCGTTCGGGACAAAAGCTGGACAAGAGCCAGCGGCAACGTTTGGCAACGCTCGTGGTCGAACTGACTCGTCAGCAGTAGCTCGTACGCAGTAGTAAGACCGGGCGGCCAACGGTTGAAGGTCAAAAGCGTCGTCAGGGTTTGAGTCAGCGTTTGAATAGCGCGTAGCGAGCGGGGTTGAAATACGCCCTTGCGGCGCCATATAGAGAGCATTAGAGGCCGGTAAGCGGCCTAACCGAATAACCTAACACACCTGATTCGTCGCGCAAATACGTTTCGCTGGGAAAAACGCAGCAAATTACGCTATAATGTTCGGCTTGTTGAGTTTTATCGATTCAGCGCCCCAGGTGTTTCATTCTTCTTCGTCGAGATAGGGTTTCTATGGCTGGAAATGCGCAGCAGCAGTCACGTCTGAAGGAGTTGATCGCGCGCGGCAAGGAGCAGGGTTACCTGACCTATGCCGAGGTCAACGACCATCTACCCGAGGATATCGCCGACCCGGATCAAGTGGAAGACATCATTGGCATGATCAACGACATGGGTATCAGTGTCGTTGAGGAAGCGCCGGATGAAGACACTTTGATGATGTCGGATCACTCCACGGACGAGTCCGCTGCGGAAGAGGCCGTGGCGGCCCTTGCCGCCGTGGAAAGCGACGTGGGTCGCACAACGGACCCGGTTCGCATGTACATGCGCGAAATGGGCACGGTCGAGCTTTTGACCCGCGAAGGCGAAATCGAAATCGCCAAGCGGATCGAAGAGGGCACGCGGGAAGTGATGTCGTCACTTGCCTATTTGCCCGGCGCGGTCACCTCCATTTTGCAGGCCTACGATGCCACCCAGGACGAAGAAGCGCCCGGGCGGCTTTCGGACCTCTTCTCTGGCTTCATCGACCCGGATGAGGGTATTCCAGGCGTTGCCGAGGCCGAAGTGGCCGAGCCGGTCGTTGATGCCGAGCCTGGCGACGACGAAGACCTCGACGGCGACGACGAGGACGACGAGGACGATAACTCGGCCAGCGAAGGTGGCCCGGACCCGGAAGAGGCCCGTGCGCGTTTCGAGCAGATTCGCGAGCAAAACGCTGCCGTCGACGCCGCCTTCAAAAAGCACGGCCGCGGCAGCGCCGAGCTCAAGGCAGAGCAGGCGCGTTTGGCAGAGCTGTTCTCGCCGATCAAGCTCGTGCCCAAGCACTTCGAGCGCCTGGTCGGGCAGGTTCGCATCAGCGTCGAGCAGGTGCGCGCCCAGGAAAAGGCGATCATGCAGCTGTGCGTGAAAAAGGCCAAGCTTCCGCGCAAACTGTTCATCAAGTCGTTCCCGGGTAACGAGTCCGATCAGAGCTGGCTCGACCGCTTCCAGGAGGAGCAACCCAAGTACGCCGATCGTCTCGAGCCGCTGCGCGCCGATATCGCCCGCTCCCAGCGCAAGATTGCGTTCGAGGAAGATATGGTCCAGCTGATCGTGCCGGATCTGAAAGAGGTCAATCGCAAGCTCTCCATTGGTGAAGCGAAGGCGCGCCGGGCCAAGAAAGAGATGGTTGAGGCGAACCTGCGTCTGGTGATCTCGATCGCCAAGAAGTACACCAACCGCGGCCTGCAGTTTTTGGACCTGATTCAGGAAGGCAACATCGGCCTGATGAAGGCGGTGGACAAGTTCGAATACCGTCGCGGCTACAAGTTCTCGACTTACGCCACCTGGTGGATTCGCCAGGCGATCACCCGCTCGATCGCCGACCAGGCGCGCACCATCCGTATCCCGGTGCACATGATCGAGACGATCAACAAGCTCAACCGTGTATCGCGCCAGATGCTCCAGGAAATGGGCCGCGAACCGACGCCGGAAGAGCTTGGCGAGCGTCTGGAAATGCCGGAAGACAAGGTGCGCAAGGTGCTCAAGATCGCCAAGGAGCCGATCTCCATGGAGACGCCGATTGGTGACGACGACGACTCGCACCTGGGCGATTTCATCGAAGACGGCACCATGCTGCTGCCGATCGATCTGGCCACCGGCGAAGGCTTGATCGAAGCCACGCGCAATGTGCTGGGCGGTTTGACCGCGCGCGAAGCGAAGGTGCTGCGCATGCGCTTCGGGATCGACATGAACACCGACCACACCCTCGAGGAAGTGGGCAAGCAGTTCGACGTCACCCGGGAGCGTATTCGTCAGATCGAAGCCAAGGCGCTGCGTAAACTGCGTCACCCCAGCCGCTCGGAGCCGCTTCGCTCGTTCCTCGACGAGTAAGCTAACCGCCGCACCAGGTGGTGAACAAAAAAGCCCCGCCGTTTCATGAACGGCGGGGCTTTTTGCGTTGGATACTCGGGTGCGGCCGACCTGGCCGCGCCCGAGAGACCGATCAGTTCAGCGGTTTGCCCGCCTTACGCGCGAGATAAATACGCCGCGCCATGAGCAGAAGCTCGAGCGTGGCGAACATGATCAGGCTATAGCCCAGCAGCTCGATGACCTCTTCGGCGGCGTCCTTGATGGTACGCTCGAAGCTTTCACCCAGTACGGCTTCCCAAAACACGCTGCGACCATAAAGGCGCGAGAAAATATAGGTGGTAAGCACGCCGCTGGCAAAAAGGCCAAAGGAGAAGGTGTTGCTGAAGTAGCGAAACTCATTGAGAAACCGACGGCGTTGAATGATGACCCAGGTGATCGACGGCACGACGATCAGTGCCACCAGAATCTTCCAGGTTTGGCGGGCAACGTACTCGTCGAGAAAGTAATCCTGCTCGCGCACCAGCGAGGCGGCGATGAACGCGAACAGCAGCAGCGTAACCGTGGGCCATACCTTCAGGACCTGTCGCACGTAGATGAGCATCAAACAGGCGCTGGCCAGTACGGTCGTCTGGGCAAGCTCGGTAAAGCCGTACTCACTGAAGCGAAGTTCAGGCATGTAAAGTGCTTCGAGGTAGCTGCCCTGGGCAATGGCACCGATAAACAGCACATAAAGTATTGCGCGCATGAGACTCGTTTTGAAGTTGATGGACCAGTTGGGTGGGGGCAGTGACATTGAGCATCCTTACGGGGCGTGACGCGGATCATAAACATTCAGCATTGAATGTTCATTATATCGTCACTTTGCTTTGCTCGCACCCTGATAATGCCCGAGGCGCTCGCCCGCGCACACCCTCCAAAGCCGCAAGAACGGCCTTGTATTAGCGTTTCGGTAGTCCGGTATCGATATGGGTCGCCAGGTAGTCTACCAGCTGGCGAATTTTAGGCGAGAGGTGGCGGTGACGCGGATAGACCGCCCACACCGCGGTGTCGTGATGCTGAAACGGCTCCAGCACCGCGACCAGCTCGCCGCTTTTCAGATAAGGCGCCACATAGTAGTCGGGAAGCTGGGCAAGCCCCAGGCCCTTGAGCGCGGCATCCAGAAGGGCCGGGCCGGAGTTGCCGCTCCACCGCCCCTCCAGGCGAACCTCGCGGCGCTGGCCGTTGACCTCGAATAGCCAAAACGGGCGCGAGCCCAGCAGACACGGGTGCTGGCTGAGTTCCGAGAGCGTATGCGGGCGCGGTGCCTGGCGGAAATAGTCGCTGGAACCAACGATGTATTCGCGGCGCTCGCACAAACGCTTGGCGATGAGGCTGGAATCCTTGAGCACGCCCATGCGAATGGCGATGTCGAAGCCTTCGTCGATCAGCTCCACCGCCCGGTTGGTGAAGTGCATGTGCACTTCGAGCGCCGGGTGCTGGCACTGAAAGTCGTTGACCAGCGGGGCGACGTAGCGCTCGCCGAAGGTGGTGGCTGCAGTGAGCTTCAAAAGGCCGCTGGGTTTGGCTTGAAGCTTGTTGATCATTTGCTCGGCGTCGCGCAGCCCATCGAACAGGTGGCGACAGTGCTCTACATAGAGTGAGCCGGCGTCGGTCAGGCGAATCTGGCGCGTGGTGCGATACAAAAGCTGCACGCCGAGCTGATTCTCGAGCTGGCTGACCAGTCGGCTGGTGTGCGATGTCGATACTTTCAGATGGCGCGCCGCCGCAGAAAAGGTGCCCAGCCGCACCACTTCGACGAAGGCTTCGATACGATCCCAGCGCTGCATGAAACTCCTTCAAAGCCAATTATTGCTGATGAGCAACAATCTTGTGAGTATATCCCTGTTTATCCCGTTCGCACAGGTGGCTACACTGGCTGGCATGGAGCAAACGTTCGGCTCTTTCATCCCAGGAGATTTGATATGAAGTCACGCGCTGCGGTAGCGCTTGAAGCGGGTAAGCCGCTCGAGCTCGTCGAAATCGACGTCGAGGGTCCGAAAAAGGGCGAAGTGCTGGTGAAAATGGCCGCCACGAGCGTGTGCCACACCGACGCCTATACGCTCTCGGGCTCCGACCCGGAAGGGCTCTTTCCCTCGGTGCTGGGCCATGAAGGCGCCGGTGTCGTGCAGGAAGTGGGCGAGGGCGTGACCAGCCTGAAACCCGGCGACCACGTGATTCCGCTCTACACCGCCGAGTGCGGCGAGTGCAAGTTCTGCAAGTCTGGCAAGACCAACCTGTGCGGCAGCGTGCGCGCCACCCAGGGCAAGGGCGTGATGCCCGACGGTACCTCGCGCTTCTCGCTCGACGGCAAGAAGCTGCATCACTACATGGGAACCTCAACCTTCAGCGAGTACACGGTCGTGCCGGAAGTGTCGCTGGCGGTGGTATCGCCGGAAGCGCCGATGGACAAGATTTGCCTGCTCGGGTGCGGCGTGACTACCGGTATCGGCGCGGTACTCAACACCGCGAAGGTCGAGCCGGGCGCGACGGTCGCCGTGTTTGGTCTGGGCGCCATCGGTCTGGCAGTCATTCAGGGGGCGGTCATGGCGAAGGCGGGCCGGATCATCGCCATCGACGTCAATGAGGACAAGTTCGAGCTGGCCAAACAGTTCGGCGCCACCGACTTCGTCAATCCCAAGAAATATTCAGACCCGATTCAGCAGGTCATCGTCGATCTGACCGATGGCGGCGTCGACTACTCCTTCGAATGCATCGGCAATGTCAACGTCATGCGCTCGGCGCTGGAGTGCTGCCACAAGGGGTGGGGAGAGTCGATCGTCATCGGCGTGGCCGGTGCTGGCGAAGAGATCTCTACCCGTCCGTTCCAGCTGGTCACCGGCAGGGTCTGGAAAGGCTCGGCGTTTGGCGGCGTCAAGGGCAGAAGCGAGCTTCCCGGTTACGTGGAGCGCTACATGAACGGCGAGATCAATATCGACGACTTCATCACCCACGACATGCCCTTCGAGAAGATCAACGAAGCCTTCGATCTGCTCCACGAAGGCAAGAGCATTCGTACCGTACTGCACTACTGATGAGCCGCGGTGACAAAAGGCGAGCCCGCTTTCTGTCACCCGGATGTTAGAGCTCGTCATTTACCACTACAGTTAACCACTATAGTTACCACTACAGTGAAACAAAACGCGGCGGTATTTCCCGCCGCGTTTTCATCGTCAGGAGCGCACTCATGAGCATGAGCGAAACCCTGGAACTTGTGTCTGCCAACAGAAGCTTCGGCGGCTGGCACAAGCGCTACCGCCACTACTCGCGGGCACTGGACTGCAATATGGTCTTCGCCGTCTACCTGCCGCCGCAGGCCGAAAACGAGCGCGTGCCGCTGGTCTGGTGGCTCTCCGGGCTCACCTGTAACGACGAAAACTTCATGCAGAAAGCCGGTGCTCACCGCGTGGCCGCCGAGCTTGGCATCGCCATCGTCTGCCCGGATACGAGCCCCCGGGAAACCGACCTGCCCGGCGAGCACGAAAGCTATGACTTCGGCTCCGGCGCCGGCTTCTACGTCAACGCCACAAAGGCACCCTGGAAAAGCCACTACCGCATGTACGATTACGTGGTCGAGGAGCTTCCGTCGGTGGTGCGCCAGCACTTTCCGGTCAACGGACGCGAGTCGATCAGCGGCCACTCCATGGGCGGCCACGGCGCGCTGATTCTGGCGCTGCGCCATCCTGGCCGCTTCAGCTCGGTATCGGCCTTCTCGCCGGTGGTAAACCCAATGAACTGCCCCTGGGGCAAGAAAGCGTTCACGAACTACCTTGGCGAAGATGAATCGAGCTGGCGCCAGTACGACGCCTGCGAGCTGGTGGCCAACGGCGCCTCGCGCCAGCGCCTTTTCATCGACCAGGGTGATGCCGACCAGTTTTTGGAAGAGCAGCTCATGCCCGAGCGTCTGGAAGCCGTGTGCGAAGAGCACGATCACCCGCTCACGCTTCGTCGTCAGCCAGGCTATGATCACAGCTACTTCTTCATTGCCTCGTTCATCGAAGAGCATTTGCGCTATCATGCGCAGCATCTCATGAAACGCTAAGGATTCTGTAATGCTCAATCGCGCGCTGCGCCGCTGGCTTGAACGACTCTGGCGTATCGTCTGGCGTGGCGCGCTGGCCTTCGTGGTGCTCTCGGTCGCGCTGGTGTTGCTGTTCAAGGTGGTGCCGCCGCCGGGATCGATGGTCATGGTCGAGCGCAAGATTCAGAGCATCATCGCCGGCGAGCCAATCACCATCACCCATCAGTGGCGCAGTTTCGATGAGCTCTCGAGCAATGCCAAGCTCGCTGTCATCGCTGCGGAGGATCAGCGCTTTCCCGAGCATCGCGGCTTCGATTTCGTCGAACTCAAGCGCGCCTGGCAGGCAAGCCAGGACGGCTCACGCCTGCGAGGGGCGAGCACCCTGAGCCAGCAAACCGCCAAGAACGTATTTCTCTGGAGCGGACGAAGCTGGCTGCGCAAGGGGCTCGAGGCCTGGTTTACGCTGTTGATCGAGACCTTCTGGAGCAAGACCCGCATTCTCGAGGTGTACTTGAACGTGGCCGAGTGGGATACCGGCGTATTCGGGCTCGAGGCTGCGGCGGATCACTACTTCGGCGCCTCGGGCAGTGCGATGACCGAGCGCCAGGCGAGCCTGTTGGCGGCGATTTTGCCCGACCCGCGCAACAGAAGCGCCGCCCGCCCGGATGCCCAGGTCGAGCGGCGCAGCCAGTGGATTCGCCGTCAGATGCGAAACCTGGGCGGGGTGGGCTATTTGGAGCGGCTTTGAGCCGGTGGCGAGCGCTGGATCACCAGCATCACCCCGACAATGGCCACGACCATACCCAAAAGGCCCAATAGCGGCAGCCGTTCGTCAAACAGCCACCACGCCTGTAGCGCCGTGACCGGCGGCACCAGATAGAACAGACTCGCCACTTTCGACGCTTCGCCCTGGCGGATCAGCGCCATTAAGAGCAGAATGGCGGCGATCGACAGCACCAGTACCAGCCAGCCGAGAGTCAGTAGAAACGTCGGCGCCAGCGTCACTTCGCGGATTTCAAACAAAAGCGCCCCGACCCCCAGCAGCGCTCCCGCCGCCAGATACTGAATCACCGTGCCGGAAAGAAGCGCCATTTGCGTACAGAAGCGCTTTTGGTAAAGCGTGCCCAGTGAAATACCCAACAGGGCAACGAGCACACACGCCAGTGCATCAAAACCGAAACCATCAAAAAGTTGCCGGCCGGACTCCAGCTTGCTGCCCAGTACCAGTGCGATGCCGACAAGCCCCAGCGAAAGCCCCAGCCACTGCCAGTATGTGAGACGCTCGCCTAAAAAAGGGCCTGACAAAAGTGCCGTCAACAGCGGCTGAAGCCCCACCAGTAGCGCGGCAAGCCCCGACGGCATGCCCAGATAGATGCCGTAAAACACTCCGCCCAGGTACGCTCCATGCACCAAACACCCCGAAACGCCAATGTGCGCCCAAAGCGCGGTCGCGTGCGGCCAGGGTGCCTTCATGACGAAGGCCAGCGGAACCAGCAGCAACAGCGTCAGTACGAAGCGAATGAACAAAAAGGTGAAGGGCTCGGCGTAGGGTAGGCCGAACTTGGCGCCAATGAAGCCGGTGCTCCAAAGCAGTACGAACACAAATGGCATGGTCGTCAGTCCGGCGTGCGCTATTCGCGCGCGGGGCGTAGCATCGGTCGAGAAGCGCATGGCTCACCTTCAGGAATGGATTTTTTCATTTATTAACTTACTGTTACTTATAATTACACTAAAAATTGAACCTGTTGGAGCGCGCTGCGTCTGAGTCACCACATACATAACGCGCAAAGAGGTTTCTTACCATGCAACGATTGACTGCCTTGTTTTCAGCTGCACTTCTTGCAACCGGTTTGATGGCAGGTACTGCTCAGGCCCAGCAGGAACAAGAGCCAGCGCAGGATTCCGCGGCCACCCAACAAGCCGCTCCGACGCAGGACTTTTCTGACGAGCAGCTACAGCAGTTCGCCGATGCTTCTCAAGAAATCGCCGTGATCTCGCAAGAGTACACACAGCGCCTGCAGGAAGCAGAAGACGAGTCCGCTCAACAGGAAGTTCGCGCTGAAGCCAACGAGCGCATGATCGAAGTGGTTGAAGGTAGCGGTCTGGACGTCGACACGTTCAACGCCATCGGCCAGTCCATCCAGCAGGATCCGGAAATGATGCAGCGCGTTCAAGAGATGGCAAGCCAGTCCTGATGAGACCGACGCCAAGCCCCGACCGGTTCAGTGTCGGGCGCGCTCTTTAAGGCGTCAAGCAGGTTCTGAGCTTAAAAAGCCCGGCGTTTTTCGCCGGGCTTTTTTGTGTGCCCCGCTTTACCGGCCAGGGATATGCCGCCAAACTTGGTGCCAAACGGGCGAGCGCTTCACCGAGGAGTCATTATGGATGTGGAACTGTGGGAAATACGCCAGCACATGGGGCAGTTTCCCCCCTTCGACGGGCTGTCCGACGAGCTTTTGGACGCGATCGCCGAAAGTGTCGAGATACGCTACTTCAAGACCGGCACCGAGGTTTTGAAACTCAACGAAGTGCTCGACGAGCTTTGCTATATCCGAAGCGGCGCAGTCGAGGTCTATCGTCGCCGGGGCGAGCTTTATAACCGCTTGGGCGAAGGCGATATCTTCGGTCATTTCAGCCTTTTGCGTAATCATCGCGTGCGTTTTCCGGCCACCGCCATCGAAGACACCCTGATGTACTTCATCCCAAAGGACATTTTTCAGCGCCTTTGTGAAGAAGACGAGGATTTTGCCGACTTCGTCGAGCTCGAGCGCCCGCGCCTTGAAAGCGTCGCGCAGCAGCAAAAAAAATCCAACGACATGATGGTCACCCGGATTCGTAAGCTGGTCACACGCTATCCGGTCATGGTGGAGTCGACCATCAGCGTTCAGGATGCGGCGATTCAGGTCGGCCAGGCCCAGGCCTCGGCGGTACTGGTGATCAACGAGGGCAGCGACAACCCGCGCTACAGTTTCAAGGACAGCGAGGGCAAGACCTGGCAGATGTGCGGCATCCTCACCGACAGCGATTTCCGCAACCGCGTGGTGGCCAAGGGCCTCTCGCCGCAAACCCAGGTGGGCGACGTGGTGTCCGATCACCTGATCACGGTTCAGTCCGACGCCTCGGTGTACGAGGCGATGCTGATCATGCTGCGCAGCAACGTCCACCATCTACCGGTGCTCTACCGCCAGCGCCCGGTCGGGGTGGTGCATCTGTCCGATATCATCCGTTACGAAACCCACAGCGGGCTCTATCTGGTGAGCAATATCTTCAACCAGTCAAGCGTTCAGGGCCTGGCGCGACTCGCCTCGGACGTGCGCGCCGCCTTCGTGCGCATGCTGCAGGAGGGCGCTAACTCGGTCATGGTGGGGAGCGCGCTGTCGACGATCGGGCGAAGCTTCACCCGGCGCCTTTTGGAGCTTGGCGAGGAGGAGCTCGGCCCGCCGCCGGTGCCGTACTGCTTCATGGTCAACGGCTCCATGGCGCGCAACGAGCAGGGCATCGTCACCGACCAGGACAACGCCCTGATCCTGTCGGACCGCTTCGACCCGGAGCAGCACGACGAGTACTTCAAGGCGCTGGCAAAGATCGTCAGCGACGGGCTGGACGCCTGCGGCTACACCTACTGCAAAGGCGATATCATGGCGACCAACCGTCAGTGGCGCCAGCCGCTGCACGTCTGGAAGGGCTACTTCGAAGAGTGGATCGCCAACCCGACGCCGGAGAAGCTGCTTCACAGCTCGATCTTTTTCGATCTGGACAGCATTTACGGCGAGGACCATTACGTGGAAACGCTGCAGGACTTGATCGCCCAGCGCGCGCCACAGGCGCCGCGCTTTCTCGCCGCCATGGCGCGAAACGCGCTCAACCGCACGCCGCCGCTCGGGTTTTTCCGCACCATCGTCATGGAGAAGGACGGCAAGCACAACAACTCCATCAACCTGAAGCGCCGCGGCACCGCACCGATGGTGGATCTGATTCGCGTCCACGCGCTGGCCTGCGGCTCCAAGGCGCAAAACAGCTTCCAGCGCCTGAACGATATCGACAACACCCAGCTGCTCGCCTCGGGGGTGAGCGACAAGCTCAGCTACGCGCTCGAGTTTCTGCACATGTCCAGGCTTCGCCACCAGATGATCGACCTTCAGGAGGAGCGCGAGCCGGACAACAACATCGAGCCGGAAAACGTCGACGACAGCGAGCGCCACACCCTCAAGGACGCCTTCCAGGTGTTGAGCAATGCGCAGAAGTTCTTGAAGTTTCGCTACCCCATTCCGGCCCAGCGCTAAGGACGTCACCATGAAAGGAATACGCCCGCGCCAGCGCGTCAATCAGGCCGACTGGAATGGCTACATGAAAAAGCGAAGCGCGGTCGCTCAGGACGACGCCCTGAAGCGCTTTTTCGACACCGAGCTTCCTGGTCCGGACACGCCCATCTCGGAAGTGCCCATGGTGGCACTGGATATGGAGACCACCGGGCTCGACGAGCGCCGCCACGCCATCGTCAGCATCGGCTTGATCCACTTCACGCTCGATCGTATCCCGCTCTCCAGCCGGCGCTACTGGGTGGTCAAGCCGCCCCGGCCCTTGAGCGAGGAGTCGGTGACGTATCACCACATCACCCACTCGGAGGTCAGCGATGCGCCGGATCTGGACGAGGTGCTCGAGCCCTTGCTCGACGAGCTGGCAGGAAGGCTCGTCGTGGTGCATTTTCGCAACATCGAGCGGCCGTTTCTGGACGCGGCGGTGAAGTCACGCCGCGGCGAAGGGGTGCTGTTTCCCATGATCGACACCATGTCGCTGGAGGCAAGGCTTCACCGTCAAACGCTCTGGTCACGGTTTCGCCGCTGGCTGGGCCGTCCGCCGGTCTCCATTCGATTGGATGCCAGCCGTCAGCGCTACGGGCTTCCCACCTACCAGGGCCACCACGCGCTGACCGACGCGCTGGCCACCGCCGAGCTCTTTCAAGCGCAGGTCGCGCACCGCTATTCCCGCGATACGCTGCTCAAGACCTTTTGGTGTTAAAACCAGCACAAGCGCCAAGACATTCAGGCATAAAAAAACGGGCAGCCCTTTGGCTGCCCGTTGTCGTAGCGCTAGCGCTGGAACGACCCTGGATCATATTGCCTTATTATTACACCGCCTTGGGCTCGCTCATCAGCCCCTTGATGATGGCGTAGCAGGCCACCAGCAGGATGAGCGCGAAGGGGAAGCCGGTGGAGACCGCCATGGTTTGCAGCGCGGTCAAACCGCCGCCGAGCAGCAGCGCAATGGCGATCGCGCCTTCGATGATTGCCCAGAATACCCGCTGCGACGTCGGAGCATCCATTTTGCCGCCGGCGGTGATCGAGTCGATTACCAGAGAGCCCGAATCAGAAGAGGTCACGAAGAAGAAAACGACCAGCAGGATCGCCACGAAGCAGGTGATTTGCGAAAGCGGCAGTTGCTCCAGCATCAAAAACAGCTGCAGATCGACACCCGCATCGCGCACGGCGCTGATGCCCTGGTTGATGTATTGATCGATGGCCGTGCCGCCAAAGGTCGTCATCCAGAGTACCGATACCATGGATGGAATGATCAAAACGGAAATCAGGAATTCGCGAACCGTGCGGCCCCGTGAGACGCGGGCGATGAACATGCCCACGTACGGAGACCAGGAGATCCACCAGGCCCAGTAGAAGGTGGTCCAGCCCTGGCTGAAGTCGGCATCTTCACGACCAAAAGGATTGGAAAGGGCGGGGAAGTGGGCCGCGTAGCTCCACAGGTTCTCGAAAAAGCCGGTCAGGATGAACAGTGTCGGGCCAACGGCGATCACGAAGAACAAAAGCGCCGCCGCCATCACGATGTTGATTTTGGACAGAAGCTGCATGCCCTTATCGACACCGGCCGCTAGCGAAGCGATGGCCAACATCGTGATGCCCACGATCAAAAGGATCATGGTGATATCGCTTTCCGGCGCGCCGAACAGATACGATAGCCCCGCCGCGGCCTGGCTGGCACCGAGCCCCAGCGACGTTGCCAAACCAAAGAGCGAGGCGAACACTGCTAGAATATCGATCACGTGCCCGGGCCAGCCCCAAACGCGCTCGCCAAGAATGGGGTAGAACACCGAGCGGATCGAAAGCGGCAACCCCTTGTTGAACGAGAACAGCGCCAGCGAAAGGGCCACGATGGCGTAGATCGCCCAGGGGTGCAGACCCCAGTGATAGATAGTGGCGGCCATGGCAAGCGACGTCGCCGCCGCCGTATCTCCCTCGGCACCGCCCAGAGGCGCCCAGCCGTCGCCATCAAAAGAGGTGCCAAAATGGGTGAGCGGCTCGTTGACTGCAAAGAACATCAAGCCGATGCCCATACCGGCGGCAAACAGCATCGAAAACCAGCCCATGTAGGTATAGTCAGGCTTTGCGTTGGTTCCCCCCAGGCGTATCTTGCCCAGCGGCGAGAAAATCAAACCAATGCATAAAATGACAAAAACATTGGCCACGGCGATAAAGAACCAGGAAAGATTGCCGGTCAGAAAGTCGAAAATGGCGTCGTAGACGGGCGCAATGGTATCCTGCAGCGCCAGCGTCAATACCACGAACAGCAGCACGATCACGGCGGAGATACTAAATACCTTACCGTGAAGGTCGAGGTTGATCCCCATCTTGTTGGTGGTGAAGTTGTCCTGACCCACGACGTAGTCGGTATCGATCAAATTCGCTGCCCCTTCGGGGGCGGGTATACCGTCTGACGCCGGCTCGTCCGATGAGTGATTGGGTTCTTGCTTGTCCACGGCTACCTCTGTGCTTTGCATAAAAAAACACGCCTTGACGGCGTGTCGTGTTTGTTGCGCAGTATATTAACAATAATTATACTTTTGCGCCTCCATGAATATGGTTTGTAAAAAAAATTAATTCGTAAACGCGTTGGTTACCTGACGGACGGTACGGCTTTTCACCAGGTTCTGTCTAAAAAGTGCCTGCGCTCGACAATACGGCGTTAAAAATTTGCTCAGAATACTCATTTACTCACTGTAAACTCCGTTTCTTCGCCCATTTTTGCCTTGTCCTGTCTTCGCTCGCCGGCTTTTCAGACAGAACCCAGGCCGGTCATGGACTCCCGGGCCCTGCCTGACCGCACGTTGGCGCCATTTTCACCGCACGTAAAAAAACGGGCAGCCCTGAGGCTGCCCGTTTTCGTACGGCTTGCGATTAAACCGCCTTGGGTTCGCTCATCAAACCCTTGATGATGGCGTAGCACGACACCAGCAGGATAAACGCGAAGGGCAGGCCGGTAGAGACCGCCATGGTTTGCAGCGCCGTCAGGCCACCGCCGAGCAGCAGCGCGATGGCGATCGCACCCTCGATGGAGGCCCAGAACACACGCTGGGGGATCGGCGAGTCGACCTTGCCGCCAGCGGTGATCGAATCGATGACCAGCGAACCGGAGTCCGATGAGGTCACGAAGAACACGATCACCAGCACGATAGCGATGAAGGAGGTGATATCCGACAGCGGCAGCTGTTCCAACATCAAGAAGAGCTGCAGGTCGACGCCGGCGTCGCGCACCGTTTCGATGCCCTGGCTTACGTACTGATCGATCGCAGTACCCCCGAAGGTGGTCATCCAGAGAACCGAGACGACGGACGGGACGATCAATACCGAGATCAGGAATTCACGTACCGTGCGGCCGCGCGATACGCGGGCGATGAACATGCCGACGTACGGAGACCAGGAGATCCACCAGGCCCAGTAGAAGGCAGTCCAGCCATGAGTGAAGCCAACGTCTTCACGGCCGAAGGGGTTGGAGAGCGCCGGCAGATTGACGACGTAGTTGAACAGGTTCTCGAAGAAGCCAGTGGCGATGAACAGCGTCGGGCCAACGGCGATCACGAAGAACAAAAGTCCGGCGGCCAGGGCGATGTTGATCTTGGACAGCAGCTGAACGCCCTTATCCACGCCAGCCACGATCGAGCAGATCGCCACGCAGGTGATACCCACGATCAAAAGAATCATGGTGATGTCGCTTTCCGGCGCGCCGAAAAGATAGGTGAGGCCCGCGGCGGCCTGAGTGGCACCCAAGCCCAGCGAGGTGGCGAGACCGAAAAGGGTGGCGAATACTGCCAGAATATCGATGCAGTGGCCCGGCCAGCCCCACACGCGCTCGCCCAGAATTGGATAGAACACCGAGCGCATGGAGAGCGGTAGGCCCTTGTTGAAGGCAAAAAGCGCAAGCGACAGTGCAACGACGGCATAGATCGCCCACGGGTGCAGGCCCCAGTGGAAGATGGTCGCGGCCATGGCCAGCGCCGTCGCGCCCGCAGCGTCACCTTCGGCGCCGGAAAGCGGTGCACCGCTGCCGCCCTCGATGGAGGTACCGAAGTGGGTCAGCGGCTCGCTGACGCCAAAGAACATCAGGCCAATGCCCATGCCCGCGGCGAACAGCATCGAAAACCAGCCCATGTAGGTAAAATCCGGTTTGGCGTTGGCACCGCCAATGCGAATTTTACCTAACGGCGAGACGATCAGGCCCAGGCACAGGATGACGAAAACGTTGGCGGTAAGAATGAAGAACCAGGACAGATTGCCGGTCAAAAAGCCAAAGATGGCATCGTAGATGAACGAAATATTGTCCTGAAGCGCCAGCGTCAACACGACGAACAGCGTCACGACGATAGACGAAATGGTAAAGACTTTACCGTGGAGGTCGAGCCTCAAGCCCATTTTTTCGGCGGTGAAGTTATCCTGACCGATAACGTAATCGGTATCGATGAGGTTCGCTGGCCCGTCCGGGGAGGGGATACCCTCACCGACCGGCTCTTCCTTGGGCTGATTGGGTTTTTCGTTTTCCACTCGATCTTTCTCCATGTTGAATCGAATTCGCTAGGTGTACGACCAAAGGGATGCCGGGTAAAACGAGGTCGCGAAGCGCCTGCCCGTCAGTTGTATAAGAAACACCCCTCTTGTACAAACTGTTTGTACAAGCCTTTTGTTAACCCGGCGCTTGGGCCGGGCCACGGTCGCGATTACGAATCGAGCCACTGCTCGACAACGTCCTGGTTCTCTTCGACCCACTGCTTGGCGTTTTCATAGGGGTCGCTGCCGTCTTCCTGGTTCATGAGCATGACTTCGCCCATCTGCTCCGGGGTCCACTCGAAGGCGTCCAGAATGGCGTAGGCGCCGGGCATGTCGTCCTCGAAGCCGTTGCGAACCACGGTATGGATCTGCTCGGCGCCGCCGAACACGCCTTCCGGGTCGTCCAGGTACTTGAGGTCCCAGCGGGCGAACATCCAGTGCGGTGTCCAGCTGGTCACGACGATGTCTTCTTCGTTGTTGATGGCGTTATCCAGCGCCGCCACCATGGTCGCGTCGCTACCGCTGCGCAGGCGAAGATCAAGATCATAGGTATCAACGGCTTCCTCTGCCAGCCCCATCAGGCCGGCACCGGGGTCGATGCCGATGATCTCGTCGTCGAACAGCTCGGCGTTGTCGTTGAGCTCATCGATCGAGTTCACCTCGGTGTATTCGGGAACGACCAGACCAAGCTTGGTACCGTCCAGATTTGGGCCCAGGTCCTCGACGTCGCCGCCAATGCGCTCCATGTAGTCGGCGTGGGTGGTGGGAAGCCAGGCCGCGACGATCGCGTCGGCATCGCCGGTCGAAAGTGCCTGGAACATGGCCGCCGCGGAGAGCGAGGTCATGTTCACCTCATAGCCTTGCTGCTCGAGCACGGCGGCGATCACGTTGGTGGAGGCGACCTCGGAGGACCATTCGACGTAGGCCAGGTTGACCGTGCCTTGCTCCTGGGCCTGAGCAAAGCCGCCGGCGAGCAGGGCGCTGCCAGTCATGAGCCCGAGCGTGGCAAGACGAACAGAACGATTGATGCGTGTTTTCATGCTGTTTCCCTTTTTTGAATGCGTAACACTTTTATAAAAGGCAAAAAAAGCCTTCATCTTATGAGAAGCCAAACCGCGCGAGAGCGCTGGTTTTGGCTTCCCAAGCATGGTGGCTTATAGCGTGGGCTTCAAGTTTTGCGCGCCCGCGCGATAAGGCCATGGCCTCATTGACGCTTTGATTTACGTAGCGCCTGAGTCAAACGGTCGAGCAGCATGGCCAGAATGACGACCGCGATACCGGCCTCGAAACCATCGCCCGGGCGCAGGCGCTGAATGGCACGCCACACTTCGCTGCCAAGCCCGTCAGCGCCGATCATCGCGGCGATCACCACCATCGACAGCGCCAGCATGATGGTCTGGTTGATACCGGCCATCACCGTGGGCAGCGACAGCGGCAGCTGCACCTTGAAGAGTTTTTGACTGCGCGTGGCGCCGTAGGCATCGGCGGCCTCGATCAAATCCGTCGGGACCTGGCGAATGCCGAGCGTCGTGAAGCGTATGGCCGGCGGCATGGAGAAGATCACGGTAGCGAAAATCGCCGATACCGCGCCGATACCGAAAAATGGAATCGCTGGAATCAGGTAGACGAACGCCGGCATGGTCTGCATGAAATCCAGAATCGGCATGATCACCTTGTAAAGCCGGTCGGAAAGTGCCGCCAGGATGCCGATGGGAAGCGCGATGACGACCGCCACGAGCGTGGCGATCACCACCAGCGTCAGCGTTTCGATCATCGGGTTCCAGAGATCCATGTTCCAGATTAGCGCCAGACCCGCTACCGCGCCGATTGCCAGGCGCGGGCTCGCCAGCCGCCAGCAGAGCAGGGCGATGAGCGCCATCAGCGCCCACTCGGGTAGCCACATCAGGGCGTCGTTCAGGCTACTGATACCGGTTTGAGTCACGCGTGAAATCGCGCGGGTGACGACCGAGTACTCGCTGGTCAGCCAGCGCAGTGCGGTTTCGATCCAATTGCCCAGGGGAATACGGGGAAGGTTGTCCATTACTGATCTCCTGCTCGTGCCAGTTCATCCAGTACTGCGCCCTTGACGACAACGCCCAGAAGGCGCTTCTCCTCGTCGACCACGGCGACTGGAAAGCCTTTTTCGCTAAACATGGCGAACAGGTGCTGCAGGGGCTCCTGTGGGGTGACCAGACGGAAATCCTGGGTGAGGTAGGCATCCAGCGTTTCGTCACCGGCTTCGATGGCCTGACTGGCGGCGTCCGCCTCCAACAGCCCCTTGAGGCGGCGGTCGCGGTCGGTCACGTAGATGGAGTCGATGCTGTAATCGCGCATGCGGCGAAGTGCTACGCGCGGGCCGTCGGTGTCACGAATGCTGGTGCGCACCGGGCGCATGGCGCTCTCGGCGGTCAAAATACGCGAGCGGTCCACCCCTTCGATGAAGCGGCGCACGTAGTCGTCGGCGGGCTTGGTGAGAATTTCTTCCGGTGTACCAATCTGGACCACTTCGCCATCTTTTAAGAGCACGATGCGATCACCGATCGACAGCGCCTCGTCCAGATCGTGGGTGATGAACACGGTGGTTTTCTGCATGCGCGTTTGAAGCTGCAAAAGCTCCTGCTGCATCTCCTTGCGGATCAACGGGTCGAGCGCGGAGAACGCCTCGTCCATCAGCAGGACGCTGGCATCGTTGGCCAGCGCCCGCGCTAGCCCCACGCGTTGTTGCATACCGCCGGAAAGCTGGTGGGGATAGGCATCTTCCCAACCGCCCAGCCCCACTTGCTGCAACGAGTTGTAGCCAAGCTCGCGGCGCTCGGCCTTGTCGACGCCGCGAATCTCGAGGCCAAATTCAGCGTTTTGCTGAACGGTGCGGTGGGGAAAAAGCGCAAAGTTCTGAAACACCATGGAGAAATGGCGACGACGACACTCAAGAAGCTTCTTCTCGCCAAGCGACGGAATATTCTCGTCATCGATGACGATCTCGCCTTCGGTGGAGTCGATCAGGCGATTCAAACAGCGAATCAGGGTGGACTTGCCGGAGCCCGAAAGCCCCATGATGACCAAAAGTTCACCTTCGTAAACGTCGAAGGTGATGTTGGAAAGGCCCAACGTTTGTCCGGTCTGCTCGAGTATCTCCGGGCGTTTGAGGCCCTGGTCGCGTAGCTCGAGTGCTTTTTTTGGCTGTTTCCCAAATACCTTGCTTAAATTACGAACCTTGATTTTGACAGGACGTGTTTCATCCATTAATCGAACCTTTTTATGGTGTGATTTATCGTTGGCTATCTCTCTAACGCGCAGGCTTTGAAGACAGGGGCCTGCCACGGTTTCCCGGAGATCATAAAAGTAAATTAACGATTACCAGCTGTATTATTAAAAATTATTATACATAAGTCGCATCGATGTGTCACAACGCCCGGTCGACACGGTGAACTAACGCTACATGTGTCATTTTGTGCCTGTCTCCCATTAGCATAGATTAATCCAAAAGGTCGGGGTAATTTTTTATAAATTATTGATTTTTATTTAAAAATTAAAATTCAGTGCTGCAGTGGCACGACTTGTGTAACTCCACTTTCAACGACACGCGTTGAAGATTCAGGGTCGAAGGATTCGACGCAATTGCCAGGAATGGCAGCCTGACTAGCTCGCTGGATTCAATGGAGGCAGGCTTTATGGATAAACGTTTTATGGAAAAACAAGGCAAACCGATGTTCAAACGCAAATCGCTCGTTGCCCTTGGCATGCTGCTGACTGCCAGCACATTGACGCTTGCCGGTTGCGGCGGCGACGATGAAGATGAGATGCCGCCGGCCCAGCAGCCCGAGACCATGGAGCAGGGTGGGACCGCGAACGACCCGGCCGTGAATGAAGAGCCCGGTATGGCCAATGACCCGGCCATGAGTAACGACCCGGCAATGGCCGACGACCCGGCGATGAGCGACCCGGGCCTTGAAAGTAACGCCACGACCTCGCAGGAGCCGATGCCCAGTAGCGAAGGCGCCATGGACGATCAGGACCCGGAAGAGAATCCCGGTTTTGGTGACGGTACCGAGCCGATGCCGGGCTCTGCACCGGGCGACGGCGAACGCGACGACGAAACCACCCAGTAAATCGACTTGGTAGATCGACCCGGTGAACAGACCGGGTTAGATGACCGCTCCCTACGGTAATGAATCGAGCGGGCTGTTCGTTCCCTGCGGCTGCGCTCAATGCTTCATTACCATTACCCCCGCGCCTGCGGGGGTTTTTTTGTACTCATGGGAGGAGAAAGGCGTTTGAAACGTTTGCGGCACTGGCAAAAACCAGGCGTCAGCGCTAGGTTTAAGAGGCTCTGTACGGGCAGATCGCTTCAAGGAACGCGACTTCACAAGGTCAAGGAGAAAGACACATGGCACAACAACGTGGCGACCGTTTTAAAGCGCTGCTGTTAAGCGCTCTGCTGGCCTTTGGTGCGCTCGGCCTTACCGGCTGTGGCGAACCCGACGCGCCCAACCCGGACGCCGAGCCCGAGGAGCAGCAGCCCATGGGCACGGGCCCGATGTCCAACGACGATGCCGGCGAAACGCCGAGTGACGGCGTCTAATCGAACACGGGCGGTTTTGATCTCCCAATGGCCAGACAGCCGCGACTGTCTGGCCATTTTTTGGCCATCAACGCATGACTAGCTGTCATCCTCGAGACGGCGGTAGAGCGTGCGGCGGGCGATACCCAGCACTTCGGCAGTGCGCCGCTTGTTGCCGCCAGTCGCCTCGAGCACCTTGCGGATATAGCGCTTTTCGACCTCCTCAAGGCTTGGCCAGCGGGCGGGCGCCGGGGCGGGTGTCTGGGTGCCCGACAGCACTTCACCCCTGAGCGTTGGGGTAAACTCGGCGTCCGACTGAGCACTGACGTGATCGCGAAGCCGCTCCGGCAGATCGCCATGCTGTAACACGCCCTCTTCACTGAGGGTGACGGCGCGCATGATCGCGTTTTCGAGTTCACGTACGTTGCCCGGGTAGGAGTAGCTCAACAGCGTATTTAGCGCCTCGGGCTCGATCTGTTCGATCTGCTTGCCCTGAGCGTCGGCGTGCTTGTCGATCAGCGCAAATACCAGATGCTCGATGTCGCTGCCGCGCTCGCGAAGCGGCGGAATGCGCAGTGAAAAGGTCTCCAGACGATAGAACAGGTCGCTTCTGAAATTCTGCGCCTCGATCTCCTTGTCCAGATCGCGGTGGGTCGCGGCGATGATGCGCACATCCACCGGCTCTTCGCGCTCGCCGCCTACCGGGCGAATCGTTTTCTCCTGCAGCGCGCGCAAAAGCTTGGCCTGCAGGTTGATCGGCATTTCGCCGATTTCGTCGAGAAACAGACTGCCGCCCTGGGCGCTTTGAAAAAGCCCCTTACGCGCTTCGTTGGCACCGGTGAAGGCGCCCTTTATGTGGCCAAAGAATTCGCTCTCCATCAGGTCGGCGGGAATGCTGGCGCAGTTGACCGGCACGAAGGGCGCATCATGGCGCGGGCTTTCCTGGTGAATGGCGCGGGCCAAAAGCTCCTTGCCGGTGCCGCTTTCGCCCAGAATGAGGATCGGCGCGCTGCTTTTGGCAAGCCTGGAGGCGTCGTGGAAAAGCCCCTGCATGGTCGGGCTTTTGCCCACGATGCCGTGAAAGTGGGTAAGCTCGGCATCGTGAGAAAGCGCCAGGCGTTGGCGCTCCAGCACGCGAAAAACCGCCTCGCGAATGGCGTCCAGATCCAGTGGCTTGGTGAGAAAGTCATTGGCGCCGAGCTTGAGTGCCTCGACCGCCTGGTCGATGGTGCCAAAGGCGGTAATCACGATGATGCCAAGCTCCGAGCCGCTCTGGCGAAGTTGTTGCAATAGCTCGATACCGGACATGCCCGGCAAGCGCACGTCGGTGATCATCATCGCCACCGGCGTGTGGCTCAAAAGCGCCACGGCCTCTTCGGCGCTCGGTACGCCAAGCGTGGTGTAGCCGGCGTCATTGAGCTCCTCTTCGAGCAGTTCGCGAATGGCGGGGTCGTCCTCGACGACCAGAAGCGGTAAAGCGTGTTCCTGTTCGGTCACAAACGTTTTCCTCAAGCGGATGCGGTGTCTTCACTCAAGGGGAGGGTGATTTCAAATCCTGCTCCCCCGAGGGCGCTGTCGAACACGCCAATCGTCCCGCCGTGATCATTGATAATGCGGTGTACCATCGAAAGCCCCAGCCCGCTACCCTGGCCCACGGGCTTGGTGGTAAAAAACGGATCGAACACCTGCTGATGGTGCGATACCGGAATGCCCGGGCCGTCGTCCTCGACCCAAAGCGTCATTTCACGGCTGTTCTCCTGCGCGCGAACCCGGATAAGGCTAACCTCCGGCGCCTGGGCGGCGTTACGCAGCAGATTGGTCAGCACCTGCACGACCTGCTGGCCGTCGACCATGACCCAAAGCGGTGGAGTAGGAAGTTTGACGTCCAGCCGGATGCCGCGGGGCTCCAACTCCTCTTCCACCAGCTGGCTTGCGCTGGTGATAAGGTGATCGAGCGACTGCTTCTCTTTCTCCACGTTGTGCTGTCGGCCAAGCTCCATGAGCTGGCGCACGATCTCGACGATGCGCTCGACCTCGCCGCGAATACGCCCGAGCCGGGCGCGCTCGTCGTCGCCGATGACGTCGCGCCGCGCCAGGCGCTGGGCCTGGCCGTTGATGACGGTCAGCGGCGCGCCGATCTCATGGGCGACCCCGGCGGCCAGCACGCCAAGCTCGGCGAGTTTTTTGGATTTACGCAGGCGCTTTTCGAGTTCGATTTCGCGCTCCCGGCGGGCATCGATGTCGCGGTCCTTCTCGGCCATGGCGTCGAGCATGCCGTTGAGTCCGGAGGCCAGCCGGCGATACTCTGCTGGCCCTTCGACGCTTGCGCGCTGACGCCGGTCGCCATCCTCGACCAGCAGCATGACGCGCAGTAGCTGGTTCAATGGCCGCTCGATGTAGCGACGAAACCCCCACCAGATACTGAGTACGATACCGCCGGCGCCGATGATGAATACCAGCACCGCCACGATACTGATAAACCCCGTGTAGTTCTCGATGCCGGTGTTGAGTCGGTTGACCTGCAGCACGCCGTAGACGGTGCCGTCCTGGGTGCGCAGTGGAATCAGCGCCGAGTAGTAGGTCCAGCCGTCGTGCTGGCGGTAGTTGCTGTAAAGATCGTCCCGCGAGATCACGCTTTGAATCTCGTCCGGGGTGAAAAGATTCTTGCCAAGGCCCAGCCCGTAGATCTCCCGGCCCTGCACATCGAACACGTAGGCGCCGTAGATCCGGTGAAACGAGAACGCCGACTGCAGCGCCTCTTCCAGCGGCGCGGCGCTTTCGCGGGCGACGGCGTAGCTCAGCGAGGTGCTCAGCGCCCGGGTAATGATTTCGACCTCGGTTTGAAGCTTCGAGCGCACGTTGTCCTCGAGCGCCTTGATCGCCACGAAGCTGAACACCACCAGCGCCACGAACAGTGGCACGATGACCGTCAGAATCATTAAATTGCGTAAGCGCATCGCGTGTCCGTCGCCGCCAAGTGTTATTAAAAGCCGTTAAAAGTCATTCAAGCGTCAGTCAGTCGGTCGGCAGCAAGCGATAAAGCCCGCCCTGGTCGCTGTCGGTCAAAAGGTAAATGCCGCCGTCCGGGCCCTGGCGCACGTCGCGAATGCGCCCGACTTCACCTTCGAGCACCACCTCGCTCTCCACGGCGCGGCCGCTTTCGATCACGAAGCGCTCGAGCTTTTCGCTGGAAAGGCCGCCGGCCAGCAGGTTGCCCTGCCAGGCGGTAAAGCGCTCGCTGTTCACCTCGGCAAGCCCGGACGGCGCAAAGCGGCCCTCGAGGGCGACGGCCGGGCCGGTCATGCCCGGTTTTGAGTCGACGCCCAGCGGCTCGTTGGTGGCGTAATCGTTGCCCAGCGTGACCTCCGGCCAGCCATAGTTTTCGCCGGGCTGGATCAAGTTCAGCTCGTCGCCGGTGCGCGGGCCGTGCTCGGATACCCAAAGCTCGCCGTTGTCGCGAACGGTCATGCCCTGGATGTTGCGATTGCCCAGCGTATAGATTTCATCGAGCGTGGCGCCGTCATCGACGAACGGGTTGTCTGCCGGTACGCCGCCGGTCTCGGTCAGGCGCAGGGTAGAGCCGGCGTGGTCGTCGCGGGCCTGGGCACGGGTTGGGTCGGAGCCGCGATCGCCGACGCTCATGACCAGCGTGCCGTCGTCCAAAAACGCCAGCCGCGAGCCGTAGTGACGCCCGGGCCCCGAGGCCCGGTCCTGCTCGAACAGGTGCTCGAGCTCGCCCAGGCCATCGCCTTCCCAGCGCACCCGCGAAAGCGCCGTGCGCGTGCTGTTTTGATCCGGTTTACTCCAGGTGAAGTAGATCCAGTCGTGCTCGCCGTCACCAAACGCCGGATGGAGCACTACATCCAGAAGCCCGCCCTGGCCCTGGGTGCTGACCTCGGGCATGCCCTCGAGCGCCTCGATATGACCCTGATCATCCACCAGATTGAGCGCGCCGCTTCGTTCGCTCACCAGATACCGCCCGTCGGGTAGAAACGCGACCGCCCAGGGGCGAGTCAGGCCATCGGCTACGCGCTCGATCGAGAACGTGACGGCGTCGGTTGCAACGGCTTCATGGGTCATTTCGGCCTGGGCGCTACCGGCGCCGGTTAAAAGCACAAGCCCACCCAGAACGCCAAAGGCGCGGCGAAGGGACGAGGACAACGGGGCAGCGGGGTAGAACATGAGAGCTCTCCGACCAGGGTTTGACGTCGATCCAGCAGTGACTGCGCGTGTGCGAACAGGTTCCCTACACGCTACATCATAAACGCCAGCAATGCAGGCAGATAGAAAAGCGCCAAAAGCGTCGAGCAGAACACCAGGCTTGCCACGTAGACCGGTTCGCGCTGGGCACGCTGAGCGAACAGATAGTTGAACACCGCCACCGGCATGCACATTTGCAGCACCAGAATCATCTGCGCCAGTGCCGGCAGATTTAAAAGCTCGGCCACCAGCCAGGCCGTGACGGCGGCCAGCGGAATGCGCACCAGGCTAAAGCCGAGCCCCGAGCGCAGGTTGTCGACCCGGATGCTCGCCAGCGACACGCCGAGGGTGATCAGCATTAGCGGTACGGTAAAGCCGGACATCAGATCGACGGTGTTGGCGATCCAGCCAGGCAGCGCCGTGTCGGTGAGCATCAGCGCCATGCTGATCAAAATGGCGTAGACCGTCGGCGTTTTGACCAGCGTCTTGAGCGGATTACCCCGGCTCGAGAGCATGGCGCCTATCGTGAACTGAAAAAGCGAGACGGTCACCATGACGGTGATGCCATAGACGAAGCCGGCGCTGCCAAACGCGTAGAGCACCACCGGCAGGCCCATGTTGCCGGTGTTGGGGTACATCATGGGCGCGATGAGCACTTTCCAGTCGCGGCGCAAAAGCCTGGCCACGCCAAAGGACGCCATGCCCATCAGGCTGATGACCAGCGCGGCGGCCAGCATGGTCTTGCCGAAGGTGTGGGCATCGATCGAGGCGCCGGCAAGCGAAGCCAGCACCAACGCCGGCGTTCCAACGTTGAATACCAGCCGGGTGACGAATTCGATCGGGTAGGGGTAGCCCAGGCGCACCCAGAAAAAACCAAGGCCGGCACCGGCCAGCACCGGAGCCATCACGGCGAACAGTTCAACGAGCATGGAGCGTTCCTGGCAAGCGTAAACGCCTATTGTCATCAATCGGGTCGTTAGCTGGCAAGGTTTCCCGGTGATCGCACTGCCGCCAAACGCTAACACCGGGCGAAAACGCTAGGCGAACAGCGGCGGCGCCTGCCACTGGTGCGGCACGTGCTCGCGCAGGCAGCTCAACAGGGCGCTGACCCGGCGCGAGTGGTGGCCAAAGGCGTAGAGCATCGACACCGGCAGCGGCTGGGGCTCCCAGCCCGCCAAACACGGTACCAGCTCGCCGGGGTGGTGCATTTCGCGCTGATTGACGATCCAGTGCGGCAAAAGCCCGATACCCTGGCCGCTGGCGATCGCGTCCACGTGGATCAGCGTCTGATCCACCCTGAGCCGTGAGCGGGGCGGCGAAAACACGTACTCCGGGGCGCTGGCGTGATAAAGCGGCAGGCGCGTCGTGTCGGTGTCGAGCAGATCGATCCAGGCGTGGTGATCCAGATCACTTGGGTGAGCAAGCATGGGCGCCTGGGCCAGATAGCGCGGGCTTGCGTAAAGCCCGCGGGTGAGCTGACCCAGGCGCTCCTGGTTCAGCCCGCTTTCGTCGAGCGCGCCAAGCCAGATATGTACGCTGTTGGTTTGAAGCGTCGTGGACGGCCTTTCCCGGCTCTGAAGCGTCAACTCGATCCCCGGGTGGCGGTCCAGAAAGATATCCACGACTTTGGAGACCCAGTTGCGGGCAAGCGCGCCGTGAACCTCCAGCGTGATCTTGCCGCTGATCTCCTCACGAAGCTCCGACAGCGCCTCCTGGCTTTGCCTGGCCAGCGTTAAAAGCTCCGTGCAGTACCCATGAAAAAGAAGCCCGGCTTCGGTAGGCGTCAGCTGGTTCGCCTGGCGGCGTAGAAGCGGCTGGTTCAGGCGCGACTCGAGCTGGCTGATGCGCCGGCTCAGCGTGGATTTGGCCACCCCCATGCGCTGGGCGCTGCGGGTCAGGCTGCCGGTCGCCATGACATCCGAAAAAGCGTTGAGTTCGTCGAAGTCGTACATGAAAGCGGGCCCGCGAGCAAAAGAGTCACATTGTGCCAGTAATGCTCATAAATGAAAATAAGATCGATTTGTGTTGCGGTTCCGGCAACGCCACGTTCCCCCACGGGCGTGAATGGATGTGAGAGTATTTGAATGCTAATTATTAGCATTCAGAAAACGATAACACTATTACGATATCCGGATCTTCATAGGAACTGCGTCATGTCATTCCCCTTGCGCAAAACGCTGCTGGCGAGCGCGATCTCCTCTTTGGTCGCCGTCCCGGCCTGGGCCCAGCAAAGCACCTCGTTGAACAATGTCGTGGTCACGGCGGCCGGCTTCGAGCAACAAATCACCAATGCCCCTGCGTCCATCAGCGTGCTCAGCCGTGAGGATATCGAGCGCGGTCATTATCAGGATGTCACCGACGCGCTGCGTAACGTACCCGGGCTCATCGTGACCGGTGGGGGCGCCGGGGATAACGGTAACGATATTTCGATTCGCGGCATGCCCTCTGAATATACCCTGATTCTCGTCGATGGTCGGCCACAAAACACCCGCGAGACGCGACCCAACGGCAGCGGCGGTTTCGAGCAGGATTGGCTGCCGCCGCTGCAGGCGATCGAGCGTATCGAAGTCGTGCGCGGACCGATGTCGACCCTGTACGGCTCCGACGCCATCGGCGGGGTCATCAACGTGATCACCCGCACCGTGGCCGACAGCTGGCACGGCAACGTACAGATCGACACCGTCATTCAGGAGAACAGCGAGTCCGGCGACAGCCGCCAGGCCAACTTCTACGCCGGCGGCCCGCTGGTGCAGGATATTCTCGGGCTCGAGGTGTATGGCCGCGCCTCCGAGCGCGACGAGGACGACATCGTCGACGGCTACGAGGAGCGAAGCCTGCAGAGCCTGACCGCCAAGCTGAGCCTGGACGCCAGCGACAATCACGATTTCAGCCTCGAGGCGGGCGTGACCGAACAGGATCGCCGCTCCCGGGTCGGCAAATCGGCCCCCGCCGAGGGCTGCCGCGGGCCATGCACCGACAGCTTCAACGAGTACACCCACGAGCACGTTGCGCTGACCCACAGCGGCAGCTTCGGCTGGGGCACCACGGAAACCTACCTGCAGCGGGAAAGCAGCGAAAACGATTCGCGCGAAATCGAGATCACCAACACCACGGCGAAATCCACCGCGGTACTACCGCTGGGTGCGCACATGGTCACCGTCGGGGCGAGCTACGAAGAAGAGGAGCTCGACGACGGCACCACCAACCAGATTTCCGATCTCGAACAGATCGACCAGTACCGCTGGGCGCTGTTCGCCGAGGACGAGTGGATGCTCGCGCCCACCTGGGCGCTGACCGGTGGCCTGCGTCTGGACAAGGACGAGAACTTCGGCAGCCACCTAAGCCCCAGGCTTTACAGCGTCTGGAACATGACGCCGGACTGGACGTTGAAAGGCGGCGTTTCCACCGGTTTCCGCGCCCCGGCGCTGCGTGAAATCACCCCCGGCTGGGGGCAGGTCAGCCGCGGCGGTAATATCTACGGCAATCCGGATCTCGAGCCCGAAACCTCGCTCAACAAGGAGATCGCGCTGCTCTACGGCGACGAAGCCGGCCTCAACGGCAGCTTCACGCTGTTCCACAACGATTTCGACGACAAGATCACCCGTATCGGCTGCCCGATCGCGGTCTGCCCGGACGGCGCCAACGACTTCGGCAGCGACCCGACCTACCGCGTGAACGTCGATGAGGCCGTCACCCAGGGCGTGGAGGCGAGCCTCGGCGCGCCGATCACCGACGCGATCTCGCTCAGCGGCAGCTACACCTACACCGACTCCGAGCAGAAAAGCGGCGAGTTCGAGGGCAACCCGCTGACCCAGCTGCCCAAGCACGAAGTGGCCGCCTCGCTCGACTGGCAGATCGACAGCCAACTGAGCCATTGGACGCGGGTCACCTACCGCGGCGAAGAGAGCCAGCCCACCGGCGGTCGCTCCTCGGGCTCGCTGGTCGCGCCGTCCTATACCCTCGTCGATACCGGTTTTGGCTATGATCTGAACGACACCACCACGGTGAGTGCCGGTATCTACAACCTGTTCGACAAGACGATCCGCCCC
The DNA here is from genome assembly GCF_031954225.1 of Halomonas sp. PAMB 3232. Lineage (NCBI taxonomy): Bacteria > Pseudomonadati > Pseudomonadota > Gammaproteobacteria > Oceanospirillales > Halomonadaceae > Halomonas > Halomonas sp. PAMB 3232. Next base: position 944,779 of record NZ_CP134865.1, read on the forward strand.
GACGACTACAGCTACGCCGAAGACGGCCGCCGCTTCTGGCTGGGCCTGAACGTCGACTTTTAAGGCTCTTTCGAAGCGCTCTTTTAAAGCTTGCTTTTAAAATCCTTGGCGCTTCATCTCAAACGGCTACCTTCGGGTAGCCGTTTTTTCGTGCGCACGAAAAAGCCCCGGCCAGGGCCGGGGCTGAATCAGTAAGCGAGATCAAGCGAGCCGCTTGCGAGCATTGCGTGGTCGGTTAGAACTCGTAGGTCGCGGAGAGCCAGTAGCTGCGACCATCAAGTGCCACGCCGTCGGTGGCGCGACCGGTCTGGGTATAGTCGTAGGCGATATACGTTTCGCCGTCGAAGTCGTAGGTGTCGTAGCCACCGAAGTCCTTGTCGAACAGGTTATACACCGTGCCGGTCAGACGCAGGCTATCGGTGAAACGGTAGGTCGAGCGCAGGTTGAAAAGCTCGTAGCCGTCGAGCTTGTTGCCCAGCTGCTCGACCAGCGCCGCGGAGCTTCCCGACACGTTGCCGGAGAAGCGCTCGCGGGAAGAGTAGTACTCGCCCTCAAGGGTGGTGCTCCACTGCGGGGTGATCGCCCAGGAAAGGTCCGCAGTCAGCTTGTGTTTGGGCGCGTTGGTCAGCTTTTGTCCTTCGTTATCGCCGGAGGTCACTTCGGTATCGGTGAAGGTGTAGCCACCGCTAATGCGCCAGGCCGGGTCGAACTGGTAGCTCGAGATCAGCTCGACGCCGCGGGTTTCGGCGCGGTCGACGTTGACGGAGCGGTTGAAGCTGTCCTGACTGACGAAATCGCCCACGCTGATGCAGTTGGCCGCGTTCGCGAAGGGCCGGTTGCCGTCGCTGTCGATGAACTGGCAGTTGGGAATGTCGTCGCCGCTTGAGATGCGGTCGCGGAACTGGGTGAAGAACACCGTGGCGCCGGCGGAGAAGCCGTCGAGATTGTCGTAAATCGCGCCGATTTCGTAGTTGGTGCTTTTTTCCGGTTCGAGATTTGGCGACCCCAGGCTCGCGGACTTGCCCTGGTTGCCAAAGCCGTTCACGCCGTCGTGAAGCTGATTGAGCGTCGGCGTTTTGTAGCCCTGGCTGATACCGCCCTTGAGCGTCCACTCGTCGGTGGTGTTCCACACCAGATACCCCCGCGGGCTGAAGTGGCCGTCGAAGGCGTCGTGATGCTCGTAGCGTCCACCCAGTGTCAGCGCCAGATCATCACGCAAGAACCATTCGTCCTCGACGAACAGCGCCCAGCTCGACTGGCTGAACTCCTCGTTGCCAGCGGTGGCATCACGTAGGTCGGCGTCGATGTATTGACCGCCCACTGTGAGCATGTGCGCGTCAAGCGGCGCGACGAATTTGGTATCGACGACGACGTCGCGGTTTTCCAGCGTGCGCGGCTCGCCGCCCAGGGCGAAGTAGCCGTAGTCCGGCGCGTTGCCGGCGGGCAGCGTGCGGCCAAGCGATTCGGTTTCGTTGCGCGTGATGCTGGTGTCCCAGGTCCCTGCGGCAAGGCGCGCGGAGTGGCCCAGCGCGATCTGGTCGCGCTGGAAGCGAAGCTCGTCCTCGTAGCCAAAGAACTCGGTGGGGGCGGGCGTTTCGCAGTCGTTGCGGCGCAGGCCGTCGCGGCTACCCAGCCGGCAGTCGGTATTGTCGTAGACCTGGCGGGCGCGCTCGGCGTCGAGCCAGATCTCGTGGGTGTCGTTGGGCGTGAAGCTGAGCCGGCCGCCGATGGAGTAGATACGCGCCTCGGACGGGCGCGGGTCACGGCCGACGCTCTCGTCCACCAGCCGCTCGGAGCTGTCGCGATCGAACACGCGCCCACGCAGCTGCACGCCAAGGGTATCCTCGATGAGCGGGCCGGTGGCGTAAAGATTCAGCGTCGAGCTGTTGCCCGCGTCGCGGTCCTCCTGGAAGGTGTTTTCGACGGTGACCGAGCCCGCCCAGTCGGTGCCGACGCGGCGAGTGATGATGTTGACTACCCCGCCGAGGGCGTCAGAGCCGTAAAGCGTGGACATCGGCCCGCGAATGACCTCGATACGCTCGATGGCGGAAAGCGGCGGCATGAAGCTGGTGGCGGTCGAGCCAAAGCCGTTCGGCGTCACGTCCCCTGAGGTGTTCTGGCGGCGGCCGTCGATCAGGATCAGCGTATAGTCGCTGGGCATACCGCGAATCGAAATGCTCTGACCGCCGGTTTTGCCCGTGCCCGCCCGTACGTCCACGCCCGGTACGTCACGAATCGCCTCGGCGATGCTGGAGAACTGGTTCTGCTCCAGCTCCTGACGCGTCACGACCGAGATGCTCGCCGGGGCGTTGTTGAGCGTTTGCTCGTAGCCGGCGGCGGTCACGACCATGCTGTCCAGGTGGGTCGCGCTTTGCTGGGCGTGTGCGGCGCCGGCGGTGGTTCCCAGCGCAATGGCGCTGGCGAGGGCGGTGCGAGTAAAACGAGCCATGAAACAACACTTACTTGAAGAACGATCTTGAAGACCGATGCGATCGATGTTTTGGTTTGAATGATATTTGTTATCAAATGCGATCGAGAGTCTAAAAACAAGAGTTCCCAATATCGAGCTAAAAATAAGGAACGATGCGTTGCAAAAAAGGGAACTTTTAGCACGTTATCGATATGGCCTTACGCACGGCGCTGCCATTGTGAGCGAATTGCTAAAAGTGGAACGAGCCATTCGGCAGGATGGTAATGCAATCGCTTTTGAGAATCGTTATTATCATCGCCATCGATAAGCGGCAGGTATTCTCAGGAGAGTCAAATGGCGGGTAAAGCGCGCGGTACGATGAAGGCAACGACGTTCAACGCGGCGTGGCGTGTGGGGCTGGCCGGGGCACTGATGGGCGCGTTACTGACGAGCCAGGCCCAGGCGCGTACGCTCGACACCGCCTATGGCGAGGTCGAGGTGGACGGCACCCCGGAGCGGGTCGTCACGGTGTACGAAGGCGCACTCGACGCCTCCATCGCCGCCGGTATCATGCCGCTGGGCGCGGTGACCACCCGCGGCGGCACCGATGTCGCCGACTATATCACCGACTACTTTACTCAAGCGTTCGACGGCGAGCGTCCGGAAGTCGTGGGCGTGGTGCGTGAAATCAACATCGAAGCGGTGCTTGCCCAGCAGCCGGACCTGATTCTGGCCGCACCGCAACTGCCCGAAGAGCAGTACCAGCTGCTCTCGCGCATCGCGCCGACCGTGGTGCCCCCGGGCAATGGGTTCAAGCCGGACAACTGGGAGAGAGAAGCGCGCCTGTTCGGTGAAGCGCTCAACCGCCAAAGCGCCGTCGAAGAGGCGATCACCGCCGTCGATGAACGCGTCGACGCGCTTTCCGCGCGTATTGCAGAAAACCACCCGGACGAAAGCGCTTATGTGGTGCGCTGGATGCCGAGCGGCGCCATGGTGATGTCCGAAAACCTGATCGCTACCGGGCTTCTCAACCGCGTGGGCGTGAACGTCAGCGACGCCGGTCTGATCGAAGAGGGCAGCGCTCACAGCGACGTGCTGAGCCTTGAAAACCTCTCCATGATCGATGGCGACTGGCTGTTTCTGGCCACCCTCAATGAAGAGGGCCAGCAGGCGCTGGATGCCGCGCGTGAAAGCGCCGCCTTCTCGCGCCTGAACGTCGCGCAGCAGGAGCATGTCGTGCCCGTCGATGGCCAGCTCTGGAGCAGCGCCAGCGGCCCGCTGGCGGCGCTGGCCATTCTCGATGATATCGAAGACGCACTGCTGCCGTGACCAGCCTTGCCAGTGTGGCGAGCGGCTCTCTCGCGCGCCGCTCGTCACGCCATTGGATGCTGGCTCTGCTCACCGCCCTCGTGGCGGTGAGCGCGTTGAGCCTGTTGATCGGCGCGGGCAGCGTTGGCCCGACGCGCATTCTGGCGTTTTTGCAGGGTAGCGCCGACGACGAGGTGCGCTTTGTCATGTGGGAGCTTCGTGCGCCGCGCACGCTGATTGGCATCGTGGTGGGCATGGCGCTGGGCGTGGCCGGGGCGCTGTTGCAGGCGGTGTCGCGTAATCCGCTGGCGGAGCCCGGACTTCTGGGCGTGAGCGCCGGCGCCGCCTTTGCCGTGGCGCTGGCGCTGGTGCTGGGGGCGAGTGCGGCGACGCTGCGCATTTCCGTGGCCCAGCTCGGCGCGCTGGCCGGCTGTGTCTGCGTGATGAGCGTGGCGCGGTTTCGCGGCGTGGGCAACGACCCGGTGCGGCTGGTGTTGGCGGGGGCGGCGTTTTCCGGGCTTTTGGGCTCGCTGACCTCGCTGCTGCTTTTGTATGATCAGCGCGCGGCGGACGAGATTCGCTTCTGGGTGGTCGGCAGCCTGGCCGGGCGGCGTTTGGATGACCTGGTCAGCGTGCTGCCGAGCCTGATGGTGGCCGCGGCCGCAGTCGCGGTGACCGCGCGGCCCCTGGCGTCGCTGGCGCTCGGTGAGCGCGCCGCCTCCGGGCTTGGCCATCGCCCCGGTTTGATCCGCTGGATCGTGATTGGCAGCGTTGCGCTGTTGGTCGGCGCGGCCACGGCGATTGCCGGGCCGATCGCCTTCGTCGGCCTGGTGGTGCCGTTCGTCGCCCGCGCCCTGGCGGGGCCAGACATTCGCCGTACGCTCTGGTTCTGCCTTCCCATTGGGCCGTTGATCGTGGTGAGTGCCGATATCATCTCACGGGTGGTGGTGGCGCCCTCGGAGCTTCCGTTAGGGGTGCTGACCGCGCTATGCGGCGCGCCGGTGCTGATCGCCGTGGTTCGCGCGCGGCGTTTGCCCATGCTTTAATGCTCGCGCTTAGCCGCCGCGCCTCGATACCCGTTTTTAGAGATACCTGTGTTTAGCCACAACGCTCTTTTATTTGCCGGCGATTTATCCAGTGACGACTCCATCAGTGACCATGGCTTCCAAAACGACCGCCACCTCCGAGTACCTCTCGGGGGCCACCTCTCAACCGCGCGCCGTGAATGACGCGCCGCCGGGCTACTGGTGCCTGGCCTGGCAGGGCAGGGAGAATATCTATAGCGTGCTGCTCGAGCGCCGCGCCGTGGCGGTCAATCTGGGGCTTTTGCTTGCCCTGTTGATCGCCGGGGTGGCGTATCTGAGCTTTGGCAGCGTGCCGCTATCCGTGAGCGAGGTCATCCCGGCGCTGGTCGGCCGAGGCGACATGATGGCCACCTTCATGGTGTCGGAGCTTCGCCTGCCAAGGCTAACGGCGGCCTGCCTGACCGGCGCCGCCTTTGCGCTGGCGGGCGTGCTGATGCAAACCCTGGCGGGCAACCGGCTGGCAACGCCGGGCATCATCGGCATCGACAACGGCGCCACGGCCTTCGCCATTGCCTCGGTCATTGGCGTGGGCGTGACCATCGCCCCGCCGGCCATGGCGCTGGCCGGGGCGGCCACCGCCGCCGCCATCACCTTCGGGCTTTCCGCCGGTAGCGGCACCCAGGGCTATCGCTTCATCGTCGCCGGTATCGGCGTGGGCGCGGTCTTCGGCGCGCTCACCCAGTTCTATCTTGCCCGCGTGCCGATCGACACCGCCAACGCCGCCTACCCCTGGACCGTCGGCACGCTCAACGCCCGCTCGCCCGGCGCTGTATGGCTGCTGGCCGCGGGGCTTTCTGTCGGCGTGGTACTGGCGATGGGGTTGGCGCGGTCACTATCGATTCTGCGCTTTAGAGACGCCGTCGCCAGCGGCCTGGGCGTGAAGGTGAAAGCCTGCCGGATTCAGGTGCTTGCCCTTTCCGTGGTGCTCACGGGCTTGGCCGTGGCGGTGGCCGGCCCCGTGGGCATGGTGGCGCTGATCGGCCCGGAAATTGCCCGCTCGCTTTCAAGTTCGCGCCACGTGCCGGTGCTGGCCGCCGCGCTCGCCGGCGCCCTGGTCATGGTGCTGGCGGATCTGGCCGGGCGCACGCTGCTCGCGCCGATCGAGATTCCGGTGGGGATCGTGACCGCCGTGGTCGGGGGCCCCTGGCTTTTATGGATACTGATGCGCCCACAAAGGAGCCGCCCATGAGCACGTCCCACGACACGCCGGCGCCCACACTTTCGACCCAGGCGCTGGACATGAGCTACGGCGCCCGCCGGGTGATCCGTGAGCTGGCGCTTGACCTGCCGAGCGGCAAGGTGACCGCGATCGTTGGGCCCAACGGCTGCGGTAAATCCACGCTGCTCGCCGGGCTTTCCCGGCTGCACAAGCCGGAAAGCGGCGCGGTGCTGCTCGACGGCGCCGATATTCAGGCACTTCCCGCTAAAACCCTGGCCAAACAGCTTGCGCTGCTGCCCCAGGAAGCGATCGCCCCGGAAGGGCTGACCGTGACCGAGCTGATCCGCTTTGGCCGCCAGCCCCACCAGGGGTGGCTGCGCCAGTGGTCACCGGAAGATCAAAAGATCGTGCAGTACGCGCTCACCGCCGCCGGACTCGAGGCGTTGGCCGACCGCCCGCTCGAGGCGCTCTCCGGCGGGCAGCGCCAGCGCGCCTGGATCGCCATGACCATCGCCCAGCAAACGCCGCTGCTGCTGCTCGACGAGCCCACCTCGGCGCTGGATCTCGGCCACCAGATCGAGGTGTTCGAACTGGTGCAAAAGCTGGCCAGTGAAGGCCGCACCGTGGTGATGGTGCTGCACGACCTGGCCAGCGCCTGCCGCTACGCCGACCACCTCATCGCCATGAATGAGGGACGCATCGTCGCCGAAGGTGCGCCCTCCAGGATCGTCACGCCGGCACTTGTCCGCACGCTCTACCAGGTCGACTGCACGCTGCTCACCGACCCGGATACCGGCAGCCCGCTGATCGCCAACGTGCGCCGGGCGGTCAGTGCCTGATGGCTAGCGGTTGATCAACACCGCGTCCAAAGTGACCGGCACGTGATCGGCGATCTGCTGATAACCCAAAAGCGACATGACGCTGCGTACCGTGTTGTTGGCCATCAGCGTGCTGCCATCCAGTTCCATCGGCTCGGCGTGAGTCACCCGCACCTGGTTCAAGCCCTCGCGGGTAAAGCGAAGCGGCACCTCTTCCTGGCGGTTGATGCCTTCGTTCTGCACGCGAAAGGTGAGCGTCTCGACCATCGACTCACCGATATCCAGCGCGTCCAAACGCTCCGGCGGCATCTGAGCGGTCAGCGTCACCAAAGTGGAGTCGGTCAACAGCCGCGCCCACACCGGCAGATCCCCAAAGCGTGAGAGCAGGTCGGTTTGGTTGAGCCTGAGCGGCAAGGTCAGGGTACCGTCCGGCGAGATGGTGCCCTGAAGGTTGCGCACCTGATGATGATGGGTTTGCGGCGAAGGGCCGTCGAGCTGCGTGATACTCGCCTGCACCTGGGACTGGCTCGAATCCAGCTGCCAATCCGCGAAGGCGGGGGCCGCCAGCATCAGCGGTACAAGAGCAAACAAGGCTTTCATGGCATGTCTCCACAGTAAGGACTCCACAGCAGACTCGCCCCTCGGGTAAAAGTGCCGTGGTCATCGCAAGATAGCGCCCCAAGGGTAGCCTCGCCCCGCCACATTCGCTATGATATGCACGCTTTTCGGGCCTATAGCTCAGTTGGTTAGAGCAGGGGACTCATAATCCCTTGGTCGTAGGTTCAAGTCCTACTGGGCCCACCATTTAAATTTAAATCCAACTCCCCCCTCCTTTCTTTGTTGTGTTTAAACGCAATGCTGCTTGGTAGTAAAGAATCCCCCTGTTGATTAATTAATGTGGCTATTCATTACAGACGATCATTGCTTTTCGGCAATCGAACGTAATGCTTAACTATTAGCTTATTTTGTCAGCGAGCTTTAATGGTCAAGCCCTCACGTCAGATGATATGAAGCCAAGTTAATTATAAAAGCCAGGAGCATGGATATGGGCAAGCAGCACATCACCGACTACCACGCCAAGTACTTCGCCTACGAGCTGACACGTCAGAGGCGGGGCGGAAACGTGGATCGGCTGGCAGCTTCGCTGTTCGACGCCTCGGTAGATCTCAACCCCCACCAGATCGATGCTGCTTTGTTCGCCTTGCAGAACCCGCTGGCCAAAGGGGTGTTGCTGGCCGACGAGGTGGGGCTGGGCAAGACGATCGAAGCAGCGCTAGTCATTTGCCAGTATTGGGCAGAGCGCCGACGCCGCTTGGTAGTAATTGCACCGGCTGCTCTCCGCAAGCAGTGGGCGACCGAGCTGGCCGAGAAGTTCCACTTGCCCACCCAGGTGCTGGATGCCCGCACCTACAAGCAGCAGCGTGATCAGGGTATCTACGATCCGCTGGATCAGGACGTCATCAGCGTGATGTCCTACCACTTCGCGGCCAAGCTGGAACCTCAGCTGCGCACCATCCCCTGGGATTTGGTGGTGATCGACGAGGCCCACAAGCTGCGTAATGCCCACCGCGAGAGTCATCGCACCGGGCAGGCCATCAAGCGGGCCTTCGCCGGCAGCCGGAAGCTGCTGCTCACCGCCACGCCATTGCAGAACTCACTGCTTGAGCTCTATGGGCTCTCCACGGTGATCGATGACCAGCTGTTTGGGGACGCGATCAGCTTCCGCCGCCAGTTTATGCGCGGTGGTAATGACATCGAGGGGCTGCGACGCCGGCTGGAGGAGTTTGCTAAACGCACCCTGCGCCGTCAGGTGCTGGAGTATGTGCAGTACACCGAGCGCAAAGCGCTGACGATTCCCTTCACCCCCTCCCAGGATGAACAGCGGCTCTATCATCTGGTCTCCGGCTATCTGGAGCGCGAAGACAGCTATGGCGTGCCCACTCGCCAACGCCACCTGGTATCTCTGGTCATCCGCAAGCTGCTGGCGTCATCCACCACCGCCATCATCCAGACGCTGGAGACGCTCAAGCAGCGGCTGGAGTCGCTGCATGACCGGCATCAGGTCGAACAGGACTGGCTGGAGCGGCTGCTGGCCGATGAGTCGCTTGATGAGGAGCTGTTGGAAGCAGCGGAAGCCGATGAAGTGGAGGAGGCTGAGGCCCGGTATCTGGAACAAGAGGTCAATCCCACTCGCTTGCAGGGTGAGATCGCCGAAATCGAGCAGTACCTGAGCCTGGCTCGGGGGATTCACGAGGATGCCAAGTCCCATGCGCTGGTCACGGCGTTGGAAACCGGCTTCGCTCGCATGGATGAGATGGGGGCACCGCGCAAGGCGGTGCTGTTCACCGAGTCGCGGCGCACCCTGGAGTACCTCAGCCGCTTTTTGGAGCGGCATGGCTTTGCCGATCAGGTCGTGACTTTCAGTGGCACCAACAACAGCCCGGGAGTGACGGGCATCTACCAGCGCTGGCTGTCAGAGCATGCCGGCAGCGACCGAGTGACAGGTAGCCCCGCCATCGACCGCCGTACTGCCATCATCGATCACTTTCGGGACCGAGCGCAGATCCTGGTGGCTACCGAGGCGGCTGCCGAAGGGGTCAACCTGCAGTTCTGCAACCTGGTAGTGAACTATGATCTGCCCTGGAACCCTCAGCGGGTGGAGCAGCGCATCGGTCGCTGCCACCGGTATGGCCAGCAGTTTGACGTGGTGGTGGTCAACTTCCTCAACCAGCGCAATGAGGCCGACAAGCGCGTTCTTGAGCTTCTGAGCGAGAAGTTCCAGCTGTTCGATGGTCTATTTGGCGCATCTGATGAGATTCTCGGTCGGCTGGAGTCTGGGGTGGATGTCGAGAAGCGTATCGCCGATATCTACGCTACCTGCCGCACGCCAGACGCCATCGAGGCGGCCTTCGCTGAGCTGCGTGATCAGCTGGAGGCCGATATCGATGCCCGCATGAAAGAGACGGAGAGCAAGCTGCTCGAGCATTTCGACGAACAGATCCACGACCTGCTGCGCGTTCAGCGTGACAAGGCCGAGGCCCAGCTCGAACGCACCGGTAAGCTGTTCTGGAAGCTGACCCGGCACTGCCTGGCGGAGCAGGCCAAGTTCAACGACAGCAGCCTGACCTTTCACTTAGAGGCTTCCCCGATACAGAGCGTGCCTGCCGGTGACTACTGGCTCATTCGTAAGGGGAAGGGCATCAAGCCGCCCGAGCATGCCCACGTTTATCGGCTGACCCATCCGCTGGGCGAGCATGTTCTCGATAGCGGTTGCCGCCGGGAGACGCCGGTCGCCACCCTGCGCTTCCAGCTATCCGATCACCCCCTACGAATCTCGGTACTCGAACAGCTTTCCACTCGCAGTGGCTGGCTGGAGCTGAATCTGCTCGAGCTGGACAGCTTTCAGCACGAGGAGCACCTGGTCTTCTCTGCCCTGGCTGACGATGGCACATACCTCGATCAGGAAGCCAGTGAGCGGCTCTTCAACGTGACGGCGGTGGTAGTACCCGATAGCGCAGCCGAATTCCCTCAGGAGCTCCCTGCGCTGGCCAGGCGGCAGCTGGATGCCACCCTCAGCCGTGTGCTTGAGGAGAATCACAGCTACTTTCAGCGCGAGCGCGACAAGCTGGAGGCCTGGGCGGATGATCAGGTCGCTTCCAGTGAAGCGCAACTGGAGGACACGCGGGCCAAGATCAAGGATGCCAAGCGCCGCTCACGCACCGCCGAGACCCTTGAGGAGCAGAAGGCCGCGCAGGAAGCGCTCAAGACGCTTGAGCGTCAGCAGCGCCGCGACCGTCAGGCGATCTTCGACGTGCAGGACGAGATCGAGGAGAAGCGCGACGCGCTCATCGATGCCCTGGAGCGCCAGATGCACCGCAAGAGCCAGACGCATCGACTTTTCCGGGTTCGATGGGAGCTGGTTTGAGAGGGGCTTTTACACAGTCAACCTGTACGGGATAATGAAAAACCGTATGAGACGTGGCGGCTGCGAGAGCTGCGTGCTTCACAAGGTTTATTGGCGCTCTCGAGGGTTCCAAACGGGAACTGTCGGATCGCCAACTATTTTTTTAAATTAAGGGTTGTTAATGTCATCGTCTACTCAACAAATTAAAGCCAAGCAGCGCCGAGAAAAGTTTGCCGAACTGCTGCGAGAAATGTTTCAGCTCAACCAGCCGGAGCTGGATTTTGGTCTCTATCGCATTATGCATGCCCGCAAAGACGACATTAACCGTTTTATTGAAAAAGACTTACCTAGCATCACCCAAAAAGCCTTCAGCCAGTTTGCTAGCCAGGACAAAACCCAGCTAGAGGTGGAGTTGGAAAAAGCTCGTAAAGCCGCCGAAGATGCAGGCTTTAGTCCCGAGGATTCTCCTAAAGTCAAGGAGTTGCAAGCGCAGCTCAACGACGGCTTTGATCTTGCCCGCGAAGAGGGCGAAGTTTACGATGCTCTGATCACCTTCTTTAACCGCTACTACAGCGAAGGCGACTTTCTCTCCCGCCGCGTCTACAAAGATGGCACCTACGCCATTCCCTACCAGGGCGAAGAGGTGGTGTTGCACTGGGCCAATAAAGACCAGTACTACATCAAAAGCAGCGAAACCCTACGCGACTACAGCTTCCGCCTCAATCCTAACGCAGGGCCCGAGGAAGCCCCCTTGCGCGTGCATTTCAAACTGGTGGATGCCGACGCCGGCGCCAAGGACAACAACAAGGAAACCGCCGACAATAAGCGCATGTTTGTACTGGACGCCGAGCAGCCGTTCGAGCTGATTGAGGGCGAGCCCAACGACAAAGGCGAAACTCACAACGAGCTGCAATGCCGTTTTCACTTCCGCGCCGCCACTGAGGCCGATTGGACCGACAAAATCAAAGCCAATGCCACAGAGGCGGCCGGCAAAAAACCACCCGCTCAGGATGTCTTGCTCGCTATCGCCGAAGAGCGCCTGTTGGGCGACCATGCCGCACTGCCGGAACCCTGGAAATCCGCCCTGGGCCAAGCCTATCGTAAAGCTGACGGCGAGCTGGCTGACTATTCCATGTTGGCCGGCCAACTCAACAACTACACTAAAAAGAACAACTTTGACTATTTTATCCACAAAGATCTGGACGGCTTTTTAACCCAGGAGCTGGATTTCTATATCAAAAACGAATTGCTGGACTGGGCGGATATTGTCTCTCTAAAGAACGATACTGCTCGACTGGGGCCGCTTCTGAGCAAAATTGAGGTGATTCGTTCCCTAGGTGAGAAAATTATCGCCTTTCTGGCGCAGCTGGAGAATTTCCAGAAAAAGCTTTGGCTGAAAAAGAAATTTGTTACAGAGACAAACTACTGCATTACGCTGGATCAGTTGGAAGAGCAGCCCGACCTGTTGGCCACAGCGTTTGAAAACGAGAAGCAACTTAAGGATTGGGAGTGTCTTTACAAGATAGATCTTAAGCAATTGGAAAAAGATCGGAAGTCGTTGGGCTGGACGGAGCTTCTGGCCAAGCCTGAATACCGCTATATGATGGTGGATACGGGGCATTTTGAAGAGAACTACAAAGCAAGGGTTTTGGCTGGTATTGAAAGCCTGGATGAACAATGTGAAGGTTTGCTAGTTCGCTCGGAGAATTTTCAGGCACTTAATATTCTAAAGGAAAAGTATAAGGAAAACGTAGACTGTATATATATTGATCCGCCTTACAATACAGGTGGTGACGGATTTTTATACAAAGATAGCTACCAGCACGCTAGCTGGCTTTCTATGATCAACGATAGAACTCTGAATGCAATTCCCTTTGTGAAAAACGATTCAGCTATTTTTGTATCGATAGACGAAAATGAGCAACCTAATCTACGAAAGATCATGGATGTAACGTGGGGGGAAGAAAATTTTGTAGCAGATTTAGTTTGGGCGGCAGGAAGGAAAAATGACTCGAAGCTTGTCTCTGTATCTCATGAATATATGTTGACGTATGCCGCAAATCGACAGTATCTGACCGACAATAAATCGACGTGGCGTCAAAAGAAAAAAGGACTCAATGATATATATAAAAAGGAAAAATCGTTAAGAAAGGAATTTGGTGTTGATTATCAAACGATGACGCGCGAAATGAAGGATTGGTACAGGAGTCTTCCAGACGGCCATCCTGCAAAGGATCATAAGCATTATTGCGTTCTCGATGAAAAAGGACTTTACTTTCCCGCAGATATATCGTGGCCGGGTGGAGGTGGCCCGCGATACCCCGTGAATCACCCTGAGACAGGGAAGCCAGTGAAAGTTCCCGCTCGAGGTTGGATGACTGGAGATGAAGATAAAATGAAGCAGTGGATCGAGGAGGGTCTCGTCCATTTTGGCGATACCGAAGATTCTGTTCCCTGCATTAAGTCGTATTTAAGAGATAAGGAGTATCAGCCGCCCTATAGTGTCTTTTATCAAGATGGCCGTGCCGCAACTAAACGACTGAGGCATATATTGGGTTCAGATGATTTTGGCTATCCCAAAGATGAAAAAGTTATTGCCGAATGCGTTGGTATGGTTGCGAAAAATAAAGGTTTAGTGCTTGACTACTTCGCGGGGTCGGGTACAACCGCGCACGCAGTTATTGACTTAAACAGAAAGGATGACACGGGGCTAAAGTACATCTTAGTGGAAATGGGTGATTACTTCGACACTGCTATTAGGCCAAGGATTGAAAAGCTGGCGTATTCTGACAAATGGAAATGCGGTAAGCCTGAAGAGCCGCGAGGAATTAGTCATAGCTTCAAGTATATACGGCTCGAAAGCTACGAGGACGCTTTGGGGAATTTGGCACTTAACCGTGCTCCAGGACAACAACAATTACTAAACGAACCCGACGAGTCGAATAAATTCGAAGCGCGTCAAGCCTATGTGATGAACTATATGCTGGAAGTCGAAACCCGTGACTCCCAGTCGCTGTTAAATACGCGCCAGTTTGTCGACCCCACTCAATACAAACTCAATGTCCGCCCCTCCAGTGGCGATGAAACCCGCCCGGTCAATGTGGACCTGCTGGAAACCTTTAACTACCTACTGGGACTGACGGTAGAGCATATTGCCGCGCCCATCCATTTTGACGCCGAGCTAAGCCAGGGTGAGTACGGCCGTTGGCAGGCCAAGGTTAAACGTAGTGAATCCGGCAAATGGTGGTTCCGTACCGTCTACGGTACCAACCGCGCCGGCCAGCAGGTGCTGGTGGTCTGGCGCAACCTGCCCAGTGTGATCGAGGGTGTGGAAGATGGCATCAAACTGGATAACGCCGTGCTGGATGCGGTGCTGATTGAAAAATTGGCCATTCGCTTGACCGAGAGCCGCGATGACGAGGTGGATGTACTTTACGTGAATGGCGACCACAATATCGCAATACCCCGCAACCGCAAGGGCGAGCCCATGGAGCAGGCGCGTATTCAGCTGATTGAGGAAGCCTTTCACCGGCTGATGTTCGCCGACACCGAGCAGGGGGTGTAAGCCACTATGGCAGCTCGTAAAGCGACCCAAAAAGCCAAAAAGACCCTGCAGTTTCGTCACCATCTGGTGCTCAATCAGTGGCTGTTCTCCCTGTTTGGTTTTGATTCGCTGAACGGCAACTACGATGTCGGCAAGCGCGAAGCATCGACACTGGAAGCCTTTCGCGATCGATTCCAACTGATCGGAGAAACCAGCGGCCGCAATGCCGAGGGCGAACATCTATTGGTGCAGCGCATTCGCGAAAACCTTACCGATGATGCCCTGCTCAGCGATGAGCAGTTGCTGGAGTACGACCGGCGCATCAAGGCATTAACCGATACCATCAATAACGCGCGCTTAACCGCCAATGAAGAGCCCATTGAATGGAAGTACTTTCAGTACCTGATGCTGCTGTTCACGGAAATCTATCTGGACTATCTGTTTACTAAGCCCGAAGAGTTGTTGGAGGGTTTGAACCAGCAGATAGAGCGCTGGAATAACCACTGGGTGGTGGAGCAGGGGTTTAATCACAAGCCGTTGGGGTTGCTCAACCCGGATGACGACCTCTGGCCGCAGCTGAATATGGTGGCCTACTGGAGTGCCACCGGCTCCGGCAAGACGCTAATCATGCATGCCAATATCCTGCAGTACCGTTATTACTTGCAGCGATATGGCAAGGCCGGGGATATTAACAAGATTATTCTTCTTACGCCCAACGAGGGGCTGACCCATCAGCACCTGGTGGATCTGGAAAAGTCAGGCATTCGGGCCAGTGAGTTCTCTGCCAAGGGCGGCGATTTGTTCGCGCAAGACGTGATTGTGATCGACATCAACAAGCTGCGCGACAGCGAAAAACAGAAAACCGTGGCGGTGGACTCCTTCGGCTCGCGCAACCTCCTGTTAGTGGACGAAGGCCACCGGGGCACCGCCAGCGGTGGCGGTAGCTGGTACGAGTACCGGCAAAAGCTCTGCGTCCTGGGTTTTTCCTTTGAGTATTCCGCCACCTTCGCCCAATCCAGCATCAAGCACGACAATCTGCGCCAGACCTACACCAAGGCCATACTGTTCGACTACTCCTACCGCCACTTCTACGGCGACGGTTACGGCAAGCAGTCTCAGATTCTCAATATCGAGGCCGCCACCAAGGACGATCAATTTCGTTACCAGGTGGCTTCGTTGTTGAGTTTTTATCAACAGCTGCGCCTTTTTGCAGAACACTCGAAAACATTTGTGCCCTTCAATCTACAAACACCGCTGTGGGTGTTTGTCACCTCCAAGGTCACGAAAGGCTTCGATACCAAGGAAGCTAATGACATGGTGCAGGTGCTTCAATTCCTGGACCGGGTACTGAGTAAGCCAGCCGACACAGTCGCAGCTATAGAAACCCTGCTCAATCGCGGTATGGTCGGTAAAGGTGGCGTAGACCGATTGCATGGCCGCTTTAATTACCTCAAAGAGCTGGGGGAAAGTGCAGAGAAGCTATACATGGACTTGCTGGACCGGGTTTTCCACTGCGGCGGTGGCCGTCTGCATATCGAAAATATTACCGGCGTAGCTGGCGAAATCGCTCTGCGTGGCGGCACATCAGACACGCCCTTTGGCGTGATTAACGTCGGCGACGACGCCAAGCTTGTTAAACTCTGCGACAAGCACGACCTGCTGGTGCAGGATGCTCGCTTCAGCGAGTCGCTATTCCGGGCTATTAATCACGATGGCAGCGAAATAAACCTGCTGCTCGGGGCCAAAAAATTTACCGAAGGCTGGAGTAGTTGGCGGGTCTCAAACATGACCCTGCTGAACGTGGGTAAAAACGAAGGCGCCCAGATTATTCAACTCTTCGGCCGCGGCGTGCGCCTGCAGGGCTGGAATACCACGCTGAAACGCTCTGCTGAGTTGGCCACCCAACTGAAAGCCGCCGGCATCGAGCGACCTCGCCATATTGGATTGCTGGAAACCCTGAATATATTCGGCGTTAAAGCCGATTATATCGCCCAGTTTAAAAAAGAGCTGGAAGACGAAGATATTCCCGTCAACGAAGGACTGGAAGAGTTTGTTTTGCCGCTTAACCCCATGAACAACCTGCCGGACAACCTGAACGTGCTCCGGGTAAAAGACAGCATCGCTAACAAGGCGATTGGCGGTGCGGGTAGTGCTTTCATGCAGTTGGCGGAGCAGGTGGTGCTTAAAGCGCCCAAAGCGCTAACACCATCGGAAGTCGACTATTTTTGCAGTCCGCCCCGAGTCAACTTGGATTTCTACCCCCAGGTCGGCTCCTTCGCTACAGATCGGCAGGGCATACGTGCCGTAGGCGCCCAACAGCAGTGGCTCAAAAGTACACAGCTGGCCTTGCTAGATAGCCGCAAATTGTATTTTGAGCTGCTCGCGTTCAAGCGCGACAAGCGCTGGTCCAACCTGACCATTACTCAGAATGTAGTGGACGAGTTGCTGCAGGATACCAGCTGGTACCGCCTCTACGCGCCAGATGAAGCCATGGAGCCGGGCCGACTAGAGCGCCTCGGCCTATGGCACGATATGGCGATTGCGCTCTTGCGAAAATACTGTGAAATGTTTTATGGGCTACGGCGCAAGCAATGGGAAGGGGATAAGCTGGAATATCGCCCAATCACCGAGAACAACAAATATCTGCCAGGCGTAAGCGAAGACACGCCGGCTGGCAGCTATTTAGTGACACTGGACCGTGTACGCCACGAATCGCTGATCAATCAATTAGACGTCTTACGAGCCAAAATGGCGGAAAATGACGTCAATGCCTGGAATGGCCAAATCCGGGAAGGGCTGGAATTTATCTGGTGTGAGCCGCACTTCTATCAGCCGCTACTGGCATCCACCCAAGGTCTCGATTTTCAGGTGACGCCTGTATCACTAAACAAGGGCGAGGCCGATTTCGTCAAAGATCTCCAGCAGGCTGTAGAGGCCAAGCTATTCAATGACTTCGATGTCTATTTTCTGCGCAACCAAACAGGGCAAGGCTCCGTGGGCGTGTTCATCGACGGCGGCTTCAAACCAGATTTCATCTTGTGGCTTGTCAAAGGTAACCAACAAAAGGTCATATTCATCGATCCCAAAGGCCTCCGCCACCATAAGCCAGAAGACCCGAAAGTCTGCTTTTACGAAACCATTAAAGCTGTCGAAGCTGATTTGAGAAAGACGGCCAATAGCAGCAGTAATATTGAGCTGTATGCCTTCCTTATTTCGGAAACTCACTCATCACATCTAATCAGTGAATGGAAAGATGAAGATGGGAATCCGGTGACGCGGGAACTTATGGAGTCCTGGAACATTCTGTTTCGTGAGGAAGATGAACGTTACATTGAAAAGCTACTTACACATGTTAATGCTACAGGCCAAAATTGAATGATCGTAGAGGCTTGATAATGATACACCAACGACAGCCACCGACCTGCTGGATCGTTGCAGGCCCCAACGGTGCTGGCAAGACGACGTTCGCCCTTCACTACTTGCCCCAGGTGGCCAAGTGCGCGCGCTTCATCAATGCTGACCTGATCGCCGCCGGGCTGTCGCCGTTGGCTCCGGAGCGTGAATTGCTCGCGGCTAGCCGGATTTTCCTGCGCGAGATCGAAGACGCCATCGAGGACGGAGAGGACTTCGCCTTCGAGACGACTCTATCGGGAAGGGGATATCTGAGCTTGGTGAAACGGCTACTCTCAAACAGTTGGCGAGTCGAGCTAGTCTATCTAGCGCTGCCCTCGGTGGAGATGTCTCGCTTGCGCGTCGCAGAACGTGTCGCTCACGGCGGCCACAACATCCCGTTGAAAGACATCCAGCGTCGATTCCCTCGCAGCCTGAATAACCTGCTGACACTCTATGCTCCCAACGTTTCTCGGGCGCGATGCTTCATGAACGCCGGTGGCACCCCTGAGCTGGTTTTCGAGCAGATAGGTTCGCAGCGCAATATTCTCGATGACCGCCACTATAATTCCCTAGTCAAGGAGGCACGACCATGACTCAGCCGACACCGGATACCCAAACAATGCTCGACAGTCTCCGTGCCGCAGTCGCCGAGACCCTGGAGCGCAAGCGGCGTCTGGGCCAGTACGCAGTGTTCTGGCAAGACGGCAAGCCAGTGCTTGAGGGTGATGATGCGCCGCCACAACAGGCGGGTGAGCAATATGGCCAGGACCAGGAGTCGTATTGATAGGTGCTTGCTCGCTTCGGCATGCCGCATGCGGCGGTTCAGCGCATGCGGCAACATGGCTATAGGATCATGCGCTCGAGGAAGCGTTATCCGGAGTGGGAAGCTGCTTGCCACAATCACGAGAGGGCTACTTTGGTTGCGGCTTGGTTGCCGACTGAGTGAATTCCGTGTGAGCCATGTAATGAGTGGAAAGCCGTAAGCTTTTGAAATTAATAAGCTATGCGTTGCAGGCGCGATCCTCGAAACGGCTTGGTTGCACTCATAATCCCTTGGTCGTAGGTTCAAGTCCTACTGGGCCCACCATTCCATTACAGCTTTTGCATCCCATTGCTTGATCCAGGCGCTTAAACAACACTCCAGGCCTGCTTCAACCGCTCCACCGTATGCTCCCACTTCGGCGTGGTAGGCTTGCACACCGTATTTTGATTCCCGAAAAGCCCTACCTCACGAAAAGCCTTAGTAACAGGAACGCTTTTGATCCAGCGTACCGGTACGATGTACTCCAGCGTCTCTTCGTCATCCATTGAACTGGCTTTGTACAGGTGAGGGTACTCGGCAGGTGTGCTCACCTCTTTCTGTAAGCGCGCGACGCATTTGGCATAAAGTCGCGCTTTATTTGGCATTACCACGATGAAAAGAAACTGCGCCTTTTAGCGACGTTTTTGGCACAAACGATCCTTACCAATGCTCATCATAAGTAGGCCCTGAGCTTATCGAGTACCCAGGCTGTCTTTTATGGCTAGCTTCGGTCCTGCAGACGGTGCAGTAATAACTATATTCACCTTCTTGAAGAACTGATCGTCTACCATCCTCACGGCATTGCACGCATATAGCGTGTAGTGGCTCATCACGGCCAGCAAATTCATTCTTAAGCATGTAGACATGGTGTCCAACAGCCGTTCTGAAAAGTCGGTACTGATCAAAGCGTTCTTCTTTGTTTAATTTTTCTTTCAGTTCTTTGTTCTCATCCACTAGCTGCTGATATTGCAGCTGCATATCCATTAAACCAAACTGTGCTTGGGTCAGTTGATCCATGATTTCACTGATCGCAGTGTTGAGCCGCACTTGGTCGTCTAAATCCTTTGCAGCCTTGCCGATGTTGTATGCAGTTTTGAGACCTGTTCCTATTGCTAAAATATCAACCATTTTGGCTACCTATGACTATTGATTAATTTAAAACAGCCCGGCTGGTTCTGCATTTATATCCCAGCTAAAAATCAGCACCTCTTTAGCATCTGACCCTCTGCCACCTCCGACGGTATAGCGAATGTCGGTGGTTTCGATATGGTAGCCAGCGAAAACGTGGCGGATATCCGGGTGATCATTGAGGCTGATGATGGCCTTGCCTTTCAGCCTAGCCAGCATGCTCGCCATCTCTTCATACTGCTCTATGCCAAAGGGTACCCCATATCCTTCTGTCTGCCAGTAGGGCGGGTCCATGTAGAAGAAGGTGTGCGGGCGATCATAGCGCTCGATACAGTCTTGCCAGCTCAAGTGCTCGATGAAGGTGCTGGCCAGCCGCAGGTGGGCGGTCGAGAGCGACTCCTCCAGGCGAAGCAGGTTAAGTCCCGGAGGGGCAGTGGTAGCGGTGCCGAAGTTCTGGCCTTCAACGCGGCCACCAAAGGCGTTCTGCTGCAGGTAGTAGAAGCGCGCCGCGCGCTGTATGTCCGTAAGCGTTTCAGGGCGCGTCATCTTGAGCCACTCGAATACTTGTCGGCTGGAAAGCGCCCACTTGAATTGCCTGACGAACTCTTCCAGATGGTTTTGCACCACGCGGTATAGGTTGACCAGATCGCCGTTCACATCGTTGAGCACTTCGACCTCGGCAGGCACTGAGCGCATAAAGTATAGCGCGGCCCCTCCTGCGAAGGGCTCGACATAACATTGATGCGACGGCATCAGCGGAAAGATACGGTCAGCGAGGCGGCGTTTGCCGCCCATCCACGGAATGATTGGGGTAGCCACGAGGGTTCTCCTGTACGGGTTTGGAGCTCGTGGCTCTCTGTTGATTGAGGTGCCGGCAACGCGGGCACTGGATCTCGATAAACTGATAGTCGCTGGCCATGGCCAGCTTACGGTTGCACTGCTTACAACGAATCTCTGTTAACACCAGATCAAGCCTTCTAACGTTCTAACGTTTGGCTTAGACTTTCCTTGCCTCGCGCGAGGTAGAGGAGTCTTGGCCGACTTGCAGGTGTGTTCTGCTGGTTGGTGGCCACTCTTGGTGTTGCTGCACCTCGGGTGGCCACTCCTTTCTGTAAAAATTAACTGCCTAACGCCCCTCTGAAGAGCTCTTTAACTCCGTATTTCAGTGCCTCTTGGCCAGCTGCTGAGCCTGCAGAGCGTATACCCTGCATGAGTCGTTCTAATCCTTTTGGCTTGTTGAGCTCTTTTAAAACTTCGCCACCTAAAGGTGTTAAAACGAGGGGCACATTGGCATAGCTTCTAGAACCACCGACGCTTTGTGACTTGCCCCACCGACGTTGGGCATTGAGATTACGCGTCTTGAATAACTCTGCATCGAAGAGTTCGTCCATGTGATAAACGAATTTTTGGAACTCGTTTTCGCTGGCACCTTTTATGTCTTCATTTAAAAAATGCTTATACAAATCGCCCAAGGGGGTGCCCACATACTCGCCGTCACCTATCATCTGCAGAATTTCTTTTACGAGTTCAGGTTTAAGCATCATAAACTCTCCTGCTGGTTTAGATTTACACCTCCCAGCTTAGGCTATCTATGGCTTCAATTTCGCCATTTCGCACTTGCGCTTGATATGCTCCTTCCAGCGCGATCAATTTGCCCCGGCGAAGGGCGATAGCATGTAGCGCTTGCTCGACATCTTCTAAGCGATGGTTGGGATGAAAGCGTCCATCACTATCTTTCCAGCTTTGAAACTCCTTTTGCCCGGCTTCGCGTGCGAACTGGACGACTTCGAGGAGGGCGGCCCGGTTCGAGGGATCGCCGCTGTATCTGATGCCATTGATCACGACACCTTGCGCTTCTGCGTTCTTGCGGGCTTCTTCGAGCAACGCTAGAAGGGCATGGCGTTGCTCAATGCGCTCATCTTCTGAGAAGTCACGAACATGCCAGGTTTGATGCCAGCTGCCATCGTCTTGCAGCTCTGGTTCGCCCTGCGTCACTACATCACCGTCTGGTTTCGGTGTGTCGTACAGCTCAAAGAATCCGGCGTCGTTCAGTGTCTCTTCTAGCAAAATACGTGGCTGAGAAACATTTGGTTTGAGTGAGCGTACTTGTCGGCATGCTCTGGAACGCGTGAGGCCATCCTCAACTATCTTTCCAGAGACGATCTTTAAATATGGCATTCGACCTCCTTTAATCATATGTCTCGATGGTTTCACTAAAAGAAGCGCCTGTATTAGTCCTGGGAAATTCGCGATCCTTCCCCCAGATCACTCTGACTGCCCCTTGGCCGCCACGGCGAATAGAAGACCCACCGCCCCCTCCGTATTCGCCCCCATCCCCGCCACGCGGTATGGATGATCCGGTAGTGCCCATTGTCCCTGTTATTCCGCCGGACCCTCCTCTGCCACCCAGCCCCTCTCGGAAAGGATTTCCGGCGTTTGATCCACCAAGCCCTCCTGATCCGCTACTTCCTTCACCCATCAGTCCGACCCCGCCACCGCCGCCGGCGCCATAAGAACTTGACCTACCACCACCGCCGCCACCGCCGCCGCCACCACTGCCGTCTCCGCCATCGCCTCCGTAGCCGCCGCCGTAGCCGCCAGCCCCGGTATAACCACCAGCGCCGCCGCCGCCGTACCACAAATTCCCGCCGCCGCCATCGCCGCCACCATCGCCCGCGATAACCTTGCCCCCGTATCTGCTCCCTCCGCCCGCTATCACCCGGTCAGAAAATGAGGACCTGCCACCTGGACTACCGACCACAACTTCTATGGACTCTCCCGGCGTCACATTTATTTCATTGGCCCACGCCAAAGCGCCGCCGCCGCCAGCATAGTCGCTGCCTGAACTTCGCATGGATGTATTGCCTCCTCCACCCACCGCAACGGCGCAAACACGTTTGACCCCTAAGGGAACGACCCACAAATGGGTCCCGGTCTTGGTGAAAACGGCTTCGCCTGCCTTATCTGGTTTAGCGCTCAGCATTAGTGCCTCGATCATTCCCGGCCTCATGCATTTCCCGTCCACTCGATTCCATCCCACATCATCACGACCCGCGTAAACTCAGACTCTAAAACGGGCGCTTCACGGCTATCCCATTGGATATAGTCCGGCCATGTCACCGCGTTTTCTCCCAAGATATGGATCACCACCACCATCGCTCGATTAGCCCCTGGCTCATTGGCAAACGATAGCGTTCGAGGGGTGAGCGTTGCATCGACTCTGAAGACGTTCGAGGCATCGAGATCCAGCAGGGTGTCGGCTTCAATACTGGATAGATCGTAGCGCCTTAACGCCGAGCCGAACGCTACGCTGCCATCTGGCTGCTTGATCAGTGGGTCTCCCGCCAAACCGGCTTCCCCAGCCTGCATCTCGGCAATTGCCGGGGTGGCCGGTATCCAGATGTCGCGTTGCTGACCCGGCTCGCTAGCCGTGACATCGCTCACATGCGTTAGCAGACGCCAATATTGCGCACGGTGATAGACCGATGCTGGGGGGCTCAGTGAGCCGGTCAACGCCGACCACTGACCTTTGAAGCTCGAAGCACTCTCAACCATGACCTTGATCAATCCTGCACTCAATGCTGCTTCCTGTGCGGATTCGCCGGCTGCCAAGATTGCCTTAACTGCTTGGTTCATCCATTCAACAGCGGTATTAAGCTCGCTTGAGAAAGGCACCAGCTTCGGAAAGAAGCTCAGCGCCGCTTCGTCAAATTCGCGCTCGTTCATGCCGCGCACGGGCACGGCATCGAAGCGTGTGAACGTTGGTGTCGGAGTGTTCATGTGAGACCTACTGCGTCGAGGGTGAAGTGGTGGTAGCGAACGTTTTCATAGGTGAAGCGGAAGTCCTCATAGATGCCGTACACCAGGCTGCTTTCGAACAGATCGGTGCCAAAGATGACGAGCCGTTTGGCATCGAGATCCGTGAGCAGGCGAACGCCAGCGTCTGACCGGTGCTTCTCGACACTGATGCGGTAGTTGAAGGTTTTTACGACGTCGCCTTCTTGAAGCAGCAAGCGGCCGAACTCGTCACGCACTTTGCGCGAGAACGGCATGACGCCGCCGCCAACGCCATAAAGCAGGTACCCCAGCCTGTGCACGGGGCCGATAACGCAGACGCCGCATTCAGCGGGCGCATCACCCACTTGCTGAATGCTGATGCGCAGGGTGCCGCGATAAGAGGGCAGGTCATCGATCATGACGTCGCGCCGTCGCTGGATCGGTGAGAACCAGTACGCCCAGTAGCCAGTGATGCCCGTGGTCGACCGCATGTTGATGGTTCGGTCGTAAACGATGCCGTCGATGTCATCGATCAGCTCGATGCGCACCGATTCCACGTTGCGCATGCCGAATATCGCCAGACCGGGCACGATACGGCCGGGGCGCACTTCCATCTGGATACCGGTGCCCTCGTGTACCGCCCAGGGCTGGCTGCCGATCGTCGCGTCGCCGATCACGCCGTTCCACATGGCAAGCTCATTGACCGAGCGCACCTCGATCCAGCTCTTTGGGGTGGCCACAGAACCCTTGCTGGGCGGTACGCCAGTCACTTCCCTGACCGCTTCATAAACGAGGCCGTTCTCGACGACTCGATCGCCTTGTTCTCCCTCGTGCGGCCGGTAGGTTTGCTGTGCGTCGTAGTCGGCTACCGTCTCTTGGTCGCAAATGCTCGAGAGGATCTTTTCACCGGCGATCACTTCCGGCACCAGCACGCTGACTTCCTTTACTTGCCTCATGCGAGGGCCTCTTGCTGGCGTTCATGACGTTGGCGCTCGACTTCGCGGGCCGCCTTGCTGGTGTGATCGGCAATGCCGCGGCTGATGCTGTTGCCTTCTTTTAGCTCCACTTCCAGGCGGGCGATTCGATCGTTCAAGCGCCGGATCTCGCGCAATAGCTCTGCATCACCGCCGCCTGTGATTTGCAGAGGAATCGGCCCGTTCTTGAGAGGGATCACGGCTTCCGTGCCATGCAGTTCCACGGGGTAGCCGCTATCCGGCCCGGAGGCGATGCCGCCATCCCTGAATTTGGGCAGGCCCAGTTGTTGCGCGCGATCGAGCACGTACTGCTGGGATTTACCAATTGAAGCGGCGAGCTGGGCGGACGTGACGCCCGCGTTGATCGCGGCCCATCCGATCGCTGAGTCTTTCTCGTTCCAGCCACCTGTTGTTGTCGAGGCAATATGACCGGCGGCTTCTTTGACCTGGGCGTTGGAACGGGGGGCCGCTGTCCGGCTGGATACGCCAAGCGCGGCGAGCGCGTCTGACAGCGACAGTACCGAGCCGTTGATCGTTTCGAGCCACGTTTGCTGGCCGAAAATAGCTTCCAACTGCGCGGTCTCGGCGGCTAGCAGGTTGTCCAGTCGGCTCATCTCCGAATTGAACTGTCGCTCTGCCGTGACCAGTTGGCGCTCGAGCGCGGCGAGGCTGCGCTGCTCGGTCGTGAGCTGGCCATCTGCGCGATCGTTGAGCTGATCGATGACATTGGCCGTGGTCCAGAAGTCGCGTTGATAAGATTCAAAGGAGCCGTACAAGCCTGCCGAGGGTTCAGCGACGGCGGTGAGTGCCTTATCCAGCATTGCAGGATCGCCCAAACCGCCGGAAGCCAGTACGCTTTGCAAGTAGCTTTGCGCTTCGCGGCGGGATTCGGCTTGGCCAAGTTCCCGCTGCATCATGGTATCGAGCGTACTGGTGAGGCTGCGTGCAGTGCGTACCGAGGCGCTGATCGCATCCTGAATCGTGCTGATGTTCGCGTTGATGCGCTGAGTCGTCTCATCGTACGCGCTGCGCAAAATGGCTTGCTCATTCGAGATCGACTGGGTCAGCGCCTTGTAGGCATTCTGGACGCCGCCCATCAGCGTCGAGAAGCTGCGCTCTACTTCGCGTGAGACGTCTGCCACGGCACGTTCAGCGGCTTTCGCGGCGTCCGCTTCATCCTGTAATGCCCAAACGTGGCGCTGGAGGGGACGATTGGATTCATCCAGCGCATCGAGATCCCGGCGACGCAGCTCCAGGATATTGCCTTCCAACGTGAGCACTTGGCGCTCCAGCCGCTCACGCTCGCGGGCTATGTCCTGCGCGCTTCTCAACGCCCCGGTCGTAACGCTGGCAGTCTCGCCGGTGCGGGCCAGCATGGTCTGGAGTTCATCGAAGCCACCCGCAAGCTGGAGTAGCTGCACGTACTGGCGCTGACCGGATTCGGTCATCCGGTCCTGTTGCTCGACCAGCGCACGGAAGCCCTCATGCGTGGCGGGCAGGGTGTAGCCCATTTGGCCCAGCGTCTGGGTCAGGTCACGTTGTAAATTCGCGGCGCGCTCGGCGTCCGAGAAGTACGCTTGGTAGTAGCTGTTCTGAAGCTGGTTGAGCTGTTCGACACCGCCGGCGAACTGGGCGATGTTATCGGCGGCACGCAGGGCGCCCTGGGCGCTGGTATCGAATTGAAGGTTCAGCCGTTCACTCGCGGCACCCATGACGTTGAGCGCGGCAACAGCGTTCTGCGTCCGGGCAACGATGGTTTCAACATCGGTACCAAGGCTGGCAACGAACGCGCCGAAGTCACCGTCGAGCGCAGAGACGGCCGCGACCGTGCGATTCGATAGCTGTTCCATGATGCCGTCGACGCCGGACGCGGACAGGTGGACGCCCTGAACGGCGCTGGCCATCTTGTTCAGCTCCTCGGGGGAGCGGGCCAGACTGGCGAGAAGGTCGTCACTGGCAGCAAGTGCGGCCAGGAACTCGCGCTCTTCGGGAATACCGCCGAACAGTTCATCGCTGCGCCTGGTTCCTTTTCCGAAGCCCACCGTGCCGAACGCTCCGGTCGCGACAGAGTCGTGCGAAAACGAGGAGCGATCGCCGTACGTGGAAATATTGAGTCTGGGATCGGATTTGCCGCTGCCAAATGCCGCGTCGAGCGCGCCGCCGATGGCGCCACCGATCGCCGCGCCCAATGGGCCACCGAAATACGTGCCCACCAACGCGCCGCCGGTCGCGCCATAGGAGCTACCGGCTTTTTTGCCGAACAGGGACTCGCCGATCTTCGTGCCAGCGTAGCTGCCTGCAAATCCCGCCCCGGCGCCGGCCAGCCCTTGCATGCCGCTGAAGTTCTGCATCGAGCCGCCCCAGAGGCCCGTTTGCGTATTAGCGGCACTTAGCCAACCTGAGCCACCGTAAGCCTGCGCGCCGCCGGCGCCGCTCCACTGAATGTTGCCGAACCCATTCTGAACGGCGTTCCAGGCATTGCTGATACTGCCGGGGCTGATGCCAAAACCGCCGCCAGGGGCCGCGCCGGGCATGCCGCCGCCATTAGCGTTTACACCGAACGAGGCGGTGATCTGACGCGTGGTGAAGGCGTGGATCACCTCGGCGAGGGTATCGAGTGCCAAGCGCCGGAACGAGCCGAACGCGTCTTCGCTGCCGTCAAGGAACGAGCGCCACATATCGACGCTGGCGTCGTCCATGCGCTCGAGCTGGCGGGTCCAGAGCGTGGCCATGCGGTCGGCTTCGGCGCCGACGGTGGTGGCCAGCTCTTCGCTTTCGCGCTGGGCTTCCTGGAAGCTTTCGTGAAGCAGCCCCATGGCTTGCATGTACTGCACTGCGCTCATTCGGCCGGTGGCGAAGGCGAGGTTGAGTACGCCGAGATCCTGCGCGTACTGGCGGGCGGCGCGGCGGTTGGGGTTGAGGCGGTCGAGCAGATCTTCGTAAGAGGCGGCGAGCGTGGTGACTTCTTTGGCGGCTTCGCGGGTAGTAACAGTTTGTCGAGCCGTAGACTCCGTGAGAGCATCCGCTGTCACGGTCATTTCGTTCATTACCGCCGTAGCAGTGCTATCCGCGCGAGTAGCCGATTCACGCGCAGCACGGTTCTCTTTAATGGCAGTTCGTAGCTTAACTTGCCGCTCCCACAGCCCTTCCAGCACTTGAGCTTGATCGCCTATAGCGCCATTAAGGCTATCGGCTACACCCTGGTGAGAGTTTTCGTAAAAGGCTTGGCGCGCTTCAAGCTCCACAAGCTGGGCCATGGCCTCTTGAGCTTGCAGAGAGACGGCTTCCAAAGAGCTAATCAGATTATCGTATGACGCGTCCATGGCGGCAGCGGTACCGTCACGGATGGCATCGCTATTCGCATCAAGGGCGTTGGTGGCATCCTGAGCGGCAACGTCGACCAGGCCGAGCTCTTCACGGAAATAGTAGAGTGCGCCGACCGCGATGACAGCAGCACCGGCAGGTCCACCCACCAGCGCTATGGCACCGGCAGCCCCACGAGCCGAGGCGGCCATTACATTGTTGGCGACTGTTTGGCGGGAGGTAGCGCCGGTCAACAGGTTCAGGGTGCCGGTGGTGGTCGCAGCGATCGCTGATTTGGCGGTCAATGCCGTTTGACTGGCGGCGATCGCACCGACGTAGCGGCCTGCCATGATCCCGGTCGTCACAATCAGAGCGTCTTTCAGTAGATCCACTCCGCTCACCAGCATCTCGATGCGGCGCACCTGCTCGTCGGTCAGGTCGTTGGCTTCGGCCAGCGCCGGCAGCATGCCGTTATATGCTGCGAGTACGCCCGTGGCGTTGTCGATGACCAGCTCGAAGGCGCCGCCGATCCCGCCTTCGCCGAGCTGCAAGATCGACTCGCTCAGCATCGAGTTGAACCCGCGAATCGAACCGGTCAGGCCAGAGCCGATGATCTGCGCCATGCGGGAGGTCGCGCCCTCGGCGTTTTCCAGCTCCGTCGTGAACTCCCGCACGCGGCCCGCGCCGGCGGCGAGGATCTGCGCGGCGGCGCCCGCTTCGCTGCCGAAGATGGCGAACGCATCGGCGGTGCTCATGTTGGCATCGCGGATGCGCTCGAGCACCGTTTCGAGGCCATGGGCCTCGATGTTGACGTCCTCGACGGTCAGGCCGTAGTCAGCGAGTACGCCCGCCGCTTGCGGGGTGACGTTGGAGAGCTGGCGAATGATGCCGATCAGACCGGTACCGGCTCGGCTGGCTTGCAGGCCCGCATCCGATAGCACGCCGATAGCGGCGGACGTGGTTTCGATACTGATACTGGCGGACGCTGCAAATGGCCCAGCGAATGAGAATGCTTCACCCAACTGGGTGATATTGGTGTTGGATCGAGCAGAGGTCTCGGCCAGCACATCGTTGACGCGGTTGAGCTGGTCGACCTCCATCCGCATACCGCCGAGCACGTTCGAGGCGATATCGGCGGCCTGGGCAAGGTCCATCTGGCCGGCGGTAGCGAGGTTCAAGACGCCGGGCGTGGCGGCCAGCACTTCGTTGACGTCGAACCCGGCTTGAGCAAGAAAGCGCTGCGCATCGGCGGCCTGTTTGGCCGAGTGCATGCTGGTGGCGCCCAGGCTGCGCGCTTGCTGTTCGAGCTGGGCAATTTGCCCCACGGTGGCGCCGGAAACCGCCTGAAGGCCCAGAATCGAATCCTGAAACTCGGCCGTTTCGCCGATCACCCGGCGCAGACTGAACCCGCCCGCCATGCCTACCAGCGCCGTCATCGCGCCCAGCGCCATGGTGCGCATGGTGTTGAGGTGCCCGGTGACCGTTTGCGCCTGGCGCCCGGTGCTGTCCAACGCCCGCGTGGCGCGGCCACCTTCACGCTCGGTGATGCCGCCGAACTCGCGCACCTCACCCTGCGCGTTGCGCAGAGTGCCGGTGAGCTGGCGGCCGTCGCCGGTGAGGGTAACGCTGAGCGTTAGATCGTTCGCCACGGGGTGTCCTTCTAACGGCTAGTTGCGGGGTTCGTTCATGACGCTGAGCGCGCCGCGTTCGATGAGCTGGACCTGGTCCAGCCGCTCGAGCTGCTCCTTTGGTGCGAGCTGATACAGGGCGATCACGCTGAGGATCGCCGGCACCTCAAGCCCGGTGGCGCCGCCCATGCCGGCGAAGCGCCACTGGCGCGAACAGCGCTGGAACGTCTCGACGGCCTGCCAGTTCTCCGGCAGCACCTCGAAGAGATCTGGCTCGGCCTCGGCCGCCTCGGCTTCTTCCGCCAGCTCGCCGCCCAACGTGATGCCCAGGGCGGCGAGGTCATCGGCAACCAGGTTGGGCTGAGCCATACTGGCCTCCGCCCAGTGCTTGCCCGCATCGACTAGATTCGCCCCCGGTTCTTTTTTGCGATGGATTCCTGGTAGGCCGTGAGCAGTGCAGTGCTGGCGGCCGGGTCGTTTTTCAGGGCGTTCAGCAGCGCTTCGCCTTCCAGCTGTTTGCCGTCTTCGCCGGGTACCTCGATGCCCTCGGCACCAACCAGCACCTGATCGAGCAGCAGCGTATCGGCGGGCATTTCGCGCAACTTGTCCTGGGCCACCACCTTGAACTTGGCGGTGAACTTGCCGGTGTGCTCCTTGCCGGCTTCGTCGTAGACGGTCAGGGCAACGGGGTAGGTGTAAGAGCGGGCGGTATTGAGTTTGAACACGGGTAGTTCTCCTGATTGAACGCTGATTAACCGCCGCTTAATCGGCGGTGTCGGGGTGGTTAAAAGGGGCTTACCGGACGACGATCGAGACTTCGTCGTTGCCGTCCACGGGCTGAGGCATGTAGTTGATGCCGAGCATTTGCTTGCCCTTCACGTCGGCATAGGTCGGCGACTCGATGCCGATCGACGGCATGTTGAAATCGATGATGCTGCCCTTGGTCTTGCCGTGGGTGAGCTTGAGCGTGCCGACCTCTGCGTTCTGGTGAACCTCGAAGTAGTTCTTCACGCCCACACCCGGGTCTTCGATCTGTAGCGAGCCGGACGGGCCGCGGCCGTTGATCTCCACCTCGTTGGCGCCAACTACCTCGCTCATGTGCTCGACGCTGTTGCTCATGTTCAGCGAGAACTGGCTGAACGCGACGTCTGCGCCCATCAGCTTCAACAGCTCGGTGTTGGTGCTGTTGACCACCGGCGCTTTCTTCCACTGGCTCAGCGTCACGTTCGGCAGCTCTTCCTGCGTGACCGGGCTCACGAGTCCGTACAACGTAAAGCGCACCACGGGGATGCTGTTACCGTTGAGGGTGAACTCCGGCGTACCGTGCGCGCCGCGGCCCTTGTGCAGGTTGCCGTCCATGTGGGCGAAGAAGACGCACGAGTCTTCGTTTTCAGAAACGGGCGCGTAGGTGACGCTTTCACCCTCGACGATGACTTCGCTCCAGCCACAGGCGCGCAGCATCGCGCCCCAGGGCGGCGGCGTGCCGGCGGTGCCGCTGGTGTTCAGCTCCACCTCGACCTGCACCTGAACGTGCTTTTCACCCGGCGCTTGGGGGGCGTTGCCGTAATAGGGTCGGATGTAGTTCCGGTCGATGTTGTTGCCGGCCAGTGGCGTGGTGGTGATCTCGCGGGCCAGCACGGCGTGGCTCGCGGCATCCGGGGTGGTGGTGCCATCGTTGTAGGCGTCTTCCAGGGCGACGATGAGCGCCCGGCGGTTCGTCTTCATGCTCACGGTTGTTCTCCTACCACCGGTATTCAGTGGTGAATACGTCGACCCAGAAAAGGGCGTGTGACTTTAAGCTCAGGATCTGGCCGCGCTGCCACTTGATGGCGCTGTCGCAGTCGTCCGGTATCCAGTTGATCAAGCTTTCCAGCATCGGCTCGCGCAGTAGCGCCAGCTCGTCGTCGGTATTGCCCAGCGGCAGGTTGCGTCGCTGGATACCGGTGACGAGTAGCACCTCCGGTTTAACGAGATGGTCGGCGCCGCTGCTCATGTCGTGGTGGGTGACGTTTTCACGCCCCAGCACCAGCATCCGGCTCGGGTTGACCTTCGCGTTTTGGGCGGCGTCTACGTCGGCCGCGAGCTGCACCCTGGGGCCATCGAGTGCGTTCAGCCGCTCAAGCCACGGCGCGAGGGATAGCATCAGCCCTTCGCCTTCTCGGAGGCGGGCGCGGCTTCCATCTCCAGCGCCGGATCACGCGCGATCGCCTTGTAGGCGCTGCCTTGGTCATCCAGCGTCAGCTCTTTCCACTCGTTGGTGAGGATCACGCCGCACACCTGGCGCTTGATGCCGGGGGCTTTCGTCTTTACCCGCACCGCTACCTGCTTGCGCGGGGGCGGTGGGGCTTTCTTCTCAGCGGTGGTGGCCGCTGCTTTGGTGGTCTGTTTGGCACTCATGGCTATCTCCTAAAAACCGCCGCCGTTGAACGCTCGGCGGCCTGAGTTCATCTGCACGCTGCCGGCGCTGCTCGAGGACGGGCCGGTCGAGATCCCCAGCCGTACTTCGCCACGCGACACGCTCTTCAAGAACTTCACCGCGTCGTCGTAGCGCTTCTGCACCTGTTCGCTCGCGTGCTCGTCGTAGAGCCGGTAGCGGGCGATGTCGCAGGCGTTGGCGATCACGATGCGCGGCACCGGTACCAGCGGCACCGGGTAGCCGGCGGCGTTCACGTAGCCGTCGATCTCGCCGCTGGCGTCTTCGCAGGCGCGCTCGATCACGGCGGTATCGATTGCGTTACCGCTGGCATCACGGGCGATCGCGAGGATCTCGTCGGCACCGAAGCGCTCGATGAGGTCCGCTTGGGTGCAGTACGCCATCTCAGATCTCCGGCTCTTGAGTGGCGCCGGCGATCGGGAAGGTGCAGTCCTCGACCTCCAGCGCCGGGTCGCTGCGCAGCTGCTCGATCTGCTCATCGGTCAAAAGCTCAAGCGCGATGCCGGTGCCTTCGCGGTTGAAGCGATGGCCCGCGCGGCGGCGGCTCTTGATGCGGCGTTTCGTGCGCACGAACAGACCGGGCACTTCCTCGGTGTCGATCGGCGGCAGGGCGTGGCCGGTACCGTCGCCGGTCAGCTCGTTGCCCGGGATCTCGGTAGGCGTTTCCGGCGATGTACTGGCATCGATCGCCACGGCGTCGGTCGTTGCCGGTGGCACCGGCTCGATGTCAGGTGCCATGGCCGTGGCCGTTTCCAGCACGGGCGCTGGCTCGGCGGCGGCCGGTGTCGCCTGCTCGGTGGCTTCCGCTGCTTTTGCCTCGGCCTCCTGCTTGGCCTTGGCGGTGGTGCGTTTACGCGCAGTCATGACGTTCTCCGTGGCGCGGCGCCCGCCGGGGCAGGCACCGCGAAGGTCGGTTGAAGGGGGCGTTACGCCTTGCGCAGCC
Organism: Halomonas sp. PAMB 3232; assembly: GCF_031954225.1. NCBI lineage: Bacteria > Pseudomonadati > Pseudomonadota > Gammaproteobacteria > Oceanospirillales > Halomonadaceae > Halomonas > Halomonas sp. PAMB 3232. Next base: position 977,389 of record NZ_CP134865.1, read on the forward strand.
AGGGGTTCTTGATGAGCTGAGAGGTACCGGCCCACTCGTTGTCCGCCCCGTTGGCCGCCTGCGCGTTGTTGAGGATGCGCAGAGCTGCGCCCTCAAGATTGCTGGGCACCATCGTGTGGGTGTGGCGCAGCGCCAGCGGGCGGCCGTAGTCGCCGGTCATGTCCTGCAACGCTTTGCGCGCGGCTTCGTAGTTCTCGGCGTTGAGCGGCTGGCGGGAGCGCACAACCAGTTGCCACAGCCCGGCGCCGGCGTTGACGCGGGCATCGGTACCGAACAGGAACTGGTCGGTCATGAAGACGGCCGTGTCGTTGAGGTCGGTCAGCGCACGGAAGCTGTAATCACGGCGGCGCTGGAACACCACCGGCTTGATCACGCGCGACAGATCCATCACGTACCAGGCATCGCCGTCGCCGCCCATGTCGTTGGACACCGAAGTCTCCACGCCCAAGGCGTTCAGCACCGGGTGGTCGGTATCGAACAGCGGCTGGCCGTCGTAGCACTCCGGGTTCGCGGCCAGCACCTCGACGGCGAGCTCGTTGGGGTGCTCGCGGCTGGAGCGGCCGAACTCCTCGAAGACCGGCGCGTAGAGACCAAAGGTGTCGTCTTCGATCGCGTCGCGCGAGACGCCTTCGGTCAGCTCCCATTTGCGGTTCTTGATCGAGAAGCCTGCGCCCTCGAGCGAGTGGATCACCCGGTCGCCAAGCCACTCGCGCATGCGCGGTAGGCCCTTGAGGAATGGGTACACTTCGACGGCGGTAGTCGAGGGCACGATGGTGCAGAACTGCTCATAGAGCGCGCCCTGTTCGCCCATCGAGCTGAAGCCCTGCTGGAAGTTGGTGTTGTAGGCCTTGAACAGCGCCTGCAAGTTGGCGGAAGTGAGGTTCATGGTGGTTCTCTATCCTTTGTCTGGTGAGCGCCGGGCCTATCAGGCGCTGGCGACCGGGCCATTGGTCGGGTCGATGCGTACCCACACGCCGAAGTCGTCGACGCCGTCGATCACGCCTGCCACGGAGCGGGTGCCTTCGCCGTCGGTCTTCGCGACGGTCTGGTCGTCGACCATGAAGCAGAAGAAACCCACGTCGCCGGGGCCGATGGCGTCCTCGCCGGTGGCGCCGGTGAAGGCGAAGCAGCCGCGCTTTACCTCGACGTGCTGGTCGCCGTTGTCGCCGGTTTTGTTGTCTTCAAAGTGTGTGGCCACGCCCACGGCCACCAAGCCGTTGCCAGGCCCGGCGGCGGCGGCGAAGCCGGTCACGGCCATGGCGACGATGCCGCCGGCGTACACCACGGCGCCCGCTGCCATCGGATGGCTACGGCTGATGTTTTCGCGGTAGGGCGTGTTGCGGTTCTGGGTTAACGCAGTCACGGTGCAGTCCTCTTGGGGGGATCAGGGGCGAGCGGCTTACGCGCTGGCGGCGGGGTTGGCTTGGCGGTACTGCTCCGGCGTCAGGCCCATCGACTTGCACACGGCCAGCTCGGCGTCAGAAAGCTCATCCTTGCGCTGGTCGTCCCTGGGCGGGTTGCCGCCGGTCTGGGTGGTCTTGAGCGCGGCAATGCTCGGGGCGCCGTCCAGGTGCGCCTTGCACGCGGCGAGGCCTTGCTTGCGCAACCAGTCCGCCGTGGCCTGGCCGGGGATGCGGCCGTCTTCGAGTCCATCCTTGATGAGCGTGTCCAGCTCGGCGTTCTGGTTGCCGGCTTTCAGCACGGCGAGCTGCTGGGTGGTTTCATCGAAAACGGCGCGGGGCACGTACTGGCTCATGTCCGGTGCGGCGGTCGTGCTTGATGCCTTTAGCGCGGCCACGGCCTCGGCGGGCTGTGCGTCGGCGGTGGCGCCAAGTGCGGTGCGCAATGCCGTAGCGTCATCGGCGCCGGCTTTCAGCGCGGCGATGGCGGTGTCGATCTGCTCGTCGGTGGCGTCGGTGGCCAGGCCGAGCGTGGCAATCAGCTGTTCACGTTTCACGGGGTCGATCTCCTCGGGTGTGTCGTGGGATACCGACAAGCGCGCAGCGGCGAGCCGCGCTGCACCTTCGTCGATGGCGGGGGTGTTGGTTAACGCCAGGTGCAGCAGGTCGAGCGGCTGGCCCTGGGCGTCATAGGGGAAAACGGGGGAGAGGTAGCGGTACTCGTTGGCCTCAATGGCCGCACTGGCGGCGGCTGTCCACGCGATCGCGCCGTAAAGGCCGTCTTCGCGGTACTCCAGCGAACGCGGGTCGATCCAGCCAGCGGCAGGCGCAGGCTTGCCGTTCTGTTCGGCGTAGAGGGTCTGGTGTTCGTAGTCGATGGCGATATCGGTACTGCGCGCAGCGGCCAAGCGAATGATCGCTTGAGCAGCGTCGGCAGAGAGATGCCAAGGGCCAGTGCCTTCCGCCGCCCCACGCGGTGCGTGAAAGGTGCCGGACGGCATCAGGCGCGTCTTGTCGTTGGTGGCTTGCACGCTGAGGGCGCAAACGGCAACGCGGGGCTTGGAGTGAAGGCTTTGTGTTTTCATGCCCCCATGATCGGGGGCTTAGGGCGGGGCGTGGATTTAAAGCGCTTTAGGAGTTTTTAAGCTAGCTATTATCAATTTAACCTAGAGGTGCGTGGTGATCTTGGTAGTTATTGATTACATCTTTTTGTACGCCAATCTGAGTGAGTATGTAGCCTATGACTGTAAGTTGAAGATATTTGTTGATTCTCACCATCTTCTTGAGGGACAAATTCCTAAGTATTACCTTTGGCTTTCCCACATGCGCAATTTCATTACGAAGATCTGCAATTGATTTGCCAATATCAGATATAGTGCTGACAGAAAAAGCTGAACTTAACCCATTAACGATTTTTTGATTAGCATATGTGCTAATGGGATATTCATACTTGGCGCTTTTCTGTTTAGCCAAATAGCTAATCGACTCTAGCTGGGTGGCATAAAGAGTAACTTCTCCATGAGCCTCATGTAAGTTCACTATTGTGCTGTCATTTTGTATGCTTGAGACAATTATTGAAAAATCATACTGTGAACTCAGCCAGTTGGAAATTATCTGTTCTAAAGGGATGGTGTTTCTCTGAATCGGCATGCTGGTATGAGATTGTTTTCTAGTTGCATTAGCAAGAGTACGCCTGTCAGCGATCATGCTAGGGTATAGTGCTGCATTAGATGATGTGTTGTTGAAACTAAGGTCATGAATTTTAATGTCTTCTGGATATACTGGGCTATAGGTTAGTAGCGAGAATAGATCAGTTAATAGTAAGATTTTTTTATAAGCGTCTAGAACGCTTAAAGGTGTAGAGAAGTCAATGCTTAGCCTATAGTTAATGTTTTCTTTAATTAAGAATGCGTGGTTGCCATGTTTCTCGGTTATTTTTCTATAATTAGCTTGTAGCTCAGCCAGTGCCAGCGGTTGGAAGCTGTATATTTGCTCGGTAATATCTCTGCCTAATGGGTGAAACTGTGTGTTCGTTCCTACTTTTATATTTCCAAATGAAGTGCTCAGGTTATAGTCAGGTATGTTGGAGTGTTTGATTTTGCTCTTGGCATAACTGGGGTAAAAAAATTCTTGTAAATTTGTCAGATTTAGATCTAATTTTTGTACCTTTCCAAGGTCAGTTAAAAATCTTCCCAGTATCAAAAATTGAAATCTCCCTCTACCTGGGCGTGTTAAAGCTTCGTTATTTAAATTGATTCCAGTTTTAGAGGGGTCAAAATTACCTATTAATGTGCATGGATCGCCTGAATCCAGAAAACCGTGGAGTATTTCTGACTTCTGCATAGTTTGATTGTGGCTAATGAAGTATGAAAGTGTTACTCCATCTTCTGGCGTGTATTGAAGCTCACCGCTAAAACGATTTTCATGTGACCCAGGTAGAAAAAACTCGCCGAACCATTTTTGCTCAGTTAGTAAATCAGACATAGAACCCTCTTTTTTGGCTTTGCTTTACTCAGAAGCTTATCACGCCGCTTACTCGAAGCTCTTGTGAGCAGGTTCTCGCGAATCTAACGCGGGTCTAACGCACCATACGGGAAAAATCCGGGCCGACGTAGCGGGTCGGGGTCTTGCGGGGCGTGTGCGCCAATTCTCGCGGTCGCGTCTCAACCGCTCAAATGGTCGGCCAAGGTGGCCATCACCTCGTCGCCATCGTCATCGTTCAGCCCGATAAACTCCCGCCTTGGAATGTCACCCCACAGGTGGGGGAACTCAGCCTTTACGCCGCCGTAGTGTTGCATGGCGGCGTAGACCATCAGGCTACCCCATTCGACGCCATCGCTGTTGGCCGAGGAGCTGAACTGTTTGGCCAGCTCCTTACTTTCGCCTTCCAGTATGCGGTCATGGCCCTTGCGCTTTTCCGTCACCGGCGAGTTGGGTGCCCAAGGGGTGCCGTCCGGGGTCACTTTATCGCGGAAGCGTTGCTGGGTGCGATTGACCATCTCTTCGCCGATGCTCTTCATCGGCGCGGTGAGATCCTGCCCCCGGTTGAGCATCTCGGTGATGGCGCGCTCGACGTCGCCGCTATCAGTATCGATCTTGATGGTGGCCATGGGCCTCTCCTATACTGGGGGTGCCTGTCCTCGGTATGGCTACCGACCCCTTCGCTCTCTTTACTGTCAGGGCGTTGATGAGGGTTAGCATGGGTGCCTCCCATGCGACAGGCTCTTTCCTCTTTACCCCTTTCCTTATCTAAGCCTGACCGCGTTCGGCGGCGGCTGATCCGTGCGGCTTTTGAACAGCGTCAGGAAGTAGCTCTTCTTGCCATCCTGCGTGCGCTTTAGTGCGGCGCGATAGGTCACGCCTTCGATCACCAGGTAGATCAAGCGGCCGGGCTCGTTTGGCACTTGGTACACCTGGCCATCGTCGAGGAGCTGCTGCACGCGCCGGTAATCCTCGAGGCCGATCTCCGGGTGACGTTCGCGGTGGGTACGCAGACTTTGCTGTGAAAGCAGCACTACCGGCGACTCGGCGCCCAGCACTTGCCGCTCGACCGGCGGCACCACGGCCACTGGATATTCCCCCCGGATCTCGCCATTGAAGAACCGGCTGAACAGCGGCGCCTCGACCAGTTGGCCAACGTGCTGCCGGGCAATCGTCGTCTCCACGCTATCCAGCCGGTTCAGCCGTACAGCGATCGCGTGCTCGGCAGCGGTCTGGCCCGGTGCGTAGTCCCAGCCGGGTTGCAGTCCGTTTGGCACGGTGATGACTTCGCCGGTGGTGTTATCGACGTGCTCGAACGTGCCGTTATCGGGTGCGGTGTCCGGCCCGCTTTTACCCAGCCGCTCGAGGCCGCGCTGGTTCAGCGTCTCGACGCCGCAGTTGCAACCGAAGCCGTTCGGAGGATAGTGAGTCTGCCACCACGGGTCATCCGCACGCAGCACCAGGTTATTCCAGCGCTGGTGCTGCTGGCGTGGGTTCTCGATGGTGTTATGCACGTAGCGCCAATAGGGCCGAAGGCGAACCACGTCCGGGTCGGTCATCTGCGCCCAGCGTCCGGCAGCGTAGCTGGTATCGAGGTTCGTTTTGTAGATAAGCCGAGTACGCCAGGCGCGTCCGGCTTTGGTGCCTTCACCCGTCCAGCCTGTCCAGCCGCGCTTGGCGACGATCTCCTCGAACTGGCGGCGGAACTCACCCAGACTCTGGCCGTTGCTGATCGCGTCATCGACCGCGCCGCGAAGATCTGCCAGCAAGTCGGCCTTGGTCGCCCCGGCGACGACAAAGGCAGCGTCGTTCTGATCGCGAGTGATATCGCCGGAGCGGCGCGTGGGCAGGTTGAGCTTGTTGCGAAAGAAGCTCACCTGCTCGGCGAACGGCCGGCGGAACTCGGCGCTAATCGGCATTGCCGATCTCCTCATCGACCGTCGCGCGGCCGGCCAAACTGGCCGCCTCAAACGCGGTGGCCATCACGCTGACCAACTCGTTTTCGTCCAGGTCATCGAAGGCGCTCGCGATCAGCTCTTGCAGCTGCTCGAAGCTTTCCGCTTGCTCAGCTAGCTGCCGTACCTGGTTAACCCAACCGTCGATCACTGGCTGCGCCTGGCCATCGAGCTGCTCGAGGGTGGCGTCCCGGTAGTAGCTCGGCTGACCGGGCTGAGTAGGCGCCTGCCGCAGAGCTGCCAAGGGCTGGTTCGACGATGCCAAACGTAACGCGCCGAAGGGGTTGGCGGACTGCCGGGGTGTCAGTACGTCTTCGCCGGCCTGCGCCTTCGGAATGCCGCTCTTCTCGTGGAGCCACCACAGCGGGATCTGAGCGCCCATGTCCACGAAGGTGGGCAGGCTCTTGGAGAGGCGGTCCAGGTCTTCCGTCTCGCCGGTGTCGAGGTAGAAGCGCGGGGCGCGGCTGGGCTTGTCGATACCGTAGTTCAGCGCGGCCATCGGCCACAGGATCTGCTTGCGGATGCTGCCCGCGTACTGGCGTACATCGGAACGTATCAAGCTGGTTTGCCCGCGCTCATGCACGTTGCCCAAGGCGTTGGTGTTGGTGCCTTCACCGGTGCCGCTGGTGAGCGTGCCGCCGAGGATCGCCTTGGCCTTGGCGCGCTCGCACCAGTCCATCATCAGCTTGTAGACGTCCGCTGAGCTGCCCTTACCGGCGGCCTCCATGAACTCCACCGACATACCTTCGGGGATGATGCCCGCCGCGTTCTGGCCCAGCGTGACGACGGCGCGTAGCAGCGTTGCTTTTTCCTTCTCGGTCGCGTTCTTGGGGTACTTGCCGATGCGCGCAGGTAGGCCGTAAATCTCAAGAAGCTGGGCGAGATCCCCCAGCGCGTAGTTCTGGAACAAATACGGCCAGGCCAGCATGCGGTGCAGGCCCATGCGCGCCACGTAGCCGCTCTTGGCCCGGTGGCGGTGTTGCACCCAGCCCAGCGGCCACAGCTCGGCGCCCGTGGCGCTGTTGTCGCGGAGCGTGATCAGGTTCTGGTCGTCCGGGTGCAGGCGGAACCAGGAATGCGGGCGCAGCGTGGGCTGCTCGATGTAGCGCAGCGCGCCGTCTCGGCTCCACGGTAGTTCCAGGTTGGCCCAGCCGTGGCCGATACCGGTACCGAGATCGAGAATGAGATCCTCGACTTCCAGACCGCTGAATACTTCCGCCGCGTGCTCGGCGGCTTTCTTCTCGCGGGCGTCGGCGCCATCCGGCGGGACGATCTGCCATTCGAGCTCGGCGGCGAGCTGACGGCGCTTACCGAGGTCGGCGCCGATCTGAGCGTCCTTCTCTTCCATGTCATCGAAAAGCTCGGACTGCGCTTTAAGGTCGCCTTGCTCAGCGGCTTCGAGGATCTGGTAGAGCCGCGCCGGCGTGAGCCCCTTGGTGGGGTGCTCGGCAAATTCGCGCTTGAGCTGGCCGATGCGGGCGTCCTGCGTCTGCTCCTCTTCCAGCGCCTGGCTGCTATCGGTGCCAAACAGGCGCTTGATGAGGGTTCTGGGGCTTACCATGCGCCGCCTCCTATGCCGAATCCGGCAGGTTCAATGTCGTCGCTGTCGTCGTCCGGGCGAATGCCCGGCAGGGGCGCGGGGGTGAAGTCGATGGGGGCTACGTCCATCATGCTCGCGTAGTAGGCCATGGCCAGCGCGATGGCGGCATCGCCGTGGCGGTCGGCGTTGGCGCCGGTTTTGGCATCGGGCAGCTTGGGCACGCCCTTGATGACTTGAAGCGCGCGCAGGTCGTCCACGACCTGGCTATCGCGCGGCAGGGTGATCTGCTCGTCCTCGAACGCCGCTTTGAACGGCGGCATGTTGTTGAGGTACCAGCTCTGGGAAAGCATGACCACTTCGACGATGCTGCCGTAACGCTCGGCGGCCTGCTCGGCGAGGTACTGGCCATTGCCGCGCCCATCCAGCGCGCCGCCTTGTAGGCGCGGCAGCCGGTCGACGACGAAGAACAGTACCTGCTCTTGCTGTTTGAACGGCACATTGCGCAACTCGATTAAAAAGGGCACCTGCCGCATCAACTGCTGAGTGATGGCCATGGGGGCGATCACGGTCAGGTCGCCGCTCCGCCCGAAGTCCTCGCCGAAGCAGTGGGTCAGGCGCGGGTCGAGCGCCTCGAGCAGCGGCAGCAGGTGTTCGTTACACCAGGCGTCGATCTCCAAAGCCCGGTAATGCTCCGGCACCGCGTTGAACTCGGCGCTGCCTTCGAAGCGCACCACTGGAGCATCGACCATGCGGGCCTCGATCATGGCGCGGGAGAGGTAAGCCCCGCCGCCCGCCTTGGGCACGCAGTAGTACTCCTCGAGCGCGTCTTCACGGGTGGCGGTGTCCTTGAGCAGGTTCTCCTTCCACTTTTCCTCGGCTTCGGGGCTCCAGGGTTTGCCGCGTACCTGACAGATCCGCTGGTACAGCCCTTGCTCGCAGGCGTCGTCGAGGGTGATGCGGTGAACACTGTAGCGCTTCTTGCCAGCGCGGCTGTCCTGAATCAGCTCGTTGAACAGGTTCTCGACGCCGTTGTGGGTGCTGATCAAGCGCACCTTGGCGCCCCACATGGTGAGGGCGAGCGCGGCCTTGAGCACTTCGGCTAGCTGATCGTGGAAGGCGGCTTCGTCGATGGTGACGTTGCCCTGACGGCCCCGCATGTTGCTGGGGCGCGAGCTGAGCGCCTGGATCTTGAAGCCGCTGGAGAAGTGGATATTGAAGGTGAGGATGTCCTTATCCTCGTCGTGATAAAGCTCTTCCTGAACGTGCGAGGCAGCGCGGTTGAACGCCTTAGCCCACATGGCGCAGGCGTCGATGAACTCGATGGCCATGTCCTTATTCGAGCCCACATAGAAGTGGTTGGTGCCGCCAGCGGCCTTGGCGCTACTGGCGGAAAGCACGGCATCGGCCGCTTCGCCCCAAGTCAAACCGGTGCGGCGGCTTTTCTCGGCGATCTTGAGATCGGCGTCGTCTTCTATCCATGCCTTTTGGTAGGGGAGAAGAACGGATTCAGGGAGCCCACTCATTTAAGCAATCCCCAGGATGTCACGCTTGATTGCGTCGATGGCGTCGCGGCTCATGCCCTGGGTGGCCATGCTGCTCTCGGCCTTCTCGGCGGCTTCCTTGGCAAACTCGGCGCGCAGCTCTTTGGCGTGCTTCTTCTGGCTAAGCGACAAGCGGCCCAAGCTATCCAGCGCCTTGGAGACCTTGCCCAAGTGGTGGGCGGCTGCATCCGGCTCGATCTCCATCTTGCGAAACTCCAGCGAGATCCGCAGCAGGTGCTCTTGTACCAGGCGCGCGGTAGCGTCGATCAGGTGCCCCTCGTCGTCTTCCACCGCATCCGCCATGGCCTTGGCCATCTCGGTGGTGCGGCGAACGCTGCCCATGGCGTCCTCGAACTCCTCCTTAAGATCCTGACCATAGCGGTGAACGCTCGACTTCGAGACGTTATAGCCGCGCTCGGTCAGCCAATCGGACAGCCCGGCGTAGCCTTGAAAGCCACCGCTCACCAGCCGTTCGTTCAGCGCTTCGCGGATCTCCGGCGGCAGGTCGTATACCTTGTTGCGCGGGGGCATGGTCAGGCTCCCGGCCGGGGGCGGGCGACACCGGGCACCTGTGCCAAACCCGCTGCAACGTCGTCGCCACGACTGGTCAGGGTGATAACCCAACCGGCGCGGGGTTGTTGAGTGATCACCAAGCCTTGCTCATCCAGCCACGCGAGGTCACTGTGTAGCCGGTCGCGGCTCACATGGTGGGCATACGCACCTGTCAGCTCGTCATTAAGCGAGTATTCATTGGTGGTGAACTGATTGCGCCGCGCGAGGATGCGCAGAATGCCGAGGCGACGGCCCTCGGTTTCATAATCCTGAAAGCTCATGCCTTCCCCCCTGAACGGTTCAGCAGATAATCATTCATGCGTCCTACCTGCTGTGCTGTAGCCTTCTGGCTGGCGCTGATCTCAGCCAACAGCACATTGGTTTGCGACATTTGTTCTTGAAGCTTGGTAAGGTCGCGATGATCCGGCAGGCGATCCACTTTATGTTCCAGGTTGACCACCTGTTTTTCGACGTTATCAATACGCTTGTTGGTTGATTTGATTGCCGTCTGGCTGGCGCGTTGTTTATTGATCCACCACACGTAGACCGCTACCGCGACCGTAGCTAACGCCTGCAGAAAATCGAACAACACCTTGGCGGCCGACCAGTTGATGATTGAAAAGTCCACGGTGCTCCCCTTAGTCGTTATCGTCTTCGGCGCTTTGCGCGCACTTATCGGCGTGCTCTCGAATGCGGGCAACGCGTAACCAGCCCCGCGCGCCCCACTGGTGTAAATCGGTAATGAACAGCGCCACGTCCTCCTGCGAGTAGTCGCCCATGGGCGGTAGCGGCTGGGTCTCTCGCCCGGTCAGCCCCGCCGGGGTGACGCACTGGTACACGGTGACGGACGGGGGTGGCGGCAATGCGGGCGGTGTGCTGCCGCACGCGGCAAGCGCCGCAGTGGCGGCCAGTATCAATACGATTCGAGTCACGGCAGGCGCTCCAGGGTATCGCGCAGCACCGGGGCCACGGTGCCGTTGTCGCTGGCGGGGGCGCGGCGGATGCGCTGGCGCAGGGCGTCGTAGCTCTCAGCTTGCTCGGCCAGTTCCTCTTGAAGCGCTTTAATATCGGCTTCGGCAAGGCGTCGGCGGCGCTCGGCTTCGTCGAGCTCTTTCGCTTTCTCAGTCGCTTCACGCTGATATTTATCGCGTTGCTCAGTCATCTGCTGTAGCGCGCTTCGCTCACTCTCTAGCGCTAGATTTAAGAAAAACACCTTCCCAGACATAAAAAGCGAGGTGGCACAAACGGCTACAAACATGAATTGCATTACACGGGACATGGCGCCCCCCCTTGCCATCCGGCGCGCTCATAGCGCGGCGTCAGCTCCAGCAAAATGCGGCGCACGTAGTGCCGGTTCTCTCGCTTGGCCCAGCTCGCGCGGTTGGTGTAGCGCTCGACGTGGCCGAACCAGCGCGCGGCATCGTCGTCGGCGGCGGTGGCCAAGCGGCGGTCACGGTTTACCCAGCCCAACCCGCCGTTGTACGCGCTGAGTACCATGGCCCAGTGTTCGCACTGGTTGGCGGTACCTCTGAGGCGCTGCCAGTGCCACTTGTTGTAGCGCGCCTGCGCTCGCATCGCCCAGGTAGGCGAGTACGGCGCGGCGCGGCCAAGGTCCGAGTAGATCTCGGCGATCCATTTGGAAGTGGATGGCATGAACTGGCTCAACCCCTGAGCGCCGACCGGCGAATTGACTTTCGCCCGCCACCCACTCTCTTGGTGGATCTGCGCCGCGTGGACCGCCACGCGACCATTCATCCCCCATTCCTGTTGCACGATGCGGGTCAACTCGCGCTGGTACTGAGCGGCGGCGGCGGGAATCTGTGCCTGAGCGGGGGCGCAGGCGGTGAGCGCGAGGCCAAGGGTAATCAGAAGGCAGAGCCAGCGCATGCTATACCCCCAAGCCCAGGGCGAGGATCGCGGCGGCAATGATGATCACGCGGCGCAGCATGAACTGCGGTAAGAGCGGCCGATCGGCGTCGCTATCGACCCAAGCACCGGGCCGGGCGTAGGGGAACATCGAACGATCGATCCAGTAGCCCAGGTACGCGCCCCAGCAGAGTTTCGTGAGCGACCAGAGCAGCACGCCGAGCTGGTGGGGGTAGAGAATGCCAACGACGATGGAAGTGATGATCGCGCCGACGAGCCAAGGACCGATGCGGAGTTTGTCGAGCAGAGTGGAACGGTTCACGGGGTAGCCTCAGTGCAAGGAATGGGATGCAGTGAGGTTCAGGCTAAGGGGATTGGGTCAGGCGGCGGGAATCAAGCGGTTTAGGAGTTTTCATACCTTAGAAAGCAAACAACCCGCCGGGGCGGGTTGTTACTGTTATTTCCATTGGCTTCGATTACCAATTACATGCTTCTCTTAATGGCTCAATCGCTTCTTCCAGCCCCGTTATGGGGAATTGCGTTGTGATTGGCGATTGGCTGTATGGGGTAGCGCGAACAGTGAGAGTGTCGTGGTCGAACATGCTGCGAATGACGGGGATGGATCGACCACCGCTCCATAAACCAAGAGAGCTGTGATCGGTAGAGGCATCCATCCGCATCGTACGCGCTTGCAGGTCATCAATTCGCAAAGTCACTTGGCCATATTGATTCAGGTCGGCCATATGATTTCCCGCAAATTTCATAATCATTGCAGTAGTGTTTTCCGAACAGCGAATCCATAACTCGGCGTCACCTTGGCGGCCTATACGATCGGTAACTGGTTCTTTAGAAAAAACTCGCAAATACACTGCTGTGGAGTCATCAATAGGTGATGTTTCGCTGTTTACCATCCAGTCAGATTCTTGAGTAACGTCGCTGCTAGGTTGATATTCCGCATCATAGCAAGCTAACCGGCGGTCATCATTCGAGATGTCTACACAGTCTTCAGCCGCATGAGCTTGGCCGATGAAGAAAACGATGGCTGCTGCTACGGTTGATTTGGCTGTTTTCATATCTGTTCCCTGTTTTTGGCTTCACGTTGAACTTCTCTATACCAGCGGCCAAATGCGATGGTTTCTGACGTGCCAGTCGCTCTAATGATCTCCCCACAGAACTCTCCTACAGCTCGATACAAGGATTCATCGACTTTGGTAACCTCGGCTTCAAGCTCTTCGCTGCCAATTCGAGTGCAATAGCGCTGGGATTTTTTCTTGTACATATCGCCCCCTGACTCGCCGGTTTTAACTTAGCTTAGCCTTTCACCCTGTCAGCGAACAAGTCGGACTGCATCCGCGCCCGCGCGAGCTTTCTCTGCTCGGCCAGGATGCTATAGATCTGTGCCTCGGTCAGCGTGTAGTCCTCGACCAGCGTGGGGATGTTGTCGCCGGTGTGGCGCTCCCAAATCTCGCGATCACGAAGGGCGCGGTCGAGCTGGCGGCCCTGGGGTACATAAAGGCTACGGCCACCGGCAAAACCGCTGATCGCCCGAACCGCAGCAAACGCTCGGCGGCGAGCAGCTTTCATATCATCGCCGCCGCGCACGTATTCGCTTTCTATCACCGTGAGCATGTCGCTCAAGCCTTGGGGCCACTTCTTTAGGATCTCCGGGTCGAGGTAGTCGAGCGCGTCGCCCGGCACGTCGAAGCCCAGGTCGAAGTTATCGTCATGCGAGGTCATTGGGGTACCGTCCTTGCCGTTTGGCGTCGATGATCAGCCCGGTCATCAAACGGTGGAGCTGGTCATCGTCCAGCCAATCCACCCGTTCCACATTGAACATGCGCTTGGCGATGCCATCGGCGTAGGTCCATGGGCGCCCGGCGTGGGTCAGCATGGCTTCGATCTTGCTCATCACGTTCTGGCGCGAGCGTGGCGGGCGCGGCGCTTTCCGACCCGCCTTCTTCGCTGGCTTGGGCTCGAACCCGAGCCGCCGGAACTCGTGCATTACAGCGCCAACGGTGCGATTCGTGAGGTCTTTGGCACTGCTCACGCCCGCGGTGCGGGCGAGAATCGCGCGGTACTCTTCGTCGCCAAGGCCCAGTTGCGCCTTGGCGATGTGGATCTGGGCGAGCTTGCCTTTGCTGATCATGACGCCACCTCGCTGCTCACCAGTTCCAGGTCTGGGAAGTTCTTTTTCAGGTGGCTGATCAGCGTGCGAGGGCTGTTCCATGTCGGGCCGTATGCCACGGTTTTAAGCTCAACCATGTTGTCGGCCTGCTTCTTGCCAAAGACCCGCTTGAGCTTCGGATAATCTTTCAGCTTATAGAGGCGGCTGGTGAGAGGACGGTAGAAACGCGCCTCGGGGTGCTTTGGGGCACCGTTCTCACCCGTTGAAAACCATTCCCCTTTGATATAGCCGTTCACGTAGGTCTCAATCACCAGTCGTTCGCCCTTGCCAAGACGCTTCTGAAAGGCCACTTCATAGCCGTCAGCTAGAATTTTAGCGCTACCGAAGACACCGAACAGCTGCTCTTCTAGTTGCTTCCACTTGTCCATTGTTCACCTCACTGGCTGCTCATCAGTGCCGGGGCACCACACCCGACAGACGCCCCCGTGAAGGGGCGTTTCGCTACACTTTGGCCTTTAGCTGCTCGCCGTTTACTTCCATGTTTTGGATGGTGATTCCTTTAACTGGCTCATGCGTTAGGCTGCCGCCCACCCAGCTACCGCTCTCTGGCTCAATTACCAAGCGACATACCAAGCCGTTGTAGGTGCCAAGTACTACTTCGCCAGCCTTATCGAGATCTTCCTGGGGCTTCAGGCCCAGCATTTTTTTAGCGGTCTCCTCGCCATACGCATCAAGCAATGCCTTGGCGCCGATGATCGGCGCAGCCAATGTAGTGAAGGCTTGGCCAATCACTTCCTTGTCTACCGCTACGCTCATGCTGGTAATTTCAAACTTGCTCATGCGGCACCTCGCTGATGGGTGATGTGGTAGCGGTACTGGATGTTTGCCGCTGGGTCGGAGCGGCGCAGGTAGTCGCTGCGCACGCTGACCTTTGCCCCGTAGACTTTGCGCGCCACGGCCAGCGCTGCGTCGCGGTGGGTACGGCCGGTGGCGCGCTGGCCACGCAGCGTGGCGACAAAGCCGCCCATGGCGGGGCTGACGCGGATGGACGAGGCGTTCGCGGCGGTGGTCATTGGGCGGCCTCCGTGGTCATATTCTCGTTGGCCCAGCGCCAGGCGCTGTGCTTCCAGCCGCGCGGCGGCGGGTTCTGTTTCAGCCACTTTTTGGCAGCGGCGGCAGTGATGCCGCGCGCCTGGAGCTGGTAGAAGTACTCGCACTTGCTCGGCATGGTCAGACCCCCGCGATATCGAGTGAGATGGGGCGGTACTGATCGCTGCTACCAACCCGCTCGTACACGCGGATGTAGCTCTTGGAGCCCGTGACCTGCACGGCATCCGAGATTGCGTCCATGGCGCGCAGCCAGCGTTCGTCCTGAATGTTCAGCCGGCGCAGCCCCAGCACCTGGCCGGTGCGGATGTTGCCCGCCTGGTCGACGCGAAACGCATCCTGAACGATGGTGGCCACCTCGGGGCGGGCGCCGGTGGTCCAGTCGCGCAGGCACTCTTCGATCAGCCCCTTGGCGGCCTGGAGCCGTTCATCGAAGGTGATGGTCTCGGAGATCGCGCGCAGTACCTTGTACTTGCCGCAGAAGCTGACGAGCTGCACGTTGCCTTTCTTGCCGCCGATCTGGACGTCGTACTCCTGGGCACTTGTCTGGATCAGCGCTTCGATCTCGCTGAACACGTCTGCCTTGAAGTCGCGGAGCTGGTCGCGCAATTCAGTGGCGCGGTCGGCGATCGAGCGCACCAGCTCGTCACGAAGCTGGTCGACCTCCTTGATCTGCTCGAGCGGAATCAAGCGGCCCTTGGCGTCCATGCGGAAGCCATCGGGGATTTGTTGGGTGTCGGTGGCCGGGGTGTTCATGCGTGTGCTCCATTGCGTTCAGTTTCGATATCGCGCGTTACCCGGCGGATCGCCTCCAGATAGCGCGTGGTGTGGGGGCCATGCAGAGAAATCAGCGCCGCGAAGGGTTCAAACTGATGGCTACGTGTGATCGCTACCGCGACTTGCTCGACCTCGTCGGCGCCCATGTCCTGAAGCAGCTGGCTGACAGTGGCGCTGCCAATCTCGTCAACATCGATCAGGCGCATGATGGGGTTGGTCATGTCAGGCTCCTTTGCGGGCTTGTTTGCGTTCGAAGTTGGCCATCGCGCGGGTGTTGCGGTGGTTGTGGCGGTGGTGTCTCATCGGCTCGATGAAGGTGCCGTTGCGCTGGCCCACGTGGTCCAAAGGCAGCAGGGCGGCATGGACATCGGCGCGGAGCTGGTCGAGGAAGTCGCGCCAGTCCCAGCCGTTGGCCTGGATCTCGATGTCGTCGGTCTCACTTCCCGGCGCGGCCAGCCCGGTATCCCAGCGCTGCCAGATACGCAGTACGGCGGCATGCTGGGCGGCAAGCAGCGGCTCGGGCTCGAGCGCGGCGCGCTCCACGGTGGCCGGGTTGGCGATGTACTGCGCCAGGTTGAAACCGTGCTGGCCAATACGCATACGCACGAAGCGCTCGGCGTAGTACTCGATCTCGCTATCGCTGTAGGTGATCATTGGTCGTTCCCCCGGATAGACGCGCCCTTGAGCAGATCCCCCAGGCGCTTGGGTGCGTTGTTCTTCTCGGTGGCTTTGTGTTGCTCATGCTGTCGCGGCTGGCTCACGTGCGCCTGGCGCTCGGCCAGACGTTTGTGTTCGGCCAGGACGTCATCGGTCGAGCGCTCGCGTACGGCAGCCGTCGGCGCGCGATTCGCGGGCGGTTTGGCACCGCTGCGTGCTGCTTCTTCACGCTGGCGCTCCACTTCACCGGCGTGCCGATCGGCCACATTGGCGACCACCTCGAACAGGTAGCCGTGGCCGTTCAGCGGCAGGTTGCTGGGCGGGCGCTCGAGCAGCTGATCCAGGGCGTTCATCCAGACGTTCAATGGCGCATCGCGGGTGACGCCCTTGCGCTCGATGACGCCGCTGGTGATCGCGTCTTTCAGCTCGGCCAGCAGCCGCGCACTTTTGGCACTGGCCAGCGCCCGCGATTTGGGCCGGAACATGCCCAGATAGCGCACGATGCGGCTGCTCAGCAGCGCAGGCATTTCAAGCGCGACGGCCAGCGCCTGGTTGTGCTCGCCTTGGGTGACGAAGGCGGCCATGTCGCCGGTCATGCCGCACTCGGGGCAGGTCGCTTTAAGCGTCATCGTTACCTCCAGCGTCGGGGTTGTGTGGGCAGGTCTGGCACTGGCGCCAGAGACGCATGGCCATCGGGTTATGCGTCGGAGCTGGGCGGGCGCGGTACTCGCGACACTGCTCGACGCTGATGGTGTCGCCAAGCGCCGGGCACTTGAGGCCGTCCAGTGCGCTCAGCACTTTCTTTTCGATGCTGTCAGTCGAGGGGCTGGGGTAGCGGTTAGCCAGTGCCAAAGAGACCGCGCTGCGCGAAACGCCAATACGTTCGGCGGCGAGCTTGCGATTGCTGGCGCGTACCTCATTGGCCAGAAGCGCTATCCAGCGGGGCGGCTGGGCGCCCCAGTTGGAGATATCGACCGAGCGGGTGCGGCGAATGGCGCTCATGGCTCACCCCCTTCCGTTTTCGTGACGCGGCTATAAACCACTTTTCCGGTATTGGGGTCGTAGAGCTGTTTGGTGCGCTGAATCATGGGCGCAAGCGGCCCCGTCCAGCGGCTGGCTACTGCGCGATAGCGAGTGGGTATGCCGGGCGAGCCTGCGCGGGCGACGACAACGTAGCCGGCGGCCGCCAGAAAGCGCAGGTACTCGTTCGCGGTGGCTTCGGCAATCGTCACCTTGGGCGTTGTAGCTGCATCGGCGAGTTCGCCAGCGGTGCAGTTACCCACGATGCGCAGGGTGCGCCAAAGCTGTTCCCGGCCAAGACCGCCTTCGGGGGTAGATCCGTCCTTGCGAACGCGTGGAGCTTCTACGCCGACATCCTTGGTCAGCGAGTACTCGATCGGCTGGCCGGTCTTGCGAGCGGTATCCTTGCGCTCGAGATAGCCCGCTTTCTCCAGTCCAATGAGGTAATCGCGCACACGGTCCTGGCTCACGGCATTGGCCATTTCCAGGGTGATGGCCCGTGTAGTGATGCTGGTGCCGTCTACGGCCAGCGCTCGCAATGCTTCCCAAATGGCCTGGCGGTCGATGCGTGGCGCCTGTGCGTTCAGCTTGGGTTTACGTTTTGCCATGCTTACCCCCTCCGCGCCGGCGGCTGACCGGTGTGGATCTCACGATCGCCCCAGTCGCGTAGGCCGACGTTGGTCCACCCATTGGCGGCGGCTTCCGAGTGGATCTGGTAGAGGTTCACCGCGACGCGGCGCAGGCAGCCCTTGACCCGATCGTTAACCACTTCGAGCAGGTCATCGTCGATCTGAATATCCGGGTAGCTCTTGTCGGCAAGCGCCCGCACGTCATCCAGGCTGGCGGCTTGCGCCGGTACCCATTCCAGTACGCGGTTGTGTAAGCGTTCAAGGCGCGCCATTGAGGCGGGCACGCGCTCTTCACCGATCAGAATCAGCGTGCCTTGGCTGGCGTTGTATATATCGGTCAGCACGTTGGCCGCGGACTTGTCGATCACGTACTGGACGTCATCGACGATCAGCGGGCGGCCGGAGCGTGAGAGCTGCTCGGCCACCTGATCGACCATCTCCGAGATCGTCTTCATGGCGATGATGCCCATCTCACGCAGTACCGCCTGAATGAAAGCTTTCTTGGTCCAGCTTTCGCGGCACTCGACGTAGTAGGCGCGGTGCATGTTGGCCGAGTAGGCCGCCGCCAGGCTTTTGCCATAGCCGCTGGGGCCGTACATGACCACCAGCCCGGGTAGCTCCGGCGGCCGGTTCGCGGCGCTTTCGACGGCGGCGGCTAAAAGGCCTACGTTGGTGAGTGGTACAATGGTGTTGACGCTCATATCAGTTCCTTCTTACTGCGGGTGTCATGGGCCGTGGTTCAGACGGCCCGCCGGTTGCGGGCGGGTGGCAGCCCGTCCGCTTCCATTACTTTCGCGATGGCGCGGAAATCGTTGTGATGCTGGTAGCGTTCGTGCCACTGACGAGCCGTTTCCGGTAGTTCCTCGCCTTGCTCGACCTGTGCATCGAGCTTCTTCCAGAGCCGATAGCGCTCCATCTTGTTTTGCGGGATCTGAAAGCGGGTGCCCTGGTCAGCCAGTTGCTGTGCGTAGGCACGGCCGGCAGCGGCCTGTTTCTCGTCGGAGTAACTGGCGGCGGGCGTGATCGCGCGGATCTCCACATCGCTGCCGGTAATGACCTTGGCTTTTTGAGCCAGCCGGTTGAGCTGGCCTTTCTCGCGCTTTTCAGCGGCGCGCTGAATCATGCTGGCCGGCATGGCGGGGGTGGCGTTGCCATCGAGAAGCGCATCGCCGATGTGTTCACCGTCCAGGGTGTAAACGCCAACGCTGCCGGTATCGCGGTAATCCCAAGCCACGCGGATCTCTTCGCTGTGGAAGTCGCGCAGAGCGTCCATGAAGTAGATGCCGCCGTTGATACGCACCTCGCCGCGATGGGTTTTGCGCACTTCCTGCGGGCGCATGAGAGACGCGACCACGTCGCTCGGCGCGGTCAGTGCTTCAAAGCCGGAGGCTTCGGCACTCTTCCAGGCTTCCATCGGGCTTTGATGGCGAAGTTTTCCGCTGTCCAGATCGCGTACTTTAGAAAGCCCCTTGTGCGGGCGATGGTTATAAACATCGAGTGCATCATTCAGGCGATCAAAGAACTCCTGAAACGTGGGAATAAGAGCGGGCTTCAAACCGGCTTTAATGTCGCGGCGGCTTAACTTATGCGCTTTAGTGGAAGCCTCTTTATCCATATCCGCGCCAATAAAGCTGGGCAGCTCTTTAGCCAACTTCACAAGAATGGATTGGTGAGCGCGTTCGATAACGCCGCGTGCCTGAGAGTTATAAGGCAGCGAGTGGGTAATACTGCCACCAAGCCGATCGACCACTTCGTAAACCGTGGCGTTATCGAACCCGGAGCCGTTATCGACGTAGAACAGGTTGAACATGCCCACACGGCTAACGGCGTCGCGCAGCGCATCCAGCGTGGCCAGAGTGGATTCGGCCAGGTTCAGGGCGAAGCCGACGATCCGGCGCGTGGCCCAGTCGATGATCAGCGTAACTTCCGGGCGGAAAGCCTGGCCGGTAACCGGGTTGATCACTTCGGCATCGAAGGTATGGCCATCAGCGACCCACACATCATTGGGCAGCAAATCGGCGCTGGTGCGGCGCTTGAACGGTTGTAGCGCTTTCAGTTCATGCGCCCCCATCCGGCCGCGCTCACGCGCTTCGGGCGACAGCTTGGCCAGCCATCGACGCACCTGGTGAATGCTGGGGTGGGGTGGCTCGGTCTGCTCGACCAGCATCTGGTAAGCGGCTTCGACGCTGGGCTTTTGGGGCTTCTGGTAGCGCTTGAGAAAATCACCCGCCCACTCAGGCATGCCCATATCGGGTTTGCGACGCTTGGGGGCCAGGCCACGCTCGCCGTGTTTTCTGAAGTCGGCGATCCAGCGCTTGAGGGTGCGTTCGCTCAGGGTGCGGGTGTCGCTCTTGCGGTCATTGGCAAGCACCACGCGCTCATTCAGGTAGGGGGTTAAATCTCCCTCTCTGGCATGCTCGACCAGGGTAATGATGGCGCGCTGCTGGCTGACCATTTTGCTCATGCGCTCGATCTCACGAACGAAGGCAACGCGCGCAGTCATTACTTTGCGCTGGGCGTCGGTTAGCTGTTGTTGGCCAGGGCGTGGTTCATCCGTTACCACACAGGTGTTCGAAGAGTGACTGGATTGCGGCGTTGGCTTCGAGTCGTCAGCGCTCTTTAGCAGCAAAGCGCTTTGGGTTTCTGTAGGAAGGACGGCGAAGGCATATTCCACAGCCTTACTACCTAACCGCCGCTGGCCTTCCCAGTTGTGGCGTTGGGCAAATGCTCGGACGTTTCTTTCAGTGCCAGGAACGCCTGGTAGCCCGGCCAATTCTTTGGCGGTATACCAGCTCATTCGTCTTCTCCCATGAGCCGTTTAAGCTCACGCATTTC
Source organism: Halomonas sp. PAMB 3232 (assembly GCF_031954225.1). Taxonomy (NCBI): domain Bacteria; kingdom Pseudomonadati; phylum Pseudomonadota; class Gammaproteobacteria; order Oceanospirillales; family Halomonadaceae; genus Halomonas; species Halomonas sp. PAMB 3232. The sequence goes on from NZ_CP134865.1 coordinate 997,874, forward strand.
AGCCTTGACCTTGTCCATTTGCTGCTGGCGACGACCGTATTCCGCCGCCAAGGCTTCACGTCCGTAGGCCACACGTCCTCCGCGTAAATGCACAAGCCAGTCTGTGAAGGCATGGCTTTTACACACCTCCTCGAGGAGTGGAACGCGATAAAGAGGAATGTTGTGGTCGCTACGCGCCGGACTCGACCAAGCATCGAGCATATGTTTTGAAACGTCGTCACCGCTTAAACGACTCATCTGTGCCGCTACTTCATAACGATCAACGGGGCAGTCCTTCAAAACGATGCCCACCAGCTCGCTTACCTGGCTGGCATAGTTACCACTACCGGGGGCGGGTACTACAGGGTGTGGCACCTCAAAGATATCCAGCGTCAGGTCGTCTTTGACACGTCGCATGGCTATGCCCCCACGATCATTTGACGATGCGCTAAAGCGTTAGAAACGCTATCCTGTCCACATAATGTGGATTCGCTTTTTTCCGCGCGATTAGGGCGCTGGCGGCAAGGGGTGCCGTCGTGGTTCCAACGTTCTGGCCATATAGTGGCAGGTTGAAGCTCTAGTACATCGGCAATAGCTCTTTCCATACGTGGATAGGGCGTACGCTTCACCGCTGCAATTGTGCCAAGCTCAACGCCCAGCCGGCGTGCAAGCTCAGCCAGCGTTAAACCACGGGCACGGATCTGATACTTGATCCATTCCCACCTCGCCGTTGGGTTGGTTGGTATATCCAGTTTCATTGCGTCACTCCGTGGCGTTTTTTCTGGCTGTCTAACCCTCACTTGTGAGTAAACATAACGCGGAAAAATGCGCGCATCAAGCGGATAAATGAGCATCCGGTTCTTTTTTGTGAGCAAACCGCTCTTTTTTATGCGTAGCAGGTTTTATATCAGTGACTTACGGCGAAAAGGATGTTGTTGAAAAGAATGAGGGAGATCATCCGATTCCTGATGAACGAATCGGATGCTTCCCCGAGCGCCTAAAAAATGCGTTAGGAGGAGAGAGTGCGCGCGTTTTTTCGCGCAGATGTGGTTTGTCCGAGGGTGCGATACGCAGTTATCTGAGTGGTGACACCTATCCCACCTTGGATCGCTTAAATTCGATTGCCCAAGCTTCGGGTAAAGATATTCAGTGGCTGGCGTTTGGTGTTGAGAAGGGGCATCACGACGAAGTGCAGGGGATGGACGATTATGCTTTCGTTCCCCTCTATGACGCACAATGTAGCGCAGGCGATGGCGCGTGGAACGAGAACTGCCGTGTACTGACGCACATATCTTTCACCCGCTACTCGCTACGCAAGCATGGCCTGACACCGGATCACCTTTCGGCGATCCGCATTGACGGCGATAGCATGGAGCCCGTGCTGCATAGTGGTGATACTGTCCTGATCGATCACACCAGAAAGGCGATCGAGGGTGAGGGAATCTACATACTGCGCTTGGATGGACATCTCTACGCCAAACGGCTCCAGCGCAACTTCGACGGCGTCAGCGTCATCAGCGCCAACAGCGCCTATCGCGAGGTGGTGGTGCCGCGCGATCGCTTGAACGAGCTTGAGATTATTGGCCGTGCGGTATGGTCGGCGGGATGGCTATAAGGAGGAGAAGCTATGATAGGCACTGTAGTAGGCATAAACCCCCGAAAGGGTTTTATAGCGATCCGAATTGATGATGGGGATGTGACTGTTGCAGAGCTACTGGGTGACTATGATGTCGAATTGCGTGACAGAATACGTGGTGACTTGGAGGCTTTGGGCGGCGAGTACTTTTACAACCTTACCAAGCAAGAAGAGCTAGACGTTTTCGTACAAGGCACTGGTTGTTCTGATTACAATGCGAAGCTGCTCTTAAGGTAATTGAAAGCAGTGCCAAATATTCAGCAAAAAAGGCCGCTCTAGCATAGAACGGCCTTTTTCCTGATTTGCGCGGCTTTGGCACAGTGGCCTCTGAATTGCTGGCTTTTCATACTGCCGACGCGCGTGTAACCTATTGAGTCTACTGACCTAAAACTTGTTATCTGTCCCCTGTTATCCCACTTCTTCTTTTGTAGTCCCACATTCGTCCGCGGTGCCATATCTACTGCTAACCCACACTTTCAAACGTTGTAGCCCGTCCGCCGTTTCGACCATGAACTCGTCCGCCCGTACCCGCTCGCCGGTCACTTCCGCCACGCCAACATAACCGATCCTGGGAATGTTCACCCATACCCGGGCACCTTCGGAAAGCAGGTTGAGCGTCTTGGAGTACCAGTGGGCGCCGCCGCCGGCGATGAAACCAGAACGCCGCGCCAGTTCCCAGGGGCGGTCGTCGCCGAAGGAGGCGTAGAACTCGCCGTTCCAGGGGGCTTTCTGCGCTTTGCGTGCGGCTGGCTGGGGCGGCTCGTCCGGGTCGATCATCCAGGCGCGGCTCAGGTAGTGGTTGCCACCGTCTTCAAACGCCGAAAAGAACATCGCGTTGATCGAAAGCTGGGCATGGTCGTTCAGGTAGTTGATAATGCGCTCGCTGCTGGCGTCGAGCCGGGTGGCGACCACCACCATCTGGTGGCTATCGTTGAGCGTCACGTCATCGAGCGGTACGCCGAACTTGGCGTCGAATGCGTCTTCCAGAGTGGGGTAAGGGCGGTGGTAGCGCTCGGCAAAGGCCTGATAGATATCGATCAACTGGTAGTCGGCCAGCGTGACTACCCAGCTGGCGTAGTCGATGGCCTGGGCCACCACGTCCCGGGGTGTTTTATCACGTTTCAATTCGATGATAATCACGTTGCCGTTGGCATCGAGTGCGAGCAGGTCGATCAGCTTATCGAAGCCGGTGCGTACCTGGCGGCCGATCAAGAGCCAGTCCCGGTTGAGGATCGAGACGTCCTGCATGATCTGCTCTTCAAGCTTACTTTCATCGGCAAGCCCCATGGGGCGCAGTTTTTGCGGGGCTTCGCTGGCACCGCTTGCCAGTTTCCAGATGCCTTGCTCGATCGCCATTCGGCGTCTCCCGTGTAGGTGTTATTCAAAGACGCTGCTTCTCAGGCCGAGGCCAGCTCGCTCAGCCGCTCGGTATACCAGTTCACCTTGCTCCCGGTCACCATCAACCGTCTTCGCGCTCGGGTCATGCCCACATACAGAAGCCGCGCTTCCTGGGCCTGCTTCTCCTCGGCGGAGTCGAGCGCGCCGAGGCCGCTGAGCAGTACCGTGTCGAACTCCAGGCCCTTGCTGCTCTGGCGGCTGAGCAGGACCACTTCCTGGGCCTGCGGGTCGTAGCGGTGTTTATCGAAGGATTGCTGCAGGCAGCGGCTGGGAATGCCGGCGCTTTGAAGCGCCTCGTGGAAGCGCTTTCCCTGAGCGTTGCTGGTATAGACCACTGCGATGCTGTTCAGCTCGGTTCCGTGTTCCTGCCAGGTCTGAATACAGCGCACCAGGTAGTGGGCCTCGGCGTCGTCGCTTTTGAAGGCTCGAAACGCGGGTTTAGGGCCGCTGACGCCGGCTACTTCCGGGGCGATGAGCGGTACGTGGTCGTCGTCACCATCGTGCGCCGTGAGGAAGTCCTGGGCGAACTCGTAGGCGAAGCTCAATATCTCGCGGGTGTTGCGGTAGTTGAGCTTGAGGATGGTGGTGCGCCCGCGCGCCTGAATACCGGCGGAGGAGAGCGGGAATTTCAGCGCGCCTTTCTGGTAGATCGACTGGGCGTCGTCGTAGAGCAGCAAAAGCGAGTTGGTATCGGGGTCGATCATCTGCACCACCAGCTTGAGCCAGGCCTGTTCGAAATCGTGGCCCTCGTCGATCATCACGGCGGCGTACTGGGCGCGGGGAATCTGCCCCTGGTCGACGGCGTGAATCACGCTCTCCACCTGGCGCTCGTACACCGGGCGGCTGCCGGGCAGCAAATCGACGTGGTACGTCTTGAGTTGTTGCCCGCACCATTCGTGAAAATGGTGCACCTTCACCTTTTCGGTCAGGCCTTTTTCGGCGATGAAGCAGCGAAGCCTGGCAGCCAGCGTGATGTTGAAGCAGAGCACCAGAATCGGCTTGGTGGTGGCCTGCGCCAGGTGCAGGCAGCGATAGCCCAGGATCAACGTCTTGCCGGAGCCGGCCACGCCGTGGATCACCCGGTGGCCGTCGCCCATGCTGCGCGCCAGTAGCTCCTGCTGCAGGTCCATCACGCGCACGATATCCGGCACCGCGTTCGTGGCCGGCGCCTCACTCTGCTCTTCGTCGCCGAACAGATCGCCGGTGGGGGCGTCGATGCGCACTTCCGGAAAGAGCTGCCAGCGAATGCGATCGAGCTGGGGCAGGGTGAGCTTCTCGCCGAAGCGGTAGTCGAACATGGCCCACAGCCGTTCCTGAAACGCTTCCGGGTCGGCGGTGGCGAGCATCTCGTCCTGGCAGATCAAGCGATGCCCCGGCAGCACTCGCTCCTGGGCTTCCTCGCTCATGGCCTCGTCCCATTGGCGTCGGGTGATATTGGGAAAAATCACGCCGAAGCCGTAGGGAAAGCAGAGCTTGCCCTGGTAGCGGCCATCGCTTTGGGTGAGCTGCGGGTCACGCTCCAGCTGGTCAAGAGCGGTAAAGGCATACTGGCGCGCCTGTATCAGCGGATTGCTCACCGTCTTGCGCCCCTTGGGGGTGTCGATGACCGCGCTTTCCGGTGTGATCGAGTGCAGGGTATCGAGCTTCCAGTCCTTCACTTCGAGAAACAAAAGCCCTCGCGCGGGGTGCAGCACGATGAAGTCCGGGTAGCGGCGCTGCCGCCCGAGCGGGATGTCGTACCAGACGATGTAGTCGTCCTCGAGCAGGCTATCCAGGCGTTGGGCCACACGGCGCTCGCCGGGCGTCATGCGGGCACGGGGAATGGTCGAAAGCGCAGGAATGAACGTGGCCATGGCGTGAAGGCTCCGCAGTCGGGCCATTGACCCAAGGGTGAAGTTTTATTTGGTTGCTTGATTCTATCCGCCGTGCCTGCCACCCGCAATTGCGCTCGCGGGTGGCCCTCTTTATGCATGGTGTTTTGTCAGGCTCCAACCGATTCCCTTGAGATGACCGGCGCGCGCCCGGCAAGGAGGCTTCCCATGCGCTCATTGGCAATGCTCAGGCCGGTGAAATCGATTCTCTATAGCGTGGCGCTGCTGCTTTTAGGCAACGGCCTGCTCAATACGCTCTTGAGCCTGCGCGGGGTGAGCGAGGGGTTTTCCACCGTGCTGCTGGGGCTGGTGATGTCCGGCTATTTCGTCGGGTTCATTTGCGGTACCTGGGTGAGCCGGCGGCTGATTCGGCGGATGGGGCACATTCGCACCTTCGGCTTTTGCGCCTCGCTATGCGCCACCGTGGCGCTGTTGCACCTGGTGTTCGTCACGCCCTGGGTATGGCTGCCGCTGCGGGTGGTCTACGGGCTCTCGTTTATCACGCTGATCACGGTGATCGAAAGCTGGCTCAATAGCCAGGCGGCCAGCCACGAGCGTGGGCGACTCTTTGCCGTCTACATGGTGGTCAATCTGGGGGCGCTGGCCATCGCGCAGCAGTTTTTGCGGATCTCCTCCATCGAGGGGTATCTGCTGTTCGTCATTATCGCGATGTTGATCAGCTGGGCGGTGCTGCCCATCACGCTTACCCGGCGGGTGCAGCCGAAAGTGAGCGAGCGCCCGAAAAGCAGCCTGCGCGCGCTTGTAGGCTTTGCGCCGCTGGCGGTGGCGTCGGCGGCGCTTTCCGGGCTTGCCATGGGCGCATTCTGGTCGATGACGCCCGTTTACGCCGACCATATGGGGTTCGATCTGGCCGGGGTAGGACTGGTGATGAGCACAGCCATCGTCGGCGGGGCGCTTTTGCAGATTCCCATCGGGCGCTTTTCCGACAAGCACGACCGGCCGGTAGTACTGACCTGGGTGGTGCTGGGCGCGGCGCTGATAGCGCTGATGATGCCTTTCGCACCGAACCAGGGCGCGCTGCTGGCGCTCTATTTTCTGTGGGGCGGACTCGCGTTTTCGCTCTACCCGCTGGCGGTAGCGCAGCTGATCGATCAGCTCCACCCGGACGAGATCGTGGCAGGCTCGGCAGACATGCTGGTGATGCACGGCGCCGGCTGCGCGCTGGCCCCGCTGGCGGCGGGCACATTAATGCACGCGGTCGGGGACCAGGGCCTGCCGTTTTATATCGCTGGCGTGTTCCTGCTGCTGGGGCTTTATGCCCTTTACCGCCGCCGGCGGGTGCGGGCGCTGAAGACCCACACCGCCCATTTCGAGCCGATGGTGCAAAGTAGCGCCGAGGTGCTGAGCATGATGTTCGACGACGTTCAGCCGGACCTGTTCGACGACCCGAGCTTTTACGAGGCGCAGGAGCGCGAGCGGCTGGCGACGGTGCTTCGCGAGGGTTAGCCCGGTGGCCGCTTGTGATTCGATGTTGCAATCACCAGGCCCACCACGATCAGCATACCAAGGGGGATCATCCAGCCGCCGAAGAGGGCGTTGACGTTGGCCGTGCCCAGCGCGCTGGTACAGCCAAAGCCTCCGAACCCGAAGGCGCAGTTATAGGGCTGGCGCTCCAGCGAGACGACCAGCCCGATCCATAGCGCTATGCCGGCCACGGCGGTGAAGAGCATCGCGCCCACGTGCCGGGAGCAGCGCAGCAGGGTGCGAATCGCCACCCATACCAAAAGTGCATAGGGCACCACCCAGCCCACCACCGCCAGCCAGTTATGCAGGGAGTCCTCGACGAACACGAAGGTCATGTTCATGCGCGGGTCGCAGGCCAGTTTTACGGCCTCATCCGCCGGGCGATGAGCGCCCCACAGAACATCGGAGCAACTGTAGGGCGTATAGGCCAGCCCCCAGGCGGCTAGCCAAACCGGCAGGCAGAGGGCGGCGATGATGAGTAGCGTCCGATGGCGTGGCACGGCAGGGCTCCGCGGGTCTATTCGAGTGTGCTTATCAAAGCATCATCGCCGCCACCCAGGCAAACAGCAGCATGCCAAGATTGGCGTGCAGGAACATCGGGATGACGCTGTCGCGGATATGATCGTGCTGGCCGTCGGCGTTGAGCCCGGCGGTGGCACCAAGCGTAATGGTCGAGGCCGGCGAGCCCGCGTCGCCGAGTGCGGCCGAGGCGCCCAGCAGCGCCACCGTGGCCATGGGCGAAAACCCGAGCGCCAGCGCCAGCGGAATATAGATGGGCGCGAGAATCGGCACGCTGGCAAACGAGTCGCCGAAGCCGATGGTGATGAAAAGCCCGACGATCAGCATGAGCGCCGCGCCGAGCATCATGTTGCCGTCGAGCAGCTCGGCGGTGGCCGCCACCAGCGAGCCGATCTCGTCGGTGGCGCCGAGCACGCCGGAAAAGCCCGAGGCGAGCGTGATGATGACCGCGATCTGGGCCATCATGCGCATGCCTTCGGTGAAGACGTCGTCCTGTTCCTGCCAGCGAAAGACGCCACTCACTCCCAGAATCACGAAGCCCACCAGTGCCCCTACCAGCAGCGAATCGACCAGCAACTGACACACCAGCGCCGCGCCAATGGCCAGCACCGTCGCCAGTAACTGGCCAGCGTTGGCTCGGCGGCGCGGAGCGTCGGTGGCAAGCTCGGTGGCCGGTAGGGTGTGGTACTCGCGGGGTTTGCGGTAGCTTACGAAGATGCAAAACGCCGCGCCGACCAAAAGCCCCATCACCGGCAGAAACATGGCCTGGGGCACCATGGCGGCGGTGACCGAAAGGCCCAGTGGCTGGCCGATGTCGTTGACATTGCTCAGCAGAATCTCGTTGAGATAGATCGCCCCGAAGCCCGTGGGCAGCAGCAGGTAGCTTGCGCTGATGAAGCAGCCGAGTATGCAGGCCACCGCGCGGCGGTCGATCTTCAAGCGGTTCATCACGCCCAGCAGCGGCGGAATCAGAACGGGGATGAAGGCAATATGCACCGGCACGACGTTTTGCGACATGATCGAGGCGACCATCAGCGTAAGAAAGAGGCTCCACTTCACGCCCTTGTTGGTTGCGCCTTCCTGCCAGTCGAGCTTCGAGGCGATGCGGCGGGCCAGCATATCCAGCAGCCCGCTTCGCGCGATGGCCACGGCAAAGGCGCCGACCATCACGTAGGTCATGCCGACCTGAGCGCCGGTCAACAGGTTCTCGTTGAAGGTCGCGATCGCCTCATTCATCGTAAGCCCGCCGTGAAGCGCGCCGAGCAGGGCGGCGCCGATCAGCGCGATCGCCACCGGCATCTTCAAGAGACAAAGCGTCACCATCAGTGTGATGGTGAGCACGGCGGTGTTGATGTGGTAATCAAGCGCCAGCGCCGCCCCGTAGATCAGGACGAAAAGCCCAAGCGTGGGCAGCACGCGCCGTTTAAGAAACGCATCATGCTCGGGGTGAGGGCGTGAAGGCGAAGAGTTCATGCACTTTCCTTTTGTATCATCGTAGGCTGGCCGGGGCGCCGGCGCGGGATGATAGCAGATCGCGTAGAGGCTTAGCGCCATTGACGAAAAAGGCGCCTGGTAATGCCCTTTCAACGCGTGTTGAGCGCTGCGATTTGTGGTCGTGAATAAAAATATCTATCATTCGCTTTACTTGATCGTCACCTTGCTCTTTAACGAGACCGACTACATGTATTCCAAGCCCTTCGCCGTTGCGCCTTTATCGTTGGCCGTTCGCCGCTCGATACTTCTTTCTCTAACCGGGGCGCTGGGCGTTGTGCCGCTGGCCGCACTGGCTCAGGAGCAAACGGTGACGCTGGGCACCACCACGGTGACCGCCACGGCGCTCAAGGTCGACACGCCGGATATCGAAACGCCACGCTCGATCTCCACCGTCAGCAGTGATGCGCTCGACACCCAGGGCGTGCGCACCTTCGATGAAGCGTTCCAGTACCGCTCCGGTGTCACCTCGCAGCCCTACGGCGACGACAACAACGCGGACTGGTTCCTGCTGCGTGGTTTCAGCGCTGAAAGCGCGACCTACCAGGACGGCCTGCGCCTGTTTCGTACCGGCGGCTACTTCTGGTGGCTCACCGAAACCTTCGGCCTCGAGCGGGTCGATCTTCTCAAGGGCCCGGCCTCTATCCTTTACGGCGAGGCGCCTCCGGGCGGGGTGATCAACGCGATCAGTAAGCGCCCGACGCGTGAACCTCAGGGCACCATAGAGCTTCAGGCGGGCAACCACGACCACCGCCAGGTCGCCATCGATACCGCCGGCCCGGTGGGTGAAAACGAGGATGTGCGCTATCGCATGGTCGGGCTCTACCGCGACCGGGACGGGGAACTCGACGGTACCGGCAGCGAGCGCTACTACTTCGCACCGAGCCTGGCGGTCGATTTTAATGACGACACCACGGTGACCTTTCTGGCCAGCGTCCAGAAGGACCGCGGCACGCCGACCTCCGGTTTCTTCCCGGCCATGGGCACCGCAAACGCCACGCCGCTTGGCCGGATCGACCCGCAAACCAACTACGGCCAGCCGGATTTCGATACCCTGGATCAGCGCCAGACGTCGCTTGGCTACGAGCTCGAGCACCAGATCAACGACACCTGGGAGTTTCAGCAAAACGCCCGCTATGCGCATCTCGATCTCGAGCTCAAGAACGTTTACCCCAACTCTTTCGTTACGCCGCCGCGCAGCATTTCCCGTGGGGTGATCGACCGCGACGGTGATTATGACGCCTACACCCTCGACAACCGCCTAATTGCGCGCACCTATACCGACAATACCGAGAACACGCTACTGCTCGGCGCGGGCTATCAGAAGCTCGACTTGAACTACGTCAACCGGGACAGCTTCCGCACCCTGGGCGACGGCTCGAGCTTCTTCGCCAATATCGACACCGTCGATCTCTACCAGCCGGACTACGCGGCCTTCAGTGAGCCTGACACCGGCGACCCCACCCGGCACGACCTGAGCCAGCGCCAGTTCGGCTTCTACGTGCAGGATCAGCTGCGCGTCGCAGACAACTGGATCTTTCTGGCCGGCGCCCGCTACGACAACGTCAAAAGCTCCGAGGATTTGAGCGATACCACCGGCCGCTCTGATCAGGGCTACGACGACGAGCAGGTATCGTTGACCGCCGGCGCCATGTACCTGGGCGATAACGGCATATCGCCCTACGTAAGCTACAGTGAATCCTTCACGCCAGTGGCGGGCAGCGGCCCGAGCGGCGAAAGCTACCGGCCGCTGGAAGGCCGCCAGCTCGAAGCCGGGGTCAAGATCGCGCCGTTCGACATCGACGGTTATGTCACCGTCGCCGCCTTTGATGTGGAGGAGGACAATACCCTGATCTCCACCGGCGCACCGGTGCAGGAGCAGGCCGGTGAGCGCCGCTCGCAAGGCCTGGAAGTGGAGGGGGTGGGCTACTTGACCGATGCACTGCAGCTTACCGCCGCCTATACCTACACCGATGCGCGCTATGACGTCAGCGACGCTCAGCAGGATGAGCGCGTGCCGCTGGTACCGCGCCACTCCGCCTCCGCACGGCTCGATTACGACGCCAGCCAGTTCGTGCCCGGCGTCTCCGTCGGTGCCGGCGTGCGCTACGTGGGCGAAAGCGAGCCAAGCCCGGGCAGCAGCGTCGAGGGCAGCGTGTCCTCGGCCACCGTCTTCGACGCCGTAGCCAGCTACGATTTCAACCCGAACTGGACCGCCCAGGTGAACGTCAACAACCTGACCGACAAGGAGTATGTCAGCGGCTGTGACTTCTACTGCTACTACGGCGCCTCGCGCAGCGTGATCGGCAGTATTAGCTACCGCTGGTAGGATTTTTGCTCGTGTTCAAAAAACCCGGCTCAGGCCGGGTTTTTTGTGGGCGCTAGAGGGCGCGGCCATCAAGTTTTCATCGCCTCGATACGAGTAGCCTGCCAGACAAGGCTTTCCGTAGGGCCCTGGTCGAGATCGGCGCAGGTGTCGACGCGTAAAAGCGCCATGCTCTGGCACTGCACCTCGAACGTGGTGGTATGGCCGCCCTGCTCGCACTGCCAGCAAAGCGTGCGCTGCTGCTCGTCGCCCTGGTCGTCGGTCAGCGTCAGCTGGGAAAAGGGTGCCTCAAACTCAAGGCGTTCGAGCAGTGCCACCTCGGCGCACTGCTGGGCCGGGGTGAGCCGCGAGTCGCCCCGGTAGCCGGGCAGAAACCGCCGGCCGCTGGCTTCAGCGCGCAGAAAGGGCAGCACCTGTTCGGGGCGAAGGCGACCGTACTTACGCACGCGGGGCAGCACGACGAGGCTGGCGGCCAAGCGGCACCCGCCCAGGTGGCTGCTCTCCCATACATCGAAAGGCAGGGCGTGCTCCAAAACGGCGGCGGCCAGCGCCTTGTAGGTGCGGTAGCCGTATTTCGCACAGCACTTGTCCTTCTTGCCGTGCGTGCAGCACAGAATCAGGTCAGCTTCCGGCGGTGCCTGCTCCCACCGGGCAAGCGAGTGGCCCTGGCGCCATCGGTCGAGAAAGTGGGAAAGCTCGTCGCGCGCCACGTCGAAGCGGCGCCGTTCCGGCATCAGAAAGATCTGATGGCAGGTGGCGTCCTGCGACCGGCGGTGAATCAGGTTGACTCGCCGGCCGGTGGCGGCGATCTCATCCAACTGTGTTTTCAGCGAATCTGCCATGTCGCTTGCGTGGCGCAGGTTACGCTGCCACTTGGCCCGGGGCCAGCTGATCAGCAGGTTGCGCTCGGCGTGGGCAGCGCTGCCCGCCAGCGGGTCGTGCTGCTGCTGGCTCAGCTCGGCGCAGAAGGTGTGGGTCATGAGGCTTTTCGCTGCGCAAGGCTGCCGGGCGGGCGCTCCGGGGCGCGCTTTCGCGGCACGCAGATCGGGCGGCCGCTTTCCGGGTCCTTGAGTACCTGGGCGTCGAGTTCGAACACGCGCGCAAGGTTCTCGGCGGTGAAGACCTCGCCAGGCGCGCCCTGAGTCACGATGCGCCCGTCGCGCATCAGCACCAGACAGTCGGCGTAGGCGGCGGCCAGGTTCAGATCGTGCAGTACCAGTAGCAGCGTGCGGTTTTTCTCGTGGGCGAGCCGCGACAAAAGCTCCAGAAGATCCACCTGCACTTTCAAGTCCAGAAAGGTGGTGGGCTCATCGAGCAGGATCAAGTCGGTCTGCTGGGCCAGCACCATGGCGATCCAGCAGCGCTGGCGCTGGCCGCCGGAAAGCGCATCGACGCCGCGCTCGGCGAAGGCGCCAACGTCGGTGTAGGCCATCGCCTCGCGCACGGCCTCATCGTCCTGGCGGGTGTTTTTCTGCCATAGCCCCTGGTGGGGAAAGCGGCCCATGCCGACCAACTGGCGAACGCTCAAGCCTTCTGGTGCCACCGGGCCCTGGGGCAGAATCCCCAGGCGCTTGGCGACCTCGCGGGTGGGGCGCTGGTGAATGTCCTTACCGTCCAGGTAGACCTGCCCGGCGCTGGGGGCGAGCGTGCGCGCCAGCGTCTTGAGCAGCGTAGACTTGCCGCAGCCGTTGGGGCCTAAAAGCACGGTAAGCCGGCCCTGCTCGATGGCGATATCCACACCTTTCAGCACGGGCTCGATGTCATAGCCGGCGCGAAGGCCAGCGCCGGTCAGGCGAGAAAGCGGGGGCGAAGAGAGCGTCATGAGCGGGCTCGTGCAGTCGGCGAACGGGGCAAACCCTAGGATAAAACATTCTCATTTTCAATATTTCCCGTTTTAACTTCCTCGTCCGGTACGAAATATCGCGACCCATAAAAGAGCATGAGCGCACGAATGTATCGAACGCGGTGTTTCATTTTATAGAAAATAAGCGTCTAATATGCGCAATACAATCATTATCATTTAGATGCTCGTTTGTACTGCAAGCCTCTCTGCGCACCACCGCAAGGCTCATCCAAAAGCGGTTTAAAAAGCGGTTAAAAAAACTTTTAAAAAAGGGGTAGGACAAGGTGAATATCGATAAACGCATGGCCGTCTGGCCAACGGTCACGCTCGTCGGGCTGGTCGCGGCGACTCAGGGCTTTGCTCAACAAGCGGCGCTCAATGAACCCGTTGAGCGCGGCAGCGCTGAGCCGACCATGGTGGTCACCGCCTCGCGCACCAATGCAACCGTCGAGGACTCGCCGCAGACGGTGCGCATCATCAGCGAGGAGGAGATCACTCAGCAGCGCCAGATGACCAGCGACTCATCGCAGATCCTCAGCAACCTGCTGCCGTCCTATTCCCCCAGCCGCCAGAAGATGAGCGGCAGCGGCGAGACGCTAAGAGGCCGCACGCCGCTGATCCTGATCGACGGTATTCCCCAATCCAACCCGCTACGCCCGACCGGGCGCGAAGCGCACGCCATCGATTTCTCGATGGTCGAGCAGATCGAGGTGATCCAGGGCGCCAACGCCACCAACGGCGTGGGCGCGGCGGGCGGGGTGATCAACCTGATCACCAAGCGCCCGGAACCCGGCTCCTTCAACCAGTACGTGGAGGGTCAGGTCACCACGCCCACCCGTGAGCTCGATAGCGAAACGCTAAGCTACAAGGCGGGCTACGGCGTGAGCGGCAACAGCGGCGACGTGGATTATCTGTTCTCGGCAAGCGTTGAGGACCAGGGGCTGTTTCTGGACGGCAACGGCGACGCGGTCGGGGTGGACAACACCCAAGGCGATTTGATGGATTCGCGCTCATTCGATCTGCTGGGCAAGCTTGCCTACTGGATCGACGACGACCAGCGGCTGCAGTTCACGCTCAATCACTACGATATCGAAGGCCACAACGACTACTTAAGCGTCACCGGCGACCGCGCCAGCGGCGTGGTCACGACCTCGCGGCGCGGCACCCCCGAAGGCGATGCGCCCTACAACCGGGTGTGGACGACCGGGCTTGGCTATGACCATTTCGATCTGGCCGGCATGCAGCTCAGTGCCCAGGCGTTCTACCAGGACTACGAGGCGCTGTTCGGCGCGACCGACTCGGCGACCTTCCAGGACCCGGCGCTGGCGCCGGTGGGCACCTACTTCGACCAGACCCTGGCGGCGACCACCAAGTTCGGCACCAAGGTCTCGTTGACCCGAGATGATCTGTGGGACGAGCGCCTGAAAGTGACTCTGGGTTTCGATACGCTGTTCGATGAAACCGAGCAGTATCTGTACACCAGCGATCGTACCTACGTGCCGCCCACCGACTACACCGATCTCTCGCCGTTTGTGCAGGCGGACCTGCGCCCGGTCGATTCGCTGTTGTTTTCCGCGGGCGCGCGCTACGAGTACGCCAAGCTCGACATCGACAGCTACCGCACCGTGGCGGCCAACAACGGCGTGGCGGTGGAGGGCGGTGACCCCAGCTTCAACGAAACGCTCTATAACCTGGGCGCGGTCTGGAGCCCGGTCGCGCACTGGAGCCTGTTCGCCAACTACTCCGAAGGCTTTTCGATTCCGGACGTGGGGCGCGCGCTTCGCGGCATCAGCACGCCAAATCAGTCTGTCGATAGCATCGACAACCTCGCCCCAATCGTCACCGACAACATCGAAACCGGATTGCGCTTCGAGAACGGCCGCCTGGCGGCACAGCTCAGCTACTACGAATCCTCGTCGGATTTCGGCAGCCGCCTGACCGAGATCGACGACGTCTTCTACATGCAGCGCCAGGAGACCAAGATCCAGGGCGTCGAGGCCGCGCTGGACTACCAGTTCAACGACCGCCACTCGGGCCGGGTGGCCTACTCGCGCATGGACGGGCGTTATGACAGCAACGAGGACGGACGCCTGGATGCCAAGCTCTCGGGGCTCGATGTCTCGCCGGATCGTCTGACCGCCAGCTGGTCGGCGAACTGGACGGATAACCTCTCCACCTTCGTGCAGGCCAACTACGCCTTCGATGAAACCTTCGATGAGGCGAACCGCGAGTTCGACGGCTATCTGCTGATGGATGCGGCGGTGGGTTACCAACTGCCGGTGGGTCAGGTCAACGTGGGGGTGTCCAACCTGCTCGACGAGCAGTACGTGACCTACTACTCGCAGAGCGCGCTGGTCAACGACGAGCGCTACTTTGCCGGTCGCGGGCGCACGTTGACGCTGGGCTATCGTCTGGATTTCTAACGCCCACAGGATCGGGAGGCGGGGTGAAGATCGAGCGTTCCCTGTCTAACGCGTTCTATACAGCAGGTAGACGAAAAAGGGCGCGCCGATGCCGGCCACGAAGATGCCCGCCGGCAGGTCCTTGGGCAGAAAGGCGACCCGCCCCAGCAGGTCGGCGCAGAGCACGATGAGCGCGCCGACCAGCGCGGCGGCGGGCAGAAGCCGTGCCAGATGGCGACCGGTCAACCTCGCCGCGAGATGCGGCGCCATCAGCCCAACGAAGCTCAATCCCCCGGCAAAGGCCACCGCCGCGCCCGCCAGCACCACGCTGCAGGTTAAAAGCGCCAACCGGCTGCGCGTGATGGCCACCCCCAGTCCCAGCGCCACGTCGTCGCCCAGCGCCATGGCGTCGGCGTGGCGGGCAAGCATCAAACACACCGGTAGCGTCACCAAAAGCCAGGGCAGTAGCCCCAGCACATCGCCCCACTGCGCGCCGTAAAGGCTGCCGGTGAGCCAGACGTAGGCCGCCATGGCCGCCGCGTCGTCGCCGATCACGATCATCATCGTCGTACCCGCGCTTAGCGCCGCCGCCAGGCCAATCCCCACCAGGACCATGCGCGTCGGGCGAAGCCCCCGCTGCCAGCTCAGCCCGATCACCGCCAGGGCTGCGGCCAGCGCGCCGAGCATCGCCGCCACGGGTAGCCAGTGGATGCTCAAGGTCGATCCCAGCAGTGCCAGAAACGCCACCGCGGCGAAGGCGGCGCCGCTGGTGATACCGATCACGTCCGGCGAGGCCAACGGGTTGCGCACGATCGCCTGCAACAGCGCCCCGGCCACGGCCAGCGCCGCGCCGACCAGCACTGCCAGGGCGATGCGCGGCAGACGAAGCTCCCAGACGATGAAAGCAATATCGCTTTTTGACGGCGCAATTAACGCCTCGGCCACCCGAACCGGCGAAGTCGGAAAACTGCCCAGGCACAGCGACAGCGTCGCACTGGTCATCAATAGTAGAAAAAGCGATAGCAGCGTGGCGCGGAAGGAGGCGAGCGCGGCGGGAGCCGCGCGCGAAGAAGCGTTCGAGTTCATTGGGCGGCCAGCCTGCGCCTTGCCAGGTAAATGAAGAAGGGGGTACCGACCAGCGCGGTCATCACGCCCACGGGCACCTCCTGGGGCGGCATCACGAAGCGCGCGGCGACATCCGCCAACAGCAGCAGCGCCCCGCCGAGCAGCGCGCAGGCGGGCAGCAACCAGCGGTGGTCGATGCCGAAGAGCCCGCGCGCCATGTGCGGCACGATCAAGCCCACGAAGCCGATCATGCCTGCCAGCGCCACGGAGCTTCCCGCCAGCACGATGACCGCCGCGCCCAGCAGCAGCTTGGTGGTCGTCGCCGACATGCCAAGGCCAGTGACCAGATCGTCGCCCAGCAGCAGCGCGTTGGCGCGCCCGGCGAGTAGCGCGCTCAGCGCGAAGCCCCCCAGAAACAGCGGCAGTAGTGGCGCCACCCGATGAAGCTCGCGTCCAGACACCGAGCCCGCCAGCCAGTAGAGCACGCTCTCGAAACTCTGCTGGTCGATCACCAGAAGCCCCTGGCTGAACGACACGAACAGCGCCGTGACCGCGACGCCGGCCAGCACTACGCGTAGCGGTGAAAACTCCCCCTGGCGGCCGCGGGCCAGCGCCACCACCAGGCCGGCCGCGGAAAGTGCCCCCAAAAGCGCCGCCCAGACGATTTGCCCCGGCGTGCTCAGCGGCAGTAGCGACACCGCCACTACCACGAAAAACATCGCGCCGGCGTTGATGCCCAGAATCCCGGGAGAGGCGAGCGGGTTGCGGGTCACGGTCTGCATCAAAGCACCCGCCACGGCAAGGCTCGCGCCGACCAGCGCGGCCACGCAGGCCCGGGGAATGCGCTCGGTGAGCAGGATGATCTGATCCACCCGGGCCGGGTCGTGGTGAAGCAGTGCCCGGGGCAGGGCGCTCAAGGCGATCGGCGTGGTGCCCAGCATCACGCTCGTCATGAATGCCGCCAGTAGCGCAAGCGCCCCCGCCAAAAGCCCCAGCGCCCGGCTCGATGTGCGGCTCAGCATGAGGCGTTTTCCCTAACGGCCGCGCAGGCGCTTTGGTCAAACGCGGATACGTCGGCCAGGGCGGATACGTCGGCAAGCGCGGCAGGGCGAAGCTGATAGTGACGGTAAAGGTCATCGAGCATGGCGTTGGCGGCCAAAATGCCGCCGCCCATCATCCAGCTGACCGGCTCGACCTCGAATACCCGGTTGCGCTCGACCGCCGTCAGCCGCTGCCACAGCGGATGCGCCGACCAGCGGCGGTAGTTGTCGGCAATGGCCGGGTCATCGGGCTCGAGCAGCACGAACATCACGTCGGCGTCCAGCACCGGAATGTTCTCCGGGCTTGTCAGCTTCATGCCCCAGCTCTGGGCGGTGAGCGTCTGCGGCTGTGCAAAGCCCAGCTCACTGAGAATCGAGCCGGCGAAGCCGCTGGTATAGATGCGCAGGTGATCGCTCTTGAAGCGGACCACCGCCACCTTTTGTGGCCATTCGCTGCCGAATCGTTCAATGATCTGGCGGCGAAAGTCGGCGACTCGCGCATCCCAGCGCGCAAGCAACGCCTCGGCACGCGCCTCGCGCCCGGTGGCCTCGGCCATTTGGCTCAGCGTGGTCTTGAAATCGAACACCGTAGGCATGGAAAGCGTCGGCGCGATGGCGCGCAGAAGCGGGGCGACCCGGGCGTGACGAAAGTCGCTGGCAACGATCAGCTCGGGGGAAAGCCAGGCGATTTTCTCGAGGTTGGGCTGGGTTTCCAGGCCCACGTGCGCCACTCCGGCCAGATCGTCTCGCAGGTAGCGGTACATTGGCGGCTCGAGCCAGGCATCGACGACGCCCACGGGCGTTATCCCCAGCGCTACGGCGCTATCGGTCGCTCCCTGGTAGAGCGTGACGATACGAGGGGCAGGCGCGCTGGCGCGAGCCGTTGTCACGACCAGCATGGCGGCAAGCAGTAGCACGCACTGGGTGAGCAACCCACGCTTGGCGCTCACGCTGCGGTAGCAGTGTAGTGTTGGCATACGCCTGCTCGGCTCTGGATAAATGCCGGATAATGTCATGCAAAAAAAGAGAATGCAAAGCGTTATCAATTACGTGAGGTTAGCGGGTGTTAACCCTGCCTTGTCGGGAACGACGCAATGCGCTCGCTTCAGCCCTCTTTGGTGCGCTAGAGAACAGACGCGCCTGGACCGGTTTCCTATGCTCAAATAGCGCCCTGCTGGCCTACGCCGTGGTGCCGTGGCGCCCAGGTACCGTCTATGCCCTTATTGTCTGGTTGGCTTCATCGTCGTCGCGCTGCGGCGTCGCCCTGGCACTCTCTTGCGCCGATCCGGGAAGAACTCTTCAGCGTCGAACGACTTGAACAGCACGCCGTCAGCCTGGCCGCCGCCCAGCGCGTGAGTGCGTCGCCGCCTCGGGTGTTTTCGTTACAGCGGCGCCTTCAGGGCAATACCGCCGCGCTGCTCGATGCCTATCAGACCAGTGCGAAAGCGCTGGCCGACGGGCGGGATATCATGCCCGCCGCGGCCTGGCTGCTGGACAACTACCATCTGGTGGAAGCACAGATCAAGGAAGTCCGCGCCGATCTTCCGCCGGGCTACTACCGGCAGCTTCCCAAGCTGGCCGACGGCCCCTTTGCGGGCTACCCGCGAGTGCTGGGGCTGGCCTGGGCATTCGTGGCGCATACCGACAGCTACTTCGATCCCGACGTGCTGCAAAGCTTTCTGGCGGCCTATCAGCGCGTGCAGCCGCTGACCATCGGAGAGCTTTGGGCGGTGGCCATCACGCTGCGTATGGTGCTGATCGAGAACCTGCGTCGGCTGGCCGACCAGATCACCGAGGAGCAGGGTGCGCGCATCGAGGCCGACGAGCTGGCTCGGCGGCTGCTGGTACCCGATGGTGATCGTTCGGTGCCGGTGCTCGATGAACTGTCGCGCGATCAACAAGGCTTGTCCGAGGCCTTTGCCGCGCAGCTGGCCAAGCGCCTGCGCGATCAGGACCCGCGCACCATGCCGGTGCTGGGCTGGCTCGAGCATCAGTTGGCGCGCCAGGGCGACAGCATCGACGAGGTGGTTCACCGTGTTCAGCAGCGCCAGGGCGCGGCCAACGTCACCATGCGCAATATCATCAACAGCATGCGGCTGGTGTCGAGCATCGACTGGCCGGATATGGTCGAGCGCGCAAGCCTGGTGGATGCAAGGCTGGGGGCTGCCAGCGGGTTTGCCGCCATGGATTTTCCGACCCGCAACCGTTACCGGAACGCCATCGAGCGCCTGGCTCGAGGCGCGACGTGCGCCGAGCTGGACGTGGTGGAACACGCTCTGGCCGCCGCCCAGCAGGCCCGCGCAAGCGAGGCGGAATTCATCGAGGCGGAGCGGGTGGGCGACCCGGGCTATCATCTGATCGGCGCGGGGCGGCGGGCGCTGGAAAACGCCATCGGCTACCGGCCCACGCTGGGCCGGCGCCTGGGGCGCGGGGTGCGCGGGCTGGGTATTGCCGGCTATCTGGGCGCGATCGGTGTCTTCACAATGGGGCTGCTGGGCCTGGCGCTCTGGGCGCTGACGGCCGTGATGCCGAACGGCTGGTCGAGCGACGGCGCGGGGCTGCTGGTCGCGCTGGCGCTTGTCGGGTGGCTGCCTGTCAGCGACGTTGCCACGGCGCTGGTCAACCTGGCAATCACTCGTCGGGTCGGGCCGCTTTCACTCCCGAGCCTTGATCTGGCCGCAGGCGTGCCGGCGTCGATGCGCACCCTGGTGGTCGTACCCACGCTGCTCACCAGCGAAGCGGAGCTTGACGATCAAATCGAACGGCTGGAAGTGCATCACCTGGCAAGCGGCGAGGGAGCGCTTCTTTATGCCCTGTTGGTGGATGGCATCGATGCCGAGCAGCAGGTGCTGGCATCGGATGCGCCGCTGCTGGCGGCAGCGCGCCGATCGATCCAGCGGCTCAATCAGCGGCATGGGGGCGTGAAGGGGGAGTCGAGCGAGCGCTTCATGCTGCTCTACCGGGGGCGCGCCTTCAACGCCGTGGAAAAGTGCTGGATGGGCTGGGAGCGCAAGCGCGGCAAACTGCACGAACTCAACCGGTGGCTGCGCGGGGCCACGGATACCGCCTTTATCGACGCGCCGGCCGCTCCGGCCAACGTACGCTACGTGATCACCCTGGATGCAGATACTCGGCTTCCCCGAGAAGCGGCGATCCGGCTGATCGGCAAGATGGCGCACCCGCTGAATCGTCCGCGTTTCAGTGAAACCGACCGCCGGGTGGTGGAAGGCTACGGCGTGCTGCAGCCGCGCAGTTCCCCGGCGCTTCCGGTGGGCGCGGAAGGCTCGCGGTTCCAGCGGCTCTTTTCCGCCCCGGGGGGCATCGACCCTTACGCCGGCGCGGTGTCCGACGTGTATCAGGACCTCTTCGGGGAGGGCTCCTTCGCGGGTAAAGGGATCTACGATATCGATGCCTTCATGGCGGCCATGGAAGGCCGGGTGCAGGACAACACACTGCTCAGCCACGATCTTTTCGAGGGGCTTTTCGTGCGCGCGGGGCTGGTGTCGGATGTGGAAGTCGTCGAGGACTTTCCCGCGCGCTACGACGTGGCCGCCAAGCGCCAGCACCGCTGGACGCGCGGCGATTGGCAGCTTTTACCCTGGATCGTCGGCATGGCGCACTCGGGTATCAGCGCAAGGGCGCAGAGGCTTTCACTGCTGGCGCGCTGGAAGATGCTGGATAACCTGCGCCGTTCGCTGTTGATACCGGCCACCCTGGCAAGCCTTGCGTTGTGCTGGTGGCTGCCGTTGCCCGCCGCGGCTCTGGGCACACTGCTGCTGGTCGGGGTGATCGCCGTGCCGCCGCTTCTGCCGCTGCTGGCCGCCATTGTGCCTGCCCGCCCGGGGCTCGAGCTTCGTCCGCACGTCGCTCGGCTGTGTCTGCTGTCACGGATTGCGCTGATGCAGACGCTGATGCTTCTGGCTTTTCTGCCTGATCAGGCCGGGCGCATGCTCGATGCAATCGGCCGCACGCTGTTTCGCCTCGGCGTTTCCCGCCGGCACCTGCTCGAATGGACGACGGCGGCGCAAAGCGCGCTCAGCCCGCATCTCACTCCCCGGGGCTTTTATCGCGCCATGGCTTTGGGCCTGGCGGCGGGGCTTGTTGTCGCGGCGGCGGCGGTGCTGCATGACCCCCGCGTCGGGCCGGTTGTCGTGCCCATCGCTCTTTTATGGCTGTGCGCCCCGGCACTGGCCGCCTACCTGAGCCGGGCGCCGGTGGAAACACCCCGGCGCCCGCTGAAGCCGCAAGAGCGGACCGAGCTTCGTCTGATCGCGCGGCGAACCTGGCGCTTTTTCGAGACATTCGTCACACCGCTTGAGAACGACCTTCCTCCGGACAACTTCCAGGAAGATCCGCAGCCGGTCGTGGCGCCGCGCACGTCGCCCACCAACCTGGGGCTTTACCTGCTTTCCACCGTAGCCGCGCGGGATTTCGGCTGGGCGGGGACGCTGGCCACCCTGGAGCGCCTGGAGCGCACCCTGGCCACCATGCGTCGCTTACCGCGCTACAACGGACATTTCTACAACTGGTATGCAACGCGCGATCTTCGCCCGCTCGAACCCATCTATATCTCATCGGTGGATAGCGGCAATCTGGCGGGGCACCTTATCGTCCTGGCCAACGCCTGCGAGACCTGGCTTCCCGCCCGGGCGCTGGCCGATCTGCGCCCGGGTCTGGGCGACACGCTGCATCTGGCGCAAGAGGCTCTGGGGAGGCTCGATCTACCGGAGGATCAGCGCCAGGGACTGACCGCGCAAGGCGATGCGATCGCTGCGCTGCTCATGGCGTCACCGGCCGAGCTGGCGCTACCCCGCCTCACGCTACTGAGCGAAACGCTGGCCCGTGCGGTGCGTGATCGTCTGACGCCCGGCGTCAGCGAGCCGGCCGACGAGGCGCTTTTCTGGGTCGCGGCACTTGAAAGGATGCTGGGCGAGCATGTTCAGGATACCGAGCGGCTCGGCGCGCCGGCCATCGCCTCGCGCCTGCAAGCGCTGGCGACAGAGGCGCGCCAGATGGCGATGGCGATGGACTTTACCTTCTTGCTCAATGATGAGCGTCGGCTGCTGTCGATCGGCTACGCCGTGGCCCAGAATCGCCTGGATGAAAGCTGCTACGACCTGCTCGCCTCCGAGGCGCGTCTGGCGAGTCTTTTCGCGATCGCCAAGGGCGATGTGCCGACGCGCCACTGGTTTCGCCTGGGCCGTACGGCAACGCCTCTGGGCGGCGCTTCGGCCCTGATCTCCTGGTCAGGTTCCATGTTCGAGTATCTGATGCCATCGCTTTTGATGCGCGCTCCGGATGGCAGCCTGCTGGCCCAGACCAACCGCCGCGTGGTCAAGCGCCAGCGGGCCTACGGTCAGTCATTGGGCGTGCCCTGGGGGCTTTCCGAATCCGCCTATAACGCGCGGGATCTGGAGTTCACCTACCAATACTCCAACTTCGGCGTACCGGGGCTGGGCCTCAAGCGCTGGCTTTCCGCGGATGTGGTGATCGCCCCCTACGCCACCGGGCTTGCGGCCATGGTCGACCCGCTCGCGGCGCACCAGAACTTTGCCCGGCTCAAGGCCATGGGCGCGCTGGGGCGCTACGGTTTTTACGAGGCGCTGGATTTCACGCGCACGCGGCTACCGGTGGGCGAGCAGGTTGCCATCGTGCGAAGCTTCATGGCACACCACCAGGGCATGACCATCGTGTCGCTGGCCAACGCCGAGCATCAGGGGCTGATGCGTACGCGCTTTCACCGTGAACCGATGATCAAGGCCTGCGAGCTGCTGCTTCAGGAGCGAGTGCCCCACGATATCGCCACTGCCTATCCGCGTGCGGAGGAGGTCAAGGCGGCCCCCCAGACGCTGCCCGGCGAGGCGCCGACGGTTCGCCGCTTCACCATGGCGAACGCGGCGCCCCCGGTCACGCATCTGCTCTCGAACGGCCATTACGCAGTCATGCTCACCGCCGGCGGCGGTGGCTACAGCCGCTGGCAAAGCGTGGCGGTCACCCGCTGGCGCTCGGACGCCACCTGCGACGCCTGGGGCAGCTTCATCTTTCTGCGCGATCTCCAGGACGAGGTGGCGTGGTCCGCCACCGGCCCGCTGGCCAGCACCCCCGATGCATCGCAAAAGGATCGTCAGGAAGTGGTCTTCGCCGAGGACCACGCCAGCTACAGCCGCCACGGCCCCTTGTCGAGCCTGCTCGAAGTGCTGGTTTCCGGCGAGGATAACGGCGAAGTGCGCCGGGTATCGCTGACCAACACCGGGCGTAGCGCACGGGATATCGAGGTCACAAGCTACGCGGAGCTGGTGTTGACCACGCCGGCCACGGATAACGCCCACCCGGCCTTTGCCAAGCTGTTCGTGGTGACCGAGTATTTGCCCGAACTGGGCGCGCTGATAGCCACCCGCCGACCGCGGACCCCGGACGAGCCACCGGTGTGGGCGGCCCATTTCGCGGTGGTGGAAGGCCATGTGCTGGGCGAGCTCGAGTACGAGACCGACCGCGCGCGGTTCATCGGGCGCGGTCGCTCGCTGCCAACCGCCGCAAGCCTGGCCAAGGGCCAGGCACTGTCGAACACCGTGGGCACGGTGCTCGACCCGGTATTTTCACTGCGCTGTCGCGTTCGCGTGCCGCCGGGCAGCGGCGTGCGGGTGGCATTCTGGACCGTGGTCGCCGCCTCGCGTCAGGCGCTTGTCGATCTGATCGACAAGCATCACGACCGCAGTGCCTTCGACCGCGCCCAAACCCTGGCCTGGACCCAGGCGCAGGTCCAGCTTCGTCACTTGGGCATCAAGACCGACGAGGCGGCGGATTTTCAACGTCTGGCAGCGCCGCTGCTTTACCCGGATGCGCGGTTTCGGGCGCCCGCCGAGGCGATCCTGCGCGGCGCCGGTCCCCAATCAGGGCTCTGGCCCCACGCCATCTCCGGCGATTTGCCCATCGTGCTGCTGCGTATCGATTCACTCGATGATCTGGCGCTGGTGCGTCAACTGCTGCGCGCCCACGAATACTGGCGCATGAAACGCCTGGGGGTCG
This sequence comes from Halomonas sp. PAMB 3232, assembly GCF_031954225.1. Classification (NCBI taxonomy): domain Bacteria; kingdom Pseudomonadati; phylum Pseudomonadota; class Gammaproteobacteria; order Oceanospirillales; family Halomonadaceae; genus Halomonas; species Halomonas sp. PAMB 3232. Next base: position 1,021,955 of record NZ_CP134865.1, read on the forward strand.
ACGTGGTGATCGTCAACGAACGCGCCTCTTCCTACGTTCAGGATCTGCAAAATGCCATCGAAACCGCCGTGCTCAGCAGCCAGGCACGCCCCCGACTTCGTGACGGGTTCGTTCAGGGTACGGTGACCACACTGCGCGCCGACTTGATGAGCCAGGCCTCTCAGGCGCTGCTGCGCTCGGTGGCCCACGTGGTGCTGCAGGCCCACCGCGGCCCGCTGTCGAGCCAGCTTGAGCACATCGAACCCGCCGGCAAGCCCGCCGAGCGCGCACCGGACAAGATACTTCCATCGCCGCGCAAGGAGTGGGTGGACAGCGTCAAGCACGCGGACGTGCCGGCACTCGAGTTCTTCAACGGCCTGGGCGGCTTTGATCGGCACGGGCGCGAGTACGTGACGGTGCTGACACAAGGGCACACAACGCCGGCACCCTGGATCAACGTCATGGCCAATGCCGGGTTCGGCTACCAGGTCTCTGCCGAAGGCAGCGGCTACCTGTGGGCCGAGAACAGCCGCGACAATCAACTGACCCCCTGGTCCAACGACCCGGTCACCGATGCGCCCGGTGAGGCCTTCTACCTGCGCGATGAACAAGGTGGCGCACTCTGGACGCCGACGGCGCTTCCCATACGCGATGCCGGCCGCTACCTGGCCCGCCACGGGTTCGGCTATAGCCGTTTCGAACACCAGGCGCACGGCATCGCGACCGATCTCTTGCATTTCGTGGTGCTCGATGCACCGGTCCGGGTTTCCCGAATGACGCTCGAGAACCGCTCCGGTCGGGTGCGCCGCGTGTCGGTGACGGCGTATCTCGAGTGGGTGCTGGGCACTTCGCGAAGCGAGTCCGCCCCTTTCATCGTCACCGAAATGGACGAGACGAGCGGGGCGATGCTGGCCAGGCGGCCGTGGAGTATCGGTTTTTCCGAGCGCATCGCGTTTGCCGATCTGGGCGGGCAGCAAAGCGCATGGACGGCGGATCGCCGCGAATTTCTGGGGGAGCGGGGCACGCTTGGCGCCCCGGCCGCGCTGACCGGTGACACGCCGCTGTCCGGCGCCTGCGGGGCGGGGCTTGACCCGTGTTCGGCGCTGCAGTGCGAGGTGGAAATCGCCCCCGGTGCTCGGGTCGAGGTGATCGCTCTGGTGGGGCAGGGCCGCTCGCTTGACGAAGTGCGATCGCTCATCGCGCGCTATCGGGCGGCGGATCTGGACGCGGAGCTGGCGGCTGTCGAGGCGCACTGGCAGGCGCGGCTGAATGCCGTGCAGGTGAAAACGCCGGATCGCGCCATGGATATCATGCTCAACGGCTGGCTGCTCTATCAAACGCTGGCGTGTCGAATCACGGCGCGGTCCGCCTTCTATCAGGCCAGCGGGGCTTACGGGTTTCGCGACCAGCTACAGGACGGCATGGCGCTGAGTTTCGCCTGCCCCGCGATCACGCGAGCGCATCTGCTCACCGCCGCCTCGCGCCAGTTCGTCGAAGGCGATGTACAGCATTGGTGGTTACCGCAAGAGGGGCAGGGGGTGCGCACGCGGATTTCCGACGACCGGGTCTGGCTGGCCTACGCCTGCGCCCTGTATATCGAGACCTCCGGTGAGGCTTCGATTCTTGAGCAACGTGTTTCCTTTCTCGAAGGGCCAGCACTGAAGGACGACGAGCACGATGCTTTCTTCCAGCCCGAAACCGCCGTCGAGACGGGCACGCTGTTCGAGCACTGCGCCCGAGGGCTCGATCAGAGCCTGGCCTTGACCGGCGAAAACGGCCTGCCCTTGATCGGTGGCGGCGACTGGAACGATGGCATGAACCGGGTGGGGGTGGCGGGCAAGGGCGAAAGCGTGTGGCTGGGCTGGCTTTTGCTGCGTACCCTTGGGCTGTTCGCCCCCTACGCCGAGCGTTACGACCCGCCTCGCGCCGAGCGCTGGCGCGCCCACGCGAAGGGGCTTCGTGAAGCGCTCGATAGCGTCGCCTGGGACGGCCAGTGGTACCGACGCGCCTGTTTTGACGATGGCAGCTGGCTGGGGGCAGAGGGCGCCGAGGAGTGTCGCATCGATGCCATCGCGCAGACCTGGGCGGTGCTCTCCGGCGGCGCCGATCCCGAAAAAGCCGCGTGTGCCATGCGGTCGTTCAAGCGCGAACTGGTGCGAGACGAGAGGGGGATGGCACTGCTGTTCTGGCCGCCTTTTGACAAGATACCCAAGGACCCGGGCTATATTCGCGGCTACCCGCCGGGGCTTCGCGAAAACGGTGGCCAGTACAGCCACGCAGCGATGTGGGGAATTCTGGCGTTTACCGAGCTTGATGAGGCGGACGAAGCGGTGTCACTTTTCGGGCTGCTCAATCCCATCAACCATGCACGCACGCCGGACGCCACGCAGCGCTACAAGGTCGAACCCTATGTCGTCGCCGCGGATGTCTACTCGGTGGCGCCCCATGAAGGGCGTGGTGGCTGGACCTGGTACACCGGCTCTGCGGCCTGGATGTACCGTGCGGGCATCGAGGGCATCCTGGGGCTTCGCCGCCGCGGGCAGACGCTTGTCATCGCGCCCTGTCTGCCTACCTCCTGGTGGGGGTTCGAGGTCCAGGTGTGTGTCGATGCTACTCGCTACGCTATCCGGGTTGATCAGGTGACAGAAGAGGCTTCTGACCGGGCCGTGCTCGACGACTCAGCGCTTCCCGATGTTGACGGGCCGCTTATTCTGCCGCTGGACGGCGGCGATCACCGGCTAACGCTCACGCTGGCGCAAGGCGATGCAGGGCTGGATGGAGGTAAAAAGGGGCTAAGCCGGATTTAAGCGCCAGGGGCCATGGTGCGGACGTACAGCGCGCAGTCCGTCTCGTAACACGAGCAAGCCACCGCGATCAGCCCCGGCCGGTCGAGAATAATGATCTCACCGCGGTGGTAGTCGATGAGCCCACTCGTTTGCAGCGTAATGGCGGAAAGGGTAATACCTGCACGGCGAACGCCCAACATGATGGCCAGAAACTCGTGGGTCAGCTGTAGGTGGTTCGAGCGTGCACGGTCCTGAGTCATCAACAGCCAGCGAGCGAGGCGCTCCTCGATACGGTGAAAGTGGATACACCCTGCCGCGCCGGCGAACTGATTCATTACCACGTAGAGGTAGCGCATGAGCCGGCGATGTAGCTCGGGGCTGTTGGCGACCAGCAGGCGAAAGGCATCGGCCTCGATACGTAACGCGCTGCCAGCGCCCTGCACGATTCCCATCAGGGTGGGGTGGTCGACACCCAAAAGTGTGGCCACGCCCAGCATGCCTTCATGGCCTGCCATGGCGACTTCGAGCCGGCTATCGGTATCGAGCACCGTCATTTGTGAAATAAAGCCGTCGGTCGGGAAATAGACGTGGCGCTGGAGCTGGGTGGGGCGCTGGAGAATCTCCCCAAAGATCAGGGGCACCGACTCGCACACGCCTGAAAAACGATCCCGTTCCACGCCGGGCAAATCCGCGAGCAGTTGGTTGGCACTGAGCAAGCGATGAATGGGCGTCATGTGCCCCTCTGATGAAGTAAACCAGGCAAACGGCACGTTAAAACGGCGCTATCGTTTCAATGTCGACTGCAGTGAGTGCATGTTCTGGTGATGCACATCTACAGTACCACTTGATAACGGCGGCGTCGGCACGCAAGCGTACATAGCAGGGCCGACGTACAGAAATAAACGAAACCGTTAGTGCCGGTGTTACGTCACATCCGCGTGCTTGAGTAGGCGGTCGTACTCGTTTTTCACCACCGCGTAGCATTCGCACACGCGGGCTTCCAGCCCGGCCCGGTCACGTACGGTAATGCGGCCACGGTTATAGGCAATGAGGCCGGCCTTTTGCAGTTTTCCTGCGGACTCGGTAACGCCCTCACGACGAACGCCCAGCATGTTGGCAATCAGCTCCTGCGTCATCACCAGTTCGTTGCCCGGTAGCCGGTCGAGGCTCAGCAACAGCCAGCGGCAAAGCTGCTGGTCGACGCTGTGGTGGCGATTGCAGACCGCCGTTTGTGCCATCTGGGTCAGCAGCGCTTGGGTGTAGCGCAGCAGCAGGCGCTGCAGGCCACCGGCGCGATCGAACTCGCGTTTGACCAACGCCCCCTTGAGGCGGTACGCACGCCCCGAACTTTGCACGATGGCGCGGCTGGGAGTGGTTTCGCCACCCATGAACAGCGAAACACCGATCATTCCTTCGCGGCCGACCACCGCGATCTCGGTAGAGGCGCCGTTTTCGATGACGCACAACAGCGACACGATGGCGTCGATGGGAAAGTACACGTGAGTCAACGTTCGGCCCGACTCATGCAGCGACTGGCCCAGCGCCAGGGTGACTTCCTCGAGGTGCGGTGTCAGGTGAGCAAGCTCTTCTTCATTGAGTAAGCCAAGCAAACCATTTTGACTAAATGGGCGTAGCTTGAGCATTAAGTAATCCCCCCTTGGTTCACATAAAACGGCGTGGTGCTTGAGTAGAGTTAATTTTTTCTATTTATCAGCAATTTATAATTTTTGAAGTAAATGCTTTTCGTCAGACAAGCCTTTTTTGAGTATAGAGACCCTGGACAATAATTCTGTACGCTGTCGAACATAGCCGTGTGATCGATAGCGTGCTTACTGTAACGCTATGTAAAAAAAACACTCAAATAGCGTTGAAAACGCCTTTCCCATGTTCGCCAACGTACAGTAGACGACCAGAAGGTTGACTATGGTCTTCAACGTATATCCTGGGAAGAAGGGGTAAAGGGGGGCCTTGTAATCCCAATGCCCGGGCTTTCTATGGGGGATATGTATCGCGCCGCATCGAGATAGCGATACGTCTGATCACGTTCAAAACGCCGCCACTACTTGGGGCGAGAGGCTTAAAAAAATACCGGCTGAAAAAAGCCGTAAAAAAGCAGGGCAGGCATCGGTCGATCATAAAGCATCATCCCGGATGCAATTACACATGGGGAAAATGACATGCTATACGGAGATGGCAATAATCGTCCCAGAGAGACAAAGGCTTTCAAAAAACTGGCGCCCGACGCGGACTCGCAGGGAGGGGAGGCTGCCTGGGTTGCCGAGAAGAGCTGGGCTCACGTTACGCTGAACTCCATTACCGACGCGGTGTTGACCACGGACATGCACGGCCGGGTCACCTACCTGAACCGCGTGGCGGAAGCGCTGATTGGCTGGTCGAGGGTGGAAGCCGCTGGCAAGCCCGTCGAGGACATCCTGTCGATGGTCGATAGCCATACCTATCAAACGATGGTCAATCCAGCGATCCGCGCCATGATCGAGGATCGCGCTCAAGGCTTCGTTCTCGGCGCCGTTCTGATCCACCGGGACGGCAGCCAGCGCGAGATAGAAAGCTCCGCGGTCCCGGTTCACAATCTTTCGGGCATGATCGTCGGGGCCGTCGTCGTCTTTCATGATGCCTGCCAGTCGCATATACGCTCGGCCCAATTCGCCTATCAGGCGCAGCATGATCCGCTTACATCCCTTCCCAATCGCTTTCTCTTTGCCGATAGATTGGCGCGGGCGGTGGGCCTGGCAAAGCGCCACCAGCACAAGATGGCGCTTATCTACCTCGACATGGATCATTTCAAGGCCATCAACGACACGTTCGGGCACGCCCTGGGCGATCGCTACCTGCAGATCGTGGCTGAGCGTCTGAGCGGCTGTATCCGTACCACCGATACCGTCTGCCGCCAGGGTGGGGATGAGTTCGTGGTGCTATTGAGCGAAATCGAAAGCGTAAAGAGCGCGCTAAACGTGGCATCGAAGATCCTGACCGCATTGGCCACGCCCTGCCAACTGGCCGGCCATGAACACACCTTCAGTGCCAGTATCGGGGTGAGCATCTATCCGGATCACTCGACCGACGAGCAGGCGTTGCTTCACTACGCCGATCTTGCGATGTACTGCGCCAAGCAAAACGGCCGGCAGCAGTGCCGGCTGTATCTGGCCGAAATGGAAGAGCGTCAATCCTGACGGTGGGCGCCAATGAAAAACGGGTAACAAACGCCCGGGCACGATCAGCCTGGCAGGGCCAGCGCCGCCAAAATCACTACGACGCCAAACACCGTGACGCCCGCGGCCACGGGCCAGCCCAGTGAACGCGTACGTCGCCACACCAAACAAGTGGTCAGCAGGCCAAGGGCGGTCGCGACCCAGGAGGTGGTGCCTGGGTTGACCGGCACGATCGACACTCCCAGCACCGCGGCGATCATCAAGGGCCCCAGCGTGGCCAGCCACCCCGGCAACGGGCTCGGGCCATCGCGCTGGTTGAGGCGCCGCTGCATCCAGAGAAACGGCGCCACGCGAATCAACAGCGTGCCCAGCGCCGACATCGCCACGGCGATCCAGAGCTCGACACTCATGCGGGCCCCCTGGCGGAAAACCGCACCGCGTAAAAGCACAGCGCCCCGCACGCCGCCCCCAGTGGAATCGCAACGTTGCTGGCGCCGGTCAGCGTCAAAGCCAGCGCGGCAACGATAGTGACGATGAGCGCCAGCGACCAGCGCAGGTCGACAAAACGCGGCGCGGTCATGGCGAGAAACAGCGCCGGCAGGGCAAAGGGCATGATCTCACCCAGAAGCGGCCAATACGCGGTCACCGCCTCGCCGGCCACCGCGCCAATCACGGTGCCTACGACCCAAACCGCCCAGGCCATCAGCGCACAGCCCAGAAACCAGCCGAAGCGCCGCGCGGGGGCGAGCGCCGGGAGTCTCGTCAGCGCCAGGGCGAAGACCTGATCGGTCAGCCCGTGCATGAGCCAGAGCCAGTGTCGACTTCGGGGCAGTAGCGCGGCCAGGTTGGGGCCATATACCAGGTGGCGGGCGTTGATTAAAAGGGTCAACGCAACGACCAGCCAAAGCGGTGCGCCCGTGGCGATCATGCCCACGAACAGAAACTGCGAGGCGCCGGCGTAGATCAAAAGCGAAATCGCCGCCGCCTCGAACGTCGTAAAGCCGGCCTGAGTCGCCACCAGCCCGAACGACAGCGATACCGGTATGTAGCCGCCCAGCAGCGGAATGCCCTCGCGTGCGCCCTGAAGGGCGGCGTGCCAAACAAAGTGGGGGCCGGCACTGGATTCGGTGGACGCGCGCATGGGACCTCGATGCCTTTGAGCTGTCAATGTTGGTGCGTAACACGAGATGGCGAGTGGTACGTGATAGCGATCGATGCAGGTAGCTAGTGGTAAGTAATGGTCACCAGCAGCGTGGCGCGATCAAGACCGGTGCGATAAAGGTGCGGTCGGTCGGCGTTGAATTGGGCACTGTCACCGGGAGCCAGCCATCGCAGCGCGCCGAGTTCACCCGCCTCGATGCGTCCGCTAATGACGAACAGCGTCTCGACGGTGCCTGGAGTGTGCCCTTCGGCCTGGCGCTCGGTATTGGGTGCGAACCCCATCCAGTAAGCGTCGACCTGGGGCGTGCTTTGGCCCTGCTCGATCAGGGTGAGCTTTACATCGTCGTCGCAAAACGCCTCGTCGACCGGCGCAATCAGCGCCCCAAAGGGCACCCCGAGCTGCACCGCCAGGCGCCAGATCGTATCCAGCGTCGGGTTGCCGCTACCTTGCTCGAGCCGGCTCAGGTTGGATTTGGCCATGCCCGCCGCGCTTGCCAGCTGGCTCAGCGATAGCCCGCGCGCCAGGCGCAAACGCTGAAGGTGCGCGCCCAGCGTGCGTAGCGTCTCTTCTTTCATGATGGACCGTTCGCTTATCCAGCGAGGTGCTATTTTTAAGGTGTTCTTTTTAGAGAACGCTTTATATAAGAAACGTTTTATAAAAAGAACGCCGGGTCGTCAACCCGGCGTGGTGAATAAAACGATGAGAGGGGAGATAAAGAGAAGGCGTGGGCTGAAAAATCAGGCGTCTGCTTTTTTCGCGCGACAGGCAGCGGCGGTAAAGAGCACGTCGGTCGAGGAGTTCAGCGCGGTCTCGGTGGCGTCCTGCACCACGCTGATCACGAAACCGATCGCCACGGCCTGCATCGCCACTTCCGTCGAGATGCCGAACAGGCTGGCCGCCATGGGAATCAGCATCAAGGAGCCCCCGGCCACGCCGGACACCCCACAGGCGGCCAGCGCCGAGACCACACACAGCAGCAGCGCGGTCGGAAAATCGACGCTGATGCCAAGGGTGTGGGTCATGGCCAGCGTGATCACGGTGATGGTGATCGCCGCGCCGCACATGTTGATGGTCGCGCCTAGCGGTATCGAGATCGAGTAGGTATCGGCGTCGAGCTCGAGTTTGCGGCAAAGCTCCAGATTCACCGGAATATTGGCCGCGGAGCTGCGGGTGAAAAAGGCGGTAATGGCGCTCTCTCGCAGGCAGGTCCAGACCAGCGGGTAGGGATTTCGCCGTGTCACGACGTAGACCAGCAGCGGGTTGGTGATGAGCGCGACGATGCCCATGCAGCCCACGATGATACCCAGGAGCTGGGCGTACTTGAGCAGCGCCGAGGCGCCGGACTCCGCCAGTGTTCCCGCCACCAGGCCGAAGATGCCCAGCGGCGCCAGGCGAATCACCAGCGTAACGAGCCGGGTGACCGCCCCGGACAGATCCGAAAGCGCCTGGCGAGTCGTGTCGCCTGCCTGGCGCAGTGCCAGCCCCAAACCCACCGCCCAGACCAGAATGGCCACGAAGTTGGCCTCCATCAGCGCGCTGACCGGGTTGGAAATGGCATTGAGCAGCAGATCCCGCAGTACGCCAACGATGTCGCCCGGCGGGTTGCCGTCGGCTTGGGGCGCGTCCAGCGCAAGCTCGGTGGGCAGCAGGAAACTCGCGCTCACGGCGATCAACGCCGCAATCAGCGTGCCGATGACATAAAGCGCCAGCACCGAGCGAATCTGCGTGGGTCGGCCCTTCTGGTGAGCCGCGATCGCCGCCATTACCAGCACGAACACCAGAATGGGTGCGACCGCCTGCAGCGCGCTGATGAATAGCTGACCAAGCAGCGCCACGCGGGTGGCCACCGCCGGCGAAAGTAGCGCCAGCGCAACGCCGGCGGCGATACCGATGAGAATTTGAGAAATCAGGCCCAGCCGTAATAGAGGCCGAAACGCCGCTTGGGCAGTCGCAATCATTGCAAAGCTCTTGGTCAGTCAGGACAAGGCGTCGACGCGCTGTTCGACGCTCGCGAAAGGCGGGTATTCTAGCAGTGAAGGTACAGGGCAGGGGCGTTGCGAGAAAAAAACGTCAGACCCATAGCAACGCCGGCGTTGTTAATGAGCGGACACAAAAAAACGGCTTGCTTTCATCCGGAAAGCAAGCCGTTTTTATTAAGCCTGGCCGTTAAACCATCACGCCACGGCGGCTTCAGTCTCGACGCTAGCTTTATGTGCAGCGACCGGGCTAACGGTCCTGGACTTGGCGGTCGCACTCATGGCATCGACCATGGCGTAGCCCTTGTTGATCAGCTCGACCACGTCCGGCGAAGAGCCCCACTTCAACAGCATCTCATCGAGATAAAGCTCAGCGGTCGTAAAATGGCCGCAATGGCTCAACATTTTGGCGATGGTGAAGTCCGTATGCGGCGTGTCGAACATTTCGCTGCGGATTTCCTTGATCGCCAGCTGAAGGCCGGCTTCCGAGATGTTTTCCAGTTGTAATCTGTGCATGCCACCACTCCTTGTGAATGCTGATACTTGAATAAAGTATTTATTTATACGCGTCTTGTACCAACTCACAGTAATACACCTCATCAGCAGAAGCAATCACCAATTTTGGCCCTATCGAAAAAATTGATGCGTATAAAAAAACCCCGCCGACGGTGGCAGGGTTTTCGCTGTGAATACGGGGTCTTAAAGCGGTACTACGAAAGCGAGCGTTGCAAGGCTTCCGGCGAGAAAGGCGGCGGCGGTCAACCATAAAAACTCCGCGTTACTCTCCTTTTCTCTCCTAAGCTTCTGTTCGCTTAGATATTTTTCCAGATGCTCTGGGCTTCCTGGTTGAGCCCCATTGAAAAGATGTTGGCGTATCATCTTAACTCCTTGAGCGTAAACGATTTGAGTAAATCCCCTCGTACGTGTTTCGTGACCAGCCCGATGCTTGTACAGACATTCTCTGGGTCATGGCGAAAGTATAGACCATGTACCGGGTGCGGCGTTCATGAAAGTTGTACAAAAAGTTAACCTGAAGGTCATCAAAACGGCACACAGGAAACGTTCGTTTGCTAACCGGTTAATCTCAAAGGCGATGTCCTCAGAGAGGCCGATGCATCGATATTCTATAAGAAACCATGCATGTAAACGGGAAGGGCGGTTTATTCAACTAAAGTTGTTAGACTTTGGTAGTAATTGGGGCTAATTCACTGGACTAATAGCCGCTTGCAGGGAATAAAGGGCCCTCTAAAATCGGCGACGCTGTTTTAGCCATCTCAAGGCGCTGTCGCGAAGCGTCTTTACTGCTCACTCAATACCAAGCGGTACTGCCCCATGTTCAAAACGGCCACCCTATCGGTCTGGGACCAGCTTTGGCACTATCATTATCAGGCCAAACACCTTCTTCTGTGCGCACTGCCGACCTCCGGTGCCCCTGGCGCTACCGGTGCGCAGGGCGGTTCAGGTACGCCGACGCCTCCCGATAACACCCCCTCGCCGCGCCCGCCGGCGTACAATCGTGCGCAGTCCATCGGGCTCGTGCTCGGGCCGCTGATGTTCGCGCTAACGGTGATGTTCTTCGAGCCGGCGGATTTGAGCTTCGAAGGCCGCATGGTGCTGGCGACCACGCTTTGGGTCGCCATCTGGTGGATCACCGAGGCCATTCCGATTCCGGCGACCTCACTGCTACCGATCATACTGCTGCCCATTACCGGAGCGCTCGAGGGCAGTGCTGTCACCGCCGCTTACGGTAATCCGATCGTCTTTCTGTTTTTGGGCGGTTTTTTGATCGCGCTGGCAATGGAGAAATGGGATCTGCACAAGCGTATCGCGCTGACCATCATTTCCGTGCTCGGCACCAGTATCAACAGCATCGTGTTCGGCTTCATGGCCGCCACGGGCTTTCTTTCGATGTGGGTGTCCAACACCGCCTCGGTGATGATGATGCTGCCGATCGCCACCGCGATCGTCTATCAGGTCACCCAGGAGCTTGCCAAGAGCGACGGCGACCACAGCGGTGAAATCGACAAGTTCAGCAAGGCGCTGATTTTCGGTGTCGGCTACGGCGGTACCATCGGTGGTCTCGGCACGCTGATCGGCACGCCCCCCAACATCATTCTGGCCGCCGTAGTCAGCGAGCTGTTCGGCTATGAAATCTCGTTCGCCAGCTGGCTAATGTTCGCCTTCCCGGTCGTGGTCTTGCTGCTGTTCATCGGCTGGCTCATGCTCACGCGCTTTATCTACCCGATGAACCTGGGCCATCTGCCCGGCGGCAAGGAGTTGATCAAAAAGGAGATGGAGGCGCTTGGGCGCACCAGCTTCGAGGAGAAAGCGGTGCTGGCTGTGTTCCTGTTGGCGGCGTTTTTCTGGATCACCCGCTCGTTTTTATGGCAGGGCCAGATCATCAATATCCCCGGCATCAACGACACCATGATCGCGATCACCGCGGCGGTGGCTCTGTTTTTGATTCCCTCTCGCACCAAGGGCGGCTGCCTGCTGGACTGGGAAATCGCCCGTGACGTGCCCTGGGGTATTTTGCTGCTCTTCGGGGGCGGTCTGGCGATCGCCGCCGGCTTCAACTCGTCAGGCCTGGCCGCCTGGATGGGCGATCAAATGAGCGTGCTGGAAGGCGTCAACTTCCTGATGGTGATTCTGCTCTCCGCGGCCATGGTGCTCTATCTCACCGAGATCACCTCCAACACCGCGACCGCGACCATGATCCTGCCGGTACTGGCGTCTTTGGCGCTGGCGCTGAACGTGCACCCGTTCGTGCTGATGGTGCCGGCGGCCATGGCGGCCAACTGTGCCTTCATGCTGCCGGTGGGCACGCCGCCCAACGCGATCATCTTCGCCACCGGCAAGATCACCATCGCCGAAATGGTGCGCAACGGCTTCTGGCTCAACATCATCGCGCTGATTCTGATCGTGGCCGCGACCTACTTCCTGCTCCCGGCACTTTGGAGCGTGGATCTGACGGTCTATCCGGACGCGTTTCGCAACTAAGCCGCTCGCGTTTAGTCACCAGGCCCAAAGCCCCCGTTCGATGCGGGGGCTTTTCGTTGGCAGATGAGCGCCGCCTCGCTACGCTGGATGAAACGCTCACGGCAATGAGCTTTAGCGCCAGAAATTTCTCACGCACAAACTCCTGGCGCCACGAATCTTGAAAAGGAGAACCGCATGGACTCGCAAGGCGACTCGCAAACCCGTATCCGCCAGGCCCTTGGCGTCAAGGCGTCGATCGATGTGAAAGAGGAGATCGAGCGGCGCGTGGCGTTTCTTTATCAGCGCCTCAAGGACACCGGCCTGCGTGCGCTGGTGCTCGGCATCAGCGGCGGCGTCGACTCCACCGTGACCGGGCGCCTTTGCCAGCTCGCGGTAGAGCGAGCCCGCGCCGAGGGCCGCAAGGCCGAGTTCTACGCCATGCGCCTGCCCTACGCCGTCCAGGCCGATGAAAACGACGCCCAGCAGGCGCTCGACTTCATCCGGGCCGATCATCTGCTCACGGTGAACGTCAAGCCCGCCAGCGACGCCGCCCTCAAGGCGCTCGAGGAGGGCGGCCTTGTGTTTCGCGACGAGCACCAGCGCGATTTCGTGCTGGGTAACATCAAGGCGCGCCAGCGCATGGTGGCGCAGTACGCGGTGGCCGGCGCCCACGCGGGGCTGGTGGTCGGCACCGACCACGCCGCCGAGGCGCTGATGGGCTTTTTCACCAAGTTTGGCGACGGCGCCTGCGACGTGGTGCCACTCGCCGGGCTCACCAAGGACCAGGTGCGCCGCTTGGGCGCCGAACTCGGCGCGCCGGCGTCACTGGTGAAAAAAGCGCCCACCGCGGATCTCGAAACCCTCAAGCCGCAGCTTGCCGACGAGGACGCCCTGGGCGTGACCTACGCCGAGATCGATGCCTTTCTGACCGGCGAGGAGGTCGACGACGCGGCGCGCAGGACCATCCTGCAGACCTTCGAGCGTACCCAGCACAAGCGGGATCTGCCCATCGCGCCCTGAAGCGTTCAGCGGCGTCGCAGTGCCAGTGCCCGGGCGTGAAGGTCGATGATAAGATGCGGGCATTTTCATTAAGGCGATGCCATGCGACTACTGCACACGGCCGACTGGCACCTGGGGCGGCTTTTTCACAACGTATCGCTGCTCGATGACCAGCGCTTTGTACTCGACCAGCTCATCGAGATCGTCGATCGTGACGCCGTCGATGCGGTGCTGGTCGCCGGCGACATTTTCGATCGCGCCATTCCCCCCGCCGGCGCCGTGACGCTGCTCGACGACGTGCTTTATGAGCTCTGCGATAAGCGCGGCCTGCCGGTCGTGATGATCTCCGGCAACCACGACAGCGCCGAGCGGCTGCGCTTTGGTGCCCGCCACCTCAAGAAGGCCGGGCTTCATATTCTCTCCGAGCTCGACCGGGCCGACGCGCCGGTCACTCTCGAGGCCGGCGGCGTGACGGTGGATGTCTTCGGCATTCCCTACGCCGACCCGGAGCACGTGCGCAGCGCCTTCAAGTGCGAGGTACGCGATTTCGACAGCGCCCACCGCTTCTTGCTCGAACGTATCGAGGCCGTTCGCCAACCAGGCCGCCCGGCGCTGTTGATGAGCCATTGCTTCGTCGACGGTGGTGCCGCCTCGGACTCTGAGCGCCCGCTCAATCTCGGTGGGGCGGAGAGCGTGGCCTGGGAGCCGATGCAGCGTTTCGACTACGTGGCCCTTGGCCACCTGCACGGGCCGCAGTATCGCGGCGGCGAGCACATCCGCTACAGCGGCTCGCTACTAAAATACAGCTTTTCCGAAGCGCGCCAGCGAAAGGGCGTGACGCTGGTCGATATCGATACGGACGGCCAGCTCGCGTTCGAGTGGCGCACGCTCACCCCCAAACGCGAGGTGCGCGTGCTCGAAGGCGAGCTGGAAAGCCTGCTGGCGCAGGCACAAAACGAGGCGTCTGAGCGCCGCGAGGACTACCTGCTGGTACGCCTGACTGATCGCCACGCCATTCTCGACCCGATGAGCAAGCTGCGCGCGCTCTACCCCAACGTGCTCCATCTGGAGAAGCCAGGCATGCTCGAGGCGCGCGGCGCCCAGCAGCTCGACCGCGAAAAGCTTCACTTCAGTGCGCTGGAGATGTTCAGCGACTTCTTCGAGCAGACCAGCGGCGAAGCGCTCGACGACGACCAGCAAGCGGTCGTGCGAGCGCTGATTGCAGAGCTGAACAAGGCGGAGGGCGGCCCGTGACCCCACTCGTGCTCACCATGCAGGCCTTCGGCCCCTTTGCCGGGGTCGAGCGACTCGATTTCACCGCCCTGGGCCGCCATCCGCTGTTTCTGATCAACGGCCCCACCGGCGCCGGCAAGAGCTCGATTCTCGACGCCATCTGCTTTGCGCTTTACGGCCAGACCACCGGCGAAGATCGCACCGGTACGCAGATGCGCTGCGACAGCGCAAACCCGGCGCTGCTCACCGAGGTGACGCTGGAATTTCGCCTGCAGAAGCGCTTTTATCGCATCCGCCGTGTGCCCCAGCAGGAGCGCCCCAAGGCGCGCGGCGAGGGCACCACCACGCAAAACACCGAAGCCCAGCTCTGGCAGCTCAACGAGGCCCTCGAGGAGCAGACGTGCCTGGTGGCCAAAAACGTGGGGGAGGCCACCGCCCAGGTTCAGGCGCTGCTCGGCCTGGACATCAAACAGTTTCGCCAGGTGATGGTGCTGCCTCAGGGCAAGTTTCGCGAGCTGCTGGTCGCGCCGTCCAGCGAGCGTGAAAGGATCTTTGCCCGGCTGTTTCAAACGCAGATCTTCAAGCGCATCGAGGATGAGCTGCTGGAGCGCTCGAAAGGCATCGTCGCCCGGGTCAAAAGCCACCGTGAGCATATCAGCGGCCTGCTGGCCGGCGGCGAGCTCGAAAGCGAAGCCGCGCTCGAGGAAGAGCTTGCCGCACTTTCGCCCCGGGTCGAGGAGGCCACTGCCGGGTTCGAGGCCGCCAGGCACGAACGCCGTCAGGCGGAGCAGCGCCGCGACGCAGGCGAGGAAACCCTGCGCCAGCGCCAGGCGCGCGACGCGCTGATAGGTGAAAAAAGTGCGCATCTGAAAAGCGCTGATGCCATCGAAGGCGAACGCCACCGCCTGGCGCAAAACGAGCGCGCCCAGGCTCTGCGCGCGCCTTTCGAGGCCGAGCTCCAGGTGCGCAGGGCGCTGGAGGCGGCCCAGGAAGAGTGGCGCCAGGCGCTGGCGGGGCTCGATGATCAGCGCGCACGCACGGCAAAAGCGCAAGCGTCGCTGGCCGAGGCGGCAACACGTTTCGAGCGGCTTGATGAGCGTACCGAGCGCCGCCGGGCGCTGGGCGAATACCTCGAAAAGGGCCAGGCGCTCGAGGAGCTCGCCGCGCGAGCCCGCCAGGCCGAACAGGCGCATCAGCAGGCCCACTCCACCTTCCACCAACAAACGCAGCGCCTGGAGGAGATTCGCCGACAGGGGGAGGCGGCCAGCCAGCGTGTTGAGGTGCTTCAGGCGGAGTATCAACGCCTGGCCGGCGCGCCGGCGGAGCTCAATCGTCACCAGGCGCTTCTAACGGCGCGCCGCGAGCTCGAAGCGCTGGCAGACACGGAGCGCCAGACCCAGGCGGCCGAACGGCGCGCGGCGCAAACGCTCGAGCGCTGCCAGGCAGAGACCCGCCGCGCCGAGCGCGACGCTACCGAGTGCGAGATGCGCTGGCACCAGGGCCAAGCGGCGCTTTTGGCGCAAACCCTCCAGGCGGACGCCCCTTGTCCGGTGTGCGGAAGCCACGCCCACCCCGCGCCCGCAAAGCCTGCCGGCGACATCGTCACCAAAGAGCAGGTGGAGCAGGCCAGAACGCAGGCGGCCACCGCCCGCCAGGCGCAGCAGGCCGCCGAGCGTGCACTGGAGGCGACGCGCTTCGATGCCCGCCAGCACGCCGAGCAGCGAAGCCGCCTGCGTCAGGCGCTTGGCGAGTGGGCCGGTGAGCCGCTATTGGAGCTCGAGCGCGCCGTCTCAACGATCGAGGCCAGCGCGGCGCGGCGCGAAAGCGTCGAGCGCGAGATCGACGCGCTGTCAACGCAACGCGAAACGCTGCGTCGCGACTGGAGCGCCCAGGATCAAAAGGTGAAAGCGTCTCAGACCGAGCGGGACGCGGCGAAGGAGCAGGCGCTTCGCCTGACAAGCCAGCGCGACCAGCTCAGCGAGTCGCTGCCCGCGGATGCCCGCGACCCGCAGGCGCTTCGAGCCAGCATTCAGACGCTTACCGCTGACATCAGCGAGATCGAAACGGCCCATGCCGGCGCCCGCCGGGCGTACGACGAAAGCGTGGCCCTGCAGGCGCGCGCCGAGGAGCGCGCAAGCGGCGCCAAAACGCGGTGTGAGCAGGCCGAGCAGGCATTGGAAAGTGCCCGCGCCGAATGGCAGAAAGCGCTGGCGGCCAGCCCCTTCGAGGATACCCGCGCCTTTGAGGCCGCCCGGCTCGACGACCCCGAGCGTCAGGCGGCGGCCCAGCGCGTCGAGGCCTACCAGCGGCGCCTGGACGAACTCGTTGGCGCCATCGCCAGCGCCGAGGCCAGGCTCGATGATCAGCCCGAACCGGACATGGCGGCACTCGAGTTAGAGGTCGAAGCGAGCCAGGCCCGCGAAGAAACGCGTTTAGAGGCGTGGCGCGGGCTGAGCGAGCGCCAGAACGCCTTGAACGGCGTGCGTCAGAAGCTCCAGGCCGCCCATGAGGCTCAGCAGGAACTCGAGGCGGAGTACAGGCTTTGGGGGACGCTCAGCGACGTGGCCAACGGGCGCACGGGCAACCGCATCAGTTTGCAGCGCTTCGTGCTCGGCGTGCTGCTCGACGACGTACTGATCCAGGCTTCCGAGCGGCTCACCCGCATGAGCCGCGGGCGCTATCAGCTCGTGCGCCGGGAGGACCCTTCGAAAGGCAACAGCGCCTCGGGACTCGAGCTCGATGTGGCGGACACCTACACCGGCAAGCAGCGCCCGGTGGCGACCCTGTCCGGCGGCGAGTCCTTCATGGCGGCGCTTTCGCTTGCACTGGGGCTATCGGATGTGGTCCAGGCCTACGCCGGCGGCATCAAGCTCGATACGTTGTTCATCGATGAGGGCTTTGGCAGCCTCGATCAGGACGCGCTGGATCAGGCGATCGAGGTGCTCTGCGAGCTGCAATCCAGCGGGCGCATGATCGGCATTATTTCTCACGTTAGTGAACTCAAGGAGCAGATGCCGGTTCGTATCGAAGTAGCCGCGCACCGCCTGGGCAGTACGACCTCGATCAAGGGCGCGGTCCATTGAACGTTGACGTCACAACGACAAGGAGCCATCAATGAACGCGAGCAACATTTTACAACAGCTGATGAAGCAGGCCGGCGGCAAGGGCCAGAGCGGCGGGGTGGACGTCAAGGGCATGCTCGACGGCCTCTCGCGCCAGTTTGGCGGCGGTGACGAGGCCAAAAAGGGCGGCGGTGGCAGCGGCTTTGACGTCAAAAGCCTGCTCGGCGGCGGCGCCATGGGGATGCTGGTGGGTTCCAAACGCGGGCGCAAACTCGGCGGCAAGGCGCTCAAGTACGGCGCGATTGCCGGCGTCGGTATGCTCGCCTGGAAGGCGTGGCAAAGCCACCAGGCCAAGGGCAGCCAGAATGATGCGCCCGGTCGCGAAGAGGGCGAGCGGGTCGACGTGCTCGAAGGCGAAATCCAGGAGCGGCGAAGCCTGGAGCTTTTGCAGGCGATGATCATGGCCGCCCGCGCCGATGGGCATATCGATGCCGAGGAGCGTGCGTTGATCAGCGAGCAAATCGATGGCCTCGGCGCCGACGATGAGCTGCACGCCTGGGTCGAGCAGCAGCTCAACGCCCCGCTCGATGCCAAAGCGCTCGCCTCTCAGGCGGATTCGCCTCAGGCAGCGCGGGAGATGTACCTGATCAGCCTGGCGGTGAGTGACGAGCAGAACCCAATGGAAAAAGCCTGGCTCGACCAGCTCGCGCTGGAGCTCGACCTGGATGCGCCGATGGTTGCCGAGCTCGAGCGTCAGGCGGCTCAGGCCGGGTAATGGGCGCCGACGGCGTTGGGTAGAGGTCAAAGGGAGCGAAACCGTCTAACCTGCTGGTAGGGTGGCGGCTTGCCACTCCATTGAATCAAGGAGTCCACGGATGAACGCAAGCAGTATTTTCAAGCAGTTGATGGAGCAAGGCAGCGGCGAGTTGGGCCTCAAGGGCGTGCTGGACGAACCGACGCCGGGTCCGCGCGGCCCGCGCCCAAACCGCACTCAGTCGCCCCGGCCGCGCGCAGGCTTCGATACCCGAAGCGCGCTGGGCGGCGGCGCCATGGCGCTGCTGATGGGATCAAGACCTGGTCGTAAGCTGACCGGCAAGGCGCTCAAGTATGGAATCGTGGCAAGTATCGGTATGTATGCCTGGAACGCGTGGCAAAGCTCCGAACTACGTAACGGACCGAGCGCCGGTGCCGATGCCGAGTGGGACCGCGACCAGGCCCGCACCGCCAGCGGCGAGCACATCGATTCGCTCAGCAGCGAGCACCAGGAGCAGCGCAGCCGCACACTGCTGCAGGCGATGATTCTGACCGCGCGCGCCACCGGCCAAAGCGAGGAGCAGACGCGCACCCGAGTCACCCAGAAAATGAGTGACCTGGGCGCCGATGACGAGCTCTACGCTTGGGTAGAAAAGCAGCTCAGCGCGCCGCTGGAGGCCAGCGTACTGGCCGAGCAGGCGGATTCACCCCAGGCGGCTCGCGAAATTCTGCTGGTCAGCCTGGCGGTGGCCGGTGAGCGCCACGAGATGGAAAGCGACTGGATTGAGCAGCTCGTCGACGCCCTGGGGCTCGATCGCGAAACGGTGATCCGGCTCAAGCGTAAAGCCGCCCAGGCGGGCTGATGCTCGAAACGCTCAATATTGCGTTGGCCTCGGGGCTGGGGGTGGGGTTTGCGCCGCTCGCCCCAGGCACCGTGGGCACGCTTTGGGGCGTAGCGCTGGCCTGGTGGCTACTGAGCCATCGCGTTAGCCATCAAGTGGCGATCAGCGCGCTGATGCTGGGCCTGGGCGTGCTCGTTTGTCACTACGCCTCGCGCTACTACGGCGGGCTCGATTATGGCAGCATCGTGTTCGATGAAATCGTCGCCTTTCCGCTGGCGGTGATTGGCCTCAAGGCGGCGCGAACGCGTTGGGTAATGGCAGCCGCGTTCATCGTTTATCGGCTACTCGATGCGCTCAAGCCGCCGCCCATCCACCTGGCCGAGTTCGCCCCCGGCGGGCTCGGCGTGGTGCTGGACGACGCCATCGCGGCGCTGTTGACCTGGCTTGTGATGGCCGCGTTGCTGCTGTTTCGCCGCCGGGCCTACACCACGCGCTCCATTTGACGCGCACAAAAAACGCCGCAAGCAGCGCTTGCGGCGTCAATCAGTTTTGCTAGTAAAGGCCTTCAGGCCGACACCGTCCCCTTACTCCTGAACGATGATGACCGCCTTGGCATTGACGAATTCGTGCATGCCGAAGCCGCCGTGCTCACGGCCGTAGCCGGAGTCCTTCACGCCGCCAAAGGGCATTTCCGGGGTGGCCACGCCGAAGCCGTTGATGAACACCATGCCGGTATCGAAGTGTTTGCTCGCAAGCTCGGTGGCGCGCTTCACATCCTTCGAAATGATGCCGCCGCCGAGGCCATAGCGGCTGTCGTTGGCGATGCGCATGGCGTCTTCGTCGTCTTTCGCCCGAATCAGCGCGGCGACCGGACCGAACAGCTCGTCATCGTAAGCCGGCTGGCCGGGGGTAACGTTGTCCAGCACCGTCACCGGGTAGAACGCGCCGGGGCCAGACGGTTTCTCGCCGCCGCAGAGGATGTTGGCACCGTTTTGCACGCTTTTCTCGACCTGATCGTGAAGGTCGTCGCGCAAGTCAACGCGGGCCATCGGGCCAACGTCGGTGCCGCTCTCTTTCGGGTCGCCGACCTTGAGCGCCTTCATCTTCTCGACGAAACGCTCCTTGAAGGCCTCATAGTTCTTCTCGGTCACCACGAAGCGCTTCGCCGCCACGCAGGTCTGGCCGCCGTTGAACACGCGCCCGGTGACGCAGGTATCCACCGCGAGATCCAGATCGGCGTCGTCGAGCACCAGGTAGGCGTCGTTGGAGCCCAGCTCCAGCACGGTCTTTTTCAGATTTTCGGCAGCCTTGGCGGCGACCTTGCGCCCGGCGGTGTCGCTGCCGGTCAGCGTCACACCGCGAACAAACTTGTGCTCGATGATCTTGTCCGATACATCGTGGGAGATGACCAGCGTGCGGAAGATGTTTTCCGGCAGGCCCGCATCACGGTAGAGCTTCTCGAGGAACAGGCCGCTGCCGGTGACGTTTTCGGCGTGCTTCAACAGCACCCCGTTACCCGCCATCAGGTTGGCGATCGAGTAGCGCACTGCCTGATAGGCAGGGAAGTTCCAGGGCTGAATGCCGTAGATCACGCCCATCGGCGAGTAGGTCACGATGCCGCGCTCGCCGTTGCCGGGCTTGCGCTGCTCGTCGGCTAGCTTGGTTGGCCCGTGCTCGGCGGTGTAGTCGCAGATGCCGACGCACAGATCGATCTCCTGGCGCGCCTCTTCCGGCGGCTTGCCCATTTCATCGACCATGAGCGTGGCGAAGGCTTCCTTGTTATCGGCAAGCGCCTTGCCGATCGCCTTGATGACCTTCGCCCGCTCGTCCAGCGACGTGAGCCGCCACTGTAAAAAAGCCTCGTGGGTCTGCTCGACGACCTTGAGCGCCTGGCTCTCGTCCATCAGCGTGTAGCTTTCGAGGTTTTTGCCGGTGGCCGGATTGACCGTCGTGATGCTGTTGCTCATAAGACCTCCTGTCTTTTAATCAACGCTTTGAGTGCGGGCCAAAGCCCGCGTCCAGTCCTTGGGTGAATCACCCATTAGCCGACTGGTCTATTTGGTTCGCTCTTAACCCTAGTAGACAAACGCCGCGCTGGCCAAACATGAATATAGATCGGCCTTGACTGGGCCCTACCAAAGGCGCGGCCTATTCAGCGTAGCTCGTTTTGATCACTCGACCGCAAGGATGGTTCCGAAGGATTCGCGCCGGGTTGCGAGCGGCGGCGACTCAAATTCGATGGAGCCAAACGCTATCCAGAGTGTCGAGCGCCGCGCGAATCGGCGGCTCGGCTTCGCGGTCCTGTCGCCAGGCCAGGCTGAGCGCGCAGGGCAGGCGCACATCATCGACCACCGCCAGTCCGTTTTGCTGGCGCTCGGCCATGGCCTGGGCGTCGCGGGCAAGACAAAGCCCCACGCCGGCGCGCACCAGATCCAGCATGCACGCCTCCTGGTCGACCTGGGCCACACGATTGGGTGCTACGCCGCACTCGCTTAGGGCGCGACTCAATAGCCGGTGGTGGGCGGAATCCGTGGGCGTGACGATCCAGGGTAGCCGCGCCAGGGCTTCCCAGCGGGTATCCAACAGCCGGTTCTCCCAGCCCGGCGGGGCCACCACGTGGTAGTGAAAGTGGGTCAGCTCGCGAAATCCGAGCGTATCGACGCCGGGGCCCTCGCCGGGCGAGGCGAGGATGAAACCCACGTCGAGTTCGCCCCGCTTGATGTGGGTGATCACACTGCCGCTCATGCCGTGGGCGAGCTCGGTTTCAAGCTGCGGCGCGCGGGCCATCAGCCGGCTCAAGAAGTGGCCCAGGCGGATGAACTCAGGGTCGACGATGGTGCCGACCCTGAGCTTGCCGCGAAGCGTCTGCTGCAGGGCATGGGCGCTCTGCTCGAAGGCCTGGGCGCTGGCCAGCGCCTGGCGCGCGGCGGGCAACAGCGCATAGCCATCGCTGGTCAACGCAAGCCCCTGGGGGCGGCGGATAAAGAGGGTGAGGCCCAAATGCGCCTGCAGCTGCTTCAACTTTAGGCTGACGGCGGGCTGGGTCAGGTGCAGCGTGGCGGCGGCTTTCGAGACGCTGCCGCTTTGGGCAACGGCCACGAACGCCCGCAGGGCGGCGTACTCCTGCATGAAAGCTCCTGTAGGTCGGTTTTGTTATCAGAAAAGCTTATATCGCGCTTAAGAATTACTCAATTGATCGCGGCCCGGCGCGGGGTAAGCTCGAGCGAGCGATAGTTTCAGGCCGCACCGTCGATCAAGCGGGCGAGCCGCATCCATGATCACCGACCAGCAGGCAGCTTATGTCCACCGCGATTCAGCACTACATCAACGGCCAGCGTGTAGACGGCGACGCCGCCGAGCGCCAGCCCGTCACCAACCCCGCCACCGGCCAAATCACCGGTCAGGTGGCGCTGGCCAACCAGGCCGATGTGAACCGGGCCGTCGAGGCCGCAAGCCGGGCGTTTCCCGCCTGGGCGGAGACGCCGCCGATTCGCCGCGCCCGGGTGCTGTTCAAGTTTTTGGAGCTTTTGAACGCGCACAAGGACGAACTCGCCGAGGCGATTACCAAAGAGCACGGCAAGGTCTTCTCTGACGCCCAGGGTGAGGTGGCCCGCGGGATCGATATCGTCGAATTTGCCTGCGGCGTGCCGCAGCTACTCAAGGGCGACTACACCGACCAGGTGAGCACCGGCATCGACAACTGGACGCTGCGCCAGCCGCTGGGCGTGGTGGCAGGCATTACGCCGTTCAACTTCCCTGCCATGGTGCCCATGTGGATGTTCCCGGTGGCGCTGGCCACCGGCAACACCTTCATCCTGAAGCCAAGCCCGCTGGACCCGAGCGCTTCGCTACTGATCGCGGATCTTCTAAAGCAGGCGGGCCTGCCCGACGGCGTGTTTAACGTGGTGCAGGGCGGCAAGGAGGCGGTCGAGGCGCTGATCGACCACCCGGCGGTAGAGGCGCTGTCGTTCGTGGGTTCTACGCCGATCGCCAACGCGATCTATCAGCGCGCCGCCGGCCACGGCAAGCGGGTGCAGGCGCTGGGCGGGGCGAAGAATCACATGGTGGTGATGCCCGACGCGCATCTGGACAAGGCAGTGGATGCGCTGGTCGGTGCGGCGTTCGGCTCCGCCGGCGAGCGCTGCATGGCGATCAGCGTGGCGGTGCTGGTCGATGACATTGCCGATGAGGTGGTGGCACGCCTTGCCGAGCGCGCCCGCACGCTCAAGGTGAAGGACGGCATGCAGCCAGACGCCGAAATGGGGCCGATCGTCACCAGAGAGGCCCACGCGCGCATCACCGGCTATATCGAAAAGGGCGCGGCAGAAGGCGCTGAGCTGGTGGTCGACGGGCGCGCGTTTGAGTCGAGCCAGGCGGGCGAAGGCAACACCGACGGCTTCTGGATGGGCGGCACGCTGTTCGATCACGTCACCCCGGAGATGACGATCTATAAAGAGGAGATCTTCGGCCCGGTGCTCACCTGCGTGCGCGTGCCGGATATCAAGAGCGCCATCGAGCTGATCAACGCCCACGAGTTCGGCAACGGCGTGAGCCTTTTCACCGAAAGCGGCAGTGCGGCGCGAGAGTTCGGCCGGCGTATTCAGGTCGGTATGGTGGGCATCAACGTGCCGATTCCGGTACCCATGGCCTGGCACGGCTTCGGCGGCTGGAAGCGCTCGCTGTTTGGCGACACCCACGCCTACGGCGAAGAGGGCGTGCGTTTCTACACCAAACAGAAGTCGATCATGCAGCGCTGGTCCGACTCCATCGACGACGGCGCCGACTTCATGATGCCCACGGCCAAATAGTCAGGAGGTTTCATGGCAGCGCGCACTAACAACGCACATCAAGGCGCCGGCGACACCTTCGACTATATCGTGATCGGTGCCGGCACCGCGGGCTGTTTGATGGCCAATCGGCTCAGTGCCGACCCGAATAACCGCGTGCTGCTGATCGAGGCGGGCGGGCGCGACAACTACTACTGGATTCACGTGCCGGTGGGGTATCTTTACTGTATCAACAACCCGCGCACCGACTGGCTCTACAAAACCGAGCCGGATGCGGGCTTGAACGGCCGCTCGCTGATCTACCCGCGCGGCAAGACCCTGGGGGGCTGTTCGAGCATCAACGGCATGATCTACATGCGCGGCCAGGCCCGCGACTATGACCACTGGGCGCAGGTGGTCGACGACCCGGACTGGAGCTGGCAAAGCTGCCTTGCGGATTTCATGCGCCACGAAAGCCACTACCGGATGGACGACGGCGGCGACGCCGACGAGACGCTCCGGCGCTTTCACGGGAAGGAAGGCGAGTGGCGGGTGGAGAAGCAGCGGCTCAAGTGGCCGGTGCTCGACGACTTCGCCCGCGCCGCCGTCGAGGCGGGCATCCCGCGTACCGACGATTTCAACCGCGGCGACAACGAAGGCGTGGCCTACTTCGATGTCAACCAGCGCGCCGGCTGGCGCTGGAACACGTCCAAGGCGTTTCTGCGCCCGGCATTGAAGCGGGCGAACCTGACGCTCTGGCACACAAGCCAGGTCAACGCGCTCTGCTTCGAGCAGGGCGAGAGCGGGCCGCGCTGTACCGGCGTCGAGCTCGAGCGCCAGGGGCGCCTCGAGCAGGTGAGCGCCTCAAGGGAAGTGGTGCTCTGCGCCGGTGCCGTTGGCTCGCCGGCGCTTTTACAGCGTTCCGGAATCGGTGCGCGAGCTCACCTGGAAGAGCTCGGCATCGAGGTGGTGAAGGAGCTGCCCGGGATAGGCGAGAACCTGCAGGATCACCTCCAGATCCGCTCGGTGTATCGTGTCAGCAACGCCAAAACGCTCAACGCCATCGCCTCGACACTCTGGGGCAAGGCGGGCATCGGCTGGGAGTATCTGACCAAACGCACTGGGCCGATGAGCATGGCGCCGTCGCAGCTGGGCGCGTTTACGCGAAGCTCCAGTGATTACGCCCACCCCAACATTCAGTACCACGTGCAGCCGCTGAGCCTCGAGGCCTTCGGCCAGCCGCTTCACCCGTACCCAGCGATCACCGCGAGCGTGTGCAATCTGAATCCGACCAGTCGCGGCACGGTACGTATCAAAAGCCGCGACCCGGCGGTGCCGCCGTCGATTCGCCCGAACTACCTGAGCACCGAGGAGGACCGGCGGGTCGCCGCGGACTCGCTGCGCGTGACCCGGCGTATCGCTGCGCAGCCGGCGTTTGCAAGGTACGAACCCGAAGAGGTCAAGCCCGGCGCGCAGTACCAAAGCGACGAGGAACTGGCACGCCTGGCCGGCGATATCGGTACCACGATCTTCCACCCGGTGGGCACCACGCGCATGGGAAAAGCGGAGGATCCGATGGCGGTGGTGGATGCCCGATTGAGAGTGCTGGGCGTGGCCGGACTCCGGGTGGCAGACGCCGGTATCATGCCCACCATCACCAGCGGGAACACCAATTCACCCACCCTGATGATCGCCGAAAAAGCCGCTAAGTGGATTTTGGATGCAGCGTCATCGCATTGACATTTTTTTAAGGCATGGTGTTGACGTGTGTGCTGCATAGGCGCATGCTTCGAAGCAGTAGGTTAGCAAGTCGAACGTTGTCAGCAGCATCGAAACGCTCAAGCGTTGAGTCTGGTGAAAGTTTCTTGTTCTACCCACTGTAACTCGGGTATTACCCGGCTTTTCATTAAGCTACATCGAGGATTTCGATCATGGCAACTGGTACCGTTAAGTGGTTCAACGACACTAAAGGTTTCGGCTTCATCTCTCCGGACGACAATGGCGACGACCTGTTCGCGCACTTCTCCGAAATTCAGGCTGACGGCTTCAAAACTCTGCAGGACGGCCAGAAGGTTTCCTTCGACGTCACCCAGGGTAAAAAAGGCCTTCAGGCTTCCAACATCAAGGTTCTGTAATTTCGAATCGCTGATGTTTCCCGCTTGCTAACGCAATCGGGCTAGAAAAACCCCGCTTATCGCGGGGTTTTTTATTGGCTGGCGTTTGGCCACCTAAACCAGATCGCGAGGGATCGACTCGTCCCAGCTTTGCGAGTAGACCCGCGTGTCGCCTTCCCAGGCGTCCAGGGTTGCCTGAATGCGAAAGGCGTCGGCGCTTGCCGTGAGCCGCGTGTGGGTCAGCGTGCGCACCATCCAGTCGCCGCGGCGGAAGGTGCGCTCCCAGTCGGTGATCCCTTCGATGCTGCGATAATCGCCATAGGCGTAGCGGTAGCGCTCGGTCACCTTGCCGGCGATCTCGAGATCGATGTCGTCGAAGCGGTAGGCACCTTCGTCGTTGACCACCAGCACCTCGTTGACGTCGGTAGCCAAATCGCGAATCACCCGCCACACCTCGCTGCCGGTCTCGATGACCGTGGTGGCAAGCCCCGGCGCCGATACCGGCGGCTCGAACGCGGGCAGCGCCGCTTCCTCCTGTGGTCGCGGCTCGCGGGTGGGCAACGTCAGCCGGCACGCCTCGGGGTGGAAGGTCAGGCGAACCGGCTCCGGCGCCGGCCAGGCGATCGGCCAGTAGCTCGTCGAGATCGACACGCGAACGGCGTGGCCTGCCATGAATTGCTGAGCGATGTGCTTGAGCGCGACCCGCACGCGGTAGCGCTTGCCGGGCTCCAGAGACTCGGGAAACTCGTCGCTGTCGCGGTGGGTCAGGTTGAGAAGCCCAAAAGAGACGCGGGTGGCCTTGTCGTCCAGGTGAATGTCGCTCAGGCGCACCGCGACCATCGCCACCGGCTGGTCAGAAGAGAGTTCGAGCTCGAGCACCGGCTGGCCGCAGATCTCGAGTGGGGCGTCCAGCCGCGCGGTCTGAAAGATCAGCGAGCCGCCGTCCTCGTCGCGCTGGTCGTGGGGGAGATCCGGCGGCGCGTTGTAGGAGCACCACTTGCCGGCGTGAAGCCCGACCGATAGCGACGAGCGCAGCGTCATTGGCGCCTCGGCCGCACCGCTTGCGCTGCCGTTTGATTCGTCGTCTTCGGCCAGCAGGTCGTGGCCGGCGGTGAGCCTGAAGTGTTGGGGGACGATATGGCGCGAGGGCCAGCCGGGCTCGGCGACCCAGCGCCCCGGGCGGTGGTCGTAACGGGTGGAAGGCGGCGCCGACTCCTGCATCCAGACCCGCAGCATGGGTTCGTCCATGATGGTGTTGTCGATGCCCTTGAGCCAGTAGTCCCACCAGCGCAGCGCATCCTGCAAAAAGCCGATGGCGGGGCCGGGCACGCCCAGGTGCGGGTACTTGTGCGACCAGGGGCCGATGAGCCCCTTGCGCGGCACGTCGAGCCCTTCCATCAGCCTGAACACCGCGTTGCAGTAGCCGTCCGCCCAGCCGCTGATGGCGTAGACCGGGCACGTGATGGCGCCAAAATCCTCGCACACCGAGCCGTGCTTCCAGTAGTCGTCGCGGCGCTGGTGCTCGAGCCACTGCTTGAGCCACAGCCCGCTTCCGGCCAGGCGCTCGAGCCACATCTCGCGCCAGCGCTCGCCGACCAGCGCCGGATCCGGCGGGCAGGCGTTGCCGTCGAACATGGTCGAGGCCCAGGAAAGGTTGTCCACCAGCATGCAGCCGCCCATGTGATGGACATCGTCGGCGTAGCGGTCGTCGGTGGAGCAGATGGTAATGATCGCTTTCAACTCCGGCGGCTGGCGCGCGGCGATCTGCAGCCCGTTGAAGCCGCCCCAGGAAATCCCCACCATCCCCGCGCTTCCGGTACACCAGGTCTGGCGGCCGAGCCAGGCAAGAATCTCGACGCCGTCGTCGAGCTCCTGGGGCAGGTACTCATCAACCAGCACGCCGTCGGACTCGCCGGTGCCGCGAATGTCCACCCGCACGCCGGCGTAGCCGTGGCCAGCCCAATAGCGGTGCATGCCGGCATCGCGCTGGGCGGTCAAATCGCGCTTGCGGTAGGGCAGGTATTCGACGATGGCGGGCACCGGGTCGGTGTCGGAATCCTCCGGGCGCCAGATGCGCACGGCCAGGCGCGTGCCGTCACTCATCTCGATCCAGGTCTCCTCCTCGAAGACGCGGCGGGGCAAGTCATCCACGATCTGCATAAGCACTCTCCTTGAAAGCGAATATGGCCTTGAAAGCGAATATGGGCTTGAAAGCGAACGTGTCGCTTAGCCGATCACGTCGCTGAATTCGAAGTGAAGCCGCTCGGCCAGGTTGCGGTAGTTTTTCTCCAGCACCTCGCTGGTGGGCGCCCCCATCCAGATGTAGGCGAGCGCGTAGCTGTAGGCGTCCTGCTCGGGAAGCGTTGAGAGCCGCTGGCCAGGCGCCACCTGCAGATCGATCAGCGTGCCCGGGTAAGCCTCTTCCAGCGCCTTGATCTCCTCTTTCGAGGGCACGCGGGCGACGGTGGCGTCATCGAAAAAGACGCGGTAGAAGAACTTGCCGGCTACCGGATAAGTGCCTTCGCGATGAGGCATGTTCGGCGTTTGGCCCAGCGCCAGGTCGATGGTGACCTGCTGGTGGCTGACGCCGTCGACTTTTTCGAAAAGGTCGCAGTGAGACTGCGAAATGCGCGTGTTGACCTCCAAAAGCCAGATGCGGTTTTGAACTTCGTCCCAGAAAAACTCCACGTTGAAGGCGGCGTTGTCGTAACCGATATGCGACAGCAGCATCGTGGTCAGCTCGCGCATCTTGTCCTGAATCTTCTCCGGCAGGGTGGAGGGGTAGTGGTAGTAGAGAAAGCTCAGCACCCGCGGGTAGCGAAGCGAATCGACGATGCCGTAGGGCACCACCTTGCCCTCGAACACGTAGCCTTCCACGGTGCACTGCCAGCCGCCGATGATCTCCTCGGCCATGCAGAAGCCGCCGTCGACCCGGCGCACCTCCTCGGGTATCTCGGCCTGCTCGAGAATGAAGTTGAATGGCTCGGAAATCAGCCCGATATCACGTCTGAGCGCCTTGATCGCGGATTCGAAATCTTCCGGGCTGTCGATGCGAAAGCCAAGTCGGGAGCCAGATGACTTGATCGGCTTGATGAAGAACGGAAAATAGAGCCCGGCGCGGCCGATTTCCGACAGCGCCTGGTCGTCGAAGGGGTCGAAGGCGGTAAAACGGGGGATGAAGTTGCCGATCACCTCACGCTGACAGCACCGGCTCCAATACTTGTGCTCGCACTTCAAAAGGCTCTCCAGGCTCGTGGTGCGGGTGTTAAAGCGGTCGCACAAAAGCGGCAGCATGGTCGAGACGGGAAAATCCATGTAGCCAACGATGGCGTCGATATCGTGCTCGAAGTTCGAAAGCGTTTCGCTTGCGCGCTCGACCATGGACGCGATCGGAAACACCTCGGTGTCGTAGACCTCGGCGGGCTCGATGACGCCATGAAACTCGAAGTGCTCGGCGCCTCGCAGGCGCTTCAAGCGCTCGTGGTTAAAGTCGTTGAGCCCGACGACGAAGATATGCTGCGTTTCCATGCGGTCTTCTCCCGTAATGACGAAACAGTCCGGCCGACCACCACGTACGATTCAGGTACCGCTTATCCATAATGTAAAGAAAGGTTAGCCTTTGATATTTTTGGTAACGGCCGCTTTTAGGAGCTTAGCGGGCTTTTCTCCCAGGCGCTCGGCGCTTTTCATCGATTTTGTAATCACGCCACCTCTCATTTTTGAGTAGCTACATGAAGTGAGCGGCGCGAATGATCTCTTTATATTCTTTTATCGAATAAATGTGTTCCTAAAAATAGCTTTTTGGAATATCTGGCAGGCGGCACAATGAGCACGTTTCTTTTTTTAAGGCGCGCGTCATGTCATTGGATGCTTGGATTGCGATCGGGGTCGTACTAACGGTATTTCCGTTGATGGCGCTCTCCCGGCTGGGGCCGGATATTATCCTGATGGGCGCGGTGGTAGTGCTGCTCACCCTGGGCGTGATCGACCCAGGCCAGGCGCTAGGCGGGTTCTCCAATTCCGGGCTTTTCACCGTGGCCTTCATGTACGTGCTGGTGGCGGGCATTCGTGAAACCGGTGGCATCGATCTCATCATTCGCCACGTGCTCGGCACCCCCGCCACCGAGCGGCGAGCGCTCTCGCGGCTGGTGTTGCCGGTCGCCTCCTTGAGCGCGTTCTTGAACAACACCCCGGTCATGGCGACCTACATTCCCGCGGTCATGAGCTGGAGCCGGCGCATTCGCCGCTCGCCGCAGCGGCTGTTGATGCCGCTAAGCTTCGCCTCGATTCTCGGCGGTACCGTCACGCTTTTTGGCACCAGCACGAACCTCGTGGTCTATGGGCTTTTGACCGAGCGCTACCCCGAGCTTTCGATGGGCCTTTTCGATCTGGCCTGGGTGGGCCTGCCCGTGGCGCTGGCAGGGCTTGCCTACCTGATTTTCGTCGCGCCCAGGCTGTTGCCCAACCGCGAAGGGATGGGGCGGGCGTTCGCCAACCCCCGGGAGTTCACTATCGAGATGGAGGTCGACCCCGGCGGCGTGCTGGTCGATCGCACCGTGGAAGAGGCAGGGCTTCGGCATTTGCAGGAGCTCTTTCTGGTCGAGATCGAGCGGGCCGGTAACGTGGTCAGCGTGGTCGGCCCCGGCGAGCGGCTCAAGGGCGGCGACCGGCTGGTGTTTACCGGCACCAGCGACGCCGCCGTCGAATTACAGCAGATCCGCGGGCTGGTGCCGTCGAGCGAACGGGGCTCGAACCTAGAGAAGGAGTTCAAGGAGCGCCGGCTGGTCGAGGCAGTGGTGTCACACCAGTGCCAGTTCATCGGCCAGCGCATCCGCGACGGGCGCTTTCGCACACTTTATGGGGCGGCGGTGCTAGCGATTTGCCGCGGCGGCGAGCGGGTCACCGGTAACCTGGGTCAGGTGCGGCTGCAGTCGTCGGACGTGCTGCTGCTCGAGGCGCGCCCGCCGTTCATCGAGCGCCACCGCGAATCCCGTGATTTTCTTCTTATCAGCGAGCTCAATGGCGCCGCCCGCCCGGTGCATGAAAAGGCGCCGCTGGCCTGGGGTATCCTGATCGGCGCGGTGCTGCTGGCCGCCGTGGGCGTGATGAGTATGCTCAACGCGGCGATGCTCGGCGCCGCACTGGCACTTTTGACCGGCTGCTGTTCGGTGGCCGGGGCCAAGCGCGGCCTCGACACCCAGGTGCTTTTGACCATCGCCGCCTCGTTTGGAGTGGGCGGGGCGCTTCAGGCCTCCGGGGCGGCGGACGTGCTCGCCGGCGGCGTGCTCTCGATGGTGGCGGGAAGCCCCTGGCTTCTGCTTCTGGGCACCTACTGCGTGGTGGCGCTTCTCACCGAGCTTGTGACCAACAACGCCGCGGCGGTGATCATCTTCCCGGTGGTGACCGCCGCCGCTGAAAGTCTGGGCGTGAACGTGATGCCTTACGTGGTGACCATCATGTTCGCCGCCTCGGCGAGCTTTCTGACCCCGATCGGCTATCAGACCAATCTCATGGTCTATGGGCCCGGTGGCTATCGCATCAGCGACTTTCTCAAGGTCGGTGGCGGGCTCAACGTGCTGACCGGGGCGATCGCCGTGGCGTTGATCCCGCTGGTGTGGCCTTTCTAGCGCTCGCCGTCACGATCACTTTGCGCTAGGGTGTCGCTTTTGTTTACGAGGAGATCGCGTTATGTCAGAGCCGGGTGAACTGATCATCGAGCCCAAAAATGGCCAGCCGGCGGATGCCTGCGTGTTCATCATTCACGGCCTCGGCGCGGACGGTCACGACTTCGAGCCCTTGATTCCGGCGATGGGGTTATCAAAGGATATGAACGTGCGCTTCATCATGCCCCACGCGCCGCGCTTGGCCGTCACCGTCAACGGCGGCATGGTGATGCCCGCCTGGTACGATATTCTGGCGATGGATCTTGGCCGCCGGGTGGACGAGGCACAGCTCAAACGCTCCGCCGAGCGCATTCAGGCGCTGATTCAGGAGCAGATCGACCAGGGCATGGATAGCCGCCGTATCATCGTGGCGGGTTTCTCCCAGGGCGGGGCGGTCGCCTATCAGGCCGCACTCACCTTCGAGGCCCCGCTGGGCGGGCTTCTGGCGATGTCGACCTATCTGGCCACTGGCGAGAGCATTGCCTTTGCCGAGGCCAACGCCGCCATTCCCGTCGAGGTGCACCACGGCAATTTCGACCCGGTGGTGCCGGAAACCCTCGGCCGCGCCGGCGCTGATCGGCTCAAGGAGAAGGGCTACAGCGTCAACTATCGTCAGTACCCCATGGCCCACGCGCTCTGTCCGCAGCAGGTCAACGATATCGGCAAGTGGCTGCAGGCGAGGCTTGGCTAGTCCTTCGTCGACCGGCGACCGTGTGACGGGCGAAAAACCGGCGTGTCCCCGTTCGACAAGCGTTTGAAACGCAGGCAAAGTGGTTCTTTTCCAGCCGAGCAGGGAATCAGCGAGGCCTATGTTAGCGTCCATCGATCTGTGGGAAGCGGGGCTGGCCGCGTGTCTGGCGCTCGCCGCGCTCGTTTGTCTGTTCGACCGCCACGTGGCGCGCGCTACCTGCGCGTTCCTCGCATTTTCGCTTGCCATGACGCTGGCCTGGTGGTGGCTGGGCGCGCCCTGGCTTGCGCTGTTGGAACTTGTACTCGGCGTGCTGCTCACTGGTACGGCGCTTTTTTATGCCCTGGGCGCTTTTACCCATGGATTTTCCTGGCGCGCTTTTCAGCGTGAAAGCCACCACGTCGATACCTTTCAGGGGCCAGTCAGTCACCGCTTCGCCCGCGCCGCGCTGACCCTTGCCTGGTGTGTAATGATCGGCGCGGTGATTCGCCTTGTCGTGCCCGGCATGGCCTACTCGCTTTCTGAGCACCCGCTGATGATCGTGGCGGTGCTGATGGTCGGCACCGCCATGGGTGCGTTTGCGCTTCACCGCCACCGCTTGCGCCGGCTGCTCGCCTTCAACGTGCTGGGCTCTGGCGTATTTTTGCTGATGACCGGGCTTGCCGGCACCGAGGAAGGCGCCCAGGCCCTGGTCGGCGTTGGGCTTGTCATCGCCTGGTTCGGCTCGCTGTTGGGGGCCTTGTTGATTCGCCATCTACACTCCCATGAAGACGAGGCGGGCGAGGAAGATACCCCCGGTGCGGGGAGCCCCTCATGACCTGGCGCTTTGGACTGTTCGACAGCACGTTTTCGCCGCTGGCGCTTAGCCACTGGGCACTTTTGTGCGCGCTGGTGCTGCCGCTGGCGGCGGGTCTTGCCGCGGTACTTTACCCTCCCAAACGCGGCTGGCCGGTGCTGTTGGTGAGCGCTCTGGTCGTGGTTGCCGGGCTCTGGCTTTTGCGCGATGTTCAGCAGGCGGGGCTTTTGCGCTGGCAGGCCGAGGTGGTGGGCGTGACGCTGTCGCTTCGCATGAACGGCCTCGGGGCGCTGCTGCTGCTCGTCACCCAGTGTGTGGGCGCGGCGGCGGCGCTTTATGCCCCGGGGCATTTTCGCCTGACCGAGTCGGGTGCCGGCGAGCGCTGGCTGTGGCCGCTGATGGGAGGGCTGATCAGCGCGCTATCGCTTTTATGGCTCGCGGCGGATCTTTTGACGCTCTACGCGGCGCTCGAAACGCTCGGGCTGTCGGCGGTGGCCATGCTGCTCTTGTCCGGCAAGCCCGATGCCCTCGAGGCGGGCATGCGCTATCTGATGCTGACACTGGTCGGTTCGCTCACGTACCTGATGGGGGTGGCGCTGATTCTGGGGCAGTGGGGCGAGCTTGAGCTGCTTGCGCTTTCCAGGGTCGTCGAGCCTGGCCTCGTTACCTGGGTGGCGGCGGCGCTTCTGGGTGCGGGACTTGCCTTGAAGGCGGCGCTGTTTCCGCTGCACGCCTGGTTGAGCCCGGTTCACCAGAGCGCCTGGACACCGGTAAGCGCGCTGCACGCGGGGCTGGTGATCAAGGGCTCGCTCTACATTCTCATCATGCTTTGGAGCATCTTGCTCCCGGATACCTTTTGGGCGCCGCGGCTGGTGGCCTGGCTTGGGGCGCTTGCGATCGTCTGGGGCGGGCTGATCGCCTGGCGAGCAGACTCGCTGAAAACCCTTGTCGCCTCCTCGACGGTGGCACAGCTTGGCTATCTGATGGTGGCCTTTCCGCTGCTGCTCGGGCCGGACGTCGCGCCGATTCCCCGGGCGCTTGGCTGGCAGGGGTTCTGGCTGATGCTGATCGGCCATGGACTTGCCAAGGCGGCGATGTTTCTGGCGGCAGGCAACCTGATTCTCGCCACCGGCGAAAGCTCGCTGAAAGGGCTCGCCGGGACCAGCCGGCGACTGCCGCTGTCGCTACTCACCTTCGGGATCGCCTCGATCACGCTGATGGGGCTGCCGCCCAGCGCCGGGTTCACCGCCAAGTGGCTGCTTCTTCATGCCATGGTACTGGAAAGCCAGTGGACCTCGGCGGCGGCACTTCTAGCGGGAACGCTGCTGACCGCGGCCTACGTCTTTCGAGTGTTTCGCTACTCCTTCGATGAAACCGCACCGCGCCACGACTACCGCCCATTGGCGCCGGGCATGGATGCGATAGCGCTGATTCTGGCGCTCGCCGCGCTCTCGCTGGGGCTTCTGGCGCATCTTCCCCTGGGGCTTTTGCATGGAGCGGGCGCATGAACGAAATGAACGACATGGCCTGGCTGCCGCTCGCCGCGCTTTTGGTATCGCTTTTCGCCGCGATCACGATCTTTTCGCTGCCGGAAACTGCGCGGTCGGCGCGCACCGTGATCAACCTCGCCGCGGCGGCGTGCAAGGTGGCGCTGGTAGTGCTGATGGTCTGGCGGGTCTCCCTGGGCTTCGAGGATACCTTTAGTTTTCAGATCATCGGCGGCATCGACTTCGTGCTGCGCGCCGATGCGCTGGGCGTCATGTTCGCCGGGCTCTCATCAATACTGTGGCTCTGCACCACCGTCTATGCCATCGGGTA
The DNA here is from genome assembly GCF_031954225.1 of Halomonas sp. PAMB 3232. Classification (NCBI taxonomy): domain Bacteria; kingdom Pseudomonadati; phylum Pseudomonadota; class Gammaproteobacteria; order Oceanospirillales; family Halomonadaceae; genus Halomonas; species Halomonas sp. PAMB 3232. The sequence goes on from NZ_CP134865.1 coordinate 1,056,741, forward strand.
TCTCGAGGGCGCGGCGAATCGCAAGCGCTTTTTTGGCTTCTTTAGCCTTTGTGTGACCAGTACGCTCGGGATCGCGCTGGCGGGCAATCTGTTCACCTTCCTGATCTTCTACGAAATGCTCACGCTCTCGACCTACCCGCTGGTCGCCCACGCCGGCACGCCCAAGGCGCTGGCGGCAGGGCGGGTGTATCTGCGCTATACGCTCAGCGCCGGCGTGGTGGTACTGCTCGGCGTGGTGCTGCTTTACAGCCTGACCGGCGATCAGTCGTTTGCATCAGAACAGGGGCTTGATCGCTACCTGGGCGATCACCGCGGGCTTTTGATGCTCATTTTCGCGCTGCTGGTCGGCGGGCTGGCGGTCAAGGCGGCGATCGTGCCGCTGCACGGCTGGCTGCCCCGGGCGATGGTCGCGCCGGCGCCGGTCAGCGCGCTGTTGCACGCCGTCGCCGTGGTCAAGGCCGGCGCCTTCGGCATTCTGCGCATCATCTATGATTTGTACGGCATCGAGCTTAGCGTCGAGCTCGGCGTGACCACTTGGCTTGCGGCGCTGGCGGCTTTTACCATCCTGTACGGGTCGCTGCGGGCGATCACCCAGGCCGAACTCAAGCCAAGGCTTGCCTTTTCGACCATCAGCCAGGTCTCCTACATCGTGCTCGGGGCGTGCCTGGTCGGGCCTTTCGGCACCATCGGGGCGCTGGCCCACCTGCTGCACCAGGGGTTGATGAAGGTGACGCTCTTTTTCTGCGCCGGCAGCTACGCCGAGGAGCTCGGCATTCACCGCATCGACGAGATGAACGGGGCCGGGCGGCGTATGCCGCTGACCAGTATCGCGTTCACCCTGAGCGCACTCGGTATGGTGGGCCTGCCGCCGACCGCCGGCTTCATCACCAAGTGGTATCTGGGCATCGGCGCCATCGAGGCGCAGATGCTCTGGGTCGTGGCGGTGCTGGTACTCAGCAGCGTGCTCAACGCGCTCTACTTCCTGCCAATCGTTTACCGGCTCTGGTTCTGCCAGGGGCCGGCTCACGGGGTGGGCGAGTGGCCGAGCGAGCAGCGCCTGGGGCGCCTGGAGACCCATGGATGGCTCTTGTGGCCGGCGGTGTTTACCGCGACGGTGAGCCTTCTGGCCGGGCTTTTGGCGGGACTGCCCTTTAGCCCGCTGGACTGGGCGACCCGCGTTGCGGTCGGGGAGTATCTGCCATGACCCCGCTGCTGTTGGTCGCGTTTTTATGGCCGCTTTGCGCGGCGCTGAACGTGGTTCGGCAGATGTTTCGCCCGCCCAAGGCGCGGCGCTTGTTTTCGCTTTGGTGGCTCAGCGCCGCCTGGCCTTCCCTGTTGCTTGCGCTCATTGGCGAAGGAGCGTGGGAGTGGCAGGCCTGGCTGCTCGGCGGGCAGTGGGCACTCGACACGCTCGGCCGCGTCTGGCTTGGTTTCACCGCGCTTTTGTGGAGTCTGGCGGCGCTTCACGCCCGGGGCTACTTCAAGCGCGCGGCGGCGCGTGCCCGCCTGGGCGACGACGGCGAACACTATAGGCTTTTGCGCTTCACGCTGTTCTGGCCGCTGACGTTTCTGGGCAACGCGTTTTTGATCCTCTCGCAGGACATCGCAAGCTTCTATTTCGGTTTTGCGCTGATGACCTTCGCCGCCTACGCGCTGGTGCTGCACGAGCAAAGCGACGCGGCCAAACGCGGGGCGCACGCCTATATCGTGCTGGCGGTGATCGGTGAAGCTCTGATCCTCGGCGGGCTTTTATGGGCGGCGGGCAGCGGCGAGGCGACCACGCTCGAGGGCGTGCGCGAGGCGATCGCCGCCGCCCCCGAGGGCGTGTGGATGGCGCTTGTTCTGTGGCTGGGCTTTGGCGTCAAGGCCGGGGTGATCGGACTTCACGTCTGGCTGCCGCTGGCCCATCCGGTGGCACCGGCGCCGGCAAGCGCGGTGCTGAGTGGGGCGATGATCAAGGCCGGGCTTCTGGGCTGGCTGATGCTACTTCCGCTAGGCATGGAGGGGTTGGCCCCGGCGTTTACGACGCTGGGCAACGTGATGCTGGTGGCCGGTTTCGCCGCTGCCTTTGGCGCGGCGCTTTACGGGGTGGGCCAGCGCCACCCGAAGGCGGTGCTGGCCTACTCGAGCATCAGCCAGATGGGCATGATGACCACGCTGGTGGCGGTGGGGCTGCTCGACCCGACACTTTGGCCGGCACTGCTGCCGGGCATTGCGCTGTTTGCCGGCCACCATGCGCTGGCGAAGGGCGCGCTGTTTTTGGGCACCAGCGTGAGCGAGCACAGGCCGCGCCTGCCCACCGCACTCTTGTGGAGTGTGCTGGCGCTGCCGGCGCTGTCGCTGACCGGTGCCTTCGGCGCAGGGGTGATCAGCAAGTACAGCGTCAAGCACGTTCTGGAGGAGGGCGGGCATCACTATATCGTGCTCCTGCTGACGTGGGCGGCGGTGGGCACGACGGCGCTGGTCAGCGTGTGTGTATGGCGCCAGTGGCAGGACCGCGACACCGGCGACAGCGACGCCTGGCAGCTCGCCGGCTGGTCACTGGCGATTCTGGCCGCCCTCACCGCGCCCTGGTGGCTGCCACTGCCGGATCAGAGCGTGCACGTGCCGGCGCTGTCGTCGCTCACATCCCTGGTATGGCCGCTGCCTGCCGGGATCGTTTTGGTGGTCGTTGGCGTGGTGATTGCCCGCGCTTTAAGCGCGCCGACGCTGCCGGCAGGGGATTTGTGGTGGCCGTATCGAAAGATCGCGAAGTGGCTGGTCGCGCTTTGCCGGGGGGTAGCGCGGCGGGCAAAACGCGTGAAGCGCTCGAGCGTTGCCCGCGCGCTGGTGCTCGAGCGTTTCGTGATGGCGCGCTTGAATCATGCGCTTGAAGGGGAGCGATGGATGCGCCGACACGGCAGCGGGCTGATGATGGCGCTGGCGGTGGTGCTGGCGCTGCTACTGATTTGGGAGGGAAGCCAATGAGCGAGACACCGCAGAAGAGCCCGCGCGGGCGCCGAGCGCAAACGCCGGAGGAGATTCCCACGCCCGGGCTTCTGGACGTGTGCTGGCGCGTGGTGCGCGCGGCGCGGCGCAACCGCCTGACCATGTTGGCCGCAGGCACCGCTTTCTACGCGCTGTTGGCGCTGTTTCCCACCATCGCGGCGGTCATCTCGCTTTGGGGACTTCTATTTGACCCGCTGGAAGCAGCCCAGCAGCTTTACGAGATCAGTCGCTTCATGCCGCCGGACGCGGCGAATTTGATCGACCAGCAGGCCGAGCAGGTGATCGAAAACACCGAAGCGGGCAACTTCATGGCCGCGATGATCGGGCTTGCCATCGCCATGCTCATCGCCTCCAAGGGGGTGGCGGTGCTGGTGGTAGGGCTTAACGTCGTTTACGGCGAAAGCGAGAAGCGCCCTTTTCTACGCCGCACGGTGCTGTTGACCCTGCTCACCTTCGGGCTGATCGCGATGACGCTGATTTCGCTTGGCTTCATCGCGCTGATTCCGATGGCGGTGGAGTCGCTCGCCATCGACGCGCCGCTGAACAACCTCATCAACTGGCTGCGCTGGCCGGCGCTTTTGATCATCACCAGTTTTCTGATCACGCTGCTTTACCGCTTTGCGCCCTATCGGCGAAAGCCGCGCTGGGAGTGGCTCAACTACGGCACGCTGTTCGCTACGCTTACCTGGCTTCTGGGCTCGGCGGCGCTGTCGCTCTATGTGGGCCACTTCACCACCTTCAGCGAAGTCTACGGCTCGCTGGGGGCGGTAGTCGCCATGATGATGTGGTTCTGGATGTCGGCGTTTTTAGTGCTGTTCGGCGCCGAGCTCAACTGCGAGCTGGAGCGCCAGACCGTGAAGGATACCACTGTCGGGCGTTCGCGCCCGCTGGGTGAGCGAGAGGCCTTCGCCGCGGACACCGTGGGCGTGCCCAACCCCATGGGTGACGAAGAGAAGGATGAGAACGCGCCGGATACCCGCTAGCCGCGCCGCCGTTGGCGGCGCGAGTGGGAGGTGATGAAAGAGATTGATGGAAGAGCTTACAAAAGCTCTTCGGCGGCCAGCGCCAGGCGCGAACGCTCGACGCCCTTGAGCGTGATGTGGCCGGCGTGGGGCCAGTCTCTAAAGCGTTCGACCACGGCGGCCAGACCGCACGTATTGGCGGTGAGGTACGGTGTGTCGATCTGGCCGACGTTGCCCAGGCAGACGATCTTGGTGTTGCGCCCGGCGCGGGTCACCAGCGACTTGAGTTGCTTGGGGGTGAAGTTCTGCGCCTCGTCGATGATCAGGAAGGTGTCGTTGAGGGTGCGCCCGCGCATGAAGCCTGGCGAGCGGATCTGAACCCGCGAGCCGATCAACTGACGGGTAGCCCCGTTGTCCCAGCTCGATTCGCCATCGTCGTTGCGCAACAGGTTGTCCATGTTGTCGTGAAAGGCTCCCATCCAGGGCGACATTTTCTCCTCCTCGGTGCCCGGTAGAAAGCCAATGTCCTCGCCCATGGGGATCGGCGCGCGGGTGAACACGATACGCTCGAACTGTTTGGTGTCGAGCGTTTGCTGGAAGGCCGCGGCGAGCGTCATGTAGGTTTTGCCAGTGCCGGCGTTGCCGGCAATGGTGACCAGGTCGATCTCCGGGTCCATGAGCAAATTCAGCGTGAAGTTCTGGCGGCTGTCGTGGGCATGCACGCCCCAAACGCCCGAGTGGTGGCGGTAGTTGGTCAAAAGCTGGAGAGTGGCGCTCTCAGGGCCCAGTTCGCGCACGATCGCCTCGAACTCGGCGCCGTTTTCGCTATCGCTGACCAGCATGCCGGTGTGCCACGCCACGGGCATGTCGCCCTTGAGGTGGTAGAAGGTGTGATGGCCGGTGCGCTCGACGTCGACCTCGACGTTGAGTGTCTCCCAAAGGGTGGTGCCTTCGCTTGCCGCGTGCTGGTAGACGCTGGCGCCCTCGATCATGGCGTCGCTGTCGGAGAAGGCGCGATCGTTGTGGTAATCCTCCACCGGCACCTTGAGTGCGGCGGCCTTGATGCGAAGGTTGATGTCCTTGGTGATCAGGATGACCGAGGCGTCCGGGTTCTCGTCACGAAGCCTACAGGTCTCGGCCAGTATGCGGTTGTCCGGGGTGTCGCTGACTTCGTTGAGAAGCTTCAAATCGCTGTAGCAGAGAAAATGGAGCCGGCCGCTTTCGCCGGAAAGCCTGGGGATGGGAACGCCGTACTGAACTTCCTTGAAAGTAACCTGGCTTGTGAGATCCGACAGCGTGCGGCTGACCTGGCGCGCCGTACGGGCGATTTCGCGAATGCCGTTTTTGTGCTTGTCCAGCTCCTCGAGGACGGTCATGGGGATGACCACATCGTGCTCTTCGAAATGGTACAGAGCCGCGGGGTCGTGAATCAGAACGTTGGTGTCGAGCACATAAAGCCGTTTGGCTTTCTTATCGAGTTTGACCATCGTGGAAGTCGCTCCTTGGTGGACGGCAACATCGACACTGGCAGGGCTTTTTGACGCACGCATGACACTGCCCGTGTTCTACGCTCTAGAGTGTCATCGCTCTCCTCTGTGGTTTTCTATAGCGTGGTGGGCAACGCCACTTTTCGCCAATCACGCATTTCAACGAAACCGCGCTCACTCCTGGTGGGCCAAAAACCGGGTGAGCCGGCCAAGCAGCGCGCTCGCCACCGGCCCCTGGGGGCCGCTCACCAGCGAGCGGTAGTGGTAGCTTTCGAGCGCAAGCTCGTGGGGCAAGCGGCTAAGCGTGCCGGCATCGAGCGCGTGACGTATGAGCGGGGCGGGCAGAAGCGCCCAACCAGTGCCTTGGATCACGGCGTCGCGCATCAGCTCGAACATCGTCACGCCCAGATAGTTGGCGGAGAACAGCGCCTCGCTCACCAGCCGGTCGTCCTGAAGGTGGCTCAGGCAAATCTGGGTGTACTGGGCAAGATCGTCGCGCTGCACGCTGGGCAGCCGGCTCAAGGGGTGGTGCGGCGCGGCCACCAAACGCATGTCGACCGGCGCCAGGCGTCTGGCGTAGTGGGGCAGCGCCTGGACGCTATAAAGGCCGAAGGCGATATCCACCGTTTGGCGCGCGATCAGCGTCTGGTGGGTCTGGGGCGGGGCGAGATAGACCGAGACCGCCGTGAGTGGAAAGCGCGTTTTGATGTCGTGCATCACGCCTTGCCAGAACGCCTCGGGCAGGGCGTCGTCGCGGGCAATGCAGAGCTGACTCTCCACACCCAGGCTATGCTGCTGGCAGTACTTGTCGATGCGCGAAGCGCTGGTCAAAAGGCGATAGCAATCCGGCAGAATGCTCTCGCCCATCGGGGAGAGCGTAAGGCTATTGCCGGAGCGCTCGAAAAGCGCCACGCCCAGGTGATCCTCCAGCGCGCTTACCATGGCGCTCAGCGTGCTGCGCTTGGCACCGGTATGGCGGGCGGCGCCGGCGAAGGAGCGCTGCTCGGCAACCTCGATGAACGCCTGAACCTGTTCGATACGCACAAGGCCTCCAGCGCCAAAAAAGTTGGCGGTGAGCGATTGGTGGAAAGCGGTTTGGGCGCCTATTATGGCCTACCTTTCCTCTTCCCACGGATGTTTTCTGCGTGTCATCGTCAACGATCGAGCGCCGCGCGCTCAAGTTTTCGGCGCTCTCTGCCTCGCTGTTCGCCTTCATCGGGCTCTTCATCGGCTTGTCTTCTGGCTCCATCACCATCCTGTTCGACAGCGGCTACTCGCTACTGAGTTTGGTGCTGGCGACGCTGTCGCTGGTCGCGCTCAGCCACGCGCAAAAGCCGGCCGACGAGCGCTACCCCTTCGGTCGGCTGACCGTCGAGCCGCTGGCGGTGCTGTTGAAGGGGGTGGTGATCGCGCTGGTGTGTCTATTTTCGCTGGTGTCGGCGCTCTGGAGTCTCTATCAGGGCGGGCGGCTCGTCACGCTCGATTTGGCGCTGGGGTTCGGCGCCTTCAACGTGCTCGGTTGTCTGTTCACCTGGTGGCGGCTGGCGCACTACGCCCGCGGGCGCCACTCCTCGCTCATGGCCGCCGAACTCAAACAGTGGCAGATGGATACCTGGCTCTCCGCGGCGGTGCTGATCGGCTTCTTTGCGACCTACCTGCTGACGCTCTCGCCCTTTGCCGCCTGGGCGCGCTTCGCCGACCCGGCCATGGTGCTTCTGATCGTCGCCTACTTCTTGCCCATGCCGGTGCGGATGATTCGCGGGGCGCTGAAAGAGCTCATGTTCGGCGAGCCCGGCGGTGGCATGCGCGAGGAGCTCGCCGTGGGCGTGGCGGATTTCGCGGTCGAGGAGAGCGACGTTCGCCTGGCGCGGGTAGGCAACTTTTTGATGGTCGACATTCAGCTCGAAAAGGCGCAGATCGATGACGCCGAGGCTATCGTCGAAAGCGTGGCGCGCCACTGCCACCGCCGCCAGCTGCGGCCGGTGACCAGCATTACGCTCATCACCTGAGCCCGGCAAAAAGCGTTGACGCCGCGGTGCGCGGGTGGTATCTAGCGCTACCGGCAATCGGGCCGGATTTTGAGGGTTTGAAACATGCTACTCGGCCGCTTTATCGCTTTGCTGGTCGCCACTACGCTGGTCGCGGGCTGTGCCAGCACCACCGTCGCTCCGCGCTACACCTCGACCAATACCGACGTCATGCGCGTTGGCGGCGAGCGCCCCTCGAGCGCCGACCCGCGCACCGAGGATATGGGCTCGTATTGCCTGGAAACCACCGAGCGCTGGAACGAGCAGGGCCGCACCCCGGATGGTCAGAACCTGTGGGCCAAGGACACGCTGCGCAAGGTCGTGCCCTGCCAGTAAAAAGTCAGCCTTTGCACACAACGCCCGGCATCGATGCCGGGCGTTTTGATTGCGCGCTGGTTGAACGCACCGCGTGCCTAGTCATCGCCTTTTTTCTCAGGCTTGCCCTTGCGTTGAGTGCTGGCGAACTCCTCGAGCTCCTTCTCGCTCATCGAGTCATACATCTCCTTTGACGAGCCTGTAAGCTCGCTCACGTTGGTCTCGCCGCGCTTGGCGGCAAGGGCGGCCCCTGCGGCCTTTTGCTGAGCCTTCGATTTTGCCGGCATCTCTTTCTCCTGACGCTTGTTTTCCTGGTGCGTGTTTGCTGATGACTGGGAGGCGTTTATCTTTTCCATGACGCTTTGCTAAAGTTTAGTCACTTCTCGAACGCCTGCCGAAACAATGCAAGGAAAGCGCCATGACGCCAGCCATCAATACCGCCAAACGGGCGGGTATCGCCTTTACCGTGCACGAGTACAGCCACGAAAGCGGCGCCCCCTCCTACGGGCTGGAAGCCGCCGAAAAGCTCGACGTCGATCCGTCGCGGGTGTTCAAGACGCTGGTCGTCGAGCTCGACGGCAAGACGCTGGCGGTGGGCGTGGTACCGGTCACCCACCAGCTGGGGCTCAAGCAGATCGCCCGCGCGGCGGGGGCGAAGAAAGCGGCCATGGCGAAGGTCGACGCCGTCGAGCGCGCCACAGGCTACGTGCTGGGCGGCGTGAGCCCGCTGGGGCAGAAAAAGCGCCTGGCGCTGTACGTCGATGAAAGCGCCCGCGCGTTTGAGTCCATTTTCGTCAGCGCCGGGCGTCGGGGGCTCGAAATCGAGCTGGCGCCCCAGGCGCTGGCCGCGCTGGGTCAGGCGCGCTTTGCGCCGCTAGCGGTGTGAGGTCGGCGCAAAGCGAGCCGCTTTCTGGTATCGTGCGCGTTATGCGCACCAGCGACGGCGCTTGGCAGTGACCGGCGCCGTCGCCTCTTTTTTTCAGGAAATATTCGTGGCCGATACCTCTTTCGCCTCTCTGGCGCTGCCTTCTGCGCTCACCGACAATCTCGCCTCACTTGGCTATCACGAGATGACGCCGATTCAGGCTCAGAGCCTTCCGCCCATGCTCGAAGGCCGCGACGTGCTCGGCCAGGCGAAGACCGGCTCGGGCAAGACAGCGGCGTTCGGGCTGGCGCTTTTGGCCAAGCTCATGCGTGAACGCTCGCACGTTCAGGCGCTGGTGCTCTGCCCGACCCGGGAGCTTGCCGATCAGGTCGCCGAGTCGATTCGAAAGCTGGCCCGGGCGCTGCCCAACGTCAAGGTGCTCACTCTTTGCGGCGGCGCCCCCCTGGGCCCGCAAATCGGCTCGCTCGAGCACGGTGCCCATATCGTGGTGGGCACGCCCGGGCGTATCGACGAGCACCTGCGAAAGGGCTCGCTAAGCCTCGATGCTCTCGAAACCCTGGTGCTCGACGAAGCCGATCGCATGCTCGACATGGGCTTTCGCCCGGCGATCGACGCGATCATTCGTCAAACCCCTAAAGCGCGCCAGACGCTTCTCTTCAGCGCGACCTTCCCGGACGATAACGAAGGCGGCGAGCTTTTCGAGATGACCCGCGGGGTGCTGACGGACTACGTCAGCGTCGCCATCGAAGATGGCCACGACGCCGCTACCATCGAGCAGCACTTTTTCGCCGTACAAAGCGAGCAGGCGCGTCTGGCCGGGCTCGAGGATCTGCTGCTGCACTACCGGCCGACCTCCAGCGTCGTGTTTTGTAATACCAAACGCGAAACCGACGAGGTCGCCGAAGCCCTTTCGGCGCATGGCTTTAGCGCCGTGGCGCTGCACGGCGACCTGGAGCAAAAGGAGCGCGACCGGCTGTTGGTGACCTTCGCCAATCAGAGCGTCTCCATTCTGGTGGCCACCGACGTGGCAGCGCGCGGGCTCGATATCGCCAAACTCGACGCCGTGTTCAACTATCAGCTCGCCCGCGAGCAGGGCGCCCACGTTCACCGCGTCGGGCGCACCGGCCGGGCCGGGGAAAGCGGCGTCGCGGCTACGCTCATCGCCCCGGAGGAGCGCTACCGGCTGGAGCGTTTGAGCGACTATCTCAATGAGCCGCTCACGGTCGAACCGCTGCCCAGACCCGCTCGCCGCACGCCGTTTACCGCGGCGATGGCCACGCTTCAGCTAAATGGCGGCAAAAAGGACAAGCTGCGCCCGGGAGACATTCTCGGCGCCTTGACCGGCGAGGGCGGCATTCGCGGCGACCAGGTCGGCAGCATCAAGGTGCAGGCGAGAAGCGCGTTCGTGGCCGTCGAGCGGGGCGTGGTCGACCAGGCGCTGGGTAAGCTTTCGCGCGACAAGCTCAAGGGCCGCGCCTTTCGCGTGCGCCGAATTTGAACCGTGTACCGTTTTCACGTGCATTCACCGCTTCACGCATTCGCCATCAGGAGTGACCGTCAGAGGCCATGAAGATACCCAAACGATTACAGCCACTGGTCGACGACGGCCTCGTCGACGAGGTGTTGATGCAGCTGATGAGCGGCAAGGAAGCGCAGGTGTACGTCGTTCGATCCAGCGGTGAAAAGCGCTGCGCCAAGGTGTTCAAGGAGGCGAGCCAGCGAAGTTTCAAGCAGGCCGTCCAGTATCAGGAGGGGCGCAAGGAGCGCAACAGCCGCCGGGCCCGGGCCATGGCGAAAAAGACCCGTTACGGGCAAAAAGAGCAGGAGCAGGCCTGGCTCACCGCCGAGGTCGACGCGCTCTATCGGCTGGCGGGCGCCGGCGTGCGTGTGCCCACCCCCTACGGCTTCGTCGACGGCGTGCTGTTGATGGAGATGATCACGGACGCCGAAGGCGACGTAGCGCCACGCCTTGGCGACGTGACGCTTTCTGAAGCCCAGGCGCTCGCCTACCACGACAAGGTGATCGGTGACGTAGTGCGTATGCTCTGCGCCGGGCTCGTTCACGGCGATTTGTCCGAGTTCAACGTGCTGGTCGACGCAAGCGGCCCGGTGATCATCGACCTGCCCCAGGCGGTGGACGCCGCGGGCAACAACAGCGCCGCCGCCATGCTCGAGCGTGACGTGAACAACATGCGCGCCTACTTTGGCCGCTACGCGCCTTCGCTTCTGGCCACCCACTACGGCAAGGAGATGTGGGCGCTTTTCGAGGCCGGCAAGCTCACCCCGGAGAGCAAACTCACCGGCCACTTCGAGTTCGACACCAGAAGCGCCAACGTCGACGAACTTCTGGACGTGATCGACGACGCAAAAGAAGAAGAGGCCGAGCGCCAGGCGCGGCTCAGAGACGACGACGATGATGACGGCTACCCGTACTAACCTCGCCTGATTGCTCTGATGCTATGCTAAGCGCCAGAGCTCATTAGCAGGTTAAGAAACGGCGCGAGGCGCCCGGGGTATCCGTTTGAAGGTAATACCAACCAACCGCACGGCCAGAGGGCTTTTGACCTCGCTGGGCGCCGGCGCAGTCGGCGGAACGGTATTTCAACTGATCGGTTTGCCGCTGGCCTGGATGCTCGGGCCGCTGGTGGCGAATCTGCTGCTTTCCTGTAACAACGTGCATGTGGCCGTGCCCGAGCGCCTGCGCAGCGTGTTTCTGGCGGTGATGGGGCTAGTACTTGGAAGCCAGGTCACGCCGCAGCTTGCCCACCGCGTGGGTGATTGGCCGATCTCGGCGGCGCTTTTGCTGGCGGGTGTGGCGGCCTCCACCGCCGCCGCGGCCGCCTGGTACCGGCGCTGCGGGTTCGACGCGACCAGCGCCTGGTTCAGCGCCGCCCCTGGGGCGATGACGGCGATGATTCTACTGGGCGACCGCTGCGGCGGCGACCCGCAGCGCATCGCCGTCGCCCAGTCGCTTCGCGTGGTACTGGTGATTCTCTTCCTACCCGCGTTTTTCTGGGTCGCGAGCGGCGAGGGCGCAAGCCCCACGCCGCCAGGCACCGCGTTTGAAAGCGGCTGGATGCTGCTGCTGATTCCGCTCGTGCTGCCCCTGGGGCGCTGGCTGCGCCTGCCAAGCGCCGCGCTGCTGGCACCGCTACTGGTGGCCGCAGTGCTATCGGGGTTCGATATCGCAAGCCTTGCGCTACCTGGCTGGGGCATGAACCTGATGCTCTGGGTGCTGGGCAGCGCCATCGGCTCACGCTTCAGGGGCATGACCGGGCGCCAGCTCTCGCGCTACCTGTGGCAATCCGGCGTGGCCACCCTTTTGGCGCTTATGGTGCTGGCGCTTTTTGCCGAGGCGATTCATCAGTTTCTTGGGGTCGGGCGGGACGTCGCGATTCTGGCGCTGGCGCCGGGCGGTATCGGCGAAATCGCCATTCTCGCCGTGGCGCTCGACATCGACCCGGTGTTCGTCGCCTTTCACCATCTGCTGCGCATGATCACCCTGATGATCATCGCGCCGTTCTGGGCGCGCTATCTCACCCGGCACCGGTAGCGTTTGCGATCTCGTGCCAGGCTGTTCAGGCCACGCGTTGAACCTTTGATTTTGAACCATGCCCTGGTCGCGCCTTTCGTTACCCTTTTGAATGCTTTGTTATCCCCTGTCTTTTGGTTTCAAGGACCTTCCATGCTCGCTCGCACTATGAAATCGCTGTTTCAGTTTTTTGAGAACCGCGTGAACCCTTATCCACACGCGCAGATGACCACGCCGCCCAGGGGACTAGTGCCGTTCATCTGGCACTTCTCCAAACCGATCTGGCCGCTGTTGCTGGCCATGTCGCTGGTCACCGGCGCGGTGTCAGCGGCGGAGGTGTTCTTTTTTAGCTACATGGGCGAGCTGGTCGACTGGCTGGGGCAGGTCGAACGCGAAGGCTTCTGGCAGCAAAACGGTAGCTGGCTGATGGGCGTGGGGCTTCTGGTCGTCGTCGGGCTGCCGCTTCTGGTGCTGCTGCAGTCGCTGATCACCCATCAAAGCATTTTCGGCAACTACCCGATGATCGGTCGCTGGCTATCGCATCGCCACATGTTGAGCCAAAGCCTGGCGTTCTATCAGGACGAGTTCGCCGGGCGCGTGTCGCAAAAGGTGATGCAAACTGCCCTTGCCATCCGCGAAACGGTCACCAAGGTGATGGACCTGATGGTCTACGCGCTGGTCTATTTCACCGGTGCAGCGTTTCTGCTCGGCCGCGCCGACCCCTGGCTTTTGCTGCCGCTGGGGCTTTGGCTCATTGGGTATCTGGGCATCATGCGCTACTTCGTGCCTCGGCTTCGCGACGTCTCCATGGCCCAGGCGGACGCCCGTGCCGAGATGACCGGGCGCGTGGTGGATAGCTACAGCAACATTCAAACCATCAAGCTCTTTGCCGACACCCTGCGTGAGCAGCGCTACGCGAAAGACGCGATGGAGGGGTTTCTCACCACGGTGCACCGTCAGATGCGCCTGGTGACGGTGATGAGCGTCTGTTTGACGCTGCTCAATACGCTGCTGCTGGTCGGCATCGCCGGCATGGCGATCAGTGCCTGGTACGTCGAGGCGATTTCGCTTGGCGTGCTGGCGATCGCCATTGCGCTGGTGATGCGCATTCGCTTCATGTCCGACTGGATTTTGTGGGAAGTCGCCGGGCTGTTCGAGAACATCGGCACCGTGCAGGATGGCATGAACACCATCGCCCAGGCGCCGAGCATTCAGGACGCCCCGGGGGCGCCGCCGCTCAATGTTCCTCGCGGCGAAATCGTTTTTGATGCGCTCACCTTTCACTACACCCAGGCCAAAGGCGAGCACCGCACCGTGTTCGACGGCTTCGACCTGACGATCAAGCCCGGTGAGAAAATCGGCCTGATCGGCCGTTCAGGGGCGGGCAAGTCCACGCTTGCCAACCTGCTGCTGCGCTTTTACGACTTGCAGGGCGGGCGCATCCTGATCGATGGCCAGGACATTAGCGACGTGACCCAAACCTCGCTTCGCCACCAGATTGGCATGGTGACCCAGGATACGTCACTTCTGCACCGCTCGCTTCGAGACAACATCCGCTACGGAAGCCCTGATGCCAGCGACGAAGACGTCTGGCAAGCGGTGTGCCGGGCGCACGCCGACGGCTTTTTGCAGGAGCTGGTCGACCCGCACGGCCGGCGCGGGCTGGATGCCCACGTGGGCGAGCGCGGGGTCAAGCTCTCCGGTGGGCAGCGCCAGCGCATCGCCATCGCCCGTGTGCTTTTGAAAAACGCGCCGATTCTGGTGCTGGACGAAGCGACCTCGGCGCTCGATTCCGAAGTGGAGGCGGCGATTCAGGAGCAGCTCGACGCGCTGATGGAGGGCAAGACGGTGATCGCCATCGCCCACCGACTCTCGACGATCGCCATGCTCGACCGTTTGATCGTGGTCGACGGCGGCGAAATGGTCGAAAGCGGCACCCATCAGGAACTGCTGGCCAAAGGCGGCATCTACGCGAGTCTTTGGCAGCGCCAGTCCGGCGGATTTTTGGGGCTGGACGTGTCGGATGCGGATTCGTCTGCTAACGTGACGTAAGCGCAGTAGACCAGTTGATTAATGGATGAATCAGGAGGAGTGTATGTCCAACCGTACCGTTACCTTGAAGGCGCCCGGCGGGCTCGACCAGCTCGGCGTTTTCGAGCGTGAGGCTCCAAACGCGCCCGGCGCGGGTGAAATTCTCGTGCGCATTCACGCAAGCTCGCTCAACTTTCACGACTACGCAGTGGTCGCGGGCATGATCCCGACGGATGACGGGCGTATTCCGATGTCCGATGGCGCCGGCGTCGTCGAGGCGGTGGGCGAGGGCGTGACCGAATTCGCGGTCGGCGACCGGGTCGTGTCGACATTCTTCCCCACTTGGCTGGAAGGCCCGGCGCGGGTGGGCGATTTTCGCACCACGCCAGGCGACGGCGTGGACGGCTACGCCCGTGAGCAGATCACACGCCCGGCCACCTGGTTCACCCATCAGCCCGAAGGCTATAGCCATGCAGAGGCGGCAACATTAACCACCGCAGGGCTGACCGCCTGGCGGGCGCTGGTGGTCGATGGCGGCCTCAAGGCTGGCGACACCGTGCTGGTGCTCGGCACCGGCGGGGTGTCCATTTTCGCGCTGCAGTTCGCCAAAATGATGGGCGCGCGGGTCATCGCCACGTCGTCGTCCGACGAGAAGCTCGAAAAGCTCAAGGCGCTCGGCGCCGAGCACGTGATCAACTATCAAAAAACGCCGGAGTGGGGCAAGAAAGTCAAGGAGCTCACCGGCGGTGAAGGGGTCGATCACATCGTCGAGGTGGGCGGACCGAAAACGCTGCCTCAGTCGATCGACGCGGTGAAAATCGGTGGTCACATGGCGCTGATCGGCATTCTGACCGGACGCGAAGGCGATATTCCCACCGCCAAGCTGATGGCCAAGCAGGCCACGCTCAAGGGGCTGATCGTGGGCAGCCGCCGGGATCAGCTCGAGATGATTCGCGCCATCGAAGCCTCGCATTTGCGCCCGATTATCGATCGTGAATTCGGCCTTGAAGAGATTGGTGATGCCTTTCGCCACCAGGAGTCCGGCCAACACTTCGGCAAGATCTGTCTGAGCTTTTAAACGCCTCAAGCCATGTTCGGTAGTTTAAACGACGACTGCACGCCCAAAGGCGTGCAGTCGTTTTATAAGAGTCGTTTGAAGACGGGGTCAGGCGCTACGCTCGGTGGGCTCGCCGATGCGGCTATAGACCACACCCTTGACCTCGAGCTCCCACACGTCCTGGTAGGGGAGCGTCAATCCCTCGATCTCATCAGAAGCGCCTTGTGCGCTTTTGATGAGTGCCTCGGGAATGACCCTGACGCCTTTCGTATCGGCCTGTTGAATGCGCGCGCTAAAACGGTTGCCATCGTGGTCGATCAGCACCCGCTCACCTGACATGCATTTGGTCAGCTTTTCGTGAAGCTGACTTTCGTTAACTTGAACAACGCTCATTGCGACCTCCCGTTGGGCAACGACCGGTGATGACACCGGGGTCTACATGCTTGAGTGTTCTCCTGGCACCGCCGCGCGAAGGTCTTTTAACGGACTCTTGTTGCGGTCAGGTCTACCCCTATTGACCCTTTTACTCGCGTTAAGTTCGTAAGCACCGGCTCCGGTGCAGCGTGCTAAGCTGAACGTCTTTAGCAACCAACGAGATGCGCTATGGCAAAGCGTTCGGAAGATGCCTCTTCCCCCCTTTGGGAGATCGTCGAACTCGAGGCGTTTTCTACTCCACAGAAGACCCAGCAGTCCCGCCGTCAGCGCTACGTTCGCGCACTCAAGACCTGGCTCACAGGACAGCGCGCCGCCCAGCGACACGCGATCGAAGAGCAGAAGCTGAGAAAGCTTCCCGAAGTGCGCCTGGCCCACCTGGCCCCGCCCATCGACTGGTCCCGACCGGCCACTGCCCTGGGGGAGACGCTCGATCGCACGTTTTATCAGCAGCCGGTAGTGATTTTCATCACGCCTCCCTACGGCGGGCACCAGCAGATCGTTTCCCAGTGGGCCAGAGACCAGCAGGTGATGCTTGCCGAGTCGCCCTCGGTCGAGGCGCTGCTGGCGGCTGATACCGACTGGATCATGGCGTTCGACGGTCAGCAGCGCTGGGCGCTACCGGCGCTGGAGCGCTGTTTCTTACGCAATCACGCCGGCATTCAGGGGGTGCGTGCCTTTCTGGAGCGCGCGCTCGGTGGGCATCTTGGCCAGGGCGTGATTGGCTGCGATAGCTGGAGCTACGCTTTTCTCAAGCACATCATCGGCCTGGACAGCGTGCCGACATTGACCCTGCAGGCCGTGGAGGGGGAGCAGCTTGCCGAGTACTTCATCGGCGCGGGGTCGGGGCACCAGGCGCTCACGGTCTACAGCACGCGCACCGGCGAGCCGCTGACCGTCGAGAGCCAGCAAACGCATAAACACGAAAGCGATATGCAGTACCTGGCCGTGCACTGTCGTGGCCAGCTCGGCATCGCGCGCAGCTACTGGCGCGAGCAACTTCGCGAGCCAATCGAAGAGAGTGGTCACGACGATGAGCTTTGGCTGCTCGATGCGCTAAACGAAGCGGAGCTGACCAATGAAACCGGCGATGTCGCCACGCTCGTGCTGCATTCGCTGCTCATCCACGGCGGGCTTTGCGACCAGGCACTGCCCGAGGTCGTGCCGTTCACCCGCTCCGAGACGCTCAACGCGCGGATGGTGCTGTCCCGGCAGGGGGTTCTCACGCATTACGAAGGGCGATGGCAGGTAGCCCCTCTGGCGTATACCAGCGTTCGCGAGCTTTTGTCCTCGCGTAACTATCTCATCGACCCGCTTTAGGACGTTTCATGGAAGAGCGCAAACGCTACGCCGAGCTATTCAACGATATCGATACCAGTACGGTCATCACCGTCGGCCTGATTCTATTGGCGACGATTCTTCTGATCGTTTTGAGCCAGCGCGGATTGAACTGGCTGGCCAACCGGCTTCACGGCCAGCTTCGCTTTCGCGTGTTCGCGCTGGTGCCGCTGACCAGGCTTCTGATTCTGATTGCGGCGATCGTGTTGATCGTGCCCATGATCATCGACCCATCGCTTCGCAACATGGTGACGCTATTCGGCGCGCTGGGGCTGGCGGTCGGTTTCGCGCTGAAGGACTACGTGAGCAGCCTGATTGCGGGGGTGGTGTCGGCGGTAGAGCTTCCCTACCGCCCCGGAGACTGGGTGCAGATCGAGGATGCCTATGGTGAGGTGAAGCACGTGGGCATGCGCACCGTGCACATCCAGACCCCGGACGACGACCTGGTCGCCATGCCGCACCTGAAGCTGTGGGATACGCCGGTCTATAACGCCAACAACGGTGGGCCGTCGCTACAGTGCGTGACGAGCTTCTATCTTTGCGTCGATGACGCTGCGGGCTGGGTGCGCCAGGCGCTCAAGGACGTGGCGCTGACCAGCGCGTATTTAAGGTTCGATGCGCCAATCATCGTCGTTGCCGAGGAAAAACCCTGGGGCACGCACTATCGCATTCGCGCCTACCCGGTCGACCCGCGTCAGCAATTTTTGTTCATTACCGACCTGACCGTGCGCGCCAAACAGGTGCTCAGTCAGGCCGGGATCAAAACCGCGCATCTGCCGCCGGACACCGCGCTCGATGCCGGTGAGGTGACCTCGGGGCCGAGCAAGCCGCGCGGCTAGCGCGGGCTTAGCTTTCCTGCTCGGGCAGCTCGGCGCTGTGAAAGACGTTTTGCACGTCGTCCAGATCGTTGAGCATGTCGAAGAATTTCTCGAACATCACCGCGTCGTCGCCTTCCACCGGCGTGGTGGTCTGGGGCAAGAACTGGATTTCGTCGGCTTCGAAATCGAGCTCGCCAAAGGCGTCGATCAGCGCCTGCTTGGCCTTGGCGTAATCGGTGTGCGGCGCGAAAACGGTGATGCGCTCCTCTTCCTGCTCGATGTCGGTGACGTCGACATCGGCTTCCATCAGCGCCTCGAGCACCGCTTCCTCGTCTTGCCCCTTGAAGGAGAAGATCGCGCAGTGGTCGAACATGTGGCTCACGCTTCCGGGCGTGCCGATCTTGCTTTTGGTCTTGGTAAAGCAGCCGCGCACGTCGCCAAAGGTGCGGTTCGGGTTGTCGGTCAGACACTCGACGATCACCATGGCGTTGCCCGGGCCAAAGCCTTCGTAGCGGGCGGTAGAGAAGTCCTCGCCGCCGGCGCCCGACGCTTTATCCAACGCCTTGTCGATCACGTGCGAAGGCACTTGATCCTTCTTGGCGCGCTCCATCAGGCCACGCAGCGCCAGGTTGCCGTTGGGGTCGGTGCCGCCGGACTTGGCGACGACATAAATCTCGCGCCCGTACTTGCTGTACACCTTGGTTTTCGCCGCGGCCGTCTTGGCCATCGATTCCTTGCGGTTTTGAAACGCCCTACCCATGTTAACGTCCTTTCATCGCCTAAAGCTGCCTGAACGCCAGGCGCTATATTCATCAACGCCATGGTAAATCGACATCGCGAGCCCTGGAGCTCGGGACGATCAACGCCATGGTTCATCAAAAGGGAAAAATTTTACCCAACAGCGTAACATGCTAACAGCGTTATTTAAGACCGCGTGGCGGGGAGTGTTTCGCCGCGCTTGAAAGCCGCCCTTGGCGACGATAAAAACGAGAAGGAAGAAAGCATGCCGCTGTCACTTTGGCTGTCGCTGGCCGCCATTTGTACCATGGGCGCGATGTCGCCCGGGCCAAGCCTGGCGCTCGTGTTACGCCACACTTTGGGGGGCGGGCGCCAAAGCGGAATGATCGCGGCGGTGGCCCACGCGCTTGGCGTAGGTATCTACGCGCTATTGACGGTGCTGGGGCTTGGCGCGCTGATCGCGAGTCACCCGGAGCTCTTTCGCTGGGTGACCTGGCTTGGGGCCGCCTATCTTGCCTGGCTTGGCGTCAAGGCGTTGCGCGCCGGCCGTTCAGGCGTACTCTCGCCAGCCCACGTGGCAACGACGAGGCGTCTGGCCGCAAAAGAGGGGCTATTGGTGGCGCTGATCAACCCCAAGCTGATTCTCTTTTTCGTGGCGCTTCTGAGTCAGTTCGTATCGCCGGACATGGGGCTTTTCGCCAAACTGATCATCGTGATGACGGCGGTCGTGATCGACGGCGGATGGTATTTGATCGTTGCCCTCGGGCTTTCGCACTCTTCCGTGCTGCCTTGGCTTCAGCGCCGCTCGCACTGGGTCAACCGGGTGACCGGTGTGCTGCTTTTACTACTGGCGCTGCGCGTGGTGATGGGGCCGCTGGTCGAGGCGTAATGCGCCGGGTAACGTCATCGTTTTCAACGGGTTTTCGACAAGGGCTTTGCCATGACCATTTTCGAGCAGGACTGCCATACCCATCAGGGCGAACCGTTCAACCTGCGCGCGCTGAAAGGGCAGGTGCTGCTGGTAGTGAACGTCGCAAGCCAGTGCGGCTTCACTCCGCAGCTCGAGGAGCTCGAAAGCCTTTACAAGCGCTATCGCGACCGCGGCTTCACCGTGCTCGGCTTTCCCTGTAACCAGTTCGGCCGTCAGTCGCCGGAGAGCGCCGAGGCGTTTTGCCAATTCGGCGAGCAGCGCTTCGGGGTGCATTTTCCGCTAATGGAGAAGGTGCGGGTCAACGGGCCCGAGGCGCATCCGTTGTTCGCCGCGCTCAAACGCGACGCGCCGGGACTTTTAGGCACCCGCATGATCAAGTGGAACTTCACCAAGTTTCTGGTCGGCCGCGACGGCCGGGTGATCGCGCGCTTCGGCCCCAGGGAGCGCGGCCTGACGCTGCGCCGGGCGGTGGAAGCCGCGCTCGATCAGGAGCCCTGAACGTCCCCGCGCGCGACCATCAGCCGCTGCATCAGCGCGCCCCAGCGGTGGCGCACCATCATCGTGGTCAATCCCGAAAACAGCGCCCAGCTCTTGCGCCGCCAGCCGCGCAAGCGCAGGTTGTG
This sequence comes from Halomonas sp. PAMB 3232, assembly GCF_031954225.1. Lineage (NCBI taxonomy): Bacteria > Pseudomonadati > Pseudomonadota > Gammaproteobacteria > Oceanospirillales > Halomonadaceae > Halomonas > Halomonas sp. PAMB 3232. Next base: position 1,076,906 of record NZ_CP134865.1, read on the forward strand.
CGAGACGAGCTGCTGCATCAGCTTACGATCGTCGAACGCTCGCCATTCACTGGCAATGGAGAGCTGATGGCGCGCCATCACCGGCGCGAGCTCCAGGCGAAACATCCACTCGAGCTCCTTGAGCGACAACCCATGCGCCTGGATCACCTCGATCATGTGCGCGTAGTCGCGCTCGCCGGGCTCGCGGTCGAGCCAGAGCGGGGCGAGGGCGAGCCAAACGTCGCCACGTTCATCCACTAACTGCTGTGCGTTCATTGGTTCATCATCGCGAATTGGCCGTCCAGGCATCGGCCCTTACAGGGCCTGATACGTTCATCTGAGTATCCTGACGCGAAAACCCGCCAGGCTCAAGTGCGGACAGCGTCGCCTCGGCCCGCTAGAATGGGCGCCAACGCCACGGGCCTGCCCGTCGATGAACCCCGATTTTCGATAAGGAGATCCCAGTGATTATCAAACCCAAAGTACGCGGCTTTATCTGCACCACCACGCACCCCAAGGGCTGCGAGCAAAACGTGCGCGAACAGATCGAGGCGACCAGAGCCCGCGGTCTGGACAAGCGCCAAGGCCCGAAAAAGGTGCTCGTGATCGGCGCCTCCAGTGGTTACGGCCTGGCGGCGCGCGTCACCGCCGCCTTTGGCTATGGCGCCGACACGCTGGGCGTGTTTTTCGAAAAGCCCGGCACCGAGAAAAAGCCCGGCACCGCCGGCTGGTACAACAGCGCCGCGTTCGACAAGTTCGCCAAGCAGGAAGGCCTCTACAGCAAGGCGATCAACGGCGATGCCTTCTCTCATGAAGCCCGTGAGAAAGCCATCGAACTGATCAAGCAGGACATGGGGCAGGTGGATCTGGTGGTCTACTCACTCGCCTCCCCGGTACGTAAGCTGCCGGATACCGGCGAGCTCAAGCGCTCAAGCCTTAAGCCGATCGGCGAGACCTACCGCGCCACGGCGATCGACACCAACAAGGACACCATCATCGAAGCCGAAGTCGAGCCCGCGACCCAGGCCGAGATCGATGACACCATCACCGTGATGGGCGGCGAGGACTGGGAGCTCTGGATGAACGCCCTGGCGGATGCCGATGTGCTGGCCCCGGGGGCGAAAAGCGTGGCGTTCAGCTACATCGGCACCGAGATCACCTGGCCGATCTACTGGCACGGCGCGCTTGGCAAGGCAAAAGAGGATCTGGACCGCGCGGCCACGGCCATCGACGCCAAGCTGGGTGAGACCGGCGGCCAGGCGAACGTGGCAGTGCTCAAGTCTGTGGTGACACAGGCGAGTGCGGCCATTCCGGTCATGCCGCTCTATATCGCCATGGTGTATCGCATCATGAAAGAGCAGGGCCTGCACGAAGGCACCATCGACCAGCTCAACCGCCTGTTCGGCGAGCGCCTCTACGCCGAAGACAAGAGTGCCCAGGGGCTCGACGAGATGGGGCGTTTTCGTCTGGACGACTGGGAGCTACGCGACGACGTCCAGAAGGCGTGTCAGGATCTGTGGCCGGAAGTCACCAGCGACAACCTTTTCGAGATTACCGACTATGCTGGTTACAAGCACGAATTCCTGAAACTGTTCGGCTTCGAGCGTGAGGACGTCGACTACGACGCCGACGTCGACCCGGAGGTCGATTTCGACGTCGTCTCGCTTTAACGGCGCTTTTCAAAAAGGCTCGAAGCCTGTGAGGGCGGGCGCCCGTCCCGGGCGCCCGCTCAAGAGGCGAGGCCATGGATACCCGCGAAAGTAAAACGCCCAAACAAGAGAAAGAGCACGTAATGGGCCAGCGCCAACCTGAACGGGCGCCGCAGATGCCCGCTCATCGACAGCCCGAAGCAAGGCGCTCCCCCAAAGGATTTTATAAACTCCTGCCCATCGTCGTTTCCGTACTTGCCGTGGCGCTCGCACTGTTCATTATTGCGGGCATACTGCTCGGTAAGTGACCCGCACCGACGTTGCAGCCAGACTCTTTCAAACAGACCTTTCAGCCAGACCCAAGCGTCTCCCGATGCCGTTGACCGTGCGGGCGCAAAATAAATTGCGTATCGCGGCTTTGCTCACTAGCTTCAATAGAGTCGATCAACTACAAGGAGTCACCCCATGAAACGGACAGCACTGGCGGTCGCCATCGCCGCGATCTGCGCGGGCACGTCGTTTGGCGCCCTGGCCGAAGAAGAGAGTCCGGCGGCGTCCGGCGGTTCCAACGAGCAGCAACAGACGTCAGGAGCGGCTGCCCAGGGCGCGCAGGGGGCGCAAAGCCAGACCAGCACCGAAGACGACACCGACGGTAGCGACGCGCAAAGCGGCGATACCGATATGGACGCCGATACTGACACGGATACCGATACCGACATGGAAGCGGATACCGACATGGGGACGGCGGCCGAGCCCGACGCCAATGCGGACACCGACAGCGGCACCGGTAGCGCCTCCGGCGCCGACAACGAAAGCCAGGGCCAGATGAGCGATGACCAGGGCAGCGATGCTGACATGAGTAGCGACGCTGACGCCCAGGCCGACGCGGTAGACGATACCGAAAGCGACGGCCAGATGGAGAGTCCGCCCTCAACCAACTCCGACGACGCCACGACCGAGGAAGCCATGGCGGCGGAGGAGTCCATGACCGAAGAGGCCGCTGACGACAGCGACGGCCAGATGGACGGCAACCAGGGCCGTAGCCCGAACGCCATGGAAGATCCGGACAACCTCGAGCCTGACGAAACGCTCGCCGAAAACGACACCCAGGGCGGCCTGATGTCGCTGACGATCAGCGATGTCGAAGGCATGACGGTAGTCAATCAGGAAGGCGAGGAGATCGGCGAGGTCGATAACGTGGTCGAGCACAACGACTCCGGCGACCTTTACGCCGTCGTTTCCATTGGCGGCTTCTGGGGCTTCGGTGCCACCGATGTGGCGCTGGCGCTGCAGGAGATCAATCTCGAAGACGACCAGCTGGTGATGCAAACCACCTACGGTAGCGACGAAATCGAGTCCGCGACCGAGGAGTACAACGAGGACAACTACAGCCAGGTCGACGGCGACATGCAGGTGGGCGAGCTCGCCAACCATCCGAACCGCGGCCAGTAAGGCGCCACGTTCGTGGCAAGCCTTCGCTGGCGCTAAAACGCACAGGGCAAGGGGCTTCCCCCTTGCCCTGTTTGCGTTGGCCGCTTTTCTTACAAAGCCGCACTGATTCCCCGGGCGTTATTGGTTAAGATATCCCTTTGTTTTCAACCGGTCGTTTTCATGGCGCACGCGTCACCTATCGATGCTCCTTCGTCCACTCCGAAGCGATTCGGCGTGCTGCTGCTGCCCGGCTTCTCTCTGCTCTCTCACGCTTGCCTGGTCGAGCCGCTGCTGCTGGCCAATCAGCTCAGCGGCCAGAGCCGCTATCAGGTGGTCTCGCTCGGCCTTGAAAAAGGCAGCGTGCGCAGCGCCGCCGCCCTCAGCGCCGAGGTCGAGTTCGGGCTCGGCGACGGTGCAGAGGCCTTTGATTGCGTGTTCATCGCCGCGCCTTCGCCGCTGCCCTATCCGCTCGGCGCGGCGCTGGTAGGGTGGCTGCGCACGCTCCCTTCGAAAACGGCGCTAGGGGGGCTTGCCGGTGGAAGCGAGGTGCTGGCGCGCTGTGGGCTTTTGGACGGTTACCGGGCGACGCTTCCCTGGCAGCGCTTTGCCGCGCTCTCTCAGGCCTACCCGGCGGTCACCTTCACCCAGACCCTGTTCGAGATCGACCGTGACCGCCTGAGTGCGGCCGGCGGCACCGCCGCGCTCGATATGACGCTAACGCTGATTCGCCGCGAGCTGGGGGCCGAACTGGCCCAGCGGGTCTCCGAGCAGTTCGCCTACGAGCGCGTGCGCACCGCCGACGAGCCCCAGCATGTACCGCTTCGAAGCCGCCTGGGCCACGCGCCGCAAAGCCTGGTGGACGCGGTGGCGCTGATGGAGGCGAACATCGAAGAGCCGTTTTCGACGCTGGAGCTCGCCGAGCATCTGGGCGTCTCGCGCCGCCAGCTCGAACGGCTGTTCAAGAAATACCTGCAGGCGGTACCGAGCCGCTACTACCTGGATTTGCGCCTGCAGGCCGGGCGCTCGCGGCTGCGCGAAAGCGACCAGCCGATCGGTGAGATCGCGCTGGCCGTGGGGTTTTCTTCCGGGGCGCACTTCTCGACCGCCTACCGCAACCACTTCGGCCTGACGCCCCGGGAAGAGCGATTGACCTGACGCGCCCCACGTGACGTCTCGTACAGCGCCTAGGCCATGGTATCCACGATACCGCCTTCGACCCGCAGCGCCGCACCGGTGGTGGCGCTGGCTTGCTCGGAGGCAACGTAGACGCACAGATTCGCGACTTCGTCGGTGTCGGCGAGCCGGTGAATGATCGACGAGGGCCGGTTTTCGTCGATAAAGCGCGCCTCCGCCTCCTCGATCGACATATCTTTCTCGCGCGCCTGCTCTTCGATCATGGCATTGACGCTTTCCGAGCGGGTCGGGCCGGGCAGAATGGCATTCACCGTGACCCGTGTGCCGGTGAGCACCTTGGCGAGCCCGCGCGACACGGACTGCAGTGCGGCCTTGGTCATACCGTAGTGGACCATCTCGGTGGGGATGTTCAGCGCCGACTCGCTGGAGATGAACTGGATCCGGCCCCAATTGCGCTCGCGCATGCCGCGGGCGTAGTGGCGCGACAGGCGCACCGCGCTCATCACGTTGGTGTCGAAAAAGCGCTGCCAGGTATCGTCATCGGTATCAAAAAAGTCGCCGGCTTCAAAGATACCGACGTTGTTGATCAGGATGTCGGCCTCCGGCACGCGCTCGATCAGTTTCTGGCAACCGTCTGCGGTGCTCAAATCCACCGCCACGCCGGTGGCGTTGGCGTTTTCGACGTCGCGCCCGAGTGTTTCCAGCGCCTGGTCGATCCGCTCCTTGCTGCGCCCGGTCACCACGACGCTGGCGCCCGCCGCGGCGAGCCCCTTGGCGATCGCGTAGCCAATGCCCCCGGTAGAGCCCGTGATCACCGCGCGTTTACCGCTCAAATCGATCTGCATACGTTTCTCCTGGAAGGGTCGTCAAAACGGCTCGGGCCGTCGTGTTAGCCGGCTAATCATCGCGTTAATCACTATGGTCGCTGACGCTTAAAAATCAAGCCGACACTTTTTTTAAAAAGTGCCCCGCCATGAGCAACTCGCGCATCGGTTGTCGCCGCTTTACATAATTAACCGTCTCAATCGTGAAAGTGCGAAACGCGATCGTCTGCGTATACTGGAACTCTTTTGCCCGTAACCGGAGAGTCACATGAGCCACACGCCCAGCCGTCAGGATTTCGACACCTACATGACGCCCAATTACGCGCCGCAGCAGGTGGTGCCGGTGCGCGGCGAGGGCAGCCGCCTGTGGGATCAGGAAGGGCGTGAGTACATCGACCTGGCCGGCGGTATCGCCGTCAATGCGCTCGGCCACTGCCACCCAGCGCTGGTCGGCGCGCTCAAGGAGCAGGGCGAAAAGCTCTGGCACCTCTCCAACATCTATACCAACGAGCCGGCCTTGGCGCTTGCCCGCAAGCTGGTCGACAGCACCTTCGCCGAGAAGGTCTATCTCTGCTCTTCCGGCGGCGAGGCCAACGAGGCCGCGCTGAAGCTGGCTCGGCGCTACGCGTTCGATCATTTCGGCAAGCAAAAGGACAAGATCATCTCCTTTCGCCAGTCGTTTCACGGCCGCACGCTCTTCACCGTCACCGTTGGCGGCCAGCCCAAATACTCCGAAGGCTTCGGCCCGGTGCCCGGCGCTATCCAGCACGCCGAGTACAACGACCTGGAGAGCGTGCGCGCGCTGATCGACGACGACACCTGTGCGGTGATGGTCGAGCCGATGCAGGGCGAAGGCGGCGTCATTCCCGCCACCCAGGCGTTTCTCGAAGGCCTTCGCGCGCTGTGCGACGAGCACCAGGCGCTATTGATTTTCGACGAGGTGCAAACCGGCGTCGGGCGCAGCGGCAAGCTCTACGCCTATCAGCACTTTGGGGTGACGCCGGACATTCTGACCACCGCCAAATCCCTGGGCGGCGGCTTCCCCATGGCGGCCATGCTGACCACCGATAACATCGGCGCCTCATTGGGTTTCGGCACCCACGGCTCGACCTACGGCGGTAACGCCCTGGGCTCGGCGGTCGCACTCGCCGCTCTCGAAGTGATCGATACCCCGGAAGTGCTCGACGGCGTCCAGGCGCGCCACCAGCTCTTTCGCAAGCACCTGGAGGCGATCAACGAGAAGTACGGCGTGTTCAAGGAGATCCGCGGTATGGGCCTGTTGATGGGCGCGCAGATGAGCGATGCCTTCGAGGGGCGTGCCAAGGACATCCTGCCGCTGGCCATCGAAGAGGGACTAATGGCGCTGATTGCCGGGCCCAACGTGCTGCGTTTGGCGCCGTCGCTGGTGATTCCCGAGGCGGATATAGAGGAGGCCATGGCGCGGTTGGAGCGTGCGATCAAACGCCTCGTCGCGCATTCATGAACCGTGCCGAGCAGGCCCTGACGGCAGGGAGGCTGAGTATGCGAATCGTGCGCCCGGTGGCGATGACGGATCTCGACGCGCTGATGGCGCTGGCCGAGAACGCGGTGCCACGGCTAACCAACCTGCCGGCCAACCGGGCGCGCCTTGAAGAGCGTATCGCGCGCTCGCTCGAGGCGTTTGCCCGTGAGGCAGAGTTTCCCGGCGACGAACACTACATGTTCGTGCTGGAGGACACCGGCGCCGAGCGCGAGGCCGAGCGGGTGCTGGGTACCGCTACCATTCGCGCCCAGGCCGGGGCGACGGATGCCTACTATACCTATCGCCAGGAGACGCTGATCCACGCCTCCCAGCAGCTCAACGTGCGCCGTGAAGTGCAAACCCTGGCGCTCTCTCACGAGGTGTCGGATGCCACGCTTCTATGCGCGTTCTCGCTGAACCCGCGCTATCAGGGCACCAGCGCCGAGAGTTTGCTGCGCCGCGCCCGGCTTTTGTTCATCGCCCAGTACCCGGAGCGCTTCTCCAACATTCTGGCGGTGGCGTTTCCGGGCTATCTCGATAGCCAGCAGCAGTCGCCGTTCTGGGAGAGCGTGGGCAATCATTTCTTCGCGCGCAGCTTCCAGGAGATCAACCACATCGCCGGCCTGCGCTCGAAAAGCTTCATCGCCGAGGTGATGCCTCAATTTCCGCTGTATCTGCCGCTGCTCACACCCCAGGCCCGCGCGGCGATCGGCCGCGAGCACCCGGCCCACGAAGGCCCGCTGCAGGAGATGCTGGCAGAAGGCTTTGCGCGCTCGCGCCACGTCGACATCTTCGATGCCGGCCCGATCGTCAAGGCCGAGCGCGAGCGGCTGGAAACCTTTCGCCAGGCCAGCTGGCATCCGGTGCGTATCCGCCCGGAACACACCCTGCCGGACGCCGAGCCTGCGCTCATCGCCAACCAGAGCGCGGCGTTTCGCTGCCTGGTGGCGCGCTATGCGCTTTCGCCGACCGGCCAGCTCATGCTCAGCCCCGAGCACGCCGAAAGGCTTGGCGTCGAGGAAGGCCGCGCGGTGCTGGTGGCGCCGCTGACACTACCTGGTGCCCAGGACGTTCTCGACGAGGGAGAGATGTAATGCGCATTCGACCCATCGCCCGCGGCGATATCGATGGTCTCCAGATGCTGGCGCAGCAAACCGGCGTCGGCTTTACCTCGCTTCCGGACAATCGTGAGTTTCTGGCCGGCAAGATCGAGACCGCCGTCAGCGCGTTCGAGGAGCGCACTCCGGTCGATGACCGGCTCTACTTCTTCGTGCTCGAAGACGACGCTACCGGTGAGCTTGCCGGCTGCTGCGCCATCGAAGGTCAGGTCGGCCGCGAGGTGCCGTTTTATCACTACCGGCTCGGGACGCTGGCGCATTCGTCCGTGCAGCTCGATCTGCACCGCACCATCGACACGCTCTTCTTGAGCTCGGACCACACCGGCGACGCCGAGGTGTGTTCGCTCTACGTGCGCCCGGAGTACCGCGGCGAGGCCAACCGGCATTTGCGCTGCGGCGCGCTGCTCTCCAAGGCGCGCTGGCTGTTCATCGCCGAGTTCCGTGACCGCTTCCCGGACAAGGTGCTGGCGGAGATGCGCGGCGTGTTCGACGAACATCACCAAAGCCCGTTCTGGGAGAGCCTGGGCAAGCACTTCTTCCCGATGGATTTCAACGAGGCCGACCGGCTCACCGGGCTTGGCCAGAAAAGCTTCATCGGCGAGCTGATGCCGAAATTCCCCATCTACACCACCTTCATGTCCGAGAAAGCGCGCGCCTGTATCGGCCAGGTTCACCGCGACACGCGACCGGCGCTCGAGATGCTCAAGAAAGAGGGGCTACGCTGGGAGGGCTACATCGATATTTTCGACGGCGGCCCGACCGTGGAGGCCTATATCGACGATGTGCGGGCGGTGCGCACCTCCCAGGTCCATTCGGTAGAGATCTCGCGCGACCCAAACGTCCAAAGCGTCAGCCGCTGGCTGGCGGCCACCACCACGATCGGCGCGTTTCGGGCCGCCTGGCTCGGCCGCGGCCCGGATGATAACGGCACGATCTTGCTCAGCGAAGAGGAAGCGCGGCGGCTGGATGTCGGCGCCGGCGACACGCTCAGACTACTCGACACTCAGGAGGCGTCATGACCGCACAACCCTTAAGCGCAAAGATGCAGCAGCTGATCGACGGCCGCTGGCGTGTGGGCGAAGGCGCGCGCTTTAGCAAAACGGACCCGGTCGGCGGGCAGGCGCTTTGGCAGGGCGAGGCCGCAAGCCCCGCCCAGGTCGGCCAGGCCGTCGAGTCGGCGCGCGCGGCGTTCAACGCTTGGGCGCGCACGCCGTTTGAGCAGCGCCTGGCGCTGGTCGAGCGCTTCGCCGAGGTGCTCAAACAGAGAAGCGAAGAGCTTGCCTGGGCCATCGCCTCGGAAACCGGCAAGCCGCTTTGGGAGGCGCGCACCGAAGCCGGCGCCATGGTCGGCAAGGTGGCGCTCTCGATCCGGGCGCATGACGAGCGCACTGGCCAGCGCGAAAAAGAGGTGGGCAGTGCGAAGGCCGTACTGCGCCACCGCCCCCACGGCGTGATGGCCGTGTTCGGCCCCTACAACTTCCCCGGCCACCTGCCCAACGGCCACATCGTGCCGGCGCTTCTGGCAGGCAATGCCGTGGTCTTCAAGCCCAGCGATCAGACCCCGCTCACCGCGGATCTAACGCTGCAGTGCTGGCAAGAGGCGGGTCTGCCGGAGGGCGTGATCAACCTGGTGCAGGGCGGTGTCGAGGTCGGCCAGGCACTGGCCGGTGATGGGCGCATCGACGGGCTGCTATTCACCGGAAGCGCAAAGGTCGGGGGGATGCTGCACCAGCAATTCGCCGGGCAGCTCGACAAGATCCTTGCGCTCGAGCTTGGCGGCAACAACCCGCTGGTGGTCAAGGAGGTGTCGGATGAGCGCGCCGCCGTGCTGACCATTTTGCAGTCGGCGTTTCTCTCCGGCGGCCAGCGCTGTACCTGCGCCCGGCGGCTGATCGTGCCCAACGGCGAGGCCGGCGACCGGCTGATCGAAGCGCTCTCGAAGGCCATCGAAACGCTTCACGTGGCCGGGCAGTTCGAGGAGAACCCGGCGCCGTTCTATGGCGGGCTCGTAAGTCCGGCCGCCGCCGACGGCCTGCTAAAAGCCCAGGACGCGCTGGAGGCGCAGGGTGGGCGGGTGCTCAATCGCATGCAGCGCCTTGAAGAGGGTACGAGCCTTGTGAGCCCCGCGCTGATCGACGTGACCGGGCTGAAAGTACCCGACGAGGAGCACTTCGGCCCGCTTTTGAAGATTCACCGCTTTGATAGTTGGGACGAGGCGCTCGCGCTTGCCAACGACACCCGCTACGGGCTTTCCGCTGGGCTGATCGGCGGCGACCCAACCGATTGGGACGATTTTCTGCTGCGCATTCGCGCCGGCATCGTCAACTGGAACCGCCAGACCACTGGTGCCTCGGGCGATGCGCCCTTCGGCGGCGTGGGCGACAGCGGCAACCACCGCCCGAGCGCCTTTTACGCCGCGGACTACTGCGCCTACCCGGTCGCCTCGATGGAGGCCGAGTCGCTGGAGATGCCGGAAACGCTGCCGCCGGGTATTACGCTATGAGCCGCGTGGATGAAAGCGTTCAGGAGGTCAACTTCGACGGCCTCGTCGGCCCGACGCACAACTACGCGGGCCTGGCCGCCGGTAATCTGGCCTCCCAGCGCCACGGAGGGCTCACTGCCAACCCGAAAGAGGGCGCGCTGCAAGGGCTTTTGAAGATGAAATCGCTGATGGAGGCGGGCTACGCTCAGGGCGTGCTTCCCCCCCAGCAGCGCCCGGACCTCGGCGCACTGCGAAAGCTCGGCTTTACCGGCAGTGACGAACGCGTGCTGGCAAGCGCCGCCGACCAGGCGCCGCAGCTTCTGCGCGCGGTGTGCTCGGCGTCCAGCATGTGGACCGCCAACGCCGCCACGGTCACCCCGGGCGTCGATGCGCCGGATGGTCGCGTGCAGTTCACCCCGGCCAACCTGCAGTCGAGCTTCCACCGCTTTCTCGAGCCCGCCACCACCGGCCGTGTTTTGCAGGCCATCTTTCATGACGAGCGCCACTTCGCCCATCACCCTGCGCTGCCGGCAACGCCGGCGTTTTCTGATGAAGGCGCGGCGAACCACACCCGGCTTTGCGGCGCGCACGGTGAGCCCGGCGTGCACCTGTTCGTTTACGGACGAAAAGCGTTTGGCGGTGAGCGCGAGCCCCGCCGGTATCCGGCCCGGCAAACGCTGGAGGCGAGTCAGGCCGTGGCGCGTCAGCACGGGCTTACCGATGCCCAAACCGTGTTCGCCCAGCAGCATCCGGACGCGATCGACGCCGGCGTGTTCCACAACGACGTAATCGCCGTGGGCAACGGCCCGGTGCTGCTCTACCACGAGCTGGCCTTTCTGGACGAGGAGGGCACGCTGGAGGCGCTGCGCGCCAAAATGGCCACGCCCCTGATCCCGGTGCGCGTGCCGGTCGAGGCGATCAGTCTTGACGACGCCGTCGGCTCGTATCTCTTCAACTCGCAGCTTCTTTCCAATCCGGACGGCAGCATGACGCTGGTGGTACCTGGCGAGTGTCAGGAGAACGACACGGTGTGGCGCGTGATCCAGGATCTGATTCTCGCGGGCTACAACCCGATTAGTGAAGTGCTCGTCAAGGACGTCAAGCAGAGCATGCAAAACGGCGGCGGCCCCGCCTGCCTGCGCCTGCGGGTGGCGCTCTCGAGCGCCGAGCGCGAGGCCATCAAGGCGCGGGCGCTGCTCACGCCGGCGCTGTTCGAGGATCTCACCGCTTGGGTCGAGCGCCACTACCGCGACCGGCTGGCACCAAAGGATCTGGCCGACCCGCAGCTTGCTCGCGAGTCGCTCGCCGCCCTCGATGAGCTTACAAAACTGCTCGAAATGGGATCGGTGTATCCGTTTCAGCTGGGGTAGAGGAAGTAAAGGAAAACGCTTGCGTATCAATCCTGAAGCGGCGGCCCGATACAGCTTTCGAATATTGCGGCCAGGGCCTCGTACTCGCACGCCATGGCCGCGATATTTGCCTTTATCCATGTCGCTCGTTCGACACCTGCCCAGGAAATACGGTAACCACAGTTGATAATCAGATGCTCGAAAAAGAGCCGCTGAGTACGTCCGTTACCTTCGCGAAAAGGGTGAATGGCATTCAAATCCCCGTACAGTTCGGCGCAGGCAGCCACGAGAGCGCTCTTATCCAGTTGAGTGAAGTACGCTTGCGCTGCCAGTTTCCTGAAGAGTTTTTCGGATTCGGGCGCTATAAAAGGAACGTGACAGAAGCGCGTGTCTCCCTTTGCAATATCGATGGACCTCAGCTCTCCTGCCTAGTCATAAAGATCATCAAAAAGTCGAGAATGCAGGCGCTGCAGATAGGCGAGGTCAAAAGGCGGTGGTTCGAGCTCAATACTGGCGGCGTTGATCATCGATAGGTCGCGTTCGGCTTCTTCGAGCGTGGCCACCTCATCGATATTCAACTTGTTTCTTAATACGTCAGTACCAGGGTAACAGTAGGGATCCTGACCGGTACCGTACTTATCCATCAGCGTTTTTGAGTTTTCGTATATTTGGCGATCACGTCGGCTTTGGTAAGCCGCGACGTGCGAGGGTCGACCGTAATGCCTTCGAGCGCCATGCTGGACTGATAGTTGGTGCGCCGGACTTCAGCGTTATAACGCCGCTTGGTTTCCCAGGAGAGTGTTTGCATGGGGCCTCCTTGATTCGTAGCACTCATTATAACGTAGTCGCGCTTGAGGTTTCATCAGGTTGTTGTAGCCAATCACCGCGTGAAAGCCGCGTACCTAAGTCGACAAAACGTTTTGGAAATATCGGAATGACACCGTACTTTCGACGAACCAGCGACAAAGCGTTCGCCGCCGATCTCATTCGGCGCAACATGGCCGGCTATTTCGATGCGCTGGGTATGCACTGGGATGATGCCCTGTTCGCGCGTCAGTGGCGCGAGATGGAAAGCTATCAGCTTCTGGTAGAGGGTTCCCCGGTAGGGCTTTTGTGCCTCGATCCTGCTTCGAACGCCTGTACTATCCGTGAGCTGCAAATCGCCTCGGCATGGCGAAGCCAGGGGCTGGGCACCGCCGCCATCGGCTTTGCCGAAACCCGGGCCCGCCGGGCCGGTAGCGCTACGCTGCGATTGCGGGTTTTCACTCTCAATCCGGCGGTGGCACTTTATCGCCGGCTGGGGTTTGGCGTCGTCACCACCGAGGCCGGCGCTCACACGATGGAAAAGCGGCTCGACTAGGCGTTTTGAATGCGCCCTTCTGATCAACGCCTCAGGTTTTCTGGCGAACCTTGTCCAGGTTGAGCAGGGCGATCCCGATGGCGATCAAAAGCCCGCCCAGGAGCAACCCCTCCGGGGCGCTTTCGCCCTGTATGAATATCGCCACCGGCACGCCGAACAGTGCCCCTACCGACCCCAGCAGGCTCAGAAGCACCGGGCCGCCGCTTTTCTGTAGTAAAAAGAGCAGCAGGAACTGCCCGGCAAAAACCACCGCCTGCAGGCCGATCAGTGAGATCAATTCGAGGCGAAGCTGGGGCACCGCAAGCGAAAAGTCGGGCAGCAAGCTCACGCCCAGCAAAAGCACCACCGCGGCCACCAGCATGCCCGGCGCCAGGGTTTCGCCGGCAACGCCTGGCGGCCAGCGCAGCGTGCGGTAAAGATTGCCAATCGCCAGCAGCACCGGGCCGAGTAGTGAAAGCAATATCCAGTGAACGTCGGCCTGCGGGGCGGCGATCTTGTGCGCGGCGAGAATGAGTGCCCCGGCGAGCGCGGTGAGCACGCCCAGGCCGCGGCTTGGCTGAAAACGCTCGATCTTCAGCGCCAGCGCGCCGAGATAGGTCAAAAGCGGCGGCAGGGTGATGATTAGCGCCACGAAACCGGCACCGATATGGGCAATGGCCGAGAAGAACAGCAGGTTGGAGCCCGCCACGCCGACCAGCGCCGACACCGTGTAGTACTCGAGCGTGCGGGCGTTGACCGGCGGCAGCCGGCCCCGCCCGGCGGCCAGCGCCAGCAGAATCAGCGCCGCCCCGGCCAGCGACCAGAACAGAAACGCCAGCGGCGACAGCGCCATTTCGCCGGCCTGCTTGGCCAGGTTGGTGGAAAGGCCCAGCAGTGCCCCACCGGCGAGCAGATAGAGAAGCGGGGCGAGACGCCTTGAGGCGAAGGCCTTATCGTTAAAAACGCGGCGGACGGGCGGCATGACGACTTCCTGTTCAAGTATCTTGATATCAAGGTATTCGACTTTTTATCTTGACGTCAAGGTAAAAAGTCGTAAGCTCGACGCTATGGATCATGTCGATAAAATACTTCTGCAGTGGCAGCGCCAGCGTCCGGAGCTGAACGTGGCGCCGATGGGCACGCTTGGCCGCCTCAAGCGGCTCAACCAGGTGCTGATGCGTGCCATGGAGCATACCTGGGAGCCGTTTGGGCTGAGCGAGTCGAGCTTTGACGTGCTCGCCACGCTCCGGCGCGAAGGCCCGCCCTTCGCGCTGTCGCCAAGCGCCTTGATGGCCTCTACCATGGTGACCTCCGGCACCATGACCCACCGCCTACAGCAGCTCGAAAAAGCCGGGCTCATCGAGCGGGTGAAAAATCCCGAGGACGGGCGCGGCTTTCTGATTTCGCTCTCGAAGGCAGGCTTTGCGCTGATCGACGACGCCGTGACCGCCCACGTCGAAACGCAGCAGGCATTGGTGAGCGGGCTGAGTGAGGCGCAGCGAGCCGAACTCGATGCGCTGCTCAAGCAGATGCTGGAAAGTCTCGATCAGCGCTCCCAGGAACACGCGAGGTAACACGCGATGGCGCTTTTATTGAAATGTCTGCTCGGGGCGCTGGCGGTGCTGCTCATTGCGCTTTTGTCGCGCACCAGGAGCTTTTTTATTGCCGGGCTGGTACCGCTGTTTCCCACCTTCGCGCTGATCGCGCACTACATCGTGGGTAGCGAGCGCGGCATGGCGGATCTTCGCACCACGGCGCTGTTCGGGCTCTGCTCGCTGATTCCCTACGCGGCCTATCTCGCCGCGATCTACTACGCCAGCTACCGATTCGACCTGACCGGCACGCTGACCGCCGCCACTCTGGTCTGGATCGTCTTCGCGCTACTGCTGCTTTGGGGCTGGACGCGGTTCCATTCCGGTTGAAGCGCTTTCATGTCTTCGCGCTTTTGCAGGCGTGTTCGAGTCGCGGGCACAGCGCCTCGCTCACCGTATCCATAAAGGCACGCACCCGCGCCACCCGGCGAAGGTCGGGGTGGGTGAGTAGCCAAAGCGGCGTCGCTAGAGCCCCTATCGGCGTTGTCAGGCGCGTAAGAGCCTCATCACTCTCGCCCAGGTAGCAGGGCAGCACTCCGATGCCGGCACCGTCGCGTATCGCTACCTGTATGCCGAGTAGGCTATCTACTCTGTAGGCGGCACGTTTATCCGCCATCCAAGCCTCAAGGATGGCATCGCCCAGGTGCGCGTCCGGTGCTATCCAGGCCTGATTCGATAGCGTCTTTAATGGGACGTGGCGGTGAACGTCTTCCCAGTACTCGCCTGGCCCATAGACCGCTAGAGCGATATCACCCAAATAGCGGCCCACTAGGGTGTCTGGCGGCGCGTGGGTCGGGCGCAGGGCGATATCTGCCTCCCGGCGCGACAGGCTGTGGCGCTGGTTGGAGAGAGCCACTTCCAGCTCAATCGCTGGATAGCGCTGGCGGAACGTGGTGAGCACCGGACTCAAGAGCCCGGTGAACAACGTGTCCGTGGTGGTGATGCGAAGGCTGCCCGTAAGTGCTATGTCCTGTCCGGCCAGCCGCCGCTCTGCACCGTGGATCTCACGCTGTACGCGCTCGGCGGTGGCGGCCATGTCCTCCCCGGAAGGCGTCGGCGTGTAGCCTTGGCGGTGACGTTCGAACAGCGTCACCGCCAAGCGCCGCTCGAGGGCGTTGAGCCGGCGAAACACCGTAGCATGGCTGATACGAAGCTGCCGGCTGGCGCCGGAGAGCGAGCCCGCTTGGGCGATCGCGAGCACGATCTGCAGGTCATCCCATTTCACTGTCTGTGCATTCATGAAAATCCAGTTGGCATTTTTAGGGAATATTGAAGCAAATATGAACAGAGTAGCCTGTCATTTCTCATCGTGACAGGAAAGCTTGAGCATGAACGTACTGATCATTTCGGCGCATCCGGAGCCGCGCTCGTTCAACGGCGCGCTAGTCGATATTACCGTCAGCCGACTCAAGGCCATTGGGCATCAAGTCGAGGTGGGCGACCTCTACCAGGAACGTTTCGACCCGGTCGAACGCGCCGAGCACTATGCGTCGCGTGGCAGCGGCGAGCCTTTCGCGCCGCTCGACGAACAGCGCGCCCATCACGACCGGCAGGCGCTTCCCAAGGAGATAACCCGTGAGCTTGCACGGCTTGAGTGGGCGGAGCTGGTAGTTTTTCACTTCCCGCTCTGGTGGCACGCTCAGCCCGCCATCCTGAAAGGCTGGTTCGATCGGGTGATGGTCTACGGCGGCCGCTACACCAGTCGCATGCGCTATGACCAGGGGTATTTTCAAGGCAAACGCGCGTTGCTTTGCGTAACAGCGGGCTCGCCGGAGCCTGCCTTCCAGCCTTTCGGCCGGGCCGGGGACATGGCGGCGTGGCTCTGGCCGATGCACGCCTCACTTTATTACGTTGGATTTGACGTGCTGGCACCCCAAGTGAGCTACGGGGTACAGGGTGGTGGAATTGAGTATCAAGGCAAGGCAGCGTTGCGCGAGCACCTGGAAGGCTGTAAGCGGCGCTGGGCAGAGCGCTTGCCGGGTCTTTCAAATGAGGCAACCATTCCCTTCGCGGGTTGGGGGGATTGGAACGAGCAGGGCGTGCTCAAGGAGACATCGCCACTGCGCTGGCGCTTGGGGTGAGTACGTGTCGTCATCGGTAATACCGGGAGTAGTCGAGTCAGCGCGAGGGCTCTCGAGCAGACGCGCGAACGGCATCGACATCGTTCACCCCGGTTACTTCGGCCAGCGCATCCATCAGGGAGGCGCGAAAGGTCTGGCCGTGATTCATGCCGTTAAATTCGCGGTAGGTGGCCGTGACGCCGGCCAGAGCGTCGAGGCGCTCGGCCAGCGTTTCGACGGTATCTGCGGGCACGCTGGTCACGCGACGCAGGTGCTCGCGTACGCGCGGGTCGTTCAGGTCGCGGTGAGAGGTGTCGCGGCGGCGCTCGTCGCCGCCCAGGCTTAGCAGCACCCGGGCCGAGGCGTCTTCGTGATTGGCGATGAAGGCCTGCTCCGGGCCATCGAGAAGCGCGCCTTCGGCCCACCATAGCGACGGGCTGCCCGCGGCGTAGGTGTCGAAAGCGTCAGGGCGGGTGAACAGCGTCGTCAGGGTGAAAAGCCCGCCCAGGGAGTGGCCCCATAGCGTCTGCTGCTGTGGGTCGGTCGTTGCATACTGCGCGATGATCGGGCGAATGCGCTCCTCGATGACCTCCAGCAGGGCGTTGGCGCCGCCGCCCTGGTCGCCGTCCTCAATGAAGGTGTAGTCGTGTACACGTCGGCGGTCGATGCGCAGGTCGTTATCGTAACCCACGAACACCAGCACTGGCGGCGCCGGGCGCTCACCGAGTGCGTCGAGCAGGGCGGCATCGAATTCCATCAGCGCGGCGTTGCCATCGAGCATCCAAAAGGCGGGGTAGTTTGATGCCGGTGCGCTGGCTGCGGGAATGCCCAGGGTGACGCGATAGCGCGTTTGGGAGTCGGTATTCTCGACCGTGAAGCGCTCGAAGCGATAGGCACCTTCGGGCTCGTCGAAAACGGTGTGCCCGATCGTCTGGGCCGGGTCGCGCTGCTGTGCCACGGTGACGGTACTCCATAAAACGCTGACGAAGAGAAACGCAGCGACGGCGCGCAAACGCTTGAGCAGAAAACGATTCGACATGATCCATCCACGGCTGAGGCAGAGACATCAACGTTAATGATAATTGATGTTAATTGACAGAGCGCTGGAGAGGCAACCACGGGCGGCTCATGTGATGATCGCCAGTAGCGCCAGACGGCAGGGCCGTTTGGGGAGTAGCGAGTTCGCGCTATACTCCCGGGCTTTGAACGCCGTGACTGAAAGGACCAGACGTTATGTCGCTACACTTCAACTGGGCACGCATCGATGAGCTCAGCGCCCGGGATTTCCACGAGATCGCCCGCGCCCGCGAGGCGGTGTTCGTGGTCGAGCAGGCCTGCGCCTACCAGGAAGTGGACGCGCTCGACCCGTTGGCCTGGCACCTGCGCGCGACCGTCGATGGCGCGCTTGCGGCCTACGTTCGTGTGGTCGGGCCGGAAGAGAAGTTCGATGAGCCTTCCATTGGCCGGGTAATGACGGTTCGGGCCTTTCGCGGACAGGCGCTGGGGCGTGCCCTGATGACGGAAGCGATTCGCTTTACTGAAGCTACCTACCCGGGGCGCGGCATTCGCATCGGCGCCCAGGCGCATCTCGAGGGCTTTTATGCCTCGCTCGGTTTCGAAACGGTCAGCGAGCCGTTCGACGAGGATGGCATCATGCACATCGAGATGATCAAGCCTGCCCCATGAGCGACTCACGCCACCGCTTTAGTGAGGCCGAGCGCGCCGGGGTCTACCGCGCCATTTTCGAGCGCCGCGACGTTCGCGCACAGTTTCTGCCCGACCCGATCCCGGATGCCGTGCTCACACGCTTATTGGAAGCGGCTCACCACGCGCCGTCGGTGGGCTTCATGCAGCCCTGGGATTTCATCGTTATCGAAAGCCGTGAGGTGCGCGAGAACGTGCTCGCGCTGTTCGATGCGGCCAACGCGGCAGGCGCCGAGCGCTTTTCCGGCGAGCGCCAGGCGCTTTATCGCAGCCTGAAGCTGCAGGGCATTCTCGAAAGCCCGCTCAATGTGTGCATCACCTGCGATCGTCGCCGTGGCGGTAACCATGTGCTGGGCCGCGATAGCGTGATCGACACCGATCTGTTCAGCACCTGTCTGGCGGTGCAGAACCTGTGGCTCGCCGCCCGGGCCGAGGGTATTGGCGTTGGCTGGGTGAGCATCATCGACCCCATCGAGCTTGGCGGCGTACTGGGCCTGCCCGAGTATGTCTATCCGCTGGCCTATCTATGCCTTGGCTACGTCAGCGAGTTTCTGGAAAAGCCGGAGCTGGAGGCGAAGGGCTGGCGCTCCAGACTGCCGATCGAGTCGCTCGTGCATGCCGATCTTTGGGGGCAGCGCCCGGCCGGCGGTTCAGCCGGCCCTTTTGGTAACGAGTAAAACGCGTCGCGCTCTTGACACCGTAAACCCGGCGTTCACTAGTGCCCAACCGATGGCGTATCAATCATCATGGCGCTCTCGGTTCGAGCGCTTATCGTCATACATACGTTCGTCGGCCATCGCCAGTACTTCCTGAGAGGCGACTTCACTTGAACAGGCGCACCCCAGGCTAAGCCCGAGGGCGAGGCGATGCGGCCCGGTGGGAAGGTTGATCACGCAGTATTGGTCAACGAGGTGAGCGCGAATGCGCTCGAGCAACGCTTGAGCCGCGTCGAGGTTTGTCGCTGGCAGCAAGAACGTAAACTCATCGCCACCGTAACGAGCGAGGATGTCGCTCTCTCGGGTGCACGCCTGCAGATGCTGGGCAACGCAGGTAATCAGCGCGTCGCCTGCCTCGTGGCCATAGCGGTCGTTTGCCTCTTTCAGGCGGTCGATATCCATCACGATCACGGCAAAGTCGGCGCCGGACAAGCGTTCCTTGTTGGCGATACAGGCGTGCAGCGCCGAATCGAAAAAGCCGCGATTGTAGAGGTTTGTGAGGGCATCGCGTTCGGCAAGCCGGGTGAGCTCGAGCTGAAGCAGCTTGTTTTCGGTGGCGCCGGCCAGTTGGTCGGCGAACAGCGGCAAAATCTGCTCGAGCCCGCTGTTCTCCTCGGGGGCCTTGACGATGAGCCAGCCCAGGTAAAGGCCGGAGTGGTGATCCATGGGCGTGAGATAGAGCGTGGCGCCATCACCGCGTTGGCGAACGATGGCTCGGCCTGTTTTTTCTGCCGAAAGGTTCTCGGTCAGGGTCGTTAGCTGCTTTCGATCGTCGGCCGTCAAGTTTGCGGTGGCCGCGAACGAATCGGTAGCCGGCCGCGCGCGCTCATGAAGGATCACGGCGAACCCGTAGTCCGGGAAATGGGTGCGCAAGTGATCGAGAAATTGATCGAGCAAGGCGTCAATCGTTGTCGTGTGATGACTGAGCAGGGTCAAGTCGAGCAGGGTTTGAAAGAGGCGATTCTGCATTTCGATGGCGCGCATGTTGCGGCCTATCTGACGATTTTGCTGGTAGGTGACGCGGCCCATCACCATGAAATAGCCCACGGCGCCCGCCCATTGATAGATGTCGACCCGGACATTGACGTAGGGCCGAAAGTCCGGGCCGGTGACCAGCGCGCCGACCAGCGCTGAAAAGGTAAAAACCAGCGCCGAGAGCAGCATGCGGCGTGGCCCGCCTACCACGAGGTTGTTCATTAGGCAGGCCAGCGCCAGCGTGATGGTACCCAGCACATAGAAATCCAGCACGCTGCACCAGAGGCCAAACAACAGCGTATCGAAAAGCAGGTTATTGAACTCGGCACGTTTGGTGTTTTTGGCAAGCGTGGCATGCCAGTAGGCGATCCCCGGCCAAATCAGCAGCATGACGCCGGGCAGTACCAGCTGCCACTGTGTTCCCTCCACCTGCGCAATCCACACCGTGAGGCCAAACGCATGAAGAAAGGCAAACACTCGTGGGCCAGTCGTTGCGAGCGTCAGTCGGTGCAATCGCCGAGGGCGCGGGAGCGCGAAGGAAAATGGCATGCGATGGGGTTCTCGGATCACGGTTTGTGGGAGCCTAGCACGCCAAGCGTGCAAGCGAGCTTACCCATTGATCGTAGGAAAGTATGAGTGAGCGTTGAGGGCGTCACGATAGGGCCTCAGGATAGGGTGTCAAGGTAGAGCGGCGCTTATCGCTTGGCGGGTTTTGGGTTAGAGTCCTACCATCGATAAAGGAATCGCTTCATGGAAGACCGACTCGACGCGCTGCTTGCCCCGCTGATTAAAGAGGCCATGCTGCTTACGCCCCACGCCGACCCCGAGGCGTGGGTGCCATTGCCGGTCAGCAAGTTCGGCGGTTTGCCCTACTTTGAAGCGGGGGCGACGTGGCCTGTATGCAAACTTTGCACCCAACCGCTCACCTTCGTTTTCCAACTTTTTGATGAGACGACGAGCGCGCTGTTTGTCTTTCACTACTGCTTTAACTGCCTGCCCGCGGGCGACGACCCGCGCGACCGTGGGCTCTGGCACGCGCAGTGGTTCACCGCGCCGCAAGGCTATAAGCAGATTCGACTGGCGCCACCCGGCGCCGATCGCAACGCCATCACGCCGTGTCGGATTACGCACCAAACGGTTCGCTCGCTACCCGGCTGGGAAGGGCTCGATACCCAAAGCCCTGAAGCCGAAGGGCTTTGTTGCGAGCTCGACCCGGAAAGCCCCTGGCAGGCTTTTGATCAGGCAGTGACGCGGGCAGGCTGTATCGATGATTTGAAAAGCTGGCAGGGCGGCTACCCGCTCTACCTTCAGGGCGAGCACGTGCCCGATTGCCCCCATTGTCAGGCGTCCATGACGTTTTTCGCCCAGATCGACTCTGAAGGCGAGGCGAACCTGGATTGGGGGGCGGTCGGGCTCATCTACCTCTTTTACTGCGCGCAGCATCCGCAGAGCGTGGAGTTCGTTCGGCAGAACACCTAGACCGCGAACCCGTTTTCATGCACCACCAGGACGACCCATGACGGATACCTTCACCATCGAACGCCTTCGCGCTGACAGCCCACACGTCACGTTGGTGGCGACCTGGACCTTCGAGGCCTGGGGGCACCTGCACCCCGGCCAGACCCTCGAAAAGCAGGTCGCTTTCGTGCGTTCAGAGTGCGGTGAGGGCGGGGTGCCGTCGATCTTCGTGGCGCTGGAAAAGGGGGCGGCGGTGGGCACGGCGAGCTTGATCGCGGACGACATGTCGACCCGGCCCGAGCTTGGCCCCTGGCTTGCGTCGGTGTTCGTCTTGCCGAACCAGCGTGGCCGAGGGATCGCCTCACGGCTGGTCGCACGGGTCGAGCAGGAGGCTTTATCGAACGGCTTCGAGTGCGGCTATCTCTACACGCCGGATCAACAAGCACTTTACCACCGCCTGGGTTGGCGCGCCTTCGAGGAGGTGACGTATCTCGGCGAGCAGGTCACGCTCATGGCGAAGTGCGTCAGCGAGACGGTCCAATGATCAGCGGCCGCGCGCTTCACTACTTCGATACCGTTGCGCGGTGTCGCTCGCTGCGCCAGGCGGCGGCCAAGCTGCACATCGCACCTACAGCGATCAGCCGCCAGATCGATCTGCTGGAGCATCAGATGGGCGCGCCGCTACTGGAGCGAGGGCCCAACGGTATCAGCCTGACTGCGGCGGGAGAGCTATTGGCCGCCCAGGCACAGCACACACTGCGCGATCTGGAGCGCGTCCAGGAGCATATTGCCGACCTCAAGGGCTTACGTACCGGGCGAGTGCGTTTGCAAGTGGCCGAGGGCGTGGTGGCGGGGCTACTTGCTCCAGCGCTGGCCGACATGGCTGCGCGTCACCCTAGGCTTAATTTCGATATCGGCATCGCCAGCGCCGGGCAGATGGTCGAGAGTCTACGCTTGGGTACTGCGGATATCGGCCTGTCATTTTTCATGCCGCGCCACGAGGATATTCTTGTTCTGGAGAGTGTGCGCCTAGAGCACCATGCGGTCATGGCACCAGAGCATCCATTGGCCGCCGCTTGCGAGGTGACGCTCGAAGCACTTGCCGAGCACCGTATCATCTTGCCGGGTGAAACCTTTGGAGCGCGTCAGGCGTTCGAGCGAAGTGCTCATCGGGCGGGCATCAAACTCATGCCTACCTTCGATACCGCGTCGCTCGAGACCCAAAAGGCGCTGGCCCTGAACGGGGCTGGCGTACTCATTCTCCCGCCCATGGCGGTGGCCCGTGAGTGTCGAAACGGTGAACTCAAGAGCATTCCTCTCGCTCCGGACGAGCTCGAACCGGCGCGTATGGATCTCTGTGTCTTTCGTCACCGCACTCGAAGCTTCG
This sequence comes from Halomonas sp. PAMB 3232, assembly GCF_031954225.1. Taxonomy (NCBI): domain Bacteria; kingdom Pseudomonadati; phylum Pseudomonadota; class Gammaproteobacteria; order Oceanospirillales; family Halomonadaceae; genus Halomonas; species Halomonas sp. PAMB 3232. Next base: position 1,099,604 of record NZ_CP134865.1, read on the forward strand.
CCGTCGAAGCGTGTCTTTCGCTGCTGGCCAAGGCCTTGCAGGCTCATGACAGCTCGCCTCGTTAAAAGTGCACACAAAAAGTGGACACGCTGACATTAAAATTGAAATAGTATGTAGCGCTGACTAACGCCATTCTAAAAGCGTCGATAACAACGCAAAGGACGACGGCATGTTCGAGCTTCATCAATTGACGGCGACCCAGCTGCTGGATGGCTACCGAAACAAGGCATTCTCCCCCGATGAGGTGGCCAAGGATCTGGTTGCTCATATTGAGCGCCACGAAGGACAAATTAACGCGCTTTACGCCTATTCGCCGGAGCGCTTTCTCGACGCTGCCAAGGCTTCCACTGCCCGCTGGTCGAAAGGCGAAAGCCTAGGGGCGCTCGATGGCGTCCCGGTGACGCTGAAGGAACTGGTGGCCACTCGAGGCCAGCCCGTTCCCGTTGGGACGGGGCTGGGTGACCAGACCCCGGCGGCGGCGGACGCGCCTCCCGCCGCGCGCTTGGACGAAGCCAATGCGGTACTGCTTGGCAAAACTACCTGCCCGGATTTTGGCATGCTCTCGTCGGGGCTCTCCTCGTTTCACGGCCTTACCCGTAATCCTTGGGATTTGAATTGTAATACCGGTGGTTCCAGCTCCGGCGCCGGTGCGGCAGCAGCGGCCGGATTCGGGCCTGTGCACATCGGCACTGATATCGGTGGCTCGGTGCGCCTGCCCGCCGCCTGGTGTGGGGTCGTGGGCTTCAAGCCGACCCTTGGTCGTATTCCGATCGACCCTTATTACGTTGGCCGCTGCGCCGGTCCCATGGTGCGCTGTGTCGAGGACGCCGCACTGGTGATGCCAACCTTGAGCCGGACCGATCGCCGCGATGCCATGCGCCTGCCGCCGGAGCGCATCGACTGGCAGGATCTGACGCTTGATATGAACGGTCTGCGTATCGGCGTGATGCTGGATGCGGGCTGCGGATTGGCGCTCGAACCGAACATCGAGGCGGCGGTGACCTTCGCCGCCCAGCGTCTGGAAGCTCGCGGCGCAACGCTGGTGCCCGTGGCTCCCGTACTAACACGCGAGATGCTCGATGGTCTGGATCGCTTCTGGCAGGCGCGCCAGCAAGGCGAGCTCGAAAAACTGAGTGACGAGGAGCGCGCCCGGGTTCTGCCCGCGATTATCGAATGGGCTCGTGGTGCGAAGGAGTCGAGCGCGCTGGATGTGGTGAGTGGCTTTCAGCAGACAATGGCAATGCGCCGCGAAAGCGAGGCCATCTTCGAACAGGTGGATTTCGTGATTTCGCCTACTACACCCAACGTCTCATTTCCCGCCGAGTGGGCTTCGCCGACCGACGACCCGCGCCGTCCCTTCGAGCACATCGCCTACACCGTGCCCTGGAACATGGGCGAGCAGCCGGCGCTTTCACTCAATGCGGGCTATAGCGAGGACGAGATGCCTATCGGCGTACAGTTGATCGGCCCCCGGTTTAACGACCACGGAGTATTGAAACTGGCCTACCAACTGGAAACCGAGCTGGCGTTACCCGTGCGTTGGCCGAAGCTGGATACGCGTGCCGCTTGAATCATGAAAAATGACCTGTCTCCCAACAATCCCAAGAGAATTGCCATGCGTCGTCTTTTCGTATTACCCACCTCACGCGCGGGGTGGGGCCTTCTTGCTGCATTTATCGTGCTGGTGCTGGCCGGCACCTGGCCGGTCATCGGCTTTATCAACCAGGCAGCACTGGTGTTCGGTCTGCCGCTGATGATCGTCTGGAGCTATGTGGTCATCTTTTCCTGCGTGGGCGTAATGCTCGTCGGCAACCGACTCGTCGAGAGGGATGGGCATGAATAGTTCCTGGCCGCTCATCATAACGTTAGGGTACGTGGCCATTGCCATGATCATTGGGCTCAAGGCTCGTGCCGGGCACCGTATGGATACACTGGAGCAGTGGGGCGTGGCCGGGCGAAGCATGGGGCCGGTCACGCTGTATCTGCTGATCGCGGCAGGCAGTGTGAGCGCTTACACTTTCATGGGGGCGCCGGGCTGGGCCTACTCCAAGGGCGTGGCGGTGTTCTACGTGGCGGTGTATCTGGCTTATCTCGCGCTGGTGGCCTGGTATTTCGGGCCCAAGGTTTGGCAGTTCGGCGAGCAGTTCGGCCACGTCACTCAGGCAAGCGCGATTGCGGATCGCTACCAGAGCCCGGCACTCGGCGCGCTGGCATCGCTGGTGATGGCGGTGGGGTCGGTCGCCGTCGCGGTGCTTCAGACCGTGGGGTCGGCCTATATTCTGTTCGTGATGAGCGGTGGCGCCATCCCCGTATGGCTCGGGGTAATCATCGTGCTTTCCTGTATCGCGGTGTATCTCTATATCAGCGGCCAGCGGGCGATCGGGCGCACCAACGCCTTTCAGGGCGCGTTGATGCTGGTGGTCGCTTGGGCGGTGGGGCTCTGGGCGGTGCAAAGTGCCACCGGCGGGCTCGACATGTCCGCGGTGTTCACGCGCATCCAGCAAGACCACGCCGAGTTTCTGACGCTGCCCGGCGCCAAGGGTGATATGAGCTTCAGCTTCTGGACCACCTCGATCATCGTGTCGATGTTTTCGTTCATGCCGCCGGTGTGGACGCAGTGGATGTGTGCCTCCTCGGCGCGCACCATTCGCCGTAGCGCGACCTGGCTTCCGACCTACTACGTGGTGATCCTGCCTGTGGTGGTGGTCGGGTTCATCGGTATCTACTCGCTGCCGGAGCTCGAGCGCGCCGATACCGTGGTGCTGGAGTACGCCATGGCGAACCTGCCGGTGCTGCTGGTGGGCCTTTTAGGCGCCGGTACGCTGGCGGCTTCGATGTCCTCGAGCGAGCCGTTCATTCACTCGGTGGCGCTCTCCGCGACCAAGGACGTGCTGCAGCCGTTGTTCAAGCTCTCGGATGCGTTTACGGCCAAACTCGCTCGTTGGCTGCTGCTGCCGGTGATGGCGCTGATCATCGCGCCGCTGGCGATCGCCGAGCCGGGGAGCCTGGTGATGATCCTGCTGGTGGGGCTGGGGTTTGCCTCTCAGGTATTGCCGGCGTTCATCGGCATGTTCTTCTGGCCGCGCGCCTCGAAGCTCGGCGTCATGGCGGGGATTCTTTCGGGGTTCGCGGTGACCGTGGCGTTCACCACGGTGTGGTCGCATCCGCTCGGCATTCACGCCGGCTTCTGGGGGCTTTTGATCAACCTGCCGATGTTCGTCGCCGTGTCGCTTGCCACGCCCGCCGTCGAGGCCAGCGTGGTCGAGCGATTTTTCCGTATTTCGGCGCCGCGTGGGTTTGCCCGACGCCAAAACGCCGGGCAGGTGCTGCGTTAGCCTTCGCGGCTTTTCAGTCGGCGGCGCTCGGCCTGCCAGGCGCGGCCGGTGCCCGCCTCGCCTGCCGCCCAGACCTCGTACTGCTGGGCGACGTACTCGCCCATCTCCCGGGAGGCCGTGATCAAGGCCTGGCCGGTGCCCTGGGCGGCCAGCTGCGCACGGCAGCTGCGCTCCAGGTCGCGCATGCGCAAAAAGGCCTCGCCAACGCTTTGCCCACAGGTCAGCAGACCGTGTTGGCGCAGGATCATCGCCGAGTTCTGGCCCAGATCGCGGGCCAGCCGCTCGCGCTCTTCGAGATCCAGGGCGATACCTTCGAAATCGTGGTAGCTCAGCCGATCGAAGAACTGTAGCGCCCACTGGTTGAGCGGTAAAAGACCCTCCTCGAGACACGATAGCGCTACGCCGGCCACCGTATGGGTATGCAGCACGCAGTGTACCTCCGGGCGAGCCTCGTGCAGGGCGCTGTGGATCGTGAAGCCCGCTGGATTGATGCCCAGGCCGGTCGGGTCGTCCAGCACTTCACCGCCGGCGTCGACGATCACCAGGTTGTCGGCGCGTATTTCGTCGAAGCGCAGCCCGTAGGCGTTGAGAAGAAAGCGATCGTTTGGCAGGCGCGCCGAGATATGTGTCTCAATACCGTCGTCCATGCCCTCCAGCGCAACGAGCTGGTACGCCGCGGCGAGATCTTCGCGAATGGCCTGTTCGTTCATGGTGTTCGCGCTCATTGGCTGCTCTCCAGGATGGTTTGGGCGTCTTCTCCATCGAACGTCGTGACGCCTTCGAGGAAGGTGGCCACCCGCTCCGGGTGATCCGCCAGCCACTGGCGAGCGACATCCTCCAGCTCGCGCTCTTGTTGGCTGTAGGCGCTAATGAAGGCGCTCTGCTCCTCGGCGGTGAAGGCGAACTGATCGAGCAGGCGCGTCATGTTGGGGTTGGCATCGACATAGTCCTTGGCGACGATGGTTTTGACGTCGTTGTCGCCGTTGCGATCGCCGAAGACGCCGTTGGGGTCGTCGAGAATGCGAACGTCGTACGCCGGCACCATCCAGTGGGGCGTCCAGCCGTAAAACAGAATCCAACGGCCATCGCTGTTGGCCGAGGCGACTTCGCTGAGCATGCCTGGCGTGGAGGAGGAGAGGATCGACCAGCCGGCTAGCCCGTAGGTATCGTGATCGATGGCGCTCTCCATCATCTCGGTGACCGTCGAGCCGCTTTCGATGCTGTAGATCCGCTGCTCGAAGCGCGCCGCGACCTCCGGGTCGGCCAGCTGCTCGGCGCTGGTGATGCCTTCATCGGCGACGTAGCCGGGCACTGCAAAGCCCATACGCGCGCCTTCGACGTTGTTGCCCAGATCCACGATCGTGCCGGAGGCCATCGCGGCGTCGTAGCTCTCCTGTTGAGCAGGGAGCCAGCCGGCCAGGAAGGCATCGCTGTCGCCTTGCTGGAGCGTGCTGTACCCCACCGTCGAGCTCAGTTCTTGAGTCGTGGCGCGGTAGCCCAGCGGTTCGATCAGTTGAGAAAGGATTTCACTTTTGACCGTCACGCCGGGCCAGGGCGGAGTGATCAGGCGAAGTTCACGACTCTCGTCCTGAGCCGCCTGTACGGCGAGTGGCAGCGTGGTGATAAGGGCAAACGTGGTCAGTAGAACTCTTTGCATATCAGCATCCTTTAAAAGCAGTGAATCCGCGAAAGCACGACCTTCGGCGTGGGAGGCGGCGTGGGTGCGTAGCCGGTCGCGGCCTCATCGCTGACGGATATTTTCATTATCCGCAGGGGCGGCCATTACGTTCGATATCACCGCCACGAGGCACGAATAGGGGCTTGCGAACCGGAAGGGGCGTCCAAACGCCAATAGTGAAAATCGTTGAAAAGACTCCTCGATAATGTTGACTTTCTTTATAACTGTAGCCTATTTAGCTGATTAATCTGGTTTTAATGGATTTTTTCAGATCATGAGCCAAGGGGGCTGGGCCTCCAGCTCGTGTCATTGCCAGGCTTGCACTGTCTTAAACCCTTAACGAAGCGCGGCCAGACTGAGGGGCTTGCATCCCTTCAGGAGAGCCGCGCAATGAGCCATCGGCTGGTCGGGCGTAACCGCCCTCAACAGGTTATCGAAGCACTTCACGTAGCCAGCGAGTCGCTACCCGCGGCGCAGCGCCAGGCGAGATTTGCGCGCATGGCGGCGTCGCCGCGGCGCTTTTTCGACGCCACGAATCATCTTTACTGGCAGGATGTCTGGCCCGAGTGGCGCCTCGCGCTGTTTGGCGGCTGGCCAGAGACGCAGACCTGGCTGCACGGCGACGCCAGACTTCACTCCTTTGCAGCAGTGGGGCATGCGGGCCAGCCAATTCGCTATGGTTTGACCGGCGTGGATCGCGCGCTGATCGGCGACTATCAGCTCGATCTGTGGCGCCTGGCCGCAAGCCTTGTGCTGAACATCCGCGAGCACGGCGAGCTTTCGTCAAAAGCGCTCGACCGCGCGCTGTGGGCGCTGGCTCAGGGCTATCGAGAGCGGCTTGACGCGCTTCGAGAAGGCCAGTCGGCAAAAGGCAGCGAGCTCCACAACACCAAGGGCCCGCTCAAGGCGTTTTTGGGCAAGGTGGCGGACAAGCAGCACCCCGGCCGCGCGCTGGACAAGTGGACCGAACTCACCGAGCAGCAGGGGCGACGGTTCGTCCCGCAGCCGAACAAGCTCGCCAACCTGCCGGTGGATGTGGCAAGCCGGCTCAAACGGCTGATCGAAAACGACTACCCGCAAACCCTGCCCAAACCGGTCAAGGAGGGCGACGAGGGCCACTTTCGCGTCAAGGACACGGCGCGCCGGCTCAACACGCTGGGAGTGGAGCACTACTACGCGCTGTTGGAAGGCGGCGCCCGGGGTGAGCACGATGACGTGATCATCGAGGTCGTCGAGCAGACGCCGCCGCCGGCATTTCATCTGTTGAGCCGCGCTGACCAGCAGGGCTGGCGCAAGCTCTTTCCCAACGAAGCACTTCGTCACGCCGCGGCGTTTCACGCGTTGGCGCCCCACGCCGACCCTTATCTTGGCTGGTTGACGCTCAACGACCGGGTCTTCGCGGTGCGCCGGGTGGCGGGGTTCGAGAAGCGCCTGCCTACCCACAAGCTTAAAAGCGCCAAGACGTACCGGCGGCTGGCACATCAGTGGGGCGGGCTGCTTGCCGAGCACCACGTGCAGGCAGCGGCGGCGCTCCACCGGGAGCCCGCGCGCTTTGTCGAGGCGGTGTGTCGGCGCATCGACGGCCGTGAAGAGGCGTTTTGCGAAAGCGTGGCTGCGTTTGCAACGCGCTACGCCGACTGCGTCGAACAGGACTACCGCCTGTTCACCGAGCACTTCATGGGCGGCGCAAGCTAGGGCCGGCCAGGGCACTACCCTGGCCGGCCGGAATGAGGCTGGGCCGAGACGTCAACGTCGTGATAAGCGCCCGCGCGCACGAAGCGGTTGCGCCCGCGGTGCTTGGCGTCGTAAAGCGCCTGGTCGGCGAGCTGGAGCAGCGCCGAGGGGGCCACCGCATCTTCCGGGTAGTTGGCCACACCGCAGGAAAGCGTGACCCGAATCGGTGGCTGTCCTTGGCGGTTGATCGTGCGCGCCGCCATGGACGTCACCAGCGCCTGAGCGTAGCTTTGGCCCTCGCGCGCGGGCAGATCGGTCATCACCGCGACGAACTCTTCACCGCCGAAGCGACAAACGGTGGCGATACCGGACAGCTGCGCCTCGAGGTGGCGGGCGATTTCGGTGAGCACCATGTCGCCGATGGCGTGGCCAAAACGATCGTTGATCGACTTGAAGTGATCGACGTCGATCATCAATAGCGTCAGTGGCCGGTCCAGCGCTTTTGCGTGCTGGCACTCACGTTCGAACAGCGAATCGAAATGGCGGCGGTTGTAGAGCGTGGTGAGCGGGTCCTGGTAGGAGAGCCCGCGAAATCGTGACACGAGCCGGTCGAGCTCTTCGGTGCGCCGGGTCACCTCCTGCTCCAGGGTTTCGTTGGCGCGGGCGAGCTGACGCTGGGTGCGCCGGTAGTGCCACAGAAAGATCGCCGCGTTAGCGAGCGTAAACGCGAGCAGGCCACTGCTCAGCGGCACGAGGCGCCAGCCGATAAAGCCGTGAGCGACCAGCATGTCGAGCACCAACAAGAACGCAAACAGCGTAATGCTCACGATCAACAGGCGCTGCTCGAGAGCGAGCGTCGAAAAGCGCCAGTACGCAAGCGCCAGCATCAGGGGCAGTGTCACGAGCAAAAGCGCGTCGAACAGCGGAAACGTCAGCGGTAGCGCTACCAGCCCAAGCGCCACCGCGGCCATGGAGATGGCCAGGTAGAGCAGATGCAGCTGCCAGACCCACGCCATGAGATGCCGCGTGCGGCCTTCGAGCCAGTGGCCGAGCAAAAGGCCCAGCGCAATCGGCAGGGTGAAATAGCTGGCGGCGCGCAGCGTATCCCAGACCAAAGCGTTGGTGAAAAAGAGCTGGCGCGCCGGCGCCTCGGCGACGAGCATGAGCCCGGCGGCGTAGGCGAACAGCGCAAGGGCACCAAAGCCGCGGCGCTGCGGTCCGACCAGCATGAAAAGGGTGGACAGAATCGCCAGTACGAGCAGCAGCGCGCTGACCGCGAGCGCCTGGGCGGAGCCCTGAAGCACCTGCTGGAAAACGTCGAAGTGCTCCATCACCTGTACCTGCCCCCAAAGGCCGATGCTGGTGTAATCGGAGTAGAGCGCGAAGACGAGCGTGGTGCCAGCGCTTTCAGGAGGCAGCGTGATCACGTGCCAGGGCCAGCCGGCGAAGCGGCCGCGCCCTTCGGCGTCGAGCGCGCCGTGCTGGTAGATCAATTCGCCATCGAGATAGACCCGCCCGACCAGATTGATGCTGGTGATATAGAGCACCGGGTCGTGCCACTCGCCCTGAGGCAGCGTCGTGCGAAGCCAGAGATAGCGCTGGCCACCTCGCCCCGGCGGGTTGGAGGGCGAGGCGACCGGCTGCCAAGCCGCAGGGTCGTTCTCTGTACCGGTGACGCCGTTTTGCGCAATGGGCGCCTCGCCGTAACGGTACTCCCACTGGGTGAGTGGAGCAGGCGGGCGGGCCGCCTGGGCCACTTGTGGCAGGGCAAGCAGTAAGAGCACAAGCCAGCCGCAGCGTGCAAAAAAAGCAAACGAACGCATCTGAGTCTCTTGACCGATACGCAGCACGCCGGCGTTTGGCCGGCTCGCCATCCTTGAGCGCCACGTCAGGAGTTCATGAAGACGTACATGAAAATGTACATAAAAAAGTAATTGAAATGGTGGGGCCAATATACCCCACTTGACGCTACAAAAGCGTTAAATCGGACTTGGGGAGGCGTTCAACGTCAAACGCCGAGCACGGCGGCTCGGCGTTTGAAAAAATGAGGCGAGTGAAAGGCGCTTACTGGCCTGCGGCACCGCCTACCACGCCGCTTTGAAAGGCGTTGTGGCGCGTGCCGCGACCGGCATCGCTTTGGCGCAGATGACTTGCCACGGTGTCTTCCGGGGAGCCCGCCATTTCACGGAACATGCCCATCGAGCCCAGAAGCGCTGAGGACTCATAAGGCACGAACACCCGCTCACCGTCCTTGGCCATGTTGGGCAGCACCTTGATGTAGCTCTGGCCCAGCAGATAGCCAACCACGGTGCGCTTATCATCTTCGCTTTCACCGAGGGCGTTGAGCACCAGCTTGATCGATTCCTGCTCGCCCTGGGCGCGCAGAATCGCCGACTCCTTGTCGCCCTGAGCGTTGAGAATCGCGGACTCGCGCTGGCCCTGGGCCATGGCGATCGCCGCGGACTTCTCGCCCTCGGCCTCGGTCACCGTGGCGCGGCGCTTACGCTCGGCGGCCATCTGCAATCGCATGGCGGACTCCACCTCTTCGGGCATGGCGATGTCCTGCACCTCGACCCTGGAGATCTTCACGCCCCACTTGGAGGCGGGCTCCTCCATCGCCGCCTGGATTTCGTTGTTCACCTCGGCACGAGACTCGAACAGCTTGTCGAGCTCCATCTTGCCCACCACCGAGCGCAGCGTGGTCTTGGCCAGTACCTCGACGGCCTGGCTCATGTTCTCCACTTCGTACACCGCGCGTTTGGGGTCGATGATCTGGAAGTAGAGCGCGCCGTTGATGCGCACCGTGACGTTGTCGGTGGTGACCACTGGCTGGCCGGGGAAGTCCATGACCGTTTCGCGGCGGTCGATGCGGATCTCGTCGGTGGTGATCGCCTGGTACTCGTCGCCGAGCTTACGATAGCGCAGCATGGTGATAGCGCGGGGCTGCTCGATGAAGGGGATGATCACGTTGATGCCGCTTTCCAGCACCCGGTGGAACGAGCCGAGGCGCTCGACCACCATGACCTCGGACTGGCGCACGATCACCAGCCCCTTGGCGATGATCGTGATACCGATGACGACGACGATCAGGCTAATGATCAGACCGGGGCTAATGGGTAGATCCATGTTCAGGGTTCCTTGTACTCGGTGGGTTCTACGGGAGCAGGGGGCGCATCGATATCGCGCGTGACCAGGGCGGTCGTTCCTTCGAAGCGTTCGAACAGCACGACGCTGCCTTCGGGAAGCTCGGTGTCGTTGCTTTCGAGCACGCGCAGGCGGTAGAAGTCGCCATTGACCTTGATACCGGTGGCGCCGTCGAAATCGCGCGTGATGGTGGTGTAACGGTTGCCTTTCTCCACGCCGGTGCCGGTGGTGCCATAGGCCACCCCGCGGGGTGAAAAGCGCGGGCGAATGTACCCAATGCCGACCGGCACTAACACGCCTGAGAAAACGCCCATGCACACCAGCTGCCACGTAAGATCAAGCCCCAGCGCGGTGACCAGCGCCGTGAGCGCGGCGGCTACGCCCAGCGCCAGCAGCAGCATGGCGCCGGAGGTCAGCTCGGCCAGGCTCAAAAGCAGCGCCAGCACGAGCCAGGTGTAGGCAGGGTTCCATTCCATGGGGCGTTCCTCCTGAAGACGCCGCAGCATGACGCAAGCGTCGACGGCGGCCATCCATATGTAATCACGCGAATTGATGCTAGCTTACCGCAATAAGGGGCGCGCGCGCCGTTCGAATGCATCGAATGAAAGGGGAGTCGTGTGTCGGGAGTGGTGTACTGGCTGGATATGACCGGGGTGATCGTCTTTGCGCTGTCCGGCGTGGTGCTGGCGTGTCGCTCGCGGATGGACCCATTCGGCATGCTGGTACTCGCTGCGGTTACCGGCATCGGTGGCGGCACGCTGCGCGATTTGGTGCTCGGCATTCGCCCGGTGTTTTGGGTCAGCGACCCCACCTATCTGTGGGTGATTCTGGCCACGGTGGGCGTGGCACTTTTAGGGTTTCACTACATTCACCGGCTGTCGCGCCGGTTTTTGCCCGTGGCCGATGCCTTCGGGCTTGCGCTATTCGTGGTGATCGGCACGCACAAGGCGCTGCTGCTGGGCACCTCCGCCGTGGTGGCGGTGGTAATGGGGATCATGACCGGCGTGGCCGGCGGCATGCTGCGCGACGTGCTCGCAAGGCGCGTACCGATGGTGCTGCGCGAGGAGATCTACGCCACCGCGGCAATGGTCGGCGGCATCGTCTACGCCGGGCTCTACACTCTGGGCGCGCCGCTCTACGCGACCATCGCCATCTCGCTGGGCGCAACGCTCGGGCTGCGTTTGGCCGCAATTCGCTGGCGCCTGGCGCTGCCGCAGTTCGCTTGGGTGAAGGTGGCGCCTAAAGTCGAGCAAGGCGACAGCGCGCTCTCTACGCCAAAAAAGGCGAAAGAGCGGGTGCGTATGATTCGCCGTCAGCGCCGGCGCTAGCGCCGCTTACGGGCGCGGGTAGCGCTGCGCCTGGCGCCAACGGTCGAACCAGCGTTTGGGTTGTAACAGGCGCAGGCTCGGCTCACCGTCGACGAGCTCGACCCCGAGCCCCAACACCCCCAGGCGTGCGTAGAGCGCGCCGTTGACGCGTTGCTTTTCGAGCGTTATATCCGACAACAGCCAAAGTGACCCGCCAGAGAGCGTCAGGTCATTGAGCGCGATGCGCTCACCGCTCATGGAGAGCTCGGCGCTGCCTTCGATGCCGTGAACGTTCAACAGTCGCCCCAGCCAGTCGTTGTCCCGGGCACGGGCCAAAAACAGCCGCGCCAGCAGGCCGGTGTCGCGCATGCCAAGGCGCAGCGTGCTCGTAAGCTCGACGGGCTCGTCCATGGTCAGGGCGGCATCGATTAGCTCCAGACGCACCCACCAGCCGGCGTCCTGCCGGCCCTCGCCGCTCAAGCGAAACACGTTTTCCAGCTGGATCCAGGAGTCATCGGCGCGAAAGCGGCGGGTCTGCCAGTCGCCTTCGGTCAGCGCCAGGTGCAGCTCGATATCACCGCGCAGGCGCTGCTCCAAAAGCGAAAGCTCCGTTTGAAAGGCGCGCAGCGTGGTCTCGCCTTCCACCCGGTAGCCTTCCAGACGCCATTCGCTTTCTAGACTTGCCTGGCCGCCCAACAGCGTGACGCCGTCGGTGTCCGGAAGGTAGTCGTTGTAGCGGGTGATGTCCGCCACCTCGATCACCGGAAGCTCGACGCGGGTGGTGAAATACTCGGGGGAGGGCGCCTCGCGCGCCTGGCGAAAGCGCGCTGTCTGCGTGGTCAGCGCCAAATGACGCCCGGCGAGCGCCGGGCGGTCGTCGCCTGCGCGGGTCAGTGCAAAACGCGGGATCGAGAGCGTCAGCGAGGCGTCGTCACGGCTTGAAAGCTCGCCGTGAAGCTCCCCCCGGCCGCTCGCGGCGAAATCCAGAAAGCGGGCCTCCAGGTCGTTGGCGTTCACTCGCAGCCGGGTCGGCGGTAACAGCTCGCTCCCGGTAAAAACGGCGTCCAGGAACAGCTCGCCGCTTCCTGCCACGGAAAGCCCCGGGCCCTCGGGCAAAAAGGTGTTCAAAAAGCCGAGCCGCTGGACCTCGCCTTCCAGCGACAGCTCGCCGCTAAGCACGCCGTTCTGGCGGCGAAAGCGCCCCTGTCTGAGCACCAGTACGCTCTCCAGGCGCTCGGCCCGAGCCTCACGACTGGCGACCTGCCAGCGAAGCGATGAGCCGCCGAGATCAAACGCCGAGCCGTCGAGCGTGGCACGCCGAACGTTGAGCATAAGCCGGGCATCGCTTTCAAGCGTTTGGGGTTGGCGCTCGCTTTGCAAGCGGGTAACCCAGCGCTCGCCGGAAAGCGTCAACTCGCCGTCCAGTTGGCCCGCGTCCAGCGAAAGCTGCCCCTGGCTTCTGGCCCGACCGCTGACGAGCTCAAGCGCACCGGGGGTGGGAAGCGCCGCGTTCAGGTAGGGCGTGAGGGCGGCGATGCTGGGAAGCGTGGCGTTTTGCCAGCCAAGCCGAGCGGTGACGTTCTCGATGCTCGGTTGCTCGATCGGGCTTTCCAGGTCCAGAGTGATGTCGCCATCGGCCAGCAGCGTGCGATTTTGGTGGGTCAGCGAGGCATCTTTTAGGGCGAGATGGGCGTCGAGCGGCGCGCCGGGTTCGCGCTCGGCGCTTAGCGTACCGTCGCCCTGGGCGGTGAAATCGTCGTAGGCCGCGCCGAGATTCTGGGCCTGGATATCGAGCCGGCCTCTATAGAGCTCGCTTTGGCGAACGCTTACGCGCAGGCCCAGCCTCCCCTGGCCACTCAGCGCAAGGGCCCCCGGCGTCGAGGGGCGAAGGTAGCGGTCGAGCATGTCCAGGCGCGTGACGCGGCCGTCAAGCTCGAGCTCGGCGCCGCTGGGGGGCGCTAACCGATCCAGGCGCTGGTTGGGAACCGCGGCGGACATCGAAAGCGCGGCCTGTTCGGCGTAGGGGGTGGCGTCGGCCAGCACGACGTCCTCGAGCGCAGCGGCGAAGTGCAGCGCGTTGTCACTGACGTGCAGGCGCACCTGCCCACTGCCCGTCGCGGTGTGCCGCGAAAGCCCAACAGGCTGCGGTGCGCTCGAAAGCGCTGCCGTATCCACCCCCAGTTCGAGCTGTGGGGCGCGCAGCGTCACCTCACTTGCCTCCGACAGCGTACCTTTCTCCATGGCCAAAGCCACCTCCAACGCGCCGCGGCCGGCAAGGCTCAGCCAGGGGAGGGCGTCGAGGTAGGGCATGAAAACGTCCCAGGCATCCGCCCGGGCCGAGGCGTCGACTCTTGCGCTGAGCGCCTCTAAAAGCGCAGGTGTGAGCGAGACGTCGCTCGGCTGACGGGTGAGCAGCGGCGCGAGCGTGCCCTGGGCGTCGAGGGCGATGTCGCGGGCGAGTATCGCGCCATCGCTTGCGCGCACCAGTCGGCCCTGCTCGACTGCTAGCATGAGACGGGCGGCGCTGAGCGTATCGCCGCTGAACGTGGCGTCTTCGAGGCGAAGATTGCCCTCGGCGTTCAGGGCGATATCGCCTACGCGAAAGCGGCGAATGCCGTCGGCCTCGAGCGCCTGGATATGCAGCGTTCCGCGTAGAAGCGCGGGAAGTGAGAGTGAGAGCGTGGCGCGTTCGACGCTGATACTGACCGGGAGCGCCGTGTCCTGACGGGTCAGGGTCAGTTGGTCCACTTCCCAACGGCCGGGGTGCTGGCTGTGAGCGCGCTCCCAGCGCACCTCGACGCCGTCGATTTTCGATAGCCGATTGGCCATCCACTGGCTGTTGAGAAGCAGGGAATTGACCAGCCACCACGCCATCGAAAGTATGATGGCCAGGATCAGGACTATACTCAGTGCCAGCAGTAGCCATCTGGGTAACAGGGTGGTTTTGGGCAACATACGGCTTTTGATAATGGCTCCTTTTGGCGCATGTTTTATGGCATTATGCGCGACAAGGGACTGATATGGGTTTTCGACTTCAACGCTAGGCAGGCAGCAAAGCCATGTTCAAGGATTTTTACACGCAGCGCGGAGATCTCGTGGTGATCTCCGCGGAGCAGGCAAGCCGTTTCGCCAAGGGCGTCGCCGGTGACTACAACCCCATCCATAATCCGGACGCGAGGCGTTTTTGCGTGCCAGGGGATCTTTTGTTCACCCTGGTGCTGGCCAAATTCGGGCTTTCGCGCCACATGGAATTTCGCTTTACCAATATGGTCGCGGCGGACACGCCGCTCAAGTTCAGCGAAGGAGACGACGGCAAGCTCCACGTGTGCGATGAAAGCGGCAAGTGCTACCTGCACGTGACGCGCTCGGGCGAAACGACATTCGAGCCGGACGTGATCGAGAACTTCGCGCGCTGCTATGTGGCCTTTTCGGGCAAGAACTTCCCGCACTACCTGAAACCGCTCATGGAAGAGCACGGGGTGATGTTCAACCCCAAGCGTCCGCTGGTCATCTACGACAGTATGGGCTTTTCGCTGACGCGCCTGGATGGCTTCACGCCGAATCTGGCGCTGACCGACTCTTCCTTGAGCGTTCAGGGCAAACGCGCCGAGGCGCTTTTGGAGTTCGCTATCGAATCCGCCGGCGAATCGGTGGGCGTCGGGTCCAAAAAGCTCGTGGTCAGTGGGCTTTGTGACTACGATGACCATCAGATGTCCGCGATCGTCGACGAGTTTTACCGGCTGAAAGCCGCCTACGAAGCCGCCTGAAATATCGCCAGGCGGCGCTGGCCGCCCGGCGATGGAATCCTCGCCGCGACCGCTCTAGCCGGCGCTGCGCTTGAACGGGATCACGTCGACCTCGACCTCCAGGTGGTGCCCTCCACCGCCGTTCATGACCCCCTTGAGCGGCGCTACATCGAAATAGTCGCGCCCCCAGGCGAGCACCGGGTGGCGCTCGCCGGCCAGCGTTCCGTTGGTCGGGTCCAGCGACAGCCACCCCCACTCCGGGACCCACAGCGCAAGCCAGGCATGCGAGGCGTCGGCGCCCACCAGTCGCGGCTTGCCCGGCGGCGGCTCGGTTTCCAGATAGCCACTGACGTAGCGTGCCGAAAGGCCGATCGAGCGCAGCGCGCCGATCATCAGATGGGCGAAATCCTGACAAACCCCGCGCCGGCTGGCCAGCACTTCGGAAAGCGGCGTGGCGAGCGTGGTGAAGCTCGGGTCGTACTCGAAATGGGCGTGCACGTGGGCGGTCAGCGCCTGGGCCGCCTCGATGATCGGTCGATTAGGCGTGAAGCACTGTTTGGCGAAGGCGGCGAGCGCATCGCTTTTGCGCACGAAGGGCGAGTCCATGCGGTAGAGCTGGGTCTCGAAGCGCGAGTCGGCGTCCAACAGCGTCGCGACCTGCTCCCAGCCGCTCGATGAGGCCGGCAGCGGGCTCATTCCCCAGGTGTTGATCGGTGTGGTGACGGTCACGTCGAGCGTGCGGTGCGGCTCTTCCAGCGCGAAATAGAGTACCCGGTTGCCGAACACGTCGCGCCGCTCGGCCTGATAGTGCGGCGTTGGCGTAATGGTGAGCGTCGAGGCGCCGCACTGCTGATACTGCGCCTTGCGCGGCAGCACCCGCGCCTCGCTATGGCAAAGCGTGACCGGCGCGCCGTAGTGGTAGCGCGTGGTGTGGCGAAGGGTGTATTTCACGGTGCGACCTCTACGCTGACCAGCAGCCGCGCGCGCTCGACGTGACTGAAGTGGCTGTGGCTGATCGCATCGGACAGCGCGTTGAGCGGTGCGAGCAGCTCATCGAGCAGCTGGACGAGCGCCTGCTGAGCTTCCGGGGTGTCGTTGACGTGGCTGAGCCGGTCGATATCCGCCAGGTGCAGCGCGGCGTTGGCCTGAATCAAGAGCCTACGCTCGGCGTTGCGGTAAGGCGTAGCGCTGCCGGGCAACCGCTCGACCTGCTTGTGCAGGCGCTTGAGCATGTAGCCCACCGAGCGCGGGTTGGTTTCGTCGAACAGTAGCAGGTCGATGATCGCCGCCGGGTGAAGCTCGCTTCGGTAGCGCCGTCGGTAGGCGGTGAAGTTGTCGGTGGTGGCCAGCACGACCTCCCATAGCGCCGAACGCCGCTCCGGGCGGGCATTGAGGGTCAGCTTCAACAGCGTCAAAAGCCCCAGCGCCCGGTCCAGAAAGCGGCCGATATCCATGAACCGCCAGCCAAAATGGTGCGGCATGGTCTCGTTGCACAGCCCGAAAAAGCCGGCGAGTTGGGCGAATACCCCTTCGCAGGCGCGCCGCGCGGCGCTGGTATCGATGTTTGGATCGAAGGCGTCGAACTGCTGACGAAGCTGGTGAACGACCCGCCAGGAGTCGTCGCCCAGGTGGTCACGCACGCTGCGCGCGTTGTGTAAAAGCTGCGAAAAAAGCGGCTGCAGCGCGCGCGAGTCGCGCCCGTCGAACTGGGTCAGAAGCGCCGCCCGCTTCGGCCCAAAGCCTTGAGGCGGTGCGGCGTCGGCGCGTTTGGGATCACACAGATCGAGCGCCAGCAAAAGCTCGTCCAGCACCTGGTCGGCGATATCGTCCTGGTCGTACTCCATGAGCCGCATCAGCGCCTCGCGCAAGAGTCGGGCGCGGCTATCGAGGCGCTCGCCGTAGCGCCCCAGCCAGTAGAGGCACTCCGCTACGCGGCTGGGCAAATCTTCGCTGTCGCGAGTGACCACGACCGGGCCGCGCGCCTGCTTGAGCTGACTGACGTGGGGCTGGGCGCTGTCGGCGGTGACCCATACATCCTTGACCACCGGGCTTTGAAGCGACGGCGAGCCCGGCTCGCCGAGCCAGCCAAGCCCGCCGGGCAGTACCTGGTAATCCTCGTCGGTGGCCTTTGGCGCCGTCACGCTTTTGGGCGTGCGTGCCACGAAGCAGCGCAGGTTGAAAGTGGCCGGGCTCAGCGTGGAGAGGGTTTCATCGAACACCGGCATGGTGGCAGAGGCGGTGTCGGCGGTCGCGGCGGTGAGCTTGAGCGGCTCACCCAGCAGGTGCTCGCAAAGCGCGGGCAGATAGCTCGTCAGCGCCTCGCTTTCCAGCACCCCGACGCCCAAAGCGTTGGAGAGCGCTACCCCTTGGGTGCGCGCGGCCTGCAAAAGCCCGGGCACACCGATCGCCGAGTCGCCGTTGAGCTCCAGCGGGTCGCACTCGGCATCCCGGCAGTGGCGCAGCACCACGTCGACAGGCTTGAGCCCGCCAAGGGTTCGAAGCCAGAGCTGGCTTTCTCGCACCACCAGATCCTGCCCCTGGACCAGCGCGATGTTGAGATAGTTGGCAAGATAAGCGTGTTCGAAGTAGCGCGGGCTTTGTGGCCCCGGGCTTAAAAGCACCACGGTGGGGTTGTCGCGATGCTGGTAGGCCAGCACGGTGAGGGTACGGTGGTGGGCGTCGAGAAAGCTCGCCAGGCGCTTGAGCGGCGCGTTGCGATACATCTGCGGCAAAGCGCGGGCCATCAGGATGCGGTTTTCGAGCGCGAATCCGGTGCCCGACGGCGCCTGGAGCCGGTCGCCTACTACTCGCCAGCGGCCGTCACGGTCAAGAATGACGTCGACCCCGTGATAGTTGATCGGCGCGCGATCGGCCGGGTGGGCGCCGTGGGCCGGCAGCAGAAAATCCGTCGAGGCGAGCAGCGCCTGAGTGGGCAAAAGCCCCGCATCGAACAGTGTACGCGGGCCGTAAAGGTCGTGATAGATGGCGTTGAACAGCCGACTTCGCTGCACAAGCCCCGCTTCCAGGGTCTGCCACTGGCCGGGCTGGATCACCCAGGGCAGCGGGTCGAGCCGCCAGGAGCGACCTTGGTGCTCGTCGTGCATGTTGAAAATCACGCCGTTTTCAGCCAGTAGACCCTTCAAATCCTCCTGCTGGCGAAAGCGGCCGGGCGCGCCCAGTGCGTCCAGGCACGAAAGCAGTGCCGGCCAGCCCGGGCGTAGCTGGCCGTGGCGGTCGACCATGGCGTCGAACGGTGCGGGCATTCCCTTGCCTAGCTGTTCAATATATCCCTCGACCAGCCCGATAGCGGTGGGCAAGGGCGTCACAGAGGCGGTCATACAGTGTTCCAAAACGGCGAGTGAGGGTGGATGATAACCCGTTAGCTGGGCCGGCGGCGTAGATCCAGCGTCAGCGGCAGTTCGTGGCTTGGCAACTCCGCGTCGGGCATCTGGAAGCCGTGGGTATGGCCGCCAGGAATGAAGCGCCCCAACCGGCGCGCCTCGGCCTCGAAGGCGTTGACCGGGAAGTGTTCGAAGTTGCGCCCGGTAGGGTGAACCACATGATAGGTGCAGCCTGCCACGCTGCGCTCGTTCCAGGTGTCGATCACATCGAACACCAGCGGCGCGTGAATCGGAATGTGCGGGTGCAGCGCCGACGGTGGCTGCCAGGCACGGTAGCGCACTCCGGCCACCGCTTCACCACTGCGCCCGGTGGCCTTGAGCGGCACGCGACGCCCGTTGCAGGTGACGATATAGCGCTCATCGCTCATGCCGCTGACCTTGACCTCCAGACGCTCGACGGAGGAGTCGACGTAGCGCGCAGTGCCGCCGGCGGTGGCCTCTTCGCCGAGCACGTGCCAGGGCTCGATCGCCTGACGTAGCTCGATGTCGAGCGTCGACGTCGTGAGCCGGCCGTGGACGGGAAAGCGAAACGCCCGAAACGGCTCGAACCAGTCGAGTTCGAAGTGGAAGCCGTGATGGCGCAGATCGCCCAGCACGTCGCTCAAGTCTTCCCACAGGTAGTGAGGTAGCATCCAGCGGTCTTGAAGCGCGCTGCCCCAGCGCACCGGCCGGGCGCGGTAGGGCGCCTTCCAGTGACGAGCGACCAGCGCGCGGATCAGAAGCATCTGCATTAATCCCATGCGCGCATGGGGCGGCATCTCGAAGCCTCGAAGCTCCAAAAGCCCCAGCCGCCCGCTGTCGCTGTCTGGCGAGTAGAGCTTGTCGATGCAGAATTCGGCGCGGTGAGTGTTGCCGGTCAAGTCGGTCAGCAGGTGGCGCAGCAGTCGGTCGACCAGCCAGGGCTGGACCACTTCGCCGACCGGCATTTGAGAAAGGGCGATCTCGAGCTCGTAAAGCGCCTCGTGGCGCGCCTCGTCCACCCGCGGGGCCTGGCTGGTGGGGCCGATGAAGAGCCCGGAGAACAGGTACGAAAGACTCGGGTGGTGCTGCCAGTAGGTGACGAGACTCGCCAGCAGGTCCGGGCGGCGAAGAAACGGCGAGTCGTCCGGGGTAATGCCGCCCAGGGTGACGTGGTTGCCGCCGCCGGTGCCAGTATGGCGGCCGTCGAGCATGAATTTTTCGGTGCCGAGCCGCGACAGGCGCGCCTCTTCATAAAGCCGCTCGGTTTGCGCCACCAGGGTTTGCCAGCTGGCGGCGGGCATGATGTTGACCTCGATCACACCCGGGTCCGGGGTGATCATGAAACTCTCCAGCCGCGGGTCGCGGGGCGGGGCGTAGCCTTCGATCATCACCGGGCAGCCAAGCTCTTTGGCGCACTCCTCGATACTGCCAAGCAGATCCAGGTAGTGCTCCAGGTGCGTCAGCGGCGGCAAAAAGATATGCAGGCGCCCGTCGCGGGGCTCGACACAGAGGCTTGTGTGCACCACGCCCTTGCCGCGGTCCTCCTCGGCGCTGGGCTGCTGCTGCACCGACTCGCCTTCCGGGTGGCTCGAGCTCGTGTGGGTGCTCTGGCCGAAACGCTCGGCGCTGCTAAAGCGGTGTTGCTCGGCGTGACGCCGCGCCACTTCGCCGTGAATGTCGCCGATCTCGGCGCGCGGGGCGAACACCGACTGGGCCTTGGGTTGGTCGTCCGGGTCCGCCCAGGGCAGCGCCGACAGCGGCAGGCGCAGGCCCATGGGCGAATCACCTGGAGTGAGATAAAGGTGATCGCGCTTGATCGGCCAGCGCCCGGTTTCCCAGCGGTGGCTTTGGCTCACCGAGTGGCGAAGGGGCAGGGCGTAGCCCACCACCGCGCCGAGGCCTCGCTCCAGAAGCCGGGCCAGCCGACGCCGCTCGGCGTCGTCTTTCAGGTTCGCCTCGCGCGGGTCGATGTTGACCGGCAACGTCTGCTCTTTCCACAGGTAGTAGTAGGCGTCTTCAAAGGCCGGAATCCAGAAGCGTGGCTCGAGGCCCAGCCGTTCGGCCAGCGCGTGGGTGAAGCTTTTTGCCAGCATCTCGTTGGCGTGAACGCTTGGGGCATCCGCCATGCAGGCGAGCCATTTCGGGTCGCGCCACAGGGGCTTGCCGTCCTTGCGCCAGTAGCAGGCCAGCGCCCAGCGCGGCAGTGGCTCGCCCGGGTACCATTTGCCCTGCTGCTGCTGAACCACACCGCCATCGCTGTAGGCGGCCTGCAGCCGGGTCAAAAGCGCCTCGGCGCGCTCGCGCTTGTGAGCGCCCAGCGCATCAATATTCCACTGCGGACTCTCCATGTCGTCGATCGAGACGAAGGTGGGCTCGCCGCCCATGGTCAGGCGAACGTCCTGTTTTTGCAGCTCGGCGTCTACCTGGTCGCCGAGGGCGACGATGTTCGCCCACTGGGCATCGCTGTAGGGCTTGGTGACCCGGGCGTCTTCGTGAATGCGTTCGACGCGCATCTCGACGTCGAAGCTGACCTCACACTTCTCCGAGAACCCGGTGATCGCCGCTGCGCTTCCGGTGGTGGGCGTGGCCGCCAGCGGTATGTGACCTTCGCCGGCGAACAGGCCCGAGGTCGGGTCGAGTCCGACCCAGCCCGCACCGGGCAGAAAGACCTCGGTCCAGGCGTGCAGGTCGGTAAAATCCACCTCGGTGCCGCTGGGCCCGTCATCCAGCGCCTTGACGTCCGGCACCAGCTGGATCAAGTAGCCCGAAACGAAACGCGCCGCCAGGCCCAGATGGCGAAAGATCTGCACCAGAAGCCAGGCGCTGTCGCGACACGAACCGCTGCCCAGCGTCAGCGTCTCTTCACAGCTTTGCACTCCAGGCTCCATACGCACCAGGTAGCTGATGTCGCGCTGCAAGCGCTGGTTGATCGCGACCAGAAAATCCACCGTGGTGATCGGCGTTTTATCCACCTCGCTCAGCCATTGGGCAAGCTTTGGCCCCGGCGCTTCTGCCTCGAGGTAGGGGCCAAGCTCACCCTTGAGCCCATCCGGGTAGACGAAAGGCGCGGTTTGCGCGATGTCGTCCAAAAAGAAGTCGAAGGGGTTGATCACCGTCATGGGGGCGATGAGTTCGACGGCGATGGTGAGTTCGCGCCGTGGCGTGGGAAACACGACCCGCGCGTTGAAGTTGCCGAAGGGGTCCTGCTGCCAGTTGACGAAGTGATCGTCGCCGGAGATGTCCAGCGAGTACGCCTCGATGTGGGTACGACAGTGCGGTGCCGGACGCAGGCGAATCACGTGGGGTGAAAGCGCCACCGCGCGATCGAAGCGGTAGGTGGTACGGTGGTGCAAGGCAACGCGAATGGTCATGGGCCACCCTTGGTTGAAGCGAAGTTCGATGGAGTCGCCCAGGCCCTGACACCGGCACCGCGGCGGATCATCGCTGAATGAAGTGAAGTATCGCCCTGGGTCGCTTTTTTTGCAGCACTATTTGCGTTGAATGTTTCATACGTTGTCTAGAGTTGAATAACGTTTACAGAGCGTTACCCGATAGAGTGCGATTAAAAAAGAAGGATCTAAACTGAAGCTATCGGACCCGTGGTCCTTCGCTGCGCCAGGAGAGCGCCCATGAGCCAAGTGAACTGGAATCATTACCCCTGTCGAGACTTTTTCGACGAGCTCATCGCCGCCCCGGGCCAACCCCGCGCCTCGGCGCTCGAGCTTTGCAACATGCTCGCCCGCTTCAGCGCCGATGAACTCGCCGAGCGCAAGACCGCCGCCGAAATCGCCATTCGTACCATGGGTATTACCTTCACGGTGTATTCCGAAGGCGCGATGATCGACCGCGCCTGGCCCTTCGATATCGTGCCGCGCATCATTTCGGCCAGTGAATGGCGCAAGACCGAGGCCGGGCTCAAGCAGCGCGTGCAGGCGTTGAATCTGTTCATCGACGATCTCTACCACGACCAGAAGGTGGTCAAGGATAAGGTGCTGCCGGCGGAGGTGCTGGCGCAGTCGGTCAATTTTCGCCCGCAGTGTGTGGGCATCAACCCGCCCCATAAGGTGTGGGCCCATATCTGCGGCTCGGACCTGGTGCGTGGGGGCGACGGCACGCTCTACGTGCTGGAGGATAACCTGCGTATTCCTTCCGGCGTCTCCTACATGCTCGAAAACCGCAACGTCACCAAGCGCGTGCTGCCGGAGCTTTTCGCCTCGAACAAGATTTTGCCGGTGGATGACTACGTCGCCCAGCTCTACGACATGCTGGCGGCGATGTCGCCGCGCCCCGGCGACGACCCGCAGGTGGTCGTACTCACCCCGGGTATCTACAACTCCGCCTACTTCGAGCACGCCTACCTCGCCCAGCAGATGGGCGTGGAGCTGGTTCAGGGCAGCGACTTGCTGGTCGACGACAAGGACGTGGTCTACATGCGCACGGTGGAAGGACGTCGCCGAGTGGATGTGATCTATCGTCGAGTCGATGACGAGTTCCTCGACCCGGAGGTCTTCAACCCGGAATCGACGCTCGGCGTGGCCGGACTGATGCGTGCCTGGCGGGCGGGTAACGTGGCGCTGGCCAACGCCCCGGGCGCCGGCGTCGCCGACGACAAGGTAGTCTACGCCTTCGTGCCGGAGCTTATTCGTTACTATTTGGACGAGGAGCCGCTTCTGCCCAACGTGCCGAGCTATCTGTGCATGTTCGACAAGGACCGTGACTACGTGCTCGAGCATCTGGACGAGCTAGTGGTCAAGCCGGCCAACGAGTCCGGCGGCTACGGCATGCTGATCGGCCCGCGCTCGACCAAAGAGACGCGCGAGGAGTTCGCCGAGCTGATTCGCGCCAATCCGCGCAACTACATGGCGCAGCCAACGCTTGCACTGTCCACCACGCCGACGCTTGCCGGCGGGCTTCCGCAGCCGCGCCACGTCGACCTGCGCCCCTTCATTCTTTCCGGCCCGGACATCCACGTGACCACCGGGGGGCTTACGCGGGTCGCGCTGGTGGAAGGGTCGCTCGTGGTCAACTCTTCCCAGGGCGGGGGGAGCAAGGACACCTGGATCGTCGAGGTCGACGAGCTCGACCCGGCCCACGCCGATCAAAAGGGGGACTGAGCCATGCTGTCACGGGTCGCTGAAAATCTTTACTGGATGGCGCGCTACATCGAGCGCGCCGAGGATACCGCGAGGCTTTTGAGCGTCAACAGCCACCTGATGCTCGACTTGCCGCGCAACCTGCCGCTGGGCTGGGCGCCATTGATCGAAATGACCGGCACGCTCGAGCAGTACCGCGCGCGTTTCGATCACTTCGACGAGCAGGCGGTGGTGCATTTTCTCTGCGCCGATACCGAAAACCCAAGCTCCATTCTTGCCGCGCTTGCCAGCGCCCGCGAGAATCTGCGCACCACCCGCGACGTGGTGCCGCGCGAGATCTGGGAAGAGGTGAATCATCTGTATCTGAGCGTGGCGGATCACGCCGAAAACGGCGTCAGCCCGCGCCGGCGTGACACCTTTTTGAAAAACGTGATTCGCAGCTGTCAGACCCTGACCGGGCTGATCGAAGGCACGCTAAGCTACGGCCCGGCGCGCACCTTCATCCAGCTGGGCCGCCAGCTCGAGCGCGCCGACATGACGACGCGAATTCTCGACGTGCGTTCGGCGAGCCTGCTGCCGCAAAACCCGGAGGAGCTTCTGCCCTTCGAAAACCTGCAGTGGATGAGCGTGCTCAAATCCCTGACCGCCTATCAGATGTATCGCCAGCAGGTACGCCTGCGCGTGCGTGGCCCGGACGTGCTGCGCTTTCTGCTTCAGGATAGCCATTTGCCGCGAGCGATCGCCTGCAGCCTGGAGATCCTGGCCCACGAGCTTCAGTGGCTGCCGCGCCAGGACCGGGTGGTGGCGACGGTATCGCTGGTGCGTGCGGACGTGGTCGACGCCGACATCCAGGCGCTCGCCCATTCACCGAGCAAGCTGCACGCGTTCGTCGACGAGCTGCAGGTGGGCTTCGCCAAAATCCACGACACGCTCAGCACCACCTACTTCGTCAACAGCGAAGACGTTCCCCGCGTCACGCAAAGCCAGTCGCAGAGCAGCTTCAGCGGGGAACAGGATAACGACTAGTCATCAAGCGGCGCGCTCTCCTTGGTGCCTGCGCGCGCAATCAGCGTGTGCAGGTAGTCGAGCTTTTCACGCACCGGCGGGGCGAGAACCGCCGGGGCCAGATCCAAAAGCCCCATGTCTCGATTGAGTTCGTTCACGGCCTGGCCCACCTGGTGATAGGCCAGCAGCATGCTGTCCAGCGTACCGTCGTACTCGGCGCGGGAGAGGCCGATGTGCAGCGCCGTATCGAGTACCGACACCATATCCAGGTAGTAGGCGAAGCTTTCGGCGAAATCCTCCCAGGCATGCATGGTGGAGTAGGCGGAAATATGGCGCTCGGCCCAGTCTTGCGGCGCACCCTGCTGGTAGTACTGCTCCAACGCTTCACTGTAGGTCGGGTTGTCGTGATCGCCAAAGACCGCCTTGCACGCCTGCTCGTCCTGATCCTTGACCAGTAGATCCCAGTAGTAGTGGCCCACTTCGTGACGGAAATGGCCGATCAGCGTGCGGTGGGATTCGTTCATGTCCACCCGCAGGCGCTCGCGCTCGACCGCGTCCGCCTCTTTGACGTTGATGGTGATCAGCCCGTTGGCATGGCCGGTGTACACCTTCTGCTGGCCCGCCACCGAGCGCCAGAGCCCCTGGTCGGGCAGGGCGTCGGCCATGAACGAAAAGCGCAGCGGCACGTGGCTCTCCTGGGGCGTGGCGCCGTGAGGCAGCTTCAATAGATCCAGCGTGTAGAAAAGCCGCCGTTTGGCCGCCTCCAGCGCGGCCCAGCGCTCGCGGCTGCCCTCGACGCTCAGATCCGGAATCATGTCGTTGTGGCGACAGCAGTCACACAGCGGGTCGCTGCCGAGTACGTCGATACCGGTGGTATCGGCGCTTGAAGTGTGGCTCGTGAAGCCGTTATCGGATGCCTGATCCATCGGCGCATCCTCTACCGTGGCCGTCACCACCATGCGATTACATACGTTCTCGACGGCGTAGTTGTGGCACTTGGTCAGGTGCGCGTCGCAGCCGGCGGTCGTGCACTGATAGCCGCCCTGCTCGAGCGGGTCGAGCGCCACGATGGCGCGGCACGACGGGCACCAGCCCACCTCGGATTCGCAGGCCACACAGCGCGTATTTTCGAAAAACAGCGGATTACCACAGCCACAGCTAAAGGTCTGCATGAGTACCTCCTGGTAACGACCTTTGACCCTTTTCCCTGCGCCAGGATGACGTCCTTTTACACAGCGCAGAGTACTGCTTGCAAAGCGTACGGCGTACTTCGCAATTAGTGCCTCGCAAAGCAGTACCTCGCAGCATAGTCCGGCCCGCGTAAAGCCGCTACGGCGTGGAGTTGGCCCCACCCGGACGCTCAAGGCCAATTGACGTTTACGTCAACTTGCTGCTATATCTTGGCCGGTACGCTTACCTTCGATAAAGCAATAATAAAAGCCAAGGAGAGACGCTGTGGCTCTACGCGATATCCCCCTGTACATCGATGGCGCCGCCGTCACCTCGCAAAGCAGCGAGTGGCGCGACGTGGTCAACCCGGCGACCCAACAGGTCGTGGCCCGCGTGCCGTTTTGCACTAATGATGAGGTCGAGCGCGCCATCGAAAGCGCGCAACGGGCTTTTCCCGAGTGGCGTAAAACGCCGCTGAACAAGCGCATGCGCATCATGATGAAGCTCGCCGCGCTGATCCGCGAGCACACCGGTGAGCTTGCCGCGCTGATCACCGAGGAGCACGGCAAGACCCTGCCGGACGCCGAAGGCGAGGTTGGTCGCGGGCTCGAGGTGGTCGAGCACGCCTGTTCGATCACCTCGCTTCAGCTGGGCGAGCTTGCCGAGAACGCGGCCAATGACGTGGATGTCTACACCATGCACCAGCCGCTCGGGGTCGGCGCGGGCATTACCGCGTTCAACTTTCCGATCATGCTGCCGTGCTTCATGTTTCCGCTGGCGATCGCCACCGGCAATACCTTCGTTTTGAAGCCGTCCGAACAGGACCCGAGCTCTACCATGCGCCTGGTCGAGCTCGCCCATGAGGCCGGCGTGCCGCCGGGCGTACTCAACGTGGTGCACGGCGGGCCGGAGGTGGCCAATTTGATCGCCGATCATCCGGGCATCAAGGCGCTGTCGTTCATCGGCTCGTCTCACGTGGGCGGGCTTTTGTACGAGCGCGCGGCGAAGGCGGGCAAGCGTATGCAAGCGATGATGGGGGCGAAAAATCACTGCGTGGTGATGCCCGACGCCAACAAGAGTCAGGCGATCAATAGCTTATTGGGCTCTGCCTTCGGCGCGGCGGGCCAGCGCTGCATGGCCAACTCGGTGGTGGTGCTGGTAGGCGAGGCCCAGGCCTGGCTCGACGAGCTCGTCGAGGGTGCGCGCAACATGCGCGTCGGCCCCGGTACCCAGCGCGACGCGGATCTTGGCCCACTGGTATCGCCCCAGGCAAAAGCGCGGGTCGAAGGGCTGATCGAGCAGGGCGAGCGAGAAGGCGCCGCGCTCAAACTCGACGGGCGCGGTTACGCGGTGGAAGGTTACCCGGAAGGCAACTTCGTCGGGCCGACGCTCTTTTCGGACGTGACCGCAGCGATGCGTATCTATCAGGAAGAGATTTTTGGGCCGGTGCTGTGCGTGGTCAACGTGGCCACATTGGAGGAGGCGATTGCGTTCATCAACGCCAACCCCAATGGCAACGGCACCTCGATCTTCACCAGCTCCGGCTGGGTGGCCCGGCGCTTTGAAACCGATATCGACGTCGGTCAGATCGGCATCAACGTGCCGATCCCGGTGCCGGTGGCGTACTTTAGCTTCACCGGCTCCAGGGGCTCGAAACTCGGCGATCTGGGCCCCAACGGTAAACAGGCGATCGCGTTCTGGACGCAGACCAAGACCGTCACCGCCCGCTGGTTCGAGCCGGAAAATGTCTCCGGCGGTATCAACAGCACCATTGCGCTTGGCTGACGTCTACCGGACAAGACACGCTCAATCGTCTGCCAGCGGCAGACACAGCTCGAAAAGCCGCTCGATCTGATCGAGTTGGCTTTCGTGCAGAACCAGCAGCGTTTTAGCGCTCTGCGCCCCATCCTTTGGTGGGACGAGCAGCGCGAACTCTCCCTCCTCGAGATGAAATTCGTGAATCTCACGCGCGCCCTGCGCCGTTTGGCACAGCGAGCAGCGGTAGCTGTCGTCTTCGCCGTAGACCAGGCGGTGGTACATCTTGAACTGCGTATAAAGCGCCAGCCCGCCTTCGAACGCCGTCCAGCGCGCCGGCGCCCGCTCGATGTGAGGCTCCAGAGTGACGCCCTGCTGCCGGGCACGGGTCAGCGCCTCGGCCAGCGGCTCGGCCAGCAGGGCGCCGGCGTTCGAGGCCGCGGGAGGTTGGTCGCCCTGAAAGCCGCTCGCCGCCGCGCGAAAATCGTCGAGCGAGGCCAGGGGATAGTCGATATGGGCGAGCGCTGCCGGGTCGTCGTTGCCGTTTTCCCAGCCGTGGACGATTCGAAGCGTTACCAACCCGCGGGCGATGGGCCTGGCGAGCAGCACGTAGAGCGCGACCTTGATATGCAGCTCGCGTTCGGGCGTATCGTTGTCGAAGGCACGGTAGGGGTCGGCAAACAGGGCGTGCAGCCGGCCGTGTACATGTTCCTTGGCCTCGGTCTGATTCATGGCGTTTCCTCGCGGTGAGCGTTTGGTCTAAAAGTATGGCTTTTTGACCGGATTGGCATTAATTATTGCCGGTCGCGTTAACCCTTCAATTCAACGTAGACTAAAGTATTCAGCCTTTAGCGCCCGCAGCGGCACGGTTTTAAACGTTTTAAGGAAGACCAGGCGATGATTCGCACCATGTTAACCACGCCGGGCAGCGCGCTTTTGGTCGGCGGCGAAGAGCTCATCGAGCAGTGGCGCAGCACCCCGGACAGCCATATCTGGATCGATCTTCAGGGCGAACCCCAGGAGGTCGAGCGCGAACTGCTGGAGCGCTTCGAGTGCCACCCGCTGGCCATTCAGGACGCCCACAAGGATCGCCATCCGCCGAAGATCGAGGAGTTCGAGCACCATACGCTGATCATCTACCGCGGCATTTCATCCTTCGATGCCGAGCTCAACTTCGTGCCTCAGCAGATCGCGTTTTTCATCGGCGAGCGGTTCTTGATCACGCTGCATCCGGGCGAGGCGATGAGTATCGAGCGGCTTTTCAACGCTCAGGGCCATGCGCTTTTGGCGCAGTCGCCGGAGCGCGCGGCGCTCAGAGTGATGTACACCTCGGCCGGGTATTACAGCGACAGCCTGCTGGAGTTCGAGACTGCGCTGAGCGACCTGGAAGACGCGCTGTTGGAAGACGGCAACGATGTGCTGATGCGCAAGATCATCAGCTACCGCTCAAAGCTGGTCAAAATGCGGCGCATCTTCAGCTACCACAAGGGCATCACTCAGGAGCTGACCGCCTACGACTACGAGCACCTGCCGCGGGATCAAAGCGAAACCCTGCACGCGATCAACGACGTGGCCGAGCGCTTCGAGCGCCTCTACACCCTGACGCAGATGTACTACGACATTTGCGGCGACCTGGTCGACGGCTATATCTCGATCTCCTCGCACCAGCTGAACATCACCATGCGCATACTGACGGTGATCACCGCGATTTTCGTGCCGCTGACCTTTATCGCCGGCATCTACGGCATGAACTTCGAGAACATGCCGGAGCTTGGCTGGCGCTACGGCTACTTCTTCGTCTGGGCGCTGATGCTCTTCATCGCCGGCATGCTGGTGTGGTATTTCCAACGCAAGAAGTGGTTTTGACCTGCGTTAAATAATGGCCCGGCCGGGGGATTGAGCGGGGTGGAAAGTTTGATATGGTCATTCAAACCCACGCAAGCACCGAGACAGGAGACCTTTTATGGTCAACGCGCGCTCAACCGTCCCCGACACCATGGCTGCGATGCTCTTGACCGGGCACGGCGATGTCGAAAAGCTCGTGTACCGCGAGGACGTCACGACCCCGCGCCCGGGCCCCGGCCAGGTGCTGGTGCAGGTCACCGCCACGGCCAAGAACAACACCGACCGCAAGGCGCGTGAAGGCCTCTACCCGACCAGGGGCAAGGAGGAAGTGACCTCCTTTGCCATGGGCGGGACGCCGACGCTGACCTTTCCGCGTATTCAGGGCGCGGATGTTGCCGGCCGGGTGGTGGCCGTGGGCGACGGTGTCAGCGAGGCGCGCCTTGGCGAGCGCGGGCTTTTGGATTTCAACCTCTACCCGGACGCCCGCGCCGACATCAACCTGGCGCCGGACTACTACGGCCACGGCGCCGACGGCGGCTTTGCCGAGTACGTTGCCGTCCCTTCCGATCAGTTCTATCCCATTTCGAACCCGGCGCTTGCCGACGCCGAGCTTGCCGCCATGGGCATGTGCTCCTATCAGACCGCCTATCACATGATGACCGCCGCCGGCGTGCGCGCGGGTGAGCGCGTGCTGGTCAGCGGCGCCAGCGGCGGCGTGGGCACTGCGCTGATTCAGCTCTGCCGGGTCATCGGCGCGGTGCCCTTCGCCGTTAGCCAGCCGGACAAGGCGCAGGCGCTTTTGGCGCTCGGCGCCGAGGCGGTGATCGACCGAAGCGGTCTCGACGCTTTCGTCGAGCGCGTGCTCGAGGCCACCGGCGGTGCGCCGATCGATGCGGTGATGGATCTGGTCGGTGGCGAGATGACCGACCGGTTCATCGACACCATGATCGCGGACATGAGCGCGCGCACCACCTACCCCAGGCTCTCGATCGCCGGCGCCAGCGGCGGTAACGTGAGCGAGATCATGTGGACGCGTATCTATCTCTATCAGGTGCAGATCTTCGGCGTCTCCCACGGCACCCGGGAGGAGGCGGCGAAGCTCATGGCCTGGATCGACAGCGGCGCGCTCAAGCCGGTGCTGCACGCCGCGTTCAAACTCTCGAAGCTTCACGACGCCGAGCGCTACTTCGTCAGCCGTGGCAGCGACTACCTCGGCAAGGTCGTGATCGTGCCCGACGCCCAGTGGGACGCCCACGGGGCGGCCTACGCGCTCGATCGAGAGTTTTGATTTTGAAAGTAACGACGTCGAAGGTAACGACGTCAAAAGCAACGACGTTCGATCACCTCTCTCATGTCTTTACTCACTGACCGGAGCCGCCCGTGAACAATCGCCACACCCTGGAGCTGATGGACACCCACGCCGGCGGCGACGTTAGCCGGATCGTTACCGGCGGCATCGATGCGCTGCCCGGCGACACCGTACGCGCGCAGATGGAGTACCTGCGCGACGACGCCGACGGACTTCGCCGGCTACTTTTGGGTGAACCCTACGGCATTCCCGAGATGTCGGTGGATCTGATCGTGCCCGCCACGCACCCGGAGGCGGCGGCGGGCTACATCATCATGGAGGTGATGGGCTACCCCATCTATTCCGGCTCGAACACGCTGTGTACTGCCACGGCGGTGCTCGAAAGCGGTTTGGTGCCCAAACGCGAAGGCATCCAGCGCTTCAAGCTCGAGGCCCCGGCGGGGCTCGTTCAGATCGAGGCGCTGGTTCGGGACGGTGTGGTGGAGTGGGTCACCTGTGAGGGGCTGCCAAGCTATATCGATACCTA
Organism: Halomonas sp. PAMB 3232; assembly: GCF_031954225.1. NCBI lineage: Bacteria > Pseudomonadati > Pseudomonadota > Gammaproteobacteria > Oceanospirillales > Halomonadaceae > Halomonas > Halomonas sp. PAMB 3232. The sequence goes on from NZ_CP134865.1 coordinate 1,130,553, forward strand.
CCGCGAGACCATTGCCGTGCCGGGCATCGGCGAGGTGACGTTTTCGATCGCTTACAGCGGCGGCTTCTACGCGCTGGTCGACGCCGAGGCGCTCGGCTTTCGACTGGTGCGCGACGAGGAGGCCGCACTGGCTGCCTGCGCCTACAAGATCGTCGAGGCGATCAAGGCCAAGCGCGGCTTCTCCCACTACACATTGGGCGACGTGGGGCCGCTACCCTTTCTGCACTTCATGGGGCCCGAAGAGCCGGTCGCCGACGACTACATCCGCTCGCGCTCGACGACCTACGTGCACCCCGGCGTGATTTGCCGAAGCACCACCGGCACCGGCACGTCGGCCAGGCTTGCGCTGATGAACTACGAGGGGCGGCTCAACGTGGGCGACAGGCTCGAGACGGTGTCGCTGCGCGAAACCGGCTTCATCGGCACCTTTACCGGCACGCATCAGGAGGGGGCGTATCAGGTGGTCGAGAACACCATCACCGGGCGCAGCTACGTGCTGGCCGAGTCGCGCATCGTGATCAACTGCGACGACCCCATGGTGGCCTGTGGCGAGCTGCATCACATCCTGAGCGACCGGCATTGCGGCCAGTGAATCGGCCACATCGCCTTTTGCGGTGATCGCCCTGGGTGGGCTCGCAAGCCACCCGGGGCGGGGGCGCTGTAAATACCTCCCTGTACGCTACTTTCGCCTTCCCTGGCGAAAGACCCCCGCCCCGGGTCACTTGCCAGCGCCGGTGTCGTGGCGCGCCACTATCCTTCGAGATCCAAAGCGCGTTAGTGCGACACCTTTCCCCGCAGCGATTTGATCGCGCCCTTGCGCGTCTTGTTGTCCACCCGGCGGCGTTTGGCGCCCTTGCTCGGTTTGGTGGGGCGGCGCGCCTTGCGCGGCGTGACCGCCTCGAGAATCAATGCCTTGAGCCGGTGTAGCGCATCTTCCTTGTTGAGCTCCAGCGTGCGGTGGCTTTGGGCCTTGATGATGATCACGCCCTCCTTGCTGATGCGCTGATCCGAGTACGCCATCAGCCGCTCCTTGTAGATCGCCGGCAAGGTCGAGCTTTGGATATCGAAGCGTAGATGCACCGCAGAGGCGACCTTGTTGACGTTCTGCCCGCCGGCGCCCTGAGCGCGAATCTGGGTAAGGGTGATCTCCCAGTCCGCAAGCGTCACGTTGTTGGAAAGCGTCAGCATGAAGGCTCCCTGAATCGTTCATTGATATGGGTCCATTGATACAGGTCCATGGATACAGGTCCATGGATACAGGTCCATTAAAACACAGTCGCTGGGTCGGATTATTCGCGGCTCACGATCACCTGCTATCTTGAAACGTTTCACGCGATGCGATTTGCGCCGCCGGGGCGCGGGCGTCATCCAGGGAGTCTTACCGAGGAGCATGCAATGCCACACTACGCGATCGATGACAACGAGCTGAGCGCGGGCAAGATCTACCGGCTGCTATCCGGCACCGTTTGCCCGCGGCCGATCGCCTGGGTCGCCACCCGCGACGCCGAGGGCCGGGCCAATCTTGCACCGTTTTCGTTTTTCAACGTCGCCAGCATCGACCCGCCGGTGCTGGCGTTTTCCCCGCTTCTGGACGGCGAGGGCAAGGCCAAGGACACAGTGAACAATCTCGACGCGGTGGGCGAGTGCGTGGTGCACGTCGGCAGCGAAGACCTGATCGAGGCGCTCAACGCCACCAGCGCCACCCTCGAGGCCGGTGAGGACGAGTTCGAACACGCCGGGCTCGAAAAGGCCGACATGCCGGGGCTTAGCGTGCCGCGCATCAAGGCCGCGCCCGTGGCGTTTGGCTGCACACTTTTCGATATCGTACGCTTTGGCGATAGCCCCCTGGCCGGGTCGCTGGTGCTGGCGCGCATCGAGAGTATTTACGTGGACGAGCACATTTGGGACGGCCGCCACGTCGACATGGAAACGCTCAAGCCCACCGGGCGGCTGGCGGGCAACGGCTACGTGCGCATCACCGACCGCTTCGTGATCGAGCGGCCGGGTTGAATTCAGCGTTCGGCGTCGGCATTTACTCATTCATAGCCAAGCACCAGCTTGACTCAACATCTTCAGGCAACCCCCAGGGAGGCACCATGACGACACTCGTAGTCGGCGCGAACGGCCAGATCGGCAAGCAGTACTGCCAGCAGGCGCACAGTAACGGCATCGCCGTGAGAGCCATGGTGCGCCGCGAAGACCAGGCAACATGGTTTACCGAGCGCGGCATCGACGTGGTCATCGGCGATCTCGAAGGCGAGATGGCCCACGCCTTCGATGGCTGTAGCGAAGTGGTATTTGCCGCCGGCTCCGGGCCCCACACCGGCCCGGACAAGACGCTGTTGATCGATCTTCACGGCGCGATGCGCACCGTAGACCTCGCCAGGGAGAAGGGCCTGAAGCGCTTTTTGATGGTCAGCGCCATTCGCGCCGAGAAGCCGCTGGAAGCCTCGGAAAAAATGCGTCCCTACATGGTCGCCAAGCTCGCCGCCGACCGCTACCTGGAAAATTCCGGGCTGCCCTACGTGATCCTGAAGCCCGGCCCGCTCACCGATGAGGCCCCTACCCACGGGTTTACCGACTCGAAAGAGGACTCCCCGAGCGGTTCGATCACCCGGGCGGATGTCGCCTACGCCCTCGTTCACGTTAGCCAGCACCCGGCGTTCGAGAATCGCTCGGTGACGCTCTTGAACGGTGAGCGCTCCATTGACGAGCTTCTCGGGTAGGCGTGGATGAAACTCGACGCCCCGGTCGGGGTGATCAGCGATACCCACGGGCTCTTGCGCGATGAGGCGATGACGCTTCTCGACGGCTGTGGGCTGATCCTGCACCTGGGCGACGTGGGCCATAAACCCGAGGACGCCATGATCCTCGAACGTCTGGAAGCGCTTGCGCCGGTCTACACGGTTCGTGGCAACATCGATACCGCCCAGTGGTCCAAGCGGCTGCCGCTGACGGAACATATCGAGGTCAACGGCTGGCGCCTGCATCTGGTGCATCGGCTCGAGGATTTCGACGAGGCCACCGACTGCGACGCGGTGCTGCACGGCCACTCGCACAAGCCCTTTCACGCATGGCGCCATGGGCGTTTACTGTTCAACCCTGGCGCGGCGGGCAAGCGCCGCTTCAAGCTTCCGCTCACGCTTGGGAAGCTCTGGTGTGGTGAGCATCATTTGCGCCACGCCATTCTTCATCTGCCCGTTTAGCGCCTGGAGTAGACCGATGGCATCATCCGCCTCACTCACCGATGCGGTGCGAACCCTGCTGACAGATACCCCGGCCAGTGCGCTGCCGCTGACCTATCAACAGGTGGCCACTGCCCTTGAATTAAAGCCGCCGCGCACCATTGCCCGGGTCACCCAGGCGCTGGAAGCGCTCATGCATGAAGACGCGGCCAGCGGCCGGCCGTTCATTGCCGCCCTGGTGGTCAGCCGGCGCGGCGCCGTACCCGGCCAGGGCTTTTTCGAGCTGGCGCGCACCCTCGAGCGCTTTCCTTTGGATCCTTCTTTACAGCAAGACGCGTACCGCAACGAGTTCGCTCAGGCATTGGCTAACCGCTAGCGGCGCTGCGCCGTGGCGGGTCGCTTTCGAAGGGGTGTCAAAAGCTCGCCAAGGCCGTTGTGGTCGATCTCGTGCATCAGCGCCAGAAGTGTGCCGATCTCACCGCTGGGAAAGCCTTCCCGCGCGAACCAGTTCAAATAAGGCCCCGGCAGGTCGGCGATGAGCCAACCCTGGTATTTGCCGTAGGGCATGGTGTGAGTAACGAGTTTTTCCAGATGTTCCGGGTTCACAGTGCGCTCCGAAGGGGTCGTGGTTGGCCGAGAGGGCCATCGATGGGCAAAAGCTTACGGGGTGTCGGCGCCGGCGGCCAGCATCTCGGCAAGCGTTCGGGCGCTGGGCGTGGAGAGCCCGGCGCCGCGGTGCACCAGGCCAATCTCGCGGTAGAAATCCGGCGCAGCCAATTCGATCGCGCGCACCTGATCAGGCCAGTGCGTTAGCGCTTTCGAGGCGGGCAGTAGCGCCACGCCGACCCCGCTTGCCACCAGCGCGACGATGGCATCGAGCTCGTCCACTTCGCACACGTCCTCTACCTGGCAGTGCTGCTCGCGCAAAAAGCGCTCCACCTGGCGCCCGCCAAACGACGTGCGCTCGTAGCGGATGAACGGGTGGCGGGTAAGCAGGGCGTGCCAATCATCGCCTTCGATCCCGGCGGGCACCAGCAGCTGAAACGGCTCCCGCGCCAGGGTGTGCCAGCAAAGGCCGCGGTGCAGTGCGAAAGGCGGGCGAATGATGATCGCCATGTCGAGCTCCCCAATATCTACCTGATCCAGCAGCGCCATGGAAAGCCCGGGTAGCACGCGGGTTTTGCACGCCGGGTGGGTCTGGTGAAAGTGGGCGAGCGTTTGGGGCAGTATCAGCCGCTGCATCGAAGCGATCGCCCCGATGGTCACGGTTTGCGTCTCGGCCCGCTCGCCGGCAAGGCCAAGCTGGCCGTAAAGGGCGATAAGCTCCTGCGCCTGGCTCAGCACTTCCTGGCCCTGGTGGGTCAACTGCGAGTTGCGCCCCTGGCGCTCGAACAGCGCCACCCCCAAATGCTCCTCGAGCCGCTTGATCTGGGCGCTTACGCCGGCCTGGGTGAGGCCGATCCTTTGTGCGGCGCCGGCGAACGTACCCGCCTGAGCCACGGCCAAAAGCGTTCTGAGTTCGCGGATCATTGATCAATCCTTTTTGTGAATCTGCCAAAAAAATATTGATTTTATTTTGGCATAAAGCGGCCTAGCATGGATTTTTTGCGCAACCGACGCACTGATTACCCTTTAGAGGAGCCTGCCATGAGCCTATCTCCCTTTCATCTCGCCATCCCCGTTTATGACGTGCCGCTGGCGCGAGCGTTCTACAACGACGTGTTCGGTCTCGAAGAGGGCCGCTCCAGCGACAACTGGGTAGACTTCAACTTTTTCGGTCACCAGCTGGTCATTCACGGCCATCCGAAAACCCCGGGCCAGGAGAGTGCCCACACCAACCCGGTAGACGGTCACGATGTGCCGGTGCCGCACTTCGGCGTGCTGTTGGAGTGGAGCGAGTGGGAAGCGCTTGCCGAGCGGCTGAAAAGCCAGGGTATCGAGTTCGTCATCGAGCCCTACGTGCGCTTCAAGGGCCAGGTCGGCGAGCAGGCCACCATGTTTTTGCTCGACCCCTGCGGCAATGCCCTCGAGTTCAAGGCGTTCAAGGACAAGAGCCAGATTTTCGCCAAATAGAGCCGCGTTCAGACCTGGCGCTCGCGCTGGCGATGCGCCAGCGGCGTGTGGCCGAAGTAGCGCTTGTAGTCACGGCTGAACTGAGCGGCGCTGCGATAGCCCACCGCCAGTGCCGCCTGGTTGACGTTATGGCTTTGTCCGGCCAAGAGCGCCTGCGCTTTCAGCAAGCGCAGGCGTTTGACGTACTGACCGGGCGACGTATGGGTGATCTGCTTGAAGTGCTGATGAAACGCCGACCCGGACATGTTCACCCGTCGCGCTAGCGCCTCGACACTGATCTCCTGATCGAAATGATCGTGCAGCGTCGACAGTGCCTGCACGATACGCCCGTAATGCCCGTGGCCTTGTACCAGCGCGCGCAGCGCCGGGCCTTGCTCGCCTTTGAGCGCCTCGAACACCACCTCGCGAATGCGCGCCGCGCCCATGGCTCGGCACGTTCCCGTATCCCCCAGCGTTTCGGCCAGCCTGATAATCGCGCCCTGCATGGTCGCGCTCATCGCCACCGATGCCATGGGTTGAGGGGGCGGCTCGACCGGCGGAGGTTGGCCCATGGCGTTGGTCAGTTCGCCCAAAAGCGCCGGGTCGAGCTTGATCGACACGCCCAGCAGTGGCGCTTCGACGCTTGCGTGGGTTTCGCACTCGAAGGGCAGTGGCAGCGTTTGTACCAGATACTGGCCCGGGTCGTAATGGATTTCCCGGTCACCCAGATAGCCTGTCTTTCGCCCCTGGGCGATCACGATCAGGCTGGGCTCGTACATCAGCGGCGTGCGCGGCTGATGACGGCCCAGGTATAAAAGTGATACCTGCTCCAGCGGCGTGGCGTTGAAGCCATCATGGCGAATCAGCGCGGCAACGAGCGCCGACAGCGGCGTCGAGGTATGAAAAGGGGTGACCATGAAAGGTCTCCAGGCAGGCAATTTCAAAATATTGTGCCATTTTTGGCCGCTTTATTGTTACTTGATCACGCAGTTATGGAGAAACGAGCAAAAACCACGTAGCTTCCTGCATCGTAAAACGCCGCCCAGGGGTCGATAATCAGCACTCACGATTGACCCTATCAGGAGTGCTCATGAGTCAGACACAATCCTTTGCCGCGTTTGCCGCCGATAAACCGTTGGCTCCCTTCAGCTTCGAGCGCCGTGCACCGCGCGCCGACGACGTCGCCATCGAGATTCTTTACTGTGGCGTCTGCCACAGCGATCTGCACTTCGCCCGCAACGACTGGGGCATGAGCCAGTATCCGGTCGTGCCGGGTCACGAGATCGTCGGCCGCGTGACGGCGGTGGGCGAGAAAGTCAGCCGCTTCAAGCAGGGCGATCTGGTCGGGGTAGGCTGCATGGTCGATTCCTGTCGCACCTGTAGCGCCTGCAAGGATGGCGTGGAGCAGTACTGCCTGGAAGGCTTCACCATGACTTACGGCAGCCCCGACCGCCAGGACGGCACGATCACCCAGGGCGGCTACTCCAATGCGATCGTGGTCAGCGAGCATTTCGTGCTCAGAATGCCGGACGGCATCGATCTGGCCTCGGCGGCGCCCATTCTGTGCGCGGGTATCACGACCTACTCGCCGCTGAAGCATCACGGCGTGGGTAAGGGCCACAAGGTCGGCGTGATCGGCATGGGTGGGCTGGGTCACATGGGCGTGAAGCTTGCCAAGGCCTTGGGCGCGGAAGTCACCGTGTTCACGCGCTCCAGCGCCAAGGTCGAGGAGGCCAAACGCAACGGCGCCGACCACGTCGTGGTCTCGAGCGACCAGGCGCAGATGGACGCGGTGGCAGAGACGTTCGACTTCATGCTCGACACCGTGCCGGTCCAGCACGACCTGAACCCGTATCTCGCCTCGCTCAAGTATGACGGCACGCACATTCTGGTGGGTCTGCTGGAGCCGATCGAACCCGCGATCGAAGCCTTCAATCTGGTGTTCAAGCGCCGCGTGGTCGCAGGCTCGCTGATCGGTGGTATCGCCGAAACCGAAGAGCTTTTGACGCTATGCGCTGAGCAGGGCATCAGCTGCGATATCGAGATGCTCGATATCAACGACATCAACGAAGGCTTCGAGCGGATGGAGAAAGGCGACGTGCGCTACCGCTTCGTGATCGACATGGCGACGCTTACAAACGCCCAAACCTGAGTTTGTACATCGTGCTTTGATATTCGCCGCCCGCTTGCCGCGGGTGGCGTTTTTGCCGTTAGCGCTACGCCGTGGGCAGGTGGGCCGTCACGCGCAGACGCACGTAGTCGGCGCTCCAGTGACCCTGACCGTCGCTCAGGCTGTGGGAGAGCAAATTCAGCGTGTTGTCCATCACCGTCTCCTTGATGTCGTCATCAAGGCCGTGGAAAAACGGGCTGGCGAAGGTGTCGAGCCAGTTGGCCATGCCCGTCGGAAGCTTCGTCGGCCGAGCGATAAGCTCGATGCTATCGACCTTGAAGCCAACGGTTTCGAGCAGGTGGGCGTACTCCTCGACGGTGGGGAAGTACCAGGGATGGCGGTGCTTGGCGCTGATGCCGCGAAACTGTAATGAGGCGATCAGCGCGGTGCAGATGGCGGCAACGTTGCCGTGCCCGCCAAACTCCGCCACGAAGCGCCCGCCGGGTTTCAAGGCGCGCTTGATACAGGCCAGCACCGTTTGCGGGTCGAGCATCCAGTGCAGCGCGGCGTTGCTGAACACCGCGTCGAACTCCTGGTCGAAGGGCAGTTGGTAGGCATCGATGCGTCGCGCGTCCACGCCGCGGGCCAGGGCCGCCTCGATCATCTCCTCGGAAGCGTCGACGCCGACCACCTCGGCGCCCACCTTGCCGATGCGCTCGGTCAGCGCGCCGTCACCGCAGCCCAGATCGAGAATGCGCTCGCCGGGTTGCGCGGCCAGAAGGTCGAACACGTCGCCACCCAGTTTGGGTACGAAGTCAGCGTGGTCGGCGTACTGGCGGGCATCCCAGCGCTGTCCTGGGGCTTGCGGGGGCTGGTCTTCAAAGGTATCGGACATGGTGGGCTTCCGGGGCTGAAAAAAGACGGCGCGCTACTCTCATGAGTATAGTGCGCAACGCGCGACTTTATGAACAGGCAAATATAGCGCTATCCTGAGGGTTTTCCACCGCGGCCGGAGCGCAGGGGCCGCGACGTTTTTACTCAATCGACCACTTCTCGAGGCACCATGAACGACACGATCAAGCAGATGATGAGCCACCGCTCGGTACGTAAGTTTCGTGATCAGAGCATTCCGCAGGGGCTTTTGCTCGAGCTGATCGAGGCCGGCCAGGCGGCGGCGACCTCGAGCCACGTGCAGGCCTACAGCATCATCGACGTGAAAGCACCGGAAAAGCGTGAAAAGCTCGCAGAGCTTGCCGGCGGGCAGCCCTATATCGCCAGCGCCTCCCACTTTCTGGTGTTTTGCGCAGACATGAAGCGCCCGCTCGAGGCGGCCGAGCGCGCCGGGGCCGAGGTGGTGTCCGGTATGACCGAACAACTGCTCGTCGCTACCGTCGACGCAGCGCTGGTCGCCCAGAACGTCGTGGTCGCCGCGGAGTCCGAAGGCCTGGGGATCTGCTATATCGGGGGTATTCGCAATAACCCTCAAGCGGTCAGCGAACTGCTGGAACTGCCCTACCAGGTCTACCCGGTTTTCGGGCTTTGCCTGGGTTATCCGGAGCCGGACAAACTGCCGGAAGTGAAGCCGCGTTTGCCGGTAGAGGCGATTCTCAAGCAGGACGTCTACCAGGACGACCGCGAGCAGGTCGCCGCCTTCGATGAGACCATGCGGGCCTACTACCAGGCACGCAGCAGCGCCAACAAGGACACCGACTGGTCGCACAATTTGACCCCGCTATTCGAAACCAAGCTGCGCGCCCACATGCGCGAGTTTCTCATCGAGCGCGGCTTTGAAATGAAATAGGGGGTGGCCATCACCACTGAGTGACGTCGTTGAGCAGCTCACTCAGCGGCATGGGCCTGCCCAAATGATACCCCTGGGCGTAATGAATACCGTGGGACTGTAGCACCGGCACCAGCGCCTGCTGGTCGACGAACTCGGCGATGGTCTGCTTGCCGAACCCGCGAGCAATATCGGCGATCGCCTTGACGATGGTTTGGCTGTCGCTGTCGGTCAGCAGGTTGCGGATGAACGAGCCGTCGATCTTGATGTAATCCACCGGTAGCTGGCCCAAGTAGTGGAAGCTGCTAAAGCCCACGCCGAAGTCGTCCAGCGCCGTTTGGCAACCCAGCTCGCGCAGTTTTTGCAGCACGTTGTGGGCAATCGAAAAGTCGGTGATCGCGGCGGTTTCGGTCACCTCGAGAATCAGACGGCACGGGTCGACCCGGTGGGTTTGAAGTGCCTGGGTCAGATACTGGCGCAGGCCGTGGTCGTGCAGTGACTGCCCGGACAGATTGAGCGCCAGCGTAATGCCGCGCTCCTGAAGCACGGTCAACGCCTGCAGGCTGTGATGGATCACCCAGCGATCCACCTGGGTGATCAGCCCGCTCTGCTCGGCGATGGGAATGAAGTGTGCCGGAAGCACTAGGCTCTGATCGGCGTTTCTCAGGCGTAAAAGCACCTCGTAGTGCTTCACGGAGTGATCCTTGAGGCACATGATCGGCTGTACCCAGATCTCGAATTCGTCGGTTTCCAGCGCCGCGCGTATCCGCTCGATCCAGTAGACCCGCTCCTGAAGCTCGCTTTTCGCATTGTCTACTATCGACAGCAAGTGCCAGTAGGGGCTGCCGCTCTCTTTTGCCTTGTACATTGCGATATCGGCGCTGGCCAGCAAGTCCTCCGGCGTATTGCCATGCAGCGGGTAGAGCGCGATGCCGACGCTGGCGCCAATGTGGTGCTTGCGGCCCCCGGCACTGAAGTCGATGGCGTTGATCAGCTGAACGATATACTGAGCAACGCCAATGGCCTGGTCGCCGCCGATATCGGTCATCAGCAGCGCGAACTCGTCGCCGCCCAGGCGGGCGATGGTGCTGCGCTGGCCCAGATTGGCGCTGAGCGTGAAGGCGACCTCCTTGAGCAGCGAGTCGCCGACGTGATGGCCGCTGAGCTCGTTGATCTCCTTGAACTGGTTGAGATCGAGCAGCAAAACGGCGACCTCGGCATGATCCTGAAGCGAGAGCTGCAGCGCATCCTGGAAGTAGCGGCGGTTATAGAGCTCGGTGGTGGTGTCGCGCTCGGCAAGCCAGGTCAGGCGCGCTTCGGCAATCTTGCGCTCGGTAATGTCCAGCCCCACGGTAATACGAGAAAGTCCTCCGTTGTGGGCCTGGTTCAGAGGCGCGTGATACCAGGCAACGGTCGAGCGCTGCTTGTTGATTGTCTCGAACGTGCTCTCCTCCGGGGCGGGCCGTTCGACGCTAAGCGGCTCACCGCTAAGCGGGCGAAGGCGCTCCACCAGCGGCAGGATCATCGGGTAAGGGTGATTGAACACCTCGCCGAACCGACGGCCGATCAGATCGGCTTTTTCGAGCCCCAAGGCCTTGCAGGTGTAGCCGTTGACCAGGCGAATGTAGCCCAACGCGTCCTGAGCGATGATGAATACCTGGGCGGTATTGAGCAGGCTGTTGACGAAGTCGCGCTCGCCGGCGAGTTCCTCGACGCGGCTTGAAAGCTCGGCGTTGCGCTCTTTGGCATCGTCCTCGAGCGTGTTGAGCTGCAGTGCCAGAGCGCGGGTAGCTTCCTCGAGCACGTCGATTTCGTTGCGCCAGGGCGAGTGGGTAAAAGAGAGCCGACGCCGCACGCTGTCGAACTCTCCCCGCGCCAAAGAGGGCAGCAGCTCGGAAACGTGGCGAAGCCGGGCCATCGGCCCAAACAGAATGAGCAGCAGCAACAGCTCAGCGAGTATTCCGCCGGTCACCCCCACCAGCATTAGCGTACGGGTGGCCGACTCAATGGCGATCAGCTGCAGCGACGTGTCGGCCATCAGCAGAAAGTAGCCCGCGCTTCGCCAGTCGCCGTCATCCTGCATGTAGACGGCGCTCACCTCGAGTTGGCGGTTGTCGCGCGACACGCGATAGGGGGCGTTGACCAGTTGATGGATCGAGACGTCTTTTGCGGTCGTACGCAGAACCGGCATCACCTGTTCCGGGCGTGTCAGCGCGACGACGTAGCCCTCCCACTCGGGAATGCTCACCTGTTGAGCGCTATCGTGGTCGTCGCTGCCGGTCACCATCAAGGCGATTTCGCTTCCCGAGACCGCCTTGACCTCGCGCATCGTCTCGGCGAGGTTGCGCGAAAGGATCATCACCCCCTGGTTGACGCCGTCGTTCAGCACTGGTACCGCGACGAACTGGTGGCAGGTCAGCGCGCAGCGCAGCCGCGACATCGAGCCTTGCGTTTTAAGCACGTCATCGATCCAGCGCCGCGCCGGGAAAATCGGCGTTTCATCGCCGTGGCCCAGCTGCACGACCTGCTCGCCCCGGCGGTTGAACGCGAAGAGGTTATCCACCCCGCCTTCGAGCTGCAGCGTCGGCCACTGGGCGCCCAGCAGTGCGCGAAGGGTCGCCACGTCGTCGTTTTCAAGTGCGGCGCCCAGTTCCGGCGTGGTCGTGGCAAGCCCGGCCAGTTGGCGCAGACTGTCGCTGGAGCGCTGCATGGCCAAATGAATTTCGCGCTGCTGGCGCTCGTGATGCTGGAAGCGGGTCGACTCCAATTGCTGGGTCAAATAGTACTGACCCAGACAAACGAAAAGCACCACCAGCACCAAAAGCAAAAGGCTGCTAAGCGCGAGTACCCGCCAGGTCAGGCTCAGCCAGCGAGGCGCCTGACGGTGTGCCTTAGGCTGCATGAATAGACGTTTCCCGATAAGCAATGCTTAAAAGCGTAGTGAAGGTGATGACAAACGCATGTGCCCGTTTTCGCTTGCCTGTCAAAACCCGTCTCTCTAGCGCGTGTCGGCCAGGCGCAGGCACGCCACACACTTTTTAATGAAACACGTTTGTTAAAAAGATGCTCTTTAAAAGGCCAGCTTATCGGCTTTTGGAAGGGGCTAAAACCTTCAATAGCGGATAAAACCGCGTTATCTCGATGCATGGCGAAAAACGGCGCAAGAAAGCGCATCGGCGGTATTTCGCTCAAGGCAGCCAGGCGCCTGCGGCACTATACTCATGGGGAAGATCACGAAAACCGTGGCGCATTGATGCGCTGTCAGTACACAGTCAAGGAGAGTCGATATGGCCGGTGGATGGGCAAAGGATGGCGCCGAGCAGGAGCAGATCGAAAGCACGCTCGAAGAGGGTGTAGAGTGGGCGCGCAGCCAGCTACCCCGCGGTGAAAGCCGCCTTCACTGCGAAGAGTGCGAGGCGGTGATCCCCGAGCCGCGGCGTAAGGCGTTGCCCGGGGTCAGGCTTTGTATCGCCTGCCAGACCGAGCAGGACAAGCACGCCAGCCGCGCCAGCGGCTACAACCGCCGCGGCAGTAAGGATAGCCAGCTGCGTTAGGCGCCCTGGTCGATGGTACGTTTCGCGGCCACCCTCGGTGTGGCACCTCACGTTGGAAAGAGCGTTTTCATGCAAAAAAGATCCCCCGGATTTACCGTCAGCCTGCATGTCGCGATCGCGCTATTGGTCGGCATCGTGCTTGGCAGCATCATCCAGACCCAAGCCAATTTGGCGGCGCTTTCGACCATGGGCGTCGAGGTCTCCGCGTTTCGCCGCGTGATGACCACGCTCTGGGATCTGGTCACCTTCTCACCGATCTACGCGCTGCTCTTTTCTATAGGCTTCATCGTCTCTCAGGGCGCGGCGCTTTTAATATCGCGGCTGGCCCTGGCCGGGCGCTACCGGCTGCTACTCTGCCCGCTGCTGGCCATCATCGCGCTGTTTCTGACCTTTCATCTGGTCGACCACTTCGCCCCGATGCCCACGCTCGTGGCCGCTACCCGCACCTCGCTTGGGTTCGTGGCAATGCTCGCAAGCGCTGGCGCCGCTGGTCTGACGCTGGCGCTGCTGCGCGGCCGCGGCCGGCACCACGCGCACCGCGGGGCGTCAGCGACTACGGCCGCCGTTGCGCTGATGGCGGTAGGCATGGCGTCAACGGCTCCGCCTCAGGCCCATGCCCAGGACCAGGTCGAAGAGCCGGCATCGGTTGATTACCGACTGGAAATTGTGGCCGAGGGTCTCGAACACCCGTGGTCGCTCGCCTTTTTGCCCGGCGGTGACATGCTCGTCACCGAGCGGCCCGGACGGCTTCGGCGGATAACGCCGGGAGAGGAGAGCGTGGCCATCGACAACGCTCCGGCCGTGTTCGCCTCAAAGCAGTCCGGGCTTTTCGACGTGCTGCTCTCAAACGATTTCGCTAAAAATGAAACGCTGTATCTCAGCTACGCCTGCGGCGACCTGACCGCCAACCATACGTGCCTGGCCCGCGCGCGGCTGGTCGATAACGCCCTGCAGAATGTGGAAGAGATCTTTCGCGTCGCGCCCGCCAAGCGCGGCGCTGCCCACTTCGGTGGACGCCTGGCGTGGCTACCCGATGACACGCTGATACTGACCCTGGGCGACGGGTTCGACTACCGCGAACAGGCGCAGAACACGGATAACCACATCGGCGCGATCGTGCGCCTGAACCCCAACGGCAGCGCCCCTCGGGACAATCCGTTCGTGGGCGATGACACCGCCCGCCCGGAAATCTACAGTTTTGGCCACCGCAACGTTCAGGGCCTGGTGGTCGACGGTGAGGGCCGCGTCATCATTCACGAACACGGCCCGCGCGGTGGCGACGAGATCAATATCATCGAACCCGGCGCCAACTACGGCTGGCCGATCGCCACTCACGGCCTCGATTACACCGGTGCCCGGGTCACGCCGTTCACCGAGTACCCCGGCACCATGCCGCCGCTTCTGGACTGGACGCCGTCGATCGCCCCGTCGGGCATGACGCGCTACGACGGCGAACTCTTCCCCGAATGGCAGGGCGATCTGCTGATCGGCTCGCTGGTCGATCGCGAAGTGCGCCGCGTTACGCTAAACGATGACCTCACTCAGGCCGAGGACGTGGAAGGGCTTTTCGGCGAACTCGAGGAGCGCATTCGCGACGTGCGCACCGGCCCCGACGGTGCTTTGTATCTGCTCACCGACAGCCCGGAAGGGCGGCTCATTCGGGTGGTACGCGGCAACGGTTAATCACGGCGTCTGCCGGTTGGTCATTTGTTCGATCGCGACTAAAGTCAAAGAGCATCGACTTTTTACATCGACGTTTCGCATCGACTCATGACAGGGAGGTCAAGATGAAGCCAATCAATTCGTTCGACCCGACAAGGCGCAAGATCGTGGGCGGCTTGGCAACCGGTGTGGCGGCAGCCATGGCCACACCGGCGTTTGCGCAGTCCTCATCCTCGGCAAGTGGCTCTTCGTCCACCGCCGCAAGCGGCGCGCGCGGTGAAGGCGGCGATGGTTCGCTGCTCGACAAGCAGGACCCGACCCGCCAGTACCCGTCACCGCCGTTTACCAATCAGCCACAACAGTGGCCGGGTCTGGCCGGCGAGATGGAGCCGCGCCCGGACCACGGTGAGCAGAGCTATAAGGGCAGCGGCCGGCTGGCCGGCCGTCGTGCGCTGATCACCGGCGGCGACTCCGGCATCGGCCGCGCCGCGGCGATCGCCTACGCCCGTGAAGGGGCGGATGTTGCGATCAACTACCTCGACGCGGAAGAGTCTGACGCCCGCGAAGTGATCGAACTGATCGAGGCGGAAGGGCGCACGGCGGTGGCGATCCCCGGCGACATTCAAAGCGAGCAGTTCTGCCGCGAGCTGGTCGAAACTGCCGTCGAACGCTTGGGCGGGCTGGATATTCTGGTCAACAACGCCGCGCGTCAGCAGTGGAAAGCGTCGATCACCGATATGTCCAATGAGGACTTCGACGCCACCATGAAAACCAATCTCTACGCCATGTACTGGATTACCCAGGCGGCGATGGAGCATCTGGGCGCCGGGGCGGCGATCATCAACACCTCCTCGGTGGTCGCCTATGATCCGCCGAAGATCCTGCTCGACTACGCCATGACCAAGGCGGCGATCATCGCCTTCACCAAGGGCTTGGCCAAACAGGTGGCCGAAAAGGGCATTCGCGTGAACGCCGTCGCCCCGGGCCCGTTCTGGACACCGCTTCAACCGAGCGGCGGCCAGCCGGATGACGCCGTCGAAACCTTCGGTGAAGATACGCCCTTCGGCCGTCCCGGCCAGCCCGTCGAGCTTTCCGGCGTCTACGTGCTGCTCGCCTCTCAGGAATCCAGCTTCACTACCGGCCACGTCTACGGCGCGGCGGGCGGTAGCGGCCAGCCCTGACGCTGGCTCGGCCTGTGGGGGCTGATGGTATATAATTAGGCGCTTAATTATTTCCACCCGCAGGCTGCTCGATGGTCCAAATCTCCTACTCCCACCATACCGCTGATCGTGAGTTCGTTCATCGTCGGATCACGACCGACCGCTTCGAGAAAGCGAGCGACATCATCGACCAGTACCCCTACCAGCACGAAGCCGAAATGTTCGAGGAGCTGGGCAGCGGGGGAGGTTTGGAGTTCCTGCTGGGCGATCTCAAGGGCCAGCACGCGCACTACAATTTCATTCCCGTCGAGGCGGACAAGGGCATTCTCGATCTTTCCATCGTCGCCAAAAAAGGCGTTTTCAATCTGCTGGGCCGCAAGGCGCTGATCCGACACTTCTATCTCGTGACACCCGAGACCGCCAGGGCGCATATTGCGGAGCTGTTTGAGCACTCCGTCGAATTTCTGTATGAAAAGCACCGACCCTTCAAAAGCTGATCCCGGCTTTCATCTTCAAGCTTTGATCGATTCAATACAGCGCCCGGCGAGGGGCTTTCAATGACCTATCACGGCGCGATCATCGGTGAGCGGCTGATCACCCGGCACGAGTACCATTACGCGAAACAAGTGGTCGCCACGCACCGCTATCTCTTCTGGTTTTTAATGGGCGTGGGCGTACTGCTTTTGTGTTCGGGAGTGGGGCTTGGCGTCGTCATTTATCTGGATGACCCGTGGATGGAGACGGTCGCGTGGCTGCTGATCGTCTTTTTAGTGGTGGGCCAGATGCTGGGCGGGGCCTTTATCTTCTGGCTGGGCTATAAACGCCGCCTACGCATCGACCCGCGTGTCGCCATCATTCGCGGCGTTTTGACCGTGCTCAAAAAGCGTGTGCCCAGCAACGCCGGCGGGGTTAACTACGTCAACGAATATTACATTGGCAATGCGCTGCTGCACGGACCACCGGGGTCGTATGACCTCCTCGAGAGGTTGAATGGTCATGTCATCGAGGTTCACGCCCTCTTTCTACGGATGTACCCGCCGCTGAATTTGAGCAAGCGCTATAAGGGGATCGAAGAGGCGCTGCTCTTCAATTTGAAAGACCGGGACAACGCGAGCGACCGAATCAACCTTAACGGCACCTTCGAGAAGTACGGGCGAAAGGTGTTCAAGCGCCAGGCCTGGCGCTTCAATCTTCTCAGCCTTCCGCCCATGTTCCTGAGCCTTGGGCTCGCGTTCTACTTCATCGTGAAATTCGAGCTCTTCACGTTCTGGGCGCTCATGGGAATTATGCTGATCTCCATTATTGCGGGGGGCTTGATGTATGAGTTGCTCGAATACCTCTACAGGAAACTGAGAAAGGGGCTGGACCCTGATTACCAGAGTTTGACGCCGGAAGAGCTATTGAAGGGCTAACGTTCAACGATACGAAGAGAGAGCCATGACACGCAACGTGGATACCGCTGATACAAGAGCCATGACGCCCCGTGAACGCGCCTACGCCGAACAAGTGATTGAGCTTCGACGCTGGCGAGCGCGCCTGAATATTTTGATCGGCCTACTAATGCTGCTGACCGTTGCCGGCGTGCTGTGGGTCGTTTTGGGAAACGCCTACGTCATGAAAATGAGCTCTAGCGCACCACTGATGTTCTTCGGCATCGCGCTGTTCGGCGTGATCGTCGCCTGGTACATCATTAAGGTAGAGATCGGTCGAAAAGTCGTGCTGGGGGAGGAGGTGCACCGTATCACGGGATATTTTCACTCTGTGAGCCGAACAGGCGGCCCACAGACTAGTGGTTGGAGGGAGTACTTCGTCGGCGATGTATCGCTTAGAACCCCCTTTATGGTCGACCTCGTTCCTCCGAAAAACGAAGATCGCGAGATGGAGGCCGAGGTGGTCTTTATTCATACCTACCCAAAGAAACACAAGTGGATCGATAAGTACCAGGATCCCGAGGCCATCGCGCTCTACATCGATGGGCAGGTCGATATCGACAAGCGCGGCTCTAGGTAACGAAGCATGTCGAGCAGCGGTAACGTATTATCGAGGGAGCAGTTGATGGGCAAGGAAAGTGTGGTCGGTGAGCGTGCCATGACGCCCAACGAGCGGTTTCACGCTCGCCAAGTGGCGCTTTACAAGCGTATGGGGCTTCACGTAACGGCCATCGTCGGCGCCGTGTTCGGGCTGATGGGCATTGCGCTTTTAGTACTCACAGTGGGGCTTTTGATCCGCTTTCAAATCGTGGGCGTTTTAATCGCGGCGGCAACGACAGGGCTTCTGGGATATATCGCGCGGGGGATGATCCGGGAGGGGACAAAGCGAAGGCTCAAGACGGCGGATCGAGTGACGATGATCAAGGGCGTCATGGAGCAGCAGGCAGTCTCCTATGCCACGTATAACGGCAGAACCACGCTGTATTTTCACAGCATTGGCGACTTTGAATTCATCAGGCCACTGGATACGGAATACACCTTCATGCCCTTTGTTGGCAAGCCCTTCGTGGCGCACGTGGTCGAGCTCTCTTTTGAGACGTTTGATGGGACACCGCTGGCGCTGAAGAAAAAGCGCGAGGCCATCCTGCTCAAGCTCGAAAGCGACGAGGAAAATGAGATCAAGGTCGATATCGACGGCGTCTACACACGATACGGCCGGAGCTATTTCTATCGCTACTTTCTGGCCCACGCGCTGATCATTGGGCCGTCGATACTATTGAGCCTGGTGCTGATGATCCGTTACTCGGTTCCGCTCGCCGATGCTTACGGGCTCGGGTTATTTACCGGGTTGTTGGCCATCTTCGTGCCCATTGCCATCGCCTTTGCCATCGGGTCACTGGTCTACTTCCTGTGCCAGAAGCTGCGCAAACTGATCGATCCCGATTACGTCAAAACCCACGAAGAGCGGCTAAAGGGGTAGAGCGCTGCCGTTCGATAGAGTATCCGATACCTGTCCCCCGTTAGCGTTTCAAGACGACATACGCGGCGCCCACTTTTCATATTGAGGATATTGCCCATGTTCACCGGCCTCAGCGCCTTCCCCTTGACGCCCATGAGCGAGCAGGGCGTTCGCGATGACGAATTCGTGGGTCTGGTAAAGCGTCTGGCGGCCGCCCGGGTGGATTCTATCGGCGTGCTGGGCTCGACCGGCAACTACATGTATCTGACCCGCGAGCAGCGCGCTCGCGTGATTCAGCTGGCCGTGGAAAACGCCGAAGGCGTGCCGGTGGTGGCCGGTATCGGGGCGCTTGCCACTCGCGAGGTAATCGCGTTGGCCGAGGACGCTCAGAAAGCGGGCGCAAGCGGTGTGCTGCTGGCACCAGTCTCCTATCAGAAGCTTACCGATGACGAGGTGTTCGATCACTACCAGACCGTATGCGCCTCGATCGACGTACCGCTTTGCGTCTACGACAACCCGGGCACCACGCATTTCTCCTTCAGCGATGAGCTGCATGGGCGTATCGCCGAACTGCCTCAAGTGGCGTCGATCAAGATACCGCCGGTGGCCGGGAATATCGCAGAGGCCCGGGCGCGCATTGAACGGCTTCGCGCGCTGATTCCGAAAGAGGTCACGCTCGGCATCAGTGGCGATCCGGTCGCGGCGGTCGGGCTATGCGCCGGGTGTCAGGCGTGGTACTCCGTACTCGGCGGGCTCTTTCCAGAGCGGGCGATGGCGATCACGCGCGCCGCTCAGTCCGGCGATCGTGAAACGGCGCTCACGCTTTCAAGCGAGCTCGAACCGTTTTGGGCGCTTTATCGTGAGCACGGTGGAAGTCTTCGCGTCACCGCCACCGTTGCCGAAGTATTGGGGGTCGTGAGCCGCCCGAGCCTTCCGATGCCGCTCAAAACCCTGCAGGGGGAGGCGCGCCGGCAGGTAGAGCAGGTCATCGAGCGGCTCTAAGGATGCGCCCTTGAGCGTTTGGGCCGCGGCCGGGCGAGAAGGCGTGTTACTCGGTCAGCTCGATCAGCCGATCCGGGTAGTCGGTGAACAGGCCGTTCATGCCCCAGTCGATGAGCCGCTGCATTTCATCGACCTCGTTGACCGTGTAGACGTGCACCGCCAGGCCGTTCTCCTGAGCCTGCTGAACGAACGCTTGGCTGATGACCGGCTCGCCGTCATACAGGTAGTTGGTGCCGAGCCCCACGGCGTAATCCGCCACGCGCTGGAAATCCTCATCGGTGATCTCGCCGGGGCCTGGGGTGACGCCGGTCCACTCCGTCAAGCGGCCTTCGCTCTCCTCGGCCGGGGAGTACCACACCAGCTGAATCAGCGGGATGTCCGGGTTCAGGTCGTGAATCTTCAAAAGACTCGCCTGATCGAAGGACTGGATCAGTACTCGGCCGGTCTCGATCATCTCGAACGCTTCCAGCCGGCGAACCAGCCCCTCTTCCACGCCCGGATTGAGCTCGGGGGATTTGGTTTCCAGATAAAAACGGACGTCCTCGTCGAAGCGATTGAGCACCTCTTCCAGCGTCAGGATATGGGCGCCCTCATAAGCGGGGTTGGCCAGCGCCGGGTGGGCCTCATTGAACCAGCTACCGGCATCCAGCGCCTTCAGCTCGGCCAGCGTGTGATCGTTGATGCGGCCCTCACCGTTGCTGGTGCGCTCGAGCGTGTCGTCGTGAAAGGCGACCAGCTCGCCATCGCTAGTCATCTGAATGTCCAGCTCCAGATAGTCCGCTCCCCAGGCGTGGGCGAGCTCCAGTGCTGCCATGCTGCTTTCCGGCGCGTGGCCGCTGGCGCCCCGATGGGCGATGACCTGGAACGACTGAAGATCCTCAAGCTGCTGTGAAAGTGCTGGGGTATCGGCCTGGGCGGTGTGGGTAACGATCAGAGCACCAGTGAAAAGACTTAAGCGTACGGCAAGCGTTGCGTGACGTTTCATGACAACTCCCTTTTTTCATGAAGAGCGTGAACTTCTCATGAAGAGCGTGAACGGGTGATTGATGACCCTACCCGGTTTCTCACGCCATTCCAAACGACAGCCTGCTGCGCTCAGCATCGTTTTAGTCGGTCGACGAAACCAGTAACCGGGCCCCCGGGCCTTCCTCGGCCAGGTGGTCGTCCGGGTTGCGCAGCGGGCAGTCGGCAAGCGACAGGCAGCCGCAGCCGATGCAGCGATCCATCTGATTGCGAAGCTGCATCAGGCTCTCCACGCGACGGTCGATCTCCTGGCGCCAGGTCGCCGTGATCGCCTGCCAGTCCGCCGCGCTTAGCTGACGATCGGAAGGAATCGAGTCGAGATGCTCCTTGGTCATCGCCAGCGGAATACCGGCGCGCTGAGCGATGCGAATCACTGCGATGCGGCGCAGCACGCTGCGCGGATAGCGGCGCTGGTTGCCGCCGGTACGCCAGGACTGAATCAGCCCCTTGGACTCGTAGAAGTGGAGCGTCGATACCCGCACGCCGCTGCGCTTGGCGACGTCTCCCACCGAAAGGTCGGTAGCCATGAACGTTCAAACCTCGAGTTTGCTTGATCCATTTAAAATACATCTCTCTTTAATACAGCGATCGAGGCGAAAAATAAACCTGTTGACCTCATCTTTAGTTGAGGTATTAGCCTTGTGCCGTGGCTGTCATGGCCACCCCCATTTCATGTTTTCACCCTCGAGGAGTAATGGCTGATGAAAGCCTGGTACAAGGAATCCCTGAAGGCTCCGCTCGTCTGCGCCGAGCGCCCTGACCCGATATGTTTGCCCGGATCCGTCATCGTGGATGTGCGAGCGGTGCATGTGCCTGCCTACCTGATGGCCATGGTCGACAGCACCGACATCCCGCTGCCCGTACCGTTGGTGCTGGGGGCGGGCGGCGTTGGCGTGGTGCGCGAAAAGGCGGATGACGTGTTCAATGTCCATGTGGGCGATGTCGTGGCGCTCGACTGTCTGGTCGAGTCTGGCGATACCGACTACCCGGAAGACGTCCTCATGGGGCTGGGCGAAATAGGTGGGCGCGGCCTGGAATCGGACGTGGTGGATGCCATGCGCACGCAGTGGCGAGACGGCACCATGGCGCAGAAGGCGCGGCTGCCGAAGGAAGCCGTCACACGACTACCTGGAGCGGAGCACTTCGACGACCCGGGGAGGCTCGCGTTTCTGACCTGGCTTGGCATTGCCGGGGAAGGCGTGGAGCAGTCCGGCCAGACGCCTGGCGATATCGTGGCGATTCTGGGCGCCACCGGGCAGATGGGCGGTGCGGCGGTACTGGTCGCGTTGGCCAAAGGCGCCTCACGGGTCATTGCGCTGGGCCGCAACGAAGCCGCGCTCGAAAAGCTGGCCACGCTCGACCCGCGCGTCGTGCCCGTTCGCTTGACCAACGATGTCGATCAGGACGCCTCGGCCATGACGGCGGTGGCGGGCGCCCCGCACGTCGTGATCGACACCATGGGCGACGCCGATAGCGCCAACCCGCTGCTGGCCGGTTTCGCCGCCCTGAGGGACAGCGGTACCCTGGTCATGATGGGCGGCGTGCGCATGGACATTCCGATGCCCTACGGCGAGATTCTGCGCCGCCGGTTGACGATTCGCGGCTCGCGCATGTACCGGCCTGAAACGGTGCTATCGATCTGGCGCATGATCGAGGCCGGCCTGATCGATCTGTCTCGGGTGGGCATGGTCGAGGTCGGCATCGACGACCCGAAAGCCGCCATCGAGACGGCCACGAAGACGACCGGGCTCAACTTCGTATCACTTCGACCCTGAAGGGCGGTGCCAGGCGTATCCATTCAAGCAACCGGCAAGCGAAGGGCATTCGAGTGTGTTTGAATACGGTATTGTCGATATGGGCGTTACCGTAAGCGCCCGTTATCGCTGCCGACCGACCCATCGATTAAAAAGGAGCATCGAGTGGATACGCTGACGTGGCTGACCTACATGGGCGTCATTTTCGCCCTGATCATCTTCCCGGGACCGGTGGCGCTTTTATGCACCAGCCACGGGCTGAAGTTCGGCCGCAAGCAGGCGACCACCACGGTGCTGGGCGGCGTGGCAGCCTCGCTCGTGCTGATGACGATCTCATCGCTCGGGCTGGGCGCCGTGCTGGCCACCTCCGAAACCGCCTTTTACGCGCTGAAAATGGTCGGTGGGGCGTATCTGGTCTACCTGGGTATCATGGCCTGGCGCGATACGGCCAGCCCGCCGATGGCAAGCCCGGGAGCGGCCGCGGGGCCTAAAGTCTCGGCGAAAAAGCGCTTTCGCCGCGGCTTTACCGTGGGTATCAGCAACCCCAAGGATCTGCTGTTCTTCGCCGCGCTGTTTCCCAACTTCATCGACGTGAGCCAGCCGCAGCTCGAGCAGTTCGTCATCCTTGCGTTGACTTGGCTGGTGATCGATTTCACCCTGATGTCGATCTACGCAGGGCTGGGCTCCAGTATCAGCCGCTGGTTCCAGAGTCCGCGCCGCTACCAGCGGTTCAACCGAGCGACCGGGGGCCTATTCATGGCCGCCGGCGGTACGCTCATTGCCTCGAACCAGTAAGCCGTATCGATGTAAAAAAGCTCATGCAAAAAGGCTCATGCAAAAAGGTCGCAGGAAGGAGTGTTCAGGTAGCGCGGCAATAGTCAGTAATGTATTGGCTCATTCGCTTGTAAGAGATCGGCTATTTTTTTGTCAAAAAGATTTAATTAGTTGCCGGCTACGCCGATAGATCATCGGATGGTGAACGAAGCGGCGGACAGCAACGCGCACTCACCATGGGCGCTGGTGTTTACGCGTTGGCTTCCTTCCACCCAGGGCAGTGCGCCCCGGGTCCCCAAGAGATTCTTACTCCTATGTTTTTTCTGAATCGAAGCGTCAAGCTGCGGCTTGCCGTGAGTTTGGCGGCGTGTGCGCTGGTTCTGATCGTGGTTGGGGCAATCAGTCTTCATAGCCTCAACAAGACCAACAATGCCATGTCCGATATCTATGAAAGCAATGTGCTCACCCTCACCGACCTGAGCCAGGTCAATCAGGCACTGCTCAGCAACCGGGTGAAGATAACTGCCGAACAGCGCGACCGTGACCCGGTCTCCGCCCTGGCCGTCCAGCAAGAGCTTGCCGACAACGATGCCCTCATCGATGCTGCCTGGGCGGATTACTTCCCGAGCCGTGTCTCTGGAGAGGCTGAGCGCGCCATCGCGAATACGTTCGTTACCTCGCTTGCCGAGCTGCGTGCCGGTATCGACACGATCATGGCGGCGATGATCGATAACGAGTTCGATCAAGCGCGTCAGATTGCCACCACGACGCTGCGTGAAGCCTATCCCAAGGCGCTGACGGCCCTGAAGCAGTTGACCGACGGTAACAGCGCGCAAGCCGCTGCTGCCAATCAGCAATCCTCGCGCGACTACGTTTGGACACGCAACTTCGTCATTATCGTGATGGCGGTGGCCATCATCATCAGTATCCTGCTGGCGATATGGCTGATCCGCGGGATCATGACGCCGCTTGGCAAGGCCCAGAAGCTCGCCAACGACATGGCAAAAGGTAATCTCAATAATGCCATCGACGTGACTTGTAAGGATGAATTTGGCGACATGCTGAGCGCATTGAAGACGATGGAGATAAAGTTCTCGCAGGTGGTAATGTCGGTGCGTAGCAATGCAGAGTCAGTCAATGGCGCTGCGGATGAGATAGTGGCGGGTACCGACGACTTGAGCAGCCGTACCCAGCAGCAGGCGGCGAGCATCGAAGAGACGGCGGCCTCGATGGATGAAATCACTTCCACCGTTCGCCAGAACGCCGAGAACGCCTCCGAGGCCGACAAGCTGGTAAGCGACGTGAGCCGGCAGGCGAATGCCGGCGGCGAGATCGCTCGTCAGGCGGTCGAAGCGATGGAGATGATCAACACCTCGAGCCGCCGAATTGCCGGTATTATCGGGTTGATCGATGAAATTGCCTTTCAGACCAACTTGCTGGCGCTCAATGCCTCGGTCGAAGCCGCCCGTGCCGGTGAGCAAGGGCGGGGGTTCGCGGTCGTGGCCAGCGAGGTGCGTAATCTGGCCGGGCGCAGCGCCAACGCCGCCAAGGATATCAAAACGCTGGTCGAAGACAGTATCGTTCAGGTGGATTCCGGCTCGGAACTGGTCAACCGCGCGGGCCGTTCGCTCGAGGATATCGTGGGCGGCGTGCAGCGCGTTTCGGCCCTGATGGCCGAGATCGCCACGGCCAGCCGAGAGCAGTCTCAGGGTATCGAACAGGTCAATACGGCTATCTCGCAGATGGATAGCGCCACTCAGCAGAACGCCAGCCTGGTGGATGAGTCCAGCGCGGCGGGCCGTTCGCTTCAACGTCAGGCGGCGTCGCTGCTCAAAGAGGTATCGTTTTTCCGGGGCGCGTCGAGCGGCCTGAAAACGGCGGCGCTGCCCACCCCGTCACGACCGCTTCAAAGCCCGGCGCGAATCGCCAAGCCCAAGGCGACTCAGGTTCTGGGAAGTCAGCATGATACCGAGCAATGGACTTCATTCTAGGTTTCTCGAGCGCCCCGTCCGGGGCGCTTTTTTGTTGGTCGAAGACATAAGTAAGGCGCTAGCGTTTCGTTGGCTATTATTCAAAAAAATACTAAAAAATAGTTTTTTTATTCTTTTTTTCTAAATTAGAATAGCGCTCCTTTTCAGGTCCGGCTTACGGGCCGGCAACGATGCGATAAGCCAACGAGAAGGTCGTTATATGAGTGATCAGGCACGTCATCCCTCCAGGCGTCGAGAAGAGGGCGCGCACTTCAAGCGCAGCATGCAGACGCGGCATCTGGTGATGCTGTCGCTCGGTGGCGTGATCGGCACGGGGCTCTTTCTGAGCTCGGGCTACACGGTGCAGCAGGCGGGCCCGCTGGGTGCGGTGCTGGCGTATCTGGTGGGCGGTATCGTTGCCTGGCTTGTGATGATGTGCCTGGGTGAGCTTGCCGTGCATATGCCGGACTCCGGCGCATTCAGCGCCCACGCCACGCGCTACATTGGCCCCGGCACCGGCTACATGGTCGCCTGGATGTACTGGCTTACCTGGACGGTGGCGCTGGGCTCGGAGTTCACCGCGGCGGCGGTGTTCATGGGCCGCTGGTTTCCCGATGTGCCCGGCTGGTACTGGAGCGGGCTGTTCGCCGTCATCGTGTTTGGTGTCAACGCCTTCACCTCGCGTTTTTTCGCCGAATCCGAGTTCTGGCTCTCGCTGATCAAGGTGCTGGCGGTGGTCGCCTTCGTGTTGATCGGCGCGGCGGCGATCATCGGCTTCGTGCCGCTGCAGGATGAAACCGGCGCTACCGTGGCCTCCCCCGGGCTTTCGGCGCTGTGGGGCGAGGGCGCGATGCCGCCGAGCCTTTTGACCATCGGCATGACGCTTCTGGCGGTGATGTTCGCCTTCTCCGGTACCGAGCTTATTGGCATCGCCGCCGGCGAAGCCGAGGATCCGGCGCGCAACGTCCCTAAAGCGATTCGTGCCACGCTCTGGCGGCTGATTCTGTTCTTCGTCGGTACCATGGTGGTGATCGCCGCGCTCCTGCCTCATACCGAGGCCGGACTCAGCCAGAGCCCGTTCGTCGCGGTCTTCCAGCGCATCGGCGTGCCGGGAGCGGCGGACATCATGAACTTCGTGATCATCACCGCGCTGCTCTCGGCGGCCAACTCCGGTCTCTACGCCTCGGCGCGCATGCTCTGGACGCTCTCGGACCAGGGCACGCTGCCCAAGTCTCTTGGCCGGCTCAACAAGCGCGGCATTCCCATGAACGCGCTGCTCTTGAGCATGGTCGGCGGCTTCGGGGCGCTGTTCTCGAGCGTTTACGCGCCGGAGTCGGTGTATCTGGTGCTGGTGTCCATTTCGGGGCTTGCGGTGGTGATCGTGTGGATGGCGATCGCGCTGAGCCAGTTCAACTTTCGCCGCCAGTACCTGCGGGAAGGCGGCCAGCTCGAGGATCTGGTTTACCGCACGCCGGGCTACCCGTTCGTGCCGCTGATCGCCTTCGGCGCCTGCCTGGCCGCCTGTATCGGCATTGCCTTCGATCCGCAGCAGCGCATCGCGCTCTACTTCGGCGTGCCGTTCATCGTACTCTGCTATCTGATTCACTACCTGCACCGCCGCCAGACGGCCAAACGCGCCCGCACCGCCGAGGAGACCCCCGCATGAGCCAGCACGCCAACCCCATCCAGACCTTGCTGCGCGACGTTCCTTTCATGGTGATCGACGGCGCGCTGGCCACCGAGCTCGAAGCGCTGGGATGCGATCTCAACGACAGCCTCTGGTCGGCGCGGCTCTTAAGCGAGGCGCCGGAGAAGATCCGCCAGGTTCACCAGGCTTACTTCGAGGCCGGCGCCGACTGTGCGATCACCGCAAGCTACCAGGCGACCATTCCCGGCTTCATGCAGGCAGGGCTTACCGAGGCAAAGGCCCGCGCGCTGATTACGCGCTCGGTAACGCTGGCGTGTGATGCCCGCGACGCCGCCTGGCAGCCGGACAGCGCGCGCCCGAAACCGCTGGTGGCAGCTTCTGTGGGGCCCTATGGCGCGTACCTGGCCGACGGCAGCGAGTACCGCGGCGGCTATGACCTGGATCGTGCCGGGCTCGTCGATTTTCACCGCGAGCGCTTTGCGCTGCTGCTGGAGGCCGGGGCGGACCTGCTGGCGGCGGAGACGCTGCCGTCGCTTGACGAAGCGCTGGCGATCAGCGACCTGCTCGCCGAGCACCCCGGCGCGCAGGCCTGGATTACCTTCTCGGCAAAGGATGACGCGCACATCAGCGACGGCACGCCGATTGCCGAATGCGCCAAGGCCCTGGCAGGGCGCCCGGGCGTGGCGGCGATCGGCGTGAACTGTACAGCACTCGCCCATATCGCGCCTCTGATCGAGGCCATCAAGCAGGCGTGCGACCTGCCGGTACTGGTCTACCCCAACTCCGGCGAACAGTACGACCCGACCACCAAAACCTGGCACCCGGCGGCGTGCGACCACAACGGCGCGCCGCCCAACCTCGTTCAGGGCGCGGCCGCCTGGCTTGCCGCCGGGGCCGCGGGTATCGGCGGGTGCTGTCGCACCACGCCTTCGGATATCGCCGCGCTGGCCGAGTACCGCCAAACGCTAATTTGATGCTTTAAGCGCCCGTTCGAGCCACGCCGCCAGCTTTTCTCCCGCGCCGGTGCGGCGCTCGTCGGGTAGCCACAGGCAGAGGCGGGCGGGGGTGGCGATACTTCCCCAGGGCGCGACCAGCCGCCCGCTTTTCAGATCATCCTTCACCAGCAGCCGGGGCGCGATCGCGACCCCGAGCCCCGCCACGGCGGCCTCCATCAGGTAGTAGAGGTGGTCGAACCCCAGGCTTTGTTCCAGCGCCTTGTCGAGAGCGCTTTCATCGAGCCCTTGGCCGTGGGCCCAGGCCGGCCACGCCTGGGGGCGTGAGGCGGTCGTCAGAAGCGTCTGTTCGAACAGCGACGCCGGTACATTGGCGTCAAGACGCGCGGCAAGTGCCGGGCTTGCCACCGCGCAGATCTCCTCGGCCATCAGCTCGATCACCTCACCGCTAACGGGCCAGGGCGGCTCCAGAAACGCAAGGGTGGCGCTGGCGCTCTGCTGGCCGCCGGGCTGTTCGGTGTCGCTGACCACCACCTGGAGGTTGAGCTCGGGCAGCGCCCGGCGCAGCGGTTCGAGCCGAGGAATCAACCAGCGCGCCAACAGGCTGCCGGGGCAGGCCAGGGTAAAGGGTGCGCCCTCTACCTCACGCTTGAGCGATGCGCAACTATCGCGCAGCTGTGCGAAGGCCTCGCCAAGGCCGCGCTGCAGCGTTTCGCCGTGCGGGGTCAGCACCAGGCGCCGGCCGGATTTGGCGAACAGCGCCGTCTCAAAATGTTCGTCCAGCGTCTTGAGCTGGCGGCTGACCGCACCGTGGGTCACGCTGAGCTCACCGGCGGCGCCGCTTACGCTGCCAAGCCGCGCGGTGGCCTCAAAAGCACGCAGCGCGCTCAGCGGGGGCAGGCTATTCTGCATGAAGATGGCTTCTCGATAGTTGATTAAAACTCACAGATAGCCGCTATCTTATCGATTTTTTGACCCTCGCGCCTCGGGTAACGTAAAGACATCAATGAACGCCTTAGCCGGCAACGTCTTTTCAGCCCTTCGAGGTCGCGATGAACCAGCCTTTTACTCCTTCGACCGCCTTGCCCGATGGCAACGGTATGTTCGGCCGCTTCGGCGGGCGCTTCGTGGCGGAAACGCTGATGCCGCTGATCAACGAGCTGCGCGATGAATACGCCGCGGCCAAGGCGGACCCCGAGTTTCAGCGCAAGCTCGCCTACTTTCAAACCGACTACGTGGGTCGGCCAAGCCCGCTCTATTTTGCCGAGCGGCTGACCGAGCACTTCGGTGGCGCAAAAATCTATTTAAAGCGTGAAGAGCTCAATCACACCGGCGCGCACAAGATCAACAACTGCATCGGGCAGGTGCTGCTCGCCAGGCAGATGGGCAAGAAGCGCATTATTGCCGAAACCGGCGCGGGCATGCACGGCGTGGCCACGGCCACGGTGGCGGCGCGCTTCGGCCTCGAATGCGTGATCTACATGGGCACCACCGACATCGAGCGCCAGCAGCCCAACGTGTTTCGCATGAAGCTTTTAGGCGCCCAGGTGGTGCCGGTGACGTCGGGCACCGGCACGCTCAAGGACGCCATGAACGAAGCGCTGCGCGACTGGGTGACCAATGTCGACGACACCTTCTACATCATCGGCACCGTGGCCGGCCCCCACCCGTACCCCGCCATGGTGCGCGACTTCCAGGCGGTGATTGGCCATGAAACCCGCCGCCAGATGCAGGAGAAAGAGGGGCGCCTGCCGGATTCGCTCGTCGCCTGCATCGGCGGCGGTTCCAACGCCATGGGGCTTTTCCACCCGTTCCTTGCCGATGAAAGCGTGCAGATGATCGGCGTCGAAGCCGGCGGCAAGGGCGTGGCAACGGGGCAGCACGCGGCGAGCCTGAACGGCGGCACCCCCGGCGTGCTCCACGGCAACCGCACTTTCTTGCTGCAAAGCGAGGATGGCCAGATCATCGACGCTCATTCGATCTCGGCGGGGCTCGACTACCCGGGCATTGGCCCCGAGCACGCCTGGCTTCACGAGCAGGGCCGCGTCGAGTACGTCTCGGCCACCGACGACGAGGCGCTCGAGGCGTTTCAGATCTGCTGTCGCGAAGAGGGCATCATTCCGGCGCTCGAAACCGCCCACGCCCTGGCCGACGTCGCCAAGCGCGCGCCCACGTTACGCCGCGATCACCTGATGGTGGTCAATCTGAGCGGGCGCGGCGACAAGGACATGATGAGCGTTGCTCACCATCTCAAAGACACGCTAGGAGACAAGTTCTAATGAGCCAGGCCAACTCGACCGTCGGCACCCAACGTATTGAGCGCTGCTTCGCCGCGCTGAAAGCGCAGAATCGCCCGGCGCTGGTAAGCTTTCTGACTGCCGGCGACCCGAACCCGGAGACCTCGCAACGCCTGCTCGACGGGCTGCCCGACGCGGGCGTGGACATCATCGAGCTGGGCATGCCCTTCAGCGACCCGATGGCCGACGGCCCGGCGATTCAGAAAGCGGCCCTGCGCGCGCTGGACGCGGGCCAGACCCAGGCCAAAACGCTGGCGATGGTGAAGCGCTTTCGCGAGAAGAATCAGCACACGCCGATCGTGCTGATGGGCTACTACAACCCGATCTACTGCTACGGCGTCGAGCGCTTTCTGGAAGACGCGCGTGAGGCCGGCGTGGACGGGCTGATCGTGGTGGACCTGCCGCCGGAGCACGACGACGAGCTCTGCACGCCCGCCGCCCGCCACGGCATCGACTTCATCCGCCTGGCCACGCCCACCACCAACGCCAAGCGCCTGCCGCAGGTGCTCGAGCGTGCCTCCGGGTTCATCTACTACGTCTCGGTCGCCGGCGTGACCGGCGTCGGTGCGGCCACGCCGGAAAGTATCGAGCGCGCGGTCGTTGACCTGAAACGCCATACGCAGCTCCCGATCGGCGTAGGGTTTGGTATTCGCACGCCGGCACAAGCCGCGTCTATCGGCCGCTTCAGCGACGCGGTAGTGGTCGGCTCGGCGCTGGTCGAGCGCATCGAGCACGCCACGACCGGTGACGAAGCCGTCGAAGGCGTACATGGGCTGGCGCGCGAGCTGGCAGATAGCGTTCGCCGCTGCCGCGAAGAAGAGACCGTGAGTTAAACGATGCCGCCGTTGGCGCGCAGCGTCTGCCCGTTGATCCAGCCGCCGGCGGGCGAGGCGAGAAACGCCACCACGCTTGCGATGTCCTCGGGCTCGGCCAGACGTTCCAGCGGCGGCATTTTGGCGAGCCTGTCGATCAACTCGTCGGACTTGCCATCGAAAAAGAGCTTCGTGGCGGTGGGGCCGGGGGCGACGCTGTTGACGGTGATCTCGCGCCCGCGAAGCTCCTTGCACAGAATCGCGCCCAGGGTTTCCACCGCCGCCTTGGTCGCCGCGTACACGCTGTAGTTCTCGAGCTTGAGCCCCACCACGCTGGTCGACAGGTTGATGATGCGCCCGCCGCTTTGCAGGCGTTTGGCCGCCTCACGCATGGTGTAGATAGAGCCTTTCAGATTGATATCGATGTGGGCGTCGATAAGCGCATCGTCGCACTCAACGAGCGGCGCGAGCTTCAGGATCCCGGCGCTATTGACCAGCACGTCGAGCCGGCCGTACTGCGCTTCGATCTCGTCGAAGAGCTGGCGCACCGCGTCCGCGTTAGCCACATCCGCCTGAAATGCCTTGGCACTGCCGCCCTGGCGCTGGATCTCCTCGACCACCTTCGCCGCTTCATCAAAGCTGTTTGCGTAATTGACGATCACCGTGAAGCCGTCATTGGCGAGCTTTTGGGCAATGCTTGCGCCGATACCGCGCGAGCCGCCGGTGACCAGCGCCACTTTCTGTGCATTCATGCGATTTTCCTCCTGATAGGGCATGTCGACCAACAGCTTAGAGCAAATATCGCGCTTTATAACCCGCCGCGTTTCGGTCACTTTCAAAATAAGCCATGAAAGCCGGGGAGAGACCGGAGAGAGGCCGGGAAGAGAAAGGTCAGAAGGGCCGAGCCGACGCCTCTGGCGTGAAATACCAGCCCACGCCGGTGACAAACAGCAAAAACCCCGTAAGGCCGTGCAGGGCCCAGGCCTCGACAAGGCCGCGCTGACGGTAGGACACGGCGAACAACAGCCCGCCCATGAACGTCACAAGCAGCACCACCCAGTTCCAGAACATCACGTGCGCGAGGGCAAACAGCGTGGCATTGAGCAGGATGGAGCGGCGGCCCGTCGGCAGGATCGCGGCGTAGCGTCGGAAAAAGAGCGTCCGGTAGATGAGTTCCTGCGGCAGGGCGGACAGCAGCGGATAAGCTACCAGTAACCCCCAGAACACGGATCGTTCCTCGCGCCATAGCCAGAAGGTCGCCCAGGGCTGTAGCCACTGGATGGCGGCCCAGCCCGCGATGAAGGTGGCCAGCCCTGCGGCCGCGATAAGCGGGATGCGCGTTTCCCGCCAGCCGTGCAGGATCGATGACCACCGGAAGTCGGGTGTCATGTGCAATAACACCAGCCCGAGCCCCAGAAGCGGCAGGATCGAGGGAAACAGCTGCCCCGGCGTTGCGATGAAGGCCATCAGGACGGGAGCCGCCACGAAGACGGTCCCCATTTCCACTATCAGCCGAAGACGGCTTGGTGATCTCAGGTTCTCCACGACGCCACCGCCTCCTGCGCGAAGTCGCGATAGCGCCGCAGCGGATGGCCGATCAGTTGCTCCATCGTGGCAGCCGCTTGCGGCGCTGGCACCATCCCCTCCCGCTGGAAGCCACTAAACATGCGCGCAAGGTCATGGGCCATCCAGGCGGGCATCCGGTGGCGCAGACCGGCCTCGAAGGCGCCGAGGTCAGCCGAGCCGGGGGAAACCTCAAGCCCAAGCGCGTCGGTCCAGATCGCCGCCACGTCGGCGGCGGTCAGAACCTCCGGGCCGCACACCTCGATCAGGGTGGCAGGCAGCGAAGCATCGGCCTGATGACGCCGCAGGAGTTCGGCCACCGCGGCATCCGCGATATCGCGAACGTCAACCATGGCCACGCCGACCTCACCGATCGGCTGGGGAAAGACACCCTCAAGCAGCGCGTCCTTTGCCGTCAGGTCGTTCTGCATGAAGTAGTTGGCGCGCAGAATGGTAGCGGGCAGCCCCGCCGTCCAGATCATCCGCTCGACCAGATGCTTGCTGGCATAATGGGGCGTGTCGACATAGCGGCCTGCGTGGCTGACGGACAGGTAGACGATGCCGCGCACGCCTGCCGCTTTCGCCAGGTTCACAGCCATCATCGCCTGGTTCGCTTCATCCGGACTGACCGACGTCAGCAGAAATAGTGTATCGACACCTTGTAGCGCTGCCTCGATTGATACCGGGTCGGTCAGGTCGCCCTGAACCGCTGTGACCACGTCGCGCTCCCCAAGGCGCGCGGGATCGCGGGTCAGCGCACGGATGTCTGCCCCGTGCAGACGGTCAAGAATCGCCGCACCGACCTGGCCGGTCGCGCCGGTGACAAGGATCGTCATTGGGCACCCCACTGAGTCTCGGGCATCCTGCCGGTCTCCATCAGGCTGCGGCGCGGCCCCTCACCCGAGGCCATCATCCAGCTGGGGTATTCCGGGGTCAGGGCGCTTGCCGCATTCAGGGCGGCCAGGTCGTCCTCGGACAGCGCCACCTCGGCGGCCTTCAGGTTGTCCTCCAACTGATCGAGCCGTTTCAGGCCGAGGATCACGCTGGTGACGACCTTCTGGTGCAAGAGCCACGCCAGCGAGATCGCCGCGAGGGTGGTGTCATGCCGCGCAGCGATGCCGTCCATCACGTCCAGAAGCGGCGCGCCGCGCGCTTCGTTCACCGGGGGGAATGGAACGGTGGCGCGGCGGCCTTCATCACTGTTGCGATACTTGCCCGTCAGATAGCCCCCGGCGAGCGGACTGAAGACCATCAGGCCCAGGCCTTCGGCCTGCAAGAGCGGGGTAATCTCACGCTCCACGTCGCGCCCGGCCAGCGAATAGTAGCCCTGATAGCTCTGGAACCGCTCCAGTCCCAGACGTTTGGCATCACCCAGCGCCGTGGCCAGCTGCCACGCGGCCCAGTTCGACACGCCGATGTGACGGACAAGGCCCTGGCGGACAAGATCATCCAGGGTGCGCAGCGTTTCCTCGACCGGGGTGGCGGGGTCGAAGCCGTGCAGCTGGTAAAGGTCGATATAGTCGGTGCCGAGACGCTTCAGGCTGCCATGCACCTCGTGCAGGATGTGCTGGCGCGAGGCGCCGCCATCGTTCGGACCTTTGCCGGTGCCATGCTCGAACTTGGTCGACAGCACAACGTCCTTGCGCGCGATACCGAGCGAGGACAGGGCGCGACCCACGATCTCTTCCGACTGCCCGCCCGCATAGACGTTGGCCGTGTCGATGAAGTTGATGCCTGCATCAAAAGCACGGCGCAGAATCGCTTCGGCCTCGTCCTGCATGACGCCGCTGGCGGCTGCATAAGGGCCGCCGCTCTGACCAAAGGTCATGGTGCCCAGGCACATGTCGGAAACGAAGAGGCCGGTGCGGCCCAGAAGGTTGTAGCGCATGATAAGCTCCGGTTATGATCAAGCCACTCGATAATTTCGATACCAAAAAGTATCGGAACTAAGTAGTATCGGAACTAAGTAGTATCGGAACTAAGTAGTATCGGAACTAAGTAGTATCGGAACCATGTAGTATCGGATTAAAAATGTCAATGACTAACAATGATCTTCCTGTTGCCGCGCGAGGACGCAAACGCGACCCCGAACGTGACGTCGCCATTCTGGAGGCGACGATCGACCTGCTGGCGGAGGTCGGCTATGACGGGCTGAGCACGGCAAAGGTGGCGGATCGCGCGCAGGCCGGGAAAGGCACGCTGTATCGCCGCTGGCCGACGAAAACCGATCTGGTACTGGACGCGGTCGCGCACATGAAGGCGCAACAGATCGACCTGGAAGCGCTGCCGGATACCGGCTCGTTACGGGGCGATCTTCTGGCGATGTTTCGGCCACAGGACGGCGCGAAGGTGGACCGGATATTGCGCGCCATGGCGGGTGTGGTGTCGATGATCAGCCAGGTGCCGGGATTGGCAGACACGGGCGACTACTCGATTTTCGAGCCATGGATCACGGCGAATGCGGTGCTGATGGAGCGCGCCCAAGCGCGAGGTGACATCCCGCCAACGGCAGATATTGCCCTCGCTGCCCAGATCATCCCCTCCATGGCGGCCTATCGAGCCCTGATTCTGAGGGTCGCGATCGATCGTGATCTGCTGGAGCGTCTGGTTGAGCAGGTGGTGCTGCCAGCCCTGGGCGAGAGTTCTGTTAATCCGTCGCCCTCGCAAGACGGAATGGGCCAGGACGGATAACGACAGATGCTGGAAAAGATCATCAGCGGCGGCCAGACCGGCGCCGACCGGGCGGCACTCGATGCCGCGCTCGACGCGGGCTTTCCCATTGGCGGCGCCTGCCCGGTAGGGCGGGTAGCCGAAGATGGGCCGCTTGACCCTATCTATACATTGACGGAAATCGGCGGCGGTTACCGTCAGCGCACCAAACGCAACGTGCAGGACGCCGACGGCACCGCCATTTTCTATAGCGCTTACCCGCGCGGCGGCACCGAGGCGACGGTGCTCTTCTGTATTCGCCAGGCTAAACCTTACAAACTGATCGATATCGACCTGGTAACGTATGAGACGGCAGCCACGCTGCTGGACGACTTCGTGCGCGAGTTCGATGTCCGAGTGTTGAACATCGCCGGGCCCAGCGCCAGCCATTGCAATGGCATTTACCACTATGTGAACCATTCGACGAGGCTGTTTTTAAGTCACAAGATAGGCGCCGATAGACATTAACCTTGTCTGCGCAAACCGCTAGCCTGCCGCAGAGGCAAGCGGCACCCACACGTGCTCAATGCCAATCGACACGGCCACGGCCGCCAGCAGCGCGGCCATGGCAAGGTTGAAGCCTTTCACCAGGCGCGGTTGCTGGATGCGCTGGCCGACCAGGCGGCCCAACAGCATGTAGCTGCCGGGGGCGCCGGCGGCGAGCAGCGCGAGACCCACGGCCCAAACGACCAGGCTTACGCCGTCGATACCCGCCGCCGGAAACTGCAGCGTGACGATGGGCAACACCGCCACCGGTGTCTTGGGGTTCAAGAGTTGCATCGCCACCCCGTCACGGAAGCCGAACACGCGCATGGGCGCATCAGCGGTTTTAAGCCGCGCGCTAGCGCGGGCGATCTTCCAGGCGAGATAGAGAATATAGCCGCAGCCCACCGCGCTCAGTATGACCAGCGCTTGCCCGCCGATCCACGCCGCCCCGGCGAAGCCCAGCACCAGCAGATAGAGCAGCATGGCGCTGCCCACACCCAGGCAGAAGCCGATAGAGCGACTGGCCTGGCCGTTGATGCCCACGTTCAGGCCGAGCAGGTTCACGGGGCCGGGCGTGTACATGATGCCCACCCCAAACAGGATGATTCCCAGCATGATGAAATCTCGCGAACGTTGATGGGTTAGCGCTTTGGCCGCAAGGGAGTCAGCGGGCGATGTCGCGCCGGTACTGGCTTGGCGTCACGGCGTAGATGCGCTTGAAGCGGCGATTGAAGTGGCTCGAATCGCTGAAGCCGTAGCGCAGCGCGACGTCGCTGGGGAAGGCGCCTTCGGCGAGTGCGGCCCGCGCCGCGTTGATGCGGCAGTTGATCACGTACTGGTGCGGGGTAATGCCGTAGTGCTGGCGGAAAAGGCGCAGGAAATGGTACCGGGAGAGGTGCGCGGCGGCGCTGATCGCATCCAGGGAAATGTCCTGCTCCAGGTGGGCGTGAATATAAGCCTTGGCCCGCTCCAGTAGCGTCTCCGGCCGAGTGGCACGGGGCTTGTCGACCACCTCGCCGCCGAGCTGCGCGGTACGCTCCGCGATACGGTAAAGCGCGTTCTCCTGGTCGATGCAGCTACCGATGCCGTGGGTGACCAGGCGCGCCAGTTCCAGGATGGACGTGCGCAGCTTGGCGTCATGCATCAGCGTAGTGGGCGAGCGAAAGCCCGCGCCGCTCGGACGGCCCAGCGCCTCGGCGAACAGCGGCGCCAACTGGTCCGGGTCGACGTACAGCATCAGGTAATCCAGCGTGTGCTCGCCGCCGGATTGGCCGTCGTGCACCTCCTCCGGGTTGAACACGATCACGTTGCCCGGCGGGCTCTTGTGAAACTGCCCGCCACTGAAGAAATCCTGCCGCCCGGCCAGGGTCACGCCAAAGGCGTACTCTTCGTGGGCGTGGCGGTCATAGCTGAAATCCTCCATCGCCGCGTGCAGCACGGTCAAACTCGGCACGTGCTGGCTTTTGATAAATTCAAATCGGCTGGCGTTTCGCATACCGCGCTCCTCGCATGTCACCCGGTAAGCTTAAGGCAGTTGGCCGTTCGAATGCTTGTACAGAATTGCTCACATTCGGGCCGACAAGCTACAACACCATGACCATCTCATGCCACGCCATGCCGCCGTGGTCGGAGTCAGAAGGCTTTACGTAGCGGTAGCCCATGCGCTCATAGAGCAGGACATGACGCTCCTTGCACATCAGGTGGATGGTCTGCTTGCCAAGCGTTTTCATGTGTTCGACGAAGGCTTGCATCAGTTTGCTGGCGTAACCGTTGCCCTGGTGGGCGGGGTCGATCACCACCGACATGATGACCACGTTAGGGGCGGCGGGGTCGTGGCCGATCAGCTCCTTGAACGCCTCGTCGGACATGACCACCTCATGCGCGCAGCCGCCGTTGATAAAGCCGATGATCCCGTCATTGAGCGTCATGACCAGAAACCCTTCGGGATACTGGACGATGCGGGTGGCGATTTTCTCTCGCGTGGCGCCTTCGTCGCCCTCGTAGGCTGCAGCCTCGATGTCGTAGCAGCGGTCGGTGTCGTTGGGCGTGGCGAGTCGCAAAACAGGTGAGGTCATGGATAGACTCCGGAGGGGTGAAAGCAAAGCGTGGGCAGCAGAATAAAGAAAAATGGGGCGCGATGCCTGCCCCTTGTGCCCCCGACCCATGCCCGGCATTATCCCGCTTTTGGCCGTTGATCGAACGGCGATGATGCGAGGCGTTTTATGGGTAAGCTGTTGTCGTTGATCGGGGTGTTGGCGCTGGGCTATGCGGGGGTTTATGTCTACTACGGCCACGCCGTGGAGCGCGAGGTGGAGCAGGCGCTGAGTGAGCGCGGGCTTTCCAACGTTACGGTGGAAAGCGTCGATTACAGGCTCTGGGCGCCGATCAGTACCTCGACGGAGATCACGCTGAACGTGGCCTACCGCGGCAGCCAGGCGGCGCTGAATCTGGGCGTCGAAGGGCATCCGCTGTTTTCTGATGAGGTCACGATCACCCTCGATGGACTACAGGCGCTGCGCTTGGGACTCAACTTCTAGCATTGAACGGGAAGGGTGCTTGTGTTTCCAGTATCGATCAAGGGCGTATTGAGACTTCCCAACGGCCAGGTGGTGTTGGCACTGAACGACCGCGACGAGTGGGAGCTGCCCGGCGGGCGTATCGAGGTTGGCGAGAGCGCGCCTGAGTGCCTGGCACGAGAGTTCAAGGAAGAGCTCGATGTCGAGGTGCGCGTCTCATCGATCATCGACAGCTATCTGTTCGAGGTAATTCCCGGCAAGCAGGTCTTCATCGTGACCTATGGCTGCGAATTGGTAGGCCCTTTCGCACCTGAAGTGAGCGACGAGCATTTGCGCATTGCCACCTTCGCGCTCGACGCGCTGCCGGCCAACCTGCCGCCGGGCTACGCCCACTCGATCCACACCTTCCACGCCCTGACGAACTGACTTTCTGGAATTCTTCATGCACTACCGCCCCATGACCCTCGAGGACTACCACGCCGCCGTGGCGCTTTGGCAGCAAACGCCGGGCGTGCGCCTGCGTGATGCGGACTCTTTCGAAGGCATCACGCGCTATCTATCGCGTAACCCGGGGTTGAGCTTCATTGCCGAACAGGACGGGGAGATCATCGGCACGATCATGGCGGGCCACGACGGCCATCGAGGTTTCATCCAGCACCTGGCGGTGGCCGAACGTCACCGTAAGCAGGGCGTCGGTACCGCTCTGGTCGAGCGCTGCCTGAACGCCTTGCGGGGTGAAGGCATCGACAAGGCGCACCTGATGCTGCTTACGGATAACGAATCCGGCAAGCGGTTCTGGAAGCGCTTGGGCTGGCAATTTCGAACCGATATCGAGCTGCATTCGTTCGTGTTGAGCGACAGCCCCAGTGCCTGAGGCCTGCGCTCACGAAGGTTACAGCCCCTGCGCCCCCCGGCGTAGCCAGCCGTGCACGAACGCCATCTTCTTGAGCGTGACTTCGGTCAGCATGAAGGGGTAAACGTCGGAAAGCCCCATCGCGCGGTTGACGTGGTTCACCCCGGCGATTAGCGCGGTGGCAATGTGAATCAAGCGCTCGGCGTCCGGCTCGGCGTAGGCGTCCCACTTGTGATCGCGGGGCAGCTCCGGCGAATCCATGCCCGATGACACGAAGCTGTCGGTGATATCGGTCAGGTGCAGAATGTGCGAAACGGTTTCCGCCCAGTCCTCGTGGGGGTGGGCCGAGGCGTAGGTGGAGACGAAATCCTTGCGCCACTTCTCCGGCGGGCCTTCGTTATAGTGGTGCTTGAGCGCCTCGCCGTAATCGGCGCGTTCGTCGCCGAACATGTCGCGAAACGCTTCCAGAAAGTCCTCGCGCAGGCTTAACCGCCACCACAGCATGTGCGCAATCTCGTGACGCATGTGGCCGATCATGGTGCGGTAGGGTTCTTCCAGCGCCTCGCGCCGGGTGGTGACCAGTACCGGGTCGGCCTCGGCGATGCTGATCGTCACCACACCATCCACGTGGCCCATCATCACTGGTTTTTTGCCTTCCGCCAGCAGGTGGAACACCGGCGGGGCGCCCGGGTCTTCCGGACGAAACCAGTTCCAGCGGCCCAGATTGTCGATCACCCAGCGCTTGGCGGCTTCGGTTTGCGCCCAGTTGGCAGTGGCGTTGGGAATGCTCGGGTCCGGTGCGACGGCGGTCATGGCGCAGGCGCGGCAAAGCTGGCCCTTTTGCGGGGCAATCCAGTTACAGCCGATCACCTCGCGGTTGGCGCAAAACGGCGGCATGGGGATGAACGCGCGGGCCTGCGGGTCATAGGCGACCGGCACGCCGTCGGCGGTGACCAGGTTATCGAACCACAACGAACCGGCACCGACCGGATTGGAGAAAACGCGCATGGGCAGGGCACTCACGGGGAAGGAGCCTTGAGTCTAGGTGGTGGCAAGCCGAGCCGTCCAATGACTTCTTCGCTGGTATCTCAACGCCGCCTCGCGCGCGTGGCCTATAACCGCCGATCACGCGTGCTATGCTCGTCGGCTCATGATGATGTGCCATTGTAAGAGCGACCGCCCATGACCCACGCTGAGCCCGCCCCGCAAGACGCCCCGCGCTTTACCGCCCCCGCCGGCGAGATCATCGGCTGGACTGACCGCGGCGCGATTCGCGCCACCGGCATCCGCTACGCACGCGTTGAGCGCTTTTGCCCGCCGGTGGACGAGCCGCCTTCGAGCGCGCCCATTCACGCCACCGAATGGTCACCCGCCGCGCCGCAGAATATCGTGCCGGAGCTCAACCACGCCCTGGGCGTGAGTGCGGGCGAGTTCGTCGTCTCGGAAGAGGCGCTGCACCTTTCCGTGACGCTGCCGGAAAGCCCCGCCAGTACGCCGCGCCCGGTCATGGTCTGGATCCACGGCGGCTCCTATGTATTCGGCACGGCGGATCTGCCCGTATTCGACACCCGCCCGCTGGCGCTTGAGGGGGATGTGATCGTGGTGGGCGTGAACTACCGGCTGGGGCTGTTGGGGTTTCTCGGTGGGGAAGGGCGGCCGGCGAACCTGGGGCTGCTCGATCTGATCTCGGCGCTGCGCTGGATTAACGCCAACATCGCCGCGTTCGGCGGCGACCCCAACAACGTGACCCTGTTCGGCCACTCCGCCGGCGGCGACGCGACGGCGCACCTGATGATTGCCGACGGCGCCGAAGGGCTTTTCCAGCGCGCCATTATTCAGAGCGCGCCGCTCGGCATCAGCCGCGGGCGGGCGAAAATGAACGCCAAAATGCTTAAGCAGGCCGCCTCAGCCACCGATGAGATGCCGCTGGGCGAGGTGCTTGCCCTGCAAACCGAGGTCATCAAGACCGCCCAGGGCTTTGGGCTTAAATCCGCCATGCCGTTTTCGACCCAGTACGGCCACTACCCGCTGCCCCAGGAGAAGCAGGCGCCCGCCGCCTGGCAGCGCGCGGCGAAAAAGATCGATGTGTTCATCGGTACCACCTGTGAAGAAACCGCACTGTTTCTGGTGATGTCGCCGGGGCTGACGCGCCTGCGCCAAACGCCGCTTCTGGGCGCGCCGCTCACCGGCGCCATGGTTGCCGCCACCACGCGCAAGGTGTACCGGCATGATGCCCACGCCTTCGCCCGCCGCCACGTAAGCGCCGGTGGCCGCGCCTTCGTCTATCGGTTCGATTGGAACAAGGGCCGGGCCCCTTACGGCGCCGCCCACACGCTGGAGCTACCGCTGCTGCTGGGCGAGCCGGCAAGCTGGCGGGATGCGGATATCGTCAAGGGCGTGGATGAAACCGAGCTTCGCGAGTGTGGCCAGCGCCTGCGCACGCTCTGGGCAGACTTTGCCAGAGGCGGGCAGCTGGCCGAGAAGGGCGAGCTTGCGCCGGGCATACTGGCGTGGTGGAAAGCGCGCTAGCGTTTTGGGGCGTGATCGCACAAGCTGAACCCACGTGCTATCGCAGGTTCGAAGCATAACTTATCGAACGGAGTACACCATGAGCATTGACCCCTGGGATACCGAGTTACCGGAGCGGTTGGCATTGCTCCATCAGCTGAGTTTCGATATCGAGGAAGGCTATGACTTTGAACCCTACACGCGATTCTTGACCGCCGAGGACACCGCGCAGTGGCTACAGGCCTGGAGCGGCAACCCGTACGCGACCGGCGCGCAGTTTCGCGTTTTCGGCCAGGACGGCACCGGCGGCTACGCCGCGTTCTGGATGGTGCTGCCGCAAACGCCCATCGAGCAGCAGCCGATCGTGTTTTTAGGCTCGGAAGGCGAAAGCGGCGTGATCGCCCGGGATCTTGACGACTTTCTGTGGCTTTTAGCCGGCGGGGTCGGCCCACGTGAAGCGCTGGATTACCCCCACGTGAGCGCCACACCCAACGCCGCCTTTCAGGCCTTCGCCCATCAGCACGCCCACTCCCGCGAGCAGAGCGTGTTCGAAGTCATCGATAACGCCCATCTGACCTACCCGGGCTTTACCGAGGAGCTCGAACGCCTGTGTCATCCTGAGTGAGCCAACACGGATTTTTTGAATACGGGCGGTAATGGTGAGCGTGTTTCGATAACAGAAGGGCTTGAAGTAACGCGACTTGAACACTGCGCTTTTCTTCAAGGGATTCGTGAGCTGGGTGCTCAACTCCTACGCGGTCACCGGTATGAGTCTGTACCTACTACATGGCCGCCGGATTTATTGTAGTAGCCCGCTTCAGCGGGCGAAGGGCGCCCTCAGGCACCTTGGCTGACGACCAGCCGCGAGCGAAATCCTCTATCCATAACCGCTGGCCAGGCTTGACAGAGGGGTATTACGGTCTGAAACGGCTTTCGATGGCATGTCTTGAGTAGTTGGGCAACTTAATCACTTCGGGTAGAAGCTCAGATGCACGATGTCATCCGAAATACCGGTGGTCACTGGCGCGACGACCACATTCCCTTGGGCATCGCGATAGCCAAAGCCGCCGTTGCCATACATATCGAAGGGCGCTAACTGCGTGAAGTCGGCGCCCTGCTCATCGGCCAAAATACCCGCCCAGGTTTCGCTCTGCGCCATCGGGTCGGCCACGCCGCTTGCCGTGATAATGCAGCGATCGTACCCCACCTCGCCCCCGATGGTGACGGTGGCAAGGGTACCGTCCAATCCCATGAACAGCAGCGCGGTGTAATTGCCTGAGCTTTGGTCGAACGGAGCATCAAAGTGCTCGGATGCGGACAGCAGGGCGATCGACTTTTGCATATCCCCACCCGCTTCAAGGCAGTAGTCCTGAAAATAGGCAAGCGCGGAATCCGTGCGCTCTTGCGCGTAAACCGTTGAGGTCGCGCATGCCAACAGGCCCGCCGCTATCAAAATCTGTTTCACTGTGACTCTCCCTTGAGTGCTTCCAACGTCTGCCCGAAGCGCTTGATGTGCCGGCTGCACGACCACCTGATCGTCGCGATCCTGGATGCCAGAAAATAATATAGATGACTCTAATGTATTAAACGGCGTGCGCAACCGGCATGGCAGCAATATGGGGCTATCGGCAACTAACGGGTGGGCGTAAAGCTGCGCGATGAAAATGAGCGTCTACGCAAAAGCTGGAGGACACTCTCAAGGAGCCGCAGGCACACCATGCTCTATGGGTGAGAGCTTCGGCTCGCGACGATAGGCCACCGAGGCGCAATAAGCGAAAGGCCCAGCGCCACGCTATCTTTCATTTCAACCAGCCTGATCGTGTCATCGATGGGCGCAATTCAGCCCCATACTGACAAGACTCAAAATAACAACAGGCCAAAAAGGAGACATGAATGAAAGCGATCCTGTTCGACGTATTCGGTACCGTGGTCGACTGGCGCACCAGCCTGATCCAGCAGTTCGGCAAGCTGGAGCAGGAGCTGGGCATCGAATTGCCAAAAGAGACGCTGACCGACCAGTGGCGCGGGCGCTACGTGCCTTCGATGGACCGGGTCCGCAAGGGCGAATGCCCCTGGACGAACCTCGATGACCTGCATCGCGAAAGCCTGGTCGAACTGCTCGATCAACACGGCATTGAACTGGATGCTTCGACGATCGAGCGCATCAACCGCTTCTGGCACCGCCTTACGCCCTGGC
Organism: Halomonas sp. PAMB 3232; assembly: GCF_031954225.1. NCBI lineage: Bacteria > Pseudomonadati > Pseudomonadota > Gammaproteobacteria > Oceanospirillales > Halomonadaceae > Halomonas > Halomonas sp. PAMB 3232. The sequence goes on from NZ_CP134865.1 coordinate 1,174,010, forward strand.
CGGACGTGCAGTCAGGCCTTGCGCGTCTGAAAGAGAATTACATCATCGCCACACTGACCAACGGCAACGTCTCGCTGATGGTCGACGTGGCCCGCCACGCCGAACTGCCTTGGGACATGATCTTCTGCGCCGAACTGTTCGAGCACTACAAGCCTGACGCGGAAGTTTATCTCGGCGCGAGCCGTCTGCTGAATCTGCCGCCGGAAGAGGTGATGCTGTGCGCGGCGCATAATGCGGATTTACGAGCGGCGAGGGCGTTGGGCTTGAAAACGGCGTTCATCCCCCGGCCCACGGAGTATGGTCCGCAGCAGAGCAAGGATTTGGAAGCTGAGAAAGCGTGGGATTTCGTGGCTGAGAATTTCATTGCGCTGGGTGAGCAGCTAAGGCAACAAATGCCCAGTTCGATTTGAACGGGTTACTTCTTATCAGAGCTTAAATCGCACCGGGCAACGCCATCAATTCGGGTAGAAACTCAAATGCACGATGTCATCCGAAATACCGGTGGTCACGGGCGCGACGACCACATCCCCTTGGGCATCGCGATAGCCAAAGCCGCCGTTGCCGTAATCCTCGAACGCCTCCCACTCCATGAACTCGGCACCGGCGGTCTCCGTCAGGGTGGCCGCCAGCGCTTCGCTCTGCGCCATCGGCTCGTCCACACCGGTCATGATGATGGTGCATTTATCGTCCGTAAATGAGGCGCCGATCAGCACCGAGGCATTAATGCCGTCTGGGCCGGTGTAGCTGACATAGGTGAAGTCTGACCCCATGCTGCGTTCGTTGCCAAATATGTCGGAATTGGAAAGCAGGTCTATCGATTTTTCCAGCTTCCCGCCCGGTTTCAGGCAGTAGTCCTGAAAGTAAGCCAGGCCGCTATCCATGTGATCCTGCGCAAAGGCGGTAGTAGTGGAGCACGCCAGCAGGCCCACTGCTATGAAGATGGGTTTCATTGTGGGTTCCTTTGAAGCGGTTTTGACGGTGGGGCGAGCGGTTGGCACAGCGTACTAAACGCACCGGCAGTAAAACGGCTCGCATCATCGTGACTCGTTGAAACCATAACATAATATAGATGGGGCTAATATATTCAATGGCGCGAAGACAGCCGAGCTAACGCCATGTGAGGAAGCTGCGGATTTCGGCTCAACTATTATGTCTTCGTGATCAACCAGTAGGCACAACTCAGATGAATAGTGCCGCGTGAACCATGGTGATGTAAGCGGTAGCATTGAAGCGGGGGCTCAGTAGCATCGTAAAGTGTTCGCTACCGACTAAAAGCTAAGCCGTTGAAGTAGAGTTAACCTAAATTAACTGGTACTATGTAGAATATTAGAGCGAAAATTTCTTTAGAATGATTTCGCTTTTAGCCCCTAAGCGGATATATCGGCAATATAAGTTCAAAAAGCCAGTGTCTGGGTCCGGCTGATCTTGTTCTAATGCCTACATAGTTAAAGTTATTTGCAACAGGGGCATTGTGCCACCTAGCAAAAAACCTTTCTGTTCTCAGGTATTCATCATGGACGACTTGGTAATAACGCATTCGGATGTGTATCAAAGCTGGCAAGACCATCTATTCAATTTTAGAATGGACGACCCCAAGGCAAATACGTCTGGTCTACGAAAGCCACAATTAGCCGCACTTTACGCGACCCTAGGTCAGCTGGTGGTTGAGCCCGCTACTACGGCGACAGTGGTCATGCCCACTGGCACCGGTAAAACCGATACAATGCTCGCGCTAATAATTGCCGCAAAAATGAGGCGTACATTGATTCTCGTACCATCGGACGCTCTCAGAACTCAATTGATGAACAAATGCGCTGAGTTGAAAACGCTGCGTACAGTTGGGGCAGTATCGGACACGGCGCGCAATCCTATTCTTGCTGCCATTGATTCGAAGCTGTCGGAGGCGCAGGTTGCTGAATTAGCTACTGCTAACATCATTGTGGCCACTCCCCAAGCATTGTTGTTATTCGAAAATACCGCTTTGGATTCGTTAGTGAACATGTGCAGCCACTTGATGATTGATGAGGCTCACCATGTCGTGGCAGCAAGTTGGAGCCGAATCAAAATAGCCTTTAAGGACAAACCTTGCATTCAGTTCACTGCGACGCCATTCCGGGAAGATGGTTTGGCTTTGGCTGGCAAGATTATCTACAACTACCCGCTTCGTGATGCGCAGCTTGATGGCTATTTCAAAGGTATTGAGTTCCATCCAGTACGGGAATATAACCTCAAACTGTCGGACCAAGCCATTGCAGATAAGGCTGTTGAGCTGCTCCGAGCTGACCTTAAGGCAGGTTATAACCATTTGATGATGGTTCGGGCCAAGTCGCATAAGAGGGCTAAAGACCTGTTTGAGATTTACGGTCAGTATCTTGATCTAACGCCAGTTCTTATCCATAGCAAGGTGCCGAATCAAGCCAAAGTGATGGCAGATATCGTCAATAAAAAGCACCGGGTCATCGTGTGTGTAGATATGCTTGGCGAAGGTTTCGATCTGCCCGAGCTTAAAATTGCCGCCATTCATGATCAACATCAAAGCCCTGCTGTAACACTACAGTTCATTGGTCGGCTAACTAGGGTAGATGCGGCTCTTGGTGATGCTAAGTTTGTGGCCAATATCGCTAATCAAAAGACCGATCATCAAATGTCAGCCCTTTATAAGGAGAGTGCTGACTGGGGGGCAGTCATTCGCGATGTAAGTGAGCAAAAAGTCAGCCGGGAAATTGCAAAGTCGGATTTTAACGAACAGTTTGCGGACGTTGATGATGCCCAAGTGATTTTCGGACTGAACCCAAACCCCAAAATTAGTGCTGTGGCGTATCGCGTTTCCCCTAAAGACTGGACTCCAAAGCGTGCGCAATATTTGAATGGGCGTAGAGAAACACTGCAGTACATTTCGATCAATGATCAGTCTGATACAGTCATTGTCGTCACCCGGAGAGAGACTCCTGTTGGATGGGCTCAGACCGAAGAAATTATTGATACCAACTGGAATCTGTATATTGCTTTTTACAACAAAATGCAGGAAACCCTCTTTATTCACACCTCGGGCGACGACACTCAGGCAGCTCGCTTTCTCAATCTTGTTGCCAAAGACTCACGTCGCATCAATGGTGAGCCCACCTTCCGTACACTCCACGACATTCAATTGATGAAGCTACAGAACGTAGGCCTTTCACGCGCCCGGAAAGACCTACGCTTCACGATGCATGTCGGACGCGATATAAATCAAGTAATCAGCGACATCGAAAAGGGCAATGCTACAAAATCCAATATCTTTGCCACAGGTTTTTGGAATGGAGAACGAACTACCGTGGGCTGCTCGCACAAAGGCAAGATTTGGGAGATGAATACCTCCCCAATTAACTACTGGATAGAGTGGTGCAAGCGCATTTCGGTCAAACTCAATGACAACACCATCGACCCTGCTGATGTACTCAAAAATGTTATGCGTGTTGACCAAATCAAGAGGTGCTGGCCAGAAGGCCTGTTTTACGCTGACTGGCCTGATTCGATCGCGATTGAAAACGAGCAAAGAATCTCGCTGTATTATCAGGGGGAGACGTTTAATCTTCTTGATGTCGAGCTTGGTAAACCTCATTACAGTGGCCCACTGACATTGAATATCCCCATCTTGGTTGCAGGTAATGATGGTGGGGAGCGTCATCTTACTTCCATTGCTATCAACTTGTTGGAGGATGGGTACAAGACCTCCTGCCCGGGTGCGAAGATTCTTTGTCCACACGAAATGCCCTTGGATTCCTATCTGGATGCAGAACCACTTGTATTACTCAAGGTCGACGGCTCCATGGTACAGGGCAACTACCGTCATTACTCACTCAACAGTATGGATGTCAAACTGCCTGTCGGTTTGCTTGAACCTTGGAGTTGGGGAGCGACGAAAATTCATCAAGAGTCCATGCGTCCAGAGAAGCGTGTGGATTCAGTACAAGGTTTTACATTTGCAAAGATCGCTGAGGATTACTCAATCGTCTTCAACGATGACGGTAAAGGCGAAATCGCTGATCTAGTAGCAATTCGAGAGAGCAAGGATGCTATCTACATTGACCTCTTCCACTGCAAATTCTGTCCGATGACTAATGGTGTGGCCACGCCTGGGTCGCGCGTCGCCGATGTATACGAGGTATGTGGACAGGCGTCGAGATCGGTGAAGTGGCTTCATACCGGTGATAAGTTCTTCAACCGACTGATGGATCGCTACCAGAAATCATTGCTCAATGACTTCGACAGAATTCTAAAAGGCACACCACAGCAACTGGAGATACTTCGCAACAAGTGTCACGATCACGAGCTGATCTTCAAATTTGTGATCGTGCAACCTGCGATATCAGTAAAGAAAGTATCGCAGGAGCAGCTTGCAGTCTTGGGAGCGAGCTACTCTTATATCAAGAGCATATCAGGTTCGGACATCAAGGTCGTTGTTAGCCCTTAATTTATTTATACCAAATTAATTACAACTAATTTCATTCGTTAAACGCCGTAATTCATGTTTCTAATCTCTACTTCGCTTTTCTCGCTAAAAGCTTTTCTGCATGCCTTAAAAAATTAACGGTCAATTCGGAAAATTCTAGTGAAAAAATAGATCAGTTGGCTGTCGCGAAAAAGAGTAGCTGCACTAAAAATTGAAAAAAAGCGTGCCAAGAAATCCAGAGAGTAACTAATCAAAGAAAAAGCACGCATCAAAGCTGCGCTGCTATTTGATACATTATATCAGTATCGCCTAAAAGGCCCCCTATGTTGTTAGGGCCACTTTCAGTGAGTTGCCCTGCATTAATTTGAAGTGGATTAATCGCTACCCGCCTCACTCTCTTCCTTCTCAATCTGCCTACGTCCCTGCATCCAGTGCATCACGCCCCAGCAGATCGCGGCCCAGCTCGCGCCGGCGGTCCAGCCGAGCAGAGTCAGCAGTATCGCCAGGATCAGCAGGTACGCATTCAGTCGCAGCGCGGGCTGAATGCGGATGAGGAGGACGGCCAGAGTCAGGTAGGTCACGCCGAACATCATGGAGTGGCCGCTGGAAAAGCTCGCGGTGTAGATCATGGCTTCATGCGGCGCGAGATCCGGGCGGGGGCGGTCAAAGCCCAACTTCATCACGGTGCAACCGACTTGATGGCTATTATTCGCAATAACTCACGTTTATAAAGAAGCCTCGCCCTCACAATCATTCGGCCACCATCGATTCAACAGGAAGAGAATCCATGTCACTAACGCAGCTGCTGGTACCCACTTACACCCAAATGCTGGGCGCGCTTTCCAACTGGTTAAAGAAGGCTCAAAGCCAGCTGCCTGATGCCGAGGCACAAGCGCTGCTCTCCGCGCGGCTTGCGCCGGATATGTTCCCGCTGTCGACGCAGGTGCGGTTTGCTTGCGTGCAGGCGCAAGAGGCCGTCCACCGGTTGCAGGGTGAGGCGCTACCGGCTTCTATCAAGGAAATGCTCGACGAGGGACGAAATGCCGGAGAGAACCCTGGAACGTTTGCAGAGGCGCAGGCGCGTATTGAGGAAACCCTTGCCTTGCTCAACGGGCTGGCTTTTGATGCGCTGGATGCCAAGGCGGATAAGCCGTTAGTGCACGAGCTGCCCAACGGTATGATTCTCGACTTAACCGCCGAGCAGTATGCCCGCGATTGGACGCTGGGGCAGTTCTACTTCCACATCATGACCGCCTATTCCATCTTGCGCAGCGAGAAGGTCGAGCTTGGGAAGGCCGATTATGTCGCGCACCTGTTTCCCTATATTCGCCCTGAAACGCTTCCCAAAGGCTAAGCGGCTGGTTTGGCGGCGTAGCCCTTGGCTTCTTGAGGGGCAGCCATTCGCGGGCGCGGGTGATGTCGGTCTACGCCCGTTCCCGCATCAAGGTCGGGCTAGTCGCTGCTCGCCTCGCGCGCTTCCGCCTCGATCTGCCCACGCCCCTGCATCCAGTGCATCACGCCCCAGCAAATCGCGGCCCAGCTCGCGCCGGCGGTCCAGCCGGCGAGCACGTCGGTCGGCCAGTGAACGCCGAGATAAACGCGGCTTGCGCCCACCAGCAGGGTGAGCAGTATCGCCAGGATCAGCAGGTACGCTTTCAAGCGCAGCGCGGGCTGGATACGGATGAGGAGGGCGGCCAGCGTGAGATACGTCACGGCGGACATCATGGAGTGGCCGCTGGGAAAGCTCGCGGTGTAGACCATGGCTTCGTGGGGCACGAGATCCGGGCGGGGGCGATCGAAGCCCAGCTTCATCACGGTACTGAGCAGAATGCCGCCGGGCACCGCCACCAGCGCGAAGAGTGCGGCGCGAAAGTGTTTGGCCAGTAGCAGATACCCCAGCGCCCCCAGCGTGAGCATTACCAGCACGCCCACGCCGCCGAGTGCGGTGAAGTCCCGGCCCATCTCCTCGACCCAGCCCGGGCCGATCGGGTCGTTCAGGTCGGCGGGGTTGCGAAGGGCGAGCAGCAGGCGCTCGTCGAAGCTCTGGGTGTCGCCCTCGATGACTTCACCGGCCAGCGCGACGAAGCCCCAAATGCCGCCGGAAATGATCGCCAGGCACAGCAGCAGGGCGAGTTCGTGACGGCCCAGCCGCGACAGCAGGGAAAAAGCCTGACGCCCCATGTGGCCCATCCGTTTTTGATACTTCATTGGCAAATCCCTTGCGTTGATAGCGTTGTACCGCCTCGATTACAGCGGGTTTTTTAATGGCCAGGCGCCGTTCCCGTGCGCTCGACCGTGAGTGTTTTAACCTTGCCCGCTATACGGATCAAGCCCGCATGACTTCCCGCACCACCGCCTCATTCAAGATTCCGCGCTTGGCTTCCACCACGGTCAGCCACTCGCGGGCGCGGGTGATGCCGGTATAGACGAGTTCGCGCGTTAGAATCGGGTTGATCGTGGCGGGCAGCAGGAGTGCCGTGTGGACGAACTCCGAGCCCTGGGATTTATGCACCGTCATCGCGAACACGGTTTCCACCGAGTGCAGGCGCGAGGGCAGCACCCAGCGGATGGGGTGGGCCGGGTCGCTCGTCGGAAACGCGACGCGCAAAAGCGACTGGCCGGGCGCGCGCGGGTCGGGCACGGCCAGCGTGATGCCGATGTCGCCGTTCATCAGTTTTAGCGCATAGTCGTTCTGGGTGACCAGCACCGGGCGGCCCTCGTACCAGCCTTTCTCCAGCGTCACGTCGTTGGCACTCAGCCACCCGTTTCGGCGAAGAGTATGAGCGATGCGCGGATTCAACCCTTCCACGCCCCAGGGGCCCTTGCGCAGCGCGCACAGAAGCTGAAAGCGCCCGTAAGCGGTCAGCACTTGGCCGGCCCAGGCGTCGAATGCGCCCGGGTCCGCCTCGAAGGAGGCGCCTTCGGGGCGCTGGGCCTTGAGCACGCTCAAATAGTGGCGGTAGCCGGTGGGCGGGGCCACGGGGTTACCCTTGTGATCGGTGCGGCCTTCGCCGTTTTGCGTAAAGCCCGCGGGGCTCCCGTCGATCACCAGCGCGTCAAGCGCGGCATCGTCTTGGCCGCTTGCGCCACCCAGCACGCGGTGCTGTACATCTGGGTAGCCCTGGCGCAATAGCTGGTTCACCGCCTGCTGTTTGTCACGCTCGCTCATGGCGTCGCCGGGCTGGTTGATCGCCTGGGCGAGCTGGCCGATGCCGCTTTGCTCATTAAAGCGGTGGCTGACCCGCAGCATGGTGATCGTCTGATCCAGCGGTTGGCCCTGCTCGTCGATGAAGGCCTCCGGTATCGGCTGGCCGGTGGCGGCTTCGAGCCAGGCGGCGGTCGCCCTGGTGTAGTGGGCGGCCTCGGCGCGGCGGCACAGCTCGCCGAGCACCGCGCCGGCCTCGACCGAGGCGAGCTGATCCTTGTCGCCCAGCAGCACCAGCTGGGCGTTTGCGGGCAGGGCGCTGAGCACGGCGGTCATCATTTCGATATCCACCATCGAGGCTTCGTCGATCACCAGCACGTCGAGTGCGAGCGGGTTGTGCGGGCCGTGGCGGAAGTGGCGGGTGTCGGGGCGCGCACCCAGTAGCCGGTGAAGGGTGGTGACCTCGGTGGGGATGGCGCCGTCTAGCGCGCCATCAAAGTGCTCGCCCAGCAGCGCCTCGAGCGCAGCGGTGGGCAACCCGCTGACCTGGCCGGCGATGGACTCATTGAGCCGCGCGGCGGCCTTGCCGGTGGGAGCGGCCAGGCGGATGCGTAGCGGCTCCGCCGGGGCGTGGGAGAGCCGCAGGGTTTGCAGCAGCGCGAGCAGGCGCACCACGGTGGTGGTCTTGCCGGTGCCGGGGCCGCCGGTGATGACGGCGAAGCGGCGGCGAGCGGCCAGCGCACAGGCGGTTTTTTGCCAGTCCAGGGTTTGGGTATTAGTGAAGAGGGTGTTTAGGGCCCGGGAAAGAAGGTCAGTTGCTGTGGCGTGATCGGGATGACTGGCGTCATCCATCGCCCAGTGAACTGGGCTCCTACCCGTATTAGCCTGCTCGAATACATCTTCGTTTGCGGTGAGGCGGGTGGCGATTTCCGCGTGCAGGGTCTGCTCGTATTGCCAAAAACGGCGCAGATAAAGGCGCGTGGCGCTGGCGACCAGTGGCGTGTTGCCGGGGCCGTGACTTACCAGCAGCGGGTGATCGAGCGCGGCCTGCCACTGTGCAAGCGTTAGCGTTTCGAGCAGCGCGCTTGGCAGCAGCGGCGGCTCGATCAGGTCGTCGCCTTCCGGCGGCAGCGATAGCGCGAAATCCGGCGCGTCCAGGGTGGCGGCCAACTCCAGGCATACGTGCCCGCGGCCGAGCTGGTGGCTGGCAAGCGCCGCCGCCAGCAGCAACAGCGCCGGGGCGGCCGGGGCTTCCGTCAGCAGAAAGCGCGCCAGCGCCCGGTCCAGATCGCGCAGCCAGCCCCGCGCCACCCAGCGCTCGAGCAGATCGAGCAGCGCCTGAGGGTCATGAAGCGCAGCGTGCGGTGTGGCTGGGGCGACGGGCGCGGCGTTGGCGCTGGGCTCACGCGTGGCGGGCTCATCCGGCGTATCGAAAAGGTCGAAGGTCTGCGTGTCCTTACGGCTCATGCGGTGGCCTCCTGCTGGGCGCCGGTGAACAGGGCATCCAGCGCCTCGATCAGCGCGATGGGCGCGGGCTCGGCGTACACGCCCCGGCCCTGGCTCGAACTGCCGCGCAAAAACACGGTGAGCGAGCCGCCCAAGTGGCGGTGCGGGTCGTAGTCACTCAGGCGCGCTTTCAAGAGCCGGTGCAGGGCGAGCAGGTAGAGCGCGGCCTGCAGGTCGTAGCGTTTCTCCAGCAGCGCCTGGCGCAGCGCTTCCTGCTCGTAGGCGGCATCCGTCGGGCCCAGGTAGTTGGATTTCCAGTCGAGCACGTAAAAGCGGCCGTCGTGCTCGAAGGCCAGGTCGATGAAGCCCTTGAGCATGCCGTTGAGCGTGTCGCGGTCCAGCGCCGGGCGGGCGTGGCCGGCCAAAAAGTGCTCGCTCACCAGCGCGTCGATTCGGCGGGTATCCACTGCTTTGGCGGCCAGCCAGAACTCGAGCTCCACCTGGTAATCACTGAGCTCGGTCAGCGCCACGCTTTGCGCCCCGCCAAGCGGCAGGGGCGTGGCTAAAAGCGCCTTTAGCCAGCCGGAAAGCGGCGCCTGCCACACCTGCCAGCCGCGAAGCTGCACCCGGCGCCAGAGCATGTCCTCGAAGGCCTCGTCATCATCGAGTGCGGCCTGAAAGCCGGCGCGGCCCGCCCACTCCAGAAGGCCGTGCAGAAAGGTGCCCGGCCCCGGCCCGCGGGGGAACTTGTGCAGGTGAAACGCCTGGGGCTCGGCCAGGTCCTGGGGCTCATTAAGCACCTCGAACGCGGTCGCTTCCTGGGCGGTAGTGGGCTCCAGCGGCGCGCTCGAAGGTGCGGTGAGCGTGCCGGAAAGGCGCAGCGCCGAATAGCTGGCGATCCACCAGTGCTCGCGGGCCGGCCGCGTTGGCACGCGGGCGTGGCCCAGCGTCTCGCTATCAAGCGCCGGGGCCAGCCGCAGCGCGGTGGGCGCCGGCGGCTCGGCCACGTGGATGTCGCTGCCTTTCGCAAGCGCCTCCAGCGCCGTGGCGAGCGCGGCGGGGGCGATGGGCTGGCCCGCGTTCAACAGATACCCCACCGCGCTCGCCTCGCCCTCCTTCAGCGGGGCCAGGCCCAGCCAGGTCGCGTGGCGGGCGCGGGTCAGCGCCACGTACAGCTTGCGCAAATCCTCACCCAGGCGTTCACGCTCGGCAATCGCGAGTATTTCCTCGTCGGCGTTCAGGCTAAGGCGCAGCTGGCCGTCACCGTCGTGCCAGCGAAGCGGCAGATCGTCCGCCTTCACTGGGCGGTGGTTCTGGATGAAGGGCAGAAACACCAGCGGGTACTCGAGGCCCTTGGACTTGTGAATGGTGACCACCTTGACCAGGTCGGCGTCGCTCTCCAGGCGCAGCTTGTGGCTGTCGTTCTGACTGTTTGGGTCGGCAATGGCTTCCATCAGAAAGCGGATCAGGGCGTGCTCGCCGTCGAGCTCCTGGCTTGCCTGCTGTAAAAGCTCGCCCAGGTGCAGAAGATCGGTGAGTAAGCGCTCACTGTCTTCGAACTCGGCCAGAAGACGAGCGGGAATCTCGAAGTCCGCCATCAGCCGGCGCACCAGCGGAAGCACCCCCTGGCGCTGCCACAGGCGGTGGTAGTGGCTAAACTGCACCACCCGCGCCTCCCAGGCCAGCTCGTTTTGCTGCAGGTGGTCGAGCTCGGCGAGACTTAGCCCCAGCGCAGGTGTCGCCAGTGCCGCTCTCAGGTGCGCCTCGGCCTGGCGCGAGCTTGCCAGCGGCTCGGCGCAGGCGCGAAGCCACCGCTCCACCTGGGCGGCCATGGGCGAGGCGAACACCTTGTCGTGGTCCGACAGGTACACGCTTTTTACCCCGCGGCTTGAAAGCGCCAGGCGGATCGCGCGGGCCTCGCTCAGGCCGTTGACCAGCACCGCCATGTCGGAAGGCTTCAGCGGCGTCAGGCCCTGCTCGCTTTGAAAGCCGCTTTGCCCCCGGCGGCCCGACTCCAGAAGTGCGGCCATGTGAGAGGCGCAGCGTTCGGCCATCTCGGTCTGGTAGGCGGTTTTCGAGAGCGGCTCGTTGCTTTCCAGGGGCCAGAGCGTCATCGCCGGGAGCGGGGCGCCTTCGTGTACCAGCTGCTCGCTGCGCCCGCGGGCCTCCACCGGCAGAAACGGCAGCGGGTTGTCGCCGTGCTCGTCGCGAAACAAAAATGCGCCGCGCGGATGCGCGTCGGCGTAGCGAAAGCAGTGGTTGACCGCCTCGACCATGGCGCGGGTGGAGCGAAAGTTGGTTGAAAGCGTGACGTGGCGGCCGTCGGTATCCTGGCGGGCCTGCAGGTAGGTGAAGATATCCGCGCCGCGAAAGGCGTAGATCGCCTGCTTGGGGTCGCCGATCAGCAGAATCGCGCTGTCGCGGCGTTGAGTGGCTACCTGGTAGACCGCATCGAAAATGCGGTACTGCACCGGGTCGGTGTCCTGGAACTCGTCGATCAGCGCGACCGGAAACTGGCGGCGGATCTGAGCCGCCAGCGCCTCGCGGTTGGGGCCCTTGAGCGCTCGGTCCAGATGGGTCAAAAGCTCAGTCGGGCCCATTTCGGCGCGGCGCTGCTGCTCGCGCTCCAGGCGCACCTTGCACCACTGCACGGCGTGAATCAGAAGATCACTGTAGGGCTCTGGCAGCGTATCGAGCGCCGGCTTGAGCGCGGCCAGTGCCTGCCAGGCCTCGGGGCAGGGCGGCTCGCCCTCTATCCAGATCTCCGCCATGCCTTCCGGCGTCAGGCGCTTCCAGGCCGAGTCGGTCAGCGCCGGGCGCTCCCGATCGCTTTGGGCCCACTCCTTGAGCGCCCCCAGCCAGTTGGCGCGGCTTTTGGCGTTGAAACTCTGGCCCTTGAACGCCTTGGCCTTCGCCGCGTTTTCCAGTGCCGGCACCAGCTCGTCGAGCCATTGGGGCCAGGGGGCTTTCAGCGCCGCCAGCGCCTCATGCTTTTGCGCCTCCACCGCGGCCAGGGTCGTTTGTGGGGCCGGGCGCGGCTCGCCAAGCGCCTCGCACTCCGCCAGCAGCCGTGAGAGCGTCTCATGCAGTTCTTTCGGCGCTTTCCAGTAGCGGGTGATGTGGGCAAGCGCCTCGATATCCAGCGGGTAGTAGAAGGTGCGCCAGTAGTCGCGTACCACCTCCTGCTCGAGCTCGCGCTGGTCGTTTTCCAGGTTAAGTGAGAAGAGGCTGCCGCTATCGAAGGCGTGCTCGCGCAGCATCCGGTAGCACCAGCTGTGAATGGTCGATACCGCCGCCTCGTCCATCCATTCGGCGGCCAACTCCAGCCGGCGGGCGCAGGCGGGCCAGGCGCCTTCATCGTACTGGGCGCGAAGTTCACACAGCAGGTCGTCATTTTGGGCACCGCGAAACACCGCCGCGGCTTCCACCAGCCGCGCGCGAATACGCTCGCGAAGCTCCTGGGTGGCGGCATTGGTGAACGTCACCACCAGAATTTCCGGCGGCGTGAGCGGGCGCGGGTAGGCGGTGTCGTCCTCTTGAGAATGACCGCCCAGCACCAGGCGCACGTACAAAAGCGCGATCGTGAAGGTCTTGCCGGTGCCGGCACTGGCCTCGATCAAGCGGCTGCCGTGTAGCGGCAGGCCCAGTGGGTCGAGTGGGGCGGGTTGGCTCATGAGGTCTCCGGGTGCGGCAGGAAAAGGCGCCCGGAGGCGCAGGTTTGGCACTATATCGCGATGGTTTGAGGGGATCAAAAGGCGGGCGGCGTTTGCCCGGGCTGTGAGTCAGGCCCGTCACCTGCTAATCTTGTCGGCCAGCCACGCCAGGATAGCCGTCATACGCTGTCGTGGCTTTAAGTTTATGCTGACGATGAGACACCATGCTGACATCGCTTCTCGATAACGATTTTTACAAGATCACGATGCAAAACGCCGTGATTAAGCGCTTCCCCTACGCCCACGCGCACTACGCCTTCATCAACCGGGGCGAGCATCGCTTTCCTGACGGGTTTGGCGCCGCGCTTCGCCGGGAAGTGGACAAGATGGCATCGCTTGCGCTCAGCGAGGACGAGAAGCGTTATCTGGAAACCACCTGCCCGTACCTCGACCCGACCTACCTCGATTTTCTCGCCGGGTTTCGTTACGACCCCTCCGAGGTGATCGTCGAGCAGCAGGGAAGCGACGTGTCGGTGGTCATCGAAGGCCCCTGGTACCGCACCATCCTGTGGGAAGTGCCGCTGATGGCGCTGATCAGCGAGCTCTGGTACGTGCTGCGCGACGAACACGCCCCGGACAACACGGCGGAGCTGATCGAGGAGCGTACCCGCGAGAAGATCGAACACTACCGCGATCTGGGCCTCAAGATCGCCGAGTTCGGCACGCGGCGGCGCTTTTCGTTTGCGGTGCACGACCGGGTCGTGGGCGCGCTTCGCCACTACGGCGGCGACACCTTCACCGGTACCAGCAACGTGCTTTTGGCCATGCGCCACGGGGTGAAGCCGATTGGCACCCACGCCCACGAGTGGTTCATGTTCCACGGCGCGCGCTTTGGCTTCAAAATGGCCAACAGCCTGGCGCTCGAGCACTGGGTGGACGTGTATCGCGGCGATCTCGGCATCGCGCTGACCGATACCTTCACCACCAAGGCGTTTTTCGAAAGCTTCGACAAGAAGTTCGCCAAGCTCTTCGACGGCGTGCGCCACGATAGCGGCGACCCGGTGGAGTTCGCCAAGGCGACCATCGAGCACTACAAGCGCCTGGGCGTGAACCCGCAAACCAAAACGATCATCTTCTCCGATGCGCTGACGCCGGAGCGGGTCGAGCGCATCCAGGCGTTCTGCCAGGGGCGCATTGGCACCGCCTTTGGCATCGGCACCAACTTCACCAACGATGTCGGCGTCGAGCCGATGAACATGGTGATCAAGATGGTCAAGGCGCGCCCGGAAGGCCAGGGGTGGCTTCCGGTCATCAAGCTATCCGACGTGCCGGACAAGCACACCGGCGACCCGGACATGATCGCCCTGGCCAAACGCATCCTGTCGTTAAGCCACGCCACGCCGGAAACCTGCCCCTGATCGAGCCAGGCGCGGCTCGTACTTTAAAGCGCCAATCGGCGGGCGGTTAACGCCCGCCTTTTGAGTCGCTTTTCCTGTCAGCTCTTTTGTCACCTTTCTTGTCGCCCTTGACCGCCTTGAACAGCGGCGCATAAAGGCGCTCGACCAGCTCGGCAAAGCCTTCGCCCTGAGCGGTGCGGGCGGTGAACAGCTGCTCGAAGCTCGACCACTGGTGAGCGAGATAAGCGCTTTGGGTGACATCCCCCCTCTGGTAGCGCCCGCCCTCATAGGCACTTTCGGCGGCGGCAAACGCGGGGCTGTCCCGGTCGCTATCGGTCGTGCCGAGCTTGTTAAGCCACTCGAACCCGGCCTGCGTCGCCAGCGGCAGCGGCCCTTGCTGGCCCTGGCGCCAGGCATCGAGCTGGGTCGCAAGGTGCGCCTTCGCAGTGTCGGGCGCTACCGGCTCAAGCGTGACGCTACCGGCTTTCGAGATCAGCGCGGTGGTCATGGGGGCATCGAGATTGCCCGCCAGATGCGCGACCCAGTGGCGCAGCAGGTGGTGCCACTGATATTTGCTCTGCTTCACCAGGCTCGAACTCAACAGCAGCACCCGGCAGCGCTCGCCGGCCTCGTTCAAACGCACCTCGCCCAGCCAGTCCTCGAGCGTTGGGCCTTGCTCAAAAGCGAGCCACACCCGTTGGGCGGCGCTCGCCTGGTGCGGCCAGGCGGCCAGCATCTGTTCGTACTTTTCGAACAGCGCCTCCATCGGCTCGGCGAGCGAGGCGCGCATGCGCTCGCCAAAGGCGCCGATGGCGAGCACGCCCTGGCCCTGAAAGCGCGACAGCTGCTCGTCGAGCGCCTCGATGCGCGGCTCGTTATTGTCCACCGCGCGGCGCTGGGCGGCGATCAGCCGATCCTGAAGCTGCCAGTTCTGCAGGCCGTCCAGCGCAAAGGGTTCGGCGTCGAGCTCGGCAATCGCTTCCTGCTCGAAGTAGACGCCCAGTCGCGCGTTGAAAAAGCTCTTCACCGGCTCACGCAGGAAACTGCCCAGCTGGGCGAGATTGAGCGTGGCCGGCTCGCTCTCGGCAGGCGCGGGGAGCGGTGCCGATTCGCGGGCGCTCTGCGCGGTGTGCACCTCACGCCACTCATGGGCGTAGGTAAAGAGCGCCTCGTCCTGGCCGAAGTAGCGCCGGCTGAAGGGCTGCAGCGGGTGCTCGGTGGTGAGCCGCGCTAGAAGATCATCGCCGTCGCGCTGCCAGCCGGCGGCCAGGTGTTCGCGCAGTTGGCCGACCAGCACCGACGGCGGGAGCGGAGCGTTGTCGATCTGGCTTTTGCCCACCCAGCTCACGTAGAGCTGGTCACGGGCGGAGAGCAGCGCCTCCAGAAACAGATAGCGGTCGTCCTCGCGCCGCGAACGGTCGCCGGGGCGGTAGTCGCCGCCCATCAGGTCGAAATCCAGCGGCGGCTGGGAGCGCGGATACTCGCCGTCGTTCATCCCCAAAAGGCACACCCGTTTGAAGGGAATGGCGCGCATCGGCATGAGCGTGGCGAAGTTGACCGCGCCGGCCAGAAAGCGCTGGGAAAGGCTATGCTCGTCGATCTGTGACAGCCAGTGCTCGCGCACCATCGAGAGCGGAAGCGCCTCATTGAGCGCGGCTTCCCGGGTACTCTCGAGCATCTGCTGCAGGCCGTTTTCGAGCTTTGCCAGCATGACGCTCTCGGCCGGGTCGTCGGTGAAAAAGAAGGTCTCCAGAAGCTCGCGCAGCCGCGCCACCCAGGTGGCGGCGTCCGCCGGCTCGCAAAAGCGCTCCCAGGTGGCTTCGAGTTTTTCCAGAAGTGTGGCCAGGGGCCCGGCCAGGCGCGCCTCCAGCCCGCCGATATCGTCAAACGGCTCGATGCCCTGCCAGGCGCTAGCCTCGCCCACGCTGTAGCCAAGCAGTAGCCGTCGAAGCCCAAAGGCCCAGGTGTTCTGGGCGAGCCCGCCGGGCAGCTCCAGATGCGCTCGGGCGCGGGCGTTCAACCCCCAGCGAATGCCCGCGCCTTCCATCCAGCGCGCAAGCGTGGGCAGGTCGCGCTCCTCGAGCCCAAAGCGCTGGCGTAGCGCCGGTACGTCGAGCAAATCCAGCACGTCGCTGGTGGAGAGGCGAAGCTCCGGCAGGCGCAGCAGTTTTTCCAGCGCGATCATCAGCGGCAGCCGGTGGCGGCTGGCCTGGTCCGAAAGCGTGTGCGGGATGAAGCGCGGGTCGTCCTGATTGAGCTGGCCAAACACCGCCTCGATGTGCGGCGCGTAGCGGTCGATGTCCGGTACCATGACGATAATGTCCCGCGGGCGCAGGTTCGGATCACGGCTGAACGCGGCCAAAAGCTGGTCGTGCAGAATCTCGACCTCACGCTGGGGGCCGTGGGCGATGTGAAAGACGATCGAGTCGTCGGTATCAATCGGGGCCGGCCAGTGCTCGCGGGTCTCGGGCACCGGGCGCAGCTCGCGGATATCGTCCTGAAGCTGGCTCAAGAGCGTGCCGCCGCCTTCCAGCGAGAAGGGCTCGAACATGTCGATGCGCAGCGCGCGCTGCTCGAAAAGGCTCTGATAATCGCCGGTGTCGTCGTGCTCGTCGATCAGGCGCAGGTAGTCGCGGCCCTGTTTACCCCAGGCGGCGAGCAGCGGCTGGGCGTGCAGGTGCAGCGCGCCCTCAATGTCGCCGGTGCCGAGTACGTCGAGCGCTTCCGGCATACCGGCCTTACGGGTCTGGCGGTAGCGGCTGGCGCGCAAGAGGTCCTTGTGCTCGATGATGTCCGCCCAGTAGTACTGGCAGGGGTTATGTACGCAGAGCACGATCTGGCAGCAGCGCGAAAGCGCGGCCAGTGCCTCGAGGGTCTGGCTTGGCAGCGACGAAATACCGAAGATGATCAGCCGCCTTGGCACCTTGGGCGGGCAGGCATGGCCCTTCAGGTGCTCGGTGGCCTCGAGAAAGCGCTGGTGGACGCTTGCCCGGCTGCTCTCGAGCCCGCGAGGGCCCTGGGTGGCGGCGACGTCCTCTCTAAGACGGCGCCAGAGCGCGGGCTGCCAGCGCTGGTGCTCTTCCAACGCGCGGCGCTCGCCGCGGGCGCCGATGAGCACGTCGTCTTCTTTAGCCCAGGCGTCGAGCCAGTCCGCCCGGTACACCTGGTACTGATCGAACAGATCCGCCAGCCGCTCGGCGAGCTGGTAGTGCTTACGCTGGTCGCGGTCGAACTCGAGAAAGCGGGCGAGCGGCTCGAAGACCGGCTCTGCTACCAGGGCGGGCAGCAGGCGCAAGAGCCGCCACACCAGGCGCGACTTATCGAACGGCGAGGTTTCCGGCACCGCATCATCCGCGCCGCTTATGTGCGTCAGCACGGTGCGGTAGGCCTGCCAGAGAAAGCGGGCGGGCAGGGTCACGTCGAGCGCGGCGGCAATGCCCGCGCCGCCGTTTTCGGGGTCTTCAGCGAGCGCGAGTTTGAGCCACTGGCCGATGCCGTTGCTCTGCACCAGAATGGTTTCGTTTTCCAGCGGCCCCAGCGGGTGCAGGCGCATCCACTCGATGACCACGGCGCGCAGGTCCTCGAGCCGGTTGGCGTGCACCACCATGAAACCGGGCGTCAGTGGGGGCGTAGAAAGGCGCGACATGGACACATCCCGGCAGGTTGAACGTTTCGTCAGTAGGAGAGCGTGACGTTACCAATCCCCATCAGGCCCAGAAAGGCCATGCCCACGAACAGCAGAAGGTAGAGCAGCACCAGCACGCCGAAAATGGTGAAGTGGGTCTTGAGCTTTGAAAGCGCAAAGCGCAGCTCACGCTCGTCGCCGCTTTGATAGGCGCGCTGACTGGCACTGGCCGCCTGGAAGAGCACGACGCCCGCCCAGATCGGTATCCAGGCGACGATGATACCGACGACGGTAATCGCCGTTAACACCCCGCCCAGAATGAGCATGACGCCGATCAGCTGCATCCAGAGTTTACCGCGGTAAAGCGGCTCCGCGACGCTTTTCAACAGCTCGTTTTTCTCTTGCGGCTCCATGGTGACCTCACGGTGTCGTTTGAAAATCAATACGTTGTTGGAAGGTCATGATCTTAATGAGTTTCGACACGTTTGTCTTTACTCGCGGCGTGGGTAGAATTTTGCCGGATAATTGCCCTGTGCATCTTGCAGTGAGGCCCGCGCATCGCCAAGCTATGACGTTTTTTAGAACACGAAAAACACAAGGAGCCCGCCATGACCGAGCCGACTAGCCCTTCTCAGAACGCTTCACAAGACGCCACATCGCAAGACGCAGCGCAAGGCTCGCGCCGCCACTCCGCCCCCGTCGTCGACGGTCCGGGTAAGGCGGCCAGCCGCGCGATGCTGCGCGCGGTAGGCTTCAACGACGAGGATTTCAAAAAGCCTCAGGTGGGCGTGGCCTCGACCTGGAGCATGGTGACGCCGTGCAACAGCCATATCGGTGAGCTGGCCGAGCTTGCCCGCGAAGGCGCCGACGCCGCCGGCGGCAAGGGCGTGGTGTTCAACACCATCACCATCAGCGACGGCATCGCCAACGGCACCGAGGGCATGAAGTACTCGCTGGTTTCGCGTGAAGTCATCGCGGACTCCATCGAGACCGTGGCCGGTTGTGAGGGCTTCGATGGGCTGGTCGCGATTGGCGGCTGTGACAAGAACATGCCCGGCTGCGTAATGGGCCTTGCGCGCCTGGATCGCCCCAGCGTGTTCGTCTACGGCGGCACCATCATGCCGGGCAAGGGCCACACCGATATCGTCTCGGTGTTCGAGGCCATGGGCGCGCATTCGCGCGGCGACATGGACCTGATCGAGCTCAAGCAGATCGAAGAGACCGCGATTCCCGGCCCCGGCTCCTGCGGCGGCATGTACACCGCCAACACGATGGCCTCGGCGATCGAGGCACTCGGCATGAGCCTGCCGGGAAGCTCCGCGCAAAACGCCATCTCCCAGGAGAAGCGCGACGACTGTAAAGCGGCTGGCGAAGCGGTGCTCGAGCTGTTGAAAGCCGATATCAAGCCCTCCGACATCATGACCCGCCAGGCCTTCGAGAACGCGATCACCGTGATCATTGCGCTCGGCGGCTCCACCAACGCGGTGCTGCATCTGATCGGCATGGCGCGCACCATCGGGGTTGAGCTAACGCTTTCGGACTTCACCGAGATCGGCAAGCGCGTACCGGTGGTGGCGGATCTGCGCCCCAGCGGCCACTACATGATGAGCGAGCTGGTCGCCATTGGCGGCATTCAGCCGCTGATGAAAATTCTGCTCGAGGCCGGGCTTTTGCACGGCGACTGCCTGACCGTCACCGGAAAGACCTTGGCCGAAAACCTGGCGGGCGTCGAGCCCTACCCGATGGATCAGTCGATCATCGCGCCGCTCGATAAGCCGATCAAGGCGCAAAGCCATCTGCGCATTCTCTACGGCAACCTAGCGCCGGAAGGGGCGGTTGCCAAGATCACCGGCAAGGAAGGCACGCGTTTTTCAGGACCTGCCCGGGTATTCGGCTCGGAAGAGGAAGCCCAGGCGCGCATCAACGACGGTACCGTGGTCGCCGGTGACG
Organism: Halomonas sp. PAMB 3232; assembly: GCF_031954225.1. NCBI lineage: Bacteria > Pseudomonadati > Pseudomonadota > Gammaproteobacteria > Oceanospirillales > Halomonadaceae > Halomonas > Halomonas sp. PAMB 3232. Next base: position 1,193,658 of record NZ_CP134865.1, read on the forward strand.
TGGTCGTGATTCGCTACGAAGGCCCGAAGGGTGGGCCGGGCATGCGTGAAATGCTGACGCCGACCTCCGCCATCATGGGCCGGGGCTTGGGTAACGACGTCGCACTGATCACCGACGGGCGCTTCTCCGGCGGCAGCCACGGGTTCGTGGTGGGCCACGTGTCGCCGGAAGCCTTCGAAGGCGGCCCGCTGGGGCTGGTCGAAAACGGCGATCTCATCACCATCGATGCCGAGGCGGACACCATCGATATCGACGTTAGCGATGAAGAGATGGTTCGTCGCCAAAGCCAGTGGCGAAAGCCCGAGCCCCGCTATACCCGTGGCGTGCTCGCCAAGTACGCGCGCCACGTAAGCTCCGCCAGCACCGGCGCGGTCACCGACCAGGACGACTGAACGCTTTTAGCCAACGCCCAGGGCCGCACTCGCGGCCCTTTTTTTGTCACGTCCGCGTCAAACGGCTGGGCTAGAGTGGGGCTTTCGTTTCATGAGGAGGCCTTTCGATGGCGAGTCGGCACGGGCGAGTTTTCGATGTCTTTCGAACGTTTTTGTGGCTGGGCTGCACCTCTTTTGGCGGCCCCGTCGCGCATCTGGGCTATTTCCATACCGAATTCGTCGTCAGACGTCGCTGGTTATCCGAGGCGGCCTATGCGGAACTGGTGGCGCTTTGCCAGTTTTTGCCCGGCCCGGCGAGCAGCCAGGTAGGCTTTGCGCTCGGGCTCTTGCGCGCCGGCCCCTGGGGGGCTGCCGCGGCGTGGGTGGCGTTTACGCTGCCTTCGGCGCTGCTGCTGGCGCTGTTCGCGTTGGGCTCGACAGCACTCGAGGGCCCGCTGTTCGAGCGCGTGATCGACAGCCTCAAACTTGTGGCCGTGGCGGTGGTGGCCCACGCCGTTTGGGGAATGGCGAAAAGCCTTTGCCCGGATAGAGCGCGGGCGGGGATTGCGCTGGGCGCGGTGTTCGTGGCCGCGCTCGCAAGCGGCCCGGCGGGCCAGGTCGGCGCCATTGCGCTGGGTGCGGTGGCGGGGCTTTGGCTCTGCCGGTCGCCGTCGCCCCGGGGGGAGGTGAATACATTCTCCTTTGGCGTCTCGCGCCGCGCCGGGGCCGCCGCGCTTGCGCTTTTCGCGCTGCTGTTGGGGGCGTTGCCGCTGCTGGCGCCGATGGCGCTGTGGCTCGATATGGTCGATGCCTTTTACCGCGCCGGGGCGCTGGTCTTTGGCGGCGGCCACGTGGTGCTGCCGCTTCTGAGCGCCGAAACGGTTCAGCCAGGTCTTATCTCAAATGATGCTTTCATGACCGGCTACGGCGCCGCCCAGGCGATTCCGGGGCCGCTTTTCACCTTCGCCGCTTACCTTGGCGCGCTGTGGCCGGGCGTCAATGCCGGGGCCGGGGCGGCGCTGGCGTTGGTGGCGATTTTCGCCCCCGGTTTTTTACTGCTGGTGGGGGTGCTGCCGTTCTGGCACCGTTTTCGCCGCGGCGAGCGTGCCCAGGCACTTCTGCGTGGCGCCAGTGCGGCGGTCGTGGGCATTCTGGGGCTCGCGCTTTTCGACCCGGTGTGGGTCAGCGCGGTGCTGGTGCCTATCGATGTCGCGCTGGCGCTCACCGGTTTTCTTCTGCTGAGCGTGTGGCGCCTGCCCGCCTGGGCGGTCGTGATCATCGTCCTGTTGGGTGGAATAGTGCTGGGCTGAGTCATGGCGGGCTTATTCATAACGGGCTTATTCATAACGGGCTTATTCATGACGGGCTTATTCATGACGGGCCAAGCCGTGCTTTGAGCACAAAAAAACGCCTCGCGTTTGGCGAGGCGTTTATCGGTTCACACCTGGAGGCTATGGCGTTGGCGCCTCCAGCTCTAATGTGCGGCGCAGGACGTTGAGTTCGTCCAGATTCAGATGCTCGAGCCTTCCGGCGAGCAGGTCGCTGATCTTCTGGACGGGAAGGCCGGCCCGGCGGGCGATTTCGCGGCTTCCCAGATCCGATACGGCGACCAGACGAGTGATGATGCGCATCAAGCGCGTGCGTTTTTCCAATTCCCTGACGTCGAGGTCAGGGCTGCTTCGAGGAGGGTCCAGCGTTTCTGCGTGAGCAGTCGACGTTGCCGTACTCATGTGACTCCATGGGTCAAAAGTGACACCTACACAATGACGCTATCGGAAGCGCTTTTCAATGCCTGATCCGGCTAAAATTTCATCCACCGATCGAAGCCCCTAATTCGGCCCGCTCTGGTAAACTATGCGCCTTTAAAATTATAGCCAAGCCTTGCGGCTTTTCATCTTTTACCGATTGATGGCCTTCGGCCGAGGAGCGAATCCATGTCCAGCCGCGCACCCCAAGTGGGCGTAATTATGGGATCCAAATCCGATTGGCCCGTGATGGAACACGCCACCCAAATGCTCGAGCGCCTGGGCGTTGCTTTTGAGACCCGCGTGGTCTCGGCGCACCGTACGCCGGATCTGTTGTTCGACTACGCCAAGGGTGCGGCGGAGCGCGGGCTTCAGGTGATCGTGGCCGGCGCGGGCGGGGCGGCGCACCTGCCGGGCATGGTGGCTTCTCAAACGCCGCTTCCCGTGCTGGGCGTGCCGGTGGAGTCCAAATCGCTCAAGGGGCTCGATTCGCTCCTCTCCATTGCCCAGATGCCCGGCGGTATCGCCGTGGGAACGCTAGCCATCGGCAAGGCCGGGGCGACCAACGCAGGCCTTCTGGCCGCGCAGATCGTGGGGCTTCAGGATAGCGCCGTGCGCGAGGCGGTCGAGGCGTTTCGCGCCGAGCAGACCCAAGCCGTGCTCGATAACCCGGACCCCCGCATCGATACCGATCAGGCCTGAGGAGACCACCATGAACATTGGCGTTTTGGGTGCCGGCCAGCTCGGTCGTATGCTCGCCTTGGCAGGCTACCCGCTGGGCAATCGTTTCACCTTTCTGGACACCACCGGGAGCCCCAGTGCGGGCATTGGCGAGGTGATCGTCGACCCGCACAACGAGCACCTGGCCACGTTTCTCGAGAAGGTCGATGTCGTGACCTACGAGTTCGAGCACTTGCCGGTCGAGCTGGTGCGCGAGATCGAGCAGCACAAGCCGGTCTATCCCAGCAGTAAAGCGATCGCGGTGTGCCAAAACCGGGTAGAAGAGAAGGCGCTGTTCGACCGGCTTGCTATTCCCACGCCGGCCTACCGCGTGGTGGAGAGCGCCGAGGCGCTGGCCCAGGCCGCCGAGGAGCTTGGCTGCCCGGTGGTCGCCAAGTCGGTCACCGAGGGCTACGACGGCAAGGGCCAGGCCGTGCTCACATCCGCCGATCAGGCCGGTGATGCCTGGGCGTCGATTGGCCATTCCCAGCTGATCGTCGAGGCGTTCGTCGATTTCGTGCGCGAAGTATCGATCATCGCGGTGCGCGGTCGCGACGGCGAGGTCGTGTTCTACCCGATGGCGGAGAACCAGCACGAGGGCGGCATTCTGCGCTACTCCGTGGCACCGCTACCGGATCTCGACGACAGCGTCCAGGCACTGGCCGATGGCTATATTCGCCAGTTGCTCGACGAGCTCGACTACGTCGGCGTGCTGGCGCTGGAGCTTTTCCAAGCCAAAGATGGAAGCCTGTTGGCCAACGAGATGGCGCCGCGTGTGCACAACTCCGGCCACTGGACGATGGACGGCGCCGCGACCAGTCAGTTCGAAAATCATCTGAGGGCGATTCAAGGGCTGCCGCTGGGCTCGACCGAGGCCATGGCGCCGACCTGCATGGTCAACGTCATCGGCCGCGAAGGCGACAACGCCGCGCTTCTGGCAATCCCGCATGCTCACCTGCATCGCTACGATAAGGCTGAGCGCGCCGGGCGCAAGCTTGCGCACATCAATGTTCTCGCCGACTCGCACGCAGAGCTTTTGGAGAAAGTTCGTCGGTGCCAGACGCTGCTGCCGGAGGCCCCTTCGGTAAAGTGGAGTTTCACCCTGTAAGGGGCGCGATAACGCTTCATTAACCGCCTGATGTCAGGCGGTTTTTTTATAAGTCGATTTTGGTATTCGCTTTAACGAGATAAATCGTTTACAACTACGGCTCAAGACTTCATTGAACGAAGACGGGTTGCCTTTGTTTAGGCGATCCAACAGCACAGGGAATGGACATGCTGTGGAAGCTTAAACTCGCCGGGGTTGCCCAATATGGCCCCGTCGACGCCGATGAGCCGCTCTCGCTATGCGATCTTGAAGCGGCGAAAGTGGCACTTTTATATGAAAATCTATGGCAGCCCGTTGTCAGCAGCCTGGTCGTGGCCGCCTTTACCGCCGCGATCCTCTGGTCGGCGCATTCGCCGGTGGCCGTCATGGCCTGGTTTTTAACGCTTGGCGCCATATCACTGTTGCGGCTGGTGTTTGCTCGCTGGTATGAGCAGGGCACGGCCAGCGCCCATCAAAAACGGTGGCTCTACATTTTTAGCGCGGGCTCGCTTGGCTCGGCGGCCCTCTGGGGGGCCGCGGGGGTCCTCTTTTTTGCCCCGACCGATCCGACTCAAACCGCGGCGCTGGCGGTCATCGCCTGCGGTATCGCCGCCGGCGGCACGACCACGCTTTCACCGGTCAAGTGGCTTGGGGTTGGCTTCATCAGCCTCATTTTACTGCCGCTGGCCGCCGTCTTCTTGTTGCGAGCAACCATGCTATCGATACTGATGGGCATTGTCGTGCTGGTATTTTTGGCACTGATGCTAACCACCTGTATCCGGTTTCATCGCATCATTCACGATAACATCGCGCTCAAGGTGAGTGTCGAGTCGCGCAAGGCGCAGCTGCAGGAGTGTGAAAACCGCTACCGCTCGATCTTCGACCACTCGCCGCTGGGGGTGCTGCACTTCGACCGCAACGGAGTGATCACCGACTGTAACGAGCAATTGCTCAAAATTCTGGGCGGCACGCGTGACAGCTTCATGGGTTATCGCATGCTCGACCGCTCGGCGAATCAGCAGGTCGCTCAAGGGGTACGCGACAGCCTCGAGAAGGGCTCGGGCTATTTCGAAGGTACGTTCTATCTGCCCGGCGCTGAGAAGGGTACGCCGCTGCGCGCCATTTTCAACGGCGTGAATTGCGACAATAACCATCGCATCGGCGGGATGGCGATCGTCGAGGATTTCACCGAGCGCACCCGGCACGAGGCGACCATCTACCGCCAGGCCTACTACGACTCGCTGACCGATCTGCCCAACCGGCGTCTGTTCATCGAGCGGCTGATGTCGCTTTGCAAGGAATCCTCAAACCGCGAGCGAACCGGCGTAGTGATGTTTCTGGATCTGGACCGCTTCAAGATGATCAATGATACCTTCGGCCACGCCGCCGGGGACGATCTGCTCATACAGGTGGCCAAGCGTCTCGAGGCTCACCTGGGCGACGACGACATGGCGGCACGGCTAAGTGGCGATGAGTTCGTGATGCTCAAACTGTTCGACTGGCCCTTTGACGACCGGGCCGAAGAGATGGCGAAGGCGTGCCTGGAAACGCTGAGAAGCAAGCTGGGCGGGTTTTATCACCTGGAGAGCCAGCAGGTAGAGGTGACGCCGAGCATGGGCTACACCTGCTTCAATGCCGACGAGTGCGACCATGCCGAGATCCTCAAGCAGGCCGATGTCGCGATGTACCAGGCCAAGGCGCAAGGGCGGGCGCGGCTTTGCCGCTACCGCCCGGAAATGCGCGACGTCATGAAAAAGGCCGCGCTGCCTGACCGCGTTACATCGCTAATTGACCGCTAAGCACCACCCAAAGCGCGATGAGCGCGAAGTGGCCCGGATACCAGGCAAGCCAAAGCCGCCGCGGCATGTTTTTGAACACCCTCGGAACGTAGCGGGCGCCGCCGGCGGCGAGGATGAGAACGACGATACACGTGCCCACGGTGAACGACTTGGACATGTCCGAGGCGTTCATCTGGCCGGCGATCCAGAGCACCGGAAACGCCGCCAGCCCCGCCCAGAGCCTCGATTTCAGCGCATTGTCGCTATCGTTGAGCGCGTACATAGCGAACATGAAAAACGGGATCAGCATCAGGCCGTTATGGCCATACTCGACCCAAAAGCCGAGCAGATACCAAAGCGTGACCGCCACCGCCGCCCCCAGTAGCAGCCAGCCAAACCCGAGCGTCTCCTGACGGTAGTGTTGCCAGCCCTGGCGGGCCAGCGCCCCGAGTGCCAAACCGCTTGCCAGTGTAAAGCAGACGTTGAGGATGAAGGCATCACTCGATCGCGGCATCATCATGTACGGCACCTGGGCGATGAGACCGATGACCAGTACCCGCCGGGCGTAGCGCAGCGGATTACGCGTATTGAACAGCCCATGCCAGGCCACCATGGCCGCGAACAGCGGAAAGGCGATGCGCCCAATCGACGACCCCGCCCAGCTCAAATCCCAGCTGTCCGGGAGCACGTAGCGCACCAGGTGGTCGATGGTCATGGTCAAAAGCGCCAGCCACTGCGCCCAGGCCGTCCAGTGTGATAGCGGGCGATCAGCCGCCGCCGCCGTGGGTCGCGGCGAAGAAGCCGGGGGGGCGGTATCGCCGGGAGCGTGTGCCATAAAACCTCCGTGTTGAGATGGCCAGAATGGCTTCAGACTTGATCGGTCGCGTCGAGTTCAAGCCCGGTCGCGCGTTCGCCAGCGGCGCGTTCGTCGCTCGGGGGGGAGCCGCGCGTATGATCCCTACGTACTGTCCAAACGTACTATCTATTTATCCGTACTATACCTCAAAGCTCTCAAGCGTTGCCCCAAAAAGCAAAACCCCGGCGTTTGCCGGGGTTTTGCATACTTGCTCGACGCTTACGAAAAGAGGTTATTCGCCGTCGAAGTAGCGCGCGTGAATCTCGTCGTAGGTGCCATCTTCCTGCAGCGTCGCGAGCGCTTCGTTGAAGCGTTCGGCCAGGTCTTCATCGCGCTGGCGGAAGGCGATGCCAAAACCGTCACCGAAGTACTCCTTGGGTTCGGTGATCTGCTCGCCGACGATGGTGTAGTCGCCTTCGTCGCTTTCAACCAGCGTGGACTGACCGATCGGGAAGTCGAGGAAAACGATGTCCAGACGTTCGGCGTCCATGTCCAGCACCATGTCATCGGCGGTGGAGTAGCGGCTGATGTCGGCGATACTGCCGTACTTGTCGGTGACGTAGTTGTCCTGCAGCGTGCCGCGCTGAACGCCGATGGTCAGGCCGTCCAGCGTTTCTTCATTGGCTTCACTGATGTCCAGATCGCTTGCCGCGAACCAGGCCGACGGCATGGTGATATAGGGCTCGGAGAACAGCACCTGCTGGCGGCGCTCGTCGTTGATCGTCATCGACGACATCACGGCGTCGTAGTTGCGCGCCAGAAGGCCGGGAATGATGCCGTCCCACTCCTGCTCGATCCACTCGCAGGTCACGCCGACTTCTTCACACAGCGCGTTGCCCAGGTCGATATCGAAACCGGTAAGCTCGCCTTCCGGGGTGCGGTACTCCATGGGCACGTAGGGAACGTCCACGCCGATGCGCACGGTATCGTAGTCGCGCGCCTGGGCCGAGGATGCGGCGGCGACCGCAAGGCCTACCAAAGAGAGCGAAAGCAGTTTTTTCATCATCAAACTCCACTGTCGTGAACGGGTGTATTTATTGGTCCTCTTTAACCTAACCCAAGCGAGGGCGAGCGCAAAGTCGAAAACGCATTAAAAACCAACGTTCGTTTGACGCAGCCGCCGCTTACAGCGACGGCGGGCTCAGGTGCGCCAACAGCCGCTTTTCCAGAAAGCGGAAAAAGAACAGAATGGCGAAGGTCAGGCAGAGATAGATCAGCGCGACGAACAGAAACGGCTCGAAGGGCGTGTAGAAGCGCGAGTAGACGTAGCGCGCCGCGCCGGTCAAATCCATCAGTGTCACCACGCTTGCGATGGCGCTGGCGTGGAGCATGAAGATCACCTCGTTACCGTAGGCGGGCAGGGCGCGGCGAAAGGCGCTGGGAATCACGATGCGCCGCATCATCAAGGACTCCGACATGCCGTAGGCCCGCGCCGCCTCGAGCTCCCCCTTGGCGGTGGCCTTGATCGCGCCGCGAAAGATTTCCGTGGTATAGGCGGCGGTATTGAGCGTGAAGGCGATCAGCGCCGGATAGAAGGCTTCCCGAAAGATCGGCCAGAGAACGCTCTCCTGAATGCCATCGAAAAACACCACGCCGTAGTAGATGATATAGAGCTGGATCAGAAGCGGCGTGCCGCGAAACACGTAGGTGTACGCGTAGATGGGAAGGCTGATCCATTTGCGTTTGGAGCTTCGCAGGATGGCCAGCGGCACCGCCAGCACCAGGCCTACTACCAGCGAGAGAAACACCAGCTGCGTGGTGGTGACGAGCCCCTCCCAGTAGTGGGCCATGGTGGCCGGGGTGAAGATGGCGTTGCCGTCGAGCAGGTCGTGATACCAGGTAGAAAGATCGAACATGTCAGTGCTCCCCGAAGCCGATGTCGTAGCGCTTTTGCAAGCGCGCGAAGATCCACTCGGTGACGCTTGCGATGAGCAGGTACGCCACCGCCACGGGAATCAAGAAGACGAAGGGTTCGTGAGTTGCGCGCGAGGCCTCGGCGGCGACGCGCACCATGTCGGTCAGCCCGATCACCGAGACCAGCGCGGTGGTTTTCAACAGCACCATCCAGTTGTTGGAGAGGCCGGGCAGGGCATGACGCATCATTTGTGGAAAGCGCACGCGGCGAAAGAGCAGGGCGCTGCCCATGCCGTAGGCCTTGCCTGCCTCGATCTGGCCCGCGTCCACGGCCATGAAGGCGCCGCGAAAGGTCTCGCCCATGTAGGCGCCGAAGATAAAGCCGATGGTCAGCACGCCGGCGGCAAAGGCGTTGAAGCTTAAGTAGATATCGATATCGTAGTTGTAGTAGAGCACGTCACTGATGGCGTTGACGCCGATCTGACCGCCGTAGAACAACAGCAGCATCAGCACCAGATCCGGCACGCCGCGAATCAGCGTGGTATAGACGCCGGCCACGCGCCGAAGAATCCAGCTTCGTGACATTTTCGCCGTGGCGGTGATCAGCCCCAGTATGATCGCAAGCCCGAGCGAAAGCGCGGCGAGCTCGACGGTGACGAGCGCCCCTTCGAAAAGGCGCGGGCCGTAGCCTTGCAAATCCAGCATGGTCGCCTCGTCGGTCAGTGGTTGGGGGTGAGAAACTGCTTGAGCCGGGGCGAGCGCGGGTTGTCCAGCACCTCCCCGGGCGTGCCGGACTCCTCGATCAGCCCCTCCTGCAAATAAATGACCTGGCTCGAGACGTCGCGGGCAAAGTTCATTTCGTGGGTCACCACGATCATGGTGCGGCCCTCTTTCGCGAGATCGCGCATCACTTTCAACACGTCGCCGACGAGCTCCGGGTCCAGCGCCGAGGTCGGCTCGTCGAACAGCATCACGTCCGGGTCCATGGCGAGCGCCCGGGCAATAGCGCCGCGCTGCTGCTGTCCGCCGGACATCTGCGCCGGGTACGCCTTGGCACGCGCGGTCAGGCCCACGCGCTCCAAAAGGGCGTAGGCGTGTTCGGTGGCTTCCTTTTTCGATTGGCCCAGCACGTGCACGGGGGCTTCGATGATGTTCTCCAGAAGCGTCATGTGCGCCCAGAGGTTGAAGCTTTGAAACACCATCGAAAGCTTCGCCCGCATGGCAACGACCTGTTTCTTATCCGCCGGTTCGCGCCCCTGGCGCGTGTTCTTGAAACGGATGGGGTCGCCGTGGACGATCAGCTCGCCTTCGTCGGGCTGCTCCAACAGGTTCATGCAGCGAAGAAACGTGCTTTTTCCCGAGCCCGAAGCGCCGATCAGGGTGATGACATCTCCCTTGTGGGCTTCGAGTGAGAGTCCCTTGAGAACTTCGGTATCCCCGAAGCGCTTTTTGATGTTGCGCACTTCAAGAGGGGTCGGTGTAGTGGCCATAACCAGGCTCCAGAGCAGAGTTGCCGCTTAAGCGAACGGTGTCGACACGGATATTCGTAGCGGCTGGCGCGAAAAAGGGAGCGATTCTATCAGGCCTTATACCCGATGCGCTCGTTGTTATGCGATTTAATGCGCTGATCCTGGCGGCCTGTGAGCGCCGCCTTCGATCGTGTTCAACGGTTTTGCCTAGTGTAGGGCGTTTATGGTCTGACTGCTCGGCTGGCGGCCGGCGTGACCAAAAGTGCTGCCCGCGCGCCGATTTCTACCCGCGCGTTGGGGAACACCACGTGAAGCGGCGTTTCACCGACGATGAAGTCGCCGGCCTCTTCGTCCTGGGCGAGTTTGGTGTGGGGTTCGAAACGGGTAAAGTTCGCCACGTCCTCGTCAAAGCAGAGCGTAAAAGCCTGCGAGCGACGCATCAGCTCGTGCTCGACTCTGAAAAAGCGCGGAAGCTCGGCGCCCTCTTTTGGCGTTTCGCCGGCGCCGAGCGCCTGGATGAGCTCAAGCATGGGAGCAAGCGGCGCCAGATCGTTTTGGCCAAAGGGCGCGTTTTGGCCAAGCTCGAAGGTAAACGCCTGGGCCTGATGGTAGTGCTTGCTGTAGTGAGAGAACGTGAAGCTCGACTGGTGCTGGTGCAGCACCGCCTGCATATCGGCGCCGGCAAGCCAGGCCCACTGGCGGGCGTTAGTGGCCGTTTCGCCAAAGGGCTCGACCACGAAGCGCGGATAGAGGCTTTGGCGGATCGCGGTGTGCAGGTCGTAGTGAAGCCGCGGGCGGCCCTCATGGCGCTCGAAGAAACGATCCACCTCGCGCATCAGCTCGCGAGCCCGGTCGGCCTCCTGGCCTTGTTGGGTCAGGCCGCGCTCGAAAAGCCGGTTCAGGTTGGTCTCCACAAAGCGGGTTTGCGCCTTGAGGGCGGGAATATTGCCCAGTATCACCAGCACAGGTGCGCTTAAGCGCGCGCTACCCGCTTCCAGCGCGCAGAGCCACTGGCCCAGAAGCTCCACCGGGGCGGTTTCATTGCCGTGAATCGCGGCGGAAAAGACGCAGGCGTAGGCATTGGTGTTCGAGGCGTTCGGGATGAGTTCCAGCACCCCGGGGGCGCCAAGGCGGTAGTGGCCGCTGGCGAAGCGGCCCTCACGCCTGGCGGGCATGTTGTCATCGAGCGCCCCGTCCAGCCACTGGCTCAGCATGCGCGATTCTCCCTATTGCTTTCGCGATATTTGTTGTTCGAGCTATCTGTCTTTCGAGCTATTCGTTTTCGAGACTAGAAGATGTAGCACGTTGGGCCGGGTTAAACAAAAAGCGGTGTCGCCAGGCTGTAAAAGAGGCGGGCGTGGGTGTAAGCCGACGTTCGCTTGGGCAGTGGGATCGCAGTGAACAGGCACAAAAAAGCGCCTGCCCTGTCGGGTCAAGCGCTTTGGGACGACATGAATTACTCGGCGCGCTGGCGCTGCATCTCGTCCTGGTACTCACCGGCCAGCGAGGTTTTCTGCTGTTCCGGCAGGCCACGCCCGGCCAGTTGGAAGACTTCCTGCTCTTCCTCGTCCAGGTGGTGGGTCACCAAGTGCTGAAGCTCCTTGGCGTGCACCAGCCAGTTGCTGGCGCTGTAGTCGGTTTCGTCCAGAAGCTCGATCAGCTCGTCGATTTCGTGGTGCTCGGCGACGCTGTGGCGGGCCTTCTCCTGGGTGAGGTCGATGTCCATCATCGGAATGTACAGCGCGCGCTCTTCGGCGTTGGCGTGGTACTTGAGCTCGGCGCGGATCTGCTGATAGAGCGTATCGCGCTCGCTGCTATCACCGTGGGTTTCGACCAGTTTGGCCAGCAGGTCGCGCTGAATGTCGTGGTCCTTACGAAGCGCTTCGAAAATCGTCATGTAAAACTCCCTTTTTGCTGTGACGGTCGCATTGAAAACTAGTGCGGGATGGGCAAAAGCGCAAGATACAAACGCCGGCAATTCAAGCGACGCCACCGCGACCTTCACTTGGGTTAATTTTCCGCTAGGCTTAAAAGGCGGTTTATCTGTCGACTCAAACGGAGAGAGCAATGACCAAGGTACTGGTACTTTACTATTCCATGTACGGACACGTGGATACCCTGGCCGCGGCCGTCGCCGAAGGTGCCAGGGAAGTGGACGGCGTCGAGGTCACGGTCAAGCGCGTGCCGGAAACCATGCCCGAGGAGGCCTACAAGAACGCCGGCGGCAAGCAGGACTTCGAAACGCCACAAGCCAAACCCGACGAACTCGCCGACTACGATGGCATCATCATCGGCACGCCCACCCGCTTTGGCAACATGGCCGGCCAAATGCGCACCTTCTTTGATCAAACCGGTGGCCTGTGGGCCAACGGCTCGCTGCGCGGCAAGGTGGCAAGCGTATTCACCTCCACCGGCACCGGCGGCGGCGAGGAGATGACCGTGACCTCCACCTGGACCACGCTTGCCCACCACGGCATGGTGATCGTGCCGATCGGTTACGGCATCGAAGAGCAGTTCGACATTTCCGAAGTCGCCGGCGGCAATCCCTACGGCGCGGCAACGCTTGCCGGCGGCGACGGCTCCCGCCAGCCAAGCGAGCGCGAACTGAAGCTTGCGCGCTTTCAGGGCAAACACGTGGCGGGCATTACCGCGAAGCTCACCCGCTGAGACCATGGGCTAATTGTTTGGCAGCTGCCAAGCGCTACTATAGTGCCCGTTAGCCCCGCAAACCCCACTCCCGTGGGGTTTGCGCGTTTTAGGGCATCGACCTGAAATGGGGCGTCCACCTGAAAGGAATCTCGCGTGAGCCGACTCGACAAAGCCCGCAACCTGCACGACTTCGAAGCGCTGGGGCGCCGCCACTTGCCGCGCCCGCTATTTGGCTATATCGCCAACAGCGCCGAGGAGGGCCATACCCACGCGGCGAACCGCCGCTGCTTCGATCAATTCGGGCTGATGCCTCAGGCGCTGGTGGATGTCTCATACATTTCGCTGCAAACCGAGCTTTGGGGGGAGACCTACCGCGCGCCCTTTGGTATTGCGCCGATGGGCATTAGCGCGCTGTCCGCCTACCGCGGTGATATCGTTCAGGCCCGAGCGGCGGCCCGCGAAGGCGTGCCGATGATTCTCAGCGGAAGCTCGCTGATACCACTGGAGGAGGTGCTGCTGGCGCGCGTTGAGCGTGCGGGGTACAAAAAGCTCGTGATCACCGTGGATTATCCGGTGCCGCCCAACAGCGACAACAACCGCAAGAGCGGATTTTCGTCGCCGCTGCGCCCGAGCCTACGCCTGGCGCTGGATGGCATCACGCGCCCGCGCTGGCTTTTCGGCACCTTTCTACACACGATCTATTACCACGGCATGCCGCACTTCGAGAACAACTACGCCACGCGGGGTATTGCGGTGATGTCGAAAAACGTCAATCGCGACTTCTCCGGGCGCAGCCACCTGCAGTGGGAGTATCTCGAGCGGGTCAGGGCGCTGTGGCCGGGCAAGCTGATCGTCAAAGGCATTCTCAACCCGGCGGATGCAAAACGGGTCGAGGCGCTGGGCGGCAACGCGGTGATCGTCTCCAACCACGGTGGACGCCAGCTCGACTACAGCCCGGCCGCGCTCGAGGCGCTGCCGGGAGTGGTCGACGCGGTCGAGCACATCCCGGTCATGATCGACAGCGGCTTTCGCCGCGGCACCGACGTGATCAAGGCGCTCGCCCTGGGCGCCGCGTTCGTGTTCATCGGCCGGCCGATGAACTACGCCGCCGCCGTTGCGGGCGAGGCCGGGGTGCGCCACGCCCTGAACCTCGTCAAGGAGGAGCTCGCACGCGATTTGGCGCTCATGGGCGTGACCGATATCACTCACCTTGGCCGCGAGCACCTGATCGACCGGCGCACCGAGGCGTTTGCCAAGCCGTTCTAGCCCGCGATTTTCTCGGCGATCGCCCGGCCCAGGGTCTCGGTCGTGCCTTGCCCGCCGACGTCCCGCGTCAAGACCTGCGGATCCCCCGCTTCGAGCACCGCTTCGATGGCGTCGACCATCGCCTTGGCGGCGTCCAGGTGGCCCAGGTGTTCGAGCATCATCGCGCCGGACCAGATCTGGCCGATCGGGTTGGCGATGCCTTTACCCGCGATGTCCGGGGCGCTACCGTGGACCGGCTCGAACAGGCTCGGGAAGTGGCCTTCCGGGTTGATGTTGGCCGAGGGCGCGATGCCGATGGTCCCGGTACAGGCCGGGCCCAAATCCGAGAGGATATCGCCGAACAGGTTGCTGCCCACGACGACGTCGAACCAGTCCGGGTGGAGCACGAAGTTGGCGGTCAGGATGTCGATGTGGAACTTGTCGACGTCGATCTCCGGGTACTGTTTGGCCATTTCCAGCACGCGCTCGTCCCAGTAGGGCATGGTGATCGAGATACCGTTGGATTTGGTCGCCGAGGTGAGCTTTTTGCGCGGGCGTGTCTGGGCGAGATCGAAGGCGTATTTAAGCACGCGGTCGACGCCGGTGCGGCTCATCACGGTTTCCTGAATGACCACCTCGCGCTCGGTGCCTTCGAACATCCGCCCACCAATGCTCGAGTACTCGCCTTCGGTGTTTTCACGGACCACGTAGAAATCGATGTCGCCGGGCTCACGGCCGGCCAGCGGGCTCTTGATGCCCGGCATCAGCTTGCAGGGGCGCAGGTTGATGTACTGGTCGAACCGGCGGCGAAACTGCAGAAGCGAGCCCCACAGCGATATGTGGTCCGGCACTTTCGCCGGCCAGCCGACGGCACCATAAAACAGCGCATCGAAGCCCTTGAGCTGCTCGAACCAGTCGTCCGGCAGCATCTGGCCGTGTTGAAGGTAGTAGTCGCAGCTGCCGAACTCGAAGGTGGTGAACGCCAGGTCGAGATTGAAGCGCTTCGCGGCGGCTTCAAGCGCGCGAATACCTTCGGGCATGACTTCGGTACCGATGCCGTCGCCGGCGATGACCGCAATGGTGTGGGCCATGAGTCGCTCCTTGAGTGGTGGAAGATCCAGCCGAGTGTAGCGGCTTTGGCGCGGGAAATAATCGGGCTATACTGCAAGGTATTGTTGCCTTTGAGTGGATAATGCGTGGCCGCCCTCGACGATCTTGCCTTTTTCCAGCACCTGGCCCGCGCCGGCAGCCTGACCGCCGCGGCGCGCACGCTCGGGCTTTCGCTGTCGGCGGTGAGCAAGCGCCTAAAGCAGCTCGAAGCTCGCCTGGGCGTGAGCCTTGCCGCGCGCACCACGCGGCGGCTGACGCTGACGCCGGAAGGCGAGCGCTACCTTGCGCGCGGCGCGCTGATTCTCGAGGAGCTTGCCGAGCTCGAAGGCACGCTCAATGAGGAGAAGGGCCAGGCGCTCAGCGGCGCGCTGCGCATCAACGCCACTTTCGGCTTTGGCCGCGCCCACGTCGCACCACTGCTGTCGGCGTTCTGCCACGCTCACCCTGGCGTGAGCGGCTGGCTGGAGCTGACCAACTTTCCCCTGAGCCTGTTGGATCACGGCCTGGATATCGGCATTCGCGTTGGCGAGCCGCCGGATTCACGGCTGATTGCCCGACGGATTCTCGAAAGCCGTCGGGTGCTGTGCGCCGCACCGGGCTATATCGAGCGCATGCCGGCACTCGACACCCCGCAGGATTTGACCCGCCACGCGTGTCTGGTGGTGCAGGAGAATGATACGGACTTTCCGCTCTGGCGCTTCGAGCCCAGGGGCGGGCGCGGCCCGGCGCAGTCGGTGAAGGTGAGCGGGCGGCTTTCGAGCAATGATGCTGAGGTGATCACAAGACTCGCGCTGGATGGCCATGGGGTCATGCTGCGCTCCTGGTGGGACGTACATGCGCACCTGGAAAGCGGGGCGCTGGTCGCACTTTTACCCGAGTGGTTAGGGGTGCGCGCGGACTTCTACGCAGTGTACCAGGCCAGACGCCACGCGAGCGCCCGGGTGCACGCCTTCATCGATTTACTGGCCCGCGAAATGGCCGGGCGCGTGCCGCCGCTGCCCTAAGCTAGCGTGAATCAGGCGGTTTTGATGCGCCCCAAAGGCGCCTGATTGAAGTAGTCGCACAGCAGCTCATAAAGTGCCGGGTAGGCGTTGACCAGATGATCCGGCGCGGTGAAGAAGTACTCGCAGCACACCGCGAAGCACTCGCCCGGGTGGCTGGCGGCGTAGTCGTCGATGGGCGGGGTGAGGCCCTTTTCGAGACAGGCGTTGAGATCTTCCCAAACGCTCGAGAATACCGCGTGCCAGCGCTTGGCCGAGAGCGAGCGGGGCAGCGGCGGAAAGCCGTCGATATCCATGGAGTTGCCCATGTCGAGCTTGTGGGCGAGCTCGTGGATGAGTACGTTGAAGCCGATGAAATCGCCACTTTCGATCAGATCGGCATAGGCGATGACCACCGGGCCCTGGTAGGAGGTTTCGCCGACACGCTCGTCGACGCCCTCATGCACCACGCCGAACTCGTCCATCTCTTCCACCTCGCGGGTGAAACTCTCCGGCAGGATCACGATCTCGTGAACGTTGGCGAAAGCCTCGCGGTGCTCGGCGTCGCTCCAGCCAAGCGTGAGCAGGCACGCCTGGCCTGCGATGGCCAGCCGCTCGGCATCCTCAAACGGCGCGTTTGAAAGCTCGGCGTGACGGGTCAGGCGCTTGGTGCGAAGAAACTGCCAGGCACGCTCAGCCAGAAGATCGGCCTCCGTTGGCGTAAGTGCGGCCAGAAGCGGCGTCTGCTGACGAGCCTTGCGCCAGATATCCGCCGGTGGCGAGGCGGGATCACGGGTGAACCAGCGTTTGAACATGGGTCTCTATCGTGGCGTGCAACTTGCGTATTGTGGCGGAATCGACCAGCTTTCACCAATTCGATGCCAGATACTTGACTCAGGAGGTTCGCCATGTGGCAACAGCGTGACATCACCCTGGCGGCGCACCCGCGCGGCTTCCATCTGATTACCGACGAGATCACCCGCGCGCTCGATGAAATGCCCCCGGTCGAGGCGGGGCTTTTGCACGTATTCATTCAGCATACCTCGGCCTCGCTCACGCTCAACGAAAATGCCGACCCCACGGTGCGTACGGATTTCGAAAGCCATTTCAACCGCGCGGTGCCGGAGAATGCGCCGTACTACCAGCACGTGTTCGAGGGCAGCGACGACATGCCCGCCCACCTCAAGGCGAGCCTTTTAGGGGCCAGCGTGCAGGTGCCGGTGACCCGCGGGCGATTGAACCTGGGCACCTGGCAGGGGATCTATCTGTGCGAACATCGCGACCACGGCGGGCGCCGCCGGCTGGTGCTGACGCTGCAGGGCGAGTGAGGCGCTGTTTTAGCGCGGTTTGAACCCGCGAGACGTCGGGGCTGTGCTACGCTTGGCCGTTTTCGCTTCGTTTCTCAAAGATCGCTTCTCAACGTCCACCTTCTTGTCGAACATCTCGAGCGCCATGGCCCCACGTTCTCTTCGTCTGTCTCGCAAGCGCTGGCTGCGCCTTGCCTTTACGCTCAACCTGGCGCTGGTGGCGGGGCTGGTGATCCACCAGGTATGGCTCTACGCCGGCGAGCCGGAGTTCGAATCGCTTCACACGCTGGAGGTGTCGAAGATCCGCACGGCGTTGACCGGGCGCGACAGCTACCGCTTTGCGGTGGTGGGCAACATCAATAATTCCGTGAACGTGTTTGGCAAGACGATCGTGCCGAGTCTCAACGAAAGCGGGCTCGATTTCATGGTCTCGGCGGGCAACGCCGTCGCGAGCGGTCAGCAGGAGAGCTACCGGGCGATTTACGAAAGCCTCTCTAAGCTTACGATGCCCTTCGTGCTCACCTACGGCGACAACGAAGATAGCGACTTCGGCAGTTACCTGTTCTACGAGTATTTCGGCCCGCACTTCTACGCCTTCGTGGCCGGTGACAGCCACTTCATCTTTCTCGACGGGACGGGCAAATCCTCGACCTCCTGGCAGCTCGATTGGCTCGAGCGCGAGCTCTCGGCCTCGACCGCCACGCACCGCTTCGTCTTTGTGGGGCTGCCGCTTCACAATGTGATCAGCGAAGCGCCACCGTTCGAGGCCGATAATTACCTGAACGATCCGCGTATGAGCGAAGGCATTCAAACGCTCGCCGAGCGCTATCAGGTGGACGCGGTATTCTCGGCCAACCTGTCGCTGTTCTCTCACCAGACCTTGAACGGCGTGGATTACGTCACTACCGGCGGCGCCGGCGGTATCCTGACGGACCTTCAGGACAGCTTTCACCACTACGTGGTGGTCGAGGTGGGCAAAGACGGCGTCAAGATCGCCCCGGTTCGCCTCAACGTCGATCAGCCCGGCTGGTGGCGTCTGATTGGCAGTATCGCCTCGACCATCTACGCGTTTTTCTACGTCAGCTACCCGCGCTTTCTCTTGATCGTCGGGCTGTTGACGCTGTTGGCGATGCGCCTTTACCGGCTGATTTTCGAAGAGCGCGACTACTACCCCAACTTCGATCTCGACCCGACCCCGTATCTTGGCAAGCCCCTGCGCGTGGCGATGGTGTCGAATAACTACTTCCCGTTCGTTTCCGGCGTGTCGATCTCCGTCGAGCGGCTGCGCAAAAGCCTGGCAGCGCTTGGCCACAGCGTCACTTTGCTGGTGCCGCGCTACGCCGAGCAGCGCCAGGACGATGACGGCGTGGAGCGCCTGCCCACGCTCATCGCCTTCGGTGAAAAGCGCGAGTTCCGCCTCACCAACCCGTTCAACCGCCGCTTTCGCCAGCGCCTTCGCGCCTATCAGCCGGATGTGATTCACGTGCACCACCCGTTCTGGCTGGGGTCGATGGGCCTCTGGATGGGGCGGCGTTTGAACGTGCCGGTGATCTACACCTATCACACTCGGCTCGAGCACTACGCCCACTTCGTGCCGCTGCCCGGGGCGCTGTTTCGCAACCTGATTTCGCACTACCTGATCAAGCGTTTCTCCAACCGCTGCGACGGCGTGATCGTGCCGACCTACTCGGCGGAGGAGTACCTGCGTATGATCGGGGTGAAAACGCCGACGCTGGTGCAGCCCACGGGAATCGATACCCGCCGCTACGCGAAAGCGAACGACGCGGAGGTCGAGGCGCTCAAAAAGCAGTGGAAGATCGATGAAAACGAACGGGTGTTGATCAGCGTCTCGCGGGTGAGCCGTGAGAAGAATATCGGCTTCATGCTCGACGCGCTGGCCCAGCTTCAAGGCCAGGGCGGCGAACGCCTACGGCTTTTGCTGATTGGCGACGGGCCGGACCGGGAGAGCCTGCAGGCACGCATCGACGAGCTTGCGCTGACGGATCGGGTGACGCTCACCGGCGCCGTCGCGCCGGAGGCGATGGCGAGCTACTACCACCTGGGTGATCTGTTCGTGTTCGCCTCGACCTCGGAGACCCAAGGCATGGTGATTCTGGAGGCGATGGCGGCGGGGCTACCGGTGGTGGCGGTGCGCTCGAGCGGCATCGACGACGTGGTGCGCGATGGCTATAACGGCTTCAAGACGCCGCAAAATCTGCGGGTGTGGGGCGAGCGAGTGCTCGAGATCAGCGGGGACGCCGCGCTACGCCACACCCTGGGCGAGCAGGCCAGAACCTTTGCGAAAGACTACGACGTCGAGCGCTTCGCCGACGCCATCACCCACTTCTACGCGCAAACCCTGGCCCAGCATCACACGCCGTCGCGCTGATCCTTGCACGTTTGTTCACGCGCTTCCTCACCTTGGGCTTCGCGCTGCGCCTCACGCTGCGCCTTGCGTCGCGCCGAGCGCGCATCGGCGTAGCGCTTCAGGGCGTAAAGAAGCGCCGCACCCAGTGCCAGCCCGCCGAGCGCAAAGGCGACTTCGCGGCGGCTGGCGGCGGTCAGGAGCGCCCCGAGCTGGCTGCCCAGCAGAATCACCGCCGCCAACCCCGGCACGATGCCGATCGTCGAGCCGATCATGTAGTCGCGAAAGCGCAGGTGAAAAGCGCCGGCCAGCATGTTGGTCAGCGGAAACGGTGCCAGCGGCAGCACGTTGATCACGATCATGGTGCGAATGCCGCGCTTGGAGAGATAGCCCGACAGCCCCCGCAGATGGCGCCCGCCGTAGTCCATCAGCGCGTCGCGCCCCAGCCAGTGGCCGATCCAGTAGGAGAGCACCGAAAAACTCAGCGTGCCGATCGTGGCGTAGAAAAGCCCCCAGGCCGGGCCGAACAATAGCCCGGTGGCCACCACCAAAAGCGTCAGCGGAAACATCACCAGAAGCGTTCCGTTGTATACCACCAGTACCGCGGCGAACATCCAGGGGGCGTCGCGCCACCGGCTGACGTACTCGATGGCGTCGTTGAGTCCCTGGGCGCTCATGTACCCGGAGTGCTGCAGCCAGCGCCAACCGAAGGCGAGCGTAACAAGCAGGGCGACCAGGCCCAGGCCCTTTAAAAGCGTGCGTGACATTCCGTTCACCACCGGCCGTTTCAAAGGGCGCCAGCATACGCTAGCCGGCCGGTGGGTTGAAGATGGCGCTAACGATAAGCGGCCTGAATGACCGGCCAGGCCGGTTCGCCGTCTTTGGTGGTGACATCGGCCAGCATCGCCTCGACGCGTTCGGGATGCTCGGTGATCCACTGCCGCGCGACCTCGTCGAGTTCGCCTTCGTCGCGCCCGAAGGCCTGAATCATCCAGCTCTGCTCGTCGGCGCTGAAGGTGAACTGTTCGAAAAAGCCGACCAGGTTCGGATGAGCATTGGCGTAGTCGCCGCGCAGCACTGTGAGCACCTCGCTTTCACCGTTGTTCTCGCCGAAGAGGTCGTTCGGGTCGTCGAGATAGCGCATCGGAAGCTCGAGATTCATCCAGTGCGGCGTCCAGCCGACCCAGACCACGTCCTGCTCACGGGCGATCGCATCCTGCGCCGCGCTGAGCATGCCGACCTCGCTGGTATCACGCAGGCGCCAGTCGCCGAAGCCGCTCACGTCGTCATCGATCGCCGCCTGCAGTATTTCACTCGCCGCCGAGCCCGCGCCGAAGCCGAGAATTTCGCCGTTGAAGGCGTCACGGTGCTCGGTCAGATCACTGAAGCTTTGAATGCCGCGCTCATACGTGTATTCGGGAACCGCCAGCGTCATCTGCGCGCCGTCGACGTTGTTGGCGACATCGACCAGCGTGCCGTCATCGCGCCGGGGGGTGAACATGGCGCGCTGGGCGGGCAGCCACACGCCCAAAAACGCGTCCACATCGCCGCTTTCGATACCCTGATACACCACCTGCAGGCCGAGCTCGTGCGCCTGGGTGTCGTAGCCGAGCCGGTTGAGAAGCTGCTCGGCGATCTCGGTTTTGACCGTGATACCGGGCCAGGCGGGCACGCCGAAATCGAGCGTATCGTCATCGGCCACTGCCTGGGGCGCCGTGCTCAAGGCGATGCCTGTCATCAGTAGCGGGGCGGCCAGGCGAGTGTTGGGCAACTTTTTTCTCATGGGGTCTCCTGTCGTTTTTTTAGGATTTAGCGCTTTTATTTTGGCGTAATTTCTGTGCCGCGCTTAAGGTGAGTGACGTTTCCAGGATAGACAGGGAAGCCGAGTCGGTCGAGCCAGCCGTTTCACAACCGGCGCGATAAATAGTCAAAAGCGGCGCAGTATCGGCGAAAAGGCGCAAACTGCTTGCCATTTTGGTGCAGGCGTGAAGAATGAGCCGGCTAATTGCGTCATATCTCGTCATAACAAGGGTACAGGTTTATGGATTTTTCTCTTCCGTCACTTTTGACCGGCCTGGTCGATCGTGGCAACGGCCTACTGTGGGGCAGCGTGCTGATCTATCTGCTGATCGGTGCCGGTCTCTACTTCACCGTGCGCACCGGCGCGATCCAGGTGCGCTATTTTGGCCACATGTTCAAACTGCTGCGCGGCTCGCGTCAGGCCAACGGCGGCATTTCATCGTTTCAGGCGCTTTCGACCAGTCTGGCCGCCAGGGTCGGCACCGGTAATCTGGCCGGGGTGGCGGTGGCCATCTACTACGGCGGCCCCGGCGCGATCTTCTGGATGTGGATGACGGCGATCGTCGGCATGTCGACCAGCTTCATCGAGTCGACGCTGGCCCAGGCCTACAAGGTCGATCACGGCGACAACACCTTTCGCGGCGGCCCGGCGCGCTACATCGAGCGCGGCCTGGGGCTTCGCTGGCTGGCGGTGCTGTTCTCGATCTGTCTGATCATCGCCTTTGGCCTGGCCTTCAACAGCGTTCAGGCCAACTCCATCGCCCAGGCCATGGAGCAGGCCTTCGCCATCCCGACCTGGATCATGGGGCTGGTATTGATGGTGATCGTCGCGCCGATCATCTTTGGCGGTTTGAAGTCGATCGCGAAGGTGGCGGAGCTGGTCGTGCCGCTGATGGCGCTGCTCTACCTGATTCTGGCGCTGGTGGTGATCGCGCTGAACATTTCCGAGCTTCCGGCGGCGTTCATGACGATCATTCGCGGTGCTTTCGGCCTCGAGCAGGCCGCCGGGGGTGTCGCGGGCTATGCGATCTCCCAGGCGATCATGAACGGCATTCAGCGCGGGCTCTTCTCCAACGAAGCGGGCATGGGCTCGGCACCGAACGCCGCCGCCACCGCCAGCACCCGCCCGGATCACCCGGCAGCTCAGGGTTTCATTCAGATGCTCGGGGTGTTTTTGGATACGCTGGTGATCTGCACCGCGACCGCGGCGATCATCATCATGTCCGGCCCGGAGCTTCTCTCGGGTAGCGAAACCAACGGCATCCAGCTGACCCAGATGGCGCTTTCAAGCCATGTGGGTGACTGGGGCAGCATCTTCGTCGCCGTGGGCATTCTCCTGTTTGCGTTCACCTCGGTGATCGCCAACTACTCTTATGGCGAGTCGAACATCGAGTACCTGGCTGGCGGGCGCGCGCCGCTGGCGATCATGATTTACCGTTTGGCGGTGCTGGGCATGATCATGGTGGGCTCGGTCGCGAGTCTGGGGGCGATCTGGAATTTCGCCGATCTCTCCATGGGCACCATGGCGATCATCAACCTGATCGCGATTTTGATGCTTTCGCCCATCGCCTTTGCGCTGTTTCGCGATTACGAAACCCAGCTCAAGGCAGGGGTGGAGCCGGTGTTCAGACCCCGCGAGTTCCCCAAACTCGCGCACAAGGTCGACCCCAACGCCTGGCCGGACCGCGACTGATTCCCGGTCAAGCGCCATTAGCAAACCCCGCCCTTACCGGCGGGGTTTTTTGTTTCATTCGTTTTTATCGATTTAGTGCCGCGAAAGGATGCGCTTCACATTGCAGAAATTCGATTTAAAATGGCGCGATTCATCATCCGCACAAGAGAGCTTTGTCATGAGCACCCGCGTTTTACTCGTTACCTCCTCCATTCTGGGCGAACATGGCCAGTCCAATGCGCTGGCCGAGCACTTCAAGACCCAGGCCGAGGCGCGCGAAGGCGTCGAGGTAAGCGTGCGCGACGTGGTGAAGTACCCGCTGCCGCACCTGGCGCTCGACGAACTCGGTGCCTGGCAGACCCCGGTGAATGAGCGCAGCGACGAGCAGATGCGCCTGGCGGCCATCTCCGACAAAATGCTTTTCGAGCTTCGTGAAAGCGATGTGATCGTGCTGGCGGTGCCGATGTACAATCTGGGTGTGCCGAGCCAGCTCAAGGCGTGGTTCGACCGCGTACTGCGTGCCGGCGAAACCTTCCGCTACACGGAAAACGGCCCGCAGGGGCTCATCGAAGGCAAGCGCGCGATCATTCTGGCCGCCCGCGGTGGTATGTACGCCGGCACCGAGATGGACAGTCAGACCCCGCACCTGAAAAGCATGCTGGGGCTGATGGGCCTCACGGATGTGAACGCGATCTACGCCGAAGGGCTCAACATGGGTGACGACCGGCGCGAAAGCGCGCTCAAGGAAGCGTGTCAGGCCATCGATCAGCAGGTGGCCGCGCTTTAAAACGATTTACCGACGACGGGGTGGCCCATGCGTGCAGCGCTTCTGGAGCAGATCTACACCATCGTGGCCCAGATTCCCGAAGGGCGAGTGACCACCTACGGGCGTATTGCGAAAATGACCGAAGGCGCCACGGCGCGCTCGGTCGGCTCCGCCATGCGCCATCTTCCCGAGGGTCATGAGCTGCCCTGGCACCGGGTGATCTCGGCAAGCCTTGCCTTGGCCGATCACAGCGGTGCGGCCCGCCAGCATGAAAAGCTGCGCGCCGAAGGGGTTGCCTTCGATGAAAAGGGGCGGGTGCCGCGTCATCTGGTGTGGCCGGACAACCCTTGAGCGCACCTCTTGAGCACACCATAAAAAACGCCGCCCAACCGGGCGGCGTTTTTTTATTCACCATTCACGAATCGCTATTGACCAATCCTCAGTCGTCCAGATTGGCGCCGGACTTCCAGGACCAGTCGCGCCAGCGCAGGTCGAACAGATCCTTGCGGCGGTCCTTGAGGTTGGTCACCGAGCCTTCGGCGCGCACCACCGTGAGCCGCGTCAAATCCAGGTCCGAGAAGAAGATCATCTCGGTGTTGGGCGTGGTTTCCGCCAGCACCGCGTCGTGGGGGAAGGCGAAGTCCGAGGGCGTGAACACCGCCGATTGGGCGTACTGGATGTCCAGATTCTCGATCGACGGCAGGTTACCGACGCTTCCGCACAGCACCACGTAGCACTCGTTTTCGATCGCCCGGGCCTGGCCGCAGTGGCGCACGCGCAGGTAGCCGTTCTTGGTGTCGGTCCAGAACGGTACGAACAGAATGTCCATGTCCTGGTCGGCGAGTAGCCGGCCAAGCTCCGGAAACTCGACGTCGTAGCAGATCAGGATCCCCACGCGCCCGGCGTCGGTGTCGAACACCTGCAGGTCGTCGCCGCCTTCGATCACCCAGTCGCGGCGCTCCTGCGGGGTGATATGAAGCTTCGCCTGGCGCTGGATCTCGCCGTCGCGGTGGAACAGGTAGGCGATGTTGTAGAGCCGGCCGTCCTCGCCTTCCTCGATCATCGAGCCGCCTACGATGTTGATGTTGTAGGAGACCGCCATGCGCGACAGCTCGCTCTTGAAGCGGTCGGTGAAGCTTGCCAGAAAGCGGATCGCGGCCATCTGATCCTGCTGGGCGGCACGGTCCTGCAGGCCCATCAGGGGCGTGGTGAAAAGCTCCGGGAAGACGGCAAAGTCGCTCTGGTAATCCGACAGCGCATCGACGAAGTACTCGATCTGCTGAAGGGCGGCTTCCACCGAGGAGAACTCCCGCATCTGCCACTGCACCGCGCCGACGCGTACCTGGGTGGGGCGGGTATCGAGCACGCTGTCGGCGGGCTCGAACAGAATGTTGTTCCACTCCAAGAGCGTCGCGTAGCCGCGTGAATGGGCGTCCTCCGGCAGGTACTTACGCAAAAGCCGCTTGACCTGAAAGTCGTTGGCCAGCTGGAACGACAAGATCGGGTCGTAGATCTCCTTGCGCGAGACCTTGTCGATGTACTGAGCCGGCGTCAGCTCGTCGGCGTACTGGTGATACTCCGGAATGCGCCCGCCGGCGAGAATCGCGCGCAGGTTGTGCGAGCGGCAGAGCTCCTTGCGCGCCTCGTAAAGGCGCCGGCCCAGCCGGTAGCCGCGATAATCCGGATGAATCAGCACGTCGAGGCCATACATCGCGTCACCTTCCTCATCGTTGAGGATGACTTCGCGATGGCCGATCAAATCGTCGTAGCGGTGGGGGTTGGAGAATTCGTCGTAATCTACCTGAACGGTAAGCGCCACGCCCACCAGCACGCCGTCGTCCTCGATGGCGATCTGACCGTCGGGGAAGGCCTGGATCAGCTTGTCGATGGTGTGCTTGGGCCAGGCGCCGCCGATATCGTGATAAACCGCGTCCATCAGCGTTTTCAGCTGGTCGTAGTCGTCGCTCGTCAGATTGCGAAGATTGAGATGCAGCTCTTCAAGGGACATAGTCGTGGGTACCCACCGTTGATAAAGACGTGGAAAAGAGTGTGACTAGTGTATCACTGCTGCGCGCTGCGGGCCTTTTTGCCGGCCATACCCACCAGCGGGCGGGTGAGCGTCTGCGCCATGATCACCCCGGCCAGAATCAGTAGACCGCCGTACAGGTGAAAGCCTGCAATCCGCTCGCCCAGAAACGCCATGGCGATCAGCGCGCTGAAAAGCGGCATCAGGTTGATGAAGATGCTCGCCTGGTTGGCGCCGATCTGGCGTACCGCACGCATCCACAAAAACGTGGTGATGATCGAGGCGGGAATGCCGGCGTAGAGAATCAGCCAGACGTTCTGACCGTCGATCGGCGTCATCGGCCCCAGAAGATAGGGCGGCAGCAAGAACAGCACCGCAAAGCAGACCTGAGCGTAAAGCATCACCCAGGGGGGCAGGTTCATCTGCCAGCGCTTGAGCATCACCCCGTAAAGGGCGTAGCAGATCGCGGCGATCACCATCAGCGCGTCGCCAAAGGCGACCTCGAGCTTCAAAAGCGACAGCGGGTTGCCCTGGCCGAGCAGAATGCTCACGCCGACAAACGCCAACAGCCCGCCGATCACCCCGCCAAGCGTGGGCGGCTCGCGCAGAATCAGCGCGCTCAAAAGCACCGTCAAAAGCGGCACCATGGCGGCGAGAATCCCCATGTTGGTGGCGGTGGTGGTTTCCGCCGCCACGTAGCCAAGGCCCTGCCAAAGCCCCATGCCGAGTAGCCCGAGCGTTGCCAGTTTCGGCCAGTGGCGACGAATTTCCGGCAGGTGCTTGAGCGTGGCCGGTAGCACCAGCGGCGTCATCACCAAAAGCGCCAGAAACCAGCGCAAGAAGGCGATGCTGCTCGGCGCGATGGTGCCAACGGTGAGCTGGTTGATGGTCATGTTGCCCGACCAGATCAACACCGTGGCCAGCGGGGCGAGGAAGTAAATCAACGGCATAGCGGGTTCCTTGTTCGTTAGCCGGTTAATGTGACGCGCTTTTAGCGTGTGGGCAAGGGGGTGTAAAACCAAACCCCTTGCGCCGCCACCGGGCGCTGGCGCTGTACGGCGGCCGGCCAATGTCATACGCTTGTTTGAATATCGCTTGAAAGGCGCAGCAAAATCCCTCGCTACGATTTCAACGACGATGTCAGCAACGATTCCAATAACGATTCCAGCAACGCCGAGAGACCGTGATGACAAAGCCGTCCGCCTATCCGCACCTGTTCACGCCCATAACGCTTGGCCCCTTGACGCTACCCAACCGCGTGCTGATGGGCTCGATGCACACCAATCTCGAGGAGACCCGCGGCGGCTTCGCCCGGTTGGCGGCGTTCTACGCCGAGCGGGCGAGGGCTGGGGTGAGCCTGATCGTGACCGGCGGCATCGCGCCCAACCCGGAAGGTGCGGTGTTCGAAGGCGCCAGTGCTCTGACCGACGAGGCGCAGCTTTCTGAGCATCGCCAGGTGGTAGAGGCCGTGCACGCCGAGGGCGGGCATCTGTGCATGCAGATTCTGCACGCCGGGCGCTACGCCTACTCGCCCGTGCTGGTCGCGCCCTCGGCGCTGCAGGCGCCGATCAACCCGCACGCTCCAAGAGCGCTGGAGACCCACGAGGTCGAGCAGCAGATCGACGACTACGTGCGCTGCGCACGGCTCGCGCAACAAGCGGGCTATGACGGCGTCGAGGTGATGGGCTCGGAAGGGTATCTGATCAATCAGTTCATCTGCCGGCGCACCAATCAGCGCGATGACGAGTGGGGCGGGGATTTTCAGGCGCGCATCCGCTTTCCGGTGGAGATCGTAACGCGCATTCGCGAGGCGGTGGGCGAGCGCTTTCTACTCATCTTCCGGCTTTCCATGATCGACCTGGTCGAAGAGGGCAGCAGCTGGGAGGAGGTCGTCGCACTTGGCCAGGCGATCGAGGCGGCCGGGGCCGATGTGATCAACACCGGCATCGGCTGGCATGAGGCGCGCGTACCCACCATCGTCACCAGCGTGCCGCGCGCCGCCTTCACCGAGGTGACCCGGCGGATCCGCTCGGCGGTTTCGATTCCGCTGATCACCACCAACCGCATCAACATGCCGGAAGTGGCCGAGCGCGTGCTGGCCGAGGGCCATGCCGATATGGTCTCGATGGCGCGCCCGTTTCTCGCCGACCCGGCCTGGGTGCAAAAGGCCGCCCGGGGCGCGAGCGATGAGATCAATACCTGCATCGCCTGCAACCAGGCGTGTCTGGATCACACCTTCGCCGGCAAGCTGACGTCGTGTCTGGTCAACCCGCGGGCGTGCCACGAAACAGAGTTCAGCCTCGCGCCCGCCGACACCTCCCGACGCGTGGCGGTGGTCGGCGGCGGCCCGGCGGGGCTTGCCACGGCGGTGGCGGCGGCCGGCCGTGGCCACGCGGTGACGCTGTTCGAGCGCCAGGGCGAGCTTGGCGGGCAGTTCAACTACGCGCGCAGGATTCCCGGCAAGGAGGAATTCGATGAAACGCTGCGCTATTTCCACGTCATGCTGGATAAATACGCCGTGGAGGTGCGCCTGAACGTCGAGGCCACCGCCGAGGCGCTTGCCGATTTCGACGTGGTGGTGATTGCCACCGGCGTGACGCCGCGCACGCTGGAGCTGCCCGGCGCAGATCATTCGAGCGTGCTGAGCTACGCCGATGCGATCGAGCACCCGGACCTGGTCGGGCCCGAGGTGGCGGTGATTGGCGCCGGCGGCATCGGCTTCGATGTCTCCGAGCTTCTGTCCCACGTCGGGCACCCGGCGCTCGATGTAGACGTTTGGTGCCAGGAGTGGGGTGTGGACCTGGCGGTCGGCGAACGCGGCGGGCTCACGGCACCCAACCCGCCGGTGCCGGCCCGGCGTATCACCATGCTTCAGCGTAAACGCTCGAAGCCCGGCAAGGGCCTTGGCAAGACTACCGGCTGGGTGCACCGCGCCGCACTCAAGGCGCGTGGGGTGAAAACCCTCGTTGGCTGCGAGTATCTGCGTATCGATGATGACGGGCTGCACATTCGCCAAAACGGCGAAGAACAGGTGCTGAAAGTGGACAGCATCGTGGTCTGCGCCGGGCAGGAGTCGGTGCGCGATCTCGTCACACCGCTTGAAAGCGCCGGGGGCGAGGTGTACGTGATCGGCGGCGCCGATGAGGCCTCCGAGCTCGATGCCAAGCGGGCGATCGACCAGGGCATGCGCCTGGCGGCGACGCTTTAGGCGGGCGTTTAGAGCCCGTATGACGCCTGTATCGAATTAGCGTTAGACTGAGACGCTCTTGCCCGCGGCGCATATCCCCCGCTGCGGGCGCTTTCGTAACGCATCCGGCGCGGGGCGAGTGGCACCCAGCTCGCCCCGCGTCCGTCAGCATAAGGACCCAACCGCCATGCCCTCGGAGTGCACCCCCCGGTTTCTCGCCAGCGACAACACCTCGGGTATCTGCCCGGAAGCGATGCAGTACCTGATGAAGGCCAACGATAGTGACGATCTGGCCTACGGCAACGACACCTGGACCGCGCGCGCGGCGGACCGCTTTCGCGAAATGTTCGATTTCGACTGCGACGTGTTCTTCGTGTTCAACGGAACCGCCGCCAATTCGCTGGCGCTTTCCGCCATGGGGCGCAGCTACCATAGCGTGATCTGTCACGAGCTCGCCCATATCGAAACCGACGAGTGCGGCGGCCCGGAGTTTTTCTCCAACGGCGCCAAGCTTTTGACCTCGCCCGGCGCCAACGGCAAGCTCACCCCGGAAGGCATCGAGGCGCTGGTCACCAAACGTTCCGATATTCATTACCCCAAGCCCAAGGTTGTCTCGCTCACCCAGGCCACCGAGGTAGGTACGGTGTATTCGCGCGAGGAGCTGTTGGCCATTCGCGCGGTAGCGGACAAGTATGATCTTCGCCTGCACATGGACGGTGCGCGCTTTGCCAACGCCTGTGCAAGCCTGGGTGCAAGCCCCGCGGAGCTGACCTGGCAGGTCGGCGTGGACGCGCTCTGCTTTTCCGGCACCAAAAACGGGCTGGCCTTCGGCGAGGCGATTTTGTTCTTCAACCGCGAACTCGCTGAAGACTTCTCCTATCGCTGCAAGCAGGCCGGCCAGCTCGCCTCCAAGATGCGCTACGTCTCCGCCCCCTGGCTTGGGCTTTTGGAAAGCGGCGCCTGGCTGACCAACGCCCAGCACGCCAACGCCATGGCGCGCTATCTCTCGGAGGGCTTGCAGCAGCTTCCCGACGTATCGTTGATGTTTCCCACCCAGGCCAACAGCGTGTTCGTCGAGCTTCCCGCCCACGTGGTCGAGACATTAAGAGCCCGCGGCTGGACGTTCTATACCTTCATCGGCGCCGGCGGGGCGCGCTTTGTGTGCGCCTGGAATACCACCGTCGAGCTTCTGGACCAGCTTCTGGCCGATGTCAGCGAGGCAATGGGCTCACGCTAGAAACGCGCGCGCCGCACGTGAGAGTGCGGCGCGCTGTGCAGGCAAGGCGGGATCAGGGCGAGATTTGCTGGCTCGCGCTGGTAAAGCCCATTAGCGACAGATTCAGATCCAGCCGCTGGCCGTCCGGTGCGATGGCGCTGACGGTCGCGGTAGAGCCGCTGCGAAGCTGCTGCAGAAGGCTCGCTTCCAGCGGCAGATCCGCCCGGCAACCCTGCTCCTGGCAGAACTGGTAGGGAAAGCCCACCGGCTCGTTGCTATCGACCTGAAGCTGCATGCCCGGCGCCAGGTTGACGCCCAGCGGCATGACGAAGGCCATGACCGCCATGCCCTGGGCCTGGGGCGGGTAGCCCACCATGGCGCGCATCAGCGGCTCGTTGCTGTCCGGATTGTTGACGATCTGGTTCATGGTGCAGCTTTGCTGGCCGGTGTTGCCGGCGGGGCAGCGCACTTCCCAATCCTGAAAGCGTTGGGTGTCGACGTTCGGGGCGCTCTGTTGCGCCTGAACCGTTGAAGCGGCGGTGACCGCCATCAGGGGGAGTAAAGCGGTAATCAGCGCGCGACGAATCGGCATACGTTCATATCTCCGGGTATTGGAAAAGTGAGTGTTGGAAAAGCAGATGTTGGGAAAGCCAGTGTTGTAAAAGCCTGGGTGGAAAGCAAGCGTGTCAACGCTCAAATAGCCGCCTGCCGCCAGATCCTTTGTTTGTGCTCCCCATTCGAACATGAGCCGCGCCCTGGGTTCCAGTACCGCGTTCGAGGGGCTTGCGAAACATCCTGTTTCCAACCCGAAATTCACGCTAGCGTTGAAGTTTTTATCACTCTTTTTCGATTAATGCTGTCTACGCTAATAGAGCGATACCTCGTTTGGTGCACCGCGTTGACAGGGTGGTTGAGCGGTATACCTGAGGCTGGGCCACAGGAGAGTTCAATGAGCATCTTTGATCACGTTCAAGACCGATTCGCCCGTATTCAGCAAGAAGAGTTGACCCTCGAGGAGTATCTCGCCCTTTGTAAACGTGACCCGAAGGTCTACGCCAGCGCCGCCGAGCGGATGCTCGAGGCGATCGGCGAGCCCGAGGTGATCGATACCGCCAAGGACCCGCGTCTTTCGCGCATTTTTTCCAACAAGGTGATTCGCCGCTACCCGGCATTTACCGAATTTCACGGTATGGAAGATGCCATCGAGCAAATCGTGGCCTACTTCCGTCACGCCGCCCAGGGCCTTGAAGAGCGCAAACAGATTCTCTATTTGCTGGGCCCGGTCGGCGGCGGCAAGTCGTCGCTTGCCGAGCGTTTGAAGCTCTTGATGGAGCGCATTCCCTTTTACGCGATCAAGGATTCGCCGGTGCAGGAGTCGCCGCTGGGGCTTTTCTCGCCGGAAGAGGATGGCGAGCTTCTGGAGCAGGAGTACGGTATCCCAAGGCGCTATCTAAAAAGCGTGATGTCGCCCTGGGCGGCCAAACGGTTAAAGGAGAACGGCGGCGATATCTCGCAATTTCGCGTAGTGCGCCTGTATCCGTCGCGACTCAATCAGATCGCGATCTCCAAGACCGAACCGGGCGACGAGAACAACCAGGACATTTCATCGCTGGTGGGCAAGGTCGATATTCGTAAACTCGAGCTCTTCTCCCAGGACGACCCGGACGCCTACAGCTTCTCCGGCGGGCTTTGCCGCGCCAACCAGGGGCTGATGGAGTTCGTCGAGATGTTCAAGGCGCCGATCAAGGTGCTCCATCCGCTTTTGACCGCGACCCAGGAGGGCAACTACAACCCCACCGAAGGCATGGGCGCGATCCCTTTCGATGGCGTGATTCTTGCCCACTCGAACGAGTCCGAGTGGCAGGCATTTCGCAACAACCGTAACAACGAGGCGTTTCTCGACCGCGTCTACATCGTCAAGGTGCCGTACTGCCTACGCGTTTCCGAAGAGATCAGCATCTATCAAAAACTTCTCGAGGAGTCCTCGCTCAACCAGGCACCCTGCGCGCCGGATACGCTGCGCATGCTGGCGCAGTTCACCACGCTTTCACGGCTCAAGGTGCCGGAAAACTCCAGCGTCTACTCCAAGATGCGCGTCTACGACGGCGAAAACCTGAAGGATACCGACCCGAGGGCGAAGTCGATCCAGGAGTATCGCGATGCCGCCGGGGTGGACGAGGGCATGCAGGGGCTTTCGACCCGCTTCGCCTTCAAGATCCTGTCGAAAGTGTTCAACTTCGACAGCACCGAGGTCGCCGCCAACCCGGTGCACCTTCTGTACGTGCTGGAGCAGGCGCTGGAGCGCGAACAGCTTCCCGCCGAGGTGTTCGAGCGCTATATCGGGTTCATCAAGGAGTTTCTGGCGCCGCGCTACGTCGAGTTCATCGGCAAGGAGATCCAGACCGCTTATCTGGAGTCCTACAGCGAATACGGCCAGAACATTTTCGACCGCTACGTGACCTACGCCGACTTCTGGATTCAGGACCAGGAGTACCGCGACCCGGAAACCGGCGAGCTCTTGAATCGCCAGTCGCTCAACGAGGAGCTCGAAAAGATCGAGAAGCCTGCGGGTATCTCCAACCCGAAGGATTTTCGCCACGAGGTGGTCAACTTCGTGCTGCGCGCGCGCGCCCAGAACAACGGCATGAACCCAAGCTGGCAGTCCTACGAAAAGCTTCGAGGCGTGATCGAGCACAAGATGTTCGCCAACACCGAGGAGCTTTTGCCGGTGATCTCCTTCAACGCCAAGGCGTCGAAATCGGATCAGAAAAAGCACGAGGACTTCGTCGAGCGCATGGTCGAACGCGGCTATACCGAGAAACAGGTGCGCCTGCTGTCGGAGTGGTACCTGCGCGTACGTAAATCCCAGTAGCGCTGGTTTTACTGGCTCGGGTTTCAGTCGCCCTTGTTCAAGGAGGTCGCATGACCTACTTCATTGATCGCCGGCCCAACGCGAAGCACAAAAGCGCGGTCAATCGGCAGCGTTTTCTCGAGCGTTATCGCCACCACATCAAGCGCTCGGTGGAGGAGGCGGTCAACCGCCGCTCGATCACCGACATGCAGCGCGGCGAGAGCGTGTCCATTCCGACTCGCGATATTTCCGAGCCGGTTTTTCAGCACGGCCCGGGCGGGAAGCGAAGCATCGTCTCGCCCGGCAACAAGGAGTTTCTCGAAGGCGACCGAATCCGCCGTCCGCCCGGCGGCGGTGGAGGCGGTGGGGCGGGTGAAGGCAAGGCGAGCAATCAGGGCCAGGGCGACGATGAGTTCGCCTTTACCCTGAGCCGCGAGGAGTTTCTGGAGTTCGTGTTCGACGGGCTGGAGCTTCCGCACCTGCAGCGCAAACCGCTCAAGACCATGGAGGAAATTAAAATGGTGCGCGCCGGGCTTGCCCGTGACGGCGTGCCGTCGCGCATGAGCGTTACCCGCTCGATGCGTGAGGCTTACGCCCGGCGCATTGCCATGCGCGCGCCGATCAAGCGCGCGCTGATGGAGGCGCAGCTGGCGCTGGCCGAGGAGCTCGGCAAGGATTCGATTTTGCGAAACCCGGCGCGCATCGCTGAGCTCGAGGCGGAAATCAAGCGTCTTGAAAAGCGCATCGAGTCGGTGCCGTTCATCGATACCGTGGATCTTCGCTATCATCAGCTCGCCCCGGAGCCCCAGCCCTCGAGTCAGGCGGTGATTTTCTGCGTCATGGACGTCTCCGGCTCGATGACCCAGAACCACAAGGATATCGCCAAGCGCTTTTTTTTGCTGTTGTACCTGTTTTTGGAGAAGCACTACGAGAAAGTGGAGCTCGTTTTCGTGCGCCACCACACCGCCGCCCGCGAGGTCAGCGAGGAGGAGTTCTTTTACTCCAGGGAAACCGGCGGCACGATCGTTTCGAGCGCGTTGAAACTCGTTCACGGTATCGTCGAGAAGCGCTACCCGGCGAGTCAATGGAATCTCTACGTCGCCCAGGCCTCTGACGGCGACAACTGGGACGACGACTCCTCGATCTGCCGCGATCTCTTGATCAAGGAGCTGATGCCGAATCTTCAATACTTCGCCTACGTGGAGATTACCCCGCACGAGCACCAGTCGCTCTGGCACGAGTATGAAACCGTGGCCAAACGGTTTTCCGAGCGTTTCGCGATGCGCCAGATTTTCGAAGCCGGCGATATCTACCCGGTGTTTCGTGAGTTGTTCAAACGCCGGCTGACCACGTCGCCCTGACCCGATCCTGTTTTTCGAGGAGTACGCGATGCGAGTCTCTTCCGATGCTACCGCTCAGAGCCCCATTGCCACGGGCTCTGATTGGAATTTCGCCATACTCGAGCGCTTCGACGAGGTGTTGGCGGTGCTCGCCGACGAGTACCGGCTCGATACCTACCCCAATCAGATCGAAGTGATCACCACCGAACAGATGATGGATGCCTACGCCAGCGTCGGGATGCCGGTAGGCTATCACCACTGGTCGTTCGGCAAGCAGTTTCTCGCCGTACAGCAGGCCTACAAGCGCGGCCAGATGGGGCTGGCTTATGAGCTCGTCATCAACTCCGATCCCTGCATCGCGTACCTGATGGAGGAGAATACGCTGATGATGCAGGTGCTGGTCATGGCCCACGCCTGCTACGGCCATAACTCCTTTTTCAAGGGTAACTACCTGTTTCGTACCTGGACCGAGGCCGACTCCATCGTCGACTACCTGGTGTTTGCGCGAAAATACATTGCCCGGTGCGAGGAACGCCACGGTACCCACGCCGTCGAGCAGCTGCTCGACGCCTGCCATGCGCTGCAAAATTACGGCGTGGACCGCTACAAACGCCCCTCGAAAATCTCCGCCGCCCAGGAGGCCGCCCGTCAGCAGGAGCGTGAGGCCTACCTGCAAACCCAGGTCAACATGCTCTGGCGCACCATCCCCAAACCTTTCGAGAAGAGCGAGGCGCTACCGGGCGGGCTTTTTGACGAGGATGACCCGCTGGGCCTGCACGAAGGCGGGCGCTACCCGTCGGAGTCTCAGGAGAACCTGCTCTACTTCATCGAGAAAAACGCGCCGCTGCTCGCGCCCTGGCAGCGCGAAATCGTGCGTATCGTGCGCAAGCTCGCCCAGTACTTCTACCCTCAGCGCCAGACTCAAGTGATGAACGAGGGGTGGGCCTGTTTCTGGCACTACACGCTGATGAACCGGCTCTATGACGATGGCCACGTGGATGAAGGGCTGATGCTCGAGTTCTTGCAATCCCACGCGGCGGTCATCAATCAGCCGGATTTTGACAGCCCCTACTACAGCGGTATCAACCCCTACGCGCTGGGCTTTGCGATCTTTCGCGACATCGAGCGCATCTGTATTGCGCCGACGGACGAGGACCGCGCCTGGTTTCCGGATATCGCGGGCTCGCCCTGGCGGGAGACACTCGAGTTCGCCATGCGCAACTTCAAGGACGAGTCGTTCATCCAGCAGTTTCTTTCGCCGAAGGTGATTCGCGATCTAAAGCTGTTCGTGATGGTGGACGACGATCAGAGCGATACCCTGGCCGTGGGCGCGATCCACAACGAGCAAGGCTACCGCCGGGTGCGCAACGCGCTCTCTGCCCAGTACGCGCTATCGCTTCGCGAACCCAACATCCAGGTGTTCGAGGCGGCCATTCGCGGCGACCGGTCGCTGACGCTGCACCACGTGCAGGAGAGTCGTCGGCCGTTGGAGCGCAGCGTCTATCCGGTCATGCGCCACCTGCAAAAGCTGTGGGGCTTCCCGGTGCATCTGGTATCGATGGACGAGGGGCGTGTCACGCACCGCTATCGCTGGCCGGTAGAGGAGGGCAGTGCTGAAGGCGCGTCGTAACGCTTGAAGGGGGTAGGGCCTGGCCTTACCCCTTCGAAGTCCAGGACTGGCACCAGCCGTTCGGGGCGACGCTGTTTTCCGGGAAAAGCTGGCAGCCTTCGTTGGACTCGGTGAAGAACATGCAGTTGGAGCAGAGCTCGCCTTCGCTAAAGGCGGGGTGGTCGCTGGCGCTTTGCGCCTCTTCCACGTAGTTGAGTGCCTGGGCGGCGGGGGCGCTCGGGTCGAGCCGGGGCAGCGACTGAGCGAACGCGGTTTTCGATAAAACGCCGGCGCCCAGCGGTAGGGCAGCCAGGCCCAGTACACTGTTGCGCATGAACGTGCGGCGGCTTTGATCGGCCATGGTATCTCCTGATCTTGCAAACGAAGCGCCCGTCATCCGGGCGAGCTGTCACGAGTAGGTAGCGGGCGAGGCGCTCGAGCGCTCTAAGTATCGCCTCATGATAAAACATTCACCGACCAGGCATCTTAACCCATGAGGACAGGCGCCTCTAATGGGTTTTGGGCTGCGCGGCAATAGACCGCGTCAATCGCGGCGTTTGGCCCGCCGAGTGGGGCTGGTATACTCGCAGACTTGAAGACGCAGACTTTCATTACGTTGACCTACGAGGGCGCCATGCAAAACGCTGTCATTTTGATTAATACCGAAAAGGGCCAGGTAAAAGGCGTGGCCGAGCGGTTGGCGGAGGTCGAGGGTATCAGTGAGGTGTACTCGACCTGTGGGCGCTACGATCTGGTCGCCATCGCTCGCACTCGGGATTTCGAAAGCCTTGCCGAGCTCGTCACCGAGCGCTTGAACGCGGTGGAAGGCATCAGCGACACCGAAACGCTGAACGCCATGCAGGTGCACTCGCGCCACGATCTGGAAACCATGTTTTCGCTGGGCTGGTAACCGCACCGCGTAGACAACTGGATAACGACAGAACTGAATAATTAAAGAACCATCAGCGTCGCGCGGGCAGCGGCTACAAGGGAACGTGGGGAGAGAGTCGTTGGGTAAATCGCTTGTGCGCTGGCGTCGTCAGGGGCGGCGCTTTGGCATTGCGCTGCTGTTCGTGGTGGTGGGAGGCGGGCTTTGGGAGTATCAGGAGCGCCACGCGCTGCAAAACGTCGTCTGGATGGGCGCGCCGACCTGGGACGAGCTTGGCTTCACCAACTTTCATCGCGTGCTGCGAAACGATGGCTTCGTCGTTGGCTGGTCGGACGTACGCGTCAACCCGCTCTGGGTCAGCTACCAGGTCGCCGCGGTCGCCGACGATACCCGCATTGGCTCGCGGCCAGGCTTTCGCCCGGACTGGCGAACGCTTTGGCCAATCGGCACCGACAGCTATTCCGGCAGCGGCTATGACCGCGGCCACATGGCACCCAACTACGCGATCGCCGCGGTTCACGGCCGAAGCGCCCAGCTCGATACCTTCCTGATGAGCAACATGAGCCCTCAGAAGCCCAACCTGAACCGCCAGCTCTGGCAGCGCCTGGAGGAGTCGGTGATGGATCACTTCGCCCCGCGCTTTGACGTCCTGCAAGTGATTACCGGCCCCATCTTTCCCGAGCGCTTTACAGACAACGTCATGAACCGTGTGGGTCTGGTCGAGGTGCCGGAGGCGTTTTACAAGATCATCGTCGCCCCCCACGCCGACGCGCCGCTGGCGCTGGCCTTCATCATGCCCCAGGACGTGCGCGGCAACGAGCCGCTCGCGGATTATCTGGTCACCATCGACGAAATAGAGGCGCGCACCGGGCTTGATTTCTTCCCGCGGCTGTCGCCGGCGACGGCGTCCGTACTCGAAGGCGAGGTCAACACCCAGGGCTGGGCGCTCGAGGATGTTTCGAAACGGCCGGGCCGTTTTCAGTGATCAATGGGTTCGCCGCTGAGCGCCCACTTCTTGAACGCTTTCATCGGCTCGGTCATGTGGCGGTGCTGTGGGGTGAATAGCGATAGCTTCCCACGGCTTGGCAGGCGGTGCTCGAGTGCCGGGACCAGGTTGCCTTGGCGAATTTCCGCCTCCAGCAGGCGCATCCAGCCGAGCGTGACGCCTTGGCCTGCCAAGGTCGCGTTCATCAAAAGCTGAAAACTGTTGGCGCGAAGCATGTGGGTCGGTGCCTGCCAGGGAAGTCCAAGCTCGGTGAACCAGTGCTGCCATGTGAGCCAGTCGTTGTAGTGATCCTCCACTACCATCAGCGTGTGTTCGGTCAGTAGCGTTTGAGGGGTAATACGTTTGCCGTAGCGATCCAGATAAATCGGACTGCACACGGCAGCCACGTCTTCATCGGAAAAGATGGGGTGGGCGGTGAGCCCCGGCGGGTCTACTTCAAGCGGTACATGATAGTAAATCCCCAGATCGAATTCGCTCAGATCCAGCCGATGCGGATCTTCGACGGTAAGAATGCGGATTTCGATATGCGGGTGGGCGCGTTGAAAGGCCGGTAGCTGGCGAGCTAGCCAGATCGAGGCGATGGTTGGGCTGGATGCGAGCGTGAGTTGGCGGCTATCGGCGCGCCGCCGAAGACGGGCTGTTTCATCGCCCAGATCTCGCAAAAGCCGCTGGACCACGCGGAAGTAGCGCTCGCCGCTGGGCGTCAGGCGAAGACCCTCGACGTGGCGCTCGAAAAGTGGTCTCCCCAAGTCGTCCTCTAGCCGTTTGATCTGACGGCTGACCGCACTTTGAGAAAGGTGGAGCTCGTGTCCGGCTTGGGTAAAGCTGCAGTAGCGGGCCGCGGCCTCGAAAGCTCTCAGGCACGATAGGGGGGGGAGGGCATCACGCATGAAGAAACTCATTGGCTGGTTCGCTTGATGCAAGCCAGCATATCACTGCCGGACGGCCGCTGCCGTCCGGCGCCGAACGAGAAAGGCAGTTTATATGGCCGTTCTCGGGATGTCGCGCTGCCAGGCGTTGTCGCTGACGAGCGTTTCATCCTCGAAAGCACGCTGCTGGGCGGTGAGGTAGAAGGTGCTTTCGTCGCAGTTGAGCTGGTAGCGGCTGATCACCGAGACGGCGAAGCGCCCCTCGCCTTGACGGCGCGTCGCGCGGTAGACCCATTCGATCTCGGCGCGCGTGCGGGTCGCATCAAATGGGTGGCTGGTGTAGACCTCTCTGGCGAACTGCTCGACTTCGAGTCCGTGGTCGAGAAACTCAATGTTGCCCATGTCATCCTCGACGGTAACGGTGACTTCGCCACTACCCACGTCTTCACTGATGGTGCGCCTTGGCTCGCCCGCCCTATGCGTCTTGATAGCGCAAGGCGTGGCGCTTTCCGGCGATTCAAAGGGCGTGTCGACGTAGGGCGCCGTCGACACCGGAAGCGATAGCGTCGGTGTGCCGGCCAGCAAGGTGAGATCGGCGCGTTTTTGCGGTGACCACACCAGCGGAAAGCTCGCGCTCGAAAGCGCCAGGCGCAGGCGGTGTCCCTTTGGCAGCCGGTAGCCGATCAGGTCCATTGCCAATGTAATCGTCATCGGCTCACCCGGCACGGGTGGACTGAGCGCGCCCAGGTCGTCGCGCAGGTTCAGGTTTAGCGTCGCGTAAGTGATCAGCGCGCTTTCGCCACTCGGGGCGACGTCGCACAGGCGCGCGTGGAACTGACCACACGCCTGGCTGCTCGTCAGCGTCACGTTCACGCTGGGCTGGCCCAGAAGATCAAGGCCCGCATCGTAGGGCGCGGAGTCGAAGGTGAGCGATAGCCCATCATCGCGGCGCTGATCCGGCGGAAAGTCGGCGCCGAACCAGAGCGGTATATACTCGCCTTGAAGGCTACCCGCGGTCAGCGGCGAAGCGATTCGCTGGTCCCGGTAAAGCTCGCCTTTCTCGCCCAGCCCCTGCTCGGTGAGATATAGCGTGCGGGTGTCGATATCGCATTGAGCGGCGGGCCAGCGGTCGGTGTGCACCCACTGCCCCGGACGCTCGGCGTACTTGGGCGCCGGGGGCAGGCCATCCTGCAGGTAAAACGTGCAGGCGGGCTCACTCATGATGCCGGTATCGATATCCTTGAGCCAGTAGTCCCACCAGCGAAGCGCTTCCTGGAGAAAGCCAATCGCCGGCTCCGGCAGCGCAAAGTGGGGGTACTTGTGCATCCAGGGCCCCAGTAGCGCTTTTTTCGGACAGTTCAGATGCTCCATCATGCGGGGGATGGTATTGACGTAGGAGTCGCCCCAGCCGCTGATCATGTACACCGCCGCGTCGATGTCGGCGTAGTTTTCGTTGATGGAGCCGTGCTTCCAGTAGTCGTCGCGGTACTGATGATCGAGCCACTTCTCGGCCAGTAGTGGCATGTTCTCAAGCCGAGAGCGCCACAGGTCGCGCCAACGCTCGCCCACCAGCAGCGGGTCGGGCGGTGCGGCGGAGAAGCTGAGCATGGTCGCCGCCCATCCCAGGTTTTCCAGCAGCATGTTGCCGCCCTTGTAGTGAATGTCATCGGCGTAGCGATCATCGGTGGAGCAAAGTGTAATGATTGCCTTGAGCGGTGACGGCCGCAGCGCGGCCACCTGTAGGCCGTTGAAGCCGCCCCAGGAGATGCCCATCATGCCCAGAGTGCCATCGCACCAGGGCTGCGCGGCGATCCACGTGATCACTTCCAGCGCGTCAGCCTGCTCCTGAGGAGCGTACTCATCCACCATCAGACCGTCGGATTCACCGTTGCCCCGCATGTCCACGCGCACGCTGGCATAGCCGTGACCGGCGAAATAAGGGTGAGTCAGCTCATCGCGAATCGCGGTCCCATCACGTTTGCGATAGGGAAGGTACTCTAGAATCGCGGGAACGGGGTTTGACTCGGCGTTATCCGGTAGCCAGATACGCGCAGCCAAGCGGGTGCCGTCTGCCAGCGGTATCCATACGTTTTCCAGTTCGCGAACGCGGTGGGGAAAATTCTGCTTGATATTCATGAAGCACGCTTATGGCTGGTGGATTGCGAAGGATGGGTAAGAGACTCCGGGTGCTTGAGCCAGACCCAGAGCGAGCCAGTCGCGACCAGTACGATTGCCAGTGCCGGCAGCCCGCCGAGATTGGACAGCATTTTCACCCCGTCGATACCAATGAAGCTCACCATGACCCAAGCGACGAGGCCGACGATCACGCCCCAAACCACTTTCATGGTTAGCCCCGCGTTCAGATCGGAATCCGCGGTCAGCCCACGAGTACACAGGTTGCCTATGGCATCGGTCTGAGAGTCGGCGGCGGTCACGTAAGATATAAATGAGATGAATAGCAGTACCGGGATCAAGAACGTCGACAAGGGCAGCTCCCGGAACAGGGTATAAAGCACATTCTCGACCCCTTGATCGTTGAGCACTGCGTAAAGACCTATGTCCGTGTGGGCCTGGTAGTAAAGCGCGGTGCCCGAGAAAATGACGATCCATACGCAAGCGAACAGCGCCGGATAAAGCAGGTTGATGCGCAGAAACTCGCGTACGGTGTAGCCACGGGAGATCTTGCCCAGGAACAGCGCCGCCACCGGCGCCCAGGCAAACCATACGGCCCAATAGAAAATCGACCACCACTGCGGCCACTGGTCGTCGCCCGCCGTGCCTGTAAAGAGGCTTTTGGTCATGAAGTTATCGAGAAATACACCGAAGGATTCGACACCGAGTCCCAGGCTGAAGATGGTGGGGCCAACGACGAATGAAAATATACCCAGTGCCAACAGCAACAGGGCGTTGAGACTGGAAAGTCGCGCGATTCCCTTTTGTAAACCGCTCGCCGCCGACAGCACGAAGGTCGTCACGATGATGGCGACGACGACCCCGAGACGCAGCGGCGTGGTTTCGCCCCCCA
The DNA here is from genome assembly GCF_031954225.1 of Halomonas sp. PAMB 3232. Classification (NCBI taxonomy): domain Bacteria; kingdom Pseudomonadati; phylum Pseudomonadota; class Gammaproteobacteria; order Oceanospirillales; family Halomonadaceae; genus Halomonas; species Halomonas sp. PAMB 3232. The sequence continues at coordinate 1,235,450 of NZ_CP134865.1, forward strand.
GATACTGGTTGACGCCGCCGGTCAGCGTCAGCGCGCCGGTACCCAGCGAAGAGGCCATGCCGGCGACCAGCGCATAGAGTGAAATGGCGTCGATCAATCCGGAGTAACGCTTGATGCGCGGGCCGAACATCGGCTCGAGCATGCTTGAAATCGAAAAGCGCAGGCGTAGGTTGTAGAAGGACAGCGCGAAGATCAACGCCGGCACTGCGTAGATCGCGTAGGGCGTGAAGCTCCAGTGAAGAAACATGGTCGACATGGAGAAGATCATGGCCTCACTCGACCCGGCTTCAAGCGCGCTGGACGATGGCGGGCTCATGAAGTGATAGAGTGGCTCGGCGGTGGTCCAGAACAGCACACCGACCGCAAGCGTTGTACACAGCGTGATCGAAAACCAGCGAAACGGCGACAGTAGTGGTGTGGCCGAGGCGCCGCCAATGCGAATACGCCCGATAGGTGAGAAATAGACGATAACGGCCATGCCCAGTAGATACAGGCTGCCCAGACTGAAAAGCCAGGAAAAGTTTTCCAGAATGGCGTCGTTGAGATGGCCCGCAGCGGCGAGAAAGGCCTCCATATCGACATAACTTGCGATGACGGCGCCGAGAATAATGAAGAATGTTGGCCAGAATACCAAGGGGCGTAACGACTGATGCGACATAGCGCTCTCCTGTTATTTTATAATCCATGCGTCGGATGCATGGAAAACAGGCTAACGCGTTATCATTTACCAAACGAAGCGCTGGTTAGGAATAGGGGTATGCGCTGAATGCATGACCAGAACTGAAAGCGCTAGGGTGTTGCAATGGATTGAAACCTTGGGATACGAGTAGTAAATACCAGAGTGCTTCAGGGAGTCGAAGAATCAACGAAGCTTGAGAAATGCATAAAATAGGTGATCATGAAGCATGATAATGATGCGGACGACACCTTGATGGTGCCCAGGAGAGGACTTGAACCTCCACGTCCATACGGACACTAGCACCTGAAGCTAGCGCGTCTACCAATTCCGCCACCTGGGCGCATCATATGCTCGTATTCGATTGGTGCCCGGGAGAGGACTTGAACCTCCACGACCATACAGTCACTAGCACCTGAAGCTAGCGCGTCTACCAATTCCGCCACCCGGGCGAATACGAACCGCTTGTTTTACACCGCTCAATATCGTGAAAAGGGGATAACACGATGTCGATTGGTGCCCAGAAGAGGACTTGAACCTCCACGTCCATACGGACACTAGCACCTGAAGCTAGCGCGTCTACCAATTCCGCCATCTGGGCAAGTGGCGCGTATGATACCAGGCCCAAACCTAAATGCAAGTGTTCAGGCGCATTTTTGAATCAAAAATCGATCGAATGCGGGCGCGGACGGTTGGGTGATTGAAGCGGCGGCGCTATACTGCACCGATGACCAAAGACACCATGACTATTTTTGGCGCGTTTTGCCTAGTCAAAGCGCCTGCCTCCTTATCGAAGGCGTGCTTTCGCACGGCCTTTTTTTCCTGCCTTTCGCACACGCCATCAGGGACGACGAACGCATGAAGTACTGGACGTTAAGTGATGACCCGCACGCTGAGCGTGAGGCGCACAAATACGACAACCCCGCGCCCAGCCGTGAGTATCTGCTGGCCGCGCTCGAAAGCTACGGCAAGCCAATCACTCACGAAAACATGAGCCGGATGCTGGGCATCGAGGACGAGGATCATCTCGAAGCCGTGCGCCGGCGCATGGCGGCCATGGAGCGCGACGGCCAGGTGCTGCGCGACCGCCGCGGCGCCTACGCGCTGATCGACAAGCTCGATTTGATCAAGGGCAAGGTGCAGGGCCACCGCGACGGCTTCGGCTTCTTGCTGCGCGACGACGGCAAAAAGCCGGATATCGTGCTGCCCGCGCGCCAGATGCGCCGCGTCTTCCACGGCGATCACGTGCTGGTGCGCGTCAGCGGGCGCGACCGGCGCGGGCGCGACGAGGGCACCATCGCCGAGGTGATCGGGCGCAACACCCAAACCCTGGTGGGCGTTTATCGCAGCAATACGCCGGAGTTCGGCATTCTGATCCCGGAAAACCCGCGTATCACCCAGGAAGTGTTGATTCCGCATACCGCCAGCGAAGGTGCGAAGGATGGCCAGGTGATCTCGGCCCGCATCACTCAGCAGCCCGCGACCCGCGTGCAGCCGATGGGCGAGGTGATCGAGGTGCTGGGCGAGCGCATGGACCCGGGCATGGAAATCGACATCGCCATTCGCAGCTACGAGATTCCCGCCGAGTTTCCGCCGGAAGTGCTCGACCAGACCAGCGGTATTTCCGCCGAAGTACTGGAAGAGGACAAGAATCACCGGGTGGATCTGCGCGACATGCCGCTGGTCACCATCGACGATGAGTCCGCCAAGGATTTCGACGACGCGGTGTATGCCTGGAAGACCAAGTCCGGCAGCTGGAAGCTGATCGTTGCGATCGCCGACGTGTCCCACTACGTGCGTCCGGGCACTGCGCTCGACGGCGAGGCGCGCACCCGCGGCAACTCGGTCTATTTCCCCGGCCAGGTCGTCCCCATGCTGCCGGAGCTTCTCTCCAACGGGCTCTGCTCGCTGAACCCGCACGTCGACCGCCTCGTAATGGTCTGCGAGATGAATATCTCCAAAACCGGTGCGATTAGCCGTTACTCGTTCTACGAGGCGGTGATGAACTCCCACGCGCGACTGACCTACAACAAGGTCGCCGCGATGCTGGAGCCGGAAAGTGAGCAGGGACAAAAGCTTCGCGAAGAGCACAAGGAGCTCGTCAAGCCGATCGAGGACCTGCACGCGCTTTACAAGCTTCTGCGCGAGGCGCGCGAGGAGCGCGGGGCGATCGACTTCGATACGACCGAAACCGCGATCGTGTTCAACGAAGAGCGCAAGATCCAGGAGATCGTGCCTAGAAGTCGCAACGACGCGCACAAGATGATCGAAGAGTGCATGCTGGCGGCGAACGTGGCGACCGCACGCTTTCTGGACAAACACGACCTGCCGGCGCTTTACCGCATCCACGAGCGCCCGACGCCGGAGCGTCTGGACAAGCTACGTCTGTTTTTGAGCGAGCTGGGTCTGTCCGTTGGCGGCGGCGACGAGCCCACGCCCCAGGACTATCAGGCGCTCAGAGAAGCGATCAGCGACCGCCCGGATGCGGACATCATCCAAACGGTCATGCTGCGCTCGATGAACCAGGCGGTCTATTCGCCGCAAAACGAAGGTCACTTCGGCTTGGCCTACCAGGCCTATGCCCACTTCACCTCGCCGATTCGCCGCTATCCGGATTTGCTCGTGCACCGCGCGATTCGCTCGGTGATTCGCGGGCCGCGCCAGACCAATACCGTGGTGCGCGTCGAGGGTGCGCCGGTCGAGCCGCCGAGTAAGTGGTGCCCCTACACCTTCGAGCAGATGGTCGAGCTTGGCGAGCACTGCTCGATGACCGAGCGCCGCGCCGACGAAGCGACCCGCGACGTCGAAAGCTGGCTCAAGTGCGAGTTCATGTCCGATAAGCTCGGCGAAACGTTTGAGGGCACGATCGCCTCGGTCACGCAGTTCGGTCTGTTCGTGCGCCTGGACACCTTCTTCGTCGAAGGCCTCGTGCATGTGACCTCGCTACCCTCGGACTACTACCATTACGAGGCCGAGAAGCATCGCTTGAAGGGCGAGCGTACCGGCACCACCTACCGCCTGGGCGATGGCCTGACGGTACAGGTGGCACGAGTCGACATGGACGATCGCAAGATCGACTTTGAGCTCGGCGACGAAAAGCCGCGTCCGCGCCGCCAGCCGCGCAAGCGCCCTGGTGGCGGTGATGCGCCCGAGAAGCCGCGCCGCTCGCCGTCCAAGCGCGGCGGTGGCAAGGCAGCGGAAGGTAAGACCGCGGAAGCAAAGGCCGAGCCTAAAAGCGGTGAGCGCTCGCAAGCCCCTTCGAGTAACGCCGATGCCAAGCCTGAACCGGTGGGCGAGACCACGGCCACGAAAAGCGGCCCGCAGCGCAGTCGCCGCGCCCCTAAAAAACCACCGCTAAATAAGGGATAAGGATGAAGTCATCGTGCAGGCGCGGTACGCGCGGCGGCCAGCGCAGCGCGCCGCCAGTGCCGGTGCCGGAAGGCCTCGACCAGGTGTACGGTGTTCACGCCCTCGAAAGTCTGCTGGAGCGGGGCGAGGCGCCTCGCGAGCTTTGGATTCAGCAGGGCGCGGGCAAGCGCTTGAACCTTTTGATCGAGCGCGCCCGTACCCAGGGCGCTCGGCTCAAGGAGCAGCCGCGAGAGCTTCTCGACCAGCTCACTGCCGGCGCCGCCCATCAGGGCGTGGTGGCGTTTTGCGCGCCGCTGACGGCGGAAGGGGAGGAGTCGCTCTGGCTCAAGCTGCGCGCCTGGAATCAGGCCGCGCCACCGCTTCTGCTCGTGCTCGATGGCGTGACTGACGTGCACAACTTCGGCGCGTGCCTGCGTAGCGCCGATGCCGCTGGCGCCCACGGCGTGATCGTGGCGAAAGACAACGCCGCACCGCTGAACGCCACGGTACGCAAGGTTGCCTGCGGCGCGGCGGAGGTCGTGCCGGTCTATCAGGTCACCAATCTTTCCCGCACGCTTGAAAAGCTCAAGGAGTTCAACGTCTGGATCACCGGCACCGCCGGGGAGGCCGACGCTTCGCTTTATGAGCTCGACTTCAAGGGCCCCACGGCGCTGGTCATGGGCGCCGAAGGCAAGGGCATGCGAAGGCTGACTCGCGAAGGCTGCGATCATCTGGCGAAACTGCCCATGGCCGGCCAGGTGTCTAGCCTGAACGTCTCGGTCGCCGCGGGGATTTGTCTGTTCGAGGCGGTTCGCCAGCGCCAGCTTGCAAGTTGACCTCAACGCTTCTAAAATGCGCTCGCCCGTTTATTCGTTGCGGGCGCCTTGAGGGTTTTTCCCTCACACCAATGAAAGTTCTGCTTGATGCCCAGGCGACTAATCGGCGCTTCATCGTGGCCCCCACGATATTAGAAGCGCGTTGGCGAAAGGCATTCAGTTAACTCCTTGCTTCCCTGCCAAGCCCGAGCGGCGCGCACCGGAAGCTGTCAAACCGCAAGGAGATTCCATGCGTCATTATGAAATCGTGTTTATGGTCCACCCGGATCAGAGCGAGCAAGTGCCGGCTATGGTCGAGCGCTACACCAGCATCGTGACCGAAAATTCGGGCACCGTGCATCGCCTTGAAGATTGGGGCCGTCGTCACCTGGCTTACCCGATCAACAAGATCCACAAGGCTCACTACGTGCTGATGAACGTCGAGTGCACCGGTGAAACTCTGGAAGAGATCGAAAACATCTTCCGTTTCAACGATGCCATCATCCGTAGCCTCGTGGTCCGCTGCAAGGAAGCGGTCACCGAAGCCTCGCCGATGATGAAGCCGGCAGAAGAGAAGCGTCCGCGTCGCGAAGACAAGCCGCGCAACGATTCTGACGTCGATGCCGACTCCGAAGCAGAAACCGAAGAAACTGCCTAAGTTTACTCACCGCACGTATTAAAGGAGCTACTCCATGGCACGTTTTTTCCGTCGCCGTAAGTTTTGCCGCTTCACCGCTGAAGGCGTCAAGCAGATCGACTACAAGGATCTGGACACGCTGAAGGCTTACATCACCGAAACCGGCAAGATCGTTCCAAGCCGTATCACCGGTACTAAAGCACGCTACCAGCGCCAGCTGGCGACCGCGATCAAGCGTTCGCGCTACCTGGCACTACTGCCCTATTCCGATAGCCACCAGTAAGCACTTGACGTGATGCTGGCACTAGCACGATGGCTGATGCAAAAAACGCCCTACGCCGTTGGCGTGGCGTCGCTTGCAACGCTGGTGCCCTGGCTTTTTTGGTTGGGAGCCGCCATTGCCGCCTTAGTGACACTGCGTCGCGGGTTCGCCCCGGCGCTGCCGGTGATTCTCGCCGCCGCCATCCCCGCCGGTTTTTGGTGGGTGCAGGGCGACGTGATTCCGCTGGCAAGTGTGTTGCTGGTCACGCTCATGGCCGTCATTCTGCGCGAGCGGATGCGTTGGAGCGAAGCGCTGATCGTCGGCACGCTGGCGTCGGCCTTCATGATCCAGCTCGGGATTTTCAGCCTGCCCGGTGGGTCGGAGCTGATGCTCGAGCAGCTCAGGCAGAGCTCGGTAGAGGTGGACAACATGCTCACCGAGTTCGCCCGCCAGGGCTACGACACCGAGGCGCTGGCCGCATTGGTCGTCGGTGGGGTCACCGGGCTGATCGTGCTGCTGGCATCGATCGCCTGTCTGGCCCTGGGGCGCAGCTGGCAGGCCGGGCTCTATAACCCGGGCGGCTTTCGTGAAGAGTTTCACGCGCTGCGCTTGAGCCCTAAAGAGTTCGCGCTGTTGGCGATTCTTGGCGTGGTGGGGCTTTTGCTGAGCGGCGAGGCGCTTTTGATCGTTGGCTGGGTGCCGCTGTTGGTGGCTGGCATTGCGTTAGTGCACGGATTTATTGGACTAAAGGGGATGAACGGGCTGTGGCTGGCGGTATTTTATGTGCTGCTGATCACAACCTTGCCCACGATTCTCATTGTGCTGCTGTTGGGGCTGATTGATACTTTCGCGAACGTTCGCGCACGCCTTACCCGCAGCAATTGACTAGAGGTTTACGAGATGGAAGTCATTCTGCTCGACAAGATTGGTAAGCTGGGCGGCCTGGGTGACAAGGTCACTGTGAAGCCCGGTTACGGTCGTAACTACCTGGTACCGTACGGCTTGGCCGTACCGGCGACCAAAGAGAACGTTGAAGCGTTCGAAGCGCAGCGTGCCGAGCTCGAAGCTCAAGCCGCCGAGCGTAAATCAGAAGCCGAAGCGCGCGCCGAGCAGCTCAACGACATCGAACTGTCGCTGGTCTCCAAAGCGGGCGACGAAGGCAAGCTGTTTGGCTCGATCGGTCCGCGCGATCTGGCCGATGCGATCTCCTCTGCCGGCATCGAAGTGGCCAAGAGCGAAGTTCGCATGCCCGAGGGCCCGATTCGTCAAACCGGCGAATACGACATTGCCCTGCACCTGCATGCCGAAGTGGATGCAACCGTACGCGTAGTGGTGGTTGCAGAGTAATCCCGACGGATGCTTTGCCACCTCCGGTGACGCCGAAAAGGGCGCGGGTTATCCCGCGCCCTTTGTTTTTGAATAACGTTTTTGATTCATGTTTTTGACTCGTATTGAGCCTCGTGTTTGTGCCGCTTAAGGCACGCAAGGGAGTCGATTTTGCAAGGCCTTGCCTTGCAAAATCGTTTTCAGCACCGCCGGGCGTAAACGCCCAGGCGGGCTCATGAGTCACATGGGGCCACGTATCAGTGGCTCCGCGTAGTACGATTGCACGCGTAGTACGATTGCCTGCGTAAGACGCTATTGAAAGGAGCCCGGGATGGATGAGTCCCCAGCGGATCAGGAAACGGCGGCGCTGAAGCTTCCGCCGCACTCGCTCGAGGCCGAGCAGTCGGTGCTTGGCGGGCTGATGCTCGACAATCAGGCCTGGGACAACGTCGCCGAGCGCCTGGCCGCGGATGACTTCTACCGCTACGAGCACCGGCTGGTGTTCAACGTCATGATTCATCTGGCCGAGTCTGGCCAGCCACTGGACGTGGTGACGCTCTCCGAGGCGCTGGAAGCGCGCGACCAGCTCGATAGCGTTGGCGGGCTCGGGTTTCTGGCCGAGCTTGCGCGCAACACGCCGTCGGCGAGCAATATTCGCGCCTACGCCGATATCGTGCGCGAGCGGGCGACGCTCAGAAAGCTGATTCGCGCGGCCAATCAGATCGCCGATGGCGCTTTCTCGCCCCAGGGCCGGCCCGCCGACGAGCTGTTGAACGAAGCCGAGCGGCTGGTATTTCAGATTGCCGAGGAGCGCCCCAAGACCGGCGGTCCGATCGGCATGAGCGAGCTTTTGACCAAGGCCGTCGACCGTATCGACGAGCTCTTCAACATGAAAGGCGAGATGACCGGGCTCTCATCCGGGTTTCGTGATCTCGACGAGATGACCTCGGGCTGGCAGCCTTCGGATCTGGTGATCATCGCCGGGCGCCCGTCGATGGGCAAGACCACCTTCGCCATGAACCTGGTCGAGCATGCGGTGATCTCGAGCGATAAGCCGGTGATGGTGTTCTCCATGGAGATGCCCGCGGAGTCGCTGATGCTCAGGATGCTGTCGTCGCTTGGGCGCATCGATCAGACCCGCGTGCGCTCGGGGCAGCTCGAGGACGAAGACTGGCCGCGGCTGACCTCGGCGGTGAATCTTCTAAAGGACAAGCAGCTCTTCATCGATGACACTGCCGCGCTTTCGCCCAACGAGATGCGCTCGCGGATTCGCCGCGTCGTGCGCGAACACGGCAACATGGCGCTGATCATGATCGATTACCTTCAGCTGATGCAGATCCCCGGCTTTTCGGAAAATCGCACCGGCGAGATCTCCGAAATCTCGCGCTCGCTCAAGGGATTGGCAAAAGAGTTCGGCTGCCCGGTGGTCGCGCTTTCCCAGCTCAACCGCTCGCTGGAGCAGCGCCCCAACAAGCGCCCGGTGATGTCGGATCTGCGTGAGTCCGGCGCCATCGAGCAGGACGCCGACGTCATCGCCTTCGTCTACCGCGATGAGGTCTACAATCCGGACAACCCTGATAATCAGGGGCTCGCCGAGCTGATCATCGGCAAGCAGCGTAACGGTCCGATCGGTACGGTCCATATGGCGTTCATCGGCAAATATACCCGCTTCGAGGATCTGGCCCCGGACAGCTACGGCCAGGCCTTCGGCGAATGACTTGAGCCGCGGGGCGCAGCCCGTATAATGCCGCCCCTTTAAAGTGAAAACCGACTTTGTAAAGTGACGTCGGCGTGGCCAGCACGACCGAGAACATTCATTGATCCCGGTGTGGCCACGTTCGATCAAACGTTCAATCGACAGGAGCAGCGCATGGCTGGTGGTGGTTTTAAGCGAGGCAACAAGAAGCGTCTTCCCAAGCTCGAAGGCCGGGGTGAACTCGAATCGCTCGAGCGCGAAGGGCCGTTCAAGGAGTGGCTGGGCATGCCGGATCTTTACCGCTACCACCTGGTGGTCAACGGCGAGGCCTTTAGCTATCAAACCGAAGACGGCGAGCTGCCCGTGGAAATCGGCGACAAGGTGGTATTTCGCTACAAGGAGACCAAGGGCGGCAATTGGATCGACCGTAACTCTCTGGGCAAGGCGATCGATCCTTCCCAGTATCAGTAGGCCGGCCCTGGGGCCCCTCGGAAAGCCAGGTATCTGATAAAACACTCTTTTGTTACGTTAGCGCTCGAGCGCCTTAGTGAAGCGGCACGATTTGCGCTACTGTTATCCTGATAGGGTAATAAAAATGTCATGGGGAAGCGTCAGGCTGTGCCCCATGACCACTAATAACAGGAGAGATTCATGGATTTGAACGAACTGAAAACCTTTGTCGAAGGCTCCAGCAATTTCGAAATACGGGTGATTACCCACTCGGGCAGCCGTTTTTATCAGGTCGAGCTCGAGGATGTCGAGGGCAGCCGCCATATGCTGACCCAACGGGGCAAGCCGATGCTGTTTCGCTCGCTCGACGACGTCTATCTCGAACTCAAGCGGGCCGACATCCACCGCGCGTATCTGGTCCAGCACGTGCCCCACGACGAGATGATCGGCCGCGACGCGCACTACAGCGAACCCTTGACCTCGCGCATGCCGCTCGTTTTCTAACGCGGCGCTGGTCTTTCACCGCGAACGCGTCTTACGTCTTTCAACCCACCGCCCCAGCCGTACACGGTAGCGGGCAAACAAACGGTAGCCTGCATTCATCACTCCGCGCAGGCCCGGTAGGCAGGAAACCCACACCATCCGCCGGTAGCCCAGCACCGCATACAGGGTCCGGCTCGCTTCCATGCCGATATACCACTTCCCGTTTTGATCCCTGACATGCAGTTTCCCCATCAGATCCTCGAAAGGGCGCCCCAGGGCGACGGCGTCGAACGTGCTGGCCTGAATATCCACCAGTTCGATACGCGCTCGGCGCGGGTGCTTTTCAAGCCAGGCCACCTCCTTCAAGCAAAACGGGCAGTGGCCGTCGTAGTAGAGCGTCACCGGGGCCCGGGCGTCGAGGCTTTCAAAGCGTTGGCTGTTCACATTAATGGCTCTTGTATCCTTGAGTGTGATGTTTCTGGCCGTAGCCCTGGCGGGTCGAGAGCTTACGCAGAAAGCTTTCGGCCTGCTGGCGAATCGCATCGCGCTTGTCGTCGCCCATTTTATTGAGAGAGCCGTAAATCAGCTTCATGCGCGGGTTCTGGCTCAGGCGTTTCTCGTTCTGCTCGAGAAAGTGCCAGTAGAGGCTGTTGAACGGGCAGGCGTGGGTGCCGGTCATCTGCTTGGGCGAGTAGCGGCAGTTGGCGCAGTGATCCGACATGCGGTCAATATACTTGCCCGACGCGCAGTAGGGTTTGGAGCCCATCAGGCCGCCGTCGGCGTGCAACACCATACCAAGCGTATTGGGAAGCTCCACCCATTCGCTGGCATCGGCGTAAACCGCCAGGTACCAGTCACACAGCGCCTCCGGTTTGACCCCGCACAGAAGCGCGAAATTGCCCGTCACCATTAGCCGCTGAATGTGGTGGGCATAGGCGTTGTCGATGGTCATTTGAATGGCGCGGTTCATGCAGCGCATATCCGTTTGCGCATCCCAGTAGAAATCCGGCAGCTCGCGGCGAAAGTTGAGCCGGTTCTCGCGCTTGTAGCCTGGCATCTGCGTCCAGTAGAGCCCGCGCACGTACTCTCGCCAGCCCAGTATCTGGCGGATGAATCCCTCCACGGCGTTGATCGGCGCCTCACCCTCGGCGTAGCTTTTTTCAGCGGCCTTGCACACTTCCAAAGGCGACAGCAGGCCGATGTTCATGGCCGCAGAGAGCCGTGAGTGGTAGAGCAGCGGATCACTGTCGCTGATCGCGTCCTGATAGCGGCCGAAATCCGGCAGCGCCTCGTCGATGAAGTGTTTGAGATCCGCCAGTGCCTGGCGGCGCGTGACCGGCAGGTTGAAGTTATCGATGCTGCCCATGTGATCACCGAAGTGACGCTCGGCGTCGGCAAGCGCCGCCTGGGTGATCTCATCCTGGCGGTGATGGGGCAGGGTGGGAAAGCTTTTCTGCCCCTTCAACGGCTCACGGTTGTCGTGATCGAAATTCCACTGGCCCCCGGCGGGCTCGCCGTCTTTCATCAAAAGCCCGGTGCGTTTTCGCTGCTCGCGGTAGAAGTACTCCATGCGCGGCTGCTTGCGCCCGCGGATCCACTCGGCGAATTCGTCCGGCGTGGTGAAAAAGCGCGTGTCCTCACCGAGAAGCCAGGGAATCTTAGCGTTCTGGCGATCCTGCATCGCCTCCCAAAGACGCCACTCGCCGGGGCGCGTGGCGTGGATCCCATCGCAGCCGTGAGCGCGCGCGAGCCGCTCGGCTTCCTCGAGCAGCGAGTGGGTATTCTGCTCATCGTCGAGATGGCTGTAGGCGACTTGAAAGCCTTTCTCCTCGAGCGCTTTGGCGAAGTGGCGCATCGCCGCCAGAAACAGGCCGATCTTATGAATATGATGGGGGACGTAGCGCGCTTCTTCCTTGACCTCGCAAAGCGCCACGACGGCGTTTTCCGGGGCGTTTTGCAATAGCGGAAGCGATAGCGACAGCTGGTCGCCAAGGACCAGCAGCAGCGGCTTGGACATAAATTGATCCATAGTTATACGAATAGTGTTCATAGTATAACTTCATGCCGCGACTTTGCTGAAAAGTGATAAGCTTTGGCGACTCAATCTGCAGGAGATGGCCATGAGCGACACCGTTTCGAAAGATGCACCCGGCGAAGGACGCTTGACCCACGCGCCGGCCTCGCACCCGCCGGTGGCCCGTAAGCGGGTCGGCGTAGTGCTGGCCAACCTGGGGACGCCGGACAATACCGACTACTGGTCCATGCGGCGCTATCTCAATGAGTTTCTCTCGGACAAGCGGGTCGTGGACTACGCTGACTGGAAGTGGCAGCCGCTTTTACAAACCATCATCCTGACCAAACGGCCGTTCTCGTCGGGCAAGGCGTATAAAAGCATCTGGAACACCGAGCGTGACGAAAGCCCGCTTCGCACCATCACCCGCGCCCAGACCGAGAAAGTCACTGACCGCTTGAAAGCGCTGTTCGGCGATGACGTGGAAGTGGATTACTGCATGCGCTACGGTAACCCCTCCACGTCCAGCGTGCTCGAGCGGATGCAGCAAAAGGGCTGCGAGCGGATCGTCTTTTTTCCGCTCTACCCGCAGTACGGCTCGCCCACCACGGCGACCGCCAACGACCAGGCGTTTCGCAGCCTGATGAAGATGAAGTGGCAGCCGGCGATTCGCACCGTGCCGGCCTATTTCGACCACCCGAGCTACTTGAGGGCGCTGGCCAACTCCGTCGAGGAGGCTTACGCCGGGTTCGAAACGCGCCCCAGCAAGCTGGTCGCAAGCTATCACGGTGTGCCCGAGCGCTATCTGCTCGAAGGCGACCCCTATCACTGCCACTGTCAGAAAACCACGCGGCTTCTGCGCGAGACCCTGGGGTTCGATGCAAGCGATATCGATACCGCCTTTCAATCCCAGTTCGGTCCGGAGAAGTGGGTGGGGCCGGCGACCGTCGACCACGTGGCAGAACTCGCCCGGCAGGGACACACCCATATCGCCGTGATGTCGCCGGCGTTCTCGGCAGACTGCGTCGAAACGCTGGAGGAGATTCAGGAGGAGATTCGCGAAAGCTTCCTCCACGCCGGTGGTGAAACCTTTAGCTATATCCCGTGTTTGAACGACCGCGAGGATCACATGGAGGCGCTGGTCGAGATTATCAAAAACGAGCTGGGTGGCTGGCTTTCAACGCGTGAGTAACGAAATAATGTGAATGATTTCAATCGCTAAAATAGCAGGCTAAGTAAAATAGCGGTCCTGTTCGCAGGCGGGTTTTGTGGAAACGGCGCCGCGGCTGCTATAAGGTGAGGCATACTCAATCACAGTTATTCAACGCAGTGAACATGGATGTGTCGCCGCGTCGAGCCCATTACCTGGGCGGTTATCAGTCAGGGAGATCGTGTCAGATGCAGCTCGCCATCCTGTTGGGTTTTCTACTAGCGGCCTCGGCGCCGTTGATCAATCGCTGGTTCGGTGAGCAGGCGAGTTTCATACTGGCGCTATTTCCCGCCACTATCGCCGCCTGGCTTCTGAGCCAGGCCGGTACCGTGGTGGCCGGCGAGCCCTTGCTGCTCGAATGGGCCTGGGTTCCCTCCCTTGGCATTAGTCTTAGCTTCATGATCGACGGGCTATCGCTGCTTTTTGGCCTCTTGATCACCATCATCGGCACCTTCGTACTGGTCTATGCCGGGGGCTATTTGAGAGGCAGCCCGGATATCGCCCGCTTTCACGTCGCCATGCTCGGCTTCATGATGTCGATGCTCGGGTTGGTCATGGCCGATGGGCTTTTGACGCTGTTCGTGTTTTGGGAGCTCACCAGCGTTACTTCGTATCTGCTCATTGGCTTCAACCATACCGATCTGAAAGCGCGTAACTCCGCCCGCCAGGGGTTGTTCGTTACCGTGGCCGGCGGACTTGCGCTGATGGGGGGGCTGGTGCTGCTGGGCATCACAAGCGGTAGTTGGTCGTTTTCCGAGGTGCTGGCCGGGGGCGAGGACCTTAGCGAGCATCCGCTCTACACACCGATGGTGATCTGCCTGCTGCTCGGCGCCTTCACCAAGTCGGCGCAGTTTCCGTTTCACTTCTGGCTCCCCAACGCCATGGCCGCACCGTCACCGGTGTCGGCCTACCTGCACTCCGCCACCATGGTCAAGGCGGGCATCTACCTGATGGCGAGGCTACAGCCAGAGCTGGGCGGCACCGAGCTTTGGGTTTGGACACTGTCGCTGGTGGGCGCGACCACCATGTTCACCGGCGCCTTTTTGGCCATTCATCACACCAATATCAAAAAGCTTCTTGCGTACTCCACCATCATGGCGCTGGGCACCTTGACCATGCTGCTGGGCATCGGCAGTGACTACGCCATGACCGCCTTCGTTACCTTCATGCTGGCCCACTCGCTCTACAAGGGGGCGCTGTTCATGGTGGCGGGCATTCTCGATCACGAAACCGGTACCCAGGACGTGACCGAAATGGGCGGGCTGCGCCGGGTCATGCCGGTCACCGCGGTCATCGCTTTCGTCACGGCGCTGTCGCTTTCCGGCGTGCCGCCGCTGTTTGGCTTCATCGGCAAGGAGCTAATGCTCGAGGCGGTACTCGGCGCCGAGGGTTTCCAGGCGGTGCTATTGGGGCTTGCCTTCGCCTCGGCGATTCTGACGATTGCGGTGGCGGCCATCGTGGCCATACGCCCGTTTTTTGGCAAGCGCCGGCAAACGCCCACCGAGGCTCACGAGGCGCCGTTCAGCATGCTCGTGGGCCCCGGACTTCTGGCGTTTGGCTCGCTGTTTTTTGGTCTGGCGCCGGCGTTTTTCGGCATCGATGCGCTACTCACGGCGGCGGCCAGCGCCATCGTGGGCCAGACGCTGGAGGTAACGCTGTCGCTCTGGTACGGCGTCAACGCCGCGCTGATTTTATCAATTGTGAGTCTGGCGCTCGGATTTTTGCTCTTCAAACGCTGGGACAGCGTGCGCGGCAAGCTCTCCGTGCTGGCGCCGATTCAGCGCCACGGGCCGGAAGCGGGCTACGATAGGGCCCTGAATGCCATTGTGCGCGTCGCAGAGTGGCAAACCCGGCTTTTGCAAAACGGCTACATGCGTAACTACATTCTCGTCATGCTGGTGGTACTCATCGCGCTGGTGGGCTATTCGCTTTTGGTGCGCCACGCGCCGGTGTTGCGTTTGGAGCTCGATGCGCGTTTTCACGAGATCATCGTGGTCACCACCATGGCGATGGGGGCGCTGTTCGCTACCATCTCACGCTCGCGGCTGGGGGCGGTGGTGTCAGTGGGCATCATGGGGTTTTCGATCGCGCTGATCTTCATTCTCTTTAGCGCGCCGGATTTGGGCATCACCCAGCTGTTGGTCGAAACACTGACGGTCATTTTGCTCGTTTTGGTGCTGTTTCGTCTGCCGCGCTTTTCCAATCTCTCCACTAGCCTCGAGCGCTTTCGCGACGGCGTCGTCGCCGCGGCCATGGGCGTTTTGATCTTTTTGCTGGTGATGACGGCCTGGAGTATCGACCAGTTCGAACCGATTTCCGCCTACATGGTGGAAAACAGCGCGCCGCTGGCGTTTGGGCGCAACATCGTCAACGTCATTCTTGTCGATTACCGGGCGCTGGATACGCTGGGCGAAATGTTCGTGCTGGCGCTGGCCGCGATCGGCGTGATCGCCATGCTCAAGTTCAACCACGCCGCCGCCAGTGCAAAGCGCAAGGACGCGCCAAGGGAGCCTTACGATGGTTAAATCCGGCACGATCATCCTCAATACCGCTGCGCGCTTTTTGATGCCACTGCAGCTGATGTTCTCGGTGTTCTTGCTGCTGCGCGGCCACGACGAGCCCGGTGGTGGCTTCATCGCTGGGCTCGTGGCGGCGGGCGGCTTTACGCTTTATCTCTTCGCCTTCGGGGTCAGCGCCACGCGCGAAGTGCTGCGCATGCTCGACCCGCGAGACCTGATCGGCATTGGACTTCTGCTCGGCATGATCTCGGTGGTGCCCGCCTGGTTCATGGATCAGCCCTTTTTGACCGCCCAGTGGTGGACCATTCCGGTGATCGAGTTCAAGGCGTCGACCCCCTTGATCTTCGATATCGGCGTGTATCTGGCGGTGCTGGGCTCGGTGATCGGTATGGTCATGGCGCTGATGGAGGTGGACAAGGATGAACCCTAAAGGACAGGGAGGTTACCCATGGAGCCGATAATGGCCCTGGCGATCGGGCTTTTGTACGCCACCGCCATTTTCATGATGCTTAGACGCTCGATCGTCAAGCTCGTCATCGGTTTGCTGCTGCTTTCCAATGCCGCAAATCTTTTGATCTTCACCGCGGCCGGGATGACCCGCGGTGCGCCGCCGCTGATTCCCGAGGGCATGTCCCAGCCGCTTGGCGAAGTGGCCGACCCGCTGCCTCAGGCGGTGGTGTTGACCGCCATCGTCATTGCGTTTGGCGTGCTGGCCTTCGCAGTGGTGCTGATCCGCCGCGCCTATGAGATCGTCAAGGCAGACGATCTGGACAAGATGAAGGATACCGATACGTGAGGCCCGAAGTCGCTCTGCCCGTTCTGCTGCCGCTGCTCTGTGGGGCGCTTTCGCTGCTGTTCT
Organism: Halomonas sp. PAMB 3232; assembly: GCF_031954225.1. Lineage (NCBI taxonomy): Bacteria > Pseudomonadati > Pseudomonadota > Gammaproteobacteria > Oceanospirillales > Halomonadaceae > Halomonas > Halomonas sp. PAMB 3232. The sequence continues at coordinate 1,251,742 of NZ_CP134865.1, forward strand.
GGCGCTCGCGGCCGATGCAGCGCTTTTTGGCCGTGGCCGGTAACGCCGCGCTTTTGCTCGTCAGCCTGTGGCTGTTCGTGTCCGTACTGGAAGATGGCTACGTCACCATTCAGATGGGCAGCTGGCCGGCGCCGTTTGGCATTACATTGATTGCGGATATGCTGAGCGCGGTCATGATCCTCATGACCGGACTCATCGGTTTGGCTATGGGAATCTACTCGCTGGCCGCCACCGGCCACGGCCACGAGAAGTTCGGCTACTACCCGCTCATGCACCTGCTGCTGGCAGGGGTGGCCGGGGCGTTTCTGACCGGCGATATCTTCAATCTGTATGTCTGGTTCGAGGTCATGCTGGTGGCCTCTTTTGCGCTGTTGATTCTGGGCGGCGAACGCGCGCAGATGGAAGGGGCGATCAAGTACGTCACCCTTAACCTGCTGGCGTCGGTAATTTTCCTCACCGCGATCGGGCTTTTATACGGCAGCGTCGGCACGCTCAACATGGCGGATATCGCCGTACGTATGGAGCAGATGGAGCACACCGGCATGGTCGAGGTGCTGGCGGTGATGTTCATGGTTGCTTTCGGTATCAAGGCCGCCGCGTTTCCGCTCTTTTTCTGGCTGCCCGCCTCCTACCATACGCCGCCGGTGGCGGTCTCGGCGCTGTTTGCCGGCCTTCTGACCAAGGTGGGGGTGTATTCGCTTTTCCGCGTATTTACGCTGATTTTCGATCAAACCATGGGGTATCTGCAGGATATCCTGCTGTGGGGCGCGGTGTTCACCATGGTGACCGGCGTACTCGGCGCGGCGGCGCAGTACGAGTTTCGCCGTATTCTGTCGTTTCATATCGTCAGCCAGATCGGCTACATGATTCTGGGGTTGGCGATCTTCACTCCGCTGGCGATTGCCGGCGGGGTGTTGGCGATCGTGCATAACATCGTGGTGAAGACGAATCTCTTTTTGATCAGCGGTATTACCCATCGGCTGCAGGGCACCTATCAGCTCAAGAAGATGGGCGGCCTTTATCGCCAGTCGCCGGGGCTTGCCATCGCGTTTTTCGTCTCGGCGTTTTCGCTGGCCGGGGTGCCGCCGCTGTCCGGGTTTTTCGCCAAGTTCGTGCTCATTCGCGCGGGTTTCGAGGCCGAGGCCTACGTGGCCACGGGCATTGCGCTGGCGGTCGGGCTGATGACGCTCTACTCGATGGTGAAAATTTGGAACGAGGTGTTCTGGAAGGCGCTGCCCGAGGACAATCGGGTGCCCGAAGCGCCTACACCGGTGGGCGATGACGAGCGCCTCTTGAAGCCAGGTCTGTGGCTGATGTATCTGCCCGTGGTGGCGCTGGCGGCGGTGACCCTTTTGATTGGCGTGTTCGCCGAGCCGATCATGCGCGTAATGACGCTGATTGGCGAGCAGCTTTTCAACCCGGCGGGCTACGTAGAAGCAGTGCTGGGAAGTCCTGACGGCGCCGAGGCGAGCATCAATGAGCCGCTGGAGTCTGACGCCGAGCCTTCCGGCACCCTCGGGGAGGAGCTGCCATGACCGGTGCTATCTGGAACCTGCTGCTGGGTCTTGCCTGGGTGCTATTGAGCGGCGATTTTACCGGGCTGAACCTGTTGGTGGGGATGATCTTTGGCTATATCGCGCTGGTACTGATCGAGCACCAGGTGGACGCGCTCAAGGGCTACCCGGCGCGTATTCCGCGTATCCTTCGCTTTCTTGGCTTTTTCATCAAGGAGCTGATTCAGGCGAATCTCCGCGTTGCTTTCGACATCCTGACGCCGCCCTGGCACATGAAACCCGGCGTCATCGCCATGCCGCTGTCGGCGCGTACCGAAATGGAGATCACACTGGTGGCCAATCTGATCTCGCTGACGCCGGGGACGCTGAGTCTGGACGTCTCTGACGATCGCCGGGTGCTCTACATTCACGCCATGTTTCTGGATGACGAGGACGAGCTGCGGCGCAACCTCAAGGAAATGGAGCATCGCGCACTGGAGCTGTTTCGCTAATGAGTACCGTCATTTTAATTTGCCAGATCATCATGGGCCTGGCGCTGATGCTGACGTTCGTGCGGGTGGTGAGAGGCCCAAGCCTTCCCGACCGCGTGGTGGCGCTGGAGCTTTTTTCCACCACCGTCGTCGGGCTCGTCGGGGTGTACGCCGTGCAGTCGGGTGTCGCCAGCTTTCTGGACGCTGCCATCGTCATCGCACTGATGGGGTTTCTGGCCGCGATCGGCTTTGCCCGGTTTTTGGAACGAGGAGGGCCGCGGGATGATTGAGTTCATCAAGGGGGCGCTACTGCTCAGCGGCTCGCTGTTCATTTTGCTGGCCGCCATTGGCCTTTTGCGCCTGCCGGATTTGCTGACGCGCATGCACGCTACCACCAAGGCCGCCGCGCTTGGCGTCATACTGATCATGCTGGCCTCGGCCATGCACTTTGCCGAGGTGGGCGTGGTAGCGCGCTCCTTTGCCATCATCCTGTTCATTCTCATGACCGCGCCGGTCGCAGCTCACGTCATTGGGCGGGCAGGGTACTTCGTTGGGTCCAGACTTTGGAGCGGTACAGTCAAGGATGAGTTAAAGCCCAATTACGACCCGCTGACTCACGAGCTCAAAAGCGGCCTTGAAACCGAAGAGAACGCCAAACGACCGGCAAAGAGTGGGGATTCCGAGTAGTCAGGGTCAACCATCAAAAATTGTACCACTCGATTTTTAACGGTTTTAAAACAGTATTTTAATAACCTATGTTATTAAATAAGCCGCCTTCAACAGGGCGGCTTTTTTGTTTATAGCTGAAATGGCTTGCAAAAAAGGTGGTTGTTTAATGTACAATAATTGTATTGTATAAGATAATCTGTTCAGTAATTACGCTGTAAACGTTTTGAAACCCGTTACTGCTGCGCCCTGGAGTTGGTGAAAAGCCTACGAGGACCGCGTTCTATACTCGCGTTCATATCGTATCGAGGATGGACGCACAGCTGATGTGGAGCGCTAAAGCGGTTACTCCGCCCATGCACACCCAGCCAGCAAGGTACGCCAGGAGACTCTTGATGCAAGCTACTACCGATATTGTCTTGATAAACAATAGCCTAAGGGTATCAGACAATCCGTTATTGAGATTCGACTCCCGTCCCGATCAGCTTATTTGCCTTTTCGTACTCGACCAGCGCCTACTCGAGCCTGCTTTACCCGGAGAAGCGACGCCGCGACTGGGGCCTGCGAGGCTGCGGTTTTTATGGCAAAGCCTGATGGCGCTTCGTGGTGAGCTTCTACAGCGCGGTAGCGATTTGCTAGTGCGCATCGGCGAGCCCGCACAAATAGTTGTACAGCTTGCTAATCAATTCAGAGCGCGTCGCGTGCGGACGATGGAACACGCGGGCGTCGAAGAGTCTCGCTTGCTCGACCAAATCGATAACACGCTGCCCGACGAGACAGCGCTCGAGCGCATCGAAAGCGGCTATCTTTTTGATCGCGAGGAGCTTCCATTCGAGCTCGACGACATGCCCGGTAGTTTCTCGGCGTTTCGCCAGCGGATCGAAAAGCAGTGGTCGTTTGGCGAAGCGCTCGCCGCTCCCTATACGTTGCCTGGCTGGCCGGAAAACGCTTCGCGTGGTTTCCCACCGCTTAAAAAAGTGAGCGAAGAGAGCGCCTTCTGGCAGCCCGATGACCGCCAGGGGTTCAACTTCATTGGCGGCGAGGCCGCCGCGCGTGATCGCCTTCATGACTACTTCTGGCATATCAACGGTGCCGGGTCCTACAAAAAGACCCGCAATGGTCTTTTGGGTGACACCTTTTCAACGCGGTTTTCGCCCTGGCTTGCCTGTGGCTGTCTTTCCGCGCGACAGGTCTATGAAGAGGTCAAGGCCTGGGAGGCGGTCAACGGTGCCTGTGAGTCGAGCAAGTGGATCGTGTTCGAGCTGATGTGGCGCGACTATTTTCACCGCAATGCCCAAGTGGAAGGTCCCAAGCTGTTCGGGGAACAAGCGCTATCGAGGCCGTGTGAAAATTTCGACCGCTGGCGCGAAGCCAGAACCGGTGTGCCGTTCGTCGACGCTGCCATGCACGAGCTTAGCCATACTGGCTGGATTTCGAGCCGGTCGCGTCAGAACGTGGCAAGTTTTTTGGTCAGAGATCTGGGGGTCGACTGGCGCCTCGGGGCTCAGTGGTTCGAACACTGCCTGATCGATTATGACGCCGCCAACAACTGGGGTAACTGGAGTCATATTGCCGGTACTGGTCGCGATGGGCGCAAGGACCGTTATTTCAACGTTTTGAAGCAGGCCAAACAGTACGATCCGAAAGGCCTCTACGTAGCTCACTGGCTTCCCGAGCTCGATAACCTCGATTTTGGTGTCGATCGTCATCAGCCTTGGCGTAGCGATCCGCAAAGCTTCGACCCGCCTTGTGTCGAGCCGGAAGAGTGGGATCGCTGGCTGATGGATAGGCCATTATCGAGCAGCGCCGATAAGGGTGATACTTCCGATAAGGGTGATACTTCCATTCGGGTTAAAAGTCCGCTGGAGCGCCAAATTGCGCGCAACGATTCGAAAGTGTCGGCATCCGAGAGTGCGCGCCAGGCTTCCAGTCTATCGATCGAGGAGATCGAAGAGGCCGAAGAGTAGCGGCGGAGTGGCGTTGATGGAATCTAGCGGCCACGCTGGCAAGCCGTGCGTTTCCAGGCCATTATCAGTCTCTGCCAGGGATAGCCAAGAGATTGAAACCATGTCGTTGAAAACCAGTATGTTTGCAGGCTATCGGGGCGTTCAGCTCGGTGCCTTGAGTCTTGCGGCGGGCTTGGCGCTCGCCAGCCCCGCCTACGCCAATCTCGAGCTAATGAGCGAAGTGGACGCCCGCGGCGCCGAAGAGCTTCGCTATGCCAACTTCGAGCAGTGGCGCGATGAGTTTCGCCGATACGCGCGAAGCCAGGGGATCAGCGAAGCGACGCTGGCCTCGGCGTTCGACAACGTTCGCTATCGCGAGCGCGTCATCGAGCTCGACCGCTATCAGCCGGAGTTCGTGCGCCCGATTTGGCAGTATCTCGACTCTGCCGTATCCGATACGCGTGTCAGCAATGGCCGCGAAAAGCTTTCAGCGCACCGTCAAACCGCCGCCGAGATGCAGAGCCGCTTCGGCGTTCCGGCCGAAATCATCGTGGCGATCTGGGGGATCGAGAGTAACTACGGCAGTAACTTCGGCGATTTCTCGACGCTCGAGTCGCTCGCCACGCTGGCCTTCGACGGGCGGCGCCGCGATTTCGCCCGAGGCGAGCTTCTGGCCGCGCTTCGAATCATCGATGAAGGTGACATCACCGCCGAGCGTATGAAAGGCTCCTGGGCCGGGGCCATGGGCCACACCCAGTTCATTCCTTCGAGCTTCGAAGCCTACGCCGTCGATGGCGACAACGACGGCCACCGCGATATCTGGGGCAGTATTCCCGACGTCATGGCCTCCACCGCCAACTATCTTGCGAAGGCCAACTGGCAGCCGGGCCAGCCCTGGGGTCGCGAAGTCATGCTGCCCAATGATTTCGACTACGCCCAGACCGAGCGCCGGTCGACCCGCGAGTGGGCAAGCCAGGGCGTGCGCGCGGTCAGCGGGGAGCTTCCCGACTTTGATAGCGCAGCGATCATCGTGCCCGCCGGCGCCCAGGGGCCCGCCTTTCTGGTCGGCCCCAACTTTCGCTCCATTCTTCGTTATAACAACGCCACCAGCTACGCCCTCGCGGTGGGCACACTAGGCGACGCCATCGCCGGACGACCGGGCATTTCACAGGCCTGGCCGCGCGACGAGGCACCATTGACGCGCGACGATGTCAGAAGCCTTCAGCAGCGGCTCAACGCTGCCGGCTACGCCGTGGGCACGCCGGACGGTATCATGGGGCCCAACACGCAAAGCGGGCTGCGCGCCTTCCAGCGCGACCAGGGGCTGACGCCGGACGGCTTCGCCACGCAGTCGCTGCTCGAGCGCCTTCGTTAGCGCTCGATCCATCAACGAACGCCACTGTTTTTTCATCAGGGATGACTGTCAATGAGCAAGGCTTTTTCACACGTACTGGGGCTATGCGCGCTTTCCGGGGCACTCATTGCGAGTAGCGCCGTTTCGGCTGACGAGCGCAAGGTCTACGGCTGGGTCGAGAACGCGGTGATCGATCACTGGGATATCATGGTGAAGGCGAAGCTCGATAGCGGTGCGCTCACCTCATCGCTCGACGCCCGCGATATCGAAACCTTCGAAAAAGAGGGCGAGGAGTGGGTGCGCTTTCGCCTGCAGCTCGAAGACCAGGGCAGCGGCGACACCTTCAGCGATGAAATCGAGCGCCCGTTGCACCGCGAGCAGACCGTTCGCGGCGCCGGCGGCCGCGACGAGCGCCCGGTCGTGCTGCTCGACGTCTGCATGGGCGACACGGTCTACGAAGAGCAGTTTAGCCTTCGCGACCGCGAAGAGATGATCTACCCGATGCTCTTGGGTCGGCGCACCATCAGTCATTTGGGCCTGCTCGACGTGGAAAACACCTTCTTACAAGAACCCGAGTGCTCGGACGATTCCAACTACGTTGCCTTCGACCCCGAAGACGATCAGGACTAACAACCGCGTAGCGGCGCATCAAAAGCGCTTTGAGCAGATCAGAATAGCTTGAAGAAGTTAAAATAGTTTCGATAGCAGCGCCGTCACCGCGGTTTCGACCCGTAAAATGCGAGGGCCCAGATGAATGCCCTCGCAGCCCGCCTCCAGCAGCTTTTCCACTTCCCAGGGAATGAATCCGCCTTCGGGGCCGACCAGTAAAAGTGTGGGCTCGTCGACCTCGCGCGGGCAGGCGTTAGGCATGCCCGGGTGGGCCAACAGCCCGCGCCGGTCTTTTAGCAGTGCAGGAAGCTGATCTTCCAGAAAGGGCCTGAACCCCCGGCAGAGGGTGATCTCGGGCAGGATCGTGTCCTGGGTTTGCTCCAGCCCCAAAATGAAATGTTGGCGTATTTTATCCGGGTGAAGCTCCGGCGACTGCCAGTAGCTTTTCTCGACGCGGCTGGTATGCAGCAGCGTCAGCGCTTTGACCCCCAGCGCGGTCACGTGCTCGAGAGTGCGCGCGAGCATACGCGGGCGTGGCAATGCCAGCACCAGGTGCACGGGAAGTGCCGGGGGCGGTGGCTGGGTCAATGCGGGTACTTCGAACACCGCGCGCTGATCATCCAGCGCGGCCAGGCGTGCCCTGCCCACGCCTTCACCCAGCACGCCCACGGTAAAGGTATCGTCGACTTTCGCCCGATGAACGCGGATCAGGTGCTCGAGGCGCCTGGCGTCGGTCAGGGTGGCGCGGCGGTCGGCGTCGAGCTCGTCGGGGGCCAGTAGTATCAGGTTCATGTGGTTCGCTAAATACTCGTCAATGAAAGGTCTAGAGGCGGAGTTGACCGACTCGGCTTGCATGCGTGCGCGTTGCAGGCACAATACGGGCAACGGCGACAAAGCCTTTACCGCGTTTAAGGAGATGCGCTGTGCGCGTGATTCGCAAATATGCCAACCGGCGGCTGTACGATACGCAGCAAAGCCGCTATGTAACGCTTGAAGACCTGCGGCGGTTGATTATCGACGAAGCGCCTTTTCGCGTCGAGGATGCCAAAAGCGGTGAGGACTTAACGCGTACGATCCTGCTGTCGATCATCATCGAGCAGGAGCAGGCCGACAGCGATGCCGAAGTGTTCTCCAACGATCTGTTGGCTCAGCTCATTCGTGTCTACGATATGTCGTCGCCGCTGCCGCTGGCGCGCTACCTGGAGCAGGGCACGCAGCTGATGCTGCAACAGCAAAAGCGTATGCAGAACCAGTGGCAGCAGGCGCTCAAGAACTCGCCCATGGAGCTGATGCGCGAGCTGGCCGAAGAGAACATGCGTTTTTGGCAAAGCGCGCTCAACAAGCCCCACCCGACCGAGCCCTCAAAAGAAGACGACGATAGCAAGCCCTCGTGAGCAAAGGCGCTGCCGGGTCCGCCCACCGGGTGAACAGGTGTGGCATAATGCGCCCAGGTAACGCACCCGTTTGAGAAGGAAAGACATGAACGTTTTGATGATAGGTGGCGGCGGGCGCGAGCACGCCCTGGCGTGGAAGTTGGCGCAGTCGAGTCTGGTCGAGAAGGTGTTCGTCGCGCCGGGCAATGCAGGCACCGCCATTGAGCCTTCGCTTGAAAACGTGGCCATCGATGCCACCGATATCGACGCGCTTGTAGCCTTTGCCCAGCGCGAGAACATCGGGCTGACCGTCGTTGGCCCCGAGGCGCCGCTGGTGCTGGGCGTGGTCGACCGCTTTCAGGCGGCGGGGCTTGCCATCTTTGGGCCCACCCAGGCGGCGGCTCAGCTCGAGGGCTCCAAATCCTTTACCAAGGATTTTCTTGCCCGCCATCAGATTCCCACGGCGGCCTATCAGACCTTCACTCGGGTAGACGCAGCGCTTGAGTATTTGGACGAGGTCGGCGCGCCCATCGTGATCAAGGCCGACGGCCTGGCCGCGGGCAAGGGCGTGATCGTTGCGATGAGCGAGGCCGAGGCCGAGGCCGCCATTCGCGATATGCTCGAAGCCAACGCCTTTGGCGATGCCGGGGCGCGGGTGGTCATCGAGGAGTTCCTCGAAGGCGAGGAGGCGAGCTTCATCGTCATGGTCGACGGCGACAATGTCGTGCCCATGGCGACCAGCCAGGATCACAAGCGCGCTTTTGATGGCGACACCGGCCCCAATACCGGCGGCATGGGCGCCTACTCGCCGGCGCCGGTAGTGACCCCAGAGGTCGATGCTAGGATCATGGAGCAGGTGATACTGCCCACGGTGCGCGGCATGCGCGACGAAGGCAACGCCTATACCGGCTTTTTGTACGCGGGGCTGATGATCGACGAGGCGGGCAACCCCAAAGTGATCGAGTACAACTGTCGTTTTGGTGACCCGGAAACCCAGCCGATCATGATGCGCCTGACCTCCGATTTCGCCGCGCTCTGCCTGGCCGGCGCCCAGGGCGAGCTTGCCGGCCTTACCTGCGAGTGGGATTCCCGCGCTGCGGTCGGTGTGGTCATGGCCGCCGGCGGCTATCCCGGTAGCTATGCAAAGGGCGATACCATCGAGGGCCTGACGGCAGCCGAAGCGCAGCGCTGTAGGGTGTTTCACGCCGGTACCGCGCAAGACGATGAGGGGAATACCGTGACCGCCGGTGGGCGCGTGCTGTGCGTGACCGCGCTTGGCGACAGCGTGCTGGAGGCCCAGGCCCAGGCGTATCTGGGCGTAGAGAAAATACGCTGGGCCGGCGCAGAGTACCGGCGCGATATTGCGCACCGGGCGATTGCGCGCGAGCAGTCACTTTAACCAAAGGCTTTTTCCATTACAGGTTTGTTCATTAAAGGCTTGGCCGGGAGGCGGGTATGGAGCGCGTAACGCTGGAATTCCCTGAGGCGATGATCGTTCATCGCCACCCCCTGTCGGTGCGCATCACGGACATGAACTATGGGCGCCACCTGGCTCATGACGCCGTGGTGACGCTGCTGGCGGAAGCGCGGGCGCAGGCCTTTGCCGCGCTCTCCTGCCCGGAGTGGGATATGGGCGGCTACCCAAGCGTGGTCGCGGATTTGAGCGTGACGTTTCAGCGTGAAGCCCGCTTTCCCGACGCGCTCGTCATCGAGACCGCGGTGCCCGACCCCGAGGGCAAGGCGCTGGTCGTTTATCATCGAATACTGAACCACCGTCAGGAACCGGTGGCGACGGCGCGGGTCACGCTGCTATTGATCGATACGACGGCGCGCAAGCCCGTGGCCATCCCTTCCGAGCTTACCCGCGCGCTTGACGCCGCTCGAGGTGATTGATGTCGCGTGAATATCCCATCATTGCCGTGACCGGCTCGTCCGGGGCGGGCACTACCACGGTGCGGCGAAGCTTCGAGCGCATGTTTCTGCGCGAGGACGTGCACGCCGCGGTCGTGGATGGCGACGCCTTTCACCGCTATACCCGCGAGGATCTGCAGCGCATCTTTCGTGAAGAACCGGAGCGCAAGGATGAGCTTTCCCACTTCGCCGTCGAGGCCAATCTGCTCGACCGGCTCGAGGGGCTTTTTGCCGAGTACGGCGAGCACGGTTCGGGCACGTTTCGCCACTATATCCACGCCGAGGACAAGCAGAAGATCGAAGCCGGCTACCGCGTGGGCACCTTCACCGAGTGGCAGTCGCTGCCCTGCGGCACGGATCTGCTCTTTTATGAGGGCCTTCACGGCGGACTGGTCACGCCGGAGTACGACATCGCCCGCCACGCGGATCTTTTGATCGGCGTGGCCCCCACCATGAATCTTGAGTGGATTCAAAAGATCGACCGCGACACCAAGCTTCGAGGCTACTCCCAGGAAGCGGTGATCGATACGATTCTCGGGCGCATGGACGATTACGTGCGCTATATTCAGCCGCAGTTCTCACGTACGCACATCAACTTTCAGCGCGTGCCCACCGTGGATACCTCCAACCCCTTCGAGGTGCAGGACATTCCGACGGACGCGGAGTCTTTTGTCGTGATTCGCTTTCGCGACCCCTCCACGGTGGATTTTCCCTGGCTTCTGGCCATGATCAAGGATGCGTTCATGACGCGTCCGCACACGCTGGTCGTTCCCGGGGCGAGGCTTTCGCTGGCCATGGAGCTGATTCTGGCGCCGCTGGTGCGCCATTTGCTCGCCCAGCGCCGCTTTCGCTAGAGTAGAGGCCAAACGCCGCTCGCCGTGGCCTTTCACTGACCGTTTAGAGTCGCCGTTTCACCGACAGGAGCCTGCCATGGAGTGTCTTTTCTGCAAGATCATCAACCGCGAAATTCCCGCCGATATCGTTTATGAGGACGAGCACGTACTGGCGTTCAACGATATCGACCCCAAGGCGCCGACGCACCAGCTCATCATTCCCAAGCAGCACATCGCTACGCTCAACGATATCGAGCCCGAGCACCTGGCCGTCGTCGGCCGGCTGCAGTACACCGCCGCGCGCCTGGCCAAAGAGCAGGGCTTTGCCGAGGACGGCTATCGCGTGGTGATGAACTGTAACGGCATGGGCGGACAAACGGTCTATCATATCCACATGCATTTGATGGGCGGTCGCCAGTTCACCTGGCCGGCCGGCTGAGTCTGACTGTCGGACAATCGAGGTTACCGTGATGCGCGAACGCCACTTGAGCCGCTCGGATCGCTTTATTTCGCACATCGATAGCGCTTTGCGCACGCTGATCCCCAATACCCGGGGTGCGCAGCGGGTCAATCCCAGCGCGAGCATGGCGGAGTCCGAGCTCGGTGAGCTCGAGCGCCGTCACGCGGCGAGCACCCTGCGCGTGCTGCATGTGGCCACCGCCGGCGTGCAGGGGCTTTGCCAGGGGCAGGTGGGGCTGGTCATGCTGCCCCGTGCGCGTCAGCAGATCGACCACTCCCAGCGCGAAGCCACCGATCATCTGGCCTGGTGCCAGCAGCGCCTGGAGCAGCTCGAAAGCCGCACCAGCTACTTCACGCCGGTTTATTACGGGGCCGGGGTAGGGCTTGGCATCGTGACCGGGCTGATCAACGACCGCTTCGGGCTGGGCGTGGTCGCGGCGACCAAGGAGCTCATCGGCCGTCAGGTGAGTGAGCAGATGAACTATCTACCCGCGGATGACCAGCGTTCGCGCACGCTGCTGCGCCAGGTCGTATCGGATAATACGCACCACGCGCAGCTGGCGCTGGAAGCGGGCGGCATGCGCTTTCCCGCGCCGATCAAGTGGGGGATGGGGCTGCTGGGCGGGGCGTCGTTGAAAAAGGCGCGCTATACCTGAACCCGATTACTGGGCGTTCGTGCCTGCGCCCGCACCATGAAAAGGTGTGGTCGGTAATATTGTTCGACCGCGCATAAAAAAGCCCCTCGCGAGGGGCTTTTTTGCGTCGGGCTTTTGTATTTTCAGCCTTAAGCGTCGATGCGCTTGTACTTCATGCGCTTGGGCGTGTCGTTGCCCACCCGTTTTTTGTGATCCTCCTCGTAGTCGGTGTAGTTACCATCGAAGAAGACCACTTCCGACTCGCCTTCGAAAGCGAGAATGTGGGTGGCGATCCGGTCCAAAAACCAGCGGTCGTGAGAGATCACGATCGCGCAGCCCGGAAACGCAAGGAGCGCTTCTTCCAGCGCGCGCAGGGTCTCGATATCCAGGTCGTTCGACGGCTCATCGAGCAGCAGCACGTTCGCACCCTGTTTGAGCGTTTGCGCCAGCTGCAAACGACCACGCTCGCCGCCGGAGAGCTCGTCGAGGCGTTTCTGCTGGTCGTTGCCCTTGAAGTTGAAGCGGCCCACGTAGGCGCGCGACGACACTTCGTAGCCGTTGATATTGAGAATGTCCTGACCGCCGGACACCGCTTCCCAGACGGTCTGCTTGTCGTCCAGGGCGTCACGCAGCTGCTCGACGTAGGCGATATCGACGGTGTCGCCGATGACGACGTCGCCCTCGTCCGGCTGCTCCTGGCCTGTGATCAGCTTGAACAGCGTCGACTTACCCGCACCGTTGCCGCCCACGATGCCGATGATGGCGCCGGGCGGTACGCTAAAGGAGAGATCCTGATAAAGCAGCTTGTCGTCGAAGCGCTTGGTCACGTTGTGGAATTCGATGACCTTGTCGCCCAGGCGCGGCCCCGGCGGAATGTAGATCTCGTTGGTCTCGTTGCGCTTTTGGAAATCGCCGGACTGCATCTCCTCGAAGCGATTGAGGCGCGCCTTGCTCTTGGCCTGGCGGCCCTTGGTGTTGCTGCGTACCCACTCGAGCTCCTGCTTGATCGCCTTTTGACGCGAGGCTTCCTGCTTGGCTTCCTGGGTCAGGCGCTGCTCTTTTTGCTCGAGCCACTGCGAGTAGTTGCCCTCGAAGGGGATTCCCTGGCCGCGGTCGAGCTCGAGAATCCAGCCGGCGACGTTGTCGAGGAAGTAGCGGTCGTGGGTGATCGCCACCACGGTGCCGCTGTAGTCGTGCAAAAAGCGCTCGAGCCACGCCACGGACTCGGCGTCCAGGTGGTTGGTCGGTTCGTCGAGCAGCAGCATGTCCGGGTTGGAGAGCAGCAGCCGGCAAAGCGCGACGCGGCGACGCTCGCCCCCGGAAAGATGCCCGACCCGGGCGTCCCAGGGCGGCAGGCGCAGCGCGTCGGCGGCGACCTCGAGCTTGCGCTCGATATTGTGGGCATCGGCGGCCTCGATGATGTTCTCAAGGCGCGCCTGCTCGCTTGCCAGCGCGTCGAAGTCCGCATCGGGCTCGGCGTAGGCGGCGTAGACCGCGTCGAGCTTCTCCTGGGCGGCTTTTAGCTCGCCCAGCGCCTCTTCGACGGTCTCGCGAACGTTTTTCTCATCGTCCAGCTGCGGTTCCTGGGGCAAGTAGCCCACGTTGATGCCGGGCATCGGGCGAGCTTCACCTTCAAACTCCGTATCGACACCGGCCATAATGCGCAGCAGTGTGGACTTACCCGCGCCGTTGAGACCCAGTACGCCAATCTTGGCGCCGGGGAAGAACGACAGGGAAATATCCTTGAGAATTTGCTTTTTGGGCGGCACGACCTTGCCAACCCGGTTCATGGTGAATACGTATTGCGCCATGGAAATCCGTTAGGTTGTTGAGAGTGGTGTCAGAAGCGACGTGGGCCTAGATGATAGTGCCCAGAACGCGCAAAGGCCAGAAAGCGAGGCGATGAGTGGAGGCGGCAGAACCGGCAAGGCCGAGCCTGGCGGCAAAGCGCGTTAAAAGAGGCGTCGTTGAGCGCTACTCTTCTTCATCCCAATCGTCCTCGATGGCGCGTTTGAGGCTGCGCTCCTCGAGCCACGCTTCCACCTGGCGGCGGGCACGCAGGGTGTCGGACTTGCTCGCTTTTTGCTTGCTATAGGCGTCGTCATTGACCGCGTCGAGGCTTTCGAACTCATCGACTTCGAGCGTCGAGGCGGCGAAGGAATCGCGATTCAGGGGGTCACGGCTCATGAGAGGCCCTCCAACCCAAGCCGGCGCACCGGCATTGTAACGGCTTGGCCTGGTCATTCGGCCAAGCGCCCAAGCGCGACGTTTGCGCTTAGGCGCTATATAGCGCCGCTTGGGTCGAAGTTCAAGCTTTAAATGTCGGTAACATCGATCAGGCGCTTTCGTGCTTTTTTTGAAGATCAGAAAGGGCGATCTGTGCCTCGACGCGTTCGGTTACGTCCTTTTGTACGCCAACGCAGTACATCAGGTTATCGCTTTCATCATAGACCGGTGTGATGGAGAGCTCGTTCCAGAACATGGTGCCGTCCTTGCGATAGTTGCGGAGCACTTCGCGGGAGGGGCGGCCGCTACTGATCGCTTCGCGAATGTTATCGAGGGCGTCCTGGTCGCGATCATCGTTTTGGAGAAAACGGCAGTCGCGATAAAGAATTTCGTCGGCGGTGTAGCCGGTCAAGCGTTCAAACCCTTTGTTGACGTAGATGAGAATGTTTTCATCGCCTTCCTGTTCGGAGACGACGATACCGTCGTCCGAGGCGTCGACGATCCGTTCGAGGAGCTCGGGGTTGATGAGAGGAGATCGTTTCATAAAAGGGTTCCTGTTGCTTGTCGCTCATCCGTTGCCATGGCGCTGTGCATCAGCACGGACAACAACGGTGTATAAACACTTCAACCAGCATTAACATAGGCAGCTACGTACGCGCTGGCAAATTATCTCGCTCGATCCACGTACTTGCACGCCTCGTCACTCTACTTCAGGCAGCCGATAGGCGCTGAGTAGCGCAAAAAATGCCGTCACCGCCAGTATCAGCAAAAGCCAGGCGCTGCCCAGCCACTGCGATAATGCTCCCACCACGCCGCCCACGGCCAGCATCAGGATACCCGTCAGCGTGTTGGAAAGCGCGACATAAAGCGCCCGGTTGTCCTGAGTGGCGATATCGACCAGGTAGGTCTTGCGACCAAGTCGCACGCCGTGGTGCACGATCGTCAACAGGGCGTACACCAGAGCGTAGGGCACGACGCTTTGCGCCCACTGGTCGGGAAGCTGGATCAAACTTGCGCCCAATACACAGCAAGCCGTGGTGCCCAGCGCGGCGTAGCACATGACGCGGCGGCTGGACTGGTCGGCCAGTTTACCCCAAATCGGGCTTGCGACCATGGCGGCAAGCCCCGACACCACCACCAATAGCCCAAGATTGCTCAGATCATCGCCACTTTGCTGCTGGCCAAGTAGCGCAAGGTAGGGAAGCGCCAGGGCGCTCGATAGAAGGAGTGCGCGCGACACGTTGAAGTGTAAAAAGGCGCGATCGCTTTTGAGAAGCGATACCCCCGTCTTGATGCTGCTCCAGGCGTTTTCCCCGCCTTCGACCGCGCCGGGTTCTTCCTTGATGCGTGCCACGCAAAACGCGTTGAGCAGCCAGCCGAGCGCGGCCACGCCTAAAAGCGCCGCCAGTGCCCACTCGCCCGGGCGATTCCCCATCAGTACGAGCACGCCGCCCGCCACCAGCGTGGCCGCGCCGGCGATGCTGCCGCTGTAGCCCATTAGCGTTCCGCGGCGGCGCTTGGCGATGGTCTTGCCCATCACGTCCTTGGTGGCGATGGAAGAGACGCCCCGCGAAAGCGAAAGCAGCACAAGAGCCGCCAGTACCAACGCACCGCCAAACGTGCTTTCACCCCAAAGTGCGAGCAATGCCAAACAGCCGGCACAGACTGCTTGCAGCAGGGCGCCGGCGACCCACACCCATTTGCGCTGGGGTTTGGGGCGAATGAAACCGGCCACGAAAATCTGGGGCAGCAGGGCGCCGGCTTCGCGAATCGGTACCAGCAAACCTACCATCCAGACCGGCGCACCGATCAGCCCCATCAGCCAGGGCAGCACCAGGCGAGCGCTGGAAAGCTCGTCGGCGAGCTTGTTGCCCAGCGCGGCAAACAGATGCAAGAAGAAGTTACGCGGCTGCTCCTTGCACGCCTGCTCCGGAATGTCTTCGCACATCCGGCTGTCGTCATCGCCGGTCAGCCGTTCGAACAAGCGGGTCTGGGAAATGGGCGACTCGGCCATCTCGATTCCTTGGAAGTTGTTGAATCAGGGTGACAGAATGGCGGTTAATCGCATTTTGTCAAAGCTCAAAGGATAGCTTCATGTCTCGCATCCACATTCGTTATTGCACCCAGTGTCAGTGGCTTTTACGCAGCGCCTGGTATGCCCAGGAGCTGCTGTCGACCTTCGGCGAACAGCTGGATGAAGTCGCGCTTTCGCCTTCGCACGGCGGCACGTTCGAAATCTGGTGCAACGATACGCTGCTCTGGGAGCGAAAGCGCGACGGCGGCTTTCCGGACAGCAAGGAGCTCAAAAAGCGCGTGCGCGACATCGTAAGCCCGGATCAGAACCTTGGGCATATCGACCGATGAGTCAGGATCGGTTGGCCATAACGTGCGGGCTGGGGGCGGTGGCGCTCTGGTCTACCGTCGCGACGGCGTTCAAGGTGGCGCTTTCGTTCATGAGCCCGCTGGAGCTTATGTGGATCGCCTCGCTGGTCTCCTGGCTATTGATGGGCGCGCTGGTCATCAAACGCGGGCTTTTGCGTCAGGCGGCAAGCGGGTGGAAAACGGCGGCCTGGGCGGGGCTGATGAACCCGGTGGCGTATTATCTTGTGCTGTTCGCCGCGTATGATCGCCTGCCGGGTCAGGAAGCCATGGCGCTCAACTATACCTGGGGGCTGACCATGGCGCTGCTTGCCGTTCCCCTTCTGGGTCATCGATTGTCCATGTCTGATTTTGCCGCCGGGTGCGTCGCCTACGCTGGCGTGTGGGTGATCGCCACGCGAGGGCAGGTGTTCGATGTCGCCTTCGAGGATCCAGTGGGCGTGGCGCTGGCGCTGGGGTCGACGCTTATCTGGGCACTCTATTGGCTGCTCAACACGCGCGATGCGCGCGAGCCGCTGGTCGGGCAGTGGCAAAATTTCTCCATCGGCTTGCCAATACTGACATTACTACTACTTTTAGGGCCGGGGATCACATGGCACGGCCTTGCTGCGCTAGGCGCTGGCGTTTACGTCGGACTCTTCGAGATGGGCATTGCATTCATCTTGTGGCAGCTGGCGATCCATCGTATATCGCGCACTGCGCGCGTCACCAACCTGATTTTTCTATCGCCGCCGGTCTCGCTTTTTCTACTGCATGTGGTGGTGGGTGAGCCGCTTTTGGCGTCTACCTTCGCTGGGCTCGCGTTGATTTTAACGGGGTTAGCGCTGCAGCAACTAACCAGCCACAAAAAAGCATGAAAAAAGCTGCAGAGGTTTTGTAGTTCTTAATTGTAAATATTTGTGACTTTTGTTTTGATGGCTTGTGCCTGACGCTTATTTACTTAAATTGAGTAGTGTGGGGGAAATAATCCTTGACACTTGGCTTTTGAAAAGCGCGCTCAGCGTTTCGGCCGGTGCGGGAAGCAAGCGGCAAGGGGTGTCGTGGTTTCAACGTTCGAGTGGAACGCTCATTGGGGATTCATGGATATGAAAGACAACGTTACAAACAAGCTGAAGCATTTCTTCTCTGCGCGGGCGATTCGCCCCTTGACCATGACGACCATGGCCTGTCTGCCGATCTCCGCGTTGGCGCAGTCTCTACCGGCCACTCTCTACTCGCCGGGCTCGACCGACCTGCCAAGCGCCATTCAGCAAACCATCATTACCAACCCTGAAGTCAATGCTGCATGGGCAAATTTCGAGGCCTCGGGAAGCGACATCCGCGCCGCGCAGGGCGGTTATTTGCCCACCATCGATGTGCGCGCCGGCGTGGGAATTCAGGATCAAAGCAACGACGGTCGGGGAAGCTATGATTCCGACTTTGCCGAGCTAACGCTGAGTCAAATGGTGTTCGATGGTTTCGCAACCCGCAGCGACGTCGAGCGTTTGGATCGCGCTCGTCTGGTTGCCTATTTCCAGCTCTTAGGGGCGAGTGAAGAAGTCGCGCTGGAAGCGTTTCGTACCTACCTCGATGTGCTTCGCTACCGTGAAATGGTGCGCTTGGCCCAGGACAATTACGCCCAGCATCAGCGCGTATTCAGCCAAATCGAAGAGCGCACGCTTTCCGGCGCCGGTCGCGGGGTCGATCTCGAACAAATCAGCGGCCGCCTGGCTTTGGCTGAATCGAACCTGATGACCGAGGCATCGAATCTTCACGATGTGACGGCGCGCTATCAGCGCATCGTGGGCCAGTTGCCTGCGCAAAACATGGCGCCTGCGCCGTCGCTCGAAGCCAACGTGCCCGCTGACGTTGCTCAGGCCGTGAGAATGGCGTTCGAAGGCAACCCGGATTTCCAGGCCGCGATCGAAAACATCGCCGTGGCCCGTGCCGAGCAGGAGAGCGCCCGCGCCGGTTTCATGCCGCGTCTGGATATTCAGGGCCGTACGGGCACCAACAACGAGGATAGTGTCGTACGCGGACGTACCGACGAACACAGTATTCAGCTTGTAGCGAGCATGAATCTGTACCGCGGAGGCTCTGATCTGGCAAGCTTCAACGCGGCCGCTTCGCGTATCGAGCAGGCGCAAAGCCAGCGCGAGCTGGCCTGTACCAACGTGCGCCAGACCACCCAAATCGCCTATAACGATACCCAGCGCATTCGCGAGCAGCTCAACTATCTCAACGAGCACCGCCAGTCCATCGATCGCGTACGCGGTGCCTATCAGCAGCAGTTCGATATTGGTCAGCGCACCCTGCTGGACGTGCTTGACAGTGAAAACGAGTACTTCGAGGCGAGCCGTGCCTATGCCAATGCCGAGTTCGACCTGACGCTCGCACAGGCGCGTACCCTGGCGTCCATGGGCCAACTGATGCCAGCGCTCAACGTAACGCGAGAAGATATCCCGAGTCTGGACGAGCTGGGTTATGACGGTGCTACCTTGAGTTCCGCCGATACCTGCGCCCTTGACGGCCCGCGTGGATTTACGCTGGAGGACTTTACCCGCGGTATCTCGATACCCCCGGCGCCCGAGGCTTCTCTTGACGCAGCCGCCTACCCCGACCCGGCTATCTCTGACGACCCAATGACCACTCCCGAGTATTGAGCCCGGACTCGGATTAGGCGCTCTTTTCGAGTGCCCGTACGTGCCTTTCGCTCCGCCTGCCGTTGTTGGTGGCGGGGCGTGGGTAAAAGGTCCGGCGCTTACAGGCGCGATGCTTACGAGGGCCAGCCTTTCGTTTAATCAAATACGTATCTTATACCGCTGTATTAAGCTTATTGCCCAGCGGCCGATGGTATCAAATATACCGAAATTTTCGGCTTGAATGCGTCGCGGCGAAGGTTTTGCAACGGTCGGTTGGGTCCATCGGCACCGAACGATTCAACGCTTTCGATGCTTGCGGCAGCCGACGGACAGGAGATCAGGTTTTAGTGGCTCAAGATAAACAGGTCGTCTCTACCCCTACCCGCGAACGCTCGGACGACGAGCTTCTCGAATGCCTAAAAGCGATTGCTTCTTACCACCAGCATGAGGTGTCGTCCGAGGCGCTCAAGGCGGGGTTACCGCTGGAAAAGGGCAACTTGACCCCGTCGGTGTTTGGCCGTGCGGCGCATCGTGCAGGTCTCACCGCGCGTATCGTCAAAAGCCCGCTGTTGGGCCTCAATCCGTCGCTCTTTCCGGCGGTACTGTTACTGGAACCGGGGCGAGCCTGCGTGCTGCTGGCGCTGGATACCAGGCAGCAAAAAGCGCGCGTCATTTTTCCCGAGCTTTCCGAGTCCGCCGTCGACGTAGCGCTCGATGAGCTCAACGGAGGCTATAGCGGTGAAGCGATCTACGTGCGCCCCCGGTTTCAGGCCGACAACACCTCCGAACCCGGCGTCGAGAAAAAGCGCGGTCAGCACTGGTTCTGGGGCGTCATCAAGGAGAATCGCCGGCTTTACCGCGATATCATCAGCGGGTCGATTGCGATCAACATCTTTGCGCTGGCCATGCCACTGTTCGTGCTCAACGTTTATGACCGCGTCGTGCCCAACCAGGCGACCGAAACGCTTTGGGTCATGGCGGCCGGGGTTTTCATCGTACTCTGTTTCGATCTGGTTCTTCGTTTGATGCGTAGTGGCTTCGTGGACCTCGCCGCCAGCCGTGCGGACGTCAAGCTGTCGTCCTCCATCATGAGCAAGGTGCTGGGCATGCGGATGGAAGAGCGTCCGGCCTCCACGGGGTCGTTCACCTCGACGCTGCAATCCTTCGAGTCGGTGCGTGCCTTCATTGGGTCGGCCACCATCATCGGGATCGTCGATCTGCCGTTCGTGCTGCTGTTCGCGGGTATCATTGCGCTGATCAATCCGTGGCTGGTTTTGCCGGTCATCGTGGGGATTCTTTTCGTATTGCTCTACGCACTCGCCGCCCAGGGCAAGCTGCATGAGCTTTCCGAAACCACCTGGGAGGTTGGCGCTCAGCGTAATGCGCTGCTGGTCGAGTCGGTTTCTCAACTCGAAAACGTCAAGGCGCTGCGTGCGGAGAGCCGTATTCAGCGCCATTGGGAAAAAGCCACGGCGTTTCTTTCGCGTACCAGCGCACAGCTCAAGTTAGTGAGCTCCTCGGTGTCGAGCGTTGCACTCTGGGCGCAAAACAGCGTGGCGGTCTGCGTCATCATCGTGGGGGTTTACCAAATCGTTCAGGGCAATCTGACCCAGGGCGGGCTGATCGCCTGCTATATGCTTTCGTCACGCGCGATGGCGCCGGTCAGCCAGGCTGCGGCCCTGCTGGCGCAGTATCACCAGTCTTCTACGGCGCTCGAGGGGCTCAATCGCGTCATGGAGAAAAAAGAGGAGCGCCACGAAGGCAAAGCCTACGTGGAGAAGCCCAGTGTGACCGGCCGTTTGGAACTCGACAAAGTCACGCTTCGCTACCCCAATGAGGAGCGTGATGCGCTGCGCGACGTCTCCATTGCCATCAAGGAAGGCGAGAAAGTCGCGCTATTGGGGCGCGTCGGCTGTGGCAAATCCTCGCTCAACAAGCTGCTATTGGGTTTTTATCAGCCCAGCGCCGGCGCTGTGATGCTCGACGGCGTGGATATTCGTCAGTTGGATCCGCTTCAACTGCGACGCCATTTGGGTTACGTGCCTCAGGAGGTCAGCCTGTTTTCCGGCTCGCTTCGCGACAATATCGTGGCCGGCGGTGGAAGCGACCATGTCGATGACCACGCGCTACTGCGAGCGATCAAGATCGCCGGGCTGGAAGCGCTGGTGAATAGTCATCCCAAGGGAGTCGATCTGCAGGTAGGTGAGCGCGGGCAGGCGCTATCCGGTGGTCAGAAGCAGGCGGTCGCCATTGCTCGGGCGGTGGTACAGGACCCGCAGGTACTGCTGCTCGATGAGCCGACCAGCGCGATGGATAACGCCAGCGAAGAGGCATTCAAGGCGAACCTGACCCGTATTGGTGAAGGTAAAACCATGCTGATCGTCACTCACCGCACGTCACTTCTGTCGCTCGTCGATCGCATCATCGTTATGGATGCGGGCAAGGTTGTCGCTGATGGCCCGCGTGATAGCGTGGTTGAAGCGCTGCGTAACGGCCAGATCGGGAGGGCATCGTAATGGCGAAGAACTCCTCCACCAGTGAACAAAAAGGGTTCGAGGCGATTGGTCGTTTCTCCGAAAAAGGGCAAAAGCCGTTTCGCCCGTTCATGGACCGACTGTTTGCGCGCCGGGTAAGTTCGGCTCACCTCAACCGCGACTGGGCAAGCGACACCGACTGGGCGCGCATGCAGCAGGAGCCCATCCGCGCACGGCTGTTTTTGTACGTGACATTGCTGGCCTTCATTGCCGTCCTCGTCTGGGCCTATTTCGCACCCATCGATGAGGTGACTCGCGGTAGTGGGCGCGTGATTCCAGCAAGCCACCTTCAGCGCATTCAGTCCTTCGATGGCGGCGTGATCGAAGAGATCAATGTGCGCGAGGGTCAGGTCGTAAGCCAGGGCGAAGTGCTGATGCAGATCGACCCCACGCGTTTCGTCTCCGATTTCCGCGAAAACCGTGCTCAGCGCTACGCGCTGGAAGCGCGTGCCGAGCGGCTGCGGGCGCTGGCGACCGGCACCGAGTTCGAACCCTCGGAAGAGCTTCGCCAGGAAGTTCCGCATATCGTCATGCAGGAGCGCGAGGCCTACGAGAGCAGTCTTGTGGAGCTTCGCGAGCAGGAGAACGTGCTCGAGGATCGCGTTCGCCAGCGTCAGGAAGAGCTCAGAGAAGCTCAGGCGCGTCGCGATACGGCGGGGCGTGAAGCCAGTATGGCCAGCCAGGAGTTGAATCTGACTCGACCGCTGCTGGCGTCCGGCGCCGTATCCGAGGTCGAGGTGCTGCGCCTTCAGCGCGAAGTGTCCCGTGCGACTGGCGAGCGCAACCAGGCCGATGCCTCGGTATCCCGTCTGCAAGCCGCCGTTGAAGAGTCGCAGACTCAGCTGCGCGAGCAAAGCGCCGAGCGGCGCAGCCAGTGGCGCAGTGACCTGGCTCAAGCGGTGGGTGATTTGAACGCGCTTCAGCAGTCCGGCACCGGGCTACAGGATCGGGTGCGTTTGACCGAGATTCGCTCGCCGGTCGATGGCGTCATCCAGCGCATCCATATCAATACCATCGGCGGGGTAGCGCAGCCCGGCCAGGAGGTCATCGAGATCATCCCGAGCGACGACCAGCTGTTGGTCGAGGCCCGTATTGCGCCCCAGGACATCGCTTTTCTGCATCCGGGGCAGGCCTCTACTATCAAGCTCACCGCCTACGATTACGCTATTTACGGTGGCCTGCAGGCGGAGCTTGAGCATATCAGCGCCGATACGATTACCGACGACGACGGCAATACCTTTTACCTGGTACGCGTACGCAGCCTGCAGGACGAGAACGCTACTGAAGGGCTTCAGGTCATTCCAGGCATGACAGCGCAGGTCGATATCGTGACAGGTAAACGAACGGTGATGCAGTTTTTGCTGAAGCCCGTTTTAAGAGCGTGGCGTGACTCAATGGGAGAGCGCTAATGAAACATGTTTTTATCACAAGTGATGGAAGTCTCAAGGCGCGTTGGCAAGGCGCTCTACCCGACGCGATAGCCGTTACCTCTGACCAGGCGATCACACGTTCAGAGTCTGGGGATGTGGTTTGGATCACCACGACCGTCGAGGACTGGCGCGCGCAAACCACGGCGATTAGCCGCCAGGGCGCAAGCGTGGTGGTCATGAGCTACGCCCCTAACGACCGCGAGGCGCTGCTGGCGCTTGAGCTGGGGGCTCGTGGCTATACCCATACGCTTTCTGCACCCGAAGTGCTCAAACAGGTCGCGCTGGTCGTTACCCATCAGGGTGTCTGGGTGGGCCAGTCGCTTTTATCGCGTGTGCTCACAGGCTCTGTCCAGGCGCTGCAGCAGCGAACCGGTGACGATATCACCCATCAGGGCCAGCAGTTTCTTGCCACGCTGACAGAGCGTGAACGAGCGGTAGCGCTAGCCGTTGCCCGCGGGGGCGCTAACAAGGAAGTCGCTCGAGAGCTTGCGATTACCGAGCGCACGGTAAAGGCCCACTTGAGCGCCATCTTCAAGAAACTGGCGGTACGCGATCGCCTGCAGCTCATTTTGAAGCTTTCTTCGGACGCCGAAAAACGCATTTCTTGAGCTAACGCCCAAGCGCCTACCCGCAGTGCATGGATGCCCCTCTGCGGGCAGCAAGTTACATTACTTTACTGTCCTTCAGTACAATAGGGAGGGGGCGCCAAATCCCTTACTATTGCGCTATAAGCCGTTCTTTTCACTCGCACGACGGGTGAGCGGGCGGCCACTAATACTCATCGGGGATTTACCTAAATGGCAACAGCAACGGTCATCGCTATCACCGGGGACGCTTGGGTCACGGATGGAAAGGGTAACCGGCACGAGGTCAAAATCGGCGATACGCTTATCGAAGGCGAAACACTGATTACCTCGGACGGTGGACGAGTCGAACTCGATTTTGGCGATGGCGCAGGGGCAGACGTGGTGGAAGGCGGGCAGTCCATGGAGCTGACTCCGGACCTTGATCGTGAAACCGTTGTCTCTTCCGATGAAGCCAGCGTGCTGGATGACGATATCGATGCCTTGTTGGCCGCTCTTGAAGACGACGATATCGATCTTCTTGATCTTCTCGACCCCACCGCTGCCGGCGGTGCCGGTGGCGGCGGCGGCGGGGGCAATAGCTTCGTTCGCGTGGCGCGTATCTCCGAAGAGGTAAGCCCCCTAAGCTTTACTACCGCTGGCCCCACGGCAGGTACACCGCCCGTCTTTTTTACGCTAAATCCCCCCGGCCCCGATGACACAGCCCCCGATACCGATATCCCGCTAAGCCCGGACGACCCCCTGATCCCCGGCGATGATGACGGTGATGCCGATGCGGACGCAGACGCTGATGCAGATGCAGATGCAGATGCTGACGCCGATACGGACGCAGACGCTGACGCAGATGCGGATGCAGATGCTGACGCCGATACTGACGCTGACGCAGATGCGGATGCCGACAGTGATTCGGACTCTGACAGTGACTCCGATTCCGACAGCGATTC
The DNA here is from genome assembly GCF_031954225.1 of Halomonas sp. PAMB 3232. Taxonomy (NCBI): domain Bacteria; kingdom Pseudomonadati; phylum Pseudomonadota; class Gammaproteobacteria; order Oceanospirillales; family Halomonadaceae; genus Halomonas; species Halomonas sp. PAMB 3232. Next base: position 1,276,230 of record NZ_CP134865.1, read on the forward strand.
AGACGCCGACAGTGACTCGGATTCCGATAGCGACTCGGATTCCGATAGCGACTCGGATTCCGATAGCGACTCGGACTCTGACAGCGATTCGGACTCCGACAGCGATTCGGATTCAGACAGCGACTCTGATTCCGATAGCGACTCCGACTCTGACAGCGATTCGGATTCCGATAGCGACTCGGATTCCGATAGCGACTCGGATTCCGACAGCGACTCGGATTCCGACAGCGACTCGGACTCCGATAGTGACTCGGACTCCGATAGTGACTCGGACTCTGACAGCGACTCTGATTCCGACAGCGATTCAGACTCTGATAGCGATTCGGACTCCGATAGCGATTCAGATTCGGACAGTGACTCCGATTCCGACAGCGACTCCGATTCGGATAGCGATTCTGACTCCGATAGCGACTCCGACTCTGATAGCGATTCGGATTCCGATAGCGACTCGGATTCCGACAGCGACTCGGATTCAGATAGCGACTCCGACAGTGACTCCGATTCCGACAGCGACTCGGATTCAGATAGCGACTCCGACAGCGACTCGGACTCCGACAGCGACTCTGACTCTGACAGCGATTCGGACTCTGACAGCGATTCGGATTCCGACAGTGATTCGGATTCCGACAGTGATTCGGATTCCGACAGTGATTCAGACTCCGATAGCGATTCAGATTCCGACAGCGACTCGGACTCCGATAGTGACTCGGACTCCGATAGCGATTCAGATTCCGACAGCGACTCGGACTCGGACAGTGACTCTGATTCCGATAGCGATTCGGACTCAGACAGCGACTCTGATTCCGATAGTGACTCGGACTCGGATAGCGACTCCGACTCTGACAGCGATTCGGACTCTGATAGTGACTCGGACTCCGACAGCGACTCCGATTCCGACAGTGATTCGGATTCTGACAGTGACTCCGATTCCGACAGCGACTCCGATTCCGACAGTGATTCGGATTCTGACAGTGACTCCGATTCCGACAGCGACTCCGATTCGGATAGCGATTCGGACTCTGATAGCGATTCGGACAGTGATTCCGACTCTGACAGCGACTCTGATTCCGATAGTGACTCGGACTCCGACAGTGATTCAGACTCCGATAGCGATTCAGATTCCGACAGCGACTCGGATTCTGACAGTGATTCCGATTCCGACAGCGATTCGGACTCCGACAGTGATTCCGACTCTGACAGCGATTCGGACTCTGATAGTGACGCGGACTCCGACAGCGACTCGGATTCCGATAGTGACTCGGACTCTGATAGCGATTCAGATTCCGACAGCGACTCGGACTCTGACAGCGACTCTGATTCCGATAGTGACTCGGACTCCGATAGCGATTCAGATTCCGACAGCGACTCGGATTCAGATAGTGACTCGGACTCTGATAGTGACTCCGATTCCGATAGTGACTCGGACTCCGATAGCGATTCAGATTCCGACAGCGACTCGGATTCTGACAGTGACTCGGATTCCGATAGCGACTCCGACTCCGACAGTGACTCCGATTCTGACAGCGACTCTGACTCTGACAGCGATTCGGACTCTGATAGCGATTCGGATTCCGATAGCGATTCAGATTCCGACAGCGACTCGGATTCCGACAGCGACTCGGACTCTGACAGCGATTCGGATTCCGACAGTGATTCGGATTCCGATAGCGATTCAGATTCCGACAGCGACTCGGATTCCGACAGCGACTCGGATTCCGACAGCGACTCGGACTCTGACAGCGACTCTGATTCCGATAGTGACTCGGACTCCGACAGTGATTCAGACTCCGATAGCGATTCAGATTCCGATAGCGATTCGGACTCCGACAGCGATTCGGATTCAGACAGCGACTCTGATTCCGATAGCGACTCCGACAGCGACTCCGACTCTGACAGCGATTCGGATTCCGATAGCGACTCGGACTCCGACAGCGATTCGGATTCAGACAGCGACTCTGATTCCGATAGCGACTCCGACAGCGACTCCGACTCTGACAGCGATTCGGATTCCGATAGCGACTCGGATTCCGATAGCGACTCGGATTCCGACAGCGACTCGGATTCCGATAGCGACTCGGATTCCGACAGCGACTCGGATTCCGATAGTGACTCGGACTCCGATAGTGACTCGGACTCTGACAGCGACTCTGATTCCGACAGCGATTCAGACTCTGATAGCGATTCGGACTCCGATAGCGATTCAGATTCGGACAGTGACTCCGATTCCGACAGCGACTCCGATTCGGATAGCGATTCTGACTCCGATAGCGACTCCGACTCTGATAGCGATTCGGATTCCGATAGCGACTCGGATTCCGACAGCGACTCCGACAGCGACTCGGACTCCGACAGCGACTCTGACTCTGACAGCGATTCGGATTCCGATAGCGACTCGGATTCCGACAGCGACTCGGATTCCGATAGCGATTCAGATTCCGACAGCGACTCGGATTCTGACAGTGACTCCGATTCCGACAGCGATTCGGACTCCGACAGTGATTCCGACTCTGACAGCGATTCGGACTCAGACAGCGACTCTGATTCCGATAGTGACTCGGACTCGGATAGCGACTCCGACTCTGACAGCGATTCGGACTCTGATAGTGACTCGGACTCCGACAGCGACTCCGATTCCGACAGTGATTCGGATTCTGACAGTGACTCCGATTCAGACTCTGACAGTGACTCGGATTCAGATAGCGACTCGGATTCAGATAGCGACTCGGACTCTGATAGTGACTCCGATTCCGACAGTGACTCCGACAGCGACTCCGATTCGGATAGCGATTCGGACTCTGACAGCGATTCAGATTCCGACAGCGACTCGGATTCCGATAGCGACTCGGATTCAGATAGCGACTCGGACTCTGATAGCGACTCGGACTCTGATAGCGACTCCGATTCCGACAGTGACTCCGATTCGGACAGCGATTCAGACTCGGATTCAGATAGCGACTCGGACTCTGATAGTGACTCCGATTCCGACAGTGATTCGGACTCCGACAGTGACTCGGATTCTGACAGTGACTCCGATTCCGACAGCGACTCCGATTCGGATAGCGATTCGGACTCTGATAGCGATTCGGACTCTGATAGTGACTCGGACTCCGACAGCGACTCGGATTCCGACAGCGACTCGGATTCCGACAGCGACTCGGATTCCGACAGCGACTCCGACTCTGACAGCGATTCGGACTCCGATAGCGATTCGGATTCCGACAGTGATTCCGACTCTGACAGTGATTCGGATTCCGACAGCGACTCTGACTCAGACAGCGACTCGGATTCCGATAGCGACTCGGACTCCGACAGTGATTCGGATTCTGACAGTGACTCCGATTCAGACTCCGACAGCGACTCGGACTCTGACAGCGATTCGGATTCCGACAGTGACTCCGACTCCGACAGCGATTCAGACTCGGACAGTGACTCTGATTCCGACAGCGACTCGGACTCGGACGGTGATCACGATCCGGACTCGGATAACGAGTCCGATGGTCCCGAGGAGGAGGAAGAGGAGGAAGAGATAAAAGCCACGATCACCATTGATAACGTAACCAAGGACAATGTTGTTAATGGGGAAGAGGCGAAGGGGCCTGTCAAAATTACCGGCACCGTGGGCGGCGACGCCAAGGCCGGCGACACGGTCACCCTGACCGTGGGCGAGAATACCTACGGCGGCGAGGTCGTGGCCGACGTCGAGGGCAACCTCACCTACGCCATCGACGTGCCCGGATCGGTTCTGGCCGACAACGACACGATTCGTGCCGACGTGACCGGCACCGACGCGGACGGCAACGCCTATACGGGCGAAACGGACAAGACCTACACCGTCAATCTCGACGCCAGCGCCACGATCACCATCGACCAGATCGCCGGTGACGGCGTGGTCAACGGCGACGAAGCGAAGGGCGATATCACCATCACCGGCACCGTGGGCGGCGACGCGAAAGCAGGCGACACCGTCACGCTGAGCGTGGGCGACAACACCCACACCGGCACCGTCGGTGAGGATCTGACCTACGCCATCGACGTGCCCGGATCGGAGCTGGCCGAGCACACCGCGATTACCGCGGAAGTGACCGGCACCGACGCGGACGGCAACGCCTATACCGGCGAAACGGACAAGACCTACACCGTCAACCTGGACGCCAGCGCCACGATCACCATTGACCAGATCGCCGGTGACGGCGTGGTCAACGGCGACGAAGCGAAGGGCGATATCACCATCACCGGCACCGTTGGCGGCGACGCGAAAGCAGGCGACACCGTCACGCTGAGCGTGGGCGACAACACCCACACCGGCACCGTCGGTGAGGATCTGACCTACGCCATCGACGTGCCCGGATCGGAGCTGGCCGAGCACACCGCGATTACCGCGGAAGTGACCGGCACCGACGCGGACGGCAACGCCTATACGGGCGAAACGGACAAGACCTACACCGTCAATCTCGACGCCAGCGCCACGATCACCATCGACCAGATCGCCGGTGACGGCGTGGTCAACGGCGACGAAGCGAAGGGCGATATCACCATCACCGGCACCGTGGGCGGCGACGCGAAAGCAGGCGACACCGTCACGCTGAGCGTGGGCGACAACACCCACACCGGCACCGTCGGTGAGGATCTGACCTACGCCATCGACGTGCCCGGATCGGAGCTGGCCGAGCACACCGCGATTACCGCAAAAGTGACCGGCACCGACACGGACGGCAACGGCTACGAAGCCAACGCCGAGCGCGACTACAGCGTGAACCTGGACGCCAGCGCCACGATCACCATCGACACCATTGCCGGTGACGGCGTGGTCAACGGCGAGGAATCGAAGGGCGACGTGACCATCACCGGTACCGTCGGCGGCGACGCCAAGGCAGGCGACACCGTCACGCTGACCGTGGGCGACAATACCCACACCGGCACCGTCGGTGAGGATCTGACCTACGCCATCGACGTGCCCGGATCGGAGCTGGCCGAGCACACCGCGATTACCGCAAAAGTGACCGGCACCGACACGGACGGCAACGGCTACGAAGCCAACGCCGACCGCGATTACAGCGTGAACCTGGACGCCAGCGCCACGATCACCATCGACACCATTGCCGGTGACGACGTGGTCAACGGCGAGGAAGCGAAGGGTGATGTGACCGTGACCGGCACCGTGGGCGGCGACGCGAAAGCGGGCGACACCGTCACCCTGACCGTGGGCGAGAATACCTACGGCGGCGAGGTCGTGGCCGACGTCGAGGGCAACCTCACCTACGCCATCGACGTGCCCGGATCGGTTCTGGCCGACAACGACACGATCCGTGCCGACGTGACCGGCACCGACGCGGACGGCAACGGCTACGAAGCCAACGCCGAGCGCGACTACAGCGTGAACCTGGACGCCAGCGCCACGATCACCATCGACACCATTGCCGGTGACGACGTGGTCAACGGCGAGGAAGCGAAGGGCGACGTGACCGTGACCGGCACCGTGGGCGGCGACGCGAAAGCGGGCGACACCGTCACCCTGACCGTGGGCGAGAATACCTACGGCGGCGAGGTCGTGGCCGATGGTGAAGGCAACCTCACCTACGCCATCGACGTGCCGGGAGCGATGCTGGCCGACAACGACAGCATCACGGCCGAAGTCACCGGCACCGACGACGCGGGCAACAGCTACCGTCAGGACGCCGAGCGCGGTTACGAGGTCAACCTGGACGCCAGCGCCACGATCACCATCGACACCATTGCCGGTGACGACGTGGTCAACGGCGAGGAAGCGAAGGGCGACGTGACCGTGACCGGCACCGTGGGCGGCGACGCGAAAGCGGGCGACACCGTCACCCTGACCGTGGGCGAGAATACCTACGGCGGCGAGGTCGTGGCCGACGGTGAAGGCAACCTCACCTACGCCATCGACGTGCAGGGAGCGATGCTGGCCGACAACGACAGCATCACGGCCGAAGTCACCGGCACCGACGACGCGGGCAACAGCTACCGTCAGGACGCCGAGCGCGGTTACGAGGTCAACCTGGACGCCAGCGCCACGATCACCATCGACACCATTGCCGGTGACGACGTGGTCAACGGCGAGGAAGCGAAGGGCGACGTGACCATCACCGGTACCGTGGGCGGCGACGCCAAGGCCGGCGACACCGTCACCCTGACCGTGGGCGAGAATACCTACGGCGGCGAGGTCGTGGCCGACGGTGAAGGCAACCTCACCTACGCCATCGACGTACCCGGATCGGTTCTGGCCGACAACGACACGATTCGTGCCGACGTGACCGGCACCGACGCGGACGGCAACGCCTATACGGGCGAAACGGACAAGACCTACACCGTCAATCTCGACGCCAGCGCCACGATCACCATCGACACCATTGCCGGTGACGACGTGGTCAACGGCGAGGAAGCGAAGGGCGACGTGACCGTGACCGGCACCGTGGGCGGCGACGCGAAAGCGGGCGACACGGTCACCCTGACCGTGGGCGAGAATACCTACGGCGGTGAGGTCGTGGCCAACGGTGAAGGCAACCTCACCTACGCCATCGACGTGCCCGGATCGGAGCTGGCCGAGCACACCGCGATTACCGCAAAAGTGACCGGCACCGACACGGACGGCAACGGCTACGAAGCCAACGCCGAGCGCGACTACAGCGTGAACCTGGACGCCAGCGCCACGATCACCATCGACACCATTGCCGGTGACGGCGTGGTCAACGGCGAGGAATCGAAGGGCGACGTGACCATCACCGGTACCGTCGGCGGCGACGCCAAGGCAGGCGACACCGTCACGCTGACCGTGGGCGACAATACCCACACCGGCACCGTCGGTGAGGATCTGACCTACGCCATCGACGTGCCCGGATCGGAGCTGGCCGAGCACACCGCGATTACCGCAAAAGTGACCGGCACCGACACGGACGGCAACGGCTACGAAGCCAACGCCGACCGCGATTACAGCGTGAACCTGGACGCCAGCGCCACGATCACCATCGACACCATTGCCGGTGACGACGTGGTCAACGGCGAGGAAGCGAAGGGTGATGTGACCGTGACCGGCACCGTGGGCGGCGACGCGAAAGCGGGCGACACCGTCACCCTGACCGTGGGCGAGAATACCTACGGCGGCGAGGTCGTGGCCGACGTCGAGGGCAACCTCACCTACGCCATCGACGTGCCCGGATCGGTTCTGGCCGACAACGACACGATCCGTGCCGACGTGACCGGCACCGACGCGGACGGCAACGCCTATACGGGCGAAACGGACAAGACCTACACCGTCAATCTCGACGCCAGCGCCACGATCACCATCGACGAGATCGCCGGGGACGGCGTGGTCAACGGTGACGAAGCGAAGGGCGACGTGACCATTACCGGCACCGTCGGCGGCGACGCGAAGGCGGGTGACACCGTCACGCTGAGCGTGGGTGGCGAAACCTATTCGGGCGATGTGCTCGAGGGCGATAACGGCGCTCTGACCTACGCCATCAATGTGCCGGGCTCGGTATTGGCCAACCACGACAGCGTTAAAGCGGAGGTAGTTGGTAAGGACGAGGCAGGTAACGATTACAGCGCAGAGGCTAACCAGGATTACAGCGTTTATCTTGACGCCAGCGCTACGCTGACTTCCAAGCTCCAGCCGGAGGCCGATGAAGATGGTGCGACGGTCACTTATACGATCACGCTGAGTTCAGCACTTGAGACCGATACAACATTTACATTCGATGTGAATGAAGAGGTGCAAAGCATCACGGTCGAAGCAGGGGCTACCACGGCATCGAGCAGCTATTACTACAGCGATTCTGATGTCTATGTCGATGACGATACCATTAGCGCGCCGTCTGACTTGCAAGTTATTGGCGATAATGGCAGCTGGAACTGGAGCCTGTTGAATGAGGCTGAATCCTATTACATCGAGGATTCCATCGATGTAACGACGGTCAACCTGAGTGCCTCTGTCATCAAGACGTCGATGATAGACGTCACCAACGTCGATAAATCCGATAGCTTTACGGTAACGGCGTACGGCACTGATGGTGAGCGCGGAGAGATTTCTCGGGTCACCGGTACCAATCACGATGGCTTCGGTGTGGTAGGCAAGACCTCTGGTAGCGCGGCAAACAGCGAGTTGGGCTATGGCACTAACGGTACCAGCGAAAAAATCGTTATCGACTTTAATAACGAGATCGAAAGCTTCGACGTCCAGTTCGCATGGCGAAACAACCGCGAAAAAGCCCGGGTCGATTTTAAGGATGCCGATAACAATCCTGTGGGGCATGCCATCATATCGGGAGGCGGTGGCTCAGACGCACGGGTGACGTATTTCAACGCCAATGATGAAGAAGTGCGACAAGAAAGCGTGCAGGGCGGCTCTGATCGTGTAGATCTGGCCTATACGTTTAAACCTGAAATTGGCAAGACGTTTACCAGCGCTGAATTTACCGCGGTAGATAATGACGACGACTACCTCATCCACTCCATCGCTTATAAGGAGGTGGTCAAGGGTGGGGCCACTACCATCAGCGGTGAGTCAGAGGTCACGTTCGTGGTCGAAACGTCCAACCCGCCCGATGTCACTCAATACACCTTCCAGGGGGATGACTTCCCAACGGCGATTGTTGAGATCAATGGTGAGCGTCATACCGTCACTCTAGACCGCGACGGAAAAGGAGCTGTAACGGTCAATGTCGATGGCAGCGGCGACCTGAACGCCAAGGTAATCGAAGTCAACGGCAACTTCGAGAAAGTCGAGGTGCCGGTCAGCCTGACACTGGAAAGCACCACGGTCGACGACGCCGTGGCCCAAACGCCCACGGTGAGTATCTCGCTGGGTGACGCCACCGCGATCGACAAGACGGGAACGATCGAGGCACAGACGAAGTCATTTGAGCTTACGCTGGGCGATGAGCGCGGCGATGGCAATATCTCGGGCTCCTGGTGGTATGACTACTCCGAATCTGACGCCAAAACGTTCGATTTCGGTAAGGTACACGCCGGGCAGGAAGTCAGCATTACCTTGCCTCACACGATTCAGGGCACCTGGAATTCGGGCAATGGAGTTTACAACGATAACTGGGTAGTCAAAGTCAACGGTGGGAAGGAGTTCGTCTTCAAGGACTACGGTTCTCCCGCGAACTACTACCTGAACGAAAACTATACGGCAACGATTACCACTACTCTCGATAATGACGGTAAGCTGAGATTGGACTTCAGTGCATCGACAACCGAGACGAGTGAAATCGTTAAGGTCAATGGCGCAACGGCCACGGTTGGCGCGATCGAAATTACCGAAGTAGACGCGTATCGCTATGAAGTCGATTTAAACGCCGCACTCAACGATACCGATGGTGACGAGACGCTCAGTATCCGCGTGACCGGGGTGCCGGAAGGCGCAACCTTGAGCCAGGGCGCATTGCAAAGCGACGGAAGCTGGTTGATCGAAGCGTCCGGCGATACGTTCGCAAGCGACGGTTTAACGTTGACAGTGCCTGCTTCGTTGGCCGGCCAAGGCATCCAACTAACGGCGGAAGCCATTGCCACAGAGCTGAACGCGACGGATGAGGCTGATAGGCAAGACAGTGCGTTTGCCAGCACGGTTGAGGTCACCGTACCTACACCGGCTTCACCAGATAATGAAGACGTCAAACCTGAGTCCTCCTCTGTGAGCATCGATAGCGTCGAGACTGCTCAGGAAGCAGGTGTGGATGTACTTGCCAAGGTATGGGGAAGTCTGGGAGGTCATAACTTTGGTGTCTCCGGTAATCGAGTCGATACCAGCGACACGAACCAGACCGTGTCGAGTAGCCACCTGAGCGTGGGCAACACGAGTAATCTCTCGGTTCGTTCACAAGCGGGTAGCAACGAAACGGCATACTTCCAGGTAGGTGATACGTACAAGCTGAGCTGGACGGAGTCGGTGACCCAATACTATGTGAAAACGTGGTATGGCATCCCCATCGGAAAATACCTGCACACTACGTATGAAGAAAAAGCCATGGAGGGTACGGTTACTCGTTCGGATAAGTCGGGCGTTAACGGTACCGAAACTGACATAGTGGTTTTCAGTGGTCATGTAGACGGTAAGGCGCAGACTCTGGTGCTCGATAGCAAGGGAATCAGTAATGCCAACTATCTCGTGAATGACCAATTCTCTGAGACCACCGTCGGCTTCCGTGAAATGAAGGTAGCTGGCTCGGCCGGTCCGGACGCAGAGGTGAGCATTACCGATGCAAGCGGTAAGGTAGTCGATACCGTCAAGGCAGATGCCAACGGCGAATGGACCACGTCCCTGAAGCGTATCGAAAGCTCCACCGGCGAGCTCAAGGCCACCGCGGTTGATGCCAATGGCAACGTCTCGACGGATATCAAGCACTTCGAGCTGGGCGACAAGGGCAGTAACATGCTCCCCGGTACCGAAGGCAACGATATCCTTTACGGCGGTGCTGGTAACGATATCCTGATCGGCGGTGCCAGTGACGACGTGCTGATCGGTGGAAAAGGCGACGATGTTCTCTATGGCGGATCCGGTAGCGATACGCTTTACGGCGGCGGCGGTGCCGATACGTTCAAGTGGGAGTTCGGTGACCAGGGAACAAGCACCAAGGCGGCCGTGGATACCGTCATGGACTTCAACAAGGGGGTGTATGGCAAGGATGCTCAAGCGGATCGCCTGGATCTCTCCGATCTCTTGAAGGGCGAAAGCGATGAGACCATCGATCAATACATCCGCGCCGAACAGAAAGGCAGCGATACCATTCTGCACATCAAGTCAGAAGGTGGCTTGTCGGCAGATAACAGTAACGCGGATCAGCGGGTTGTACTGAAAGACGTCACCATGCCCCAGGGCGAAAGCTCGTCGGACTTCCTGCAAAGCATGCTGCAGGATCATCAGCTGAAGATCGACCAGTAAGACATCACGTTACGCATCGTGTAACACCAAGGCCGCCTCCGGGCGGCCTTTTTTAACCTTGAACCCTGTTTAACGAGAGAAGGGGGTTGCCATGTTCTATATCAAACGCAATGCCGACGGCGACATCGTGACGCTAAGTAAGGAGGCGACCAGCGAATCTTCCGAGCAGGTGAGCGCAGACGACCCGCAGGTGCTGGCGTTTCTGGCCAATGAGCCGGGCTCGAAAGCGAACTTTCTTGCTTCGGATCTGGCTTTCGTGCGGGTAGTGGAAGACTTGATGGAGGTGCTGCTGGACAAGGGGGTGATTTCGTTCACCGACCTGCCCCAGGCGGCGCAGAACAAGGTGATGCAGCGTAAATCGCTGCGCGCCAAGAACAACGTCAATTTGATTGGCGAGGACGGCGGTATCATCTGATACCGCCGCCATGGCGGCGGCCGGGTCAGTTTGGCGTGCGTATCGCCGGGCCGGTCACGCCGTCGATGCCCATGCGGAACAGCTGGGCCAGCTCCTCTTCGGATTTCACGCCCTCGGCGATGACCAACAGCCCCAGCGAGTGGCAGAGCGTGGTCAGGCCGCGCAGTATGCTTTGCTGCTCGGCGGAGGCGTGAATGTCGCGCACTAGGCTGGCATCCACCTTCAGGTAGGTCAGCCCCACGTCGTGTAGCTCGGCAAGCTTGTTGAACTCGGCCCCCACATGCTCGATACCGAATTGACAGTCGAGATGTCTGAGCGCGGCGCAGAAACCGCGCATACTCGCCAGCGCCCGGGAATCGAGGGTCGCGGGAATTTCGAAGCAGAGCCTGGACGCCAGCGTGGCGTTTTTCTCCAGCAGGGTGCGCAGCCCGGTGACGAAGCGGGCGTCGCTGATGGCCGCGATCGACAGGTTGATGCCCAGCCACTGCTCCGGGTTCTGGCGAAGCTGCTCCAGCGCCTGTTTGATGACGGCCATATCCAGCGACGGCTCCAGGTTAAAACGCGCAAGCCAGGGAATGAAAACTCCCGCGCTTTGCCACTGCTCGGCCAGCTGCAGCCGGGCCGGGCTTTCGTAATGTAGAACGTGCTGCTGGGCGTTCAGTACCGGGAAACGCCCAAGCTCCGGGCCCTGCAATAGCGCCGTATCCAGCGCCGTACGCCACGCCGCGTGCGTGGCAAAAAGCGGCTGACGCTCGCGTTCGCGCACCACAACTGGCAAGCTGCCCTGAGCGCTTTCTGCCTCTGCCAGGGCCGTGTCGAGCGTGGCCATCAGGTCGCTGCGCTCATCTCCCGGCGCGTAGCTGGTAATCGCCGTGGGCAGTCGCAGCTCGCTCGCCGGGGTGAGCGTTGCAAGCGCATGTTTCAAGCGAGCGCTGAACGCCTCGATGTCGGTTTCAAGCGGTACCACCAGCATGAAATCGCTGCCGTTGAGCCGGCCGATCAGCGTCTCTTCCGAGGTGGTATCGAGTGTAGTCAGCTGCTCCACCAACCCCTTCAGCAGGTTATCCGTGGCGTCGTGGCCGAGGCGGTCGTTCAGCCCCACCAGATCCTCCACGCGAACGATCGCCATGAGCCCCGTCGCCCGTGCATCGTCGCTGTCCAGAAGCGCCGCCAGTCGGGTCATGAAGGCACCGCGATTGAGCGCGCCGGTCAACGCGTCGTGCTGCAGGTCGCGGCGCAGCTCATCGAGTTTCTGACTTTCGTGGGTCAACATCTGGCGCACGTTGTGAGAGAGCACGTTCATGGCCCGGGCTACCTCGCGAAGCTCCCGGGTGCGCGGCTCCTTGATGGTGGTAAAGCGCCGCGCGCTGATATTACGCGCTTGCTCCACCACGCGATTGAGCGGGCGCTTGATGGTACTGACGATCACCGCTGCCAGCGCGAGGCTTGCGATCCCTGCCGCGATGAACCAGGCCGTCAGCTCCATGAAGCTTCGCCACAGGGCCCGGTAAGCAAAGCTGTACTGACTCTGAAGGGTCAGCGTACCGAACTGCTGCCAGCCTTCCTGAATGGTGGCCGTGCCCGGCGGAATGTCGAAGTCGATCAGGTGGCGAAACCAGCCGGGCACGTGGCCCTGGTACTCACTCGCCACGCGCTCGACCAGTACGCTGCCATCGGTGTCGCGCAGGACGATCTGCTGGTAGTAGCCGGTGTCGAACTGCGCCGAGATCAAAAGCTCGAGAATGACCAGGTCCTTGTCGAGCTGCGTCATGGAGAGCGCCAGCGCCGTGGCGTTATCCTCGTTCTTGATGCTGATTTCCTGCTCGATGTAAGCGCGACTGGTGGTGATGCTGATCACAAGGCTTCCAACAAAGGAGAGCAGCAACAGCCCGATGATGGCCAGCCAAAGCTGTTTGATAAGCGACATAACGGCACGTCCTTTTGTTGAAAACTTTTTGTTAAAAGCGCTTTATTAAAAGCGCTTGTAAAAACCTTTCTGCGAGGTCTCTAGAGAAAGCCTTGAGATTGCATACGTTCCAGTACGCTGCGCCAGCGCGACAGGCGCGCCAATGGATCCGCGCGCGACTGCGATGAGCCGCCGGCCCAAAGCCCTTCGCTGTTGAAACTGAACACCGGGTCGAGATCGGTACGCTGCGAGGCGGGCGAAATCGAGGGCGCCATGTTGTCGAGCACCAGCGGCACGGCGCTCGGGGTATCATAGTAACCCAGCACCATGTGCGCTTGGGTAATACTGCTGCGGCCAATGCGGGCGCGTACGTAAATCATGCGCAGGCGCTCGCCGGGAACTCCGAGCTGCTTGAGCGTGATGTACTTGGCGATCGCGTAGTCCTCGCAGTCGCCCTGGCCCTTACCCATGGCCTCGAGCGGCGTGGCCCAGTAATCCTCCTGCCCCCACACGACGATATCGTCGACCCAGCGAACGTTTCGGTTGAAGAAGTCGTTCACCTCACGAAGCTGGGTTTGAATATCCTGCCCCGCAGCGCGCTGTAAAAGCGCGAACCACCCCTCGAGCACGTTGAGCCCTGCCTGGCCGTACATCGAGCTCATGCGCTCACGCAGTCGTGTCGGGTCGAACGCCGAAGCCTGAAAGGGGTACAGACCAAGCCCCGCGCCCAGCGCCAGAAGCCCGGCGGACGCGAGAAACGTTCGCCGGGTGAGACCCGCAGGGGTAGAGGAAGAGCACCGAGGCATAGACGTCCAGCCATGGCCAAATGAAGCTTAAGACTACAAGCTGGCGTGCGTCAGTGCTATATAACTCATCATAAAAATGACGAAAAGCGGCAGGTTTTTAATAGGGAATGGTGGGTTACATCCAAAGCGCTAGGGCGCTTGCTAATGCGCCTGCTCCAGCAGCGGCTCGACCATTGGCCATACGTTCTCCAGAATGAGCGGCTGGGCCTCGGCGGTCGGGTGAATGCCGTCGCTTTGCATCAACGCGCGATCCAGCGCAATGCCCTCCAGCAAGAAGGGGAGTAGCGCCACGTCGTACTCGTCGGCAAGCGTGCGATACACGCCGGTGAAGGCATCGCGATAGGCTTGGCCGTAATTGGGCGGAATATCGATGCCCAGTAGCAGCACCTCGGCATCAGCGGACTGGCTTTGCTCGATCATGCCGGCCAGGTTCTCGCGCATCTGCGCCGGGGGAAGCCCGCGCAGGCCGTCGTTGCCGCCCAGTTCCAGCAGCACGATATCCGGGGCATGCTGATCAAGAACGCTTTCGAAACGCTCAAGGCCTCCACCGGTGGTCTCACCGCTAATACTGGCGTTCACGACCTGCGCCTGATCGTCAAGGCGGCGCTCGAGGAGGCGCACCCAGCCCTGGTCCTGCTCGATGCCGTAGGCCGCGCTCAGGCTATCTCCCATCACCAGCAGCGTCGGGCGCGACTCGGCATTGGCAAGGCCTGGTTGAAAGAGCACTATCAGTGCGACCAGCCCGGCGGTTACCATGCAGGCAAGCCGATGCCACATAAAAGGGATGCCACGCTTCATGTCCTACTCCTCTGACAAGGATTCGACTAACGCCGCTCAACCGGACGTCGAGCGTTCAAGCTTAACCGATGAGACGGCCAAGGCACACGCCCGTGATACGCATCAGGGGCCGCCGGTGCTGCTCGCCGAGAACCTGTGCAAACAGGTGAAAAGCGGCGAGCGGGCGCTGACCATTCTAAAGGATCTTTCGCTGTGCGTGGCACAGGGCGAAACGGTGGCGATTCTGGGTAAAAGCGGTGCCGGAAAATCGACGCTTCTTGGGATTCTGGCTGGGCTCGACACGC
Organism: Halomonas sp. PAMB 3232; assembly: GCF_031954225.1. NCBI lineage: Bacteria > Pseudomonadati > Pseudomonadota > Gammaproteobacteria > Oceanospirillales > Halomonadaceae > Halomonas > Halomonas sp. PAMB 3232. The sequence goes on from NZ_CP134865.1 coordinate 1,291,339, forward strand.
CCAGCGACGGCGAACTGAATCTGTTCGGCCACCCCTTGAGCCGTTTGGACGAGGATGGCCGTGCATCGCTTCGCGCCGGGCGCGTGGGCTTCGTATTTCAAAACTTTCAGCTTCTGCCCACGCTCAGCGCCCTTGAAAACGTGCTGCTGCCGCTGGAGCTATCGATTCGCGCCGGAGAAACCCAGGCAGCGCACGCCTGGCTTGAGCGGGTAGGGCTGACTGAGCGCGTCGCGCACCTGCCCAAGCAGCTTTCCGGCGGCGAGCAGCAGCGCGTGGCCATCGCGCGCGCGTTCGTCACCGACCCGGAGCTGGTCTTCGCCGACGAGCCCACCGGCAACCTGGACCCGGAGACCGGCGCCCAGGTGATCGATCTGCTGTTCAGCTTGAATCGCCAGGCGCATACCACGCTGATTCTCGTCACCCACGATTACGCCCTGGCGCGGCGCTGCGACCGCTGCTTGCGCCTGGAAGGCGGGCGGCTCACGGCGTTCGAGCCCGAGCAGGCATTGGCAGGCGGTGGCGATGAGTAGCGTCAACTGGCGTCTGGCCGCGCGCAGCCTCAAACGCGATCTGCGCGCCTCGGACGTGCGCGCGCTCTTTATCGCGCTGGTACTGGCCGTCGCGGCGTCCACCATGATCGCGTTTTTCCTGGATCGACTGGAGCGCGGCCTGGAGCGCCAGGCGGGCCAGATGATGGGCGGTGATCTGGTGCTCGAGCAGCGCGAACCCTTCGATGATGCGCTGCGCGAAACCCTCGAACGAGCGGGCTTTTCGCTCAGCGATCAGGTCGATCTGGTGTCGATGATCAGCCAGGGCGAGCGGTTTCAGCCCGCGAGCCTCAAGGCGGTCGACGAAATCTACCCGCACTACGGCGCCACGCGGGTGGACCGCGGCAACGGCACCGAAGAAGTACCGGCCGGCCCCGCCGCCGGCGAGGCCTGGGTCGACCCGCGGCTTTTTGAGCTGCTCGCGCTTGAATTGGGCGATCGTGTTCAGGTCGGTGAGCTTTCGCTTGCCGTGACCGGTATCGTCGAGCGCGAGGCCGACCAGTCCGCCGGCTTTAGCAGCTTCAATCCGCGGCTGATGCTCAACACGCAGGATCTCGAGGCGACCAACCTGCTCCAGCCGGGCTCGCGCATCGAGTTCGAGCTGCTGGCCGCCGGCCCGCCCGCCGCGCTCGAACGCGTTCAGCCGCTGCTGGACGAGCTTCGAGAAGCGGGGGTCGAAGTACGCGATGTGCGAGTCGACCGCCCGCAGCTGGGCAACGCGCTTTCTCGGGCAGAAAGCTATCTGGGGCTGGCGGGGCTGGTCGCCGTGCTGTTGGCCGGGGTCGCGGTCGCCATGTCGACACGGCGCTACGTCGAGCGCCACCTGGATACCGCTGCGCTTCTGCGCTGCTTCGGCGCAAGCCAGGCACAGCTGGTCACCATTTTCGCGCTCCAGCTCCTGGGCCTTGCGCTGATCGCCTCACTGCTCGGTGCGCTGCTCGGGCTGTTGGGGCAGGCGGTGCTTCTGTGGCTATTGGCGCAGTTTCTCCCGCTGACGCTGCCCGCACCCGGGGTGATGCCGCTGGGCCTTGGCGTGCTGACCGCGCTGGCCGTGCTGGTCGGATTTGCCGGGCCGGCGCTTTTACGCATCAAGCAGGTCAGCGCCCTGAAAGTGCTGCGCCGCGAGCTCGACCCGCTGCCGCCAGCGGCCTGGCTCGTGGTGGGTGTGGCCGGTGCGGTGTTTGGCGGGCTTTTGTGGCTTTATTCCGGAAGTCTGCCGCTGGCGGCCGGGTTGCTGCTCGGCGGTGGGACGCTGCTGGGCGTGCTGTGGGCGGCTAGCGCCCTGGTGCTCAGCCTGGTGTTGAAAGCAGTTGCGAAGCTCTCCGGCGCCACGCCCTGGAGCCAGGCATTTCGACTCGGCGGCCGCCAGCTCGCTCGGCGTAAACAGGCGGGCATGGGCCAGCTGCTGGCGTTTTCCGTCACGTTTTTTGCCATGGCGATGATCGCCCTGGTGCGTGGCGACCTGCTCACGACCTGGCAGGATCAGCTGCCGGATGAAACGCCCAACTACTTTGCGATCAACATTCAACCGAGCGAGCGAGACGCCTTCGACGCCGCCATCACGCCCCGGGTGGATACCCAAAGCGCGCTTTACCCCATGGTGCGCGGGCGTATCACGGCGATCAACGGCGCTCCCCCACGGGAGTTTGTGCCCGTCGAGGCCCGCGGCGATGGCGCGCTGCGCCGCGAACTCAATTTGACCTGGCAGGCAACGCTTCCCGAAGGCAACGAGGTGGTCGCCGGCCAGTGGTTCGACGGCCAAACAAGCGAACCCCAGGGATTCATGAACGAAGTGGACGCCACGCCAGCCGGCGCCGCCGTGCCGGACATCGCCGTGCCGGGCACCGATATATCGGCCACCGCCGTGCCGATTTCCGTCGAGCAGGGCCTGGCCGAGCGGCTAGGGCTTACGCTTGGCGATACGCTGGCCTTCTCCATTGGCGGCGAAACGATCGACACCCGCATCGAAAGCCTTCGAAGCCTCAACTGGGATAGCTTCAAGCCCAACTTCTTCGTCATCTTTCCGCCCGGCGTGCTGGAGAGCTTTGGCCACAGCTACATCACCGCGTTTTATCTTCCTGAGCGCGAGCAGGATCTGATCACGCAGCTGGTGCGTGACTTCCCCGGCGTCTCGCTTCTAAACGTCGATGCGATCCTGGGGCAGGTGCGCGAGGTGCTGGGGCAGGTCACCCGCGCCGTCGAGCTGATTCTTCTGTTGGTGCTGTTGGCCGGCGTCAGCGTGCTGTACGCCGCGCTCACCGCCAGCCGCCCAGTGCGCGCCCACGAAAGCGGGCTTTTGCGCGTGTTCGGCGCGGGCAACGCGATGATTTCCCGCGTACAGGGCGCCGAGTACGCGCTGCTGGGGCTGGCAAGCGGGCTCATGGGCGCGTTTTTGGCCGAGATAGCCAGCGCGGCGCTCTATCTTTTCTGGCTCGATTTGACCCCGAGGCTGCACCTGACGCTGTGGCTGGTTCTGCCGCTGGGCGGTGCCGCGCTGATTGGCCTGATCGGCCACGCGCTGTCGCACAGCCTGCGTCGTCAGGCGCCGGCGGCAAGTCTGGGGCTGATCGGGGAGGCCTAGCACGCTTGATGAATCCGGCTCATGGTGCGGCTGAGCCGGATGCGATGAAAGTCGCCTCCGGCTGAGGTATCATGGCCGCCTTGCTTTTTTCGATGCCCTAGCCTACGAGGTTTGCCCCATGTTCAGCCGCGATATGACCATTGCCGGATTCGATGATGCGCTATTTGATGCCATGCAAAAGGAAGTGGCGCGTCAGGAAGATCACATCGAACTGATCGCCTCCGAAAATTACGCCAGCCCGCGCGTGCTCGAGGCCCAGGGCAGCCAGTTGACCAACAAGTACGCGGAAGGCTACCCGGGCAAGCGCTACTACGGCGGCTGCGAGTTCGTGGATATCGCGGAAAACATGGCGATCGACTACGCCAAGGAGCTGTTCGGCGCCACCTACGTTAACGTACAGCCTCACTCCGGCTCCCAAGCCAACAGCGCCGTCTTTCAGGCGCTGGTCACCCCCGGCGACACCATCCTCGGCATGAGCCTGGATGCCGGGGGCCACCTGACCCACGGCGCCAAGCCCAACTTCTCCGGCAAGCACTACAACGCCGTTCAGTACGGCCTGAACGACCAAGGCCTGATCGACTATGATCAGGTCGCCGAGCTTGCCCGTGAGCACCAGCCGAAAATGATCATCGCCGGTTTCTCCGCCTACTCGCAGATCATCGACTGGGCGAAATTCCGTGAAATCGCCGACGAAGTGGGCGCCTATTTGCTGGTCGATATGGCCCACGTCGCCGGTTTGGTCGCCGCGGGCGTCTACCCAAGCCCGCTGCCCCACGCCCACGTGGTGACATCCACCACGCACAAGACCCTGCGCGGCCCGCGCAGCGGCGTGATTCTATCCGCTGAAAACGACGCCGAGATCGAGAAGAAGCTGCAGTCCGCCGTCTTCCCCGGCGGTCAGGGTGGCCCGCTCATGCACGTCATCGCCGCCAAGGCGATCTGCTTCAAGGAAGCGATGGCGCCGGAGTTCAAGACCTACCAGCAGCAGGTGGTCAAGAACGCCCAGGCCATGGCGAAGGTGTTCATCGACCGCGGCTTCGATATCGTCTCCGGCGGTACCGAAGACCATCTGTTCTTGCTCTCGCTGGTCAAGCAGGGCGTGACCGGCAAGGATGCCGACGCCGCGCTGGGCCGCGCGCACATTACCGTCAACAAGAACGCCGTGCCCAACGACCCGCAAAGCCCGTTCGTCACCTCGGGCCTGCGCATCGGCACTCCCGCGGTGACTACCCGCGGCTTCGGTGAAGAGGAGTGCACCGAGCTTGCCGGCTGGATCTGTGATCTGCTCGACGTGCTCGCTAGCGGCGACGACACTACCGCCGTCGAGCAAGAGATCGCCGGGAAAGTGGCGAAGGTCTGCGCGAAGCTTCCGGTTTATAAATAAGCGCCTGCAACACCAGACCGGTCAAATAGTGGGCGCCCTCGGGCGCCCATTTTGTTGTGAAGTGTAAAAGACCTACAGGAAGGAAGCGTTCATGAATCGCTGCCGAAAAGGTCGCGCGTAAACACCTTCTCTTCGATGTCGCGCAGCTCCTCGGTCATGCGGTTGGCGACCACCACATCGCACAGCGATTTAAAGGACGCCAGGTCGCGAATGACCGCCGAGTTGAAAAAGGCGCTTTCCTCCAGAATCGGCTCGTACACCACCACCTTGATGCCTCGGGCCTTGATCCGTTTCATCACACCCTGCATGGCGCTGGCGCGAAAGTTGTCGGAGCCGGCTTTCATGATCAGCCGGTAGATGCCCACGACCTGGGGCTTTCGCTTGAAGATGCACTCGGCGATGAAGTCCTTGCGGGTACGGTTGGCATCCACGATCGCCTGCATCATGTTGCTGGGCACGTTTTGATAGTTCGCCAGCAGCTGCTGGGTATCCTTGGGCAGGCAGTAGCCGCCGTAGCCGAAACTCGGGTTGTTGTAGTGCTTGCCGATACGCGGGTCCAGCCCCACACCCTCGATGATTTGGCGCGTGTCGAGCTCGTGGGTTTCGGCGTAGGTATCCAGCTCGTTGAAATAGGCAACGCGCATGGCCAGGTAGGTATTGGCGAAGAGCTTGATCGCTTCGGCTTCGGTGCTGTTGGTGAAAAGCGTGGGAATATCCCGCTTGATGGCCCCGTGAGATAGCAGCTCGGCAAACGCGTGGGCGCGGGGGGTGCGCTCACCGACCACGATGCGCGAGGGGTGAAGGTTGTCGTAAAGCGCCTTGCCTTCACGCAGAAATTCCGGTGAAAAAATCAGGTTGTCGGTGTTGAAACGTTCGCGCGCGTTGGCGGTATAGCCCACGGGAACCGTGGATTTGATCACCATCACCGCGTGCGGGTTGATCTTGATCACCTGTCGAATCACGGACTCGACGCTCGTCGTATCGAAGGTGTTGGTGTGAGGGTCATAGTCGGTCGGCGTGGCGATAATGACATAGTCGGCGTCTTGATAGGCGACTTCCGGCGCCAGTGTCGCGCTGAACTGAAGGTCATCGCGGGCGAGAAACGCCGTAATATCGGCGTCCTCGATCGGGGAGATGCGCTGGTTCAACAGCTCGACTTTATCGGGTCGAATATCGAGCGCCGTGACAGCGTGATGCTGAGCCAACAGCATCGCGTTGGATAGCCCGACATACCCCGTTCCCGCCACCGCGATTTTCATACCCAAACTCCCCGAACCCTGCCCATGGTAGGGGCTACTTTAACAGCCGTTTCTTGCAAAGCCATTAATGAGCGCTACAGCGTGCCCAGCGCTTTTAAACTCTGCTGAACCAACTGCTCGGCCCGGGCGGCCGAGCCCGCCTCACCGTAGCAGCGAAGCTCCGGCGCGTTGCCGGAAGGGCGCAAATGGACGATCTCGTCGTTTGTAAACGTCACCCTCAAGCCATCGGTCGTATCTATAGCGGCAATGTCCTCTATAAGCCCGAGCGCGCTTTGAAGCTTTTGCGGCGAGTCAGACCACTGCTCCAATAGCGCCCGGCTTTTTTCCACGGGAAACGCCTTGAGCCGGTCGCTGGCGGTATAGCGCTCGGGTAGCGCTTTATTGAGCGCCGACAGTGTTTGGCCTTTCCGGGCGGCTTCCACCATCAGCGTAAGCGCCGGTAGCAGCGCGTCGCGAGTGGGTAGGGCGGCCAGCGTGCGGCCCTCTTTTTGCAGCGGGGTGTGAAGCAAAAAGCCGCCGTTGGCCTCGAACCCGGCAACGCTTGAAAACGTGCTCGAAAGCGATGCCATGCCTTCGAGCACAAACGGCGAGCCAATGCGCGTGCGCACCACTTTTTTGAACGCCCCACACGCCTCGATGGCGGTATTGCAACTGATCGGTACCGCCAGCGCCTCGATACCCAACGCTCTTGCGCACAAAAGCCCCACGATATCGCCTCGAAGCCAGGTGCCGGTTTCATCGCCCAAAAGCGGGCGGTCGGCGTCACCGTCGGTGGATAGCAGCGCGTTGAGGCCGTGCCGCTGCGTCCAGGCGCGCCCCCTGGCCTGGTCATCGGCACTGACGGCTTCGGTATCGACCGGCACGAACGCATCGGTGCGACCCAGTACGACCACATCGGCGCCCAGGGCATCGAGAATATAGGCGCTCAAATCGCGCCCGGCAGCGGAGTGCTGATAAAGCCCCACCCGCCACCCCTTGAGCGGCTGATCGACGAACCAGCGGGTATAGCGCTCGGCGTAGGCTTCGTTCGCCGCGTCAGAAAACGCTTCGCGGGCAGGCGCCGAAAAAGAGGGCAGTTCAGCCTTCGCCGATAAAATAGCGGCCTCGTCGGCCTTGGTGATTTCGCCGTCCGGGCGATAGAACTTGATGCCGTTGCGATCAAACGGAATATGGCTGCCGGAAATCATGAGGCAAGGCACGCCGTGTTTCATCGCCTGCAGCGCCAACGCCGGGGTTGGCAGTATGCCGTAGTCGTCGACGCCAAGGCCCATTGCCCTGGCCGCACTCGTACAGGCGGCGGCCATGGCTGGGCTACTGGGTCGGCGGTCCATGCCGATGGCGATACGCTCGAACGTGAACGACTGGCGCATGGCGAAAACGAAGGCCGTCGTAAACGCGGCACAGACGTCATCGGTGAACTGCTCGGCCGGCCCCCGGGCGCCGCTCGTACCGAAGCCAATGCCGCTTTGCGCGATGATGTCCGATGTGAGGGGGCGCGTGGTCAATGTAGGACTCCCGGGAAGGTAGAGGATGGTGCCTTGCGTGTGCGAGCGAGTTTAGCATTACCTTGACCGGTTACCGCTAGAGGGTACCCACGAAAAAGCCCCCGCGGGTGCGGGGGCTAATGGTGGAGTCAATGAGGGGTTAGAACTCGCCGCCGCCCAGATTCAGGCCGACCAAAATGGGGTCGTGGTCGGAGCTTCTAAACGCATCCGGCGCGTACAGGTTTTCATCCTGGCGCTCGCTGGTGAAATCGGTGTTGTAATCCAGTGCACTCGCTTCATCCGCGTTGATGTGCCAGGTAGTGGTGCCCGTGACCTGGCCGGCGAGAGATTCGCTTGCCAGAGCGTGATCGAGCGAGCCCCAGAAACCATCGAACACGTAGCTGTAGTCATCGTCGAGCAGCTCGAACCCGCCCTCAACCAGCGCCATGATGGGATCTTCCATCGCATAAGCGTTCAAGTCGCCCAGAATCAGCACGTCCTGATCGCTGCTGCCGGTGGGGTTGGTTTCAAGCCACGCCATGAGCTCCTTCGCCGCCTCGACCCGCGTCGGGTTGTTGTTGCCCTGGCCGTCGCCAATGGCGTCCTCGCCGTTGATCACGCTGCCCTTGGATTTGAAGTGGTTCACCACCACCGAGAACTGTTCACCGTTTTCATCGCTGAACGTCTGCATCACCGGCGGGCGGTTGCCATAACCAAACGCGCCCTCGGTAGTGGTCGCGGCGGAGCCTTCGGGGGTGACCGCCTGGCTGTTATAAATGACGCCCACGGTGATGGCATCATCGCCGGCGCTGACGATATTACCGTCGCCGTCACGCGGAATGCTGTACGCCCAGGTGATCCCTTCGATGCCTTTGGCGGCGATGTCGGCATTGAGCGCGTTGACCAGGCTTGCCAGCGCGCTGTCCTCGCCATAACCGTTGTTCTCGATCTCCATCAATCCCAGCACATCAGCGCCGCTGGTATTGATGGCTTCGACGATCTTGGCTTCCTGGCGGGCGAACTCTTCGGCGTTGTCAGCGCCACGCGGTGAATGCGTAGTGCCATCCAGCGTGCGTGTGGGTTGGCCGCTATCGCCCAGCGTATTGAAGTAGTTGAGTACGTTGAACGAGGCTACCTTGATGGTCGCATCGCCCAGAGCCTCAACGTCCGGCGCGGTCGGGCGATCAGAACCCTGGAAGTCCAGGCCTTCGACATTTTGAACTTTCCACTCGCCAAAGTTGAAGTCCAGCACCCCGTCCAGCGTCTCGAGCGTATCGCCCCCACGCAGCGGGTTGGAGGCGGAAAGCTCTTCTCCGCCACGCCCATGAATGATCGGGTCCGGATTCTGGGACGAGTTGGCGTCATCGAGCTTGATGGTGCGCGCCTCGGCGTCTTCAAGCCACGCCTGGTAGCCCTCGACACTCGGCGCATTGACCTCGGTGAACTGCTCCAGGCGCCCACCTGCGGAAAGCGTTACCTCGCCATAACGACCCAGTTCGTAAAGCTCGGTGACGACCAGCGGCTGGCCGTCCATCGCTTCGATGGCAACTCGCATGCCTTCAAACGCTTCCAAGCCTTGCTTGTTGGCGAACGGCAGCTTGATGACCTTGCTTTGCGGCAGCGGCTGATCGTGTTGGAGAATCTTCAGGCTCGAACGCTCGGCGGTCAGCTGGGTTTTATCGTAATACTCCGACACCGTGCCACCGATACGAATTTGATCGCCGGCCGAAAGCGTGGCCAGCCACTCGGCACTGCCGCTACCGGCGTAGACGAAGATACCCTCCGAGGTATTCGGGTTATCGTCGTTGTCTGCGTCTTCTTCCTGAAGGAAGAAGCCGTCAAGACCGGGTGTCACCATGGTGACGATCGCTTCCAGCGTAACGCTTTCGCCATCCAGCGCGCTGGTGCCGCCTTCGCCTTGTACCGTCGAGATCAGCGTGATCTCGGGCTCGGGTTCGATCGCCACGCCCGGGGAGGCGAGGGCGGGCATATCGTTACCGTCACCTCCCAATGCGCTGGAGGCGAGCGCGCCTTCTTCGTCCGGCTGCGTAAAGGCCTGGCGGTCGACGTTCCAGGACGCCGCATCGTGATCAGACGTGTCCGGGTAGACTTCGAAACCAATGCGGTTGCCGTCCAGTCGCGGGTCACCCTGCCAAAGCGTGACGGCATCGCCGCTGCTGCCAAGGCCTGCGGCGTCATCGGCGAAACCGATCTTGAGCGACTCGATACCGCTCAGGTTGCTCCAGGCGGCACGGAACTCGGCGACCGAGTCGAAGCCACCGTCAACGATGACGATGGCGGATTCACCCGGCGCCAGCGTGGTCAGCCCTTCGATGCGCACGGCATCCTGAGGCGAGGCGCTGTCGTCGTCGTAGTAAAGCGGCGAGCTTGTGAAATCCAGCGTCTCATCGGAGCGGTTGGTAATCTCGAACCAGTCTTCGGTGATATCCGAGCCAGACTGGCCGGGCCAAATTTCGGTGATGGCAAGCCCGATATCGGCCTCGCCCGGTACATAGGGTGCCTCCATTGTGCCGATGCGAAAGGTCTGGGTCAGCCCGTCGGGCATGGCGCTACTGGCGAATTCCCAGTTATCGGGGTTAGCAATGGCGGCCAAAAGTTCTTCAGCAGTGCCGTAGCCGTCGCTATTAAAGGCGGCATTGCGTGCCTGACCGACCGCAACTGCGGTATAGCCCTCTTCAAGGCCCGAAGGTAGGCCGGAGTCGTTGGAGTTCGACGCCGTCGCTTGCCACTCGCCGCTATTGGTTTGTACCGCGTAGATAAACGATGGGGCAGTGTCCTCGCCGACGAAAGCGATGACCTGATCGCCACTGGTCGATAGGTTAAAGCCGTTATTGCCTACGGCGGCGCTGTTGGCGTTGGTAAACTGATCGGCGTTTTGAAGATAAGAGACCACCGTGCCCGGTGCTACGCCGCCTTCCGGAGCGGTCCATTTGACGGCGCCTTCAGTGGCGCGAAAGCCATCTTCCTGCCAGCCAGAGTCGGTGAAAGTGATCTCGGCGCCTTCTGCGATGCCCTTGAGCGCTATGAATTGGAACTCCTTATCGCTGCCGCTGACCGCGATTACGGCGATATCGCCGGGGCGAGGGGTCGTATCTGGCAGCGCATCGAAGGCGATATCGAGGCCAATGAACTGCTGTTGAGTGTCGGGTAGATCCTTGGATTCGCGGCCATCCTCGAACCAGTCCACGGTGCCGCTATCGAACAGCACACTGGCGGATACGCCTTCATCGCTGATCGCGATATCGAAAAGCGCTTCGGGCTTGGCGCCAATGGCTTGGGGTATCGTGTTGAGATCGACGCCTTCGATTTCACGCACCGCGTGATCGCCGTCCCAGAAATAGAGGCCAAACCCCGTTTCCAGGCTGTCGTCTTCAGGGCCGGCCAGAATCAGGTAGCCCTGATCGCCGGCGGGCTCAATGGCGCGCACCGCACGGCCGTCCAGGTCCAGTCGAAGCGGGGTGCCGAAGTCGGCTTCAAGCGCCGAACCGCTCACGAGCTCGACGGCGTTCTCGACCGGGATGAGCTGTGCAAAGCCATCATCCAGCGGCGCGCGCAGCCCAAGATAGAGCGCATCGTCGATGAACACCGCGCCTTCGATGTTAATGCCCAAGTCGAGCTTCAGCGCACTTTCGCCAAGCCCATGGCCATTACCTCTGTCCCAGCTCAAGAGCTGCTCATTGAGATTCGTGAACTGGCCGACCACATTGATCTCGAGATCGTCGCCGCTGCCGGTGACGTCTGTTGCGAACACCATCGAGCGCTGACCGCTCTGGTGCGAGCCCAGCCAGTATTGAACCCCTTGATGAGTCGCTACGGCTTCGAGGTCCGCTTCCTGACCCTCGCTTAGCCCCAGCGCCTGGTTGAGATCGAACGATTTGATCGGCTCGCCGCCGGCCTCACGGTCAAAAAGGCGCAGCGTCTGGTCTTCATCGTCGGCGACCAGCATGAGCGTCTCGCTAATAGCGACGGCGGCGGAAGCGTCGGACGCGCCCTTGAAGTAGCGTTCGCCGAATTGAAAATCGGGCTGTGGCGTCTGCTCGGGTTCTTCGATCGGCTCCTCGGGCTCCTCGACCGGCTCTTCTGGTTCTTCGACAGGCTCCTCAGGCTCCTCGATGGGCTCTTCTGGTTCTTCGACCGGCTCCTCGGGCTCCTCGATGGGCTCTTCTGGTTCTTCAACAGGCTCATCGGGTTCTTCGATCGGTGCTTCAGGCTCCTCGGGTTCCTCGATTGGTTCATCAGGCTCTTCGACCGGCGCTTCGGGCTCTTCGACCGGTTGGTCAGGCTGTTCGATGGGCGTTGTGGCTTCATCTTCGATACGGCGAGTGATATCGCCCAATACTGCTTCGAAGTCGGCACTGGCGGTATCGGTGTTGCTCAAGGTTGAAAGCGTTTGGGCAGACTTTAACTGCTGGCTTTCATAGCTTTGTGCCAGGGTCCGCGCAACGTCTGATCTGGAAACGCCCGAGGCGAGCTGGGCAAGCCAAAAGTCGGTGCTTTCGGCATCCGGCGAGCGCCCTAAAAAGGCTGAGTAAGCCTGGTTCAACCAGAGCGTCGACTCCTGAGTGGCGATCGCGTCAAACTCTGCCGAGCTTTGCAGGCTGGCGGCGATCTCGTCGATGCTCACCCCCTGGCGATGCATTTCCACCCAGTAAGCGAGGCCGTCGATGTCGGCCGGGCGTAGCAAGTACGTTTGGTAAAGATCGACGATTGGTTGAATAGCGGTATCGAATTCGTTGCCCATCATAAAATTCTGCGCGACACCGCCGGTATCGAGCGTGCCGTTCTCCAGCTGCTCGACCCAATAACTCAACCCGTATTCATCGGGTTGGCGTAGCAGAAGTGTTTGATAAAGCGAAGTGACGATCGTTTGGTAGTCCATCGAGAAAGCCCCAAGAGCAGTTACGCAATAGTTATAAAAAATAGAGAGAAAATAACAATTTCATTTTTTGTTGCTTAAGTTTTCTGGTTGTTACGAATGAGTGAAACAACGTATCGGTTAAATGTGTCGTTACCGTGACGTGATGGTTGGGCTTTTATTTCAAATAAATGAATTTCGGCGTCTTTTTCCTCGATTGGTCAGATCCGTATCGAGTGAGATTTATCGAAAGTGTCATCTTTTCGTCATTGTTAGCTCGCTAGTATCTCTTCGCTTTGTAAGCTCGCTTGGCCAACCGCTACTAAAAATTGAAGGGATCGAACATGAGCAACTTTCAGCTACAGCTTCTGCACGCCTCGGATATGGAAGGGGGCGGCGGCGACCTGCTCAACGCACCGAACTTCGTTTCAATCGTCGATTATCTTGAAGATCAGTACGCCAACAGCCTGTTCGTAAGCTCCGGCGATTTGGTACTACCGGGGCCGTATCTGAACGCCGCAGCGGAGGCGAGTTTACAGTCCGCTTTTCAAGCGGCGGTCGAAGACGTCTACGGTTTAGAAGCCGGTTCCATGAGCGGTATCACGGCGGCTTCGGGGCGGGTCGAAGTGCTGCTGATGGATTTACTCGACGCCGCGGCGGTAACGCTTGGCAACCACGAGTTCGATCTGGGTACCGGTTTGATCGCCGACATGATCGCACCGGTCACAGGCGGCAGCAGCGCCGCCGATGTAGAGTGGCTGGGTGCCCAATTCCCGTATCTTTCCGCGAACCTGGATTTCTCCAACGACTCGAGCTTGAGCGGTCTGGCCACCAGCGAAATCCTCTCCAACGAGGCGTTTCAGGCAACGCTTGCCGAGGTGCTGGCAGGCGCCGACAAGCCCAAACTGGCGCCAGCGGTCATCGCCGAGGCCGGCGGCGAGCAGATCGGCATCATCGGTATCACCACCCAGATTCTGGAAAGCATCTCTTCTACCGGCGATGTCGATGTCATTACCGGCGGTAGCAACGATATGCAGGCGCTGGCGGGTGTCATTCAGCCCGTAATCGACGAACTCGAAGGCCGTGGCGTTAACAAGATCATTCTGAGCTCGCACCTGCAGCAGATTCAGTTCGAGGAAGAGCTTGCCACGCTGCTCGACGGTGTCGATATCGTCATCGCCGGCGGCTCGGATTCACTGCTGGCCGACCAAGAAGATATCGACCGCGGCCTTTTCCCCGGCGCGGCCGAGCCCTACAAGTCCTACCCCATCCTGACCCAGGACGCTTCGGGTCGTGATGTGGCCATCGTCAACACCGATGCTGGCTGGCGCTACGTGGCGCAGCTGGTGGTCGAATTCGACGAGAACGGCCATCTTCTTCCCGAATCGATCAACCCGGCGACTTCCGGCATTTTTGCCTCGACCGATGCACAGGTCGAAGCGCTGTGGGGGAGCCTGGAAGCCGCATTCGCTGACGGCACCAAGGGCCAGGTCGCTCAGGAACTGGTAGGCGCCGTTGGTGAATTCGTCGCTGAACAGGATGGCAATATTCTGGGCCTGACCGATGTGTATCTGGTAGGCGAGCGAGGCTCGGTGCGCACCGAAGAGACGAACCTGGGAAATCTTACCGCCGATGCCAACCTTTGGTATGCGCGAAAGCTCGATAGCGACGTCATGGTCTCGTTCAAAAACGGCGGCGGCATTCGCGAGCCGATTGGAGAAGTCGTCGTTCAGGGCGGCGACAGCGAGCAAAGCTACCAGCCGCCCGGCGCCAACCCGGTTATCGGTAAGCCCGAAGGCGGGGTATCGCAGCTCGACGCCGCGTCATCGCTTCGCTTTAACAACGATCTGACTATTTTGACCGTTTCGCGCAGCACGCTGGTGGAGGTGCTCGAGCACGCCGTGGCGGCCTCGGCGCCCAACGTCACGGCGGGCCAGTTTGCCCAGGTCGGCGGTATTCAATACAGCTTCGATTGGGACCAGCCTGCCGGCGAGCGTATCCAGAGCGCTGCGGTTCTCAAGGAAAATGGCGAAATTCACGATGTACTGGTAGCTAACGGCCGTTTGGTAGGGAACGCCGAGGACACCATCAAGGTCGTGACGCTGGGTTTCATGGCCGACGGCGGCGACGGCTATCCGCTGGGCGAGGGGGTCTATATCGACCGCGTCGACCTGGTGGATGCCTACACGTTGGAGGGCAAGTTCGATTTCGCCGATAACGGCACCGAGCAGGACGCCTTCGCCGAATACATGGGTGCCACGTACAGCGAAACGCCCTTTAGCGAGGTCGAGACGCCGGCAAGTGAGGACATGCGCATTCAGAATCTGGCGGTGCGCGACGACGCCGTATTGTCTGACGCCGTCGATCCGCTGCTGCGTCTTTACGATGCCGCTTTCGATCGCGATGCCGATGGCCAAGGGCTTGGCTATTGGCTGGATATCAGCGAAGAGTTCGAGCTGATCGATATCGCCCACGGCTTCCTCGCATCAGAAGAGTTTCAGCAGCAAAACGGCAGCCTTCAGAACGATGCTTTCATCGATTTGATGTACGCCAACGTATTCGAGCGAGAGGCCGATGCGGCGGGCAAGCAGTACTGGCTCGATGAAATGGCCGGTGGCGTCGATCAGGCAACTGTCATGCTGGGCTTCGTGGAGTCTCAGGAAAGCATGCTGTTGGCATGATGTGTTCTTCAGAGTAAGGCAGCAGGCTGAACCCGCGCCCCTACCCCTGGCAGGGGCGCTTCTGTTATGCTTTCGCGATTCTGCCTCGCACGATTTTCTCGAAATTACGGTGATCCTTCCATGTCAAAGCAACAGGAAGCAACGGACCTGCAGCGGGCGTTGAAAGCCTGCAAGGGTTCGTTCATGTCGGTCGGTTTTTTCAGCATGTTCGTCAACCTGCTGATGCTCGTACCGCCGATGTACATGCTTCAGGTATACGATCGTGTTTTGACTACTCAAAGCTTCGATACCCTTTTGATGCTCACCCTGGTGGTCGTGTTTCTTTTCATGGTCATGGGCGGGCTCGAACTCGTACGCTCGCGGATGCTGGTACGCGTAGGTAACCGGCTGGATACGTCGATCAACGAGCGCCTCTACAGCGCCATGTTCCGCAGAAGCCTGTTTGCCCAGGGCAGCCAAAGCGCGCAGCCCTTGAACGACTTGACCAGCCTGCGCCAGTTTCTGACCGGCAACGGGCTGTTTGCCTTTTTCGATGCTCCCTGGGTGCCGGTGTACCTGGGCGTACTGTTTCTGTTTCACCCGTGGCTTGGCATTTTCGCCACCTGCGCGGGCATCATTTTGCTCGCACTGGCGGTGGCGAACGAAAAGTCCACCAAAACGCTGATGGCGGATGCCAACAGCGAACATATCCAAGCGCAGAATCTCGCCAACTCCAACCTGCGCAACGCCGAAGTGCTTCACGCCATGGGCATGCTGCCCGGTATCATGGGTCGCTGGTCGAAGCGCCACCACGAATTTTTGGCAAAGCAGTCCAAGGCCAGCGACCGCGCCGGTGCCTTGACCAACGTGTCGAAAGTGATGCGGCTGATGTTTCAGTCGCTCATTCTGGGGCTAGGGGCACTTTTGGTGCTGGAAGGCGAAATGAGCCCGGGCATGATGATTGCCGGCTCCATTTTGATGGGACGTGCACTGGCACCGATCGACCAAATGATCGGCGGCTGGAAAAGCTTCGTCAGCGCCCGCGGCGCCTACGGGCGTTTGAATGAGCTGCTAACGCAAATTCCCAGCGAGCAGCGCAAGATGTCGCTGCCTGCACCCAA
This sequence comes from Halomonas sp. PAMB 3232, assembly GCF_031954225.1. NCBI lineage: Bacteria > Pseudomonadati > Pseudomonadota > Gammaproteobacteria > Oceanospirillales > Halomonadaceae > Halomonas > Halomonas sp. PAMB 3232. Next base: position 1,307,252 of record NZ_CP134865.1, read on the forward strand.
GGGCGATATCGCGCTGGAAAACGTTGCAGCGGCGCCGCCTGGCGTGCGCATGGCCACCATTCGTGGGATCAATTTCAGCGTGCCCAGCGGCGAGCATATCGGCATCATCGGCCCGAGTGCCGCGGGTAAATCGACGCTGGCCCGTGTGCTGTTAGGCATCTGGCCCTCCCAGGTGGGCGACGTTCGTTTGGATGGCGGGGTCATCACCCAGTACAACCGCGACGAGATCGGCCCCTACATTGGCTATCTGCCCCAGGACATCGAGCTTTTCGACGGCACCATTAGCGAAAACATCGCCCGCTTTGGCGACATCGATTCCAAAAAGGTCGTCGAGGCTGCGCGCAAGGCCGGCGTGCACGAAATGATTCTCGAGCTGCCCAACGGTTACGATACCGTTATTTCATCTACCAGCGGCGCGCTCTCCGGCGGCCAGCGCCAGCGCGTGGGGCTGGCCCGAGCGCTGTATGGCGACCCGGTCTTCGTCGTGCTGGACGAACCCAACGCCAACCTGGACGACGCCGGTGAGCGGGCGCTCGGCCAGACCATTGCGCTGCTCAAAAGCGAAGGCGTGACGCTGTTCGTCATTAGCCACCGCACCAACGTCCTCAAGAACATGGACAAGCTTCTGGTGATGAAAGAAGGGCAGGTCAGCATGTTCGGCCCGCGCGATCAGGTGCTGGCGCAATTCGCCAAAAAACCGAACAAGCAGGTCGGTCAGCAGAGTTCAGCCCGCTTGTCCGCCATTTCCGGCGGGCGTCAGGGCGAGGAGTCGTAAATGAGTAACGATAAGCGCGATCTCACCTCTCAGGGCGAGATCGACGTCACCCCCAAGGGCCCCACTACCATCGATGGCGAGGCTACCGAGAAGCTGCCCACCAGCGACAAGGGCTACCGCAAGCTTGGCTACGCCATTTTGATTTTTGCTCTCGGCGGTTTCATTTTATGGTCGGTCACGGCGTCGCTGGCGATTGCCGTGGTCGCACCGGGCAGCGTATCGATCGAATCGTTCAAGCGTACCGTTCAGCATCTCGAAGGTGGCATCGTGCGCGAGATTCTCGTCGACGATGGCGATACCGTCGAAGCCGGCGATACGCTGGTGGTGTTAAGCGACACCCAGGCCCGTTCGCAGCTCGAAATCGCGCGTTCGCAGTTTTTGATCAACCGCGCCATGGAAGCGCGTCTGCTCGCCGAGCAGGAAGGCGCCGATACGATGCAAATTCCTGAAGATATCCAGGATGCAGATAACCCTCGCGTTCAGCAAGTGATTGCCGTTCAGCAGAGCCTGTTCGCCGCGCGCAAACAGTCGTTGGAAAGTACGCTACAGTCGCTTGATGAGCAGATCGTGCAGATGCAGGAGCAAATCGAAGGTCTGCGAGAGCGCTCCAGTGTCAATACACGCCGTATTTCGTCGCTGCGCTCTGAGGCGGATGATTTCCGCTCGCTCTACCGGGAAGGGTTGGGCGACAACCAGCGCTTGCGTGAGCTCGAGCGCCAGGTTCTTCAATACGAAGGCGAAAACGCCGAGTTCCAGGCCAACATCGCCCAGCTGCGCTCGCAGATCAGCGAAAATCGCATGCAGCGCGAAATTCAGCAGCAGGAGTTTCAAAAGGAAGTCGGCGAGCAGCTGCGTCAGGCCCAGGCGCAAATCGCCCAGGCCGAAGAGCAGATCATTTCGCTCGGCGATCAGGTCGAGCGCACCGTCGTCACGGCGCCTGTCTCCGGCACCGTGGTGGGTCGTCAAATTCACACCGTCGGCGCGGTCATTCGCCCGGGCGATGCAATCATGGATATCGTGCCCAACAATGACGGCTTCGTCGTGGAGGCACGTATTCCCACGCGCGATATCGACAATATCTACATCGGCCAGTTTGCCGAAATCCGCTTTAGCGCCTTCAACCAGCGCCTGACCGATGAAATCGACGGTGAGGTCATCTACGTCAGCGCCGACAGCTTCGAAGACGAGGCGACCGGTCAGCGCTACTACCGCGCCCGCGTTCGCGTCACCGAAGCCGGCCACGAACAGATGAGCGAACAGATGCAGCTTCTTTCCGGCATGCCGGCAGAAGTCATGCTGCGCACCGGCGAGCGCACGTTCGCAAGCTATATCGCCAAGCCTGTCACCGACATGCTGGCCCGCGCCATGCAGGAGGACTAATGCGTTTTTCGCCGATTCGAAAGAGCATTACCCGCAGGCAAGGCGTACTGGTGGGATTGATGTTGGGCGTGACCAGCGTGTCGGTCTACGCCCAGCAGGGCGGGCCAGCGGGCGATTCGATGGCCGCCCCTCTGGCCGAGCAAAGCGCGCTGGACGAGCTGGCGGCGCTGGACGCGCGCCCGGGCCAGGCCGATGCACATCAGGCCCCGACGCTGCCTTCGCTGCCGGGGCTGTTCGCAAGCGCTTTGGAGCACGATGCGGATCTTTCCCGTCAGCGTTTCGAGCTTGCGGCCACGCAGGAAGAAGTGCCCATGGCGCGCTCGCAGCTGCTGCCCCAGGTCTCGGCGTCGGGTTCTTATCTTTGGCAGGATTCCACCAACATTCAAACCTCGCCGGACGACTTCGGCCTCGACCAGCCCGCCCAGCGCCCCGGTGAAATCGAGGAGAACGTCTGGGGGCTTCAGCTCCAGCAGCCGCTTTTCAGCCTCGAGCGCTGGCGCGGCGTGAATGTCGCTCAGGCACAGGTCAGCGCCGCCGAGCTTCAGCTTGCGGTGGTCGAGCGCGATTTAGCGCTGCAGGTAGCCGAGGCCTACATTCAGGCGTACCTTGCCACCCAGCGCCTGGGGCTTTTGAAATCGCAGCAGGAGTCTCTCGAGCTTCAGGTGCGCCAGGCTCAGCGCGCTTATGACCTGGGCATTGGTGATCGCATCAATCTTTATGAGGCGCAGTCGCGCCTCGACCAGGCCGTCTCTGACGCGGTTCAGGCCGAAAACGAGCTGAACAACGCACTCAGTACGCTCGAGCGTTTGACCGGCACTTTCCCCGAGTTCAGCTCGCTGGGCGTGGGTGAGCTTTCAAGCGCCACCCTCAACCAGGAGTGGGGCGACCCGCAGGCGTGGATCGCGCGCGCAGGGCAAAATCTGGATGTGCAGCTGGCCGCTGAACAGGCGCGCATCGCGACCGCCGATGCCAGCACCCGGCGAGCGGGCTATTTCCCGGAACTCAACCTGAACCTCTCCTATTCGGATCGCCAAAGCGACGACGCGCTGCGCGAAAGCGAGGACTACCGGGCAAGCGTCGAGGTCAGCGTGCCCATCTATCGCGGCGGCTATACCACGGCGAACGTGCGCCAGGGGGAGCGACGCATCGATGCAAGCCAGGCCGATCTGGACAACCAGCTCAACCTGGCGGTTCAGGAAGTTCGCCAACGCCTTCGCTCATTGAACGGCCATGTGCGCCGCGTTCAGGCCCTCAGCCAAGCCATCGAATCCAGCCAGCTGTTTCTCGACGCCGCCGAGCGCGGCGAGCAGTTGGGCCTTCGCGATCTGGTCGACGTGCTGGACGCCCGGGCAAGCCTGTACGATCAGCGCATTCAGTACGTCGACACCATCGGTGAATACGCGCTCGATAGCCTGGCACTGCAGTCCGCAGTCGGTGATCTCTCGAGCCAGGATTTGAGCGATATCATGACGCTCTTGCTGTCTTTCACGGATCTAACGGTCACCAGTCAGGGATAACGCCGTTGCATGAGTGGGTTGAAGGGGGCTCCGCATAACGATTGGCTAAGACGCGCCATGCGCTGCTTCGATGCAGGCATTGCGCTGGTCGTGTCGTGGATCGCGCTGTGGGTGATGCCCAATATCACCTATCACGGCGAAGAGTATATGTTCATCATGGTGATCGGCAGCCTGCTGCTGCCTGCCGTAGGTGAGCTTTTGGGGCTTTATCAGCCCTGGCGCGGCCGTAGCCTTTACTCGATGCTGGGCGCCTACGCGCTGAGCTGGTGCATCACGATCGTATTGATCAGCCTTCTGCTGGTCGCCACTCAAACGACCCAAAACTTCTCCCGGCTTTGGATGGGCGTGTCGTCGTTGACGGTGCTGGGGTTTGGCAGCGTCATGCGAGGCGCGCTCTATATTTATCTGCGGCGTCTGCGCGCTCAGGGCAAGAACTGCAAGCGTATCGTCATCATCGGCCGCGAAGAGAACCTGCTGCGCCTCAAGGATCATCTGCTGGCGATGCTCAATGCGGGCTATATGCTGCATAGCGCCAAGGTCGACGACGACTCGGACCGCTTTCATCAAACGCTCAAGGAGCTGGTCGATGACAGCGCCTTCAACCGCGATTTCGACGAAATCTGGTTGAGCTACCCGCTAAGCGACGGCGACAAGGTGCGGCTGGTTTCGACCAGTTTGATCGACATTCCCATTAGCGTTCGCTACTTTCCCGATCTTTCCGACATTCGCCTGCTCAATCATCGTATGGTGCAGGTCGTTGGGCTCTACTCGCTCGAACTCAACTACAGTCCGCTGGACAGCACGCCGCTGCGGCTGGTCAAAAATATCGAGGACCGCTTGATAGGCGGTGTGCTGTTCATCGCCTTTTTACCCGTCATGCTGGTGATCGCCGCGCTGGTTAAATGGAAAATGGGCGGGCCGGTGCTGTTCAAGCAGCACCGCCACGGCATCGACGGCAAGCGCTTTCGCATCTACAAGTTTCGCAGCATGAGTGTGCATCAGGCGCGCACCACCGTGGCGGCCACCAGGGAAGACCCCCGCATCACACCGCTCGGCGCGTTTTTACGCCGCACTAGCCTGGATGAGTTGCCACAGCTTTATAACGTGCTCCAGGGGCGCATGTCGCTGGTCGGACCGCGCCCCCATGCGCTGGATCACAACCAGTACTACCAGGGCGTCATTCAAAACTACATGCAGCGCCACCGGGTCAAGCCCGGCATGACCGGATGGGCCCAGGTCAATGGCCACCGGGGCACTACCGATACCCTGGAGCAGATGCAAAAGCGTGTCGAGTTCGACCTTTACTACATCGATAACTGGTCGCTGGGGCTCGATTTGAAGATCTTGATCATGACGCTAACCCGGGGCTTTGCCAACAGCCAGCCGTGATACGGCGGATCGCTGCAACGCCAACAGATCCAACAGCTTTTCGGGATGAATGATGATTTTACCGGTTATTTTGTCCGGTGGGAGCGGCTCGAGGCTGTGGCCGGTTTCCCGCGAGCATTACCCCAAACAGTTTTTGAACCTCAACCAGGACGATGTCAGTCTGCTGCAGGAGACGGCGCTGCGTGCGCAAGGCCTCGCCTCGAGCGAGGCGCCGCTGATCGTGTGCAACGAGGAGCATCGTTTTCTGGTCGCCGAGCAGATGCAGGCGCTGGGCTTCAAACAAAGCCGTATCCTTCTCGAGCCCTGTGGGCGTAATACCGCACCAGCGCTTGCCCTGGCAGCGCTGCTGGCAAGCGAACAGAATCCTGACGCCGACCTTCTGGTAATGCCGGCGGATCACGTCATTCAGGATAACCAGGCGTTCGCCGACGCCATCGAAAAAGGGCTGGAGCTTAGCCACCAGGGGCAGCTGGTGACCTTTGGCATCACGCCTTCGAGCGCGCATACTGGCTACGGCTATATCAAGCGCGGCCAGGCGCTTTTGCAGGGCTTTGCCGTGGAGGCTTTCGTCGAAAAGCCATCCCAGCAGATCGCCCAGCAGTATCTGGAAAGCGGCGATTACGTCTGGAACAGCGGCATCTTCCTGTGTAAGGCCGAGCGTTTTTTACAAGCTCTGGCGCAGCACGCGCCGGATATTCTCGAAAGCTGCCAGGCCGCGTTTCAGACGCGCACCCAGGATATGGATTTTCTGCGCATCGACGAGGCCGTTTTCGGCCAGTGTCGCAGCGAATCGATCGACTACGCGGTAATGGAGCATACCCGTCAGGCGGCGGTGGTGCCCATGTCGCCGGGCTGGAGTGATATCGGCGCCTGGGATGCGCTTCACGCGCTACGTGGTGAAAAAGACCCCGAGCACCACAACGCCGTGCGCGGCGACGTTTTGCTTCGCGATACTCGCAACAGCCTGGTCTACAGCGAATCGCGGCTGGTCGCCACCCTGGGCGTTAGCGATTTAGTGGTCGTGGAAACCGACGACGCCGTGCTGGTCGCCCACCGCGACCACGCTCAGGACACCAAGCAGATCGTCAGCGCGCTCAAAGAGGCCGGCCGGCCAGAATGCCAGCTCCACCGCACGGTCTATCGCCCCTGGGGGCATTACCGTAGCATGGAGATCACCGAAAGCTTTCAGGTCAAGGAGATCGTGGTTAAACCCGGGGCGGCGCTGTCGCTTCAAATGCACCACCACCGCGCCGAGCACTGGGTCGTGGTCGAAGGTACCGCGAAGGTGACCCAGGGTGAAACGCCCGGCATCGACGCCACATTGAGAAGCTTTCTGCTCTCGGAAGACCAGTCCACCTACATACCGTTGGGCACCGTACACCGGCTGGAAAACCCCGGCGTCATCGCGCTCAAGCTGATCGAAGTGCAAACCGGGTCTTACCTGGGCGAAGACGACATCGTGCGCTTTGATGACAAGTACGGTCGTGACCAGGAGCCCTGACGCGCCATGAAGGTCGCGATCGTCCACGACTGGCTGACCACCTGGGCCGGCGCCGAGAAAGCGTTGGCCGAGCTTGCAAGCTGCTTTCCCCAGGCGGAAATTTTTACCACCGTCAATTTCCTGGCCTCTGATGATATGCCCGCGCTCAAAGGGCGAGCCATCCATACCAGCGTCATTCAGCGCCTTCCCTTCGCGCGAAAGCACTATCGGCGCTATCTGCCGCTGATGCCGCTGGCCATCGAGCAGTTCGATTTAAAAGGCTTCGATCTAATTCTGTCGAGCAGCCACGCCGTGGCCAAGGGGGTGCTCTGCGACCCGGGCGCCGTACATATCTGCTACTGCTACAGCCCGATGCGCTACGCTTGGGACATGCAGCACCAGTATCTTCGACAAACCGGTAAGGAGCGCGGCGTGGCGAGCTGGCTGATGCGCTGGCAGCTTCACCGACTTCGGCAATGGGACTTCATCAGCGCGCAGCGAGTCGATCACTTCGTTGCGATCTCGCACTATATCAAGCGGCGTATCGCCCGCTGTTATCGCCGCGATGCCGAGGTGATCTATCCGCCGGTACAGGTCGAGCGGTTTCGCCACGACCAGCCTCGCGACGAGTTTTATCTCACCGCCTCGCGCATGGTGCCGTACAAGCGTATCGACCTGATCATCGAGGCCTTCAACCGCCTGCCGGATAAACGCCTGGTCGTCATTGGCGACGGCCCGGATCGCGCCCGACTGAGCGCCATGGCCGGGCCCAACGTGACCGTGCTGGGCTACCAGCCGGACGACGTACTGGTGGATTATCTGGAGCGCGCCCGTGCGTTTTTGTTCATGGCCGAGGAGGATTTCGGCATTCTGCCCGTGGAAGCCCAAGCCGCCGGCGCACCGGTCATTGGCTACGGGGTAGGAGGGCTTTCCGAGACCATGCTTGATGACACCACCGGGCTGTGGGTCGCCGAGCAAACCAGCGCTGCCTTGATCGAGCGGATTCATCAGTTCGAACAGCGCCGCCGATCCGAGCCGGACGCTTTCTCACCCACCGCGTGCCGGCAAAGCGCCGAGCGCTTCGCCACGGCCAACTTTCGCCGCGCGATTCTCTCGCTGGTGGAGCAGCACCTGAACCGCTAGCGCCGATTACTCCCCCAGAGGCTTCCCAACGTCGCCGGCGCCTGGCGGCACGGCAGTTTGGTAATAGTGCCGACACTGTTCGAAGGGTTGGTCGTCAAGCCACTCGATCAAGCGCTGCGTGTGTCGCGCGCGCGCTTCATCGACCAAGTGGAAGTTGGTATCGAAAAAGTCGTCTGCCTCGTACATGGCAGCTTCCGGCGTACCCATCCACATTAACCCGGCGCGGCGTACCCGAGTTGGAAGGTTGGCATAGAAGGCCGCCTCGATAGGGGCGTCGGCATAGTGCAGCTTGTACAGTAAAGGCGCCGGCAGGAAGATCGGGCAGGCGCCCCTAACGAGTACGCTGTCGCGAAAGGCGCGTAGCGTCTGGCCATCGAAGCGGCCGCGGCGCGCCGTTTCACCGTAGGTTTCGGCGGGCAGCGAATTTAAAAAACGCCAGTGGCGCGGCTCGCGCCGCGCGCGGGCGGTGCCGGTCTGGTCGCCGCGCCGGTCCAGATGATGCGCGCCGTAGTCGCCGCTGACCGTAAAGCCTTCGGGCACGCCTCGGTAGCCTTCCAGAAGGCGGCGCAGCGAGGTCTGCGCAATGACCCCGAGCGCGCGCTTTAGCGGTAGCGCCCAAAGGGCCTCGGGGTGGCTGTTCGCCCAGTGCACCAGCGACGCCGAGACGGCCTCGTTGCGGTTATAAAGCGAATACTCGAGCGGTAAAAGCACAAGGTCACCTGCCTCGATGACCGGCTCGGCGCTTGCCAGTATCACCGGTAGTGACAGCCCTGCGTTGACGCCCAGGTTGACGGCGGGGCGCCCGAAGGCGGTTTCCAGAGCGCCGCTGTCGATACCGAACATCGCCGACGATCCGGCCACGATCAGGATTTTGGGTGAGGGCAGTGCCTCGGCCCTGGCCAGTTTGTAACTCAGCGCGCCTTCGATCCACGCGTTATTGGGGTGAGCGCGCCCCAGCTGGCCCGCCCACAACAAAAGCCAAAGGCACAGTGCGCCCAAAGCACCCGCCAAAAGCCCGGCCCAAAAGCGCTTTGTGGTTGGTTGTGTGCGTATCGCTAAACGTCGTGTCATCAGCATTCAAAAGTTGAAATACAAAAAGGCCTGGCCTGGCAGATCGACCATCGCCTTCGCCGCGGCCATGAAAAAAGCGCCGGCTACCGCGCCTTGCCACCAGGCGCGTTTGGGCTTGGCCAGCCACCTTGCCCACACCGCGCTTCGCGGCGTGAAAAAGGTGATGAACGAGCCGAGCAGCAAAAGCGCACTGCTGGTGCCCAGCGCCATAACGCCCTGGGTCAGATCGCGATAAAGATCGCCAAGCGCCCCCCACTGCCACTGTCCAAGGCCTGCGTAGAGCGCGACGGTATGCGAAAGGCTCTCGGCTCGAAAGGGCACCCAGGCCAGCATGACCAGCGAAAGCGTCAAGAGCCAACTCAAGGGGCGCGGCAGTCGCACGCAGGCAACGCGTTGCCACATCAATAGCGCGGTCAGCATCAGCCCGTGTAGCCCGCCCCAGAGTAAAAACTGCCAGCCAGCACCGTGCCAAAGCCCGCCCAGCAGCATTGTCACCATCAGCGCCACGATGTGGCGGGGCAGGCCATGTCGGCTGCCGCCCAGAGGAATATAAAGATAGTCGCGCAAAAAGCGCGAAAGCGTGATGTGCCAGCGCCGCCAGAATGCCTGAATGTCCGCTGCGCGGTAGGGCGAGGCGAAGTTTTGCGGCAGCCGAACGCCAAACAAGAGCGCAAGCCCCACCGCCATGTCCGCATAGCCGGAAAAATCGAAATAGAGCTGTAGCCCAAAGGCCCAGCCCGCCACCAGCGTATCGCCGGCCACGATGGCGTGCGCGGGCAGCGAAAAAAGCCGCTCGACCAGCGGTGCCAGGTTGTCAGCCAGCAGCAGCTTTTTGCAAAGCCCGAAAGCCAACAGCACCAGGCCCAAGCGCACTTGGGCAGACGAAGGGCGGCCAAGGCGTGAAAGCTGCGGTGCCAGGGCACGATAGTGAACGATTGGCCCGGCGATCAGCTGCGGAAAAAAGCTCACGAATACCCCGTACAGCGAGGCTTCGTACAGCGAACCGATTTCTCGCCGGGCGTGGCCCCGGCGAACGTCCACCAGATACGCGATCTGCTGAAAGGTGAAAAACGAAATGCCCAGGGGAAGCACCAGTGGGCTCAGCGGGTGGGGGGCTAAATGCAGCACCGACAAAAGAAACACCGAGTACTTGAACCCGCCAAGCAGGCCAAGATTAAAAGCGACCCCCACCCAGAGCCACCCGCGCTGCCTGACCCGCCCGGCTAGCCAGTAATTGACGCCAATGCTTGCCAGCAAAAGTGGCAGCAAGCGGATGTCCCACACCGCGTAGAAGAGAAGCGACGCCACGCCGAGCCAGGCCAGCAGCAGCCGGGGCAGGGCAAAGCGCGCGAGTAGCAGATAGATCAGCCAAACGGTGGGCAGATACAGCAGTAGAAACGAAGGTGTGCTAAAAACCATGCGCGAGCGCCCAAACGTTGACCGGCCAAAGCGCCAAAGCACAGCGCGGGCGTGAGCATACCATAGCGATGTGCGGCGAATATGACTGCGCGATGTGGTTGGGCCGGCGGTGGTATGCCTACAGCACTTGGCTTAACATTGCGCGCAGATGCCGCCTGACCAGCACGGGAAAAAAGGGAAAACCATGCTTGCATCCCTCAAGGGAGCCTGGCGTTATCGCCAGTTCATCGCCACCTCGATTCGCCATGAGTTGGTGACGCGCTTTGCCCGAAGCCGCATCGGCGGTGCCTGGATGATTATCCACCCGCTGGCCATGGTGCTCATCTACGCGCTGGTGCTATCAAAGGTGCTGTCGGCGAAACTGCCCGGTATCGAAAGCCAGTACGCCTACGCCATTTACCTCACCGCGGGCATGCTGGGGTGGAGTCTTTTCAGTGAACTGCTCACTCGCTGTCTGGGTATTTTCATCGACAACGCCAATCTGATGAAAAAACTGGTCTTTCCCAAGGTGGCGCTGCCGCTGATCGTGACCGGTTCGTGTTTGATCAATAACCTGGCGCTGTTTCTGGTCACGCTGGTGGTGTTCGCGGCGCTTGGCCATTTCAACGCTGCCACCCTGGCCTGGGTGATGGTGCTCACCGGTATCACGGTGCTTCTGGGCCTGGGGCTTGGCATGACGCTGGGCATACTCAACGTGTTTCTTCGCGATATCGGCCAGCTCATGCCCATCGTGCTGCAGTTTCTGTTCTGGTTCACGCCGGTGGTCTATCCCGCCGAGATCGTCCCCCAGGCGCTGCAAACGCTGATCGCCTTCAACCCCTTGTATCACCTGGTAGGCGCCTACCACGACGTGCTCGCCTACGGGCAGGCACCCTCGCTTGTGGCTCTGGCGACTTTGACGGCGCTGGGCTTGGGCCTTGTGCTCTTTAGCGCGCTGCTGTTTGAGCGGGCGAGCCCGGAAATGGTGGACGCCCTATGAGCGCGCTTTTGGAAGTACGCGAGCTTGGCAAGGTGTACCGCCGGTTTCCCAACGAGCTGTGGCGCATCGTGAGCTGGTTTAGTTCGGTCGCGCCCGCCGCCGAAACCTGGGTGCTACGCGATATCGGCTTCGACATCGCCGCCGGCGAAGCGGTGGGGATCGTCGGGCAAAACGGCGCGGGCAAAAGCACGCTGCTCAAGATGATCACCGGCACGCTCGTCCCCAGTGAAGGCTATGTGCGCACCCGCGGGCGCATCGCGGCGATTCTGGAGCTCGGCATGGGCTTCAACGGCGAGCTGACCGGGCGCCAGAACGTGCGGCACTCGGCGGGGCTGATGGGCTTTGGCCGAGCCGATATCAGCGCGGCAATGGACGACATCGAAGCCTTTGCCGAAATCGGCGACTATTTCGACAAGCCCATGCGCGTTTACTCCAGCGGTATGCAGATGCGCGTCGCCTTTTCGGTGGCCACCGCCTTTCGCCCCGACATTTTGATCGTCGATGAAGCGCTTTCGGTCGGCGACGCCTACTTTCAGCACAAAAGTTTCGACCGCATTCGCGAGTTCCAGCGGTTGGGCACGTCGCTTCTGATCGTCTCCCACGACAAGGCCGCGATTCAGAGCCTTTGCGACCGTGCCATCCTGCTGGAAAAGGGGCGGGTGCTCCAGGACGGCCCGCCCCAGGACGTCATGGATTACTACAACGCGCTGATCGCGCAAAAAGAAAACGATAACGTCGAGATCAAACCGCTCGAGACCGGCCAGATCCAGACCCGCTCTGGCAGCGGCGAAGCCCGCATCGAACGCGTCAGCCTGCACGGTGAAAACGGAGCGGCCATCGACGTGGCCGATGTCGGCCAGCCGGTCGAGCTGCAGGTAGCGGTCAGCATTCACGCACCGCTTGCCGAGCTTGTGCTGGGGTACAAGCTCAAGGACCGGGTGGGCCAGGACGTGTTCGGCACCAACACCTGGCACACCCACCAGGTCGAGCGAGACGTGGCAGCGGGCGAGCGCTTGATCTACCGGCTGCGTTTTGACGCCAACCTTGGCCCAGGCAGCTACTCGGTGTCGCTGTCACTTCACAGTGGCGACACCCATTTGAGCCACAACTACCAGTGGGTCGACCACGCGCTGGTGTTTCAAATGATCAACGCCGAAAAGGACTTTTTCCTCGGCAGCAGCTGGGTCATGCCGGTGATCCAGTGTCAGCGTCACGGCGCGCCCTATCCAGCCTCCAACGAGTCAGCGTAATGGATTTCTATACCCGTTTTACCCACCACTTTCGCGGCGATGAAAGCGTCATCAAGGCCCGGCTGGAGGTTTACCTGCCCGTGCTGGCGCCGGTTCTGGCGCGCTATCCCACCGCGCCGGTGGTCGACTTGGGCGCCGGGCGGGGTGAGTGGCTCGAGCTGATGCGCGACAACGGCTGGCCCGCCAGCGGGATCGATACCAACGAAAGCATGGCCGGCGAGTGCAACGCGCGCGGGCTGAGAGTCGATACACGTGACGCCCTGACCGGGCTTCAGGCCCTGGAGGACGACAGCCTCTCGGCGGTAACCGGCTTTCACATCGCCGAGCATCTGCCGTTCGACGATCTGGTGGCGCTGGTGCAGCAGGCGCACCGGGTGCTACTGCCCGGTGGCGTGTTGATACTGGAAACGCCCAACCCGGAAAACCTCACCGTGGGGCTTTGGAGCTTTCATCTCGACCCGACCCACCAGCGCCCACTGCCACCGCCGCTTCTGCACTTTCTCGCCACCGATACGGGCTTTGCCAATGCCCGCATTTGGCGACTCAACGGCCCCACGCCGCCAAAGGATAGCGCCCCGGTGCGCGACTATCTGGACTGGGTCGTTTCCGCCTACCCGGACTACGCGCTGATCGCCCATAAACACACCGATGACGAAAGCGCGCCCTGGTTCGAGTACTTGGAAACCCAAGCCCAAACGCAGCAGGGCAGTCTCGACACGCTAGCGGCCAAAATCGAGGCTCAGGCCGAGGCGCTGGCGGATGAAACCGACAGGCGCCAGCGTTACCAGGCGCGGGTCGAACAGCTCGGTGAGGAGCTGGAGGGCGTTTATCGAAGCCGCTCCTGGCGGCTGACAAAGCCGCTGCGCGGCGTCATGCACACCCGGCGTCAACTCGCTGGCGCTCAGGGCCGACTGATACGCAAAACCGCGCAAGTGCCCTGGCTCAAGCGGCCGGCGCTGGCCGTTCTCAACCGCTTTCCGGCGTTGAAAATGCGCGTGCTCAAGCAGATGGCCGGGAGCAGCGAGCTTTTTAGTCGTAAGGGGCAGTTTCGCCCGGAGGATTTCGTCGATCTGGACACGCCCGTGCGCGCTCGGGTGCGCGTTGAGGCGCTGACACTGCGCGATACCACCGCCAGCGTATCGGCCCTTCGCGGCCTGCGCCTGGAAGGGCACGTCAACGGAAGCTACAGCCTGGCCGCGGTCAACCGCCACCTGCTCACACGGCTCGCCCAGAGCGACAACCCCCCGGCGCTGTGGCTTGCCCCCCACGAGGCCTTGCCGGAAAAGCGCGTCAACTCAACGCCTGGCGGCGAGGCGGAAGCCGCCCGTCTCAACGGCCTGCTCGACCCCAGCCCCTGGCAGGCGTTAGCCCCCAATGAGCGCATAGCGCTTTATCACCGCTACCCGCTCATAACACCCGACCCTGCCTTTGGAACGGCCGTGGCGCTGTTTTTCTGGGAGGAGTCCGCGGTGCCGGCGGACATGATCGACACGCTCAACCGCCACTATCACGGCGTGATCGTAACCGCCTGGTTCGTCAAGAAAGTGCTGATGGATAGCGGCTGTAGGCTGCCCATTCACGTCGTTACTCTGCCGCTGGTGGAAAACCCGTTGGCCGCCGAGAGCCAGGCGCTGGATCTGGAGCGGGCAAGCCAGGGGCGCCCGGTACACCTGCTGCACGTCTCCTCGGCCTTTCCGCGCAAGGGTGTAGACGTATTGCTGCAGGCCTTCGAGCGTCTGGCAGGCGAAGACTCGGCGCTTACCCTCACGCTCAAGAGCTTTCCCAACCCGCACAACCAGGTCGAGGCGCTGATCGAAACGTACGTGAGCAGCGCCTACCGCCCGCGGCTCACGCTCATCATGGAAGACTACAGCGCCGAGCAGATGGCCGCGCTGTATCAAAAGGCCGATATCGTGGTGCTGCCCACCCGTGGCGAGGGCCTTAACATGCCCGCGATCGAGGCCGGCGAGTTCTCCCGCGGGCTGGTCGTCACCGGCTTTGGCGCGCACACCGACTTCCTGAGCGCCGACACTACCGGCTTCATCGACTACTGCTTCGATCACGCCCAGTCGCACTTTCAAAACGACCAGGCACTGTGGGTCGAACCCGGCGTCGACAGCACCGTGGCCGAAATCACGCGCCATGTGCAGGCACTTCGTTTGGGCGGTGAACATGCCTACGCGGCCCCAGTGGCGCTGAACGAGGCCATTCGCGCGCGCTTTTTCGCCCCCGGCGCGGTGGCGTCGATTCTGGCAGCGCTGGCCCGGATCAAGGCGCTGACGAACACCGCAGCCCCTGCGCTTTCCGTCAGCCTGTTTTCCACCTGGCGCGAAGCCTGCGGCATCGCTCAGTACAGCGACCACCTGCTCGAGGCGCTTTCGCACGACGATACCATCGCGCTCACCGTGCACGCCCCGACCGCGCCGCTGGATGGCGCCGCTTATCCCGTTCGCGTTGCCGAAAAGAGCTGGCAAAAGGGCGCAAGTCCCGCGCTTTCTGGGGCCTCGGGCAACGTCGTCTGGTTGCAGCACCACTTTGCCTTTTTCGAGCTCGACACCGCCCTGGCGAGGGAAGTGGTGCGCTGTCGCGAGCAGGGCAAGCGGGTTTACATCACCCTTCACACCACGCGCCCGTTGATCGATTTCGACACCGCCCGCCGCCGCGCGGCGGCTGCCACGCTGGCCGAGTTCGACCGCGTGTTCGTCCACACCCTGGACGATCTTAATCACTTGAAGCGCATCGGCCTGACCGACAACGTAACTCGCATGCCTCAGGGCGTGGCCCAGAGTTGTGAGGCCACCGTTGAAGCCACTCCCTCCAACGGCGCGCCGATCATCGGCTGTTTCGGCTTTTTGCTGCCCCATAAGGGCGTCAATACGTTGATCGAGGCCTTCGCCGCGCTGATAAAACGCCAAGCGCTGCCCGAAGGCGCCAGGCTACGCCTGGTAACCTCGGTACGCAACGAGCCCGCCTCCCAGGAAGAGCTTGCGCGCTGCCAGCGCACCGCCAAACGGCTCGGTGTCGAGCGCTACCTCGAGTGGTACACCGATTTCATGCCTCTGGACGAGGTGCAGCGCCGCTTGGCCGAATGTAGCCTTGTGGTGCTGCCGTACCAGTACACCCAGGAGTCGAGCAGCGCTGCGGTGCGCACCGCCGTGGCGGCGTGCCCGATGATTTTGACCACCCCAGCGCCCATTTTCGACGAAGTGGCGGGCGTGGTGTGGCAATCTGACGGCTTCGAGCCCGAGGCGATTGCCTCGGCGGTTGTTCACGTGCTCAGCGCCAACGAGCAGGAGCGGGCGGTTTACCGCCAGGCGCGCGCTGACTGGCTCGAACAGCGCCGTTGGGCCACGCTTGCCCGGCGTTATCAAGCGCTGATGAACGCCGCGCTCGTTGACCAAAAACTGTAACACGCGGTGATTACACTCTGTTACCTTTAAGCGCCAGCAGCGGGCGCAACGGTTTGAGTGAGGCGAGCATAAAATGATGGGCGAGCATAAAAAGAGCGGCGCGTTGACCGCGATCGTCACGGGGATAACGGGGCAGGACGGCGCTTATCTGGCCGAGCTTTTGCTGGAGAAGGGCTACACCGTGTACGGCACGTTTCGGCGCACCAGCTCGGTGAATTTCTGGCGTATCGAAGAACTCGGACTCCAGGGGCATCCCAACCTGCACCTGGTCGAGTTCGACCTGACCGACCTGTCCGCCAGCATTCGCCTGCTGCAGCGCTGCCGGCCGCAGGAAGTCTACAACCTCGCGGCCCAGAGCTTCGTCGGGGTCTCGTTCGACCAGCCCATCACCACCGCCGAAATCACCGGGCTTGGCGTGGTCAATCTGCTGGAAGCCATTCGCATCGTCGACCCCGCCATTCGCTTTTACCAGGCCTCCACCTCCGAGATGTTTGGTAAGGTGCAGGAGGTGCCGCAAACCGAGTCGACGCCGTTCTACCCCCGAAGCCCCTACGGCGTGGCCAAGCTTTATGCCCACTGGATGACGATCAACTACCGCGAATCCTATGGCCTGTTTGCCGCCTGCGGCATTCTGTTCAACCATGAATCGCCGCTGCGAGGGCGCGAGTTCGTCACGCGCAAGATCACCGACGGTGTGGCGCGTATCAAGCTTGGCCTGCAACCCCACTTGGCGCTGGGCAACCTGGACGCCAAGCGCGACTGGGGCTTTGCCCGCGAGTACGTCGAGGGCATGTGGCGTATGCTGCAGGCCGATGAGCCGGACACGTTCGTGCTGGCCACCCACCGCACCGAAACCGTGCGCGATTTCGTGGCGCTCGCCTTCAAGGCAGCGAACATCGAGCTTCGCTGGGAAGGCGAGGGCGAAAACGAGATCGCCCAGGACGCGGCGACGGGCGAAACGCGGGTGGTGATCAACCCCGAGTTTTATCGTCCCGCTGAGGTCGAGCTTCTGATCGGCGACCCGGCCAAGGCCCACCGCGAGCTTGGCTGGAAGCCCGTGGTCCCGCTGGAGACGCTGTGCAAAATGATGGTCGAGGCGGATCTGCTGCGCGTGCAACAAGGCGTCAGCGTCTGAGTCGCCGATCACCTTTTGGTAAGGGAGCCACCATGACCACGAGCCTGGTCACCGGCGCCAGCGGCTTTACTGGCCGCTACCTCGTCGCCCATTTGAAGCGCCAGGGCCACCGTGTGGTGGCCCTAGCAAGCACGCCCTGCGGCGCCGATGAAACGCATCACATTGATCTAAGCGATGCCGCGAACCTTTCCCGTCTCGTGCAGCAAAGCGCACCGGACCAGGTGTTTCACTTGGCGGCGCTGTCGTTTGTGGGTCACCCGACACCGCTCGATTTCTATCGCGTCAACGTGCTGGGCACCGAGAACCTGCTGGCCGCGCTGAGCGGGCTGGCCGCGCCGCCCAGGGTGCTGCTCGCCAGCAGCGCCAACGTCTACGGTGCCAACGGCCAGGCGGTTATCGATGAAAACGTGGCCCCCTTGCCGGTCAACCACTACGCCCACTCCAAGCTCGCCATGGAGCACGTTGCGCTTACCTACGCCCAAAAGCTCCCCTTGTTGATCGCGCGGCCGTTCAACTACACCGGCCCCGGCCAGGCGGGGCACTTTCTGGTCCCGAAAATCGTCGCTCACTTTCAGCGCCGCGAGGCGATCATCGAGCTTGGCAACACTCACGTCAGCCGCGACTTCTCGGATGTGCGCGACGTCGTGGAGATTTACGCGCGGCTTTTGGCGCACTGGCCGCAAGACGCCAGGAGCGCCAGCGTGGTCAACGTGGGCAGCGGCCAAGCGGTATCGCTGAAAGCGCTGATTCAAACGCTCGAGCGGCTGGCAGGTCACGCCATCGAGATTCGCGTCAATCCGGCGTTCGTGCGCGCCAACGAGATTCCCAAGCTCAAGGCGTGTACCCAGCGTTTGAACGCCTGGGTACCGGGACTCGAGCGAACCCCGATCGAGCAAACCCTGACGGCGATGCTGGAAAGTCAGATGATAAACGATGCCCGAGGCAAGCAGTGAACGCCAGGGTAGCGCATTGGCCCCAACATCTAGCCCCAAAACCGGCGGTGCATGGAAAGGCGGCGCTTCAGGCTCACGGGAAGGCGGTTTTCCGCCTTGCCCAGCCGGTAGCCCAGGTACTTGAGGCAGGTTCTGAGCCCGGCCTCGGGCAGGCGCCAGGGAGCGTGACGCAGTAAATAGCGAATTTCCGAGCGCACGAAACGCCCGCCTTCGCCTTCCGCCTTGCCCAGCCACGCCAACAGCCAGCCCTCGCGGTGGTGCAGCACGCCGATATCGAAGTAGCGCTTGAACTCCTGGCCCAGCGAGTAGTTGTGCGAATGGTGAACGCACGCCTTGGCGCAGTAGGCGAGCTGCCAGCCGTTTTGTAAAAGCCGCGCACCGGCAATCATGTCCTCGCTCAGGATGGTGCCGGTGGGAAACCCGCCCGCCGCCAAAAGCGCCTCGCGCCGGTAAGCGGCAAAGGAGTTGGATAAAAACGCCGTTTTGAGGCCAAGCGTTGGAATGTCGGCTTCGTTCACCACTCTCGATTCTTCCGGGTAGTTAAAAAGCCTTGCGTGGGCGGCAATGGGCGTGGCGTCGTCGTGCGGCAGCTGGCGACCAAAAACCGCGCCCACGTGGGGCGCCTTGAAAGCCTCATTCAGCGCTGTCAGCGCGTTTTCATCGGCCACCAGCGCGTCCTGGGTCAGAAACACCACCACGTCGCAGTCGGCCAGTAGCTCGAGCGCACGCTGGCGGGTGCCGCCGTGATCGAACGCGTCGCGCGCAATGTGCTGTACTTCCCAACCGCGCTCCGCGGCCAGCGAAGCGGTGGCGTCACTGGAGCTCGAGTCGATCACCAGCCGGCGGTGGGCTGCGGCTAGCGCCGGCTCGGCCCGGTTCAGCCATTCAAGCCAGCTTGGGCCCGCGTTGAGCGTCGGCACGCAAACCCCGAAACGTGGCGTATGCAACCCCATACCCGCTACGACTCCCGCAGCAAGCGGCTTTTCACCTTGCGCTGCCAGCCCGCCGGCACGTGCCGCGATAGCCCGCGCAGCAGCGGCTGGGCGCGTAGCCAGTAAAGTGTCGACACCATCGCCTTGCGCACGCGCATGGTCGTGGTGTCTTTTTGTGCCGCGTGTACCTGCCAGTGCGAGGGGAGTGCGGCAAGCTCGGCCTCGGGCCGCGCCGGGGCAATGGGCGTCACGTAGCGTTTGGCGTAGAAATCCGCCTGACCGTTGTCCCAATCGCCAGGGGCCGCGGTTTCGATAGTGTTGGCCGCCCGTGCAGGCAGCCCTTCGAACCATTCACACCACTGTTCGGCGGTGCTGTCCCAAGCCAGCAGCCAGGAACAGGGCCGCGCCTGAAGGCGTTCCGGCAGGGCGCCCAGGTTGCTTGCCACCACCGGCAGGCCCAGCTGTAAACAGGTGCTCAGCGTATAGCTGTAGGTTTCCGGCCAGATCGGCGGGAACCAGGCAACATGAGGCTGCCACGCGCTGACAAGGGCGGCCAGCTCGTCGTCGCGGTAGGCACCGGTGACGCTCAGGTTGGGTAGCGGCTTGAGCGAGCGGTAGGCGAATCCAAACAGCTTGAACTCGATGTTCAGCCCTTTTTTGCTGGCAAGCGCGGCCACACTTTCGAGCACGTCCGCGCCCTTGATGATCGAAAGCGCGCCGATCACCGCCACGCGAAGCGGCTCGCCCTCCACGGGCGCCTGCCAGGCAGGCGCCGGGTAGCGAACGCCTTCCTGGTCCGGGTGAACCGCTACCTGAACCTCGAGTTCGGGAATGTAGCCCTTGAAGCGCTCGGCGGCGTCCTGGCTTGGCGAAATTACCCGGTCGCTTTTGAGCAGCCAGGCCGCGTGGCGCTCGCGCCACTGGGTAATGGTGCTGCCGTCCGGCGCCGGCTGCTCGGAAAGGCACTGTCGGCACTGCTCGACGCCTTTCTCACCGCAGTAGCGATGATCGATCGGCGTCAATGAAATTTGCGGGCACACGGCGTAGTAGTCGTGAAGCGTCACGTCCTGGGTGGCGCCCAGGGCGCCGGCGAGGTCGAGAATGCGCTTATCGAAGCCCAGCACGTGATGAAAATGCACGTGAGTCACGCCCAGCGCCTTGAGCATGTCGACCAGTTCGTCAAAGGCGTCCGGCAGCACGTAATCCAGCGCCATGGATTCGGCCTCATCGAGCATGGTCAGCCGCGCCCCACCCACCGGGCTTGGCCGCAGCATCAACCACTCCACTTCGCCTTTCAGCGTGGCCGCCAGCTCCTGGCAGTGGCGCTCGGTGCCGCCGCCACGCTGATGATTGACCATCAAAACGCGCGGTTTGGCGCTTTTTCGAAGCCGAGCCACGTCGATGTTCAGCCGCGCCTGGCGGGCCGGGTCCACCCCGATGAACGTGTGTACGCGAGATTCGTAGTCCGGGTGCAGCTCGTGCAGCACCTGCAGCGCCTTGGTCACGCGCTCCGGCTGGCTTTCGCCAAAGCTCACGCTGCCCTTGTGCCAGGCGAAGACGTCGAGGGCGTGCAGGTGGCACCAGCCGGCTTTTAGCGTGCGCATACAGAAGTCGTTCTCTTCGCCGTAGCCCTTGCCGAAATTCTCGACATCGAACAGACCCACGTCATTGAGCGCTTCGCGGCGAATGTACATGCAAAAGCCAATACCCGTGGGGATTTCCACCGCCTGGCCTTTGTTGGTGTCCGCTACCAGCCGGTCGAGCTCGGAAAGCGTGAAGCCTTCCGGCAGGTGGTTGTCCTCACAAAAGCGCGGGTAGCTGCAGATGGTCGCGTTGTTGGAAAACGGCGTGACGCTCGCCACCGGCCGGGTCGTGGGGCGGTAGGCGGCGTCTACAAGGCGGTCCAGCCAGTCGTTGACCACTTCGGCGTCGCTGTTGAGCAGCACCACGTCAGCACTTTCCGAGTGGGCCATGCCGCGGTTCACCGTGCCCACGAACCCCAGGTTCTCCTCGTTTTCCAGCAGCAGCATCGGGCGGGTCTTTGCCACCTCGCGAAGCCACTCGGTCAGCGCCGGCTCCGGGCTTGCGTCGTTGATCACCACCAGCCGGTAGGCGTGCTTCGAGGTAGAGGCCCACACGCTCTCCAGGCAGTCGCGGGTCTCGTCCAGGCCCTTGTAGACCGGCACGATGACATCCACCGCGCCCACGGGGGTTTTCTGTTTGGCGCGGGCGATCGGCAGGTCGTCGTCCGGTGAGGCGAAACGCTCCTTGAACGAGCCGTTTTTCAGCGCTCTGAGTTGCTCGGTCAGCCAGCGAAGCGGCGCGGTCAGGCGCATCGAGCGCGAATGGCGCAGCGCGTGAAGCTCTTCACCGAGCACATGGGCGCGGTGCTCGGCATCGGCACGGGCTTGCTCGAGCGCGAGGCGCGCGTGATCGGCCCCGGCCAGGCGCTCATGCAGGTGGGTGCTTTGCTCTTCGAGCGCCGCGTGGCGCTCGCGCAGCGCTACGAGCGCGTTGGCGTCCTGCTGCAGGGTGTCGATACGCGAAAGCGCCTGCTCGTGCTCCTTGCCCAGTGCATCGAGTTTTTCCCACACCCCACCGTGGGCCTGGTGAAGCTCACTGTGAAGGCTCTGAAGCTTCTCGTAATGCTCACGAAGCTCCAAAAGCTTGCCTTCGCGCTCATGATCGCGCTGGTGAAGCGCCGCCTCGCTTGCGTGAAGCTGACGGGTGTCCCACTCCAGCTGCTCCAGCCGGTCGACCAGTACGGCCATGCCGTTTTGCAGCAGCGCCTCGTCCACCCGGGGGAGCCACTTTTGCCATACCGCGCGGCGGGCCGCTTGGAAGGCGTCGATATCGCGCTGCTGCGAAAGGCCAGACTCGCCCAGCCCCAGCCGGTAGGTCGCACTCGGCCCCGGTACGTGAACGAACGCGCCTGTTTGCGCCAGCGTGAGCCAGAAATCCCAATCCTCGAGCTGCTCGAACTGCGTATCGAAACGACAGTCGTGCGCTTTCACAGCGCTTACGCGAAACAGCACCGCGTGAATCGGCAGCGTGTTGTGAAGCAAAAGCTCGCCGGCCACCCAGGGCGTGTCCATGGTAGAAACCACCTCGCCGGTGGTTTTCTCCAGCCGCACCCCGGCGTAGGCCGCCGGCGCCGCATCATGGGCGTCCAGCGCTTCGACCAGACGTGCTATGTGATCGGGGTCGATCGTGTCGTCGTCGTCCAGAAACATCGCGTAGGGCGTCTGCACCGCTTCGAGCGCCTTGTTGGCCGCCTCGGCGCGGGGAAGGGGCGTGTCGGAGTCGACCAGCCGGCAGGGCACGTCGAGCGCGGGCAGCGCGCTATGCGGCTCGCCCTTGGCGTTGACGACCAGAACTTCCAGGCCCGCAAAACGCTGCGCCGCGATACCGGCCAGGGCGTCCTGAAGATGAGGGCGGTCCATGCTGCGAATCAGCAGGCTCACGCGCGCAGTGCTCGAGCCGGTGTTGACCAAAACGTTCGAATTAGACGATGACATAAACTTCCTGATGAATAATGCGCTTAACCGCGCCCTAGTAACGATTTTAGACGCGAAAGCCAGCGCCAGCCTCGGGTGGCGTAAATGGCCTGAAGCTCCTGTTCGGCGCCGCGTTTGGCCTGCTCGCTCTGCGCCAGCGCCTGGCGGTCCTCGTGGGCTTGATCGACAAGCGCCGCGTTTTCCCTTTTCAACGCCTCGATCGCGTGAACGTGCTCGGCCTGCATTTGACCCAGGGCTTGGGCCTGCGATTGAAGCTGGGCTTGCGTTCGAGCCAGCGCGGCTTCGCAGCGCCAAAGCGCCTGGTCCTGCACCGAAGGCAGTTCGATATCACCGCGCTCGCCGGCCGCCAGTACGTGAAACGCCTCGGCCCGAGTGACCGAAAGCCCCAGCGTATAGCTTCTATAGCGATTGAGCCCGTCGATCTGATCAGCGTAGCGCTGCTCGGCAAGCTGCGAGGCAAAGCACTGCATGGCCCTGGCTTTTAGCTCGCCCTCTTGGGATATATCCACGAGCTGGTTGGCGCTCAGCGGCACGCCGATCTCGTAAAGCGCGATGGAAAGCGACGCGTTATGCTTGGCAACGAAGCGCTCGCCGGCCTTGAGCGCGGCGTCGCAGGCAGCGCGGTGGTCCGGGTGCATCTCGAAGCTCGAAGGCGCCAGCAGTAAATCCGGGGTGAACGCCTCGAGCGCTTCCAAAAGCGTGTCGGCCAGCGCATCAATGGCCTGCTCCAGCCCCCGGTCGGGAAAGGCCCAGTTGATCGGAGCGGGGTAGCCCAGCACCGCAGCGGCGCGGGTCGATTCCGCCAAACGCAGGGCCGCCTGGGGCCCCTGGGTGGCGATCACCACGCGAATCTCGGCGCCCCTGGCGGCAAGCTGGGCCAGCGCGCCTCCGCAGCCGAACACTTCGTCGTCCGGGTGGGGGGCCAGCACCAGCACGCGCGAGCCTTCCAGCGGCGTGGGGGTGTAAGGAACGTACCAGGCTTCTCTCATGCAATGACGGCCTTTTCCATGGTCTTGTAAGCGACGCGGCGCTGCTTGTGTCCGCGGCTTTTTATAATGGTGGTTTTATCCTTCACCAGCCGGGGCGCAGGTGCAAGGTCGGCTTAGCGGAAATCCGTGTCGCCGCCCATCAGCCACCAGCGGTTTTCCACCTCCAGGCCCAGCGCTTTGCCATTCACCTGGCTGCCCGGCACCACTACGTCGGTATCGGTCAGCTGCGCGCCGGACGCCGCAAGCGCACTTGCCACGCTCGGTGAAAGCCAGGCGGTGAGCGTATCGCACCCAAGCCGGGCGGTCAGATGGCGAGCGCTTTCGACGACCCGGGGCAGCGCCTTCGGCGGGGCGACCAGATCCAGAAGCTCGACCTGGCGCTCGTGCTGGCGCAGCACGCAAATGCCCACCGGGCGCTTGGTCAAACGCTCCACGACCAGCCACTGCAGGTAGTTGCGCCCCGGCACCTGGCGGTAGCGGTGATCGAGCCAGCGGCTGTCGCGCTCGCCGATCGCCACCTCAGGCAGCGCCTCGCGCATGGTTTGCCAGAGCGCATCCACGGTGGCGGCGTCCTGGGGCGTGAGTGGCCGGGCGGTGGTGAGCAGGCGGCGTTTGGGTTGGGGCGACCACTCGGCGGCCCGAATCACATCGGTTTCGCAGTAGAGCGAAAGCGCCCGGCCCAGGCGGGCGTGGCGGGCGTGGGGAAAGCCGAAGGCGTAGCGGTAGTCGAGCGTTTCGCCCACCTTGTCGCTAAAGAAGGCCTGCACCACGCGATAAAACGGCCCCTTGCGGGTGAGAATGCCCCGATACGCCGGGTCGACCATCACATCGCCCATCTGCACCGCCCTGTGGCGCTGGCCGTCGACGAACACCGGGCGCGGCATACCGCCGTTGAACGCCACGAGCTCACCGTTATCCACGCACACCACGCCGGGGCTATCGGCAAAGCGGTATTTCCAGCGCCACTCGTCCAGGGACATGGTCGCGCCGAAACTGCGCTCGAAAAGGCGCAGCAGGGCGGGGGTGTCATCAACGGTGGCCCAGCGAATCTGCCACTGGGCGCTTTTGAGCGCGGTGTCAGCCATGGCTGGCGCCCCCGGGGGTGCGCGGCTGCCACTGGTGGGGCAGGCGCACCACGCCGCGGGCCACGCTCGTTTGGGTCACGTGGAAGCCGCTGATCGGGTCGACCCACTCGTAGCTGTGAAGCCCGCGCTCGCAGAACAGGTACGCCCCCACGTGGTATTCGCCCTTGAGCAGCGCCAGTTCAGGAAAGCAAATCGAAAGCCGCCCCTCGCCGCGCTCGCTTCTGGTGAGCGCCACGCCTTCCTCCCAGCTGCCGGAGCTGGTGACGATCTGCCCGGAAGGCGTCGAGATCGTTACCGCCACGCCCGGGCAGGCAAGCGCCGGGTCGCTGGCAAAGTGAATCTCGATCTCGAGCGTGCTTTCGCCGCTGATCGCCGGGTAGCGGGCATCCGGCGTTTTGCCGTCTACCAGCACGGTGGTCGACAACAGCCGCGCGCTGCCCGATGGCGCCACGTGGCGCTGCTCGTCGGCCGCGCTTTCGCGCACCCCCCGGCTTTCCACGGTGTCGCCCAGCAAAAACTGCTCGTAGCGCGGAATCACGATCGAGGGAATGTCATCGGCCAGCACTTCGCCGCCTTCCACCCACAGCGCCCGGTCGCACAGGTTTTCCACCTGGTAGAGCGAGTGCGAGCAGAACAGAATCGTCGCGCCGCGCTCGCGAAGCGCCATGATGCGATCGAACGACTTGCGCGCAAAGGCGCCGTCGCCGACGGAAAGCGCCTCGTCGACCACCAGAATGTCCGGCTCCACGCTGGTGGCCACCGCAAAGGCCAGGCGCACGTACATGCCGCTGGAGTAGGTTTTCACCGGCTGGTCGATGAAATCGCCAATACCGGAGAACGCGTGGATCTCGTCGAACTTCTCGTTCACCTGAGCGCGGCTGAGCCCGGCGATCGCCGCCGACATGTACACGTTCTCACGCCCGGTGAACTCCGGGTTGAAGCCGGAACCCAGCTCTAAAAGCGCCGCGATCTTGCCGTTCACTACTACCTCGCCCGTGGTGGGGGAGAGCGTATTGCACACCAGCTGCAAAAGCGTCGATTTACCCGCGCCGTTACGGCCAACGAGGCCCACGACTTCGCCGCGCTTGACGGTCAAGTCCATCGGCTTCAGGCCGCTGATGGTGTCAAAACGGGCGCGCTTGCTAAGCGCCTTGAACTGCAACAGCAGCCGGTCGAGCGGGCGCTCGTAGCGGTAGAACGTCTTGCTGACGTTGGTCAGCGCAATAGCGGGCTGGTCGCTGCGGGTAACGGTCGTATCAGAGCACATCGGCAAACCCCCCGCGCAGCTTGTTGAAGGCCCAGCTACCGCTTGCAAGCAGCAGGGCGGCCACCACGGTTAGCCCCACCACGACCTTCACGCTCGGCCAGGCGCCCATGAAAATTACGTCGCGAAGCTGGGTGATCAACAGCGCCAGCGGATTCATCAAATATACCCCTTGCCACTGCTCCGGCACGTTGGAAAGCGGGTAGAACACCGGCGAGAGAAACATCAAAACCGACGTACACAGCGCCATGAACGGGCCGATATCGCGAAGATAAACCCCCAGCGCCGAAAGCCACAGCGAAATGCCCACCAGCACGCCAGCAAACGGCAGGATGACCAGCGGAAGCGCAAGCCAAGTGACGTTAACGCCCACCAGCACCGCGGTAATCAGCATTAAAAGCACCAGGCTCACCAGCGCTTGAAAACTGGCCGCCAGCACCGACGAGAACGCCAGCAGCGGCAGCGGAAACACCACCTTCGTGACCAGGTTGGGCTGGCTGGTTACCAGTATTGGGCCGCGATTGACCACCTCGGCGAACCAGTTAAAGGATAAAAGCCCGACGAACACCTGCAGCGCGAAATCCATCTGCGGGGTGCCGGTGGCCTCGACCGGCCACTTCAAATCGAAAAAGCCGTAGAACACCAGGGTAAAGGCACCCAGCATTAAAAGTGGCGAGAGCAGGGTCCAGCCTAGGCCCAAAAGCGACCCCCGGTAGCGCCCGGTAATATCGCGGCAGGTGAACTGCCACAATAGATGCAGGTGGCGGTGTAGGTGTAAAGCAGCCAAGGCGCGCTCCCGGTAAACAGAAAGGCCGCTATCTTACCCGTGCGCTCCCATGGTGCCAACCGGGGTAAAAATGAACAGTGTGGCGTTTTTAAACACTTTTTTTTCTGTAAGCGCCACAACGCGTTTGAGAACAGCGCTTTAGCGAACGATGTTTCAAAACCCCGAAATGCCCGTAACCCGTGGCCCTGTCATCCCGCCGTCACTGAAAGGTGATAAACGTTCGAGCCGCGCTTGAAAACTTAAGTAGGCTTGCGATCAACGCAGCACGAAGGCATAGTAATGCGTTACCGGAAGTTACTTGCCAAGCCACCCTGGCGCGGCTATAAAGAGTGGCGTGGAGCCTTTTGGGCAGCAATGGCGGCGCGTAGCGCGCATACCCGTTGCCATTTCCATAACGCAATATCGCAAGAACTGTGTAAACAGCAACTTGCACGTAGTAAAAACTGGTTAGAATTTTAAGCCTGTGCTAGCGTAGCCAGCGCGGCTTTTAATGAGCCTGACAACGTTGTCAAGAACGCAAGGAGTTTCACCAAGATGGCTATTACCAAGACTCAAGCAGTACAGGGCCTCGCCGCTCTGATGTTCGGCCAGGCAGTAGGTACTGCTTCCGCCGCTAATTTCCGTGAGATTCTGGCGACCAACCCCAGCATCTACGACCTGGCCAACAACCTGGCCGCGACCGACGCGTTCAACTCTCAGTTCCGTGAAGGCGCCACCACTCAAGACAAGATCGACCTGGTACTGGGTCGTCTGGGCCTGGAAGAAGGTTCTGACAGCTACGCCACCGCTAACGCGTTCGTTAATGCTCGTCTGGAAGCCGGCGTTCCGGCTGGTCAAGTAATTGCCGAAATCGGTGAAAAGCTGCTGGCTGACTCCATTCCGCGCGGTTTCGCCGAAGCCTCTCAAGTGCTGGAAGACGCTATCGAGCGCTCCAACGCCTACTTGGAAGCCGGCAACGAAGGCAACGCGCCGCTGCAGCTGGGCGATGGCCTGACCACCGCTCTGCTGGCTGAAGCGATCGAGCAGCTCCAAACCGCTATCAATGCGCGTGAAGAGTTCCTGGAAGAAACCGCTCAAGTTGAAGGCGTTGCCGATATCATCGAAGATGGCGGTTACACAGCCGCTGATGGTACTACTGTTGCTTTGCAAGACGAAGAAGGCAACGATCTTGACATCGCTAACTCTACTGATGCTGAAGTTTCTGCAGCGGCAGTTCGCGCATACTATGCAAGCGAAGCTGAAGTGGTTGGCGATAACGCTTTGATTGACGACGATGGCTTTGCCGGTCGCGAAGCTTCTGTCCAAGATACGCTGATTCAAAGCGCGCAAACTCAAGCTGAAAACCAGGTTACAACTACTGGTAACACCTTGGGTACTGACGGCGTTAATGCAGTCAACACTGCTCAGTCTCGCCTGAGCGCAGTTAACACTGCTGTCGAAACTCGTGATACTGCTGGCTCAGCTTTTGCTGGTGAGTTCGCTCGCTTTAATACAGTTAATGCCGATCAAGCCGTAATTAACCGTCCGGATGGCACAAATGTTGATTTTGCCAACGGTGATGAGCTTCAAGAGAATGACATTCTTGAGATTGGTGGCGCTGACGTAGCTACTTTGAATAGCAATGGCACCTTTACTCTTATTGACGGTGCTAACTTTGATTCCAGCACCGTCAATGGCTTCGATGCATTGCTTTCCGCAGCTAGTGCATTCGGCCGCGCTCAGGTGCGTTTGGATACTGCTGAAAACCGTGCGGATGCAGCGTTCGATGCAGCATTTGGCGATGGTCAAGGTACTGTTGGATACGCTGACTTTACTAGTACAGATGCCGATGGTGATTTTGTCATCGATACAAGTTCAGCAGCCTTTGCTACTGGGCTCGATAACGAAGTTGCCTACATCGATGCATTAAATGCTCGCACTACCTTGAACGCTGATATTGCCGACTTCCAGGAAGCTCGCGATCTGAATACTCAGCTCGAAGCGCTGACTGAAGCCGTTACCGAAGCGAACGACGTTCTGACCGAAGACTACGAGTACAACGTCATTACTGACTTCGGCGATGCAACTAACGAAAACGATCTGTACGTGTTCGTTGACGATGCTGGCACCCAAAACGACATCGATAACTTCGGTGACGAAGGTACCGACTACATCTTCTTCGGCGAAGGCTACACCGCTGTTGCGCTGACCGAAGGCCAGACCATCAACGACCGTGTAGGTTCTGCATCTCAGCTGGAAATCTTCTGGCAGCAGGATGGCAACAACCTGGTACTTTACGTTGAAGCTAACGAAGCGTCTGGTACCGACCTGAACGGCGGTGACATTACCGAGATCACCCTGACCGGTGTGAACGTTCAAGACGTCGACTTCTCCAACGGCTTCCTGTCCGTTAACAGCGCTGCCTAAGGTTGACCTGGCAACCGGGTAGGGTGGTGTAACCTGCCCGCGCTGTGAGACACCCGGCGGCCCAGGCCGCCGGGTGCAGCAAACGAAAGTTTGCTTGCCCGAACGATGCAGTACCCCAACCCCCGACCTTTTGGTCGGGGGTTTTTTATTGCCTAAACGAAGGCGCTGTTATCGATTCATTTGGCCGTGCATCATCCAGGTCGATTTAACAATTTTTAACGATGGATTCTAATTAAAATGTATTAGCATTATTTGGCGTCTCGCAGTAAGCCAGGGACGCACTACCCGTTAACGCTTACTGCACGAGACCTTTCCGCCATGGTAATCACTCAACAAGATGCCGTATTGGGCCTGACAGCGCTGATGTTTGGCCAGTCCCCGGGAACGGCATCCTATGCCCGCCTCACCGACCTGCTCGCCGCGAACCCCAGCTTTATCCAGTTGGCCGGTGATCTGGCGCGCACCGACACCTTCGCCGCCCAGTTCGCCCCGCAAAGCACTCGCCAGGATAAAATCGACCTGGTGCTGGCCCGCCTGGGTCTTGAGGAGGGCTCGCCGGGCTACACCCGCGGCAGCGACTTCATCAACCAGCGCCTAAACGACGGTATTTCTGTGGGTCAGGTCATGTTGGAAATCAGCGAAACGCTTTTGGCCGATGCGCTCCCACGCGGGCTTGACGGCGCCGCGCAGGTGCTCGATGACGCCATCGCCGCCTCGAAAGCGCACCTGGCCGCGGGAATCGAAGCCAACGCCCTACTCGCCATGGCCGGCCCTACCACGCCTGCGCTTCTGGCCCAGCGGCTGGAAACGTTGAAAGCCGCCCAGCAAGAGCGCGCCGCGTTTCTCGAAGAGATCCAGGAGCGCGACAGCCTGGCGCCCTTCGTTGATGCCGCCGCCAACGCTGTGGGTGCCCTTGAGGCTTTTTATCAGAACGCGGCAAGCGCGGTAGTGCAGGCCGCCCACGGCGCTGTGGCCAAAAATTTGGCCGAACGCTCGAGTGCGGTGC
The DNA here is from genome assembly GCF_031954225.1 of Halomonas sp. PAMB 3232. Classification (NCBI taxonomy): domain Bacteria; kingdom Pseudomonadati; phylum Pseudomonadota; class Gammaproteobacteria; order Oceanospirillales; family Halomonadaceae; genus Halomonas; species Halomonas sp. PAMB 3232. Next base: position 1,337,140 of record NZ_CP134865.1, read on the forward strand.
AGCAGATATTCCTCGACGATGCCCGCCAGCAAGCTGACAGCGCAGTGGCCACGGCGGAAGCTGGCGTCAAGCCGGGTGTGGTCGCGGCGTTTGGTCGGTTCGAAAAGGCGTATGCGAACCTGCGCGAGCTGGTGACCAAAACCGTCGAACTGGGGCTTGAGTATCAGGGCCGTAATGCTTATTTCGAAGCGTTGAATCCCTCGTATCTGGTCGACTTTTCGCCGCTGGACGAGCAGGGGAACGTGTTCCAGGCGATTCTTTTTAATACGCAAACCCAGCAGGAGACCAAGGTGCTCACCGTGACCAACGGCGCGGCGGTGACAACAATACCCAGGGGGCTCGAGCTTGCCGGGCTCGACTCGCTTCTGGAGGTGTTGATCGATACCGCAGTGACAGGGCGGGCCGGTATCGCCAGTGAACGAGCAACCGGCGAAGCGATGCTCGCACTCATCGAGCTTCAAACCGGCAAGCAAGGATTGACCGAGGAGGATATCTCGCAGTTCGTCATTACCAGCGTCCTTCCCGACGAAAACGGCGCACCCGTGCTCGCGCTTACCTTCCGTGAGGACACCGCCGGGGCGCTGGCAATACTTCAGCAAGCCCACGACAACCAGCGCGCGCTCGCCGACGCTATCGACACCTTCGATGAGGCCCGCGAACTGCGCGAGACATTAAGCGCGCTCGATACTCAAGTGGCCAGCGCCGAAGAGGCCGTCAGTGCCCTGGGGTATGAACTCAAGGATTTCGCAAACGCTGAAAGCGCGAATCAAAACGACGATCTGTACCTGTTCGTGGACAGCACCACCGAGGCCAACGCGGTCACGCTAACTGGTTTTGGCGAGCAGGGCGTGGACACCCTCTACTTCGGCGAGGCCTTCAAGGCGGTGAAGCTCGAAGCGGGCCAATCGATCACCGACCGCCTGGGTTCGGCCGACCAGCTCGAGATCTTCTGGCGCCAGGACGGCGACGACCTGACGCTGTTTGTGGAAGCCCACCCCACCGGCGGCAACGCCACCGACACCGCCGATATCACCCAAGTGACGCTTACCGGTGTAAACGTCGCGGACGCCGAGTACGCCAACGGATTCTTGACGGTGAGCTCAGCGTAAGAGAGTTGAAAGGCTTTTGTGCGAAACGACAATAACGCCCCGACTTGGATCGGGGTGTTATTGGTTTCACAATTCAACGCAAATAATGAATGTTTACGTTTTAGTATCTAGAATAAAAATAATAGACTGTTAATATTAATTCATGATTTCAAAGAAAAAAATAGAAACAAGAACGGTTAGGAAGATAAGTAAGGCCATGGCGCAAACTTTACGGACACGTGAACGCTTTTGCTGCAAAAGCTGGTAAATTTCGATCAAGTGTCCACGTCTATCGTATTTTACTCTTTCTTTTATTTTGTCGTTTTTTAGAATTTTTTCTAAGACCGGTGAAATAGCTGGTAGAGGCTTGGCATCTTCTTCGAGTAGCTGGGTCATTATGACCTGCATACGGCTTTCATAGCCAGCAATGTAGGTTGCCATGAATGTATAAAGAACGGCTGTCAGAGCTAAAAAAATCACCATCAGGTCATCGAATTCCACTAATATCTCCTTGAATTTATAAGCATCCATGATATTTAAAATTGTGTTATTAAGTTTATGAAATCTAACTATAATGAGCAATAGTTATTGTGCCATATTTTTGTACTAATTTTTTGCCTGACTTTTTGAGAGCCAAGCCGTATGACCCCGTCATTGGTAGAGGAAGCACTAATCCAGCCTAACGGTGTCTCAGCGCAGGTGTGACTTGATACACTACGCCGATTCAGCCGGCCCGCGTGGCGGGCGGCGTTCACTAACCAGGAAGTTTCATGTCCAACCTGCTTGTTCTTAACCCCCGCGAATGCGAAGGCAAGACTTGGCATCCGCCCGTGGATCTCGATTTCGCCTCCTCTCACGCGCTTTTGCCACTGCACGGCCGCGAGCTTGCCCGGGCGGCGGCATCGATGCCGCTGGCGCTCATCCAGGGCGCGAAGGGCTGGCAGCTGGTGGGGGTTTGCGGTTTGGCTCAGGGGCATAACCTGTTCATCCGCGAAGGCAAGTGGCTTGGCAGCTACCGGCCCGAGTGGCTGTCGACCTGGCCGTTCGAAATCGTTACGCAAGGCGACCGGGGCGCGGTGGCGTTCGACCGCGACAGCGGCTTGGAAGACGAGCACGGCGCCGGCGAGCCCTTCTTTGATGACCAGGGCGAGATGTATCCGGCGGTATCGAGCCGTGTCGAGACACTGAAGGCGAGCTTCACCCGCCACCGGGCCACGCAAAAAGCGCTGAACGCCCTGGCCGAGGCCGAGGTGCTCACGCCCTGGCCCGAATCACTTCGGGAGTCGGCCTCGATTTCGATCGAGGGGCTTTACATGATCGACGAGCGGGCACTGGCCGAGCTGGGCGACGAGGCGTTTTTGGCACTGCGCAAGGCCCAGGCACTGCCAATCGCCTACGCGCTAAATCTTTCACTGACCCAAACGCATTTGCTTGCCCGCCTTGCGCGCATCAACCCGGGGCACGTCGCCGCGCCGGAAAACCTGGACGATATGTTCGACGGCGACGATGACGAGTTCAGCTTCGATTTCGATAGCTAGATCGCTCGAAGCGGCTTAGCGCTGATCTTCGGCGCTTTCGTGCACCTGCGGGCGAAAGCCACTCCGAAACAGCTCCACGATGGAGGCCGGGGTCAGCACGGTCACTTGCGTGCCCGAGGCGGGCAGGGGAGTGGCCGGCCCATAACCCTCGAAACTCCAGGGTAACAGGTGATTTTGCGTGACCAGATACGCCTGGCCACCCAGATCGATCAGGGTGCCAAAGGGCAGCCCCTCAAGAGCTGCCTGAAAGGTTACCTTGTGGCCGCCACGCCGGGCGCGCTCGGCATGCAGGGTTTTGTCGATGTCCGCAAGGCTTGGCTTTTCGATGCCCGCCCGCGGGTTGGCCGCAAGCCAGGCGTGCTTGAACGCCTTGAAGCGCTGTTGGCGACAGGACCCGCACGGGCGATGCCCGGCGGCAAACGCGGTAGCCTCATCCAGAAAGAAGAGCTGGGAATAGCGCCCGGGTTCGAATACCGGGCGCTCGTGGCCTGGAAAGTGCGTCACGCAGGTGACCCACTGCTTGTGCGCCCAGGGCCGCTTGATGGCTTTATCGTCATCGTGCAGTAGGCCGCGATTGCCCATTAGCGCGCCGCGAGCACTGACGCTGCAAAGCTGGCCGTAGGGGTCGATGCGGTTTTGTAGGGGCATGAGCAGGCTCTTTTTTGGCAAAGTGAAGTATTACGTTCAACGGCGTACCGTATGTTAAATTGATCGCTTTTTATAAAAACGGCCAAATAGTGTATGGTTTTGCCCTTTTATGGCTAGCGGTGCTGCCCCCATGTCGCCCTCACTTTTCAACGCATTGCACCTGACCAAGGTGTTCGGAGCGCTGCTGGTAGTGGCCTGTCACTATGCCGGTCACTATTATCAGTTTTCGTTTTACAGCAACGGCACGGGCTGCTTTTTCATTGTGGCGGGATATTACGCGCTGAATTGGGAGCACAGTCGAGGGCTTCATTATCTGGTCAAGCGGCTGCTTCGTTTATACCCAGCGTACCTGGTGGCCGTGGTCGCATACCTGCTCACGCAGTGGCCGCCAGTTTCGAGCTGGCCGGCGTTGCTTTTTCACCACCTAACGTTTCTTTTGACCGTACCCGATAAGGCCACGGTCTTTGCGCTGAACCCGCCGTTCTGGTCGATGCCGGTCTTTTTTACCTTTTTTACGCTCGTGGCATTTTTGCCTCGGGTAACGCCGCGCGCTTGGCAGGTAGGGGCGCTGTTGCTGGTAGCCGTGGCGACGTTAAAAACACCGCTGATCGAATGGCACGATGGATACATCGAACTATGGGTATTTCCGTTGCACCTGTTTGCGTTTTGGCTGGGGGGGCTAATCGGCCATGTGGCCCATCGTCGTGAGATCAAGCCTTCCAAAACCTATAGCTGGCTGACGCTGGCCCTGATGGGCGTGATCATTGCCTGCGGCTTCTTTTACCAGACATTTCTCGAACTGACTTCTGAGTTTTCGGGGTTTTATTTTCGCGGCGTGATGGTACTGCTGTTCGGGCTGCTGTTCTGGGTGGTGCTACACAGCCACCTGACTGTCCGCTCGTCTCGGCTCTTGGCGTTTCTCGGCACAATCAGTTTTGGGGTGTATCTCTTTCACAACCTGCCGCCGATGTGGCTTGACCCCGTGGTCTCTGGCGTAGGGGGGATGGCGGCTGCGCTGATACTTTCGATTTTGCTGGCTTGGGGGTCCTGGGTTTTGGTCGAGGCGCCGCTGCTTCGCTTTTGCAAGCCACGCCTTGCGCGCTGGATGAGCGCGCCTTATTAGCGGTCTTGGCCTTCTAGCATTAGCCGAACACGAGCCTTGATTTCGGTAGCATTCGCACACCAATAGCCAAAATTAAACTAATGAAAAAAGTGACTATTAGGACAAGAATAATAAAAAGCCCTGTAGGCAATTCAGTATTACTAGCCAAGGCATTCGATATTTTGTCCAACACCACGACATGGACGAAATATATAACGAACGTTTTTTCCGAAACGAAGCTTACGGCTTTTTGAGTAGAAAAGCTTGGCGTTTTGATCTGGCTAATTAGCACCATGAATGAAATTGAGGCGATAAACACGTTAGGCGATAAGTACTCGTAAGCCGTTTGAATGGCCATGTCATATCGATCTGACAACATCCACGTGTATAAAAAAGTTATGAGCGATGACGTGATGAACGCAACCAAAGCGATAAAGACCTGAAATTGGGAGACGCCTTTCGTGGCAAGGTATGACTTGAAATATGCTCCAAATACGAAGTAACCCGCATAGCTTGGCAACCCTTTGTCAAATACAAGGCCATACAAACCTCCTTGCCAATAAAAAGGTAGGCAGTTGACGATAAAAAAGAGCACCAGAAAATATATGGCGTAGTCGACTCGTTCCACTAGCAGGTCGGTTATTTTCTGTAAAATGGGGATCAACAGATAAACACCCAATAGCGCATAGACAAACCACAGGTGATACATCGCAGGGCTTTGTAGAATGCTAAAAAAGTCGATACTTTCTCTTGTATAATAGGAGGTATAAAAAAGAAAGAGAGTACTCCATATGATCAGAGGTAGTGCAATTCTTTGTATGCGCCTAAGCAGCCCTTTTAACGAAGGAGCAGAACGGTGAGGCGTAATAATGAGAAATCCGGACAGAAGAAAGAACAATGGTACCGAAATGCGAGATATCGAGTCGATCGCATTTGCTGATAACCAGTTACCCGTATCAAGCGTGGAAAACTGATAAAAGCTGTCAGCACTGGCGTGAATGGCAATGACCCCCAGGGTGGCTATCACACGGCAAAGATCGATCCAGTATATGTTGGATTCCATTCCATTCGTGATTTTTGACATTCAAACCAGCCTTTTAATTTTCTCGTCGCGGCGTTCCCCCTTTATGTTCACTATTGAGTTGTCATCAATGTCAGGGGGATAAATAGGAGTTAAATTTTATCATGTACTTAAAAGCTAATCGAATGTTAGGGCCATAAGGTATCACCAGCAAAGAGCTTCGCGGTGATGGGTAAGTCGATTCGTAAACCGGTTTGAGTGGGCGCACTGATCTGATGGATGCTCAAGGCGCCAGCCAGTCGGTATAAATATCGTCCACGCCCCGCGACCGGTAGTACTCCAGTTCGCGCTGGGTGTTCACCGTATGCACGTAGGTCGCAATACCGGCCTCACCCAGCGCTTTTCCATCGCCGCGCTCGGCCATTCGGCGCGGCATGGAGACCGCGAATAGCTCCATGTCGTTGGCGTGATCGATAATCTCATCCAACGGCATGAGGTAAACCTTGTAGAGCCCCCAAATGATATCGCGATAGCCCAGCGCGCGAATCTGCTCGTACTGAGCGGGGTCATACATCTGCGCTATCACATGATCGCCCACCTGATCAAACCGCTCGGCAATGCGCGCAAGCCCTTCCAGTTCACGCTCCTTGATATCCGGTACCAGGCGCTTTCCCGGGTGCGCCTTGAGCCACTCAACGAGGGTATCGAGCGTGCAGTTTTTAACGTAGGGGTTCTCGCTAACGAGCTGCTCGAACTCGGCAAGGGTGGGGCGGGTATCGAAGCGGCGCTGAAAAATATACTCGGCGTTGTACTGCCAGTCGTGTACGCATACCAGCTGATCGTCGGCGGTCCAGGAGAGGTCGATCTCGAAAAGCTCGAAGTGGTCGCGGTTGAAATCGAGCGCCTCGAACGTGTTTGTGTAGGCCCAGTTGTTGACGCCACCGCCGGCGTGGGCGACTCGCGGCAAATCGGTCGCCGTGTCGCCACAGCCGGCGAGCGCCGCCAGTCCAGCCAAAAGTACGATGCGAAAAGCAAGCATGGCGAATCTCTTGTAGTATCCGTGCCGCAACAGCGCACCGTGTGGGGAAGGGCATTACGTGACTGACGCTTTGCTCTGCCAATACGGCGAAATGCTATCACGCCCCGGTAGCGTCTTGCCCGGATAGCACCTGATTTTATCGGTCAATGGTTTTAAACGAGCCCCCCACTGGCGGGCGAACGGCTTCTTTTGAGTATGTTGTATGAATGCAAGGTGTTACCCGTTGACCTCGCCCGACGCGTGGCGGTTTTGGATGACGCCACTGGGGGTTTTCGGACTTTGCCTGGTGGCTGCGTTGGTGGTGCGCGTGGCGGTGTTGCAGGACATGTCGAGCGCGGTATTGAGCTGTCGCTGGTGCGCGACGCCTGCCGTCATTAAAGCCGATGTGCCTTATCTTGTGGCGCTGGCGCTGCTGTTTGCGGTATCTACGTTGAGGCCTGTGCGATGGTGGACGCTGCTTTGGCGGGTGCCTGCGGTGATGGGGTTTTGGCTGTATGTGCTGGATATCGCCACCATGGTGCAGTTCAACTCTCGTTTCATGATTGCCGATGCCCGTATCTACCTGGCCGACGCCGAGCTGGCGGTAAGCGTGTTGGACCAGGCGCCCTTGTCGGTCGCGATAGCGTGTACGTTATTGGTCGCGCTCAGCGGGTGGTGGTGGATACGGATATCACCCCAGCACGCGTTGAGTCGCCGGTTCGGACTGACCGGTGCGGCGCTGATGCTGAGCGTCGCCGGGTTGGCCCTTTTATTGCCCACACCTGGGTACGTACACCAATGGGCGCTTGAAAACGTTCTGGCCGCCAACTGGCCAACCGGCATCGACGAGCGTTACGGTGCGCAAACCCTTGGGCATCTTCAGACGGACCCTGCGCCGTATTACTGCACATCGACGCCTGCGCACCGCGATAATGTGGTCGTTTTGGTGCTGGAGTCCTGGTCGCCTTATCACAGTCAGCGCTGGTCAGGGCTCAATGATTGGACACCGCGGCTGGACCGCTTGGCGGGTGAGGGCACCTGGTTCTCTCGCTTGCACGCTGGGGGTTCCACCACCAACGATGGGCTAGTGTCGCTGCTGACCGGCCGGCAGCTGGTACTGCCGTTTACGCCGCCCACGCAAACCGAGGCTTTCGAGGGTGCCTGGCGGCGTGCAGAGCAGGCGCTGCCGCACGCGCTAGCTGCGCGTGGCTATAAACGTAGCTTTCTTACCTCGGGCGACCTCTCTTTTACCCATAAGGGAGAGTGGCTTTCGCATATCGGTTTCGACACGCTGCAGGGTCATGACACCCCCGCCTTCGATGGCTTGGCGCGCCATCACTTCAACGCCGTGGAGGACGCCGCACTTTATGAGCATGCCTTGTCGTTCCTGCGCCAGCGCCAGCGCTCGCCTCATCCTCAGTTCGTGGTGATCGAGAACGTCAGCACGCATCATCCTTTCGTTCATCCTGATACGCACGAGCGAAGCGAAGAACAGGTTTTTCGCTATATGGATGACACCGCCGCCGACTTTATCGAGGCCCTGAAGCGCGACGGGTTTTTCGGCAATGGCCTGTTGGTGGTGGTCAGTGATCATCGTGCGATGACCATGATGAGTCGCGAGGAGCACGCGCTTTTAGGGCGTGCGGCGGCCTCGAACGTTCCCGGGTTCATTCTCACCGGCGAAAAGGGCGTGGGCGAGGTCAGTGGGCTCTATCATCAGGCCGATTTGATGCCAACGCTTTTGGCGCATGTTAGCGAGCCCCCGTACTGTCATCAAAGCCCACCGCGTAGCCTGCTGAACCCGGACGATACCTCGCCTGCATGTGTCTTTCATGCACGGGGTGATCAGCGCGATCTCGTGAATGTTTTCTGCCCGCAAGGTCAGGGCGTGATTCGAGTTGACGGCGACGATAGCCGCTTTGTACGTGCATCGATGCTTTCCAGACCGCTCAAGCGCGACCTGTTGCAGCGGTTGGCTCGCGAGCGCCAGTAGCCGGTGCCTTGGGGGGTGCCCGCCGGTGTTTGCATGTTATCCTTGTGCGCTGGATCGCTGCTTTCAATGGCCTGACGTTCGGGCCCTTCAAAACGGCAGTTGCACAATCTCAAGGTCATGCACAAGGCAGTCATTATGAAGCTTCTAGTCACGGGTGGAGCAGGATTCATCGGCTCGGCAGTCGTCAGGCACCTCATCGCCAACACCGACCATGAGGTCGTCAACGTCGATGCCCTGACCTACGCCGGTAACCTGGAGTCGCTGGCTGACGTCGAGGGCAACGAGCGCTACGTCTTCGAGCACGCCAACATCAATGACGCCGCGCACATGGCCCGGCTTTTCGAGCGCCACCAGCCGGATGCGGTGATGCATCTGGCGGCGGAGTCTCACGTGGATCGCTCGATCGACGGCCCGGCGGCGTTCATTGAGACCAATATCGTCGGGACCTACACGCTTTTGGAAGCCGCCCGCCAGTATTGGAACGGTCTCAAAGAGAGTCGCCCCGAGAAAGCCGCCGCGTTTCGCTTTCATCACGTCTCCACCGACGAAGTGTACGGCGATCTGGAAGGCCCCGAGGATCTGTTCACCGAAGAGACTCCCTACGCGCCGAGCTCCCCGTACTCCGCCAGCAAGGCAAGTTCCGATCACCTGGTGCGCGCCTGGTATCGCACCTATGGCCTGCCGGTGCTGCTGACCAACTGCTCGAACAACTATGGGCCGTATCATTTCCCGGAAAAGCTCATTCCGCTGATGATTTTGAACGCTCTGGCGGGCAAGGCGCTGCCGGTATACGGCGATGGCCAGCAGGTGCGCGACTGGCTCTTTGTCGAAGACCACGCCCGGGCGCTGGTGAACGTAGTGACCGAGGGCAAGGTCGGTGAGACCTACAATATCGGTGGCCACAACGAGAAGGCGAATCTGGAAGTAGTCGAGACGCTTTGCGATCTGCTTCAGGAGCTGGTGCCCGCCGAGAAAAGCTACCGCGAGCTGATTACGTTCGTGGCTGACCGCCCGGGCCACGACGTGCGCTACGCGATCGACGCCGACAAGATCGAGCGCGAGCTGGGCTGGCGCCCGGAAGAGACCTTCGAGACCGGCCTGCGTAAAACCGTGCAGTGGTACCTGGACAATCGGCAGTGGTGGCAGCGCGTGCAGGACGGCAGCTACCAGGGCGAGCGGCTAGGGAGCTTATGATTTGGCAAAGCGATCATCGATCATTCTGATTTAAAAGGATTTGACCATGAAGATCCTGATTACCGGTGGTAATGGGCAGGTGGGCTTCGAGCTCAAACGCCAGCTGGCGACCCTGGGGGAACTGCTGGCTCCTTCGCGCCAGGTGCTGGATTTGGCCGATGGCGAGGCGGTGGATGCATATCTTGCCACGCATCAGCCGGATGTCATCGTCAACGCGGCGGCCTATACGGCGGTGGACCAGGCGGAATCCGACGAGGCGGCGGCCACGCGCCTGAACGCGTCGCTGCCCGCTCAGCTTGCCGCTCACTGCACGGTGAACAACGCGCTGCTGGTGCACTACTCGTCGGACTACGTTTATACCGGTGACGGCGATACGCCCTGGCGCGAGAGCGACCCGGTCGGGCCGCGTAATGTCTACGGCGAGACCAAGCTTGCCGGCGACGAGGCGGTGAGCGACAGCGGCTGCCGACATCTGATCTTTCGTACCAGCTGGGTTTATAGCGCCTTCGGCAAGAGCTTTTTGGCCACCATGTTGCGTTTGGGCGCCGAGCGCGAAAGCCTCAACATCATCGACGATCAGGTGGGCGCGCCGACCCCCGCTCGCTTGATCGCGCTGGTCACTCAGCAGGCGCTGACCAGATGGCTGAGCCCGGACGGCAGCGATCTCAAAAGCGGGGTGTATCACCTGGCACCGCGCGGGCACACCAGCTGGCACGGCTTTGCCTGCGAAATCTTCGAGCACGCGGAAAAGGCCGGCCTGCCACTTTCGATCACCGAGCAGGGCGTGGGCGCCATTCCCACCAGCGACTACCCCACGCCCGCTACCCGGCCGCTGAATTCCCGCCTGAATGTGGGTAAACTCGAGAAAGCATTGGGAATCACGCTGCCGGATTGGCAAAGCCAGGTCGCGTTGACCGTGCAAGAAATCGCAAGCTCGCGTTAAAGCGAGCCTTGAGCAAGGAAGGACACCATGCAACGTAAAGGTATTATTCTGGCCGGGGGCAGCGGCACGCGCCTGCATCCCATCACCCGCGGCGTCTCCAAGCAGCTGCTGCCCATTTACGACAAGCCGATGATCTATTATCCGATCTCGGTGCTGATGCTGGCCGGCATCCGCGAGATTCTGATCATCTCGACCCCGGAAGATTTGCCGCAGTACGAAAACCTGTTAGGCGATGGTAGCGCCTTCGGCGTGCGCTTCGAGTATGCCGTGCAGCCTAGCCCGGACGGTCTGGCCCAAGCGTTCATCATCGGTGAAGAGTTCATCGGCGAATCCCCGGTGTGCCTGGTGCTGGGCGACAACATCTTCCACGGCCAGCACTTCTCCGAGCAGCTCAAGCGCGCAAGCGAGCAGCCAAGCGGCGCTACCGTGTTTGGGTACCTGGTGAAGGACCCGGAGCGCTTTGGCGTGGTGGCGTTCGACGAAAGCGGCACCGCCGTTTCCATCGAGGAGAAGCCGGCCAAGCCGAAGTCGCCCTACGCAGTGACCGGGCTCTACTTCTACGACAACGACGTGGTCGAGATCGCCAGAAAGGTAGAGCCTTCCGAGCGCGGCGAGCTCGAGATCACCAGCATCAATAATGCTTATCTGGAGCGCGGCGACCTGCGCGTCGAGCGCCTGGGCCGCGGCTTTGCATGGCTGGATACCGGTACTCATGACAGCCTGTTGGAAGCCAGCCAGTACGTGCAAACCATCGAGCATCGCCAGGGGCTGAAGGTGGCGTGTCTCGAGGAGATCGCCTGGCACCAAGGCTGGCTGAGCGATGAAGCGCTTCGCGAAAGCGCCAGCGCGCTATCCAAGACCGGTTACGGCCAGTATCTGCTTGCGCGGCTCGATAGCAAGGGAGGTCACTAATGCAGGTCGAACAAACGTCATTGCCGGGCGTCGTGATTCTGACGCCCAAAGTGTTCGGCGACGAGCGCGGCTTTTTCATGGAAAGCTTCAATCAAAAGGCGTTCGAAGAGGCCACTGGCTGCACACGTGAATTCGTGCAGGACAACCACTCGCGCTCGCGTCAGGGGGTGCTTCGCGGCATTCACTACCAGCTCGAGCAGCCCCAGGGCAAACTCGTTCGCGTCACCCAGGGAAGCGTCTTCGACGTTGCGGTCGACCTTCGCCGCGATTCCAGCCACTTCGGTCAGTGGGTGGGCGTCGAGCTTTCCGCCGAGAACAACCGCCAGCTCTGGGTGCCGGAAGGCTTTGGTCACGGTTTTGTGGTGATGTCGGACACCGCGGACTTTCTCTACAAGACCACCGACTACTATCACCCGGCCTCCGAGCGCAGCATTCGCTTCGATGACCCCGAGCTTGGTATCGAGTGGCCCACGCTTCCCGTCGAGTTCGCGCTTTCCGAGAAGGACCAGGCCGGTAGCAACTTCGCCGCCGCCGACGTGTTCGAGCGCTAAGCGCCGCCCATCGAAAGCCATGAGCGCCCACCGCAGCCACGCTGAGGTGGGCGTTTTTTTATGCAGAAGCCTAATTTTACTTTTTGTTGCGAGTGGGGGTAGGGTAGTGGCCACGACCGCTTGATGATCCAAAGGGGGCGAAATGGTAAATCACGGGGGAAAACCAGCGCTTTCCACGCTCGTTCACCGGGGCGGGGCTAATGGGGTGACCGGGAGCTGCCATCAGCTTTATGCTCGTGCCGGGCCGTCACTGCTGATCGACTGCGGCTTGTTTCAGGGCCAGGACGCCGACCCGGCGCGTTTCGATCAAATGACGGTCGATTTCGACGTCGACTCGATCAAGGCCGTGGTCATTACTCACGTGCATATCGACCACGTGGGCCGCTTGCCCTACCTGCTGGCGGCGGGCTTCGATGGCCCGGTCATCTGCTCGATTCCTTCCGCTCGGCTGTTGCCGCTGGTGATCGAAGACGCGCTCAAGATCGGCTTTACCCGCGACCGCGCGCTGATCGAGCGCTTTCTGGAGCGGCTGGAGCAGCAGGTGGTGGCGCTTGAATACGACCGCTGGCACTCGGTCGTCAATAACCAGGATCTGGTCATGCGCGTCAAGCTGCGCCGGGCGGGGCATATTCTGGGCTCGAGCTTCGTCGAGGTTGGTTTGCGCGAGCCTGAAACCGGCCAGCGCGAGCGTGTGGTGTTCTCCGGCGATCTGGGCGCGGCCAACTCTCCGCTGCTGCCGGCGCCCAAATCGCCGGCCAAGGCCGATGTGCTGGTGCTGGAGGCCACCTATGGCGGTCGCCGCCACGAACGACGCGAAGGCCGAACCCAAGCGCTCAAAAAAGCGATCGACGCTGCGCTCGACCACCAGGGGACTGTGATTATTCCCGCGTTCAGCATTGGCCGCACCCAGGAGCTTTTGTACGCGCTGGAGGGCATCGTTCACCGGGCGGCGGGCCGAGGGCGGTGGGCAGCGCTCGAGATTATCGTCGACTCTCCTTTGGCGGCGCGCTTTACCCGGGTGTATCGCACACTCAAACCCTACTGGGACGCCGAGGCCCAAACGCGCGTGCGCGCCGGCCGCCACCCGCTCGATTTTGAATCGCTCTATACCGTGGATAGTCACGAGGCGCATCTGCGTACGGTGACGTATTTGGCCCAAAGTGGACGGCCTGCCGTCGTCATTGCCGCCAGCGGCATGTGCGTGGGCGGGCGTGTGGTCAACTATTTGAAGGCGATGCTCGAAGATACCCGCCATCAGGTGCTGTTCGTGGGATATCAGGGTGAGGGCACGCCGGGCCGCGATATTCAGCGCTATGGGCCGGCGGGCGGCTGGGTTGAGCTTGAGGGCGAGCGTTTCACCATTCGCGCCGGCGTGACGTCGATCAGCGGCTACTCCGCCCACGCCGATGAAGACGGGCTGTTACGCTTCGTGGCCGGCATGCGCCGCTGGCCGCGCGAAGTACGCCTGGTGCACGGCGACTCAACGGCGCGCCTGGCGCTGAAATCGGCGCTGGAAGCGTTGGCGCAAAAAAAGGGCAAAGCGCTGACGGTCACGCTTCCCGATAATCAGCCGTATGATTGAGGCCGCGAGCCTACGCGCGAGCTGTGCTACTATCCGAGCTTTTTACGCGTTACACGTAACCATCTACAAATAACCACTTAAAAGTAGCAATGAGTAAAGGCACCAGGGCCGGAGCATGGCGCATCATGGACATTAGCAAGACAAGGGAAGCCACACTGCCTGCGGGCCCGTTAGCGCGTTATGTGAGCGTGTGCGTATTTCTAATGGGGGCGCTGGCGCTGGTGGTGCCTTCGGGCTACTCCATTGGCGCCGCGCTGTTGCTTCTGGCAAGCGTTTGCCTGCTTTCTCGCCGCGTGGGAATGGCAACGCTTACGCGTCAGGATCGATGGCTCATCGCGGCACTGTGCCTTTATGGCCTGGCGGTCGGTGTACTTTCGACCATCGAGTTGGGCGCGCGCGGCTTTGACCGACCATCACGGTTTCTGTTGGCCGTACCGGTGCTTTTGCTGGTGCTGCGCTGCCCGCCGCGGCTTTCATGGCTCTGGAGCGGGCTGGCGCTTGGTGCCATTGGCTCCGGGAGCTGGGCGCTCTGGCAAAACCTGGCGCTGGATAGGGCGCGCGCCGACGGCTTCGTGTACGTGATTCAGTTTGGCAACCTGAGCATGCTGATGGGCGTTTTATGTTTGGCCGGGCTTGGCTGGGCGTTCGCTCAACGGCGCAGGGCGTTTTGGCTTTTGCTTCTGATGCTGGGGGCGTTTCTGGGTATGCTGGGCTCGCTGTTATCGGGCAGCCGCGGCGGATGGATTGGCCTTCCGTTCATCGCGTTCGTGCTGTATCGCGGCTACGGTCGCGGGCTTTCGCTAAAGGTCAAAGCGGCGGCGGTGGCGCTACTGCTGGCCGTTGTCGTGATCATGTACGCCACGCCGCAAACCGGGGTGCAGCAGCGCGTTCACGCCGGGATCAATGATGTAGCTCAGTATATCGGTGAGGGCGAGCGCGATACGTCGCTCGGGCTTCGTTTTCAGATGTGGCGCGGCGCCGGGCTTTTGATTGCCGAGCGTCCGGTGCTGGGATGGGGCGAGCAGGGCTACGTCGACGCCATGCAGGCCCTGGCCGAGCGCGGGGTCATCAACCCGGCAGCGGCCGGATTCGACCACGCCCATAATGAGTTCATCGATGCCACCGCCAAGCGCGGCGTGGTAGGGCTCGCTATTTTGCTGGCCCTTTATCTCGTGCCGATGCGGTTGTTTGCCTCGGGGTTTTCGCATGCCGACTTGCGCGTTCGTTCGCTGGCGGTGGCGGGCACGCTACTACCCGTGGCCTATATCGATTTCGGTCTCTCGCAAACGTTCATGGCACACAACAGCGGCGCCATGTTCTACGCCTTCTGGCTGGCGGTATGGTGGGGGGCGTATAGCGCTTATCGGCGCCAATCAGCCGCCGTTGCCGCATCGTTCACACGCTGAGCGCTGCTCTCATCAAAAAGCCGGGCCTGGCTTAACGTGGCGGGATGCGTTATAGCTAAAAGGCGGCGAACGGGCGAGGGAGTCGTTGTTATCGCAAAGCGGGCCAAAGAGCCCGTATTGGCCGCTCGAGCGCGACAAGAAGCAGGGAAAACGAGCTGCAACAACAATGCTGGGAGGCATGACCGATGCTGACACCGACTCAATACATACAATCCTACTATCTGGCGCTTTTTGGCCGCGCCGCCGACCCGGCGGGGCTTGCGTACTGGCAGGAACAGATGGACGCCGGTGCCCTTGAGTCGCAGGATGTGCTGTTTTACATGCTGCAGTCCGATGAGTTCGTGGCCGGCCGCCAGGCGCTTTCAGCGCTTCCTGGTAACGGCTGGGTCAACGAGATCTACCAGCGCCTGTTCGCGCGCGATGCCGAGCAGGCGGCGGTCGATTACTGGGGAGCGCAGGCCGATAGTGGCGTTTCGGATCAGGTATTGATCGAATCCATCTTGGCTTCGGCCAGCAAAACGGATCTGGAGGCGCTCGATGCCTATACGTCGGTAGCCCAGTTCTATTCCCAAAACGTGAGTGACGAGAACTACGACGCCGACCAGCCGCTGGTGCAGGACGGTTTTCGCAGCAACGAACAGCTTTATGCCGACCTGCAGGCCCTCGATGCGCGTTTTGACACGCTGTCGCTGACTCAGGCCGGCGAGTCGATCGAAGGGCGCCCGCTCTTTGCTGCAAGCGTCGGTGACGGGCCGCGCAAGCTGATGATCGTCACCCAGCAGCACGGCGACGAGCCGGTGGGTACCGAAGCCGCCATGCATTTTCTCGAGTGGCTGAGTGGCGATAGCGAAGGGGCTATCGCGCTTCGCGAGCAGGTGAGTGTGACCGTAATGCCGCGGGTCAATCCGGACGGTTTCGCGCGCTGGGAACAGTTGGTGGCGGGGGAACTCGACCCGGAAACGACGCTGGACCCGCGCCGCAACGCCGCCGATATCGATTTGAACCGCACCTGGGACTCCTCCCAGCCGCTGGATGCCACCCAAGCGCCGGAAACTGCAGCGATTCGCGCCGTGCTGGCCGCGTTCCAGCCCGATATGCTGCTCGATTATCACAACCAGAATAACTATTTGAACGCCGCTGGCGAGCTGGAAACCCAGTCGGTTCTATGGCCGACCAATGAAAACGTCGCGCCGGGTATCACCGCTACTGCGCAGCAGGCGGCTCTGGCACTTGCCCAAGGGCTCGAGGCATTCGACTACGGCTATCTGTCGCTTTTCCCCGGCGGCGACGCGGCGGATATCGGCCGTAACGGAATCGGTCTCGACGGCACGCCGGTGTTGCTGGTCGAGCAGCGCGGGCTTGAGGAGTTCGAACTGAAAGCGCTGGAAGGGCTGACGCTGGATTTCGACGCGGTGGCAAGCGCTCTGACCCTTGAAGGCGTATTGGGCATGTTGGGTATCGCCCGGGCGCTTGGCCTGGATGGCTTTGCCGGCCTCGACCCGGCGCTGGCGCTCCAGATTCCCGAGCGCGGCGAACGCACGCCGTTCGAGGAACTTTACGGCGAAGAGATCGAATGGGCGTTTGACGTGGCGAGTATGGGCACACCCGCAATGGCGGCAATGAACGAGCCGGTGACGCCGCTGATGCTGACCGGCGTGGCAGACACTTCAATGGCGGATTATCAGGTAGCCTGAAACGTTTTATCAGGTTGAATAGTCTGTCACATCAATGAAAAAGCGGCGCGCTACCCGGTAGCGCGCCGCTTTTTTTGGCCCCAGAAAAGCCGGTATTAAACCCCGGCTACGCTACCAGCCGCCCTGGGCTTCCAACAAACTCAGCGTGTTGTTATTGATCGGCAGTTTGAAGTCGGCGGTGGCCAGCACCATGGCGTCGCCGGCGCGCACCACGCGAGTGCTCACATAGATATAGTTCTGCCCCTGGGCATAGGTGCCCATCAGAATCGAGCGGGCATTGCTTTGGGCGCCAAGGCGCTGTATCTGGCGGGACAGGATCAGCTCGCCGACGTTCTCCTCGACGAACATGCTGTCGCGCATCTTGACCTCGCGCACCTGCATGCCCTGCTGGGCCAAGGCGGATGCCATGATCTCCGAGCTGATGCGCCCAAACGTGGAGGACTGGGTCAGATTATCGATGCTCACGAACGTGGCGGCGATCATCGGGCTGTAGCGGGTCATGTCCGGGTTGTGGGCGACCATGCGCGCCGCCGCTTCGTGGGCGAGTTCGGAAAGATCCGGCTCTGGCGGGGCGGGTTTAGGGCCGCGCTGGTTCAGGCCCGCGCACCCGGCAAGCATCAATACGCCGAGTATGAGCAGGGCGCGACGCAGATGAATGAGCAGTGAGGTCGAAGTGAGTGCGGGCATGGCCTTACCAGGTATCGGTGAGCGGAATGGCGGGGTCCGGGTAGTGCACCCGCTGTGGCGCATACTGGCGCCGGTCACCGCCGTTGATGTAGTAGATGTTCGACGACGAGTAGAGAATGCGGTCGCCATCGACGACCTGCGTGGTGATGATGATCTCTTCGTTGCCGGTATATGTCCAGCTACCGCTGAAAACGTCCGCGGCGATACCGGCAGGAATCAGTCCCAACGCCGGCTCGGCCCAATGATTGATGGGTATGGTCGCCACGGCGATGCCCGCGGTCAGCGCGGTGAACGCGCCGGTCGGCGGGCGAATGAACCCACGGTCGCGGTGCTCGACGATTTCGACGTCCACGATCACGTCGACGCTGTTGGCCCCGGCGGCGGTGGTCACGTTGGCGCCACGGGTCACCAGCTCGCTGGTCAAGAAGGTGCGAAAGCCGCGGTCGAACTCGCCGCCGCTATAGGGAACGTAGCCGTCCGGGTGCGGATTTTTGATGTGCAGGTCGCGAAAGCGCACCCGCTCGCGCTGGAGGATCTGGCTGGCCTCGTGGCGGGCGAGTATCTCCCAGTGGTGCGCAGCCTGCATGCGCTGCTGCTCCGAGTAGGGATAGGTCGTCGCAATCGGGGCCTGGGAGGTGTTGGCGTAGAAGCAGCCGCTCAGAGCAAGACTCAAAAGCCCCACGCCGAGTGCGCCTGCCACGCGCGTCGTTCCAGCTAAAAGACGGGTATACAACGGCTAGTTCCTTCTCTTCGCAAAAGGGGTTTTTGATAAACTGGCTTTCCATACGAGTACTTATCGGCCAATCGCTCGAACACTTGAATGAGTAATCACGCCCATGCTTGAAGATCACCGCGGCGGCTCGCGCCACGACACGCTTTTGTCCGCGTATCCGGCTGAGGACGGCAACAGCGGCTGGATGATCAGCTATCTCGATATCATGACGCTGCTGGTCGCGCTGTTCGTCGTCATCATCGCGGCGGCCAATATACGCCCGGGCTTCTCGAGCGACGAGCCGCTAGAGCTTTCCAGTTTCGACGGGCCTATCGTGCTGGAATCAATCCTCGATGTGCCGCTGCCCGCACCGCTGACCCGCGCCGCCACGGCGCTTCCCATCCCGAACGCGGGTGAGCTAAGCCCGATGGCGATCAGCGCCGCGCTGGGCGTGGCGGGGCTGCCGGGTAGCCGGATCGTGCCGCCGGCTCCGGCCACTATGGCGCCGCCTGTGCTTTTGGCTCACACGCCTGCGCCCGTGGAACTTGAGGAGGTGCCCGCGGCGCCCGCCTTCGAGTGGCTGCTGCCCGCGCCGCTATTCGCCGAACGCGCAAGCCAAGCGCTTAAGCCCGTAGGCGCGGCGCCGCTTGCCGACTACATGGTGATTCTGACCGATGAGCCGCCGGTCAACGCGGTGCCCATCAGTGAAGACGCGGTACGCGGCGCGGTCAGCGTGGCCGAGCGTTTGAACGAGTCGCTCTATTTGCCGAGCCTTGACGGGGTGGAAGTCGCGCGCGTGGCCGAAGGCATCAGCCTGCGCGTGCAGGACCGGCTGCTGTTTCCTTCCGCCACGGCAGAGCTGACCGATGACGGCGCCTCGCTGGTGGGAAGCCTTTTGGAGACCATTCAGCGCTTCGATGGTGAGGTGTCGGTCGAAGGTCACTCGGATAGCCAGTCGATCAATACGCCGGAGTACTCCTCGAACTGGGCGCTTTCCAGCGCCCGGGCGATCGCCATCGTCGAGGCGCTGCAGGCCGCGGGCGTCGATGCGTCGCGGCTGCGCGCGGTGGGGCTCGCCGCGACGCGCCCGCTGGCGGATAACTCGACCGTCGAAGGGCGCGCGCGCAATCGTCGCGTCGAAGTAGTGATTCACGTTGAATAGTGATCACGTCGAATAGTGATCACGTCGAACAGAGTGGAGATGTCGCGATAAAGCTTGCGAAACGGTGTACACCGCAGTTTATAAAATGACGGCCAAAAAAAGACCCGCCGGGGGTGGGCGGGTCAGCTAGGGCTTGGCTCGGTGTAGTCTGCTGGCGTCAGGTGAGGGGTGTACAAGTCCGCCAGCAGGTACAATTTGAGTATAGACATTTTCGCGCTTCTGCCAAGAGTTTTTTTCAAATTTTTTATACGCCGATTCAAGGCTTGTCCAACTTTGCCTTTTCGTGGTGTTCGCCATGCTCAAAAAAGCGCACATTTTCTGCACCAAAATAGAGCTTTGGGGGTGCGCTCTTCTAGTGCTTTCTGCCTTTATATGGTTCATTCGCTTTGCAATGCACTGATTGAAAAAGTGTTTTATCGAGTGGCACACAATCTGCTTGGATGAGAGACAAGCCAATGCGCCGGGATGGATCAAGGCTTTTTGAAGGCCATCGCCTCGTTGGCTTGCGCGCCGTTCAACCTAAAGCAGCGTTTGACCTAAAGTAGGTAATGCCATGACGGAACATGCCTCTTCGAGCAAGCCAACGCACCCCCGTGAAAAGTCAACGGCAGACCCGCCGGTGCTGGAGCTCGCTTTAACGCCGCGCCTGGTGGTCACCGACCTGGACGGCTCGTTGCTCGATCACGACAACTACGATTTCTCGCCTGCCCGCGCCACGCTGGCAAGGCTTCGCGTGCTCGGCGTGCCGGTCATCCCCGTGACCAGCAAAACCCGCGCCGAGCTCATCGCGCTTCGTCAGGCGCTGGATCTCACCGCAACGCCCTTTGTCGCCGAAAACGGCGCGGTCATCGGTTTACCCCCGGGCTGGTGTCACCCGAGCCTTGACCGCCCCGGTACCGCCCGCGACAGCCTCGTCATCAAACATACCGGTGTGGATAGCCGCTTCATTCGTGCGCGCTTGAATGTATGGCGCGAGCGTCTGGGCGTTCGCTTTACCCGAATGGGGGAGATGTCCGTCGAGGAGCTGATGGCTCTGACCGGGCTCGATGAGCCGCGCGCGCTCGCCGCGCGCCAACGCGAAGGCAGCGAGCCGCTCGTGTGGGAGGACAACGACATCGCCCTCGACGCCTTTCGCCTGGCGCTGGAAAGCGACGGGCTGACGTTGACCCAGGGCGGACGGTTTTATCACGTGATGGGGGCGTCTTCGAACAAGGGGAGCGCCGTGGAGTGGCTGGTCAAGCGCTTTAGCGCCCTGAGAGGCAGCCGCCCACTGACCCTGGGGCTGGGCGACGGCCCCAACGACATCGCCATGCTCGAAGCGGTGGATCAGGCGGTGGTCATCAAGGGGCGCCACGACCTGGCGGTCGAGCCTCAAAGCGCCGCGCTTTATCGCACCGACGCCTTTGGCCCCGCTGGCTGGGTCGAAGGTCTTACGCACTGGTGGGGCGGCCAGGATGAACGGCCAAGCCTTGATACCGACACGCTCTGACCGAACGCGAACAAACTAAAACGCAGGCGCTACGCCAGAGAGGGCATATGAGCGATTTTCATCAGAATGGATTGATCACGGACTTTCATAACCTGACCCGCCGCCCCGTCGCGGAGCTGGAGGCGGATCTATGCCGGTTCGCCGAGCGCCGCCCCATGGGATTGATTCTGCCGTCGCTGTTTTCCGAGCTCGAGGGGCCGGCGCTGTCGGCGATCATCGATGAGCTTAAGGACGTACCTTATTTGGGCGAAATCGTGATTGGCTTGGATCGCGCCGACCGCGAGCAGTTTCTCTATGCCCGGGAGTTCTTTTCACGCCTGCCCCAGCATACCCGCATTCTCTGGAACGACGGCCCGCGCTTGACCGCGCTACACGACGAGCTCGAAGACCACGGCCTGGGGGCGGTGGAGCCGGGCAAGGGGCGTAACGTCTGGTACTGTTCGGGCTACCTGCTGGCGTCGAACCGCTCGAAAGTGGTGGGGCTGCACGACTGCGATATTTTGACTTACGACCGGGGGCTTCTGGCGCGGCTGATGTACCCGCTGGCCCACCCGCGCTTCAACTACAGCTTCTGCAAGGGCTACTACCCGCGTATTGCCGAGGGCAAGCTCAACGGGCGCGTCTCGCGGCTGATGGTGACGCCGCTTTTGCGCGCGCTGAAAACCGTCTGCGGGCCACTGCCGTATCTGGATTATCTGGACAGCTTTCGCTATCCGCTTTCCGGCGAGTTCGCCATGCGCAGCGAAGTGCTGGAAGGCATTCGTATTCCGGCGGACTGGGGCCTTGAAATTGGCGTGTTGTCAGAGCTTCAGCGCAACTACTCGATGCGCCAGATTTGCCAGGTCGATATCGCCGACACCTACGATCACAAGCACCAGCCGGTCAGCGAAGAGGACGCCTCCGGCGGGCTCAACCGCATGAGCCTCGACATCGCCAAGGCGCTTTATCGCAAGCTCGCCACCCAGGGCGTGAGTTTCAGCAGCGAGGATTTTCGCACGCTGAAGGCGACCTACTACCGGCTGGCGCTGGATCTGATCGAAGCCTACGACCACGACGCCACCATGAATGGCCTGAGCCTGGATCGCCACAGCGAAGAGCAGGCCGTCGAGCTTTTCGCCAGCAACCTGCTGGAGGCGGGCAACCTGTTTCTGGACAACCCGCGTGAACGCCCCTTCATTCCCAGCTGGAGCCGCGTGCAGGCCGCCATTCCCGATCTGCTCCCGCGCATGCACGAGGCCGTGGAGCTTGATAACCAGGGCAAGGTATGAACGGGCGTTGAAAACGCCGCGCCCGGTCGACGAATCGACCGGGCGGCGGGTTAGAAAGCGGCGAGGGCGGGGGTGGAGCTCAAGGACGCAGGCGTGGGCAAAGGCTCACTAGCGTTGATACGAAAGTTGGCGACCGCCTGGCGCAGCTGATGGCTGAGCTCGGAAAGCTGCTGGGCGGTGTGGTTACTCTGCTGCACCAGCCCTGCGTTTTGCTGGGTCATTTGATCCATCTGGGTCACGGCGTCATTGACCTGCTCGATCCCGCTACTCTGCTCGATGGTCGCGGCGGCGATCTCCTGTACGAGCGTGCTGAGCTCGCGAATGTCGCCAACCACGCGATCGATGACCTCGCCTGTACTGCGCACCTGCTGGCTGCCGTCGGCGACCTTCGTGCCGGAGTCCTCGATCAGCTGTTTGATCTCCTGGGCGGCGGCGGCGGAGCGGCTGGCCAGCTGGCGCACTTCGTTTGCCACCACGGCAAACCCACGGCCCTGCTCGCCGGCCCGCGCCGCCTCGACGGAGGCATTGAGCGCGAGAATGTTGGTTTGAAAGGCGATGGTATCGATGGTGTTGACGATGCTGCTCATCTGGCTCGAGCTTTCGCTGATGGCCTCCATCATGCTGACGACGCTGAGCATGGCGCTGCTGCCGCGCTGGGCGTTTTCCGCGGTCGAGGAGGCGAGCTTGCGCGCATGATCGGCGTGTTCGGCGTTTTGTTTCACCGTGGCGGTCAGCTCTTCCATGCTGGAGGCGGTTTCGGCAAGTGACGCCGCCTGCTGCTCGGTGCGCGTGGAGAGCTCTTCGTTGACGCCGACGATCTCCTCGACACCACTGTTCACCTGATCGGCGCTATGGTGAATGCCGCTGATCGTCTTGGCCAGACTCGTGCGCATACGGTTGATGTTGTAGAGAAGGCTCGCCTGGTCGGCCCGCCCCAGTGTCGTTTCCCGGGTGAGATCGCCCTGGGCAATATGACTGACCACTCCGGCGGCGTAGCGCGGGTCCCCGCCCAGACGACGGCCAACGTCGCGAATGATCCAGCCCATCAGTAGCGTGACGGGAATGCCGATGATCAGCAGAGCCACGAGCGAGCGAATCAGGCTGGAAATGAAGGCCGCATTGATATCGTCGACGTACACTCCGGCGCCGTAGGCCCAGCCCCAGTCGGCCAGATAACCGAAATAGCTGATCTTGGGAAACTGTTTGTCGCCGGAATCGAGGCGCCGTGAGTAGTAATCGACGTAACCGCCGCCGTCACGGGCGGCTTCAAGCAGGGCGCTGTAAAGGTGCATGCCCTTGCTGTCCTGAAAGTCACTCATGTCATCGCCGCGCTCGCGCCGCGGGTGATAGACGATATCGAGCTGGTCATCGAAGGCGAAAATGTATTCGCCTTCACCAAATTGAGCGTTAGCAATGCTCTCGATGGCGCGCTGTTGGGCTTGCTCGAGCGTAAGCTCTCCGCTGCGAGCACGTGCCTGGAGTGACTCCAATTGATTGCCTAGGCTCTCCACCACCTGTTTGATGCTGTTGCGCCGTTCCTGCTCGATGGTTTGACGGGTTTCCAGGCCCAGCCAGCCTACCAGGATCAGCATGGCCAGGCATATCAAGGCAAGAATGCCCCAGAGTCGTTGGTTCGTCGTTAGTCGTGTCATGATGTTTTGGGTGTGGTCTCATGGAAGCAGATAAGCGTGATGATCCATATCGGCCAGTTTGGAGGAAGCATTAATAAAAAAACCGCTTGCAGACAAGCGGTTGAATAGAATGCGTTCGAGCGGCTATCAGCATTTAAATGCGCTGTTGCTCTTTAGAAAGAAGGTGCTGGGATGGCGCCTGATGGGGCGTGCAGCTGGGCGGCTGTATCGGGGGAAATACGAAAGTTGGCGACCGCCTGGCGCAGCTGATGGCTGAGCTCGGAAAGCTGCTGGGCGGTGTGGTTACTCTGCTGCACCAGCCCGGCGTTTTGCTGGGTCATTTGATCCATCTGGGTCACGGCGTCATTGACCTGCTCGATCCCGCTACTTTGCTCGATGGTCGCGGCGGCGATCTCCTGCACGAGCGTGCTGAGTTCGCGAATGTCGCCAACCACGCTATCGATGACCTCGCCGGTGCTGCGTACCTGCTGGCTGCCGTCGGCGACCTTCGTGCCGGAGTCCTCGATCAGCTGTTTGATCTCCTGGGCGGCGGCGGCGGAGCGACTGGCCAGCTGGCGCACTTCGCTTGCCACCACGGCAAACCCACGGCCCTGCTCGCCGGCCCGCGCCGCCTCGACGGAGGCATTGAGCGCGAGAATGTTGGTTTGAAACGCGATGGTATCGATGGTGTTGACGATGCTGCTCATCTGGCTCGAGCTTTCGCTGATGGCTTCCATCATGCTGACGACGCTGAGCATGGCGCTGCTGCCGCGCTGGGCGTTTTCCGCGGTCGAGGAGGCGAGCTTGCGCGCATGATCGGCGTGTTCGGCGTTTTGTTTCACCGTGGCGGTCAGCTCTTCCATGCTGGAGGCGGTTTCGGCAAGCGACGCCGCCTGCTGCTCGGTGCGCGTGGAAAGCTCTTCGTTGACCCCCGCAATTTGCACGACGCTGCCGTTGACCTCATCGGCGCCCTGATGAATCTCGCCGATGGTGTTGGCTAGGCTTTCTCGCATCCGGTTGATGTCGAATAGCAAGCTTTGCTGGTCCGTACGGGCAAGCCGGGTACTGACGGTCAGATCACCATCGGCGATGTGGCGAACGACGCCGGCGGCGTAGCGAGGGTCACCGCCCAGGCGTTTGGCGATATCGCGAATCACCCAGCCCATGAGCAGCGTCATGGGTAGCCCCAGTAGTAGCAGTGCCAGCGCGGCCTTGATCAGGCTATCGATGAACGCCGCGTTGATATCATCGATATAGACGCCGGTGGCGATGCCCCAGCCCCATTCGGGGACGTAGGCGACGTAGCTCATCTTGGGAATCTGCTCGTCTTCACCGAGGCGGGTGGTGGCGTAGTAAACGTGCCCGCCGCCGTTCTGGGCGGCCTCGAGCAGATCCGCGTAGAGCCGCACGCCGTTGGCGTCTTCGTAGCCACTCATATCGGTGCCGGTGTCTCGCGTCGGGTGTGAAATGACGCGAAGCTGATCGTCGAAGGCGAACAGATATTCGCCGTCGTTGTAACGGAGATTCGAGATGAGCTCGACGGCGCGTCGCTGCGCCTCCTGCTGATCGAATTCGCCCTGGCTTGCCCTCGCCTGCAGCGCTTCTACCTGGCTTTGGACGCCGGTCACGATATAGCGGATGCTGGCTTGTCGTTCGTCGGTGAGCGTTTGGCGGTTATCCCAGGCCAGCCACCCCACGAGAAGCAGCATCGATACCCAAATCACCGCCAGTGTGCCCCAAAGCTTTTGTGTCGTTGTTAAACGCTTCATGGAAGATCCTTTTATTATTGATATGTCTTTTATCGGCCTCCTCGAGGGGCGCATGAGAAGCGAGTGGGTACTCTTTAGTCGTAGTGGAATCGGCTTCGGTGCAGCTGAAAGAGCACCGGGGCGGCTTAGGGCGCCTCACCACCCATCATCTCGATCAGACGCTGCTCGCTCGGCAAGCCCTCGATACGATCCAGGCGTGTATGCCCCTCTTCGGTTTGGCGCTGAAAGGCGGTCGTGGGCGTGGCGACCAGGCCCAGCCCTTCGAAGAGCTGGTTGTTGGCGTAGACCTGCTCCTCGATCTCGATGGCCTGGGCGCCGGGTTCGAGCGGCTCGCCTTCGCTGTGGGCCGTCAGTGCGGCGGTGGGGTCCTCGGCGGCCAGTATCGTGGCCGCAAGCGCCGGGCTCGTGGGTGCCAGAATGCCGACCATGATATGACGAATCTGCACCTGACCGGCCTCGACCCAGGGGCGCGTTTGGCGCCACAGCCGCTTGCAGTAGGTGCAGTTGGCATCGGTGAACATGTAGAGCGTGCGCGGGGCGTCGACATCGCCGTCCTGAATCCAGTGGCTCTGCGCCAGGCGCTGCCAGGTCTGCGCCTCCAGCGGCACCCGAACCGCGGCCTCGAGCTGCGCCTCGGTCAGGTTCTCGCCGCTTGAGTCGAAAAGCGTGCCGACCACGGCGTGCTCGCCATCCGGCGTCAGGTAGACGATCATCTCCTGGCCCTGGCGGCTCGCGCCAAAGCCCGTCAGCCCGCCGGGCGCGTCGATGCGCTCGTGAATGGCGATGCCTTGAGCCTTGAGCGCCTCGATCGGGGCGGGTAGCGGCGCGGCGCCGACGGGGGTGGCGAGAACGGCAAGCGTTAGCGCGGCGATTGAGGCGGTCTTGCTAAAAGTCGCCATGGTGAGTCTCTTGTGTGAGTGGAAAAGCGGGCGGGTTCATCGTCTCGATCCATATCACCTCAACCGCCGTCGCTCACCAGCCAGCGAACGGCGTAGGGCGGCAGGGCGTTTTCCGGCGTCCAGGGCGTGGCATCGGCCAATAAGCGCCACTGGTGCGCGTCGAGCGCTTGCGCGAGCTCTGAACCGCCGTCACCCAGCGGGGCGGGCTGGTCGGTCACGTTGAACAGCGCCAGCAGCGTGCGGCCATCCTCGAGCGGACCGCGATTGATCGCCAGCAGGTTGTCGGGAGTGGCCAACACCTGCTGGGCCGCCGCCGGGTGAAAACAGGGCTCAATGCGGCGCTGGCGCAGAAATTCTTGCAGCGCGAAGAATATATCATGGGTCGGCGTGGTCGGGCTTTCGAGCAGCAGGTCGAGCTCATCGAGCGACCAGCGGTGGCGGTTGATCGAGCGCAGCCGCCCGCTTCGCTCGACGCCCTCATGATCGTTGAGCGAGCCGGTCAGCGTGTGAATGTAAAGCGCGGGAATACCCTGGAGCGTGAGCATGATCGCCTGGCTGCAAAGAAAGCGAGCGATCTGCCAGGGATCTGGTCCGCGCCGGGTGCCGCGCATCGCCTCGAACCAGGTGATGTTGATTTCGTAGGCGGTGTCGGTGCCGTCCGGGTTGCTGCGCATACTGACGAAGCCGCCAAAGCGGTGCATCAGCTCCAACAGCGCGTCGCGCTCGTGATCCGGCAGCAAACCTTCCAGCGGTCGCACGCCGATGCCGTCGTGGCTGGCGGTGAAGTTCAGGTAGGTGCAGTTATCGGGCAGCGGCGGCAGACTCGCAAGCCAGGCCTGCATGGTCGCGGTTTCGCCGCGGGTCAGGGTGTGAAGTAGAAGCGGCGGCAGGGCGAACTGGTAGACCATGTGCGCCTCGTCTGCGGCGCTTGCGCGCTCCGGGGCGCCCGGCGCCAGCCGGTCGAGGCCGAAGTAGCTGATGTTTTCGGCGTGAGGTACGTTCGTTTCGGTGATGAGTAGCGTTCCCGGCGCTATTTCGTCGACGATCGCACGCAATAGCCGCACGACCGTATGGGTTTCGGGAAGATGAATGCAGTTCGTGCCCAGACGTTTCCACAGAAAGGCCACCGCGTCGAGGCGAATGATGCGGATGCCCTGCAGCAGGTAAAAAAGCAGAATACCGACGAATTCGAGCAGCACGTCCGGGTTCTCAAAATTAAGGTCGATCTGGTCATCGGAAAACGTGGCCCATAGATGGCGCGTACCCCGGCGGGTGGCCACGGGCACCAACAGCGGACTGCTACGCGGGCGGGTCACCTGGGAGACATCGGTTTCCGGGTCGACCTCGATGAAAAAGTCGCGCCCGGGGAGGCTGCCGGTCAGGTAGTCGACGAACCAGAGCGACTCGCGGGAAACGTGGTTGAGCACTAGGTCCCCCATCAGGTCGAAGTGGCTGGCAAGCTCGCGAATGTGCGACCAATCGCCTAGCGCCGGGTTGACCTCACGGTAATGGATGACCGAAAAGCCGTCGTCGCTACTCCAGGGAAAAAATGGCAGCACGTGAACGCCGCTGATGCAGTCGCCTAACCGTGCGCGCAGAAAATCGCTCAGCACGGTCAGCGGCGCCGTATCGCCTTGAACGATCGAGTCGCCGTAGCTGATCACCCACTGATCCTTTTCGCTCCAAAGTGGTGCGTCGGCGGGCGTGCTGGTCACGCGGGCAACCGGCGTGCCGTCCTGGCTTTCGCCGCGCTCACGTGCGTTTCGATAGTATTCCAGGTGCTGCTTGATGCGCCGGGTGACTTCGCCGCCGCGGTGGCCGTACAGGTGAGTCAGGTAGCGGTGAAGTGTCTGTTCGAAAAGCGTCATGGCGCCTCCTCCGGGTAAACTGTCACAAACGCTGCAGCTTGTGTGCCAAATCGTTACAATGCTAGGTTATGCCCGCGCCTGTCAGCGCGGCTTTATAGCGCCCGTGATTAAAAAAGCGCGTCAGGCAGCGCGCTTTTTTAATCATGCATCGGTACCGACGCGCAGGCTCCGGTGCGCGTTGACCTTAATAGGTGCGTCTTTTACTGCTTTAACCATTACTGTTTTAACCATAGCTGCTGCTTCAACCGCTGCTTCAACCATAGGTGAACGGCCATGCATTGCCCTTTTTGTGGTGCTCATGATACGCGGGTGTCCGATTCGCGCCTGGTGGCCGACGGCGACCAGGTGCGCCGGCGCCGCCAGTGTGCCAGCTGCCAGGAGCGCTTCACGACCTACGAAACCGCCGAGCTGATCATGCCACGGGTGGTGAAGTCCGACGGCTCGCGGGAGAGCTTCGACGAGGTCAAGCTGCGCGCCGGCATGCTGCGTGCGCTTGAGAAGCGCCCGGTCAGCGCCGAGGCGATCGAGGCGGCGGTCGAGCGCATTCGCCAGCAGCTGCGCGCCCGGGGTGATCGTGAAGTCAACGCCCGCGATATCGGCGAGGCGGTCATGAACGCGCTCAGCGGGCTCGATCAGGTGGCCTATATCCGCTTCGCCTCGGTCTATCGCAAATTTCAGGATCTCGACGAGTTTCGCGCCGAGATCGACCGCCTGGCGCCTCAGGGGCCCAGGAGCGACGCCGGCAAGCCCCGCGAGGAGAGCTGATGGACGCGCCGTTTTCCAACGCCGACCACGTGCACATGGCCCGCGCCATTACGCTGGCCAAAAAGGGGCTTTACACCACCGACCCCAACCCGCGGGTCGGCTGCGTGATCGTTCAAAACGATGAAGGGGGCGGGCACGGCCGCGTCGTCGGCGAGGGCTTTCATGAGCGCGCCGGCGAACCCCACGCCGAGGTGCACGCGCTTAACGCCGCCGGCGACAACGCGCGCGGCGCGACAGCGTTCGTATCGCTCGAGCCCTGTTCGCATACCGGGCGCACCGGGCCTTGCGCCGAGGCGCTGGTCGAGGCCGGCGTGGCGCGCGTGGTCGTGGCCATGGTCGACCCCAACCCGAAAGTGGCCGGGCGCGGTATCGAGCGCCTGAAAGCCGCGGGCATTCGGGTCGATGTGGGGCTTTTAGAGGCGGACGCCCGCGCGCTCAACCCGGGGTTCGTCTCACGCATGCAGCGCGGTGTGCCCTTCGTGCGCCTGAAAATGGCGATGAGCCTGGATGGGCGCACCGCCATGGGCTCCGGCGAGTCGCAGTGGATCACCGGGCCCGAGGCCCGGCGCCAGGTACAGCGACTGCGCGCGCGTTCGAGCGCCATTTTGAGCGGCGTCGAGTCGATCATTCTGGACGACGCTCGCCTGACGGTTCGCGCCGAGCAGCTGGGCCTGGAGAACGCCGAGACGGTCGTGACCCGCCAGCCGCTTCGCGTGATCATGGACTCCACGCTTCGCCTGCCGCTGGCCGCGGCCTGCCTGCAGGAGCCGGGCCAGACGCTGGTGATCACGACCGACGCGCATAGTGAAGAGAAGCGCCTAAAACTCGAAGCGGCGGGGGCGCGCATTCACGTCATGCCCGCCGTGAAGGCGGGGCGGGTGTCGCTTTCTGATATGCTCGGCTTTTTATCGAGCGAGTATGATGTCAACGAAGTGCTGGTCGAAACCGGCGCGACCCTGGCAGGCTCCCTGCTCGATGCAGGGCTCATCGACGAGCTGCAGCTATTTGTCGCGCCGACGCTCCTCGGGGGCGAGGCGCGACCGCTTTTCGCCCTCCAGGGGTTGAGCGAAATGGCGGACCAAAAGCGCCTCGATATTCAGGATATTCGTGCCGTCGGCAATGATTGGCGCATTATCGCCACGCCCCGCGCGGTGGCGCCTTGAAAGAACGTTTTCGATGATCGTGACACGCGCAGGCCAGGCCTTGCGCGCGCTAAATCTGGCGCGGCGGGGCCAGCCACGGTACCCTGCGCGCAACATCGCACGACGGTGCGGCTACTTTACGGGAGTTTCCATGGTGCAACCCTCTTTTGATGGTTTGTCCCCGATCAGCGAGCTGGTCGAGGATATCCGCCAGGGCAAGATGGTGATCCTCATGGACGATGAGGATCGCGAAAACGAAGGCGATATCATCATGGCGGCCGAGAAGGTTCAGGCCGAGCATATCAACTTCATGGCACGCCACGCCTGTGGTTTGATCTGCATGCCGATGACGCGCGAACGCTGCGAACGGCTGAACCTGCCGCTGATGGTGGGCAACAATGGCTCGGGCTTTGGCACCAAGTTCACGCTCTCGATCGAGGCGCGCGAAGGGGTCACCACCGGGATCTCGGCCGCCGACCGCGCGCGCACCGTGCAGGCCGCCGCCGCACCCAACGCCCGCGCGGCGGATATCGTTCAGCCTGGCCACATCTTTCCGCTGATGGCCGAGCCCGGCGGCGTGCTGCGCCGAGCGGGCCACACCGAAGCCGCTTGCGATCTGGCCGCCCTTGCCGGGTGCGACCCGAGTGGGGTGATCTGCGAGATCATGAACGATGACGGCAGCATGGCGCGCCGCCCGGAACTCGAGGTGTTCGCCAGGGCGCACGGGATCAAAATGGGCACCATCGCCGAGCTCATTCATTACCGTATGGTCAACGAGCAGACCGTCGATTTGATCGAAACCACTCAGGTGGCGACCGCACACGGCCCGCTTGCGCTGCACGTGTTTCGCGACCGGCTGCAGGGCGGCCACCACCTGGCGCTGGTGAAGGGGCGGCCGTCGCCGGACACCACGACGACGGTGCGTGTTCATCTGGAGGACACGCTCAGAGACGTGCTGGGGCTCAAGCACGAGGCGTCATCGCGCTGGCACGCCCATCGGGCGCTCGAGGAGATCGCAGCGGCAGAGGCCGGCGTGCTGGTGCTGATCGATGAGGGTCACCCGGCCCAGGATTTGAAGGATCAACTGGATATCTTTTTGGGACGCGTGCAGCCGCCGCGCACCAGTGACTCCGACGGCTCCGGCAACTATTTGACCATCGGCACCGGGTCGCAGATTCTGCGCCATCTGGGCGTGGGCAAAATGCGCCTTTTGAGCTCGCCGTGGAAATTTTCAGCGCTGTCGGGGTTCGACCTGGAAGTGGTCGAGCTGGTGAGCCCCGACAACGGCACCGATTCAGCGTCCGTGTGAGACGTTCTGATACGCTTATTGAGTAGGATGAAAGAGATGCAATCCCTTATGCAAGTTGAAGGCAGCTTCGTCGATGTCGACGGGCGCTACGTAATCGTCGTTGGGCGGTTCAACCATCACGTGGTCGATAGCCTCGTCGAAGGCGCGGTCGATAGCCTGACGCGTCACGGCGTCGATGCCGACAATATTCATATCGTCCACGTGCCCGGCGCCTGGGAGCTTCCGCTGGCGGTCAAGCGCGTGCTCAAGACCATGAAGCCCGAGGCGGTCATTGCGCTGGGCGCGGTGATTCGCGGCGGCACGCCGCACTTCGAGTACGTGGCCGGCGGCTGCAATACGGCCATCAACCACCTGCAGCTCGAATTCGATACGCCGGTGGCCAACGGGGTATTGACCGTGGAGTCCATCGAGCAGGCGATCGAGCGCGCCGGCACCAAGGCGGGCAACAAGGGCACCGAGGCCGCGATGGCCGCCATGGAAATGGTCTCGCTCTTGCGTGCCCTGCCCGGAGACGACTCATGAGCGAGCGTCCGGAGCGTAAGCAAAGCGCCGCCCAACAGGCTCGTCGCGCCGCGCGCGAACTGACCGTTCAAGCGCTCTATCAGTGGGACATGACCGGCAAGTCCGCCACCACCGTCGAGGCGGAATTTAGAAGCCAGCTCGCCGACGATGACCTGGAAGACCACGAAAACTGGGTCAAGGTGATGGAGATTGCCGACAAGGCACTGTTCCATACGCTGTTGCACGAAACCGTGCGCCACAAGAGTGAGCTCGACCGCGAAATCGCGCCGCTTCTGGATCGTCGCCTCGAGGATCTCGACGCGGTGGAGCTGGCCATTCTGCGCCTGGGCGCTTATGAGCTTGCCAAGCGCCCGGAAGTGCCTTACCGCGTGGCGATCAACGAAGGCGTGGAGCTGGCCAAATCCTTCGGCGCGACCGATGGCCACAAGTACGTCAACGGCATCCTCGATAAGCTGGCGAATCGCTTACGCAGTGCCGAGGTCAGCGCTCGCCGCCTGTAAGGCGCAGCGCTTGAATTGCGTTAAGGGGCCATTGTGTTTGGCGAATTCGAACTCATTGAACGGTTTCTAAAGCCCGCGCCCGCCGCGCTCGATCGCGGCGTGGCGCTGGGCGGCGGCGATGATGCGGCGCTTTTGATCCCGCAGGCGGGCTTTGAACTCGCGGTAAGTGTGGACACCTCGAACGCGGACGTTCATTTTCCATCCGATGCCCCCGCAAAGGCCATCGGCCATCGCGCGCTGGCGGTGGCCTTGAGCGATCTGGCGGCGATGGGCGCGCGTTCGCGCTGGTGTTTGATGGCGCTGACAACGCTTGGCGGTGCGTTTGAAGACGAAGCCGCCGCCGCGTGCTGGCTCGAAGGCTTTGGCCGGGGGTTCCACGCGCTTTGCGATCGCCACCAAACGGTGCTGGCAGGCGGGGACGTGACCCGTGGGCCGCTTGGCATCAGCGTGACCGTGATGGGCGAGGTGCCCAAAGGACAAGCGCTCACCCGCGCTGGCGCCCGCCCGAGCGATTTGATCGCCGTGACCGGGGCGCTTGGCGGCGGCGCCGGAGGGCTTGCGCTTTGGCAGCGCGGCGAGCGCGATCTGGCGCACCCGCTGTTAAAGCGCTACCTGCTGCCCGAGCCCCGGCTCGAGGCAGGTATTGCGCTGCGCGGCATCGCCAGTGCCGCACTTGATATCTCCGATGGGCTGCTGGCCGATCTCGGCCATTTGCGCCAGGCGTCGAACGTGGGCGCCGAGCTCGATATGGATGCGCTGCCCACCGCCGAGGGCCTGATCGAGGCGCTGGGCGAGGAGCAGGCGCAGGCCGCCATGCTCGGCGGCGGCGACGACTACGAGCTGCTGGTGACGCTGGCACCCGGTGAGCTTGAAAAGGCCCAAAAGGCGCTGGCGGCGGTGGGGCTCGCGCTTTCAGTGATCGGGCGCTGCTGCGAGGCGCCGGGCGTTTATGGCGTGCCGGCGGACGCGGCGCCAGGCTGGCAGCATTTTCATCGGGGGCGGCCATGATCAAGGCTCCATCAAGCGTCTGGCGACGCCCCACGCACTTTTTCGCCTTCGGCTTGGGTAGCGGCATGGTGCCCTGGGCGCCGGGTACCTTTGGCACGCTGGCGGCCATTCCGTTTTACTGGATCATGGCGGATCTGCCGCTGGGCTGGTATTTGAGCGTGGTGCTGGTCGCCTTCATCGTGGGCGTGTGGCTGTGCGACAAGACCTCCCACGATCTGGGCGTTCACGACCATTCGGGCATCGTCTGGGACGAGTTCGTCGGCTACTGGATCACCATGGCGGCGGTGCCGTTCTCCTGGGAGGCGGCGCTTTGGGGGTTCATCGTGTTTCGCATCTTCGATGTCTTCAAACCCTGGCCGATCCGCTGGGCTGACCGGCGGGTCGCCGGCGGCTTTGGCATCATGATCGACGATGTCATGGCGGGCATCTATGCCTGGAGCACCATGCACCTGTGGTTCTGGCTGCACTAGGCCAGAACCGGGTCTTTCATGCCGGTGTCACGGGGCGGTATTACGCTTTAAAGCGTCGTGTTCAGGGTGATGCGTTTGGCCTTAGCGTGTAAAAACAATAAGGTGATTATCCATATACGTGGCTAAAGCAGCGCGTAACCCAGGCAATACGCAACACAAGCAATACGCAACAAAAGCAGCACGGTCACGCAGCGGCCCGGCACGTTGGAAGAGGGCGCCTGATTTCGGCTATCCAGGGAGATGGCATGCGCAAGGAACGTCTTATAGTCCCGATCATCGTCGTGGCGTCGCTCGTTTGGGCCGTCGCGCAGTTGATCTCGAGCGTTCTGTTCGAGCGCAGCCTGAGCCAGGCGCTGGAGGATCTGGAAGCGCGCGGCGAGTGGCGCGTCAGCCGCCCGGAGAGTCGCCCCGGCTGGCTCTCGTCTCAGGGGCGGCTTTTGCTATCGCCGCTGCTGGGCAGGCCCTGGCAGCTGGAAGTCACCTACGATGCCCGCCACGGGCTTTTGAGTACCGACGTGCAGGGCACGCTGGTGCCGCGCCTGGGAAGCGCTTTGCAAAAGGCAGTGGGCGAGGTGTCGGCGCTGTCGCTGCCGCGCTGGCAGGGGCGCTACCATACGCTGAGCGGCAAGAGCGAACTGCGCCTGGCGCTGGCGCCGTTCGTCATTCAGCAAAGCGGGCGCGAGCTCGATGTGCGCGGCGCGCGCCTGCGCCTGGAGGGCGTATTCGGCGACTGGCGCCTTCGCGCGCTGTTCGACCAGCTCACGCTAAGCGATGGGCCGGCCTACCTGCGCTTTGGCCCGACGGTACTGGAAAGCCGCTACACCTATATCGAAGACGCCTACCACTTCGCCCAGCGCGACCATCTTACCGTCGAATCCACCACGCTCTTTTATCCAGGATACGAGATCACCGTTGCCCCGACGGAAGTGCAAAGCCAGATGGTCCTGGATGAAAGCGAGCTGCGTCTGAAAGGGCGGCTGGCGCTGGGGGATGTGCACGTACCCAGCGAAGCGCCGGATACGCCGCTTGTGAGCGGCGAGATCGAGGCGGAGCTTTCAAGGCTCAACGCCGACGCGGTGCGTCAGATCATTCGCCGCCTGCGCCAGGAAGCCGCCTGGGGCGACCCGGAGCGGCCGATGGCCGAAGGCGTCATGGCGCGCATCGAGCCGGAGGTGCTGCAGCTTTTAAGCGACTCTCCACGCCTTGACGTGACCCGCATCCAGCTCGAGAGCCCGCTGCTGGGTATCGATGTCGCCGCCGACGGCGCGCTTTTTTTCGACGGCCGCCGCCTCGATGCGCTCCGTCTCGAGGATCTGAACGACGCCAAAACGCGCTGGCGCTGGCGCGACCGGCTCGATGGGGACTTCGTCTGGTACGACGCGCCCACGGTCGCCGCGCTCTGGCTGGGCCTGCCGTTGGGCACCCAGGAGCTGCAGTTCGACGTCATTCGCGGCAGCTGGCGGGTCAACGGACGGCCGCTGCCCGAGCTATTGCCCCAGTAGCTCGCTGTTCGCTGACCGGTGCGGGGCACCCCTGGCGCGATACGGTTATCTGCCCAAGGGTTGAAGTTTCATCGCGCTGCCCACATTCCATTGAACATGCCAGACGGCGTGGCCGTCAGTCTCAGTCGATGGAGGGCGCATGAGCGACCAGGATCATGAACACGATAACGATTCACCCGTTTGGTTGACCGACGAAGACGTCGGCGATGACGATACCGCTCAGGACGACGAGCATCGCGCCGACGAGCATCGCTCCGATGGCGAGCGGGTTCACTCGCTCGTTTCGGCCAGCGATATGCTCCCGGAGCGCATCTACCTGCTCCCGATCCACAATCGCCCCTTCTTTCCCGCCCAGGTGCAGCCGCTGGTCATCAATAAGGATCGCTGGGAAGAGACCATGCGCCGGGTCGGCAATACCCCGCACCACACGTTGGGTGTCGCCTTCGTGGGCGAGCAGGGCATCGATTCACTTCATGAGGGCGACTTTCCCGCCATCGGCACTGCGGTCAAGGTCCATAAGCTCAAAAGCGAAGACCAGCAGATTCAGTTCATCGCCCAGGGCGTGCGCCGCTTCAAGATCCAGCGCTGGCTCTCGAAAGAGCCGCCGTATCTGGTCGAAGTGAGCTACCCCAAGGAGCCGGTCGACGCCGAGGACGAAGAGACCCGCGCGTATGCCATGGCGATCATCAACGGCATCAAGGAGCTGTTGCCGATCAACCCGCTTTACGGCGAGGAGCTCAAGCACTATCTCAACCGCTTTAGCCCCAATCAGCCCGGCCCGCTGACCGACTTCGCCGCAGCGATCACCTCGGCCAAGGGCCCGGAGCTACAGGACGCGTTGGCGACCCTGCCAGTGGCGGATCGCATGCACAAGGTGCTGCCGCTTTTGCGCAAGGAGATCGATGTCGCCAGGTTGCAAAGCGAGATCAGCGAGCAGGTCAACGCGCAGATGCAGGAGCGCCAGCGCGAGTTTTTCTTGCGTGAGCAGCTCAAGGTCATCCAGCGCGAGCTGGGGATTTCCAAGGGCGACCGGGAAAACGATGTCGACACCTTCCGCGAACGCTTGAAAGCGCTCAAGGTGCCCGAGCGCGTTCAGGGCCGCATCGATGACGAGCTCGAAAAGCTCAGCGTGCTGGAAACCGGCTCGCCGGAGTACGGCACCACCCGTAACTACCTCGACTGGCTGACGTCGCTGCCCTGGGGCATCACCAGTGAAGACAAGCTGGACTTGAACCACGCCCGCCAGGTGCTCGATCGCGACCACGACGGGCTTGGGGACGTGAAGGAGCGCATCGTCGAATTTCTCGCCGAAGGTACCTTCAAGGGCGATGTCGGTGGTTCGATCGTGCTGCTGGTCGGCCCGCCCGGGGTGGGCAAGACCTCCGTGGGCCGCTCGATCGCCGAGGCCTTGGGGCGCAAGTTCTACCGCTTCTCGGTGGGCGGCATGCGCGACGAGGCCGAGATCAAGGGCCACCGGCGCACCTACGTCGGCGCGATGCCGGGCAAGCTCGTCCAGGCCTTCAAGGAGGTCGAGGTCGAAAACCCGGTGATCATGCTCGACGAGATCGACAAGCTCGGCCAGTCCTTCCAGGGCGACCCGGCCTCGGCGCTTCTGGAAGTGCTCGACCCGGAGCAGAACGTCGATTTTCTCGATCATTACCTCGACGTGCGTATGGATCTCTCGAAAGTGCTGTTCGTCTGCACCGCCAATACGCTGGACTCGATTCCGGGGCCGCTGCTGGATCGCATGGAGCAGATTCGCCTGTCCGGCTATATCGCCGAAGAGAAGATGGACATTGCCAAGCATCACCTGTGGCCGAAGCTTCTCGAGCGCAACAAACTGCCGAAAAAGCGCATCAACCTGACCGACGCCGCGCTCAAGCAGGTCATCGAAGGTTACGCCCGCGAAGCCGGGGTGCGTCAGCTCGAAAAGCAGCTTCACCGCATCGTGCGTAAGTCGACGGTGAAGCTTCTGGAGTCGCCGGAAGAGACGGTGAAAATTTCGGTCAAAAACCTCGAGGAGTTCCTCGGCGCGCCGCTGTTCCGTAAGGAGAAGGTGCTCAAGGGCCAGGGCGTGGTGACGGGCCTTGCCTGGACCTCGATGGGCGGGGCGACGCTTCCGATCGAGGCGGGCAAGGTGCATTCGCTGGACCGCGGCTTCAAGCTGACCGGAAAGCTTGGCGATGTGATGCAAGAGTCTGCCAACATCGCTTACAGCTACACGCTGGGGCACTTGAAGGAGTACGGCGCCGACCCCGAGTTCTTCGACAAGGCGTTCGTGCACCTGCACGTACCGGAAGGTGCCACACCCAAGGATGGGCCTTCTGCCGGCGTGACCATGACCACGGCGCTGTTATCGCTGGCGATCAACAAGGCGATCGACCGGCCTTTGGCGATGACCGGCGAGCTCACGCTGACCGGTCAGGTGCTGCCGGTGGGCGGCATTCGCGAGAAGGTCATCGCCGCGCGGCGCAGTGATATCTTCGAGGTGATTTTGCCCGAGCCCAACCGGCGCGATTACGATGAGCTGCCGGATTACCTGAAAGAGGGCATGACCGTTCACTTCGCCAACCGCTACAAGGACGTGGCCAATATCGTGTTCAAGTAAATAGCGCTAAAACGTTAGACTGATAACTTTAATACGCCACTCTCATTAAAAAGAGTGGCTTTTTTTATGCCTATTCGGCGAATTAAACCTTGGGAGGATCAGGATAATGCCTCAAACCCAACTTTAATAATTGTTGACGGGAATCCAAGGTGCGAAACAATCAACCTGTGACTCAAAAAGAGTACGTGCTCGGCGACGAGACCGTTTTGATTTCCCGTTCGGATCTGGAGGGAAACGTCACCTACGCCAGTGCCGCGTTCGTCGAGGTCAGCGGCTATTCCCGTGACGAGCTGATGGGCTCGCCCCATAACATGATTCGTCACCCAGACATGCCCGAGGCGGCGTTCAAGGATTTCTGGCACACCATCAAGGCAGGCAACACCTGGCAGGGCCACGTCAAGAACCGGCGCAAGAATGGCGACCACTACTGGGTGAACGCCACGGTCGCCGCGCTTCGCGATGGCGACCGTATCGTTGGCTACACCTCGGTGCGGCGCAAGGCGCAGCCTGAGGCCATCGCGCTGGCGGAAAACGTCTATTCGGAGCTTCGCGAAAAGGGCGCCTCGAGACGCTACCGCGTGAGCGGGGGTGCCATTCAGCGCAAGGGCGTGATGGGCCTGCTTGGCCGCTTTCAGCTTGGAAGCCTTAGAGCGCGACTGACCGGCATGGTGGTCGTGGCGATGGTGCTGCTGGGGCTTGCCGGGGCGCTTGGGGTATACGGGCTGGTCAACGCCGGCGATCGTTTGGCACGGCTCGACGACGGCGGACTTCAGTCGATCGCTAATCTACAAAGCATCGAGCGGCGGGTGAGTGAAACCGTGCAGCAGGTGGAGCCTGCCGTGCGCAACCCCCGAGGAGCGGACATTGCGGCCATCACGGCGAGCGCCCAGCAGCAGCTGGTTGAAATCGACACCCGGTGGAGCGCGTACCTGGCCGCCGAGGACGCCGCGGACACGGTCATACAAGCCTTCGATGGCACGCTGAGACAGTGGAGCGCCGCGCTGAATCAGACGATGGCAGCACTTGGCGCCGGCAGCAATTTTGCCGCTTTTGAGGCGTTCAACGATACCGCCTTGCCGGCTACCGGCACGCTTCGAGAGCTTTCGGATCAGCTCGTCGAGCAGGAACGTGCCGACGCCCAGGCGCTGGTCCAGGAGGCGCACCGCGACCGTGAGCAGATGCTCGTTGCCCAGCTGGTACTGATCGTCGTGGGGCTTTTGGCCCTGGTGGGGCTCAGCATCGTGATTCTACGCTCGATCTTCAAGGGGCTGGAAGGCGCCCGCCACATGACCTTTCAGGTGGCGGCCGGCAACCTGGCCGCGCGCGCCCAAAAGCAGGGAAGCGACGAGCTTGGCAATCTGCTCTACTCGCTGGATACGATGCGCTTTAGCCTGGCGGCGGTGGTAGGCGAGGTCGAAAGCCGCGTTTCTGTAGTGACGCCGGCGGTCGAGCAGATCGCCGAAGAGAACGACGTGCTTTCCCAACGCACCGGCCAGCAGGCGAGTTCGCTGGCGGAGACTGCCTCCAGCATGGTGCAGATGACGGCGACCGTGGCGCAAAACACTGAAAACGCCCGTCAGGCAAGCGACCTTGCCGAGCAAAACGCCACCAGCACCCGCGACACGCGCAAACAGATGGAGCAGCTCGTCGAGCGCATGCAGCGTATCGCCGACAGCGCCGACAAGATGACCGAAATGATCGGCGTGATCGACGGTATTGCCTTCCAGACCAACATTCTCGCGCTCAACGCCTCCGTCGAGGCGGCGCGCGCCGGCGAACACGGTCGCGGCTTCGCGGTGGTGGCAAGCGAGGTGCGAAGTCTTGCCGGACGCTCCGCCGACGCCGCCCAGGAGATTCGCCGTATGATCGACAGCGCCACCGAGGAAGTCGACGGCGGGCGCACCGCGGTGCAGCAGGCGGAAAAATCGATCGAAAACGTCATGCGCCAGGTGAGTCAGGTCAGCGAGCTGATGGCGTCCATCACCAGCGCCTCCGATGAGCAGAGTAGCGGGATCAGCCAGATCAACGGCGCGATCGCCGAAATGGACAGCACGACCCAGCAAAACGCCCACAAGGTGCAGATGATCGCCGACTCCGCTGACAACCTCACCGTCGAAGTATTCGAGCTTGCCAACGTGGTCGATGCGTTCCGTTTGAAGGGCGCGCAGGAGGAGAACATCCAGGCCTCGCTCGAGAAGCTTGCGCGGGTCAACCAGTCGCTGAAAAGATCGAGCCCCGCGCTTCCCGCTTACTAGACGGGCGTGCCCGGTTTGAGCCGGGCAGTAAGGGTGTGTGCCCGGTTCGAGAGATCGCTAGCTGGCGCTTGCTCCTACCAGGTTCGTAACCCTGTGCTTTGGTACATTTTGAAGGCTTGCCGTCCCCTGCAGGAGCCCGCTTCAGCGGGCGAATGGCGCCAACAGGCGCCTTGGGTTAGGCAGGAAGCAAGCGCCTGGGTGCCCGATGCGAGAGGTCGCTAGCTGGCGCTTGCTCCTACCAGGTTCGTAACCCTGTGCTTTGGGACATTTGAAAGCTTGCCGTCCCCTGTAGGAGCCCGCTTCAGCGGGCGAATGGCGCCAACAGGCGCCTTGGGTTAGGCAGGAAGCAAGCGCCTGGGTGCCCGATGCGGAGGTCGCTAGCTGGCGCTTGCTCCTACCAGGTTCGTAACCCTGTGCTTTGGGACATTTTGAAGGCTTGCCGTCCCCTGTAGGAGCCCGCTTCAGCGGGCGAATGGCGCCAACAGGCGCCTTGGGTAAAGCGGGTGCCTAAGGGCGAATGCTCGGTTCGAGAGAGCGCGAACTGTGGCTGCTCCACCCATACTCACGTTCAAAACCCGCCTGCAAAAAATTGTAATGTGGGGTTTAAATCAGCTCTGTGCCATCGAAGCGCTTTTCGTCACGCAGTTTATCGCGGGCGATGTAGAGCGCGGCGATGGCGCGGGCTTCGTGGAAATCCTCGCGCAGCAAAAGCGCGGGCAGCTCTTCGAGGGCGTGCGTTTCCACAATCAGCGGCTCCGGCTCGTCGCCGGGCAGGCGCTTTTCATACAAATCGGTGGCCAGCACCACCTGGATACGGTGGCGCATGTAGTTCGGCGCTAAAGAGAGCTCGACCAGCGGCTCCAACTGGTGTGCCCCGACGCCACACTCTTCCATCAGCTCGCGGTTGGCGGCGGTGAGGATGTCCTCGCCCGGGTCGACCAGCCCCTTGGGCAGCGTCAGCACGTACTCCTCGAAACCGGCGGCGTATTCGCGAATCAGCAGCACGTGATCCGGGTCCGGCATCGCGACGATCATCACGGCAGGGCGGTCGCTGCCGCTCAGGCGCTCGAAGCGGCGCTGTTCACCGTTGGAGAAGCGTAAATCCAGCGCCTCGACGTGAAAGAGCTGGCTTTTTGCGACGCTTTCGCGGCCCAGAATGTGCGGTTTGATGGGATCTTGACGGGACATGAGGCCTCCATGGCTGGACAAAACGCCGTGCGCTACAATAGCACGCTTACCGTTTCGACTCTCTTTTCAACACCGGAGTGGCCATGATTGATTGGCGCGAGATCGACACCGTCCTGCTCGATATGGACGGCACGCTGCTGGACTTGCACTTTGACAGCCACTTCTGGCTCGAGCATCTGCCCAAGCGCTACGGCGAGCTACACAAGCTCGACCAGGCCACTCAAGACACGCTCAAGGCGCGCATCATCGGCGAGCAGGGCACGCTCAACTGGTACAGTCTCGCTTACTGGAGCCGGGAGCTCGATGTCGATGTCGTGGCGCTCAAGCGCGAGATTCAGCATCTGATCGGTTTTCGCAGCGACGCGCTGGATTTTTTGACCTGGCTCAAGAACGCGCACCCCAGGGTCGTGCTGGCCACCAATGCCGACCGGGCCAGTTTAAGCCTGAAACTGCCGCTGACGGGGTTGGAAAAGTACCTCGACGCCATCATCTCATCGGAAGACGTGGGCGCGGCCAAGGAGGAGCAGGCGTTCTGGTTCGCGCTTCAAGAGCGCGAGCCGTTCGACCCGCAGCGGACGCTGTTCATCGACGACAACCCGAGCGTGCTCGAAAGCGCCCGGGAGTTCGGTATCAAGTACCTGATGGGGATCAAACAGCCCGACAGCCAGCGCCCCGAAAAAGCGCTTCAGGAGTTCGTTGCCCTGGACCGATTCGCCCAACTGCTTCCCGATGACTTACCGGCACAGCAAGGAGAGCCTTAATGAGTGATAGCGTTCGCCTGGACAAGTGGCTGTGGGCCGCGCGGTTTTTCAAGACCCGGGCACTGGCCAAAAAAGCCATTGAAGGTGGCAAGGTGCACTATGACGGCGACCGCGTGAAGACCAGCAAGAACGTGGAAGTCGGCGCGGTGATTCGCGTACCCCAGGGGTGGGACATCTACGAGGTCGAGGTGGTGAAGCTTTCGGATCAGCGCCGGGGCGCGCCGGAGGCGCAAACGCTTTACGCCGAAACCGAGCAGAGCCAGGTCAGGCGCGCCAAGGAAACCGAAGCGCGCCGCCTCAATAACGAGGTCATGCAGCACCC
Source organism: Halomonas sp. PAMB 3232 (assembly GCF_031954225.1). Lineage (NCBI taxonomy): Bacteria > Pseudomonadati > Pseudomonadota > Gammaproteobacteria > Oceanospirillales > Halomonadaceae > Halomonas > Halomonas sp. PAMB 3232. The sequence continues at coordinate 1,379,667 of NZ_CP134865.1, forward strand.
CTTGAAGCGTCCGGACAAAAAGCAGCGCCGCGAGATCCAGCGTTTTCAGCGCAACCAGGGCGAGTAGGCTGAGTTCGCGCTTTTCCTCCCGCTCCACCTCCTTATTCTTTAACCCCATTCCCACTCGTTCGATGGCCTTATATGTCTGATCAGATCCAGCGTTTCATGTTCGACCAAACCAACGTGCGCGGCGAAATCGTGACCCTTGCCGATACCTACCACGAAGTGCTGAGCCGCCACGCCTACCCGGACGCGGTCAACGCGCTGCTCGGCGAGCTTCTGGCCGCCGTGGCGCTATTGACCGATACGGTCAAACTCGACGGTACGCTCAGTATCGAAGTGCGCGGCCAGGGCGATCTGTCGCTTTTGATGGCAGAATCCAACCCCGGCGGCGAGCTGCGCGCCATTGCGCGCTTGAACGAAGAGGGCGCGCTGCCCGATGACTCGGCCGGCTTTCGCGATCTGGTCGGCGAAGGCCAGATCGTCATCACGCTGGACCCGAAAGAGGGCAAGCGTTACCAGGGCATCGTGGCGCTGGAGTTCGACACGCTGGCAAAGTGCCTGGAAGCCTACTTCAGCCAGTCCGAGCAGCTGCCCACGAGGCTGTGGCTCGCCGCCGACGGCGAACGCGCGGGCGGGCTTTTGCTTCAGCGTCTGCCGGACGCTTCGCAGAATCAGGATATCGATGCCTGGGAGCGCAGCGTACATTTGGCCGACACGATCAAGCGAGAAGAGCTTCTAGGGCTCGAGCAGCGCGAGGTGCTCTACCGGCTCTATCACGAAGAGACGGTGCGTGTGTTCGACCCCAAGGCTCTGCGCTTTGGCTGCACCTGCTCACGTGAGCGCATGAGCCATGCGCTTTACTCCCTGGGTGAGGCGGAGCTCAAGGATATTCTAAAAGAGCAGGGCTCGATCGAGACCCAGTGCCACTTCTGCCACACGAAATATCACTACACTGCGGCAGAAATCGAGGCGTTGATCGACGATCCCGGAAGCTCGGCGCCGGTCATTCACTGATCGTGTAGTCACTTCATTTTAAGGGCGCCAGTGGAATGAATCGGCACCAGCCCAGTGGGCAAGCGGGGTCTACGACCAAGGACGAACGAGCGTTTGAAAAGTTACTGCAGCGCAGCACGAAAAATGCCCGAATTGTAGTAGTTTAACTACAAAAAAGGCGCGCCAGGCCCCCGTTTGACGGGGGCTTTCTTTTTGCCATAATGCGCCGGTCTTCAGCGCTCGGCCCGCTCGCTGAGCGGCGACGCGACCCCTTTTAGCGCAAGGTCCAGCCCTCGTTGGCTGTGTATCGAGCACTCGCGCCGAGCATTCATACCGAGAATCGGCCCCTGGCCCAGGAACTGACATGACCACGACTCAAGCCGCTCCCAACGCCCACATCAACCTTGGCAGCGCCGAACTGATCGAGCGCGCCGTGGCCCGGGGTGAAGGCCGCCTCTCGGCGGACGGCGCCCTGGTCGTCAACACCGGCGAACGTACCGGTCGCTCGCCCAAGGACCGCTTCATCGTCGATGAGCCGACCACCCGCGATGACATCGACTGGGGCAGCGTCAACCGTCCCTTCGATGCCGACAAGTTCGACGCGCTCTGGGCGCGGGTGGAAGAGTACCTGGGCGGTGACGAGCACTTCGTCGCCGAGCTTCACGTGGGCAGCGACACCACCCACTATCTGCCGGTACGCATCACTACCGAAACCGCCTGGCAGAACCTGTTTGGCCGCACCATGTTCGTTCGCCCCGCCGCCTACAACCCGGCGGGCAAGGAGGCCTGGACGATTCTCAACGCCGCAGGCTTCGAGTGCGACCCGAGCCGCGACGGTACCAACTCCGACGGCACCGTGATCATCAATTTCGCCCAGAAGAAGGTGCTGATCGCCGGCATGCGCTACGCCGGTGAAATGAAAAAGGCGATGTTCTCGGTGCAGAACTTCCTGCTGCCGGCCTCCGACGTGCTGCCGATGCACTGCTCGGCCAACGTGGGCGAGGATGGCGAGACGTGCCTGTTCTTCGGCCTTTCCGGTACCGGCAAGACCACGCTCTCCGCCGACCAGGGCCGCTACCTGATCGGCGACGACGAGCACGCCTGGGGCGACGACATCGTCTTCAACATGGAAGGCGGCTGCTACGCCAAGTGCATCGATCTCTCCGAGAAGAACGAGCCGGTGATCTGGAACGCCATCAAGTTCGGCACCGTGCTCGAAAACGTGGTGCTCGATGACCGCCGCACGCCTGACTATGCCGACGACAGCCTGACCCAGAACTCCCGCGCCGCCTACCCGCTGGAGCACGTCGAGAAGCGCGTACCGGAGAATCTGGCCGGTGAGCCGAGCGCCATCGTGTTTCTGACTTGCGACATGTCCGGGGTGCTGCCGCCGGTGTCGATCCTCTCCAAGGAAGCCGCGGCGTACCACTTCCTCTCCGGCTACACCGCCAAGGTCGGCTCGACCGAGATGGGCTCTTCTGAGGGCCTGGCCGCGACGTTCTCCACCTGCTTCGGCGCGCCGTTCTTCCCGCGCCCGGCACGTGAGTACGCCGATTTGCTGATCAAGCGCGTCGAGAAAAAGGACGCTCAGGTCTATCTGGTCAACACCGGCTGGACCGGCGGTGCCTATGGCGAGGGCGGTTCGCGCTTCTCGATCCCGACCACCCGCGCGATCATCAGCGCGATTCAGTCCGGCGTGCTGCGCGATATCGACACCCGCCACATCGACGGCTTGAACCTCGCCGTGCCTACCGCCGTTCCCGGCGTCGACTCGAGCCTTCTGAACCCGCGCGACACCTGGCAAGATCAGAGTGCCTTCGATCGCCACCAGCAGGAACTCGCCACCAAGTTCGTCGAAAACTTCAAGAAGTTCGAAGGCGTGGACGAGGCGATCATCCAGGCCGGCCCGCAGCTTATCTGATCGATGTGAGGTGGCGGTTTTGAGGTGGAAAAGGGGCAGCGCGCAGGCGCTGCCCCTTTTCGTTGGGCGCTTGAGAAGCCTTGCTCAGCGGCGCGACATTTCATGCCAGCGCCATGGCTTTGTGATACCGTGTCGGCATTTAAAAGCCGGCATGAGTTAGTGGCACGTATGGATGTGAATCAACGGATTATTTCGCGCCTGGCCGACGAGCTCGGCGTGAAAACGCAGCAGGTCAGCGCCACGGTGGCGCTGTTGGACGAAGGCGCGACGGTTCCCTTTATCGCCCGCTACCGCAAGGAAGTCACCGGGGCGCTGGACGACAGCCAGCTTCGAAACCTCGACGAGCGGCTTCGCTACCTGCGCGAGCTCGAGGAGCGCCGAGCCGCGGTGATCAGTGCCATCGATGAGCAGGGTAAGCTCGATGGCCCGCTGAAAGCGCGCATCGACGCCGCTGACACCAAGCAGCGCCTGGAAGACTTGTACCTGCCGTTCAAGAAAAAGCGGCGCACCAAGGCGCAGATCGCCCGCGAAGCCGGGCTCGAGCCGCTGGCAAACGCGCTGCTGGCCGACCCGACCCTCGACCCGGAAAGCGAGGCGCAGGGCTATCTGCGCGCCGCCGAGGGCGACACGCCGGCCATCGAAGACGCCAAGGCCGCACTCGACGGCGCCAAGCAGATTCTCATGGAGCGCTTCGCCGAGGACCCGGAGCTGATCGGCCGGCTGCGTGAGCGGCTCTGGGACGAGGGCGAGCTGAGCGCGCGAATGTTGGACGGCAAGGCCAACGAAGGTGCCAAGTTCTCGGATTACTTCGAACACGACGAAAAACTGGCAAAAGTGCCTTCACACCGGGCGCTGGCGATGTTTCGCGGGCGCAACGAAGGCGTGCTGAGCCTGGCCATTCGCCTGCCGGGTGAGGAGGAGGCGCCGGTGCACCCGGCCCAGGTCGCCATCGCCAGACAGGTCGGCGTTCGTGACGAAGGGCGCGCGGCGGACAAGTGGCTGATGGAAGTAGTCCGCTGGACCTGGCGGGTGAAGCTCTACACGGCGCTGGAGACCGAGCTTCTGGGCCGGCTTCGCGAGCAGGCCGAGCAGACCGCCATCGACGTGTTCGCCGCCAACCTCAAGGACTTGCTATTGGCCGCCCCGGCGGGCCAGAAGGTCACGCTGGCGCTGGATCCGGGCCTGCGCACCGGCTGCAAGGTCGCGGTGGTGGACGCCACGGGCCAGTTCGTCGACCAGGCCACCGTCTATCCTCATGCGCCGCAAAACCGCTGGGATGAGTCACTTTCCGAACTCACTAAACTGATCAAGCGCCATAGCGTCGAGCTGATCGCCGTGGGTAACGGCACCGCCAGCCGCGAAACCGACAAGCTCGCCGGCGAGCTGGTGAAAGCCCTGGCCCCGGAGCAGCGCCTGAGCAAGGTGATGGTGTCTGAAGCGGGCGCGTCGGTCTATTCGGCCTCCGAGTACGCCTCCCGCGAGCTTCCGGATCTCGACGTCACCGTGCGCGGCGCGGTCTCCATCGCCCGGCGCCTGCAGGACCCGCTCGCGGAGCTGGTGAAGATCGAGCCGAAGTCGATCGGCGTGGGCCAGTACCAGCACGACGTGTCTCAGGTTCAGCTTTCCAGAAGCCTGGAGGCCGTGATCGAGGACTGCGTGAACGCGGTCGGGGTGGATCTCAACACCGCCTCCAGCGCGCTTTTATCGCGCGTGGCGGGGCTCTCGGCGGTGATCGCCGAGAACATCGTCGCCCAGCGTAACCAGCACGGGGCGTTCAAGAGCCGCAAGGCGCTTCTGGACGTCAGCCGGCTGGGGCCGAAAACCTTCGAGCAGTGCGCCGGCTTTCTGCGTATTCACGACGCCGAGAACCCGCTGGATGCAAGCGGCGTTCACCCGGAAGCCTACCCGGTGGTCGAGCGCATCGCGCGCGAAAGCGGGCGAGAGGTGAGGGGCCTGATCGGCGATAGCCAGACGCTCAAGAGGCTGAACCCGGCGACGTTCGCCGACGAGCGCTTCGGCGTGCCGACGATCAGCGACATCTTCAAGGAGCTGGACAAGCCCGGCCGCGACCCGCGCCCGGAGTTCAAGGCCGCGGAGTTCCGTGAAGGCGTCGAGAAACTCAGCGACCTGCGCCTTGCCATGGTGCTCGAAGGCACGGTCACCAACGTCACCCACTTCGGCGCGTTCGTGGATATCGGCGTGCACCAGGATGGGCTGGTGCATATCTCGGCGCTGTCGGATAAGTACGTCGAAGACCCCAGAACCGTCGTGAAGGCCGGCGATATCGTCACGGTGAAAGTGATGAGCGTGGATATACCGCGCAAGCGCGTGGGCCTCTCCATGCGGCTAAGCGATGAAATCGAAAGCGAAGGGGGAGCGAGCGAGCCGCGCGATAAAAAAGCTTCGAGGGCGCCAAAAGGCGGGCGCAATCAACGCGATAAGCCCGCCGCTGAGAGCTCGATGGGCGCGCTGGGGGCGGCGCTTTTAAAAGCGAAGCAGGGCAAATAGTCGCGCGCCTTGAATAATTCGCGCATCGCGCCATATTCTTGGTGCTATTGAGGGCTAGCCTGATGGCAATACCCGTAGACTTTACCAGGGCCCGATCCAAGGCCCTTTCGACAAGGAGTGTTCGTTTTGGCTGAGCCACTCACTGTGCCTACCTCGCTGACCGCCCAGATCGAGCGCCTGCTGCCAAGCGCACGTTTGGGGCGGTTGGGGCGGCTGCGGCGTGGACTGGAAAAAGAAGGGCTGCGGGTCGATAAAGCGGGCCATATCGCTCAGACGCCGCACCCGGCCGGGCTTGGCTCGAAGCTGACCCACCCGCACATCACCACCGACTACTCCGAATCGCTTCTGGAGTACATCACGCCGGTTTATACAGAGCCGCGTGAGGCGCTGGCGTTTTTATCCGATCTGCATACCTTTACCTACCAGCATCTGGACGACGAATGGATCTGGCCGGGCAGCATGCCGTCCAGGCTCTCGGGTAACGACAGCGTTCCCATTGCCGATTACGGCACCTCGAACGTCGGCACGATGAAGCATGTCTATCGCAAGGGGCTGGACGTGCGCTACGGGCGTATCATGCAGGCCATTGCCGGCGTGCACTACAACGTGTCGCTGCCCGAGGACATGTGGCACGCGCTGCGCGAGCTCGAGAAAGCGACGAACATTCCGTTCAACGACTACCGCTCGACGCGCTACTTCGGCATGATCCGCCACTTCCGCCGCCATAGCTGGCTGCTCTTGTACCTGTTCGGCGCGTCACCTGCGATCGACAAGAGCTTTTTGCCGGAGGGCAAGGTGCCGGAGAAGCTGGCCCCGCTCGGTGACGATACCTATTTCGCCGAGTACGCCACGACGCTTCGAATGTCGGATCTCGGCTACCAGAACAAGGTGCAGGAGCAGCTCAAGATCTGCTTCAACTCGCTGTCGAACTACGTCAATACGCTGCGCCACGCGATCTCCTCGCCCTGGCCGGACTACGAAAAGCTCGGCGTAAACGTCGACGGCGACTGGCGCCAGCTCAATGCCAATATCCTGCAGATCGAGAACGAGTACTACAGCGATATCCGCCCCAAGCGGGTGGCCAAACACAACGAAACGCCGAGCCAGGCGCTCGAGGCGCGCGGTGTCGAGTACATCGAGGTGCGCTGTCTGGATTTGAACCCCTTCGATGCTCTCGGCGTGACCGAAGACCAGATGCGCTTCGTTGACGTGTTCCTGCTGTGGTGTCTGCTCAGCGACAGCCCCTGGATTTCTGACGAGGAGTGCGATCGCCTTGACGATAACCGTCGGCTGGTGGTCGAGCGCGGCCGTGATCCGGCGCTAACCCTTACGCGCGACGGTGAAGCGATTTCGCTACCCGCTTGGGGCGAGCAGATTTTCGCCGAGATGGGCGAGGTCGCCCGCCTGCTCGACGCGGTGGAGGAGAACGCCCCGCATCAGGCTGCGCTGGATGCGCTGGCACCCCGGCTGCAAAACCCCGAGCTCACGCCGTCGGGCCAGCTTTTGGCGCGCTTGAAGGAGGGCAGCGGCTCTCTCAGTGACACACTGCTGGCACTCGCCAAGGAGCAGAAACAGGCGCTGAATTCGAGCCGCATGCTGCGCTCGCGCGAAGCGCTGCTGGATCAGCTGATCGAAACCTCGCACCAGCAGCAGCGCGATATCGAAGCTGCCGACACCGAGCCGTTTAGCGACTTCATCGATCACTACTTCACCAAAGCCCGTGAAATGCGAAGCTTTTCGTCCATCACCTCCGAGGAACTGGAATGACCCCCACCTTCATTCGGCCTACAGCCTGGGCCGGTGTGGCTTTTTGCGTACTCATGATGACCGTGGCGCTGATGCTGGAGCACGTGGCGGGGCTCGAGCCCTGCCCACTGTGCATTTTTCAGCGGGTGGCGGTGATCGCCGCGGGGCTAGTGCTGCTGCTGGCGGCGCTACACAACCCGAAAGGCGCGGTAGGCAAAAGCGTGTACGGCGTGCTGGGGCTTGCCGCAGTGGGTACCGGGGCGTTCATCGCCGGGCGCCACGTTTGGCTTCAAACGCTTCCGCCCAGTGAAGTGCCTTCCTGCGGGCCGGGGCTCGACTACATGATGGACATTCTGCCAATGCGGGAGGTCGTCTCCATGGTGCTCACCGGCTCCGGCGAGTGTGCCAATATCGACTTCACCTTTTTGGGGCTATCGCTACCTGCCTGGACGCTCATCGGCTTTCTGATCCTCGCCATCGCGCCGCTGCGCATGCTGTGGCTGGCCTATAAGCGTTAAAATGGCTTTTGAGCACCATTTTATTGATGGGTGCTGGGGGATGAAATTACTACGCAGCGTGATTGACTTGCCTTGTAGGAAAGGTGAGTCTCTAGATCTGACTCAATGGCTACGGGCAAGGAGAACGCCATGCTGGAGAATTGCAAGAATGCCCAGGAGCGATGGGGCGGAGTGCACAGCCTGATCGATCGTTGGCTGGAGCAGCGCAGAACCTTTTTGATCAGTTTCATCGAGCTAAAGGAAGCGTGCGACTCGGAACTCGAGGCGGTCAGCAAGCCGCGCATCGACACGTTCAGCGAGCTATTGATGGATTACATCAGTGCCGGTCATTTTGAGATTTACCCGGAGCTTGCCCGCGAAGCCAAGGCTTTCGAGGACGATAGCGCCCTGGAAATTGCCAGCAAGCTGCTGGAGCGTCTGGAAATGTCGACTGCCATGGTGCTGGAATTCGATGAAGACTTCACCACCGTCGAGCACTGCCAGACGAATCTCAACCGGTTACCCGCCTGGCTCGACCGCCTGGCCAAGGGGCTTACAGAGCGTTTTGCACTGGAAGATCAGCTCATTGCGCGCATGCACGCCGCCCACAGCCCGCAAAATGCCTGAGGGCCGTTAACGGCCCGACCCTTCTGTTTACAGGCGCTGCCCCGTAGTGCCTGCTCTCTCTAGTCTTTGTCCAAGCGCATCACACTGACCGCTTACGCCCTTTGATCCCGCTTGCGCAGCCGGCCGCCGATGACCAGCATGCAGGGGGTCAAGAGCAGGGTGAGCAGGGTGGCGAAGGTGAGCCCGCCGGCGATCGCGCTCGACATCTGTGTCCACCACTGAGCCGAGGGCGCGTTGAACCCAAGCGCCGGGGCGAAAAGGTTGACGTTGATGCCCAGCACCATCGGTAAAAGCCCGAGTACCGTGGTGATGGCCGTGAGCAGTACCGGGCGCAGGCGCAAGCAGCCCGCCTCCAGCGCCGCCTCACCGGGGGCCATGCCCTGGCCGCGCAGCTCATTGTAGGTATCGATCAACACGATATTGTTGTTCACCACGATGCCGGCGAGGGCGATCACGCCCATGCCGACCATGACGATGCCGAAGGCCTGGCCGGTGATCAGAAGCCCCATCAGTACGCCCGCGGTGGAGAAGACGATCGCGGAGAGCACCAGCGCGGCCTGGTAGTAGCTGTTGAACTGGGTGACCATGATCAGCGCCATCAGGCCGATGGCCACGAGAAACGCGCTCACGAGAAACTGCATCGACTCCTGCTGGTCTTCCTGCTCCCCGGCCACATTGACCATCAAGCCTTCCGGCAGCTCATTCTGGGCCTCGTTCATCAGCGCGCCCAGGCGCTCGTCGGCGAGGTAGCCCGGCGCCAGATCCGCCTCCAGCGTGATGGCGCGGCGGCCGTCGATCCGGTTGAGCGTGCCTACCTTCGGCGCCGGAGAAATCGTCACGAAATTCGAGATGGGCACCTGACCGCGCTGGGTGTTGATACTCAGGCGACCGAGCTGGTCCAGCGTGCGGTAGCGCTCCGGCATGCGCAGGCGAATGTCCACCTCGTCGCTGACCGTCGGTGGGCGGTAGCTTGCGACCTGAAGGCCGGTCGTCAGCAGCTGTACGGCGCTGCCGATGGTGGTGATGTCGGTGCCCATACGCGCGGCGGCTTCGCGGTCCACGTCGATCTGCCACTCCACGCCTGGCAGGCTGCGGTTATCCTGAATATCGGTGAAGCCGCCCAGGCGCTGCATCAGCTCACGTAGCTGGTCCACCCCCGCATCGGCGATATCCGGGTCGGCGGCGCTGATCTCGAGCACGATAGGCTTGCCGCCGCCGGGGCCCTGTTCCTGCTCCTGGAACTCCAGCGTAATGCCGGGGAGGTCGCGGGTGCGCTCGGCCATTTCGTTCAAAATGGTGCGCGCCGGGCGGCGCGCGTACCAGTCGATGAACTGGAACTGCAGCACGCCGACCACGTCGTCGCCCATCTGATCATCGGCCACGAACGAGCGCGCGTAGAGCGCTTCGACTTCGCTCATGGTGCCAAGGCGCGCTTCCACGCGCTGAAGAATCGCATCCGCTTCATGCACCGAGAAGTCGCCCCGCGCGTGCACCAGTACCTGAGCGCTGTCCGGCTCGACGTTGGGGAAGAAGTCGACGCCATGATTGAAGCGAGCATAGCCGGTGTATAAAAGCGCGATGACGAGTAGCGCCAGCGCCAGCACCCAGCCCGGGCGCGCGAGAAGCCTCGACAGCACGCGCCGGTAGCCGCGGCCAAGCGCGGTCGTTTGCCCAAGCGCGGCGGTTTGGCTGGCCGGGTCGCTCACCTGCCGGGTAAAAAGGTGGCCAAGCGTGGGGAGAAAGATGAGCGCCATGGCAAGCGATGCCAGCAGGCAAAGGATCACCGTGGCGGGCAAGTATTTCATGAACTGGCCCACTACGCCTGGCCAGAACAGCAGCGGCAGAAAGACCGCAAGCGTGGTGGCCGTCGAGGCGATGACCGGCCAGCTCATTCTGGAGGCGGCATCGAGCCAGGCATCGAACGGCGCCTTGCCCTCGCGCAGGTAACGATCCGCCAACTCGCTGACCACGATGGCACCATCCACCAGCATGCCCGCCACCAGAATCAGCGCAAACAGCACCACGATGTTGAGCGTGAACCCGAACGCCCACACCAGCATGATGCCGGTCAAAAACGCCCCGGGAATGGTTAGCCCCACCAGCAGCGCCATGCGCAGCCCCATGACGGCGACCACCACGATCAGCACCAGCACCACGGCGGTCAGGACGTTGTTCAAAAGCTCCGAGAGCATGTCGGCGACGGTGGCCGACTCGTCCAGAATGGTGGTCACGTGGAGCTGCTCGGGTAAGAACTCACTCGCCTGGTCGAAGCGTTCGCGCACCGCATCGATGGTTTCGATGATGTTGGCGCCGGCGCGCTTGGAAATTTCCAGCACCACCGCGGGCTCGCCGTCGATGCGTGCAAAGCCCGTCGGGTCCTTGAACGTGGGGTGAATCCAGGACACGTCGCCAAAGGTCACGACCCGGTCGCCGTCGATCTTGACGGGCATGTTCATGACGTCTTCGAGCGAGGTGATCACGCCGGGCACCTTGAGCGCCAGCCGTCCGGCGCCGGTATCGAGGCTGCCCGCCGCCACCAGCCGGTTATTGCGCGAGACCTGGTTGAACAGCGCGTCGAAATCGATGCCGTAGCTCTCCAGCACCAGCGGGTCGACCACGATCTCCAGTAGATCCTCCTGCTCGCCGGCGATCTCGACTTCGAGCACGTTGGCCACACCTTCGATCTCTTCTTTCAAACGCCTTGCAATGGCAATACGCTCACGGGTGTCGAGCTGACCGGAAAGCCCGATGCTGAGCACCGGAAACTCGGAAACGTTGACCTCCATGACGCGCGGCTCGTCAGCTTCCTCCGGTATTTCCGCCCGGGCGATATCGACCCGCTCGCGCACGTCCGAAAGCGCCGTATTCGGGTCGAAGCCCGGGTCGAACTCCAGCGTCACCGAGGCGTGGCCTTCGCTGGACTGCGCGGTGAACTTGCGCAGCCCTTCGATGCCTCGAAGTTCCTGCTCCATGGGGCGTACCAGCAGCCGCTCGCCGTCCTCGGGGCTGACGCCTTCCAGCGTCAGCGAGACGTAGATCAGCGGAATGGTAACGTCCGGGTTCGCTTCCTTGGGAATCACCTGCCAGGCCGTGACGCCCGCAAGGAGCAGCCCCATCAGCAGTAGCAGCGTGGTGCGGGTATGGGTGAGCGCGGCATGAATCAGCGTGCGCATTCAGGAACCCGCCGCGATGGTGCCGGTGGCCGGCGCGCGCTGGTCGGTATCCTCCACGCGCACTGGCGTGACCGTTTCGCCCGGCTCGACCAGTCCTGCGCCCAGCGTGATCAGCTCCAGCGTCTCGGGTAGCCCCGCCACAAAAGCGCTTTGTAGCGTGGCACTGAGCAGCGTCACCGGCGTCTGTACGACGGTGTCGTTTTCCCCCAGATGCTTGACCGAGAGTTCGCCGTTGTCGTCCAGGCTCAAAAGCGCCGGCGACAGTGCGTGGGCTTGGCGCGGCGGCAGGGTCAGGGTGAACTCGGCGCTGCTGCCGGCCAGCCGCTTGCGCTCGGGGTTGTCCAGCGTCACTTCCATGTAGAACGAACGGGTCTGCTCTTCGGCGCGGCTGCTGATAAAGGCAACCTCGCCCTCGAGCGACTCACCGCTCAATAGCCGCGCAGTGACCGGCAGCCCCACGCTTAGCCGATTGATCTGCTGCTGGGAGACCCAGGCCGTTCCGGTCAGCGTGCGGTCGTCGATCAGCCGGCCCCACTCTTCGCCCGGCTGGAGCAAATCGCCTAGTTCGACCTGTACGCGATCGAGTACGCCTGCAAAAGGTGCGGTGGGGCGGGTGTCGGCCAGTTCACGTTCGAGCTGGGCCACCTGCGCGGTACTGGCGCTGACCCCGCTTTGCAGGCGCAGAAGGTCTGGCTGGGAGATGAAGTTGCGCTGGCGCAGATCCTGGGCGCCGGCGTACTCGGCCTCGGCCACGGCGAGCTCGGCGCGGGCCTGGCGCAAGCGCTCCGGCAGGGCCTGGTTGTCCAACACTAAAAGCGTCTCACCCGATCTGACCGCGTCGCCCTGAGCGACGGGTTTCTCCACCACGTAGCCCGCGACGTTGGCGCGCAAAAGCGTTTCCTGGCGCGCTTCGAGCTGGCCCTGGAAGACTTCCTGCGGAACGTAAGGCGTGCTTTGCTGGCGGGTGACTTCCACCCGCGGCGCCTGTACGTCTTGCTCGGCGGCGGCGTCCGGCGGGGCACTTTGAAAGCGCTGAAAATCGCCAAACGCCAGCCAAACGGTCAGCGCCAGCACGAATAAAAGCGCCAGCGCGTAGGAGAAGGGAATTCGTCGCATGGGTAGGGTCGGTCTCGATATCAAACAGGCGTTGGAATTGGCTCTTACCATAGCGTACTCGCGGCGCGGCAGCGAGTGCTGGCAGGCGGAGAGGCGGGCGAGCGGCGCATGTCTAATTGAGTTTTTGTCTCGCTGGGCATACCATCTTGGCGTCTTGAGTTCTGTCGACCCACCCCAAGGCGAATCAACCAAGGAGCAGTGATGAAAGATCCCGTACGTATTGCGATTACCGGCGGTGCCGGCCAGATCAGCTACTCACTCATTTTCCGTATCGCCGCCGGCGACATGCTGGGACCGGATCAACCCGTCATTCTCCAGCTACTGGAAATTCCCCAGGCCATGGACGCGCTCAACGGCGTGGTGATGGAAGTCAACGACTGCGCTTTCCCGCTGGTGCAGGACATCGTCGCCTCTGACGATCCGAACGTGGCGTTCAAGGACGCGGACTTCGCCCTGCTCGTCGGCGCCCGCCCGCGCGGCCCGGGCATGGAGCGTAAGGACCTGCTCGAAGCCAACGCCGCGATCTTCTCGGTTCAGGGCAAGGCGCTGAATGACCACGCCAGCCGTAACGTGAAAGTGCTGGTCGTCGGCAACCCGGCCAACACCAACGCGCTGATCGCCTCCTGCAACGCGCCGGATCTCGACAAGGGTCAGTTCACTGCCATGACCCGTTTGGATCACAACCGCGCGCTGACGCAGCTGGCCCAGAAAACCGGTAAACACGTGACCGATATCGAAAACATGGTCATCTGGGGCAACCACAGCGCGACCCAGTACCCGGATATCGCCCAGTGCACCGTCGACGGCAAGGCCGCCAGTGATCTGGTCGAGCGCGACTGGTACGAAAACGACTTCATCCCGACCGTTCAACAGCGCGGCGCGGCGATCATCAAGGCGCGTGGTGCCTCTTCTGCGGCGTCTGCGGCGTCTTCCGCCATCGACCACATGCGCGACTGGGCGCTGGGTACTGACGGCATCGTCAGCATGGCGATTCCGTCTGACGGCAGCTACGGCATCGACGAAGGCATCATCTTCTCCTACCCGGTTCGCTGCAAGGGCGGCAACTACGAAATCGTTCAGGGCTTTGAACTCGACGAGTTCAGCAAGGAGAAAATCCAGGCGACCGAAAAAGAGCTGCGCGAAGAGCGCGCCGCCGTCGAGCACCTGCTCGGCTAATCGGACCGCCCGGCTTTAAGCAAAACCCCGCACATGGTTGCGGGGTTTTTTTTAGATTTCTCCGTAGGAGCCCACTCCAGTAGCGTTCTGATATTTCATTGAAGAGGGGTATGAGCCTTTCCGAGAGTGTGGTGCCAACGTTAAGAGATCGCTGGCTAGCGCCTGCTCCTACGGGATTGGTGGATACGTTTCGTAGGAGCCCAATTCATTGGGCGAAAGGAGGGCGTCAGCCCTTCCAAATTTCAGCAATACATTAAAAGTTACTAGCTGAAGCCTGCTTTTGCGGTGAGTGCCCTGCATTTGCTGCCGGCGTTAGTCTCGCAGGCTCATGATGCGCCACTGGCGCTCTCTAGCGACCCGGCGAAGCGTTGCGTCCGGGTCGACGGCGACCGGGTTGTCGACGCGTTCGAGCAGCGGCAGGTCGTTGTGGGAGTCGCTGTAGAACCAGCTGCCTTCCATGGTGTGATCCTGCGTCTCTAACCACTCTTCCAGGCGGGTGATCTTGCCTTCGCGGTAGCTTGGGGTGCCGGTCACCTTGCCGGTGTAGCGCCCGTCGATCTTCTCGGGCTCGACGGCGATCAGCGCATCCACGCCCAAACGCTCGGCGATTGGGCCGGTGATGAAGCGGTTGGTGGCGGTGATGATCAACAGCGTATCGCCCTGGGTGCGGTGGCGGGCCAGCAGCTCCTCGCCCTTGGCCAGAATGTGTGGTTCGATCTTGCTGGCCATGAACTGCTGGTGCCAGGTCGCTAGCTGCTCCGGGGAGTGTTCGGCTAAGGGCTTGAGCGCCACTTCCAGAAATGCCGCCATATCGAGTGTGCCCGCTTCGTAGTCGGCCATGAAGCGGTCGTTGGCCTCGCGGTACGCGACCGGGTCCACGGCGCCCTGTTCCAGCAGGAACTCGCCCCAGGCATGATCGCTGTCAATCGACAGTAATGTGTTGTCCAAATCGAAAATGGCCAGGCTCACCGCGTTCCCCTTGTGATTTATGTGGTGCTAATAGTGTTGGCTGGGTAAAGCGCGGCGAATTATGTCAGAGACCCTCTCCCTTGCCCACCGTCCCGGGCGGGATTGCAGGCGTTATTGGCAGCGAGCGTTATATTGTATTGATACGCTTGTCTGCCTTGTGGAAAAATGGGGACAACTGAAAATTCAAGAAGGTGAAGTCCGTGATCGACGCTGACGGCTTTCGCCCCAACGTTGGCATCATCATTGTCAACGGCCAGGGGCAGCTGCTTTGGGCGCGTCGGGTAGGACAAAATGCGTGGCAGTTCCCTCAGGGAGGCATTAAAGCAAGCGAAACTCCACAACAAGCGCTCTATCGTGAACTGTTTGAGGAGATCGGCCTGACCGCCGACGATGTTGACATTGTCGCCTGCACCCGGGGGTGGCTGCGCTACCGCCTGCCACGACGCATGATTCGTACCCACTCGCGACCGGTCTGTATCGGTCAAAAGCAGAAGTGGTTTTTGCTCAGGATTCGGTGTCAGGAGAACCGGATCTGTATGACGGCAACGCCAAAACCCGAATTCGACGGCTGGCGCTGGGTCAGCTACTGGTACCCCTTGGGGCAGGTAGTGCCGTTCAAGCGCGAAGTCTACCGGCGAGCGCTGCGCGAGCTTTCCCCACGCGTTCAGCGCCTGGCCCTGGGCGACGATTAGCGAGAGGTGGGGCGCCATTGATCGCGCCCCGCTTTAAAATCTGAGCCGCCGTGTTGCCCACTTCTCAGCGAGGATAACAACAGTGAACTCTAAAGCATCCATGCTGGAGGTATTGAGGCGCGTCATTCAGGAGGTGAATGGCGCGCGAACGCTGGATGCGGCCCTGTCTACCATGGTGCGCCGTATTCGCAAGGCGATGCAGACCGATGTCTGCTCGTTCTATCTTTTCGATCGTGATCTTGAGTCTCTCGTGTTGATGGAAACCATCGGCCTGCGCACCCAGGCAGTGGGGCGGGTCGTGCTGCCGCTGGGCGAGGGGCTGGTGGGGCTGGTGGCTAAACGCAGCGAGCCGCTGAACCTGGAAGACGCTCGCGCCCACGCCCAGTTTCGCTATTTCGAGGCCACCGGCGAGGAGCGCTACTCGAGCTTTTTGGGGGTGCCCATCATCCATCAGCGCTTGATGCTGGGCGTGCTGGTGGTGCAGCAGGCGGAAAAGCGCCGTTACGACGACGAAGACGAAGCCTTTTTGGTCACCATGGCCGCGCAGTTGGCGGGGGTGCTGGCGCACGCGTTGGCCACCGGCAACCTGACGCGCCCGGCGCTGCCCGGCGGGCAGGCGATGTTCAAGGGCGTGGCGGCATCGCCCGGCATTTCCATGGGCGAGGCAGTGGTCATTAGTCCGCCGGCGGACTTGAACAGCGTGCCGGATCTGATCCCCAGCGACCAGGATTTCGAGGTGGCCCGGTTAAAGGAGGCGATCGCCCAAACCCGCCGTGAGATTCGCGCCGCCGCCGAGCGTTTGGCGAGCCGCATTTCCGCCCAGGAGCTGGCGCTCTTTGACGTTTATCAGCAAATGCTGGGCGAAACGGCACTTTCCGAAGAGGTCGAGAAGCGCATACGCGAAGGCCAGTGGGCCCCCGGGGCACTGGCGGATGTCGTGCGCCGCCACGTGCAGTATCTCGAGCGCGTCGACGATGATTATCTGCGCGAGCGGGCTGCTGACATTCGCGATTTGGGGCGCCGGGTGCTTTCTCACCTGCAGCAGGATACGCCTTCGACCCCGGAAACCTACCCGGACAACGCCATTCTGGTCGGTGACGAAATCAGCGTGGCGATGCTCGGCGAGGTGCCCCGGGGCAAGCTCAAGGGGCTGGTATCGGTGCGCGGTTCGAGCACGTCGCACGTGGCGATCGTGGCCCGTGCCATGGGAATTCCCACGGTGCTGGGCATGGTCGATTTACCGCTGCCACGGCTCAACGGCGCGCCGGTGGTGCTGGACGGTCATCGTGGGCGGATGTTCGTGCGCCCATCTGCGGAGCTCAAGACGCGCTACGCGAATTTGATCGCCGAAGAGCAAGCGCTAAGTGAGCTGCTCGAGCACGAGCAGGATTTGCCCAGCGAAACACCGGACGGTCATCACGTGCCGCTGATGGTAAATACGGGGCTGGCGGTGGACGCAAGCGGGCTGCTCAAAAGCCGGATCGGCGGGGTCGGGCTTTACCGCACCGAGGTGCCGTTCATGATCGCCGAGCGCTTTCCCGGCGAGAAAGAGCAGATGCGCATGTACCGCGAGCAGCTCGAAGGCTTCGCGCCGCTGCCGGTGGTCATGCGTACCCTCGATATCGGTGGCGACAAGGATCTTCCCTATTTCCCTATCGACGAAGCCAACCCATTTCTGGGCTGGCGCGGCATGCGGGTGACGCTGGACCACCCGGAAGTGCTGATGGTGCAGCTTCGCGCCATGCTCAAGGCTTCACAGGGCATCGATAACCTGTACGTGCTGTTCCCGATGATCACCAATGTCGACGAAGTCGATGAGGCGCTGAAGATTCTTGACCGCGCCATCCTCGAGCTCGGTGAAGAGGATATCGCGGTGACTCGGCCCAAGGTGGGCGTAATGATCGAAGTACCCGCGACCATCTATCAGATGGATGCGCTGGCCAAGCGGGTTGATTTCTTTTCGGTAGGCAGTAACGACCTGACCCAGTACCTGTTGGCGGTGGATCGCAACAATCCGCGGGTATCGAGCCTTTACGATGCGCTGCACCCGGCGCTATTGGGGGCGCTTCAGGAGATCTCCCAGGACGCGAAGCGCTTGAACAAGCCGATTTCGCTGTGTGGAGAGCTTGCAGGCGACCCGGCCGGCGCGCTTTTGCTCATGGCCATGGGGTTTTCGAGTCTATCCATGAACGCCCCGAGCCTGCCGAAAGTGCGCGCGGCGATCCGCCGGGTGCCGTTTAGCGATGCGCAAACGCTGCTCGGCGAAATCATGGCGCTGGACACGCCCTCTCAGGTGCATCAGCACCTGAACCTGCGTATGGACGAGTGGCAGTTGAGTCATCTGCTGCCGCCCCGGGATTGAGCGAAACGTCAGGCTAGCGCGCGAGGCTGAGCGAGCGTGGTTTCGCCTTCAAAGCGACCCATCGGGCCAAAGCGCTGCTCGGTGATCTGAACGCGCCCGGAAGCCTCCAGGCTTAGCCAGCTCGTGGCGCGCGTGCCGTACTCTTGGCCGACGATGAACGCCGCCGAAAGCCGGCGCTCCAGTTCAAGCGCAATGCCGGTATCCGGCAGGGCGCTGTCCGGGGCAAGCGTTGGGTCGTGCAGCGCCCGTTTCGTAGCGCCCTGCCAATCGTCATTTGCCTCTTTTAGCGCCTTGCGCGCCGCACAAAGCTTGGGCCAGGGGGTATCGAGGCTTGCGTTGGAGAGACCGTGTACGCCCGGGGCCACGCGCTCGAGGTAAACCCTTGATGCGCTTCGGTGCAGATGCCAAAGCGAGTGGTTTTGGGCGACCAGCAGGTTGAAGCCGGCAAAGCGGGTGGCCTCTTTCTTGACCAGGCGTTCAAGCCAGGCCTCGATATCATCTTCACGTAACGCGCGCGCGATAAGCTCGCCGCGGCTGGGGGCTGGTGCAGGCAGGGGTGCTCCGGGTTCGCGCACGTTGGTCAGGGCGGCCACCACGCCCCGATCATTGGCCGCAAGCCACGTGCCGCCGGCTTCCAGGTCGCGCCCGCCCAGCAGACCGGGTGTATCTTCCCAGTAATGAAGCGGTGCCGTGGGGCGGGCGTGGAACTCGTCGCGGTTGCCGGCCAGTTTCAACGGCGTGGCGCTGTCCGGCGACCAGGCGAAGGTGAGTAGGCACATGGGGTCGATACCTTGTGTGAATCAGAAACGACGCGTTCGTCAACTGGCCCATCGCCTGACCGCGCCCGCGCAAAACGATCCTTGATGTTACCATTAGGCGGGCATGGGCGACGCGCCGTGACGCTTCAAGGCTGCCGCGCTAATAGACTCGTCTTTTACTCATGCATTTTTGCACGCTTATCCATCGCTGAGAACGCTTCACATGACTATCGCGACCACGCTACTGGGGTATCTTTTTCTCGGCGCCGCCGCCGGCACCATGGCCGGGCTTTTCGGCGTAGGCGGAGGCATCATCATCGTTCCCGTGCTGGTGTTTGCGTTCAACCTGCAGGGCGTCTCGCAGGAGATCGCCATGCACCTGGCCGTGGGGACATCGCTTGCCACGATCGTCGTGACCGGCGCTTCCTCGGCGCTGGGCCACTACCGCAAGGGCAGCATTCATCGGCCCTGGTTCATGGCGCTGCTGCCGGGGTTGATGCTTGGCGCTATCGGTGGCGTGTTCATTGCCGGCAATCTTTCCGGCACCGTGTTGGGCACGCTGTTCGGGGTGTTCGTGCTGATGCTGGCCGCCAAAATGACGCTTGGGCTTAAGCCCAAACCCGGATCGGTGGCGCCCGGTAAAGGCGCCATGGTCGTTGCGGGCGTCGTGGTTGGTGGAATATCGGCGCTGTTCGGGATCGGTGGTGGGGCGATGACCGTGCCCTGGCTTTCGCGCTGCGGCGCGACCATGACCCAGGCCGTGGGCACCTCGGCGGCCTGCGGGCTGCCGATTGCGCTGGTGGGAGCGCTCACGTTCATCGTGGTGGGGTGGGGCAACCCGCTGCTGCCGGCCTGGTCCACCGGCTTTGTGCTGTGGCCGGCCTTTTTCGGGATTATCGTGGCCAGCGTTCCTTTTGCCCGCGTAGGCGTTAAGCTGGCGCACGTCTTGTCAGCGCGCGTATTACGGTTATCCTTTGCGCTGCTGTTGGCCGTGGTGGGGCTTCGTTTCGTGTTGACGTAACGAACCAGACGATACCTCGGTGATTCCGGTTTGCTTACTTAGAGACGTTTGATGATCAACTATCCCACGATTGACCCGGTAGCGATTTCACTTGGGCCCTTGCAGGTTCACTGGTACGGCTTGATGTACGTGGTGGGCTTTGTCGCAGCCTGGTGGCTGGGCTGCAAACGCGCCGCGCGTATTGGTTTGACCAACGATGATATCAGCGATCTGCTGTTTTACTGCGCCGTGGGTGTGGTGGCCGGCGGGCGCTTGGGTTATGCGCTTTTCTACGGCCTCGATCAGTGGCTCGCCGATCCGCTCTGGGTGTTTCGCGTCTGGGATGGCGGGATGAGTTTCCACGGTGGGCTGATCGGCGTACTGCTGGCGGCGTGGCTGTTCGCCCGTCGCAAGCAGTTGGCTTTTTTCACCCTGACCGATTTTATCGCCCCCCTCGTGCCGATCGGGCTGGGTGCCGGGCGCATCGGTAACTTCATCAACCACGAGCTGCCCGGTCGGCTGACCTCGCTGCCCTGGGGCATGCCGTTTCCCGGCATGGGGCCCGAGCCACGCCACCCGTCGGCGCTTTACGAGGCGTTGCTGGAAGGGTTGGTGCTGTTCGTGATTCTCTGGTGGGTGTCGGCTAAGCCGCGCGCTCGCGGGTTCGTGTCGGGGCTTTTTCTGCTGGGCTACGGGGTGTTCCGCTTTCTGGTCGAGTTCGTACGCATGCCGGACGCCCACATCGGCTTCATTGCCTTTGGCTGGGTGACCATGGGCATGCTCTTGACGCTACCGATGATTGCGCTGGGCCTGGCGTTCATGGCGTGGTCGCGTACCCAGCCGGTAGATACCAAAGCAGCGTGACTTTTGCACCGCGTAAAGCCGAGAGCGGCACCTTCCCCCTGGTAGGAGCCCATTTCAGTGGGCGATGAACCAAACTCGGCGACGCTGACTACGTGCTTCTATCGATAGGTCGCTAGCTAACGCTTGCTCCTACAATTTGCATTCTGAACTCCATGCAGTATTAGGGCAGCATATTACCCCTCGTAGGAGCCCACTTCAGTGGGCGAAGGCGCCTGGCAAGGCGCCCGGATAGAGCCACCTCAGGCAAGCTCGGCAACGCTGACTACGTGCCTCTATCGTCAGATCGCCAGCTAACGCTTGCTCCTACGGTTTTGAATACCGAATGCCGTGCATAACGAGGGCAGTGTGTCGCCCCCGTAGGAGCCCACTTCAGTGGGCGATGGCGCCTGACAAGGCGCCCGGCTTAAGCCACCACAAGCGAGTTTGAATCAAAACCGGCCGGCCCCTCTTTGGCCAGTAGCGGGTTAAAACGTGTTGCAAAAGTAACGGCGTTGCCAGGTGCACGCTGCAGCCCTAGAATACAGCCTTTACTGACCTGCACTTTTAATCCGCAACTCTGGATGCGCCGTGACCGTTTCAACGCCTGCAACGACCGACCCGAAAGCCACTTCTAGCGCGCTGGAACAGCCCTATCTGGAATTGATGCGTACCGTGCTGGAGCAGGGAGTCGATCGAAGCGATCGCACCGGCGTGGGCACCCGTTCGCTGTTCGGTCATCAAATGCGCTTCGATCTGGCGCGGGGATTTCCGCTGCTTACCACCAAGAAGCTGCATTTGCGCTCCATCGTTCATGAGCTTTTATGGTTTCTCAAGGGCGATACCAACATCGGCTATTTGAAAGAGCACGGTGTACGCATCTGGGACGAGTGGGCCGACGAAAACGGCGATCTGGGGCCGGTATACGGCTACCAGTGGCGAAGCTGGCCCGACCCCAAGGGCGGGGAAAGTGTCGATCAAATCGCCAATGTGCTCGAGCAGATTCGCACTAACCCGCAGTCTCGCCGGCTGGTGGTGTCGGCCTGGAATCCGGCTCAGGTGGATGAGATGAAGCTTCCGCCATGCCACTGCCTGTTTCAGTTCTACGTGGCAAACGGACGGCTATCGTGTCAGCTTTACCAGCGCAGCGCCGATATCTTCTTGGGCGTGCCGTTCAATATCGCAAGCTACGCGCTGCTGACCTGTATGGTCGCGCAGGTAACGGGGTTGGTGCCGGGGGAGTTCATTCACACCCTGGGCGATGCCCACCTTTACAGTAATCACTTCGAGCAGGCGCAGGAGCAGTTGGCGCGCGCGCCTTACGCGCCGCCCGCACTTTGGCTGAACCCAAGCGTCACCGACCTTTTTGATTTCACCTTCGACGATATCCGTATCGACGATTACACCAGCCATCCTCACATCAAGGCGAAGGTAGCCGTATGAGCCAGTCGACCGACGTTGAACCTTTGGTACCCGTCGCCATGATCGTCGCCATGGCCAAAAACCGCGTCATTGGCGTTGAAGGCAATTTACCCTGGTACTTGCCTGAAGATCTGAAATTCTTTAAACGTAAGACCCAGGCAAAGCCATTGGTCATGGGGCGCAAGACGTTCGCCTCGATTGGAAAGCCATTGCCCAATCGGCTCAATATCGTGGTGACCCGGGACGAAAGTTTCGAGGCCGAAGGCGTACGCGTTTGTCATGATCTTGAAAGCGCGCTGGCGCTGGCCGACCAGCATGCCACGATCGAGGCGGCAGAAGAGATCATGGTGATGGGCGGCGGCGAGATCTATCGTCAGGCCATGGCTTACGCCCAAAGGCTTTATATTACCGAGGTGGATATAGAGGTGGAAGGTGACACCTGTTTTCCGGAGCTGCCGCCCAATACGTTCGAAGAGGTACAGCGTGTCGCGGGGACGCCTCACGAGGGGCAGCCCCACTACGATTTCGTCGTGTTTGATCGCACCGCCGACTGATTAGCTCCAGGGAGGGCGCCATGGCCGCCAGCGTACAAGAACTCATCGAATCACTGGAAGCGCATTTGGCGCGTACCCAACACGAACTCCAGCAGCTGCGCGAGGAGAACGATCGGCTGAGACAAACGATTAGTGAACAGCGCTTGTCACTCGAAAGCTCTCAAAGTGAGCCATTAGCGCAAAACGCTGAAGACCCGCCGGTCGAGGCTCAAGCGCCACGTCCTTCGACGGCACTGGGCGCTGATTCAAGTGAAGAAGGTGTTCAATCTTCGGTAGCTAAGGCTCAGGCACAGACCAGTCCGGCCAACCTCGGAGATCAAAAGAGCGAAGAGGTTGCCGCAGCACCTACGCCTCCCTCTCCACATGCGCTCTTGAAACAGTGGTACGAGCGCTACCCCAACGCTTTCTTCACCGGTCACACAAAACCGCTCAAGGTAGGTATTCATCACGATTTGGCCGAGCGCGAGCGCTGGTCAGGCAAGCTGATTCGCCGGGCGCTGGCCAACTACGTCAACCTACCGCGCTATGTGAAGTCCATGCGCGAAGGCGCCGAGCGGGTCGATCTGGATGGCCGGCCGGCCGGCCTGGTGGACAAGAAAGCCTCGCAACACGCAAGTGAGCGGCGCCGGGAGCCCGTCAGTGAAAAGCCCTTCAAAAGGGAAGCCCGTGAGGAACGTGATAAAGCCGTCAGTAGGCCGAATCAGACACAACGAAAGCCGGTAAAGCGCGCGGAAGAACCTCACAAAGAGACACCTTCTTCAAACAATGCGCCTCAAAAACATGAAGATATGAAACCGCTCAGCATGGAAGAGAAGATAAAAGGGTTGCTGCAGAAATTCGAAGGCCGCTGAGACCTGCTTACGCTGCATGGGTTCCATAAAAAAGCGTAAATAGTAAAAGAACACTGTTTTTTTCTATTGCGTTCCCTCGAATCCCGGTATAGAGTTTGATTTGCGAGCATTGGACTATAACAAGGCCCAAGTGAGGACATGCCGCATACCACCGAATTACACGGTGTATGAGAAAAGAGCATGACCCATCGGCCAACCTGCAGGCTTATAAAAGCCCGGCAGATACGATCGAAACAGTAAGCTAGTAAAGGAACCTACCTCATGAAAAAGACACTTTTAGCGACTGCTGTCATCGGTGCTCTGAGCGCCTCTGCTGCCGCTCAAGCCGCTACCGTGTACGACGAAGACGGCACCAAAGTTGATCTGTACGGCCGTATCGCGCTTGGCGTTGCAGGCGGCGGCCCTGAGTACAACGGTGCTGGTCTGAAAATCGACAACGATCCTGAATTCGTTGACGTATTCTCACGTCTTGGTTTCCGTCTGAGCCAGGAAATTACTCGTGACTTGACTGCTTTCGGTCGCCTCGAGTGGCGTTTCCGTGCCGACGAGTCCGGTACACGTAACGGCAACGACTTCGACGCGTTCTCTGAAACCCGTCAAGCTTACCTGGGTGTGACCAGCAACCAGTACGGTACGTTCCAAGCTGGTAACTTCGACAGCTTCTATAACCAGTTCGTTTCACTGCCGTTCGATGTTTATATCGACCGCGGTTTCCGCTTCGCTGGTCACCCGAAGCAGTCGCGTGGCGACTCCATTGGTTACTACACGCCTGATCTCGAAGGCTTCACTGCTTTCTTGCAAGCCAAGCATTACAGCGAGCGCGGCCTGATCGACGAAGATTACTTCTTTGACCCGATCACCGGCGCACCGGCTGGCCGTGAAACCAGCAGTGATAGCAGTGAATTCGCCACTCAAGGTGGTGTTCGCTACGCTCAGGGCCCGGTCACTATCGGTCTTGGTTTTGTTGATGACGTCGTAGAAGGCGACGGCGGCAACGACGAAATGCTTTACGGTCTGGTAGGTTCCTACGACTTTACCGACAACTTCTCTGCACGTCTTGGTTATGAAGGCCGTGAAAACGGTGACGAAGATGTCAACGCGGCAATTGGCCGTGGCGGCTACGATAGCGTTGGTATCGGCGGTACTTTCACTACCGGTCCTTGGGCATTCAACGTCGATTACTACAACATCGATCGTGACGATGCTGAAACCAGCCGTTCCTGGGCGACTGGCGCTTACTACAACGTTTCCAGCAACTTCGACGTATTCCTTGAAGTGGCTAACGAAGACGCGCCGCGCGTTAACCGCAACAACTTCGTTGACGATCTGGGCGACCTGACCGACGACGTATACTGGCTGACAGGCGCACGTTACTTCTTCTAAGCTCGGGTTTAGATTCGATTTAGAACGTAATACTGCAGCAAATAGAACCGGCTCCTTTTGGAGCCGGTTTTTTTATGGGTTGTACTAATTTGTTTAGCAGAATTTATTAGTAATGGTTATCATTATCTTATTTACTTTTTTATTGTTATGTTGTAACATAACTTTTGGTAGCTATTTCATTATTTGAGCTTTATTAATTAAAAGAGCAAGGGCGGGCAATGAAGGTGAAAGCAGTATTTAGGGCGGCGCTTATGGGCGCAGGCGTTATGCTGGCAGGGGCGGCTAAGGCGACAACGACTATTTATGACGAAGAGGGCACTCAGCTAAGTGTTTATGGACGTATCTCTATCGGGGTAGCAGGCGGAGGGCCGGACCAGGACAGCCAAGGCCGTTTCATCGACAACGATCCCGAATTCGTGGATATTTATTCCCGCCTTGGTTTTCGCATGCGCCAACAGATTAATCCCGATCTGGCCGCATTTGGCCATCTGGAATGGCGCTTCGCCGGTGACGAGCGCATACGTGGGCAGGCTTTTAGAGAAACACGTCAAAGCTATATCGGACTGGAAAGCGAGCGTTTTGGCACGGTGCTGGCCGGTAATTTTAATAGCCTCTATTACCAGTTCGTTTCAGTGCCGTTCGATGTTTATCTCGACCGAGGTCTGTTGTTCAACTCATCGGGGCTTCAATCCCGCGGCGATTCAATTGGCTACTTCACGCCCGAAATCAACGGCTTTACCAGCTTCGTTCAGGTGAAACACTATGGTGACCGGGGTTTGACAGTTGCCGAGCAGAATCCTTCAGGTAGCGAAACTGCCTTTCAGGGAGGTATACGCTTTCGCCAAGGCCCGCTCTCTATTGGATTAGGCGCTGTTGAAAATGAAGTGCGTGGGGGGGGCAACGGTGAAACGCTTTACGGATTGATCGGCTCTTACGACGTGCGCGATAACTTCACCGCGCGTGCGGGCGTCGAAACGCAAAGCGATAGCAGTGAGTATGGAGGTGGCTTCGACTCCTATGGCCTTGGTGGTACTTTCACTACCGGTGCCTGGGCTTTCAACGCTGATGTCTACCGTGTCGAGCGCGATAATCAGGACGATAGTAACGCCTGGACTCTGGCAAGCTACTACACGTTATCGAGTAATTTCGATGTCTTCCTCGAGGTCTCTGAGGCGGACTCGCCGGCCATTCGAAGCTCGAGCGACAACGTGTACTGGATCACCGGTGCGCGCTACCTCTTTTAGATGACGGTTTAAACGCTTTTCGTCAGCTACGATTCAAGGCCGAATTGTGTTCGATTAAAGACGGCATGTGCCGTAGCTTTGAATGCTAACTTTCCGGACTTCCGTATCACTTGTCTTGAACGCTACCTCAATGAATTTTGTGTAGCGTTTGAAGAGCTACGCCTGTTTCTATAGTAATATCTTGAGCCATTTTATTTTCAGGGATGGACAAGTAAATGAACGGGAAGGCGCAGATAAACGTCATCGTCGAGGCATTTTATAACCACACTCCTGACGCGAAAGTGGCCGCCGAGCGCGTAGCGTTTGGCACCTCCGGCCATCGTGGTCGCGCTTTGGATCGCACCTTCAACGCTGCGCATATCTGGGCGATCACCCAGGCAGTGGTGGATTATCGGCGTGATGCCGGCTACCAGGGACCGCTTTTTTTGGGTCTCGACACTCACGCGCTATCGCGTCCGGCTTGGGAGTGTGTGCTACAGGTGTTGGCAGCCAATCAGGTCACTGTTTATATAGAAAAAGAGAAGGGCTACACGGCTACACCCTTGGTTAGCCATGCCATTTTGCACCATAACGCCGATACCAATGCGCCCCGGGCGGATGGATTGATCATCACGCCGTCGCACAACCCGCCGGAAGATGGCGGTATCAAGTACAACCCCTACCACGGTGGCCCAGCGGACACCGACGCGACCGGCTGGATCGAGGCGCGTGCCAACGACTATCTGACACGCCTTGACGATGTACCCCGTGTTTCGCTCGAAGAAGCGCTCGATCATGCTACGGAGTACGATTTCACAAAGCTTTACGTCGACAACCTGCCCCTGGTGATCGACATCGACGCGATCGAGCAGGCGGGGCTCAAGCTGGGTGCCGATCCCATGGGCGGCGCGGCCTTGCCGGTGTGGCAGGTCATTGCCGAGCGCTTCGCTATCGATCTCGAGATAGTGAATACCACCGTGGATGAAAGCTTTTCCTTCATGCCGCCGGACCATGATGGAAAGATCCGCATGGACTGTTCGAGCACGGCGGCCATGGCGAAGCTTTTGGAGATCAAGGACCGCTTCGATATCGCGTTTGGTAACGACCCGGACGCCGACCGTCACGGTATCGTCGATGCCAACGGGCTGATGAACCCCAACCACTTTTTGGCCGTCTGTGTGGACTATCTGCTGAGCTATCGTCCGCAGTGGCCGAGTCATGGGGAGGGCGCGCTCAAAATTGGCAAAACCCTGGTGTCGTCTTCGATGATTGACCGGGTCGTGGCGTCTCACGGGCGAGAGCTTTTTGAGGTGCCGGTGGGATTCAAATGGTTCGTCGATGGCCTACACAAGGGCTATCTGGGGTTTGGTGGCGAAGAGAGCGCGGGTGCGAGCCTGTTGACCCGAGAGGGGCGGCCCTGGTCGACGGACAAGGATGGCATCGCGCTTTGCCTGCTGGCTGCGGAAATCCTGGCGGTGACGGGTAAAACGCCGAGCGCTTATTATGCGGAACTTACCGAGCGTTTGGGCACCCCGCACTATAAGCGCCTCGATACCGCCTGTAGTGCGGAAGAGAAGGCCGCGTTCAAGCAGCTGACCAAGGGCAGCGTGACCGCCGACACCCTTGCCGGCGATGCGATTACGGCGGTGCTGTTCGAGGCGCCGGGTAATGGCGCTACCATCGGTGGTATCAAGGTGACCACGCAAAGCGGCTGGTTCGCCGCACGACCCAGCGGCACCGAGTCGCTTTACAAGATTTACGCTGAAAGCTTCAAAAGCGCAGCGCATCTGGATGAGTTGATTCAAAGCGCTCAGGCATTACTCTCAAGTGTACTGAAGGGTTGAGCCAGCAGGTCCATTGATGCCAATTGGTATTAAAAGCGCGTCCATGGTACAGGTTGGCAACTCAAAGAAGGTTTAACGTTTCGAAAACCGTATTCAAAAGGACGATTAGATGACTCAGGTGCGTAAGGCCATCATTCCAGTAGCAGGATTCGGGACGCGTCTATTGCCTATCAGTAAGGCGATTCCCAAGGAGATGGTACCGGTCGTCGACCGCCCGTTGATTCAGCATGTGGTCGAGGAGGCACTGGCGGCGGGCATCAATGAAATTATTCTGGTGACACGCACGGGAAAATCGGCCATCGAAGATCACTTCGATGCCCACTTCGAGCTCGAGTACTCGCTTTCCAGTAAAGGCAAGGACGCGATACTCGAAACGCTTTCGGCCATCGCGCCGCCCAAACTCAGAATTACCAGCGTACGCCAAGCCAATGCCAAGGGGCTGGGCCATGCCATTCACTGCGCTGCCCACTTGCTGGATGAAGGCGAGCCCTTCTCGGTGATTTTGCCCGACGTTCTAGTGAAGCCTCAGGTGGGCAGCCAGGAGTGCGATTTGGGTAGCATGATCGAGCGTTGGAACGCTCAGAGCGCCTCGCAAATCATGGTTGAAGCCGTGGCTCAGGAAGAGGTCTATCGCTACGGTATCGTCGATTGCGACGAGCCCAATGCGGGGGAGAGCGCCAACATGCGCGGTGTAGTCGAAAAGCCCAAGCCGGAGGAAGCGCCGTCACGGCTATCGGTCATTGGCCGCTACGTTCTGCCGTACCGTATCATGGAGCTTTTGGCCGACCAACCCCCAGGTGCCGGCAACGAGATTCAGCTCACCGACGCTATCGACCGGCTCATGCAGGAGGGCCAAACCGTTCAGGCATTTCGTATGCACGGACGTACGTTCGACTGCGGCCATATCGAAGGCTGGCTGCAAGCCAACACGACACTTGCTCGCGAAGCCGGCTTCGATATCTAAAGCGCTCAAAAACAGGCGTGCCGAGCGTTTTACAGGTATGGTCAGTTTTGAAAGCCGTCAATTTTCGCGAAGATGAAGGTCATCACATCTTCATGAATGATCTGCGTCGAGTATCTGAAAGGGCCGAGTGAGCGACTCGGCCCGGAAACTCACTCTTATTGACTGAGTATTGGGCGCGACCTCGCTGATTTTGTATCAGAAATAGCGACCGACTATCAGGAGAACGTGGCTCACTTTTTCATCTTTCAGGTTTGCGCGTCATCTCTATAGTTGTGCCATGAAATGGTACCAGCCGAATATGAAAAGCACCGGTAACGGTGTAATGTTGCGCAGTTTGGCTCTTTGAATGTCTGAAAATACATGAAAATGAGAGGACAATCCCTTGAGCGGTTGCTCGGATAGTGACCTTTCCTATGTAAGTGATTAAGGTAGACGTCAGGAAGGACTAGAGTCAGCCGTGCTGACGAATGTCGGTCGTGAGTGCCAATACGCCGTTTCATATGGGCAAAGCAACTCTCTCGGCGGCGTTCAAAAAATACATCAATGAGCAGGAATTCCCGGTGCTGCCAGCCCCGTTACGAACAAGAATGATCCGCTTTCGCTCACTAAAAAGCCGCCTGCTGCTGGGGCTTTCCATCTTACTGTTGGTACTGGCTGCCGTTATGCTGGGGCTTACCTGGCAGGTGGGCAAGAACATGCTTCAGGCGTCCAACGTGACTCACTTGCGCTACGAGGCCAACATTCTGGCCGATGAGCTGACCCAGCAGGTCGAAAACCGCATCGATGCGCTTCAGCGGTTCAGCAGTGCCATTGGTGCCGCTGATGATGCTGCTTGGGTTCAGTATGAATTGGCCAAAAATGACTCGCTGCTCTCCTGGTTCGATGGCGTCGTGGTCAGCAATGAAGCCGGCACGATCATCGCCGATTGGCCGAGCGTGATTGGCCGGGTGGGGCTCGAAACCGGCGACAGCGAAAACTTTAAAATGCTGCGGGGTACACGCACCCCTTACGTCAGCGAACCTTTTCTAGGGCGGGTCAGCAATGAACCGCTGGTGGTGATCGGTGTGCCGCGCCTGAACGGCGACGGTGAATTTCGCGGAACGGTCGGCGGTATCGTACGGCTGAATTCCGGCGGGCTGTTTAACCGGCTTGCCAAGATTCGATTGGGTGATGATGGCTATTCAGCCATTTTCACCGCTTCGGGGCGCATTCTTTTTCATCCGGATAAAACCCTTGTGAACACCGCCGTGAGTTCTCTGGACGATCACCCGTGGCTCGATTCGGCACTGGATGGCTGGGAGGGCGACGGTCTCGGTAATCTTCTCAATGGCCAGAGCGCTTATCAGTCCTATTCTCAGGTATGGCCCGCGAACTGGGTCGTAGGGCTCTATTTGCCGGTCGAGCAGGCGCAGGCGCCGCTTTCCGATTTCATCTATCGGCTGTGGTGGATCTGGTTGGCGCTGGCGCTTTTGTTGATGCCGCTGCTCTGGTGGCTGTTGGCGCGTATTTTATCGCCGTTGAATCGGCTGGAAGCGCAGATCGATGAAGTCGGGCGCGCCAAGCGCTCCCACGTGAATCTCGCCACGAGCATGCACGAGCTGCAGGAAGTGGCGAACACCTTTAATCGCGTCGAGGACGAACGCCAGCAGCTGTTGAACAACCTCCATGAGCGCGAGGCGTTTTTGGACTCGGTGCTCAACTCGAGCCCGGAAGGCATGTTCGTGGCCAATTTCGATGGCGTGATCACGTACATGAACCCCGCGCTCTTGATGATGCTCGACATTCCCAAAGAGACGCTCATGGAGGCGTGGCTCAAACAGATTCACCCGGACGATTATCAGGGCGCCGTCGATCTTTGGCAGCATAGCCTCAAAAGCGGCAAGGATTACATCCGCCAGCTACGGTTCATCAGAAGCGACCGCGAAATCCTTTGGCTCGATATTCATGCCCGGGTGGTCATGCTCTCGCAAAGCGGCCACTCGCTGGGGCTGGTTGGCGTGGTCAAGGACATCACCGAACGTCGCCAGCAGGAGGCGCTGCAGCGTTGGGAAGCAGAGCACGACCCGCTGACGGGCTTGCTCAACCGGCGCGGATTTTTACGCCGCCTGGATGAAGCCTATGCCGACTTCCAGAAAACCAGCACGCCCTCGGCGCTGCTGCTGTTCGACCTCGACCACTTCAAGCCGATCAACGATGAAGGCGGCCACGCGCTGGGCGATGAAATGCTTCGGCGAATCGCCCAAGTCATTGCCTGGGAGGTTCGCCGAAGCGACCACGTGGCGCGCCAGGGCGGAGACGAGTTCGGCGTCCTCTTGCCCAGCTGTACGCTGACGCAGGCTCAGCGCATTGCCGAGTCGCTACGTCAGGCAGTGAGCGAGGTCTCGGTCACCCACGCTGATAAGGTCTACACTGTGACGCTCAGCATGGGCGTGACACGCTTCAACGACGATGACGACTCCATCGAGGATGCGCTGAACCGTGCCGATGCCGCCAGTTATGAGGCCAAAAGCCGTGGGCGCAACGACGTGGTTGTCAGTAACCCAAGCGAATTCGACCCCATGACGCTTTTTTGATCGCCTTGGCGTGCTGGCCCGGCAGGCACCAAGGAAAATCGGGCCGCTACGCCATTGGATTAGAGTAAATCCGTGAACCTGATAGAGCTATTCGCACGTACGCTGGATATAACCCTGCCGGTTTTCGCCATGGTGTTTTTAGGCATCGTGCTGAAACGCCTCCGGTTGATCGACCGCGCCTTCGTGTCGACTGCGTCCACACTCGTGTTTCGCGCCACGCTCCCCACGCTGATTTTTTTAAGCCTCATAAAAGCGGATATGGGCGTGGCGCTGGATATACCGCTGCTGCTGTTCTTTGCTCTGGCCACGCTCGCCCAATTTTTCGCCAGCTGGCTGTGGGCATACTACCGCGTGCCCTATGAAGAGCGAGGCATCTACGTGCAGGGGGCGTTTAGAGGCAATGGCGGCGTAGTGGGGCTGGCATTGGCCGCCGGCATGTACGGTAACTACGGTCTCTCGGCGGGCAGCCTTTTACTGGGGCTGGTCATCGTGCTCTATAACGTACTGTCGGTGTGGGTACTCTCGGCCTATCAGTCCGGCCAAACCACACGTTGGTCCAGCCTGCTCAAAAAAATTGCCACCAATCCCTTGATCATCTCTGTGCTGCTGGCAATTCCATTTACAGCGCTGTCTGTCGAGCTTCCCCGCTGGGTCATGACCTCGGGCAACTACTTCGCCTCGTTGACACTGCCGCTGGCGCTGATCTGTATCGGTGCCACGCTGTCGGCGGCCAGCCTGCGCGACGGTCGGGCCGTTGCGCTGAGTTCGAGCGTAATGAAAATGATCGTACTGCCCGCGGTATCGACGTTCGCGGCCTGGCTGTGCGGGTTTACAGACGAGCAGCTGGGCCTTCTATTCCTGTTCTTTGCAAGCCCCACCGCCGCCGCCAGCTTCGTCATGGCCAAGGCCATGGGCGGCAATGTGACTTTGGCCGCGAACATCATCGCGCTCACCACCATCATGGCGAGCCTCACCATCACACTCGGCATCTTCGCCCTGCGTCTATTGGGCTGGATTTAAGCGGGCTGGTTGGCCTCACTTCACCGGCGCGCTATACTACGCGCCGCTTTACCCGCCCACGTCCCTGTAGCTCAGTAGGATAGAGCAGCCGCCTCCTAAGCGGCAGGTCGCAGGTTCGACTCCTGCCAGGGACGCCATATCCCGTAGACCTAGCTTTCTAAACAGCACTCGAAGCCACCGTCCTCTAAAACGCGCGGGCATTGTTTCCTCGCTGATGGCTATCAATCACTTTCCGTACACCGATGATAGCGTAACAACCCCGTCGATAATTCATCCATCCCTCTTACACCCAGCAGTGCCATATTCCGCTCTAGTTCACTTCCCAGTAGCGTAATAGCTTTCTCTACTCCGGCTTCACCAGCGATGCTGGCGGCGTAATTAAAAGGGCGGCCGAGGAATACGAAATGGGCACCTAATGACAGTGCCTTGAGTACCTGGCTGCCCCGCCGGAAACTACCGTCGATCATGACAGGCACGGCACCCTGAACTGCGTTCAGTACCTCGGGTAACATGGTGAGCGGTGCGACCGTACCATCGAGCTGGCGGCCGCCGTGGTTGGAAACAATCAAGCCATCGGCGCCGGCACTGACCGCCCGCCGTGCGTCTTCGGGGTGCAAAATCCCTTTGACCACAAGTGCTCCCTTCCAGCGCGAGCGAACCTGATCCAGAGTCGACCAATCCAGGTGTCGACGGCCCGAGAAATCCCGGTTAGCGTTTTTAGCCAGTACCGGCACGCCGCGCACGGCGGCGTTGTTTTCGAAGTGTGGTACGCCGTGATGCCACAAGGTTTTCAGAAACGTTCCGAATAGCCAGCGGGGGCGCATCAGCCCGTCCCAGGCAAGCCTGGGACCAGGACGTAATGGCGATGAAAAGCCAGCACGGCGGTGGTTCTCGGGATTGGGCGGCACGGCATAATCGACAGTGATCACCAGTTTGCTGAACCCGGCGTGCTCAACACGCGCAAGCAGCGCATCGATTTCCTCCAGCGTGCCGGGAAGATAGGCTTGAAACCAATCCGAGCCGTTCGGCCCCGCCAAATCTTCCATGGGTATCAGCGAGGTGCCGCTGACAACCATGGGAATGCTCGCTTTGGATGCCGCTCGGGCCAATACCTGATCGCCCCTATAAGCGGTGAGGGCGCTAATGCCCATGGGGGCTATACCGAACGGGTAGGCATAGCGATGGCCAAAAAGCTCTGTGTGCGTCGAAACGCCCGAGACGTTGACCAGCGACCGAGGTAGAAACGCGTAGGCATCGAAGGCTTCACGGCTCGCGCGGGCCGTATGACCGTCTTCGGCCACGCTTGCCACATAGCCAAAAAGGGGACGCGGTAAATGGCGCCGTGCTTCACGCTCGAAATCATCGAGGCTCAGGATGCGTTCCAGATGTCGGGGCATCATGTCTCCTTGGCAGCATTGGCAACGCGTTGGCAGGTATCTTCATTAACACCATTGCGTGAGCCGTGGCCGGTGAGCACGCTCAACAGGTTATCGACGGCCAATTGCGCCATAGCGGTACGCGTTTCATGGGTGGCAGAACCGATGTGGGGCGTTGCCACCACATTGTGCATGGTACTCAAGGGGGAGTCGGCGGATAGCGGCTCCTGGGCGAAAACATCGAGCCCCGCTGCACGAATTTTGCTGTAGCGAAGGGCATCGATCAGCGCCGATTCATCGACCACCTTGCCTCTCGCCACGTTGACGAGAGCGGCCGTTGGTTTCATGCGCGCCAAGGCGTCGGCGTCGATCAAATGATGTGTATCAGTGTTATAGGGCACGCAGAGGCAGACGATATCTGCCTCTGCCAGCAGTTCATCGAGGGTGCGCCGCTGTGCGCCCAGGCGCTGCTCGAGCTCAGGTTTGGATGATGCGGAGGTATAGAGAATGGGCATACCAAAACCCAGCGCCCCGCGCTTGGCAATCGCTGCACCAATGCGGCCTGCCCCCACAATGCCTAAGGTTTTACCATGCACATCAATGCCGAAATGCTCGATACCGATATGGGCACGCCAGCCACCCTCGCGAACCAGGTTCGCCAGTTCCACCAGCCGCCGCTGAACCGCCATAATGAGTGCAAACGCCGTGTCGGCGGTGGTTTCGGTCAATACATCGGGCGTATTGCATACTAAAATGCCGCGCTGGTTCAGTGCCTGGAGAGGCAGGTGGTCATAACCTACCGAAATGGTAGCAACTACTTGTAGCTGCGGCGCTTGCTCGAGCATGGCTTCATCGAGTTCGAGCTTGCCGCCAATCAAAGCGTGAGCCTTTGAAAGCGCCAATAAAAAATCGGCCTGGTTTGAGCTGTTCAAGTCTTCGAAATAGGCCACCTCGGCGACCTGGGAAAGCGCTGCAAGCTGGGCATCGCTAAGTCGCCGTAGGGCGACGACACGCCATTTTTGGGGTTTCTCAGCCATGTTTCGCCTCATCCAGCCCTTCCATTTTAAACCCTGCTTCATGAAGCAACGTGATGAGCTCAGAGGCTTTTTGATCATCGAGCTCCACTAAAGGGGGGCGCACGCGCTGCCAATCGGTAATGCCCGAGAAGTGCGCAGTCGCGGCTTTCATCGCTGGAATCAACGGATACTTTTCGAATAAATCGCGGATCACGTTTAGACGCCGCTGACGCTCGTCGGGATCGTCTTGTTGCCAGTGCTGGGCTACGTCGATGATGGCTGACGGGTTAACATTTGCCGTCGCGCTGATACAGCCAGCGCCACCTGCCCGTAGCGTATCCAACAGAAAACGTTCGCTGCCCGCATACACGGCAAAATCGTCGCTAGCAAAGCGCTCGACTAATGCCTGGGTATGGGCCCAATCGCCACCGCTATCCTTGATGCCGGCAATGATACCTGGGAACGCCTCACGCAAGCGCTCGATCAGGTCAAAAGAGAGCGGTACCTGGGTGACCGGGGGAATATGGTAAAGGTAGATACGAAGGCGTGAATCATCGATGCGATTGATGACCTGGCTAAAGTAGCGAAACAAGCCTTCGTCGCTGACGCCTTTATAGTAGAAGGGCGGTAACATCAGTACACCCGCACAGCCCAGGGTAACAGCATCCTGGGTGAGCGCCACACAGTCATCGATCGAACAGGCCCCCGTGCCCGGCATGACTCGGGCAGGGTCGACGCCGCCATCCACCAATGCTTTTAACAGCGCCTGTTTTTCAACGACGGACATGGAGTTGGCTTCGGAGTTGGTGCCGAAAATGGCCAGCCCAACACCATTCGAGTGAAGCCACTGGCAATGCGAGACAAAGCGCTTGGTGTGCGGTGCCAGGTCGGCGTTGAAAGGGGTGATGACCGGTGACCAAACGTCGCCATTTGCTTGGGGCATGATGTTTTCCTTGTTATTGGTAGAACGCTCGTTTTAATAGAACGCGATCTTTAATAAAAAACTTAGCGCCAGGGCTCAATGGCGTAGCGTTCAAGCGCCGATTGATCGAAGTCGAAGCCAAGACCTGGCGCCGTGGGTAGCAGTAACTGGCCGTCGGCGAATTCCAGCTGCGTATCCACTAAACGCCTGAAGTTAAGAACCTGGTCATCAGCAAAGAACTCGACCATTTTGACGTTAGGCGCTGAGGCAACCAAATGGACATGCAGGTCGTGGAACCAGTGGGGATAGACATCGACGCCGAAACTGGCGGCGGTGGCGGCAATGCGTCGAAACTCGGTAATGCCCCCACATACGGCTGCATCGGTTTGTAAAATCATGGCGGCTTCTTTTTCCAGCAACTCCTTGAAGCGCCAACGTCCCGCTTCGATTTCACCTGTGGCTACTGGTACGGGGGTACGCTCTGCCAAGCGGCGATGGTTGTCGGTGTCGTCCGGGCTGAACGGCTCCTCGATCCAGAAAGGGGTATAGGGTTCGGCCATGCGCATGAAGTTCAATGCTGAAGGTAGGTCCTGCCAGGCATTGTTGGCATCCATCATCACCTGTACATCCGGGCCTACTGCCTCGCGTACGGCCGCCAGTCTCGCTTCTTCTCCAGCCAAATCTTCTCGGCCTACTTTCATCTTCACGGCTTTAAAACCTTGTGCCACGTAACCGGCCATTTCCTGGCCGAGCATGTCGGGTGTCTTGCCCTCCAGGTAGTAGCCACCGCTGGCGTAGGCCGGCACGCCGACCGAGTCGCTTGCGCCCAAGTACTTATAGAGCGGAAGGTTCGCGGCGCGAGCGTTACGATCCCAAAGGGCGGTATCCAGAATACTAATGGCGCGCATGACCGAACCGCTGCGACCATGCAGCAGCGATTCCTGGTACATGGCTTGCCACAGGGCTTCGGTCGCATGGGCGTCCTTACCCAGGAGTACTGGCGCGAGCAGCTCTCTAACGGCATTGGCGACGAGAGAGCCCGCATTGTTACCGCCGTAGCAAAAGCCAATACCCTTATAGCCATCATCGCCCACCACTTCGACCAACACGTAGTCGCGCTTGAGGACCTGTCGATTGGAAAAACTGGTGGGGTTATCCAGCGGTATACTGACTGTTCGAGTACGCACGTCCGTTATCGTTGTCATAATGAAGCCTCGAATTTAAATTAGTTTTTTAAGCCTGAGCACGCTTGCGAAACGGTGCCCGTATCCAGCGAAAGAAAGGGGTGGCTTGGAGTATCGACAGCAGGGCAATACAGAGCAGCACCACGGCGATAGGGCTTGTCAAGAATATGCTAATGTTGCCTTGTCCTATCAGCATCGATTGCTGGTAGCTGGTTTCCATGACCGGGCCAAGAATTAGGCCGATGACCATGGGTGCGGGCGATACGCCGGCCTTATTCATCCAGTAACCAAATAGCCCGAAGCCCAGCATCAACCCCACTTCAAACAAGCTGTTATTGATGGCAAAGGCACCAATCACGCAAAGCGTAATGATGGAGCAGGCGACAAAACTATCGGGTACGCGCGTTACGCTGACGCAAAGCCGAGTGAACAACAGCCCCACCAGCAGCAGGCCGATATTGGCGAAAATCACTGCCCAAATTAGGGTGTAGGTAACATCCCCGTAATCGGTTAGCAGGTTCGGCCCGGGCAGAATGCCCTGTACCATTAGCGCGCCCAAAAGAATCGCGGTCGAGGAACTGCCGGGTATGCCCAGCGCAATGGTGGGTATCAAGGCGCCACCGACCACCGCATTGTTTGCGGCTTCAGGGGCCGCGACCCCTGCGATATCCCCTTTGCCGAAGCGGCTCTTGTCTTTAGCGAAGCGCTTGGCCTCGTTGTAGGCAAACCAGCTGGCGGTATCGCCCCCGGTGCCTGGAATGAGGCCCGTAACGATACCGATGCCGCTGGAGCGGAAGATATTGGGAAGTAAGCGACGAATTTCGGCGAGCGGCGGAATCAACCGGTCGGTGATCTTGCTGGCCGTCTTCTGGGTACCATGAGCATTCTCGATCAATATCAAGGCTTGGGGAATCGAGAAAAGTCCGATCAGCGCAACGGTGAACTCGATACCCGAGAACAGGTTGATCACATCGAACGTCATTCTTGGCGTACCGGTGATCAAGTCCATGCCGACCGTGCTCAACAAAAGCCCCAGCGCACCTGAAAGCAGGCCACTGATCACCGAACCTTGGGAGAGCGACCCAATAATGGTGATACCCAATACGGCGATGGCAAACAGCTCGATAGGGCCGAATTTGAGCACCAATACGCCGAGCAGCGGCGCTGCGGTGAGCAGGGCGATGCCGCTTAGCAGTCCTCCGATAAACGATGCAAATAACGAAACGCCCAACGCTTTACCGGCCTGGCCCTGTTGGGAAAGCGGAAAACCATCGAGTACCGTCGCGGCGGCAGAGGGGGTGCCGGGGGTCTTCAACAAAATGGCGGCGATAGAGCCACCATAGGAAGCACCCACATAGAGTGAGGCCAGCATGCTAAGACCTGATGCTGGATTCATACCAAAAGTTAGCGGTAACAGCAGCGCCAACGCCATGGTGGCTGAAAGCCCAGGCATGGCCCCGACGAATAACCCTAAAAGGGTACCGCCCAGTATGAGGCCAATATTGGCGAACGAGAGGACATTACTCAGGCCCACCAGAACGAGATTATCCATATGACTAGACTCCAAAAGCCTGCGTCAGACACTTGCCCCCGGCTCGCTGCAATGGGTTACCAGGCAGTAAGAGCGGGGATCAAAGTGATTTAATTGTCATGATGAGAAGCGTTGTAGTTATAAGGAGCTTCGTCGTTATGAGGAGAATGGGGGCGGCAGTAGCGATACGGGCAGGCCCAAAAAGCCGATGAACACCGCACACACCACCGCGACCAGCAGCACGATACCTATTGCTGCGAAACGCCAGGAGACATGGCCTATCATCGTTAATGCCAGGACCATGAAGCTCACTGTCGCGATCAGGTACCCCATAATCGAAATGCTGTAGAGGTAAACCGCGGCCAGCAGGAAAACCAACATCGCCTTCCATGGCTTGCGGTGTGTGACCTCGTCGCTGACTGCGTCCTCCGCAAAGGCATCGCTTCCGGGCGTTGCTGCCCCGTCAATGGGTGCCTGACGGCGGCGCAGAATACCCAGCACCTCCTGGCCTACCATCGCCGCGCCCAACAGGGCCACGACAACCGAATAAATAAGGGGCATGTTCGCCGCTTTAGCCGGATAGCCCAGCGCAGTGATGAAAAAGGCCGCGGCTACTCCAATGGCAAATACGCCCAAGACCAAACGACTTATGTTCATTTCACACCCCATTAACGATCGTCGAATACCCGTGCCCCTTTAACAGCTTACTGATTGACCTCATCCTTGACCTCTGCCCAGATCTCTTCAAACTCGGCTTCCATGTTCTGGATCATTTGGCCGTAGTCATCCCCGGTGCGGATATCGAGAACCATGGCACGTTCTTCAGCAGTTGCCTGGAACTCTTCATTATCGCGGAGGGCTTCGAAGGCAGCGATCAGCTCATCACGCGCCTCATCAGGAATGTCCGCCGGGGCACTATAGCCACGTGAAGAGCCCGCCACGACATCGATGTCTTTTTCCATCAACGTGGGCACATCCGGCAGGATATCCAAACGCTCCTCGGTGAATATGGCCAGCGGGCGTAAGCTACCCGACTGAATGTGGCCAAAAACGTTGCCCAGGTTGTTGAAGCTGGCGTCGACCTTGCTGCCCAGCGCCGCTGTGGCCGAGGGACCGTCACCCTGGAAAGGGACTTTCTGGAAAGAAAGCCCGGTCGCTTTTTCGATCATGATGGTGGAGAAAAAGTCATCGCCCCCCACCCCTGAGTTCGCCACGGTGATCTGCCCCGGGCGTTCTTCGGCCGCGGCGAATAAATCCTCGACTGTTTGATAAGGGCTATTTGCCGGCACCACAATAATGCCTGGGTCTGTGACGACGTTGGCGATGGGCGTCAACTGCTCGATCGAGTAGTTGATGGCGTCATTCATGATGTAGTTCGTCATTAGCATGGGCGTGTTGGTGATGCTGATAACGCTACCATCGTTGGGTGATTGGTGGGTCAGCCGGGTCCAGGCTATCGCACCCGTGGCGCCTGGCATGTACTCGTTAATGAACTCCACCCCCAGCGTTTCGCGTAAAAATGGCTGCGTCAGCTGAGCCAGGGTGTCGCTACCGCCACCTGCCTTAAACCCTTGCAGTACCTTGATTTCGTCGGCTGCTGAGTATTGTGCCTGTGCAGCGCCAGAAAGCATCAGCGCTGACAGAAGGGGAGCGGCGTACAGGTTACATATCTTCATTGCTAATTCCTCAAGTGCTGTTTGTCGTTGTGTTGCACAGGGTCATTAAATACCACACACGTTCAAACGTAGTTTCTGACCTCCATTATTGTCAATAATATTATCAATAATCTTGCCAAGCAGATTTATTCCACCTAGCCTGCGTTTAAGAACCCGGCGTTTCTGAGCTTTGTAGTGCTCAAATCGCCAAGACAGGCCTTGTGACAACGCTCGAATATCGGGTCGCGAATAACGAGCCATGAATAAATAAGTCGTCAATGAATAGAGGACATCTCGATGAGCCAAAACTTCAAAAACAACGGTAAAGCAAGCGAGCAAGAATCCGGCACGTCAGGCTCGCCTCGGGGAATGTCTAACCGTTTGACCAACTACGGCGATGCTGATTTTTCACTTTTTTTGCGCAAGGCGTTCATCAAGGGCATGGGTTACACCGATGATGCGCTTTCG
The DNA here is from genome assembly GCF_031954225.1 of Halomonas sp. PAMB 3232. Classification (NCBI taxonomy): domain Bacteria; kingdom Pseudomonadati; phylum Pseudomonadota; class Gammaproteobacteria; order Oceanospirillales; family Halomonadaceae; genus Halomonas; species Halomonas sp. PAMB 3232. The sequence goes on from NZ_CP134865.1 coordinate 1,420,034, forward strand.
CGTCCGGTGGTGGGTATTGCCAATACCTATAGCGGGTACAATGCCTGTCACGGCAATGTGCCGGGGCTAGTAGAGAGCGTAAAACGCGGAGTTATGCTGGCGGGGGGGCTGCCGGTGGATTTTCCCACCATTACCCTGCATGAATCCTTCGCCAACCCCACCAGCATGTACTTACGCAACCTCATGGCGCTGGATACCGAAGAGATGATTCGCGCTCAGCCGATGGATGCCGTGGTACTCATTGGCGGTTGTGACAAGACTGTTCCCGCCCAGCTAATGGCGGCCGCAAGCGCGGGTGTCCCCACGGTGCAAGTCGTTACCGGCCCGATGCTTGCGGGCTCGCACCGTGGTACCCGTGTTGGCGCCTGCACCGACTGTCGACGCTATTGGGCCGCATATCGCGGAAACGATATCGATGAAGCGGAGATTAACGAAGTCAATGACAAGCTCGTTCCCACCGTGGGGACCTGCTCGGTAATGGGCACCGCAAGCACCATGGCGTGTTTGGCTGAGACGCTTGGCATCATGCTGCCCAATAGCGCCACCGCGCCAGCCGTTTATGCTGACCGGCAGCGCATTGCTGAACAGTCCGGCGCTCAGGCCGTGGCACTTGCCCGCGCCGGCGTTACGCCAGAGCAAATTCTTACGCCTGACGCCTTCGAGAATGCGCTGCGCGTACTGCTCTCCTTGGGAGGCTCTACCAATGCCTTGATTCATTTGACCGCCATTGCAGGACGGCTTGGCATCGACATCGATCTCGAGCAGTTCGATCGCATGAGCCAGGAAACCCCAGTGCTGATGGATCTCAAGCCCTCCGGGGAAGGCTACATGGAAGATCTACACCGGGCGGGTGGCCTGCCCACGTTGCTGCGTGAACTAAAACCACTATTGCATCTCGATGCCATGACGATCAACGGCCACACCCTGGGCGAGAATATCGATGCCGCCGTCCATATCATTGATCAAAAGGTCGTTCGGCCCAAGGACAGCCCGGTTTATGCCCAAGGGGGGATAGCCGTGTTGCGCGGCAACCTGGCGCCCTCCGGCGCTATTATCAAGCAGTCCGCCGCCTCGGCGGACTTGATGACCCATCGCGGCCGCGCCGTCGTTTTTACCGGGTTAGAGGATTTGGCTAACCGCATTGATGACCCGGATCTGGATGTACAAGCAGATGACGTGCTCGTGCTGCAAAATATCGGACCCAAGGGCGCGCCGGGCATGCCTGAAGCGGGGTACATTCCAATTCCCAAAAAGCTTGCCGCTCAAGGCGTCAAAGATATGGTGCGTATATCCGATGGGCGTATGAGCGGCACCGCCGCAGGTACCATCGTGCTTCACGTCTCTCCGGAATCCGCCGAGGGTGGCCCATTGGGTCTGGTACGCGATGGCGATACGATCTCGCTGGATGTGGCTAATAATCAGTTGAGCCTGGAAGTAGATGCGGCTGAGCTCGATGCCCGTAAGCAGGCCTTCAACGCAAAAGAGAGCGAAACGCCGTTATTGGGCTATCGTCGCCTGTTCATGGAGCAGATTCTTCAAGCTGAAGAAGGCTGCGATTTCCGCGCTTGTCGACCCGAACCTACGTGTCGAATTCCAGGACGCCATGAAGGCTAAAGTCGATTTTGATATACTCGCTTCCCTGTGCACCTAAATGAATGCTGAGAAAGCGACCATGACGCGAACCGTTCAGCCCCTCACGTTTTGTGACGCCGATACATTGACCTCTACTCCCACAAACGCTGTCGATATCATCGTGGCCGCTATAGAAGAGGATATCGTGCTCGGTCGTTTGCACCCGCGCGAGAGGCTGGTCGAAGAAACCATGATGGAGCGTTTTGACTGCAAGCGGCACGTTGTTCGTCAGGCGCTTTTTCGGCTCGACAGCATCGGGTTAACCGAGCGCATCAAGAATAGAGGCGCCTTTGTCCGAAGCTTCCCTCCTCAGGAGGTCGAGGAGATTTACGCCATGCGTGAAATTCTCGAACTGGCTGCCGTAAACGCTCTGCCTCTACCTGGCTCATCTGAATGGCTTGCCGCATTAGAGGACGTTCATAAGCGTCATAGCGAAGCCGTTCAAGCTCACGATCTTCGCCAGGTTTTTCATCTGAATATCGCTTTTCACCGCACGCTATTTGGTGTCTGCGGAAATGCCTATCTTTACGCGACAATCAACGAGTTTGCTCAGAAGGCGCATGGTATTCGCTTTATTGCCATCACCGATCGCGATGCGCTAGCCCAAGCTCGCCAAGAGCATCAATTGATCATCGATGCCATTCGCGATGAAGATCGCGAACGTCTCGCTAATCTATGTCGTCAACATTTACTGCCTTCCAAAAAACGGTATCTGGAACTTTATGCCTGATCGTTGAGTAATATCGTACGCACGCATGAGACGATTTTGCTTATCCAGATTAACCGTCAGCCGTGAAACCCTAGGAGGTAGTCATGATTCGCTACAGCTTATTGCTCGCTTCCCTGATCGTGCTGTCTGGCTGCACTTCGCCAGGCTTGGAAGGAGACGATCAGTCACAGCAAATCGCCGTTGATTTCTGCGAACGCGAGGGCGGGGAAGTGGAAACCCGCCAGGAAAGCGACACCATGCGCCAGTACTGCCACTTGATGGAAGGGCGGGTGATCGAGGTGAACCGGCTTTACCGCGCCGAAGGGCTGACCATCGATTAATCGAATTACGTGTATAAACGACAACGCCAGCATTCGCTGGCGTTGTCGTTTTGAAGAAAGGTCGTAAAAAACAGGTATCAGCGCGAAGTGAATGTCCGCTTATTAGCCGAACTTCTCATTCTCGCCCATATCCGGCGTTTCATTCTTTTTGATGTTTGCCTTGGCGATTTCGTAAAGCTGATACACCTTACTTTCGTTGGCCTTCCAGTGCTCGCCCATGTGAATCTTGATTTCGAGTAACGCTACATCCGGGTCGTCCTTGCCTTCCGGGAACCAGGCGGCGATGAAGGGGCTCCAGTACTTGGCCATCAGGTCGCGGTCATCGGACAGAGTGGCCGTACCGGACAGGGATACGTAGGTGCCGTGCTCCTGGTCGGAAAAGCTCAAGCAGACGTCGTGATCCTTTTCCGCCTCGAAAACCTTTTCAGCACTGCGCCGCGTGAAGAACCACAGGGTGCCATCGTACTCTTCCTGTACCAGGTGCATGGGCCGTGCGCGTGGCATATCGTGGTCGATAGTGACCAGCATACCCACTTTGATATCCTTGATCATTGACCAGATTTTTTGCTTGTGCTCGGGGCTCGACATCGCTTCATACTCCTTATGAATGGCTCTCGATCCAGCGAAGGTCATATCACGCTTCGCTTCCAATGAGTGTAGAAGAGTCGTGCACGGTCGTCCTCTTAAAAGAGGTTAACCGGGTTACATTCATACACATAAAGCCATCGTTCGAAATATTCAGAAAGCTTATTAAACATAATTTTGTTTCTATCAGCTCTTAAATTGACGCTATAAATTGCCTCTAATAGTGTGATGAAAATAAGGTCAAAAACATTACGCTAGTCATAATAAATAGGCAGCTACTCATTTAAATCGCGTTTCTCTAATAAGTAGAGCAGTAAAGCAACGTGCTCGAGCGCGTTTGATTATCGGGCTTTGTATACAAGGCAGGTTTGTTGGATGCATTCAGGCCGGTGGTTAATCACTACAAGGATTCGTGCCGATTTACTACAAGCCGTTTGGCTTAAAATAAAAGGTGGGTTCCATGCCCTTTTTAGCAAAAGTTTCTCCATTGGATGGCAATGTACAGGCTTCGCAAGCGTTCGAGTTTGCCAACGATATGGCGTTGTCTGAGCCCAGCCGCGTACTTTTGCAGGTATCGCCGGATGAAGTTGCTTCCATGGTGCGAAGCGGCAACGATCTTGTCATCGAGTTGACCAACGGAGAAACTCTGCGCATTGCCGATTTCTATTCGAGCCTGGCCGAAGATGTGTCAAGCAAGCTCTATCTTACCGGCGAAGAAGATCAGTTCCTGCCGATCGACAAAACGGTGCTGTCCAATGGCGAGGTATCCTTCGCTCCGCAGTATCCGGCGGGGGAGTACTCGGGCTTCGAAACGGCGCGTGAAGGTTTTGCATTCTTTACAGGTAATAGCGCCGTTACTACCGCGGCCGGCGGCATTGGTTTGGGCGCGACCGGTTTAGCCGCCAGTTCAGCGCTGTCATCGTCCTCGGATTCTGGAGCAGGCAGCGATATCGACGAGCCTGCGATCCCCGGTGCCCCCGAAGAGCCGACCCTACCGGGTAATGACGAGGATCCTCAACCGGAGCCAGAGCCACAACCGACGCCCGAGCCCGGTCCGACGCCAGGGCCCACCCCTGCGCCTGAGCCAGATCCTGCGCCCGTACCCGAGCCACAACCGACGCCAGAACCTGTTCCAGAGCCAGAGCCAGAGCCAGAGCCAGAGCCAGAGCCGAGCCCTGCGCCCGAACCGGCGCCCCAGCCAGAGCCACCCATCAATCCCGGCGTGCCGGCGGTACCGCTGGCGCTGCGGTTGTTTCTCGTTAATGACACCAGCGAAGGGGCCATGACGACCAGCGACGGCAGCCTTCGGATCAGTAACGTGCAAGCGGGCGCTCGCTGGTCCTACTCTCTGGATGGCGGCACGACATGGCTCACCGGCCAGGGCACGCGTTTGGTCCTGCCCGAAGGCGAATACGCCGCCGGTCAGGTACTGGCACGCCAAACCAGCCCCGAGGGGATAACCGGCCCCGCGGGCCAAATGGCGGCTGTTGTGGTCGATATGACGCCACCGTCGGCGCCTGGTGCGATACTCGCCAATAACACCGGCGTCGTCGCTGGTGTCACGAGCGACGGCAACATTACCGTGGGCGATATCGAAACAGGCGCGACCTGGTGGTACAGCATCAACGGCGGTGCTACCTGGCAGCAGGGAGGCGATAGCGCCTCTTTCTCGCTGGATGAGGGTATTTATGCCACGCGTCAGGTGCTGGTTCGCCAAATCGATCTAGCGCGAAACGTCAGTGCCGAGGGCAACCTGGGCGCGGTCATCGTGGATCAGACTCCGCCGGAAAAACCCACCCTATCGATTGCCGGAAATATCGTCACCGGGGAGACGACCGATGGCACCATCACGGTGGGAAACCTCGAGGAGAACGCGTCCTGGCAATTCAGTCTGGATAGCGGGCGTACATGGCAGTCGGGGATAGGCCGCTTTTTTATCCTCGCAGAAGGCTCCTATTCGGCGGATCAAGTGCAGGTCCGTCAGATTGACCGGGCCGGTAATGTCGGCGAGTTAGAAGCCCTGAACGCGCTGAGCGTGGTGGGTAGCGAGCCCGAGTCGCCGGGCAATCCCGACCTGGCGCCACTTCTCACGCTTGTCAACGACACGGCAGAACTCGACGGCATTACGTTCGATGGGACGATCCAGGTCGACGGTCTCCTTGCGGGGGCGAGCTGGGAGTTCAGCTTGAATGGCGGGGTGACGTGGCAACAAGGAATCGGCGAGCGCTTCGTTCTGCCTGAAAATGATTACGCTGCCGGGCAAGTGCAGGTGCGTCAAACGACCGCCGATGGCGAGCTGGGCGCGGTGGGCACGATGGGCCGGGTGATCGTCGACGTCACCGCCCCGGATCAACCGACACTATCTTTGGCCAACGATACCGGAAGCCGTGATGGGATAACGGCCGACGGTACGGTGCTGATCGGCAATATAGCCGCCGATGCCGTCTGGCAGGTGAGCTTCGATGGCGGTCAACGCTGGCAGACGGGCAGCGGTGATCGGCTGATTCTGGCCGAGGGTGATTACACCTCGACTCTTTTTCAGGTGCGCTCGATCGATCAGGCCGGTAACACGAGCGAATCGGCAACGCTATCGATCGTGGTCGACCTGAGCGCCCCCACGATACCGACGCTGTCGCTGGCTCGTTCGAACGCCATCATCAATAACCCCACGGTCACGGTGGGGGGGCTCGAGGCCGGCGCGTTTTGGGAGTACAGCCTGGACAGCGGCGTGAATTGGACGACGGGTAGCGGAGCGCAGTTCGTGCTGCCCGACGGATATTTTGAGCTCGGCCAGGTACTGATTCGCCAAACCGACGGCGCCGGCAATCAAAGCGGTGAAGCGCCGCTTCGTGCGGTAACCATCGACACGACCCCGCCCCTGGCGCCAACGCTGACGCTGTCCGGTGGCGCCATTACCAACGTGGCTTTCGTGGAGGTCGCCGGCATCGAAGAGGGTGCCACCTGGGCGTACACCCTCAACGGCGGCGCCTCCTGGACGCTGGGCGTGGGCACACGTTTTACTCTGAACGAAGGCGAGTACGCCTTTGATCAGATACGGGTACGCCAAACCGACGCCGCCGGTAACCTGGGCGCCGAGGCAAGCCCGGGTGCGATAATCGTGGATACCACGCCGCCTTTGGCGCCGCTTTTGACACTGGCCAACGACACCGGCGAGCTCGATGGCGTGACGCTCGACGGTACCGTGCTGCTCGGCGGTCTCGAACCCCAGGCGCGGTGGCAGTACAGCCTTGATGGCGGCCAAAGTTGGCGTGATGGTAGCGGCGACCGCTTCGTGGTACCGGCGGGTAGCTATGCTCAAGAGCAAATCCTGGCGCGTCAGATCGATCGCGCTGGCAATACTAGCGACTCGACACCATTAGGACCGTTGACCGTCGAGCTATCTCAGCCGCCCTTACCGGGGGCGCCAGAGGCGCCAACGCTGACGCTGGTCAACGATACCGGTGCGGTCGATGGCATTACCCGTGATGGCACGCTGCGTATCGATAACCTGGCGGCGAACGCGACTTGGGAAATCACTCTGAATGGTGGCGCAAGTTGGCAGCCCGGCGGTGAGCAAACCTTCATTCTGGCAGAAGGGGTTTACGCGGCGGGAATGGTTGCGGTGCGCCAAACGAATCAGGAAGGGATCATCAGCCCCGTTTTTTCATTAGGCGCCGTGACCATCGATACGATCGCGCCGGTTCCACCCCGGGCGCTGCTCGACAACGATACCGGCGAGATCGACGGCATCACCTCAGACGGTACGGTACGCGTTCTGGATATCGAAGAGACGGCCACATGGGAATACTCGGTCGACGGCGGCGCTAGCTGGCAAAACGGCGCGGGGGACCGATTCATTCTGCCCGAAGGGGAATATGGCTTGGGGGCCGTACGCGTACGTCAAACCGACCCCGCCGGGAATGTCAGTGAAAGCGTCGAACTGGGCGCCGTTACGATTGTCACGGCGCTACTGGAAGCTCCCACCGTTAGCGTGGGCGGGGCGCTGACCAACAACCCAGTTGCAACGGTCGGTGGACTGGCCCCGAACGCTACGTGGGAATACTCGCTGAACGGTGGGGTTACCTGGCAAAGCGGTGAAAACGGTCGCTTCGAGATCCCCGAGGGTCGTTACGTCGCGGAGCAGATTCAGGTACGCCAGATCGATGGCGCGGGTAATATCGGTTCGCCGGCAAAACTCGATGCCCTCGAGATCGATCTGACGCCCCCCTCGACGCCAACGCTGACGCTCTCGGGTGATTCCTCGATTACCAGCGACGGCGAGGTCACGGTCACTGATCTCGAGCCCGGAGCGCGCTGGGAGGTTAGCTTCGATGGCGGGACACGTTGGGAGGAGGGTGAAGGCGGCGCTTTCACGCTCGAGCCGGGCGAATATAGCGCCGAGCAGGTGCAGGTGCGCCAGATCGATGCGGCAGGCAACGTAGGCGACCCGGCAGCGCTGGGTGCGCTGATCGTGGATACAGCGATTCCTCCCACCCCCACGCTCACGCTTGTCGAAACGCCGAACGCCGAAGGCGTTGTCGTGGACGGCACCGTCTTGGTGGGTAATCTCTCGCCCAACGCGCGTTGGGAAGTCAGCTTCGATGGCGGTGTCAACTGGCAACCCGGCGGCGGAGAGTCCTTCGTGCTGGGCAAGGGGGTTTACACCGAAGGCCAGGTTCAGGTACGTCAGCTAAGCGTCACCGGTACTCCAAGCCAGGCCGCAAGTCTTGCGCCGGTCACGGTGGATTTAACGCTTGAACCTTCCCCTGACCCGGACGCGCCTGCGGTGCCGACGCTGACGCTAATCGCCGATACCGGCGAGGTGGACGGTATTACCAGCAACGGCCAGGTACAGGTGCTTGGTCTGGTCGACGGCGGCACGTGGCAGTACAGCCTGAACGGCGGGGCGAGCTGGTTCCCGGGCAGTGGCGATACCTTTACGCTGCCTGAAGGCTTCTACCCCGCCGGGCAGGTGCTGGGGCGCCAAAGTAACGCCAGCGGTCAGACCAGCGCGGCCTCGACGCTTGGCACCGTCACCGTAGACACCACCGCCCCGGCCGCGCCGGGAGCGGCACTGCTCAACGATACCGGCGTCCTCGACGACATCACGGCCGATGGAACGCTGCAGATTACTGGCCTGGAAACCGGAGCCCGCTGGGAGATCAGTCTCGATGGCGGAATGAGCTGGATTCAGGGCGAGGGAGACCGCTTCATTCTGCCCGAGGGGCATTTCAACGCCGGTACTATTCACCTGCGCCAGATGGACGCCGCAGGCAATGTTAGCCAGCACGGCGTGTTAGGGGCGATCACGGTCGACTCATCGATCCCGCCGACACCCCAGGTCATGCTGGTGGGCGCCCCCCTGTCCGACAGTGGCGTGGTACGCGTTGGCGGCCTCGAGGCGTTTGCTCGGTGGGAGTACAGTCTCGACGGCGGCGTTAACTGGACGCCAGGCAAGGACGACAGCTTCATACTCGGTGAAGGGCGCTATCTTGAAGGCGAGGTTCAGGTGCGCCAGATCAACCGGGTAGGAACTACCAGCGCACCGGGCGTGCTCGGCGAGGTGGAGGTCGACCTGACGCTGCCTGCCGCGCCGATCGCGACGCTGGTCGATGATCGCCTCGTTACCAGCGATGGCACCGTCGAGGTGAGTGGTTTGGAAGAGGGCGCTACCTGGTCGTACAGCCTCGATGGTGGCGCGAGTTGGCTAGTGGGTAGCGGCGATGGCTTCGTGCTGGGCGAAGGTGCCTACAAACCCAACGACGTGCTGGTGCGCCAGACTGATGCGGCGGGCAATACCGGCCCGGTTGCGCGAATCGGTGCTGTCACCGTCGATACCACGCCGCCTGAAACCCCCACGCTTGCGCTTGATAACGGGGCCAGTGCGGGTTCGGTGACCGACGACGGCACGGTAAGGGTAGACGAGCTGGAATCGGGCGGGCGCTGGGAGTATAGCCTCGATGCTGGTAACAGCTGGCAGCCCGGTAGCGGTGCCACCTTCGTACTTCCAGAAGCTAAGTACGCCCAGGGCCAGGTGCTGGTACGCCAGTTCGATGCGGCGGGTAACGAAAGCGCTATTGGCGGCGGTGAGTTCGGCCCGGTCACGGTCGATCTAACGATCGAGCTGCCCAGTGATCCGGATGCGCCGCCAGCGCTCGTGCTGACACTTTTCGAGGACACCGGCAGGGTTCCTGGTATCACGCAAAACGGCACGGTCAACGTCGACAACATCGTCGAGGGTGCGGTTTGGGAGTACAGCGTGGACGCCGGCGCCAACTGGCAAACGGGCTCGGGAACGAGCTTCACGCTGTCTGAAGGCGTTTACACTGCAGGCCGGGTGCTGGCACGCCAAACGAGCGCTGACAATGTGCTCGGTGCCACGCGAGCCCTTGGCCCGGTAACCGTGGACACCATGGCACCCGTTGAGCCCAGCGTCGCGCTCGAAACCGACACCGGAAGCCAGCCGGGTGTGACCGCCAACGGCACGCTTTTGATCGCGGACCTCGAACCCGGCGCTTTTTGGGAAATTTCGCTTAACGGCGGAGCGGATTGGCAAACGGGTAGCGGAGACCGCTTCGTGCTACCGCCGGGAAGCTACGCGCAGGGCATCATTGAAGTGCGCCAGACCGATGGCGCCGGCAACGTCAGTCCTTCGGGCACTGTGAGCAACGTCGGCGCTGGCGATGGCACCCTTACCGTCGTTACCACGCGGCCCGAAGCGCCCAGCGTTACGCTGGAGGGCGCTCCAGTGACCAACGATGCTACGGCCACCGTCGGCAATCTTCAGCCAGGTGCGACGTGGGAATACAGTTTGGATGACGGCCAAACCTGGCAGCCGGGCACGGGCGATACATTCACGCTGCCAGAAGGCAGCTACGGCGCTGAGGTAGTGCAGGTGCGCCAAACCGACGGCGCGGGTAATGTCAGCCCCAACGCGTTGGTCGGCCCGGTAACGATCGACACCACGCCGCCAAAGGCGCCGACTCTCGAAGCGTTCGACCCCCGATCGATCACCAGCGATGCCACGATCAATGTGCGTGGGCTGGAAGCGGGCGCGACCTGGGAGTACAGCATCGATGGCGGTGAGAACTGGTTGCCGGGAGCGGGCGAAAGCTTCGAGCTGGAGGATGGCGTTTACGCACAAGACGACGTACGAGTACGCCAGTTTGATGCGGCGGGCAACCCAAGCCCGGAAGGAGCGCTTGCACCCATTACCATCGATACCCAGGCACCGGCCGCGCCCGCGCTCTCGCTCGTCCTTGACGGCGATGTGGTCAACGAGGGAGCGGTCAGCGTCGAGGGTCTGGAAGAAGGCGCCAAGTGGCAGTACAGCATCAACGGCGGAAGTACATGGCTCAACGGTACAGGCGCGAGCTTTGTGCTGCCGGACGGCGTCTACGTGGACGGCCAGGTGCTGGCCCGCCAGTTCGATGCGGCGGGTAACGAAAGTGCGGTAGGCGGTCTTGGTCCGGTCACCATCGATACGACGAGCCCCGGTGGCGAAAGCGGGCTCGAAGCGCCGTTCGTGGAGCTTCCGGCGCTGACCAATGGTTTTATCAATAAGGCCACCATCGAGGCGGGCAACGATGCTATCGATGTCGTTATCGTGCTCACCGAGGATACCCAGGTTGGCGATACTCTGACCGTGTCGCTGCGTGACGCTAACGGTACTCTATCGTTTGACTACCCCATTACCGCAGAGGATATACAGACCGGTTCGGTACTGATCGAGCTGCCCGTCACAGAAACACGAGGAGACGGCAGCTACGTCTTGACCGCCGCCATCAGCGATGAGGCCGGCAACACGTCGGCGCCTTCAAACGCCATCGGCTTCGTACTGGATACCACCGCTCCGAACGAAGACACGACCCAGTTTCGTATCGACCCGATCAACGGCAGCGGCATTGTCAATCAGGCGTCGGCCCAGGGCCTGGTCACGCTAAGTGGTAACGTGGTAGGCGAATTCACCCCGGGCGACGCTCTGGAGCTCTCGGTCAATGGCGGCGAGTATCGTACGTTCGTCGACGCCAACGGCGTGTTCAGCGTGGAAGTGCTGGGTAGTTTGCTGGCCAGCGCCGAGCCGCCGAGCGTCACGCTGCGCCTTTTCGCCACCGACCCCGCCGGAAATACGGGCACGGTGAGCAATAGTTACGATTTCACGGTCGACCTGGCCGCTCCGGTCGTGAGGATCGATGCCAGCGGCGTGCTCAATGGGCAAACCGTGGGGGATGGGCTGATCGTGACCGGCACGGCCGAGGGCGTACCCAACGGAACAACAGTGGCGTTGAGCCTGGCGGGTGCCACGTTTGATGGCCGAGTAGAAGAGGGCGCCTGGCGCGTGGTCGTGCCCGGCGGTTTCCTGCAGGAGATCGCCACTAATGATGCCGGCGGCACCTCTTTCGAGATGATCGCACGCACGGTAAGCGCCTCTGGCAATCCCGGCGCCTCAGAGCCGGCCACGGTGTCGATCGATATCGCCCCGCCGACGGCCAGCATCGCGATTTCTCAACCCCTGCTGGGCGTCGGCGACAGCGCGCAGGTGACGATCACCTTCAGCGAAGCAGTGGAGAATTTTGATCTCGGCGATCTTCAGGTGACCGGCGCCACGCTTGGCAATCTGCAAAGCGCCGATGGCGTCGTTTGGACCGCTGACCTCACGCCCGGCGCTACGTCCGGGGGCGCGAGCATCGTGCTGGCCCAGGGCGCGTACACCGACGCGGCGGGCAACCCTGGCGCCGCGGCGCGTCTTGATAACGTCATGGTCGATATCGATTCACCAACGCTTGAGTCGATCCAATTCGCCGCTGGCGAGGCGATCACCTCGGCGCAAACCACCGAGGTCATTTTCACCTTTAGCGAGGCGATTACCGGGCTTTCCATCGAGGACTTCAGTGTCATCGGCGGGCGGCTTTTGAATCTCTCTGCCAATGCCAACAGCGTCACCTGGACGGCGACCTTCCGTCCGGATGGCAGTGCCAGCCAGGCATCCATCGAGCTCTCTGACAGCACCTATACCGATCTGGCCGGCAACGCCGGAACGGGCGGCAAAAGTCCGGCGCTATCCATCGAGATCCTCCAGCCGGTGCTGACCATCGACGCGTCGGCGGACGGCTGGATCAACGAAGTCGAGTCCGGGCTCGAGACCCAGGGCGCCGAGGTCGAGGTCGGCTTTGGCGGACTGCCCGTGGCGGAAAACGACCTGGTCACGCTGACGCTAATCGCCCGTGAGGGCGGTGAGCTCACCGCGGGCGCGGCTATCGTTACCCAGAGCTATCGGCTAACGGCACAAGATGTGGCCAGAGGCTACGCGCTGTTTCCGCTCGCCGTTGGCCAGGCCTATGAGTTTCAGCCGGCGAGCGCCCGAGTGCAGATCGGTGGCAGCGCTATATCGCAAGACGTGGATTTTGTCATCGACACCGTACCGCCGGGCCGCGCGGTCGAAGAGGGTGTCGAGGTCGCGGGCAACGGTATTGTGCTTGATACGCTTTTGAATCAGGGCGAAGGGCTTTTACTGCGTATCGGCAACGGCCAGGAGACGCTGCGCGTGCTGGACGGGCGCGCCACGCCCGGACTTTTGGTGCAAAACGCCAGCGGCCAGTACGAAATCGATCTGTCCGTGCTGGCGCTCGATCTGCAGGAGCTGATTCGAAACGACCCTGGCGCGCTGCTCGATCTTCGCAGCCTGAACCTGGAGCTTGTCACGTATGACCCGGCCGGCAACGAAGGCGATGTCGTCACGCTAAGTGACTTCAACGTGTTGGGTCCGCTGGTCGCCATCGAATCGTTTGCCGGCGCGCTGGTGGGGACCACCGACCCCGGCGCCTCGATTGCGCTGAGCGTGCGTCTGGGCGGCGTCACCCAAACCGTAACGGTAAGCGCCGACGAGCGTGGCGCTTTCTCGCTGGATCTGCTCGCCGACCCGCGCTTCGACTTCAATCTGAGCGAGCTTTTTAACGCCTCGATCACGGCGGTGGCCACCGACGCCCGCGGTAACCAGAGCCTTGCACCGGCCACGGTAAGCCTGGCCGAGCTTCTACCCACGCCGATTTCGATTCTGGATCTCGCCCCGGTGACCGATCTCGTCACCGGAAGCCCCGGCGTGGTCAGCTCGCTGACCAACATCGTATTGCCCGAAGGCGGCAGGCTGACCGCGAAGCTCGACGCCGGTCGACTCGGCGATATAACGGTGGGGGTATCCACCAATAGCAGCGGCGCATTAACGCTCGATCTGGCAACGGCGCTTAATGATCTCGTAAGAAATTCCGGGCTTTTAAGCGGTGTCGGCAATCTTGCGGCGGGGGTAACGGCGCTTTTGAATGAAAGCGGCGTCACCCTGGCGCTGACCTACACCTCCGCCGATGGCGTGACCGGTGTGCTCGAGCGCGAGATCGGCACGGTCGACGTGGCGCTTAACGGCAGTACGCTGGTGGGACTCACCTTCGGCCCCGTGCAAAACAGCATTATCAAGGGCACCGATGAGGCAGACGTGCTGATCGTGGGGGCCAATCAGTCGGTTGAAGCCGGCGGCGGGGATGATCTGATCGTCCTGCGCTCGAACGCGTTCACCCGCATCGACGGTGGCGCGGGTACCAATACGCTGCTGCTGGATAGCCGTTTGACCCTGACGCCGGACGACTTTGCCCGAATGAGCAACGTCTCACGAGTCAACCTGGGGGATACCGGCAGTGCTATTACCCTGGATGCGCAAGCGGCGAGCGCGCTGGCCGGCGACGCTCAAACGCTTCAGATCGTGGGCGAGGGCGCAAGCCGCGTGACGATCAGCGGCGCGGTGGCGCGCGGTGATGTCGAGGTCATCGACGGGGTGAGCTATCAGGCGTTGACGCTTGGCGACACCACGCTTTTGATCAATCAGGGCGTGACGCTGGATTTCGTGCCCACCATCCATCAAAGCGCCGGCTACATCATCAGCGGCGGCGGCGAAGCCGGGGCGACGGTGGTCGTCACAGCGGGGGCGGCTACCTATAACACCCAGGTCAACGAGCAGGGCGAGTGGCGCGTGGTGCTCAATCAGCCTGCGCAAGCAGGCAGCCTGCTACGAGCGGTGGTGGGCGGTGATGCCACCGAGACGGTCGCTGTGCCCAATGCCGTTCTCGCGCCAACAGGGCTGCAGATTCGCACACCGCCGCTGGTCGGACTGTTGAAGTCTTATCTCGAGGGGAGCGCCCCGGGAGCCCAATCGGTGCGGCTGGATGTCTATCAGAATGATCTTTTCACCTCGCTTCGCAGCACGACCATCAACGTTAATACCAGCGGTGCATTCTCTGTCGGCACAACGGTTCTTAGCACTCTACTCAACGATGCTACTAGTCTGTTGGTAGGCAACCAGTGGGTTAACGTTGGGTTCACCTCTATAAGAGCCAACGGCACTCACAGCACGACGGAAATAGTCAATTTTGGTGCGGCGGAATCGGTTTTCGCAGATCCCATAGGCGCTATCACGAATACATTGGGGGGTGTGTTGGGAGGCACTTTTGGAAGTACCAACTCCTTGCCGGTGACCAACTCCATTTATGAAGGCGGTGAAGGTGCAGACATCGTTGAAGGCAGCAATCGTGATCAGACCTTTACCATGGGGGATGGCAACGATGTCGTTGTCACCGGCACCAGCGGTCGTGACACGATCGACCTCGGTTCCGGTGACGATGTCGTCATACTGCGCACTCCGCAGTTCGAAAGCATCAAAGGCGGTGAAGGCTTCGACATGATTTTGCTGGGAGACGGCATCAATCTGAATCTGACCGACCCCAACCAGGGAACGATCAGCAACATCGAGCGCATTTCGCTGGGCCGCAGTAACGGGGCCAACCGACTCACGCTGGATCGTGACGCGCTCTTCGAGCTGACCGACGATACGAACGTGCTGCAAATCACCGGTGACAGCCAGGATCAGGTGACACTGGCCGGCGGAGGCTGGAACCGTGTCGGTCCCGCTCAAACCCTCGATGGCGTGGTGTTCAACGAATACGTCACCCAGGACGCCGTTTTATACATCGAGCAGTTCATCAACGTGGTGGAGGTGACTTGATTCCCAACGTAGCGGCAAGTATCGGGTATGTTCGAGCGGGGGGCGTTGATCAGACGCTTTCGCATCCTTTCAATCACCGGCGCCGGTCCATGGGCGTCAGAGTCTTGAGCACCAACAGGCGGCGCGCGGGGTACGCCGTGAGCTGGCTTCTGTGCCTGGCGCCGCTACCGGCGGCGGGCATGACCCTGGAGCAGGCCGTGCGCCGCGGGCTCGAGATCAACCCGCAGGTGGCCCAGGTCGAGCAAGAGATTGGTGAGGCCGCCACGAACGTCGATATCGCCCGCGACGGTTACTGGCCCCAGGTCGGGCTCTCCGCCGGGCCGGAAGGCTTTTCCACGAGCAATTTCGGCTACGACCTGACCGCCAGCCAAACGCTTTATGATTGGGGCCGTGTGCACTACCAGATAGAGGGGGCCTCGGCCGGACTGCGTCAGGTCGAACAGGAGCGCGCGCTGGTGACCGAAGAGGCGGCGCTGGATATCGTTGAGGTATATCTGGACGTCATTGGCGCGCGCGAACGCCAGGCGGCGGTGGCCCGACATATCGAGGCGCTCGAGCGAGTAGCAGCGCTTGCCCGTTCGCGAAGCGAGGTGGGCTATACCGACCGCAGCGAATCCGAGCGTGCCGCGCTCGAACTGGCGCGGGCGCGCGAACAGGCCGCGCTGGAGGCGGGCGCCTTGAACGATGCCGTGCGCCAGTTTCGCCAACTGGTCGGCGAAAGCCCCGACCAGGTCACGCTGCCCGAGCCGCTGGCGCTAACTGAGCTTTTAAGCGAATCCCCGGCCATGCTGGACAGCGCCGTTGTCAGCGCGCCGCAGTTTCGCCAAAACGAGGAGCGCGTGGCCGAGGCACGCGCCGGCAGCGAAGAGGCCCGCGCCGCGCTCATGCCGCGCGTCAATCTGGAAGGGTCAGCGCTACGCCGTGAAATCGGCGGCACCATGGAGGACGACATCGTGGTGGCGCTGCGCCTGCGCATGGAGCCGTTTCAGGGGCTCTCCAATGTGCGTCGCACCACCTCCGCCGACCAGCGTCTGGAAGCGGCGCGCTGGGGTGTGGAAGTCGCCCGGCGCGATGTCGAGCGCACGGTCACATCGCTGATCGAGCACCACGAGGCGCTGACCTGGCGCCGCCAGGCGCTCGAAGCCCAGCTCGACAGCGCCCAGCGCGTCGCCGAGGCCTACGACGAGCAGTTTTCTGTGGGCTATCGTGACGTGTTCGAGCTTTTGAACCTGCAGCGCGACGCTTTCGAGGCCGAGCGGCAGCTGGTGGAGCTTGCCACCGAGCAGCGCCGGTTGCAGTACCGCGCCGCGGCACAGCTCGGCCTTTTGTCTCCCATGATGACTCACACCGAACGCGAGATGGCGCATCTCATAAGGACCCGTCATGCAGCGCCCTAGCGCCGATTCGAGAGCCAACGACGAGCGCCTCCAACGAAAGGCGCCGGATCGGGAAAACCTCGATCACGAGCAGCCCGATCACACGCAGCTTCATCAAACAGTGTCTCAACAGGCATCGTCTTACCAAGCGCATTCTCAACAAGTACCGCCTCGCCAAACACCGTCTCGTCAAACACAGTTCAACGAAGGGCTGGCGCTGTTATGCCGGCAGCTCGGCCGGCCAACCGTCGCCATCGAGCTGACCGACGGTTTTGCGCTCGCCGACGAGCGTTTGCCGCTGGCGCTGGTGCCTCGCGCCTTGAACCGGATCGGCGTGACCGGCCGGGTGGTGGAGCTTACGCTATCGCATCTGTGCGATGGCCTGCTGCCGGCGCTGATACTGCTCGATAACGACGCAGTGTGTGTGCTGGTCGAGTGTCAGGGGGACGAGGCCGTGATTCTCGTGCCGGAAAGCGGCGGCGGCCAGGAGCGGCTGGCGCTATCGACCCTGGCCAAGCGCTACGCCGGCGTGGCAGTGGTGGCGCGCCAAACGTACCGGGCGGACGACCGCGCCGGGCGCTTTGCGCGTAAGCGCCCCGAGCACTGGCTGAAAGGTCCGGTGCGCCGGCAGTGGAAAACCTACGTCGAAGTAGGCGTGGCCGCGCTGATGGCCAACCTGCTGGCGATCGCCACCGCCATTTTCGCCATGCAGGTGTACGACCGCGTGGTGCCCAATAACGCCCTCGATACACTCTGGATTCTGTCAAGCGGGGTGGCGCTGGCCGCCGCCTTCGAGTTTTTGCTGCGGGTGTTGCGCGCCCGACTCATCGACGCCACCGGCAAGCGGCTTGATCTGGGACTCTCTTCCCGGCTGTTCGAGCAGGTGATGCAGCTTCGTCTCTCGGCCAAGCCCGGCACCACCGGCGCCTTCAGCAGCCAGCTGCGCGAGTTCGAATCGGTGCGCGAGTTCTTTACCTCCTCGACGATCGGCGCCATTAGCGATCTGCCGTTCGTGGCGCTGTTCATCGGCGTGATCGCTTATATCGGTGGGCCGGTTGCCTGGGTGGTGCTGGCCGCGGTGGTGCTGATGCTGTTGCCGGGGCTGATCGCCCAGCCACGGCTCGCCTCGCTTGCGCGTCAGAACCTTAGGGAGGGCGCGGTGCGCCAGTGCGTGCTGTTGGAAACTCTCGAAAACCTGGAAACGGTCAAGACCACCCGCGCCGAAGGGCGCCACCTGCGCATGTGGGACTCATTATCGGCCAGTTTGGCCGATGCAGGCGTGCGCATGCGCTCGCTCGGCGCCACGCTCGGTTTTGCCGCAGCTTTCGTACAGCAGCTTTGCTATATCGGCGTGGTGATCGTGGGGGTCTATCAGATCAGCGCCGGGGCGCTGACCGTCGGGGCGCTGATCGCCTGTACCCTTCTGGCCTCGCGCACCGTGGCGCCCATGAGCCAGGTCGCCGGGCTGTTGACCCGCTGGCAGCACGTCAAGGTGGCGCTCGAAGGGCTCGACGACGTGATGAAAGCGCCGGTGGAGCGCCCGGAAGGGCGCAGCTTCATTCACAAATCAGCGCTTGCCGGTCACTTCGAGCTCGAAGGCGTCAAGCTGGCCTATCAGCCGGAGGGGCCGCCGGCACTGAACATCGAACGTCTGGAGATCGCCGCCGGTGAGCGGGTCGCGTTGCTGGGCGGCAACGGCTCGGGGAAATCGACCCTACTGCGCCTGTTGGCCGGGCTTGGCGATGCCAGCGACGGGCAGATGTTGCTCGACGGCGTGGCGATCAGCCAGCTGGAGCCGGCGGACAAGCGCCGCGCGATCGGCTATCTGCCCCAGGACATTGCGCTGTTTTACGGCACGCTGCGCGAAAATTTGCTGCTGGACGGCCAGGCCCACACCGACGAGACGCTGATGGAAGCACTTGCATCGGTAGGGCTTGGAAGCTTCGTGGGTCGTCACCCGCATGGGCTTGATATGCCGCTGCAGGGCAGTCGCGCACTTTCCGGCGGGCAGCGCCAGGCCGTGGGGCTGGCGCGGCTGCTGCTTCAGGACCCGCGTATCGTGCTGCTCGACGAACCTACGGCGGCGTTTGACCAGTCAAGCGAGCGCCACGTCATCCAAACGCTGAACGCCTGGCTTGAAAAGCGTACGCTGATTCTCGCCACCCACAAATCGGCGCTTCTCACCTTGACCGAGCGCGCGCTGGTGCTGCGTGAAGGGCGCCTTGTCATAGATGGGCCGGTCGAGAGCGTGGTCAGCGGCAACCAGGTCAACACTGCTCAAAAGCCTCAGGGAGTGCGCCGCCATGACGCCTAGTGAAGCCACGCGGCGCGAGCTCGACGACCCACGTCTGTCGCTGGCCCCGCGCCGCGCTCATGCCATCCTGTGGCTGAGCGTACTGATCATAGCCGCTTTTATCGGCTGGGCCAGCTGGGCGACGATCGACGAAGTCACCCGCGGTGAAGGCAAGGTCGTGCCCTTTACTCGCCTGCAGACCATTCAAAGCCTGGAAGGCGGTATCGTCTCCGAGCTGTTGGTCGGCCGCGGGGATCGGGTGGAGCTCGGCCAACCTCTGGTGCGCCTCGACGATACCCGCTTTCGCAGCGCGTTCATGGAGACCCGCAGCCAGATCGAAGTGCTGCAAGCGGCGATCGCCAGGCTCGAAGCCGAGGTGCTGGAACAGGAGCGTATCGAGTTTCCCGAGGCCCTCGACGAAGACGGGGAGCTGGCACGCGCGGAGCGGGCGCTGTTTTTGGCGCGGCGCGAGCGTCTCGAGGAAGCGCAGCGCTCGCTCAACGAAGAGGTCGCTCTGGCCCGGCGCCAGCTCGCCCTGATCGAGCCGCTGGTCCAGCGCCGCTCGGTGAGCGAAATGGAGGCACTCAAGCTCAATCAAAGCATCGCCGGGCTGGTGGGGCGGCTGGCGGAGCTTCGTAACACCTATGTGCAGGAAGCTTATACCGAGCTTGCCGCCAAAAAGGCCGAACTCGCCACGCTCGAGCAGGTCGTCACCCAGCGAAGCGACCAGCTTCAGCGCACCGAGATCCGCTCGCCGGTGCGCGGGCGCGTCAACGACCTTTTGGTGACGACGCTGGGCGGGGTAATTCAGCCCGGCGAGCCGATCATGGAGATCACGCCGATCGAGGATCGGCTGTTGATCGAGGCACGCATCAGCCCGCGCGATGTCGCCTTCATTGCCCCGGGCATGCCGGCCAGCGTCAAGATCACCGCCTACGACTACACGATTTATGGCGATCTAAAAGGCGAGGTGGAGCAGATCAGCGAGGACACCATCGAGGAGCAGACTCCGCGCGGCAACGAAGCCTTCTACAACGTACTGATCGTCACCGATGAAACGCACTTGACCCGCCACGGCGAGCAGCTGCCGATCCGCACCGGCATGCGCGCCGACGTCGACATTCAAACCGGCAAGCGCTCGGTGTTGAGCTATCTTTTGAAACCGCTGATCAAGGCGCGGCTTTATTAATACCGGCGTGTCCAGGCGCCGGCCGCCCGGACATCGAACCGGGGAGTCAAGACGCTACAAAGCGTCACGAATCGCTGACAGGCTGCGGCGGTAGCTCGCCTGCTCGGCGGCACTAATGAATCCCTGTTCGAAAGCGAGCGCCTGAGCGCTTCGTTCGACAGCGTAGATTTCCTCGAGATAGGCGCGGCGCGTATCCGGTGCAAGCGCCGTGTGCTGCTCGATACGTGCACGTAGATCAGCTGTTTGTTTCAGCACCCAACGCTGCTGGCGTTTTGAAACCTCGAGCCCCTCGTCGGTGGTGTAGCCCTCCCAGCCCGTTCCCTGCAAAAGCGCCCAGAGCGCTTCTTCAGGGCGGTAGGCACCGTTCACCGACGAAGCGCGCAGCCGAGCAAGCTCGCGCTTGCCTTCGATGGTACACCCCGTTTGCACGGCCAGCTGCTCGAGCGCTTCGTCGAGCGGCTGGGCGGGTAGATCGATTGCCTGCGGCTCGCGCGGGCACGCCGCATGAGCGGGCAGGTTCACGAGAGCACAAAGAACGAAAAGCGTTGATAGGCGACGCATCATGGCAGCGAGCATTCTCTGGATAGTGGACATCGCCATTGTTATACGCTGTCAGGCGCATAACAATGGGGTGGACCATCGATTGTCTTCAAAGACTTCTTGCCACCCTGCGCCACTCATTAAAGGCTTGTCTCTCATGATTACACCCCGCCCCCTATTGCACGCGCTTGCCATCGCTGTCTCGCTGTCGCCGCTGGCGCTTTGGGCCCAGGATGCCCATATCGGTAGCGTACGCACCGAGTTTCGAATGCTCGGGCCGAATAACACCATCGAGGTGGAGCGCTTCGATGACCCGGACGTGCAGGGCGTTGCCTGCTATCTCTCCTACTCAAAAATTGGCGGGCTCTCCGGCGCGGTGGGCCTGGCCGAAGAGGCGAGTGAGGCGAGCGTGGCGTGTCGTCAGATCGGCGAGATCGTCTTCGACCCGGCCGAGGTCGATGAGCAGGAAGTCGTCTTTTCCCAGCGCCGCTCGGCACTGTTCAAGAACATGCGCGTGGTGCGCATGCATGACGCCGAGGCGCAAACCTTCGTTTATCTCACCTACAGCACCAAACTCGTCGACGGTTCGCCGAAAAACGCCATTAGCGCCCTACACTACGGCGCGCTCACGCCGACCGAGTGATCCTTCACGCGTGCGGCCTCAGCGCGCGCTGCCAAAGGCCTGAGCCCAGTAGGTGAGATAGCGCGACTGGGTGTTGTCGACCTTGGCCATGCCCATTTCAGTAAACGCATCGAGCATGATGTTGCGACAGTGGCTGGGGCTTTCGAGCCAGGCAAGCACTACGCTCGAGGAGGTACGCTGACCGGCGGCGATGTTCTCGCCCAGCGCACGCCAACGGTAGCCGGTCGCTTCGGCGCGGTTTTGAATCTTCGAGCCGTCCAGGCCGGTATGGCTGAAGTATTCATACTCGGCCATGGTTTTGGCGTGGCCTTCGGCAGCGACTTCGAGCTGGCAGCTCCAGCTCAACGAGGCGGCCGGGGGGAAGTACTCGGTACCGCACTGACGTGCCTGGCTACGCGCTTCGTTGACCAGCCGCAGCATTTCCTGCTGCTGGCCGGTCAGCTCGCAGCGATTCTCGGCGCGGCTGTTCTGCAGAAAGTCCTCTGCGTTCGCGGCGCTGCCGGTAGTGAGGAGGGTGAGCGCGCAGGCGCTGGATAAAAGCCAATGGGGCAGGCCGAGCTTCTTGATCTTCACGTATCGACACCTTGAGTCAGTGGAAACAGGCAAGGTGTTCGTCCACGACCGAAGGGGATGCCCCTGTCTAATTCTTTTTAATTAGATCGTTTAAGGTCGATGGGTGAATAGCAAATGACTGACGAACGCCCCTGAATACCTGTTTAATCGGCGTTTCGAGGCGGAAGATTAATTTTTGAAAGCTTGATGCGTCAGTAGTCTTGTTGAAAGACTTTGTGTCAAACGGTAATGGCGTAAGTCGAATTAATGAGGCCTTGGGCGATTGGAAATGGCTCAAACCCATGCCATGACAGGGTTTTTAGTCACTCGAAGCAGTAGAGAAAGCGCCTGGAAGAGAGGCCGCGCTCGAAGGGCAGCACAGGTTAAAACGTACAAAAGGGCAGCGCTTGGGCCGCTTATTGGGAAATCGTTTGGCTTAAAGAAGGGGCGCTAGCGCCCCTGATAGTGTGAGTGGTATTAAAAGCGACGCTGTCGCAGGCAGGTCGCGTCGAGTGCGTCAAGGTGCGTATGCCCGAGAAGCCCAAGCGTCGATTCCATCTCCTTTTTGAGCAGCGAAAGCGCATGGGCGACGCCGGGCTGGCCGCCGGCGGCCAGCCCGTAAAGCGTAGCTCGGCCAAGCCACACGGCGTCGGCGCCGAGCGCACGGGCCTTGATGATATCGGTGCCGCGCCTGAAGCCGCTGTCGACGAACAGCTGACAGCGCTCGCCCACGCGCGCTTTCACCTCGGCCAGTGTATCCATCGGCGACAGCGAATGGTTGAGCTGGCGTCCGCCGTGATTGGACAGCACGAGGCCGTCGACGCCGTGATCCACGGCCATTTCAGCTTCATTGGGTGATAAAATCCCCTTGAGCATGAGCTTGCCGGGCCAGAGCTCTCGAAGCCAGGCGATGTCGTCCCAGTTGAGCGTCGGATCGAGCTGCGGGCCGATGATCTGCGAGGCGCCCTGGGCGTTACGCTTGTCCGGCGGCAGCAGGTCGTCCAGGTTCTTGAACGTGGGCAGCCCGTCAGGCCACAGCACGTCGCGCATCCAGCCGGGTTTGGTCAACAGGTGCAGCAGGTTGGCAAGCGTGGGCTTCATCGGGCGGCGAAAGTTGCGCACGTCCCACTCGCGGTTGCCGTAGATGGCGCTGTCGGTGGTCACTACGATGGCGTCGAAGCCGGCATCCGCACAGCGCCGGATCATCGATTTGACGAATTCGCGATCGCGATAGAAGTAGATCTGCATCCAGACCGTGAGGCCTTCGACGGCGGCGATCTCTTCAAGGCGCGTGGTGGAGACGCTGCTGAGTACGAAGGGAATGCCGGCGTCCCGCGCCGCCCGGGCGAGCTTCAGGTCGCCGTCGCGGGTAAGCATGCCGTTGAACCCGGTCGGGCCAATGGCCAGTGGCATAGGGTGGGTGCGTCCGAACAGGGGGGTGTCGAGTTTTCGCGGGCCGACGTTGGTCATCGTTTTGGGTTCGAACAGGTACTGGTCGAACACCGAGCGGTTGTGCCTGAGCGTATGCTCGTCGTCGCTTCCCCCGTAAACGTACTCGAACACGAAATTGGGCAGTCGCCGCTTGGCGATGCGCTCCAAGTCCTCGATATTCAAAGCTTTTTTATAGTTCTTACCGGTATAACGCGGGCGTTTCATGTGCTCTTACCTTAAACCAAAGTATAGGGTCCGGGGGCTTTTGTTTGTCTCGCCATACTACCATACTAGCGCCATTGGTTTTGGGTCGAGACCCTCTCTCAGGCGGTATCCATGGGCGACGTCAATCTTACACTACAGGCACTATGGCAGGAGACTTCGGAAACCGAGTCCGTGCGCCAACGCCTTTATCAGGTGCTTCGCCAATCCATCATCCAGATGGTGCTGGCACCGGGTAAAGCGCTGTCCGAAAAGGAAGTGGCGGATGCCTTCTCGGTGAGCCGCCAGCCGGTGCGCGAGGCGTTCATTCGCCTGTCAGAGTCGGGGCTCGTCGAAGTGCGCCCGCAGCGGGGCACGTTCGTCGTCAAGATTTCCCAGCGCGCGGTGCTCGAGGCGCGCTTCGTTCGCGAAGCCGTCGAGGTCGCTGTAGTGCGCCAGGCAAGCGCCAAGGGGCTTGCGGTTTCCGTGATCGACGAGCTCAACGAGCTGATCGCACGTCAGCGCCGCTGCATTCAGCCCCACGATGCCACGCGTTTTTACCAGCTCGACGAGCGCTTTCACAAAACGCTGTCGCTGGCCGTTGGTCAGAACGCGGCCTGGAAGGTGATCGAGGAGGTGCGCGTGCAGCTCGACCGAGTTCGCTATCTGAGCGTGCCGGATACCACGCCCATCGCGCGGCTGGTCGAGCAGCACGTCGACATCGTCTCCGCCATCGAAGAGCGCGATGTGACGCTTGCCGAGCAGGCCATGCGCCGCCACCTGCGCGAAATACTCGTTTCTCTACCCGACCTGGTTCATCGCTTTCCTGAGATGTTTGATGCTCAGGAAACGCAATCCCTCATTGAAGAGGCAGCTCCATGAAGATCGAACACGCCTATACCATCGTTACCTCCCCGGGGCGTAACTTCGTTACCCTGAAGATCGTCACCGACGAGGGCACCTACGGCATCGGCGACGCCACCCTCAACGGGCGCGAAATGGCCGTGGTCGCGTATCTGGACGAGCACGTCATTCCGGCGCTGATTGGCCGCGACCCGCAGCGTATCGAGGACATCTGGCACTATCTGTATCGCGGTGCCTACTGGCGGCGTGGGCCGGTCACCATGAGCGCGATCGCCGCGGTGGACATGGCGCTTTGGGACATCAAGGCGAAGCTCGCCGGCATGCCGCTTTACCAACTGCTCGGCGGCAAGAGCCGCGAGCGCGTGATGGTCTACGGCCACGCCACCGGCCGCGACATCGAGTCGTGCCTTGAAGAGGTTGCCCGCCACGTCGAGCAGGGCTACAAGGCAGTGCGCGTTCAGGCCGGCGTGCCGGGTATCGCCAGTATCTACGGCGTCGCCAAAAAAGAGGGCGAGCCCTACGAGCCGGCGGATGCGGACCTGCCCGCCGAGCACGTCTGGAGCACGTCCAAATATCTGAACCACGTGCCGAAGCTTTTTGCCGCCGTGCGCGAGCGCTTTGGCGACGACCTGCACGTGCTGCACGACGTCCATCACCGCCTGACGCCCATCGAAGCCGCACGCCTTGGCAAGGCGGTGGAGCCCTATAACCTTTTCTGGCTCGAGGACTGCGTGCCGGCGGAAAACCAGGAAGGCTTTGGGCTGATTCGCCAGCACACCACCACGCCGCTGGCGGTGGGCGAGGTGTTCAACAGCCTGTTCGACGCCAAGGCGTTGATCGAGAATCAGTGGATCGACTACATTCGCGCCACGCTCACCCACGCCGGCGGCATCACCCACGTGCGCCGCCTAGCGGATCTGGCCGGGCTCTACCACGTACGCACCGGTTTCCACGGACCGACGGATCTTTCACCGGTGTGCATGGGCGCGGCGATCCATTTCGATACCTGGGTGCCCAATTTCGGCATTCAGGAGTACATGCCGCACACCAGCGCCACCAACGAAGTATTCCCCCACGACTACCGCTTCGAGGATGGCCATTTCCTCGTCGGCGAGAACCCGGGGCACGGCGTCGATATCGACGAAGAGCTGGCCAAGCAGTACCCCTACAAGCGTGCGAGCCTGCCGGTCAACCGGTTGGAAGACGGCACTCTCTGGCACTGGTAAGGAGTTTTGTATCCATGAAAGCATTTCAGGTAAGCGCGCCCCACGACTACCGCGTCGCCGATGTCGATGCGCCGACCCCCGGGGCGGGTGAAGTGCTGGTGCGCGTGGCGTTCGCCGGGATCTGCGGCTCCGACATGCACATCATCCACGGCGACAATGCCTTCGTGCGCTTTCCGCGTATCACCGGCCACGAGTTTGCCGGCGTGATCGAAGCGGTGGGCGAAGGTGTCGACGGCGTGAGTGCCGGCGAGCGCGTCTGCGTCGATCCGGTCATCAGCTGCGGGCAGTGCTATCCGTGTCGCATTGGCCGCCCCAACGTGTGCAGCGCGCTGGAAGTGATCGGCGTGCATCGCCACGGCGGCTTCGAAGAGTTCGTCGCCGTCCCGGCCGCCAACGTGCATAAACTTCCCGAGCATATCGGCCTGGACGCCGCCGCGCTGGTCGAGCCCTATACCATCGCCGCCAACGTGTTGGATCGTATGCAGCCGCACCCGGGCGATCGCCTGCTGATTCTGGGCGCCGGTGTGATCGGCATGACCATTCTGCAGATGGCCAAAGCTCTGGGGCTCGAGGAGATCATCGTTACCGACGTGATCGACGAGCGCCTGGAGGCGGCCAAGAGCCTGGGTGCCACCCACGTCTTCAACAGCCGCACCCAGGATGTCGAGCAGGAAATCACGGCGCTGACCCAAGGCGAGGGCGTGCCGCTGATCGCCGACGCTGCATGCGTGCCGGCGCTGTTACCGCAGATGCTGCGCCTCGCCTCGCCGGCGGGTCGCATCGGACTTTTGGGCTTTAGCGTCCAGCCAAGCGATCTGGTGCAGCTCGAAGTGATCAAAAAGGAGCTGACGCTGGTCGGCTCGCGGCTCAACAACCGCAAGTTTCCGGAGGTGCTCGAACTCATGGCAAGCGGTAAGCTGGACCCGCTGGCGCTGGTCAGCCACCGGCTGCCGCTCGCCGAGATGCCCGATGCCATCGAGATGCTCGACCATCGCCCGGAAGAAGCCCGCAAGGTGCTGATCCAGATCGGTGCTTAAAGGATATGTCCACCCAACACGCTAACTCACCAACCCCACGCGCGATCAACAACCAATAACGCAACAGTGCAGGAGTGACGAAAATGATCAAGAAATTACTCACCAGCGCGGTTCTCACCACCATGGTTTTCAGCGCGCAGTCGGCGCTGGCGGCCGACTACACGCTGCGCTTTGGCCACCTGGCCAACGAACAGAACATCTGGCACCAGGCTGCCGAGAAGTTCAAGGAGGAGGTCGAAGCCAACTCCGACGGGCGCATCGAGGTTCGTCTCTACCCGAGCGAGCAGCTGGGTAACGAAATGGATGTGATCAACAGCATCCAGCTCGGCACTGCGGACATGACCATCACCGGTGAGAGCCTGCAGAACTGGGCGCCGAAGGCGGCCATGATGGCGGTACCCTACGCCTTCCGTGACTCCGAGCATCTGCACGCAGCGGTCGATGGTGAAATCGGCAGCGAAATCGAAGAGCAGATCATCGAGCGCACCAACCTGGTGCCGCTGGCCTGGTTCGAGCGCGGCCCGCGTGAGCTGACCTCCAACCGCCCGATTCGCACGCCGGACGATCTGGACGGTCTGCGCCTGCGCGTGCCCAACGTGCCGCTGTTCGTCGATGTCTGGCAGGCGCTCGGTGCTCGCCCGACCCCGATGGCGTTCAGCGAAGTGTTCACTGCGCTTCAGCAGAACACGCTGGAAGGCCAGGAGAACCCGCTGAGCTTGATCGAAAGCGCGAGCTTCAACGAGGTTCAGGACTACGTGAACATGACCGGCCACGTACGTAGCTGGATCTACGTGGTGATCGGCCGCAATCAGCTCGAAAGCATGCCCGACGAGCTGCAGACCGTCGTGCGTGAAGCGGCCCAGACCATGCAGAGTTTCGAGGCCGACCTGTTCGTCGAGGACCAGGCGCGTCTGGAGCAGGCACTCGCCGAGCGCGGCATGGAGTTCATCGAAGCCGACGTCGACGCCTTCGCCGAGCAGGCACGCCCGGCGGTGATCGAGGCGCTGACGCCGGAGCAGCGCGAGCTCTTCGAAGCCATTCAGGACCTGTAACGCCGTTAGGCAATCAAGGTGGGCTGGTCGCAAGGCCAGCCCACTTTTGTATAGGCCATGTTGAGAGCTGCAATCGTCTGAACCGCAAGATAGTTACTTGCAAACACATGCATTGCAAAAACCGAATTGCAAGAGTTTCAACTTCTAGAGCGGCTAGCCCCTCGAGGATACGTTTATGAGCTCGGATCAACACGCGCTCGAGCACGAAGCGCTACAGAGTCTGGATTCGATGTCGACGGTGCCCAAACTTCAGGGGCCGGTGGGTCGCCTGATCGGCTGGGTGGATACCTGCTTTTTGACACTCGCCGTGCTGGCGCTGGTCGCCATTGCGGGAACGGTCCTGCTGCAAATCTGTTCGCGGCTGTTTCTGCCGATCTCCATCTCCTGGACCGAAGAGCTTTCGCGCTATCTCTTCATCTACATGGTGTCGCTGTCCGCCGGCGTCGTGCTGCGCCAGAACCGCAACATCAGCGTCGAGCTTTTCCACCACATGCTGAGCCCGCGCCTGCGCGCGCTGTTTCAGGCGCTGATCTGTCTGGGCATCGGCGCGTTCGCGTTCATGATACTGCCCTACGCCTGGCAGTACGCTCAGAACGGTACCTGGCAGACCTCGCCGACGCTCAAGCTGCCCATGCTGTATATCTTCTTCTCGACGGTCGTCACCTACGCGCTGCTACTGGTTTATAGCGCCCTCGGTGCCCTCGAGGGGGTATTGGCGATGTGTCGCCCCGCCGTGCGTGAACAGGAGTCCTGAGCATGGAAGTCATCATTTTATTCAGTGTGTTTCTGGTGCTTCTGGTGGTGGGTATGCCCATCGCCTTCGCCCTCGGCATCTCGTCGATGTCCTATCTACTGATGGAGGGCATTTCGCTGACCATCGTGCCTCAGCGCATGTACGCGGGTATCGATACCTTCGTGCTGTTGTGCATCCCCGGCTTCGTACTGGCCGGTAACCTGATGAACGTGGGCAATATCACCGAGCATATCGTGCGTTTTTCCAACGCGCTGCTGGGTCACATTCGCGGCGGGCTCGGCCTGGCCAACGTGGGCGGGTCGATGATCTTTGGCGGTATCTCGGGCACCGCGGTGGCGGATTCGGCGAGCATCGGTTCGGTGATGATTCCCGGCATGGCGCGCTCGGGCTACGACAAGCCCTTCGCTGCCGCCGTCACCGCCGCCTCGTCCACCGTCGGCCCGATCATTCCGCCCAGTGTGCCGATGATCATCGCGGGCTCCTTGAGCGGTATTTCTGTAGGCCGCATGTTCCTGGCCGGCGCCGTGCCCGGGCTCTTGATGGGCGTGGCGATGATGATCACGGTGTACATCCTCGCCGTTCGCCGCGGCTATCCGAAAGAGCAGCGCGTGCCGTTTTTGCAGCTGCTGCGCGAAGCCAAAACCGCATTTTGGGCGCTGCTGATGACCGTGATCATCCTCTACGGCATCATCGGCGGCTTCTTCACGCCGACCGAGGCGTCGATCGTCGCCTGTGTCTACGCGCTCGCAGTGGGCATGTACGTCTACAAGGGACTGACCTGGCGCAAGCTTCCGGGCATTCTGGTCGACACCGTGCTGACCTCGTCATCGCTTTTGCTGATGGTCGGTCTTGCCAATCTGTTCGGCTGGATTCTGACCAGCGAGCAGATTCCGCAAATGATCGCCACGCTGATCCTGTCGATCAGCGAGAACCCGCTGATCGTGCTCTTGATTCTCAACCTGATTCTTTTGTTCGTCGGCGCGTTCATGGAAACCATCGCCGCGCTGATCATTCTGTTTCCTGCGCTTGTCGGCGTGGCGACCGGCGTTGGCGTCGACCCGGTGCACTTCGCCGTGATTGCGGTGCTCAACCTGATGATCGGCCTGACTACGCCACCGGTCGGCGTGTGTCTGTTCGTGGTCGCCGGCATCGGCAAGCTGCCGATGCTCTCGGTCGCCCGCGCCATCGTCCCGTTTCTGCTCTGCAACCTGGGCGTACTGCTGCTGGTTACCTACGTTCCGGCCATTTCACTGTGGCTGCCGAATCTGCTGATGGGGAGTAACTAACGGAAAGGGCCGCGACGAGGAGAGCTCTCAGCGTCACGGCTCGAATCCATGGTGTGAGAAATGGGGCATCAGGAGGGAGGCAGCGGTACGCGTCAGGCGTACCGCTGCTTTTTTATGGCCGGTGGCGTTATCTTCTTTTCGAATAGCGTGCTATTTCTGCCGAATGGGTTGCTCGACCAGCGGCGTTTAACCCGGTTTATGCGGGTCAAGCAATGCTGTCTTTTTCAAGGCCAGCTTGTTGGCAAACAGGTAATAGTCGGTTTCGTCCTCCTCTTCCAGCGTGCTGGCCTTGAAGAGCATTTCCCGGGTGTTTTCCAGGTGCTGCCACATGGCCTTTTGCGCGCCATCGCTGTCGCGGCGCATGAGCGCCTTGAGAATGACGTCATGATCGTCGCACCAGCTGTCGAGAGATTCGCGATTGCCGATTCGATCGTGAAGCTTTTGCCAAAGCGGGTTTTTGTCGCGCTGGTGCCAGAGTTTCTCGACCAGGTAGACCAGTACGGCGTTCTGGGTCGATTCGGCGATTTTCAGGTGGAAACGCTTGTCCCACTCGGAATCCTGGGAGCGGTCTTCGAGCCGCGCCTGCTGACTGATCTCCACCAGCCGCTGGATATCGTTTTTGGTGATTAGCGTCGCGGCAAAGGCGGCGATCTGGCTCTCGATGAGCTGGCGCGCCTGGAGCATCTCGAAGGGGCCGGCGGTCAGGGCGTCTTCTGCATCGTCATCTCGGGTGGCCTGAGGCTCGTCGGGCGGGGCGAGCACATAGATGCCTGAGCCCTTGCGTACTTCGACGAGCCCCTGCAGTTCCAGCATGATTAGTGCTTCGCGCACCACCGTGCGGCTGACGCCGAGCTCTTCGGCCAGCTCGCGCTCGGCGGGCAGGCGTTCACCCTCCTTGAAACGGCCGGACAGAATACGCTCTTTCAGCTGTCGCCCGGTTTTCTGATAGAGACGTTGCGGAGCGGGCAGTTGCATCGTGGTCATCCATGGGAAGGGCGCGACGCATCGGCCTTGGAAGCCGATGCGCCGGCGGATTTACAGCGCTACGGTAGCCGGTTGACCAGCGGCCTGCGCTTCGCCGTTGATGTAGAGCGTCCGGTCGTCGTCCGTGGCCAGTGTGAAGATGGCCGTCTCGAAGGGCAGCCGATAGCCGTTGTCGACCACCTCGGTGGTGACGTGGATCGCCTCGGCGCTGGTGCGCATGTGCAGCTCGACCAGCGCGTGGGCGCTTTGCCACTGGCTCGTTTCGCCGTCGTCCTCGAAGAGCGTGTAGCTGGAGACGCTATCGTCGCTGCGGGCCGGGAACAGCAGAAAGCCGCGCTGATCCTCGTCCTTGCGCTCAAAAGTACGCGGCGCTTCGTTGATCGGAATGATCGCGCCGGCCTTCACCAGCAAAGGCGTCTGGTGATAGGGCGCATCGAGTGTGGTGTGCGTGCCGCCTTCGACGAACCGGCCGGTGTAGAAATCGAACCAGCCGTCGGCGTGTAACGGGGCGTAGACGTCACGGGTCGAGACGCCCGGCTCGACGACGCTTGCCACCAAAAGCGATTCGCCCACCATGAAGTCGTCGTTCTCCTGCCAGGTACGCGCATCTTCCTCGAAATCGAAGAAGGTGGGCTTGATCAGCGGCTCGTGATGGACGTGGGCCTTGTAGAACGCGCTGTACCAGTAGGGCGTGAGCTTTGATCGCAGCTTGATCAGCTCACGAATGGGGGCCACCACGTCTTCGTACATCCAGGGCTCGTTGACCGTGGCATCCTCGTTCCAGGAGTGGATGGTGAACCGGGGGTGGAAAATGCCGTTTTGCACCCAGCGGATGAACAGTTCCTGGTCCGGTTTGGGGCCGGCGAAACCGCCCACGTCGTGACCGACGTTGAACACGCCGGACAGACTCAGGCCCAAGCCAGTCCTGTTGTTGAAGCGGATGGTCTTCCACTCGGTGCGGTTATCGCCGGTCCAGGTCTGCACGTAGCGGTGCATGCCCGGCGCGCCAGAGCGCGAAATGAGAAACGGGCGTTTCTCGGGGGCGTATTCCGTCTGCGCCTCGAAGGAGGCCTTCATCATCAAAAGCGGAAAGAGCGCACGAATGCTGGTGAAGGGAAGCGGCGTGCCGAAGCCAGCGGCCTGGGTGGCCTTGTTCCAGATCTCGTACTCGTTGTTGTCGTTCCAGGTCGTCTCGATGCCGTACTCGAGCAGTTGCCGGGTGACTTCGTTCTTCCACCAGCCGTAGGCACCTTCATGGGTGAAGTCGACGTGGGCGCCGCCGCCGTCCCAGAACTGGGCAAGCTCGGTGCCGCCGTTGGCATCCTTGAGGAAATAGCCCTGAGCCTCGAGCTTCTCGTACTGGGGGTGGTCGGTCAGCAGCGCCGGCTTGATGTTGGCCGCCAGGCGAATGCCTTTTTGCTTGAAATCCGCCGACAGCTTTTTGGCATCCGGGAATTTTTGCGTGTTCCAGTTGAACACGTAGCGCTTGTGGTCGATCGAGGTATAGCCCGAGGAGAGCTGGAACGAATCGCACAGGATGTCGTGCTTTTCGCACTGCTCGATGAACTCCCACACCTGCTCCTGGGCGTTGGGGGCGTCGGTGTAGCTCATGGTCGAGCCCGAATAGCCGATGCTCCACTTGGGCGGCAGGGCGGTCTTGCCGGTCATCCAGGTGTAGCTGGCCACCACGTCGCGCACCCGGGGGCCGGCAATCATGTAGTAGTCCAGATCGCCTGACTGCGCCTCGAAGTAGCGGTAAAGGCCGTGGTAGTTATCGAGCTCGCGGCCCAGGTCGAAGTAGCCAGGGGCCAGGTTGTCGTAGAAGAGCCCGTAGGAGAAGCTCTGTTCTGGCTTGCGCGTGATGTAGAACGGAATGTGCTTGTAGAGTGGATCCGAGTACTCGGCGTCGTAGCCCATCGCATCGATGGTGAGGTTGCGATAGCGGCCATGGTGATGGTCGAGCTGGCCGGTGCGCTCGCCAAGGCCGAAGTACTGCTCCTTGATGTCTCTTTTCAGGTAGTGCTTGATCTCGCTACCCAGCTCCCCGGCGAAGTTGTAGGCCTGGGTCTGACGATCCTGGGCGAAAAGCTGCCACTGTCCTTGAGTGGCCTGATACCAGGTGATCCGAAAGCCTTCCTTCTGAATGACGGCTTTCAATTGACGCGTCTGAATCGTGACGCTCTGCTCATCCTCGTCAAGCTCGAATGCCGGCAGGTTGAAGTGCTCGGTGCTGAAGCGGTCACGGCCCTCGGCGGGCAAGTCGTCCTGGCCCGGCGCGATGCTCCAGGTTTGGCCGACGTCGAGCCCCTCGCGTTTCTCAAAGAGAACGCGAAAGATGCCCTCCTCGAGAATAAAGACGTGGGCGGCCACGTCCTCGTCCGTTGATGCAAAGGTAAGGTGGTTTTGCTGGGTCTTCGCCAGGTGAAAGCGATAGCGCGCTTGAATATTCATCCAGGTCAATCCTTGAAAATTACATGAGGCCAGCCAGGCGCGGTAGCCACTCGCTGAGCATCGGCACCAATGTTATCAGCATGAGCACCGCGATGACCGCTGCGTAGAACGGCAGAAGAGGCTTGATTACTTCTTCCATTTTCAGCTTGGCAACCGTGCTACCCACGTACAGCGCGCTGCCGCCGGGCGGTGTGATATTGCCGATACACAAGTTGACGACCAGCAGGACACCGAAGTGCACCGGGCTCATGCCGAACTCGGAAACCACCGGCAGGAAAATGGGCGTGAAGATCAGGATGGCCGGCGTGACGTCCATGAAGGTACCGATCAACAGCAGGATGACGTTGATCAGAATGAGGATCAGGATAGGGTTGTCGGTCAGCGCAAGGATACCGGCACTAATCGCGGCCGGAATGCCGGTGAAGGCCATGACCAGTGCCAGCATGGCAGAGGTGCCGATGAGGAACATGATGACCACGGTCAGTTCCGCAGTTTCCTTCAATATGCCGGGTATCTGCTTGAGCGACAGGCTGCGATAGGCCAGGGAGAGCAGCAGAGCATAGACTACCGCGACCGCCGAGGCTTCGGTCGCGGTGAAAACGCCGCCGATGATGCCGCCAATGATGATGAAGATCAAAAACAGGCTGGGAATGGCGTCCCACAGCACCTTGAATACCGAGCGCAGCGGGACCTGATGCGGTGAGCGATAGCCCTTGCGCTTGGCGATGACGAAGGCCACCGCCATGGTCGCCAGGCCCCAGAGTAGACCGGGAATATAGCCTGCCAAAAACAGCGCGGCCACCGAGGTGCCGCCGCTCACCAGCGAATAGATGATGAAAAGCCCGGTGGGCGGAATGATCAGGCCCGTCGGCGCCGAGGCGATGTTGACCGCCGCGGAGAACTTGCGGTCATAGCCTTCCTCGTCCTGCAGCGGATGCATGACCTTGCCGATGGCCGCCGCCGAGGCCACCGACGAGCCCGCCAGAGAGCCGAACAGCATGTTGCCGACGATATTGGTGTGGGCAAGTGACCCCGGCAAGCGGCCGGTGAACAGGCGAGCCACGTTGACCAGGCGCATCGCGATGCCGCCCTGGTTCATGATGATACCGGTCAGTAGAAAGAAGGGGACGGCGAGCAGCGTGAAGCTATCGATACCGGTCACCATCTTCTGCGCCGAGGTGAACACGGCGACATCGAACGGCGCGATGAGCAGCATCGTCACGATGGACGCGCCGGCCATGCTGATGGCGATCGGTACACCGATGAACAAAAATATGAAAAACGAAATGAGTAGACTGAAGCCTGCGATGATCGTCATGGCGCGAATGCCTTATTGTTGATTAAACGTCCAGGGTCTGGTCGAAATCGTTGGGAGTGCCGGCAGCGGCATTGAACAGCTCGGCAATGCAGAACCAGAAAACCAGCACGCCCGAGACGGGCAGCGACAGATAGATATACCCCATCGGAATACCCAGCGAGACGGTCTGCTGCGACATGGTTAACGAGACGAGCCAGATGCCGCCGTAAATCATCACGAGGGCAGAAAAAAGGATCAGCAACACGAGCACCAGGTAGCGAACCATTTTCTGAGAGCGCGCGGAGAACCGGTTGACGAGCATCTCCACCGCGATGTGCTTTTTGGTATGAAACGCCAGCGCTCCGCCGATCATGGTGATCCAGATCAGCGAGTAGCGAAGAAACTCCTGGGAAAAAGTGCTGGGGTCATTGAGCACGTAGCGGCTTACTACCTGCCAAATGGCGACCAGCACCATAACGGCGAGCATGGCCGAAGTGAGTACCGTGATGAGTTTGCTGAGCAAACGATTGATCGTGTTTATCATGGCCTCAAGACTCCGTTTCTAGTGCCTGAATGCGCTCGTAAAGCGGCGCCAGGGTCGGGTTTTCGAGAACCCGTTCGTGCATGGGAGCGACCGCTTCCCGGAACGCATCGACGTCCACATCGCGGTGGAAGTGAACGCCCATCTCCTCGGCCTGGGTCACCGCTTTTTCGATCTCTTGCGCCCAGAGCTCCTTGTGGAACTCGGTCGATTCGACCGCCGCTTCTCTCAACCACTGCTGCTGCTGAGGCGTGAAGCTTTCCCAGCGGTGCTGGCTGAAGATCAGAAGGTCGGGAACGATGGCGTGGGCAGTGTAGGAGTACTCCTTGGCCACTTCGCCGTGATTCGATGAGGTCAGCGCGGTTTCGTTGTTCTCGGTGCCATCGATGACGCCCTGCTGCAGCGCCGTGTAGACCTCGCCGTAGGCCATCGGCGTCGGCGCGCCGCCCATCAGGCGAATCATTTCGAGGGCGGTCTGGCTGGGCTGTACGCGAAACTTGAGCCCGCGCATGTCGGCCGGGGTGCGTACCGGCGTATCGATGGTGTAGACGTTGCGAATGCCGGCATCATAGTACGTCAGTCCGAAGAAGCCGTTGTCGGAGGTTTGCTGGTAGATATCCGTGGCGACGTCGCTATCCATGACGCGATAGTAGTGATCGGGGTCGGCAAAGAGATAGGGCACGCTAAACAGGGAATAGACGTTAGAAAAGCTTTCGAGCGCGGTGGCGCTCACCTTTGTGACGTCCACCGCACCTGTCTGAACCAGCTCGATGACTTCCCGCTCGGAGCCCAGCTGACCGTTGGGATAAAGCTGGAAAACGAGCTCACCGCCGCTTATCTCGCGCACGCGCTCGGCGAAGTGGGCAAGCGACTTATGTACCGGGTGGCCTTCGTTCATGTTGTGAGCGAGCCTTAGAAGAGTCACGTCCGAGGACACTTCCGAGGGCATCGAGCAGCCCGAAAGCGCGATCAACGCGCCCGACAAGACTGATATAACGCCTTTATGCATGTTGCCCCATCTCCTGAAAAGCTGTCTTTGATGTAGTACTTGTACGATACGGTCGTTGGGCCAATAAAAATGACCGGCTAAATTGGACTAACCGGTCTGATTATTAAATAAGCCTTTGGTCGCATTGGGTTGATAAGAGGTTGACAATAAAGGCGGTCAAGTCGACTCTTTGGCCCAACCAATTTCATGAGCGCGCCTTTGCCTGCGCCAAGGCACGCACCGATCGCAATGGAGCCTCTGATGGCAGCATTTCTGGATGAGGATTTTCTTCTCGATAGCGAGATGGCCAAACGTCTATACCACGGCTACGCCAGCACTCAGCCCATCTTCGACTACCACTGCCACCTACCGCCTCGGGAAATTGCCCAGAATACGCGCTTTGACAACCTCACCTCGATTTGGCTGAAAGGCGATCACTACAAGTGGCGCGCCATGCGCTGGAACGGCGTGGACGAGCGGCTCTGTACCGGTGATGCGAGCGACTACGATAAATTTCAGGCGTGGGCGGCCACCGTGCCTCATACGCTGGGTAATCCGCTCTTTCACTGGGCTCATCTCGAGCTAAGACGCCCCTTCGGCATCACTGGCAAACTGCTTTCGCCCTCGACTGCAGATGCCATCTGGGACGAGGCCAACGCGATGCTGGCAACGCCCGAATTCTTTGCGCGGGGAATTCTCGAGCAGATGAACGTCCGTCTGGTCGGCACTACCGACGACCCGGCGGACGATCTGAGC
Source organism: Halomonas sp. PAMB 3232 (assembly GCF_031954225.1). Taxonomy (NCBI): domain Bacteria; kingdom Pseudomonadati; phylum Pseudomonadota; class Gammaproteobacteria; order Oceanospirillales; family Halomonadaceae; genus Halomonas; species Halomonas sp. PAMB 3232. The sequence continues at coordinate 1,456,808 of NZ_CP134865.1, forward strand.
CATCATGCCGAGATTGCCGCGGATCCGAGCTTCGCCGTAAAAGTGCTGCCGAGTTTTCGACCCGACCGCGCTTTTAAACCGGCCGCCGAAGATTTCCCGGCGTATCTCGAAAAGCTGGGTCGCGCCGCGGATGTCGAGATTCGCGATATCACCTCCCTCTACACCGCGCTCGAAAAACGCCTGAATCACTTCCACGCCCATGGCTGCCGGATTTCTGATCACGGCATCGAACGCGTCGCTTATGCCGAGGCGACCGATGCCGAGCTCGATGCCATTCTCGAGCGTCGTCTGAACGGCACGCTGCCCGACGAGCACGAGCAGGCGCAGTTCATGACCGCGGTGCTGATCTTTTTGGGCCGGGAATACCACCGTCGCGACTGGGCGCAGCAATACCACATGGGGCCGCTGCGCAATAACAGTGCCCGCGGCTGGCGCGAAATCGGCGCCGATGCCGGTTTCGACTCCATGGACGACCGGCCCATGGCCGCACCGCTCAACCAACTGCTCAATGCCCTTGATCGGGATGACCGGCTGCCGCGTACCATCCTTTATTGCGTCAACCCGGTCTTCAATGAAGTATTGGCGACCACGGCGGGCAATTTTCAGGGCAACGGCATTCCCGGCAAGGTGCAGCTTGGCTCCGGCTGGTGGTTCAACGACCAGCTCGACGGCATGGAGCGTCAGATGACCCAGCTTTCGCAGTTGGGGCTTTTAAGCCGCTTCGTGGGCATGCTGACGGATTCGCGCAGCTTTCTTTCCTACACCCGCCACGAGTATTTTCGTCGCCTGTTATGCCGCATGCTGGGGCGCTGGGTCGAGCAGGGCCAGCTCCCCAACGATGACGCCTGGCTTGGCAGCATGGTCAACGATATCTGCTTCCACAACGCGCGCCGTTATTTCGGTATCGATGTGTAGGAATCGGTTCAGGAGAGTAGAAAAGTGAGTGTACAAACCATCAAGGCCAGCCAACGCGCTGGTCACATCGGCATCGTCCATCTGGGCCTGGGCGCGTTTCATCGCGCCCACCAGGCGGTGTATCTCGAACGCTATCGATGCCGTACCGGCGACGATCAGTGGGGCGTGAGTTCGGCGAATCTGCGCCGCGGCGCCTCGCTGGTCGACTCCCTGATTGATGCGGGCTTCCTCTACCACGTGGCCGAGTACCGCGATAGCGACAACGTGACGGTTCGCGAAATAGGCGCTATCGAAGAGGCGCTGTTCACCGGCCAGGGCGCGGACGGGCAGTGGGGGCGCGACCTTGCGGCGCTGCTTGATCGCCTTGCGAATGTCGAGACGCGTATCGTCACGCTCACCGTCACCGAGAAAGGTTATTTTTTGAACCCGGCCAGCGGCGAGCTTTTGCAAAGCGACCCGATGATCCAGGCGGATATCGCCGCACCGCAAACGCCGCGTACCGCACCGGGTATTCTGGTCGAGGCGCTGCGCCGGCGCCGTGCAGCGGGCACGCCACCGTTCACCGTACTCTGCTGCGACAACATGCCGGACAACGGCGAGCGCACCCGCCAGGCGGTGGCCCAGCTTGCCCAGGTTCAGGAGGCGGCGCTCGCCGACTGGATCCTGGAGCACGTCGCGTTTCCCAGCAGCATGGTCGATCGCATCGTGCCTGCCATGACCGAGCAGGACTTCGCCGCCCTCAAAACGCTTGGCGTCGAGGATGCCAACGCCGTGGTGTGCGAGGCCTTCTCGCAGTGGGTCGTTGAAGACCACTTCCCCGAGGGCCGCCCGGTCTGGGATACGGAGGGCGTGACCATGGTCGCCGATGTCGCGCCGTTTGAGACCATGAAACTTCGTATGCTCAACGGCAGCCATTCGCTGCTCGCCTATCTCGGTTCGCTCGCCGAGATCGAGACCGTGTTCGACGCCGTCTCTCAAGCGCCGTTTCAGGCGCTTTTAAGCCGCTACATGAATGAGGAAGCCGCCCCGACGCTCGAGACGCCCGCCGAGATCGATCTGAACGCTTACGCGGATTCGTTGTTGGCACGCTTTGCCAACGACAGCCTGCGCCACAAGCTCCAGCAGATCGCCATGGACGGCAGCCAGAAGCTGCCTCAGCGGTGGCTGCAGGTGGCCGAAATCAACCTGGCCGCCGGCCGCGACACCGCCTGCGTGGCGCTGGGCCTGGCCGGCTGGATTCGCTACACCGCTGGCACGACGCTGGCCGGTCGCGCGTTTCGCGTCGACGACCCGATGGCCGAGCGGCTTACAGCGCTCCACCACCGGCACGGCGATGACGTGGCCGCGCTGGTCGACGCTTTCTTCGGTCTCGAGGCGGTGATGCCGGACACCGTGGCGCAAAGCGAGCGTTTCAAGCAGCAGGTGCTTGATGCTTACCGCGCACTGACCGAGCGCGGCGTCGGGCCGGCCATTGCCGAGCTTGCCACCCAAAGCGCTCGCTAAAAGGAGACTCCATGGAACATACCTGGCGCTGGTTCGGGCCCAACGACCCGATCCGACTCAGCGAGATTCGCCAGACCGGCGCAACCGGCATCGTCACCGCGCTGCACGATATTCCCAATGACCAGGTCTGGTCGGTGGAGGCGATTGGCGAGCGCAAGGCGATGATCGAAGCCGCGGGGCTTGGCTGGTCGGTGGTCGAAAGCGTGCCGGTGCCCGAGGCGGTCAAGAAGGGCCTGCCCGAGCGCGACGCGCTGATCGATACCTACTGTCAGACGCTGAGGAACCTGGCCGCCTGCGGGATCGACGTCGTTTGCTACAACTTCATGCCGATTCTCGATTGGACGCGCACCGACCTGACCTACGCGCTTGCCGACGGTGCCCGGGCACTGCGCTTCGACCAGACCGCTTTCGCCGCCTTCGATCTCTACCTGCTCGAGCGCCCAGGCGCACTCGACGAGTACTCCGAGGCCGACAAACTGGAGGCCAAGCGCTACCTCGAGACGCTCGATGACGCCGCACGTTCGAAACTTATCGACACGCTGATCGCCGGGCTTCCCGGCGCCGAGGAGCACTACACGCTGGCGCAGTTTCGTCAGGCGCTCGAAGGCTACGCGAAAATCGACGCCAAAACGCTGCGCGACAACCTCGGCTATTTCTTGCGTGCGATTATTCCCGTGGCGCAAGAGGTCGGCATTCGCATGGCGATCCACCCGGACGACCCGCCTCGCGGACTTCTGGGGCTTCCCCGGGTGGTATCGACCCGTGACGATGCCCAGTGGGTGATCGACTGCGCGCCGAGCCCGGCCAACGGCATCACCTTCTGCACCGGCTCGTTTGGGGTGCGCGAGGACAACGACCTGGTGGCCATGGCGCGCCACTTCGGCCCGCATATTCACTTCGCTCACCTGCGCTCGACAAGGCGCGAAATGGACCCGCGCTCGTTTCACGAGGCGCCACACCTGGCCGGCGATGTCGATATGGTCGGCGTCATACAGGCACTGGTCGAGGAGGAGCGCCGGCGCGAAATGGATGGCGGCGCGCGCCTGCCGATCCGCCCGGACCACGGCCACCATATGCTCGACGACCAGCAGCGCCAGACAGCGCCGGGCTATCCGCTTTATGGGCGGCTGCGGGGGTTGGCCGAGCTTCGCGGCGTGGAGGTCGCGGTGAAAGCGCTCACGTCACGCTAGGCTTCCCGGTACCATGGAAAAGCCCCGTCGGAACTCGCTCCGGCGGGGCTTTTATGTTTCTGCGCGCGGCTTTCAAGACGGCGTGCTAAACCGCGATGGCCTCGCGAAGTCGGTGAACGGCGTCGGCAAGCTCGCTGGCATGGCGAATCTCGACCGCGCCTTGCGGCGTTTTCTCCTCATCGGGAAAGTGGTTGAGGTGAATCACCTGCATGCCGGCGGCCAGGCCGGCCTCGACACCGACCGCTGCATCGTCGATCACGATGCAGTGCTGTGGGGCGAACCCCATGGCCGTGGCGGCCTGGCGGTAAAGCTCCGGGTCCGGCTTCCAGACGTTAAGGGTGTAGGCGCTGAAAAGTCGGCCTTCGAAGTGGTGCTCAAGGCCGGTGCTCTCCAGCGCGCAGCGGATCTTGCGCTCCGGACCGTTGGACACCACCGCCTTGGGGTAGCTTGCCAGCAAATCGAGCGCGGCCGGCATCCCGGCCACGGGCGCAAGCTCGGCGCGCATGCGCGCTTCCATGCGCGCGCGCATGTCCGCCTCGAGCGCCTCAAACCGGTCCGGGGTGAGCGGCGTAAAGCGCGTCTCCAGCTCGTTGACGATGGTCTGAAAGCGCACGCCGCGAAACTCCTCCATGTACTGGTTTGCGGAGAAGGGCAGGCCGAACTCGGGCAACAGCTCGCCCATGACCTCGGCCAGCAGAATCTCGCTATCCACCAGCGTGCCGTCGGAGTCGAACAGCAGGCAAAGGGCCGACTCGCTCATGTCAGCACCTCTTCGTTGACTGGGCTCAGCGGGCGCTCGCCGGTCAGCGCCAGGCGCATATTGTCCACGGCGCGCTGGGCCATGGCGGTGCGCGTTTCATGGGTGGCGGAGCCGATGTGGGGCAGGGCGACGACGTTGGCCATGCCGGGGAGCGGAGAGGTGTCGCCAAGCGGCTCGCTCTCGAACACGTCGAGCCCGGCACCTCTGATAACACCGCGCTCCAGCGCGTCGATCAGCGCGCCTTCATCGACCACCTTGCCGCGGGCGATGTTGACCAGAATGGCCGACGACTTCATCTGCTCGAGCTCTCTGGCGCCGATCAGCTTTTCGGTCTGATCGGTCAACGGCACGGTGAGGCAAACGAAGTCGGATTCGCTCAGAAGTTGATCGAGCTCGCGGCGCTCGGCGCCGAGCTCACGTTCGACCTCCGGCTTGGGCGAGGCGTTGGAGTAGAGCACCTTCATGTTGAAACCGAGCGCCCCGCGCCGGGCTACGGCCTGGCCGATACGCCCAAAGCCCACCATGCCGAGCGTTTTGCCGTTGACGTCGCTGCCGTAAAGATCGGGGCCGATGCTCGCCTCCCAGGCGCCGGCCTTGACCCAGGTCGCCAGCTCCACCACCCGGCGGGCGGTCGCCATCAGCAGCGTGAAGCCGGTATCGGCGGTGGTTTCGGTCAGCACGTCCGGCGTGTTGCACAAAAGAATGCCGCGCCGGGTCAGCTCATCGACGGGCACAGTATCGTAACCGACCGAGATCAGCGCGATGACCTCGAGATTGGGCGCGGCATCGAGCAGCTCGCTTGAAATCGGCAGCCCCGAGCCGATGATGCCGTGCGCCTGGCCCAGTGCGGTTTGCACATGCTCATCGGTAATGTCGAAAGATTTCAATGGGTCGAGCAGTTCGAAATGTTGCTCCAGCTCCGCGCGTTGGTCGGCGTTCAATCGGCCCTGTACGATGATGCGTTTTTTCATACTCTCTCTCCTGTCGTGCGTTCGTTATGGATTAGTTCTGCTCGAGGGTTTGCAGTCGCTCGCGAGAGGGTAGCCCCTCCATATCGCCGACCACCTGCACCGCTTGGGCGCCGACCAGGTTGCCGCGCGCCAGCGCCTTGGCCGGGGGCAAGCCCTCGAGCAGCGCGCTGATCAAACCCACGGCAAACCCATCCCCCGCGCCGACCGTATCGACCACGTGGGCTACCGGCTGGCTGGGCACGTCCAGGCTTTCGAGCGCCCCGCCCAGGCGGCCACGATAGTAGCTGCCCTGCGGCCCGAGCTTGATGACCACCGCGCTGGCGCCGCGCGCCAGGTAGAAATCCGCAATACCCTCCGGCGTCTGTTCACCGGTGAGGCGCTCGCCTTCGGCCAGGCCTGGCAGTATCCAGTCGGCCAGGCTCGCCAGCTCGTTGAGCGTATCACGCATCTGCGCCTCGCTTTGCCAAAGCGTTGGGCGCAAATTCGGGTCGAACGAGATGGTGGCGCCGTTGGCGCGAGCGCGCTCCATCAGCCGGCGGGTGAGTGACAGGGCGCTGTCCGAGAGCGCCGGGGTGATGCCGGTCACGTGTAGATGGTCGAGCTCTGCGAAATCCACCGCGTCGGCGTCGGCGGTGCTTAGATGACTTGCCGCACTGCCGCGGCGGAAGTACTCCACCCGCGGGTCGGCGCCGTGCTCGGCGCGCTCCTTGAACATCAGCCCGGTCGGGTGCTCCGGGTCGGTGACGATATAGCGATCGTCGATGCCCTCGGCGGTCAGCGTCTGGCGCACGAACTCGCCGACGCTGTCGCGGCCGACCCGGCTTAGCCAGCTGACCCGAAAGCCGAGCCGCGACAGGCCGATGGCGACGTTGTTATCGGCACCGGCCAGCCGGCGGTGAAACTGCTCGACACCGGCAAGCGGGCCGGGCGCGTCAGCCACGAGCATGCCCATGGCCTCGCCAAAGGTGAGAACACAGAGCGCAGAGGGTTGAGTCGACATGGGGGTTCTCCAAAGGATCAGATGAGAGGGAAATCGGGATGGATCGTGCTGCCTCGCGCGAGCAGATGCGGCGCGTGGCGGTCGGTAATGCGCGTGTCAGGCGGGTCGAGCAGGCGCGCGATCGCCGCCTCGCCGATGGCATCAAACGGCTGCGCCAGGGTCGTGACGCCTGGGCCGACCAGAGCGCACCAGTCGAGCTCGTCGATTCCCATCAGGCCCACGGCGCCCAGGGTGAGGCCTTGCGCCTGAAAGCCCTGCACTACGCTGAGCGTGGCGGTGCCGTTGGCGCAAAGCACCGCGACGGGCGCGTGGAATGAAGGCGTTTTGAGCGCCTCCAGTGCCGGGTAAAGGCTTGCGGGATCGAGACTCGACTGAACGTGCGCGGTCAGCTGGCGCGCAGCGCTTTGGTCGATGAAACGCTCCAAGCGCTCTCGGCGGGCGCTGGCGGTGGCCGGGTCGTTGGTGACGTAGAGCACCTGGCGGTAGCCTCGCGCGACCAGGTGATCCAGGGCAGTGTCGATGGCAAGCGCGTTGTCCAGCCCGACCACGGCGCGGCTGACGCTGGGGATTTCCCGGTCCAGCAGCACCACCGGCACGCCGGTATGGGTGAGCGAGTCGAGCGCCTGGTGAGGGGCGCCCACGGCGTTGACCACCAAGCCTTCGACCTGGTAGGCCGTTAAAAGCGCCAGGTGGCGCTGCTCCTGGCTCGGGTCGTTTCCGGTATTGCAGACGATGAGCGAGTAGCCACGAGCGCGCGCGGCCTGCTCGACGGCGTGCACGGCGGCCACGGAAAACGGGTTTCGAATGTCCGCGACGAGCATGCCCAAAAGCTGAGTGCCGCCACCTTTTAGCCCGCGCGCCATCAGGTTGGGCTGATAGCCAAGCGTTCGCGCGGCGGTGTCGATACGCGCCTTGAGCGCTGGGGAAAGCTTGTCGCGCTCCGGGCCGAAAAAACGCGAAACGCTGGTTTTCGAGGTGTTCGCCTCTCTGGCGACTTCAATGAGCGTCGCGCGGGAAATCGTCATTGCAGGGGCCACCATAAGGTGTTTGGGAACGTTCCCATTGGGAGCGCTAACGTTATCGCGTTCGGCCGCCCTGGGCAATATCGCCAATGGTGGTAGAGTAGGCTTTCGTGAGAGTGGGCCGGTTGGGGAGGCGTTCGATGAAGGTGGAGGAGTACCAGACATTCGATGCCACGGGGCTTTCCGAGCTCGTGCGCCGGGGCGAGGTGAGCCGTGACGCGCTTTGTGAGGTAGCCATCGAGGCGATCGAGCGGCGCAACCCGGCGCTTCACGCGGTGGTGCGTACCCGCTTCGAGCAGGCGCGCCGCGAAAGCCGCGTCGTGGATCAGAACGCTTGTTTTGCGGGCGTGCCGACGCTTGCCAAGGATCTGTTGATGGCGATCGCCGGCGAGCCGCTGGCGGCGGGGAGCGCTTCACTCGCCGAGTGGCGCCCCCTTGAGGATTCGCCGCTCATCACCCGAGCGCGGCAGGCGGGGCTCGTGGTGTTGGGTCAAACCGCGACGCCGGAGTTTGGCTTGATGGCCATTACCGAGCCGAAAGCGTTTCCCCATCCGCACAATCCCTGGCGCTTGGGTCATTCGCCGGGCGGCTCCAGCGGTGGCGCTGCGGCGGCGGTAGCTGGCGGGCTGGTGCCGCTGGCGCTGGCCGCCGATGGCGGCGGCTCGATCCGCATTCCGGCAAGCTACTGCGGTCTGTTCGGTTTCAAACCCACCCGCGGGCGCACGCCGCTCCCACCCGCTCAGGCCGAGGTGTGGCAGGGTGCGGTGGTCGAGCACGCTATCACCAAAAGCGTGCGCGATAGTGCCGCGCTGTTGGAGCACATCAACGGTGCCGGCCCCAGCGGCCCGTATCCGGTTGCTCGGGAAACCGGCTATCTGAGCGCGCTGTCATCACCAGGCCCAAAACGGCGCATCGCGGTATCGCTTGGCGAGCCGCTAAGCCAAAGCCTGGGCACGACGCTCGATCCAGAAACGCGCAAGGCCGTCGAACACGCCGCGAAAACATTGGCCGATATGGGCCACGAGGTGAGCTGGTGCGACCCGCCGGTCGACGGTGCCCACCTGGCCAGCAGCTACCTGACGCTCTATCTCGGCCAGGTCGCCGCGGACCTTTCGTGGGTAAGCCGGGAAACCGGCATCTCTCGTCGCCGTCTCGATATCGAACCGGCCACGCGGGCCATCGGTCGACTCGGCGCCAGGCTTTCGGCCAGGGAGTACGAGCTGGGGCGGCGCGAGTGGTTCGCGGCGGCGGAACAAATGAGCGTATTTCATCAGCGGTTTGACGCGCTGGTGATGCCGGTGACGGCGTCAAGCGCCCCGCGTATTGGTGAGCTATACCCTTGCCGTACCAGAGAGCGGCTTTTGTCGCTGCTGGCGGTGCCCGGGCTTTCCCGACTGGCGCTGCGGGCCGGGGCGTTGAAGCACCTGGCGATGGAGGCGCTCGCGCGCACACCCTTTACTCAGCTGGCGAATTTGACCGGCCAGCCCGCCATGTCGCTGCCGCTTCATCGCGATGCCGCGGGCCTGCCGATCGGCGTGCAAATCGTCGGGCGCTTTGGTGAGGACAGAGCACTTTTACAGCTCGCCCATGAGCTGGAGCAGCGCGACAACTGGCAGCATCATCTGCCATTGCAGGCGTTTTCGGCGCAACACGCGTAAACTACACCGCTTTGATTCGGCTTGTCGGACGTATGCACGCACACCATGCACTCACATTATGAATTGACCGGGGCGGGCGATCGCTACTTCGACGGCATGACCGAGAAGTTCTCCCGCGCGCTTTACCACGCCCCCCGCGGCGAGCTGCGCTTGAAAATGCTCGATTACCTGCTGCCGCAAATGCTCGCCCTCGAAGCCCAGCCGGTGCTCGATGTCGGCGGCGGCCTGGGCCAGCAGGCGGCCTGGTTCGCCGAGCGCGGCCATGCGGTGACGCTGGCCGAGCCTTCCGGCGACATGCTCGACTACGCCCGGCGCTGGCACGCCGAGCGCGATGCGATTCCGGACGACGCCATCGCGTACCTTCAGGCTCCGCTTCAGGCGCTGGCTTGTGAGGCCCCCGGCCCCTGGCCGCTGATTACCTGCCACGCCGTGCTCGAGTGGCTGGGCGAGCCGCGTGGCGCGGTCAAGACGCTGGCCGGGCTGCTTGCTCCGGGCGGCCAGCTGAGTCTCATGGTGTTCAACCGCGATGCGCTGCGCTTTTCCAACGCCGTAAAGGGGAACCTGGAAAAGGCGCTCAGCGACCGGCTCGAAGGCCAGGGCAGGCGCCAGCGGCTGACGCCGATCTCGCCGGTGACGCACGATCAGATCAGTGCCTGGGCCGAGGAGAACGGCCTTGCGCTCTCTCAGGCGGCGGGCATCCGCATTTTTCAGGACTACCTGCGCAAGCCCCCGGCGAGCGAGGCCGAAGAAGCCACACTCCTGGCGCTGGAAAAAGCCTACTGCCGCGCTGAGCCGCACTGGCGGCTGGGGCGCTACCTTCTGTACACCTTGACCAAACCATTGACCCAACCCGAGACTGATTCATGAGTGCCCAACTTCCCGCCTGCCAGCTGTTACAACGCTACTACGGCGATCACACCGCGCTGTGCCCGGTTGCCCCCGGGCGCGACGAGTGGCTCGTTCACCAAAGCGCTAGCATGGTCAGCGACAGCGTCGCTCTGCGCGATGTTTGGCAGACCCACCAGAAGGCGGCGTTCAGCCCGTTCGAGCCGACCATCGAACTCGAAGGCCAGGTGGTGCTGTTCTGGCCCAAGGCGCATCAGCTCGGCCTCTGGTGGCTCGACTGGCTCTGCCAGGTGCTGCCCGAAGGCACGAGTGTCGATATCGTCGGCGAGCATCAGGGCGGCATCAAGCGCGTGCCCAAGTGGCTCGACGAGCGCGGCCTTAAGTGGGACAAGCTCGACAACGCCCGGCGCTGCACGCTTTATTCTACGCGCACCCGGGCGCTTGGTGATCCGGACGCCGCCTGGACGACCTTCACTGCCGGTGAGCTGACGCTTGCCAGCCACCCGGGCGTATTCGGCCACGGCAAGGTGGACGAGGGCACCACGCTGCTGCTCGAAGCCCTCGATTCGCGCGGTCTCAAAACGCCGCTGCGCGTGCTCGATATGGGCTGCGGTGACGGCATCATCAGCGCTTGGCTTGCCAAGCGCGGCCATGAGGTGAGTGCCGTCGATGTCAGCGCCTTCGCCGTCCAGGCGACCGAGCGGACGCTGGCGGCCAACGCGCTCTCGGCGCGGGTTCTCGAAAGCGACGTCTACTCGAAACTCGACGGCGAGCGTTTCGATCTGATCGTCAGCAACCCGCCATTTCACCAGGAGCGTGATATCAGTTTTGGGCCGAGCGCGCGGCTGATCGAAAAGGCCCGCGAGCATCTGACCCCACGCGGTGAGCTCGTGCTGGTGGCCAACGGCTTTCTGCCCTACCCGGAGCTTTTAAAGCGCGCGATGGGCGAGTTCGAGACGCTGGCGGATAACCGTCGCTTCAGAGTCTACCGCGCGGGGGCGTGATTGTTTTAGCGCCTGCGCGGCGCTTTTGGATCGCGCCGCGGTCCAAAAGCGATCAAGACGTGTTGAATCCTGTGAGGAGAGACGTATGGCCGTGAAAACGCGCGGTATCGGGGCGCTGGCAAGCGCGGTGGCGCTGGGCGGGCTCGTGGCCCTGGGGCTTGGCTGGGGTGGAAGCTACCTGAAAAGCGCCGCCGAGGTGTGGCAGCACTCGTCGCGCAGCGTCACCGTGCGCGGGCTCGCCGAGCGGGAGGTGGCCGCCGACCTGGTGCTCTGGCCGCTCAACTATACGGTCACCGCCGACACGTTGGCCGAGCTTGAGCGGCATCTTTCCGACGACGAAGCGCGAGTGCGCGATTTTCTCGCCGAGCGCGGCTTCGAGGCCAGCGAGATCAGCATGACGCCGGCACGCATCACCGACCAGTACGCCAACACCTACGGCGGCGAGCGCCCGGACGAGCGCTTTCGCGCCGAGGCGACGCTTTTGCTGCGCACCGAGCGGGTAGAAGAGGTCATCGAGGCGGTACCTCAGGCTACGCGGCTGGTGCGCGACGGCGTGCTGCTCTCGCCAAGCTACGAGTACCGCACCGAGTTCCTGTTTACCGGGCTCGATGCGATCAAGCCGGAGATGATCGCCGCGGCCACGGCGGATGCCAGAAGCGCCGCCCAGCAGTTTGCCGAGGACTCTCAAAGCGCGGTGGGCGGGATCACCAGCGCCACCCAGGGCTACTTTTCGATCGAGGATCTCGACAGCTACACGCCGCAGATCAAGCGTGTGCGGGTAGTCACCACCGTCGACTACGCTCTCGAGTAGGCGCTACGGCGATACCCGCGGTAGCCAAAAGACCAGCGCTAAAAGCGTCGCCAGCAAGACCGGTGGGGTGATCAGAAGCCCCACCTTCATGTACTGCCCCCAGCCGATGCGAACCCCCTTTCGTGCCAGCACGTGCAGCCAGAGAAGTGTGGCCAGACTGCCGATGGGCGTGAATTTCGGCCCCAGGTCGTTGCCGATGACGCTGGCGTAGATCATCAGCTCCCGGGTCAGCTCTGGAAGCTGGGCCTGGTCGATGGCCAGCGCCGCCACCAGCGTCGACGGCATGTTGTTCATGATCGAGGCGACCGCCGCAACGAGAAAGCCGGTGCCGACGGTGGCAACCACGCTCCCCTGGCCCGCAAGCCACTCAAGCGCCCGCGCCGCGTAGTCGGTGAGCCCGGCGTTGCCCAGCCCATACACCACCAGGTACATGCCCAGCGAGAACAGCACGATCTGCCAGGGCGCGCCGTGTAGCGCTTGAGAGACTGACACTTTGCTTTCGCGACCGCCGCGCCACCACCGCCCGGCGAGTGCCATCAGCGAAAGCGCGGCGGCGCCGGTGACCAGCGCGATGGGAACGCCCAGCGGAGCGGTCACGAAATAAGCCACCATCAGCAGCGCCAGAAGCGGAAAGGCGGCGCGAAATACCAGCGGGTCCTTTATCGCCGAACGCGGCGCTTCGAGCTTTTCAATCGGATAGCGGGCGGGGATGCGACGCCCGAACGCGAGCCAGAGCACGCCGAGCGTAGCGGCAAGCGATACCAGGTTGACCGGCACCATGACCTGGGCATAGCGGTCGAAACCGATGCCAAAGTAGTTGGCGGTGACGATATTGACCAGGTTGGAGATCACCAGCGGGAGGCTCGTGGTATCTGCAACGAACCCGGTGGCGATGATGAAGGCCAGCGCCGCTGGCGGCGTGAACTCCAGGCGCAGCAGAATGGCGAGCACGATCGGCGTGAGCAGAAGCGCGGCGCCGTCGTTGGCAAAAAAGGCGGCGATCACCGCGCCCAGCAAAACGACCAGCGGAAACAGCAGATGCCCGCGGCCGCCGCCCCAGCGTGCCACGTGCAGCGCCGCCCAGGCGAAGAAGCCCGCTTCATCCAGAATCAGCGAAATGACGATCAGCGCCACGAAGGTGAAGGTGGCGTCCCAAACGATATGCCACACCACCGCCACGTCCGCCAGCGCAACGACCCCAGTGACGAGCGCGACCAGTGCGCCGCCCAGCGCGCTCCAGCCAATGCCAAGCCCCCTGGGCTGCCAGATCACCAGCACCAGGGTAGCGATGAAAATCGACAGTGCCAGCATGGTGTCAGTTATTCGCCTGGGAGGCGGGCGCCACGCGTTCGCCATCCTCCTTGGTGAACGACGCCACCGGGTTGTCCAGCAGCTCGAACACCTGCTCCGAGGGCCGGCAAAGCCGCGCGCCCTTGTCGGTCACAACGATTGGGCGGTTGATCAGAATCGGGTGATCGAGCATGGCATCGATAATGGCCTGGTCATCCACGGTGGGGTCTTCAAGGCCGAGCTCGCGATAGGGCGCTTCCTTCTGGCGCAGCAGCTCCCGCGGCGTAATTTTCATCAGTTTGATCAATTCGATCAGCCGCTCCCGGCTCGGCGGGGTCTCCAGGTACTCGATCACCTCCGGCTCTTCACCCGAGGCGCGCAGGATGGCCAGCGTATTGCGCGAGGTGCCGCAGCGTGGGTTGTGATAGATCAATGGGGTCATGAGGAAGGCTCCTGCGGGGAAGATGAGTGGCAAGGGGAAAGCGTGTCGATCAGCGGCGCGCAGAGCGCGGGGTCGCCGTTACAACAGTCGCTGATCAAATAGGCAATGACCTGTTGCATGTGCCCGGGGCTTGCGCGATAGATGATCGAGCGGCTCTCGCGGTGCGAACTTACCCAGCCTGCTCGACCAAGTACCGCGAGGTGGGCCGATAGCGTGTTGTGAGGCACGTTCAGCCGCCGGGCCAGTTCTCCCGCCGCCAGCCCCTCGGGCTCGTGGCGTAGCAGCAGGCGTAAAGCCTCCAGGCGAGTGGGCTGGGCGAGCGCGCTAAAACTTGAGGTGGCATCGTTTATTTCCATATGTCTAGTATTATGGACATATTATTCGTTGGCAAGTGTTTCATTGAATGTTCATGAACTGGCGGCGGTGCGGATCGCGTTGTGCGGTCAGGGGTTGGCGTAGCGAACGTCAGCCACGGTATAGAAGGCCTCGCCGGTCGGCGTTTGTACAGTGATCTCGTCGTCCACTTCCTTACCCAGCAGCGCTTTCGCCATGGGCGCGTCGACGCTGATCCAGCGCTTGTCGGTGTCGATCTCGTCGTGGCCGACGATACGAATGTCGAGCGCTTCGCCGTCGTCGTCCTCGAGGCTTACGAACGCACCAAAAAAGATCTTGTCGGTATCCGCCGGCAGGCGGTCGACCACCTGCAGCTCGTCGAGCCGCTTGGTCAGGTAGCGGATGCGCGCGATCACCCGGTTGAGCTCTTTCTTGTTGTAGGTGTAGTCGGCGTTCTCCGAGCGGTCGCCAAGCGCGGCGGCTTCGCCCACTTTGGTCGAAAGCGCCGGGCGCTTTACCCGTGAAAGGTGGTCGAGAATGCCGCGCAGCCGCTCGGCGCCCTGGGCGGTGATCAGGTTGCTTTTGGGCTCCTGGCGCGGGTCCTTGGCCGGGTCGCGCCAGCGGGTCATATTGCGGCCTTTCATGCGGTTTCACTCCTTGCGTTCGAGTGCCCAAGCTTAATCGAAAGCGCCGGCGCGCCCAATGGCATTATTCTGGCCAAAGCGCTGGCGAGTCATTCAAACGTTCGTTACATTATTTGGCAGGGCACCCGTTGGGCCGCCCGATGGCTGCCTCGATCGGGCAATAAAAACATTCACAAAAACAACCAAGGAGCTTTTCATGCGCACGCACACTTCTCGCTGGCTGTTGGCAGTGACCCTCGGCGGGGCGCTCGCGCTTTCGCCGCTCGCCGCTAGCGCCTACCAGGACGAACTCTTTTCGCTCAAAAACCGCTGGGAACATACGGTGACGGAGCTTCCGGCCAATCAGCGTCAGGGGACGCTTGAGGCGCTGAGTGATGAGGCCGAAGCGCTTGCAAGTCAAAACCCAAACGAGGCGGACGTGCTGGTGTGGCAGGGCATCATTTTAGCGTCTTACGCGCGCGAGCGCGGCGGGCTGGGGGCGCTGGCCAGCGCGAAAGAGGCGCGTGCCGTGCTCGAGCGCGCCATCGAGCTCGACCCGCAGGGCAGCAACGCCTCGGCCTACGTGACGCTGGGCGCGCTCTATGACCGCGCACCGGGCAGACCGCTCGGTTTCGGCAACAGCGATACCGCCGAGCGCATGTTTCAGCGCGCGCTCGAGATCCGCCCGAACGGGATCGACGTCAATTTCTACTACGCAGCGTTTCTGAAGGAGGAGGGCGATATTCAGGGCGCCCGCGAGTACGCCACCCGCGCCGTCGAGGGCACTGCGCGCGAAAACCGTCAGCTGTCAGACGAGGCGCTGCGCCGCGAAGCCCAGGCCTTTCTTCAGGCGCTCTAAGCCCGCGCTCAAGCGCTCAAATTGGCATTCCCGGCACCGAGCATTGATAATAGAGCGATTGTGCCAACCGGGAGTGCCTTATGGCGTCCAGCCTTACGTCGCCGCAGGCGAGCAAGCTTGCGGCCCCCGAACTCACGCGTGCCGATGTCGAACTCGAGACACGGGAAACGCTCTATCAGGGCTTTTTCCGGCTCGAGGCGCTGACGCTACGCCACCGTCTTTTCGAGGGCGGCTACAGCAGCTCCATGCGCCGCGAGATTCATAGCCGTTTCGACGCGGTGGGCGTGCTGCTTTATGACCCGCATCGCGATGCGCTGGTGCTGGTCGAGCAGTTTCGCGCCGGCGCCATCGATGACCCGCGCTCGCCCTGGAAGCTCGAACTGGTGGCGGGGCTGGTCGAGGAGAACGAATCCCTCGAGGACGTGGCCCGGCGTGAATCCCGGGAGGAGGCGGGTTGCAAAGTGGGCGCGCTGACCAAACTTCACACCTACTACCCGAGCCCCGGTGCCTGCAACGAGCGGGTAACGCTTTTTTGCGGGCTGGTCGACACCGCCGGCATGGGCGGTATTCATGGCCTCGATGAAGAGCACGAGGATATTCGCGTTCACGTGGTCAGCTTTACCGATGCCTTTGCGCTTTTGGAGCAGGGGCGCCTCGATAACGCCATGTGCTTGATCGGGCTTCACTGGTTGAACGGCCAGCGCGCCTCACTGCGCGCCACCGCCAGGGCCCCTGTTTCCCCATTCGAAAGGAGCGAAGATGGCTAGAGCCGCCTACGTCACCGACCTGAAATCCCTGCAAGGGGAGTGCAGCGCCAACTACGCGCGCCTGCTGCGGCTGGTGAGCGATATGGACGCCGGTCAGCAGCGCGATATCACCCTACACAGCAAAGGGCGGGAGCTTGGCGCGCTTCACCTGGCCGTGCTGGAGCAGGCGCCCTACACCACCATGGTCGAGGTCACCCAAAGCGGGCCGCTGGACGGCGTGCTGGAAGGACCCAAAATGCGCGTGCACCTGTATCACGATGTGCGCATGGCAGAGGTGACCGACTTTCAGCGCCAGCGCCACTTCAATGGCCGCTACCGCTATCCCAACGCCAAAATGCACCAGCCCGATGAAAAGCTGCAGCTCAATCGCTTTCTGGGCGAGTGGCTGGCTCATGGGTTGACCCACGGTCACGCCTACGATATTCCCGAGTATCCTTGATGCGCCTGATTCAGATCACCGACGCCCACCTCTACGCCGATAAACACGCGCGCTCGCGCACCGGCGTCCCCTGGCGTCAGTTCGAGCGCGTGCTGGAGGCGGTCATCCAGGAGCGCCCGGACGTGGTGCTGCTGAGTGGCGACGTTAGCCAGGACGAAACCCTGGTCTCCTATCAGCACGCCTGTCAGGCACTGGCGCGCCTGCCGTGCCCCTGGTTCTGGATTCCCGGCAACCACGATCAAGTCGAGTTTATGGCCGAGTGCCACCCGCTTTTGAGCGAAGTCGATCTCGGCGAGTGGCGCCTGCTCCTGCTCGATACCCGAGTCGAGGGCAAACCGCACGGGGAGTTGGGCGCTGAGCAGCTCGAAGCGCTCGTCGAGCGGCTCGAATCGAGCGAGCAGCCTACCGTCGTTGGCCTGCACCACCCGCCGGTCGACGTGGGCGCCGCGTGGATGGACGCTATTGGCCTGCTCGATCGCGACGCCTTTTGGCAGGTGCTCGAGCGCTTTCCCCTGGCTTGCGTCGTGCTGTTTGGCCATGCTCACCAGGCCTTCGCGCAGACGCTTGCTCTCGGCGATCATGAGGTGTCGGTATATGGCTGCCCGGCGCTGGCGGATCAGTTCATGCCCGGCGCCCTCGAGTTCGCCGTCGATCAAGCCTCGAGACCCGGGTATCGGGTAGTGGAGCTTCGCAGCGGCGGCGAGTGGCAGACCTGGATCGAGCGGGTCGGCATGTAGATCGCCTTTTTCGCGCTCCTCATCGCGTGCGCTCTGGTTCTTATAGAAGAACTTCTATAGTTTTTTAAAGAATAAAAAGATAGTTATTAATTCTTTCAGGTTATTACTTTTCGGCGTTACCCTACTTGCAGTGACGATCATCAGGCAAACACCGTTTGCAGGCACCGTTAGTCAGCACCCCGGTGCTTTGAGAGGGAGTAGGCAATGACCCAGATTACCGCTGCGCCGGTCGATGAACGGCGCGAGCCCACCGTGGCGATCGACGGTGCGCGCCAGACGCACCTCAAACAGCTCGAAGCCGAATCGATTCATATCATCCGTGAAGTCGCCGCCGAGTTCAGCAATCCGGTGATGATGTACTCCATCGGCAAGGACTCCTCGGTCATGCTGCACCTGGCGCGCAAGGCCTTCTACCCGGGGCCGCCGCCGTTCCCGCTTTTGCACGTCGATACTACCTGGAAGTTTCGCGAGATGATCGAGTTTCGCAACCGCATGGCGAGTGAAGCGGGCATGGAGCTTCTGGTGCACACCAACGAAGAGGGGCGCGCGGCGAACATCAACCCCTTCGATCACGGCAGCGCCAAGTACACCGACATCATGAAGACCCAGGCGCTCAAGCAGGCGCTGGACAAGTACGGCTTCGATGCCGCCTTCGGCGGGGCGCGCCGCGATGAAGAAGCGTCGCGCGCAAAAGAGCGAGTTTACTCCTTTCGCGACAAGTACCACCGCTGGGACCCCAAGAGCCAGCGCCCGGAGCTTTGGAACACCTATAACGCCAAGGTCAACAAGGGCGAGTCGATTCGCGTATTTCCGCTCTCCAACTGGACCGAACTCGATATCTGGCAGTACATCTATCTGGAGTCGATCCCGATCGTGCCGCTTTACTACTCCGCCCCGCGCCCGATCGTCGAGCGCGACGGCATGCAGGTAATGGTCGATGACGAGCGCCTGCCGCTGGCGCCCGGTGAGGTCCCGGAGCAAAAATCCGTGCGTTTCAGAACGCTTGGCTGTTACCCGCTAACGGGGGCTGTCGAGTCTACGGCGGCCACGCTCCCCGAGATCATCCAGGAGATGCTGCTGACGCGCACCAGTGAGCGTAGTGGGCGTGCCATCGACCGCGACCAGGTCGGGTCGATGGAGAAGAAAAAGCGCGAGGGGTACTTCTAACATGGCACACCAGTCGAATTTGATCGCCGACAACATCGAGCAGTACCTGCAGGAGCACGAAAACAAGGATCTTTTGCGCTTCATCACCTGCGGCAGCGTCGATGACGGCAAGTCCACGCTGATCGGGCGAATGCTTCACGACTCGAAGATGATTTTCGAGGACCAGCTCGCTGCGATCACCCAAGCGTCCAAAACCAGCGGCACCACCGGGGACACGGTTGATTTGGCGCTTCTGGTCGACGGGCTGCAGTCCGAGCGCGAGCAGGGCATTACCATCGACGTCGCGTACCGCTTTTTCTCCACCGACAAGCGCAAGTTCATCATCGCCGACACGCCGGGTCATGAGCAGTACACCCGCAACATGGCCACCGGCGCCTCCACGGCGAGCCTGGCGGTGATTTTGATCGACGCCCGCTATGGCGTGCAGACCCAGACCAAACGCCACAGCTTCATCGCCGACCTGCTCGGTATTCAGCATTTGGTGATCGCGGTCAACAAGATGGATCTGGTCGAGTTTTCAGAGGCGCGCTTCAACGAGATCAAGCGCGAGTACCAGCAGTTTGCCACCAATCTGAACGCGCCGGACATTCGTTTCGTGCCGCTGTCGGCGTTGACCGGCGACAACGTGGTCAATAAAAGCGAGCGTACGCCCTGGTATTTCGGCCCCGGCTATGAATCCCGCACGCTGATCGAGCTTCTTGAAAGCGTCGAGCTGACCCAGGACCAGAACCTCACCGATCTGCGCCTGCCGGTGCAGTACGTCAATCGGCCGAACCTCGATTTTCGCGGCTATTGCGGCACGCTCGCTGCGGGCATTCTGCGCCCGGGCCACCGCGTGAAGGTGCTGCCCTCGGGCAAGACCTCGACGGTCGAGCGCATCGTCACCTTCGATGGCGACCTGAGCGCCGCCTACCCGGGCCAGGCGATCACCGTGACGCTCGATGACGAGATCGATATCTCCCGCGGCGACTGGCTGGTCGATGCGCACGCCGATATCGCGCTTTCCAACGCCTTCAAGGCGGACATCGTGTGGATGCACGAAGACGCGCTCATGCCGGGCAAGCTTTATGACTTCAAGCTCGCCACCCGCGATCTTTCGGGCCAGGTGCGCGCCATCGATTACCAGGTCGATGTGAACACGCTGGCGCAGTATCCGGCCGAGCAGCTCGAGCTCAACGCGATCGCCCGCTGCGAGGTCGAGCTTACCGCAAGCATCCCGCTTGACGACTACCGTTCAAGCCCGGGGACGGGGAGCTTCATCATCATCGACCGGCTGACCAACGTCACCGTGGGGGCCGGCATGATTCGCGGCGTCGCCGCTCAAGGCGAGCAGGAGCAGGGCACCGACTGGGCTGCCTTCGAGCGCGATTTGAACGCGCTGGTGCGTAAGCACTTCCCGCACTGGGACGCCCGCGACATCAGCAAGCTGTTCTAAAGCAAGCCTGCGCTCGTTTCAGGCGCTCGAGCCGGCCCCGTTTTTGAACGAGGCCGGCTTTTTTGTACAACTTGTAGCGAAGTGGTGACGCGGTTTAACTGGTTAGATCGCTTGACGATTGTACAGGATGAGCCACACTTGTTAGGCGTTGTAGGAGATGACGCAACGTATGTTTAAAGCACATGTTCATCACGAAAAGGAGAGCACGATGAGTCAAGCACTGAATGGTAAACGCGTTGCGATTCTGGCTGCGGACGGTTTCGAAGAGTCCGAGCTCAGCGTGCCGCGCGCGTCGCTGCAAAAAAATGGCGTCGAGGTTCACATCGTAACGCCTGATGGGAAGGGGATTCGTGCCTGGGCCGAAACCGAGTGGGGCGATACCTACGACGCCGACAAGGCTTTATCAGACGTATCCGAGTCCGACTACCATGCGCTAATGCTGCCGGGCGGTCTGTTCAACCCGGATGAGCTTCGTACCAACGACGACGCGCTGAGCTTCGTCAAGGCGTTCTTTCAGGCCGGTAAACCGGTTGGCGCAATCTGCCACGCGCCCTGGATTCTGATCAACGCAGGCGTGGTCGACGGTCGCAAGATGACCTCGGTACACAGCATCGCGCAGGATCTGAAAAACGCCGGCGTGAACTGGGTCGACGAAGCCGTGGTCTGCGACGAAGCGCTGGTCACCAGCCGTACGCCGAAAGACCTCGATGCTTTCTGCTCCAAGCTTCTTGAAGAAATTCAGGAAGGCAAGCACTCAGGTCAGCACGCCTGATGCCATGGTATAGCCCGTGGGCAAGCTTCGTTAAGCGGCTTGTCCACGTTGTCGCCAAGCCCATGAAGCGCGACAGCGGCCGCGGAGGGATGGTGGTGCATCCCTACCGCGGCTACGGGTCGCAAAAGGAAGTTTTCGTCATGGGCCGCGTCTTTCGACAGGCGGCACTCGGCCGCGCCATTCCCCGGCGCGGCATTTTACGTGATACCGCGGACGTGGCTCGACGCATCTTTCGCCGCGGCTTCAAGGAGGCGCAGGTCGAAATTCGTATCGGTGAAAACAAATTGTCGCTGATTACCGACCGTGACGGCTACTTCGACGCCCATATTCCCATCGAGCGCGACTTACCCATTGATGTGTCCTGGCATCGCGCCGATATTCTCGTGCGCGCCGACGGGCACCCGCCCATGCGTACCAACGCGGAGGTGTACGTGCCGCCGCCGGAGGCGGATCTGTTGGTGATCAGCGATATCGACGATACCGTCATGTTCACCGGCGTGGCGGAAAAGCTGAAAATGCTCTATCGGCTGTTCGTGCGCAAACCTCATCGTCGTACCGCGTTTCCAGGCGTCGCCTCGCTTTATCAGTCGCTTTACCGCGGCAAAAGCGACAAGGCCGAGCGGCCCATCCTGTACGTTTCCCGCGGGCCCTGGGCGATTTACGAAATGCTCGAAACCTTTTTCCAGCTCAACCGCATTCCGGTCGGGCCGATTCTTTTTTTGCGTGAGTGGGGTATCTCCTGGCGCAAACCCTGGCCGCGCAAGGCCGAGGATCACAAGCGCGACTTGATCGACCGGATGCTGACACTCTACGACGACATGCCCTGTGTGCTGATCGGCGACAGCGGCCAGCACGACCCGGAGGTCTACACCGAGGTGGTCAAGGCTTATCCCGGGCGCATCAAGGCGGTCTATATTCGTCGGGTGGACAAGGACCCCAAGCGTCAGGAGGCCATTCAGCGTTTGCGCGACGAGCTCAAGGGCAGCGACTGCGACCTGATTCTCGCCGCCGATAGCGTCCTGATGGCCGAACACGCTTACGAGCAGGGCCGCATTTCCGCCCGCGGGCTCGAAGCGGTCAAGCGCGACGTGCAAGAGCACCACAAGGAAGAGGCGCAAGAGGCGAGTCTCTAACCCTCATCAGTCACCCCGCCAGTGCACGCAAGGTGCGATCGTGGTACAACGGTCAGTCATCCGGCGACTGCCCTGGACACTTGATCATGATCGTACTGCTGATCGCGCTGGCGCTGGCTATTTTTCTTCTGCCCAATCTCTGGGCGCAGTGGGTATTGAAGCGCCACACCAAAGGGCGTGACGACTACCCCGGCACCGGGGCCGAGCTGGCAAGCCACTTGCTGCGCCGCTTCGATTTGAAAAATGTAGGTGTGGAAGTGAGCGAGCAGGGCGACCACTACGATCCGATCGACCGCATGGTGCGACTCTCGCCGGATCATTTCAACGGCCGCTCGCTCACCGCCGTAACGGTGGCCGCGCACGAAGTGGGACACGCTCTCCAGCACGCTGAAGGCTACGCGCCGCTGATTGCCCGAAGCCGTATGGTGGGCGTGGCGCAAAAAGCCGAGAAACTCGGCGCACTGTTGATGATGGCCGCGCCGTTTCTGTTCCTCCTTACCCGCCTACCCGGTGGCCTGGCCGCGGTGATCGCCGTGGCGGTGATCAGCTTTGGCACCGCCGCGGTGGTGCATCTGGTCACGCTGCCGGTGGAGTTCGACGCCAGCTTCAACCGGGCCCTGCCGCTTTTAAAGGAGTACGTGCCGCCTTCTGACATGACCGGCGCCCGCCACGTGCTCACCGCATGCGCGTTCACCTATGTAGCGGCCTCGCTTGCCAGCATTCTGAATCTGGGCCGTTGGCTAATGATTCTGCGCCGCTGAGCGTTAACCCGGTTTGTTCGCTATCACCACCGCGCGGCGCGGCGCCGGGTAGCCTTCGATGGTGCGCGACCTGTCCTCGGGGTCGAGAAAATCCGCAAGCGACTGATAGGTCATCCACTCGGTGGAGCGCTGCTCATCGAGCGTCGTTGGGGCTTCATCGACCACACGTACGCTTTCGAACCCGCAGCGTTCCAGCCAGTGGCAAAGCGCTTTCGAGGAGGGCAGAAAATAGACGTTGGGCATTGCCGCGTAGCGCTCGCCGGGGACGAACACCGTTTGCTCGTCGCCTTCGACCACCAGCGTTTCCAGCACCAGCTCGCCGCCGGGGGCCAGCGCGGCTTTTAGCTGATTAAAGTGCTCGAAAGGCGAGGCGCGGTGATACAGCACGCCCATGGAAAACACGGTGTCGAAAAACCCCAGGTTCTCCGGCACGTCCTCGATGCCCACCGGTAGAAAGTGGGTGCGGTTGCCATCGGCGTCGCCGACGAAGTGGCGCACCGCCTGAAACTGCCAGTAAAACCGAGGCGACGGGTCGATCACCAGCACAAACGCCGCCCCCGCGCCGGCCATGCGCCAGGCGTGGTAGCCGCTGCCGCCGCCCACATCGAGTACCTTGCGATATTTCAAATCGGACAGGTGCGGCGCCACGCGCTTCCACTTCCAGTCCGAGCGCCACTCGGTATCGATCTCGATGCCGCCCAGGTTGAATGGACCCTTGCGCCAGGGCGCGAGTTTTTTGAGCAGGTTAAAACACTGGCGGCGCTGGCTCTCATCGAGTGCGACGTCCACGCGAACGGTGTCACTTTCAAGCTCGACCGTTCGTGACTGGGGCAGAGTCGGCAGCTTTCTCGCCGCTTTTTCCCAGGCGGAGAGGTCGCCGTGGCGTTTTTTATCCAGGCCCTGATTTAGCTGCTCGGGCAGGCGCGCAAGCCAGGCAAGCAGGGCGTCGTTGTGTGCGGCCTGATCGAGAAACGCACGGTAGAGCGCCTGATGGTCGTCGGGTAGCGGGGTCGCCACGTTAGCCCTCCTTGAACGCGATCAAGGAGGCGAAGTTCAGGTACTGAAACCAGGTCATCGCGCGGGGAAAGCCGGCACCGCTCAGCCGCTCGTGCAGGCCGTCGAGGCTGTCGGGAATCAGCACGTTTTCGAGTGCGGTGCGCTTTTGACTGATTTCCAGATCCGAGTAGCCGTTGGCGCGCTTGAAGTCATGATAGCGCTCGACCCGCCAGGCGTTGTCGCGCTCGTCCGGGTCCACGGTTTTTTCGGACAGTATGAGCACGCCGCCGGGTTCGAGCGCCGAATAGAGGCGCGCCAGCAGCGCGTCGCGATCCCTGGGCGGCAGAAACTGCAGCGTGAAGTTCAGGATGATCATGCCTGAGCCTGTATACTCGAGGGTTCGAATATCCGCTTCAATCACCGACATGGCGTGCTCGGGGCATTCGGTAGTGAGTGTTTGGCGCGCTTGTTCCACCATCGCCGGCGATACGTCGACGCCGGTATAGCGAAACGCATCGGCGGGCAGGGCGCCGGCGAGCGCCAGGCCCGAGGCGCCCAGCGAGCAGCCCAGATCATATACGTGGGCGCCGTGACGCAGGTGGCGCTTTGCAATCACGCCCATCATTCCCAGAATCTGGCCGTACCCCGGCACTGACCGGCGAATCATGTCGGGAAAACAGGCCACTACCTGTTCGTCGAAAGAGAAGCGCGCCACGCGGTCAAGGGGTGTCGAAAAGATGGCGTCACGGTAAGATGCGGTACTCATGGGCAAGCCAGGATCAAAAGTGGAAGGGGCGTAGTTTACGCCCCCGCGCTTTGAGGCGACAGTCCTGGGCTTTCGGATACCCGCCAAAAAGAGGGAAACGGCTTTGGCACAACACGACACACCCGATACGCTGCCCGCCTGGCAAACGCTCCAGCAGCACGCGCAAACGCTGAAAACGATGCACCTGAAGGACCTTTTCGGCGACCCGGACCGCTTCGAGACGTTTAGCCACGAGGTGCACGGGCTCACGCTCGATCTCTCGAAACAGCGCTTTGACGACGATACGCTGGTGCACCTGCTGGCGTTGGCCGAGGAGGCGGGCGTACCCGGTGCCATCGAGGCGCTGTTGAGCGGCAAGCGGGTCAACATCAGCGAAAATCGCCCGGCGCTTCATACCGCGCTGCGCCTGCCGGTGGAGGCCACGCTCGACGTCGAGGGCGAAGACGTCGTGGCCTGTGTTCATGAAAGCCTGAATCAGATGGAGCGACTGGTAGAGCGTCTGCACGCCGGCCAGTGGCGCGGGGCAACCGGCAAGCCGATTCGCCACGTGGTGAACCTGGGCGTGGGCGGCTCGGATCTCGGCCCTTTGATGGTCACCCACGCGCTGGCGGATTACCGGCCCGCGGACATCCATCCGGTGGACGTACACTTCGCCTCGACCATGGACGGCTCGCAGCTTGCCGACTACCTGGCGCGCTTCAATCCGGAAACCACGCTGTTCATTCTGTCGTCGAAATCGTTCACCACCATCGATACGCTTTCCAACGCCAATACGGCGAAGGATTGGCTACTGGGGCGGCTCTCCGAGCACGATGACATGGCCGGTGCCAAACCGGTGAGCGCAAAGCTCATCGTTCGCCAGCACTTCATCGGCGTGTCGGCGAGCCCGGAGAAGATGTGCGAGTGGGGGATCGCCCCGGATCATCAGCTGATGTTCTGGGAGTGGGTGGGTGGGCGCTATTCCCTTTGGGGCACCATTGGCCTGCCGATCGCGCTGATCGTCGGCATGAAGCACTTTCGCGCGCTGCTGGCCGGGGCGCATGCGATGGACAACCACTTTCGCCAGGCGCCGCTCGAGCAGAACCTGCCGGTGCTGCTGGGTCTGGCCGGCATCTGGAACGTCAATTTTCTCGACATTCGCGCCCACTCGATTCTGCCCTACGACGGGCGCCTTGAATACTTCGCCGCGTATCTCGAGCAGCTCGAAATGGAGTCCAACGGCAAGTCGGTCACCGGGCGGGGCGAGCGCGTGAACTACTCGACCTGCCCGGTGCTTTGGGGGCAGCTCGGACCTAACGCTCAGCACGCGTTTTATCAGCTTCTCCATCAGGGCACTCAGCCGGTGGTGTGCGACTTTATCGCCCCGCTCAAACGCTACGACGATGTCGAGGACCCGGACACCCGGCGCCATCTCAAGGCGCAGCACCGGCTGTCGCTGGCCAACTGCTTTGCCCAGTCGCGGGTGCTTATGCTTGGCGATGACGCCGTCGACGAAGAGGGCGCGCCGCCGGCACACAAGCGCTATCGCGGTAACCAGCCTTCGACCACGGTGCTGATGGACGAACTCGCTCCGCATACCCTCGGTGCGCTGATCGCGCTATACGAGCACAAGGTGTTCGTGCAGGCGGTGATCTGGGACATCAACCCGTTCGATCAGTGGGGGGTGGAGCTTGGCAAGGAGATCGCCAAGGAGACCCGCGCGCTGATGGAAGGCAAGGGGGACGTGAGCCGTCTGGACGCCTCGAGCCAGGGGCTGATTCGCGCGTTCTGGGCCGCCGAGCAGAGCGAACCCTGATCCATTTTATCGCGAACGTGGCCGGCGAGGTGTCGGTCACTCATGGCTGGATATACAGTAGTTTGAATTTGCGCTATCCTGTGCCTTTTTCGCCGCGCCGTTCACCCTTGCGCGGCCCAAGTACCGTTTTCCAGGAATTGATGCACCATGACCCAGTTTGACGGCTCCCAGTACGGCGCGAGTTCGATCGAGGTTCTCTCCGGACTCGAGCCGGTACGCAAGCGCCCCGGTATGTACACCGATACCTCGCGACCCAACCACCTGGCCCAGGAAGTCATCGACAATAGCGTCGACGAGGCGCTGGCGGGTCACGCCACGGCCATCGAAGTGGTGCTTTCAGGCGACGGCGCCATCGAGGTCAAGGATAACGGCCGCGGTATGCCCATCGACATCCACCCGGAGCACGGCGTCTCCGGGGTCGAGCTGATCCTCACCAAGCTCCACGCCGGCGGCAAATTCTCGGCGTCGAGCTACCGCTTTTCCGGCGGTTTGCACGGCGTTGGGGTGTCGGTGGTCAACGCGCTATCGCGTCGTTTGGAGGTCGAGGTCACCCGCGACGGCGCCCGCCACGCCATCGCTTTCGAACACGGCGAAAAGGCCGAAGAGCTTCATGAGATCGGCAAGGCTGCCAAGCGCGCCACCGGCACGCTCGTGCGCTTTTGGCCCGACGAGAGCTACTTCGATAGCCCCAAGCTCGCGCTTGGCCGCTTGAAACATCTTTTACGTGCCAAGGCGGTGCTCTGCCCGGGGCTTGCAGTGACGCTGGTCGAGCCCGACGGTACCAAAACCGAGTGGGCCTACGCCGACGGGCTGCGTGATTATCTGGCTCAGGCCACCGACGGCTACGAGGTGCTGCCGTCCGAGCCCTTCGTCGGCCACTTCAGCGATGACGAGCACGGCGTCGACTGGGCGATCCAGTGGCTGCCGGAAGGCGGCGAGGCGCTGCTGGAAAGCTACGTCAACCTGATTCCCACGCCCCAGGGTGGCACCCACGTCAACGGCTTTCGTTCCGGACTTCTGGACGCGCTGCGCGAGTTCTGCGAGTACCGAAGCCTCTTGCCTCGCGGCATCAAGCTCACCGCCGACGATCTCTGGGAGCGCGCCTCGTTCGTGCTGTCGGTCAAGATGCTCGACCCGCAGTTCGCCGGGCAGACCAAGGAGCGGCTCTCCTCGCGCACCATCGCAGCCTTCGTCTCCAACGTGGTCAAGGACGCCTTCTCGCTGTGGCTCAACCACCACGTCGACCAAGCCGAGCAACTCGCGGAACTCGTCATCAGCGCGGCGCAAAGCCGCCAGAAAAAGGCCAAGAAGGTCGCGCGCAAGAAGGTCACCTCGGGCCCGGCGCTGCCCGGCAAGCTCGCCGACTGCTCCGGCCAGGACCCCTCTCAAAGCGAGCTGTTTCTGGTCGAGGGTGACTCCGCCGGCGGCAGCGCCAAGCAGGCGCGCAACCGCGAAACCCAAGCGATCCTACCGCTGCGCGGCAAAATCCTGAACACCTGGGAGGTCGAAACCCACGACATCTACGGCTCCCAGGAGGTGCACGACATTGCGGTCGCGATCGGCGCCGACCCGGGCAGCGCCGATCTCGAGAAGCTGCGCTACCACAAGATCTGCATTCTCGCCGACGCCGACTCCGACGGCCTGCATATCGCCACGCTCCTGTGCGCGCTGTTCGTCAAGCACTTTCCGTCTCTGGTGGACGCCGGTCACGTCTTCGTTGCCATGCCGCCGCTTTACCGTATCGACCTGGGCAAGGAGGTACACTACGCCCTGGACGAAAGCGAGAAGGCGGCCATTCTCAAAAGCCTCGCCAAAAAGCGCGGCACCCCCAACGTTCAGCGCTTCAAGGGCTTGGGCGAGATGAGTCCGCTGCAGCTTCGCGAAACCACCATGGCGGTGGAGACGCGCCGGCTAGTGCAGCTCACCTTGAATGATGGCGACGGCACCATGGAGATGATGGACATGCTGCTGGCCAAGAAACGCGCCGGCGACCGTAAGAAGTGGCTGGAAGATTACGGCAACCTCGCAGACATTGAGGTATAACCCCCGATGACCATGGATATTCAGGTAGCGGAAGGCGACGTCGAGCGCCTCTCCCTTCGCGACTACACCGAAAAGGCGTACCTCGACTACTCGATGTACGTCATTCTTGACCGCGCGCTGCCCAACATCGGCGACGGCATGAAGCCCGTGCAGCGGCGCATCATCTATGCCATGCGCGAGCTATCTCTCAACGCCAATGCCAAGTACAAGAAGTCCGCGCGCACCGTCGGCGACGTACTGGGCAAGTTCCACCCCCACGGCGACAGCGCCTGTTACGAGGCCATGGTGCTCATGGCGCAGTCGTTCAGCTACCGCTACCCGCTGGTGGACGGCCAGGGTAACTGGGGTAGCCCCGATGACCCCAAATCCTTCGCCGCGATGCGCTACACCGAGGCGAAACTCTCGAAATTCGCCGACGTACTGCTGTCAGAGCTTGGCCAGGGCACCGTCGAGTGGGCGCCGAACTTCGATGGCACCATGCAGGAGCCGGTAGTGCTCCCGGCGCGCCTGCCCCACGTGCTGTTGAATGGCGGCACCGGCATCGCCGTGGGCATGGCCACCGACATTCCGCCGCATAACGTTAGTGAAGTGGTCGAGGCGACCTGCCATCTGCTGCGCAATCCGAAAGCCACCACCACGGATTTGATGGAATTCATCCCCGCGCCGGATTTTCCCACCGACGCCGAGATCATCACCCCGGCGGCGGATTTGCGAAAGCTTTATGAGGCCGGCCGGGGCTCGGTGAAGCTGCGCGCCCGTTACGTGCGTGAAGAGGCCAATATCGTCATCACCGCGGTGCCGTATCAGGTCAGCGGCGCCAAGGTGCTCGAGCAGATTGCCGCCCAGATGCAGGCCAAAAAACTGCCCATGGTGGCGGATCTGCGCGATGAGTCGACCCACGAGGAACCCACGCGTCTGGTGATCGAGCCGCGCTCGAGCCGGGTCGACGTCGAATCCTTGATGGCGCACCTGTTCGCCACCACGGATCTCGAGAAGAACGTGCGGGTGAACATGAACGTGATCGGCCTGGATGGCCGCCCGCGGGTGATGCCGCTGCCGGACATGCTTGGCGAGTGGCTGACCTTTCGCCGCGCCACCGTGAGACGGCGCCTCGAGCACCGTCTGGGCAAGGTGGAAGAGCGCCTGCACATTCTCGAAGGGCTTTTGACCGCGTATCTGAACCTGGACGAAGTGATTCGCATCATCCGTGAGGAGGACGAGCCCAAGGCCGCGCTGATCGAGGCGTTCGCGCTTTCTGAGCGCCAGGCCGAGGCGATTCTGGAGCTTCGCCTGCGCCATCTGGCCAAGCTCGAGGAGATGAAGATTCGCGGCGAGCAGGACGCGCTTGAAAAAGAGCGCAAGACGCTCACCGGCGTTCTGGGTAGCGATGCCAAAATGACCACGCTGATCGAAAAGGAGATTCGCGCCGCTGGCAAGGAGCACGGCGACGCCCGCCGATCAAAGCTGGTCGAGCGAGCCGAGGCGAAAGCGCTTTCGGAAGTAGAGCTTTTGGGCGCTGACCCGATCACCGTGGTGGTGTCCGAGAAGGGCTGGATTCGCGCCGCCAAGGGCCACGACATCGACCCCGCCGGGCTCTCGTTCAAGGCCGGCGACCGCTACCAACTGGCAAGCCGCGGTAAGACCAACCAGCCGCTGGTGCTGCTCGACGATACCGGGCGCGCCTACACGCTCTCTGCCCACAACCTGCCAAGCGCCCGCGGTCAGGGCGAGCCGATCACCGGGCGCGCCAACGTCGCTGCCGGCGCGCAAATGGCCGGCATGATGCTCGCCCCGCCAAGCCAGCGCTACGTGCTCGCAAGCGACGGCGGCTATGGCTTCGTGGCGACGCTTGGTGATCTCACCGGCAAGAACAAGGCCGGTAAGGCGGTGCTCAGCCTGCCCAAGGGCTGCGCCGTCACGCCGCCGGTCGCGGTGCCGGAAGGCGAGGCGCTGTGGGTGGCGCTGGTGTCCAACGAAGGGCGGCTGCTGCTGTTTCCGCTGGAGCAGCTGCCGCAGATGAGCAAGGGCAAGGGCAACAAACTGCTTGATATTCCCGGCGCTCGCGCCGCGCGGCGCGAAGAGTTCGTGCGCGATATGGTGGTGCTCAGTGAAACCACCGAGCTCGTCATCCACGCCGGCAAGCGCAAGCTCACCCTGAAGAGCGCCGATCTGGCATACTACCGCGGCGAACGCGGGCGCCGGGGCAGCAAGCTCCCGCGCGGTTTTCAGAAAGTGGATCGGCTAGAGGCTGGAGAGTAGCCACATGGCACGTAGCGAAAAACGCCTGACCGTACTGGCGCCGGTACTGACACCGGCCATCGAATCTAAAGTGGCCGCACTGATGGGGCGCTTCGACCTTACCGAGCAGCGCGCCACCCGCCTGGCAAGCCGCGGCGAGGGCGCGGCGCTGGACGCCATCGAATACGTGGTGAGCGCCCCGGTTGCGCAGGACGACCCGCAGTGGCAGGCGCTTCGTCACGCCGCGCTCGAGGTCAGCGAAGCGCACCCGGTGGATATCGTTTTGATGGAGGCCGGCGAGCGCGCGTTCGAGCTCGTCTGTTTCGACATGGATTCGACGCTGATCAAGGCCGAAGTGATCGACGAGCTTGCCAAGCGCCACGGCGTGGGTGAGCTGGTCGCCGAGGTCACCGAGCGCGCCATGCGCGGCGAGCTCGACTTCAAGGCGAGCTTTCGCGAGCGCATGGCCAAGCTCGAGGGCCTGTCCGAAACCGTGCTCGAAAGCATCGCGTTGGAACTTCCTTTGATGGACGGTGCCGAGCGGCTGATGAAGAACTTGAAGCGCCTGGGCTATCGTACCGCGATTCTCTCCGGCGGTTTTACGTATTTCGCCCGTCATCTGCAAACGCGCCTGGGCTTTGACGAGATTCACGCCAACGAGCTGGTGATCCGCGATGGCCTGGTTACGGGGGAGACGAGCGAGCCGATCGTCGATGCCGAACGCAAAGCGCTGCTTCTGGAGGAGATCGCCCACCGCGAAGGGGTATCGCTTGCCCACACCGTGGCGGTAGGGGATGGCGCCAACGACCTGAAGATGCTCGCCAAAGCCGGCATGGGCGTGGCCTATCATGCCAAACCGTTGGTGCGCGCGAAGGCGCAGCTGGCGGTGTCGACTGTGGGTCTCGACGGGCTTTTATACCTTCTGGGCCACGCGGAAGACGCGCTTTCGCGCTAAAACGTGGATCGACTCATGAAAAAAGCGGCGCCTAGAGCGCCGCTTTTTCGTATCTGTCGTTTTCGTACCTGTCTTTTCCGTAACGGTGAAAGGGAAAGGGCTCTAGCCGTGGCCCTTGTCCGGGTGCGGTACCGGCTTTTTGCCCACTTCCTCGTCGCGCAGCTCGAAAGGCACGCCGCCGGTCTTTTTGGCGTGCTTCAAGCGCAGGTGCAGGCCGGTCTTGGCCAGCAGGTGGGCGCTGACCGGCGCGGTGATGAACAGGAACAGCGTAATCAGCATCTCCTGAATGTCGATGTGGCCATCCACGCTCCAGAAGTAGCCCATCGAGGCGACCAGCATACACCCGATACCCAGCGTCGAGGCCTTGGTCGGCCCGTGCAGGCGCATGTAGAAGTCTCGCAGGTGCGCCATGCCAAGCGAGCCAATGAACACGAACACGCCGCCGGTCACCAGCATGAGCGACACCAGCGCTTCGATTAGAAAGGCCATGGCCGCGCTCCTTGTAACGTCGAAAGAAGACTCATTCGATGATATCCCCCCGCAGAATGTATTTGCACACCGCGACGGTGCTGATGAAGCCGAGCATGGCGATCAATAGCGCCGACTCGAAGTAGGTCTTGCCGCCGAGCCACAGCCCGAGCAGCACGATCAGCGCGATGGAGTTGACGTACATGGTGTCCAGCGCCAGCACGCGATCCGGCAAATCCGGCCCTATCACCAAACGGTACAGGTTCAAAATCAGGGCGATCACCACCAGCGTCGAGGTGATGTACAAGGCCACGCTCAGCATTCGTAAATCTCCTTGAGAGGGCGCTCGTAGCGCTCGCGAATCTGCTCGATCAGCGCCTGCTCGTCCTCCACGTCCAGCACATGGATCAACAGCGACTTGCCGTCCAGGCGCAGGTTGGCGGACACCGTGCCCGGCGTCAGGCTGATGGTGCTGGCCAGCACCGTGATGGTGAAGCGCTCCTCCAGCATCAAGGGGTACTCGATGAAGTGCGGGTTGAGCCGCTTCCACGGGTTGATCAGAAGCTTGGCCACCTCGAAGTTGGCGATCACGATGTCCTTGAGTACGCGCAGGATAAAGCGCGCCAGAAGCCGCGGCTTCTTGATCTGCATGTGGCCATCCCAGAAGCGGTAGGTCACCAGAGGTATGAGGATGGCCAGCGTACCTCCGAGCAGTATCTGCCCCGGGGCGTAGCTGCGCGCCATCAACAGCCACACGATCAGCAGTAGAAGTGACAGAACCGGCGTGGGCAGCCATTTACGCGGGGTAATCATAGTTGGCCTCGCGACGGTGAAAGAAGCGTTTCGGTCAAGCGCTCGGGGTTGGCGAGCTGCTCGGCGGTGGCCTGGGTATAGACGCTGACCGGGTGGGCGAACACCACCAGCAGAGGCGCCGCGCTCAAAAGCCAGATCACACCGAACCACTGCAGCGCCGGAAGCCTTGTGCCGGAAGGACTACCGTGGGCGCTGCGCCAGAAAAGCGTCGAGCCCGCCCGGGAGAGCGCGATCATCGAGGCCAGGCTTGCCAGCAAAAGCGTGGGCCAGAGCCACAGCCGCTGGGTGTCATCAGCGGCGGCAAGCACCAGCGCCTTGCCGATCGCCCCGGAAAGCGGCGGCACGCCGACCACGGCAATCGCGCCGATAAAGAACAAAAGCGCCAGCGCCTTGCCCTGTACCAGCGGGCGCGCCTTGACCAGCCGCGTGCCTGCCTTGCCGCGCTGCACGCCGATCATCTCGGCGAGCAAAAAGAGCCCGCCGGTGATCAGGGTGGTGTGAACCAGATAATAGAGCAGCGCCGAGGCGGACACCTCGCTTCGCATGCCGGCGCTCACCAGTAATGTGCCCACCGACAAAAGCACCAGATAGGCGATGAGCATACGCAGATCGCGCGACGACAGAATGCCCACGGCGGAGGCGGCCAGTGTGGCCAAACCCAGCCACCACACCCAGGCCTGTTCGAGGGCGGCCAGAGGACCGGCGGCGTCGCCGAAGATCAACAGATAAACGCGCAGGATGGCGTAGATGCCCACCTTGGTCATGATCGCAAAAAGCGCCGCCACCGGCGCAGGCGCTGCGGCGTAGGCCCGCGGCAGCCAGAAATAGAGCGGCAGGATCGCGGATTTGAGCCCGAACACCACCAGCAGAATCAGCCCTCCGGCGGTCACCAGCCCCTGACGGTCGGCGGGAAGCTCGGCCACGCGAAGCGCCATGTCCGCCATGTTCAAGGTGCCCAACGCGCCGTAGAGAATGCCCGCGGCGATCAAAAACAGCGACGAGCCGGCCAGGTTCATCACCACGTAGTAGACGCCGGACTGAATGCGTGCCTTGCCGCCGCCGTGAAGCAGCAGGGCGTAGGAGGCGAGCAGCAGCACCTCGAAGAAAACGAACAGGTTGAACAAATCGCCGGTCAAAAAGGCGCCGTTGATCCCCAACAGCTGCCACTGAAAAAGCCCGTGAAAGTTGCTGCCCTTTTCGTCGTCGCCGGCGCAGGCGAACACCACCGCGCCCAGGGCAAGCACGGAAGTGAGCAGCAGCATCAGCGCGGAGAGGCGGTCCAGCACCAGCACGATGCCGAACGGCGGCTGCCAGTCGCCCAGCGCGTAATAGAGAATCTCGCCGCTTGACGCGCGCCCGACCAGCGCCATGGACACCGCCAAAAGCATGAGCGTAGCCACGACGCTGACCGCACGCTTGAAACGGACCAAGCCTTCACGGCGGTAGAGCAGCAGAATACCAGCGACCAGCGGTACCACGATGGGAAAAACTACAAGGTGTTGCATCATTCGCGGTCTTCCTTCTTGCCGTCGACCTGGTCGTTACCCAGCTCGCTTCGCGCGCGCATGGCGAGAATCACCACGAAGGCCGTCATGGCGAAGCCGATGACGATGGCGGTCAGCACCAGCGCCTGGGGCAGCGGGTCGGCGTAGGCCCCTTCACCGTGCACCAGCGCTGCGCCGTCGGTGGTGAGCCCGCCCATCGAAAACAGAAACAGATTCACTGCATAAGAGAGTAACGTTAGCCCCACTACTACCGGGAAGGTGCGCCCCCTGAGTGTGAGATAGAGACCGCAGGCGCTGAGCACGCCGGTGGTCACAGCGTAAAGCGTTTCCATGTCAGAGGCTCTCCTTGTTCGTGCCGGCGTCGTCGGATTTGGTCGCGTTCACCACCGGGCGGTGGGCGGTCGTGACCTTACCCAGGTTCGCGAGAATCATCAGCGTGGCGCCGACCACGGCCAGATACACCCCGAGATCGAACAA
The DNA here is from genome assembly GCF_031954225.1 of Halomonas sp. PAMB 3232. Classification (NCBI taxonomy): domain Bacteria; kingdom Pseudomonadati; phylum Pseudomonadota; class Gammaproteobacteria; order Oceanospirillales; family Halomonadaceae; genus Halomonas; species Halomonas sp. PAMB 3232. The sequence continues at coordinate 1,491,302 of NZ_CP134865.1, forward strand.
CAGCGCCGTGGCCAGCTCGAACTTGCCCACCACCGGCAGGCTAAAGTAGCCAAACGCCGAGGTCAGGAAGGGATGGCCGAAGAGCCAGCTGCCAAGCCCGGTCAGCGTGGCCACGGCCACACCTACGACGGCTATCGGCTGGAAAGGGAAGTCCAGTCGGCTTTGGGCCCACTCCACGCCACGGGCCATATAAAGAAGAATCAGGGCCACCGCGGTGATCAGCCCGGCAATGAAGCCGCCGCCGGGTTCGTTGTGCCCGCGCAGGAAGATGAACGCCGACACCAGCAGCGCCAGCGGCAAAAGCGCCAGCGAGATCGAGGTGAGAATCGCCGGGTAACGGTCCGGCGACCAGATCCGGCCTTCACTGTCGCTGTGAGGGATGAACAGCCGTAGCCGGTTCAGAAGCTTGAAGATGGCAAGCCCGGCCAGCGCCAGCACGGTAATCTCGCCCAGCGTATCGAAGCCGCGGAAGTCGACCAGAATGACGTTGACCACGTTATGGCCACCACCGCCGGGCACGCTGTTGTCCATGAAAAACTGCGAAATCGAAAACGATTCGCGGGTCATGACGGCGTAGTTGAGACTCGCCACCACGCCGCCGAGCCCGCCGGCCAGTACGATATCGCGCAAGTTACGCTTGGCGCTCGACTCCGGCGGGGTCTTTTGCGGCAGGAAAAACAGCGCCAGCATCAGCAGAATCATCGTGACGACCTCGACCGAAAGCTGAGTCAGGGCCAGATCCGGCGCCGAGAAGCGCGCGAAGGTCAGCGCCACGAAAAGCCCCACCACCGACAGCATTAAAAGCGAGATCAGACGGTAGCGGTGGGTGATGGCCGTGGCCAAGCCCCCGAAGATCAGCATGACCGCGCCCAGCACCACGATGCCATCCACCGGCTGATTGCCAAGCTCCCCGGTCAGCTCGGTCATTTGGGCAAGGCCGATGGCGCCCATGACAAACGTCGCCAGCAGCAGCCAGCCCATGTAGCGCTGCAGCGACTGGCCATCCCAGACGGCGATCAGCTGCTCGCAGCGCTGACCCAGACTCACCAGCGCGCGTTCGAACACGCGGGTGGCATCGACCGGCGCGAAGGACTCCTTGAAGCGGCGCAGGTGCGCGTGCTGCCAGTAAAGCGCGCCGCCGATGACGAAGGCGACCACGCTCATCAGTAGTGGCAGATTGAAGCCGTGCCAGATCGAAAGATAGAAATCGAACGGTGCCTGCAGTACTGCCTGACTTGCAAGCGATAAAAGGCCCGTTGCCATGAACGCGGGAAGAATGCCGATCAGCAAGCACAGCCCCACCAGAATCTCCACCGGAAGACGCATCATCCGCGGCGGCTCGTGGGGCGCCTTGGGCGACGGCTGGCGGGGTTGTTTGACGCACACTGCGATGACCAGACGCACGGAGTAGCCGACCGACAGGATGCTGGCGATGGTCGCCAGCATCGGTATCAGCCAGCTCAACCCGCCCAGCAGCGATGATTCGAGCGTTTCGGTGAGAAACATCTCCTTGGAGAGAAAGCCGTTGAACAGCGGCACCCCGGCCATGGATGCGGCGGCCAGTGTCAGCAGAAGGGCGGTGATCGGCATGCTCTTTCTGAGCCGGCCGAGCATTTTGAGTTCGCGAGTGCCCGCTTCGTGATCGATGATGCCGGAAATCATGAACAGCGCCGCCTTGAAGGTGGCGTGGTTGAGAATATGGAAAAGCGCTGCCAGCACCGCCATGGGGGTGCCTATGCCCAACAGCACCGTGATCAGCCCCAGGTGACTCACGGTCGAAAACGCGAGAATGCCCTTGAGGTCGGTCTTCAAGAACGCGAACCAGGCGCCGTAAAGCAGCGTGATCATGCCAACGATGGGCACCACGAGCTGCCAAAGCGCGCTATCGGAAAGTGCCGGATGCAGGCGCGCCATCAAAAAAATGCCCGCCTTGACCATGGTCGCCGAGTGCAGATACGCGGACACCGGCGTGGGTGCTGCCATGGCGTTGGGTAGCCAGAACTGAAACGGAAACTGGGCGGATTTCGTGAACGCGCCCAACAGCACCAACGTGAGCATGACCGGGTAGCGCGCATCCTCGACGATCAGCGCTCCGCTTGCCAGCACCTGGTCCATGTCGAAGCTGCCGACGATATCGCCTAACAGCAAAACCCCCGCCAATAGCGCAAGGCCGCCGGCGCCGGTCACGGTCAGCGCCATGCGCGCGCCCTTGCGCGCGTCGTTCTGGTGCGACCAAAAGCCGATCAGCAGAAACGACGAAAGGCTCGTCAGTTCCCAGAAAAGCCACAGCAAGAGCAGGTTGTTGGACAGCGATATACCGACCATGGAAGCCATGAACAGCATCAAAAAGCTGTAAAAACGCCCCACCGGCTCCTCTTCGGAGAGATAGAAGTGGGCGTAAAGCAGAATCAAAAGCCCGATGCCGAGAATCAAGAGGTTGAACAGCAGCGACAGGCCGTCCAGGCGAAAGGCCAGGGCAAGGCCAAGCTCAGGTAGCCAGTCGGCGAAAAACCGAAGCGACTCCCCCGCGTTGAGCGAAGGAATCTGCCAGAGCGTCAGGCCCAGGGCGATCGCGGGCGCGACCATGGTGGCGAGCGAACACGTCAAGCGGGAGCGCCGTCCCGCCATGAGAGGCACCAACACTCCCAAAAGCGGAAGTAAAGCAATCCAGAGCAATGTCATCGGGGCATCCAGCACAGGTGTAATCGTGGCGAGCGCCTTTAGCGCTTTCGAACGAATTCGGGCTTTAAAGCCAGCTCAGCGTAAACAAACCGAAAGAGGATACCACTAACGGGAAGGCTTGCGGCTTTGGTCTGAGACGCACACTTAAAATGACCGCCTACGTTGGTGTCAATTTTGTCCATTCAACCGCGGCGGGGACAAGAACGCTTTAAAGCGTGCCGATGACTCTGAAGCTGTAGTCGCTTTCGTCGACCTCGAGTACTTCGACGGAGTAGCCGCCGCAGCCGTGGGCACGGTCGACGGGGAAAAGCCCAGTGGGAATCGCCACGACATCGCCCATGCTTATACGGTCGTTGACGAGAACTTCGAGATCCTTGCGAGGTATTCGTTGCGTGGTATCGATCACGTCGCGGTGCCTGGTCATGGGGCTTTCCTTAGCCAAAGCATGATGTTAGATGAACGGATGAGCATCATTTAAACGATCGAGGCGGATTATAGTAATCGAACGCCCATTCGCCAACGCGTTTTTTACGCCATTCGTTTGCACATTTTCTTGCATTCTGTACATGGCTGGTATAACTTTAAGTCGTTCGCGGCAGGACGCCGCTTCTGGATACGGATATCGCGTTCACGGATGAATGCATGATGCCATGATGGCAGCCCGTCGCCCCCGCAAGGGGGCTTTTTTTGCCCGCTTCAAGGCCATTTCAGCGGCTACTGAACGCCGCCGCCTGCACGCCTTACGCTCCTGTTTCTTCTCTGCCCCATTCTGGCGCTTTTTCGTTGCGTTTTTGCGACACGAAAAGCCGTAACTTCCAACGTCGGATCAATATCGTCTGCTCTATCGAACGCGTATTTTAGGGTAGAATGCCAGCGCTCGCGCCCGGCGCGTGCTCTTTCTTCCCTGGCTTAAAGGCGTATAGGTTTAGATGAGTGCTTCCCTGAGTACCTGGCAGGCGCGCTTCGAGAAGCTGCGCAGTAACAAGGTCTTCGAAACCTTCGTGATCTCGATCATCGTGCTGTCGGCACTGGTGATCGGTGCGCGCACCTACGACGAGGTGAGCCGATTCGAGCGGTGGCTGGGCTATCTGGACGTAGCGGTCACGCTGTTCTTTCTGGTCGAGGTGCTGATTCGCATGGCCGCCGAGCCGCGCTTGCGCGACTTCTTCAAAAAGGGCTGGAACGTCTTCGACTTTTTGATCGTCACGGCAAGTTTGATCCCGATGGATGAGTCGGAGATGGTGCTGCTGGCCAGGCTTCTGCGCATTTTCCGCGTGCTGCGACTGGTGTCGATGATTCCCGAGCTTCAAATGCTGCTCTCGGCGCTGGTGAAGTCGATTCCACGAATGGGCTACGTCGCGCTTTTGATGTTCATCATCTTCTATATCTACGCCGCGATCGGAAGCTTTCTGTTTCATACGGTGGACGAGCAGCTTTGGGGCAACATTGCGCTGGCCATGCTCACGCTTTTCCAGGTCGCCACCTTCGAGAGCTGGGCGACGGCCGTGCTGTATCCCACCATGGAGCAGTTTCCCTACGCCTGGATCTACTTTCTGACGTTCATCTTCCTCAACGCCTTCGTATTTCTGAACATGATGATCGGCATCGTGCTCGATGTGATGCAAAAGGAGAGCGCCCAGATGGCGCTGGATAACGGCGAGGGCGAAGAGGCGGAGATATCGATGCTACGCGGCGACGTCAAAAAACTTCAGGCGCAGCTCGACCGTATGGAGGCGGCGATGACTGGCCAGCGCGACGGCTCGAATGCCGACCGACCCGTGTCCGGACAGTAACGCCGTTCATTTTGCGTCACCGATGAGCCGCGCCTCGGCACCCGCCGAGGCGCGGCTTTTTACTCGGTAAAAAACGCGTAGGTGAGCTTGCCACGAGGGGAGAGCAGCTTGTCGAGCGCCGGCTGGTCGAAGGCGTCGAGCCGGCCCATCTGCTCGGCGGTCAGGGGGCCGCTGGCCGTCTCGGCGATAACCGTGTCTGCAGGGGCGTTCACCATCAGGCGCGCCGCGTGCTCCACCGCCTCGGCGTAGCCATCAAGGCTCTCCAGATCAAAATTCGCCAGCGCCATGCGCTCTTCGAGCCACTGCCCCCAGTAGAATTCGAGAAACGGCGGCGGCGTCTCCGGCTTGTCGTAACCCACACCGCGAGTGAAATAGACCAGTGACCGGTAAGCGTCGTCGACCTGATGCGCGCGACCGAGCCGTTTGGGCAGCTCATCGACGGTAATAGGGCCAGAGGGGCTTTCGAGCCATACCTGGCGCTCGGCCTGCAGGGTGTTCCAGAACGTCTGCCTATCCGCAAGGTCGCTGTAGTCGTCGGTGATCAGCACTGGCATGCGAAAGGCATCGCCCTGCAAGGTAATGAAGTTGCTGAACGTGTGGTGGCCATCGGTCAGGTAGAACTCGCCGCCTGGGGCGATCACGGCCGTCTTCATGTCTTCGGGGTGGCTGCCTGGCGCGTCGACGCAGTCGAAGCTCGCTAGATCTTCAAGCGTTGAGGCGTCGTCGAAGCGCGCGATTTCGCTCTGGCCGGCGGTTTCGCAGTACTCGTCGAAGAGTTTTTCCCGGTCCTGGGCGAAGCGGCCCTGCTTGTAATCCATCTGGCGGTAGCCAAGCGCCGGCTGGGTAGGGCGCAGCTCGCCCAGGGTGACTGTTTCGATACGCACGGCCTCATTTTGTGCAAGGGCCGAGGCGGCTATCGGGGCAAGAGCGACGAGGGCCAGAAGTGGCAGCGTTGTCTTCATTTTTTCTCCACGTGAGGGGCGATGCGCGCCCATTGTGGTGATCGAAGATGACACTGCGTTGACGGTCAGCCGTTTTATCCTGTTTTGGCTGGTTTTTTTGGCGTTCTTATAAAAAAAGGGCGACCCGCAGGCCGCCCTTTGATGAATGCCGGCGTTACTCCGGCAGCGCGTAAACCACGACCTGGTCGCCCACGTGGTCCTTCAGGATGGTGTTACCGCCGGCCACGAAGGCCACGTACTGGCGGCCCTCATACTCGTAGACCGCCGGGTTGGCGACCACGGGGGCCTGCGCCTGGTCGGACCAGAGCTGCTCGCCGGTCTCGAGCGAGTAGGCACGCACCTTGGCATCCATGGAGGCACCGATGAAGATCAGGCCACCGGCGGTGACCGCCGGGCCGCCAATGGTCGGCGAGCCCCAGCTTTCGGGCATGAAGAAGCCGAACTGCTGAGAGGCGCCGACCGGGCCGCGCCATTTCACCTCACCGGTGGTCATGTCGATGGCCACCAGTTCGCCGAAGGGCGGCTCCCAGCAGGGCATGCCCAGCCAGTTGCGCGCTACTTCAAGACGCATACCGTAGGGTGCGCCCTGTTGAGGCGCGAAGCCGCTCTCGTTACCCGAGCCGCTGTCGGCTTCTTCGTACGCCTCGCGATCGAAGAGCTTGACGTACTGCACGATGTGCGAGGTGTTGACCACCGCCGTTTGGCTTGCCGGGTCGAAGGCCACGCCGCCCCACTGAACGCCGCCGGCGCTGTCCGGGTAGGCAAGCGTGCCTTCGCCCTCGGTGGTCGGTGGGGTATACATGCCCTCGTACCAGAGATCGTCCCAGAGCGCGGAGCACTGTCCGAAACTCACCGCGTCCGCCAGCGCCCAGATGTCGGGCTTCTCGGACTGATCGAGCAGTGGGGCGGGCAGCGTCGGGAAGGGCTGGGTAGGCGCGTAGACTTCGCCTTCCACGTTGCCATCGCCACCGGGCACCTCGCGCTCCTCGATCGGCCAGACGTCCTCGCCGGTTTCGCGGTTGACCACGAACAGAAAGCCCATCTTGGTGGCCTGCATCAGCGCGGGAATCTCTTCGCCGTCGACGGTGATGTCCATCAGCGTGGGGGCAGAGTTGATGTCGTAGTCCCAGATGTCGTGGTGCACCCACTGGCGCGACCAGACCACTTCGCCGGTGTCGATATCGAGCGCGGTGGTCGAGGTGGCAAGCGGCACTTCCTCGGTGCGGTTGCCGCCCCAGAAGTTGGGCGAAGGCGAGGCCACGGGCAGATACACGAGCCCCAGCTCCTCGTCGGCGCTCATGTGCGTCCAGACATTGGTGGTGCCACTTCGCTCGCGCATTTCATCAGAAAGTGCCTCAAACGTCCATTCGCGCTCGCCGGTGCGCGCGTTGATGCCAAACACCGTGCCCGCAGGCGCCACGCTCTCGGCCCAATCCTTGCCCGCCCAGCCGAGAATCAGCCGGTCACCCACCACCGTGGGCGGCTGCAGTAGCGACAGGGGCCAGTTTTCCGGCATGTTGTTCCAGCTATTGACGTTCAATACGCCGCCGTCGGCGAAATCCTCGCACAGCTCGCCGGTGTCGGCATCGAGTGCGAAGAGCTGAGCATCCATGGTGCCAAAATAAACGATCTTCTGGCAGGCTTCGCCTTCGACCGGATCGTCGGCCTCCCAGTAGGCCACGCCGCGGCTTTTCAGCGCCGGCTGGGTCAGCGCCTCTTGAGACGACTGGGTGTCGAACTGCCAGCGCTCCTCGCCGGTGGCAGGGTCCAGGGCAAAGACGCGATACATGGGCGTGCCGATGTAAACCGTGTCGTTGGCGAACACCGGCGTGGCGGACCAGACCGAGGGCGCGGTATCGCTGGAGCCGTCCGAGACGTCGCCGGTATGAAACTCCCAGGCCTTTTCGAGATCACCCACGTTTTCGACGTTGATCTGGTCCAGCGGGCTGTATTTCTGGGCGTTTAGCTGGCCGTGAAAGCCATCCCACACCGCACCTTCTGGTACCAGAGGAATCGGAGAGGCGGCGGCTTCACTGGCCTGTGCTTCACCGTCGGCGGGCGGCGACGGCTGGGCGAACAGCGGGAGTGGCAGCAAAAGGGTGGCAAGGCCGAGCCGGGGCAGGCTTTTCGATAACGCGTCGGTCGGGCGCAAACGATGACTATTCGTGGTCGACATAAAGCGGCTCACCGGCGGTCAGAAGTGGAAGATGACGATCGAGAAAACGTGTCGATCAAAAGCCCCAGAAGGCCCAGAATCAGCACCGCGCAGAGCCACCACTGATGCAGCAGCAGCGCGGCGAACCCGGTGCCTAAAAGCCCGATCAGCGCCAGCACGCGAAGCGCGATGGCACCGGCTCCCCGGCGCCACTTGAAAAGTAAAAGCGCGGCCACGGCAAGTGCAATACAGCCAAAAAGCGCTGTCAGCGCCCCCAGCGTTCCGGTCACGCCGGTCAGCGGCGTCAGGTAGGCGTACAGGGCAAGGCCCGCGCCCACCAGGCTTGCCACCAGTAAAATTCCAACGCCCGGGCGGCGTTTCGATGCGTCATCCATCGCGCGTGCAACTCCTGAATTGATCAATGGGTAGGCCCATGAGGCTGCCTTAGCTTAGCAAAGGTCTGGTCGAGTGTTCGGAAAAAATCAGCGGCCGCGTTGCGCCATGGCAAGCGCGCGGCGTCGATAGCCGTTCGGGGAGGTGCCGAATTCGCGCTTGAATGCCGTGGCGAAGTTGGTGGCGCTGCTGTAGCCGGCAAGGGTCGCGGCCGCTTCCACATCCGCGGCACCGCGCTCCAGCGCCTCGCGGGCAAGCGTCAGATGGTGGCGGCGTAGAAACTGCCCCAGTGCCTCGCCGTGGGCTTGATAAAAGCGCCGCTGCAGAGTGCTCAGGCTCATGCCAAGGCGTTTGGCCAGGGCTTTTTGATCGAGCCCGCGCGCCTCGCCCCGGTCGATGAGGGCCATGAGGGGGTCGAGCCGGCGCTGACGCGGCGCGGGGGCCTCGACAGGCGCAAGCGAAAGCGCCTCACCGGCCAGAAGCCGGGCAAACCCGCCAAGCATCAAACGCGTCGCCGGCGTCATGGCATCGAACCGTTGGGCGAAGAGCGCATCGCCCAGCGCCAGAAGCCCCGGTGAGGGCGTCCAGCGGCGAAGCTCGCAGGTGACGGACGACGACGCGTAGCCGTGGCGGGAAAGCCAGTGAGGTGAGAGCGACAGTGTCAAGGTGCGCTCGCGCGCGCCCACGCGCCCGGACCGCGTGAAGGCGGTTTTATCCGGCAATGTGACGATGAGCGCGCGGTCGGGCTCATCGGGCCCAAGGCGTGCATCGCACTCGCCGTAGCGCACCTGGGCGCCCCCCTCCATGACCAGCGCGATCTTCACGCCCGCCGGTAGCAGCGCCTGGCTCTTGAGACCGAAGCGGTCCTCGACATCCGCCAGGCGCAGCTTCATGCCTGGCTCAAGCTCGCTGACCCACAGGCGCCCGAGTAGCGGCGGCGCGCGCTGGTCCCAGCTGGGCGCTTCGAAGCGCGGGCGTTTGACGAGCTGCACCGAGTGTTCGTGCAGGTCGGTGGTGCTGATTTGTCCTTTATCGCCTTCGCTATCCACGTCCCTGGTCCTGTTGGTAAGCCCGCTTACCGGGTTGGCTGTTTCTGCATGGCACCGTTTACGCGTAGCAACGTTTATGCATAGCAACGTTTTCGCATAGCAATGTGACGCGCCTGCAAAGGTTAAAGGCGTTGCGAGCTGCCATAATCCGCTGCCTCGAATTTTATTGCAACGTATTCTCATTCGCAAAGAAAGCGCCGGTTGCGTGACCAATTTCAAGGGATCAAGAGAGAGCTGACATGACGTTCGATAGAGCGCGTATTTATCAAGGTGTGGCCGCCGCGGGCAGCGCTGCGCTGCTGCTGGGATGGGCACCGAATGCACTGGCCCAGGCGAGCGCCGAAGCCACACGGCTTGAGACCGTCACGGTTCAGGGCAATCACCTTTACCAGATGCTACCCTCGGAAGTGACCGGCGGTTATAGCGTCGATGCCGCCACGGTAGGCACCAAAACGCCGGCATCGCTGCGCGACATTCCTCAGTCGGTCAGCGTCGTCACCCGTGAGGCGATCGAGGATCAGAACTTCACCACCCTCGATGAGCTTGGCCGGCGCACGCCGGGGCTTCGCGTGCTCTCCAACGACAACGGCCGCTCTTCGATCTATGCCCGCGGCTTCGAGTATGACGAGTACAACATCGATGGGCTGCCCGCGCCGATGACCAGCATTACAGGGTCGGTGCCAACGCTTGCGGCGTTTGACCGGGTCGAGATCATGCGCGGGCCGTCCGGGCTTTTCAACAGCACCAGCGAGATGGGCGGGATCGTCAACCTGGTGCGCAAGCGGCCCACCCATGACCCGCAAGGGCGTATCAGCGTCGGCGCCGGCACCGACCAGCAGCGCGCCGCCCAGGTGGACGTCTCCGGCCCCATCGACGGCGATGACGGCCGCGTGCGCGGTCGGCTGGTGATCGATCGGACCCACCACGGCGAATTCGTCGATCGCAACACCAATCGCCAGAACGATATCTACGCGGCGATCGATGTCGACCTGGATGACGCGACCACTTTCGGGCTTGGCTACATTCACAACAGCAAGGACATCCGCGTCAACAACGGCCACCCGGTCGGGCCCAGCGGCGAACTACTCTACGGCTCGCGTTCGGATTTCTATGGCGCAAACTGGAATGATTTCGACAGCTATGCCAACGACTGGATCGCCGAGCTGACCCACCGCTTCGACGGCGGCGGCTTCGGGCGCCTCGCGGCGCGCTACTCCGATCGTAACGCCGGCTATAACTACGCCTTCGGCGGCAGCGCCCTGGACCAGAACGAGCTCCTGACGGTCGCCGGCATCGGCAGTCGTATCGACCAGCAGGCGGTCGCGCTGGACGCCAGCTACAGCCAACCCTTCGCCGCTTTCGATAGCGTCAGCGAGTTCGTGCTCGGCGCCGACTACAAGCGCTTCGATACCGATACCGAGTCCGGGCGTTCGCGTAGCCTGACCGGCAGCCGCGTGACCCGAGGCGAGCTCAACGAGATAAGCTACGTCGACGTGCTGGGCGCCGCGCGTGCCACCGGCAGAGGCTACGCCCATACCGATACTCGGCTGGAGGAGAGCGGCCTCTACGGCAAGCTGACGCTGCGCCCGGTGGACCCGCTCGCGCTGATCGCCGGCACCCGAGTGAGTCACTACGCCGTCGATTTCGAAGACCTGGCCGCCGACAATGACCAGGATCGCAGCGGCACCGAAGCCACGCCCTACGCCGGGGTGGTGTTCGACGTCGACGCCAATCACTCGCTCTACGCCAGCTACTCCCAGGTGTTCAAGCCGCAGACCGCCGAGGGCCCGGACGGCAACCTGATCGAGCCGCGCGAAGGCGATCAGTACGAAGTCGGCGTAAAGGGTAGCTACCTGGGCGGCGACCTCAACGCCCGACTCAGCGCCTTCCGGCTGTATGACGATAACCGCGCAGGCACCCCGCCAGATACCGGCGCAAGCTACGCAGTGCCGATCGGCAAGATGCGCATCCAGGGCGCCGAGTTCGAAGTCACCGGCAGCGTCACCGACCAGTGGGACGTGATCGCCGGCTACACCTATCTCGACACCGAGGTGCAGCAAAGTGGTGATGATCGTGAGGACGCCATCTTTCTGCTGATGCCACAAAACGTCGTCAACCTCTGGACCCAGTACGATTTTGCCGGCGAGGCGCTTGGCGGACTGCGCGTGGGCGCCGGCATGACGGCGATGAGCGACTTCAACTCGAGCAGCGGCGTCGAGGCGCCGGGCTACGCCGTGTTCGACGCGATGATTGGCTACGATTTCAACGACAACGTCAGCGGCCAGCTGAACTTCAACAATATCTTCGATCGCGAGTACTACAACCGGGTCGGCGGCGTGAACACCTTCAACATGCCGGGCGCGCCCGCCAACGTCATGGCGACCCTGAGCTACGACTTCTAACGCCCGCCCGTCAAGGCGGCTCGCTCCCGCGCGCCGCCTTTCATCTTGAGTTTTCGCCGCGTTCGTCTTTAATGGGCGCTTTGGCCACCCTGGAGGAGCGCCCATGAACCCGGCACGCATCACTCTTGCACTGGCCGTGGGGCTTGCCGGGTTTCTGACCGCGCTGGCCTCGAGTGAGGCCTTCGAACCGCGCCTGGTACGGCTGGAGGCGCAGCGCGCGCTGCCCTCGATCGACGCGTCACTCGCCCAGGAGAGCGCCGAGATCAACGCGGTGTTTCTGCACTACGCCGACACCCCCGCGCTCTGGATGAACGCGCACCTGGCGCTGGAGCGTTTTGGCTCCGCCGCCCGTGAGGCGCTGCTCGCCTATGCCTATCTTCCCGCTTTTCAGGACGTGCTGGCACGCTTCGGGGCGCAGGCGCTGTTGCCGATTGCCTACTATCGCGAACACGATGTCGCAACGCTCAAAGCCCGGCACTGGCTGGGTGAGCGCTACCGCGAGGCGAGCCGCTGGTGGAACGAAGCCGATGACACGCCGGTCGAGACCGCCGAGTGGAGCGCGGATCAGCGCGGACTGATGGGCATTGCGCTACTTGGTGAAGATGGCCACGCGCTGTTGAACCAGTTCGCGGTGGACTCGAGCGGTGACATCCACTGGCTGCAAGGCGAGCGTATCGTCACCGGAGTGGGGGACTTCTTCACTGGCGGCGTGCGCGGGCTGGAAGGGCAGTGGCGCCGCGATGAGGCGATCGGCGCGGCGGACGTCGGCTGGGCCGGGGTCGATCTCTTGCTGATGGCGAGCACGGTGAAGGTGCTGCGCGCCGGTCGCTTGGCCCGCGGTGCCCGGGTAGGCAGCGTGGAAGCCCGCGGCGCCCAAGCGGGCGCGCGCTCCGGCGCGTTTGCCGGCACCGCCCGCTTTGCCACGCTCCCACGAGTGGCGAAAGTAGCTGCCTTCACCGCCACCGCCGTGGTGGTGATCCGCCACCCGTCGCTGGTCAGCGCGCTGGGCGCCAACCTGGCAAAGTGGCTGGGCCTGCCCGCCTGGCTTGGACAGTTCGCGATCTGGCTGGTCGTGCTGCTGCCTTTATTGATCGCGGTGCGGTTTGTGTGGCGGTGGGTGCTGGCGCCGCTTTTATGGAGCCTCGCCCTGCTGATGCGTCATTCGAAACGCCCGATCAAATAGCTTCACCGCGCCCATCTGGCCGCCTTTCATGATGACGGGAAGCGTACGCCCGTCCGCCAGGTTCGCCACGCAGATGGGAACGCCGGTATCGAAAGGGCCGAGATAATCGATGCTTTTCGGCGCTATCTGGCGAAGCGCCAAACTCGAGGTATCGCCCCCGGCAATCAGCAGCGTGCCGACCGGCGTGGCCGCCACCAGCGAGGCGATCAGTTCGGCGCAGCGCTTTGCTACCTCAAGCGGGCTCATGGCGTGGGTGGTGTCGGCGTCCAGGGCGACCAGCACGCTTTGGCCTTCCTGCAAACGGCGCGCGATGCGTTCGCGATCGGGCTTTTCATTATCTGCCAGGCTGCGCGTCGAAATCGAAAGGCATTCAAACTGCCGAACGGCGGCGACCTGCTCGGCGGTCACAGCGGAGCGGCTGCCGGCAAATACGAGCAGCGGGCCGGGCAGCTGGGTGGGGGAAGGCAGCGTCCGTTGCTCGGGGTACAACGCCTGGGCGACGCTACTTGCCCCGACCCAGAGCTGGGGCATGGGCTCGGAGCTAAAACGTTGGCCGATCCGCTCGAGATCCCGCTGCTCCAGAGCGTCGCAAAGAAGTGGGCCGGCGGGCAGCGCCTGATCGCTTTCAAGGCTCGCGCGATCGAGCAGCGTGACATTTGCAAGCCCCATGGCGTCGAAATGACGGCGCAGGTCCGCCTCGTTCATGGGCGTGACCGGATGGCGCTGCATGACCGGGTGACGGTCGATGCGGTAGGTGTGGCCGTCGCTTGCCCTGGCGAAAAGAGTCCCGAAGACGCAATAGCGTCCCAGGCTCGGCTGGCCGCCGATGATCAGCGTCGTCGCGGGCTTGAGCTCGGCGCTCAGCACTCTGATCGCAACGGCGATGTTGCCGGTCGTTTCGCTGCTGTCGAAGGTGGAGCACACCTTCAGATGAAGAATATCCGGGCGGTGAGGACGCAGCTGTTCGCCCAAGCAGCGCATCTTTTGGGCAAGGCGCGATTGATCCATGCTGCGTGCCGAGGTGGCGATGCCGAAGGCGTCCAGGTCGGCCACCTCGTCCACTGTGGGGGGGGCGAGATAGAGCCGTGCTCGCAGCCCCGCGCGGCACAGAGTGGCCAGCGTATCCGAGGCGCCGGTAAAGTCATCGGCGATGAATACGTAGCGCATGGCTAGCGGCTGCCGAAAAAGTCGAGCGCCTCGGCCAGCGCCGGGCGGTGAGTGCAGGACAGCGGCTCACCGGCCTCGATGCTCTGCCAGGCTTCTTTAAGGCTTGCGACTCCCGCCGCCGCGCCGCCGGGGTGGGCTAGAATGCCGCCACCGGCAAGAAACATGAAGTCGGCACTTTGGGTCTTGTCGACGGTGAAGGGCAGCGTGCCCGCCCACTGGCCCGAGGAGAACACCGGCATCACGCGATCGTCGGTGGCGCCGAGAGGCATGAGCGACAGTTTGGCCGCCTGGGCTACCTCCTCGGTGGCGTCGGCGAACTTGCCGTTCATGCCGTGCACGTGCATGTGATCAATCCCGGTCAGGCGGTAAAGCGTCTGATAGGCGTTGAAGTCGATGCCCAGCGCCGGGTGGCGGGCGAAAGCGCCGAAACCGTTGCGGTGGCCGTGAATGGCGAGCTCCGTCGAGGCGCGCAGGGTCTGCATCGCCGAGAGCCCGCACCAGTTGAGGCTCGCCATCACGCAGTGGCCGCCCTCTCTTTGGACGTGGTCGGCGTGGCGGCGCATGGCGTCGAGCTCGTCGGTGATGTTGAACGCCACCATGACGTTGCGCCCGCTGCGCTCCTGGTAGCGTTTGAGGCGCGGCATCACCGCGCTAACCCGCGCCTCGACCGGGGCGTGAGGAAGATTGCCGGCGATTTCGTCATCCTTGATGAAATCCACCCCCGCTTCGCAAAGCCGCTCGACCAGATCGGCGGTCTCCTCCGGGGTCATGCCAATATTGGGCTTGAGGATGGTGCCAAAGAGCGGGCGCTCGAACGCCCCCACGGCCTCGCGAGTACCCGCCACCCCCAGCGCCGGCCGCGGGTAGCGGTCGCGGTACTCAGGGGTGAGCGCAATCGCCATTAGACGAAGCCCGGTCAGCTCGCCCAGATCGAACAGATTGCCGGCCACCGTTGCCGCCAGGGTCGGCAGGTTCACCCCGACGTTGTCCTCGGGGTACTCGATGTCGACCGCTACCTTCTTCCAGGGGCCGCGCACGTTTTTGCGCGCCAGATAGGCGCTGTAAAGCGTGGGCGCCTCCCGTTCCTCGAGCACTTCGAGCCTCGTCACGCGCGCCCGGAAGCGTTCACGTAGGGCGTCGGTTTCGCTCTCGAGCCTGACGAAAGTGGCGCAGCTCTGTTCACCGGCCATCATGTCTGCCACCTGATGCGGGTCGAGGGGCGTTTCCAGATGATAGGTGGCGCGAATCATTTCCGGGGCTCCGAAAGATCGGGGAAAGAACGTATTGGGTCGCTGCCGTCCCAGTTTTCTGACGCCTCACGAATCATCTCGAACATCCGTCCCTTGGGGCCGAGCACTTCGGAAAGCTCGATGACGGTGCCCGGGTGGTACTCGCGGTCGAAATAGACGAAACGGCCGTTACGGCCCACTTCGCCGCTCATCTTGACGCGATAGCCGCGAGCCTGCATGGCGGCCAGATCCGCATCAAAGGTTTCGGTCCAGAACGCAACGTGCTGCAGGCCCGTGTTACCCGCTTCAAGAAAATCGCGGTACATCGAGGGAGCATCGTTGCGCGCCTGGATCAGCTCTACCTGAATGAAGCCGGCGTTGGCCAACGCCACCGAGTTGTGCACCTCGTAATGTTCTCCTTCGTAGAGATAGTTTTCGATGGGCACGCGAGGGTTGTAGAAGAAGGGCCCCACGCCCATCACATCGGTCCAGTAGGCCATGGCTTTTTCGATATCGGTGACCACGTAACCCAGTTGGCGAAGCGCTCCAAGATATTGGCTCATGACGTTTCCTACATGACAAGGTTGGGCAACCAGGTGGACAGGGCGGGCACCAGAGTGACCAGCGCCAGGGCTGCGAAAAGTGAGAGATAAAAGGGGGCCACGCCGCGAATGATCTCCGAAAGCGGCATTTTGGTGATGATCGACACCATGTAGAGGCTCATGCCCACTGGCGGCGTCAAGAGTCCGAGCATCAGGTTGAGCACGAACACCACCCCAAGCTGCTCTGGCGCCACCCCCGCCTGCAAAAGTGCCGGGGTGACGATCGGTGCGATGATCAATATGGCCACGATCGCCTCCAGAAACATGCCCACGACCAGCAGTAGAAGATTCAATAGCAGCAGCAAGACGAGCGGGTTATCCGATACGTTCAAAAGCCACTCGCCGGCCAGGGCCGGGATGCGGTCCATGGTCAGCACCCAGGCAAACAGCGCCGCCGAGGCCACCACGAACAGCACGTTCGCCGTCGACAGCACGGTTTCACGGGTACATTCCAGAAACGAGCGCACGCTTAACGAGCGGTAGACGAGCACGCCGATCAGCAGGGCGTAGGCCGTCGTGACGCCCGCCGCTTCCGTTGGCCCGAAGTAGCCGCTGATCATGCCGCCCACCAGCAGCACCGGTGCCAGAAGCGCAGGCAGCGAAATCAGCGTTTTTCTACCCAGCGCCTCGAGACTCGGCTGCACGTCGTCCCGGGGGAGCTTGTAGTGCCTTGCCATGAGGCCGATCTGCACCATCAGCGCGATCGCCACGACAATGGCCGGAAGCACCCCGGCCAGCAGCGCCCGAATGGTCGATACCTCCGCTGCCGTTGCGAAGATGATCAGCGGTATCGAGGGTGGAAAGATCGGGCCAATCGTCGCCGCGGCGATGGTCAGGCCCGCAGCGAACCGTTTGGTATAGCCCTGTTGCTCCATCTGGCGAATCTGGATGCCGCCAAGCGCGCCGATGTCCGCCAGCGCCGCGCCGGACATGCCGGAAAAGATCAGGCTGGTGAGCACGTTGACATGGGCCATTCCGCCGCGAATGCGCCCGACCACCATGCGCATCAGCTCGAATAGATGCGTAGTGACGCCGGTCGCGCCCAATAGAGACGCTGCAAGTATGAATAGCGGTACCGCCAGAAGCGGCGTGCTGTCCAGGGTATTGATCGCTCGCTGAGCCATCACCGTGAACGGCAGGTCATAGAGAAAAATGACCGCGCCGGCGGAGAGCCCCAGGCTGACAGCCACCGGCGCGCCGAACAGCAGGCTGGCTGCAAAGATCAGCAGTAGCGTCAGGGACATGAGGGTGTCTCCCGGTGAGCCAGCCGCGAAAGGCGATGAAGCGAGACCACTGCCAGCAGTGCGATGCTGACCAGCGCCGGCATGTAGAGCCACAGGTTTGGAATGCTCAGCGCCGGTGAGGCGAAGCGCCCGGCGCGTAGCAAAAACCGGTAGAAGCCGTAGAGCGTCAGCGCGCAGAAGCCGAGGGTGGCAAGTTCACCTAATGCCAGGCATAACCTGCGTTTTACCCCCGACAGGGCGTCCGCCAGCATCGTTACCGCCACGTGCTGGCCGTGAAAGAGCAAGTAAGGTGTGGCCAGATACACCATCGAGATGCCCGCAAAGCGCGCCGCCTCGTCCGCCCAGGGAAGTCCCGTGTTGAACAGGTTGCGAGCAATGACCTGGGCGACTACCAGTACTGTGATGATGACGAGTAGCGTCATCGCGATCCCCAGACAGAGCTCGGTCAGCCGGCCAAGGCTTCGCGTCAATAGAGTGTTTTCGGTGCTCATGGCTTAGCGCGTTTCGCGAATCAGCTGGTAGAGATCGCCGTACTGCTCGTCAAACTCCTCGGCAATGCGCGCTTGAACGCGGCTTTTAAAGGTTTCTACGTCCAGCCCCTGCTCCGGCCCGACGATCTGCATGCCCGCCTCGGCAAGCGTTGCAAGGTCACTGGCTTCGGCCTCCAGCATGGCGTCGGTGGCGCGCTGGCGTACTTCCTGAGCGGCTTCGGCGATCGCTGCCTGGTTTTCTGGCGACAGCGACTGCCAGGTATCGTCACTGATCACAACGACTTGGGCGGCGCTGATGTGGCCGGTCAGCATCAGATGACTCTGCACTTCGTTGAGCTTGGCGGTGACTACGACGTTGACCGGATTCTCCTGCCCCTCGACCACGCCGGTGGCAAGCGCAGTGGGCACTTCCGACCAGTCGACGGGCACCGGAATGGCACCCATGCCTTCGACGGTGGCCATATAGATGGGGAAGGGGATCGAGCGAATCTTGACGCCGTCGAGATCCTCGGGCGTCAGAATTTCCTGATTCGCCGTCAGGTGACGGGTGCCGAAATAGAAAGCGTAAAGAAGGCGCACGCCGGAGGCCGCGGCGAGCTCCTCGTTGAGCTCGCTCATGACCGGCGAGTCGACATCCATCACCGCCATCAGGTGATCGACATCACGATAAAGGTAGGGTGTATCAAAGGCGGCGAAGGGGGCATAGAGCGAGCCAATAGCGCCGGCGGTGTTATGGGAGAGCGCAATTGACCCCGTCGAGACCGCCTCGGCAAGCTCTTGAAGCCGACCAAGCTGGGAGTTCGGGTACATTTCGACGCTCACCTCGCCGCCTGTTTTCTCCTCGATGGCCTCTGCCAGCCATTCGGCCTGCATGCCGGCGATGGAGGTGGGCGTGTGCATGTGCCCGTAGCGCAGCGTGACTTCCTGAGCCGAGGCAGTGGCAACGCTCAATCCGAGAGCGCCGGCCAGTAACGTGAGATGGCTAGTGCGTACCAGTTTGGCTAGCATTGTTATTCTCCTGCTGATGGTTTTTTATTGTTTTGCAGCCAGGCGTTTTTCACCCACCCGCAGGTTTGAGGCTAGGGCAGCTCGGGGTGCTTGGGCAATGAGGAATTCATGATGGTTTTTGATGTAAAACGCCCGCTGATTTCTGATATCGCCTCTGCCGCCGGGGTGTCGACGGCGACCGTGGATCGCGTGCTCAATCGTCGCCCTGGCGTGCGAAAGGTGACGCTGACCCGAGTACTCAAGGCCGCCGTCGAGGTGGGCTATCTGGACGCAGCGGACATGAACCGGCGGCTCGGACCCACTTTCGCCAAGGTGGTCTTTCTATTGCCTCAGGGCAGCAACCCCTATCTCACCGGGCTCAACCGCTACGTTCGCGAAATGGCCAAGCTCTCCGTCGAACCGTTGAAAGTCAGCAGCCACTTCATCGAAAGCTTCGATCCCGAAGCGCTGGTGCAGGCACTGCGCCGCTACGGAAAACCCTCGGATGTGGTGGTTTTCATGGCCATTGAACACCCCAGAGTGCGCCAGGTGATCGACGAGTTGACCAGTCTTGGTAAGCGGGTAGTGACCATCATTTCCGACTTGCCTACCTCGAGTCGAAACGCCTACATCGGCATCGATAACTTCGCCGCCGGGCGCACGGCCGCCAAAGTGATGGGGCGTTTTTGCCGCGCCGCCTCGGGAAAGGTGGCGCTGGTGGCCGCAAGCCGTGCCTACCGCTCTCACATGGAGCGCGAAATGGGCTTTCTGGCGCTGATCGAAGAGAGCTTTCCCCACCTGACGGTGATCGGCCCCCAGGAAGGTCACGACAATCGGGATGAAAACTACGTTAACGCAAGCCGCCTGTTGGCCAGGCATTCGGATATCGTGGGTATCTACAACGTGGGCGGCTCCTCCGACGGTATCGGCCGCGCCCTGCGAGAATCGAGACGAGACAAGGCGGTCTGCTTCATGGGCCACGGGCTCACGCCGGATACGCGCACCATGCTGGTGGACGGGACAATGGACATGGTCATCACCCAAAGCCCCAGCGCCATCTACGCCCGCGCGATGGAGATCGCCAGCGGCGAAATGGCTGAAACCACCGGCACCGTGGCCATGGAAATCTATTT
Source organism: Halomonas sp. PAMB 3232 (assembly GCF_031954225.1). Lineage (NCBI taxonomy): Bacteria > Pseudomonadati > Pseudomonadota > Gammaproteobacteria > Oceanospirillales > Halomonadaceae > Halomonas > Halomonas sp. PAMB 3232. The sequence goes on from NZ_CP134865.1 coordinate 1,510,774, forward strand.
TTCGGAGAATTTGCCCGCCGTGCGCTAGCCGGTAAGCAGCCCAGGACTCCACTACAGTCGCTTACCGGTAGGTTAGAAAGGCTCGTTATACAGTGAAAGGGACAGTGAAAGGGTATCGCTGCAACTGTATCCAGTGTTTATTTCGCTTGCTTCAACCACCCCCGCCAGCCGCCGTAATCACTCACGTCCCTGGCGGGGCCGGGCTCGTTGAGCGCGCCGGCGCTGCAGATGAAGCCGCACTTCCAGCTTCCGTCCGCGAGCTCGACCTGGCCAAGGCCCAGCGGGACGGGGATGCCCGCCAGGAAACTGCCTACGGTATCGATGGGCAGGCGCCATACTTCCACCTCGATCGCTTGGCCCTGCTCATCGCGCACCATCGCCGGGCGCGCGGGTGGCCCGCCGGCAAGGGCATAGAGCTTGTAACGCGGTGCGCTTTGGGTGCTCTCCACCTTGATACCGCCGCGCTCGGTCAACTGATGATTGAGCGGCAGCCCTTCCAGGTGCGCGCCGCAGACCACGATCTCCATGGTGCCGTTTTGAGCCGGTGTCGCCAGTGGCTCGATGGCGGGTCTCTCGATTCCGCTGGCGCCCAGCGGAAGCCGAGTGCGCGCCTCGAGTGCGCGCGCCAGCGACAAAAGCTGCAGGTCGGCGAAGGCCGGACCGAAGAGCGTCACGCCTACCGGCAACTCGCGCTCGGTAAAGCCGATCGGCACGGCCAGTGCGCTGTAGTCCAGAAGATTCATGAAGTTGGTCCAAATACCTAGGCGCGAATTGGCGCCGATCGGATCCTTGGCGACCTCGGCCTTACTCGGATGCGTGACGGTCGTCGGTGAGAGCATGACGTCTACTTGCTGGATCAACGCATCGGCCTGACGTTTGTATTCGGCTAGCTTGTAGCGAGCATCGAAGGCGTCCACCGCCAGCGGCGTTGCTCCGCCCTGGGTGATCTGAAACGTCACTGGATGCACGGCCTTTGGGCTTTCGGCCATGAGCTTTTGGATCACATGGTAGCGCTCGGCGACCCATGGTCCTTCGTAGAGTAGGCGGGCAGCGGCCAGAAGCGGAGTACAGTCGAGCTCGACCTTTTCACCGCCCAGCGCTTCAAGCTTTGTAATCGCCTGGTGCATGCCTTGGGTATAGGCCGCATCGGTCTGCCACTGTGATTCTAGCGGCACCCCGAAACGAAACGCCGCAGGCGGCTGACCGTAGCGTTGGCCCTGCACGGCGAAATCGAAGCGACGCGACCAAGCGCACTGCTCGTCGTACACCGCAGTTAGCGCCAGCAGAGCGGCGGCGTCGTCGCAGGTCAGGGTAAACAGGCTAATGGTATCGAGCGTGGCGCAGGCAGGGACGACGCCGCGGGTGCTCAGAAGCCCAAGGCTCGGCTTGACGCCGTAAAGGTTGTTGAAACAGGCGGGCACGCGCCCCGAGCCCGCGGTATCGGTGCCCAGCGCAAAGCTCACCATACCCGCCGCGGTCACCACCGCCGAACCACTACTGGAGCCACCGGGAATGAATGTCGGGTCGAAGGCGTTGGCCGGTGTGCCGTACACATCCAGCGCCCGTTCACCTACCAGCCCTGTGGCAAACTGGTCCAGGTTGGTCTTGCCCAAGGGAAGGGCCCCGGCATCGATCAACTGTTGGACCACGAAGGCGTGCTCGTCAGGCGTGTAGGCGTAGGCAGGGCTTCCCGCCGTAGTGGGTACGCCCGCCAGATCGATATTATCCTTGATGGCAAACGGAACGCCGTAAAGCGGCAACGTAGCGGGAGACTCTTCCTCTAGCTTCTGAAGGTAGGGCGTTAACTGCTCGCGGGTTAGGCGAGTGATCCAGGCGGAATTTGGACCGAGACGTTCAGCCTGGTCCAACAACTCGTCGATCAAGCTGGCAGGCGTCAGCTCACCGCTTGAATAGGCTTGATGAAGACTTTTGATGTCCAGCGGGCGCAAGGCGGTCATGAGCGGCTCCTTGGGTGATGGAGTGGGTGTCGATGCGGTGTTGCATGCGTAACGCTTATGAGTCGACATCCACCGGGTCCTCGAGAACGATCAACGGCTGGCCCGGCCCCACCGCGCCTCCTTCGGCCAGGGGTAAGCGAGCCACGCGTCCGGCGCTTTGAGCGCTGATCTCCACTTCCATCTTCATGGATTCGACCAGTGCCACGGGCTGGCCCGCTTCCACCAGGTCGCCCTGTTTCACCAGCAGTCTCCATAGGCTGCCCGTCACCGGGCTTTCGACGCCCCGCTCATTTTCATCGAGCGCTCCCACCTCGGCGCTGGCGGGTACCTGATCCTCGAAGGTGAACTGTCCGTTGGCGCGCCAGGCGGCCATTTCGGCTTGGAACGCTTCGTCGCGCTTGCGGCGAAACGCCTCGATGGCCTCGACGTTCTTGTCGATTTCGGCCTGGTAGTCGGCCAAGCGAAAGCGAGTGGTTTCGATGGAAAGATCAAAGCGGCCATGGGGGAAATCGCGACGAATTTGCATCAGTTCGTCATGGCTAACGTCGTAAAAGCTCAACTGATCAAAAAAGCGCAGCAGCCACGGGTTCGTAAAGTGCTCGGTCGTGCGGTAACGATTCCACATCTGAAGCGTTCGGCCGACGAACTGATAGCCCCCGGGCCCTTCCATGCCGTAGACGCATAGATAGGCGCCGCCGATGCCGACGGAGTTTTCCGCCGTCCAGGTGCGCGCCGGGTTGTACTTGGTGGTTACCAGACGCTGGCGCGGGTCGAGCGGCGTGGCGACCGGCGCGCCCAGATAGACATCCCCCAGCCCCATGACCAGATAGCGGGCGTTGAAGACGATGTCGCGCACCTGCTGCTCGCTGTCGAGCGCGTTGATGCGGCGGATGAAATCCAGGTTACTCGGACACCAGGGTGCGTCAGGGCGCACGCTGCGCTGATACTTGTCGATCGCCTCTTGGCAGGCCGGGTCGTCCCAGGAGAGCGGCAGATGCACCACGCGGGATTCGACCTCGAGCGATTCGATGTCGGCAAGTTCGTGCTCGGCGCGGGCCAGGTGCGCAAGTAGCGCTGCAAGGCTCAGGGTATTTGGATCGTAGTGAACCTGCAGCGAGCGGATGCCGGGCGTCAGCTCCATGAGTCCGGGCAGGGTATGTTCGCGCAGCCAGAGCATCCAGGCATGGGCGCGAAAGCGCAGGGCGATGTCCAGCGTCATGGGGCCAAACTCGATCAGCAGGAAGTCATCTCCCGCGCGACGGTAGACGATGCGCTCGCCGGCCTGCTCGGCGCCAACCTCGCGCAGGATCGGGCTCGAGGCGTCGCGCTCGATATCGATCTGGCCGGCGGCGCTGAGCGAGGCGAGCTGCTCGCACTGGCGTTCATCGAGTGCGCGGGCGCTTTCGAGCGTGACCGGCACGAAGCGTACCTTGCTTCCGGCGGTGAGCTGGCCCAGCTTCCAGCGCTCGGCGCGCACGACGGTCGCCGGGCAGACGAAGCCGCCAAGCGATGGGCCATCCGGGCCCAGAATCACGGGCATGTCGCCGGTGAAGTCGATGGTGCCAAAGGCATAGGCGTTGTCGTGAATGTTGGAGGGGTGTAGACCCGCCTCGCCGCCGTCCGTACGCGCCCACTCCGGACGCGGGCCAATCAGGCGCACGCCGGTGCGGCTCGAGTTGTAGTGCACTTCCCATTCGTGAGCGAAGAACTGCTCGATATCCTGATCGGTAAAAAAGTCCGGCGCGCCGTGGGGGCCGTAAAGCACCGCGATTTCGACCACGCTGGCCGGGTCGTCGATGGCAGGTATCAGTGCGGGGTCCAGCGTCTGGTGAGACGTGGGTTCGAGTGCAGGCAGATCCAGCAGGTCGCCGCTGCGTAGTGCCCGCCCGCCGTGGCCGCCGAACTGGCCCAGGGTGAAAGTGCTGCGCGAGCCCAGATAGCGTGGGCAGTCGATGCCTCCGCGCACCAGCACGTAGGCGCGTGCGCCGGCACTGGCCTTGCCAAGGGCCAGGGTGGCGCCGGCCGGTACGTCCAGTACCTGCCAGAAATCTACCGGGTTGCCGTCGAGCGAGGCGGAAAGCGGTGCGCCGGCCAGCACGATTTGCGTGGCGCGATGAAAGCGCAGGGTCGGGCCGTTGAGAGTAATCTCGAGCCCGGCGGCTTCGGCTGGGTTGTCGAGCAGGCGGTTGCCCAGGCGAAACGACCAGTCATCGAAGGGACCTGAGGGTGGCACGCCCACGTCCCAGTGGCCCTGGCGGCCCGGGTGGTCCTGAATCGTGGTCAGCGTTCCCGGCGCCAGCACCTCGATGGCCGGCGGCGCCCAGTCCAGCGTGGTCAGCCAGTGGGTGTCGATGGCAGCCGTCTTGAAGCGCTCGGCGCGCAGCACGTGAGAGAGCCAAGTGCGGTTGGTAGCGATGCCATACACTGACGATGCTTCGAGGGTGGCGGCGAGCTCCTTGATGGCGTGTTCGCGACTGTCGGTGTGCACCATCACCTTGGCGAGCATCGGATCGAATAGCGCTGAGACCTCCAGCCCCGATTCGATGGCGTGATCGACCCGGAGCCCGGCGCGCTCTGGGAAGTGAACCTCGGTAAGAAGCCCTGCACTTGGGCGGAAGTCGTGGGCCGGGTCTTCGGCGTAGAGGCGTACTTGCATGGCGTGGCCGAGAGGGGCGAGCGCGGCGGCCAGTGCTTTCAAGTCGAGCGCTTCGCCCGCGCCCAGCCGCACCATCCACTCTACGATGTCGACGCCGTACACCAGCTCGGTGACGCCGTGCTCGACCTGCAGGCGGGTGTTGACCTCGAGAAAGTAGAAGGCTTCACGGTCGGTATCGTAGATGAACTCGACAGTGCCGGCGCTACGGTAGGCGACGGCTTCGCCCAGTTTGACTGCGGTGGCGTGCAGCGCCTGACGCACAGACTCGGGCAGGTTGGGTGCCGGGCACTCTTCGATTACCTTCTGATGGCGGCGCTGAGTGGAGCAGTCGCGCTCGCCGAGTGCGATGACCGTACCCCTGCCATCGCCAAAAAGCTGCACCTCCAAGTGGCGGGCGCTGGCGATATAGGCTTCCAGAAACACGCCGTCGTCGCCGAAGTTGCGCTCACCCAGCCCCTTGACCGACTCAAACGCGCGGGAGAGCTCGGCCGGGTTGCGGCAAACCTGCATGCCGATGCCGCCGCCGCCGGCGGTAGATTTGAGCATTACCGGGTAGCCGATACGCTCGGCGCTGGCGTGTGCCTCATCGAGGCTTTTCAGAAGCTTTGATCCCGGCACCAGTGGTACGCCGGCGCGTTCGGCCAGCGCGCGCGCTTCGTGCTTCAAACCGAACTGGCGAATCTGCTCGGCGGTCGGGCCGAGAAACGTAATGCCTGCAGCGTCGCAGGCCTCGATAAAGCGGGTATTTTCGGATAAAAAACCGTAGCCCGGGTGCACCGCTTGGGCGCCGCTCTGGCGGGCGATGGCGATCAGTTTATCGATAGCGAGGTAGGTGTCGGTGGCGCCGCCTTCGCCGAGTGAATATGCCTCATCGGCCTGGTGGACGTACGGGGCGTCGCGGTCGGCGTCGGCATATACGACGACGCTCTGGATACCGAGGCGGTGCAGCGTGCGCAAAAGCCGTGTCGCGATGGCGCCGCGGTTGGCGATCAAAACTTTGGTGAAAGAGGTGGCGTGTGTCATGGCGGCCTACCAGCAAGGCGGGTCGTCCCGCGTAAGTTCAGGCGATCCGGGGTCGTCCCCGGGCCTCTCGCTGCGTGTCAGTCTTCCCAGACGATCAGTTCGATCGGGGTAGGGTTGTAGCCGTTGCAGGGGTTGTTGAGCTGCGGGCAGTTGGAGACCAGTACGGTGACGTCCATATTGGCGACCATCTCGACGTACTTGCCCGGAGCGGAAATACCATCCTCGAAGGTCAGCCCACCGTCGGCGGTCACCGGCACGTTCATGAAGAAATTGATGTTGTGGGTGATGTCGCGCTTGGTGAGTCCGAACTCCGGATAGTTGGCGATCGCTTCCATCCAGTTATCGCGGCAGGAGTGCATATGGCGCTTCTCCAGGTCGTAGCGCACCGTGTTGCTTTCGCTCGAACAGGCGCCGCCCAAGGTGTCGTGGCGACCGCAAGTGTCGGCGGTGATGGTCAGCATCACGCGGCCCTCGCTTGAGATCAGACGCGAGCCGGTGGTGAGATAGACCGCCTGCTGTTCACGCACGGTGTCCATCGCGCTGTAGCGCTCTGCGCTGTCCTCGGCGCTGAAAAAGAGCGTGTCGGCGGCTTGGTTGCCTTCGAGATCCAGAATGCGCAGGGTCTGGCCGCGCTTGACGGTGCCGATGTAGTGGTCGCCGGCGTCGATCCGAGTGCGGCTGAGCGCAGTGTCTGGATTCAGGGGACTGTCGGTGATCATGGCGCTCTCCTTATAGGCCGAGATGATAAAGACGGTTGTTGGCGAACCCTCGAGCGTTTTCCGGGCGTGACTGGAAGCACGGGTCGTCGATCGTCGGCGCGGCGGCGGTATCGAGCGCGATATCGACGCCGCGATGCGGGTACTCCTTTGCCGGGTCGAGCGGGTGCGGGCAGGTGTGCAGCAGCACGAGGGTGTCCATCTCAAAGCGCAGCGTCACGCGGCTGCCGGGCTGGCAGTGGCCGGACACGTAGCGGAGCCGGCCTTCGTTGTCGCTTTCCACCCGCGAGAAGAGGTTTAGGTTGGCCGCCATGTCGCGCCGGCCCAGCCCGTACTTGGCAAGCTCGACGAGAAAGGCATCCACACCTGTACGAGTCCACTGATTGCGCGCCTTCTGGTAACTTTGGTGTGCCCAGCCCTTGGCCTTCAGGTGTTGCGCCATCAGGTTGCCGCCGACGCTGTCATGCCAGCCCAGCTCGTCTTTCGTGATAGAGGCGAAGATGCGGCCCATGTCGGAGTAAAGGCAGTGGCCCTCGGTCAGCTTGAAGGTGTGCTGGCACTTCAGGGTGTCCGGCAGGTTCAGCCGTTCCAGCAGGTTTTCCGGGTTGTAGCACAGCAGGCCCACGTTCGTGTCGGCGTCGCGGGCGGTCAGCGTCAGCGTCGTGTGGCGGCGCACACGCAGCGACCAGTGATGCCCGCCGGGCAGATGGGTGGTGTAGGCGGGGTCGCTTGTCATAATAGAGTCTCCTCGATATGGGTTTTCACGCCACCTCGCGTCAGTGCCTCGGTAAGGGCCGTGGCCGGGCGCTCGCGCGATATCGGCAGGTCGTAGGTGATGGTGGCGCCATAGGCCTCTGGCGCCTGAGGGTCGTGGCGCGTCTTGTCGAAGACCCAGAGCCGCGTGCCCAGCTCGAAGGCCTCCTTGAGGTCGTGGGTGATCATGAAAATGGTCAGTTTCTGCTCCGCCCAGAGTTTGGTGATCAATGCATGCATGTCCTGGCGGATGCCCGGGTCGAGCGCACCGAAGGGTTCGTCGAGCAGCAGAATGCGCGGGCGCATCATCAGTGCCTGGGCGATCGCCAAGCGCTGTTGCATGCCGCCGGAGAGTTCGTGAGGATACTTGTTAAGAGCGTGGCTCAAGCCCACCTCATCGATCCGTGCGCGGGCGTTTTCGATGGCACGGCGCCGGGCGCGGCCGAAACTCTTGCCAAGCAGAGGCGAGGCCTCGAGCTCCTCGGCCATCATGACGTTACCCAGTACTGTCAAATGCGGAAAAACCGAGTACTTCTGGAACACCACGCCGCGGTCCGGGCCAGGCTCGTTGGGAATCGGGCAGCCATCGAGGGCAAGCTCGCCCTTCGAGGCATTTTCGGTGCCCAGCAGCATCTTGATAAAGGTGGTCTTGCCACAGCCCGAGGCGCCTACCAGAGTGACGAATTCGCCTTCATCGACCTCGAAGTTGAGGTTCTCGAGCACCACGTGGTGCCCATAGTGTTTTTCCAGTCGCTTGGCGGTTAAAAGACTCATGACTTGTCTCCTTCACCGGCGTGGTACCACGGGAAAACGAGCCTTGAGGTCCATGCCAACAGCTGGTCGAGCACGAAGGCGAGCAGCGTGATCCAGGCGACATAAGGCAGGATGATGTCCATGGAGAGATAGCGGCGTACCAGGAAGATGCGATAGCCCAGCCCTTCCTGCGCGGCGATGGCTTCGGCGGCAATCAGAAACAGCCAGGCGGTGCCGAGCGCCAGGCGCGTGGCGTTGAGAAGCCGCGGTGTCAGCTGCGGCAGAAGAACGCGCAGCAGTACCTGCCAGGAGCTGGCGCCCAGGGTTTGGGCCTTGATCAGCTGTTCATCGGGCAGGCGCAGTGCGTGACCCTGCAGGTCGCGAATCAGAAAGGGCGTGACGCCGATCACGATGAGCGCGATCTTCGAGGCTTCACCGGTCCCGAAGGCGATGAACAGAATCGGCAAAATCGCCATGGGCGGAATCAGCGAAAGCACCGTGACTAGTGGCGAGAGTTTGGCGCGAAGGATCGGCAGCCCGCCGGTCAGAATGCCGATTAGAAGGCCCAGCAGCGCACTGATACCAACGCCGATCAGCAGTCGCTCGAGGCTTGCAAAGGTGTCGGTCCAGAGCGTGATCTCGCCGGTGCGGACGTTCTCGGCGCTCGCCAGGTGGTAGAAGGATTGGGCCATGGTGGCGGGTGCCGGCAGCAATCGATCATTGGGGTTATTCGCCAGGCGCTCGCTCGACAGGCTGATATAGAGCATGGCGAGCAGTGCAAAAGGCACCAGCCCCAGCAGCCAGCGGCCGCCTCGCGGAGGCGTTAAATTGATAAGGCGCTTCATGGCAGTGTCCGTCCAGGGGTGAGTCCAGAGTGGCGGCGGCTTTCAACCCGCCGCCGGGCGGTGCACGTCGGGGCGGCTCAGCGAGCGTCCATGTACGCCTGGGTGAAGGTGGGGTCGAAACGCAGTTGCACGTTGTTTTCATCGCCGAAGACGCCGCTGGGAGTTTCGATGCCGATGATGTCGTAGTCCGGCGCCATTTCGCCCAGCAGCCCGTGGCGGAAACTGAACTCGGCGACCCGCTCCATGTTCTCCAACAGCGCCGGGCTCTCCATCAGCTCGACCGCCTCGGCGGGGTCGGTGTAGAGGTAGGTAGCAGCGAGCTGTTCGCGGTAGCCGTCGAGATCGGTGCCCGCGGCATCGGCCATCGTCGAAAGGGCCGCTTCATCGCCCTGCTCAATGAGCCCCATGACCTCGTACCAGGCGCCGACCAGCGCATGGCCGAGTGCCGGGTTGTCGGCAAGCGTTTGAGTGTTGACCACCATTAGATCCAGGATCTCACCGGGAATTTCCGCCGAGGTATACACCACGCTGGCATCGTTCATGTCGGCGATGGTGCCGAGCTGCGGGTTCCAGGCGACCACCGCCTCGGTAGTCGCGCTGGCGAAGACGCCGACGATATCGGCATCGGCGGTGTTGACGGTTTCGATATCTCGCTCGGTCAGGCCTACACTTTCGAGCGCCCGGGCGAGGAAGTAGTGCGACACGCTGAACTGCACCAGATTGACCTGGCGGCCCTCGATATCGGCCAGGCTGTCGCTGCCCTTGAGCACGATGCCATCGTTGCCGTCGGAGTAGTCGTTAACGATTAGGGCGGTGGAGTCCACGCCGCTGGCGGCGGGAAGGGTGAGGGCATCCATGTTGGTCATGGCACAGCCGTCAACATTGCCCGAGGTGTACTGATTGATCGATTCGACGTAGTCGTTGATCTGGACGACATCGATCGTAATGCCGTATTCATCCGCCCATTTATCGACGATGCCCTCGACATCGGCGTAGGCCCAAGGCATCCAGCCGGCGTAAATCGACCAGCAGACGCTGAAGCTATCGCGCTCCTGAGCTGCGGCAGGGGGAGAAACGGTGGAGAGCGCAAGTGTGGTCGCCAGCACGGCGGAGGGAAAAGCTGTCAAGCGCAGACGTTTTATGGGAAAAGGGTTTTTTACAGCAGAAGCGGCGGCGATTGAAACGTAGCGGGTCATGAGAGCCTCCAGCGGCTAAATAAAATATCGGGGGCATCGGCGCATTTCTGTGCCTTATCCTCCCGGGCTTTTATCCCGCCGTGTAACCCTGCGCTTGCAGGGTCGATCGCTCTCGGACCAGTCACACCGTCGGGGCGTATCTATGACGGTGCCGGAACCCTAGCGATCCATTGGAAACTCGATTGTGTGGCAGCTGGCTGCCGATACCCCGTATTCAACGCTAAATTCAATACAAGATGCCGGCCATCCTTTTTTTAATCCTTTTAATTCAGATGCTTGAGTTTAGGGTTGCGCTTGTCCTTGGAAGCACTACCCACGCGGTCGCGCTTTGCTGGTGCGTAAAAAAAACGATGGCGCTGTTTTGGTGCAGTCAAGAGCTCATGAAGCGCCTCAAAGCGGCGTCTTGCTCACTTCACCTGGCACCTCGCGAACGAGCCGTGGCATCAAAAAACCGGGTAGGTGGGCGCGCAGTTGAGCCACCAGCGCGCGCGCCTCGTCGTCCGGCACGTCGAAATGCGCCGCGCCTTGCACCGGGTCGAGCACATGCAGGTAGTAGGGCAGTATGCCTGCCTCGAACAGCCGCTCGGAGAGCGCGGCCAGTACCGGAACATCGTCGTTGACGCCGCGTAACAGTACGCTTTGATTTAAAAGCGTTACCCCGGCGCGCGTGAGCCGCTTGCAGGCGTCGATCACTGCCTGGTCGATCTCGTTGGCGTGGTTGATGTGCAGCACCATCACTTTTTGCAGGCGCGTGGTCGAGAGCCAGGCGAGCAGGGTGTCATCGATGCGGTCAGGGATCACCACTGGCAGCCGGGTATGGATACGCAGGCGCTTGAGGTGCGGGATCGCCTCGAGCTCGCCGACAAGCCAGGCGAGCTGACGATCGCTTGCCGCCAGCGGATCGCCGCCGGAGAGAATCGCCTCATGGATGCTGGCGTCCTGGCGCAGGTAGTCGAGGGCTTCCTGCCACTGAGCGCGAGAAGGGGAGTTCTCGGCGTAGGGGAAGTGGCGGCGAAAGCAGTAGCGGCAGTTGACCGCGCAGGCGGGACTGGCGATCAAGAGCACTCGGCCCCGGTATTTATGGATCAAGCCGCGGGCGGGGCGGTGCTCGGCTTCCTCCAGCGGGTCCTGAACGAAACCCTCGAACATTCGCGTTTCGTCACCCAGTGGCAATACCTGGCGCAGCAGCGGGTCCGCCGGGGCGTTATAGGCCATGCGCGAAAGATACGCCTCGGGCACGCGCACCTCGAACAGCGCGTGGCCCTGGCGGGCGCCGGCCAGCCACCGATCATCCAACCCCAGGCGCTCGAGCAGAACCCTGGGGTCGCGAATCGCGTGTGAGAGCTGGCGCTGCCAAAGGGGGCGGGCATTATCCTGGCCGTCGTCGGTGCGGGCGGTCGGGATCCTCATGTTCTCCTGCAAAAAAGTCCTCCTTCGGGTTATCATGCGCGCACTTGTTCAAGGCATCGCTAAAAAGGTGCCTAACCGCAGCGTCGATATGCGTTATTCAGCAACCGATTAGTGAGAGAGATCATGGCGAACTATTCTACCAACGAATTCAAGGGCGGTTTGAAAGTAATGCTCGACGGCGACCCGTGTTCGATCGTCGACAACGAACTGGTTAAGCCCGGCAAGGGCCAGGCGTTCAACCGCGTGAAGCTGCGTAACCTCATGACCGGCCGCGTCTGGGAGCGTACCTTCAAGTCCGGCGAATCGCTGGAAGGCGCCGACGTCATGGAACTCGAGATGGAGTATCTCTACACCGACGGCGACATGTGGCACTTCATGAAGACAGACGGCTCCTTCGAGCAGTACGCGGTCGAGAAAAAAGCGCTGGGCGACACGGCCAAATGGTTGAAAGAGCAGGTGGCTTATACCGTTACCTTGTGGAATGACAAAGCGATTGCCGTATCGGCCCCCAATTTTATCGAGCTCGAAGTCGTCGAGACCGACCCGGGCCTGAAGGGCGACACCGCCCAGGGCGGTTCCAAACCGGCCACGCTCTCCTCGGGTGCCGTGGTGCGCGTACCGCTGTTCATCAACCAGGGCGAAGTGTTGAAAGTCGATACCCGCTCCGGCGAGTACGTCTCGCGCGCGTGATGTTACCCGGCTCGTCGTCCATTCGCCGAGCCTCACCTTGAAGCCACGCCGATGCGTGGCTTTTATTTTTTAAGGATACGGCAATGGCCATCGAGTGGCGCCCCAGCGCGGAGATCGAAACGCTCAAGGCGCGTGCGCGCCTGCTGACCCGAGTACGCGCCTTCTTTGCCGAGCGCGGCGTGCTGGAGGTAGAGACGCCCGTACTCGGTCAGGGCGGCAGCACCGACGTGCATCTGGCGTCGCTTTCGACCCGCGCGCTGACCGGCATGGAGTCGCGCACGCTCTGGCTTCAAACCTCGCCGGAGTTTCACATGAAGCGGCTTTTGGCCGCGGGAAGCGGGCCGATCTTTCAGTTGGCGCGAAGCTTTCGCGATGGCGAGGTGGGCGCACGCCATAACGTCGAGTTCACCATGCTCGAGTGGTACCGCCCCGGTTTCACCCTGGTCGATTTGATCGAGGAGACGACCGCGCTGATCAAGGCGCTGCTGCCCGCACCCAACCTGCCACTTGCACGTTACGGCTACCGCGCGCTGTTCCAGCGTCACCTTGGCCTGGACCCGTTCACCGCGCCGCTTGATGGGCTGCGCCGGCTGGCCGAGCAGCGCGGCCACATGCCGGCGGGGCATCTGGCGGCAGAGCCACGCGATACGTGCCTCGATCTACTGATGAGCGTGGTGATCGAGCCGACGCTTGGTCGTGACGAAATCAGCGTGGTGATGGACTACCCGGCAAGCCAGGCGGCCCTGGCCCGCCGCCACCAGGATGATGACGGCGAGTGGGTCGCCTCGCGCTTCGAGCTCTACGTAGAGGGCCTGGAGCTTGCCAACGGCTACGACGAGCTGACGGACCCCTCTGAGCAACGCGCGCGATTTATCGAGGATAACGCCGCGCGCGAGCGACTCGGCCTTGCGCCGGTGGCCATCGACGAGCGGCTTCTAGCCGCGCTCGAACACGGCATGCCCGAAGGCGCCGGCGTAGCGCTGGGCATCGACCGGCTGATTCAGCTGGCGCTTGGCAAGCACCGCCTGGAAGAGGTGCTCGCGTTCGCCACGCCCCGCTGCTGAAAGCTCAGGCGCGAATGCGCTTGAGCAGAAATACCAGCGGTACCGTGACGATGTAGACAAGCCCCAGCCAGGTGAAGATGTCGTTGAAGGCGAGCACCTGGGCTTGCTGGGAGACGCGCTGAGCGATCAGTCCGATGGCCGCCTGGTGGGCATCGGCGACGGCGCCCGAGAGCATCGCCTCGTATTTGGCGATTTCGGCCACGACCACCTCGCGGCTGGTATCGATGGCCGGAATCAGCTGATTCCAGTGAAAGTCCTCGCGAATGTCGCGCACCGTATCCATGAGCGCCAGCCCCACGGCGCCGCCGAGGTTGCGCATCACGTTGAACAGCCCGCTGGCGTTGCCGACTTCCTGGGCCGGCAGCGTGCCGAGCGCAATGCGTGAGGCGGGGATGATGCACATGATCAACCCCATGCCGCGCACGATCTGCGGCAGGCAGAACTGCCAAAAGCCGGACTCCACGGTGAGGTTCGCATTCATCATCGTGCCGACGCCGACCAGCAGAAAGCCCGCGAACAGCAACAAGCGCAGGTCCAGATGGTTGGTGGCCTTACCGACCAGCGGCGCGCAGAAGAACATCGTCACCCCGGTGACGAACATCACCTGGCCGATCTGCAGGCTCGAATAGCCGCGCACGTAGCCGAAGAACAGCGGCATGATGTAGACCAGCCCGTAAAGCGCGATGCCGATGATAAAGCCCATGCCCGCGCCAATGGCGAAGTTGCGGTTGGCGAAGGCGCGCAGGTCGACGATCGGGTGCGCGCTTCTCAGCGTTCGAGTAAAGAACCAGACGCCCGTGACCAAACAGAGCAGGCTGAACAGGACGATCTCGTGGCTGGCGAACCAGTCCTCGCCCGGGCCCTCTTCCAGCACGAACTCCAGTGAGCCGAGAAACAGCGCGATCAGGGCAAGCCCGATCACGTCGAGCCGGCGTGCAAGCGCGTGATTGGGCTTGTCGATATCCAGAAAATTCCAGGCCGCCCAGCACACCAGAATGCCGGGAATCACGTTGGCCAGAAACAGCCAGTGCCAGCTCTGGGTTTCAGTGATGTAGCCGCCGATGGTCGGGCCGATCGATGGCGCCATGGTCACCACCATGCCGATCACCGCCTGCACGCTGCCCATCACCCGCCGCGGGAAGATCGAGAAACTGATCGCCTGGGTGATCGGGATCATCGCCCCGCCCATGAAGCCCTGAATGGCGCGCAGCACGATCAGCTGCTCGATGGAGCCTGCCAGCGCGCAGCCCAGGCTTGCCAGGGTAAATCCCGCACAGGAGAGGGTGAAGGCGACCCGCGTGGAGAGAATGCGCATCAGCATGCCGGACAGCGGAATCATCACGATCTCGGCAATCAGATACGAAGTCTGCACCCAGGAGATCTGATCCTGGCTCGCCGAGAGCCCGGACTGGATCTCGGTGAGCGAACTGGCGACGATCTGGATATCCAGAATCGCCATGAACATGCCAAATACCGCGGCGATGAAGCCGATACGCTGCGGCCAGGGCGGCATGTCGCTGACGCCCTGGCGGCCTGGTGGGGAGGTCGTGCTCATGGTGTCGCTTGAACGTCGGACGAGGCGTTGGTTTTTCGATCGTCGCGCTCGGGATCAAGGTCACGCGTGTCGATCTCGGGCACCACAGAAAGGCCGGCACGTAAAAGGCCGAGTGACTCACGAGGCCCGGTCACGCGAATGCGCACCGGCACGCGCTGCACGATCTTGTTGAAGTTGCCGGTGGCGTTGTCCTGAGGCAGCAGGCTGAATTCGGTGCCGGTGGCCGGCGACAGGCTCTCGACCACGCCTTCGAAGGTGATGTCCGGGTAGGCGTCCAGATGAACGGCGGCAGGTTGGCCCAGGCGGATGCGCTCGAGCTGGGTCTCCTTGTAGTTGGCGCTGACGTAGGCCGACTCGATGGGCACGAGCTGCATCAGCGTCAGCGACGGCTGTGCAAGCGCGCCGGTTTTGACCCGCAGGTTGCCGATGACGCCGTCGCGCGGGGCGGTGAGGCGGGTCTTGTCGAGCTGGTGCTGGGCGTAGGCCAGATCGGCGGCGGCGGCCTCCTGGCTTGCCTCGGCGCGGGTAACGTCGCTTTCGGCCACCGCCAGCTGGCGCTCGGCGGAAACGACGGCGGCGCGGCGGCTGGCCAGGTTGGCCTCGGCCACGCGCAGCGCGCTCTCGTCGTCCTCGCGCTGTTGGCGCGAACCGTAGTTGTTGGCGGCCAGCGACGACGAGCGCGCAAGGTGCGAGCGCGCACGGTCGACGTCGGCCTGGGCGGCATCCACCTGAGTGCGCGCCTGGTCGATGGCGGCTTGCTGCAGCGCCACTTGGCGCTGGGATTGGGCAAACGACGCCGCGGCCACGGCCTGCTGCGCTCGGGCCTGGTTGAGCTGGTCGCGGTAGCTGGCATCGTCGAGCTGCACGAGCAGATCGCCCTGCTCAACGGCCTGGTTCTCGATCACCGCCACATCGACCACCCGCGCCGAAAGCTCCGCGCTCACTGCGACGCTGTCGGTGCGTATGTAAGCGTTGTCGGTGTCGATCATGAACCGCCCCACCTGCCACCAGCCGACGAGCCACCAGCCCAACGCGGCTAGCGCGATCAAACCGATGACCAACAAGAGCCATTGTCGCCCGCGCTTTTTAGGTTTGGCCTGCGCGGTAGGCGCACCGTGGGAAAGGTTGGCGGTATCGCCTTGAACGTCGCCCTGAGCCATGGCTACTCCTGAGTTGGAACGTTTCGGCCGCGTGCCGAAAGGATAAGGATCAATAGTGTAATGAATGCTACACTACATATCCAGCGCTGCGAGATCAGCGCAGTTTTTTTGTCGGTGGCGCCGGGTAGCTTTAATGTGCCGACCAGGCGTCGCGAAAAGAACAAGTCGATGGGAGCGGAAAGGACAGTGGAAGCAGAGGAAAATAGTGATGCCCGGATCCCCCGGGGCGTAGCACGACGTGAGCGGCTGTTGGATGCGGCAAGAGACGTGTTTCTGGAACAGGGGTATGCCGGGGCCAGTGTTAACGACGTGGTGGCCCGCGCCGGCGGGTCGCTCGCCACGCTCTACAAGCAGTTCGGCAGCAAGGAGGGGCTATTCACCGCGGCGATGGAGCGCCATATCGAGACCGCCTGGGCGGTGATCGAGGCGGGGCGGCGCGACCGCCAGGCGCCGGAGCAGGTCCTTTTTGAACTTGGCCGGCGCATGCTGATGCTGGTGTTCGACCCCGGCGTCATTCGGCTGATGCGCGGGCTTGCGTTCGAGGCCGAGCGCGCCCCGGCGCTTGGCGAGCTGTTTCTCGTACGCGGCCCGGACCGTACCCGCGAGGCGCTGGCGGACTATCTAAGTGATCAGGTCGAGCAGGGGAGGTTGGCACTCGAGGCGCCCCGGGAAGCGGCGGGCATTTTCATGGGCATGTTAATGGGCGAGTGGCACATCAATGCGCTGCTCGGCCGGGACCTGGTCATCGACGAGGCGCGCTGCAACGCCCGGGCCCGACACTGCGCAGCGATCTTTCTGGAGGGTGTCAGGCGCTGACCGGCGTGATAGCGGGCATATCGGCCAAACGCTGGCCCATCTGGACCGGTGTCTCCGGCGCCAGATCGTCGAAATCGACCGGGTTCTCGAAGCACATCACCACCGTCGAGCCCAGCTTGAACCGCCCCATCTCCACGCCGCGCTCGAGGGTGATCGGTTGCTCGAAGCGGGTGCGCTGCGGCGTGCCTGCCAGTGGCGTGATCTGGCCCGCCCACACGGTTTCGATCGCGGCCACCACCATCGCGCCGACCAGCACCATCGAAAACGCCCCCTGGGGGCTATCGAAAATGCACACCAGCCGCTCGTTGCGGGCAAACAGGTTCGGCACATGGCGAGCCGTGGCCTGATTGACCGAGAAGATGCGCCCGGGCACGTAGATCATCTCGCGAAGCGTGCCGGTCAGGGGCATGTGCACGCGGTGATAGTCGCTTGGCGACAGATACACCGTGGCGAAGCTTCCGCCCATGAACTCTTCGGCAAGTACCGCGTCGCCGCCCAGAAGCGTCTGTGCCGAATAGGTGTGGCCCTTGGCCTGCAAAAGCTGGCCAGCCTGTATCCGCCCGTGGCGCGAAAGCGCGCCGTCCGCAGGGCTCAAAAGGCCGTCGCCGAGCGGACGGGCATCCGCTTTGAGCGCGCGGGTGAAGAATGCGTTGAAGTGGGGGTAGGCCGTCGGGTCGGGTTCCAGCGCCTGGCTCATGTCGACGTTGAAGCGCTTGATGAACGCCTTGATCAGCGCGTTCTTGAGCCAGGGCGTTTCGCTCTGGGCAAACACGCCGGTCAGCCGCGAGATCGCGTGGTGCGGAAGCGGATACTGAATCAGCGAAAAAGCTTTTTGAGATAGCGTCACGTGGCGTTCTTTTCGTCAGAGGATCAAACATCCCGGCGCGGGGCGGGCACTACTTTTCGATCGGCGTGTCGTCGCGGTTGCCCCATTCGCCCCAGGAGCCGGCATAGCCGCGAATGTTGAACCCGAGCGCTTTGCCGACCAGCCAGGTAAAACTGCTGCGGTGGTGGCTCTGGCAGTGGGTGGCGATCTCCATGTCCGGGGTCAGGCCCATCGCCTCGAGCTCGGTGACAAGCTCGGCGTAGTCGCGAATGCGAAGCGCGCGCTTTCGGTCCATGGCGTCGACCCAGTCCATGTTCACCGCGCCCGGAATGTGGCCCAGGTGCTTGTTGTTGCCTTTTTCGCCGTCGTACTCGCCCCTGGAGCGTGCATCCCACACCGCAAAATTTCGATCCTCGAGCTTGCCCTTGATCTCGTCACAGGTGATCAGCACCTGCGGATTGAGAATCTCGGCGTGGTACTCGGAAGGCGTGGGGCGGGTCTGCTCCTGGCTTTCGTCGAGGCCTTCGTCGCGCCAGGCGTGAATGCCGCCGTTCAAGTACGAGTAGCGGGTGTGGCCGATGAGCTCCAGCGTCCAGAGAAGCCTTGCTGCCCAGCCGCCGCCTTCGTCGTCGTAGGCGATTACGTGGGTATCGCGAGTCAGGCCCAGGGCGCTGAACAGCTGCGAGAGAAAGCCCACGTCCGGCACGTCGTTGGGCACCGGGCCCTCGCCGCGCAGCAGGTAGCGAAAGTCGAGATACACCGCGCCCGGCACGTGGCCCTGGCGGTAGCTGTCCGGGTTGGCCGGCACGTCGATGATCAAAAGCTCGGGGGCGTCCAGTTTGGCCGCAAGCTCTCCTGGCTCGACGATCAAGGGCAACACGTTGGCTTCGCTGGATGGGTGTTCAGCACTCATGAACCGCTCCTGTCATTGGGCGCCTGGGGCGCTTAGGCTATCGAGTATGCGCCGGTAGCTGGCAAAACGTTCAGGATGAATCTTGCCTGCCTCGACGGCGTCAAGTAAAGCGCAGCCAGGCTCCTGGCGATGGCGACAGTCGCGAAAGCGGCAGTGGCCGATAAAGGGATGAAACTCGATGAAGCCGTCGGTCACTTCCTGCTCGCTCAGGTGAACGAGCCCGAACTCGCGAATGCCGGGCGAGTCGATCAGCTCCCCATCCTCCACCTCACGGGCGTTCATGGTGTAGAGCCTGGCGGTGGTGGTGGTGTGCGTGCCCTTGCGCGAATCCTCCGAGAGCGCGCCGATCCTGAGCGACTCCTCGGGCAGCAGCAAATCGATCAACGATGACTTGCCTACGCCGCTCTGGCCGACGAACACCGAGGTGCGGCCATTGAGCTGTTCGCGAAGCGCACTCAGGCCTTCGTCCGTGGCCGTCGTGGTGCGTACCACCGGGTAGCCAAGGCCTGCGTAGCGCTCCAGCAGCGCGCCGAGCTCGCCGCCGTCATCGGGTAAAAGGTCGGTCTTGTTGAGCACCAGCACCGGCGCGATGCCGGTCGACTCGGCGGCGACCAGGTAGCGGTCGATCAGATTGGGGTGAGGGGCGGGCTCGACGGCGAAAACGATCAAAATCTGGTCGATGTTGGCCGCCACCGGCTTCAAGAGCCCGCGGGCGTCCGGGCGCTTGAGCACGCTCTCAGGCTCTACGCGGGCGACCACCACGCCGGAGCCCTCCTGGCCGGCGCGCCAGATCACCCGGTCGCCGGTGACCAGGCCTTCGAGATTGGCGCGCAGGTGGCAGCGCACCGGGGTGCCTTCGGCATCGCGGACCTCGAGCGTGCGACCGAAATGCGCCATCACGCGCCCGGGCTGCTCGGCGCCGTATTCGCCGGCGGCGAGCTTTTCGCTATCGTCGGTTTCGCGCTTTTGCGCCCGGTTGGCGCGCTCGGCCTGGATCTTCTCGACCCGCCAGCGCTGCTGGCGGCTTAATTTACGTTTGCTCATGACCACCTGATGATCGGTACAATGGCATTAGTGTACCTGTTAACGTGGCGCGGGTAACGACCCCGCCGCCCTGATCCTCGCTTTGGAGAACACCATGCCTGACACAACTGCCCCGCGCCGCGACCTGCTCGTCTGGATCGACCTGGAAATGACCGGACTCGACCCGAACAAGGAGCGCATCATCGAGGTCGCCACGCTCGTCACCGACGCTGACCTGAACGTGGTCGCCGAAGGCCCGGTGATCGCGGTGAATCAGAGTGATCGCCTGCTCGCCGGCATGGACGACTGGAACCAGAAAACCCACGGCGAGTCCGGTCTCGTCTCCCGGGTCAAGGCAAGCCAAGTGGATACCGCCCAGGCCGAGCGCGAGACGCTGGCGTTTTTAAGCCGCTATGTCGAACCCGGCACCTCGCCGATGTGTGGCAACAGCATCCACCAGGACCGGCGCTTTCTGGAACGCGAAATGCCTTCGCTCTGGGCGTTTTTCCACTACCGCAACCTGGACGTCTCTACCGTGAAGGAGCTGGCCAAGCGCTGGAACCCGAAGGCGCTCGAAGGGTTTGGCAAGAAGAACGTACACCTGGCGATGGATGACATCAAGGAGTCGATCGCCGAGCTTGCCCACTACCGCAAGACGTTCTTGAAAGCCGACGCCGGGCAGTAATCTAGACGGCGGAGGCGATGCGCGCGCCGCGCTTTTGTCGCTGCTCGGCGAGCGCCCAGGCGACGTGCTCGCGCACGAGCGCGCTTGGGTAGGCGCGCCGGGCACTGAGCGCGGCTTCCACCTCACGGCTCCAGGGGGCGTTACCCAGCCCCACCGCCAGGTTTCTCAGCCAGCGCTCGAAGCCGATGCGGCGAATGGCACTGCCGGCGGTCTTGTCGAGAAACTCCTCTTCGCTCCAGGCGAACAGCGAGATCAGCGAGGCGCGGTCCAGGTCGTGGCGGGGGGCGAAGTCCTCCTCCGCGCTCGCCCTGGTAAAGCGGGTGAAGGGGCAGACCAGCTGGCAGTCGTCGCAGCCGTAGACCCGGTTGCCCATTGCGCGGCGAAACTCGAGCGGGATCGCGCCGTGAAGCTCGATGGTCAGATACGAGATGCACTTGTTGGCGTCGATGATCTTGTCATCGACGATGGCGCCGGTAGGGCAGGCCGTCTGGCAGGCGTTGCAGCGCCCGCAGTGCTCGGTGTCGAAAGGCGCATCGACCGGCAGCGGCAGATCCGTGTAGAGCTCGCCAAGAAAAAACAGCGACCCGGCTTTCGGGTTCAACAGCATGGCGTTCTTGCCGAACCAGCCAAGCCCCGCCTTCTGCGCCAATGCCCGCTCCATCACCGGCGCCGAGTCGACGAACGCCCGGTAGCCAAACGCGCCCACCTCCTGCTCGATCTTTTTGGCAAGCGTGGCCAGGCGCTTTCTGATCAGCTTGTGGTAATCGCGGCCCAAAGCGTAGCGCGAGACGTAGGCGAGCCCCTTTTGGCCGAGCACCCTGGTGGTTTCGACCTCCGGCGGCAGGTAGTCCATGCGCGCGCTGATCACCCGTCGGGTGCCGGGTTCGAGCTCGGCGGGGCGGGTACGTTTGGTGCCGTGTTTGGCCATGTAGGCCATTTCGCCCTGATAGCCGTTATCGAGCCAGGTCTCGAGATGCGCTTCGTGCTCGCCAAGGTCGGTATCGGTGATGCCGATCTGCTGAAAGCCGAGCTCGCGCCCCCAGGTCTTGATCAGCGACGCCAGACGTTCGAGTTCATCGACAGAGAGTGAAGCGGTGGGTGTCGCCATGGTGGATCAACGTAGATGAGTGTGGCAGGTGAATGAAACGGCAAAGCGCGGGCGCGCTATGCTACCCCATAAGTCGTTTTGACGACACGGCCATGCATTTCGATCCATACTGTGTCGATCAATACTGTGGGCCAGACCCCGTTCACCGACCCTTTACCGATAGCATAAGGAGCTTTCGTGTCGATTTCAGGCCAGACGCTCAACCCCGCGCTTACCGTCGAGGCCCTGCGCCCGCTTTACAAGGCCGCCCAGGTGCGCGAGCTCGACCGGCGCACCATCGCCGCCGGCATCGAAAGCTTTGCGCTGATGCAGCGCGCCGCTTCCAGCGCCTGGCACAGCTTTCGCTCGCGCTGGCCCCAGGCGAAAAGCGTCACCGTGGTGTGCGGCAGCGGTAATAACGGCGGCGACGGCCACGTGCTCGCGGCGCTTGCCATGCAGGCCGGGCTCAAGGTGCAGCGCATATCGACCCGCGCGCTCGAGTCACTTGAAAACGACGTTGTCCGCGCCGCCGAGCTTGCCAGCGCCGCCGGTGTAGGCTTTGAGCGCTACCGCGAAGGCATGGCGCTGACCGGCGAGGTGATCGTCGATGCGCTGTTCGGCACCGGGCTTTCGCGTCCGGTCGAAGGCGAGGCGCGCGCGGTGATCGACGACATCAATCGCGCAGGGCAACCGGTACTGGCGCTGGACGTGCCGTCGGGCATCGCGGCGGATACCGGCGCGGTACAGGGCGCCGCGGTGCACGCCCACTGCACGGTGACGTTCATCGGCGACAAGATCGGCCTTCACACCGGCGATGCGCCGGGCTACACCGGCGAAATCGATTTTCGCGCGCTCGGGGTCAAGGCCCAGGCCTTTTTCGATATCGTGCCCGCCGCCTGGCGCCTGGACGAGAGCTGGCTGGCGCCGGCCTTCGCGCCCCGGCCCCGCGCCGGGCACAAGGGCGCTTTCGGCCACGTGCTGGTGATGGGCGGCGCGCCGGGCTTTGGCGGCGCTGCGCTTTTGGCCTCCCAGGCGGCGGCGCGGCTGGGCGCCGGCAAGGTCAGTCTGGCCACCGCCGCCGAGCACGTTAGCGCAAGCCTGACGCGCTGCCCGGAGGTCATGGCCCGCAGCGTGACCGGCGGCGCCGATGCCCTCGCGTTTGCGGGTATGGCGGACGTCATCGTGGTTGGCCCGGGGATGGGCGAGGGTGCCTGGGGGCAGGCGGTGCTGCAGGCTGCGCTCAAGACGGATGCGCCGCTGATCGTCGATGCCGATGCGCTCAACGTGTTGGCGGCGCGTTGGCCGGGGCTTTCTCGCGACAACTGGGTGCTCACACCCCATCCGGGCGAGGCGGCAAGGCTTTTGGGCTGCTCCACCGCTGAGGTGCAGGCCAACCGGCCGGCGGCCGCCCGCGCGCTGCAGCGAAGCCGGGGCGGAATCGTGGTGCTCAAGGGCGCGGGTAGCCTGATCGCGGGGCCTGGGGGCTTGGTGGTGTGCCCGTTTGGCAACCCCGGTATGGCCTGTGGCGGCATGGGAGATGTGCTCAGCGGCATGCTCGGCACGCTCGTCGCCCAGTTCGACGATCTCGAGCTTGCGACGCGCCTGGGCGTCATGGTGCACGCACTGGCCGGCGACGCGGCGGCAAAAGAGCACGGCGAGCGTGGCTTGCTGGCAAGCGATCTGGCATCCTATGCACGCATTTTGATCAACCCGTGAAGGCCTTCCATGCAGGTGCAGTTGAATGACGAAAACGCCCATGTCGCCTTTGGCGAGGCGCTGGGGCGCGCGCTCGAAGGGCGCGGGCGGGTGTATCTCGAAGGCGAGCTGGGCGCGGGGAAAACCACACTCACCCGCGGCATCCTGCGCGCCTATGGCCATCAGGGCGCGGTGAAAAGCCCGACCTACACGCTGGTCGAACCCTACGAGTTCGACGACCGGCGCGTGTATCATCTCGATTTGTACCGTCTTGGCGACCCCGAAGAGCTCGAGTTCATCGGCGGTCGCGACATTTTAAGTGACGAGGCGCTCTGTTTGATCGAGTGGCCCAGCCGCGGCGCCGGCTGGCTGCCCGGCGCCGACGTGCACATCGAATTGAGCGTGGCCGCCCAGGGACGAACGGCCACGCTGACGGCAAAGAGCCCGTGGGGCGAGCAGGTGCTCGCCAACGTGAAGGCGTTTACGTGATAAACCGCAAAAGTGGTGTGAATCAATGGAAATGAGTAGCCCATTCAAACGTCTGCTCAAGGCAACCGTGCTCGGTACTTTGGCGCTATCGGCGTCCCTTCAGGCCGCGACGGTCGAAAGCATGCGCCTTTGGGCGGCGCCGGACCACGCGCGGCTGGTGTTCGATCTCTCCGGCGCCGCCAGCGCCGACGTCTTTTCGCTGGACAACCCGTCACGGCTGGTCATCGATATCGACGACACCCAGCTCGACACCGACGCCTCGACGCTGCCGCTTAATGACAGCGCCATCGATGCGGTGCGCACCGGAAGGCTCGACGGCGGCGGGCTGCGCGTCGTGCTCGAGCTCAACCGCGCGATCACCCCGCGCCACTTCATGCTGGCGCCGAACGATCAGTACGGCCACCGGCTGGTGGTGGATCTGGAGTACCCCGGCGAAAGCGCGGTCGAAAACCCCATCGACCCGATCGAGGCGATGATCCGCGAACAGGAGATCCAGGCTCAGCGCGCCACCGCTCAGGCCCAGGCGATCGCACCGCCGGATGCGCCGGTGGCCGAGCGCGCCCCCACGGCGGTCCAGCCCGCCCAGCCCCATCCGCGTCGCGACATCATCATTGCCGTCGATGCCGGTCACGGGGGCGAAGATCCGGGGGCGATCGGCCCCAGCGGCACCCGCGAAAAGGACGTCGTACTCGATATTGCCAAGCGCCTGGCTGCAGACATCAATGCAACCCAGGGCTTCAAGGCGGTCCTGACCCGCGATAGCGACTACTACATCGGCCTGCGTCAGCGCACCCAGCTCGCCCGCGAGCAGAAAGCGGATTTCTTCGTGTCGATTCACGCCGACGCCTTTTCCAGCCCGCGCCCTCAGGGAAGTTCGGTATTTGCGCTGTCGCAGCGCGGCGCGACCTCGGAAACCGCCCAGTGGCTTGCCGACAGCGAAAACCGCTCGGACCTGATCGGCGGGGTGGACGGGTCGCTGTCGCTGCGCGACAAGGACCAGGTGCTGCGCGGGGTGCTGTTGGATCTGACCATGACTGCAACGCTCAACGACTCGCTCGCCATCGGTGGTGAGGTGCTCGACCGGCTCGGGCGGATCAACCGGCTGCACAAGTCGCGCGTCGAGCAGGCAGGCTTTATGGTGCTGAAGTCGCCGGACATCCCGTCGCTTCTGATCGAGACTGGCTTCATCTCCAACCCGGACGAGGAGCGAAAGCTACGCGATCCGACCTACCAGCACACGCTGGCCCAGGCGATCTTTGGCGGCCTGCGCGCCCACTTCGAGCGCAACCCGCCGCCGGCGAGTCTGCTTGCCTGGCAGCGCGACAACCAGCGCGCGCCGACCGGCAACGAGTACCGCATTCAGTCCGGCGATACGCTCTCGACGATCGCGCTTCGCCACGGCGTGCCGGTGAACCAGCTCCGTCAGGTCAACGACCTGAATGGCGACGTCATCCGCGTGGGCCAGGTGCTGCGCATTCCCGGCTCCTGAGAACTTGGCTTGAGAAAATGCCGTCAGAACGTAAGTTGAGAGCCTGGCGTGAAAACCAGGCTTGAGAACGTGAGGTGATGAGTGTCTGAACAAGGTCGAACCCCGCGGATCCACGTGCTCGACCCGCGGCTTGCCAACCAGATCGCCGCGGGCGAGGTGGTCGAGCGGCCGTCGTCGGTGACCAAGGAACTGATGGAAAACGCCATCGACGCGGGCAGCCGGCGCATCGAAATCGAGATCGAGCAGGGCGGCACGCGCCTGGTGCGCGTGCGTGACGACGGCATCGGCATAGGCGAGGAGGATCTGCCGCTGGCGCTGGCCCGTCACGCGACCAGCAAGATCGAGAGCCTCGAGGATCTGGAGGGCGTGAGTTCGCTCGGCTTTCGCGGTGAGGCGCTGGCCTCGATCAGCTCGGTGTCGCGCCTCGAGCTCGTCTCCAACGCCAGCGACGATCCGACCCGCGGCTTTCGCGTCGTCGCCGAAGGGCGCGGCATGGAGGCGCGGGTCGCCCCGGCGCCGCACCCCAAGGGCACCAGCGTGGCGGTGCGCGATCTGTTCTTCAATACCCCCGCCCGGCGCAAGTTTCTGCGCACCGAAAAGACCGAGTTCGCCCACGTCGAGGAGGCGTTTCGCCGCCAGGCGCTGTCGCGCTACGACGTCACCTGGGTGCTGCGGCACAATCAAAAAACCGTCCATCAGCTGCCCGCCGGCGACTCCGCCGCCGCCCGGGAGCGGCGCATCGCTTCGCTTCTGGGCAAGAATTTCATCGAGCACGCCCGCTATATCGAACGCGAGGCGGGCGGGCTCAAGATGAGTGGATGGGTGGGGCTGCCCACGCATTCGCGCGCCCAGGCGGATCAGCAGTACTTTTTCGTCAACGGGCGGGTAGTGCGCGACCGGCTGGTGGCCCACGCGGTGCGCCAGGCCTACCGCGACGTGCTCTACAACGGCCGCCACCCGGTGTTCGTGCTCTATCTCGAGCTCGACCCGGACGTGGTCGACGTCAACGTCCATCCGACCAAGTACGAAGTGCGTTTTCGCGACTCGCGCATGGTGCACGACTTTCTCTACTCGAGCCTGCACCACTGCCTGGCGGCCTCAAAGCCCTTTGATGCCAGCGCCGAGGGCGACGAGCCGCCGGCGCCTGAGGCGTCGCCAACGGCCGACGGTAATGCCGCCGCGCCAGATGAGCCCACGCCGCGCTGGCAGCAGCAGGGCATGGCGCTCGGCGAGGGCCCCGCGCGCCACCCCGGCGCCGAGCGCGTGCGCCGCTTCATGCAGGGCTATCAGGCGCTGCACCCGGATCACGAAGAGAGCCTGCTCACGCCGCAGCCGTCTCCCGAGCAGCGCCCTGACTCTTATCAGGTGCGCGAAGCGCCGGTGGCGATGCCGGAGAGCGACCCGACCAGTGCGCCGCCGCTCGGTTTCGCGCTGGGTCAGCTTCACGGTATCTACATTCTGGCTCAGAACGCTCACGGGCTGGTGCTGGTGGACATGCACGCCGCCCACGAGCGCATCGTCTATGAGCGCATGAAAGCCCAGATGGCCCGCCAGGGGGTGGATACCCAGCCGCTGCTGGTGCCGGTGTCGCTCGCCGCCAGCGGTCAGGAGGTGGCCACCGCGGAGAGCGAGCACGAGGCGATTGCCGCGCTGGGCCTGGAGCTCGACATCGCAGGCCCGGAGACGCTTCTGGTACGCAGCTTGCCGGCACTGCTGAGCGGCGCCGACCCGGAAGGGCTGATTCGCGAAGTGCTCGAGGAGCTTTCGAGCTTTGGCCAGAGCCACCAGGTCGAGGCGAGGCTACACGCGCTTTTATCCACCATGGCCTGCCACGGCAGCGTGCGCGCCAATCGCCGGCTGACCCTCGATGAAATGAACGCGCTGCTGCGCGACATGGAGCGCACCGAACGAAGCGATCAGTGCAATCACGGCCGGCCCACCTGGACACAAATGAGCATGAAGGCGCTGGACAAGCTCTTTTTACGCGGCCAGTAGCCCTCGATACGGAGTCTTTCGGCCATGGTCGACACACGCCCTTTGGCGATTTTTTTGATGGGTCCGACCGCGGCGGGCAAGACCGACACCGCGATCGCTCTACACGAGCGCCTGGGCTGCGAGCTGATCAGCGTCGACTCGGCCATGGTCTATCGCGGCATGGACATCGGCAGCGCCAAACCGAGTCAGCAGGAGCTTGCTCGTGCGCCGCACCGCCTGATCGATATCCGCGAACCGGAAGCGCCCTATTCGGCGGGGGATTTTCGCGACGACGCCCTGAATGAGATGCGACAAATTACCGCGGCGGGGCGCGTGCCGCTGCTGGTCGGCGGCACCATGCTCTACTACAAGCGCCTTTTTGAAGGCGTCGCGGATCTGCCCGCCGCGGATGAAACCGTGCGCCGGGAGCTGGACGCGCAGCGCGAGGCGCTGGGTTTGAGCGGCCTTCATGCGATGCTTGAAAAGGTCGACCCGGTCTCCGCCCAGCGCATTCACCCCAACGACCCTCAGAGGCTGTTGCGTGCGCTGGAGGTGCACCGCATTACCGGTCGGCCCATGAGCGCGCTCTGGGCCGAGCAGCGCGTCGAAAACTTTCCATACCGCGTGGTGTCGATAGGTCTCGCGCCCGCCGAGCGCCGCGTTCTGCACGAGCGAATCGCGCGGCGTTTTGAAACAATGTTGTCCGAGGGCTTGATAGACGAGGTGGCCGCCCTCAGAAAGCGAGGTACCTTACACAAGGACCTGCCGGCCATGAAGAGCGTCGGTTACCGGCAGGCCTGGGAGCACCTGGAAGGTGAATACGACGAGCATACGCTTTGCGAGCGCGGCATCATTGCTACTCGCCAGCTCGCTAAACGTCAGCTAACCTGGTTGAGAAGCTGGCCGTCACTTCACTGGATCGATTCAAGCGCTTTGGGTCTTGACGATAAGGTGCTGAAAATCGTGCGCGAAAGCGGTGCTTAGCGTAAGATAGTGTTTTCGTGAGCGCGTTTTTAAAAGCCCTCGACGACATTCGTAACGCCTGGTTTTAATACCCGGTTGTAGCATTTAGTGGTAACACCCAGCCTTTCGGGCAATAAGATTGCGGTAGCGCCCCTGGCGCGCCATTTAACAACCCACTCCAGACAGTTTTAGGGAGAAGCAGCATGTCCAAAGGGCAGTCCCTCCAGGATCCGTACCTGAATATCTTGCGCAAGGAACGTATTCCGGTTTCTATTTTTCTGGTCAACGGTATCAAGCTTCAGGGCCAGATCGAATCCTTCGATCAGTTCGTGATCCTTTTGCGTAATACCGTGAGCCAGATGGTTTACAAACACGCTATTTCCACCGTGGTGCCGTCGCGCAACGTACGTTTGCCGGCCCAGGACCCGGCCGCTCCTGAAGCGGACCTCTAAGCGGTGGATAGCCTGAAAGACATGAGGTATTGATTGTTTTTTGAACGCCCAGACGCCGGTGAAACGGCGGTGCTTGTTCACGTTGACTTTTACGATGAACAGGCCAGAGAAGACCCGGGTGAGTTCCTCGAGCTTGTACGCTCTGCCGGAGCCGAACCCGCGACACTGCTGACGGCCAGCCGGCAGCGCCCTGACCCGCGCACGTTCATCGGGTCGGGCAAGCTCGACGAACTAAGAGCCTTGCTCGCCGCCCACGAGGCGGAGCTTGTGATCTTCAATCACAGCCTGGGTCCCTCGCAAGAGCGTAACCTCGAGCACGAGCTCAAGTGCCGCGTGCTCGATCGCACCGGTTTGATTCTCGATATCTTCGCTCAACGAGCCCGTACCCACGAAGGTAAGCTGCAAGTCGAGCTTGCCCAGCTTGAATACATGTCCACGCGCCTGGTGCGCGGCTGGACCCACCTCGAGCGCCAGAAGGGCGGTATCGGTCTTCGCGGACCGGGTGAAACCCAGCTCGAAACCGACCGCCGCCTGCTGCGAGGTCGTATCAAGGCGATTCACAAGCGCCTTGACAAGGTGCGCAGCCAGCGCGAACAGAACCGCCGCGCGCGCTCTCGCGCCGAGATTCACAGCGTTTCGCTGGTCGGCTATACCAACGCCGGCAAGTCAACGCTTTTCAACGTGCTCACCGATGCTAAGGTGTACGCCGCCGATCAGCTTTTCGCCACGCTCGATCCCACCCTGCGCCGTTTGGAAATCGACGACGTCGGGCCGATCGTGATGGCCGATACCGTCGGCTTCATTCGTCATTTGCCGCACAAGCTGGTCGAGGCGTTTCAGGCAACGCTCCAGGAAGCCGCCGAAGCATCGCTTTTGATTCACGTGATCGATGCGGCAGATCCGGATCGCGAGCTCAACGTCGAGCAGGTGGACCGCGTGCTCAAGGAGATCGGCGCCGACGACGTGCCGGTGCTCAAGGTGATGAACAAGATCGACCGCTTCGACAGCGCCCCGCGCATCGAGCGCGACGATAGCGGGCGCCCGGAAGTGGTTTGGCTCTCCGCGCAAAATGGCCAGGGTCTCGATCTTTTGCACGAAGCGCTCTCACAGCGCCTGGCCGACGACGTCATCGGATTTTCGCTGACGCTCTCACCGGAGCAGGGTAAGCTTCGAGCGGGCCTTCACGAGCTCAACGCCGTGCGCGAAGAAGCGTTTGATGAGAACGGCCGCTCGGTGTTGGATGTTCGCCTGCCCAGGCGCGATTTCAATCAGCTAATGGCTCAGCTTGGTGAGCGTGCCAATACCTACTTGCCCGAGTCGCTAAAAGTGACCGATGAGTGGTAGCGTATCGATAGACGCCACGCAAACGGCACAAGGATTTTTTAAAGCAATAATATTATAAGCACGGCGGCCTCGCTCTCACGCGGGGCCGTGTGCAGGTGAACACCTTAGTGGAGACGAAGTATGGCCTGGAATGAGCCTGGTGGTGGCAACCAGCATGACCCCTGGAGTGGCGGTGGCCGACGCGGTGGCAAGGATGACCGTGGCCCGAACGGGGGAAGTAATGGCGGCAATAATGGGGGCAACAACGGCGGCAACAATAACGGCGGAAACAATCAGGGACCGCCGGATTTGGACGAGGCGCTGAAGAAGTTCCAACAAAAGCTCAACGGCATGCTCGGCGGTAGCGGCAAGAAAAGCGGCAACGGCGGCGGTCAAAGCGGCGGCGGCAAGCCGCGCAACTCCTTCGCGCTGCCGGGGCTGTTGATCGTACTGGCACTGGCGATTTGGGCGGCCATGGGGTTTTATCTCGTGGATCAGTCCGAGCGCGGCGTCGTGCTTCGCTTTGGTGAGTACCAGGGCATCGTCGAGCCGGGCCTGCAGTGGAACCCGCCCTTGATCGACGACGTGCGCATGGTCAACGTGACCCGCGTGCGTTCGGTATCGCAAACCCAGTCGATGTTGACCCGCGACGAGAACATCGTCGAGGTCGAGATATCCGCTCAGTATCAGGTCTCCAACCCGCGTGATTTCGTGCTCAACGTGCGTAACCCGTCGCTTTCGATCGAAAACGCGCTGGATTCCTCGCTGCGTCACGTCGTGGGCGGTACCGACATGATCGATATCCTGACCTCGGGCCGTGAGATTCTCGGCAGCTCCGTGGCTAGCCGCCTGCAAACCTATCTGGACGCCTACGGTGCCGGTATTCGTCTGCAGACCATCAACATCGAATCGACCTCCGCACCGGCGCCGGTCATCGACGCCTTCGACGACGTCATTCGTGCCCGCGAGGATCGCCAGCGTACGATCAACGAAGGCATGGCCTATGCCAACGCCATTATCCCGGCGGCTCAGGGGCAGGCGCAGCGTATCGTCGAGCAGGGCCAGGGCTACCGTGAATCCGTGGTCGCCGAAGCCCAGGGTCAGGCGAACCGCTTCACCGCACTGGTAGGCGAGTATCGGAATGCCCCCGAGATCATGCGTGAGCGTATGTATCTGGACACTCTCGAAGAGGTCTACGGCAACACGCCCAAGGTGCTTTTGGACGTCAGCGACAATGCGCCCTTGATGTACCTGCCGCTGGATCAGCTGCGTAGTGGCAGCGGCGGTGGCAACCGTGCCGCCAGCACCTCGAACCAGAACGATGAACAGATCGACCCGTCGGTGCTCGAAACCCTGCGCAACACTCAGGGCAGCAGCAACAGTTCGTCGTCTAACAATGGCACCATTCGCAGGGAGGGCCGCTAAATGATTAACAACCGATCCCTGCTGATCGTCGGTGGCCTGGCCGCCATCGCCTGGCTTGCCAGTAATACCCTCTACGTAGTGGACGAGACCGAACGTGCGGTGAAGCTGCGCTTTGGTGAGGTCGTCGAAGAGAACATTCAGCCTGGCCTGCACGCGAAAATGCCGATCGCCCAGACGATCCGCAAGTTCGATACCCGGCTTCTGACGCTGGATACCGACACCAGCCGCTACCTGACTCTCGAGCAGAAGGCGGTCATCGTCGACTCCTACGTCAAGTGGCAGGTGGTCAATCCGACCCGCTACTACGAGGCCACCGCCGGCGATGAGATGATGGCGATTCGCCTGATCCAGCCCCGCGTGGACGAGAGCCTGCGTAACGAGTTTGGCCGACTGAACCTTCAGGAAATCATCGCCGAGCGCCGTGATGACCTGATGATCGGTCCGACCGAAGAGCTCGACAACCTCATGCGTGAAGAGCTGGGCGTGGCGATACGCGACATTCGCATCAAGCGAATCGATCTGCCCGATGACGTTTCCGCGGCGGTTTTCCAGCGCATGCGCTCCGAGCGCGAGCGCGAGGCCCGCGAGTGGCGCGCTCAGGGCCAGGAAGAGGCGGAGCGTATTCGCGCCAACGCCGACCGCCGCCGTCAGGTACTGCTCGCTCAGGCCAACGAGCGCGCCGAAACCCTGCGCGGTGAAGGCGATGCGGAAGCCGCGGCGATCTTCTCCCAGGCGTACGGTCAGGACCAGGAGTTCTTCTCCTTCTGGCGCAGTCTGGACGCCTACCGCACGAGCTTCGCCGACGATGGCAACATGCTGGTGCTGGAGCCGGATAGCGACTTCTTCCGCTACCTGCGAAGCCCCGACCAGGACAATGGCGCAAGCCAAAACGCCGGTGCGGGCGACGAATAAGCGTTGCGGGTCGAGCCTCGCCGGCGGATAGTCGGCGGGGTTCACCTGACCGCCAAACGTGGTAGACTTAATTGAACCGGGCGTTCGCCCGGTTTTTTTGTGGCCCTCGTTTGGCGCGGGTGCGTTTTTGGCCAGGGTGCCAACGACGATTTCATCGAGTCCCGGGGCCTTCATCGTCTTGCAGGATTGTTCACATGACCATCGCTGACCGCTGGCTGCTGCCCGACGGCATGGATGAGGTGCTACCGCCTCAGGCAAGCCGTATGGAAGAGCTGCGCCGTACGCTGCTGGATCTCTATTACGTCTGGGGCTACGACCAGGTGATGCCGCCGCCCGTCGAGTTTCTGGACTCGCTGCTGACCGGCACCGGCACCGAGCTCGATCTGCAAACCTTCAAACTGACCGACCAGCTGACCGGGCGCATGATGGGCGCCTCCGCCGACGTGACCCCGCAGGTCGCGCGCATGGACGCCCACTCGCTCAAGCGTCAGGGCCCGGTGCGCCTTTGCTACTGCACCAACGTGCTACGCGCCAAGGCCGACCAGCATCAGGGCGGGCGCAGCCCGGTTCAGGTCGGCGTCGAGCTCTTCGGGCACGCCGGGCTCGAGGCGGATAGCGAGATCATCCGGCTGGCGCTGGCGAGTCTTTCCGCCGCCGGGGCGAGTGAGATCCACCTGGCACTGGGCCATATCGGCATCTTTCGCGCGCTGGTCGAGGCTGCTGCCCTCGACCGCGACCAGGAGAGCGCAATTTTTGATGCCCTGGCGCTCAAGTCCCCGGGCGAGCTTTCGCGTCAGGTGAGTGCTCACGTCAAGGACCCGGTGCTTTCCGACATGTTTTTGGCGCTGGGCGAGCTTCACGGCGACGCCACGATCCTGGCCGATGCCCGCGAGCGCTTTGCCGGTGCCCCGGCGTCGGTCGCCGCCGCGCTCGATCAGCTCGAAGCGCTCAACCGGACGGTGCTTGCCCACTTCGATGTGGCGCTCTATTTCGATCTGGCGGAACTCAGGGGCTACCAGTACCATACCGGCATGATGTTTGCCGCCTACGTGCCCGGCTACGGCCACGCTCTGGCCAAGGGCGGGCGCTACGATGATACCGGCCGCGCCTTCGGCCGGGCCCGCCCGGCGACCGGCTTTTCGATGGATTTAAAGCAGCTGGCCTCGCTTGCCTCGGCCGCGAAGGAGCCGGGGTTGATCTGGGCGCCGTCAACGGACGACGAGGCGCTACAAGCGGCGATCGAGTCGCTTCGCCAGCAGGGCGAGCGGGTGATTCAAGCGCTGCCCGGACAGCGCAGTGAACCGGCGGAGCACGATTGTGATCGCCGCCTCGAGTTTATCGACGGTCGTTGGCAGACAACGGCCCTGACACAAGAGACGAGTGCATAATGGGTAAGAATGTCGTAGTCCTGGGCACCCAGTGGGGTGACGAAGGCAAGGGTAAGATCGTGGACCTGCTGACCGAGTCGGCAGCGGCGGTCGTGCGCTTTCAGGGCGGCCACAACGCCGGCCATACGCTGGTCATCGACGGTGAAAAAACCGTCCTGCACCTGATTCCCTCCGGCGTGCTGCGCCCGGGCAAGACCTGCATCATCGGTAACGGCGTGGTGCTATCGCCGGAAGCGCTGATCAAGGAGATCCGCGAGCTCGAGGACAAGGGCGTGCCGGTGCGCGAGCGCCTGCGCCTGTCACCGGCATGCCCCTTGATCCTGCCCTACCACGTGCGCCTGGATCAGGCCCGCGAAAAGGCTCGGGGCGTGGCCAAGATCGGCACCACCGGCCGCGGCATCGGCCCGGCGTATGAGGATAAGGTGGCGCGTCGCGGCCTGCGTCTGGGCGACATGCTCCACCGCGAGCGTTTCGCCTCGAAACTCGGCGAAGTGCTCGATTACCACAACTTCGTGCTGGTGAACTACCACGGTGAAGCGCCGGTCGATTTCCAGGAAGTGCTTGACAGCGCCATGCAGATGGCCGACGAGCTGCGCCCGATGGTGGGCGACACCGTGAGCCAGGTCCACGATCTGCGCAAGGCCGGTGAGAACATCCTGTTCGAAGGCGCCCAGGGCTCGCTTCTGGACATCGACCACGGCACCTACCCGTACGTGACCAGCTCCAACACTACCGCCGGCGGCACCGCTACCGGTTCCGGCGTGGGGCCCTTGTATCTCGACTACGTGCTGGGCATTACCAAGGCTTACACCACCCGCGTTGGCTCCGGCCCGTTCCCGACCGAGCTTTTTGACGATCACGGCCGGCATCTTGCCGAGCGCGGCCACGAGTTCGGCGCCACCACCGGCCGGGCGCGCCGCTGCGGCTGGTTCGACGCCGTCGCACTTCGCCACGCGGTGCAGATCAACTCCGTCTCCGGCATCTGCCTGACCAAGCTCGACGTGCTCGACGGGCTCGAGAACATCCGCGTCTGCGTGGGCTATCGCAGTAAGGATGGCGACGTGCTGGAAAATCCGGTGGATTCCGAAGGCTACGAAGCCGTCGAGCCGGTCTACTTCGATCTGCCGGGCTGGAAGGAGTCGACCCTCGGCGCCAAGAAGGTCGAGGATCTCCCGGCCAACGCTCGCGCTTATATCAGCTATTTGGAAGAGCAGGTGGGCACCAGCATCGACATCATCTCGACCGGCCCGGACCGTAACGAGACCATCGTGCTGCGTAATCCGTTCGATGAGCAGTAACGTCTAAAGCGACGCGCTGAGAAACGCAGGCCCGCCGGGCCCGCTCGAAAACGCCGCCGGCTTTCCGGCGGCGTTTTGCGTTTAACCGATGAGTCCGACTCAAGAACTCAAAAATCGATACCGCGGCGCGCTTTCAGGCCGTTGTTGAAGGCGTGGCGGGTTTCCTGCATCTCGGTGACGGTGTCCGCCATGGCCACCAGCTCCCGATGGGCGTTGCGCCCGGTGATGATCACGGTCTGCTCACGGGGGCGATTCTCGAGCGCCTTCTTGACCCGCCCGATCTCCAGATAGCCGAATTTGAGCATGTAGGTGATCTCGTCGAGCACGACGAGGTAAGTCTCGGGGTCGGCCAGCATTTTCTCGGCCTCTTCCCACACTTCAAGGCATGCCTGCGTGTCGGTGTCGCGGTTCTGGGTTTCCCAGGTGAAGCCGGTCGCCATGATGGCGACACGGAGGTTCGGGTCGTCCTCCAGCCGGTTGCGCTCGCCGCACTCCCAGAGCCCCTTGATGAACTGCACCACACCCACCTTGTAGCCGTAGCCCAGCGCCCGGGTCACCGTGCCCCAGGCGGCGGTGGTCTTGCCCTTGCCGTTACCGGTGTTGACCAGAATCAACCCCCGCTCCTCATCGGCGCTGGCCACTTTCTCATCCACGCGGGCCTTGAGTTTTTCCATCGACGCCTTGTGGCGGCTTTCGCGATCGCTCATGTTCGTTTCCTTCGATAGTCAGGCTCGCTCAGGGTAATGGATCGCGGCGGCGTTGGGTATGGCGGTCGCTGCGGCGGTAAATGTATCGCGGCGAATGGATCACGACCGGCGTATCGCAACCGGCGTCTGGCTGCTCTAGAATGGCGGGCAACCTCTTGTTAAGGAACGCACCATGCCCTCATTTGATATCGTCTCCGAATTCGATCGCCACGAAGCGGCCAACGCGGTGGATCAGGCCAACCGCGAAGTGGGCTCGCGCTTCGACTTCAAGGGGGTCGACGCAAGCTTTGCCCTGGAAGGGGACAACGTGGCGCTGGAGGCCGAAGTGGATTTCCAGCTCAAACAGATGCTCGACGTACTGCGCGCCCGCCTGATCGCTCGCGGCATCGATGCCCGCTGCATGGAAGAGAAAGACCCGGTGCTCTCCGGCGTCAAGGCGCGTCAGGAAGTGGCGCTCAAGCAGGGCCTGGACGCGGCGCAAACCAAGGATATCGTCAAGCGCATCAAGGCCAGCAAGCTCAAGGTGCAGGCGCAGATCCAGGGCGAAAAAGTGCGCGTCACCGGTAAAAAGCGCGACGACCTGCAGGCCGTCATGGCGCTGTTGCGTGGCGAAGAGGGCCCGGACCTGCCGCTTCAGTTCGACAACTTCCGCGACTAGGGCCCATGAGAGAGGGCTTGTAAGTCCCGACCCGTGCAATTGATTCGCGTCCGGGTCGACCGAGCCGCGCCAACACGAAAGCGCGTCTCGTCTATACTGGATGTTCCAAAAACAGCGATGTGACCCAGCAAGGAGCTATGCAACATGTCCGATCCGCAGCCGGTTTATCTAAGCGACTACCAGCCGCCCGATTACAGCGTGACCCACACCGAGCTGACGTTCGATCTTGACCCTGCTGCTACCCGTGTCAAAGCCCGTCTTTTTATCGAGCGAAGCGCCACCGCCGCTGAAAGCGCGCCGCTGGTGCTCGACGGTGAACACCTTAAACTGATGTCACTGTCGCTCGACGACCGCGTCCTTGCGCCTGACGACTACGCGCTGACTGACGAAACACTCACCATCGCTCAGGTGCCGGCGCGGTTTTGTCTTCAAAGCGAGGTCGAGATCGACCCGCAAAGCAATACCGCACTCGAAGGGCTCTACCAGTCCAGCGGCATGTACTGCACTCAGTGTGAAGCCCAGGGCTTTCGCCGAATTACCTTTTACCCGGACCGCCCGGACGTCATGGCCACGTTCAAGGTCACCGTCGTCGGCGATGAAACCCGCGAGCCGGTACTGCTTGCCAACGGCAACCCGGTCGAGAAGGGCACTTGTGAAGGCGGGCGCCACTTCGCGGTGTGGGAAGATCCGCACCCCAAGCCGAGCTATCTGTTCGCGCTGGTCGCCGGCGACCTGCACAAGGTGAGCGACAGCTTCACCACCCTGAGCGGCCGTGAAGTGGCCCTCGAGATCTGGGTGGAAGAGGAGAACCTGAACAAGACCGAGCACGCGATGGCCTCCCTGAAGCGCGCCATGGCCTGGGACGAGCAGGCCTACGGGCGCGAGTACGACCTGGATCTGTTCATGATCGTGGCGGTGAACGATTTCAACATGGGCGCGATGGAGAACAAGGGGCTCAATATCTTCAACTCGGCGGCGGTGCTGACCCACCCGGACACCGCCACCGACGCAACCTTTCAAACCGTCGAAAGCATCGTCGCCCACGAGTATTTTCACAACTGGTCCGGCAACCGGGTCACCTGCCGCGACTGGTTTCAGCTCTCGCTCAAGGAGGGTTTCACCGTCTTTCGCGACCAGTGCTTCTCCGCGGACACCAATTCCGCGCCGGTCAAGCGCATTCAGGACGTGTCGTTTTTCCGCACCGCCCAGTTCGCCGAAGACGCCGGCCCCACCGCCCACCCGGTGCGCCCGGACCACTATATCGAGATCACCAACTTCTACACCCTGACGATCTACGAGAAGGGCGCGGAAGTAGTGCGCATGCTGTGTAACCTGATCGGTGAAGAGACGTTTCGCCAGGGCGCGGACCTCTACTTCGAGCGCTTTGACGGCCAGGCCGCCACCATCGAAGATTTCGTCGGCTGCATGGCCGAGGTCTCCGGCCAGGATCTTTTACAGTTCATGCGCTGGTACGGCCAGGCGGGCACGCCGGAAATCGATGCCTTCGGCGAGTACGACTACGTTCACGGCGAGTACCACCTCACGCTTCGCCAGCGCACGCCGGCAACGCCTGGCCAGACCGACAAACAGCCGCTGCACATTCCTGTGCTGATGGGCCTGGTCGGCACCAAGTCCGGCCAGGATCTGACGCTGACCCTGAACGGTGAGTCGCTTGGCAAGCAGGGCGTGGTGCACTTGACCGAAAACGAGCAGACGTTCGTCTTCGAACACGTGGCCGAGGCGCCGGTGCCGTCGCTTTTACGCAACTTCTCCGCGCCGGTGACGCTGCACTACCCCTACTCCCGCGAGGATCTGGCATTTTTGCTGACCCACGACAGCGACGGCTTCAACCGTTGGGACGCCGGCCAGCGCCTGTCGATGCTGGCGCTGGACGACTTGATCGCCGCGCATCGAAACGGTGTCGAGAAGGTCATGGATACGCGGGTGGTCGAGGCGTTTCGCGCGCTGTTGACCGAGGAGCAAAACGACAAGGCGGTGCTGGCCGAGATGCTCACACTGCCTACCGAAGCCTATATCGCCGAGCAGCAGCGCATCGTCGATGTCGACGCCATCCATAACGCCCGCGAATTCATGCGCCAGTCGCTGGCGCTGGCGCTTCGCGACGAGTTCATCGCCACGTATGAAGCGAACACCCAGGACGAGCCCTACGCGCCGACGCCGGAGCAGATCGCCACGCGCAGTCTGAAGAACGTCGCGCTTGCCTACCTGATGTCGATCGAGGACGAGAAGGGCGTCGCGCTCTGCCAGGCGCAGTTCGAGGCGGGG
The DNA here is from genome assembly GCF_031954225.1 of Halomonas sp. PAMB 3232. NCBI lineage: Bacteria > Pseudomonadati > Pseudomonadota > Gammaproteobacteria > Oceanospirillales > Halomonadaceae > Halomonas > Halomonas sp. PAMB 3232. Next base: position 1,548,962 of record NZ_CP134865.1, read on the forward strand.
CTCAATATGACCGATGTGCGCCAGGCCCTGACGCTTTTGGTACACAGCGACCGCGACGATCTGGCGACCCCGGCACTCAAGGCGTTCGGCGAGCAGTGGGCGCACGATTCGCTGGTGATGGATCAGTGGTTCACGGTGCAAGTGACGCGCCCGCAGTCCGATGTGCTCGAGCGCGTGCGTTATTTGATGGACCACCCGGCGTTTTCGATCAAAAATCCCAACAAGGTGCGCGCGCTGATCGGCGCGTTTACCCAGAACCGGATCAACTTCCACCGTCTCGACGGCCAGGGGTACCGGCTTTTGGCCGACGTAGTCATCGAGCTCAACCGCCTGAATCCGGAAATCGCCGCGCGTTTGATCACGCCGCTGACGCGCTGGCAGCGTTTTGATGAGCCACGCAAGGTGCTGATGCGCGACGAGCTCAAACGAATCAGCAGGGAGCCGCTCTCCTCCAACGTGTTCGAAGTGGTGGAGAAGGCACTGGCCTGAAAGGGCGAACCAACCATGGAAAGGAAACCGCCGGTGACAGACTCGCAAAAGCGTTACTTACTGATCGTGAACGGTAAATCCTCGGGTGATCCGATGCTTCGCGAGGCGGTCCTGGCCGAGCGGAAGGCGGGAAAAGAGATCACGGTGCGCGCGACCTGGGAAGGCGGTGACGCCGCCGAGTTCGCCGAAAAAGCCGTCGATGACGGTATGACTCACGTGATCGCCGCCGGCGGCGACGGTACGGTCAACGAGGTGGTCAACGGGCTGATGCGCGTGGCTCACGACCGTCGCCCGGCGCTGGGCATCGTGCCGATGGGCAGCGCCAACGACTTCGCCACCTCCGTCGGGCTGCCGTTGGAACCGGGGCCGGCGCTGTCGGCGGCGCTCTCTTTTGAGGGGGCACCGATCGACGTGGTGCGCATGACCGCCGGGCAGGGCAGCGAGGCGGACGTTAGCTACTATATCAACATGACCACCGGCGGCTTCGGCGCCGAAATCACCTCCACCACGCCCAAGATGCTCAAGCGCATGCTGGGAGGCGGGGCCTACTCGCTGATGGGGGCGCTCAAAGCCTGGCGCCACCAGAGCTATCGCGGCACGCTGCACTGGCAGGAGCACGAGCAGAGCGAGTCGCTTTTGCTGTTGGCGCTGGGTAACGGCCGCCAGTCCGGCGGTGGCCAGGTGTTGGCCCCGCGTGCCAGACTTGATGACGGCCGCCTCGACGTGCTGCTGGTCAAGGATTTTTCATCGGTATGGGAGCTGCCCACGCTGATCGGCGAGCTGCAGAATTTTCCCGCCGAGGGGCGCTACGTACGCTACTTTACCGCGACGAAGCTCACGGTCACGACCAAAGCCGACGATGCGCCTTGGCCCTTGACCCTGGATGGCGAGGCCCGTCATCACGAACGCTTTAGTGTCGAGGTCGTGCCGCTGGCGCTCAGCGTTTTGTTACCCGAGGGCTGCACGCTGCTGTCCGCCAATGATCATCCCTGATAACCCATATTGAGCCATCAATAGCGCCATTACACATGGCCACCAAAGGAGAGTCGCCCGATGGTAAATCGCTTGTGGATTCCGCTGCTGGCAAGTCTGGCGCTCGTGCTGAGCGCCTGCGGTGATAGCCAGGAAGAGCCGACCGTCGAGCCGGAATCGACGGACAGTGCCGTCTCCGATGATGAGGTCATCGACAACGAAGAGGCCCCCTTGGCCGCCGAGAACGCCGCCGACATGCCCGATGCCGGTGAAATGGAGGACGACGTCGAAGCGCGCCAGGCCGCTGAGGAGCTCGAACAGGCCGAGGCGCTCGACGCTGAAGGCGCCGAGTCGACGGTCGGCGAAGAGGTGCAGGCCGGTGAAGATACCCTGGCTGCCGACCCGGAAGAGGCGCTCGATGAAGAGAGCGCCATGCCAGGTGAAACCACCCGCTCCGATGTCGATGAAGTGATCGCCGAAACCGAGCGCCGCTTCGAGGAGGCGCAGCGCCAGCTCGAGCAGCAGTTCCAGGAGGTCGAGAACCAGACGCCGGAACTCGACCCCGCGGAGAGTGAAAGCTTCTCCAGCGACTGGGAAGTCGAAAGTAGCCTGCCCGAAAGCGAGCGCCAGAACGAGAACCTGGACGCGACGGATGTCGATGCCCTGATCGAGGATACCGAGCGGCGCTTCGAAGAGGCGCAGCAGCGTCTGAACGAGCAGTTCCAGGAGATGGAGCGCGAGCGTAGCACCGGCGCAACGAACGCCGCGGCGCTGGGCACAAGCGCCCACCAGCCCGGCAGCGGAAGCTCGATGCTCAGTACCGCCGCGATCGCCGGCGCCGCGGCGGTAGCCACCGCGCTCATCGCCAACCGTGGCGGCAACGATAACGATGACGAAGACCGATCCGCCGCGCAACAAAGCGCTGCTCAGAGCGACGTTTCCGAGCAGAGTGTTGATCCGTCATCCAGCGCCTCGATGAGCGATAGCGCAGGGAGCACCAACGCCGACGCCGCGTCTTCGAGCGAGACGGCAAGCGGTGCCGCTCAGCCCGGGCCAGCCGCTACCCCCCAGGAAGCGACGGCGGCCCCGGGCGGCGATACCAGCGCCGGCGATGAGCAGGGTGCTTCCACTTCGCCAAGCGACGATACGGCGCAAGCGCCTGCCAATGACGACGGTACCGAGGCGTCGCAAAACGCAACCGCGGCCGAGACTGAAGAAGCCGCCGCCGCGCCGGGTGGCGAAAGCGTAGAGGAGGCTGACGCAGCGAGCGACGACGCTTCGATCGATCAGCGCGCCAATGACGAGAGCGACAATGGCTCGAGTGCGGCTACAGAGGAGCCCGGCGCGCTGGAATCAAACGGAACCGGCGAAGTAGAAGGTGAAGAAGTAAACGACGCCGACGCTGAAAATGACGAGGCGCCGCTCGACGAGCAGGAGCGCGATCTCGATGAGCTGAACGCCGCGCAGTGACCCGGCGGCACTTTAGTCGATGTTCAGGCAATAAAAAGGCCCGCCAGGCGGGCCTTTATCTTCGCGCGCCGATCAGGAAACGCGAATGTTGGAAGCCTGAAGGCCTTTCTTGCCTTGCGTGACTTCAAAAGTGACTTTTTGACCGTCCTGCAGGGTCTTGAAGCCTTCAGCCTGAATTTCTGAGAAGTGCGCAAAAAGGTCGTCGCCGCCGTCATCCGGAGAGATGAAGCCATAACCTTTCGTGTCGTTGAACCACTTGACGGTACCAGTTGCCATCTTTCGTTTCCTTAACGAGCTTTTAATAATAGATAGGCGCTTTTAGCGCCTACAAAATCACTTTAGAAGTAAAAAAAGGGGTCGTCCAGTGACGACGTCAGGATTCTTTTAACGCAAAGAGCGCCGCTTTATGAGCCCTATTACGCTGGTAGATGCCCAGTTCATTCCCTTTCTGATCGCGATCACGCTGCTCTCGATCACCCCCGGCGTGGACACGCTGCTGGTGATTCGCAATACCGCTCGCGGCGGCGTGCGCGACGGCGTCGTCACCAGCCTTGCGATCTGCTGCGGGCTGTTCGTGCACGCCACGATTTCCGCGCTGGGTATCTCGCTCATTCTGTTGCAGTCCGCGATGGCGTTCAATCTGCTCAAGCTCGCCGGGGCTGGATATCTGGTATGGTTGGGCATCACCAGCCTGCTGGCCGCCAGGCGCGGCGTGGCGTTGCCCGTCGGCGCGCTCGACCAGCCGCACTCGCCGGTGCCGCTGTGGAGGCCGATTCGCGAAGGGCTCTTGTCCAACGTGCTCAACCCCAAAACGGTGGTGTTCTACATGGCGTTTTTACCGCAGTTCATCGCCCCCACCGAGCCAGTGCTTTTGAAGTCGCTGTGGCTCGCCGGCGTGCATTTCGTGATTGCCAATGTCTGGCAAATTGGCGTGGTGCTGCTGGTGGGAAGTGCCGGGCGATGGCTGGCCAGCGCTCGCTTTGCGCGAGTGCTCAACGCCACGACTGGCGCGGTGCTGGTGCTCTTCGGCCTGCGCCTGGCGCTCGAGCAGCGCCCGGTTTAGCCGGGCGCTGAGGATGTGGCTAGCGAAGCGTGAGCAGGGCGCGGTCGTAGCGACTCTGCTGCTCGTTATCGCTCAAGAGCGTCACGCCCTGGCTGTCGCCGCCCCGGGCCAGGCTTTCGAAAATCACTCGGTAGCTCAGCACCGCCTGAACGTAGTCGCGGGTTTCACGAAACGGAATGCTCTCAACGAACAGGTCGAACGACTCCATGCCGCTGCCCAGCCACTGGTCGACCCGGCCGGGGCCGGCGTTGTAGGCCGCCGTCGCCGCCAGGCGGTTGCCGCGGTAGCGGTCGAGCTTTTCACGAATATAGGTGCTGCCCAGGCGAATGTTGAGCTCCGGGTCGAGCACCCCGTAAGGCCCCGGGTCGGCCAGGCCCAGCTGGCGGGCCACCTGGGCGGCGGTGCCCGGCATCAGCTGCATCAAGCCGCGGGCACCGGCAGGCGAGAGCGCCACCGGGTTGTAGGCGCTTTCGCGACGGGTAATCGCCATTAAAAGGTAAGGGTCGACCCCGGTCTGGTTGCCCCAGCGCATGAAACTTTCACGGTAGGCCGGCGGGAAGCGCCACTCCAGTGCATCCCACATCTCGCCGGCGATGGTGGTTTGCACCAGCCGCGCGTACCACTGACGCTGGGCGGCGTAGTCTGCCAGCGCCCGGGCCTCCAGCGGGGGCAAGGTGCGCGCGGCGTAAAGCCACTCGCTGTTGGCCAGGCCGTCTTCACCGATACGCAGCAGTGCCTCGGTGCGCTGCACCACCGGAAGGTTCGCGGTGCGCTCGCGCGACACCTCGTCGAAGTAGCTGACCTCGTTGTTCAACCGGTAGGGAATGCCGAGCTTCTCCGCGGCGGCGAAGCCGTAAAAACTGCGGTCCAGCGCTGCCTCGCGATAGCGCGCCTCGGCGGCGTCCCGGTTACCCAACTGCTCGTTGGCCCGAGCCAGCCAGTACTGCCAGCGGCTGCTCTCCTGCTGGGTCGGCGGCATCTGGGCGATCCAGCGCATGACGTCCTGCCACTGGCGATCTTCGAGCGCGCGGCGCACGCGGAGCTCGAGCACTCGCTCGCTGCCAAGCGAAGGCAGCACGCTGTCCACCCAGCCAAGCGCGCCGGGTACGCTTCGAACCAGCGCATAAAAGGCGAGTTCTTCCTCGATGACGCGCTGCGCGTCGCTATCGAGCGCCAGCCGGGGCGACAGGCTCTGCCAGGCGCTCAGCGCGGCGGGCGTGTTTTCCTGGGTGTAGCGCTGCATGCCGGCCTGATAGAACGCCGCGCTTGCCGCGCACTGTGGGCCCAAACACGCCGGCGCCTGGGCAATCATCGAGGCGCTGCGGTGGGTGGCCTCCACGGTGTCGATGGCGCTTTGCCACTGCCCGCCCAGCAGGCCGTTAAGGTAGTTCGAAAGTCCGATGTCACCGGCCTGCCAGGCCAGCATCTTGCGTTCCCACACCGCGCGGTCATCGATCGTACCGTCGGCGCGCAGGCGATTGAAGAGCGTGTCGCAGGCGTTGGGCTGGGAGCTGCCAGTGCGCCAGAGATCGAGCCCTGCGGCGCGCGCCTCCAAAGGCGCCCGGTCCAGCAGTGCCGTGTAGTAGTAGCATTGGCGGGCGGTGCCGTCCGGCACGCCGTCGGCGATAGCCAACAGGTCGTTGTAACGCCCGGCGTAGCCGTAATTGGCGATTGCCTGGCCGCGCATCCACTCGGAAAGTGGCGAATCGCTGTAGCGCTGGAGAAAGTCCTGAACCTCGCCGGAAGAGACGTTGGGAAGACGCCCGCGCAGGCGATGATACTCGACGTAGCCTTCGAGCACGTGGCCGGCGATGGCGCGCTCGTCGACGCGCTGCCACTGCTGGTCGCGGGCAGCGTTGAGTGCCGCGCTCATTTGGGCGTCCGTTGCCGCCAGACTCGGCGTGGCAACTCCCTGGGCGGCTAAACCGACGAGCGCGGCGACGCCCAGCGCTTTAAGGCGAAAACGTAATCGCAAAACCGGCATGGCTTCCTCTCTTTAAACGGGTGGCGCTGACTGCTGGGGTATTGAGCGTCTATAGTGGACCATAACGGCGCCGCTTGCCCCTACAATTGGGGGACTTGACGCGTTGACCTGCATTTTTCACAAGGACGAATACTCATGGCACGATGGATGAAAGGGTGGTGGCTTGGGCGCTTGAAAGGCCGTGTTGGGGCGTTCAAGCGTATCGCGCGGGCGTTGAAACTGTTTTTCCCCATGACGCGCGATGTCGTGAGCGGCCGCTACCGTCCGGTGCCCTGGTCGGCGTTTGGCATGATGGCGCTGGCGCTTGGCTATCTGATCATGCCCTTCGATTTGATTCCGGACTTTCTCTTTCTCATCGGCGTCGTCGATGACGCGCTGATCATTGGCTGGCTTCTGGATCGCATCGACCGGCGTTTGATTGGCTATCGGGCGTGGAAGTACGGCGACCCGGAACCGCTGGACACCTGATCCTTGAACCTGAGCCTTGAACCCCGGGCCCTTGCTCGGTATCACCGTGTTCTTGAAATCATTCGGCCTGGCCCCATATTGACGTTCACACGAACGTTTCGCGCTAAAAAAGCGCATTGGTAACGCAGCAATAGGCAATTGAGGGCTACGCATGAGCACGGCAACCCACGAAGAAACGCTTGGTTTTCAAACGGAAGTCAAACAGCTTCTGAACCTGATGATCAACTCCCTGTACTCCAACCGGGAGATCTTTCTCCGCGAGCTGATCTCCAACGCTGCGGATGCCTGCGACAAGCTTCGCTACGCCGCGCTCGATAGCGACGCGCTGTACGAAGGCGACAGCGACCTGCGTATCGAAATCGAGCACGATGCCGCCGCCAACACCGTGACGCTGCGCGACAACGGCATCGGTATGAACCGCGACGACGTGATTTCCAATTTGGGCACCATCGCGCGCTCCGGTACCGCCGAGTTCATGCAACAGCTCACCGGCGAGCAGCAAAAGGACGCCAAGCTGATCGGCCAGTTCGGTGTCGGTTTCTACTCCGGTTTCATCGTTGCTGACGAAGTGGTCGTGCGCACTCGCAAGGCGGGCAGCGAGAAAGGTGAAGGCGTGGAATGGCGCTCGAAGGGCGAGGGCGAGTTCAGCGTCGCCGACCTCGAGCTCGATTTTCACGGCACCGAAATTACCCTGCACCTCAAGGACGATGCCAAGGAGTACGCCGACGACTACCGCTTGAAAGGGCTGGTGCGCAAGTACTCGGATCATATCGAAGTGCCGGTGCGTATGCCGAAGGTCGAAACTGCAAAGGACGATGACGGCAACGAGATCGAAGGTAGCGAAGTCACGACCTGGGAGACCATCAACGAAGCCACCGCGCTTTGGGTGCGTCCGAAATCCGAGGTGAGCGACGACGAGTACAAGGCGTTCTACAAGCACGTCGCCCATGATTTCAGCGACCCCTTGACCTGGAGCCACAACAAGGTCGAAGGCAAGCTCGAGTACACCAGTCTTCTGTATGTGCCCGGCCGCGCGCCGTTCGACATGTTCGAGCGCGACGGTGCCCGCGGCGTGAAGCTTTACGTACAGCGCGTGTTCATCATGGACGACGCCGAGCAGTTTTTGCCGCTCTACCTGCGCTTCATCAAGGGGGTGCTGGATACTCGCGATTTGTCGCTCAACGTGTCGCGTGAAATTCTTCAGCAGGACCCGAAGGTCGAAAAGATCAAGGGCGCACTCACCAAGCGCGCGCTGGACATGCTCAAGAAGCTCTCGAAAGACAGCGAGCAGTACCAGACGTTCTGGAACACCTTTGGCAGCGTGCTGAAGGAAGGCCCGGGCGAAGATCCCTCCAACCGCGAAAACATTGCCGGTCTTCTGCGCTTCGCTTCGACGCATACCGATACCGCCGCTCAGGATCAGTCGCTGGCCGGCTACATCGAGCGCATGAAGGAAGGTCAGCAGAAAATCTACTACGTGGTCGCGGACAGCTTCAACGCAGCGAAGAACAGCCCGCACCTCGAAATCTTCCGCAAGAAAGGCATCGAAGTCCTGCTGCTGTCGGATCGCATCGACGAGTGGCTGATGAGCCATCTGACCGAGTTCGACGGCAAGTCGTTTGCGGACGTGGCCAAGGGCGAGCTCGACCTTGGCGATGTGGAAGACGAAGAGGAGAAGAAGGCCCAGGAAGAGACCGCCAAATCGAAGGAGGCGCTGGTCAAGCGAGTGAAAGAGGCGCTGGCCGAGGGCGTTCAGGAAGTGAAGATCACCCATCGCCTGACCGACTCCCCGGCCTGCGTGGTGCTGCCCGAGCACGAAATGGGCTACCAGATGCGCCGCATCATGGAGGCCGCCGGCCAGCCGATGCCCGAGGTGAAGCCGATTCTCGAGCTCAACCCGGATCACGCTCTGGTGGCGCGCCTGGAAGGCGCCGAGGGCGAGCAGTTCACCCAGCTGGCCCACATCCTGCTCGACCAGGCCATCATCGCCGAAGGTGGCCATCTCGACGACCCGGCCGCCTACGTCAAGCGGTTGAATAGCGTTCTTACCGCCTGATCAGCGTTTAAGCAATGCGGCCCGCCTTTTGGCGGGCCGTTTTTTTAGCGCTAGAAAACAGGCCGTTATCCAGCGTCCTGGTCAAAGCGATAAGTGATAAAGTAGCTGCATCGCCCGAAAGAGTAGGATGACGTCATGGCTTTGGAGCAGATCAAGGTTGCGGTGCTCGGCGGCGGAAGCTTCGGCACCGCGCTTGCCAGTATCGCCGCCGATAACGGCGCCCAGGTGTGCCAGTGGATGCGCGACGAGGCGCTGGTCGAGCAGATCAACACCGAGCACCGAAACGGGCGCTACCTGCCCGACTACGCAATCAACGAGGCAGTCACCGCCTCGACCAACATCCGCGAAACCGTCGAGGGCGCGGCGCTAGTGCTCGTCGCCATTCCCTCCAGCGCCTTTCGAGACGTCGTGCGTCAGGCCAAACGGTGGCTTACAAAAGAGCAAATTCTCGTCAGCACCACCAAGGGCATCGAGCAGGACAGCTTTTTGCTGATGAGTCAGGTGCTGGAAGAGGAGACGGGTTTTCCCCATATCGGGGTGATCGCCGGCCCCAACCTTGCCTCGGAAATCGCCGACAAGCAGCTGACCGCCACCGTGGTGGCAAGCCAGGACCCGCTGACTCGCACCCGTGTGCAGCAGGCGCTGGGCTGTGGCTACTTTCGCGTTTACGCCAGCAACGACCGCCACGGCGTGGAGCTCGGCGGGGCGCTCAAGAATATTTACGCCATCTCCGCTGGCATGGCCGCCGCGCTTGGCATGGGCGAGAACACCCGCAGCATGCTGATGACCCGGGCGCTGGCGGAAATGGGCCGCTTCGCCGTCGCCCAGGGGGCGAACCCGATGACCTTTCTGGGCCTGGCCGGGGTGGGCGATCTGATCGTGACCTGCTCGTCGAAGCTTTCGCGCAACTATCGCGTGGGCTTTGCCATGGGCGAAGGGCGTACGCTCCAGGAGGCCATCGACGCGCTGGGCCAGGTGGCGGAAGGCGTCAATACGGTCAGGCTCGTGCGCGACAAGGCGAGGGAGATGAACGTCTACATGCCGCTTGCCGAAGGGCTCAACCGGGTGCTGTTCGAAGGCGTGGCGCCCAAGGAGATGGCCGGCATGCTGATGATGAACGAGCACAGCAGCGACGTGGAGTTCGTGCTGCCCCGAGAGGCCGTCCATCGGGCGCACAGCGAAACGGGAGGCGCCCATGGCAAGTGATGCTCGCCTTTTGATCATGCGCCACGGCGAAGCAGGGCCGGGGCAGGTCGACCATGCGCGCACGCTGACCGCCCAGGGCGAGTACGAGGCGGCGCGCATGGCCGGCTGGCTTGCGGCTCAGGACGATTTGGGGGCGGTCAGGCTCTGCGCGAGCCCCTATCGGCGCGCTCAGCAAACCGCCGCCGCGGTGAGCGATGCGCTCGGCGTGCCGGTCGAAACGCTATCGAACATCACGCCGGACGATGCGCCGCGGGCGGTGAGCGATTGGCTCCTGGCGCAGCCGGAAGGCGAGACGATCATGCTCGTGAGCCACATGCCGCTGGTCGGCGCGCTGTGTGGCTATCTGGTCGAGGGGCGCGAAACCCGTGGCCCCGCCTTTGCCACCGGCGCCCTCGCCGAGCTCACGGCGCCGGTATGGGCGGCCGGGGTGGCCCGGCTCGTGCGCTTTATTGAGCCCGGCCAGCTTTAGCAGGGCCGAGCGTCAGATACCCAAACGGCGGCCCGAAGGCCGCCGTTTTGGCGTTAAGCAACTGCCCTGCAAAAGGGATCAAAGCAGCGCGTCGAGCTTCTCTTTCAAGAGACCGTTGACCTGCTGCGGGTTGGCGGTTCCGCGCGAGGCTTTCATCACCTGACCGACGAAGTAGCCGATCATCTTGCCGCGCTTTTCCGGCTCCGCGTCGCGGTACTGCGCGACCTGGGCCGGGTTCTCCGCAATCACCTCGTCGATCATCGCCTCGATGGCACCGGTGTCGGTCACCTGTTTCAGGCCCTTGGCCTCGATCACCTCGTCGGCGTCGCGCCCCTGGCCGTTCCACAGCGCCTGGAAGACCTCCTTGGCAGCCTTGCCATTGATCGTGCCGTCGACCACGCGCTTGATGAGCTGACCCAACTGCTGCGCTGACACCGGGCTTTGCGCAACGCCCAGGTTTTCCCGGTTGAGCGCCCCGGAGAGTTCGCCCTGAACCCAGTTGGCCGCCTGCTTGGCGTCACCGCAGACCTGGTACACTTCCTCGAAAAACTCCGCCATTTCGCGACTGGCAGAGAGCACGTTGGCGTCGTACGCCGACAGCCCCAGCTCGTTTTGAAAGCGCGCGCGCTTGTCGGCGGGTAGTTCCGGCAGCTGACCTTTCAAATGGTCGAGATACGCCTGGTCGAGTACGACCGGCAAAAGGTCCGGGCAGGGGAAGTAGCGGTAGTCGTTGGCTTCCTCTTTTGTCCGCATGCTGCGCGTCTCGTCGCGCTCCGGGTCGAACAGGCGCGTCTCCTGGACCACCTTACCGCCGTCCTCGATCAGCTCGATCTGGCGTTCGACCTCGAAGGCGATGGCGCGCTCGACGAAGCGAAACGAGTTGACGTTCTTGATCTCGGCGCGGGTGCCAAACGCTTCCTGTCCTTTGGGGCGCACGGAGACGTTGACGTCGCAGCGCATCGAGCCTTCCGCCATGTTGCCGTCGGAAATGCCAAGATACGTGACGATCGAGTGGATCGCCTTGAGATACGCCGCTGCCTCTTTCGCGCTTCGCATGTCCGGCTCAGAAACGATCTCCAGAAGCGGGGTGCCGGCGCGGTTCAGGTCGATGCCGGTCATGCCCTGGAAGTCTTCGTGCAGCGACTTGCCTGCGTCCTCTTCCAGGTGCGCGTGGTGGATGCGGATGCGCTTGGTCACCTCGTCATCCAGGGTGATCTCGACCTCGCCCGGGCCCACGATGGGGTGGTACATCTGGCTGGTCTGATAGCCCTTGGGCAAATCCGGATAGAAGTAGTTCTTGCGATCGAACACCGATACTTCGGGAATGCCGGCGTGTACTGCGAGGCCGAACTGAACGGCCATCGCCACGGCCTGCTCGTTGAGCACGGGCAAGCTGCCGGGTAGCCCCAGGTCTACCGCGCTTGCCTGGGTGTTGGGCTCACTGCCGAACGCGGTCGACGCCCCGGAGAAGATCTTGGAGCGGGTAGCGAGCTGAACGTGAACCTCCAGCCCGATGACGGTTTCCCATTGCATTAGGCGTTCTCCTCGGCGAGTGCGGGACGTTGAAGGTGCCAGTCGGTGGCCTGCTGGAACTGGTGGGCCACGTTCAGAAGCTGCGCCTCGGCGAAGTGGGTGCCAAGAATCTGAAGCCCGACCGGGCGGCCGTCGACGAAGCCTGCCGGCACGCTCATGCCGGGAATGCCCGCCAGGTTGACGGCGATGGTGTAGATATCCTGCAGATACATCGACACCGGGTCCTTTTTCGCGCCCAGGTCAAACGCCGTGGTCGGCGCGGCCGGGCCCATCAGCACGTCGACGTCCTCGAACGCATCGAGGAAGTCCTGACGGATCAGACGGCGGACTTTCTGCGCCTTGATGTAGTAGGCGTCGAAAAAGCCTTCCGAGAGCGTGTGCGTGCCGATCAAAATGCGCCGCTTCACCTCTTCGCCGAACCCTTCCTGGCGGGTACGGGTATAAAGGTCGATCAGATCCCTTGGATCTTCACAGCGGTGGCCAAAGCGCACGCCGTCATAGCGCGACAGATTCGACGAGGCTTCTGCCGGGGCGATGACGTAGTAGGCGGGAATGGCGTAGTGGGTGTGCGGCAGGCTCACCTCGCGCACGGTCGCGCCGAGCGACTCGTACACCTTCACCGCCTCGCGCACCGCGCGCTCGACGTCCGGATTCAGGCCGTCACCGAAGTACTCTTTCGGCAGGCCGATCTTGAGCCCGGAAAGCGGCGCATCGAGCTGCTCGGTGTAGTCCGGCACGCCGCGGGTGGCGCAGGTGGAGTCGCGCACGTCGTGACCGGCGATGACGTTGAGAAGATGCGCGCAATCCTCTGCGCTGCGCGCCATGGGCCCGGCCTGATCGAGGCTCGAGGCGTAGGCGATCATGCCAAAGCGCGAAACGCGCCCGTAGGTGGGCTTGAGGCCGGTGATGCCGCAAAACGCGGCGGGCTGGCGAATCGAGCCGCCGGTGTCGGTGCCGAGCGCGGCTGGCACCAGGCCCGCCGCGACCGCCGCTGCACTGCCGCCGGAGCTTCCGCCGGGCACTGCCCGGAGATCCCAGGGGTTTTTCACCGGGCCATAATGGCTGTTCTCGTTGGAGGAGCCCATGGCGAACTCGTCCATGTTGGTCTTGCCAAGGCTTACGGTGCGCGCGGCATTCAGTTTTTCGACCACGGTCGCATCGTAAGGCGCTTCGAAGTTATCCAGCATTTTCGAGCCACAGCTGGTTTTAACGCCTTTGGTGCAGAAGATGTCCTTGAGCGCCAGTGGAATACCGGCAAGCGCGTGGGTGTCGCCCGCGGCGCGCGCCTTGTCGGCGGCTTCGGCGTTATCCAGCGCCTGTTCGGCGGTCACGCTGATAAAGCTGTTGAGCTTGCTGTCGAGCCGCTCGATCCGCTGTAGATAGTGGGCGGTGATCTCTCGGCTCGAGAGCTCGCCGCTTTTCAAGGCGGCCGCCAGCTGGGTTACGGTTTGATTATGCATGACCCAAAAGCTCCGTTCGGGGCGAATATGAAAAGTCGAAAGGGCGGGAGGAGGTGGCCTCACTCCACCACGCGAGGCACCAGGTATAGGCCGTCTTCCACCGCTGGCGCGCAGCGCTGATACTCGTCGCGCTGATTGGAATCGGTGACTTCGTCGGCGCGCAGGCGTTGGGTGGCGTCGAGCGGATGGGCGAGCGGGGCGACGCCGTCGGTATTCACCTGCTGAAGCTGGTCGACCATGTCCAGAATTCGGCTGAGATCGTCCACAAAACGGCCGGCCTGATCGTCGCTGATCGCCAGCCGCGCCAGGTGCGCGGCCCGGCGCACGTGAGATTCTTCAAGTGCCATGATCGCGGTTTCCTCACAAACGTAATGGAACGTATTTCGCGTTGGGCGGTATACGTACGGTCAACAAGACGCCGTCAATCGACAGAACGTCACTAAAATAGCCGCAAAAGGTACCACACAATCCACACAACGGGCAGGGGAGCGACTCGTGCTTGCTGCCAAGGGGTTGCGGTGATACCGTTTGCATCCGCACAGGGTTCCCGGTCTGCACTAGGTAACAACATCCATGTTCAAACGCTTGAGGGGGCTGTTTTCCAGCGATCTATCGATCGATCTGGGTACGGCCAACACACTGATTTATGTACGCGGTCGCGGCATCGTCCTGGACGAGCCTTCCGTCGTCGCCATTCGCCAATCGGGCAATATGCGTAGCGTCGCCTCCGTCGGCGCCGATGCCAAACGGATGCTGGGCCGCACGCCGGGCAACATCACGGCGATCCGTCCGATGAAGGATGGCGTCATCGCCGACTTCACCGTGACCGAGCAGATGCTCCAGCACTTCATTCGTAAAGTGCATCAAAGCACCTTTTTGACCCCCAGCCCCCGCGTTCTCGTGTGCGTGCCGTGCATGTCGACCCAGGTCGAGCGCCGCGCCATTCGTGAATCCGCCGAAGGCGCGGGCGCCCGCGAAGTGTTTCTGATCGAAGAGCCGATGGCCGCCGCGATCGGCGCTGGACTTCCGGTCGAGGAAGCGCAGGGGTCGATGGTCGTCGATATCGGTGGCGGTACTACCGAAATCGCGATCATCTCGCTCAACGGCGTCGTCTACTCCGAATCCATCCGCGTAGGCGGTGACCGTTTCGATGAGGCGATCACCGCGTACGTGCGCCGCCACTACGGCAGCCTCATCGGTGAAGCTACCGCCGAGCGTATCAAGGAAGAGATCGGCTGCGCCTACCCCGGCGGCGAGCTTCGAGAAATCGATGTTCGCGGGCGTAACCTGGCCGAAGGCATCCCCAGAAGCTTCACGCTCAACTCCCACGAGATTCTCGAGGCACTGCAGGAGACGCTCGGCTCGATCGTCGCCGCGGTCAAAAGCGCGCTCGAGCAGTCACCGCCCGAGCTTGCCTCGGACATCGCCGAGCGCGGCCTGGTGTTGACCGGTGGCGGGGCGCTCTTGCGCGATCTGGACAAGCTGATCGCCGAAGAGACGGGCCTTCCCGTGATCGTCGCCGAAGACCCGCTGACCTGCGTGGCGCGCGGCGGTGGTAAAGCGCTGGAAATGATCGATCAGCATACCTTCGAGCTGCTCTCGAGCGACTGATTCCAGCGGTTTACTGCGAGGGGTTGCCTATTAAACCGCTATTTTCGCACGGCCCCATTCCGGGCTACCGGTTCTTCTTTTGCGTGCTGGCGGCAAGCGCCTTGATGTTTGTCGACCAGCGCTTTACGCGCATGGAAGACGTACGCGCTCAGCTCACCATGGTCGTTGCACCGGTTCAGTGGGTCGTGAGCCTCCCAAGCGACCTGCTGAACTGGGGCTCTTTGGTGCTTTCCGACCAGCAAGCGTTGGTGGATGAAAACCGTCTTCTGCGCGAGCAGATTCTGACGCTTTCACACCGCGGCCAGCGTCTGGCCAACCTGACCTCCGAAAACGCCGAGCTGCGCGAGCTTTTGAGCGCCGCCGAGCGTACCGAAATTCCCTACATGTCGGCGGAGCTTTTGTCGCTCGATAACGACCCGTTCAGCCACCAAATGGTGATCGACCGCGGCCACCGCAACGGCGCCTACGTCGGCCAGCCGGTGATCGACGCCTTCGGGCTGGTCGGCCAGGTGACGGCGGTGTCGGCCTACTCGAGCCGGGTGCTGCTGCTGGCCGATGCCAGCCACGCCTTGCCGGTGCAGGTGAATCGTAACGGGCTGCGCTTCATCGTGCAGGGCACCGGGCGCTACGACAGCGTCAGCGTCCTTCACGTGCCGGACACCGCCGATATCCGCGAAGGCGATCTCTTGACCACCTCGGGGCTTGCCGGGCGCTTTCCGCCGGGCTACCCAGTGGCGCGGGTCACCGAGGTCTATCACGACCCGGGCCAGCCTTTTGCTCAGGTGAGTGCGGTACCGTCGGCGCAGCTGACCCGTTCGCGCCACTTCTTGTTGCTGTTTCCGCCGCCGCTGGAACAGGAGGACGAACCACCGTTGTGGGACGCTTCGATGACGATTTCGCCGGCGGCGATCCACGCCTCGCAGCGCCTTAACGAGGCGGCGTCTTCGGAGGTCCCCAATGGCTAGAGCGCCGGTGATTCCGCTGGTGGTGGTATGGCTGAGCCTGGTGCTCTCGCTGTGCCTGCAGGTCATGCCGCTGGCCGATGGTTGGCAAGCCTTTCGCCCGGACTGGATCGGTTTGATGCTGGTCTACTGGTGCATGCGCGTGCCGGACCGCGTGGGGGTACTGCACGGTTTCATGATCGGGCTGATGCTGGATCTGATCGAGGGCAGCGTACTGGGGCAGCACGCGCTGGTGTACACCACGCTCGCGTTTCTGGCGGCGCTGGTGTACCCGCGCTTTCGCGCCTACTCGCTGGTTCAGCAGGCGGTGCTGGTGCTGGTGCTGCTAGGGCTCGTGCAGCTCATCGAGCAGTGGCTGCGGGTGCTGACCGGCAATTTCACCATCCATCTCTCGTTTTTGATCTCCGCGCTGATCAGCGGGCTGCTGTGGCCCTGGCTTGCCACCATGCTCCTGGCGCTCGAGCGCCGAGCGGTCAAGGGCGCGTCGTGAGTGTTGATGGCGCCCACCGCGCGCCGACGCTGTGTCTGGCCTCTGCCTCGCCTCGGCGCAAGGCGCTTTTGGCCTCCATTGGCGTGGCGGTCGAGGTGCGCGCCAGCAACATCGATGAAACGCCCCTGGAAAACGAGTCGGCCCACGACTACGTCGAGCGCCTGGCCATCGCCAAGGCCCGGGCGTGCTTTGGTGCGACCGGGCTAGCCGTACTTGGCTCCGATACCGCCGTGGTGCTTGATGGCCGCGTGCTGGGCAAGCCTGAAAGCGCTGCTCACGGCCGCGAGATGCTCGCCGCGCTTTCCAGCCGGACCCATCAGGTCATGACCGGGGTCGCCGTGATCGGCCCTGCGGGTACGCTCTCAACGGTGGTCACCACCGAGGTGCGCATGAGAGCGATCAGTGATGCTGAAATCGCGCGCTACTGGGAGACCGGCGAGCCCTGGGACAAGGCCGGGGGCTATGCGATTCAAGGCCTGGCCTCCGTATTCGTCGAGGAAATTCGGGGCAGCCACTCGGCGGTGGTCGGACTTCCGCTTTTCGAGACGGCGGCGTTACTTTCGCGCCAGGGTGTGTCCGTTTGGTCGGCTCGCCTGTAAAGTGGTTGGGACATGGAACCCCCTTGAGGCCAGCGAGCCCATAAGGAAGAGCGCATGAGCGGTGAAGTCCTGATCAATCTGACCCCCATGGAAACCCGCGTGGCGCTGGTCGAAAACGGCGTGCTGCAAGAGGCGCTGATCGAGCGTTCGCGCCGGCGCGGGATCGTAGGCAATATCTACAAAGGCAAGGTGGTGCGGGTTCTGCCTGGAATGCAGGCTGCCTTTGTCGATATTGGCCTCGAGCGCGCCGCCTTCATTCACGCCCACGAAGTGATGGCCGAGGCGGGCGCCGGCGAGCCGCACCCGCCGATCGGGGTACTTCTGCACGAGGGCCAGGCGCTGGTGGTGCAGGTCACCAAGGACCCGATCGGCACCAAGGGTGCGCGGCTGACCACGCATCTGTCGATTCCGTCGCGCTATCTGGTCTACATGCCCGACTCGCCCCACCACGGCGTTTCCCAGCGCATCGAGGACGAAGGCGAGCGCGAGAGGCTGAAGGCACTGCTCGACAGAAGCATCGAAGCACAAAGCCTGGAGATCACCGGCGGCTTCATCGTGCGCACCGCTGCCGAAGGCGTGGGTGACGAGGAGCTCGAAAGCGACATGTACTTTCTGCTGCGCATCTGGCGCAAGGTGAGCGAGCGCAAGGTGAGCGCTACGCCCCCGAGCGTCATTTACGACGACCTGCCGCTGTTCATGCGTATTCTGCGCGACGTGATGCGTGACGACATCGAAAAGGTGCGCATCGACTCGAGAGAGAACTTCGTCAAGCTGGTCGAGTTCGCAGAGGAGTTCATGCCCTACGCGGTGGATCGCATCGAGTACTATCCCGGCGAGCGGCCGATCTTCGATCTCTACAGTGTCGAGGACGAAATTCAAAAGGCGCTGGCGCGCAAGGTGCAGCTCAAGTCCGGCGGCTATCTGGTGATCGATCCGACCGAGGCGATGACCACCATCGACGTCAACACCGGCGGCTACGTGGGCCACCGCAATCTCGAGGAGACCATCTTCAAGACCAACCTCGAGGCGGCCACCGCCATCGCCCGCCAGCTGCGCCTTCGAAACCTGGGCGGTATCATCATCATCGACTTCATCGACATGATGGACGTCGAGCACCAGCGCCAGGTGCTCAGAGTGCTGGAGAAGGCGCTGGAGCGCGACAACGCCAAGACCAAGTGCACCGGTGTGACCGAGCTCGGACTGGTACAGCTGACGCGCAAGCGCACCCGTGAAAGCCTCGAGCAAACGCTTTGCGAGGCGTGTTCGACCTGCCACGGACGCGGCACCCTGAAAACGCCGGAAACCGTCTGCTACGAAATCTTTCGCGAGATTCTGCGCGAAGAGCGCGCCTACAGCGCCGATACTTACCGAGTGCTGGCCTCCCAGCCCGTGGTCGACCGGCTGCTCGACGAGGAGTCCGCGGCGGTCGCGGATCTGGAGGCGTTCATCGACAAGACCATTCGCTTTCAGGTCGAGCAGCACTACTCACAGGAACAGTACGATATCGTGCTGATGTAATGACGCCAGTGGCTTATCTTCTACGCGGACTGCTGATGCTGGTAGCCGCGCTCCTTGCCCTGATTGCCGTGGCCCTTTTGGTGCTGCGGCTTTCGTTTAGCCAGGCCGACAGCCTGATTCCCTCGATCGAGTCCCTGCTCGAGACCCACATCGGCGCGCCGGTCTCCATCGAGCATCTGTCGCTATCGCTCGAGCGAAACGATCTGGTACTGCGTTTGGAGGGGCTTACGGCCAGCACTGACCAGGCGCCGCTTTTAACGCTGCCGAGTGCTTACCTTCGCCTGGACACCTGGGCTTCGCTCAAGGCGTTTGCGCCGATTTTCAGCGATGCCCGGATAAGCGAACTCGACGTTCACCTCTACCAGCTCGACGATGGATCCTGGGGATGGCCCGACCCGGCAACGCTTCCGCTGCTGTTCGCCCAGGAGCCCAGCGTGGATCTCAACCGGATCGACCGCTGGACCGCGCTGGTGCTCAAGCAGCGGCTTTGGCTGCGCGATAGTCAGCTGACCCTGCACGGACGCGAGCAGACCCTGGCGCTGAACGCGCCGCGTTTGCTGCTCGGCGGTAGCGACGAGCTCGCCCGCTTCGAAGGTACGGTCAATATTCTCGATGCAGATACACCCGCTGACCAACGCGCCTTGCCTGCGCTAATCGTGCAGGCGGAAATGCAGCCGGGCCCCGGCGGGCCGAGCGACTTCTCCGCCGCGGTACAGCTGGAGCTTCAGCTCGATCATCTGGTGGCGCTTGGCGACGTGTTCCGCGCCGATCACATGCCTTACATCGAGCAGGCCGGCGGGTCGGTGCGGCTTTGGGGCGAGTGGTTCGGCGGCCGGCTCGATCGGGTGCGCGCCGGCGTCGGTATTCCCCAACTGACGCTCAGACAGCAAGAGCAGTTCGCCGTTCTGCGCGATATTCAGGCCAGCGGCGAGTGGGAGCGCGACGGCGACGGCGGCGAGGCCTGGCTCAGCGGCGACGCCAAAAGCGTCGAGTGGGCGCAGCCGGACAACGTCAGCGAAGGCCCGGCTCTGCCGCGCCACTGGTATTTGACCCACCAGCCTGGCCGCTGGGCACTGCGCACCAGCGCGTTTGAACTGGCTTCGCTGACGGCCTGGCGAGAGTACGCCTTTTTGCCCGAATCGCTGACTCGGGTATTGCAAACGCTTTCGCCCAGCGGCCAAGTGAAGGGGATTGCACTTGGTCAGCGTGACGGCCACTGGGGCGTGGACGTCGCACTCAACGACGTAAGCGTCGAGCCTTGGCAGCAGGCGCCGGGAGGCGGGCCGCTCGATGCCTGGGTACAGGCGCGGGACCGTCGCGGACGGGTAACGTTTTCAAGCGACGGTGACAGCCAGCTCAACTTTCCCGGCGTGTTCGCCGAGCCCATGGCGCTTCGCCACGCCCGCGGTATGGTGGAATGGGTCTACGACGGGCCCAATACCATGGTCAGCGGCCGCGAGCTCGACATCGATTGGAACGGCGCCGAGATCACCGGGGGCTTTGGTTTGATCAACGGCCAGGGCCGCGGCCAGTTCGGCCTCAATATCGACTTTGCCAACGTCGACGCTATCGCCACGCCGCTGCCCCAGTGGCTCCCGGTGAAGGTGTTGGACGAGGGCCTGCTGGAGTGGCTTTCAAACGACGTGGGCGGGGTCGTGCCCAGCGGCTCGCTGCGGCTAGGGCTTCCTATTGGTGAAAACCGCTCGGGCAACCCGCCCACCGTGGCGTTGGCGCTCGATATCGAGCAGGGTTTCTTGCCGATCGGCGAGGGCTGGCCGATGATCGAGGACGTCGCTGGTCGGCTGAGCTTTAAAGGCCAGACGCTCAGCGCGCGCGTCGACCGCGCCCAGAGCCTGGGGGTCCAGGCGCGCGATGGCGAGGTGACGCTCGAGGATGACCACTTGGCGGTCGACGGCGAACTCGCCAGCAGCGCGGCCTCGATGATCGATTTCATTCAGGCCATACCGGAGGTCGACACGTCGTTTCTAAGCGATGTGCGCGCCAGCGGCGAGGTCGATGGCGACCTGCAGCTCACCCTTGAGCTGGATGAGCCCGACACGCTCGCGCTCGACATCACGGCGCGTCCATCGCTTTCGCGGCTAAGTCACGCTGCTTTCGCGCAGGCCCCGCTGACCGACATCGGCGGCGAGCTGAACTGGCAGCAGCGTGGCGAGCGCTTCGCGCTTTTGGGTAACGCCCAAGGGCGACTGCTCGACGGGCCCGTTCGCGCCGACTTCGACGTGCCGGAAAGCGGTATTTCGCTTGGCGGCGTGGTCGATACCGGCGAGCTTTTCACCCTGGCCGGGGTGGACCCTCAGCGCACCAATGCGCTGTTGAATGGCCGGGCTGACTGGAACGGCCACATTCGTCTGGAGCCCAGCATCTGGCTTGGGTTTCAAAGCGATCTGGTGGGCGTCGAAAGCCGCTTGCCCGCACCATTCAACAAATCCCGCGGTACGCCCTGGCCGCTCGAGATCGAAGGCGAGGTCGAAAATGGCGCGCTACATGCTCGCCTGGGCGAGGTGGTCGAGGCTCGGCTGCGGCTAGGTGACGCCGTCGACGGGGCGGTGGCCATTGGCCGCGCCGCGACGCTACCCGAGGTGCCTCCCGGCGGCGGGCTGGCGCTCCAGGCGAATCTTGCACGGCTCGACGTGCTCGACTGGCAGCGTGCGCTCGCCCCGCTGACCGAGGGCAGTGGGCAACGCGAGGGACCGCCAGAGATTCCGCGCTTCGATACCCCGGTGAGTCTGATGCTCGATACGCCGTGTTTGAGCGCCAATCAGCGCTGCCTGGGGGCGCTCAGCCTGTCGGCGCAGCTGGCTGATCAAACGCTCGACGCTCGCGTTGGCGGCGATATCGTCTCCGGCCGGGTGGCGTATCAGCCAGCGCTTGAGCGGCCTCTGGACATTACCGTGGCCTCGCTCGACGCCGACCGGCTGGTGGGGCTTTCGCTGGGCAGTGAATCTGCTCCGGCGCCGGACTCCTGGCTTGCGGCGGTCGAGACCTCGCCGCCCGAGGTGTTCAGCGCCCCGGCCTGGCTTGGTGATGTGCCCAACGGACGCTTGAGGCTTGCCGAAGTCAGCCTTCATGATCACCGCATCGGCCCGCTCACCGCTTACTGGCAAACCGGGGAGCGACGCTTTGCGCTGTCGCCGGTGGGGCTTACGCTGGGCGAGCTGTCGTTGACCGGCGAGCTTTTCTGGCAGGATCACCAGACCCGGGCGGATATCGCCGTGCGCGGTGGGGACCTTGGCACCGCGCTCGAGGAGCTCGGTCAGCCGGTGCCGATGACCAGTCGCGTGACGCGCGCTAACGCGTCGCTCGAATGGTTGGGGGCGCCCTGGCAGGTCGATCTGGCCCGCGCCACCGGCGAGCTCGATACCGATATTCGTGATGGCCGCTTTTTATCGATGAACTCGCCCTCGGCAAAGCTCGTCGGGCTCTTGAATTTCGACAACCTGCTGCGTCGTTTACGGCTCGATTTTACCGACATCACCGGCGAAGGCATGGCCTTCGATCGTCTCAAAGGCAGTGCAACGGTCGCCGGTGGGCGTTTAACGCTTCGCGAACCCTTGCAAATCGAAGCGCCGGCCGCCACGTTAAGATTCAATGGACATGTTAACCTGCTCCAACGCGAACTCGACCAGCATCTTGGCGTCACACTGCCCGTTAGCCAGACGCTCCCCATCGCCGCGCTCGCGGTGGGCGCGCCGGTGGCGGGCGCGGCGCTGTTCGTTGCCGACCAGCTGTTTGGCGAGACGCTAAACCGAGCGACCACTTTACATTTTCGCGTGCAGGGTCCCTGGACCTCGCCGCGGGTTACGCTAAAAGGCCCCTAATGACCGCACACACGAGTGATTTGGATTTTGCCGCCTCTATCCTGTTGACGCCCGGGGGGCTGGATTTAAAGGCGCTGGACACCGGGCTCGACGTCGCGCTTGGCGCCGGGGTCGACTACGCGGATCTCTACTTTCAGCGGACCTGGCAGGAGGGCTGGGTGCTGGAAGATGGGCGCGTGAAAGAGGCCAGCTACAACATCGACGGTGGCGTAGGCGTACGTTCTCTGGCCGGTGAGAAGACCGGCTTCGCCTACTCCAATCAGATCAACGCCAACGCCCTGCTGGATACCGGACGTACCGCGGCGGGCATCGTGCGCAGCGGCCAAAAGCGCGCCGGCCAGCCGGTAGCGATGACTCATGCCGAGCACTTCTATGCCGGGATCGATCCGCTGGCGGGGCTTAGCGCTGAGGAGAAGGTGGCCATGCTGATGGAGGCCGACCGGGTAGCGCGGGCGGCGGATCCGAGTGTCAGCCAGGTCAGCGCTTCGCTTTCCGGCACTTATGAGGTGGTGCTGGTGCGGGCAAGCGACGGCACGCTCGCCGCGGACATTCGTCCGCTGGTGCGCTTCAACGTCAGCGTGATTGCCTCCAAAAACGGCCGCCGCGAGCGCGGCGGCGCCGGCGGCGGCGGGCGCTACTCCATGGCCACGTTAAAAGAGCAGGGCGCGCCGGCGATTTACGCCAGGGAGGCGGTACGCCAGGCGCTGGTCAACCTGGAGGCCATCGATGCCCCAGCGGGTCAGATGCCGGTAGTGCTCGGTGCGGGCTGGCCGGGCATTTTGCTCCACGAAGCCGTCGGCCACGGCCTGGAAGGTGACTTCAACCGCAAGGGCAGCTCGGCGTTTTCCGGGCGCATGGGGCAACAGGTCGCCGCCAGAGGCGTGACCGTGGTGGACGACGCGACGATCATGGACGGGCGCGGCTCGCTGAGCGTCGACGACGAAGGTACGCCTGGCCAGAATACGCCGTTGATCGAGGACGGTATTCTTACCGGCTACATGCAGGACAAGCTCAACGCACGGCTGATGGGCATGGCGCCGACCGGCAACGCGCGGCGCGAGTCGTTTGCCCACCTACCCATGCCGCGCATGACCAATACGGTGATGCTGGCCGGTCAGGACGACCCGGACGAGATCATCAAAAGCGTCAAGCGCGGCATCTACGCGGTGAGCTTTGGCGGCGGCCAGGTGGATATCACCTCGGGCAAGTTCGTGTTCTCGGCAAGCGAGGCCTACATGATCGAGGACGGCAAAATTACCGCGCCGGTCAAGGGTGCGACGCTGATCGGCAACGGCCCCGAGGCGATGGGGCGAGTGTCGATGATCGGCCACGACATGGCGATGGATACCGGCGTCGGCGTATGCGGCAAGGAAGGCCAGGGCGTGCCGGTTGGCGTGGGTCAGCCCACGCTCAAGCTCGACGAGCTGACCGTGGGCGGCACCCAGTCCTGACGCGCCTGGCGGTGAAAGAGGATTAGAGAACGAGCGTTTCGCGAAGGTGTTTGAAAAGCTTGCGGGCGCTGGCCGGCGGCTTTTCCTGCTCACGCTCCTTTTGAGCGTTGCGAACGAGCTGGCGAATGGCCTGGCGATCCGCGGTGGGGTGCTCCGCCATGAACGCATCGACCGCTGGATCGCCTTCGTCGATCAGCCGGTCGCGCCACTTTTCGAGGCGGTGAAAGGCGTGATCGCGCTGGTTCTTCTCCGCTTCAATGGCGTCGAACACCGCCTGAATCGCGTTCAGATCCTCCTTGCGCACCAGCTTGCCTACGTACTGCATGTGGCGCCGGCGACCTTCATGGGAGCGAATGCGGGAGGTTTCATCGATGGCGGCGAGCATGTCGTCGGAGAGCGGAAAGCGCGCGCGCTCGGCGGGCCTCATCGCAATCAGCGTTTCGCCCAGCGCCTGCAGCTCGTGCATTTCGCGCTTGAGCTGGGATTTGCTGGGCCGCTCCGGGGCGTCGTCGAGCTCATCGAAAGACTCGACCGCAGGGCGTTTTTTAGGCATACGTCACTCACTTGATAGATTTGTCGCCGGCTAGTATATCAGCTGCGACCCTTACATTGATCCGCCCGCGACAGCGGCGATAAGGAGAACGTTATGGCACAGGCATTCGACGCGGCCGCGCAGCAGCAGGAGCTCGTCGCGCGGGCCGAAGAGGCGCTGGCGCTGGCCAAAAAGCTGGGCGCCGACCAGGCCGAGGTAGGCGCCAGCGTCGACCAGGGACTGTCGGTGAGCGTACGCCTGGGTGAGGTCGAAACCGTCGAGCTTTCCCGGGATCAAGGCATCGCGGTGACGCTTTACGTGGGCAGCCGCAAGGGCAGCGCGTCCTCCAGTGACGCGAGTTCCGCCTCGATCAAGGCGGCAGTCGAGAAGGCGCTGTCGATTGCGCGCTATACCGGTGAGGACCCGGCGGCCGGACTCGCCGAGGCCTCCCTGATGGCCACCCACCTGCCTGATCTCGACGTGCATCACCCCTGGGCGCTGGATACCGAGCGCGCCACGGAGCTCGCGCTTGCCTGCGAGCGCGCCGGGAGCGAGGTGGCCGGCATTCATCAGTCCGAAGGCGCCTCGCTTTCAAGCGGCGAGGGTGTGCGGGTGTACGCCAATAGCCACGGTTTCGTAGGCACGCAAAAGGGCAGCAGTCACTCGCTCTCCTGCATGCTGATCGCCCAGGATGAGCAGGGCATGCAGCGCGATTTTGATTACACCAGCGCCCGCGACCCGCGGGCGCTGAGAGACCCACAAAGCGTGGGGCGCGAAGCGGCCAGGCGTACCCTGCGCCGGCTGGGCGCCAAACGCCCGCCGACCGGCACGTTCCCGGTGCTGTTCGACCCGTCTCTGGCATCCGGGCTGGTGGGGCATCTCATGGGAGCGCTGGCCGGCGGCGCGCTCTACCGCGAGGCCTCTTTTTTGTGCGACAAGCTGGGCGAGCCGCTGTTTCCCGAGTGGTTCAACCTCGAGGAGCGCCCGCTGGAAGTCGGCGCCATGGCAAGCTCGCCCTTCGACGGTGAAGGCGTGCAGACGCGCCACAATCGCTTTATCGAAGATGGGCGCATCGCAAGCTATATGCTCTCGTCCTACAGCGCCCGGCGCCTTGGCATGACCACGACCGGCAATGCGGGCGGGGCACGCAACATCCGCCTCGAAGCGCCGCAGGAAAGCCTGGAGTCACTGCTGGCGCGCATGGGGCGCGGCGTGCTGGTGACCGAACTGATGGGCCAGGGCGTGAACAGCGTAACCGGCGACTACTCCCGCGGCGCTGCGGGTTTTTGGGTCGAGAACGGCCAGATCCAGTATCCGGTCGAGGAGTTCACCATCGCGGGTAATCTGATGACGATGTTCAAGGGCCTCCAGGCGCTGGGCGACGACATCGATACCCGGGGCAGTATCCACACGGGAAGCTGGCTGGTCGACGCCATGACCGTCGCCGGCGACTAAACGCGCAACACGTACGATAGCCCGCGACGGCTCGAACTGCGTCGCGGGTTTTTTTATGGGTAGCGTTTTTCAAATTAGCTTTTGGGGCGGTACTGGGCGTCCAGGTTCAGGCGCTCGAGCAGACGCTCGAACAAAAAGTACTCGGGCCCGGCGAGCGAGCGACTCAGGCAGTCCAGATACTCCCGGCGTGGGTAGCGCCGCCAGCGCGGCAGCTTGTAAGCGTCGAGGTCGATGGCCACCATGCGGCCCTCATGGACCAGAAAATTCTCGGTGTGCAGGCCGCGACAGTGAATGCCCTCGTGATCGAAAGCGGCCAGCGCGTCCAGATACTGCTCCTGTAGATTTGGGGAGTCGAGAATGTGGGCCCTGAGCGGCTCACCGTGGACGTTGTCGGTGACCAGCCGGTAAGGGCGAGCCTCGACGATGCGCGGCGTGGCGATACCGAGCGCCTCCAGGCGCCCGGCGACCAGGGCGAAGTTGTGCCCAGGGTAGGGGCGAATGCGCGTTAGATAGCGCAGCCGGTCGAAGGCCTTGGGATGAAAGGTTTTGATGAAATGATCGCGGGCCGGGTCGAAATAGACCCGGGAGTACTTGCCGGTCTGAATGAGCTGCATGATGGGGCCCGATAGATGAGCATCGGCCGCTGAGAACCGATCGATGAAAAGGCGTAGCGCCCTGGACGGGGATCAGGCGTCCTCGTCGAAGCGCGCCTCGAACAGCGCCTGTAGGGCGTCCAGCGCCGCCTCGGCATCGTCGCCCGTGGCCTCTACAACGAGCTCGGTGCCGCAGGGTGCGGCCAGCATCAAAAGTGACATGATATTGGCGGCATCGGCTTTCTGGGTCTGCCGGTAGACGTGCACGCTCGCCTCGAAACGCTGCGCGCAGGTTACGAGTTTGGTGGCGGCGCGGGCATGCAGGCCGCGCTGATTGGTCAGTGTCAAACGTCTTTCTGGCACCTGTTTCCCTGTTTTCCGCTCGTTGCTTATGGTGGTGCTGATCCCGGCCCCTGCGTTACGCCGTTGATCGGTCGTCAACAGCGTTTGAGCCGCTCGTGGCGTCGAGGCTAAAGTGAAGGCCCAGCTCCCGGTGGCGAACTTGAACACCCCCGCGCGAGGCGAGCAGATCCTGCGCCAGCCGGTCGACCATGTAGACCGAGCGGTGCTGGCCGCCGGTGCAGCCAATCGCAACGGTCATGTAGCTACGCTGGCTATTCTGATAGGCGGGCAGCCACTTCTCGAGCCAATCGAGAATGTCCTGGCGCATATCACCGACCACCGGGTAGCTCTCCAGAAAACCGACGATCGCGTCGTCGCGACCGGTGTGGGGGCGTAGCGTCGGGTCCCAGTAGGGGTTGGGCAGGCAGCGAATGTCGAAGACGATATCGGCGTCCAGCGGCACGCCACGCTTGTAGCCGAAGGACTCGAGCGTGAGCGTAAGCTGGCTTTGGCGCTGGTGCCCCAGCTGGTCGGTGATGCGTCGGCGCAGATCGTGCACCGTGAGCCGCGAAGTGTCGATCATCAGATCCGCCAGCTCGCGAATGCCGAACAGCGTCTGCTCCTCCTGGGAAATCGCCTCTTCCAGCGTCATGTCGCTGTCGCGGGTGAGCGGATGGCGCCGACGAGTGGCGGAGTAGCGCTCAAGCAGCGTGCGCGCGTCGGTGGTCAGATAAATGACCTGAACGCGGGTGCTGCCGTTTTTGATGTCCTTGAGCAGCGCAGGGAAGCGTTCAAGCGCGGTGGGCAGATTGCGTGCATCGATGCTCACCGCCAGGTGCGTGCGCTCACCGTGCTGGCCAAGCTCTTCGACCAGCGAGCCCAAAAGCATTGCCGGCAGGTTGTCGATGGCGTAGTAGCCCAAATCTTCCAGCGCCTGAAGCGCAATGGACTTCCCCGACCCGGAGCGGCCGCTGATGATCACAAGTTGCATCGTGTCTCTCTTCGGTCAGTGAGCGCTCTTATCGGCACACGCCTGTACGTAAGCGCGATTGCGATTGAAAGGCCGGGAAAAGCGAAGGTGGTGGGCTTACCCCTGCGCCTGCTCGCGAATGCGGGCGGTGACCAGCTCTAAAAGCTCGCGCTGGCTTTCACACTTTCGAAACTGCGCGCGGGTCGTGGCGTCGTTCATGATGGTGGCGACCTGGCCCAAAAGCGCCAGATGCGTGTCGTCCGCCTCTTCCGGTACCAGCAGCACGAACACCAGATCCACTGGATCGCCATCGATGGCGTCGAAGTCGACGGGTTCGGCGAGCTTTAGAAAGCCGGCGATCGGCGCGCTGCAGTGCGGACTTCGGGCGTGGGGAATCGCGACCCCATTGCCGATGCCGGTACTGCCAAGGCGCTCACGACCGACCAGCCGGCTGAAGACTTCCTGACTATCCAGGCTCGGTGTGTTTTGAGCGATGAACGTGCTGAAGAACTCCAGCACCCGTTTTTTGCTGCCCCCGGGGACGTCGAACAGCACGCGCTCCGGGGGGAGTATGGTTTCCAGGGTCATCGAATTAACGCACGCCAGCGCCCTGGGCGCGGGCCTGTGCTTTTTCCTTGTGTTTTACCAGTTGGCGGTCGAGCTTGTCGGCCAGGGCGTCGATGGCGGCATACATATCATTGTCCTCGGCTTCGGCGTGTACGTCGGCGCCCGAAGCATGCAGCGTGCAGGCGGCCTGCTGACGCTCCTTTTCGATCGACAGCGTCACCTGCACGGTGGTGATGTTGTCGTAGTGGCGTTCGATACGCTCGAGTTTCTCGTTGACGTAGTCACGCAGGGCGTCTGTCAGTTCCAGGTGATGACCGGTAATGTTCACTTGCATCGACGTACTCCTAATCCAGGACTGTCCTTCGATTGTAACCCTTTTTCCGCCATTGCAAAGCCCTGCCGGCAAGTTTCCCGTTTAACGTAAACGGCGCCGCTCACTGGAGGAGGGAATGCCCATCGCTTCGCGGTATTTGGCCACGGTGCGCCTGGCCACGTTGATGCCGTTGGCCTCAAGTAGCGTGACCAAATGGCTGTCCGATAGCGGCTTGCCTGGCGTTTCGTCTTGAATCAGTTTTTTGAGCCGGGCGCGGATCGCGGTGCTGGAGTGGCTGTCGCCGCCGTCCTGACCGCTCACCTGGCTCGAGAAAAAGTACTTGAGCTCGAATACGCCGCGGGGCGTGTGAATATATTTTTGCGTCGTGACCCGCGAGATCGTCGACTCGTGCATCTCCACCGCTTCGGCGATGTCGGCGAGAATCAACGGTTTCATCGCTTCTTCGCCGCGCTCCAGAAAACCGATCTGGCGAGCGATGATTTCGCGGCCAACGCGCAAAAGGGTGTCGTTTCGACTCGACAGGCTCTTGATCAGCCAGCGCGCCTCCTGCAGGTGTTCTTTCAAGAACTGATTGTCCTGGCTCTTGTCGGCGCGCTTGATGAGGCTGGCGTAGTCCGGCTGAACGCGAAGCTTGGGCAGCGCCTCCGGATTGAGCTCGAGATGCCAGCCTTCCTGGTCGTGACGGACCACCAGATCCGGGGTGATGTAGCTTTGGTTGGTGGCACCAAAGGCGCTGCCCGGGCGCGGGTCGAGGCTTCGAATCAGCCGGACGACGTCGTCGAGCTGCTCGTCATCGAGGCTGAGGCGGCGTTTCAACAGGCGCAGGTCGTTCTTGCCCAGCGCTTCCAGAAACTGACGCACCAGGCGCCGGGCCTGCATCAGCAGCGGGGTATTGTCGGCAAGCGCTGCCAGCTGTAGCAGCAGACACTCGCGCAGATCGCGGGCGAACACGCCGGTGGGCTCGAACTGCTGCACGCGCAGCAGCACGTTTTCCACCTCCCGCTGGCTCAGGCCGTCCAGGCCCTGGGCCTTGAGGCCTTCGCGAATGTCGTTAAGCGGCTGGGTCAGGTAGCCGTTGGCATCCAGCGCGTCGATCAGGCTTTCGGCAATGGCATGGTCTCGTGGGCTGGTATCCGTCATCGCCAACTGCCACAACAGATGCCCCTGAAGGCTTTGGCCAGCGGCCTGGCGCTCGAAATCCGGGCCTTCGCCGCTGCCACCGGCGGCCATGTCCTGGTAGGTGTCGGACCATTCGCTGTCGGTGGCAAGCTCCTGGGGGATGCTCTCTTCCCACTCGGTTTCTGGCGTCTCCTGGGTTGTCTCTTCGCCGAATTCGTCTTCCTGCTCTAAAAGCGGGTTGGCGTCGAGCGCCTGCTGGATCTCCTGGCGCAGGTCCAACGTCGAGAGCTGCAGCAGGGCGATCGCCTGCTGCAGCTGCGGTGTCATGGTCAGCTGCGTACCGACGCGCAGCTGTAGAGAAGCTTTCATGACCATCGAAGAACCACTCGTTACTCGTAAAGCTCCACACTAGAGCGAGACGGGGTTCGACGCAAGTGCAATAAATATGCCACTACCCGGAACTTTATGGTTGTCACCGGGTTAGAGGCGAAAATCTGCGCCCAGATAGACCTCGCGCACCTTTTGATCGCCAAGAATGGCGTCGGCGTCGCCGCTTGCGATGATATGGCCGTCGCCGACGATATAGGCGATGTCGCAGATATCCAGCGTTTCACGGACGTTGTGGTCGGTGATCAACACGCCGATATGGCGCGCCTTGAGCGCAAGGATGATCGACTTGATCTCGCCGACGGAAATTGGATCCACCCCGGCGAAGGGTTCGTCGAGCAGGATGAAGGCCGGGTCAGTGGCCAGCGACCGGGCGATTTCCACGCGGCGGCGCTCGCCGCCGGAGAGGCTCATCCCCAGGTTGTCGCGAATGTGGGTGATGTGAAAATCTTCCAGCAGCTGCTCCAGGCGCGCCTGGCGGGCAGGGCGGTCCAGCTCCTTGCGCGTCTCCAGAATGGCCATGATGTTGTCGGCCACCGAGAGCTTTCTAAAGATCGATGCCTCCTGGGGCAGATAGCCGATGCCGGCGATGGCGCGCTCGTGCATCGGTGCCCGGGTCAAATCCAGCTCGTCGATACCTACGCTTCCGGCATCCGCCTTGACCAGCCCCACGATCATGTAAAACGAGGTCGTCTTGCCCGCCCCGTTAGGGCCAAGCAGGCCCACGACGCTGCCCTGGGTGATCTCCAGATTGATATCCTTGACCACCCGGCGACGCTTGTAGCTTTTGGCCAGGTGGCGGGCGTGAAGCGTCTTGATCGCTTCAGGTTGGGTGCTCGACACGATGACTCTCCTATTGCGCGGGCTGCAGCGTCATGCGGATGCGCTGGTTGTCGCCACCGCTGACGTCGGAGCGCGCCTGAACCACTTCGCGGTCGATAAAATACTCCAGCCGCCCGCCACGAAAGCGGTCGCTGCGCTGGGTGAGCTCGGCCTGATCGATCAGCTCGACCCGGCGCTCGCTGACGTGGTAAACGATGCGTCGCGCCCAACCCTCCATGGGCGCCGGCTCATTTTCGAGCTGGTTGCGAAGATAGGCGCGCTCGCCGGTGGCGGTCGCCTGGGAGAGCTCGCCGGCATCGTTGCGCGTGATTTCGACGCGGTCGCCGCGAATCTGCATCTCGCCCTGGCGAATGTTGACGTTGCCGGAATAGACCGCGGTGCCCGCACGCTGGTCGAGGTCGAGCCGGTCGGCTTCCACTTCGACGGGCGCCTGGCTGGTTTGCGCCTGGGCGGTCAGCGGCAGCGCCAGGCTCAGCAGTGCGATTCGTAAATAAGCGTGCATAACTACTCCTGCAAGGTGGAATCCGAAACGGTAGGGTCCTGGGGTGTCGGGTCGGCGGCTTGTTGCGCTTGAACCGGCGGATGCGTGCCGCGCACGTTGTCGCTCAGGCGTACCTGGCTTTCATCGAGCCAGACGTCCATGCGCTCGGCACTCATACGTTGGGGCGGCTGCTGCAAAAGTGCGGGCGCCTCGGTATAGGCGTGGCGCTCGAGACCCTCGTAGTGTAGGCGCTCGGTATCGAGCTGCCAGCCCTCGTCCGGGGCGAGCAGCCGGGCATTGCCTTCCAGGATCAGCGTCTGGCGCTCGTTTTGCAGCGTGCCATGATCGGCGCTGGCAAGCCATTGACGCTGCTCACTGTCGTAAAGCGTTGCCCGCGGCGCCTCGATTTCGGTCAGCGCGCGCTGGGGCGTATGCACCAGCCGCGGCGTATCGAGGCGCTGAGAGACCCCGCCGGTGTCGTTGAAAAGCGTAAGCCCTGCATTCTCGAGCACGTGGCCGGGCTCTTCGCGCTGTACGTCCGGGTCGACCGCGACCGTCGCCGGGCCGCCCGGGTCCAGCCACACAAGCCAGGCGCCCAGGGCGATGACCAGGGCGGGAAGCCAAAGGCGTTTTTTGATCCGTCTTGCCGTCGAGCCCGGCATCGTGTCACCTCGGGGTCGGTTCAAGGGCGGCTTTCGTCGAGGAGAGCCGGTGAGTCTTGCGCGCGATCATCGCGACCGCAAGGTTATAGACAGGTAGTCATGTTAAAGATAGGTAGTCATGTTAAAGATAGGTATCCATCACCGCGTCCCAGTGGCCCTGGGTCATCAGCAGCGTGTCGCAAATTTCGCGCACCGCACCGTGGCCGCCGAGCGCATCGGTGATCCAGTCGGCGTGGGTGTGCATATAGTCCGGGGCGTTGGGGACGGTGATGCCGACGCCTGCGCGCTTGATGCACTTGAGATCCGGCAGATCGTCACCGCAGTAGGCCACCTGATCGAGATCCAGTGATAGCCGCGAGCAGAGCGCTTTAAGCGTGGCGAGCTTGTCCTCGACCCCCTGGTGGACGTGGGTAATGCCGAGGGCGGCGGCGCGCTGGCTGACCATGGGAGAGTCGCGGCCGGTAATCAGCGCAACGTGAAAGCCGGCGCGTTTGAGCAGTTTGAGCCCGTGTCCATCCTGGGTGTGAAACGCCTTGATCTCGATGCCGTCGGCCTGGAAATAGAGGCGTCCATCGGTCATGACGCCATCCACGTCGATGGCAAGCAGGCGAACGTTACGAAGGCGGTCGTTGAGAGCGTCGGGGACGGCCATGGGGACTCCGTTATCATCAATAAGGTAAACGTTGATCAAATCACGCCGCTGGAGAGCAGGTCGTGCATGTGTAAGGCACCGATCGGGCGCTCGTGTTCATCCACGACCGCCAGCGCCGTGATACGGCTATCTTCCATCAGGCGTACCGCTTCGGCGGCGAGCATGTTGGGCCCCACGCGCTTGCCGGGCCGTGTCATCACCTCGTCGACGCTGACTTCGCGAAGGTCGAAATGCTCGTCCAGGGTGCGGCGCAGATCGCCGTCGGTATAGACACCGGCCAGACGCCCCTGATCGTCCACCACGCAGGTAAAGCCCAGCCCCTGGCGGGTGATTTCCAGCAGCGCATCGCGTAGCGGGCTTCCAAGCGCCACCGCCGGCAGGCGATCGCCGCTGTGCATCAAGTCCTTGACGCGCAAAAGCAGGCGCTTGCCAAGACTGCCGCCGGGATGCGATAGCGCGAAATCCTCGGCGGTGAAGCCTCTCGCTTCCAGCAGCGCCACCGCCAGCGCATCGCCCAGTGCAAGGGCGGCGGTGGTCGAACTGGTCGGGGCGAGATCCAGCGGGCACGCCTCGCGGGCAACGCCGCTGTTTAGATGCGCATCGGCGTGAGTGCCAAGCGTAGAGTCCGGCCGGCCGGTCATGCTGATCAAGGGCACACCCAGACGCTTTAATAACGGCAGCAGCGCTGTGACCTCGGCGGTTTCACCGGAGTTGGACAGTGCGATGACCACATCGGCGCGGGTGATCATGCCCAGATCGCCGTGGCTCGCCTCGCCCGGATGGACGAAAAACGCCGGCGTACCGGTGCTGGCAAGCGTGGCGGCGAGTTTACCGGCGATATGGCCGGATTTCCCCATGCCGGTGACTACGACGCGCCCCTGGCAGGCGAGAATCAGGGCGCAGGCCCGGTCGAAATGTTCGTCCAGCTTCTCCTGGAGCTCGCCAATGGCGGCCTGCTCGATCGAAAGCGTGCGCAGGGCGCTTTCGCGTAAAGCGCCGGGGGTGCCGTGAAACGCGGGCATGAGGGCCTCTTGAATAAAGATGTCGTGGGACAGCGCTCTAGAATAGCATTTTGCGCTGGCGCACTGGTACGGCCATTTTTAACAAGGCGTTAGCGCCTTTGGCGTCAAGGATTTGCGCGTTGGTTAAGGCGGCGACAGGTGGCGTTAAGGTACAATGTTCGCTACTATTCGAAAACACTGTTTTTTTTGAAAGCCGGTCCTGATGAGCCCGCGTTCCTGCGTTTGCGGTTAGTTGGTCAGCTATCCGCCCCAAGAGGAGGGTTTATCCACCCATGACTCCCGCGCCCTTCATCGAAATCGAAAATCTGCATTTCTCTCGCGGTGACCACGACATCTTCCGCGGTGTGAACCTTCGTATTCCGCGCGGTCAGGTCACCGCCATCATGGGGCCAAGCGGTACGGGCAAAACGACGCTTTTAAAGCTCATGGGCGGGCAGCTCACGCCGGACCGTGGACGGATTCTGATCGACGGTCAGGACGTGCACCGGCTTTCGCGCAAGGCGCTGTTCACGCTGCGAAAGCGAATGGGCATGCTGTTTCAAAGCGGGGCGCTGTTTTCGGATTTGAACGTATTCGAAAACGTCGCGTTTCCGCTGAGAGTACACACGGACCTCCCTGATGCCATGATTCGCGATCTGGTGCTAATGAAACTGCAGGCAGTGGGGCTGCGTGGCGCCCGCGAGTTAACCCCTGCCGAGCTCTCCGGCGGTATGGCCCGGCGCGTGGCGCTGGCTCGCGCCATTGCGCTCGACCCGGAGCTGGTGCTCTATGACGAACCTTTCGTTGGTCAGGACCCGATCTCGATGGGCGTGCTGGTCCAGCTCATCAAGCGGCTCAACGAAGCGCTCGCTTTGACGTCGGTGGTAGTGTCTCACGACATCAAGGAGACGCTGAGTATTGCCGACTACCTCTATCTGATCGCCGATGGTCAGGTCGTGTCCGAAGGCACGCCGGCCACCTTCGATACCAGCGACGACCCGCGGGTGAG
Organism: Halomonas sp. PAMB 3232; assembly: GCF_031954225.1. Lineage (NCBI taxonomy): Bacteria > Pseudomonadati > Pseudomonadota > Gammaproteobacteria > Oceanospirillales > Halomonadaceae > Halomonas > Halomonas sp. PAMB 3232. Next base: position 1,583,549 of record NZ_CP134865.1, read on the forward strand.
CCAGTTCGTTCACGGCGAGCCGGACGGCCCGGTGCCGTTTCACTACCCGGCGCCGGGATTTTATAGCGATATGCTGGGCCAGACGCACCCCAAAAGGACAGGATGATGCGGTCACTACTAACGCAAGCCAGCCACCGCATCACGCGGTTCGGCCGTAAGGCGTGCGAAACCGTCGAAGCATTGGGCCGGGCCGGCGCGTTTCTCGCCCAGGCAGGCATTGGCGTTCCTTCCAGGGAAGGGTTTTCGCTGTGGCTTCGTCAGATGCACTTCGTGGGCGTGCTGTCACTGGCCATCGTGCTCGTCTCCGGGCTTTTTATCGGCATGGTGCTGGCGCTGCAGGGCTATACTATTCTGGTCGACTTCGGCGCCGAGCAGGCGCTGGGGCAAATGGTGGCACTGTCACTGCTGCGCGAGTTGGCCCCGGTCGTAGCCGCCTTGCTCTTTGCCGGACGCGCAGGCTCGGCACTGACCGCCGAAATCGGCCTGATGAAGGCGACCGAGCAGCTCACCAGCATGGAGATGATCGGGGTCGACCCGCTCAAGCGCGTGGTCGCGCCCAGACTTTGGGCCGGGTTCGTTGCACTGCCCATTTTGACCGTTGGATTCAGCGTCGTGGGCATTTACGGCGGCTATCTTGTCGGTGTCGAGTGGCTGGGCGTGTTCGAGGGCTCCTATTGGAGCAACATGCAGGCCAGCGTCTCTTTCATCGTCGATGTAGGCAACGGCATGATCAAGAGTCTGGTGTTCGCCCTGGTGGTGACCTGGATTGCGGTGTTCCAGGGGTATGACCTGGTGCCTACTTCCGAGGGGATTTCCCGCGCCACTACCCGCACCGTCGTGTACTCGTCTCTGGCGGTGTTGGGGCTCGATTTTGTACTTACCGCCGTGATGTTCGGCGGCCTTTGATAGCGGAGCACGTTGATGAAACGCAGTAAAACCATGGAGTTCGGCGTGGGTTTGTTCATGCTTGCGGGCATTGTCGGGCTGGTGTTCCTGGGCCTTCGGGTCAGCGGGCTGTCGCTGTCGGCGCCAACGCAAACCTTTCAGCTTCAAGCCAACTTTTCCAATATCGGCGGTCTAAAGCCCCGAGCCCGTGTGACCATGGCCGGCGTCACCGTTGGCCGGGTCGAATCCATCGATCTCGACACCGAGTGGTACGACGCCCGCGTCGTGCTGAGTCTGGACAGCGAGCTGGAAGGCCAGCTCTCCCAGGACTCGACCGCGGCGATTTTGACCGCAGGGCTTCTGGGCGAGCAGTACATCGGGCTTAGCGTCGGCGGTTCGCCCGAGATGCTCGAGGATGGCGGCGTGATTCGCGACACCCAGTCGGCGCTGGTGCTCGAGGAGCTCATTCAACAGTTCGTATCCAACATGGCGGGCAGCTAGCGGCTGAACCGTATAGATAGGTCAATATTCACCAGATCGACACTCACAAGACCCACACTCACAAAGAGGTAAGTGCCATGCAAGCGATCCAACACCCGCTCCGTTACTGGCTGACCGCGCTGCTGGCGGCGGTGGCCTTTGCTCTGCCGCTGACCGCAAGCGCCCAAAGCCAGTCGCCAGAGGCGATGATTCGTGACAACGTCACAAGTTTCATGTCACGCCTGGAAGGGCGTAAGGACTACTACGCCAGCAATATCAACGAGCTCAAGGACGTCGTCGACGATACCCTCGACGAAGTGGCGGACTTTCGCTACATCGGCGCAAGCGTCATGGGCAGCTACTTCCAGAACGCTACGCCGGACCAGCGCAGCCGTTTCGCCCAGGTGTTTCGTCAAACGCTGATCGACACCTACGCCAAGGGCCTGGTCACCTACGACTATGAGGACCTGCGCGTACTCGACAACCAGCGCGGTCAGCGCTACGAGGACCAGGCCAGCGTCGATATGGAAGTCGTCGCCACCAACGGCCAGGTCTATCCGGTCAGCTACAGCTTGCGGCTTGCCAACGGCGAATGGAAGGTCGTCAACGTCATCGTTAACGGCATCAACCTGGGGCTGACGTTCCGCAACCAGTTCGACCAGGCGATGCGCCAACAAAATCGCGACTACGATGCGGTCATTCGCAACTGGGCACCGGAAGTGGGCGTCGACGAGCTCGAGCGCGGAGGCGATGCGTGAGCCAGCTGTTACAGCACGGCGGCGTCACTCTCGGCCATTCAAACGAGGTGCTCGTGGTTGAAGGCGACTTGATCATGAACGTGGCGGCCCGAGTGGCCGCTGCGGGCACGCAGTGGCTCGAAAACGAGGCGACCTCCCGGGTCGCCTTCGATTTATCCGGCGTACAGGTGGCCGCGAGCGTGGCGATCAGCGTGCTGCTCGAGTGGCTTCGGACCTGCCGCGAGCGCGGGCTCGATGTCGAGCGAATTACGCTTTCTGCGCCTTTGATGCGGCTCGCCGTTCTGGCCGAGCTCGACGAATTGGTTGCTCATCCTCACCACGCGCTGACCGACTAATCCCCGCCCATCGCCAAGCGCGGCGCTTTTCTTTATGATGTCGGCTCCGTTTTCGACGACCGATTTTCAATTCACCGACGTCCCCAGAGGAGTTTTCTGTCTCATGCAACCCAACGAGGTAAAAGCGCTGCTTGAATCCCGCATCGACGGATGTGACTTTCATATTCAGGGGGAAGGTTGCAACTTTCAGGTGGTTGCCGTGGGGGAAGCCTTTGAAGGGCTTTCACCGGTCAAGCGTCAGCAGCTTGTCTATCAGGCACTGAGCGACGAAATCGCCTCCGGCGCGCTGCACGCGATCAGTATCAAAACCTATACTCCGGCGCAGTGGCAAACCGCGCCGGAAAACGCCCAATAAGAGGCGGAGCATGGATAAACTCCTGATTACCGGCAACGGCCGCGCCGACGGTGAAGTGTGGGCGAGCGGCGCGAAAAACGCGGCACTCCCCATTCTTTGCGCCAGCCTTCTATCGAAAGGGCCGGTCGTGATCGGCAACCTGCCGCACCTGCAGGACATCACCACGACCCTCGAACTGCTGGGCCGCATGGGCGTTGAGCCGGTGATGGGCGAGCGTTTGAGCATTCAGCTCGACGGCTCCCAAGTCACCGAGTGCCACGCGCCGTATGAGCTGGTCAAGAAAATGCGCGCCTCGATTCTGGTGCTCGGCCCGCTGCTTGCCCACTTTGGCCAGGCCGATGTGTCGTTGCCCGGCGGCTGTGCGATCGGCTCGCGCCCGGTGGATCTGCATATCCGCGGGCTGGAGGCAATGGGCGCCTCCATTCGCGTCGAAGCCGGCTACATTCGCGCAAGCGTCGATGGCCGCCTCAAGGGCGCGACCATCTACTTCGATACCGTGACCGTCACCGGTACCGAAAATCTGCTCATGGCGGCCACGCTCGCCGAAGGTAAAACGGTGCTGGAAAACGCGGCCCGCGAGCCGGAAGTGGTGGATTTGGCCGAGTGCCTGATCAAGATGGGCGCCAACATCAAGGGGCACGGCACCGACACCATCGTCATCGAAGGGGTCGAGTCGCTTCACGGCTGTGAGCACGACGTCATGCCGGATCGCATCGAAACCGGAACGTTTCTGGTCGCGGCGGCGATGACTGGCGGACGGGTGAAGGTGACGCGCACGCGGGCCGACATTCTGGAGGCGGTGCTCGCCAAGCTCGAGGAGGCGGGGGCCGATATCACCTGCGGCGAAGACTGGATCGAGCTCGACATGCACGGCAAGCGCCCGAAAGCGGTCAATATTCGCACCGCGCCCTATCCAGCGTTTCCCACCGACATGCAGGCGCAGTTCGTGGCCATGAACGCCGTGGCCGAAGGCCACTCGCGGGTGGTGGAAACCATCTTTGAAAACCGCTTCATGCACGTTCAGGAGCTCAACCGCATGGGCGCCAACATCGCGCTCGAGGGCAACGCGGCGCTGATCACCGGGGTAGACCGGCTCTCTGGCGCGCCGGTGATGGCCACCGACCTTCGCGCCTCGGCCTCTCTCGTGATTGCGGCGATGATGGCCGAAGGCGAGACGTTGGTAGACCGCATCTACCATATCGATCGCGGCTACGAGTGTATCGAAGAAAAAATGCAGTTGCTGGGGGCGAAGATTCGCCGCATTCCCGGCTAGCCACGCGACCAACCACTGGCCTAATCCATGAGTAAGCAACTGATTCTGGCGCTCTCCAAGGGGCGCATTCTGGAAGAGACGCTGCCGCTTCTGGCCGACGCCGGCATTACGCCGGCGGAGGATCTCGGCAAAAGCCGCAAGCTGTTATTCGATACCAACCTGAGCGATGTCAAACTGGTCGTCATTCGCGCCACCGATGTGCCTACCTACGTCCAGCTCGGTGCGGCAGATCTGGGGATCGCCGGCAAGGACGTGCTGCTCGAACACGGCGCCGAAGGCCTTTACGAGCCTGTCGATCTCGACATTGCCCGATGCAAGCTGATGACCGCCGGTGTCACCGGGCAGGCGCCCTTGAAAGCGCGTCGCCGGGTCGCCACCAAGTTCGTCAACGTGGCCCGGCGCTACTACGCCGAGCAGGGCATTCAGGCCGAGGTGATCAAGCTTTATGGCGCCATGGAGCTTGCGCCGCTGATGAACCTCGCCGATGAGATCGTCGATATCGTCGACACCGGTAACACGCTACGCGCCAATGGTATGGAGCCGCGGGAGCTGATCGCCGAAATCAGCACGCGGCTGGTGGTCAACAAGGCTGCCATGACCATGAAGCACGATCGCATCAAACCCTTGCTTTCACGGCTGCAGGACGCGGTTTCAAAGCGCCAGGCAGCGTCTGCCCAATCCTGAGAGGTGTTCGATGAGTGATAAAGCGGCCTTGATCCACCGGCTCTCCACGGCCGACGGCGCGTTTGATGCAAGGCTCGACGCGCTGCTCGATTGGGAGGGGGTTTCCAACGAAGAGGTTCAGGCGCGGGTGAGCGCCATTCTTGCCGATGTCAAAGCGCGCGGCGATCAGGCGGTGATCGAGGCGACCAATCGCTTTGATCGCCTCAGTGTTGCCAGCATGTCCGAGCTTTGCCTTGCGCCAGAGCGGCTCAAGGCCGCCTTCGATGGCCTGCCTTCGGATCAGCGTGAGGCGTTAAACGTCGCTGCCGAGCGCATTCGGCGCTACCACGAGCATCAAAAGCCCAGCGGCTGGCAGTATGAAGAGCCGGACGGCACGGTGTTAGGGCAAAAGGTGACGCCGCTCGATCGCGCCGGTATCTACGTGCCCGGTGGCAAGGCGGCGTACCCCTCGTCGGTGTTGATGAACGCTCTTCCCGCCCATGTGGCAGGTGTCGGCGAGATCGTCATGGTCGTGCCGACGCCGGACGGTGTGCTCAACGAGCTGGTGCTCGCGGCGGCGCATCTGGCCGGGGTGGACTACGTCTTCACCATCGGCGGCGCCCAAGCGGTAGCGGCGCTCGCATTTGGTACCGAAAGTGTGCCGCGGGTCGACAAGATCGTCGGGCCGGGCAACATTTACGTGGCCACCGCCAAGCGCGCGGTGTTTGGTCAGGTCGGCATCGACATGATTGCCGGGCCCTCGGAAATTCTCGTGGTCTCGGACGGGCAGACCGACCCGGAGTGGCTGGCGATGGATCTCTTCTCCCAGGCCGAGCACGACGAGGACGCCCAGGCGATTCTCGTTAGCTGGGACGCCGAGCACCTCGACGCCGTCGAGCGCGCCATCGAGCGGCTTTTGCCTACGCTCGAGCGCGAGGCGATCGTGCGCGCGTCGCTCGCTCGGCGCGGCGCGCTGATTTTGTGCCAAAACGAGGAAGATGCGCTGGCGCTGGTCAATCGCGTCGCCCCCGAACACCTGGAGCTGTCGGTGGCCGAGCCCGAGCGGCTTGCCGAGCACGTGCGTCACGCCGGTGCGATCTTCATGGGCCGCTATACCGCCGAGGCGCTGGGCGACTACTGCGCCGGGCCGAATCACGTGCTGCCCACCTCGGGCACCGCGCGGTTCTCGTCGCCTTTGGGCGTGTTCGACTTCCAAAAGCGCTCGTCGATCATCCACTGCTCTGCCGAAGGCGCCTCGGCGCTTGGCAAAACGGCGTCCGTGCTTGCCCGGGGCGAGTCGCTTACCGCCCACGCCCGCTCGGCGGAATACCGTATTCGCGATTGAGCGTCGGTAAGGGCTACCCTGAGATTTTTGGCAGCGCCTGGCGCTGCCTTTTTTTCAGGACTCGGCGCGCCGGTCGAGCGTCATTTCGGTCGGCGTGGGGCGCTCGCCCACTTCCAGCGTTAATTCGATACGCTCACCGTTGCGTACCACGGTGAGCGGAAGCGTGGTGCCCGGTGCGATCGAGGCGATGTCGCTCATGGTCGCGCGGGCATCCAGAATGGCCTGGTTGTCGATGGAGAGCAGCACATCGCCGGGCTGAAGGCCCGCCTGGGCCGCCGGGCCGCCGCTCACCACGCCTGCCACGATGACGCCCTGCGGGGTGCGCAGCCCAAACGATGCCGCCAGCTCCCGCGACAGCGCCTGCGCCTCGATACCCAGCCACCCGCGGATGACCCGACCGCGCGTCACCAGCTCGTTCAAAATGCTGTGGGCCAGGTTCGCCGGAATGGCGAAGCCGATGCCCTGAGACCCGCCGGAGCGTGAAAAAATCGCCGTGTTGATGCCGACCAGGGCGCCTTCGGCGTTGACCAGCGCGCCGCCGGAGTTGCCCGGGTTGATCGCCGCGTCGGTTTGAATGAAGTCCTCGTAGGCGTTGAGCCCCAGATGGCTGCGGCCGGTGGCGCTGATGATGCCCATGGTGACCGTCTGCCCCACGCCGAAGGGATTGCCAATCGCCAGCGCCACATCGCCCACGGCGACTTCCTGGGAGTCGCTTAGCTCGATCACCGGAAGATCGTCCAGGTCGATACGCAGTACCGCCAGATCGCTTTCCGGGTCGGTGCCGACCACGTCGGCCAGGGTTTCGCGCCCGTCGCGCAGCGCCACCTGGATCTGGTCGGCGTCGTTGATGACGTGGTGGTTGGTCAGTACGTAGCCGTCCTGACTAATGATCACCCCGGAGCCCAGGCTCGACAGCATGCGCTGGTGCGCGGTCGGGTCATCGCCGCGGAAAAACTGTTGAAAGAAGGGGTCGGACATCAGTGGGTGCTGGTCGCGCTCGACGATGCGCGACGAGTAGATGTTGACCACCGCCGGGGCGGCCTGGTCCACCGCGTCGGCGTAGCTTGCCGGGCCCTGGGTGCGGTCGAGCGGAGCGGCCTGGCGAATTTCCGGGCGCGGACGCTCTGGTGCCTCAATACTATTCTGCGAGGTCGGCACCATCGCCTGCGGCGGCGCGGGCTCGGGTGTCGATCGAAACGGGTTGGGCAGATGATTCGGAAAAACGAAGAGTAAAAACGCCGCTAAAAGGACGCCGGTCACGATAGGCCACACATAGGGCAGCACGTAGCGGTGCATGCGGTACATCCTCAGCCGTTGGCGATCACTGGGTCTCGATGGGAGCCGCGTGCCGGTTCGCGGTAACGCGGCGTGGGCTTTACACTATAACGTTTTGCAGCAACATCACGTTTTGCAGCAACATCAAATTCTGCAACGACATAAAGCTCTGCAATAACCGTTAGGGTAACACTTTTGCCCACCTTCCTCAGTAGCTTAGCTCTAAAAGGAGACGACGTGGTTAACCGCGACCAGCTAGCCAGTGCCCTCGACCATCAGCTTCGCGCCTCGCGCTTCAAGGATTACACCGTCAACGGCCTTCAGGTGCAGGGGCGTGAGTCCATCACCCGCCTCATGACCGGCGTCACCGCAAACCAGGCACTGCTCGACGAGGCCGTGGCCTGGCAGGCCGACGCGGTGCTGGTGCATCACGGCTACTTCTGGAAAAACGAGCCGGTGGCGCTGACCGGCATGAAGTACCGGCGCATCAAGACGCTGCTCGATCACGACATCAACCTGCTGGCCTATCATTTGCCGCTGGATGCCCACGCGGATCTCGGCAACAACGTCGAGCTCGCTCGGCGGCTGGGTTGGAAGGTGGAAGGGTGTCTCGACGGCGAGCTGGGCGAGGGGCTTTTGTACGCCGGTCGGCTACCCGAGGCGCAGTCGATTCAAACGCTTGCAGCCAGCGTCGAAGCCGTACTCGAGCGTGCGCCCACGGTGATCGAAGCGCCCAACGTGGCGAGTATCGAGCGCATCGCCTGGTGTACCGGCGGCGCCCAGGACATGATCACTCAGGCGTTTGATGCGGGGGCTCAGGCGTTCGTCTCCGGCGAGATCTCCGAGCGAACCACCCACCTGGCTCGGGAGATGGGAATTCACTATCTGGCCGCTGGCCATCACGCCACCGAGCGCTACGGCGTTCAGGCGCTCGGTGAGTGGTTGGCCGACGAGTACGGGCTGACCCACCGCTTCGTGGATATCGATAACCCGGCGTGATTCTTGCGCCTTCAAACGAAAAAAGCGAGGACTCGACGCCCTCGCTTTTTGGGTGGTGATGCGCCAGTCCATCAATAACGCGGCGGCTGATCCACGGCGGGTTCCTTGGCCCTGGAGTCCTTGAGGCCGTACTCTTCGGAGAGCGTACCGCCCTTGCCGTCGGCGTAGTCGCGCGGCGTTGGCGGGGTCTCTGAGGTTTGCGGAGTCTTTGACGTCGCTTCAGCCGGCGCCGGTGCGGCGGGCTTTACAGGTTTGGGCGGGGCAGTGGTCTTGCTCGCCTGAACGGTCTCGTCGAAGGGGGCGGCCGGAGTGTGGGCGAGCTCCCACTGCTCGGTGTTGGTGTCGAGCTTGTCCTCGAGCTCATCGGCCTGATGTCGAATCGCCTCCAGGCATTGGCGAACCTCGCCAACATGGCGCCCCTGGGCCTTTTTCAGCTCGGCAATCTGATGCTCGCGCTCCAGAAGCGTTTGTTTCAGTGATGCCCGATGGCGTTCCCCTTTGCTCATGAGGCGATAGCACAAAAGGCCGATCAAAAAGCCAATGACCAGGCCGATGAGCACGAATAACAAGGGTGAGTTTGCTTCCACAGTTTTCTCCCTAAAACCAGGTTGGATCAGTTCAAGCGCAGCGCTCACGCAAACTTCATTATAGGCGCCTGTAGGCCTTGTGGGTCAATGCGCCGATGCGCCAAGGCGTGATCGTGCGTATAATCAGCCGAATTTACAGCGCGTTGCATCGCGCTTGCCCACTACACCGCCTTGCGGCAGTTCCGTGACTGGCCGCGGTTTAAACCGGGAGAGTGTTTGAATGTCATCGAAAGCCGCCTCGGCAAAGGTTTCCGCCACGCATCCGTCCACGCCCATGGCGCGCTACAAAAGTGATCTCGAGCGCGATGATTTTCAATACGATGCCACCCAGGAGAAAGCGGTCGAGCACCTGCAGCGCCTCTACGACGATCTGTTGGCCACCCCCTCGACTACGCCCAAGACCGTGGTCGCCAACAAGGGGTTCAAGGCGCGCATGGCTGGGTTCGTCGGCAAGAAGAAAACCCCGGATGAGGCGCCGATGCCGCGGGTCAGTGGGCTCTACTTCTGGGGCGGCGTGGGGCGTGGCAAAACCTACCTGGTCGACACCTTCTATGATGCGCTGCCGTTTTCCGAGAAGATGCGCACCCACTTTCACCGCTTCATGCAGCGGGTGCACAACGAGCTCAATCACTACAAGGGCGAGAAGAACCCGCTGGAGCTGATCGCCGGCAAGTTCGCGTCTGAAGCGCGAGTGATCTGCTTTGACGAGTTCTTCGTCAAGGACATCACCGATGCGATGATTCTGGCCAACCTGCTGGAGGCGCTGTTCAAGCGCGGCGTCGTACTGGTGGCGACCTCCAACATCGTGCCGGATGATCTCTACAAGGATGGCCTGCAGCGCGCGCGCTTTCTCCCCGCCATCGATCTGCTCAACCGCCATTGCGAGGTGGTCAACGTCGACTCCGGCGTCGATTATCGCCTGCGCGCACTACAGCGTGCCGAGATCTTTCATACCCCCTGCGACGAGGCCGCCGAAAAAGAGCTTGCGCGAAGCTTCAGGGAAATTGCCGGTCAAAGCGGAGAGGAGGGCGCGCCGCTCGAGGTCAACCACCGCGTGCTCAAAACACGCCGGCTCTATGAAGGGACCGCCTGGTTCGAGTTTCGCGAGCTTTGTGACGGCCCGCGTAGCCAGAACGACTACATCGAGCTCGCCCGGGAGTTTCACACCGTGCTGGTGTCGAACGTGCCCCAAATGAGCGCTAAAACAGAAGACCAGGCGCGGCGTTTCATCAATATGGTCGATGAGTTCTACGACCGCGGAGTGAAGCTTTTGATGTCGGCCCAGGTGTCGGTGGAGTCGCTTTACACCGATGGCAAGCTCGCTTTCGAGTTCGAGCGAACGCTCTCAAGGCTTCAGGAGATGCAGTCTCAGGAGTACCTGGCGCTGGCGCACAAGCCCTGACTCCTGGGCCCGGGCTCATGAACCAGGATTCACAAGCGCTGGCGCGGTGACGATGGCGCCCGGAGAAAAATTCGCCCGGGCGCTTAACTTGTCGCTACTGCTCGTGTAGAATGCCGCCTCGCTAACCGTTACTGGCCGCGTTTGACGGGTCGTAACCAAAAAAAATAGGGATGGTGCACGGCCCTGGGCCGCGTTACCCAATACACTTTATCTGGTGAATTTCATCCATGAAGACGTTCAGTGCTAAGCCGCAGTCCGTCCAGCGCGACTGGTATGTTGTCGATGCCACGGACAAAACGCTCGGTCGTCTGGCTACCGAAATCGCTCGCCGCCTGCGTGGCAAGCATAAGCCCGAATTCACGCCTCACGTTGACACCGGCGACTACATCGTCGTGATCAACGCCGAGAAGATTCAGGTCACTGGCAAGAAAGCCACTGACAAGAATTACTACCGTCACACCGGATACCCGGGCGGTCTGCGTTCCATGACCTTCAACCAGCTCAAGGATCATGCGCCGGAGCGTATCATCGAGTTTGCCGTCAAGGGCATGCTGCCGAAAGGTCCGCTGGGTCGCGCCATGCACTCCAAGCTCAAAGTGTACGCGGGAACCGAGCATCCCCACGCCGCCCAACAGCCGCTTGAACTGAACATTTAAGGAAATCTTCGCCATGTCACAGCAATACTACGGTACCGGGCGCCGCAAGACTTCCACCGCTCGTGTGTTCCTCAAGCCGGGTTCCGGCAACATCACCGTTAACAACCGCGCGCTTGACGAGTTCTTTGGTCGCGTTACCGGTCGTATGGTGGTTCGCCAGCCGCTCGAGCTGACCGAAACGCTGAACCAGTTCGACGTCTACGTGACTGTCGAAGGCGGCGGTGGCTCTGCCCAGGCCGGCGCCATTCGTCACGGCATCACCCGCGCGCTGATGGAGTACAACGAAGACTTCCGTCCTGCGCTGCGTGCCGCCGGCTACGTGACTCGCGATGCGCGTCAGGTCGAGCGTAAGAAAGTCGGTCTGCGCAAAGCACGTCGTCGTCCGCAGTTCTCCAAGCGTTAATTTTTTTACGCGCTTTGAAGACAACGCCCAGGCCCTTGGCCTGGGCGTTTTTTGTGTCAGGTCGTTGCGTTGACGCCACCCGGGTCCAAACCGCGCTGAAAATGTTAAGGTGCCTTGGGCGCTTTGGGATGGCGCGGGGCCGTATCCCCCAGGCGGGCGCTGACATGTTATTATTGTCTATTGTTTTGATGCGAGGATGCTTTCATGGGTGTTGTGGCCAAGCGGTCTTCTATGATCTTTTACTCCGGTAATGACGATCATTTTAGCCATCGAGTGCGCATTGTTCTGGCTGAAAAAGGGGTCGCCGTCGACATCGTTGACGTTAGCGACGATCAGCCGCCGCAGGAATTAGCCGATCTCAACCCCTACAACAGCGTACCCACGCTTTTGGATCGCGATCTGGTGCTGTACGAGTCCAAGGTGATGATGGAGTACCTGGACGAGCGTTTCCCGCATCCGCCGCTTCTGCCCGTTTATCCGGTTGCCCGCGCTCAGAGCCGGCTCTGGATGCACCGCATCGAGCGCGAGTGGTGCCCGATGCTCGACCAGATCCGCACCGGCGGCAAGAAAGAGGCCGAGAAGGCGCGTAAGGAGCTTCGTGAAAGTCTGATCGGTATCTCGCCGATCTTCGAGGATATGCCTTTCTTCATGAGTGAAGAGTTCACCCTGGTGGACTGCTGCCTTGCACCGATCCTTTGGCGTTTGCCGGAGCTCAACATCGAGCTTCCGGAAAAGCAGGTCAAGCCGCTGATGGATTACATGGCGCGGGTATTCGAGCGCGATGCGTTCAAGGCTGCCCTGAACGAGCGCGAAAAAGAGATGCGCGCGTAAATGCTTTTGGTCCCGCTCGCGGGGCGTTATGGAAACAAGGGGAGTCTTATGAAGTCGAGCCGTCCCTATATTGCCCGGGCGCTGTACCAGTGGCTTCTGGACAACGAGCTGACCCCGCACCTGGTGGTCGATGCGACCCAGCCCGGCGTCGAGGTGCCGCGTCAATTCGTGCAAAACGGTCAGATCGTGTTGAACGTCGCCCCAACGGCGGTGCGCGATCTGTTCATGGAGAACGAGGCCATCGGCTTCAGCGCACGCTTTGGTGGCCAGCCGATGCAGGTCATGGTGCCGATTGAGGCGCTGATCGCCATTTACGCCCGTGAAAACGGCGCGGGCATGGTGTTTGGTCAGGAGCCGGAACTCGACAGCGACGATGAGGAGCTCGAAACCTCGGAGATCGATGAGAGCGAAAGCACTGGCCCGCAGCTAAGCGTCACCGGCCCTGCCGACGAAAGTCAGGGCGATGCGCCGAGTAAGGAGAAGGGCAAGGCCAAAAAGAAGCCAACGCTTCGCGTCGTCAAATAGCCGCACCCTTCGCACGAAAAAGCCCCGCACACGGTCAGTGTGCGGGGCTTTTTCGTGGCTTGTGATCGCGCCAATGATTCAGGCCTTCAAGGCGCCGATCAGTCGATGTAGTCGAATACCTTGACGATGCGCTGGATACCGCTGACGGCAGAGGCCGCATTGACGATGCGATCCGCTTCCTGACGCGTCACCATGCCCATCAGGTAGACGCTGGCGTTCTCGGTGGTCACCTTGAGCTTCGATGAATCGATGTGCTCGTTGGTGGCCAGGTGGCTTACCACGTTGGTTGTCAGCCAGGTATCGGTCAAGCGCTGGCTCGTGGGTAGGTTGGCGGCGATCGAGAGCTGGTTGTGTACCTGGTTGACGCCACGCAAGCCGCCGGTCACCTCACCCGCCATGGTGCGTAGCTCTTCGCTCGGCACCTGGCCGACCAGCAGCACCGTGCCGTTATAGCTGTGGGCGCGAATGCGCGCGTCGCCCAGACGGGCGTCCGCCTGATCGAGAGCGCGCTCGATCTGGCGCTCGATGGTGGCGTCGACCGCCTCGACGTCGTCGCTGCGCTGGGCGTAGTTGGACGGGTTGGACGCCGAGTTGTTGGCGCAGCCGGCCAGCAGCACCGCGCTGCAGGCGGTGATCAGGCAAAAGGAACGAAATGCGTTGCGAAGGGCCATCGCCGACTCCTGAAAATATGAATAAAAAAGGTCGTGTGAGCGGTGGGCCTAAGCGCCGCCGCCGAATAGCTGCTCGTCGATGAGATCGCACAGGCAGTGGATCGCCAGCAGATGTACCTCCTGGATGCGCGCGGTCGAGGTGGCCGGCACGCGGATTTCACAGTCGTCCTGACCCAGGAGCGAAGCCATGTCGCCGCCGTCGCGCCCGGTCAGCGCGACCACCGCCATGTCGCGATCATGAGCCGCCTGGATCGCCTGAACGATGTTGGCGGAGTTACCGCTGGTCGAAATCGCCAGCAGGATATCGCCTGGCTGGCCCAGCGCCCGAATCTGCTTGGAGAAGACTTCGTTGTAGCTGTAGTCGTTGGCGATCGAGGTGAGCGTCGAGGTGTCGGTGGTCAGCGCCAGTGCCGGAAGGCTTGGGCGTTCGCGCTCGAAGCGGTTTAAAAGCTCAGCCGAGAAGTGCTGGCTATCGCCGGCGCTGCCGCCGTTGCCGCAGGCAAGAATCTTGCCCTCGTTGACCAGGCATTGCACCATCATTTGGCTGGCGACTTCGATGAACGGCGGCAGCACTTCGCTGGCGTAGGTTTTGGTATCAATGCTGGCATTGAAGTGGCTTAAAATGCGGGATTGAAAGTCCATGAGGGCTTCCTGGTATAAGTCAATATGCGTCAAACGCCGCCTTCTCCCAATGAAACTCGAGAGCAGGTGGATGACCGGTGATCGCTAGAATATCAAAACGACAGGGTGTCGAGACAGCCGTGTGCGCTAAATAGAGCGACGCCGCCCGAATCAGGCGGCGCTGCTTTTGTAGCGTAATGGTTTCGAGCGGGTGACCGCTTCGCGTCGTGGCGCGGTGCTTGACCTCGACAAATACCAGCGTGTCGCCATCTCGCATGATCAAATCGAGCTCGCCGCCCTTGATCTGATAGTTCGCGCTGACAAGCGTCAAGCCTCGCTCTTCGAGCCACCGAGCCGCAAGCTGCTCGGTGGCGGCACCGCGACGGCGCGCGGTTTGCGGCTTATTCGTCACCCAAAAGTCCCGGCGACAGAATCGGCGCGGGGCGGCCGTTCTGGAAGCGCGCCCAGGGCAGTTCGCGGTAAATACGTCCGTCGCCGGCGATCGACAGCGTGCCGGTGCTGCCGTTGAAGCCTTGAAGGGAGGAGAGATCGGACAGGTGCGTAGCAAGCTCGAGCGCATCGACGCCCATCGCCTGAAGGCGGAACAGCGAGGCGTCGCCTTCGCCGTGAAGCGCCTGGTAGCTCGAGTAGAAGGGCAGCGCTTCGGCTCCGCCCACCGCAGCGTCCGGAATTTGCCACGGGATGTCGACGAACATCACGTCATCGAGATCCTGATTCAAGCGCCGCTCCTGGGTGCCTTCGTGCAGGTGCGAGGTGGCGTAGATCGGCAGCTTCTGAGCGTAATAGAAGTCCATCATCGGCGGCACCTGGCGGGCGTACTCGGGCAACGCGAGCAAGAATAGCCCATCGGTGTCACCCAGCTGAGCGCGACCGCCGCTGACGTTCAGTGCCGTTTCCACCGCGCTTGAGACGTCGTTGCTCGGGTTATAGCGCACGGCGTTGGGTACTTCGCCGCCCAGTTGGTGGAACTCGTTCCAGAAGGCCTCGCCCACGCGGCGGCCCCAATCGTTGTCCGGCACCATGACCGCTACCTGGCGGCGACCGTCCTGATAGGCGCGCCGCGCTACCTGGCGGGCTTCGTCTTCGGCGGACAAGCCGTACTGGAAAAGGCCCGCGGCCTGGTTTTGTGCGCTGCTGCCGTAGTTCAGCGCCAGCGTCGGAAGCGGAACGCTCGCGCGCTGCTCGAGTTGGGTAACGTCTTCCTTGTCCAGCGGGCCGACGATCAACTGGGCGTTCATTTGCTGGGCGCGGCTGTAAAGCTCGTCCGTGGAGTACTGCGAGGAGTCGATGAAGGTCAGCTCGACGCCCTGGCCGCGAACCTTGTTGTGCTCGCGCATGGCGTTACTGATGGTGTCGGCAACGCTACTGAGTGGTCCGGACTGGGGTAGTGCGACCATGATTCGGCGAATGTCTTCGCCCTCCAGTGCCGGCAGGGTGGCCTGAACACGGCCCGGCTCGTCCATTGCCTGGCGGGCCCACTGTGCCCGCTCGCGCAGGGTTTGCTGCTCATTACCCTGCATCGGTAGCTCGTCATCCAGCACTTGCGTTGCGCGCAGTACCGCGCGTGGGTCGTCGAGTGCCCGAGCGAGTTCAGAGTAAAGCAGTGCCCAGCGTACCCGGTCGCGCTCGGACAGGCTAGCCTCGTCCACCGCAGCGGCGGCGTCGAACGCCGCTTCGCGCTGGCCTTGGCCTGCCAGAATGGTGGCGGCTTCGAGCCGGCTCAGTGAGGCCTGCTCGGGGCCTTGCTGTTCGGCCTGGCTCAACAGCCGCCCGGCGTCTTCGTCGGATATGCGGTCGACACCGCCGGGCTGTTGAATGGCACAGCCGCTGATCAGTAAAGCCGTAAAGGCGGTGGCGAGCAGGCCACGGAGTGAACGTTTCATGTATGCTTCCTTGGTTTTTTCGTTGGCGCTGTTTAAAGCCGAGGACGAATCCCTTAATCCTTGCACAAGCATAGCGCACCATCAGCGATAGCTATCGGTCAATCCAGAATAGTCAATCAGGAGCCAATATGAGCTACCAGCCTCCGGGCACATTGTACGTGGTTGCCACGCCAATTGGGAATTTGGAGGACCTGACGCCGCGTGCCGCCCGGATTCTTGAAAGCGTATCGCGCATCGCCGCCGAGGACACCCGGCACAGCGCAAGGCTTTTAAGTCACTTGGGGATCAGCAAGCCTCTACTGTCGCTTCACGAGCACAACGAAGCGCACCGGGTAGACACGCTCGACGCCTATCTCGAAGCCGGCGAAAGTATCGCCTTGATCAGCGATGCCGGAACGCCCCTGATCAGTGACCCGGGGTTCATTCTGGTAAGAGCGCTGCGTTCGCGCAACCGCCATATCGTCCCCATTCCCGGGGTGTGTGCGCTGACGGCCGCGCTTAGCGGGGCGGGGCTACCCACCGACCGCTTCATCTTCGCCGGTTTTTTGCCCGCCAAGGCCGGCGCCCGGCGCCAGGTGTTGGAGAACTACCAAAAGCGCGAAGAGACGCTGGTGTTCTACGAATCCCCTCACCGGATAGCGGCCACCCTCGAGGCGCTCGCCGAGCAGATGCCAGAGCGTCCCATCGTGCTGGCCCGTGAGCTGACCAAAACGTTCGAGACCTTCTTGCAGGGGGTGGCATCAGAGCTTCTCGATATTCTGGCCGCAGACCCCAATCAGGCGCGCGGCGAGTTCGTGGTCATGATCGGCGGCGCGCCGGCAGCACGCGAGGTGCGCGAGCAGAGCATCGACGACGAAACGCTGTTGAAAACGCTGCTCGATGAGGGCGTGGGCGTGAAGCAGGGCGCGGCGATTGCAGCGAACCTTCTGGGCGGGCGCAAGAAAGAGTGGTACGCGCGGCTTCAAATGATGAAACCCGACTCATAAGGTAGGTAAGGGCCTTGAAACGCGTAATGAAAACCGAGCATTGAGGCGCGGGCAGGGCGCTGGTATGCTTGCCGCCGGAGTTGGCCAGACAGTCGCCGCTGCGCGTGCGCAGGGGAGGAAAGTCCGGGCTCCATAGGGCAGAGTGCCAGGTAACGCCTGGGCGGCGCGAGCCGACGGAAAGTGCAGCAGAGAGTAGACCGCCGGTTCCTTGTGGACCGGTAAGGGTGAAAGGGTGCGGTAAGAGCGCACCGCACGCCTGGCAACAGTGCGTGGCAAGGTAAACCCCACTCGGAGCAAGACCAAATAGGGACCCATTGGCGTGGCCCGCGCTGGGTCCGGGTAGGTTGCTTGAGCGCTTTGGCGACAAAGCGCCTAGAGGAATGACTGTCCACGACAGAACCCGGCTTATCGGCCGACTCCCCATTTCCATAAAAGGCCCGTCAGGGCCTTTCAACACAGCGTGCGTAACATGTCCTCTGTAAGCCAGCCCGTTTCCGACTTTCGCCATACCAGCGTGTTGCTGGACGGCGCGGTCGATACCCTCGTTCATCAAACCGACGGTGTCTATCTGGACGGGACCTTTGGCCGCGGTGGCCATTCGCGCCTGATTCTTTCACGCCTCGATGAGAGCGGCCGGCTTTTGGCCATGGACCGCGACCCGCAGGCGATCGCTGCCGCCGCCGAGATCGACGACCCACGCTTTGCGATCACCCGGCGCGAGTTCGCTCGCCTTGGCGAGTACGCCAAAGAGCTCGGCCTTCACGGCAAGCTCGCCGGCATCCTGTTGGATGTCGGCGTGTCGTCGCCACAGCTCGACGACCCGGAGCGCGGTTTTAGCTTCATGCGAAACGGCCCGCTCGACATGCGCATGGATCCGACCCAGGGCGAAAGCGCAGCGGATTTTCTGGCGCGCGCCAGCGAAGCCGATATCGCTCACGTGTTCAAGGCTCTCGGCGAGGAGCGCTTTGGCAAGCGCCTGGCGCGTGCGGTCGTGACCCGCCGCGCGGAAAAACCCTTTACCCATACCCTCGATCTGGCCGAGGTGCTCAAGGCCGCCCATCCCGCCTGGGAGAAAGGGCGCCACCCTGCGACCAAGGCCTTCCAGGGGCTGCGGATTCACTTGAACGGCGAGCTCGATCAGCTCGACGCCGCGCTCGAGGCGGCGCTCGAGGCGCTGGCGCCGGGTGGGCACCTGGTGGTGATCAGCTTTCACTCGCTCGAGGACCGCCGGGTCAAACGCTTCATTCGCCACCACGTGCGCGGCGATAACGACCTGCCCCGCGGCGTGCCGATTCGTGACGATCAGATCAATCGGCGGCTCGAGGCGCTCAACAAGGGCGTGCGGCCAAGCGAGGACGAAGTGGCGCAGAATCCGCGCGCGCGAAGCGCCGTCATGCGGGCGGCCAAAAAGCGAGGCTAGCCATGCTGGATCGAATCGATTACTGGTGGTCTGTCATGCGCAGCGAATGGCCGTTCAAGCTGCGCCTGCGCGCGTGGCCGCTGATCATTGCCGCGCTGTTTCTGGCCTGTCTGCTGACCGCCCTGGCCGTGGTGGTGACCACCCACATGACGCGTACCCAGTTCGCCCAGCTCCAGCGTCTGGAGCAGGAGAAGAACCAGCTGCAAACCGAATGGGGCCAGCTGCTGCTCGAAGAGGGCGCCTGGTCGACGCCGGCCCGGGTCGAGCAGATCGCCACCGAGCGTCTTGAAATGCGCATTCCCGATGTAGACGATGTCGAGGTGATTCGGCCATGAATCAACGCCGCCGGGGAGGCTCGTCCCGACAGCACCCCGTAGCGCCGCCGCTGGCGGGCGGGCGCTTTCTGTTCATTTTGATTCTGGTGGCGCTGGCCGCCTGCGTGCTGGTCGGGCGCATCACGCTTTTACAGGTCATCGATCGGCCCTTTTTGCAAAGCCAGGGCGATGCGCGCACGCTGCGCCACGAAGTGATCCCTTCCCACCGCGGCATGATCACCGATCGAAACGGCGAGCCGCTGGCGATCTCGACGCCCGTGGTGACGCTTTGGGCCAACCCTCAGGAGCTGCCATCGGATGGCATTCAGCGCGTCATGCTCGCCCAGGCACTGGGGATGAGCCTTGATGATTTCGAGGCGCGCGTCGAGCGTTACGATAGCCGCGAGTTCATGTATCTTCGCCGCCAGATGACGCCGGAGGCGGCCCAGCGCATTCTCGATCTGCGCACCCCCGGCGTGTATCAGCAGCGCGAGTACAAGCGCTACTATCCGGCCGGCGAAGTCGCCGCCCAGCTTCTGGGCGTGACCAATGTCGACGATGTGGGCCAGGAAGGCCTCGAGCTTGCCTACCAGCCATTTTTGGCTGGCCACCCGGGCCAGCGCCGCGTGCTCAACGACCGGCGCGGACGGCTGGTGCGCGAGCTTGGTGTGATCAGCGACGCTCAGCCCGGCGGCGAGCTGACCCTCTCCATCGACCAGCGCATCCAGTACATGGCCTATCGCGAACTGCGCGCGGCAGTAGCGGAGAACGAAGCCGACGGCGGCGTGCTGGTGACCATGGACGTGCGCACCGGCGAAGTGCTGGCGATGGCCAACCTGCCATCCTACAACCCCAACAACCGCGCCGGGCTCGACCCTCGGGGGCTTCGCAACCAGGCGCTGGTCGACGTGTTCGAACCCGGCTCGGTCATGAAGCCTTTGGCCATGGCGGCGGTGCTGGAGAGTGGCGTGGTGGATCGTGACGTGGTGATCGACACCTCCCCTGGCTGGATGCGTATCGACCGCTTCACCATTCGCGACGTCAGCAACCACGGCAAGCTCACTCTGGCCGGCATTCTGGAGAAGTCCTCCAACATCGGGATGTCGAAGCTCGCGCTCCAGCTCGACGACACCGCGATCTGGGAAAAATATAACCAGCTTGGCTTTGGCCAGAGCCCGGGCACCGGCTTTCCCGGCGAGTCCACGGGCAGCCTGCCGGCGCCGGTGCGCTGGTCGCGCAGCGAGCGCGCCGCGCTCTCCTACGGGTACGGGCTTTCGGCCTCGGCGGTGCAGCTCGCCAGCGCCTATACCGCGCTTGCCAACGACGGCGTGCGCATGCCGCCTTCGATTCTGCGCCTCTCCGAGCCGCCCCAGGGCATTCCGGCGATTCAGCCAAGCGTTGCCAACGATCTGCTCGACATTCTGGAAAGCTCCGTCGGGCCTGATTCCGGCGGGCGCCGTGCCCGGGTCGAAGGGTATCGGGTCGGCGGCAAGACCGGCACGGTGCGCAAGACCGGCCAGCAGGGCTATGCCGAAAACGCTTACCGCAGTGTGTTCGCCGGCATTGCGCCAATTTCCGACCCGCGCATCGTCACGGTAGTGATGATCGATCATCCGCGGGCCGGGCAGTTCTATGGCGGCGCGGTCGCCGCGCCGGTTTTCTCCAGCGTCACCGGTAACGCCTTGCGCCTGCTCGACGTGCCGCCCGATTACGAAGTGCAATAGCGTAAAGGAGACAAGATGACGTCCAGCCCCGCCCGCCTTTGGGAGGCGTTGACCAAAGGATGGCCGCCTCAGCAGCTGCCATCGGCGCTGCCGGCGCTTGCCGATGAGTTTTGCATCACCAGCGACTCCCGCGCGATCAAAAGCGGCGACGTATTCGTCGCGGTGCCCGGCAGCGCCCGGGATGGCCGCGAGTTTATCGACGCAGCGCTCGAGCAGGGCGCGGCACTGGTACTCGCCCAAGCCGATGGCCCGAGCGTGCATCTGGAAGGCCAAGTGCTGCATCTTCCGCATCTGTCGCGCCGGCTGGGTGAGTTCGGTCGAGCGCTCTTTGCCGTACCCGGCGGGCTCGACCTCATTGGCGTGACCGGCACCAACGGCAAAAGCTCGGTGACCCACTACATTGCCGCACTCAGCGAGCAGCTGAACACACCAGCGGGGGTGATCGGTACGCTCGGCACCGGTCGGCTCGACCGTTTGAGCGATAGCGGCCTCACCACCCCGGGGCCGCTGGCGCTCCAGCACGCGCTATCAAAGCTTGCCCAAAGCGGCGCCCGGCGCGTGGCGCTGGAGGCGTCGTCCCACGCGCTCGATCAGGGGCGCCTCGACGGCTGTCCGATCAGCGTCGGCGTGTTCACCAACCTGAGCCGCGATCATCTGGATTATCACGGCAGCATGGCCGCCTACGCGGCGTCCAAGGCCAAACTTTTTCGTCGCTCCGAGATTACTCTCGCCGTGGTCAACGCCGCAGACCCGCTGACCCGGCTCATGCTGGCCGGGCTTGAAAAAGGCGTGCGCGTGCTGGCGGTGGGTGAGGATCAGGCCTGCACGCTGCGCGTCGTGGGCTGGCATCCTCACGCGCTGGGGCAGAACGCACTGATTGCTACGCCGGACGGCGAAAAGACGCTCGAACTCGGCCTGATGGGGCGATTCAACCTCGACAACGTGCTGCTCGCCATCGCCACGCTCTATGGTTTGGGCGAGCCGCTGGAGGCGCTGTTCGACGCCGCCGGCCGGCTTGCGCCGGTGCCCGGTCGCATGGCGCTGCTCAAGGAGCAGGGCGCCCCGAGCGTGGTCATCGACTACGCCCATACCCCGGATGCCCTCGGCGCCGCCCTCGGCGCGCTTGGCGAACATCTGGGCGATGCCGGCAAGCTCTGGTGCGTCTTCGGCTGCGGCGGCGAGCGCGATACCGGCAAGCGCGCGGAAATGGCGCGCGTCGCTGAATCTCTCGCCGATCACTGCGTCATCACCGATGACAATCCGCGCGGCGAGCCCGCCGACGTCATCCGCCGGATGATCATCGAAGGCTTTAGCGAGAACGCCTCGTTTCGCGAGGTGGGCGATCGTCGCGCCGCCATTGCGGAGGTGGTCGCCCAGGCCAGCCCCCAGGATGTCGTTTTGATCGCCGGTAAAGGGCACGAGCCCTACCAGGAGATCGACGGCGTGCGTCATGCCTACCGCGACGATCTCGAGGTGCAAAAGGCGCTGGCCGCTCGAGGCGTGCGCTGATGCAGTGGAGCTCACAGCGAGTCGCCAAGGCGCTCAACGTCACGCTTGCCGATGACTTTCCGGCGTGCTCGTTTTCGGGCGTCACTACCGATACGCGCCAAGTCATTCCTGGCGCGCTTTTCGTAGCGCTCAGAGGCGAGCGTTTCGACGGCCATGACTTTCTGGCGCAAGCGCTGGAGCAGGGCGCCGCGGCGGCGCTGGTCGAGACACCCATCGAGAGCGCGCTGCCCCAAATCGTCTGCGCCGACACGCGCCTGGCGCTGGGGCTTTTGGGTCGCGCGCAGCGCCAGCAATTTGCCCATCCTCTGGTGGCCGTCACTGGCAACAGCGGCAAGACCACGGTCAAGGAGATGACGGCAGCGCTGCTTGCTCCGCTCGGCCCGGTGCTGGCAACCCAGGGCAATCTGAACAACGACTTTGGCGCGCCGCTGACGCTTCTGCGCCTGGCCCCCGAGCATCGGGCAGCGGTGGTGGAACTCGGCGCCAATCATCTGGGTGAGATCGCCTGGACCAGCCGGCTCGCCGCGCCGGAGGTTGCCATCATCACCAACGTGACCGGCGCGCACGTCGGCGAATTTGGCGGCCTGGGGCAGATCGCCCAGGCCAAAAGCGAAATTCTGCTCGGGCTCTCGCCCGCGGGTATTGCCGTGCTTAACGCCGAGGATCACTACTTCTTGACCTGGGCGGCGCTCGCTCCTGGGCCGGTGGTGAGCTACGCCGTCGAGGCCGAGGCGGATGTCTGCGCCCGGGCTCTTTCCTGCGACTCGCAAGGGCGGTATGCTTTCACGCTTGTTCAAAACGGTGCTTCGCTTGGCGAGGTGCAGCTCAAGCTTGCCGGCAAGCACAACGTCAGCAATGCCTTGGCCGCCGCCGCCGCCGCGCTTGCCGTGGGAGTGGCACCCAAACGCGTCGTCGAGGCGCTGTGCGCTTTTGCGCCGCTGAAAGGGCGGCTTAGTGTCATGGGAGGGCCAAGCGGCACGACGCTTCTGGACGACACCTACAACGCCAACCCGGGGGCGATGAAGGTCGCACTCGAGACGCTCATGCGCTTTCCCGGCCCACACTGGTTTGCCATGGGGGCGATGGGCGAGCTTGGCGAAGAAAGCGAGGCGCTTCACATTGAGGTTGGCCGCTTTGCGCGAGCGCTGGGGGTCGATACGCTGCTGACCTGCGGCGACGCCGCGCGTGCAGCGAGCGATGCCTTTGGTCGCGGGCACCACTTCGACGACCACGAGACGCTTGCGCGTCATCTTATTAATACGCTGCCGCCCAACGCCACGCTGTTGGTGAAAGGGTCACGCAGTGCGGGCATGGAACGCGTCATCGCCGCGCTGCTCGGTTGAAACAGGGTAAACGCCGTTCATGTTACTTCACCTGGCGAACTTTTTAGCTCAATACCAAAGCGCCTTTCAGGTTTTCAACTACCTCACGCTTCGCATCATTCTTGCCGCCATCACCGCGCTGATGATTTGCCTGTGGCTTGGCCCCTGGGTCATCCGCCGGCTCGTCGAGGGCCAGATCGGCCAAGCGGTGCGCGACGATGGCCCACAGTCGCACCTCTCCAAGGCCGGTACGCCCACCATGGGCGGGGTCATGATTTTGATGTCGATCGCCATCAGCACGCTGGTGTGGGGCGATCTGACCAACTACTACGTGTGGGTGGTGCTGGCGGTGACGCTGGGTTTCGGCGCAATTGGTTGGGTCGATGACTACCGCAAGGTCGTGGAAAAAAATCCCCGGGGCTTGCCCGCGCGCTGGAAATATTTCTGGCAGTCGGTAGTGGGTCTGGGCGCGGCCCTGATTCTCTATCTCAATGCCACCAGCGCCGCCGAGACCAGCCTGTTACTGCCGCTGGTCAAGGATTTTGCGCTGCCGCTGGGGCTTTTCTATATCGTGCTGACCTATTTCGTCATCGTCGGCAGCTCCAACGCGGTCAACCTGACCGATGGCCTGGATGGTTTGGCGATCATGCCGACGGTGCTCGTCGCCATGGGGCTGGCGGTGTTTGCGTATGCCAGCGGCAACGCGGTGTTCGCCAACTATCTGCATATTCCCTTCATTCTCGGCACCGGTGAAATCGCGGTGTTCTGCGCCACCATCGCCGGTGCCGGGCTTGGCTTTCTGTGGTTCAACACCTATCCCGCCCAGGTCTTCATGGGCGACGTAGGGGCGCTTGCGCTGGGCGCTGCGCTGGGCGTGGTCGCGGTGATCGTGCGCCAGGAGATCGTGCTGTTCATCATGGGCGGGATCTTCGTGGTCGAAACGCTCTCGGTCATCCTGCAGGTGGGCTCGTTCAAGCTCACCGGTCGGCGCATTTTCCGCATGGCGCCGCTTCATCACCACTACGAGCTCAAGGGCTGGCCGGAGCCGCGCGTGATCGTGCGCTTCTGGATCATTACCGTGGTGCTGGTGCTGTTGGGGCTTGCCACCCTCAAGGTGCGCTAGCCTCGGGCGGGGTGCAACGTAAGGAGCCAACCCATGCATATTCCCGAGGGAGTGACCGCAGTGATCGGCCTGGGCGTGTCGGGGCGGGCGATTTGCCGCCACCTGACGCGCCTGGGGCGCTCCTTTGCGATGCTCGATACCCGCGCTGCGCCGCCCGGGCTCGAGGCCTTCAAGGCCGAGTACCCGGACGTTGCTACCTACTGCGGCCCGCTCGACGCGGTCGATTTCAGCCGCGCCTTCGAGGTGGTGATAAGCCCCGGGGTCGACCCGCTCACACCGGGTCTGGAAGGGCTTCTGGACGAGCACAACCCGGCGACCAACGAGCCCAGGCTTGTCGGCGAAATCGCGCTGTTCAAGCGAGCGGTAAAAGCACCGGTTGCCGCCATTACCGGCGCCAATGCCAAATCCACCGTGACGACGCTGCTGGGCGAGATGGCGCATGCATCCAACGTGGCCGCCGCGGTGGGGGGCAATCTGGGCACTGCGGCGCTCGATCTGCTGGAAGCCCATCCCGATGCCGAGCTTTACATTCTCGAGCTTTCGAGTTTTCAGCTCGAAACCACGCCGCGTTTGGGCGCGGCGGCGGTGGCGTTTTTAAACCTGAGCGAAGATCATCTCGATCGTCACGCCACCCTCGAGCGCTACCGCCAGGCGAAGGCGCGTATTTTCATCCATGCAGGACTTGCCGTCGTCAACGCCGACGACCCGCTTACCTGGCCTGATGACACCGCCGTGCCGGTCGTGCGCTTTACCGGCCACGCCCCGGGTCAAGAAGAGTGGGGGCTTGTCACCTTCGAGGGCCAACAGTGGCTCGCCAGAGGCGCTGATCGCGTGATGCGTGTTGATGCGCTCGGCATGGCCGGACGGCACAACTATATGAACGCGCTGGCGGCGCTGGCGCTTGGCGAGGCGCTGGGATTTTCCCGCGCGGCGATGCGTGCGGTGCTCGAAACGTTCAAGGGCTTGCCGCATCGTAGCGAAGTGGTCGACACCTTGAACGGGGTGCGCTTCGTCAACGACTCCAAGGGCACCAACGTCGGCGCCACACTTGCCGCCATCGAAGGGATCGGCGCCACGCTCGAAGGCCGGCTGGTGCTGCTGGCCGGCGGCGTCGGCAAGGGCGCGGATTTCACGCCGCTAGCCGCTCCCCTGGCGCGCTACGCCCGCCAGGTGCTGGTGTTCGGCGCCGATGCCCAGCGCCTCAAGGCCGCCCTGACCCCGACGGTAGCGGTTCGCGAAGTAGAGACGCTTGAGCAGGCGCTGGAAGCCGCGCTGGAGGTGGCCAGGCCCGGCGACTGTGTGCTGCTGTCACCGGCCTGCGCGAGTCTGGATCAGTTCGCCAACTATGAGGCGCGCGGTGAGGCGTTTCGCCAATGGGTGTTACGACAACGCAGTGAGGTGAACGCATGACCCGGCGCCAGCGCTTCTTGAAGGCGATCAGTACGAAAAATCTACCCTGCGACGTATGGCTGATCGTGGCCGTGGTCACCCTTGCCGGGCTTGGCTGGATCATGGTCAGCTCCGCCTCCGTTGGGCTTTTGGAAAACAGCTTCTACTATTCGCGCCAGCACGCCCTTTTCCTGCTGGTCTCGGGGTCGGCGTGTCTGTTCATGCTCTGCGTACCGCTGGAGGCCTGGCGCCAGAACGCCTCGCTGATCCTGATGGCCAGCATTTTTATGCTCGTTCTGGTGTTGCTGGTGGGCCAGGAAGTCAACGGCAGCAAGCGCTGGATTTCGCTGCCCGGCCCCTTGCCGAGTCTGCAGATCTCTGAGCTTGGCAAGGTGGGGCTGATCTTTTACATGGCGGCGTTCATGTCGCGCTTCACGTATGAGCTTCGCACTCGCGCGTTCAGCATGTGGCGGCCGATCGCGGTGCTTGCCGTACCCGCGGGGCTGCTGTTTTTGGCGCCGGACTTCGGCGGCATGGTGGTCTACACCGTTTGCGTGATCGGGATGCTGATGATGAGCGGCGCCTCGATGGTGCTGTTGATCGGCAGCGGCGGCGTGCTCGCCTTCGGCGCGGTGATGATGGTCGTGATGGAACCCTACCGCTTGGCGCGCTGGACGAGCTTTCTCGACCCCTGGGCGGATCAGTTCGCCACCGGCTACCAGCTGACCCAGGCGCTGATCGCCTTCGGTCGCGGCCACATTTCCGGCACCGGCCTTGGCAACAGCGTGCAAAAACTCCACTACCTGCCCGAGGCGCACACCGACTTCATCTTCGCGGTCATCGCCGAGGAGCTCGGTATGATCGGCGCGGTCTGCGTGGTGGCGCTGTTCACCCTGTTCGTTACCCGTGCCATGCTCATTGGCCGAAAGGCAGAGCTTGCCGGCCACCTTTTCGGCGCCTATGTGAGCTACGGCATCGGCTTCATCATCGCCGCCCAGGCGTTCATCAACATGGCGGTGAGTTCAGGGCTTTTGCCCACCAAGGGGCTTACGCTCCCGCTGATTAGCTACGGCGGCTCGAGCCTTCTGGTCACCGGTATGATGATCGGGCTTTTGCTGCGCGTGGATGCGGAAACCCGTCACCGCCCGCGGCGCGCCTCTACCCCTTATAAATCTCGCTTCGAGCCGCGTTTATCTTGAGTAAGGAGTCGTTTGTGACGACGAACGCACGTCGACGCATGTTAATCATGGCCGGCGGGACCGGCGGCCACGTCATTCCCGCGCTGTCGCTGGCCCGGGCGCTCATGGCCCAGCACGTGGACGTGGAGTGGCTGGGCAGCCCTCGTGGTATCGAAAACCGCCTGGTGCCGGAGGCGGGCATCCCGCTCAATACCGTGGCGATCAGCGGGCTTCGCGGCAACGGGGCGGCGGGCTGGTTCAAGGCGCCGCTGAATTTGAGCCGCGCCGTGCTGGATGCCCGCCGCGTCATCAAACGCTTCAAGCCGGACGTCGTCGTGGGCCTGGGCGGCTTTGCCAGTGGCCCAGGGGGGCTTGCGGCCAAGCTCTGTGGCGTACCGCTGGTGATCCACGAGCAAAACGCCGTGGCGGGGCTGACCAATCGCGTATTATCACGGCTGGCCAACAAGACCTACGCCGCCTTCGGCAACGCCTTCGGCCCCCGAGCCGAGGTGATCGGCAACCCCGTACGTAGTGACATCGCCGCACTGGGCGAAACGCCGCGCACCGATGTCGAGCTCAGCACGCGCCCGCTCAGAATGCTGGTGGTGGGGGGCTCGCTCGGCGCCGTCGCACTCAACGAGCGCCTGCCGGTAGCGCTGGCCGCACTCGGCGAAGGCGATCGCCCGGAGGTGTGGCACCAGGCGGGGCAGGAGCGCGACGCGGCGACGCGCGAGAGCTACCAAACGCTTGGAGTGCCGGCGCGGGTCGAGGCGTTCATCGACGATATGGCGGCGGCCTACGACTGGGCAGATCTGGTCGTCTGCCGCGCCGGCGCCTTGACCGTAGCGGAGCTCGCCGCCGCGGCCAAACCGGCGCTGTTAGTGCCGTTTCCCTTCGCCGTGGACGATCATCAGCGCGTCAACGCCGAAGTGCTCGTCGAGGCGGGTGCGGCGCGCTGCGTGGTGCAAAGTGAGCTGACCCCGGAGCGGCTGACCGCGCTTTTGGACGAGCTATTGACCCGTGACACCCTGGTCGAGATGGCCGCTTGCGCGCGCCAAGCGGCGCATCTGGACGCTTTGGAGCGTTTGACGGCAGGATGCCTTTCGTTAGTGAAGCAAGGAGATTCGGCGTGACCGATTTGACAACCGATAAGCCATCGCACAGCGTGCGTCCCAGCGGCCCCGGTATGCGGCGCATCAAGCGTCTACACTTCGTCGGTATTGGCGGGGCGGGCATGTGCGGTATCGCCGAAGTGCTCGCCAATCAGGGCTATGTGGTCAGCGGCAGCGACATGCGCGTATCGCCTGTTATTGATCGCCTACGCAGCTGTGGGGTCGAGGTCTTCATCGGTCACGCCGAGCTCAATGTTCAGGGCGCCGACGTCGTGGTGGTGTCGAGTGCCATCGACGAGACCAACCCGGAAATCCGCTGGGCCCACGAGCATCGGGTGCCGGTGGTGCGCCGCGCCGAAATGCTCGCCGAGCTGATGCGCTTTCGCCACGGCATCGCGGTGGCCGGTACCCACGGCAAGACCACGACGACGAGCCTGACCGCGACGCTTTTGGCCGAGGGCGGGCTCGACCCGACCTTCGTGATCGGCGGCAAGCTCACCAGCGCCGGGGCCAACGCTCGCCTTGGCGAAGGCGACTACCTGGTGGCGGAGGCGGACGAGTCCGACGCGTCGTTCTTGCACCTTCAGCCGATGGTGTCGATCGTCACCAACATCGACGCTGACCACATGGCGACCTACGGCAACGACTTCGAGCGGCTCAAGACCACATTTATCGAGTTTCTGCACAATCTGCCGTTTTATGGCCTTGCCGTGCTCTGCACTGACGACGCCCACGTCAAGGGCCTGTGTGAACAGGTGAAGCGCCAGTTCGTGACCTACGGCTTCAACGAAGAAGCGGACTACCGTATTACCGATTTCAGCCAGCGCGAGGGCGAGGTGAGCTTCACCGCGCAAAGGCCCGACGGCGCCGCCCCGCTTGACGTGCGCCTGGCGATGCCTGGGCGCCACAATGCGCAAAACGCCATGGCCGCCATCGTGGTGGCCACCGACGCTGGCGTCAGCGACGAGGCGATTCTTGCGGGCCTGGCAAGCTTCGCCGGGGTGGGGCGGCGCTTTCAGGTACACGGTCACTTTCCCGCGCCGAATCAGACCGGCGAGGTCATGCTGGTGGACGACTACGGCCATCACCCGCGAGAAGTCGATATGGTGATTCAGGCGGTGCGCGCGGGCTGGCCCAAACGGCGGCTGGTGATGCTGTACCAACCTCATCGCTATAGCCGCACACGCGACTTGTTCGAGGACTTCGTGCGCGTGCTCTCCCAGGTCGATACGCTGGTGCTTCTGGACGTTTACAGCGCCGGGGAGGCAGTGATTCCCGGTGCGGAAGGGCGTACGCTTGCCGGCTCCATTCGCCAGCGTGGCGAGGTCGACCCGCTGTTCGTCGAGCACAAGCACGAGCTTGCAGCGCTTTTGAAACGGGTGCTGCGCCCGGACGACATTTTGATTACCCAGGGCGCCGGGGACGTCGGCGGTATTTCGCTGGCGCTGGCGAAGGCCGGGCTTGCGTTGGATGAGGTTGAGCTATGAGCGTAACGGCAGCGGGCAGCGCGGCTGAGAACGTGGTGGTGGTGCTGGGCGGCACGTCCGGCGAGCGCGAAGTGTCGCTGAAAAGTGGCGCGGCGATCCTGGAGGCGCTCAAGCGTCAGGGCATCAACGCCCAGGGGTACGACCCGCGTGAGGGCGGACTCGCTGGGCTCGAGGCGCTGGCGCCCTCAAAGGTGTTCATCGCGCTTCACGGGCGCGGTGGCGAGGACGGCACCTTGCAAGGGGCGCTGGAGCTTTTGAACATTCCGTACACCGGCAGTGGCGTGCTCGCCTCGGCGCTCGGTATGGACAAGGAGCGCACTAAGCAGGTATGGCGCGCCCAGGGCTTGCCAACGCCGGAGAGCATCACGCTAAGTGACGCCGCCGACTGGTCGGCGGTCGTCGACACGCTGGGTCTGCCCATGATCGTCAAGCCCGTGCATGAGGGCTCGACGCTGGGAATCAGTATCGTCAAAAGCGAGGCCGAGCTAAAAGCCGCCTACACGGAAGCGGCTCGCTTTGACGCCCAAGTGATGGCCGAGCGCTTCATCGCCGGTGAGGAGTACACCGTCGCGATTCTGGGCGATCAAGCGCTGCCCGCCATTCGTGTAGAGGTCCCCGGCGGGTTTTACGATTACGAAGCCAAGTACCACTCGAACACCACGCTTTATCATTTGCCCTGCGGGCTGAGCGAGGAGGGCGAGCAGGCGTTGGCGGCGCTGTGTCAAAAAGCGTTTCGCGCCATGGGCGGCCGTGGCTGGGGGCGCATCGATGTGATGCGCGATAAGGACGGCGCGTTCTGGCTCATCGAGGTCAACACCGTGCCCGGCATGACCGACCACAGCCTCGTGCCCCAGGCGGCGGCTCACGCCGGCATTGGCTTCGATGAGCTGGTCGTCAACATTCTCCAGACCGCCGTCGTCCGGTGAGCAATCCCGGTGATAGGACCTTATGAAAAAGCGTAACGCCTGGCTTGGGATCATTCTGCTCGCACTGCTGCTCGGCGGCGGGGGCAGGGCGCTGTGGCTCTGGCTTGACCGTCCCATCGAGCGCGTCTCGATTCGCGGCGAGTGGGAGTACGTCAGCGCCGACTATCTGCGCACCCAGTTGGCGCCGCTGGTACAAAACGCCACCTGGCTATCGGCGGATCTTGGTGAGCTGCGTGAACGCGCGCTCACCATCGGCTGGCTTTTCGAGGTGCGTATTTCGCGGGAGTGGCCCAACGCGCTGGTGTTCGAGCTCATCGAGCAGCAACCGATCGCGCGCTGGAACGACGATTTCCTGCTCAACCCGGAAGGCGAGCCCTTCGCGTTCGCCCCGCTCGCGGTACCGCCGAACCTTCCTGACCTCGCGGGGCCAGTGGGCAGTAGCGAGGAAGTGCTCGACTACTATCAGCGCCTGACGAATCACTTCGCGACATTGTCACTGTCGTTATCTCAGCTTCGTCTCGAGCCGCGCGGGGCCTGGCGGCTACAGCTCGATAACGGCGCGTGGGTGATGCTCGGGCGGCGCGAACACGGCACGCGCCTGGCGCGGCTTACCGCCTCCTGGCAGCGCGAGCTTTCGCGTCAGGGTGACCAGATTCGCTATATTGATTTGCGCTATCCCAATGGCGTAGCGGTCGCCTGGCACGGCGAAACCGAATTCGACGATAGCGAAGAGTAATGACTCCCTCGTCATTAACCGCGGTCGACGTTTACTTAAAAGTGAGCGTTTGCCAACAAGGAAAAGCCATCACTGGGGTTTAAATTCTTCGCCAAGCCCATTATCGTGGGCGGGAGCAGTCGTATAATGGTGGGCGTTTCTATATGATGGCTTTCGACCGTCTCTTCTAGCGCTTTTTGGACAGTCAAGCGATTCAAGGCGATAGATGATCGAATCAGGGCGGCTTTAACGGGGGATGCGTTCAAGCCCGCTTTTTATAAAAGCATGTATAAATAAACATGTGTTGGCGTCGATGTACAGTGCATTTTAGAGAAAAGCCGTGATAGTGATGACGATTTGTTTTTAACAAGGCGTTCATAAACGCGGCGCTTTTTGGATTTAACGGATCAGGCCGACGCCCCTGCTCGTTTCATCCGATCCATGTTGATGTTCATTGGTAGATAAGCGGTTGCCGACCATCGATCGTTTATCGGTTAAAAGATTACTATAAGGAGATAACCCGACTCATGGCAGGCTCACCCAACGCATCCAATATGGTTGTCGGGCTGGACATCGGAACGTCCAAGGTCGTCGCGATCGTCGGTCAACCCACCGACGATGGCGGCATCGAAATTGCGGGTATAGGTTCTCACCCTTCACGGGGAATGAAGCGCGGCGTCGTGATCAATATCGAATCGACGGTTCAGTCGATTCAGCGTGCGGTCGAAGAAGCCGAGCTCATGGCTGGCTGCGATATCCATTCGGTCTACGTCGGCGTCGCCGGCAGTCATATTAGCTCGATGAATTCAGATGGCGTCGTCGCGATCAAGGAACGCGAAGTCACTCCTTCTGACATTGATCGTGTTATCGACTCGGCCCGTGCCCGGGCCATTTCCGAGGGGCAGCGGGTGTTACACGTGCTGCCCCAGGAATTCTCCATCGATGCCCAGGGCGGTATTCGCGAGCCGCTGGGCATGTCTGGTGTGCGCCTGGAGGCGCAGGTGCACCTGGTCACCGCGGCCTTGAACGCGGTGCAGAATATCGAAAAGTGCGTGCGCCGCTGCGGGCTGGAAGTCGACGCCATCATTTTGGAGCAGTTGGCCTCCAGCATGGCGGTACTGACCGAAGACGAGCGCGAGTTGGGTGTTTGCATGGTGGATATCGGTGGGGGAACGACCGATATGGCCATCTTCAGTGAAGGCGCGATTCGCCATACGGCGGTCATTCCCATCGCGGGCGACCAGGTCACCAACGATATTGCGATGGCGCTTCGAACGCCGACGCAGCACGCCGAAGAGATCAAGGTCAAGTACGCTTGCGCGCTGACCCAGCTGGCCGCAAGCGATGAAATGATCAAGGTGCCCAGTGTAGGCGATCGAGCGTCGCGCGATCTTTCGCGCCAGGCACTGGCCGAGGTGGTCGAGCCGCGCTACGAAGAGCTCTTTACACTGGTACGCGATGAATTACGCCGTAGTGGCTACGAAGACATGGTGGCCGCCGGGGTCGTGTTGACCGGCGGCACATCGCGCATGGAAGGGGTGAGCGAGCTGGCAGAGGAGATTTTCCACATGCCGGTACGTATCGCCTGCCCGCAGAACGTGCGGGGGCTTGCGGACGTGGTTCGCAATCCCATCTATGCGACAGGCGTCGGGCTTTTGCACTATGCACTGCAGGAGTCCCGCCACGGACAGGGTCTTGAGAGCCATGGTCGGGCCAACGCACCCCACAAGGGGCGCGGTGAGCACGTCCAGCGTGATAGCAGGGACGATCATTCGGCGCTAGCGAAAATCAAAGGCTGGTTCAAAGGAAATTTCTGACAGGGCCGCAAGCGCGGTTCAGGAGACGGGGCTTATGTTCGAATTGGTAGATAACGCACCCTCGAGCAGTGCGGTCATCAAAGTAGTGGGTGTGGGCGGCGGCGGTGGTAACGCCGTCAACCACATGGTGGAAAGCAACATCGAAGGCGTCGAGTTCATCTGCGCCAACACCGACGCGCAGGCGCTCAAGCGCGTTTCCGCCAAAACGGTATTGCAGCTGGGCGGCGAGATCACCAAGGGCTTGGGCGCCGGTGCGAACCCGGAAGTCGGGCGCCAGGCCGCCATGGAAGATCGCGAGCGGATCGCGGAGCTTCTGGAAGGTGCCGATATGGTGTTCATCACCGCCGGCATGGGCGGTGGTACCGGTACCGGCGGTGCGCCGGTGGTGGCTCAGGTCGCCAAGGAGCTGGGGATTCTAACGGTGGCGGTGGTCACGCGCCCCTTCCCGTTTGAAGGCCCCAAGCGTATGCGCGCCGCGGAAGAGGGCATGAAGGAGCTTTCCGAGCACGTCGATTCGCTGATCACTATCCCAAACGAGAAGCTTCTATCGGTACTGGGCAAGAATGCTACGCTCTTGACCGCCTTTAGTGCGGCCAACGACGTGCTGCTCGGCGCCGTTCAGGGCATCGCCGAGCTGATCACCAGCCCCGGTATCATCAACGTCGATTTCGCCGACGTGCGCACGGTCATGTCCGAAATGGGTATGGCGATGATGGGTACCGGCGGGGCCACCGGTGAGAACCGCGCTCGCGAAGCCGCTGAAAAGGCGATTCGCAGTCCGCTGCTCGAGGATATCGACCTGCACGGCGCTCGCGGCATTCTGGTCAACATCACCGCGGGCCCGGATCTGTCGATTGGCGAGTTCAACGACGTCGGTGCGACGGTTCAGGAGTTCGCTTCTCAGGAAGCGACCATCGTGGTGGGAACCTCCATCGACATGGAAATGTCCGATGAGCTGCGCGTGACCGTGGTCGCTGCTGGCCTCGATGGCACCAAACCCAAACAGGCCGCCCGCGAGCCGGCTCGCCGCGCCACTTCCGAGCCTGCCGACTACCGCAAGATGCAGCAGCCGACGGTGACGCGTCAGCAGTCCGCGGCTCGCGCCGAGGCGCAGGAGTCTTCACCCAAGCCGCGCGCCGAGAAACGTCGTTCGGCCGAGTCTGACGACTATCTGGACATCCCCGCGTTTTTGCGCCGCCAAGCGGACTGATTTAAACGACCGTCGGTTTTACCCCAGCGGGCGAGCGTTTTAACCGAGAAATATTGGTTAAAACGCTCGTTTGCTGTTAAAGTAAACACTGTTCGATAACTTCCCTTTTTACGGTCGGCGTCGGTTTCTTGACGAAGACCCCGTTATCAGAGTTTTACCACGCCCATGATCAGACAACGTACATTACAAAACGTGATTCGCGCTACCGGAGTGGGTCTGCACTCGGGTAAAAAAGTCCATCTGGCGCTGCGCCCGGCCCCCGCGAACACCGGTATCGTATTCGTTCGAACCGATCTGGACCCCGTGGTACACGTGCCCGCTCGCGCCGAGCTGGTCGAGGACACCCGTCTATGCACCGCGCTTTCGCAAAACGGCGTCAAGGTCGCGACCGTCGAGCATTTGATGTCGGCGTTTGCCGGTCTCGGTATCGATAACGCCTACGTCGATGTGAGCGCCGCCGAAATTCCGATCATGGACGGCAGTGCCAGCCCTTTCGTATTTTTGATTCAGTCCGCTGGCATTCTCGAGCAGGACGCCGCCAAGAAGTTCATCCGTATCAAGGAGCGGATCGCGGTTCGGGATGGCGACAAGGAAGCGGTATTTTTGCCCCATCAGGGGTTCAAGGTGTCGTTCTCCATCGATTTCGATCACCCGGTGTTCGAGCAGCAGCATCAGGACGCGCTGATCGACTTCTCAACGACCTCCTTCGTCAAGGAAGTATCGCGGGCGCGTACCTTTGGCTTCATGCGTGACCTGGAGTTTTTGCGCTCCAATAACCTGGCGCTCGGCGGAAGCCTCGATAACGCCATCGTGGTCGATGACTACCGAATCGTGAATGAGGGCGGTTTGCGCTACGAGGACGAGTTCGTCAAGCACAAGGTGCTGGACGCGATCGGCGATCTCTACCAGCTGGGCTTTAGCCTGATCGGCGAGTTCCGCGGCGTTAAATCCGGTCACGCGCTGAACAATCAGCTTTGTCGCGAGCTGCTCGCTCGCCCCGAAGCTTATGAAGTCGTCACGTTCGAAGACGAAAAGGACGTAGCGCCGATCTCCTACGCCGCGCCGGCCATGGCCTGATTCTTCAGACCAGACGCTGAGCCCTGAAGTATGAGGGTTGGCGTTTTAAAGCGGGGCGCGGTTGAAAACGTCATCGGCTCCCCCATTTATAAAGCACCGCTTGGCGGTGCTTTATGCGTTCAGGAAGATGGGTTCTTGCGTGCAGCGTGGGAAGCCAGGCGCTCGAGCGCCCCTCTTAGGCGGCTATCCTGAGTATCTTCGGCGCACTGGGTGAGCGTTTCACTCGCTTTTTGCGAAAGCGCCCGGGTATTGCGTGGCGGCGCGACGATCGGGCGAACCGGGCGTACCTTGAAGTGAAAGCCGGTAACGGCTTCGAACCCGGGCAGCTGATGCAGCAGCTGTAAAAGTCGGTGCTGCTCGAATCTAAGCCAGGCAAGCCAGCTTGCCTGGCCGCTGATCAGGGTCAGACGGGCGTCGCTGAAGCCGCCGACAAAAATGTGCTCACGCATCTCTTCAGGCAGGTGGGCGCGCAGGTGGCGCTGGGCCTGATCGATCAGCCGCGACTGACGCATCAAGTTGCTAATGTCGGAAGAGCTTTTAAGCACCTGGCCGATGGGCTGTGCGCGAGAACGCTTAACCTTTATACTCATACGCTTAATTCCAGAAAACCGGATCCGTGCGCTTTCGGGCCGCCAGTTGCGAGCGGCCGGGGCGTTATCGAAAGAGCCTAACACGCCAGGGAGTCGACACCCAGCATGTCATCCATGTCCGCGCCTAGCCCCCGGATAGCCCTGCGGCGCGCTCGCCGCAGCGGGCTTGCGCGCTGGTGGCTGGCGGGGCTTCTGGTCAGTTGCCTGCTACCGGTGTCGCTATCACCGCTATCCGCCGTCAAGTCAAGCGAGCGCGCGGCGACGATCTGTCTTTGGGTGCCTGCCATTCTGCGGGTTCAGTCGCAGCGTTTGGCCCGTCGGCGTCGAGTTCGCTCCCTATTGCGTCGTGTCAAAAAAATCACCACGCGCGTAGAAAAGCGTCGTTTGATCGCCTCTCGCCTGGCCTTGCCCCGGGTCGCCGCCCGCGACGTATTGATTCCGCGCGGCCCGCCCGCCGCCCAGCGTCACTTCCGTCTTTACCGTTTCGCTTGAAACAGCTTTTTTAAGGGTGCTCCGCTGGTGCGCTTGAAATGATTTGGAAACTTCATGATTAACACATTATTGCGCAAGGCCATTGGCTCCAAGAACGACCGCGACGTGAAACGCATGACGAAAAGCGTGCAGGACGTCAACAAGCTCGAAGCCGAGATCGAGGCGCTGGACGACGCCGCGCTACAGGCGCAGACCGGCGAGCTACGTACGCGCCTGGAGTCCGGCGAATCGCTGGACAAGCTGTTGCCCCACGCCTTTGCGGTCGTGCGCGAGGCGAGTAAGCGCGTCATGGGCATGCGCCACTTCGATGTTCAGATGGTCGGTGGCATGACGCTTCACCGCGGGCGCATTGCGGAAATGAAAACCGGCGAGGGCAAGACGCTGGTGGCGACGCTGGCGGTCTATCTCAACGCGCTGCCCGCCAAGGGCGTGCACGTGGTCACGGTCAACGACTACCTGGCCCGGCGTGACGCCGAGTGGATGCGCCCGCTCTACGAATTTCTCGGATTGACCGTGGGCGTCATCTTCTCGGGCCAGACCGGTGAAGAGAAGCGTCACGCCTACAAGTGCGATATCACCTACGGCACCAACAACGAGTTCGGTTTCGACTACCTGCGCGACAACATGGCGTTCTCGCTGGAAGAGAAGGTGCAGCGCGACCTGCACTTCGCCATTGTCGATGAGGTCGACTCTATCCTGATCGATGAGGCGCGCACGCCCTTGATCATCTCCGGCGCGGTGGACGAGAACACCGAGCTCTACAACGTGGTCAACGGCTTGGCGCAGCACCTCGAGCGTGGCGAAGTGAGCGAGGACGACGAAACGCCGGTCAGCGGCGACTTCGTGCTCGACGAGAAGCAAAAGCAGGTCGAGCTTACCGAGCAGGGCCACAACAAGGTCGAGGAGATGATGCGCTCCCAGGGCCTGCTGGGCGAACACGACTCGCTCTACGCCGCCCAGAACCTGAACCTTCTCCAGCACATGCACTCGGCGCTGCGCGCGCGCAATCTCTACCAGCGTGACGTGGACTACATCGTCGTCGAAGGCCAGGTGGTCATCGTCGACGAGCATACCGGGCGTAGCATGCCGGGCCGGCGCTGGTCCGAGGGCCTGCACCAGGCCGTGGAGGCGAAAGAGGGCGTGACCGTGCAGCGCGAGAGCCAGACGCTTGCCTCCACGACCTTTCAGAACTACTTCCGTCTCTACGAGAAGCTCGCCGGCATGACCGGCACCGCCGATACCGAAGCCTTCGAGTTCCGTCAGATCTATGGCCTCGACGTGGTGGTCATCCCGACCAACCGGCCGCTTGCGCGCAAGGACTTGAACGACCTGGTCTATCTCAGCGGCGAAGAGAAGTTCGAAGCGATCATCAAGGACGTCCAAAAGGTGACCGAAGCGGGTCGCCCGGTGCTGGTGGGTACCGCTTCGATCGAGACCTCCGAGTACCTGGCCCAGCTGATGCGAAACGCCGGCATGCAGTTCAACGTACTCAATGCCAAGCAGCACCAGAGCGAGGCCGAGATCATCGCCCAGGCCGGTCGCCCCGGGGCCGTCACCATCGCCACCAACATGGCCGGACGCGGTACCGACATCATGCTCGGCGGCAACTGGGAAGCGGATGTCGCCAAGCTCGACAACCCTGACGAGGCGCAGATCGCCGCGCTCAAGGCCGACTGGCAACAGCGCCACGATGCGGTGCTCGAGGCGGGCGGGCTGCACGTGATCGGCTCCGAGCGCCACGAGTCGCGGCGCATCGACAACCAGCTTCGCGGCCGCGCCGGTCGTCAGGGCGACCCGGGCTCCACGCGCTTCTTCCTGTCACTGGAAGATAGTCTCATGCGTTTGTTCGGCTCCGACCGGGTCAAGCGCCTGATGCAGGCACTGGGACTCGAGCGCGGTGAGGCGATCGAGCACAAGATGGTGTCGAACGCCGTCGAGCGGGCGCAGAAGAAGGTCGAAGGACGCAACTTCGACATTCGTAAGCAGCTTCTGGAGTACGACGACGTCGCCAACGATCAGCGCCGGGTAATCTACGAGCAGCGCAACGACGTGCTGGCCGCCAATGAGGTATCCGAGGCGGTGATCGGCATTCGTGAAGAGGTGATGGAGAGCACCATCAGCGACTACGTGCCGCCCCAAAGCCTGGCCGAACAGTGGGATCTTCCCGGGCTCGAAGCGCACCTGAAAACCGA
Organism: Halomonas sp. PAMB 3232; assembly: GCF_031954225.1. Classification (NCBI taxonomy): domain Bacteria; kingdom Pseudomonadati; phylum Pseudomonadota; class Gammaproteobacteria; order Oceanospirillales; family Halomonadaceae; genus Halomonas; species Halomonas sp. PAMB 3232. The sequence goes on from NZ_CP134865.1 coordinate 1,622,100, forward strand.
GTTCAACCTCGACGCGCCGGTCACCCAGTGGGCTGCCGAGGACGATCGCTTCAGCGAAGAGAAGCTCAGAGAGCGCCTGCAGACCATGCACCGCGAAGCGTATGACGCCAAGATCGTCGCCGCCGGTCAGGCGCTGATCCAGCGCTTCGAGAAGCAGGTCATGCTCCAGGTCCTCGATACCCGCTGGAAAGAGCACCTGCAATCGATGGATCACTTGCGCCGGGGTATTCACCTGCGCGGCTACGCGCAGAAAAACCCCAAGCAGGAGTACAAGCGCGAAGCCTTCGAGCTCTTCCAGCAGCTTCTGATCAACATCAAGGAAGACGTGACGCGTATCCTGAGCCACGTGCAGGTGCGCCAGCCCGAAGAGGTAGACGCTCTCGAGCAGAAGCGCCGTGAAGACGCCGCGCGCGAAAAGGCAGCCGCCTCCGAGGCCCAGCGCGCCGCGGACTCAGGCGGCGCCGAGGCCCCGGCTTCACGCTTGGACGGCGGTAGCGAAGCCGCCCCGCAGCGGCGCGAAGCGCCGAAGGTCGGGCGTAACGACCCGTGCACCTGCGGCTCTGGCAAGAAGTACAAGCAGTGCTGTGGCAAGCTTCAATGACGCGCGCCCTACGCGCACCGATAGACGTTACAGGAGAAGAGCATGGCGGTGGGTCACTGTCCGTTTCCAACGATGGCGCCTCTTGAAGGGGTACGCCTGGGCTCCGCCATGGCGGGGATCAAAAAGCCCCAGCGTCGCGATCTGGTGGTCATCGAGCTTCCAGCCACCGCCGTAACGGCGGCGGTGTTTACCCAAAATGCGTTTTGCGCTGCGCCGGTCATTACCGCCAAATCGCATCTGGCGGCAACGCCGTCCTCACGCTACTGGGTCATCAATACCGGCAACGCCAACGCCGGTACCGGCGAAAAGGGGCTTGAAGACGCCAGGCGCACCTGTGAGGCAGCGGCCGAGCAGGCTGGCGTTGCCAGCGAGCAGGTGCTGCCGTTCTCCACCGGCGTGATCGGCGAGCCGCTGCCCATGGAGCGGCTGCTGGCGGGGCTCCCTGACGCGTTTAAAGCGCTATCCAGTGACAGCGAGGCCTGGAAGCTTGCCGGTGAGGGGATACTGACCACCGATACCCGCGCCAAGGGTGCCACGGTCACCGCCGAGATCGATGGCGAGCGCTTTAGTATCAACGGCATCACCAAAGGCTCGGGCATGATCAAGCCCAACATGGCCACGATGCTTGGGTTCGTGGTGACCGATGTCCGTATCGAGCAGTCGCTTTTGCAGCGGCTTTTGCGCGAAACCGTGGACCGCTCCTTCAACGCGATCACGGTGGATAGCGACACCTCGACCAACGACGCCTGCATGCTCGCCGCGACCAACACCGGCGTCTGCATTGAAACCGACGAGCAGATCGCGGTGTTTCGCCAGGCGCTACAGGGCGTGATGACCGAGCTTGCCCAATCGATCATTCGCGATGGTGAAGGGGCGACCAAGTTCGTCACTCTGGACGTTGAAGGCGCAATGACCCGCCAGGAGGCGCTGGACGTCGGCTTCACCGTAGCGCACTCGCCGCTGGTAAAGACCGCGCTTTATGCCAGTGACGCCAACTGGGGGCGGATTCTCGCCGCCGTCGGGCGCGCGCCGGTCGATGACTTCGATGTCAGCCGCGTGGTGATCGATCTGGGTGATGTGCGTCTGGTCGAAAACGGCGGCCGGGCGGCGAGCTACTCTGAGCAGGCGGGCAGTCGGGTGATGAAGGGGGAGGAGATTACCATTCGTATCGATCTGGGCCGGGGCGAGACGCGCGCAACCGTCTGGACCTCGGATCTGTCGCACGATTACGTCTCCATCAACGCCGACTATCGAAGCTAGGCGCGCCGTCTTTTTAAAGCCGTTTCTGGACAAGAGCGCTAGTACAAGGCTTCGCTCTTTGTAGTCAAGTGCCCGGCTCGCCGGGCGCTCCAATGTGGAAAAGAACGTCATGAATGTAATGGTAAAACGACGGGTTCACGTCGCCGCGGCCGCCATCGTCAGCGCCGATAAAAAGCACGTACTGATCGCACGACGGCCCTCCAACGTGGATCACGGCGGGCTGTGGGAGTTTCCCGGCGGCAAGCTCGCGCCCTACGAAACCGGGCTCGAGGGCTTGAAGCGCGAGCTTCACGAAGAGCTCGGTGTCGAGATCCGCCGCGCCCAGCCGCTCATTCGCGTTCACCACGAGTACAGCGACAAGCATATCCTGCTCGACGTTTGGCAGGTGCACGAATTTGCCGGCGAGCCGTTCGGGCGTGAAGGCCAGGCGGTTCGCTGGGTCGCGATGGAGGATCTGGTCGGTTATCCCTTCCCGGCGGCCAATCTGCCCATTTTGCGCGCGGTGATGCTGCCCAAGGAGTACCTGATCACCGGCGAGGAGCCGGACGATGAGCGCTTTGAAAGCCTTCTGCGCCGCGCGCTCGACGAGGACGGCGTTCGCCTCGTTCAACTGCGTGCGAAGGGCCTTGCGCGCGATGCCTACGTACAGCGCGCGCAAACGGCGCTGGCGCTGTGCCGCGAGTTCGGCGCCAGACTTCTGCTCAACGGCGAGCCCGAGCTTCTGGAGCAGGTCGACGCCGACGGCATTCACCTGACCAGCCAGCGCCTGATGGAGCTCGAGCGGCGCCCGATCGGCGAGGGCAAGTGGCTTTCTGCCTCGACCCACGATCAAACTCAGCTCGACAAGGCGGCCACGCTTGGCTGCGATTTCGTCACGCTGTCGCCGCTTCGCACCACGCCGTCGCACCCGGATGTGGCCCCCATGGGCTGGCATGACTTTCAGCAGCTCGTCGAGCGCGCCGGCATGCCGGTATTCGCGCTGGGCGGGATGACGCGTTTCGATGCCAACCACGCCCGCGCCGTCGGCGCCCAGGGCATCGCCTCGATTCGCGATTTCTGGAAATAGACGCCAACGTCGAACCCGTTCTGGCTTGAACGAAAACGCCGGCGCTCAATGCGCCGGCGTTTTCGTATTGAGTGAAGAGGGCGTATCAGTCGCGATAGCGCCGCGTCAGATCGCCGTAGCCGTCCACGCGGCGGTCGCGCAGGTAAGGCCAGATGCGCCGGGTGCGCTCGCTTTTTTCCATGTCGAGAGTGACCACCAGCTGCTCGGTCTCGTTGCTGGCGTGGGCCAGAAGCTCGCCCTGAGGGCCGCAGACGAAGCTGCCGCCCCAGAAGTCGATGCCCGAGCCGACGCCGGAGTGGTCCGGCTCGAACCCTACCCGGTTGGCGACCAGCACCGGCAGGCCGTTGGCCACGCCGTGGGCACGCTGAACCAGCGTCCACGCCTCCTTCTGGCGGGCCTGTTCCTGCTCGTCGTCGGTCTTGTCCCAGCCGATCGCGGTGGGGTAGAGCAGCAGCTCTGCACCGGAGAGCGCCATCAGCCGCGCCGCTTCCGGATACCACTGATCCCAGCACACCAGCACGCCGAGCCGGCCGACTGAGGTATCGATCGGTGTGAAGCCTTCGCCCCGGCGCTCATCGACGTCGCCCGGGGTGAAGTAGAACTTCTCATAAAAGCCCGGATCGTCGGGAATGTGCATCTTGCGGTACTGGCCGACGCGGCCACGCGCGCCGTCGAAAACCACCGCGGTGTTGTGATAGAGCCCCGCGGCGCGCTTTTCGAAAATCGAGCCGACCAGCACGATGTCGAGCTCGCGGGCGAGCGCTTCCAGGCGCTGGCTCGTCGGCCCATCCAGCGGCTCGGCCAGGTCAAAAAGCGCCGGGTCCTCGTACTGACAGAAGTAGTGGGTGGCGTGAAGCTCCTGGAGCAGCACAAGCTTCGCCCCGCGCCCGGCGGCGGCGCGTACGCCCTCTTCGGAGGCCGCAAGGCTCTTCTCCTTGTCCGGCCAGGCGTTTTGCTGAATGACGGCGACGGTCAGTTCTCGGCTCATGAGGCCTCCTTGAAACGGGCAGGGTTGAGCGTGCCCTTGGGTAGCTGCATGGTCAGGCAGTGCAGGCTGCCGTGCTGGCGAATCACGCTGTGGCACTCGATGGGAACGATCTGGCGCTCGGGAAACGCCTGAGCCAGGGCATTGAGCGCCTCCACATCCGCCGGGTCGGCGTAGGTCGGCACGAGCACGGCGCCGTTGATGATGGTGAAGTTGGCGTAGGTCGCCGGCAGCCGGTGGCCGTCGTCCGGGTCGAGCGCCGTGGCAGGCCAGGGCAGGGCGATCAAGCGGTAGGGCTCGCCGTTTGGCTGGCGAAACGCCTTGAGCTCGGCCTCCATCGCTTTTAGCGCCGCATGGTGCGGGTCTAACTCGTCGTCGCAGCGCACGTAGGCGATGGTGTCAACGCTGCAAAAGCGCGCCAGGGTGTCGATGTGGCTGTCGGTGTCGTCGCCTTCGAGATAGCCGTTTTCGAGCCACAGAATGCGCTCGACGCCAAAGTCTGCCTTGAGCGCTTGCTCGACCTCTGCCTGGGAAAGCGTTGGATTACGGTTCGGGTTCAAAAGGCACGCTTTGGTCGTCAGTAACGTTCCCTGGCCGTCGGTTTCGATACCGCCCCCTTCGAGCACCAGCGCCCGTGGCAGCACCTGACAGGCCCAGACGTTCTGCGCCTCGAGCGCGCGTGTCAGGGCGTTGTCTCGACGAGCAGGAAACTTGCCGCCCCAGCCCGTGAAGGTGTAATCGAGCAGCGCCATGTCACCGTCTTCCGCCATAACGCCAAGCGGGCCATGATCTCGCGCCCAGGTGTCGTCGGTGTCGGCCTCGATAAGAAGCAGCCGCTCGCGGGGTACGCCAAGGGTCGCAAAGCGGGACTCCAGGCGCGCACACGTGGCGGCGTCCGGCACGCTTACGATAACGCGCTGATAGCGCGCAGCGGCCAGCACGATGCGCTCCATCGTTGCCTCGATGCGCTCTAAAAGCGGCTGCCAGTCGCCGTCGGCGCGCGGCCAGGTGAGCTGCAGGCCGTCCTGAGGGTGCCATTCCGGCAGCAAACGGTAAGGGAAAGTTGCCAAGGATGAGTGCTCTCGTTGCCAGGGAAAACGCCGGCGTCGAGACCGGCCAAAAGGCGCAATGTAGGGGGTCACCGGGCAAGTTGCAAGCCAGCCGTGCCCGGCCAGGCGGGTGAGAAGGTTTGTATTTACAAGGCGCGTTTACCCATGCAGGGCGTTGAAAAAAACCGTACCATGGGCGCCAGTTAACCAAGAGATGACGCCATGCTTGATCGTTTGCCTTTTCTGGTGGGGCTGCGCTACGTGCGCGCTAAACGCCGGAACCACTTTATTTCGTTTATTTCGCTGATTTCCATGCTGGGGCTCACACTCGGCGTGACCGTGCTGATTCTGGTGCTGTCAGTGATGAACGGCTTCGACTACGAACTGCGAAACCGCATTCTGGGCATGGTGCCGCACACCAAGATCGAATACCGCCCGGGGCTCGTGGAATGGGAGGCACTGGCCGACCGGCTGATCGAGCGCGACCGGGTGATCGGCGTCGCCCCCTACGTCGAGCAGCAGGGCATGTTCTCGGCCAGCGGGCGCAATCAGGGCGCGATGGTGACCGGCATCGACCCGGCCTGGGAAGACCAGGTGTCGATCATCGGTGATCACATGCGCGAAGGCGAGCTTTCTGATCTGGCGCCGGACTCCTGGAACGTGGTGCTCGGCTCGATGCTGGCCAACCGGCTGGGAGTAGGCGTCGGCGACCGTGTCACGCTGTTGGTGCCCGAGGCCTCGATCACCCCCGCGGGTGTGTTTCCACGGCTCAAGCGCTTTACCGTTAGCGGCATCTTTAGCGTCGGCGCCGATCTCGACGGAAGTCTGGCCTACGCCAATATTTCGGATATGCAGACGCTGGCGCGGCTGGGCGACGCCATCGGCGGGCTGCGCTTGGAGCTCGACGATCTGTTCGCTGCCGGTAGCGAAACTCAGGCGATCGTCAACGATCTCGGGCCGGGCTACATCGGTCGGGACTGGACCTTCACCCAGGGCAGTCTCTTTCAGGCGATCCAGATGGAGAAGCGCATGATCGGGCTGCTGCTGACCGTGATCGTCGCAGTGGCCGCGTTCAATATCGTCTCGACGCTGGTCATGGTGGTCACCGACAAGCGCGCCGACATCGCTATTTTGCGCACCATTGGCGCCACACCGCGCTCGATCATGGGCATCTTCATCGTTCAGGGGTTGACCATCGGCATCATCGGTATCGCGCTTGGCGTGTTGGCCGGGGTGGTGCTGGCGCTAACGATTTCGGACGTGATCGGCTGGTTCGAATCCGTCACCGGCATTCAGTTTTTGGATTCCGGCGTCTACTTCGTCAGTCACCTGCCCTCGAAACTGATTTTCAGCGACATTCGCAATATCGTACTCGCCGCTTTCGGCCTGACCTTCCTGTCGACGCTCTATCCGGCCTGGCGGGCCGCGCGCGTGCAGCCGGCGGACGTACTGCGCTATGAATAAGGACGCGCCCATGACCACAGCCACTTCCCACGCCCCGGTGATGCTCTCCTGTCAGTCGCTCACCCGCATCTATAGCGAAGGGCCCCAGGATTTGACGGTACTCGACGGGCTCACCCTCGAGGTGCGCGCTGGCGAGCGCGTGGCCATCGTCGGAAGCTCCGGCTCCGGCAAGACGACGCTTTTGAACCTGCTCGGCGGTCTCGACCGCCCAAGCCAGGGCAGCATCACCATCGCCGACGAGTCGCTGGCCGGGCTCAACGAGACCCAGCTTGGCCACTTTCGAAACCGCTACATCGGCTTCGTCTATCAGTTTCATCATCTGCTGGCGGAATTCAGCGCGCTGGAGAACGCAGCGCTTCCGCTGATTATTCGCGGTCAGCGCAAAAAGGTCGCCGAAGAGCGTGCCATGCAGATTCTGACGCGGGTAGGAATGAAGGCGCGGGCGGATCACAAGCCCGGCGAGCTCTCCGGCGGCGAGCGCCAGCGCGTGGCGATCGCACGCGCCCTGGTCACCGACCCGAGCCTTGTACTGATGGACGAGCCGACCGGCAATTTGGATCAAACCACCGCCGGCACCATCCTGAGTTTGATGGACGAACTCGCCCGCGAGAGCGCCTGCGCTTTCGTGATCGTGACCCACGATGTGGGCCTTGCCGCTCATCAGGATCGCGTGATGCGCCTGAACGCGGGGCGGCTGGAAAACGACACGCCCGGCGCTACGTTCAAGTAGCGCGTTACTTGTCGAACTCGGATTCGATTTTGGCCCGACGCCGCCGACGCTTTTGTCGGCGGCGTTTCCAGTTGTAGGAGACGTGCCAGCGCCAGAGCAGGCGAATGGCCACGTTGGCGAGAACGGCGAGCACAACGGCCGTGACGATCGAGCCTAAAAACAGCGGCGGCAAGAGATCGTGCATCTGCTCGGCCAGCCAGCGCGTCGAAATACGCGACGGTGCCTCGCGCACCGGCGCGCCCATCAAAAACGTTCCCACCCGGTAGTTGAAGTAAAAAATCACCGGCATGGTCAGCGGGTTGGTGATCCAGACCAGACTCACCGATAGCGCCAGGTTGCAGCGCACGATCCGCGCGCCGAGCGCGGCCACCATCATCTGCAGCGGAATCGGCAGCAGGGCGCAAAAGATACCGACGCTAAAGGCGTTGGCCACGCTTTTACGCGTTAACAGCCAGAGCCCGGGGTCGGCGATCAGGGGCGCCATGAAGCGAAGCGATCGCTGGCGTCTCAGGGTGTCGGGCTTGGGCATGTAGCGCTGCAGGAAACGGCGCGGCATGTCGGTTACTCTTTGAGATAGTGCGCTCCATTATCCACATCGCGCGCCGCGAAGGCTACGCCGGTCGTCACGTACCGGTATGGGGGGGAACATGCGAACAGGGGTGGTCGCGCCGGCGGCCATGGCAGCGCTCGGCGCGGCGATACTTGCCGAGTACAGCGGCGCCGAAGGGCGTTTACTGCCCGCCCTCGGCGCGGTGCTGGTGGCCACGCTTTTGCTCGTCAATCGCGTTCCCCGGGTGCTGCCCGCGCTGCTGGCCGGCGGCTGGGTACTGTTCGGCGTTCATCTCGAGTGGCAGCGAACCCTGCCGGCGGGGCTCGGCGGCGAGGATCTCAGCGTCATTGCGCGCATCGATGAGGCGCAGCGCGATGAAGGCTTGAGCCGGCTAAACCTGCAGCTGCTCGAGTGCGAAAGCCCGGCGCAGCGCCTGGCGTGCTCCGGGCTCGATCGCGTGCGCGTCAGCGCCTACGGCGATACCGCCTTTGAAGCGGGCCAAACCTGGCGGCTCACGCTTCGCCTGCGCCCGCCCGGCGGGTTCAAAAACCCACATCGCTTCGATTACGCTCGTTGGCTCTGGCGCGAGGGCATCCATGCCACCGGCTACGTGCGCCCGGCCCCGGCCCCGCAGTTGATCACCCCAGAGCGTTCGACGTTGAGGTCACTTGCACTTGCACATATCGACGCCACTTCCCTGGATGCACGCACCAAACGCTGGCTCGCCGCGCTCAGCCTGGGCGCGAGCCAGCGGTTGACCCAGGACGATTGGACGCTCTTGAACGCCACCGGCACCACGCACCTGGTGGTCATCTCAGGCTTGCACGTGGGGCTGGTGGCCTCAATGGTGCTCTGGATCAGCCGGCTGTTGGCCAAGCTGACAACGCCGCAAAACTGGCGGCTGCGCGCCTGGCCCTGGGCCGCGGCGGGGCTTGCCTGCGTGGGTTACGCCGCGCTTGCGGGGCTGGGGCCGCCGGCAATGCGCGCCATGGTGATGACGCTGCTCGGGCTCTGGGTACTCAGCGGGCGCCACGCGCCAGGGGTCTGGCAGGCCTGGTGGCTGGCGCTTTTACTGGTCGTGCTGGTCGACCCACTTGCACCCTGGCGTCCAGGGCTATGGCTATCGTTTGTCGCCGTGGCGTGGCTGATCGTCATTTGGCAGGGGCGAGCGCGCCCTCAGGGCGTCAAGGGCTGGGTCTGGGCGCTGGTGCGAACGCAGCTTTTATTGTCGCCGCTGATGGCAGCGGCGGTGCTGGTCAGCTTTGGTCGCGTGGCGCCGGGGGCGCCGCTGGTGAATCTGCTCGCCGTGCCCTGGGTGAGCGCGGTCATGGTTCCGCTGGCGCTGCTGGGCTGGCTGCTGGCGCCGCTGTTCGGCGCCGGCGAGCTCGTCTGGCGCGGCTTTGGAGCCGCCCTCAACGTTTTTGATGCGCTGTTACGCATCGCCCTTGAAGCGCTACCGCTTTGGGAGCCCGCAATCGAGCTGCGTTTTGCGCTGGCCGCGGCGCTTTTACTATTGGCGCTCTGTTTCGGGCTCGCCTTCGTGCCACGCTGGCTGCGGGTGGCCTCCTGCGCGGTGGCCGTCGCGCTGCTGTTTTTCTCCCAGCCCAAATCGCTTGCGCCCGGGGTTTTGCGCGTCACCGTTTTCGATGTAGGCCAGGGCCAGCTCATCGAGCTTCAAAGCGCCACACAGCGGCTTTTGTACGATACCGGTCCGCGTTTTCGAAGCGGGTTCATGCCGATCGAGTCCTTATGGCCGCCGGGACAGCGCTTCGATCGTGTGATCGTCAGCCACGGTGACAGCGACCACGCCGGCGGCGTTCGGGCGCTTTTGAGCGAACACAAGGTTACGGCCTGGCAGGCGCCCGAAGGCGAGGCGGTAGCCGCACCGTTTACGCCCTGCGCCCGAGGCCAGCACTGGACACACGACGAAATCGCGTACCGCGTGCTCTGGCCACCGGCCGGGGAGAACGCGCTCACGCCTAACGAGCGCTCCTGCGTGCTCGAGGTCAGCGTGGGCGAACATCGGCTATTGATCACCGGTGACGTCGGGCGCCAGACCGAGCGGCGTCTGATCGGTGATTTGAAGTCCCCGGTCAGCGTGCTGGTGGCGGGCCACCACGGCAGCCGCTCGAGCTCCGGGGTACAGTTCGTACGTGAAAGTGCGCCTGGGCATGTGATCTTCAGCGCCGGGCGTGACAACGCCTTTGGCCATCCGGCGGATGAGGTGGTGCGCCGGTATCAAAGCGTGGGGAGCTGCCTTTGGAGCACCGCGGAGGACGGAGCGCTGACATTTCATGTCGAGAGGGGCCAAGCAATACGCGTCGAAACGGCGCGCGCGTCGGTGAAAGGGCGCAAGCGGTGTTGATACGCCGCGCCTTAGGGTAGAATTCGGCGCACTGCACTTTAGGGCTGGAGCACGCGTGACCGATTCGAGCTGGGCGTTGTACAAACGCTTGTTGGAGTACGTAAAACCCCATTGGAAAATGTTTGCGTTGGCGATCATCGGTTTCGTGATCTACGCCGCGTCCAGCACGGCGCTGGCCGAGATGATGAAGCGCCTGATCGACGGGATACAGAACCCGGACGCCGCCTTTCGCTTCTTTTTGCCGCTGTTCGTGGTGCTGATGTTCGCCGCCCGCGGGGTAGGAACGTTCTTGAGCACCTACTACATGGCGTATGTGGGTCGCTACGTGATTCATACGCTGCGCTGCGACGTGTTCGATCACATGCTGCATCTGCCCGGGCGCTTTTTCGATCAGCACTCGAGCGGTCATCTCGTCTCGCGCGTCACCTACCACGTCGAGCAGGTCGCGGGTGCGGCAACCAACGCGGTCACGGTGATTCTGCGCGAAGGGCTCTTCGTCGTCGGGCTGGTGCTCTATCTGCTCTGGACCAATTGGATGCTGACGCTGCTCTTTTTGGCCGTGACTCCGGTGATCGCCGTGGTCGTGAGCTTCGTCAGCAAGCGCTTTCGCAAGATTTCCAAGCGGATACAGAACTCTGTGGGCGATGTGACCCACGTGGCATCAGAGGCGCTCTCCGGCTATCGGGTAGTGCGCACCCACGGCGCCGAGACCTTCGAGAAAAAACGCTTCGAGCGCGCCAGTGAAGAGAACCGCCGCCAGAGCATGAAGCAGGCGATGACCAAGGCGATCAGCTCGCCGGTGATTTTGATGCTGGTGGCGATTTCCATGGCGCTACTGGTGTGGCTTGCCATGGCGCCGGCCTTTTTGGCCGACATGACGCCAGGCGAGTTCGTGGCCTTCATCACCGCCGCGGCGCTGATGATCAAGCCGGTGCGCCAGCTCACCGAAATCAACGGCGACATTCAAAAGGGGCTGGCCGCCGCTTCCGAGCTGTTCGCGGTGGTGGATCTGTCCACCGAGCCGGATAACGGCACGTTGATGCCCGAAACGCTCAAGGGGGAGGTGCGCTTTGAAAACGTGAGCTTTCGCTACGATGAGGAGCAGCCCAACGTGCTCCACGACATCGACCTGCACATCGCGCCGGGCGAGATGATCGCCATCGTGGGGCGCTCCGGCGGCGGCAAGTCCACGCTGGTCGGGCTTTTGCCGCGCTTTTATCGGCCATCCGAGGGGCGTTTGCTCATCGACGGTGTCGATAGCGACGACTACGCGCTCGGTGCGCTTCGAAAGCACATCGCGATCGTCTCGCAGCAGGTCACGCTGTTCAACACCACCATCGCCGCCAATATCGCCTACGGCGAGGACGCGCCAGACCGGGCGCGCATCGAGGAGGCTGCAAAGGCGGCCTACGCCAGCGAGTTCATCGACCAGCTTCCGCAGGGCCTTGATACGGTGGTCGGCGAAAATGGCCTCACGCTTTCCGGCGGCCAGCGCCAGCGCCTGGCGATTGCCCGTGCGATCTATCGCAATGGGCCCATTCTGGTGTTCGACGAGGCGACCTCGGCGCTCGATTCCGAATCCGAGCGCTATATTCAAAAGGCGCTCGAGTACGTCTGTAAAGGCCGCACGACGCTGGTGATCGCTCACCGACTCTCTACCATCGAGCGCGCCGATCGCATCGTCGTGATGGACCAGGGGCGGATCGTCGAGCAGGGCACTCACGAGGCGCTGCTCGAGCGCCAAGGCGCTTACGCCGCGCTCCACCAGATACAGTTTCAGGAGTACGCGTGAGCCTTGCCAGCCGCTGGCTCGACGGGGTCTACCGGGAGCGTCTCTCCCGGGCGCCCTGGCTTCTACCGCTTCTGCCCTTGAGCGCGCTTTATGGCGCCGTGATCAAGCGCCGCGCTCGCGCCTATCGCACGGGTAAAAAAAGCGTCTGGCGCGCGCCGGTGCCGGTCATCGTGGTGGGTAACATCACCCTCGGCGGTACCGGCAAGTCGCCGCTGGTGGCCTGGCTTGCCGCTTTTTTGACGCGTCAGGGCTATACGCCTGGCATCGTCACGCGAGGCTACGGCGGCCGCGCGCCGGCTTATCCGCTGATCGTGGAGGAAACGACCCCGGTCGAGCACTGCGGCGACGAGCCGCTGATGCTCTTTCGCCAAACCGGCGCGTGCGTGGCGGCGGACCCGAACCGTCCGCGCGGCGCCCAGGCGCTCATCGAGCGCGGCTGCGACATCATCATCAGTGACGATGGCCTGCAGCATCTGGCGCTGGGCCGCGATATCGAGCTTCTGGTGGTCGACGGCGTGCGGGGGCTTGGCAACCGGCGCTGCCTGCCCGCCGGGCCGCTGCGGGAGCCGGCGGACAAGCTTGAAAGCGTGGACGCGGTGATCGTCAACGGTACTCTCGCAAGACCGCTGCCCGTCGAGCCGGTCATGATGACGCTCGCCCCGGCGCGATGGCAGCGGGTGGGCAGCGGCGAGCACGCCGCGCTCACACCGCTCCCCTTCGAGTCTCCAGTGCACGCGGTGGCGGGTATCGGCAATCCCGAACGCTTTTTCAAGACGCTGGAGGCCCTTGGCGTCGAAGGCGAACGACACGCGTTTTCTGATCATCACGCGTTCGATGCCAAAACGCTTGCGTTTACTCCGCCCAGGCCGCTCGTGATGACGGCCAAGGACGCGGTAAAGTGTCGGACGTTGGCACCAAAAGAGAGCTGGGCGCTGGAGGTCGAGGCCGAGCTTCCCGACGCGTTTGGCGTTTGGCTTACCGACGCGCTGGCCACGCGGCCCCCGAATGAATCACTATCGACCCACACACACGAGGAAGGCGTTCATGGATAAGGAACTCTTGGCAATGCTGGTTTGCCCGCTCTGTAACGGCAAGCTCGAGTATGACCGCGACGCGCAGGAGCTCATCTGCTACTACGATGGGCTGGCCTACCCGATTCGTGAGGGTATCCCGGTAATGCTGCCGGAAGAGGCGCGCGTACTCAGCGCCGACGAGAAGCTCAACACCTCCCCGGGACGCACGGGGCAGGCGTAAATGGCAGGCTCAACGGATTTCGTCGTCGTCATTCCGGCGCGCTTTGGCTCCTCGCGCCTGCCCGGTAAGCCGCTTCTGGAGATCGCCGGTGAACCAATGGTGGCCCACGTTTGGCGCCGCGCCAACCAGAGCCAGGCCCAGCGCGTGGTGGTGGCCACCGACGACGAGCGTATTCGCGAGGCGCTGGTGCCGCTGGGCGCCGAGGTCGTCATGACCCGCGCTGATCATCCCTCCGGCACCGACCGCCTGGCGGAAGTGGCCGAGCGGCTGGGCCTCGACGACGACACACTGATCGTCAACGTCCAGGGCGATGAGCCCTTGATTCCGCCGGCGCTGATCGACCAGGTGGCCGGGCGGCTGGCCGACGACCCTGAGGCGTCGATCGCCACGCTTGCCGAGCCGATCGTGGATGTCGAGACGCTATTCAATCCGAACGTGGTGAAGGTGACCTGCAGCCACGCCGGGCGCGCGCTCTACTTCTCACGAGCGCCTGTGCCCTGGGATCGCGAGCAGTTCGCGCAGAAGCCGAGCCTTCTGAGTACCGATGCCTGGCTCAGGCACATCGGCATCTACGCCTATCGAGCGAGCTTTTTGCGCGATTACCAAAACATGGCGCCCTCCCAACTCGAGCAGCTGGAGCAGCTCGAACAGCTCAGAGCGCTTCAGCACGGCCACTTCATTCAGGTGGCGCTGGCCTGCGCGCAAAACCCCACCGGGGTGGATACGTTTGAAGATCTGGCGCGGGTGCGTTTACTCATCGAACAAACGGAGGCCCAATGACGCGGGTACTGTTCGTCTGTCTGGGCAATATCTGCCGCTCACCGAGCGCCGAAGGCGTGTTTCGCAAGGCACTCTTTGACGGCGGGCTCTCTTGTGATGTCGAGGTCGATTCCTGCGGCATCGGCGACTGGCACGTGGGTAAGGCGCCGGACGAGCGCGCTCAAAAAGCGGCGCTTCGCCGCGGGGTGGATATCGGCGGGCTCAAGGCGCGCACGCTTCGTCGCGAGGATTTCGACGCCTTCGACTACGTGCTTGGCATGGACCGCGATAACCTCGATGCCATTCGAGCAATGGCGCCTGACGGCTGCCGTGCGCGCACCGGGCTCTTTCTGGAGTACTCGGATGCCGGCGAAACCGAGGTGCCGGACCCGTACTTCGGCGGCGAGCAGGGCTTCGAGCACGTCCTGGATCTGATCGAGGCTGCCTCGCACGGGCTGATTAGAGCGCTGAGAAAGCGCTGATGGCTGCAACGCTTGAACAGCGGGTGGATCTGACCCGCGCCAATACGTTGAGGCTTCCCTGCACGGCGGACATCGGCGCCCGCCCCAGAACGCCTGGTGAGCTTCGCCAGGTGCTGGATACGTGCCGCGAAAACGAGTGGCCGGTCACGCTGCTCGGCGGCGGCAGCAACGTGCTGCTGCCAGAGCATCTTCCTGGTGCGGCGATCACGCTGGAGTTCGATCAGTGGTGGATCGAACGGAGCGGTGATGGGGGCGTCGCTTACGTAGGCGCCGGCGTTCACTGGCATACGCTGGTGATGACGCTCGCCGAGCGCGGCTGGTGGGGGCTCGAGAACCTGGCGCTGATTCCTGGGCGCTGCGGGGCGGCGCCGGTGCAGAACATCGGCGCCTACGGCGTCGAGCTCGGCGACTGCCTCGAAGGCGTACAGGTCATGGCGCTTGACTCCAGACGCGTCTACTGGCTCTCACGGGAGCAGTGTGAATTGGCCTACCGTGACAGCATCTTCAAGCGCGAACTGGCGGGAAAAGTCGCGATTCTGCGCCTGGCGCTGCGGCTCTCCCGAACCGGAGCGCCCAAGCTTGGCTACGGTGATCTGGCCCAACGAGTCACCAGCGAGGCAACGCCGCTTCAGGTTGCAAAGGCGGTGTGCAGCACGCGTCGGGAGAAACTGCCGGACCCGAACGTGCTCGCCAACGCCGGCAGCTTTTTCAAAAACCCGGTGGTAAGCGACGCCACGGCCCAGACGCTGCGCACTCGGTACCCGGATATGCCGAGCTTTGCACAGCCCGACGGGCGCTATAAGCTCGCCGCGGGCTGGCTCATCGATCAGTGCGGGCTCAAGGGCCAGCGCTTCGGCGCCTTTGGGGTACACGAGCGCCAGGCGCTGGTGATGGTGCATTTTGGCGGCGGCAGCCGTGTGGAGCTGCTCGATGTCGCCCGGCGCCTGGTCGAAACGGTCGAATCCCGCTTTGGCGTGCGTTTGGAGCCGGAGCCGCGAAGGCTGTGAGCGCTTTTGTAAGCTCGCGTTTTTCCAGGCACGTCCTGCCAAACACGTGATTCAGACATAAAAAAACCCCGCCAGAGGCGGGGTTTTTCATGGGCGCGGTTTACTCCTGGCCGGCACTGCCTTGCTTGCGCTTCTCGCGTGGGTCGTTGTGCGCCCGGCGGCGGCGCTTCGGCGCCGGTTTGGCGGAGGCGCTGTCGCCTTGAGAGGCAGGCTCGGCGTTTGCCTCGTCAACGCTCTTTTGCGCCTCGGTTGGCTCGGCCGCTGCGCGCTCTGTCGGCGCAGCAGGCGCTGCCTCCGGCTCGACCTCGGCCGCTACATTGGCGGCGCTGTCAGCGTTCGGATCGGTTTGATCCTCGGCGCTGGCATCGACCGTCGCGGCAGTTTCGGCTTTCGGCGCTGGCTCAACGCTTTCGAGCTGCTCCGTCGGGTTTGACGTCTCGCGGCTCACGTTGAGTGAAGTCTCATCGGCAGGGGCGTCGTCCTGAGCCTCGGAAGAGGCGAGGGCTTGCTCCTTCGGCGTCTGAGCATCGTTTTCAACCGGCACTGGTTCGTCGGTCGGCGCCGGCTGCGCTTTGGGCGTTTCCTCGGCAACCGCTTGGCCGGAAGCCGCTTCCTGATCAACGGTCGCGGGCGTCTCGACGGCCGGGGTTTTTTCCGGCTGCGGTGCGACGCTTTCCGCCGCGGGAGTCGGCTCGGCGGTTTCGGCGTTTATCAACGCTTCGTCGGCGCTTGAACCCGTATCGGCATCCAGGGCATCGCTGTCGGTCGACGCTTTGGGCGCCTGGGCCGAGGGCTGAATGTCGCTCTGCGTCGGGGCGCTTGCCGCGTCAATCGTTTCCGGCTTGGCGGTGTCTGCCTGCGGCGTTTTTTGCTCAGCAACGGGCTCGCTGGTCTCTTGCAAAGCCTGTGCTTTGCTTTCCTGCTTCAGGGGCTGCGCGGCGAGAGCGTCCTCGGTGCCTGGCGCCGGCGCTGCAGCCGGGGCGTTCTCGGCGGCAGGCGCTTGCTCGCTCTTCGCCTTGTTTGCCGGTGCCTGCTCGCGCTGAGGGGACTCGACGCTGGCGGGCTCGCTTGCCGTACTCTTCACGTCGCTGACGCTCTCAGCGGGCGCCGGCGCGTTGGCGGCATCGCGCTGAAGCGCAAGCTGCTCGGCTTCGGCTTTCGGGTTGATCGCCTGCTTGCGCGAGCGGTTGCGCGGGTTGTTGCGGGTGCGCTTGGGCTTGCCATCGTCCTTGGGCGCGTCCTGCTTCGACTCGGCCTTGACATCGGCTTTCTGCTCGCCCTTGGGCTCGGGCTTTGGCTCGCTTTTGGGCGCTGCCTTGGCGTCGGTCTCGGCGGGCGCGCGGCTCTCGTTTTTGGGTTTGGCGTCGCGCGACTTGTCGCGGCGGCCGTCGCTTCGTTTGTTGGACTGAGCCTGGCCGGCGTCGCTTTGCTCACCGCCACGCTCGCCTTGACGCGCGGGCTTGGCGCTATCGCTGGCCTTCGCCTCGCCGGATTGCGCGTTGCTCGCCTGGGCGCTGTTGGACTGGCCGTTGCGACGACGATTACGCGTGCGGTTCGGGCCACTGCGCTTGTCGCTCGACTCGTCGTCGCCCTTGGCACTTTGGCCACTGCGGGCCTCCGCTTGGCTCGACTCGCTGCGGGCCGCGTCGTTGTCCGGGCGCTTCTCGCGCGCCGGCTTTCCGCGCTCGCTGTTTTGACCGCGCTCACTGCCCTGGCCGCGCTCGTTGGAGGCGCTTTTTTCGCTTGTCCGGGGCTTGCGAGAGGCGGGCTCGGCGGCGGGCTTTTGCTCGCTGGTGGCGGCTTCATCGCTGCCCAGCAGTTTGGCGAAGCCGCGAATCAAGCGGCCCAGTACGCCGGTCTCCGCATTGCCCGGCGCCTCGGATTTGGCGGCGGGAGCGGGGGCGGTATCGGTTTGCAGCGATGCTGGTGCCGGGGCGTTGTGAGCGACGGTCTTGACCGCGGCTTCGGCGCGTTGGGCCGGCGGGGCGAAGCTTGCATCCGGCTCCTTGCCGACCTCGGTCTCCATCGAGAGCTCGTAGCTCGAAAGGGTATGGCTTTCGTCCTCGTCGAGGTGATCCGAGCGCAGGCGTTGCACGTCGTAGTGTGGCGTGTGCATGTCCGGGTTGGGTAAGAGCACCACGCGAACGTCCTGACGCGCTTCGATATCGGCGAGCACGCTGCGCTTTTCGTTGAGCAAGAAAGTGGCGACCGGCACCGGCAGAATGGCGCGAATCTGGGCGCTGCGCTCTTTCATCGCCTCCTCTTCGATCAAACGCATGATCGAAAGCGACAGTGAGCGTACGTCACGAATACTGCCCTGGCCGTCACAGCGCGGGCAGACCCCGCCGCTGGTTTCGCCAAGTGAGGGGCGCAGACGCTGGCGCGACATCTCCATCAGGCCGAAGCGCGAGATACGTCCGATCTGGACGCGCGCACGGTCGAGCTTGAGCGCGTCGCGCATGCGGTTTTCGACTTCGCGCTGGTTGCGCGCCGGGCCCATGTCGATGAAATCGATGACCACCAGCCCGCCGATATCGCGCAGGCGCAGCTGGCGGGCGATCTCGTCAGCGGCTTCCGAGTTGGTCTGAAGGGCGGTTTCCTCGATGTCGCTGCCACGGGTGGCGCGCGCCGAGTTGATGTCGATGGAGACCAGCGCCTCGGTATGGTCGATCACGATCGAGCCGCCGGAGGGCAGCTTCACTTCGCGCTGATACGCCGTTTCGATCTGGGATTCGATCTGAAAGCGCGAGAACAGCGGCACTTCGTCGGTGTAGAGCTTGATCTTCTGCTGATACGACGGCATTACCTGGCGAATGAAGCCCAGCGCCTCGGCGTGAATGTCGGGGCTGTCGATCAGCACCTCGCCGATGTCCTGGCGCAGGTAGTCGCGCATGGCGCGAATGATGACGTTGGACTCACGGTAAACGAGAAACGGTGCCGGACGCTTGGAGGCTTCGGCAGTGATCGATTCCCACACCTGGGCCAGGTAGTCCAGATCCCACTGAAGCTCTTCGGCGCTGCGCCCGATGCCGGCGGTACGCACGATCAGCCCCATCTTGTCCGGCACGGTCATCTGCGACATCGCATCCTTGAGCTGGCTGCGATCATCGCCTTCGATACGCCGTGAGATGCCGCCGGCGCGCGGATTGTTGGGCATCAAGACCAGAAAACGTCCGGCCAGGCTGATGAAGGTGGTCAGCGCCGCCCCTTTGTTGCCGCGCTCCTCTTTATCGACCTGAACGATGACTTCCTGACCTTCCTTGAGCACTTCCTTGATGCTGGGGCGCCCGGAAACGTCTTTCAGAAAGTATTCGCGTGAGATCTCCTTGAGCGGCAAAAAGCCGTGGCGCTCGGCGCCGAAGTCGACGAACGCCGCTTCCAGAGAGGGCTCGACCCGGGTGATCTTGCCGCGGTAGATATTGGCTTTTTTCTGTTCGCGGGCGCCGGATTCGATATCCAGATCGTACAGGCGTTGACCGTCGACGAGCGCAACCCGCAGCTCTTCGGGCTGGGTTGCGTTGATGAGCATTCTTTTCATGGTGTCTCGCAATGCGTGTGCACCGATGCGCCGTCAAGGCGTTGGCGTCGACGAATCGCTTTTGCTGCGTGCTTGTGCTCGGCGCATGGCTATGCTGACGCATTGAGCCGGGGGCAGTGTGGCCCACGCGGCTAGGAGGCGTTGAGTACGTGGCGGAGGCAGAACGTGTTTCGGTGGCGTTGACGTCCATCCGGCCCTGCTGACACCGCCGACACCTGGCATTCATCGATTCGTCAACGCCGGTATCGGCACAGCGTTGATCCTGACGCGCCGGGCCGGGTTTTGGATGGCACTTTCGATCGATAACTCGAGCAGTGACATTTGAACCCCGAGCCGGGGCGTAACGTATATTCCAATTTTTCGCGGCGGCCAACCAGGCATCACCACGAACGCTACCGCCTGTCGGGCGGCAGGTTTACTGCGTTTTTTTACATCCGGTAATGGGTAATGCGTACACTATTCCATTGGACCTTCGCTCGGGCCTGCGTGTTGGACGGGCAGGCGCTTGGGCAGAGCGCTTGGGCAGGAAAACAACGGTGTCTGTCGGGCGTACCCAACCTGCATCACGCCCTGCCAATGAGCCATTTGGAATATAACAGGTAAGCCTGGCGCCAGCAATTGACGCAATGGCGCTAGCACTGGGTTAGAATGGGGCGCTTTGGCATTGATGGTTCTACAACCGACCAGACGAGTGTCACAACCGACCAGGAGCATGCGGCGATGGCCGAAGGGCGCGAAGTGCAGTGGGTGGAGATCGCCCCGGAACAGGCGGGTCAGCGGATCGATAATTTTTTGATGACCCGTTTAAAAGGGGCGCCCCGCGCCTTGATCTACCGCATCGTGCGTAAGGGCGAAGTGCGCGTCAATAAAAAGCGCGTCAAGGTGGACTATCGACTCAACGCCCATGATCTGGTGCGCGTGCCGCCGCTTCGCCTGACCCCGCGCGAGGCGCAAAAGGAGGTCAGCGACAGCCTGCGCGATCTTCTGATCGGCAGCGTCATCATGGAAGGCCCGGAATGGATGGTGTTGAACAAGCCATCGGGCCTTGCGGTGCATGGTGGAAGCGGCGTGAAGATCGGGCTGATCGAGGCGCTTAGGCAGGTGCGCGACGACCTGAGCTTTTTAGAGCTGGTTCATCGGCTGGATCGTGACACCTCCGGATGTTTGCTGCTCGCCAAGTCCCGCGAGGCGCTGGTGACGCTCAATGAGTCGCTCAAAAAGCACGCCATGGACAAGCGCTACGTGGCGCTGGTCAGCGGGCGCTGGCCGGCGCGCAAGACCTATGTCAGCGCACGCCTGGACCGGTATGACGCCGGCAACGGCGAGCGCCGCGTGCGGGTCGACCCGAATGGCAAGGTCTCGCGCACCCATTTTCAGGTGCTGGAAGCCTTCGAGAAAGCGACGCTGATCGAGGCGGAGCCGGTGACCGGGCGTACCCACCAGATTCGCGTGCACGCCGCCCACGCCGGCCACGCGCTGTTGGGCGACGACAAGTACGCCACTAAAGAGAGCGGCCACATGTCGCGCCAACTCGGCGTCGAACGGCTGTTTCTGCACGCCCGCGCGCTGACCTTTCCCGAGCCCGGTAACGGCCGCCCTGTTACGGTGAAGGCGCCGCTGCCCGAAGCGCTCGAATCCGCCCTTGCCCGCGCGCGCCGCTAAGGATCGACCATGCGTTATGAGCTGATCATTTTCGACTGGGACGGCACGTTGATGAATTCGGTGCCTAAAATCGTCGCCTGCATGCAGGCCGCCGCCCGGGAGGCCGAGTGGGGCGAACTCGAGGTGGGCGCGATCGAGAACATCATCGGCCTGGGGTTGCCCGAAGCGATTGCCACGCTCTGCCCGGGCATCGACGATGAGCGCGCCGAAGCGCTCAGGCAGCGCTACTCGCACCACTTCGTGGTCGAAAACACCACACCCATGCCGTTTTTCGACGGCGCTCTGGAGGGGCTTTCGCGGCTCAAGTTTCGTTCGGGGCAGCGCCTGGCGGTGGCCACCGGCAAAAGCCGCCGCGGGCTCGACCGGATCTTTCGCGAAACCGGTAGCGGCGAGCTTTTTGATGCCAGCCGCACTGCGGACGAAACCCGCTCGAAGCCCCATCCGCAGATGCTCGAGGAGCTCTTGTGCGAGCTCGATATCGATGTCTCCCGCGCGGTGATGGTCGGCGACACCGAGTATGACCTTGAAATGGCCCGCGCACTCGGTATGGACCGTGTCGGCGTCACCTACGGTGTCCATACCTCTGCCAGACTTCGCCAAAGCGAGCCCCGCTGGGTGGCGCACAGCGTTTCCGATCTTTTCAACTGGCTCGAAGGCGAGTAGCTCGCCCGACCGCCCATCCCGCTGACAGGAACATGCCATGAACAACGACGAGGGACGTTTCGACCCGCCGCCGCGCCGCCGTCTGGACGCGCAGAACGATACGGCGACCGGCCGTGAGGATCGCTGGACTGAGGGGCCGGAAGTGGCCAAAAGCGAGCGCGGCGAGACGCTTGCGGGCGCGCCGGATGACAGCAGCGAGACCCTGCGCGAGCGCCAACGGCTGGCGCAGATCGAAATGATGGATCGCTGGATCGGCGGCGTACTCACCGAGCAGCGCCGCAGCCGGCGTTGGAAGCTCTTTTTCCGTCTTCTCATGCTGACGCTGGTGCTCGCGCTGCTCTTTTTTGCGCTCTACCGCGTATTCTTCCCGACTTCCGGTAGCGCCGCGCCCACGCAAAAGCACCTGGCGCTGGTCGAGGTTCATGGCGTGATCGCCGGTGATGCGCCGGCCAACGCGGAGCGCATCATCAAAGGGCTCGACCGCGCCTGGGAGGCGGACAGCGCGGCCGCCATCGTGCTGCATATCGACAGCCCCGGCGGAAGCCCGGTGCAGTCTCAGCGAGTCTACGCGGAGATCATGCGGCTCAGAGAGCAGGGCGACAAGCCGATCATCGCCGTGATCGAGGATATCGGCGCCAGCGGCGCCTACTACATCGCTTCGGCGGCGGACACCATCGTCGCCTCGCCGGCGAGCCTGGTGGGCTCCATTGGCGTGATCTACGCGGGCTTCGGTTTTCAGGAAGCGATCGATGAGCTCGGCGTCGAGCGCCGGGTGATGACCGCTGGCGAGAACAAGGCGTTTCTGGACCCGTTCCAGCCGCTGAATGACGAGATCGCCGCCTTCTGGCAGGGCGTGCTGGAGCAGACGCATCAACAGTTCATCGATGACGTCGTCGCCGGGCGCGGCGATCGGCTGGTGCAGAGCGACGAACTCTTCTCCGGTTTGATCTGGAGCGGTGAGCAGGCAATCGAGCTGGGGCTCATCGATGAGTTGGGTAGCCTTGAGCAGGTCGCCCGCGCGCAGGTCGACGAGGCCGCCTGGGAGAATTATACCCCGCGCCTCGACCCCTTCGAGCGCTTTACGCGGGGCTTCACCGGCGCGGCGGCAGAGCTTCTGGGCGTCGAAACCACGCGCTCGCCGCTGCGTTTCGAGGCGCGTTAGGCCGTCGCCACGCGCTCGCCGAGCGGGTCCATGCCCGCCTGGCGCAAAAGCGTGCATAGCGCCATGAGCGGAAGGCCGATGAGCGCGTTGGGGTCACGCCCGTCGAAGGCGTCGAACAGCGTGATCCCAAGCCCTTCCATGCGAAAGCTGCCGGCGCTATCCAAGGGCTGCTCGGTCGCAACGTAGCGCTCGATCTCGTATTGAGTCAGCGTTCGAAAGACGACCTCGAAGGGCTCGACGATGACCTCGTGCTGACCGCGGCGGGTGTCGAGCAGCGCCAGGCCGGTCAAAAAGCGCACCCGGTGGCCGGAGAAGCGCGAAAGATTGGCGCAGGCGCGCTCATGAGTGTGCGGTTTGCCGAGGATCTCGCCGTCGAACAGCGCGATCTGGTCCGAGCCGATGATCAGGTGGTCGGGAAACTCATCGGCAACGGCGCTCGCCTTGCCCAGCGCCAGGCGGTGCACCAGCGCCTCTGGCGACTCATTCGACTCAGGCGTTTCGTCGATATCCGGCGAGCGGCACTGGTAAGGAAGCTGGAGGCGGTCGAGCAGCGCTTTGCGAAAGCGGGAGCTCGAGGCGAGTACGAGCGGGGCATTGGCGACTTCGGGCACGGTGTTCTCCTTGGGCCTTTAAAGGGCGTTATAAAACGTCAGTATTCAAAAGTCGGTCAGCTCGGTAAAAGCACTCGTCCGGGTTGTATTAAACCGCTGTCGCCCACAAGTTTTAAAACGCGGTGCAAGGCGGTTTATAAAAGACTTTGAAAACCTGATCTAAAACAGTAGTTAAAAACAGCCCGCCAGGGTAGTGCTGGATGACTCAACGTAGCTTTAGGCAGGCGGGCGCTTAAAGAGGAAAGCGCTTTTTAGAACGTTTTAATACCCATTGATAACGCTTTTTATACCGCCTTGCGTAAAACGTGTGAGATTAACGCCTAAAAGGGCAAAGAAATGGTGGTACGGCTTTGACAGGGCCGCGGCGAGTGCCTATCATTGCGCGCCTATGTTGACCTCACAACTCCCCAGTCGGGTCGAGCCTTATAAGCTCGCCGCCCGCGACGAACGACTCGAAGGCCAAGTGGCGCTCGATAGAATGCCCCGTTTGGCCGAAGAGGCTGGTGAACAAACCGGCGAATGCTTTGCATCGCTTGCGTTTGGTATCGATGCCCAGGGTCGTCGTGAAATTCGTGGCCATGTGCGTGCAACGCTCTCGCTTGCGTGTCGCCGCTGTCTGGTGCCGCTAAGCCAGGACGTGTCGAGCGACTTCCTGCTGGGAATGATTGCCGACGAGGCGCTGGCGTCCGAGCTTCCTGCCAGTCACGAGCCGGTACTGGTGGAAAACGAACAGCTGGACTTGCTGACGGTTCTCGAGGACGAACTCATCCTCAGTTTGCCGCAAGTGGTCTATCACGACGAGGCCGAGTGTCATGTCTCGTCAGATCAGCTGGTCAGCAAGACGGACGGCGCAGCCGATGCGCCTGCCCCCGCATCGAATCCTTTCGCGGTGCTTGGCGCCTTGAAAGGAAAGGACTCATCCGACGGTAAGAAGTAAGCGGTACTTACCTACTTAATCCAGGAGTAACATCCCATGGCAGTTCAAAAAAGTCGTAAAACTCGTTCCAAGCGCGGCATGCGTCGTAGCCACGACGCCCTGACGGGCCCGACCCTGTCCCAGGACAAGGAAACCGGCACTACCCACCTGCGCCACCACGTTGCGCCGGACGGCTTCTATCGCGGTCGCAAGGTCGTCGAGGTATAAGCCTCACGTCTTGTTTAAACGGCAAAACGGAGCCAGTCTCACGTGCGCCTAGCGATTGATGCAATGGGGGGCGATGAAGGCCCCCGTTGTATCGTCGAAGGGTCTGCCAGGGCGGTAGTCGAACGCCCGGAGCTTGAACTGGTTCTGTTTGGCCCTGCTCAGCGCCTGGCGACTGAGCTTAAGCGCTTGCCGCGGCCTTTGGCTGCGGCAGCGTCGCGTTTGGTGGTTCGTGATACGCCGGATTATGTGCGTCCGGACGCCACTGCGGCCTGGGCGCTACGCTACGGCCACGCCACCAGCATGGCCGCCATGCTGTCGATGGTCAAAAGCGGCGAGGCGAGCGCCGGCGTGAGCGCAGGCAACACCGCCGCGCTCGTCGCGCTGGCCCGACGCGACGTGGGGCTTTGCGGTGGGCTCTCGCGCCCGGCGATCAGCACGTCGATTCCGTCCGGGCAAAACGGGCGCTGCTATTTACTGGATCTCGGCGCCAACGTGGACTCGCCGCCGGAGCGGCTGGTGGATTTCGCCCTGATGGGGGCGGCGATGGCGCAGTGTCTGGACGGCATCGAGAAGCCCAGCGTTGCGCTATTGAACGTGGGAGTCGAGGCAGTCAAGGGCAGTGCCAGCGTGCGAAAGGCCGATGCGTGTCTTCGCGAGCGCGCCGAGTCGCTCGGTCTTGATTATCGCGGCTATGCCGAGGGCGGCGATATCTACCGGGGCGAGTTCGACGTGGTGGTCTGCGATGGTTTCATCGGCAACGTGACGCTCAAGGCGAGTGAAGGTCTGACCCGTATGCTCGTAAAGCGTTTGCAAACGGCGCTTGGGTCGCGTCCGAGCGGGCGGCTGGCGAGTTGGCTGGCAAGGCCCTTGTTGCGCCAGCTTCAGCATGAATTGAGTCCGGTGCGCTATAACGGTGCCACTCTTTTGGGTCTTAAAGCGAGCGTGGTGAAAAGTCACGGCAGCGCCGACGCCGAAGGTTTTTACTACGCGATCGAACGCGCGCTACACCAGGTAGCGCACAGTCTGCCCGCCCGTGTCGAGCGCCTGCTTTTAGAGCGAGGCCCGCGCGGGGCGAGCAATAAAACAACGCATTGAAAGTTGATTGGACGGCCGGCTGCCAGCGGCGCCGTCTTGTCCATGTGCTCGAATGAGCAAATGCCTACTAGAGCAAAGGTGAACGATATGTCACAACCCCTTGCCTTCGTGTTTCCCGGTCAGGGTTCGCAGCAGCCAGGCATGCTGCGCGAGCTGGCCGAGCGCTACAGCGTGGTGGGAACGACATTCGAGGAAGCGTCGGATGCCCTGGGCTTCGATCTGTGGAAAATCGTCCAGGATGGCCCGGAGGAGGCGCTCAACAAAACGGCGTGCACTCAGCCGGCGCTTTTGACCTCAAGCGTTGCGATCTGGCGCGTCTGGCAGGAGCTCGAAGGCCCGCGGCCCGGCATCATGGCCGGCCACAGTCTGGGTGAGTACAGCGCCATGGTGTGCGCTGGGGTCGTGGGGTTTGCCGAAGGCGTGCGCATGGTGCGCCTGCGCGGCGAGGCGATGCAGGATGCCGTGCCCGACGGTGAGGGCGCGATGGCTGCGATTCTGGGCCTTGGTGACGACGCCGTGGAAGCGGCGTGCGCAAGTGCTGCCCAAAACGAGGTGGTCGCCGCCGTCAACTACAATTCGCCCGGCCAGGTCGTGATCGCTGGCCACAAGGGCGCGGTGGAGCGGGCGATCACTGCCTGCCAGGAAGCCGGTGCCAAGCGCGCGATGGCGCTACCGGTATCGGTGCCATCACACTGCGCGCTGATGCGTCCGGCCGCCGAGCGGCTCAGCGCCCACATGAAAGAGATCGAATTTCGCGCGCCACGCTATAAGGTCGTGCAAAACGTCGATGCAAAGGCTCACGCCGACATCGACACGCTGCGCACGCGGCTGATCGAGCAGCTCTATCAGCCGGTGCGCTGGTCGGCCTGCGTCGAAAAGATGGTCGACCAGGACGCGAGCGTTTTCATCGAGTGCGGGCCGGGCAAGGTATTGACCGGGCTCAACAAGCGTATCGTGCGCTCGATCAAGGGTTTGGCGGTCAACGATCCGGACAGTCTCGAGCAGGCCCTCGAGCTTGCCCGCGAAGCGGTCGCCGACCATCGCGCGTAGGCGCTACACTGGTCAGATTCTCAAACGGTTAAAGGCAAAGCGTTATGACCATCGAAAGTAAAGTTGCGCTGGTAACCGGCGCCAGTCGCGGCATCGGTCGCGCCATCTCGCACGAGCTCGGCCGCCAGGGTCGCATCGTCATCGGTACGGCCACCAGCGAGTCCGGTGCGCAAAAGATCGATGCGGATTTGAAAGAGCAGGGTATCGAAGGCGCGGGTATCTGCTTGAACGTTACCGATCAAGCGAGCATCGATTCTGTGCTCAAGGAGATCGGCGAGCGTTTTGGTGCCCCGACCATTCTGGTCAATAATGCCGGCATCACGCGCGATAACCTGTTGATGCGCATGAAAGAAGACGAGTGGGATTCGGTCATGGATACCAATCTCAAATCCGTTTATCGTGTAAGTAAAGCTTGCCTTCGCGGTATGACAAAGGCACGCTTTGGGCGTATCGTATCGATCAGCTCGGTAGTGGCCACCATGGGCAATCTGGGCCAGACCAACTATGCGGCCGCCAAGGCGGGCATGGAGGGCTTTAGCCGGGCGCTGGCGCGGGAAGTCGCGTCTCGTGCGATCACCGTCAATACCGTGGCGCCAGGGTTTATCGCAACCGATATGACCGAGGCGCTGCCCGAAGCGCAGCACGAAGCGCTGTTGAAACAGATTCCTCTGGCGCGCCTGGGCGGGCCGGAAGAGATCGCTGCGGCGGTGGGCTTTTTGACCAGCGACGCGGCAGGCTACATTACCGGCGAGACGCTTCACGTGAACGGCGGTATGAATATGCGTTGATGGCCCGGATTCGACGGTTGCGTCGACTCTGGGGCGTCTATAAACTACCCGCAGCTTTTGGCTAGCGGTTCCCGATATAGCTGGTTATCAATAACGGCTAACTGTGAATGACTGGAGTACGTTGATGAGTACCATTGAAGAGCGCGTTAAAAAAGTCGTGGCCGAGCGCCTGAACGTCAAGGAAGAGGATATCCAGAATAGCTCTTCGTTCACCGAAGATCTGGGCGCTGATTCGCTTGACACCGTAGAGCTCGTTATGGCGTTGGAAGAGGAATTCGACACCGAAATTCCTGACGAAGAAGCCGAAAAGATCACCACGGTTCAGGAAGCGATCGACTACGTCAACGCCCATCAGTAAGGGCTGATCGACGCGATCGTCCAGACAGGCAGTCGATGTCTGGAGAAAAAAGAGCCGCCCCCATCCGGGGCGGCTTTTTTGTGTCGGCGGTTAAGTGAATTCGTTGGCCAATCTCCGGTATACTAGGCGAAATTTTTTACAGCAGGCCGTTTGGGTCTTGTACCAAGGATGCCGGGAGGAAAGCTGATGGCGCGTAGAAGGGTAGTGGTAACCGGGCTTGGCCTGGTCACGCCAGTGGGCAATACGGTCGAGCAAACGTGGGCCAATATCGTGGCGGGTAAAAGCGGCATTGCGCCGATCGAGCATTTCGATGCCAGCAGTTTCAATACTCGTTTTGGCGGGTCGGTGAAGGGCTTCGATATCGGCGAGTACCTTAATCCCAAGGACGCTCGCAAGATGGATCTGTTCATTCAGTACGGCATGGCCGCGGGTGGACAGGCAATCAGCGACGCCGGGATCGAGTGCACCGAAGAGAACGCCGCGCGTATTGGTGTGGCGATCGGCTCGGGCATCGGCGGGCTTCCGATGATTGAGCAGAACCACAACGCGCTCAACAAGGGCGGCGCGCGGCGCGTGTCGCCGTTTTTCGTGCCCGGCTCGATCATCAATATGATCTCAGGCAACATGGCGATCCAGCACGGCTTCAAGGGCCCGAACATTGCGATCACCACCGCCTGTACCAGCGGCACACATAACATCGGCTACAGCGCACGCACCATCGCCTATGGTGACGCCGATGTAATGATCTGTGGCGGTGCCGAAATGGCGACTACGCCACTGGGTCTGGGCGGCTTTTCTGCAGCGCGAGCGCTCTCCACGCGTAACGACGACCCGCAGGCGGCCAGCCGCCCCTGGGACGTGGATCGCGACGGCTTCGTGCTCTCCGACGGCGCTGGCGTGCTGGTGCTCGAAGAGTACGAACACGCCAAGGCGCGCGGCGCGAACATCTACGCCGAGCTTTCGGGCTTTGGCATGAGCGACGACGCCTTCCATATGACCGCGCCGCCGGAAGACGGCCGCGGCGCGGCGCTCGCCATGAGCAACGCCATCAAGGATGCCGGCATTGACCCGGAGAAAGTCGACTATATCAACGCTCACGGCACCTCGACCGCGGCGGGCGATCTCGCCGAAAGCCGGGCCATCGAGCGCGTCATCGGCGCGGGGGCCAAAAACGTGGCGGTGAGCTCGACCAAATCGATGATCGGCCATCTTCTTGGCGCGGCGGGCGCGGTCGAAGCGGTCTTCAGCATTCTGGCGATTCGCGACCAAATCGCGCCGCCGACCATCAACCTGGACAACCCGCAGCCGGGCTGCGATCTCGACTACGTGCCGCACACGGCGCGCGAGATGCGCATCGACACTACGCTCTCCAACTCCTTTGGGTTTGGCGGCACCAACGGCTCGCTGCTGTTCACGCGGGTATAAACGCCGATGCCCGAGGCCTGCCACGTACCCGGCGATGACCGCGGGCTCGCGTTTGGCGACGGGCTGTTCGAGACGGTGCTGATGCGCGCGGGCCAGCCGCTTTTGTGGTCCTTCCACGTCAAGCGTCTGGCCCGCGGTTGTCAACGGCTCGACCTTCCCATGCCTTCGCTCGATGCGCTGGAGGCGAGCTTTACGCTTGACCCGGCGCGCGGGCTCGAAGTGCTCAAGCTGGTCGTGACCCGGGGCAGCGGTGGCCAGGGGTACCAAACGCCCGAGGTATCCGAGCCGCGCCTGCTAGTGAGCTATCGCCCCTTTACCGCTCCGGTCGAGCGCTGGCGCCACGGCGCCTGCGTGCGACTTTGCGAGCTGCGCTTGGGCCATCAGCCCCGGCTTTCGGGCATCAAGCATCTGAGCCGGCTCGAGAACGTGCTGGCGCGCCAGGAGTGGCGTGACCCGGACATTCACGAAGGACTTTTGCTCGATACCCAGGGGCTGCTCATTGAGGCGGTCAGCATGAACGTGTTCTGGCGTGACCGCGGGCGAGTGTTCACCCCAATGCTCGAGCAGTGCGGCGTGGCGGGAACGCTTCGCGACGCGCTGATCGAGCAGGGCCACGTCGAGGTTGCCGAGATCGACGCGCGCGCGCTTTTGGGCGTCGAGGCGCTGTGGGTCGGCAACTCCGTTCAGGGGCTTTGGCCGATTCATACCCTGCTCGACGCCGGTGGTGCCGCGCTTGCGCACTGGCCGCTCACGCCAGGCAGCCTTCAGCGCGAGGCGCATCGTCTTCTGGGCTACCCGGATTCATTTTGACAAGAGGCAGCGAGTGACATGGTGAAACGACTGCTGGGGGCGCTGCTGGTACTAGCGCTGCTCGTCGGGGCGGCGCTGGCCGGCGGCTACGTGTACTGGCAAAGCCGGCTCGACGCGCCGGTGACCCTCGATGAACCGACGCTTTATTACGTAGCCCCCGGTACCGGGTTCAACCAGGCGATCGCCGATCTCGACGCCCAGGGCGTGGTCGACGATAGCTGGGCGTTTCGCCTGCTGGCGCGCATCGCACCCGATGAGGTGCCACGGCTTCGCGTCGGCGAGTACCGCATCACGCCGGACATGAGTGCGCGCGAGGTCATGGCGCTACTGGGCAGTAATGACGTGGTGACTTACGCGCTGACCGTGCCCGAAGGATGGACGTTTCGTCAGATGCGCGAACGTCTGGACCGCGCCGAAAAGCTCGACAACCGCACTGCCGGCATGAGCGATGACGAGGTGATGGCGCTTCTGGGTCGCGAAGGCACCTACCCGGAAGGCTGGTTCTTCCCGGATACCTACCGCTATCACTTAGGCATGAGCGACGTCGACATCCTTCGCCAGGCGCTCGAGCGTATGGAGCAGATGCTCGATGAGGCCTGGGAAGACCGCGCCGATGATCTCACCATCGAGTCGCCCTATGAGGCGCTGATCATGGCTTCGCTCATCGAGCGTGAAACCGGGGCGCCGGAAGAGCGTCGCGAAATCGCGGGCGTGTTCAAGCGGCGCATGGAGCAGGGCATGCGCCTGCAAACCGACCCCACGGTGATCTACGGTATGGGCGAGCGCTACGATGGGCGCATCACTTACGCGGATTTGCGTGAAGCCACGCCCTACAATACCTACGTGATCGACGGCATGCCGCCCACGCCCATCGCAATGCCTGGCCGGGCCTCACTCGAGGCCGCCGTCAACCCGCTTCCCGGTGAGACGCTCTATTTCGTCTCCAAGGGGGACGGCACGCACCATTTTTCGCGCACCCTGCGCGAGCATAACAACGCCGTCAATCGCTATATACGCAATCAGTAAGGCAGCGCCGGGGAGCCCGGCGCTGCTCACGGTTTTACGAGGTGTCAATGACCCAGCGCGGTCGCTTTATTACCCTGGAAGGGGGCGAAGGGGTGGGCAAATCCACCAACGTTGCCTTCGTGGCGCAGTGGCTTCGAGCACAAGGGCGTGAGGTCATCATGACCCGCGAGCCCGGCGGCACCCCGCGGGCCGAGTCGATCCGCGAGCTGCTGCTGGCCACCACGTTTGATGAGCCGCTCGATAGCGACGCCGAGCTTCTTTTGATGTTCGCCGCCCGCGCCCAGCACCTGGCCGAGAAGATCGAGCCGGCGTTGGCCCGCGGGGTTTGGGTGGTGTGCGACCGCTTCACCGATGCTACCTTTGCCTACCAGGGCGGCGGGCGCGGCATCGATCCCGCACGCATTGAAATTCTCGAGCGCTTCGTACAAAAGGGGCTCGCGCCGGATCTGACCCTGCTGCTCGATATGCCGCCGGAGGCGGCGAAGGCGCGTTTGGAGGGCCGGCGACAGGCCAGCAATACCGAGCCGGATCGCTTCGAGCGCGAGCAGGCCGCCTTTTTCAGCGCCGTACGCGATGCCTACCATGCGCGCGCCGCGGCCGACCCAAAGCGCTTTGCCTTGATCGATGCGCAAAAGCCGCTCGATCAGGTTCAAGCCGCCCTGACACGGGCGCTGAGCGAGCGGGTGGCGGCATGGCGCTAGCGGATCTTCTGCCGTGGCATCGCGAGATGTGGCAGCAGTTTCTGCGACTCTCACGCGAGAGGCGCATGCCCCACGCGCTGCTGCTCAGCGGCGCCCGCGGGCTTGGCAAACAGCAGCTTGCCGATGCGCTGGTGGCGCGTACGCTGTGCCTGGACCCTGGTGAGCAGGCCTGCGGCCACTGCCACAGCTGCAGCATGCTCGCCTCGGGCTACCATCCAGATTTGATGCGCATTAGCCTGGAGGAGGGCAAGCGTCAGATTCGGATCGACCCGATTCGTGAGGTCAATCGCTTCGTTCACCAGACCGCCCAGCAGGGCGGCTACCGGGTGATCGTCATCAGCCCGGCAGAGGCGATGAACAGCGCCGCCGCCAACGCGCTGCTCAAGAGTCTCGAGGAGCCCGGCGAGCAGACGCTGTTTATTCTGCTGTCGGACGTGCCCTCGCGCATGCTGCCCACCATACGCTCGCGCTGTCAGCAGTGGTCGCTGCCGAGCGTGCCTTTCGAGCAGTGTCAGGGCTTTTTGACCGAGCAGTTGGGCAGCGACGAGGCACTTTTCTGGTGGCAGGTGTCCGGGGGGCTGCCGCTCTTGGCCGTCGAGCTTGCCGCCCCGGACGAGCGCGCGCTGCGCCACCAGATTCACGATAGCTTCGAGCAGCTGGTGCGCGGCGCGGAGCCGGTTTCTGAAGCGGCGCGGCTGGACCGCCAGATGATCGACGCCATATTATGGTACGGTATCGCCTGGCTCGAGGATCTGATCCGGCTCGGCCTGACCGGCCAGACCACGGCGCTGCACAATCCGGATCTGGAGCCGCTCTACCGGCAGGCGGTCAAGAATGCCCGTGTTCAGGACTGGTTTCGCCTGCTGGATTACGCGCGCGAGCAGCGCCGGCTACTGTCGATGGGTACCAACCCCAATCCTCAGCTGGTGCTCGAGGCGTGGCTGGTGCGCTGGTCGGCGCTTCTGCGCTCCTGACCGCTGCCTGGCCGCCACCACCCGTTTAACGCCACTGCACGAGGTGTCGATGACCGCTCAAAAAGCCCTTTCGCTGACGGTGCCGGATATTCCCACGCTGCTCTCGGCCTACATGCCTTATCTTGAGCGCGGCGGCATGTTCGTTCCTGTCGACACGTTCTATCGCCTCGGGCAGGTAGTGCACCTGCTGATCACGCTGCCCGGTGAAAGCGAGCGGCTGAGCGTGACCGGCACGGTCGTTTGGGTCTCGCCGGCCGGTATCAGCGGGCGGCGTATGGCGGGTATCGGCGTGCATTTTGGTCTTCAGGACTACGCGGTGCGCGACAAGATCGAAACCCTGCTCGCCGGCCAGCTCGACGACGCGCCGGCCTCCTTTACGCTCTAGCTAACACGTCATACCTTCGCATCCCAACGTGTCGTTTTATCCGAGGCCTTAATGTTTGTTGACTCGCACTGCCATCTGGATCGTCTCTCCGAACACACCCACGACGGCGATGTCGACGCTGCCCTCGCGGCGGCGCGCGCCGCCCACGTGAGCCAGTTTCTGGCGATTGCGGTCACGCTCGACGATATGCCCGGTCTGGCCGCGCTGGCGCGCCGCCATCAGGACGTGGCGATTTCCGCGGGGCTTCATCCGCTGGCCAAGGTGGAGCGCGAACCCAATGTCGAGATGATCAAGGAAGCCGCGGAGCAGTTCGCAGCGGTGGCGATCGGTGAAACCGGGCTCGACTATCACTACCGCGATCGCGTGAGCATCGAGGTGCAGCACGAGCGTTTCAAACGCCACTTGATCGCCGCCACCGAGCTCGAGCTTCCGGTGGTGGTACACACGCGCGAGGCGAAAGAAGAGACCCTGGCGCTTTTGCGCGAGCATACCGACCCCAATGTCGCCGGGGTGCTGCACTGCTTCACCGAAGATATCGAGATGGCCCGCGAGGCGATTCGCCTCGGCTTCTACATCTCGCTTTCCGGCATCGTCACGTTTGCAAGCGCGAAGTCGCTTCGCGAGCTCGCTCGAGTGCTGCCGCTGGATCGGCTGTTGATCGAAACCGATAGCCCATATCTTGCCCCGGTACCTCATCGCGGTAAACCCAACGAGCCCGCCTGGGTAGTAGAAGTCGCCGAATGCATCGCCGCCGAGCGCGGTATCAGCGTCGACGAAGTCGCCATGCAGACGACGGCCAACTTCTACCGTCTCTTTCGCGGCGCCGCCCCCGATGCGCCGCCCCACGTTCAACAGGCGCTCGCCCAGGCCGGGCTCGTGTGAGCCCCGCCTGCGTGGGCCCCGTCGGGAGAACGCCATGAACATCGATCGTCTGCTCTCGCACCGTCCGGACTCGGCCACTGTGCCGCCGGTGGATCAGTGGCACCCGGCGCTTAGCGGCGATATCGATATCGTCATCGACGCCGACGGGCGCTGGCGACACGAAGGCGAGCCCTTCGGCCGCCCGGAAATTCCACACCTTCTGGCCACGCTCTTGCGCCGCTTCGATGAGGGGATATGTCTGGTCACGCCGGTCGAACGCTGGCGAGTCACGGTCGAGGATTTACCTTTCGTGATCGTCGAAGCGGATTTCAGCGAGGGCGCCTGGTGGTTCACCACCCAGTTCGACGACGTCGTGCGCCTCGATGACGCCCGCCCGATGACGCTCAGCGAAGCCCCGAACGGCGAGCTCATGCCGGAAATCCCGGTGCGCTTTGGCCTGGCCGCCAGGCTTCACCGCAACGTTTTCTACCGGCTGGTCGACGAGGCGGTGCTCGAGGAGCACCCGGCTGGGGCAAGGCTGTGTCTCGAGAGTGCCGGCGCGCGCTACCCGCTTGGCGAGCTTGGCGGCGACGAGCGCGCCCGCGAGACGCCGTGAACCTGACGCCGGAACAGCGCGCGGTCATCGAACACGCAGATGGCCATGCCCGGGTGGCGGCGGTGGCCGGTGCGGGCAAAACCACGACGATGGCCGCCCGTGTGCTGCGCCTTCTCGAGCGCGGTGTCGCCCCCAGGCGTATTCTGGTGCTGATGTTCAACCGCTCCGCGCGAGAGGATTTTCAGCGTCGCCTGGCGATCATGGCGCCCGCCGGCCAGGCGCTTCCCGACGTGCGCACGTTTCACTCGCTGGGGCACCGGCTCACCCAAAGCCTGTGCCGGTGGGGGGCGCTGGAGCAGCGCCAGCTTCTATCGGCGGAGTGGCAGCTCGAGCGGCTGCTGCGCCAAGCGAGTCTCAACGTGCTGGCGGATCAGCCCGAGCGGCGCGAAACCGCGCTCGACGCCGACCGGCTCGAAACGCTGGCGCACTTTTGTGGGCTGGTGAAGGCGGAGCTCTGCACCCCGCAGATGCTTTTCGAACGGTTGGAGCTCGAGCAGGAGAGCGATTACTTTCCCGACGCCTTTGTCGAGGCCGAGCGGCTTTTGAAGGATCACGCGCTGATGACCTACGCGGATCTTCTCTATCGCCCGCTGAACGCGCTGGAGGCAGACGCAGCGCTTCGCGCGCGCGTCGAGGGCTTTCTCGACCACGTCATCATCGATGAGTATCAGGACATCAATACCGCCCAGCAGCGGCTTTTGAAGGTGCTGGCAGGCAACACGGCGAGCGTGATGGCGGTAGGAGATGCCAACCAATGTATCTATGAGTGGCGCGGTGCCCGGCCGGACACCATGCTCGACGACTTCACCGCGACCTTTGGCGCAGCCACCGACTACCCGCTGTCGAGCACCTTTCGTCACGGCCATGCACTGGCACTGACGGCCAATCACGCGATCATGCAAAACGCTCGCCGCCCGGACCAGCTCTGCCTGGCCGCACCGGGCAATGTCGCTACCCGGATCGAGGCCGGCCAGGGCAATCGGCTGCTGCTCGAGGTGCTCGGTCAGTGGCAGGCGTCAAACAGAGCGCTCGACGAGGTGAGCCTTCTGGTGCGCAGCTGGGCGCTGTCGGTGCCGTTTCAGCTGGCGCTGCTGCAAGCGGGCATTCCGTTTCGTTTGGCACGCGAGGACCGCTTCGTGTTCCGCCTGCCGCTGGTGCAGGCGCTGGCCGGGTATCTCAAGCTTTCGCGCCGCCCGGCGCTGTTGAAGGACCCGAACCATCTCATGCTGCTGCTCGCCCAGCCCACGCCCTTCGTGGCGCGAGAGCGGCTGAGCCGTCTGGCGCACCGGCTGGCCGAGACTCAGACCTTTCCCGAGCGCAGTGACCCGCTTCTGGCCTCGCTCAAGCCGATCCAGCAGCGCACGCTGAAAAAGCGCTGGGCACTGCTGTGCGACCTGCCGACGCTCAGCGCCTGGCCGCCGGCGAAACTTTTGCAGCACGTGGTGACGACCATCGAGGCGGAAAAGACGCTCAAGCGCGCCGCCGCGCGCCGCGATAAAGGTGAAGAGGACGTGCGTCTTTTGGACGTGCTGATCGAGCAGGCGCAGAGCGTACAGGACCCGGACGCCTTCATCGAGCTGCTGGAGCGCCCGGTGGAAAATCAGGCCGGCGGCGTGCTGATCAGCACGGTGCATGGGGCGAAGGGCCTGGAGTGGCCGCTGGTCGTGGTCGCCGGGGTCAACGAAGAGGATTTTCCCCATTACAGCCGCGACAACCCGCTTTCCGATGCGCGCCTGGAAGAAGAGCGTCGGCTTTTCTACGTGGCGATCACTCGCGCCCAGGAGCGGCTTTTGATTCTCAACGACGCGGGGGCGCACCGTGCCAGCCGCTTCATTGCCGAGAGCCGCTGGCACGACGGCGTGCGGGTGGCCGAGGCGCTTAAGGCACCGTCCCCGCCGGAAGCGGCGCTTAGCGTCGAGTCGACGGCGCTGATCGAGCGCTATCTCACGCGCCTGGGGCGTGAGGACATCCCCTTGACGACGGCGCCGGCAGGCAAAGCGCCGGCGCAAGGCGTGGGCGAGTTCTATCCGGGGCAGCGGTTGATGCACGAGGTATTTGGCGAAGGGGAGGTCGCCGCGGTGGAGGGCAATCCTCAGGATCCGGTGATCGACGTGCGCTTTACGCAGGCCGGGCGGCGCCGGCTGATTGCCCGGCGCGCGCCGATTACGCTGCTGGAAACCGCCAGGCCCGCCTGATCGGCGGGCCTGGCGGTTTGAGAAAGCTCGGCCTCGTGAGGCCGAGCTGATACATGCAAAGGTGCTACATGTTGGGGTAGTTCGGCCCGCCGCCGCCTTCTGGTGCCACCCAGGTAATGTTCTGGGCCGGGTCCTTGATGTCGCAGGTCTTGCAGTGCACGCAGTTCT
This sequence comes from Halomonas sp. PAMB 3232, assembly GCF_031954225.1. Lineage (NCBI taxonomy): Bacteria > Pseudomonadati > Pseudomonadota > Gammaproteobacteria > Oceanospirillales > Halomonadaceae > Halomonas > Halomonas sp. PAMB 3232. Next base: position 1,658,696 of record NZ_CP134865.1, read on the forward strand.
GGAAGTTGATCTGAAAGCGCGGTTTGCCCTGATCGTCCTCCACCACCTCGTACACTCCGGCCGGGCAGTAGCGCTGCGCCGGTTCGGCGTATTTGGGCAGGTTGTGCTCGATGGGAATCGACGGATCCTCGAGTTTCAAGTGACAGGGCTGGTCCTCTTCATGGTTGGTGTTGGAAAGAAACACCGAGGAGGGCTTGTCGAAAGAGAGTTTGCCGTCCGGTTTGGGGTAATCGATCTTCTCGAACTCGTCGGCGGGCTTTAAAGCGCCGTGGTCGGTGGTGGTGTCATGAAGCGTCGGCAGCTTGTTGCCAACGAGCTGGTTGACGAAATTGAACGCGCCGCCGCCGACGTTACCGTACTTGTGCATCGCCGGGCCAAAGCTCGCATTCTCCTTGAGCTCCTGATAGGCCCAGCTCGACTCCCACTTCGCGGTGAAGCTTGAAAGCTCGGCACCACCTTCATCATTTGACTTGATCGCCTCGAATACGCTCTCGGCGGCCACCAGCCCGGATTTCATCGCAGTATGAATGCCCTTGATCTTGGCGAAGTTCAGCGTGCCGGCATCGCAGCCGATCAGAAGCCCACCGGGGAAGGTCATTTTCGGCAGGCAGTTGTAACCACCCTTGGTAATGGCGCGCGCGCCGTAGGCGACGCGTTTGCCGCCTTCCAGATACTGGCGTAGCACTGGATGGTGCTTCATGCGCTGGAATTCGTCGAAGGGCGAGAGCCACGGGTTTTTGTAACCCAGGTCCATGATCAAGCCGACCACGACCTGCTGGTTTTCAGCGTGGTAAAGAAACCAGCCGCCGTGGGTGTCGTTTTGAAGCGGCCAGCCGGAGCCGTGGACTACCAGCCCCGGCTCGTGCTGTTCGGCGGGTACGTCCCAAAGCTCCTTCAAGCCAATACCGTAGTGCTGGGGGTCGCGGCCTTCGTCGAGGGAAAACTCGCGGATCAGGCGCTTGCCCAGGTGCCCGCGCGAGCCCTCGGCAAAGAGGGTGTATTTGGCCCGCAGCTCCATGCCCGGCATATGGCCATCCTTGGGCGTGCCGTCGGCGGCAACGCCCATGTCGCCGATGAGAATGCCGCGCACCGCGCCATCTTCGATAATCACGTCCTGAGCGGCAAAGCCGGGAAAGATTTCGACCCCCAGGGCTTCGGCCTGCTCGGCCAGCCAGCGACACAAATTGCCCGCGCTGATCACGTAGCGGGTCTGGTCGCCGCCGGTGTTGTGCATGCTCTTCGGCACCAGCGCGTGGGGCAGTTTGCGAGCGTTCTCGCTATCCTTTAACAGGTAAAGGTCGTCGCGGGTGGCCGGCGTGTTGAGCGGGGCGCCGCGCTCTTGCCAGTCCGGGAAGAGCTCATTCAGCGCGCGCGGCTCCAGCACCGCGCCGGATAGAATATGGGCTCCGACTTCGGAGCCTTTCTCCACGACGCATACGCTGAGCTCCTGCTCGGCTTCGTTGGCTTGCTGCATCAGGCGACACGCCGCCGCCAGGCCAGAGGGCCCCGCACCAACGATGACAACGTCCATCTCCATGACATCGCGCTCTGCGTTTTCCACTGGTCTCTCCTTATTCTCGTTAGTACCGTATCTTATAAAAACACGGACTTAATACTAAACGGTCGTTTGCTTCTGGTTATACCCCATGATAGGCATAATACCGGGCCTGGGTCATCACGACGATGGTCTGCCGGGCATTTGTGGCGCCTTGACCAGCGTTTCGGCTTTGTCGGAGCGCCGGATTTATCGTTTCAAAAGCGCTATATTAGCGTCAGACGGCATTTTAACGGTCTGGCGTTGTCGGGCGTAGACAAGCTGTGGCACATTGATGTGAACACTCGTCTGTCAAACGCTTGAATGAATATCGTATCGAGCAGGCCTTTTTCATTTTTTAGAGCCAAGCGGCATTAGCCACCGCCACAACGCACTGGCCGCCGAGTTACTCACGCCAGCGCCCGGGCTTCTTATCAGCCAAGCGAGGAAACCATGAAAGTACTAGTCGCGGTCAAACGCGTCATCGACTACAACGTGAAAATTCGCGTCAAGGCCGATCATTCGGACGTGGATCTGACCAACGTCAAGATGGCCATGAACCCCTTCTGCGAGATCGCCGTGGAAGAGGCGGTGCGCCTGAAGGAGCAGGGCGTGGCCACGGAAGTGGTCGCCGTGAGCATCGGCCCGAAAGCTGCCCAGGAGCAGCTGCGCACCGCGCTCGCGCTGGGCGCCGACCGGGCGATCCAGATCGAGACCGACGAGCGCGTCGAGTCGCTGGCAGTGGCGAAGCTGCTGGCGAAGGTGGTCGAACAGGAGCAGCCGGGTCTTGTGATTCTCGGCAAGCAGGCGATCGACACCGACAACAACCAGACCGGCCAGATGCTCGCAGCACTGTCCAATCTGCCCCAGGCCACCTTCGCCTCGAAGGTTGCCGTCGACGGCGACCGGGTCAGCGTCACCCGCGAGATCGACGGCGGCCTGCAGACGCTGTCACTGTCGCTTCCGGCGATCGTCACCACCGATCTGCGCCTCAACGAGCCGCGCTACGCCAAGCTTCCCGACATCATGAAAGCCAAGAAGAAGCCGATGGACGTCAAAACGCCGGCGGACTACGGCATCGAGGTGGCCTCGAAAGTGAGCCTGGTGAAGGTCGAAACGCCGGCCGAGCGCAAGGGCGGGGTAAAAGTGGCCTCGGTCGACGAGCTGGTCGACAAGCTCAGGAACGAAGCGAAGGTGCTTTGATCACCCCACCTTCCGCTTGCCTCTTTCACCGTTATTCCAGGGAGTACACTCCATGAGCATTCTGGTACTGGCCGATCTTCACGACGGCCATCTGCTTGACGCCACCGCCCACGTGGTGGCCGCCGCCCGCGAGATCGGCGGCGATATCGATGTGCTGGTCGCCGGCGACGGCGTCCAGGCCGCGGCGGAGGCCGCCGCGAAACTCGACGGCGTCACCCGGGTTCGCCTGGCGGATAACGCCGTCTACGCCCACCAGCTCGCCGAGCCGCTGGGTGCGCTGGTGGTGTCGCTGGCCGACGACTACAGCCATATTCTCACCAGCGCCTCGACCACGGGCAAGAACGTGCTGCCGCGGGTCGCCGCGCTCAAGGACGTCAGCCAGCTTTCCGAAATCGTGGCGGTCGACGGCCCGGACACCTTCAAGCGTCCGATCTACGCCGGCAACGCCATCGCCACGGTGAAAAGCGACGACACGCTCAAGGTCATGACCGTGCGCACCACGGCGTTCGATGCCGTGGGCCGCGACAACGCGGCCGCCATCGAGGCAGTGGACACCGTGGTCGAGAACGACCAGTCGCAGTTCGTCGGTGAGGAGCTCGCGCAGTCCGACCGCCCGGAGCTGGGGGGCGCGAAGGTCGTGATCTCCGGGGGCCGTGGCATGGGCAACGGCGAGAACTTCAAGCTGCTCGACGGCATCGCCGACAAGCTCGGTGCGGCGGTCGGCGCCTCCCGGGCGGCGGTGGACGCGGGCTTTGTGCCCAACGACATGCAGGTGGGTCAGACGGGCAAGATCGTCGCGCCGGATCTGTACATCGCGGTGGGCATCAGCGGCGCCATCCAGCACCTGGCGGGGATGAAGGACTCGAAGGTGATCGTGGCGATCAACAAGGACGAGGAAGCGCCGATCTTCCAGGTGGCGGACTACGGCCTGGTGGGGGATCTGTTCGAGCTTCTGCCGGAGCTTGAGAGCAAGCTCTGATCGCGTCTTGACGTTTTTCCGCCTGTTGGCGGATGATCGAAAGTCGGCTGCCGGGCAGCCGGCTTTTTATTGCGCGCCTATTAGATAAAGCGCTGATTGTTAGCTAGAGTGCTAGGGCGCGCAGCGCCAATGCACGTTTGCGTTTCGAGGAAAATTCCGCCCAAGCGGTTGAAAAGAGTAGGGCGTGACCGCACCTATTCGATGAACATCAAAAGTCACTCAAGGAGATGATGACATGGCACATACACTACCCGAACTGCCGTATGCCTACGACGCACTCGAGCCGAACATCGACGCGATGACGATGGAAATTCACCATTCGCGTCACCACAACACCTACGTGACCAACCTGAACAGCACGCTCGAAGGCACTGGCCTTGAAGATCTGTCGATCGAAGAGCTGGTGTCCAATCTGGACCGCGTGCCGGAAGAGAAGCGTCAGGCCGTGATCAACAACGGCGGCGGTCACGTCAATCACTCCATGTTCTGGCAAATGATGTCGCCCAACGGCGGCGGTCAGCCCAAGGGTGACGTTGCCAAGGCGATCGACAGCGAACTGGGTGGCTTCGATACCTTCAAGGAAGAGTTCAAAAAGGCCGCCACCGGCCGTTTTGGCAGCGGTTGGGCGTGGCTCTCCGTGACGCCGCAGAAAAAGCTGGTCGTCGAGAACACGCTGAACCAGAACAGCCCGCTGATGGACGGCAACACGCCGATTCTGGGTCTCGACGTGTGGGAACACGCCTACTACCTGAAGTATCAGAACAAGCGCCCGGACTACATTGCCGCCTTCTTCGAAGTCGTCAACTGGGACGAAGTCGAGCGTCGCTACCAAGCCGCTATTGCCTAAGACGTTGACCGATCAGCAAGGCGCTTTGAGCGCCTTGTCGAAAGCCCGGCTCCGGCCGGGCTTTTTGCTGCGCGCTTGACGCACACGCTGTTTTTTCATCGCGGCTCTCTCGCCGCCTCGCTGCCTTCTCCATCGCTGTAGGGCCTGGGTATTCATTGTCGGCATTCATCCCGACATGCCACCACGCACATTCTTGCGTTTTCACACGGCTCGATTTTGCTGGAAGCGCGTTTTTTTGACGTCAAAGCTAAGGTGGATAACCTTTCAAAACCCGGTCATTAACGTCGCTCAAAACGGCTTTAATCGATGGATATCGCGCTTGCAGTTCGCTTTTTTTCAAAGCCCTTTTTGGCTGAGCCGCGCCGCTGCGCTGGGTACACTTTGTCAATAACCTGTGGATTAAAAAATACCATATATGCTTGAATTGATTTTGCAGTGGTCTATATATAGTATGCGTAGTCTGTTTAGAGGGGGTCGGGCACAACCGGTGCTCTAGCCCAAAAACGCCGCTATGAAAAGGAAAAAATAGCCATGGCCATCCAGATTTACAGCAAGCCCGCCTGCGTTCAGTGCACCGCCACTTACCGCGCGATGGACAAGCAGGGAATCGAGTACACCGTGATCGATATCACCGCTGAAGACGGCGCCCAGCAGGAAGTCGAGGCGCTGGGTTATCGCCAGCTGCCCGTCGTCGTGGCCGGTGACGATCACTGGTCGGGCTTTCGTCCGGATCGTATTCAGGCACTGGCTTAATTTCGTGCCATGCTGACGGACGCTCACGCACCGTTGGCTGGCACGCTGGTGTATTTTTCCACCCGGTCAGGCAACACCCATCGTTTCGTGGAAAAGCTGGGGTTGGCGGCGCACCGGCTGCCGATCAACCGCAACGACCCGGTTCCTCATATCGACACCCCTTACGTGCTCATTACCCCGACGTATGGTGGGGGCGGCACTAAAGGGGCGGTGCCGGGTCCGGTGATCCGCTTTTTGAACGATGAGCACAACCGGCGCCTCATCCGAGGCGTCATTGCCGCTGGCAATACCAATTTTGGCGAGGCTTACGGGCTGGCGGGGCGTATCGTCGCCCAGAAGTGCCAGGTGCCGCTGCTTTATCGATTTGAGCTTTTGGGCACTGACGATGACGTCGCCAGGGTTCGCAAAGGAGTAGAAGAGTTTTGGAAACGACAAACGTAGCCACTACCAACGTGCCTGAAACGAAAAAACCGGCGGCAGAAGCGAGCCAGACGCGTACGCTGGACTATCACGCGCTGAACGCGATGCTGAATCTTTACGGTGCCAATGGCGAGCTTCAGCTCGACAAGGACCGTGAAGCGGCGCGCCAGTACTTTCTGCAGCACGTCAATCAAAACACGGTTTTTTTCCACTCGCTGGAAGAGAAGCTCGACTACCTGGTGGAAGAGGGCTACTACGAAGCCGAGGTGCTTGGCCAGTACGCGCCGACTTTCGTCAAGGCGCTGTTCGAGCAGGCCTACGCCTACAAGTTTCGTTTCCCAAGCTTTCTGGGCGCGTTCAAGTACTACACCAGCTATACGCTGAAAACCTTCGATGGCAAACGCTATCTCGAGCGCTACGAAGACCGCGTATGCATGGTGGCACTCACGCTTGCCCGCGGTGACGAGGCGCTTGCCAAATCGCTGGTCGACGAGATCATCAGCGGGCGCTTCCAGCCGGCTACGCCAACGTTTTTGAACTGCGGTAAGCAGCAGCGCGGCGAGCTGGTGTCGTGCTTTTTGCTGCGTATCGAAGACAACATGGAGTCGATCGGCCGTTCCATCAACTCGGCGCTGCAGCTCTCCAAGCGCGGCGGCGGCGTGGCGTTCTTGCTGAGCAACATTCGCGAGTCCGGCGCACCGATCAAGCGCATCGAGAACCAGTCCTCCGGCATCATTCCCATCATGAAGCTGCTGGAAGACGCCTTCTCCTACGCCAACCAGCTCGGCGCGCGCCAGGGCGCGGGTGCGGTCTACTTGAACGCCCACCACCCGGACATCCTGCGCTTTCTGGATACCAAGCGCGAAAACGCCGACGAGAAGATTCGTATCAAGACGCTCTCGCTCGGGGTGACCATTCCGGATATCACCTTTGAGCTTGCCAAGCGTAACGACGACATGTACTTGTTCTCGCCCTACGACGTGGAGCGGGTTTACGGCAAGCCGTTTGGCGATATCAGTGTCAGCGAGCACTACCACGAGATGGTGGCAGATGCGCGCATTCGCAAGCAGAAGATCAACGCACGCGCCTTCTTCCAGACGCTGGCGGAGCTGCAGTTCGAGTCCGGCTACCCCTACATCATGTTCGAAGACACGGTGAACCGGGCCAACCCGATCGCCGGGCGCATCAACATGAGCAATCTGTGCTCGGAGATTCTGCAGGTCAACACGCCGACCGAGTACGATGAAAGCCTGAACTACAGCAAGATCGGTCAGGACATCTCCTGCAACCTGGGCTCGATGAACATTGCCAAGGTCATGGACTCCGGCGATATCGGCACCAGCGTGGACATCGCCATTCGTGGCCTGACCGCAGTCTCCGAGATGAGCAACCTCAAAAGCGTGCCCTCGATCGCCGAAGGCAACGCCAAGTCGCGCGCCATCGGTTTGGGTCAGATGAACCTGCACGGCTTTTTGGCTCGCGAGCACATCTACTATGGCTCGGAAGAGGGGCTGGATTTCACCAATCTCTACTTCTACTGCGTAGCGTTTCACGCCATTCGTGCGTCGAATCAGTTGGCGATCGAGCACGGTGATACCTTTGCAGGCTTTGCCGACTCCACCTACGCCTCGGGCACGTTCTTCGACAAGTACACTGACGAGGCGTGGCTGCCGAAGACCGAGAAGGTGCGCGAGTTGTTCGAGCGCAGCGGCATCGCGCTTCCGACTCAGGGTGACTGGGAGCAGTTGAAGACGTCGGTCATGGCGCACGGCCTTTACAACCGTAACCTGCAGGCCGTACCGCCGACCGGGTCGATCTCGTACATCAACCACTCCACCTCGAGCATTCACCCGGTAGCGGCGAAGATCGAGATTCGCAAGGAAGGCAAGCTTGGCCGCGTTTACTACCCGGCGCCGTTCTTGAATGAAGAGAACTTCGACTACTTCCAGGATGCCTACGAGATCGGCCCCGAGAAGATCATCGACACCTACGCCGAGGCGTCCAAACACGTCGATCAGGGCTTGTCGCTGACGCTGTTTTTCCCGGATACCGCCACCACGCGCGATATCAACAAGGCGCAGATCCACGCGTGGCGCAAGGGCATCAAAACGCTTTACTACATTCGTCTGCGTCAAAGCGCGCTGGAAGGCACCGAAGTCGAAGGCTGTGTTTCCTGCACGCTGTAACCACGTAACGAAAGAGACCACTCAATGAACACCATGCAACGTCTATCACGGGTCGACGCCGTTAACTGGAACCGGCTGCAGGACGACAAGGACCTGGAGGTCTGGAACCGTCTGACGAGCAACTTCTGGCTGCCGGAAAAAGTGCCGCTGTCCAACGATATCCAGTCCTGGAACACGCTGACTCAGCAGGAAAAGCAGCTGACCATCCGTGTGTTCACGGGCTTGACGCTTCTGGACACCATCCAGGGCAGCATCGGCGCGCCAACGCTGATGGAGGATGCGCGCACGCCCCACGAAGAAGCGGTGTACACCAACATCGCCTTCATGGAGTCGGTGCACGCGCGCTCCTACAGCTCGATCTTCTCGACGCTTTGTACCACGCGCGATGTCGACGACGCGTTTCGCTGGAGCGAAGAGAACCCAATGCTCCAGGCGAAGTCCGAGCTGATTCTCGAGCGCTACCGCGCAGACGATCCCTTGATGCGCAAAGTCGCCAGCGTCTTTCTGGAGTCGTTTCTGTTCTACTCCGGCTTCTACCTGCCCATGTACTGGTCGAGCCACGCCAAGCTCACCAACACGGCGGATTTGATCCGCCTGATCATTCGCGATGAGGCGGTGCACGGCTACTACATCGGCTACAAGTTCCAGCAGGCGCTCGCCGAGGCCACCCCGGAGCGCCAGCAGGCGGTCAAGGATTACGCCTACGAGCTGCTTTTGGAGCTTTACGACAACGAGGTGCGCTACACCGAGTCACTTTATGACGCGGTCGGCCTGACCGAGGACGTGAAGAAGTTTTTGCACTACAACGCCAACAAGGCGCTGATGAATCTGGGCTTCGAGCCGCTCTTTCCGAGCAGCGTGACCGACGTGGACCCGACCATCATGGCCGCGCTTTCGCCAAGTGCCGATGAAAACCACGACTTCTTCTCCGGCTCCGGTTCGTCCTACGTGATCGGCAAGGCGGTCGCCACTGAAGATGACGACTGGGCGTTTTAAGTCATCATGAGCGATAGCGTTGTAGCAGCGAAAGCGCCCACGGGGGCACCCCTGCCTACGCTTTACATCGCCGCGGCGATTGTGATCAACGCCGCCGACGAGCTTTTGCTGGTGCGAAAGCGCGGCAGCCGTTTTTTCATGCAGCCCGGCGGTAAAATCGAGCCGGGTGAGCCGGCAAGGCAGGCGCTGGTTCGCGAGCTCGAAGAGGAACTTGGGGTTTGCGTTTCGCCGGAACGTCTCGAGCATGTGGCGCGCCTCAAAATCGAAGCGGCCAATGAGTCGGATACGCTGATCGATACCGAGCTCTTTCGTCTGGACCTCGATGAGCGCGTCGAGGCGGCGGCGGAGATCGCCGAGGCGGTGTGGGTCACGCCGCACAAGGCCCGGGCGCTTACGCTCGCGCCGCTGACCCGTGAGCACGTTCTGGCGCTGGTGCGCGGCTAACGATTTCAAGCGCCGCAAGGGTAAGCCCGGCGCCGGTGTCTCGCCGCCTGAAAGTCTGCTAGGCTACGCGCCTGCTCATCAATGGGCAGGCGCTTTTGCGTTTGAAACGAACCCTCAAGCCATTGATAGCGATATGTGATCCCTGGTATGGATCACCACTGCGCTCAAGGAACACCCGAATGCCCATAGTGACACTGCCCGACGGCAGCCAACGTACGTTTGACGAACCGCTTTCCATCATGGCTCTCGCCGAGTCCATTGGCCCTGGTTTGGCCAAGGCGTGCGTGGCCGGAAAGATCGACGGTGTGCTGGTCGATGCGGCCGATGTAATCGAGCACGACGCCGAGGTCGCGATCATTACCGCCCGCGACCCGGAAGGCATCGACATCATTCGCCACTCCAGCGCGCACCTGATTGGGCATGCGGTAAAGCAGCTCTACCCGGACGCCAAAATGGCGATCGGCCCGGTGATCGAAAACGGCTTCTATTACGATATCGATTTTGGCCGCTCGGTCACGCCGGATGATCTGGAAGCGATCGAAAAACGCATGCAGGCGCTGATCGACACCGAATACGACGTGGTCCGCGAATACGTCGACCGCGACCAGGCGCTGGAAACCTTCGTTGCCCGCGACGAGCCCTACAAGCAGGAGATCGTGCGCGAGATCCCGGACGGCGCGGCTATCCGCCTGTACCACCACGAAGAGTACACGGACATGTGCCGGGGCCCGCACGTGCCCAACACGCGTCATCTTAAAGCGTTCAAACTGACCAAGCTGGCCGGCGCCTACTGGCGCGCAGACGCCTCCAACGCCATGCTCACGCGCATCTACGGTACGGCTTGGGGCGACAAAAAGCAGCTCAAGGCCTACCTGAAGCGCCTGGAAGAGGCGGAAAAGCGCGACCACCGTAAGCTGGCGCGCAAGCTCGATCTCTTCCACATGCAGGAAGAGGCGCCGGGCATGGTGTTCTGGCATCCCAACGGCTGGGCGCTGTGGCAGCAGGTCGAGCAGTACATGCGCGGCGTCTATAAAGAGGGCGGCTACCAGGAAATCCGCTGTCCGCAGGTCATGGACGTGTCGCTGTGGAAGAAGTCCGGCCACTGGGACAACTACGCCGACGGCATGTTCTTCACCGAATCGGAGAAGCACGAGTACGCGCTCAAGCCGATGAACTGCCCGGGCCACGTCCAGGTGTTCAACTCCGGGCTTAGAAGCTACCGCGAGCTTCCGGTACGCTTTGGCGAGTTCGGCGGCTGCCACCGCAACGAGCCGTCCGGCGCGCTGCACGGTATCATGCGCGTGCGCGCCTTTACCCAGGACGATGGCCACGTCTTCTGCACCGAGGCTCAGGTCGAGCCGGAAGTCACGAGTTTCCATCGCCAGGCGCTGAAGGTGTACCAGGACTTTGGCTTCGAGGACATCGCGATCAAGATCGCGCTGCGCCCGGAAAAGCGCATCGGCAGCGACGAGGTGTGGGACCGCGCCGAAGACGCTCTGCGCGGTGCGCTCAAGGCCTGTGACGTCGAGTGGCAGGAACTTCCCGGCGAAGGCGCGTTCTACGGCCCCAAGATCGAGTATCACATGAAGGACTGCCTGGGTCGTGAGTGGCAGGTCGGCACCATGCAGGTCGACTTCATGATGCCCGAGCGTTTGGGCGCGCAGTACGTGACCGAAGAGGGCGAGCGCAAGGCGCCGGTCATGCTGCACCGGGCGATCGTCGGCTCCATGGAGCGCTTCATCGGCATCCTGATTGAACATTACGCCGGGGCTATGCCATTATGGCTGGCACCCGAGCAAATGGTCATCATGAATATCACCGATTCGCAGCGTGATTACGCGCTGGAATTGGAGAAACGCTTGCAAAAAAGCGGTCTTCGCGTCAAGGCAGACTTGAGGAACGAGAAGATCGGCTTTAAAATCCGTGAGCATACGTTACAGAAAATTCCCTATCTCCTTGTGGTCGGAGATAAGGAAGTCGAAGCTGACTCAGTGGCCGTGCGAACTCGCAGCGGCGAAAACCTCGGCACCATGACCGTCGATGACTTCATCGAACGCGCAAGCGCCGAGAGAGCAGCCCTGGCGACATCGTCAATTGCCTAAGGAGACAGAGCAATCAAGCGAAGCAACCCGCGCGGGCGTCCTGCAGACAAGCGCCCACCAATGAACGAGCGTATTACCGAAGAAGAAGTCCGTTTGATCGACGCTGAAGGTGAGCAGCTGGGCGTTGTGCCCACTACCGAAGCGTTGGAACGTGCTGAAGCTGCCGGTTTGGACCTCGTGCAAATTTCAAATGCCGATCCTATCGTCTGCAAGATCATGGATTACGGCAAGTTCGTTTTTGAGTCGAAAAAGCAAAAAGCGGCTCAAAAGAAAAAGCAAAAGCAAATCCAGGTCAAGGAAGTCAAATTCCGGCCCGGCACTGACGAAGGCGATTACCAGGTGAAGCTCAAAAACCTGATTCGCTTTCTCGAAGGTGGTGACAAGGGCAAGGTCACTTTGCGTTTTCGTGGTCGCGAAATGGCGCACCAGGACATCGGCCGCAAGCTGATGGAACGGATCGCGGCAGACCTCGAAGAGATCGGTTCGGTGGAATCCTTCCCGAAAATGGAAGGCCGCCAGATGATCATGATTCTTGCCCCCAAAAAGAAGTGATCCAACGGCGAATTTAACGGGTCAGCGCTTGGCGCTGACCGGCCCTGGGTTTTCTAAAAAACATCGAGCGGAGTTATTCTCATGCCGAAAATCAAAAGCAACAGCGGCGCTGCCAAGCGCTTCAAGAAGACGGCTAACGGCTTCAAGCACAAGCAGTCTTTCCGTAGCCACATCCTGACCAAGAAATCGACCAAGCGTAAGCGTCAGCTTCGCGGTATGAAGCAGATTCACGCAGCAGACAAGCCGCTGATCCAGCGCATGCTGCCGAATCTGTAAGTCGTTTTCGAATTTTTTTAAAGTCAGGAGTGTGTCATGACTCGAGTCAAGCGTGGCGTTGTCGCCCGTCGTCGTCATAAGAAAGTACTGAAGCAGGCTAAAGGCTACTACGGTGCTCGTTCGCGCGTTTTCCGCGTTGCCAAGCAGGCCGTCATCAAGGCCGGCCAGTACGCGTACCGCGACCGTCGTAACCGTAAGCGTCAGTTCCGTGCCCTGTGGATCCAGCGTATCAACGCCGGTGCCCGCATTAACGGCATGTCTTACAGCCGTTTCGTTGGTGGCTTGAAGAAAGCCGGCATCGAAATCGACCGTAAGGTACTGGCGGATCTGGCGGTTCACGAGAAAGCAGCGTTCGCTGCCATCGTGGAAAAAGCCAAGGCTGCCCAATAAGGTTTTAGGCCCGCTTTGGCTTGAAACCAGGGTCATGTCCCGATGACCCATGCAGGGGAAGAGCAGCCGCTCTTCCCCTGTTTTTTTGCCATCGAAAAATCATTGCTATTGAAACCCTGGCTATTGAAAATTCATCCAATAAGGTCCCGTTCTGGCGACGCCTTATTGGATGAAAACCGCTTAATTCGGAGTTTAATGGATGGACCACCTGCCTACGCTGGTATCAGAGGCGCGCGACGCGATCAAGGCCGCGCAGAGCGTCGCTGAACTGGACGAATTACGAGTTCGCTACCTGGGCAAGAAGGGCGAGGTCACCGCGCTGTTGAAGGGGCTCGGTAAGCTCAGCGCCGAGGAGCGCCCGGCGGCGGGCGAGCGGATTAACCAGGCGAAACAGACGTTAGCTGGGGAAATCGACGCCAAGCGTGAGGCGCTGGAAAGCGAAGCGCTCAACGCGCGCCTGGCGGCAGAGAAGATCGACGTGACGCTGCCGGGGCGCGCCCACGCGCCGGGTGGACTGCATCCGGTGACGCGTACCCTCGAGCGTATCGAGAGCCTGTTTACCCGTATCGGCTATGACGTAGCGGTGGGGCCTGAGATCGAGGACGACTACCACAACTTCGAAGCGCTCAATATTCCCGCGCACCATCCGGCCCGCGGTATGGCGGACACCTTCTATTTTGACGCCACGCGCCTTCTGCGTACCCACACCTCGCCGGTGCAGGTGCGTACGATGAAAGAGAGCGAGCCGCCGATTCGCATTGTCTGCCCCGGGCGGGTCTATCGCAGCGACTCGGATCTCACCCACACGCCGATGTTTCATCAGGTCGAGGGGCTGCTGGTCGATGAGGGCGTAAGCTTCGCCGATCTCAAGGGCACTATCGAAGACTTCCTGCAGGCGTTTTTCGAGCGTGACGATCTGATGGTGCGCTTTCGTCCCTCCTACTTTCCGTTCACCGAACCCTCTGCCGAGGTGGATATTCAGTGCGTAATGTGTAGCGGCGATGGCTGTCGGGTCTGCTCGCACAGCGGCTGGCTCGAGGTCATGGGCTGCGGCATGGTGCATCCGGAAGTGTTCAAGCACTCTGGCATCGACACCGAGCGCTACACCGGTTTCGCCTTTGGCATGGGCGCCGAGCGCCTGGCGATGCTGCGCTACGGCGTCAACGACCTGCGACTGTTCTTTGAGAACGATCTGCGTTTTTTACGTCAGTTTGCCTAACCACGCCGCCAGACACAGGAACGAGCATGAAATTTTCAGAACAGTGGCTGCGTGAGTGGGTATCGCCGCAGCTGGACACCCAAACGCTTGCCGACCAGATCACCATGGCGGGCCTCGAAGTCGACGCCGTCGAGCCCGTAGCCCCCGCCTTTGAAGGCGTGGTAGTCGCCGAAGTCATCGCCAAGGAGCCGCATCCGGACGCCGATAAGCTCAACGTATGCCGCGTCAACGACGGCACCGGTGAGGTGCAGGTGGTGTGCGGGGCGCGCAACGTGGCCGTTGGTCAGCGTGTTCCTTTCGCCCAGGTCGGCGGGGTGCTGCCCGGCGACTTCAAGATCAAGAAAGCGAAGCTTCGCGGCGTCGAGTCCTTCGGCATGATTTGCTCCGCCTCGGAGCTTGGCCTCGAAGAAGAGACCTCCGAGGGTATTTTCGTCCTGCCGGAAGACGCTCCAATCGGCGACAGCGTGCGTGCCTACCTGATTCTCGATGACGCGACCATCGAAGTGGACCTGACGCCTAACCGGGGCGATTGTCTGAGCGTCAAGGGCATGGCCCGAGAAGTCGGTGTGCTCAACCGTCTGCCGGTTCAGGCGCCTGCCTGTGAGCCGGTGGCGCCGAGCATCGAGCAGCGCTTTCCGGTCAGCGTCAGTGCCGGTGAGCAGTGCCCGCGCTACGTATCGCGGGTGATCGACGGCATTGATCTGACGCGGCCTACGCCGCTCTGGATGGCCGAGCGCCTGCGCCGTAGCGGCGTGCGCACCATCGACCCGGCGGTCGACGTCACCAACTACGTCATGCTCGAGCTCGGCCAGCCGCTTCACGCCTTCGATCTGAATAACCTGAGCGAGGGTATTCAGGTGCGTATGGCAGAAGAGGGCGAGCGACTGACGCTGCTCGACGGTCAGGACATCGCGCTGCGCCCGGATACGCTGGTGATCGCCGACGCCTCTGGGCCGCTGGCCATGGCCGGCGTCATGGGGGGTGAGTCCTCCGGCGTCAGCGCCACCACGCGCACGCTGTTTCTCGAGGCCGCCTACTTCACCCAGCTAGCGGTCGCCGGCCAGGCACGCTCCTACGGGCTGCACACCGACGCCTCTCACCGTTTCGAGCGCGGTGTCGACCCGTCGTTGACCGTTCAGGCGATCGAGCGGACTACGCGCCTGTTGATCGATATTTGTGGCGGTCAGGCGGGGCCCGTGTGTGAAACGCAAAACGAGGTGGATCTACCCAAGGCGCGCCGTATCACGCTGCGTGAGACGCGCCTTGGTCAAGCGCTCTCCAAGGAGCTCGCGGTTGACGAGGTCAGCGATATTCTCGACCGTCTCGGGCTTACAAGCTCGTATGCCGACGGCGAGTGGCAGGTCGCGGTGCCGAGCTGGCGTTTCGATATTGCCATCGAAGAGGATTTGATCGAAGAGATCGCCCGCATCCACGGCTACAACAATCTGCCGGTACGCCGCCCGGCGGCGCGTTTGGCGTTGCGCTCGGCCAACGAGGCTCGGCTGACCCAGTCAGCGTTCAAGAACCGGATGGTCGCTCGCGGCTATCAGGAGGCGATCACCTACAGCTTCGTCGCGCCGGAGCTTCAAAAGACGCTCATGCCCGAGGCGGTCTCGCCGGTGCTGGCCAATCCGATCTCGGCGGATCTGTCGGTCATGCGTGCAAGTCTTTTCCCGGGGCTGGTGCGCGCGCTTTCGCACAACCTGAACCGCCAGCAGCACCGTGTACGCCTGTTCGAAACCGGGCTGGTTTTCCAGGGCGAGCTCGATTCGCTCACCCAAGCGCCGATGCTGGGCGCGCTTGCGTGCGGGCCGCGCGAGCTCGAAGGGTGGAGTAGCGACAAGACCGCGGTGGATTTCTTCGATCTCAAGGGCGATCTCGAAAGCCTTCTGGCGATGGGCGACGACAGCGCCTGGCGCTTCGAGCCCGGCGAGCACCCGGCGCTACATCCGGGCCAGTGCGCCGAGCTGTTCCACGGCGATCAACCCGCCGGCTGGATCGGTACGCTACACCCGAAAGTGCGCGCGGAGCTTGGTTTAAAAGTCGACGCGGTACTGTTCGAGGTGCGCCTCGATGCACTGAGCGAAGGCGTGATTCCCGCCTTCGCGCCGCTGTCCCGCTATCCGGAAGTGCGCCGCGATCTCGCCTTTAGTCTCGATGCGCAAACGCCGGTGCAGGCGCTTCTCGACTGTGTGAGCCGCGAGGCCGGCGATCATCTTGAGGATCTCAAGCTTTTCGACGTCTACACGGGTAAAGGGGTGGAACCGGGGCAGAAGAGTATCGCCCTGGGCTTGACCTGGCAGCATCCATCGCGCACGCTGAATGATGATGAAATCAATCAGCGGGTGGATTCGATCGTGGCCGAGGCAAACGCCACGTTGAATGCGCAGCTTCGCGGCTGACACGTAACGGTCGCAAGCAACATCGTTGGCAATGGTGGGCGACAAGGAGAAGCGATATGGGGGCGTTGACCAAAGCGGAGCTGGCCGAGCATCTACACACTGAGCTTGCGCTGTCCAAGCGCGAAGCCAAGGCCATGGTAGAGACGTTTTTCGAAGAGATTCGTGCCTGCCTGCGGGAAAACGAGCAGGTCAAGCTTTCCGGTTTTGGCAACTTCGATTTGCGCGACAAGCGCGAACGGCCGGGTCGAAACCCGAAAACCGGCGAGGAGATCCCGATTTCCGCCCGCCGCGTGGTGACCTTTCGCCCGGGCCAGAAGCTCAAGCAGCAAGTCGAGCACTTCACCGACGCTTGAAGGTCCATACCTGAGTCGTTGCGCGCGACGCGCGTGCCCGTATCAGGCGCCTCTTAACGGGGGCGCCTTTTTTGTGCGCTGCCTTGCGTCAGCGGGCGGGCGCCAACGCGCCCGAAATGCGTTTTGCGGTCAAGTCGTGTTAATATCCGAGCAAATTCATCGGGTATAGGTCGGATACTGTCCGCCCCGTGCTTTCATCGTTTATAAGAACGTTTATCGAGAACGTTTTTCAAGAATTGCTTACCGAGGAGTTCATCAATGCCTCAGCTCAATATTCTGGTGGGTACCATGTACGGCGGGGCGCTCGATGTGGCCGAGCAGGTCAAGCCGCTGTTCGAAGCCGCCGGGTATACGGTCGCCATCAAGGAGCAGCCGGTCGTTGAGGACGTCAAGGAGCAGGCGCTGGCGCTTTTTTGCGTCTCCACTACCGGCAGCGGCGATTTTCCGGGTAACTTCGTTCCCTTCGTACGCCAGCTCAAGGATCAAAGCCCGGCGCTAACAGAGCTCAATTACGGGCTCATCGCGCTTGGCGATAGCTCCTATGACGATACCTTCTGCGGTGCCGGCCGGGCGCTTGACGCGCTGCTCGAGGATCTGGGCGCAAAACGCCTGGGCGAGCGTCTGGAAGTGGACGCCATGGAGACCTTCATGGCGGACGACGCCGCGCTCCCCTGGGTCGAGGCCTGGATCGACGAGCAGTCGCTCAAGGTCGCCTGATGCAGCCGGGACGCTGTGAACGGGTAGGGGTAGCGATCGGCCTGTGCGTGCTCATGTTGTCGGTGATGCCACGCTACGTGGCCGGCGGTTTCGATACGCGTTTGACCCTACTGCTGGTCGCCATCGTTTTGGTGGCCGGCGCGGCGATTGCCAACTGGCGCATGCTTTCAAAAGAGGAGCGCAAGCGCCTGCCGTCGCTGTTGAAACGGCTGGTGTTGTCGCTGGGTCTTGGCACCGCCGCTATGGGAGTGTGGCATCTGCTGATGACCGACTGGCTAAGCTGGCAGCAGTTCATCTCCCACGCCGCCACCTGTGGACTTTTACTGTTTGCCGTCAGTCTTGGCTGGCAGCGAAAACCGTCTGACTGAAAAGGGAGCGCGGAATTTCACTGAAACTCCCTTGTAATTACGCAGTGCGCCCCCATCTTGCGAACATGGTGGGCACCCCGGCGCTTGCCAGTTCGCGCCGGGGTTCTTAAAATCGCCCCTTTAACTATCGATACATATTCACTACAACGCCCAGCCGCTAGAGGACAATTCATGCAAGTTTCTGTCGAGACGACCTCCCCCATCGAACGTCGCATCACCATCCAGGTACCGGCGGCGGACATCGACGAGGCCGTCAGCGCTCGCTTGAAAGACACCGCGAAAAACGTTCGCTTGAACGGTTTCCGCCAGGGCCGGGTTCCGATGGACGTCGTGCGTCAGCGCTATGGCGACAGCGTTCGCAGCGAAGTGGTGGGCGAAGTCATGCGCGAGCGCTACGTCCGCGCCATTACCGACGAGGGTTTGAACCCCGCCGGCTACCCGCAGATCGAGCCGAAGGTCAACGAAGCGGGTAAGGATTTCGAATTCGTGGCGGTCATGGAAGTGTACCCGCAGGTCGAGCTGAACTCGATCGAGGGTACCGAGGTGGAGCGCCCGGTCGTTGAAGTCAGCGAAAGCGACGTCGACGAGATGATCGAAACCCTGCGCAAGCAAAATGCCGAGTGGCAGGAAGTGGACAAGGCCGCGGCAGACGGCGACCAGGTCACCATCGATTTTCAGGGCTACCTGGGCGACGAGCCGTTCGAAGGCGGCAGCGCCGAGAACCATTCGCTGGTCATCGGCTCCAACAGCTTCATTCCGGGCTTCGAAGAGCAGCTGATCGGCGCCAAGGCGGGTGAAGAGAAGACGCTCAACGTCACCTTCCCGGAAGATTACCAGGCCGAACATCTGGCCGGTCAGCAAGCGTCCTTCAAGGTCACGGTTCATAAGGTCAGCGCCCAGGAACTTCCGGCGGTCGATTCCGCGTTCTTCGAGCGTTTCGGTGTCGAAGATGGCGACGAGTCCAAATTCCGCGCCGAAATCAAGAAGAACATGACCCGCGAAGCGTCCCAGGCGGTTGATAACCGCGTCAAGCAGCAGGTGCTAGACGCGCTTAAAAACGCCAACGACATTTCCGTTCCCAGTGCGCTGGTGCAGCAGGAAACCGACGGTATGAAGCGTCAGGCCGCTCAGCAGTTCGGCCTCGGCGAAGACTTCGACGTCAGCCAGCTGCCGAACGAATTGTTCGCCGACCAGGCCAAGGGGCGCGTTCAGGTCGGCCTGCTGCTTGCCGAAGTCATCAAGGCCAACGAACTCGACGCCTCTGACGACGAAATCAAGGCGAAAGTCGAGGAGTTGGCCGAGCAGTACCAGGACCCCTCTGAAGTGGTCGAGTACTACATGGGTAACAATGAGCTCAAAACGCAGGTCAAATCCGCTATTCTCGAAGAGAAAGCGGTCGACAAACTTCTTGAGCAGGCAAACGTCAAGGATGTCGAAATGAGCTACCAGCAGGCGCTGGCCGCGGCTCAGCAGCAGGCGGAGCAGGGCGAGGAAGAGAGCGAAGAGTCCAACGCCTGACCTTGATCCTGAATGATCTCGTGGCGCACTCCCTCCGGTGCGCCTCTCCCTTACCGGACGCAAGGAATCACCCGTATGAGTGAGTTTGATATTCAAAACGCCGGCGGTTTAGTGCCCATGGTGGTTGAGCAAAGCGCCAAAGGGGAACGAGCTTACGATATTTATTCACGGCTTTTGAAAGAGCGCGTCATTTTTCTCGTTGGCCCGGTCGAAGACTATATGGCCAACCTGGTCGTGGCGCAGATGCTCTTTCTGGAGTCTGAAAATCCGGATAAAGACATCCACCTGTATATCAACTCGCCGGGTGGCTCGGTCACTGCAGGAATGTCGATTTACGACACCATGCAGTTCATCAAACCGGACGTGTCGACCGTGTGTATCGGTCAGGCCGCCAGCATGGGCGCGCTACTTTTGACCGCAGGTGCCGCGGGCAAGCGTTACTGTCTGCCCAACTCACGCGTTATGATCCACCAGCCGCTGGGCGGCTATCAGGGGCAGGCCTCTGACATCGAGATCCACACGCGGGAAATTTTGGGTATTCGCGAAAAACTCAACCACATTCTTGCCCATCACACGGGCCAGGATATCGAGAAAGTCGCCCGCGATACCGACCGCGACAACTTCATGAGCGCCAACCAGGCTCAAGAGTATGGCCTGATTGACGCAGTGCTGGATAAGCGGCCTGCATCCTGATAGCGTAAACGGATTTCCGCTTTTCCAACGAGCTTTTCCGGCGGCGAAAGCCGCCGCAGTGATAGGGGTACGCCAATGGCCGACGGCAAAGGCAAGGACGAAGGTGGCAAACTGCTTTACTGCTCGTTTTGTGGCAAGAATCAAAACGAAGTTCGTAAGCTGATTGCTGGCCCGTCCGTATATATCTGCGATGAGTGTGTCGATCTGTGTAACGACATCATTCGCGAGGAAGTTCTCGAAGCCGATGCCGAGAGCGACGAAGAGCGTCTGCCTACACCTCGCGAAATTCGTTACACCCTGGATGACTACGTCATTGGGCAAGACCGCGCGAAAATGGTGCTTTCCGTTGCGGTGTACAATCACTATAAGCGTTTGAAGACCGACGTGCGCGAAAGCGATGTGGAGCTTGGTAAGTCCAACATCCTGCTGATCGGCCCGACCGGTAGCGGCAAGACGCTTTTGGCTGAAACCATGGCGCGGCTTTTGAACGTGCCGTTCACGATTGCCGATGCCACCACGCTGACCGAAGCGGGTTACGTGGGTGAAGATGTCGAAAACATCATTCAAAAGCTTTTGCAAAAGTGTGATTACGACGTCGAGAAAGCCGAACGCGGTATCGTCTACATCGATGAGATCGACAAGATCTCGCGCAAGTCGGACAATCCCTCGATCACTCGCGACGTGTCCGGCGAAGGCGTGCAGCAGGCGCTTTTGAAGTTGATCGAAGGCACGACCGCGTCGGTTCCGCCCCAGGGCGGGCGCAAGCATCCGCAGCAGGAGTTCGTGCAGGTCAACACGGCGAATATGCTCTTCATCGTAGGTGGCGCCTTTGCCGGCCTCGACAAGGTCATTCGCGACCGCTCCGAAAAGGGCGGTATTGGCTTCAACGCCAGCGTGAAGAGCAAGGAAGCGTCCAAGGGCGTGGGCGAGCTTTTGGCCGCTGTCGAGCCGGACGATCTGGTCAAGTTTGGTTTGATTCCCGAGTTCGTCGGGCGTCTTCCGGTCATCGCAACGCTCACCGAGCTTAACGAAGACGCGCTGATTCAGATTCTGACCGAGCCGAAGAACTCGCTGGTCAAGCAGTACGCCAAGCTCTTCGAAATGGAAGATGTGACGCTTGAGTTTCGCGAAGAGGCGCTTCGCGCCGTGGCCGCCAAGGCCATGGAGCGCAAGACCGGCGCGCGGGGCCTGCGCTCGATTCTCGAATCGGTACTGCTCGACACCATGTACGAGATTCCCTCGCTCGAGGACGTCAGCAAGGTAGTGATCGACAAATCGGTCATCGAGGGCGAAAGCCAACCGCTTTTGATCTACACCAATCAGCAAGAGAAGCGCGTTGACGGAACCGACGGCTAATCGCCCCGCGTTCGATCCAGGATCTGCTTGCACCACCGTCAAGGGGTCGCCTATGCGACCCCTTGTTGTTGTAGAAAGGTCGCCGACGCAAGGTTCTTGACCGAAGGTTGACCCAGCGCCGATCGCGTGGCGCTTTACCAGTGCGCCGCGCCGGGCCGAACCCGGATCACTCAGCGAGCCAGCGGCTGACGTTACCAGGCCGCGTCTTCCACATTGTTGGGCGCTTTGAAGTGGTAACGCTTTATCGAGCGCCTATCCGATTTGAGGAACGTCTGCGATGCAGCAGAACGCCGATCAGACACAGTGTTTACCCATGTTGCCGCTGCGCGACGTGGTGGTATACCCGCAAATGGTGATTCCGCTGTTTGTGGGGCGGGAAAAATCCATCCATGCGCTGGAAGCAGCCATGGAAGCGGACAAGCGCGTCCTGCTGGTGGCCCAGCGCGAAGCCTCCCAGGACGAGCCCGATAACGACGACCTGTACCGCATGGGTACCGTCGCCGACATCATGCAGCTTTTGAAACTGCCCGACGGCACCGTCAAGGTGCTGATCGAAGGCAGTTTCCGCGCCGACGTGGTCGATATCGAAGAGAACGAGGCGGGCTACACCCAGGCCCATTTGACGCCGCGGGAAAGCGAGCCCTTGACCTCGCGCGAGCAGGAAGCGCTGGTGCGCGTGCTGCTCAATCAGTTCGAGCAGTACGTCAAGCTCTCCAAGAAGGTGCCCAACGAGGTGCTCAATTCGCTTTCCGGCATCGAGGATCCGAGCCGGTTGGTGGACACCATTTGCGCCCACCTGTCGCTCAAGATCGGCGACAAGCAGGAGCTTTTGGAGATGGATCGCGTGCGCGATCGCATCGAGCACCTGATGGCGCTGATCGAGTCCGAAATCGATCTGCTGCAGGTCGAAAAGCGCATCCGCTCCCGGGTCAAGGAGCAGATGGAGAAGACCCAGCGCGAGTACTACCTCAACGAGCAGATGAAGGCCATCCAGAAAGAGATGGGCGAGCTCGACGACGTGCCTAACGAAGCCGAGAAGTACGAGAAGGCGATCCAGGACGCCGGTATGCCCAGGGAGGCCGCCGAGAAAGCCACTCAGGAGCTCAACAAGCTCAAGATGATGGCCTCGAACTCCGCCGAAGCCACGGTGGTGCGCTCCTATCTTGACTGGCTGATCGCCGTGCCGTGGAAAAAGCGCACCCGGGTCAAGCACGACCTGATCAAGGCCCAGGAGGTGCTCGACGAGGACCACTACGGGCTTGAAGAGGTCAAGGCGCGCATTCTCGAGTACCTGGCGGTACAAAAGCGCGTGAAGAAGATGAAAGGGCCGGTGCTTTGTCTGGTCGGCCCGCCCGGGGTGGGCAAGACCTCTCTGGGTCAGTCGATTGCGCGGGCCACCAACCGCAAGTACGTGCGTTTGGCGCTCGGTGGAGTGCGCGACGAATCCGAGATTCGCGGCCACCGGCGCACCTACATCGGCTCGCTTCCGGGTAAGCTGATGCAGCGCATGGCGCGCGCCGAAGTGAAAAACCCGCTGTTTCTGCTCGACGAAGTCGATAAACTCGGTATGGATCACCGTGGCGATCCGTCTTCGGCGCTGCTCGAGGTGCTCGACCCGGAGCAGAACAACAGCTTCAGCGATCACTATCTCGAGCTCGATTACGATCTCTCGGAGACGCTGTTCATCTGCACCGCGAACTCGATGAACATTCCCGGGCCGCTGCTGGACCGGATGGAGATCATTCGCCTACCGGGTTACACCGAAGACGAGAAGCTCGCGATCGCCAAGCGCTATCTGTTGCCCAAGCAGCTCAAGGCCAACGGCCTGAAGAGTGAAGAGCTGGCGCTCGATGACGAGGCGCTATTGGAACTCGTGCGCTACTACACCCGCGAGGCGGGCGTGCGTGAGCTCGAGCGTCAGATCGCCAAGGTGTGCCGTAAGGTGTTGCGTGAGCGTGTCGAGGCAGAGGTAAGCAAGTCAAAAGACGCCAAGGAGCCGCCGCGCACGCTCGAAGCCGAGCACATCGAGACCTACGCCGGCGTGCGTCGCTATAGCTACGGCCTGGCCGAGCAGGAAGACCAGGTGGGTCGCGTGACCGGGCTTGCCTGGACCTCAGTGGGCGGCGAAATTCTCAACATCGAATCCGTGGTCACGCCGGGCAAGGGCCGGATCAACAAGACCGGCTCGCTTGGCGATGTGATGAAGGAGTCGGTGAGCGCTGCGCACACGGTGGTCAAGGCGCGGGCGGCCACCTTTGGTATCGCTGCAGAGCGCTTTGAGAGCGAAGATCTGCACATCCACGTGCCAGAGGGCGCTACGCCGAAAGATGGTCCCAGCGCCGGCGTTGCCATGGTAACGGCGATGATCTCTGCCTACACCGGTCGCCCGGTTCGCTGCGATGTGGCGATGACCGGCGAGGTCAATCTGCGCGGCGAAGTGATGCCGATTGGCGGGTTGAAGGAGAAATTGCTGGCAGCGCGCCGGGGTGGTATAAAGACCGTCCTGATCCCTGAGGAAAACCGCCGTGATCTCAAGGAGGTACCGGATAACATCAAGGGAGCGCTTGATATTCGCCCGGTACAGTGGATAGATGACGTGTTAGCGGTAGCCTTGGCCGAGGAGCCGGTAGCGGGGGCGCCTGCGCTTAAAAACGCCGATCCGTCGTTTACCGGCAGTACCACGGCCAGTACGCATTAAGCGTTAGAGCCCGTAGAGGCTTGCAAGTATAAGGAGCGCCCGGGCCCTTCGTTGGGGCGGGCGCTCGTATCCGGGTCGCTTGACAGGTATTTCAAGGCATTGCTATAAAACGCAGCTATGCTTTGAGCTTGTACCCGCCGGTGACCGCGCCGTTCAGAGCCATTTTTTCGAAACATTTAAGGGGTGAAGTGTGAATAAGTCCGAGCTGATTGAAGCTATTGCCGCGTCTGCAGATATTCCGAAAGCAGCGGCAACCCGCGCATTGGATGCCATGGTCGAGTCTGTCACCGATAGCCTCAAAAAAGGCGAGAGCGTTTCACTGGTGGGCTTTGGTACGTTCGCCATTAAGGAGCGCGCCGCGCGTACCGGCCGTAACCCGCAAACCGGCAAGCCGATCCAGATCAGCGCTGCCAAGGTGCCCAACTTCAAGGCGGGTAAAGCGTTGAAAGACGCCGTCAACTGATTGACCCGCGTTTGCTGTAACGTAATGGGCGCATCGCGAAAGCGATGCGCCCATGTTATTTAAAGGGCCCTCACCGGGCGCGACAAATGGCTGTGACGATCTGAGGCAAGCATGCTGCAAAGTATTCGCAACGGTTCCCGAAGCTGGGGGGCTAAAATCATCATTGGGCTCATGGTGGCCGCCATGGCGCTGTTTGGCGTGGAGTCGCTGTTCAGCGCTTTCGGTCGCGACCCCAATCAAGTGGCAAGCGTCAATGGCGAACCCATTATGCGCCAGCAGGTAGAGGTCGAGGTGCAGCGAGCGATGCGCTCGGGCCAGGTACCGCCGGAGCAGGAGCGCGCGCTTCGAAACGACGTGCTCGACCAGCTGATTACCCAGGAACTGTTGGGCCAGTACGCCGACGACGGCGGCTTCCATCTGTCCGACGAGCAGATCGATCAGGTCATCGTCACGCTGCCTGAGTTTCAGGACGGGCAGGGCCGCTTCAACGCAGATATCTTTCGCAATCAGCTCGGCCGTGCAGGCTATACCCCACTGGCGTTTCGCGAAGAGCTAAGAAACGATCTCAAGCGCAGCTACCTGCAACAGGGCCTGGCCCAAAGCGATTTCGTGCTGCCCAGCGAACGCGAACGCATGCTCGCGCTGCAAAACCAGCAGCGCAGCTTTCGCTACGTGATGCTCGACCAGGGCGATATCGACTTCAATCCGAACGTCACCGACGAGCAGGTCAGCGACTACTACGATACCCACCCGGAGCGCTTCGAGCGTCCAGAGCAGGTGAAGGTGGAGTACGTGGTGATCGACCGTCAGGAGATGGCTGAGAGCGTCGAGGTCGACGATGCGGCGCTGCGCCGCGCTTACCGCGCCCAGAGCCAGACCAGCGACCGCCAGATGTCCCACATCATGGTCACGTTTGGCGACGAGCGCAGCCGTGAAGAGGCAAAGGCGCGCGCCGAGCAGGCGCTGGCTGCCATCGAAGGCGGCGAATCCTTCGAGCAGGCGGCCCAGGAGTACTCCGACGATACCGCCAGCGCCGAGCAGGGCGGTGATCTGGGCGTCGTCTCCCCGGGCATCATGGGCGAGGCTTTTGACGACGCCGCGTTCTCGCTGGCCGAAGGGGAAACCTCGGGGCTGGTGGAAATGGGCAACGCCTTCCACGTGCTGCGCGTGACCAGCGTCGAAGGCCCGAGTTTCGAGGAGCAGCGCGAAAGCCTCGAGCAGACCGCCGCCCTCGATGAGGTCAACGACGACTTCAACCGCCAGGTACAGCGTTTGATCGATGAAAGCTTCGCCGCCGACGATCTGCAAAGCGTGGCGGAGGATCTGGGCTTGACGCTATACCAGACCGACTGGATCACCCGTGATGGCGGAACCGGCGTGCTTTCAGAGCCTGGCGTCATGGATGAGGCCTTCACCGACGACGTGCTGGAAGAAGGCTACAACAGCCAGGTCATCGAGCTCGATGACGACCGCCGTTTGGTGCTGCGCGCGGCGGATCACCGTGACGCCACGCTGCTGCCTTTGGACGAGGTGCGAAGCGACATCGAAGGGTACGTCGCCGCCGCCCAGCGCCAAAATGCGCTGCAGGAAGAGGCCCAGCGGCTTATCGAGGCGCTGAGAGATGATGAGTCGGTCGACATCGACTGGCAAGAGGCCAGCGATATTTCCCGCCAGGGGCCGACGACGCTGCCGGCGACGCTGGTCGACGGCGTGTTTGCCATGCCGCGCCCGGTTGACGGTGACTCAAGCTACGCAAGCGTACTGATGCCCGCAAGCGTGGCCGTGGTGGCGCTCGATAGCGTAAGCACGCCGGAGAGCGGCGAAGGCGATCAGGCAAGCGAGTTCGTCGCCCGCATTTCCGAGCAGCTTCGCGCCCAGGCCGCGGTCCAGGGGCTGATCGAGCAGCTCAGAGACGACGCCGACATCGAGCGTTAGACACTCAATCGAGCCCTCGTTATCACTGGAGGGCTCTCTTGAATGATACGAAAAAGCCGATCCAGTGGATCGGCTTTTTCATGTCCGCGGGTTGCGTGCCTTTGGCGCCGCGCCGGTCGTGTTTAACCGGCGTCCGGCTCGGGCGGCGCATCCAGCGCGAAGCGGCGAAGCCGCGGGGTTGGCAAGCCATCACAGGCTTCGATCACGATGTCCCACCCCTGGTGCGGCTGCCAATCGCCCAGCACAAAGCGCCGGGCCGGTACGTCCTCGACGGTCAGCTCGTGCACCATCGGGCGATGGGTGTGGCCGTGAATCATGGTGCTCACACCGGTTTGGCGCAGTAGCGCCGTCACCTCTGACGGGGTGACGTCCATAATCGCCTCGGCCTTGCCGGCATTGGCGCTGTCCGACTCCAGGCGCAGCTTCCTGGCCAGCGCCAGGCGCTCGCCCAGCGGCATGGCGAGAATGTGCGCCTGCCACTCGGGGTTTCGCGACTGGGCGCGAAACGCCATGTAGCTCTCGTCCTGAGTGCAGAGGCTGTCGCCGTGCAGCAGCACGACGGGCAGGCCCTGAAGCTCGGTCTCGAAGGTGTCGGGCAAAAGCGTGGCGCCGCAGTCGCTTAAAAAGCGCTCGCCAAGCAAAAAGTCGCGGTTTCCGTGCTGAAAATAGACGGCGGTACCGGCATCGACCAGCGCGCGCAGGCGCGTGGCGACCTCGCTTGCCACCTGGGCGCTGGGGTGCGGGGCGTCGAGGGTGTCGTCGCCGATCCAGGCGTCGAACAGATCGCCCAGAATGTAGAGCGCCTCGGCCCCTTGGGCGGTGTGTTCAAGATAGCGAAAGAACCCCCGGTTGATCTCGGGGGTATCGCCGCTCAAGTGCGTATCGGCTACCAGCAGCGTGCGCATAGGCCTCCCGGTGATCACTCGTCTTTGACGTAAGCGCGCTCGATGACGACGTCCTCGGCGGGTACGTCGGCGTGCATGCCGCGGCGGGTCGTGGAGACGCCCTTGATGGCGTTGACCACGTCCATGCCGTCGACCACTTCGCCGAACACCGCGTAGCCCCAGCCCTGCAGGTTCTTGCCGCTGTGGTTGAGAAAGCTGTTGTTACCCACGTTGATGAAAAACTGCGAACTCGCCGAGTGCGGGTCCTGGGTGCGCGCCATGGCGAGTGTGCCAATGGTGTTCTCAAGGCCGTTGTCGGCTTCGTTTTCGATCGGGTCGCGGGTCGGCTTTTGCTCGAAGTTGGTGTCGAAGCCGCCGCCCTGGACCATGAAGCCGTCGATCACGCGGTGAAACAGCGTGCCGTCGTAGAAGCCGTCACGCACGTACTGCTCGAAGTTGGCGGCGGTGTTCGGGGCCTTGTCGTGATTGAGCGCAACGGTGATGTCGCCCATGCTGGTCTGTAATACGATCATGGTTAAATTCCTGTTGAATGAAGGCGTTCGCCTTGGCGCTGTGCATCGGCGTCGCGTTATAATAGCGGTTTTGCCCGGCGCCGCGAAGCGCTACGGTTTTACTCCGGGACGACGCGCACTGCTTTTCGTCCGGCACGCCATCCACTGTGAGGTTATCAACACCGCCATGACCAACGAGACCACCAAAGCGCCGAACTTCATTCGCAACCAGGTACGCGACGAGATCGAAAGCGGGCAGGTCAGCACGATCGTGACGCGTTTCCCCCCGGAGCCCAACGGCTTTTTGCACATTGGCCACGCCAAGTCGATCTGTCTCAACTTCGGGTTGGCCCGTGAACTCGGTGGTGACTGTCATCTGCGGTTCGACGATACCAACCCGGCGAAGGAGGAGCAGGCCTACATTGACGCCATCAAGGAGGACGTCGAGTGGCTGGGGTTCGAGTGGGCGGGCGAGGTGCGCTTTGCATCGAGTTATTTCGACCAGCTCTACGCCTGGGCGCAGCACCTGGTGCGCGAAGGCAAGGCCTACGTCGATGACCTGAATCCTGATGAGATTCGCGAATACCGCGGCACGCTGACCGAACCCGGCCGCCCGAGCCCTTATCGCGAGCGCGGAGTCGAGGAGAACCTGGATCTGCTCGAGCGCATGCGCCTAGGTGAGTTCGGTGAAGGCGAGAAGGTGCTGCGCGCCAAAATCGACATGGCCTCGCCGAACATCAACCTGCGCGACCCGATTCTTTACCGCATTCGCCACGCAAGCCACCACCAGACGGGCGATGCCTGGAAGATCTACCCCTCTTACGACTTCACCCACGGCCAGTCGGATGCGCTCGAAGGCGTCACCCACTCGATCTGCACCCTGGAGTTCGAGGATCACCGCCCGCTTTACGAGTGGTTTCTGAACAACCTGCCGGTGCCCAGCAAGCCGCGCCAGATCGAGTTTGCGCGCCTGAACCTGAACTACACGCTCACGTCCAAGCGCAAGCTGAAACTGCTGGTCGATGAGAAGATCGTCGAGGGCTGGGACGACCCGCGCATGCCGACCATCTCCGGCATGCGCCGGCGCGGCTACACCCCGGCCTCGATTCGCAAGTTCTGCGAAATGATCGGCGTGACCCGCGCCGACGGCGGTCTGGTCGACATCGCCATGCTGACCCACGCGATCCGCTCGGATCTCGAGGACAATGCCCCGCGCGCGATGTGCGTGATGAAGCCGCTCAAGGTGGTGCTGACCAACGTCGACGAAGGCTTCGAGGAGGTGTACGAGGTGCCCGGTCACCCGGCCCGCGACGACATGCCCGTGCGCCGCGTGCCGCTGACCCGCGAGCTCTATATCGATCAGGAAGACTTCATGGAGGATGCCCCCAAGAAGTTCTTCCGCCTGGCGCCGGGCAAGGAAGTGCGCCTACGTAACAGCTACGTGATCTGCTGTGACGAAGTAATCAAGGATGATGCCGGCGAGATCGAGGAGCTTCGCTGCTCGGTGGATTTCGATACCCTCGGCAAGAACCCGGAAGGGCGCAAGGTCAAGGGCGTGATCCACTGGGTGAGCGCGGTTCACGGCGTGCCCATGGAAGTGCGCCTCTACGACAACCTGTTCATGGTCGAGCAGCCGGACCGTGACAAGGACGCGGATTTCCTCGATCACCTGAACCCGGAGTCGCTGGTCGTCTGTCAGGCCGTTGGCGAGCCGAGCCTTGCGGATGCCACGCCGGAGTCACGCTACCAGTTCGAGCGGGTGGGCTACTTCTGCGCCGACCGCCACCTCTCGACGCCGGAAAAGCTCGTCTTCAACCGCACCGTCGGGCTGAAGGACAGCTGGGCGAAAATTCAGAAAAAGGGCTGAGGTGGCCATGCAGATCTACAACACGCTTACCCGGGCCAAGGAAACCTTCACCCCGATCGAACCCGGCAAGGTGCGCATGTACGTGTGCGGCATGACGGTGTACGACTACTGCCACCTGGGTCACGCCCGGGTGATGGTGGCGTTTGATGTGATCACCCGCTACCTGCGCGAGCGCGGGTTCGAGGTCGACTACGTGCGCAATATCACCGACATCGATGACAAGATTTTAAAGCGCGCCGAAGAGAACGATGAGCCGATCGGCGCGCTCACCGAGCGCATGATCGCCGCGATGCACGAGGACGAGGCGCGTCTTGGGGTGCTTCCGCCGTCACGAGAGCCGCGGGCCACTGGCCACATCGACGACATCACCGCGATGATCGAGACGCTGATCGACAAGGGCTTTGCTTACCGTGCCGACAACGGCGACGTCTACTACCGGGTACGCAAGTTCGCAGGCTACGGCAAGCTCAACAACCGCCAGCTCGACGACATGCGCGCGGGTTCTCGTATCGAGGTGGACACGCACAAGGAAGACCCGCTCGATTTCGTACTCTGGAAAGCCGCCAAGCCGGGTGAGGCGCACTGGGGCTCGCCCTGGGGCGACGGTCGGCCTGGCTGGCACATCGAGTGCTCGGCGATGTCGACGTGCTGCCTGGGCAATACGTTCGATATTCACGGCGGCGGCCCGGACTTGACCTTCCCGCACCACGAAAACGAGATCGCCCAATCCGAGGCCGCCACCGGCCAGACCTACGTCAATACCTGGATGCATGCGGGCGCGGTGCGCGTCGACCAGGAGAAGATGTCCAAGTCGCTCGGCAACTTCTTCACCATCCGCGACGTGCTCGAAGAGCATGACCCAGAAGTGGTGCGTTTTCTACTGGTGGCGAGTCACTACCGAAGCCCGATCAACTACTCGGTGGGCTCGCTGGTCGAGGCGCGAAAATCGCTGATCCGCTTCTACACCGCGCTTGACGGTGTCGAACTTGCCTCTGCGTCGCAGCCGATGGAGGAGACATCGTTCGATGCTCGCTTCAAGGCGGCGATGGACGACGACTTCAACACCCCGGAAGCGCTGGCGGTGCTGTTCGATCTGGCCCGCGAGGTCAACCGCGCCAAAACCGAGGCGCCGTCGGGCGCGCCGGCGTTGGCTTTTGAGCTCGTTCGCCTGGCCGGCGTGCTGGGGCTTTTACAGCAGGCACCGAGCGCGTTTCTCAAGGGCACCGCGAGCGCGGCGATCAGCGACGCCGACATCGAAGAGAAGATCGAGCAGCGCAAGCAGGCCAAGATGGACAAGGACTTCGCCCGGGCCGACGCCATTCGCGACGAGCTGGCAGCGCTCGGTATCGTGCTCAAGGACTCCCGCGAAGGCACGACCTGGGTGGTCGAGGCGAGCTAGAGCGGGGAGTGGGTGTGGCGCTTGACGGCGCGACACCTATACTCAACGCTTTGATGAGCCAATTGAATAAAGGATGATGACAATGCGCTCCATGGTTAAACCCACGCTTGCAACGCTGGCGCTCGCCCTCACAACCAGCGCCGCCCAGGCCGATGATCCGGTGGTCGTCGCGTCGAAAATCGATACCGAAGGCTCGGTGCTTGGCGAGCTGATCATTCAGACGTTGGAGCGCGAAGGGATTCCGACGGAAAACCGTCTGCAGCTCGGTGCCACCAGCGTGGTACGAAGCGCCATCGAAGCCGGCGAAATCGATCTCTACCCGGAGTATACCGGCAACGGCGCGTTCTTTTTCGACATGACCGACAGCCCGGTCTGGAACGACGCCGATCAGGCCTTTGAAGCCGTGCGCGAGCGCGACGCGCAAAATGGTCTGGTGTGGCTGCGCCCGGCCAGCGCCAACAACACCTGGGCGATCAGCGTGCGCGGCGACCTGGCCGAGGAGAACGATCTCAAGACGCTGGACGATTTGGCCGAGTACCTGGAGCAGGGCGGTGAATTCAAGTTCGCCGCCAGCGCCGAGTTCGTCGAATCCGAGCAGGCGCTGCCGGCGTTCCAGAACGCCTATGGCTTCGAGCTGTCCGACGATCAGCTGCTGGTGCTTTCCGGCGGCAACACGGCTGCCACCATGCGCGCCGCCGCTCAGCAAACCAGCGGCGTCAACGCGGCGATGACCTACGGCACCGACGGCGGACTCAACGCGCTCAACCTCGTCGTGCTCGAGGACACCAAAGGCGTGCAGCCGATCTATCAGCCCGCGCCGCTGGTGCGTGAAAGCGTACTCGACACCTACCCGGCCATCGAGGAGAGCCTGGAGGCGGTGTTCGAGACGCTCGATCTCGAAACCCTGCAGCGCTTGAACGCCGACGTAGCGGTCAACGGGCTGTCGCCGGATCAGGTGGCCCGCGACTACCTCGATAGCCTGGGCGACTGATCGATGCCATTACGGGCAGTGGCCCGGCTCAAGGCCGGGGCGCGAACGCTTGCGCCCAATGCGGTACTGCTGACGCTTTCGATCGTCATGCTCGCGGCGCTTTGGCTGACCTCCACGGTCAGCGTTGCGCCCAACCGTATCGTCCCCGGTAGTGCGTTTGGCGTCGTCGATGCGTTCGGCGTGGTGGGAGCGCTTTTGATCTCGCTGCTGCTGCTGGCGCTGGCGGCGCTGTCGCTCAAGGCCGAGCCGGTCAATTACCAGGCGATGCTGCTGCTCGTGGTGCTGATTTTGCTGCTGATGCCCTTCGGGTTGATGGTCGCTGGCCATTTACTGATCGACCCGGCGCTTGCCCAGGCGCGGCTCGGTATCGGTGCGGGCTACTGGACGCTGCTGTTCGTGCTGCTGTTGTGTCTGATCGAGCTTCGCCTGCGGCTTGGGCTCAAACGCCTGGCCACCGCCGCGCTGCTGGTCGGCGTGACGCTCATCTGGTGGCTCTGCGCTCGCCTCTGGCTCGACGAGCTGGCGCTGGTACAGGAGTTTCATTCGCGTCAGAGTGCGTTTTACGCCGCCTTGTCCCAGCATCTGGTGCTGGTCGCCAGCGCCGTGGGCGTAAGCCTGGTACTGGGTATGACGATTGCGCTGTTGATGCGCCGTTTCACTCGAGTGGAAAAAGTCGGGTTTGCGCTACTGAACTTCTTTCAAACCATCCCCAGTCTGGCGCTTTTCGGGCTCTTGCTGGCGCCGCTTGCCTGGCTTGGTGCCAACGTGACTTTTTTGCGCGATCTCGGCGTGAGCGGCATCGGCAATACGCCGGCGCTGGTCGCGCTGATCGCCTATAGCCTGCTGCCCATTGCGCGAAACACCTATATTGCGCTGGGCGAGGTGCGCCCGGACACGCTGGAAGCCGCTACCGCCATGGGGATGCGACCGGCCCAACGGTTCTGGCAGGTTCGGTTTCCGCTGGCGCTGCCGGTGCTGCTGGAAGGCGTGCGTATCACCACCGTTCAGGCCGTGGGACTTACCGCGGTGGCCGCACTGATCGGCGCCGGTGGATTGGGCACGTTCATTTTTCAGGGGCTGGGCCAGGCCGCCATGGACATGGTGCTGCTCGGGGCGCTGCCGATCGTGGTCATGGCGCTGATCGTGGATGCCGGGCTCGGGGCGCTGGCCGAACTCACCCGTCACGGAGGACAGGCATGATCGAGCTCTCTCACGTTTCCAAGCGCTTTGGTGAAGCCACCGCGGTCGACGATATCTCGCTGACCGTCGGCCAGGGCAAGTTCTGTGCGCTGGTCGGCACGTCCGGCTGTGGGAAGTCGACCACGCTTCGCATGATCAACCGGCTGATCCCGCATAGCGACGGCGAGATCACGCTGAATGGCGAGCCTCTCGAGAGCTTCGATCCGGTCAAGCTAAGACGGCGTATCGGCTACGTTATCCAGAGTACCGGGCTGTTTCCCCACTGGAGCGTGGCGCGCAATATCGGCCTGGTGCCAAGGCTTTTGAAATGGCCCGCGGAGAAGGTCAACGCGCGGGTGGAGGAGCTGATGGGCGTTTTCGGACTGCCCGTGAACGAGTTCGCCCATAAGTACCCTCACCAGCTCTCCGGCGGTCAGGCGCAGCGAGTGGGCGTTGCGCGGGCGCTGGCCGCCGACCCGGATATTCTGCTAATGGACGAGCCGTTTGGCGCGCTCGACCCACTGACGCGCGAAAAACTCCAGGACGAGCTCTTACGCCTGCAGGCCAAACTGCACAAGACCGTAGTGTTCGTTACCCACGACATGGACGAGGCGTTGAAGCTTGCCGACCACCTGGTGGTGATGCGCGATGGTCGCATCGTGCAGCAGGGCAGCCCGCTGGCGCTTTTACAGCACCCGGCGGACGCCTTCGTGGAATCCATGCTCGGCGGGCTCGAGCGCGGGCTCAAGCAGGCCGCGCTGACCAGGGTGAGGGATCACATGACCTCGCTTGGCTCGGCCATTCCTGCCCATGCGCGTATTCCCGGCGACTTCACCCTGCGCCAGGGGCTTTCGATGATGATGCGCGATCACTGCGACCGGCTCACGGTGGTCGACTCAAGCGACGTGCCCATCGGTGAGCTCACGCTTCGCCGGTTGATCAAGGAAGCCCAGACCGAGCGGGGCGTTCACCGTGCAGGCTAATGTTGCATCGTTGCGCCCCGGTTGTTCACCGCGCTGGCTGGTGCCGCTTGGCTGGGTGGCGCTGCTGGCACTGGCGGTCTTCGGCATGCCCTATGTCGACGGTTTTTTTCGCTGGGTTGCACCGGATGCCCGCCAGG
Source organism: Halomonas sp. PAMB 3232 (assembly GCF_031954225.1). NCBI lineage: Bacteria > Pseudomonadati > Pseudomonadota > Gammaproteobacteria > Oceanospirillales > Halomonadaceae > Halomonas > Halomonas sp. PAMB 3232. The sequence continues at coordinate 1,693,052 of NZ_CP134865.1, forward strand.
TCATCTATAGCCGCGCCAGCTTTCTCGACCTGTTGGGCCGCCATTTACTGGTGGTCGGCGTGGCCGGAGCGGTCACTATCGTGGTCGGCGTGCTGGCGGGCATCGGCGTCACCCGCCGGCGTGGGCGCGACTTTCTGCCGCTGGCGGGTCAGCTTGCCTCCATTGGCCAGACCTTTCCGCCGGTAGCGGTACTGGCGCTGGCGGTACCGGTGCTGGGCTTTGGCACGCTTCCGATCATCGTTGCGCTCATGCTGTACGGGCTTTTGCCCATTTTGCGCAACACGCTGGCGGGTCTACAGGGCGTGGACGTTGGTACCAAAGAGGCGGCGCTCGCCATGGGCATGACCCAGCGACAAATTCTCTGGCGTGTGGAGCTGCCGCTCGCTGCTCCGGTGATTCTCGCCGGCATCCGCACTTCGATCACGATCAATATCGCCACCGCCGCGCTGGGGGCGACGGTCGGGGCGAGCAACCTGGGCGACCCGATCATCTCCGGCATCGTCAATGCCAACATGGCTTACGTCCTCCAGGGCGCGCTCTTGATCGCGCTGCTGGCACTCACCGTCGATAGCCTTTTCGACCTTTTCCAGCAGGCGCTGGCCAGGCGCTCCGCCGCTTAACCCCCATCTTGTTAGCGCTTTCCAAGCGCGCGCTTGGGCTCTGCGCCCTAAGTCGTATCTCTAAAAGTGGTTCGCTGCGTTACTGTTCACGTGTTGCGTTGATCGCTGCTGGTTATATCCACTGGCAAAAACGGTCGACACCGACAACACTGCCTTCAAAAGGGGCATACAAGGATAAAAAATGACACGCTTCGATCACCAGCCGAGTTTCATGACCGGCGACGAGTTTTCCATCCCGACCTTTGGCCTGCTCGACCCGGAAGGGACGCTTTATGACGGTGCCACGGCCCCGGCGCTCGAGCGCGACCACGCTCGGCGCTTGTACAAGGCGATGCTCGCCACCAGGCTTCTCGACGAGCGGATGCTCGCCGCCCAGCGCCAGGGGCGGCTGAGCTTTTACATGCAGTGTACCGGTGAGGAGGCCGCCATCGTCGGTGCCACCGCTGCCCTCGATGAGCGCGACATGATCATGGCGCAGTACCGCGAGCAGGGCGCGCTGATGTATCGCGGCTTCACCATCGATGAATTCATGAACCAGCTGTTCGGCAATGAGCTGGACTACGGCAAGGGCCGGCAGATGCCGGTGCACTACGGCTCGCGCAAGCTGCACTACATGACCATTTCATCGCCTCTGGCAACCCAAATCCCCCAGGCCACGGGCTACGCCTACGGCCAGAAACTCGCCGGTGACGGCCTCTGCACGCTGACCTTTTTCGGCGAAGGCGCGGCCTCGGAAGGCGACTTTCACGCCGCGCTCAACATGGCGTCGGTCCACCAGGTACCGGTCATCTTTTTTTGCCGTAACAACGGCTACGCCATCTCGACGCCCGCGGTCGAACAGTTCGCCGCCGACGGTATCGCCCCACGGGCGATGGGCTATCGCATGCACGTCATTCGCGTGGATGGTAACGACGCGCTGGCGGTGTTCGAGGCGACCCGCCAGGCGCGCGGCATCGCCGTCGAACAGAACAAACCGGTGCTGATCGAGGCGATGTCCTATCGTCTCGCGGCCCACTCTTCGTCAGACGACCCGTCGGGCTACCGCGCCAAGAGCGAAGAGGAGACCTGGCGGCTCAAGGACCCGGTGCTGCGCTTTAGAAAGTGGCTTACCCACCAGGGGTGGTGGAGCGACGATGAGCAGAGCGAGCTCGAGGAGTCGCTGCGCCGCGAGGTGCTGGAGACCCTGAAGCGCGCCGAGAAGCGTGCCGCGCCGCCGCTGGACTCCCTGATTACCGACGTTTACGCCGAAGTGACCCCGGAGCTTACGCGCCAGCTCGACGGACTCAAGCGCCATATCCGCCGCTACCCGGAGGCCTACCCGAAGGGCGCCAAATCGCTGGATCTGGACATCGCGCCCGCCGCGTCCACGGATGAGGAAGTGTAGCCATGGCTAAAATGAATCTGCTTCAGGCGATCAACGGGGCGCTGGATATCGCCATGGCCGAGGATGACAAGGTCATCTGCTTTGGCGAGGACGTGGGCGTGTTTGGCGGCGTTTTCCGCGCCACCAGCCATCTTCAGGAGAAGTACGGCAAGGCGCGCTGCTTTAATACGCCGCTGGTCGAGCAGGGCATCATCGGCTTCGCCAACGGCCTGGCCGCGCAGGGCTCGGTGCCGGTGGCCGAGATCCAGTTCGCCGACTACATCTTTCCGGCGTTCGATCAGATCGTTAACGAAACCGCCAAGTTTCGCTACCGCTCCGGCGATCTTTTCAACGTCGGCGGTTTGACCATCCGCACGCCCTACGGCGGTGGCATCGCCGGCGGGCTCTACCACTCGCAGTCGCCGGAAGCCTATTTCACCCATACGCCGGGGCTCAAGGTGGTGGTGCCGCGAAACCCCTACCAGGCCAAGGGGCTTCTGCTCGCCGCGATCCGTGACCCGGACCCGGTGCTGTTTCTCGAGCCCAAACGCCTTTACCGCGCCGCCACCGGCGAGGTACCGGAAGAGGACTACCAGCTCCCCCTCGGACAGGCGGAGATCACCCGCGAAGGCGGCGACATCACGCTGGTCGGTTGGGGCGCGCAGATGGAGGTGATTCACAAGGCCGCCGAGCTTGCCGAGGAGCAGGGCATCGACTGCGAAGTGATCGATCTTCGCACGCTGGCGCCCTGGGATAGCGACGCCGTAGTCGAGTCGGTGCTAAAGACCGGGCGGCTGGTGATTAGCCACGAGGCGCCGTTGACCGGCGGGTTTGCCGGCGAGATCGCCGCCACCGTGGCCGAGCGCTGCTTTCTCTACCTGGAATCCCCCATTCGCCGCGTGACCGGGCTGGACACGCCGTTTCCGCTGGTGCTCGAAAAAGAGTATCTGCCGGATCACCTCAAGATCTTCGAGGCGATCCGTGAAAGCGTCGATTTCTAATCCGGGAGAGACACCATGAGTGATTTTGTACTGCCGGACATCGGCGAAGGGATCGTGGAGTGTGAAGTGGTCGAGTGGCGCGTCCAGGAGGGCGACCGGCTCGAAGAGGACCAGCCGGTCGTCGAGGTGATGACCGACAAGGCGCTGGTCGAGATCACCGCCGCCGAGGCGGGCGTGGTCACCAGGCTTTACGTGCAAAAAGGTGAGATCGCCAAGGTGCACGCGCCGCTCTACGCCTACCAGGCCGATGACGCTGAACCCGATGAGGAGAGCGCTGGCGCAGCGAACGAGAGCAAGGTCGAGGCATCCCCGAGTGAACAGCCGGCGTCACGACCGACAGCGCCAGAAGCTTCATCCGTCTCCAATACTGATACCCAAAAGGCGCCGGATGCTTCGCCTCAACAGCGCCATAGCAAAACGCCGGCGAGCCCGGCTGTGCGTCGGCTAGTGCGCGAGCACGATCTCAAGCTCGACGAGATCAAGGGCAGCGGTAAGGACGGCCGGGTGCTGAAAGAAGACGTGCTGGCGCATCTGAACGGCGTAAGCAGCGATAAGAACCAGGTGCCAGCCGAGGACACTTCTGGCGAGCGCACCGAGCCACTTCGCGGAATGCGTGCCGCGATGGCCAAGCGCATGGTGCATTCGGTCAGCACCATTCCCCACTTTCACTACGGCGAAGAGATCGACGTCACCGAGCTTCTGGCGCTTCGCGAGCGGCTCAAGCCCTCGGTCGAGGCAGGCGGCGAGCGGCTGACCCTGATGCCGTTTTTCATGAAAGCGATGGCGCTGGCGATCGCGTCCGAGCCGCTGGTCAACGCCCGGCTTAATGAGGCGGCAGACACCCTTCACTACGCCGCCCACTGTAATATTGGCATGGCGGTGGATGGCAAGGCGGGGCTGATGGTGCCCAACGTCAAAGGGGTCGAGGCGCTCACGCTGATGGAGCTTGCCAGGGAGATCGGCCGGCTGACCCAGGCGGCGCGAGAAGGGCGCGTCGATCAGGCGGATCTCAAGGGCGGCACGATCACCGTCTCGAACATCGGTGCGCTTGGCGGCACCTACGCCGCGCCGATCATCAACGCCCCGGAGGCGGCGATCGTCGCCATCGGCAAAAGCCAGTGGCTGCCGCGTTTCGATGCAGCGGGGACGGTCGAGCGCCGGGCGATCATGACGGTGACCTGGGCAGGCGATCACCGCTTCATCGATGGCGGCACCATTGCGCGCTTTTGTAATGCCTGGAAAGGCTTTTTGGAGGCGCCGGAGTCGATGCTTTTGCATCTACGCTAGCCACTGACCGCAAAAGCCCGACGAGGGAGCGATGCCCAAGGCGCTACAGCAGTTCTACATTCCCGAAGAGCAGTCGGTTTATCTTCTCAACCATCGGGATGCGCGAAAGCTCAAGGACTGGGTAGCGCTTTGCCAGGCCGAGCTCGGCCAGCTCGGGTTCGAGGCGATCGAGCTGATCGGCAAGGGCGCCTACGGCTTCGTCTTTGCCGGCCGCGCCGAGCAGGGTGCCACCCTCCGCCATTACGTGTTCAAATTCTCGCGTATCACCCTACCCACGCATCTGCAGGAGCGCCTCGAGGAGGAGGCGTTCATGCTCGATCAAATTGACCATCCGCGCATACCGCGGCTGATCAGCTATCAGCGCATTCGCGGCCAGTCGATTCTGGTCATGGAGCGGGCGCCGGGCCTGAATCTGGAGGAGATTTCGCTGCGCTACGGGCGGCTATCGCCCCGGCTGGTCGTCAACATCGCCGCGCAGCTCGCCGATATTCTGCTGGCGCTGCGTCAGGAGACCGGCCCCCACGGCCGTCCGCTAGTGCATGGCGACATCAAACCCTCGAACCTGGTGTATGACGCCGCTCGTGAGACCGTGGCGCTGATCGACTGGGGGTCATCGGTCTTCGCCCAGTTGGATAGCGACCTGCAGCCGGTCGGCAGCAACGTCATGGAGCTGATGTCCAATCATCTCCAGCACACCAACGCGCGCCTGGGCGACGTCTATTTCATTGGCGAGGAGCAGCTGAGCGGGGCGCTGTCGTCACCGCGTTTTGATGAGCAGGGCGTGGCCGGCACGCTCTACGCACTCGCCTCGGCTCAGTCCTGCCGATTCGGCCACCGCGCCATTCCGGCAAGCTCGCTGGGCCTTCCCGTCGAGTTCGCCCGCACGCTCGACGCCATGCTCGACCCGGACCCCGCTACGCGTCGCCAGGCCGGCGACTACTTTCTCGCGCGCATGCCCGCCATGGCGCGCACGGTGATGGTGGATCTGCCTGAAAAGCCCGCCGTGGCGCTGATTCCGGTCTGGGCACGCCCGGCCGGCGCCGAGATCGATACCGTGGTATACAGCTCGCGCAAGGCGTTTCTGCGCGAAGCCAACGTCGAGCCGGCGCTGGATGACGTCAATGACGTGCAGCTCGACCGCTACTACAAGCAGTTCATGCAGGGGATGGGGGAGACCGAAAAGGCGTTTCTCGCCTCAGTGAGCCGGCTGGGCAGATACCCGGTCGTGGGGGGGCTCGCCATTCGCTGGGAAGCCGACGGGGTCTATATCGACTCCTCCTTGAACCTGCACGACCCGGCCAAACGCCCGGCGTTCACTCAGGCAGTCAACAACATGGTACACCTGGCCCGCGCCATTCATCGTCAGGGGGTGTTCAAAAGCTGCCTGTTCGACGCCCGCCAGACGCTGCATCTGGAACGGGCGAGCGAAGCTGAGCCTTTTGAGCGCCAGCCAGACACCCGTATTCGCTTCGAGCAAAGCGCCACGCCGGAGGAGAACCGCACCCGCCAGCACAGCTACTTCGAGGACGGCCCCGATCCGGAAGAGCTTTTGGCGCTGCCTGATACCATCATGGCGCTGCTCAAACGGCTCAACGAGATCCACCACACCGGCATGATCATCTTCGAGGCCCATCCGCGACACCTGAAGATTCACAGCTACTACCGGCTGCTCGACCCGGACCAGGAGCACGCCTTTACAGCGCTACTGGATCGGATACTCGACGCGGTCAATTTGATCGACGGGTTGGGGGTCTCCGGCTTCATGAAAATGCCCTATAAGGACACCCGGTTTTTTTCCCACCTCGAGCGCCAGCCCGAACGCTTTTACCCCAAAAACCCGCGGGCGCTTTGACGTTTCAATTCAGGCGCTCGGATTCGAGCGCGTCGCTTGAAAGGTTGGCGAGCCACTCAACGAGCGCGGCGCTCAAGCGGTCGCTGGCCTCGCCAAAGGCGTCGACGACATCGGGAATTTCGACGCTTGCCGCGCGGGCGCTAGCGATCAGGGTTTCGTTGGCGATCGGCTGTCGCTTTCCATCGACGAGCTGAACGTCGAGCTGGATGCGCGCCGCTGGAGGCGTGCGGTCGTACTCGCTTTGAAAGTGCCTGAGCTCGCTCACCAGCAGCAGATCCGACGGCAGCCGGTCGACGCTAACACCTTCGAACAGACCGCTTTGCGAAAGCGCATCGATCAGGCGGGTTTGTATCAGCGCTGGAGCGTCCTCGTGCCAGCGCGCTCCTTCGTAAACGTTGACCACGTTGCGATCCGGATAGACCACGATACGGTTGCCGCTGAACAGATGCCCCGCTTCCGGGGCGGCGACGCCCAGGCGCTTATCGCCGAGCAAGGGGTTGTTCGCCGGGGGTTGACTGGCGGCGACCGGCAGGCGGTAGAGCGTGGCCGGGTCGCTTTTCGGCAGCACCGAACAGCCCGCCAGCAGCGCGGCCGCGAAAAGGCCAAGGCCTACGCGAATCTTCATGGGCGAAACTCCTCTATTTGGTCACGACCCAGTAAAAAGTCGGTCGGGTTCTCTTCGAGATCGCGGGTGATACGATCAAGCGTGGTCAGCGTCGAGCGCAGCGCCGAGAGAGCCGGGGCGACGTCCTGAGTGCTGGCAAGGGTACTTTCGACCGCGGCGGCGTTGTCGTCGACCAGCTGCTCGATGCGCTGAGCGGCCCGGGCAACGTCCTGGCTGGCGCTGGCCGCGCTCGCCATGACCTGCTGGCCATCCTCGCGCAAAAGCCGGGTGGTCTCGTCGCTGAGCACCTCGATGCGTTCAAGTGTGGCGGTAGCCTGGCGGGACGTATCGCCAAACAGCGCCATGTTCTCGTCGAGCGCGGCACGCTGGGACGCGATCATGTCAGTGATCTCGGCAATATCGGTCAGAATGTTGCCCGCCTGCTCGCGGCTCTCGTCGTTGAACAACCGGTTCACGTTCTCGAGAATGGCGTTGACGTTGTCGATCATCTCCTCACCCTGCTCCATGAACGTGGCAATGGGCGAAGGATCCGCCTGGATGAACGGCACCGCATCATCGGACTGTGCGTACAAAAGCGGACTTTCCGGCGCGCCGCCTTCAAGCTGTACCGACATGCTGCCGGTGATGCTGGGAATCGAGAGCTTGGCGCGGGTATCGATCTTGATCGGCGTCTCCCTTTCGACGCGAATCGACACCACTACCTGGCGCGGGTCGGTCGGGTCGAGCGCCATATGGGTGACCTCGCCGACCTCAATGCCGTTGTATTGCACCGAGCTCCCTTCGGATAGCCCGCTGACGCTTCTGTCGAACAGAATGCGGTAGGGCCGATACTCCTGTTCACCGGCGGCCTGGCTCATCCAGAGCGCGAACACGAGCGCGCCGGCCGCGGTCAGCAGGGTAAAAAGGCCAATTAAAACGTGATGCGCACGGGTTTCCATGAGCGTGTCACTCCTGATCGAAAGAGGAAGCGGCGGCGCGACCCCGCGGGCCGTTGAAGTACTCCTGAACCCACTCGTCGTCGGTTTGGGCAACGTTTTCCAACGTATCCGCCACCAGCACGCGCTTTTGCGACAGCACCGCGACCCGGTCGCAGGCCGCATGGAGCGTGTCCAGGTCGTGGGTCACCAGAAACACGCTGAAACCGAGCGCATCGCGCAGCGTCTTGATCAGCTGATCGAAAGCGGCGGCGCCGATGGGGTCGAGCCCTGCGGTGGGCTCGTCCAGAAACAGGATATCCGGGTCCAGTGCCAGCGCGCGGGCCAGCGCCACCCGCTTGATCATGCCGCCGGAGAGCGATTCCGGCGACTTGCGTGCGTCCTCTGGTGAAAGTCCCACCAGCGAGAGCTTGATGCGCGCCAGATATTCGGCGTCCTCGCGCGGCAAGCCGCTGTGCTCGATCAGCGGCAGGGCGATGTTCTCCTGCAGGTTCAGCGAGCTAAACAGCGCCCCCTGCTGAAACAGCACGCCGAAGCGACGCTCGACCCGGCTGCGCGCCTCGTTGTCCAGCGTCGAGAGATCCGTCCCCAGCACCTCGATGGTGCCTTCGTTAGGACGCTGCAAACCAACGATGCTTCGAAGCAGCACCGACTTGCCGGTGCCCGAGCCACCCACCACGCCGAGAATCTCGCCTTTTTCGACGGTCAAATCGAGATGCTCGTGCACGGTGTGATCGCCGAACCGGTTGACCAACCCCTGAACGCGGATGACCGGCTCGCGACCAGCTTCTGTGCTTTTTGCGGTCGTGCCATCGTCGCGACTCACCAGCCCATCTCCATGAAAAAGAGCGCGGCCAGCGCGTCGATCAAAATCACCATGAAGATCGACTGCACCACGCTCGAGGTGGTGTGAGCGCCGACCGACTGGGCGCTCCCGGCGACCTTGAACCCCTCAAGACAGCCAATGACCGCGATGATGAAGGCGAACACCGGCGCCTTTACGAGCCCGACGAGTAAATGATTGAGCGAGACGCTCTCCTGCAGCGTACTCATGAACTGATAGAACGGTATATCGAGCGACACCGCACAGACCACCGCACCGCCGAGCAGGCCGCTGAGCATGCCGATGAACGCCAGAAGCGGCAGACTCACCAGCATCGCCAGAATGCGCGGCAGCACCAGAAGCTCGATCGGGTCGAGTCCCAGCGCCTTGAGCGCATCGATCTCCTCGTTGGATTTCATTGCGCCAAGCTGGGCGGTAAAGGCGCTGGCCGTGCGCCCGGCCAGCAGAATGGCGGCCAGGAGCACGCCGAATTCGCGCAGAAACGAGAACGCTACCAGATTGATGGTATAGACGGTCGCGCCGAAGCTCTGCAGCACCGTTGCGCCTAAAAAGGCGACCACCGCACCCACCATGAAGGTGAGCAGCATGACGATGGGCACGGCGTTCAAACCACTTTGCTGAACATGGGCGACGGTCGCCGTTACCCGCCAGCGCCGCGGATTGACCATCACCGGCAGCGCCGTTGCCAGCACCAGCCCGATAAAGCCTAAAAGCTCGCGCTGCTGACGATAAAGCGCCTCGACCTTCTCGCCGATGCCGGCGAGCATCGACACCAGCCGATTCGGCGTGTCGGTCTCCAGGGTCAGCGAAACGTCCATGGCGCTGGCAATACGCATGATCAGCGCGCGCTGCGAGTCGGGTAAATCGCTTGCCCACTCATCGACCTGAACGGCGCGCTCGACGCCTAGAAGATCGACCAATAGCGCCGCGCCGGCAGTATCAATGCGATCAAAGCCCTCGAGCTTTACCTCGGGTTCGGACTTTTGACCAAGGTCGTCGAGCGCCTTTTTAAGCGCCATGTAATGCTCGAGCGTCCACTCCCCCTTGAGAGTGAGCGTGTCTCCCTCGCGTTTGAACCACTGCGTTGGCATTGCCGCTCCCGCGTCCTTTCGATCTCGCGCTTTTCATGATGCATTCAAACGAGCGTTAGTGAAAAGCTCTGGACGCAAGCTTAGCGCACTATGCGCGGTTTGGGAGCGATCAGTAAAATTCGCGCCAGGCGGTGTAGGTACTCAAAAACACCCGTCCGGTGAGCGCATCCAGAAAGTCGCTCTGCTTGAGCCGGTCCATGACCGGCCCCTTCACTTCGGAAAGGTGGAGCTTCACGTTGGAGTCTTTTAGACGTGCGTTGATCGCATCCAGACTTTCGAGTGCCGAGGCGTCGATCAGGTTGACCGCCGAGCAGATCAACACCACGTGCTCGATTTCCGGGCGGCTGGCCACCAGATTGTAGACGGTATCTTCCAGGTAGCGCGCGTTGGCGAAATAGAGGCTTTCGTCGATACGCAAGAGCGCGGCGCTCTTCGGCGCCTGCACATCGTGGCGCTGGATATTGCGGAAGTGCTCGGTGTCCGGCACCCGCCCGACCAGCGCACTGTGCGGCCGGCTGGTACGGTAGAGAAACAGCGCAAGCGAGAGCGTTACGCCGCCGATAATCCCCGCCTCGACGCCTTCCACCAGGGTCAGCACGATGGTGAGCGCCATGGCGGCAAAGTCACTGCGCGAGTAGCGCCAGGTCTGACGCAACATGGGGATGTCGACGAGGGTCAAAATCGACACCGTGATGGTCGCGGACAGCGTCGCGATAGGGAGATAAAACAGCCAGCCGGTGAACGCCAGCGTGACCAGCGCAATGCCGAGGGCAGTAAAAGCGCCGGCCGCGGGCGTTTGCGCGCCGGCATCGAAATTGATTACCGTGCGCGAGAGCCCACCGGTCACCGGCATGCCGCTGGTCACCCCAGCGGCCAGGTTCGCCGCGCCCAGGCCCACCAGCTCCTGATTGGGTGAAATGCGCTGGCGCCGTTTGGCGGCGAGCATCTGTCCCATCGAGACCGACTCTACAAAGCCCACCAGGCTGATCAGCAAAGCGGGAATAAACAGCGCCTTCCATAGCGTAATGTCGCTTAGCGGAAAGCTGAACGCGGGAAGGCCGCCGGGTACGTCGCCGACCACGGCCACACCTTGTGACGCCAGATCCCAATGCCAGCAGACGAGCGTAGTCACGATCACTGCGAATACCGGCCCCGCTTTGGTCAGAAGATCCGCAAGCCCTGCTGGAACGCCAATCTTCGCAAACGCCCGTTTGCCAAATCGACGCATCCCGACCAAAAAGAGCAGCGTCCCCACGCCGATCACGACCGTGAAAACATTGATGGACATCAGGTTGGGCGCAAGCGTCATGACGCGCTCGACGAGGGTGAAGCCGCTGCTCTGGATGCCCAGCAGGCTGCCAAGCTGACTGGCGGCGATCAAAATGCCCGAGGCGGTCAAAAAGCCGGAAATCACTGGATGGCTTAGAAAATTGCTAAAAAAACCCATGCGGGCGATGCCCATACCCACGAGTATCAGCCCGGAAAGTAGCGACAGCACCAGCGCCGCCTCCAGGTACAGTGCGGAGCTGGGCTCGGCGACTGCGCTCAGCGCCGCGCCGGTCATCAGCGCGATGATCGCCACTGGCCCGACCGCCAGCGTGCGGCTGGTGCCCATCAAGGTATAGAAAAGCTGCGGCAGAATACTGGCGTAGAGCCCCACTACCGCAGGCAGGCCCGCCAGCAGCGCGTAGGCGAGTGATTGCGGAATCACCATGACCGTCACGATGAGTCCAGCCAGAAGGTCCGCGCTAAAAAGCCCCCGGTGGTAGTGGGGTAGCCAGGTAAGGATGGGGAAGTAACGCTTGAGCATAAAAAAGGAGTCGGCCTCTGAAACGTTGCATTACGCCTCTATAGTAGCGCGTTCGATCTAACCTTAGAGCTTATCGATAAAAAAAGAGCGTCATTCTCCCAAAGTGCTACTTTCAGACCGCGCATTACGGGGTAATCTCGATGGCAAGTACCAGGCTTTTCGAGGGTGCACTGTCAGTAAAAAGTACTGCCACACGTTTTAATAGACGCCACCTTTATAACCATAATAATCATGTTGAAAAGGGAATTTTATGTTTTTACTCCGATGGCTGATGCCAGCTGTGCTTTTAATGCTTGCTTTTTGGCTGGTGACGCTTGGGGGGCATTTTGGCTATCTTGCCCAGCTTCCAGGCGTGCTGGCAGGCGCGCTGGCGCTCGCCGCTTTTTTACAGCGTGTGTACGATTCACGGGATCAGGGGGCGGCCCGCGCGGGGCACTTCAAGCCGCTTGCCGACTACGCCTCGCTCAAGGCGATGGCCTACCGGTTGATGGGGCGGGCCAGCAGCACGGCGATCGCCTCGGCACAGGTGTCGCACACCGCCGATCTGATGGATCAGCGGCTTGTCAATCAGGAGCGCATGGCAAGCGAGGCGGCATCGAGCATGGCGTCGATCAACGCGACGATTCTACAGGTCAGCGCTAGTGCGACGCGGGTCGCCGAGCTCGCCGAAAAAGCGCGCCATGCAAGCCATCATCATCAGTCGAGCCTAACGGCGATCGTGGACGACATGAACGACGTGGCGAAGCAATCCGTCGAGGCCCTCGATGAGCTGGCCGCGCTCAACGATAGAATCGAACGCGTGCGCAGCGTGACGTCGATGATCGAAGCCATTTCCGAGCAAACACATCTTCTTTCGCTCAATGCGTCGATCGAGGCGGCCCGCGCCGGTGAGCACGGCTGTGGCTTTGCCGTGGTGGCCGGCGAAGTGCGAAGTCTGGCACAGAAAAGCTCTGAAGCGACTCAGCGGGTCGACGAGCTGGTGCGTGACATGCACCAGAGCGGTCAACGCGTCATGTCGACCATGAACGAACTGATGGTACGGGTTCGCGAGCGCTCCAGAGGCATGCAGGCGGTCGGGGCTGGGCTTGATGACACGACCCGCGAATTCGATGATGTCGGTGAGGAGATCGGCGGGGTGGCAAAGGCAATGGAGAATACGAAGGCTCACAGCGAGACGGTGACCCGAACGCTCTCCCAGCTCGAGCGCGATGTAGACGAGGGCAATCGCGACATGCACGACCTGGCGGTTCAGGCGCGAGAGCTCATGGCCGCCGCCGAAGGCGTGGATGGTGAACTTGCTCAGCAGCGCCTGCACGGCCGCCATCAAACGGTTTTCGCAGCCGCGCGCGAAAGTGCCGATCGCATCCAGGCCCTGTTTGAAAAAGCGATCGCCCGCGGCGAACTCACTCAAGAGGCGCTGTTTGCCCGGAATTATCAGCCCGTGGCGAATACCGACCCACCGCTTTATCGAACCGGTTTCGATGCCTTCACCGATGCGCATCTACCCACGCTTCAGGAGCCGCTGCTGACGTCGCTGGAGGTGAACTACGCCATCGCCTGCGACCGTCAGGGATACGTACCCACTCATAACGCGGCGGTGAGCCGCGCGCCCACCGGCGACCCGGCCCACGATCTGAAGTATTGCCGCAGCAAGCGAATTTTCGACGACCCGACGGGAAAGCGCTGCGGCGCGCACACCCAGCCACTTCTGCTGCAAACGTACCGGCGCGACACCGGCGAGATCATGCACGATCTGTCGGTGCCGATTTTCATCAACGGCAAACATTGGGGTGGTTTTCGCGTGGGCTACCCGCCCGAACGCATCGAGCGCGAGCAAGGCGAGAAGCTCAGGCCCCCGGCGCTTGCCTCGCTAAGCGCCGGCGCGCGGACGTGACTGCCAGGAGGACCACGAGTAGAGCGCAAGCCCCAGCCAGATCATGATGAACGTGATGAGTTGGATGGTGCCGAGCGGCTCGTCGAACACGGTCAACGCAATCAGAAACTGCATGCTCGGGTTGATGTACATCAAAAAGCCGATGGTCGACAGGCGCAGCCGTCGGGCGGCGCCAGCAAAGGCCAAAAGCGGAAGCGCCGTTGCGACACCACAGCTGATCAAAAGCGCGCTGGTCGGCGCATCCATTAGGAAATGCGAGGCGCCCTGGGCGCTGAGCCAGGCCAGCGCGAGCAGTGCCAGTGGCAACAGCAATAGCGTTTCGACGAACAGCCCCGAAAGGCCGTCCAAAGGCACCTGCTTGCGAAAGAGCCCGTAGCTTCCGAAACTCAGTGCCAGCATCAGACTAATCCAGGGCAGCTCGCCAAGCGTGACGAGCTGAATGACGATCGCAATACTGGCAAGCCCGAGGGCGGCGAGCTGCGTTTTGACCATCGTTTCACGCAGCACGATCACCCCGAGGGCGACGTTGATTAGCGGCGTCAAAAAGTAGCCAAGGCTCGCCTGAAGCACCTGGTGGCTTTCCACCGCGTAGATATAGAGCCCCCAGTTGGCGCCGATCAGCACCGCGCAGATCAATACCCGCCCCAGCCGCCTGGGCGCTCTCAATGCACTCGTCACCGGCGCCCAGCGCTTGAGCAGCGTAATCACCGCGATCAAAAACACGCAGGACCAGACGATGCGGTGAAGCAGCACCTCAAAAGCGGGCACGCCGCTAAACAGTGCGAAATAGAGCGGAAAACAGCCCCACATCACATAGGCGGTCAGTCCAAAGGTAACGCCCTTGACGGCTTCCGGGTCGCGAGTAGGGGGCGATAGCATGACGGCCTCATCATCAAAAAATGCTAATCTAGCACACAATGTCATCATTCATCGGTAGAGCAACAAGGAGACCCGGTATGGCCGAGTTGAAAACGAGCCTGGTGCAGTGCGACCTGCGCTGGGAAGACCCCAAGGCCAATCACACGCATCTTCAAACGCTACTTGGCGAGCTCGACGGCCGCGATACCGACCTGATCGTGCTGCCGGAAATGTTTGCCACCGGCTTTACCATGAACTCCCGAGACATGGCCCAGCCCATGGCGCAGAGCGAGAGCGTGGCTTGGCTCTTGGACCAGGCGAAGGCGCGCGACTGCGTGATCACCGGGAGCGTGGCAATCGTCGATGACGGTGAGTACTACAACCGCATGATCTGGGCCACTCCGGACGGCAAGATCGACTATTACGACAAGCGCCATCTGTTTCGCATGGCCGGCGAGCACGAGCGTTACGGTATGGGCCGCGAGCGCAAACTCGTCGAACTCAAGGGCTTCAAAATCCTGCTCAGCGTCTGCTACGACCTGCGCTTTCCAGTCTGGTCGCGCCAGCAGCCGGGCGAGGGCGAGCACTTCGAGTACGACGCGCTTTTGTGCGTGGCCAACTGGCCGGCGCCGCGGCGCAATCCCTGGCGTACGCTGCTTCAGGCGCGGGCCGTCGAGAACCTGAGCTACGTCATCGGCGTCAACCGCGTGGGCGAAGACGCCAAGGGGCTCGCCTACAGCGGCGATTCGATGCTGGTCGACTTCAAGGGCGAGCCGCTCATTGACCGGCCCGCGCATAGCGCCTTCATTGAAACCGGCACGCTCGATAAAACCGCCCTCGATGAATTTCGTGAGAAGTTTCCCGCCTGGCAGGACGCGGACCGCTTCGAGCTTTTGCCAGGAGTGGGCCAGTAATGCGTCTGGATCGTTTTCTTAGTGAAACCACCGAACTCACGCGAAGCCTGGCCAAGCGCGCGCTCAAAAATGGCGAAGTGACGCTCAACGGCGAACCGGTCAAGCAGGCATCCATTCACGTCGATACCGCCCAGGATGTCATCGAGTTAAGCGGTGAACGGCTGGCGCTCGTTGGGCTTCGTTACGTGATGCTCCACAAGCCCGAAGACGTGGAGTGCACCGCACGGCGCGGGCTCTACCCGCGCGCGATAGATTTGATCGATCTGCCCAGGGCGGAGCGGCTACAGCCGGTCGGGCGCCTCGATGTGGATACCACCGGGCTTTTGCTGTTGACCGATGACGGACAGTGGTCTCACCGCATCACCTCACCGAAGCACCGCTGTGCCAAGGTTTACATTGCTGACCTTGCCGAGCCCGTCGAAGGGGCCGCAGCAGAGCGCGCCGTTGCGCAAATCGCCGAAGGCGTGCTGCTCGATGACGACGATACGCCTACCGCACCGGCGACACTCGAATTTCTGAGCCCGACGCGGGCATCGCTTGTGATCACCGAGGGACGCTATCACCAGGTCAAGCGGATGTTCGCCGCGCTCGGCAACCGCGTGGTGTCGCTTCATCGTCAATCGATCGGGCCGATCGCGCTGCCCGACGAACTCGCCCCGGGCGAGTGGCGCGAACTGACGGCGGAGGAGATAGCGCGTTTCTGAGTATTTCAGAGGCCACCCATAACTGCGTACTCACAAGCTCAATTTATACCGTTATCTTGCCTGTTGGCTACAAGCTGCAAAGTAGTGGCGAAATTGGAAATCGTTAAACAGAGTTTTCGAGCAGTGCTATGCACCGGTCATGAAAACCGGTGCATTTGAGTCGACGCAATGCCCGTTTTGGGCTGAAACCCGTTTTAGTCGCGCCTGCTAGGGTTCTACGGCAGCGAGCTGAGCGGCGTCGAGCAGCGCGCGGGTGTAGGCGTGCTGCGGGTTTGCCAGCACCTCGTTGGTGGGCCCCTGTTCGACGACTTCGCCATCCTTTAATACCAGTACGCGGTGCGCCATGGCGCGGACCACGGCCAGGTCGTGGCTGATGAACAGGTAGCTGAGCTGGCGCTTGGCCTGCAGCTCGCGCAGAAGGGCGATGAGCTGCTTTTGCACCGTGCGGTCCAGCGCCGAGGTCGGCTCGTCCAGCACCAGAAGCTCGGGCTCCAGAATGATCGCCCGGGCCACCGCGATGCGCTGGCGCTGGCCGCCGGAGAACTCATGCGGGTAGCGCGCCGCACAGCTTTCGGGCAAACCCACCTCCTTGAGCGTGTGCGTCACGCGGCGCGCGACCTCTTCGCTTGAGAGTTTTGGGTAGTGAAAGCGCAGCCCTTCGCTGACGATATCGAACACCGACATACGCGGTGACAGCGCCCCGTAAGGGTCCTGAAACACCATCTGCAGGCGGTGGCGCTCGGCTCTCAAGGCGCGACCGCCCAGCGTACCCAGCGGCGTCTCGCCCAGGGTGATTTCACCCCGAGAGGGCACCAAACGCATGATCGCCGAGGCCAGTGTCGTTTTGCCAGAGCCGGATTCGCCCACCACGCCTAGGGTTTCCCCCGGGGCGATGTCGAGGTCTACAGTTTTGACTGCCTCGAACGCGGGGCGCTTGCGTTTGAATAGCCCGGCGGCGGGGCGCTCGAAGCGCACGCTGAGCCCGCGGGCACGCAAAAGCGGCTTGGTGGCGCTGACCGGCGCTGGCTGCCCGGTAGGCTCGGCATCGATCAGCGCCTGGGTATAGGCGCTTTGTGGGTGGCGAAACACCTCCTCGACCCGGCCGGTCTCCTCGACGCGGCCCGCCTTCATGACACACACCCGCTCGGCGAAGCGGCGTACCAGGTTCAGGTCGTGGGTGATGAACAGCATGCCCATGCCGTACTCGTCGCGAAGTGCTTTCAACAGCGCCAGAATCTCCTGCTGCACGGTAACGTCGAGCGCGGTGGTGGGTTCGTCGGCGATCAAGAGGGCCGGGTTGTTGGCGATCGCCATGGCGATCATCACCCGCTGGCGCTGCCCACCGGAAAGCTGGTGCGGCCAGGCACTCAAAAGCTCGTCGGCGCGGGGCAGTTTGACCTGCTCCAGTAGCTCCTTCGCCCGCCGGTGGGCGGCCTGGCCTCTCAATCCCTGATGCAAGCGCAGCGCCTCAAACAACTGCTTGCCGATGCGGTGCAGCGGATTCAGTGAGGTCATGGGCTCCTGAAACACGAAGCCCACGCGGCTGCCGCGAAGTCCGCTCCACTGCGCCTTGCTTTGACGGTTGAGGTCGGTGCCCTCCAGCCAGCGCTCGCCGCTCACCCGGGCGCTGGCGGGCAGCAGATCGATCGCTCCCAGCGCCGACACCGACTTGCCCGAGCCGGATTCCCCCACGATCGCCAGCGTTTCGCCGCGATGAACCTCGAGTGAAAGCCCGTCCACCACCGGCTGACCGTCGAAGGCAACGCTAAAATGGTCGAGGCGAAAAAGCGGTTCAGGCATGCGAGGCTCCCGGCGCAGGCGTGGCGCCGTGGCTGACGTGGCGAGGATCGAAAGCGTCTCTCAAACCCTCGCCGATGAACACCAGCAGCGAGAGCATGATGGCAAGCGTCATGAAGGCCGTGATGCCAAGCCAGGGCGCGTGCAGGTTGTTCTTGCCCTGGGCCGCCAGCTCACCAAGCGAGGGCGCGCCCGGCGGCAGGCCAAAGCCGAGAAAGTCCAGCGCGGTTAGCGTGCCGATGGCACCAGTGAACAGAAACGGGATGAAGGTGAGCGTGGCGACCATGGCGTTGGGGAGCACGTGGCGCCACATGATCAGCCGTGAGGGTAGCCCCATGGCTTTGGCCGCGCGCACGTACTCCAAATTACGCGCGCGCAGAAACTCGGCGCGCACGATATCGACGAGCCCCAGCCAGGAGAAGAGCAGCATGATGCCCAACAGCCACCAGAATCCGGGTTGCACGAAGCTTGCCAGAATGATCAGTAGAAACAGCACCGGAAGCCCCGACCAGATCTCGGTAATGCGCTGGCCGATCAGGTCCACCTTGCCGCCAAAATAGCCCTGCACGCCGCCGGCGAGTACGCCCATCACGATCGACCCGGCGGTGAGCACCAGGGCGAACGCCACCGACAAACGAAAGCCGTAAATGACCCGAGCCAGCACGTCGCGGCCCTGGTCGTCGGTGCCCAGCCAATGGCGCGAATCCGGCGGTGCCGGCGAGGGCCGGCTCATCTGCATGTCGAGCGTCTGATAGGAGAACGGAATCAGCGGCCACAGCGCCCAGCCGTTGTCCGCGATCTGCTCGCGAATGAAGGGGTCGAGGTAGTCGGTGCGGGTCGGTAAGAAGCCGCCGAACTCGGTTTCCGGGTAGTCGATGAGAAGTGGGGCGTACCATTGGCCATCGAAGTGCATAACCAGCGGCTTATCGTTGGCGATCAGCTCGGAGGCTAAGCTTACGACGAACAGTACGCCAAAGATCCAGAGCGAGACCCGGGCGCGGCGGTTGGCGCGAAACGCCGCCAAGCGGCGTCGGGTAATGGGCGAGAGGCGGTGAGCAGCGGCCATGGTCAGGACTCCCTGGTCGCAAAGTCGATGCGCGGATCGACCCAGACGTAGGTCAAATCGGACAGCAGCTTCAATAGCAGCCCGATGACGGTATAGAGAAACAGCGTGCCGAAAATCACCGGGTAGTCGCGCTGCATCACCGCTTCGAAGCCGAGCAGGCCCAGCCCGTCGAGCGAGAAGATGACCTCGATCAAGAGCGCCCCGGTGAAGAAAATGCCGATCAGCGCCGCGGGAAGACCCGCGATGATGATCAGCATCGCATTACGAAACACGTGGCCGTAGAGAATGCGATTTTCGCTTGCGCCCTTGGCGCGGGCGGTGAGCACGTACTGCTTGTGGATCTCGTCGAGAAAGCTGTTCTTGGTCAGCATGGTGAGCGTGGCGAAGCTGCCAATCGCGGTGGCCGCGACCGGCAGCGCAATGTGCCAGAAGTAGTCCTTGATTTTGCCAAGCGTCGAGAGCTCGTCGAAATTGGGCGAGGTGAGGCCTCTGAGCGGAAACCAGTCCAGGTAGCTGCCGCCGGCGAACACCACGATCAGCAGAATCGCGAATAGAAAGGCGGGGATCGCATAGCCCACGATGACAAGCCCCGAACTCCACACGTCAAAGCGCGAACCGTGGTGCAGCGCCTTGCGAATGCCCAGTGGGATCGAGATCACATAGACCAGCAGCGTGGACCAGAGCCCGAGCGAAATCGACACCGGCAGGCGCTCGATCATCAGGTCGATCACCGGGCGGTCGCGAAAGAAGCTGGTGCCGAAATCCAGCCGCGCGTAGTCCCACAGCATGGTGAAAAAGCGCTCGTGAGCGGGCTTGTCGAAGCCGAACTGCTGCTCGAGCTGTTCGATGAAGCGCGGGTCGATCCCTCGCGCCCCGCGGGAGTCGTCGTTGACCTGGATGTCGGCGCCGCCCATGTCCAGTCGCGTGCTGGCCATGGCGTTCGCGCCTTCGAAGCGCGCCAACATCTGATCGATCGGCCCGCCTGGCGCGGCCTGCACGATGATGAAGTTGAGCAGCATGATCCCCAGCAGCGTGGGGATCATCAGCAGCAGTCGGCGAAGAGTGTAGCGGGCCACGGTGCGCTCCTGGCGGTGGTCGAAAAAGCCCTAGCGGTGGCGCTCGAGCCGGGCTTCGCGTTCGCGGTCCACCCACCAGGCGTCGAGGTCCATGGCGTAGGCGGGAAACGGCTCCGGATAGCCGAACTTGTCCCACACGGCGATACGCGTCTCGCCGGAGTAGTAGTGCGGGATGGCATAAAAGCCCCAGCGCAGCACGCGATCCAGCGCTCTTGTCGCGGTGTCGAGCTCCTCGCGGTCGGAGGCCGAGATGATGTGGTCGACCAGATCGTCCACCGCCGGGTGGGCCAGCG
The DNA here is from genome assembly GCF_031954225.1 of Halomonas sp. PAMB 3232. Lineage (NCBI taxonomy): Bacteria > Pseudomonadati > Pseudomonadota > Gammaproteobacteria > Oceanospirillales > Halomonadaceae > Halomonas > Halomonas sp. PAMB 3232. The sequence goes on from NZ_CP134865.1 coordinate 1,713,082, forward strand.
CCATGCGGTTGCGGCTTTGCGGCGCCTCGGCGGCGGCGCTCGTCCAATAGTCGCGCTGCTCGTTGCCCGGGTTGTTCGACTGCGGATAGTGGCTGATGACGATATCGTAGTCGTAGTTGCGCACCCGGTTCAGGTACTGGTTGATATCGACGATGCGCATCGAGGTCTCGATACCGAGGCGCGCCATGTTCCGGAGCATCGGCTGCACCACGCGCTCGAGCGCGGCGTCATACATCAGCACTTCCAGCCGCAGCGGCCTGCCCGTTTCACGGTGGATCAGCTCGCCGTCCTCCACCTCGTAGCCGGCCTCGCGCAAAAGCGTGAGCGCCCGGCGCAGGCGTTCGCGAAGCGCGGTAGGCTCATCAATGGGCAGCGGCTCGGTGAAAAGCCGATCCGAGCCGTGGGAGGCCAGCAGTTCCTCACGGTGCGGCTCCAGAAGCGCAAGCTCGGCTTGCGAGGGCAGCCCGGTCGCTGCCATCTCCGAGTCCTGGAAGTAGCTTTCGGTACGCTGGTAGGCGTTGTAGAAAATATTGGTATTGAGCCAGGGGAAATCGAAGGTGAGCGAGAGCGCCTCGCGTACCCGCGGATCCTGGAATTTCTCTTTTTTCAGGTTGAAAACGAAGGCCTGCATCATGGCCGGGTTGACGTCCGGCACGGTGATACGCTTGATCAACCCGTCGTTGTAGGCGGGAAAGTCGTAGCCGATCGCCCAGGTCGCCGCGCGGGCGTCTTCGCGAAAATCGATCAGTCCCGCCTTGAACGCCTCCCAGGCGATATCGCGGTCGCGGTAGTAGTCGTAGACGATGCGATCGAAATTGTAGCGGCCGATATTGACCGGCAGGTCCTTGCCCCAGTAGTTCTCGTCGCGCTCGAACACGATACGCCGGCCCGGGTCGACCTCGCCGATGCGGTAGGGCCCGGAGCCCGGGTGGGCGGCGAGGGTGGGCGAGGTAAAATCCCTGGGCTCCCAGTAGTGGCGCGGCAGGATCGGCAGCTGCGCCACGATCAGCGGAAGCTCTCGGGAGGTGGTGTCGCTGAACTCGAAGCGTACCTGGTGCTCGCTCTGGGCGATCACGTTCGAGACCCCCGCGTAGTAGCTGGCAAAAAACGGGTTACCCTCTTCGCGCAACAGGTTGAACGTAAACACCACGTCGTAGGCGGTAACCGGTTCGTTGTCCTGAAAGCGCGCCTCCGGGCGCAGGTCGAACTCGATCCACTCGCGCTCCGGGTCCAGGCGCACGCCTTCGGCGAGAAGCCCGTAGAGGCTGAAGGGCTCGTTCGGGTTGCTCGCCATGAGGGTATCATAGACGTAGCTGCTCACCCCAGTGGCAGGGGTGCCGCGAATGATGAACGGGTTGGTCGAATCGAAGCTCGACCCCACCGAGGTGTGCACGATGGAGCCGCCCTTCGGCGCCTGGGGATTGACGTGGGGAAAGTAGGCGAAGCCGTCGTCAAGCTCCGGGCTATCGTAGAGCGAGAGCGCATGAGTGGTTTCGACCATCGCACTTTCGGGTTCGTCCAGAAGCGCCTGGGGCACGTGCTCGCTCTGCGCCAGCGCCGGTAGCGCTAGCGCCCAGGCGGTAAGCGCCAGCACGCGCAAGCTCGTTACCCGTAAGCGCTTTATCCAAAAGCTCTTTACAAAGGCCACACCGCTTCGCATCGAGGATGTCCTTGGGGTTAAAAAGTCACGACGCAGCAGCCTGAAAGCGTTATGTGTTGCTCTCCTGACGCGCCGACAGTGCCAAAAGCTGGCCCGGCTGGATCGCACTCGGCCGCTCGAGTGCATTCCAGCGAATCAGGTCGCGCTGGTCAAGATTATAGCGCGCAGCGATGGCAGAAAGGCTATCGCCGCTTTCAACGCGATGCACCGACGGCGTCTGCGTCGAGGCGAGCACCGGGGCGCTGTTTTGCGAAAGCTCGGCGATTAGCGCGGTGTCGGCCTCCTCGGGAACCAGCAGCGTCTGGGCGCTGCGCGGGCCGGCCTGTGCCGCCAGAAGCCCCGGGTTCAGCTCCACCAGACGCTGCTGGCTGACGTCCAAAAGGGCCGACGCCTCGGCCAGGCTCAAGGGCGTTGCCAGCTGCACCTTGGCGAAGGCCGGCGAGGCGTGAATGTCGGGTAGCGTCACGCCGTAGCGCTCAGGATCCTGAATGATGGTCGAAATCGCCTTGAGCTTGGGCACGTACTGCAGCGTCTCCGAAGGCAGACTGAGATCCCAGTAGCTGCCTTCCAGCCCTTGTCCCTGGGCGCGGCGCACCGCCTTGTTCACCGTACCGGCGCCAGCATTATAGGCGGCAAGCGAGAGCATCATGTCGCCGTGGTACCACTGCTCGGCCTGGGATTCGAGATAGTCGAGCGCCGCCTGGGTCGAGGTTAGCACGTCCAGCCGGCCGTCGTAGCGGCTGTTGCGGGTCAAGCCCAGCGCGTCGCCGGTCCGTGGCATGAACTGCCAGAGCCCCGCCGCGCCCATGTGGCTTTTCGCGCTGGGGTCAAACGAGCTTTCCACAAAAGGAATCAGCGCAAGCTCGCCGGGCAAGCCGCGTTCGCTGACCTGCTCGGTGATATAGGCAAGCCAAGGCGTTGCCCGCTCGATAATGGCGACGATGTTTTCCGGGCGCGCGCGGTAGTGTTCGATCCACTCGTCGACACGGGCCTGGGCGTCCGGGCGCAGTGTTTTGTCCTGCCACTGAAAGGAGGTGCGAAGCGTGGTCCAGACGCTTTGCGGCTCCAGAGTGAGTGAATCCCAAAAGTGAGCGTGATAGGCATCGAGTCTGGCCGGGCGCTCGGCGGCGCGCTGTGAAACGCTCGGCGCGGTTGGGGCCGGCGTGAAAGTCGGGCGGTTGGCAGAGGCTTCGGAGTTCGTCGCAGCGGCCATCAAAAGGCCCATGATGACGGTGCTGCCAGCGCTTAGCACAAAGCGCTGGCGAATCGTTTGATAGGTCATAGCAAATCTTGTCGGGTAAAGGCGTTAGAAACGGTTTTTCCACTCGCGAAGCGTGGTAAACGTCGCGAGGTCGTCACCATTTGGGCCCTGTTCCCCGGCGGCGCGGCGCACGCTGTCGGTGCCCACGCGCAGATAGGGATTGATGGCAAGCTCGCGCCCAATGGTGCTTGGGAGGGTGGGGCGATCCATCGCACGCGCTTTCTCGCACTCATCCAGTGCGTTGGGAATGGCCTTGTTGTCCGGGTCGGCCGCCCGGGCGAAGGTGAGGTTGGCCTTCGTATATTCATGCCCGCCAAACACCAGCGTATCGTCGGGAAGTTTGGCAAGCGTTTGGAGCGAGGCGTGCATCTGCGCGGGCTCGCCTTCGAACAGCCGCCCGCAGCCGGCGCAAAAGAGCGTGTCGCCGCAAAACAGAAGCGCTGGAATGCCCGCGGCAAAGTAGCTCACATGATCCAGGGTGTGGCCGGGGGTGGCGATGACCTCGAACATGCGGCCCATGACGCGAATTTCGTCGCCGTGACCGACCACCTCATCGAGTCCTTCGATGGTGGAGTCCTTCGGGCCGATGACGTGAGGCGAATAGCGTTTTTTGAGCTCCTTGATCCCACCGGTATGGTCGTGATGGTGGTGGGTGATCAGCATAGTGGCGAGCGTCAGGCCCTCACGCTCCAGAAGCTCGATGACGGGGGCGGCTTCACCGGGGTCCACGACACAAACGTTGGGGCTGGTATCCTGTCTTAGCAACCAAATATAGTTGTCGCTAAGGGCGGGAATCGGTGTCACGCTCATCATGGGCGAGATCCTTTAACGTTTTTCAAAACGCTACTGCGTGTGCCTGCCGCGTCTGCAAGAATTCGCACGTAGCCGCGCAAAAAAGTCGCTACTTTGGAGGGAAGCGCGTTTCATGTCAAATTCCCCGATGGCCGCAGAGCTTGCTCGGCGTATGGTCCAAAGCCAACCTTATTGGCAGGGCCCGGCGGGTCGCTCGCTTTGGGAAGCCCAGCGCGCCTGCCTTGGGCCGGTAGTCGAAAATCGCCGCGGCCAGCACTGCCTGGAGATGAGCATGGGCCGTTCGCTGATGTCGCTTTCTCAAATTCCTCATCGCGTGCGCTGGGCGCCGACTCATGAGCTTGCCGAGTCGGACTCGACACTGGTGTGTCCGCCGGACTGCTTTGCGCTGCCGGAGCGGTCCATGGATACCGTGATCCTCCATCACTGGCTCGAACAGCTGCCGGATGCCCACTTCACACTCAAGGAAGCCGCCCGGGTGACGAGTGACCACGGCGTACTGGTACTATTTGGCTTCAACCCACTGTGCGCCAGCGGGCTTTTGAAGCGCCGGCGCCAGGGCCACTCGGCGTTTCCTTTCAACGGTGACTGGCAGGGCGTGAACCGGCTGCGCGACTGGCTGGCGTTTGTCGACTTCGAGGTGAAACGCGTAGACTACTGCTGTTTTCGCGCCCGTATGAGCGCAGCCTGTGGCGAGCGCTGGGAGGCCTGGGGGCGGCGCCATAACCTGCCGCTGGGGCAAAGCTACATGATCCAGGCCTGCCGGCGAGAGCGCGGCGCGCCTATCGAGCGGGTTCGGTTCAAGCTGCCCTCGCGGGCGCCGTCCTCATCGCTTGGCGCCTCGCGCCACGGTGCCCGACTTGCGCCCCCAGGCGAATCCTCCTCTCGTATGTCAAAGGAACGTCAGTGACCAAGCAAGACAAAGAGCCCCGTGTGGTGGTGTACACCGACGGCGCCTGCCGTGGAAATCCAGGCCCCGGCGGCTGGGGCGTGGTACTTGAAAGCGGCCCGCACCAAAAGACCCTCAAGGGATTCGAGCCGCAGACCACCAACAATCGTATGGAGCTGATGGCCGCCATCATGGCGCTGCGCACGCTCAACACTGCCTGTCGGGTCGAGCTCTGGACCGACTCCCAGTACGTGCGCCAGGGCATTACCCAGTGGATTCACAACTGGATCAAGCGCGGCTGGAAAACTGCCTCGAAGCAGCCGGTCAAAAACGCCGAGCTTTGGAAAACCCTGCACGAAGAGACCAGGCGTCACCGCGTCGAGTGGCACTGGATCAAGGGACACAGCGGTCACCCGGGCAACGAAAAAGCCGATGACCTGGCCAACGAAGCGATCGATGAGGCCAGCGACGATCAGAAAAGGAGTAGCGCATGCGGCAAGTAATCCTCGACACCGAAACCACGGGTATCGAAACCCGAGACGGCCACCGCATGGTCGAGATCGGCGCGGTAGAGATGATCAACCGCCGCCTGACCGGACGCACCTATCACCAGTACATCAACCCGGAGCGCCACATCGACGCAGAAGTCGTGGCGGTCCACGGTATTGACGACGCGAAGGTGGCCAACGAGCCGGTGTTTTCCCAGATCGCCGATGAGTTCTGGGCGTTCATCGAAGGGGCGGAGCTGGTCATACACAACGCACCGTTCGACGTAGGCTTTATCGATCACGAGCTGAACCTGGCCAATCAGCGTCGCCAGGGCCCGGCGCTTGGCCCGGTGCGCGATCACTGTCGCGTGCTCGATACGCTGACCATGGCGCGCCAGATGCACCCGGGCCAGCGCAACAGCTTGGACGCGCTGTGCAAGCGTTATGATATCGACAACGGCCACCGCGTCCTTCACGGCGCTCTGCTTGACGCCGAGATTCTCGCCGACGTCTATCTGGCGATGACCGGCGGCCAGACCGCGCTTAGCCTCGATGCCGAAGCGAGCGCCGAGCGCGAAGAGTCTTCCGCGGCAAGCGAGGGGCTATCGATCCAGCGCCTGTCGCTTAAGCCCGGCGCGCTCAAGGTGGTTCGCCCCACCGAGGAAGAGGAGGCGGCCCACGCTGCCAAGTGCCAGGCGCATTCGCTTCACTGGCTTGAGAGCGCTACCCCCAATGCTTAAACGCAACATCCCCCTGAATGCCGGCGAAGGCCATGTGATTCGCCTGGCGCGTGGGCGGCTGGCGCCCGGCGTCAGCACGCAAGAGGGTACGCTGACGCCGCTTCAGCCGTGGCAGCCCTGGAGCGCCGATATGCAGCCGCTTTGCTACTGGGACGACGAGCCGGTGGCGCTCTCTATCGAGCAAACGCCGCAGGAGGGCTGGATCGAAGGTCGGGAGTGGCTTTCGCTACTGCCGGAGAGCTGGTTCAGCCTGCTGTCGACGGCGCTGCAGGTGAGCGCTTGGCTCGACAACCACCGCTTCTGCGGGCGTTGCGGCGCACAGGCAACGCGGCTGGGCGCCGAGTTCGCCATGCACTGCGACGCCTGCGGTCACCGCAACTATCCGCGCATCTCGCCCTGTATCATCACGCTGGTAACCCGGGGGGAGGCAATGCTGCTGGCGCGTAGCCCGCGCTTTGCACCCGGGCGCTACTCCACGCTTGCCGGCTTCATCGAACCCGGCGAATCGGCGGAGGAGGCGGTTCACCGCGAGGTGTTTGAAGAGGTGGGTGTGTACATCGATAATCTGCGCTACCACAAGAGCCAGGCGTGGCCGTTTCCGCATTCGCTGATGCTGGGCTACTTTGCCGAGGCCACGACCCGGCGCATCCACATTGACGGCGTCGAGATCAGCGATGCGGCCTGGTTTTCACCGCGCAAGCTGCCAACGCTTCCTCCGGCCTACTCCATTTCCCGCGAGTTGATCGAGACACACCTGGCGCGCGTGCGCGGCGACGACTACTTGACTGAATAGGCGTCTACTGGCTGGGGAACAGGCTCGTCAGTTTGGTTGCCAGCATGACGTTGCCAGAGGCCTTGAGTTTACCGCTCATGAACGCGCTCATGCCGCTGATGTCGCCGGTCATGATGCCGCGTAGCGTCTCCGTGCTGGTTGTCAACGTCACCGACGGGTCATCGTGCTCGCCTTCGTGAATGCCGAGGGTGCCGTCCTGAACGTGCAGGTAGTGGCTCTGCTCGTCAGTGAAGTGAAACTGAAAGATTTCATCCATGCCCTTCGCCGCTTGTGGGTCGAAGCGCGATTCGAGCTTTTCAAAGGTGGTCGAGGACATCGAGGGTTTCCTGTAGCGTGTCGTTTAAAAAATTGGGCGATGTTTCGCCACGATAGGAGGATACTGGATAGAAGGAGTCTAGCGTGGCGCCCGCGAAGAGCCTATTTAAAACACGCGTTTTAATCAAGCGAGTATATTGGGCTATCCTGGCTTCGTACTTGCGCATCGAGGCGTATCGACCCAAAGGAGAGGGACATGAGTGAATGGACGGCTGAGATAGGCACCTTTCTGGTTCAGAGCGTGATTCTTACCCTGCTGGTGCTGTTGGCAGGCTTTCTTCTCATGCGCGGAAAACGTGGTGGGGAGCGCGGCGCCTCGCTAAAGGTCGAGTCGCTCAACGATCAGCGCCGCGCGCGCAACCGGCGGCTCAAGGTGAACGCCACCGCTCAGGGCGCGCGTAAGAAGCTGATCAAGCAGCTGCGCCGCGAGGAGAAGGAGCGCCAGAAAACGGCCAAAAAGAGCGAAGAGGGCGCGGCCGCGCGCCTCTGGGTGCTCGATTTTCACGGCGATATCAAGGCCTCTCGCACCGAGCAGTTCGCCGAGGAAGTATCGGCGGTGATCGAAGTGGCGGGCGCTCAGGATGAAGCGGTGATCCGTCTCGAGTCCGGCGGCGGGCTGGTGCATGCCTATGGGCTTGCCGCCGCACAGCTCGACCGACTTCGCGAGGCGGGTATTACCACCACGGTGTGTATCGACAAGGTCGCCGCCAGCGGTGGCTACATGATGGCGTGCACGGCGCATCATATAAAGGCCGCACCCTTTGCGGTGATCGGCTCGATCGGCGTGGTCGCCCAGGTGCCCAACATCCATCGTTTGTTGAAACGCAATGATATCGACGTCGAGATGCTCACCGCCGGGCGCTACAAACGCACGCTGACGGTGCTGGGTGAAAACACCGAAGAGGGCCGGGCCAAGTTCATCGACGATCTTGAAAATACGCATAAACTCTTCAAGCAGTACGTGGCCCGTCATCGTCCGGCCCTGGATATCGACCGCTTGGCCACCGGCGAGATCTGGTACGGCAGCGAAGCGCTGGACGAGCGGCTGATCGATAGCGTCGGCACCAGCGAAGCGTATCTGGTCGAGCGCATGAAAGAGGTGGAGGCGTTCACGGTCAAGCTCGAGCCGCCCAACACCCTGGGGCGGCGCATTAGTGTCGCAGTATCCAGCGGTATCGAGCAGGCCGTGACCAAAGCGCTGGGCGCTATCGACGCGACCGGCTGGCAGCGGCGTTAGCGCCTGTCGATATCGGTCTTTGAAAATCAAGCCGCGTAGTGAAGCGCCAGGGCGGAAAGTATCGCCCTGGCGCTTTCGCTTTTGAGCGAGTAATAGATGGTTTGCGACTCCCGCCGGGTTTGTACCAGCCCATCGCGACGCAGAATGGCCAGATGCTGGGAAAGCGCGGACTGGCTTAGCGCAAGCTGCTGGTTGATCTGCGTGACCGAAAGTTCGGCCTCGGCCAGCAGGCAAAGAATCTGCAAGCGTTTTTCATTGGCGAGCGCCTTGAGAAGCAGGGTGCCCGCTTCCAACGCCTGCCCATTATGCTCGAGAAGGCGAGCGGCGGCGCTTGAGTGAGTAGCCATGGTTTTCTCCTTGCCGAGACGAGGGAAACGCGTGTTCCCGTCAAAATGCCATCGCGGCGATGCGGTTTGGTAGCGGTCAGCGGTCTTTCGTTGAAATATTGTTAATCAATAGTCGGTAAATTAGCGAATTTTGTCCAAATCGGCGTTTAACGCTGAGTCAATGATAGTAAATACAGCTGACTGTCGACAATTTTCACCATTTCGCACCCAAGGGTGCCGGATTATCCGATGGTTTAACGGCGAAGCTCCCGGTTTTGTGGTTAAAGTGTCAACAACAGGGGTTGACCGCTAACACAATAAAGACAGGGTGACCATGAGCCGCTATCACGCTACCCACGCATACTCCATCGAATCGCCCGCCGAGTTTTGGCAGGAGCAGGCCCAACGCATTCCCTGGAAGCGCTTTCCCGAGACCATTCTTTCCTGGGACGAACAGAGCCACGCCCGCTGGTTCGAGGACGGCACGCTCAACATCTGTTACGCCGCGCTCGATCACCATGTTGAAAAAGGCCGTGGCGAGCAGGTGGCACTCTACTACGACTCGCCGGTCACCGGCGCCCGGGAAGTGCTCACCTACCGTGCGCTGCGCGACCGGGTGGCCTACGTGGCCGGCGGGCTCGATAAGCTGGGCGTTGGCAAGGGCGACCGGGTCGTGATCTATATGCCCATGGTGCCGGAGGCGGTCATCGCCATGCTGGCCTGCGCGCGGATCGGCGCGGTTCACTCGGTGGTGTTCGGCGGCTTCGCCGCCAGGGAGCTTGCGCTTCGTATCGAGGACGCCGAGCCCAAAGTGGTGATCAGCGCTTCCTGCGGGATCGAGGTGAACACGGTGCTGCCCTACAAGCCAATCGTCGATCAGGCCATTGCCCAGAGCGTCTTCAAACCCGAGGCGCTGGTAGTGTTCCAGCGCGAGGCCGAGCGCGCCCCGTTGAACGAGGGCGAACACGACTGGCAAACTCTCGAGCAGAGCGGCGTGTTCGCCGAGTGCGTCGAGGTCGAGGCGACCCACCCGCTCTATATCCTTTACACCTCCGGCACTACCGGCAAGCCCAAGGGCGTGGTGCGCGATACCGGCGGCTACGCCGTGGCGCTTGCCTACTCCATGGAGGCGGTGTATGGCCTGGCGCCGGGGGACGTATGCTTTACCGCCTCTGACGTCGGCTGGGTGGTGGGCCACTCCTATATCGTCTACGGGCCGCTTTTGCGCGGCTGCGCAAGCGTGGTGTATGAGGGCAAGCCGGTAAAAACGCCCGACGCCGGCAGTTTCTGGCGCATCATCGATGAATACAGGGTGAAAAGCTTTTTCACCGCGCCCACCGCCTTTCGCGCGATCAAGAAGGAGGATCCGGAGGCGCTCGAGCGGCGCCGCTACTCGCTTGCGAGCCTTGAGCACGTCTTCGTTGCCGGCGAACGCCTCGACCCGCCAACGTTTCACTGGCTAAGCGACGTGTTGAACGTGCCGATCATCGATCACTGGTGGCAAACCGAAACCGGCTGGCCCATCGCCGCCAATTTGGCGGGCATCGAGCTCGCCCCGGCCAAAGCGGGTTCGGCAACCTACCCGGTGCCGGGCTTCAACGTCGAGATCATTGGCCGCGAAGGCGAAAAGAGCGCGGCGATGGAGGAGGGTAGCGTATTGATCAAGCAGCCGCTGCCGCCAGGCTGCTTGAGCGGTATCTGGCGCGACCCGGCGCGTTTTCACAGCGCCTACATGGCCGCGTTTCCCGGCTACTACCTGACCGGCGACGGCGGCTATTTCGACGACGACGGATATCTCTTCATCATGGGGCGCACGGACGACGTGATCAACGTGGCCGGCCACCGGCTCTCGACCGGCGAGATGGAGGGCGTGCTCGGTGCGCACCCGGCGGTGGCCGAGTGCGCGGTCATCGGTATTCATGACGACCTGAAAGGCCAGCGCCCGGTGGGGTTTGTGATTCCCAAGGACGGCTTCGACGGCGAAGAGGCCGCTTTGGAAGCCGCGCTCATTCAGCAGGTGCGCGAGACGATCGGCCCGGTAGCCGCGTTCAAGCAGGTGCTGATCGTCAACCGCCTGCCCAAGACCCGCTCGGGCAAGATTTTGCGCAAACTGCTGCGCACGTTGGCCGACGGCAAGCCCTATACCGTACCCTCGACCATCGACGACCCGACAAGCCTCGACGACGCCCAGGTCGCCATGTCTCGCCACGGCGTAGGGCGTGTCGATGAAGCCAGACCGGCGGAGCAGTAAGCCAGGCGCGGCCCTGAAGTGGCCAAGAGCAATATCCTGCAGGCCGGTAAGCAGGTAAAATCGCATGCTAAAGGATGCGAGCCAAATAGAGATCGTTTAAGCACACATGCGGAGTGAATGGGATGATGAAACCGGTAGGCTTGCTCGCGGCGCTGTTGCTGATGAGCGCGGCCCACGCTCAGGACAATCGCTACACCTTCGATGACATGGAGCAAACGGTGAACGAAGCCTTCGCTAAAGGAGTGGAGTGCCAGGCCAGCACCGATGAGGTGATGACGCCCGAGTGCGAAGCGTTCAGGGAGTTTCACATCGAGCGTTACTCCACCGGGCTTTTGAAATTCGGCCAGGAAATGAACACGGCTGATTACAACGTCTACGGCGGTATCAAGGAGTCACGGATCGATGAGATGTTTCGAAAAATCGATGAAATCGGCAAGATGGAAACGTTTATCGACTCGCTATCGCCGCGCTCAAGGATTTAAGCGAACGAGTCGCTAGCGGCCAGCGAGAGCCTGGCTTTTTCTTTGGTTACCCCTGGCCGATGCTGGCGCCTGACTCGGAATAGTGCCCCAGCGTTCGGGTATGACGCTGCGAATACCCTAAAAAGTGGGTCAGAAGAATAAAAGACATCAAAAAAGCCACTTCAATGGGCGGCCTTGAGTGGAGGCGCTGGCTGCGTTAACAGTCTTCTGAAACCCAATGGCTCTCTTGCGATGAGGTCATGGTGTCGACGTTTGTGACGTGAGTTCTCGTAGAGAAATGTTTATCGCTATGCCGTGTTGACGATATAGCGATATCGACATTCAAATCAGGCGTGAACTTTGAGGCTTTAACCTCCAGCGTGTCCGTATCATCCGAGATATCGATTTCTTGAAAGCCTTCTTCAGAGAAGTGTTGTCGTATAGTGGGCTTGAAATCCCGCGCTTCCTCCGCGGTGATGCATTGGTGTTCGATGTAGGTTCCTTGCTGTACTTCTGGAGGCGCTTCCCCTTCGATCGTGACCGTTGTTTCCCATAGGCCAGGTTTAACTTCAAAGGCCCCGGCTGGTAGAGAAACCACTACAAGCAATGAGCCAAGCAGGCATTTCTTCAGCATATTTCCTCCATACATAAATCAAAAAGCGCCATGGATAGCCCAAGTCGTGGGCGGCTTTAAGCGTGACGAGATTAGGCAGCTCAAACGCACGTGTAGTGCTCAAGTAATTAGGCCACTATTTTTTTGAGCTTTCCAATAGAGCCGCTCAGCCACATTGGGCGGCAGCCCATCATTATGCTTGTGGGGCCGGTGGTCACTGTAACAGCCGATTAGATAATCCGTGATTGACCGCTTCGCCGGGACAAAGCACGAATAACCGGTCTCCGATGTCCATTCCGTTTTCAAACTTCTGAAAAAGTGCTCTGTCGGGGCGTTATCCCAGTAGTTCCCTCGATGGCTGGGGCTCTGCGTGATCTGATATCGCCAGAGTAGCTGGCGGAATGCCAAGCTGGTGTACTGGCTCCCCTTGTTATTCGTCTTCGTCCTCTTCTTGGTTTTCTAACTCCTCGAGCTTATCACTCCAATCAGCAGGGCTATCGTATATCTCGCCGATGCTGATTAGTGTCCCGCGAATAAAATCGCCGTTATCATCGTTAAATACGGCTGAATATTCTATCTCGACGGATTTTCGAACGTTATCGGAAAAGGCCTCCATTAGGCGGTTTTCTTTTCTTGTGCCTAAGTAGCCCATGTCGTACTTGATCGTTATTTGTCGATCGAACTGTGGCGAATAAAAGGAAACTCTTACCTCCTGTCGAGAAACTAGGCGCTTCATTTGCTCAACAGTTACGATATCAGTGTAGGTTTCCGAGTCAGCCGATACAGGCATATCGTGAGTAATGCGTTCAATATCCTGCTCTTCTAAATTCTGTCCAGAGTAGTTTATGTGATCAGCATCACTGACAGAGTGAACAATCCCTCTGTGCCCCTCTTCTACATGACGACGAAAGCCGCTTATCGCCTGCTCAGCTCTTGGACTAGCGCTTGATACCTCGACAATAAGCTCGGCAATACTCTCGGTGTGATCGTAGGCGTCACGCTGCCGATCATTATTGATTTGTGCCATTTCTTGAGCGTGTTGATGCTCTAGATACGAATCAAAAGCAAAATACCCCGCAGTGATACCTGCTACGATTCCAATAGTTGCAATTTTCTGTCGGGGCGTCATGTCTTTGAATCCATCCCTGATGCTTTGAGCAATAGCTTCAAAAATCCTCTCAAAGCCCTTGGCGATTACATCTGAACAACCTTCTGTAATTTTGAAGGTGATCGAGTCGAAAAGAGCAATATCTTCTTTTTTCAGACGCTGAAGGTTGCTGGTGCCATACTTGATTTCAGCATAGCCACGCTTCAAATCGTAGACAAAATCATAAAGAGACTTCGCCAGGTCGGGCGTGATAGTGCTGTGATACTTGTCACCCTCAATCTTAATCTGAAGCGTTGGCCACTCCGAGAAATCGAGTCTATCGATATCATGAAGCGAGCCATTTTCCAGAAGCTCGAAAATCTGGCCCATGCCATTCAGTACAATTCTGTCATCTACCATGCCGCTCCCCAGCGCTAAATTTTATTCGCTCAGGGTATCGCGAAGGTGATGGCGGCGCTAGCCTTCGACGCATACCGCAGGCGGCGAAGTAGGCTAGGCGTAGATTGGTTGGCTATGCTTGGCGATCCCGTATAGGCAGACTCATTTGCAGCTGATCGCGCCAATATTCAGCCCTCGCCTCAAATATTGGCTTCTGCCAACGGTGAACAGCCAGTTCCTCAACCCAGCGAGCAAAGGCAACTCCCATTCTAGGGTGAAGCCATGTGACGCCATACCTCCCGCGCTGGGACCTAATTAAATACCCGGAATCAAGGGTATTGAGAAATCGAGCCAGTGAATCCATATAAAGCTGCATTCCGATGTTTTCCAGCCAGTGTTCCAAGCGCTTGCCAAAATGCTTAGCAATGTCGGTCGCATTAATCCAGCCATCAACGTTGAACCGGAATACCTGATCCTGATACAGGAAGGGGATAACGTTTTTCATTGCGGGCTTCCCTTGAGTAAAAAACTCTGTTGCCCAAAAACGTCAGCCCCTAGTGGGTCCACCGACCGCTGCCAACGTTTCTCCAAGGCTCTTTCTGAAAGGTTCTAGGGATTGATCACATCGGGCATGGCGCACAAAAAAGCTGTCTCAGTGTGCGGCTGCTGGCAAATGTTGAAGATTTGCTAATACTGGTAGGGCGTGTGTCCGCACGCTCAACTAGGAGGATATTATGTCTAAATGGCCAGATAACAAAGGCAAGGCGTGGTCTAAGCAAGATGTCGCCCAGCTAAAGAAATTTGCAAAAGACAACACGCCGACAAGGGTCATTGGGTTAAAGCTTGGTAGAACGGAAGACTCCGTTTACTCAAAGGCCCAGCAGGAAGGGATTAGCCTAAAACCGACTAACCAGTCTCCTTATAATAGGAAGAAGTAATTTCATTCCATAGCTCGTATGCATGCCGCTCCTCGTCAATAGACCTGAAGTTATGACCGGCGAGGGCGGTTCACGATTCATGGTTTTCGAGGAGTTCTAAAGACTGCCTTTGACGAGCTTGGGCTGCTCTTTGATGCGCTGCCGAAACTGAATAATGTGTTCGACCGCCGCCGCCGCCTCCTCGGTCGGCTGCTCCGACTTCTTGCTATCTGCTTCCGGAAACTTGGCATCCATCGCGCTGAAACTTGATCATGGTCAAAGACCAGACTTCGCGGGCGGATAGTCCAAGATGCGTCTGTACGGCGGCCACGAACTCGGCAGAGTCGAAGGCGTTCATCGGTTTGCCACCACCCTTACGCGGCTTGGGCGCGCCGACAATACCGGCCACTGCCAGCCCGGCGCCCAGCACATAGACGTTTTGCAGCGGCAGTGTGGCCATGACATACCCCGGCCTGCGGTCTTCTTGCTGTACCCGGCACGGATCGCAGTTTGAGTTGCGCTAATGTCAATAATGTACTCATCAACGAAACGAGACTGCCGGGCTGTCAGCGCGGCAGCACTTATGGCAGTCTTCATGGTTTTCCTAATATTCAAACAGCCATGCAATGAAGGCTGGCTTAGTTTTATGAGGTAGGCACGATGGGGGAAAGTTACCTGCAAGTCTTTGTGGCTTCGCTGCCAGTAATAGGGGCTCTAATAACGTGGATCACTCATTCTCGAAGCTACAAATTGACCCAAAGCAATATCCAAACGAATTTCAGGCTGAAGATCTTTGACTTTTGGTTATTACACCAAAATGAAGCTGTACTGTCAGACGATCCTGATAAGCAGTTGAAGCATCTATTCTACCTCTACTCGGGTAAAAGCGTGGATGGTCGTCTCGTATGGGCCGCATTACGTGGACATCCTGACCCGGAGGCTCTTGAACGGTTGCCTTTAGCTTATACTGATGTAGAGGTGGATGAGTCTTCAGGATTAATACGTCAGAAACAGCCGCCTTGGAAGATCGACGGCAAGGAGGCCGTCCTTTTCATATTCTACTTCCTTGCTGCAGCGTGCTGGGTGTTTCTTTTAGGCCCTTGGCCTGGATGGGTTTACCAAGAGCCTGAGGCGATAAGCTTTGGGCGGAAGATTGGCGTTGCCGCAGTTGTCATATTAGTAAACGCTGTCTTCTTGATGTACGTAAGGTATTGTTTCCATTTCATGGGTAAAGCGAGAGCTGTGAGACTGCTGACCCAGACTAAGCGCATGAAGATAAGGCACTCGATTCGTCTCTGGTGGCTTAATTTATTTCAGAGGATTAAAAGGCTTTCCTGTTGGTTTAGGAAGCGAGATTCACTCTGAAACAGCTATTTCTGAATGTACTGGTAGATTTTTTGTGGGGCACGGGCCTGCTTTTTCGCGACTTGGCCTTGCTGCCAAGTAGTAATGCCGTGTTCGGCGGTTTGGCCGGCAATATACCCACCCACGCCCAACTTCATCAGATTCCAAAGCGCTTCGGGCACGGGCAGCGTGACCCCGGCGCCGAACATTGCGCTCAGGTAGGGCGCGATGAGGTAGTTGTTCGCCACGATGGTCAGCATCAGAATCGGGCGCCAGTTGCGCTGCATCCAGCTTTCGCCGGCGGCCTCGCCCAGAATTACCTACATCGGGCTCTTAAGCGCGCTGTTCTCCCTATCGATGAGCTGGGTCTCGTACTTAAGTCTAGAGGCTTCTTCCTTGTCCGTGATGGAGTG
Organism: Halomonas sp. PAMB 3232; assembly: GCF_031954225.1. Taxonomy (NCBI): domain Bacteria; kingdom Pseudomonadati; phylum Pseudomonadota; class Gammaproteobacteria; order Oceanospirillales; family Halomonadaceae; genus Halomonas; species Halomonas sp. PAMB 3232. The sequence continues at coordinate 1,729,086 of NZ_CP134865.1, forward strand.
GGCACTGCCCACCCAACCAAGGCGGGGACTCAAGGAGCTGCCCGTGCGTGTTCGCTGGATTACGGAGTCAGATGCTGATCGACTAATCAAAGCCGCGCGTACGACTCGAGAGGGCGACTGCCTTGCTGACTTTATCGTGCTGGCACTGAATACTGGCGGCAGAAAAAAACGAGTTGCTCAAGCTCGAATGGCGGCGAGTGGACTGGGAGAACGCGTTGATAACGCTGGAGCCGGATGACATCAAGTCAGCGAAGCGGCGAACCATACCGCTAAATGATAACGCGATGGTCGCCTTGAAGCGACGATACCGGTACAGCCAAACGTATCGCGCGGCATCGCCCTGGGTTTTCTGCAAGCGTGATGGCAGCCGTTACGTTTACCCGAAACCGGTGTTCAAGAAGGCATGGGAGAAGCCGCGGATTGTTGATTTCCGGATTCACGACTTGCGATATACCTGCGCTAGCTGGTTGGTTTCCAAGGGAGTGCCGTTGGCTGACGTCAAAGACGTGCTGGGCCACTCCACGATCAACATGACTGAGCGGTATGCCCAGCTGGCAACTCACCGGGCGAGGGATGTCGTAGCTAGACTGGGATCACGTTCCAGTCACGCTGGATCACCGGTAGGGAATACTGAAGAGTTGATGGTTAGGAAAGGCGAAGGGCAGTAACGAAAAAAGCCCCGTAGAAACGGGGCTTTATAATCGATTTGGCGGAGGGACAGGGATTCGAACCCTGGATAGGCTATTAACCTATGCCGGTTTTCAAGACCGGTGCATTCAACCGCTCTGCCATCCCTCCGGCTTATGGGTGCGTATACTACCACTATTTCCTTGGAAGTCAACGCCTTTGGCCAAATTAGTAAAGCCTTAGGCCGACGCGGGTGATATTGCCACCCTGCATTTCGCTCACGACCCAGTGGATGCCGTGCCAGTCGATGTCGTCGCCGACCACCGGGTGGCCGCCCACGCGCAGCGAAACGAATTCCGCCAGGCTCATTTCCTGTTCGCCGGGACTCAAGGTCAGCCCGTAGGCCTGGGCGATGTCCCGCATGTAAGCGCTGCCTTCCAGAGTGAAGGTACCGAAGAAAGCGCGCTCCTGCTTGAGCTTGGCGTCGCCGTTGAACAGCCGGTTGAGCGCGGTCAAATCTTCCGACCGACCGATGACGCAGATCACATCCTCGAGTTTCAGCCGGGTGTTGCCCTTGGGGTGGAGCATGACGTGATTACGAAACAGCGCCGAGATGAGCGCACCGGAAGGGAAGCGCAGCAGGCGGATCGGCACGTCCTCGAGATCCTGGTTTTCGACCACGTAGACGAACATCTCGAAGTCGTTCTCCGGCAGAATGCCCAACGGCCCGCGCCGGTTGGGCGTCGTGCCGGCGGGCACCTGGATCTTGAGCCAGCGGGCGACCAGCGTGAGCGACCCCCCTTGGATCAAAAGCGACATCAGCACTACCGCAAAGGCGACGTTGAAGTAGAGCGAGGCGTTCTCCACGCCGCCGATCACCGGAAAGATCGCCAGCACGATCGGCACCGCGCCGCGAAGCCCGACCCAGGCGATGAAGAACGTCTCGCGCCAGCGAAACTTGAAAAACGGCTTGATGGTGATGAACACCGCCAATGGGCGAGCGATGAAAATCAGCGCCAGCGCCACCAGCCCCGCCGGCAGGATGACCTCGACCAGCTGGCTCGGCGTAACCAAAAGCCCCAGCACCAAAAACAGGCCGATCTGGCTAAGCCAGGCCAGGCCGTCGTGGACGGGCAGGATGAAGTTCAAATGCCGCCCCGGCTGGTTGCCGATCATTAGCCCCGCCAGATAGATCGCCAAAAAGCCGCTGCCGCCGAGAACGCTGGTCAACCCGAAGACGCTAAAGCCCAGCGCCAGAGCCAGCATGGCGTAGAGCCCCGGCGCCAGGTCGAGCCAGCGCAAGAGCTTCGCAGAAAGCCAGCCGCCGCCCAGGCCCACGACCAGGCCGATGCCAAATTGCGAAACGAAGAATACGAGGGTTTCGACGATGCCGCCCATGTCGCCGACGAGCAGCTCGACCAGCATCAGCGTGAGAAAGATCGCCATCGGATCGTTGGTACCGGACTCGATCTCGAGCGTGGCGCTGACCCGCTCGTTGAGGCTGACCCCGCGGCCGCTGAGCATCGAAAACACCGCCGCCGCGTCGGTGGAGCCGACGATCGCCCCGACCAACAGGCCTTGAATCAGGCTGAGCTGAAACACCCACATGGCGATGATGCCGACGATGGCGCTGGTGATGAACACCCCGGCGGTGGCCAGCGACAGCGCCGGTTTGAAGCCGACCCTAAAAGTTTTGAGGCGAGTGCGAAGCCCGCCGTCGAGCAGAATCATCGCCAGTGCCAGGTGGCCGATGACGAAGGCCATGCTGTAGTCGTCGAATACGACGCCAAGCAACCCCTCTTCGCCGGCGAGCATGCCCAGCCCCAGAAAGATCAGCAGCAGCGGAACGCCAAACATTGATGAGAGCCGGCTGGCCAGAATGCTCAGCGTCATGAGAATGCCGCCGATCAAAAAAAAGGTATACAGTGCGTCCATGTCTCTCCGTCTCTACATCAATGCCGCTCTATTATTGCACGCCCCCCGCTATTTTACTGCGCCTTAAGGCTTTATGGCGGGCCAGGGCTGGTCAGGGCCGGCGGCCACCCGCTACACTCCGGCTTCACGCCCCTGGAGTGTAGCGATGCCTCACCTGACTATCCGCCGGCAAGCGCGCTTGCTGTTCGCCGGTGCGTTTTGTCTATTGTTTTTTTCCTGGCCGGCGCTGGCCGCAGAGGGGGAGGCGGGGTCTGATCAAGATGCGGGGGCTGTGTCGCTCGAAAGCGAGGTCATGCTACCGCCCGAGCTATGGCCCGACGCCGCCCCCCTGGCCCGCGATGAAAGCACCGCCGGCGCCGAGCCTCGAGCCGCGCCGCCGGCTCAGTCCGAGCCGGTGCCTTCGGCCACCCTTGCGCTGCCGCCGCCGCTTGATCCGCCGCCGCTGACCGAAGTGACGGTCATGCTGGACTGGTACCTGAGTCCACAGCACGCCATGCTTTTGATCGCCCAGGCGCGGGAACTGTTCAAGGCGCAGGGGCTGGCGGTAGAGCTTTTGAGCCCGGCGGACCCGACCATTCCGCTCAAGCTATTGGTGGCCGAAGAGGTGGACCTGGCGCTGACTCGCCAGCCCATACTGCATCTGCAGGCACATCAGGGCGAGCCTCTTACGCGGGTGGGAACGCTGATCGAAACGCCCTTGAACGCGGTGATCGTGACCGGCAGCGTTGCCGAAACGGACGACGTTGCCTTGCTGGCCGGGCGCGATTACGGCTTTTCTACCCGAGAAGGCGAGACCATCGTAGCCGAGCGGCTCATCCCTCAGTCGCTGCGTCAAACCGATGGCTTCAAGGCGCCGGTCAATGTGCACTTCGACGCCGCCGCTGCCGTGGTGCGCGGTGACGCCAACGTGATCGCCGACGGCTACTTTGCCTCGCTTCCCCAGCAGCTCGCACCTGAGGGGATCGAGAGCCACGTCATTCGTTTTGAGGAGATTGACATTCCCCGTCACGATGGCGTCATCGTCGTGGCCAACAGCCAAACGCTTGGTCGCCATGGCGCGACCTGGGCGCGCTTCATGAGCGCCGTCGAGCAGGCGAGCCACTGGATGATCGAAAACCCCGAAGCGTCCTGGACGCTGGTCGCCGAGCAGCACCCCATTCTCGATAATGCGATCAATGAGGCGAACTGGGAGTCGCTTCTGCGCCGCCTGTCGTTGAGCCCGGCGGCGGTGAACACGCGCCGCTACCAGGCGTTTGAGACCTACTTGCAAAAGCGAGGCCTTATCGAGGAGACGTTACCGGTATCGCGGCTGGCGGTCGACCCGCACACGCTGGGCGCAGAGCCATGAGCGAACCCGCCCTGACGTTTATCGACGTGGAAACCACCGGTACGAGAGCCACCCGCGATCGCATCACCGAAATCGCCGCGCTGAAGGTGGTTGAAGGGGAGATCGTCGATCGCTGGGTGAGCCTGATCGACCCGGGCACCAGCATTCCGCCGTTCATCTCGAAGCTTACTGGCATTCACGACGATATGGTCGCCGACGCCCCGCGTTTCGAGACGATCGCCGAGGCGTTCAAAACGTGGCTTGGTGAGAGCTGTCTGGTGGCGCATAACGCCCGCTTCGACGCGAGCTTTTTGCGCAACGCCTTCAAGCGCGCCGGGCTCGACTATCGCCCCCGGCTGATGTGTACCCTGCGTATCTCGCGAAGGCTCGAACCCGAGCAGCGCCAGCACAACCTGAAAAGCCTGCTCGCGCGCTTCGATATTCAGACCGCGCGCGCCCACCGCGCCGAGGACGATGCCGAGGCGCTTTGGCGGCTGTGGCAGGCCTGGCAGCAGCGCTTTCCCGCCGAGCAGTGGCAGGCCGCTACCGGTCAGGAGCGAGAGCACCGCAACCTGCCAGCGCATCTCGACAGCGCTCTGGTGAGCGAGCTCCCGCCGCGTCCTGGAGTGTATCTCTTCTATGGCCACAATCGGCTGCCGCTTTACGTGGGTAAAAGTATCAACCTGAAAAATCGGGTGAAGGGGCACTTTCAGCGCGACCACCAGGACGACAAGGCGATGCGCATGCTCCAGCAGATTCAGCACATCGAGTGGGAGGAGACCGCCGGCGATTTGGGCGCCCAGCTCCGCGAGGCGCAGCTGATCAAGGAGCTGATGCCGATCATGAATCGCCAGCTACGCCGTCAGGGCGGCCTGAAAACCTGGTTCTGGCCCGACGGCGAACACGTGCCGACGCTTGCCGGAAGCGCCGTACTGATCAGCTCGGCGCCGGGCGAGCGTTTCGGGCTTTTTCGCCACGCGCGCGAGGCCAAACAGGCGCTCAAGACGATCATCGAGGAGCACAAACTCTGCCCGCAGGTGCTGGGGCTCGAGAAGGGAAAAGGGCGCTGCTTTGCCAATCAGCTCGGCAAGTGCGCCGGCGCGTGCTGTGAGAAGGAGTCGCTCGAGGCACATACCCAAAGAGCGCAGGCGGCACTCGAGCGTTTGAAGGTGAGTGCCTGGCCCTGGCCCAACAGGATCGTCATCCGCGAAAAAAGCGTTCATACCCGTAAAAGCGCCTATCACACGGTGGATCACTGGTGCTACCTCGGCAGCGCGGTGTCGCTTGCCAAGGCCAGACGGCTCGATTTCGAGGCAGTTCAGTTCGACGTGGATACCTATCGCATCCTGAACCGCTTTTTGCGAAGCCCCGAGGAGCATGGGCTAAGCATCACGCCGCTCTAGGCCTTATTTATCCTCTTCATTCATGAAAGCGCTGACCGCTTGCTGGAACGCCTCGGGCTGGTCGGCGTGCAGCCAGTGGCCCGCCTCTTTTAGCGTGATCACTCGCGCGGTCGGCAGCATCTCTTTCAAGGCCGGGATCATGTCATCGGTGACGTAGTGTGAGTCGGCGCCGCGCAGCACCAGCGTTGGGCCCTGGTAGGGCTCTTCGCCGGCGGGCAGGCCGATGATGGCGTCATAATCTGCCTGAATCTCGTCGAGGCCCACGCGCAGCGACATCTGTTTGTCGTCATTGCGCACCAGATTGGTCGCCAGAAAGAGTCGAGTAGGGCGAGCGCTAACGTGCTCGGCCATGACCGCATCGGCACGCTTGCGATCGGTAGGTTTGGCTTCGCGCACCGCGTTCAAGGCGCTAAAAACGTCGTCGTGGCCGTGGTCGTAGCGCACCGGGGCGATGTCGCCGACGATCAATGATGCCGTAAGCTCCGGCGCCAGCCGCGCCAGGCTGATGGCGACTTTGCCGCCCATCGAGTGACCCAGGATGTGTGCCCGCTCGATCTTCTCCTTTTTGAGCAGCGCAATCACGTCCTGACTCATCGCCTGGTAGTCCATGCCGTCGGCGTGGGGGGAGCGGCCGTGGTTGCGAAGATCCACCGCTAGCACTCGGCGCTGCTGTTGCCATACCTTCAGGTGCGAGCGCCAGTTGTCGGCGCTACCGAGAAGGCCGTGCAGCACGACGAGCGGCGTTTTGTCGGGGTCAGCGCCTTCGAGGGCCTCGATGAAATGAAGATCAACCGGAGTAACGCGGCTCATTGAGCCTCCTTGATGGGCACGTTTTTTTGAATCAGGCGACTCGTGGGGCGCGGTCGCGCTGTCCTGTCCAGACCACGAGACGCCGGGTTAGCCAGGCCAGCAGCAGGCCGTACAGCGGCAAAAAGAACAGCAGGCTGATGGCCAGCTTGATCGCATAGTCCACCGCGGCGATTTCCACCCAGTGGGCCGCCATGAACGGGTCCGGGCTATTGTAGAAAGCGGTGAAGAAAAAGGCGAACGTGTCCGCCAGGTTGCCCAGTACCGTCGAGAAGACCGGCGCGACCCACCAGGCCCACTGGCGCAGCCGGTCGAACACCTGAACGTCGAGCAGTTGGCCGAGAAAGTAGGCCAGAAAGCTTGCCAGTGCGATGCGCGCCACGAACAGGTTCCACTCACCAAGCGCGCCGATGCCGGCGAAGCTTCCTTGAGGGAAAATGACCGATACCACGTAGGAGATCGCAAGCGCCGGGAACATGACACGCAAGATGATCGACCGCGCCGGCCCCTTGCCGAACAGGCGAACGGTCAGATCGGTGGCCAGAAAGATGAATGGAAAGCTAAACGCCCCCCAGGTGGTGTGAAACCCGAAAAGCGTGAAAGGTAGCTGAACGAGGTAGTTGCTGGCGGCAATAACGCCAATATGAAACAGCACCATGATCAGAAGGCAGCGGCGGTGCTGAGCGTCGGTCAGTGCAAACATGTGAACGGCCTTTTTAATAGCAGGAGGGGTTAGGGAACCCTCTGATAGGCGCAAGCGCCGGGGCCGCGCATTATACGCAAACCCCCGGCCAATTAAAGCGGATGCCTCTTTTCGAGGCTTGCTCTTTTTGGCAGGTGCTCCCTTGTTTCCAAACTGCGGCTATACGCCGCGTCCTGCAGGCGTGGCAAGGTGGTTATTCTTGAGCATCGAAGCCTGTGGCCAAGCGCGCTAATAAACCTCGAAAAGCGAGATGTTGGCGAGTAAAACCAAAGGTGTTGAGTTGCCGCTGACTTTATCGGGCGGTGGCATCGAGGGTTATCTATAAGATTGAATTAGAAAGATAGTTGAATAGACGCGACCGTGGATGATGGGCGACACTCGCTTGAATACCGCGATAAAAAATGGCCGGAACCACTCACACCGCGTCAGCGGTGATTGAGGTTATTTTCAGGAACCTATTGGCACTTGGCGTGTTCAATATCATCAGGTGGTCAGGAAAGGAGAAACCAATGAAGCATCTTGAGAAGTGCGAGCAGTGTGGCAAGGAGTATGACCCCTCTGAACCCAAGGGAGCGCCGGAAGACCCGGACAATTGCGGTAGCTGCGGCGCCGACATCAAGCCCAAAGGGCGTCATTCGAGCTTTCTGGTCGATGACAGCAACGAAGAAGACGGCGGCGAGCACAGCCTTGAAAAAACGTTGAGAGAAGCCTCTCACAAGGCCGACACAGACGATTAAACAAAAACGGTTCAGCTTAAGCTGAACCGTTTTTTTATGCGGTCGAGGCGTTTAGATGCGTAGCCTAGTAGGTCGCCTCCGTACGTGAGCCGCGCAGGCAGTCGCCATAGTGCATGGTATCACCAAGCTGTTCTGCCTGTTTACGACACTCTGCCGAGCGCGAAGAGCTAGTGCCAGAGGCGCAGCCGGCGCTTACCAGCATGATGGCCACCAGACCCAGAGCGAACATGGACTTCATAACTTTCTCCTGACATTGACTTGTTTAACACCGTGCGATGATAGCAGTCCTGCCTCTCTTTGGGCATTGGCTGTATGCATACGAACCCGCAAGGAGGACCGATGGATAAAATCTATGCCTGGGATGTCAAGCGCGAACGCATCGTATACCGCGTTCCCGGACAAACCCTCGAGGACGGCCGCGAGGATAGCGATCTACACCCGGTTTGGCTGCCCGCCGAAGCCGACGACCTGCCCGAGGGCGTCGAGATCGAGGATTTGCGGGAGGTCGAAAGCTGAAAATCCCGCCCCTAATGAGTTCCAGAAAAAGGGGCAGGCATCGATGGGCAGGCGTTTCTAACACGCTTGGCTCAAAGCATTTCCTCGAGCCACTGCTGGAACGTGGCCCAGGAGCGTTGATCGGCGCGTTCGTCATAGCGGTCGCTGCCAAAAACGCTAAAGGCGTGGGGGGCTCCAGAGTAGATGCCGATCTCATAGGTGATGTTGGCCTCTTCGAGCTCTGAGGCCAGCGTTGCAACATCGTCCAAACTCACCATTTCATCAGCGCCGCCGTGAGCGATAAAAATCGGCGGCGTATCGCTTGCGTAGGACTGACCCTCGGGCGTATCCAGGCCGCCGTGAAAACTCGTGTAGGCGGCGATGTCATCGGCTTCACCGGAGCGTGCCATCTCAAGCGCCACGGTGCCGCCGAAACAGTAGCCCATAATGACGGTTGCGCTTGCCGCACCCTGCTCGCGCGCCTGCGTCAAGCCTGCCAGCGTCAGTTCGCGCATCCGCTCACGATCTTCGTATAGCGCGCTGGTAGCGGCCTGCTTCGCTTCCACTTCCTGGGGGCGGTTACCCTGACCGAAGAGATCCACCGCGAACGCATCGTAGCCCTGTTCGGCTAGCATGTCGGCGCGCTCGCGCTCGTAGTCGTCGACGCCGTCCCAGTCGTGGACGATCAATACGCTGCCTTTCGACTCGCCCTGGGCTTCAACGAAATAACCTTCGAAGCTCTCGTCACCGACCTGGTAGGTAACGTCTTTCCCTTGAGGGTCAAAGCCAAATGCCTGGGTACTTAGAAGAACTGCAACAGTCAGCGCGTTGAGTTTCAGGATACGATGAGTGGATAGCGTCATGGTGACTCCTTTTATCAGGTGTAAGTAGAGCGAATAAACTCGCATTTATTCGGGGCGTGGTATATCCATGAAGTTAGCATAGACACATTGCGTTGAATCTTCGTCCAACGATGAGCTTTTTTTGAATTTGAAGGGCTTGCACCGGGAACTACGTCACGGCATGCTTGTCCGTTGTTAGTACGACTACCAGGGAGTTTATAACCATGGCGTTCAACGATTCGCACACCGTACGACCGCAGCAGGATCAGGCGGTTAGCGGCGCTAGAGCCAACAAGGTACTGCGTAATACCTACGCACTTTTGGCCATGACGCTGCTGTTCTCGGCCGTTACCGCTGGCGCTTCTGTCGCGCTCGGCGTACAGCAGATGAACATTTTCGTCTTCTTCATCGGCGCTTATGGGCTGATGTTTTTGGTGCATAAAACCGCCAACTCCGCCGCTGGGCTTCTGGCCACGTTTGCCTTCACCGGTTTCATGGGCTTTACCCTTGGCCCGATCATCTCGGCCTATCTGACGCTGCCCAACGGCGGTGCGCTGATCATGAACGCGCTGGCCATGACCGGCCTGACCTTCATCGGTCTTTCCGCCGTCGCGCTGATGACCAAAAAGGACTTCAGCTTCCTTGGCAACTTCCTGATGGCGGGCGCCATCGTGCTGATCCTGGCCATGGTGGCTGGACTGATCTTCCAAATTCCGGCGCTGTCATTGATGGTTTCTGCCGGTTTCGTACTTTTCGCCTCGGCGGCGATTTTGTACCAGACCAGCGAGATCGTTCACCGCGCGGGCGAAACCAACTACATTCTGGCGACCGTTACGCTCTATGTCTCCATTTACAACCTGTTCGTAAGCCTTCTCTCCATTCTGGGCATCATGAGCAGCGACTGATTTTTTGGTCGACCCGCTACCCAAACAGACCCTACTTCGGTAGGGTCTGTTTTTTTATAGGCAGTTCATGCCCGCAACGAGAGCGAAATGAAATACGGACTACTGGTGACCGGCGCACCCTATACGAGCCCGGCACCGCATTCGGCGCTACGCTTCGCCCACGCCGTAATCGACAGGGGCCACACGCTAATCGGCGTGTTTTTCTATCAGGATGGCGTGCACAATGCCTCGTCGCTAATGAGCCCGCCCCAAGATGAGCTTAATTTAAGAGAGGCGTGGGCAGCGCTCAATCGTGATCACGCCACGGCGCTTGACGTATGCGTGGCGGCGTCGCTTCGCCGAGGCGTGCTCGACCGAGCCGAGGCCAAACGCCATGGTCTGACCCAGCACACGCTTGAAGCGCCCTTCGAGCTCACGGGGCTGGGCCAGCTTTTGACGCTGCAAAAAAGCTGCGACCGATTCATTACCTTCGCCTGACGCTTCACTCCCCGAGCGTGATTCCCGAACTCTCCACTCGAGGCAAACGATGACCGAGCACCCCGCCCGCCTGATTACGCTAAGAAGCGCCCCCTTTGCGTCCAACGCGCTCAGAGAAGGCCTTGACGTGGCGCTGGTGGCCGCGGCGTTCGGTGAGCCGGTCACGCTTTTATTCGCCGGCGAGGGCGCTTTGGCACTACTGAAATCGCAACAGGCCGGTGCGCCGGGGCAGAAGGCCGTGCTACCCACGCTCGAGATGTTAGAGATGTACGATATCGAGGAACTGCTGGTGCCCGAAAGCAGCCTGGTAGAGCAAGGGCTCGACGCCGGTCTGCTGATCGATGCCGCGCGAGTGATTTCTGAAAGCGAGCTGGCCGCGCTTTATCAGCGCGCGCGAGACGTTCTTCATTTCTGATGGTTGCCGATATTAAAGAGGACGCATGCTGCATATCTTGAATCAGCGGGTCGATGCGAATTGCGCAACGAACATGCTGCGCGTGGTCGCCAAAAGCGACGAGGTCGTGCTGATCGAAAAAGCCGTTCAGGCGTGCCTGAAGCCTGAGTGGACAGGGTTCGAGCAGTGCAAGGGCCGGGTATATTTACTCCAGGAAGACCTGGCGTCACGAGGGCTCATTGATGTCGCCAAGCGGCAGACGTTTTCCATAGTGGACATGGCAGGATTTTTAGCGCTCTCGGAGCGCCATGAACAGTGTGTGACTTGGTATTGATATGAAAGATGAAAATTTATACCGTTATCTTGATTGCAACGAAAATCTGAAACTGGATCCTGAAGGATATCTGGTGGATCAAAAGTCGTGGAACAATGAGGTTGCCGAGGCGTTGGCGCGTGATGAAGGGTTGGCGCTGACGCCGGCACATTGGGAAATCATTGCCGTCGTGCGGGAATTCTACGCTCGTTTTGAGATGGCACCGGCCATGCGTGCGCTGGTCAAGGCCACGCGCCAAGCGCTGGGTGAAGAGAAGGGCAATTCGCTTTATTTGATGTCGCTTTTCCCGGAAAGTCCGGCGCGGCGCGTGGCGCGCTTGGCCGGGCTCCCCAAACCGACCAACTGCCTTTGAGAGCCGGGGCTAGATCAAGTCGCCCCGCGTACATACGGACAGTACCACCGCATCCTCGACGCTGGTCGATACCAGCGCGTGGCCCATGTCGCTGTCGAAGTAGATGCTGTCGCCCTCGGTGAGCGCCTGCGGGGCGTAGAACTCGCTGTAGAGCAGTATGTCGCCTTCCAGCACCATCAAAAACTCCTCACCGTCATGGCGTACCCACTGCTGGTACGCCTCGAAACTCCGCGCCCGCACGACCGTCTTGAAAGGTATCATGCGCTTTTGCGCCAACTGGTGGCCCAAAAGCTCGTGTTCATAAGTCGGGGTAGGGTGAAGCTGTCCTTTACCCTTGGGCGTCAAGTCACGCCGGCCCATGGTGTAATGTTCGCGCTTGGGCGGGGTGAATAGTTGGGGCAGGTCGATGGCAAGCCCGGAGGTGAGTTTCTGGACGACGCTAAACGTCGGCGAGACCTGGTCGTTTTCGATTTTTGATAGCGTCGAGCGGGCGATGCCGGTGCGACGGCTGACGTCTTCGAGTGTCCAGGTATTGGCCAGGCGAATCTCCTTGAGCCTGGCGCCCAAGCGCAGCGGCTCGACGAACTCCTTGCGCCCCGATGCGATCCTTAAGGCCGCGTGCTCGTCATACGTCTCGGTCATGAATCAGCGCCGTCCTGTTTGCCTGTCGTTACCATGATCAAGGCGCCATGTTAACACGATTGCCTTTTATACCGTTTCCATGCACGGTCTTTCATGCGCCAGCCCCGGGAGCGGCCTCGAAAGGTAGACCCAATAGTGCCTTGAGATGCGCGCTGCAGCCGCTGGCCAACGACTTCGGGTTGTAGCCGCCCTCGAGAACAGACACCAGTCGGTTTTCAGCGTAGAGTTTTGCAATCTCCATGGCCTGGCACGTGATCCAGTAGTAATCCTCATCCTCGAGCTCGAGCTCGCCCATGGGGTCGTCGCGGTGGGCATCAAAACCGGTGGAGAGCAGTACCAGATCCGGCTTGAAGTCGTGTAGCGCGGGCAGCCATTGCTGCTCGACGGCCGATCGAAAGCCTGCGCTTTTGGTCCCCGCCTCCAGCGGCGTATTGACTACGTTTGGCCACTCGCTTTTGAGATAGCGCCAGGGGTAGAAGGGAAACTGGTAGCTTGTGCAGATCAACACGTCTGGGTCGTTTTTGAAGATATCGATGGTGCCGTTGCACTGGTGAACGTCGAAATCCAGAATCGCGACGCGCTTTGCGCCGTAATGTTCGCGGGCGTGGGCCGCGCCAACGGCGACGTTGTTGTAAAAGCAAAATCCCATGGCGTCGGCGGCCTCGGCGTGGTGGCCTGGCGGGCGCACGGCGCAGAACACGTTGTCGGCCTGACGCTTGAACACCTGGTCGATGCCCTTGACCACCGCGCCCGCTGCCACCCGGGCGGCTTTGAGCGTATCCGGGTTCATCAGCGTGTCGCTATCAAGCGATGTGAGGCCTTGCTCGGGGAGGCAGCGCTCCAGCGCCTCGAGATGGCGCTTTGCGTGAACCCGCGCAAGCGCTGCCGGCTCGACTTCCCTGGCTTCGCCCTGCATGGTTTGCTGCAAGAGCCCATCCAGCAACAGGCGCGCCCGTATGGCCTCGAGCCGCGCAGGGCTTTCCGGGTGGTCCGGGCCCATGTGGTGCAACACGCAGTCGGGATGGGTAAGGTAGGCGGTAATCATGCAGGCGCTCCATTCAATGTCAGGCTACCTTAATCGCTATGAGTGCGTGCGCGACACTGATCATAAGTCGTACATGAAATACCCCCAGGAGATGCGTTCGTGAGCACCCGCTTTTTACATCACTTTTTCGAGCCGCAAACGATCGCCGTCTTTGGCGCCTCTGAAAAGCCGGAGTCTCTGGGCGGGCTGGTGCTCGGCAATCTTCAGGAGGGTGGGTTCAAAGGTAAACTTTGGGCGGTCAATTTAAAAGGCTACGACGAGGTTTTCGGCGTTCCCTGTTTCAAAGGCGTCGATGAGCTTCCCGAGCCGCCGGGGCTTGCGGTGATCTGCTCGCCGGTGGAAGGGGCACCCGGGCTCATCGAAAAGCTCGGTCGCAAGGGCGTCAAGGCGGCGCTGGTACTCTCGGGCGGGGCGTATCTCGATCGCGAGCAGGGCAGCGAAGGCTCGATTCGAGAGCAAATGCTTCAGGCCGCTCGTGTCTCGGGCATTCGCGTGCTGGGCCCGGAGTGCATGGGGCTGATCGTGCCCAGCAAAAAGCTCAACGCCTCCTACGCCAGCCAGCCGGTCAAGCCCGGGCGGGTGGCGTATCTGGGCCAGTCCGGGATGCTCGCTAACGCCATGATCGACTGGGCGGCGGGGCGCGAAGTAGGCTTTTCTCACCTGATCAGCGTGGGTGATAGCGTCGATGTGCTGCTGCCGGATCTGATCGACTACGTGAACCAGTTCTCGCCGGCCCAGGCCATCTTGCTCCACCTGGAGCGTATCAAGGACGCGCAGCACTTCATGACGTCGGTACGCGACGCCTCGCGTAACCGGTTGGTGCTGGCGATCAAAAGCGGGCGAACGCCGGAGTCGGATATCTCCGGTATGGCGCCGACGCCGGGTATCACCCACCGGGACGTGGTGTTCGATGCTGCCTTCGCCCGTGCCGGCGTCGTGCGCGTCAACGATTCCGACGAGCTCTTCGACGCGCTGGAGACGCTTTCACGCATGCGCCCGCTGCGCGGCGACCGCCTTGCGGTGGTCTCCAACGGCCTTGGCCCGGCGATGCTCGCCATCGACAAGCTCATAAGCGCCGGCGGCACACTCGCACGCTTTAGCGATGAAACCCAGACCGCGTTGACCGAGCGTAAGGTCGATCGCAGCAAGCCCGGCGAGAACCCGGTGGATCTGGGCGGCAATGCCACCCCCAGGCGCTTCGTCGAGGCACTGGAGATCGTCACCGCCGACCCTAACGTGGACGCGGTACTGGTCGTCCATGCGCCGACCCGCCTGGCGCCGTCGGTCGAAACCGCCCAAGCGCTGATCGACAGCCGCAAACGCTTCAAGCGTAACCTGCTGACCAGTTGGATGGGCCTCAAGGAGGCGCTCAAAGCGAGAAGCACGTTTAGCGCCGCGGGTATTCCTACCTATATTTCGCCGGAAAAAGCGGTCAAGGCGTTCATGCACATGGTCGACTACCAGCGGGTACAGGCGCTTTTGCACGAGATTCCGCCCAGTTTGACCTTCGACACTCGCGCCGCTGACCGTCAGGCCTGCCGGGAACTGATCGCGAAAGCCAAGGAACAGCGCCGCTACACGCTCACCCACTCGGAAACCGCGACAGTGCTCGAGGCCTACGGTATCCCCACCGCGCCGAGCGTCTATTTGCAAAACCCGAGCGATGCGCTCAAGGAGCAGGGGCACTTCGCCGGCCCCAAGGCTCTAAAGGTGGTACACGATGGCAACTGCCACCCGTACCGTTACCGCCGCCACCCGCACAAGATTTCTGCCGGGCTGCTGCAGGATCTGGTCACCCCAAGCCAGGTCGCCGAAGGCGTTCAGCGTCTGGGCGACAAGGTGCGCGAGAAGTTTCCCGAGTACACCATCCAGGAGTACTGCCTGCAGCCCATGCAGCGCGGCAAACACTCGATGCAGATCTGTGCGGGCATCACCCGTGATCCGGTGTTCGGCCCCTTGATCGTGTTCGGTATCGGCGGCTACAAGGTGAACGTGTTGGCGGATCGCCAGGTGGCGCTGCCGCCGCTCAACATGAGTCTGGCCGCGGACATGGTGGGGCGCACCCACGCCGCCTCGCTGATTCGCGAACACTCGGGCGAGGCGGAGCGCGATATCGAGCGGCTCTGCCAGTTGCTGGTCAAGCTTTCGCAGATGGCTTCGGATCTGGTTGATCTGCGCGGGCTCGAGCTCAATCCGCTTTTGTTGAACCGCGATGGGCTGCTCGCGGTCGATTTCGCCATGGATCTGGGCCCGCCGGCGCGCTTTGCGATCATGCCGTATCCGGAGGAGCTTCGTGAGTGGGTTACGCTCAAAAACGGTTGGCAGGTCGAGGTGCGCCCGATTCGCGCCGAGGATGCACCGCTGATTACCCGCTTTCACACTCGGCTTTCCGAGGAGAGCATCCGGTTTCGCTACTTCCACAACAAGTCGAACCTGTCCCAGCGAGATCTGTCGATCCTTTCGCACATCAACTACGACCGCCAGATGGCGTTCATCGCCGAGCACCAGCACGATGACGGTAGCAAGGAGATGCTGGGGGTGGTACGGGTCTACAACGACGCCGACAACCTGCGGACCGAGTTCTCGATCATCGTGCGTGACGATCTGCAGGGGCTGGGAATCGGTAAGCTATTGATGGAAAAGATGATCAGCTACTGCAAGAGCGTGGGCACCATCGAAATGATCGGCAAGATCATGATGGATAATCATCCGATGCGCGCGCTGATGAAACATCTGGGGTTCACCAGCCGCTACAACATGGACGAGCAGGTGATCGACGCCGTCCTACGCCTCAACGAGCCGGACAGCGATTGGCAGCGCCATCGCCTTGAAAGCCTGCCGGATTGAGCTGCATCAAAACGCCCTTGGCAGCCCAGGGCGGGCAGGGGCGTTTGTCGATGCGGGTATCAAGGCGCGAGGCGAAAGCGGCTCCAGGGGCCGTCGTCCTGGCGCTCGAAGCGTATCCGATCGTGCAGGCGGCTGGGTTGGCCCTGCCAGAACTCGATCATGTCCGGCTTTATGCGATAGCCGCCCCAGTGGATCGGCCGCGGTATCGTTTGGCCATCGTAGGCATGCTCAAAACGTACCTGGCGCTCCTCGATCCATTTGCGATCCGGGATCACCACGCTTTGGGTCGCGATCCAGGCGCCCAGCTGACTACCTCGCGGCCGGCTCTGAAAGTAGGCGTCGGACTCTTCAGGCGCGACCTGCTCGACTGCGCCCTCGACCCGTACCTGGCGAGAAAGCCCCGGCCACCAGAACGTTGCCGCCGCGAAGGGCACATTGGCAAGCTCGCTCCCCTTATGGCTGTGGTAGTTGGTGTAAAACGTCAACCCTTGGGCATTGACGCCTTTTAACAGCACCACGCGGGCGTGAGGACGGCCCTGGCTGTCGGCGGTGGCCAGCGTCATGGCGTTGGCGTCCTGGCCATCGCTTTCGAGAGCGGCCTCTAACCACTGGTCGAAAAGCGTGAAGGGGTCGTCCGGCATGGCGGCTTCTTCCAACAGCCCGCCTTCGTAGTCACGCCGAACATCGGCAATATTACGGTTCATGATCGCTGCTCCCTGAAGCGTGGTTGAGTGTCGTTATTTTAACGGGTGTCGTCGTTTTTTCATCGAGCCGGTCAGCGCGACACCTTTCGCGCGCCAAACCGGGCATAGCCCAGCGAGCCGAAAAACAGCGCGGCAGCGGCGGCGATTTCAAGCGCCCCGCGCAGAAACTGCCCGGTGGCCGCGGCAAACATCACGCCCTGGGCGATATACAAAAGGCTGACGAAGGCGAGCCAGGCATGGCCCCGGGGCCGCTTGCCGATGATCGACGGCAAAAAGAGCAACAGCGGCAAAACAAAAGCCAGTACCGGGCGCCAGCTGTACTCGTCGCCCTGGACCTGAAAACCGCGCAGCATCACAAGCCCCAGCAGTACCACGAAGCTGATCAACACCAGCCGGCGCGTTTTTTGGCTCAGCGCCTCGCGCCCGTGACGGCGCTCCAGATCGAGAAGCCACTGCCTCATGAGGACGCCTCGCGAAGCGCCTCTAGCGCCACCGCCAGCCGCGCCACACGTCTGCCCTGGGCGACGCACAGGGCGCGCTCGTGCTCATCGATCACGCGATCGCTGCGCCCACCCGCCACGTGGCTCGCCCCATAGGGCGTGCCGCCGGTTTGGGTCTCGATCAATTCGGTTTCATTATAGGGGATGCCCGCGTAGACCATGCCGTGGTGCAAAAGCGGCACCAGCATGGTCAAAAGCGTGCTCTCCTGACCGCCGTGCATGCTCGAGGTCGAGGTGAAGCAGGTGGCGGGCTTGTCGATCAGCGCGCCGTTCATCCAGAGATTGCTCGTGGTATCGAGAAAGTATTTGAGCGGGGCGGCCATGTTGCCAAACCGGGTAGGGCTTCCCAGTGCCAGGCCGCTGCAGTGGCGCAGATCCTCAAGGTCGGCGTAAATGGCGCCTTCTTCCGGCACCTCGCTTTCCACGGCTTCGGTCGTGGGCGAAACCGAAGCCACCGTGCGAAGCCGCGCCTTGATACCCGCCACGCTTTCGACCCCCGCCGCGACCTGGCGCGCCATCTCCCGCGTGGCGCCGGAGCGCGAATAGTAAAGCACCAGAATATAGGGGGTGTTGTCGCTCATGAGGTTTCCTTGAAAAGCCGAGTCTTGGCGCGCGGATCAGTTGCGTCGTTTGCCGCCGGCCAGTGGTAACCCGGCAGGTCCGGGGCGCCTGAACCGGCAAGCACCATTCGCTTATATCCTACCAGAGCCTGCTCGTTGGGCGCAGCCGCGTTGGTTGACGCCTCATTGGCCAAGCGCCGGTAAACCCAGGCCACCTCGCCGCTTTCGAGCTCGACCTCTTCACGGCGGTAGCGAACGCCCAGCCGCTCATAGCGGTCGAGTCGCGAAAGCTGCTGGGGCGTAACGGTTAGCAGAAGCCCTTGAACCGTGCCCTGCGGGGCCGGCGAAAGGTCGAGGCCATTTTTGGTGAAGCCTTTTAGTGCGTCGGCTTGCGCTTCGCCACCGGTATGCATCACCACCCAGCGCACCGGAGCAAAACGCAGCGTGCCGTAAACGAACACCTGGTGGCTTCGCTGCTCGATAGGCGCAATATGGGCCGGGCGCTCGTAAAACCAGGGGCTTAGCATGGTCATCCAGAGCCACATCGCCACGCCCAGCACGACGAGTAGCCCCAGGGCCAACCCCCTTTTTATCCAGATCATGTTCTATCCTTGTAGTGTCCGCCGTCCCTGCATGATGCAAAACGTGTCATGCAAGATAGTCCTTGAAAAGAGAGCCCTTAAGCCCGGCGCCGCTTTATGCCAGGATATCGATTGCACCCACTCCGAGGAGCCCGCCATGAATCAGCCACTTCGTGATGATTTTCGTGAAGACTTTCGTGAAGACATGGATTTTCGCGCTTTTGTCGGTGATGTGAAACCCCTGGCGAAGGGCCGCCGGGCGGATACGGGCGACCGGCGCTCCAGGCCCTCCGAGGCGCAGCTGGCCCGGCGAGAAAGCGCCGAGGCGGCTATTGATCAGAACAACTTTCTGTCCGACGACTTCGTCGATCTATTGCCGCCGTTCGACCCGCTCGAGTACCGCCGCGAGGGTATCCAGCAGGGCGTGGTCGATAAACTCAAGCACGGCGGCTACCCCGTTCAGGCGCAGCTCCACCTGCTCAGGCGCCCGCTCGCCGAGTGCCGGCGGATGCTCTTTCCCTTTATCCAGGACGCTTTTGGTCATGATCTGCGCTCGGTGATGATCGTTCACGGCCGCGGGCGTGAGATCGACAGCCCCGCCAACGTGCTGCGCTCGTATCTGGCCAAGTGGCTTTGCCAGTTCGATGAGGTGCAGGCGTACGTTTCGGCGCAGTCTTCTGACGGGGGGCTCGGAGCGACCTGGGTAATGCTGCGCAAAAGCGACCGCGCCAAGGCCAACAACCGCGAGCGCCAGCAAAAGCGCCGCGGCTAACGCGCTCAATGCGCCAACGACAAAAAAGGCAGCCCGTAGGCTGCCCTTTCAATTAGCGGCCAGAAACGCGCCGCTCGGTTTTATAAAGCGTTTACTCGGCAGCGGCCAGGCGGCGCTCGAACAGCGCTGAGCGCGTCTGGACATCGGTCTGATAGCGCACGCTGAACGCCCTGAGCGCGCGCAGGGCGGTTTCCGGATCCTGATCCTGGCGCAGCGCCATGGCGTTGAAGCCGCAGCGCTCCATGTAGTTGAGCTGATCGATCAGCACATCGCCCACCGCGCGAAGCTCGCCCGTAAAGCCGTAGCGCTCGCGCAGAAGCCGCGCCAGGCTGTAGCCGCGCCCGTCGGTGAAGGCGGGGAAGTCGATCGCCACCGCGTGAGCCTTTTTCAGCTCTTCACCCAGCGCCGGTGTAAGCTCGGTGTCGCTGGTCAACAGCGGGGCGAGGTCGGTGTCACCCAAGTGCTCGCGCCAGAGCGCCAACGGGACGAACGCCGGCAGCTGCTCGGGCAGGGCCTCACCGTCATACGAGACGCACCAGGCGTTCTCGGCGGCGAGCTCGCCGTCATTGATCAAATGGTCGACGTGAACCGGCGCCGGGGCGGTATCCTGTGCCGCGGCGTCTTTGGCATCAGTGGGCATACACGCGCTCCTTGAAGGGTTTCAGGCCGATGCGGCGGTAGGTATCGAGAAAGCGCTCGTCCTCGTGGCGCTCGGCCACGTACACTTCGAGCACTTTTTCGACCACGTCAGGCACGTCTTCGCGGAAGAACGACGGGCCCAGAATCTTGCCAAGCGAGGCGTCGTCGGTGGAGTTACCGCCGATCGAGACCTGGTAATACTCCTCGCCTTTTTTATCGACCCCGAGAATGCCGATGTGGCCGACGTGGTGGTGGCCGCAGGCGTTCATGCAGCCCGAAATATTGAGATCGATCGGGCCCAAATCATAGAGGAAATCCAGATCCTCGAAGCGCTCCTGCAGCGACTGGGCGATCGGGATCGACACCGCGTTGGCCAACGAGCAGTAGTCGCCGCCGGGGCAGCAGATGATGTCGTTGAGCGTGCCGACGGTGGGGTTGGCCATGCCGAGCGCCTCGAGCTCCTGCCAAAGCGTTTCGATCTCGTCGACCGGCACGTCGGACAGCACCAGGTTCTGTTCGTGGGTCACGCGAATTTCGCCGAAGCCATAACGGTCTGCCAGATCCGCGACCGCGTCCATCTGATCGGCGGTCACATCGCCTGGGGCGTGCTCGCGGCGCTTGAGCGAGAGCGTTACCGCCTTGTAGCCCGGCACCTTGTGGTCGGTCACGTTGTTGGTGACAAAGCGCGCAAAGGCGCGGTTCTCGCCGCGTAACGACTCGAAAGCGTCGATTGCGCTTTGTGCCACTTCGCGGCGCTCGGGCTCGGGGAAGTGGCGTTTGGCGTCATCCACCGCGGCCTGGTTCAGCGTCTGGGGGCCGTCTTTCAGATGCGCCCACTCCTCTTCGACGCGGCGGCGATACTCTTCGACGCCCAGCGCCTTGACCAGAATCTTGATGCGCGCCTTGAATTTGTTGTCGCGGCGGCCGAACTGGTTATAGACGCGAACGCAGGCCTCGAGATAGGTGAGCAGGTGCTGCCAGGGCAGGTCCTCGCGTACGGTTTCGGCGATCATCGGCGTACGGCCCAGCCCGCCCCCGGCGAGTACCTTCACGCGTAGCTCGCCGTCTGCGTTGTACCAGAAGCGCAGGCCGATATCGTGAACCTGAATTGCCGCGCGGTCGTGACTGGCGCCGCTGACCGCGATCTTGAACTTGCGCGGCAGGTAGGCGAATTCCGGGTGCAGCGTGGACCACTGGCGAATCAGCTCGCACCACGGGCGCGGGTCTTCGACCTCGTCGTTGGCGATACCGGCGAACTGATCGCTGGTCGTGTTACGAATACAGTTGCCGCTGGTCTGGATGGCGTGCATCTGCACCTTGGCGAGCTCACCCAGAATGTCCGGCACGTCTTCCAGCGCCGGCCAGTTGAGCTGCAGGTTCTGGCGCGTGGTGAAGTGGCCGTAGCCACGGTCGTAGCGCCGCGTGATCTCGGCCAGCGCTTTCAACTGATGGCCGGCGAGCATGCCGTAGGGAATGGCGATGCGCAGCATCGGCGCATGGCGCTGAATATACAAACCGTTTTGCAGGCGCAGCGGGCGAAATTCCTCTTCTCCGAGCTTGCCGGCCTGGTAACGCTCCATCTGATCGCGGAACTGAGCGACCCGCTCATCGACGAGCGTTTGGTCGTGAATATCGTAACGGTACATGTGCACGGTCCTGCATGGCGAAATGGTCACGTCGAGACGGACGGTCGAGTACCGCCACCTTAACGCAGATCGTCATATTCTATGAAAGAATATATAATTATCTTTTTATTCTTGAATGATATTTATAAAGCGTATGCACGCCGGCACCGGTTGTAAAGCCGGCGCCGGGTGGCGGCACTTCAAACCGCGGCGCTGGCCGCCGGTTCCGGCTCGTAGGAGAGCACTGGAGAGAGCCAGCGCTCTAGCTCCTCGAGGCTCATGGCCTTGCGCGCCGCCAGCGCCTCGACCTGGTCGCGGGTGATCTTGCCCGTGGAGAAGTACTTCGACTGCGGGTGGGCGAAGTACCAGCCGGACACCGCCGCGGCTGGCCACATGGCGAAGTTCTCCGTCAGCGCCAGCCCGGTGTTCTCGGTGGCATCCAAAAGCCTGAACAGGGTGGCTTTCTCGGTGTGGTCGGGGCAGGCCGGATACCCCGGCGCCGGGCGAATGCCCTGATATTTCTCGGCAATGAGCGCATCGTTATCGAGCGTTTCATCTTTCACGTAGCCCCAGAACTCCTTACGCACGCGCTCGTGGATGCGCTCGGCAAACGCCTCCGCCAGCCGGTCGGTGAGTGCCTGGACCATGATCGCGCTGTAGTCGTCACCGGCTTTTTCATAGGCTTTCGAGAGCTCATCGACGCCATGACCGGTGGTGACCGCAAAGCCGCCGATCCAGTCGGGTTTGCCGCTCTCCTTGGGCGCGACGAAGTCCGCCAGGCTGTAACAAAGCCCGTCGCGGCCCTTGGTGGTCTGCTGGCGAATATGGTGCAGCCGCTCGACGACCTGCTCGCGGCTTTCATCGGCGTAGACCTCGATCACATCGTCATCGACCGTGTTGGCCGGCCACAGCCCGATTACCCCGCGGGCGTGGATATGGCCCTCGGAGAGCAACTTCTCGAGCATCACCTGGGCATCCTCGAACAGGTTGCGCGCCGCCTCGCCGACGACTTCATCGTTGAGAATCTTCGGATACTTGCCGGCGAGCTGCCAGCTCATGAAAAACGGCGTCCAATCGATGCGCTCCACCAGCTCACGCAAATCGTAGTTTTCGAACACGGTGATGCCGGGCTGCAAGGGGGCGACGGGCGTCACCTCGTTCCAGTCGGTCTTGAAGCGGCGCTTGCGCGCTTGGGTGTAGTCGAGATCCGCCGCCTTGGGTCTGCGCTTGGCGTTGCGCTCGCGCACCACCACGTACTCATCGCGAATGCTCTGGACATACTCCGCCTTCAGGCTCGGCGTCAACAGCCGCCCGGCCACGCCGACGGCCCGCGAGGCGTCGGTGACGTAGATCACCGGGTGCTCGTACTGCGGCTCGATTTTCACCGCGGTGTGCGCTTTCGACGTGGTGGCGCCACCGATCAGAAGCGGCAAATCCATGCCGCGGCGCTGCATCTCCTTGGCCACGTGTACCATCTCGTCGAGCGACGGCGTGATCAGCCCGGAGAGGCCGATGATATCGGCATTGTGCTCTTCGGCGGCCTTGAGGATCTTTTCGGCGGGCACCATCACGCCCAGGTCGATCACCTCGTAGTTGTTGCACTGGAGCACCACGCCGACGATGTTCTTACCGATGTCGTGAACATCGCCTTTTACCGTGGCCATGACGATCTTGCCCTTGGCCTGGGTGTCCTCGCTCTTTTCCGCCTCGATGTAGGGAATCAGATACGCTACCGCCTGCTTCATGACGCGGGCGGATTTAACCACCTGTGGCAAAAACATCTTGCCGGCGCCGAACAGATCGCCGACCACGTTCATGCCGTCCATCAGGGGGCCTTCGATCACCTCGATGGGGCGCGCGGCCTGGGCGCGGGCCTCTTCGGTGTCGGCTTCGATGTGGGCGGTGATGCCCTTGACCAGCGCATGCTCGATGCGCTTGTTCACCGGCAGGCCGCGCCACTCCAGGTCCTCCTTTTTCGGGCCGCTGCTGCCGTCGCCCTTATACTCGTCGGCAATGTCCAGAAGGCGCTCGGTGGCGTCATCACGGCGGTTGAGCACCACGTCCTCGACCGCGTCGCGCAGTTTGGCCGGCAGGTCGTCGTAGACCGCGAGCTGACCGGCGTTGACGATGCCCATGGAAAGACCGTTCTTGATCGCGTGGAACAGGAACACCGAGTGGATCGCTTCGCGCACCGGGTTGTTGCCGCGAAAGGAGAACGACACGTTGGAGACGCCGCCGGAGATCATGGCGTGGGGCAGGTTCTCGCGAATCCAGCGGCACGCTTCGATGAAGTCCACCGCGTAGTTGTTGTGCTCCTCGATGCCGGTGGCGATGGCGAAGATGTTGGGATCGAAGATGATGTCCTCGGAGGGAAAGCCGATTTCATCGACCAGCAGGCGATACGCTCGTTCGCAAATTTCGGTCTTGCGCGCGAAGGTGTCCGCTTGGCCTTCCTCATCGAAGGCCATGACCACGATCGCCGCACCGTAGCGCATGCACTTGGTCGCCTGCTCGCGAAAGGCGGCTTCGCCTTCCTTCAACGAGATCGAGTTGACGACCGCCTTGCCCTGCACACACTTGAGCCCGGTTTCGATGATCTCCCATTTGGAGGAGTCGATCATGATCGGCACGCGCGCGATGTCCGGCTCGCCGGCGATCAGGTTCAGAAAACGCTCCATGGCTTCCTGGGATTCGAGCATCCCTTCGTCCATGTTGATATCGATCACCTGGGCGCCATTTTCCACCTGCTCCAGCGCCACCTCGAGCGCGGTGGTGAAGTCCTCTTCGACGATCAGGCGCTTGAAGCGCGCTGAGCCCGTGACGTTGGTGCGCTCGCCGACGTTGACGAACAGCGAGTCCGCCTCGATGTTGAACGGCTCGAGCCCGGAGAGCCGGCACGCCGTCGAGCGCTGCGGGATTTGACGCGGCGCCACATCGCGCACCGCGTCAGCAATGGCGCGAATGTGTTCCGGGGTCGAGCCACAGCAGCCGCCGATGATGTTGACCAGCCCGCTTTGGGCGAACTCGCCGACGATGGCGGCCATCTCTTCCGGGGTCTGATCGTACTCGCCGAACTCGTTGGGAAGCCCGGCATTGGGGTGTGCGGAGACATAGGTGTCGGCGCGGGTCGAAAGCTCTTCGAGATAGGGGCGCAGCTCCTCGGCGCCAAGGGCGCAGTTGAGCCCGACGGTCAGGGGCTTGGCGTGGCGCACCGAGTTCCAGAACGCCTCGGTGGTCTGACCCGACAGCGTACGCCCGGAGGCGTCGGTAATCGTGCCGGAGATCATCACGGGAAGGCGCTTGCCCAGATCCTCGAACAGCACTTCGAGCGCGTAGATTGCCGCCTTGGCGTTGAGCGTATCGAAGATCGTTTCGATCATGATCAAGTCGCTGCCGCCATCGATCAGCGCCGCCGCGGCTTCATAGTAGTTCTCGTACAGCGCATCGAAGGTGACGTTGCGCTTGGCCGGATCATTGACGTCTGGCGAGAGCGAGGCGGTGCGCGAGGTCGGGCCCAGCACCCCGGCCACGAAGCGAGGGACGCCGGTCTCTTCGGTCACCTCGTCACACACCCGGCGCGCAAGCCGCGCGGCTTCGCGGTTGAGCTCGATTACCAGCTCCTCCATGCCGTAATCGGCCTGGGAGAGGCGGGTGCTGTTGAAGGTGTTGGTTTCGAGTATGTCCGCGCCGGCCTCGAGGTAGTCGCGGTGGATGCGCGCGACCAGTTCGGGCTGGGTCAGCGCCAGCAGGTCATTGTTGCCCTTGAGATCCGATGGCCACGCCTTGAAGCGCTCGCCACGGAACTCCGCCTCGCTGAGCGCTGCGTTTTGCAACATGGTGCCCATACCGCCATCCAGAAGCAGGATGTTTCGGGAAAGACGTTGGGTGAGCGATGCGGTCATATCTCGTAAAGCCATGGCGAAGGGGAGTCTCCAACAGCGCAATCAGGGAAGTTCGGCGCGAACATCGACGCAAATGGCGCTTATCATATCAAACGCGCTTGATCGGGGCAGCACTCGGGGCGTCAACTGGCCAGGCTTTCGCGCCAATATCGACGGTAAAAGGGCTGGCAAGAGCTGCAGGAACTAATAGTTTACTAAAATGGTCGGGATTGTGTCCGCAGTCGGTTTTGCATACCATAGAGGCAAATGACATGTGACGCGGCACCGCCGCTACCACAGGAGGATGAGACCGCTCATGACCACGACTATCGAAGCGCCCGGCATCGACATCACCGATAGCGCCCAGGACTATCTTGCGGAACTGCTGGAAAAGCAAAACGTGGATGGCATTGCGGTGCGTATCTTCATCACCCAGCCCGGCACCCCCTACGCGGAAACCTGCCTGGCTTACTGCCGCCCAGGCGAAGAAGAGCCTACGGACGTGCTGCTCGAGCTCGAGAAGATCAACGTCTATCTCGACAAGAACAGCTTGGCGTTTTTGGAAGAGGCAGTGGTGGATTTCAACGCCGACCGCATGGGTGGACAGCTCACCATCAAGGCGCCCAACGCCAAGATGCCCAAGGTGAATGCGGATAGCCCGCTGGAAGATCGCATCAACTACGTGCTTTACAGCGAGATCAACCCGGGTCTTGCCGCTCACGGTGGCGAGATCAAACTGATTGAGCTGACCGACAAGAAGGTGGCGGTTCTCGCCTTCGGCGGCGGCTGCCAGGGCTGCGCGGCGGTGGATTTGACATTGAAAGACGGCGTCGAGAAAACCCTGATCGAGCGCATTCCGGAACTCGCCGGTATCCGCGACGTGACCGACCACTCGGATACGACCAACGCTTACTACTGATACGTGTCTGTAAATGGTCGGCTGAGGTTGTAGGCGTTTTTACTGCCTTATCGAACACGCTTGACAGTGAAAAGCGCCCCGCCATCGCGGGGCGCTTTTTTTAGCGCTTGGGTCACCGGTATCGATCACGCTGCTCCGGTCGACAGCGGGATTTTAACCGACAGTCAACGCTTGGCTGCGTCAGAAAATTGATAAAACGGCGCCCGGTAGTATGGTTGAGTAAAGACGTGCGACTTGGGTTTCGCTCTCTTGAGCCCAATCACTAATAACTCTTAACTCTACCAACACGTTCGGGAGACAGGATCATTAAAACGTCGTCGATGTTATCCAACATTCACAAGCCGATCTTTTTCGGCTCGCTAGGGCTTTTGCTGCTGGTAACGCTACCCTTGATTCTCTTTCCAGAAGTGGGGCGTGTGTGGGTCATGGCGGCGCAGGCGTTCGTGTCGCGTAATTTTGGCATGCTCTACTTGGGAATGGGGCTCGCGTCACTAGGCTTCATGATCTATATCGTGTTCAGCGACATCGGCCAGATCAAGCTCGGCGATATCGATGCCGAGCCGGAGTTTTCGCTGCTCTCCTGGGGGGCGATGCTGTTTGCCGCCGGGATCGGCGGGGCGGTGGTGTTCTGGGGCATGGTGGAGTGGATGTACTACCTTCAGTCGCCGCCGTTTCATCTCGAGCCGTTTTCCGAGGAGGCGACCGCTTGGGCGGCCACTTATGGCATGTTCCACTGGGGGCCGATCGCCTGGTCGATCTATCTCGTACCGGCGCTTCCCATGGCGTACTTTCTTCATGTGCGCAAGAACAAGGTGCTGCGCATCAGCGAAGCGATTCGCCCGGTACTGGGAGAGAAACTCGCGCGAAGCTGGCTGGGCAACGTCATCAATATTCTGTTCATCTTCGGTATGCTGGGCGGCGGCGCGACTTCATTGGGCATTCTGGTACCACTGATCAATGAAGGACTGGGCAACCTTTTCAATTTCACGCCTAACGCCTTTAGCCAGATTCTGGTGCTGATAGGTACCACGGCGCTCTTTGCCGCCAGCGCCTGGCGCGGTCTCAAGGGCGGTATCGAGCTTCTGTCCGACATCAACATGTGGTTGGGTCTTGGCGTGCTGCTGTTCGTTCTGGTGGCCGGCCCGACGGTGTTCATTCTGGAGACCGGACTCAACTCGATTGGCCTGATGCTGAGCAATCTAGTGCGCATGGCGACCTGGACCGAACCCTTCGGCGCGCTTGGCGGTTTCGAGGAGACCGGCTTCTCACGTAGCTGGACGATTTTCTACTGGGCCTGGTGGCTGGTGTTCGCACCCACGGTCGGGCTTTTCATCGCGCGTATTTCCAAGGGGCGCCGGATCAAGACCATGGTCGCGGGATCGATCTTTTTCGGGTCGCTGGGCTGTGCGCTATTTTTCATCATTCTGGGTAACTACGGGCTCTACCTGCAGTTGAGCGGCACCCTGGACGTCATTCAGATCATGAACGACAGCTCTGCCAACGCGGCGTTCTACGCGGTGCTCGGCGAATTGCCGCTAACCTGGCTGGTCACGGCGGCGGTCGTGATACTGCTGTCGATCTTTACTGCAACCACCTTCGACTCCATTGCCTACATTCTCTCGTCTGCGGCGGAGAAGAATCTGGAGGAGGAGCCGGGGAAATTCCACCGCCTGTTCTGGGCGTTCACGCTGTCGTTTCTGCCCATGTCGCTGCTGTTTTTGGGCGGGCTCGAGACGCTGCAAACCGCCAGTATCGTTAGCGGCGTACCGCTTCTGTTGATCGCGGTGCTGTTGATGATGTCGATGGTGCGCGCGGCAAAGTACGATCTGCGCTACCAGCCGGACTATTCGGATCCCGAGATCAATATCGAGGAGTTTCCCGAGAACGATCCCTGGAGCGAGGAAGGCAGCTGGGAGCTGCCCGATGAAGCCGAGGACGAGGCGCCAAAACCGCAAACCTGAGCGTCTGGTTTTAATCGGCTCGCCTCACATGGGCTCTACGAAGGCCACTCCGTCAGCGGGGTGGCTTTTTCGTTTCTTCTTTTTGACGCGCCGCTTTAAGGGTTTGAGGCAACTCCTTGAGCTGGCGATGAAGCGCCTCGACCTGCTCATTGAGCGTCTGCTGCCAGGCGTTGGCCTCGCTCGCTTGCGAGCGCGTTGTTATCAGACGCTGTTCGGTCTCTTCGCGTTCTCGCGCCAGCGTCGCGTTTTGCTCCTTGAGGCGCTGATTCTCCTGCTCGAGGCGCGCCAGGCGCTGCTGGGCGCTTTGCTCGTCGCGACTTTTTTGCTGTAGCGCCTGCTTTTGGCTCGCCAGCGACTCTTCCAGAGCGCCCAGTTTTTGCTCCATTTGACTCACACGCTTTTGGTGCGCCTTGTCCTGCTGGGCGCGCTCCTGTCTGAGCGTATCCAGTAGCGCCATGAGCTTGCCTTCCGAGGCCTCGTTGCGCTCCTCTTCCTGACTCAGCCGCTGCTCCCAGCTGCTTTGAAGCGCCTGACGCTCCTTTTGGCCGCTCTCTTCCAGCGCGTGATAGCGCTTCTCCAACGCCTCGAAGGCGCGATGAGAACGTTCGGTTTGCTGTTCGGCGCGGGTGGCCTGCTCGACGAGCTGACTCTGGGTCGATTCGAGCGTGGCCAGATCACGGCTCAACGCTTCGAGTCTCGCTTCGGTGTGACGCAAATGCTCTGTCAGTGCTTTCTCGCGCTGCTCGGCGTCAAGAGCGTTCTGGTCGGCCTGCTCGGCGGCTTCGCGCGCCTCGAGCACCTGGCGATTGGCATCCTCCCGATAATGGGCCAGCGCTTCGTTGGCGACCTCCTGAGCCTGCGCCCAAAGCGAGCTGGCCGCGTTGGCCACCACTTCCGGCACTCCTTTGGGCGGCGGCACGTCGCGATTTTGCTCGCGCTCACTGCGCCACTGACGAAAGTGCTCACTGATGGTGGTGAAACTGCCGGTGCCCAGCACCTCGCGAATACGCTGAACGCTGGGAGTGTCTCCCTGACTCAACAGCGTATCGATCGCCTGTTGAACGTCCCCGTACTGAATACCGCTACGCGCCATGATGTCGATTCCAATGACTGGTAAAGACACCATTTTGCGACATCTTTTCGATTTAAACAATAATTACGTAAAACGTAATATGTAATTTTATTTATTATACTGTTAAAAAACTCAAGATTACACGTATTATCTTGAGTTTTTTTAGATGTGGCGGCAGAATTTGGCGTGAGGCGTGAGGCGTGAGGCGTGAGGCGTGAGGCGTGAGGCGTGAGGCGTGAGGCGTGAGGCGTGAGGCGTGAGGCGTGAGGCGTGATGCGTGATGCGTGAGGTATTAAAGAGGTAAGGCGTAGTGAGTAATGAGGTTTACACCCTTCAAGAAGATGATATTTCGAGGGTTTTTGACGTCATCGGTAGGGCAGAAGGCGTTGCCCATATTACGGCTTCAAGCGACGCCGAGGCGGTCGGACTATGGCTAGCCGAGTACCGCGAGAGCCCGCAAACCTTCAAGGCGTATCGGCGCGAGGCGGAGCGGCTGCTGCTGTGGCTCTCAGACACACGGCGGCGTTTGGGCGAACTCGATCGGGAAGGGCTGCGTGAATTCGAGGCGTTTCTCGAAGACCCGCAGCCGGCCTCGCGCTGGGTGGGGAGTGGAGCGCCGCGCTCGAGCCCCGCCTGGCGGCCGTTTCGTGCAGGGCTGTCGCCGGCGAGCCGGCGTCAAAGTCTGGTGATACTTCAAGGGCTTTACGGCTGGCTGGTCGAGGCCGGGTGGGTCGCGCACAACCCGTTTCGGCTGATGCGCGACAAGTCGCGTCGGCTCAATAACCAAACACTTGGCGTCGAGCGTTACCTGGAGTACGAGCTTTGGCAATGGCTTTGGGGCTGGCTGAATGGAGATACGGAGGAGGGCGCGAGTACCCGTCAGCGCTATGAGCGGGCGCGGTGCCGGTTCATTTTCAGTTTTGCCTATCTGCTGGCCCCGCGTATTAGTGAGATGGCCAGCGCCCGTATGGAGGATTTCGTTTTCAGGGAAGGGCGCTGGTGGTGGGTGGTGACCGGCAAGGGGCAGAAAACCGCACGCATTCCTCTGCCCGAGGATATGCTGGGCGCACTGGCCGAGTGGCGCTTGGCGCTGGGGCTCTCATCGCTTCCTGCGTTTGACGAGGCAACGCCGCTTCTGCGCGCGCTCGACGGTGTTCGCGGTATCAGCGACAACCAGCTCTACCGGCTGATCAAAAAAACCTTCGCCCAGGCCGCCGAGGCGCTGGAGGCGGAGCAGGGCGCGCCGGGCCACATCGAGGCCCTACGCCACGCGACACCCCACTGGCTGCGCCATACGTCGATTACTCACCAGGCGCAGTCGGGTATCGAACTCAGGTACCTGGCCCAAAGCGCGCGCCATGCGCGTCTTGAAACCACCAGCCGCTATCTGCATACCGAGGCCGAGCAGTGGCACACCGAACAGCAGCGCCATCGTCTGGGCGCTTCACCCACAAAACGGCGCGATTGAGCGTTATAATGACGGCCAAATTTGCCTAATGCCTTCAAGGAGAAACCATGAGCACGCCAGGCCCCGAGCTCGCCCAGCAGGAACTGATCGAAGAGTTCGAGATGTTCGACAACTGGATGGATCGCTACCAGTACATCATCGATATGGGCAAGCAGCTGCCCGACTTTCCCGCCGAGTGGCAAACCGAGGAGTACAAGATTCAGGGGTGTCAGTCCAACGTCTGGATGAACCACGAGCAAGACGGCGACAAGCTGGTATTCAAGGCGACCTCAGACGCGGCCATCGTTTCCGGCCTTATTGGCGTGCTGCTGCGCATCTACAGCGAACGCACCCCGGCCGAGATTACCGCCACCCAGCCGCACTTTTTGCAGGATCTGGGCCTCGATAAGCACCTTTCGCCGACGCGCAGCAACGGCCTGCACGCCATGCTCGAGCGCATCTATCAGGTCGCGCAAAGCGCCTAATCGGATCGATCGTTGCAGCAGTGTGTGTTGCCGGTTTTGGATTTATCGCACTCGATTTCGTCGTCGCGGCAAAGCGCTTCGCTGCGCCCGCCGGGCACCGGGTCCATGCCGCCGGGGTGGCCCGGATGGCATTTGACGAGTCGTTTCAAGGCCATCCAGCCGCCCTTAAGCGGGCCGTGTACCTGGATGGCCTCGATCGTGTAGGAGGAGCAGCTCGGCCAGAAGCGACAGCGCGGGCCGAGCAGGGGGCTCAGGATGAGCTGGTAGAGCCGAACCAGCGCGATCATCAGGGCGCCAGGGGTTTTGATGATCCCTTTCTTGACCGCCCGCCAGGCGTTCACGTTAGCGCTTGGCGTAGAGCGTGGCCGGGTCGATGAGCGGCGCGCTGGTGATGGCGGCTTTCTCAAAGTCGACGGCGATATAAAAGCAGCTGCGCCGGCCGGTGTGGCACGCCGGACCGGTTTGGTCTACCTGCAAAAGCACGGTATCGGCGTCGCAGTCGAACGCGGCGGACACCAGCGCCTGCTGCTGGCCGGAGCTTTCGCCCTTCCGCCAGAGTTTGCCGCGCGAGCGGGAATAGTAGCAGACCCGGCGGGTCGAGAGGGTCTCCTCGAGCGCCTCGCGGTTCATCCAAGCCATCATCAGTACTTCGCCGCTGTCATGCTGCTGAGCGATGGCGGGTATCAGGCCGTCGCTATTGAACCTGGCCGCGTCCAACAGCGTTTGGGTCGGCGGCAGCGTCTCATCGCATCCGGCGGATTCGAGCGCCTTGAAAAGCGAGGCGTGCGGGTCGAAACGGGACATAACGGATACTCGTTTGAAGGGTCGCTAAGAAAAAGGTCAGTCGGCGGCGGCGTTTGCCTGGCCGCTTTCCCGGCAGGTAGCGCAGTAGCCCTGTAATTCGATGGTCTGACGCTCGACGTTGAAGCCTTTTTCTCGCGCAAGACCCACCAGCTCGTCGCTGATGGCATCCAGGTGCAGCTCTTCAACGTGACCGCAAAGGCGACAAATCAACAGCTGAAAGCCGTGGGTGTGCTCGGGGCAGGCGCAGGCGATGTAGGCGTTTTGAGACTCGATGCGATGAACGAAGCCTTCGGTGATCAAAAACTCGAGCGCGCGGTACACCGTCGGCGGACGCGCGGCGGCGTGTTCGCTGGAGAGCTGGTCGAGCAGGTCGTAGGCTTTCAGCCCACCGCCGCTGTCGGCGATCATTTCGAGCACGCGCTTGCGAATCGGGGTGAAGCGCACGCCGCGATTGATGCATTGCGATTCGGCTTGCTGCAGTAACGTATTGGTTTTCATCATCAGCGACCGGGTCAACATGGTGAGCCTAGTTTACGCGCTCGCCGTCTCTGTGTCAGGGGCGCTAACGAGCTCACTTTGGCGCGCGAAGTGATGCTGGGCAAACGCCACGCGCTCCTTGGCGCTGACGCCGTCGGGCTGGCGTTCGATCAGATCGAGGCGTCGGCGAAGTCCTTCGCCGTTGGTCATCTGAATGGCAAGCCCGGGCCGGGCGTTGAGCTCCAGCAACATGGGGCCGTGTACCCGGTCGAGCACCATGTCGGTGCCCAGATAGCCAAGGCCGGTCATTTCATAACAGCCGGCGGCCAAATTCAGGAGCGTGTCCCACTGTGGCACGACCAGGCTCGCCAGATCGTGGCCGGTATCCGGGTGGCTGTAGCAGGGGCGGTCGAACTGAACGCCTCTGAGTGCCGCGCCGGTGGCGATGTTGAGCCCCACGCCCACTGCACCCTGGTGCAGGTTGGCCTTGCCATCGGAGGCGGCGGTGGACAGGCGCATCATGGCCATCACCGGGTAGCCCTTAAAAACGATGACGCGAATGTCCGGCACGCCTTCGTAGGTGTAAGCCATCAGGCTTTCATCGAAGTTGATCAGTGTTTCGATCACCGCGACGTCCGGCGAGCCACCAAGCGAATAGAGCCCGGAAAGGATGTTCGACACGTGACGCTCGAGGTCGACCAGGGTCAAGTGCGCGCCGCTGGGTTTGATGAAGACGTTGTCATCGTCAACGTTTTCGATGACCAGAATCCCCTTGCCGCCACTGCCCTTGGCAGGCTTGATCACAAACCCCTTGTGCCCGGTGAGCATGGCGCCGATATGCTTGACGCCGAACTGGGTGCTCACCGTGCCGATCAGCGCGGGCGTGGTGATGTCATAGCGCTGGGCCAGCAGCTTGGTCTTGAGCTTGTCATCCACCAGCGGGTAGAGCTTGCGCGAGTTGTAGCGGCCGATGTAGCGAATGTTGCGCCGGTTCATGCCGATGATGCCCTTGTCTCTTAGCCTGGAAGGCCAGGTCCAGTCCTTGAACCAGCTCATGAGGGCTTCTCGTCATCAATAATCGGCTTGAAGCGGCGCAGTTCGAGCAGGCGATAACCGGTGTAGTTACCCAGCATCAAAATGAACGCCATCAAAATCAACTGCACGCCGAGGAAGTTGAAGGTGATGTGGCGAATCCAGGGGTTGTTCATGGCCAGATACGCGAGCACCGCGGTCACCAGACTGCCACCGCCTTGGATCAGTACCTGCTTCGGGCCTTCTTCCTCCCAAAGAATCGACATACGCTCGATGGTCCAGGCCAGAATGATCATCGGGAAGAAGGTGACGGTGAGCCCCGCCGAGAGGCCCATGCGATAGGCGAGCACGGTGAAGGCGGCGATGATCGCGATGACCGTGATGATGACCGCCGATACCCTCGCCACCAGCAGCAAATTCAAGTGCGACAGGTAGTTTCGGATCACCAGGCCCACCGCGACGATGAGCAGAAAGCCGATCAGGCCGGTTAAAAGCGTGGTTTGAATGAACGCCAGCGCGATCAGAACCGGCATGAAAGTACCCGAGGTTTTCACCCCGATGAAGACGCGCAAAAGCACCACCACCAGCGCCCCGATGGGGATCAGCAAAATGGTCTGGAACAGCGCCTGCTCCTCCAGCGGTAGGCTGTGAATCGAGAAGTTCAAGAGCGTGCTGTCCGAGCGGTGGTTACGCACCGCCGCCGACGCCGGTTGGTTGTGGGTCAGCATCGAGAAGCTGACCTGGGAATTGGTGCCGCCCTGAACCTCGAGTACCGCGCGGCCGCCGGTTTCCCACAGCAGCAGATTGTCCGGGCGGCCACGCTCACCGGTCCTTGGATTGAACACTGTCCACTGCTCGCCGGTTTCGTCGAACACCTGAATCCAGCTGGTCAGCGACTGGCGCCGGCGCGCGTCTTCGAGCATGAGGCCGCTGATTTCCCGCGCCTGAACACCGGCCTGGTTCAATAGCCGTACGATCAGCGCCGTCGGCGTCTCCTGGCTCAACAGCAGCCGCGCGTTCTCGGCCTGACGTTCGCCGTTGAGATCGAGGATCAACTCGCGGGCAAACGTGGCGTTATCGGCGCTTCGCGCCCAGGCCCGCTCGATGATCTGCTCGGCGGCGCTATCGTAGGGCGCCCCCCAGGGCGTCGGCGTCGATAGCCCGGGCGGCGTCTGGATAGGCGCGCGCGCTTCGGGCGATACCAGCATTTGCACCGAGTAGTAAAGCTGCTGGCTACCGGCGGCGTTGCGGATGGTCCACTGCGCCTGGCGGCCCAGCTCGTCGGCGCTATAGGCGAGGCCATAGCCCGATGAGGCCGTGTTTTCGGTCAATACACGATAGCCCGCCTGATGCGACGGCAGCGCCAAATCGACCTGAACCGGGCCATCCTGGGCGTTGAACGTGATCACCGCCTCGATCTCCCACACCTGGCGCTGCTCGCCGGGGGTCCAGGGGATTTCGAACTGAACGTGACGATGAATGCTGGCCGCGATACCCACGACCAGCAAAAAGCCCACGATTAAATAAAACGCCAAGCGTGACATGAAGGTTGATTCCTTGCGGCATTAAACGACAGGGGAGAGCGGTGGCTCGAGGAGGTAGAGCGGCTACTCTTCTGTATCGTCCTGATCTTCAGAGACTTCATCGTCAGCGGCCTGGTCGGCAGGTTCGCCGCCGGGGAATTCGGGCCGATCGTGAACGTAGGTTTGGGCGACGTCGATGGTGGCAATATCCATCATGAAGCGCCGTCCCAGCAGCACCGGGAAATCCAGGTGGGTACGGTCGTTGAGCGTGAATTCGACGTTTTCGCGAATGGGCCCTAACGTCATCAACAGCGAAATGACCGGGCGCGACTCTTCGCCGGAGGCCTGCACGATGCGCACGCGACGCTGGATCGGCGCTTCGATCCATTCGTCTTTAACGCGCTCGACCGCCACGTCTTCGTCGTTGAGCGCGAGCTTGAAGCGTACCCAGTCTTCGCCGTCACGCTCGAAGCGCGTGATATCGGACGCCGACAGCGACGATGTCGAGGCCCCGGAGTCGATACGCGCCTTGAGGTAGGTACCGATCGCTGGAAAGCCGACCCATTCGCTGCGCCCGAGCACCGTTTTGGCGTTGTGTACCGGCTGAGCTTCGCACTCTTCACGCACGATGAGGGGTTCGCCGCCGCGCGCCTCGATAGTCGCCACGTCCTTTTGCAAGACACGCAGTAGGTTGCCCACTTCATGCATGTTGGATCTGAGCGTTTCGTACTGGCTCGTTTGGCGCGACTCCAGCGCTTGGGTGTCACACTGTTCTAAAAGCGTGGACTCGAGCTTTGTGATGCGCGCGTTGAACGCGGCATCATCAAGCGGCGGGGGCTCTTGAGGCGCTGGCGGTTGAGCAGCGCAGGCTACCAGTAGCGGCATGCCTGCCATCAGCCAGGTCAGTTTCGTGCGCATAGATCGGAAGTCCCTTACCAAACAAGAGCTGGGATAATATGAAGAAGTGCGTCCGGTTGTCCAATGATGTTAAGGGTTTTACTCAATGACTGCCATATGATTTAACATAATATATATTATGCGAACTAGTAGATGCCGGTCTGATGTGTAGAGATCTGCTTGCCCATGCAAGGTTAAAACGTCACAGGAACCCGGCCATAAAAAAGACAGCCCGCTTGGGCTGTCTTCGAGATACTGCATCATGGTGTCACGAGCGACGCTTACTCTTCAGGCGGCGCGTAGGAGCCGTCTTCGCGGTGTACTTCCTTGCCGGTCAGCGCCGGCGTGAAGACACACGCCACGGTCATGCCCTGTTCCTTGCCACGCAGCAGGTGCTCGTCGTGCTGGTCGAGCATATAGATGTCGCCGGCCTTGATCGGCCAGATTTTACCATCGGCGATGGTTTCCACTTCACCTTCGCCTTCGTAGCAGAACACGGCTTCGTAGTGGTTCTTGTAGTGAATGTGGGTTTCGGTGCCCGGAAAGATCCGGGTGATGTGAAACGAGAAACCGGCCTTGTCGCTGGCCAGCACCAGACGCGTGCTGTCCCAGTTACCGTTCTCAGCGGTTACCAGGCGGTCGGTCTTGCGGGCTTCTTCCAGGTTGCGAACGATCATCGGTGTGCTCCTTGAAAGGCGGCCGTCGATGGCCGCCGAAACGATGGCTTGGCGTTGGATCCGTTATTGGCCGCTGATCACGGCGTCGACACATTTTTCCAGAATATCGAGGCCTTCGATCAGGTCTTCATCGCTGATGGTCAGCGGGCACAGGCACTTGACGACTTCGCCGGCCTGACCGCTGGTTTCGATGATCAAACCGTGCTCGAACGCCTTACCGGTGATCGCATCGGCGATATCGCCATCGACCACGTCAATACCGCGCATCAGGCCACGGCCACGCTCGGTGGCGGGCATGCCGTTATCCGACAGGCGCTTGGCCAGCGTCTTGAAGCGCTCCTCGACGATATGGCCCTTGCGTTGAACATCGCGCTCGAAGGTATCGTTGGACCAGTATTTTTTCAGTGCAGCGGTCGCGGTGATCATGGCCAGGTTGAAGCCGCGGAACGTGCCGTTGTATTGGCCCGGTTTCCACTGGTCGAGCTCCGGGCGCATCAACACATGAGCAAACGGCAGGCCGAAACCGGACAGCGACTTGGAGTTGGTGACCATATCCGGTTTGATGCCGGCGTGCTCGAAGCTAAAGAACTTGCCAGTACGCCCGCAGCCCGCCTGAATATCATCGACGATCAATAGCAGATCGTGGTCGTGACAGATACCTTCCAGACGCTTCAACCATTCGAGGCTCGCCACGTTGATACCGCCCTCGCCTTGCACGGTTTCGACGATGACCGCCGCAGGAATATCGAGCCCGCCGGACTTGTCCGCCAACAGCTTCTCAAAGTAGTCAAGGGTATCGGTGTGCTCGCCCATGTAGCCGTCATAAGGCAAGAAGCTTGCGCCCTGGGTCGGAATGCCGCCGGTGGCCTCGCGGAACTTGCGGTTACCGGTAGTCGCCAGCGCCCCCATGGTGACACCGTGAAAGCCGTTGGTGAAGGTGACGATGTTGTGGCGCCCTTTGGCCACCCGCGCCAGGCGAATGGCGGCTTCGACGGCGTTGGTACCGGTCGGCCCCGGCAGGTGCACCTTGTAGTCGAGCCCACGCGGCTTGAAGATCAGCTCGTTGAGCGTATCGAAGTAGTCACGCTTGGCCGCCGTCCACATGTCCAGCCCGTGTACTACGCCGTCCGAGGCGAGGTAATCGATCATCGCTTCTTTCAGGTGCGCATTATTGTGGCCGTAGTTCAACGTGCCAGCGCCGGCGAGGAAATCGATGTATTCGCGGCCGTTTTCATCGGTCAAACGGGCGTTTTTAGCCTTGGTGAATACTACGGGAAACGAACGCGAATAGGTGCGTACGTTGGATTCCATCCGTTCAAACGTTTGGGTCTGCATCATGACCTCCCTTTCAAAAAATTTCCTGTCTCAAGCGCTTAAAAAACCTTGAGACGGTTCGATGAATTTTCAAGGTGTCGCGCGGCGCTCGACCTGGCTAGACGATGTGATCGGTTTGAAAAGGTCCGATGCGCACGAGGTTTTCCGGGTCGTGCTCACCGCCGAGCTGTTCGGTGGAGAAATATTCGCGGCTGTTGAGCGGTGCCTGCCAGCGCGCCGCCAAGCGGCGAAAAAGCCCCCAGGACGCGAGATTGTCCGGTGTGATAGTGGTTTCCATGTGGTGTACGGCGCTGAGCTCGTCACGCGACATGATGGCCTCGATCAGCCTGCGCGCTAACCCGGTACCGCGCGCTTTCTCTCCTACCGCGACCTGCCACAGAAAAAACGTGTCCGGTGCGTTGTCCTTTACATAGCCGGAAACGAAGCCGACGATCTCGCCCTCTTCATTGGTCGCCACGGCGCAAGTATCGCGAAACTGGGTGGCGAGCAGCAGATAGGCGTAGGCAGAGTTGACGTCCAGCGGGGGGCACGCCTTGACCAGCTCGAAGATACCCCAGCCGTCGTCGGCATTGGGCTTGCGGATATAGAGCGGCGTCT
Source organism: Halomonas sp. PAMB 3232 (assembly GCF_031954225.1). Classification (NCBI taxonomy): domain Bacteria; kingdom Pseudomonadati; phylum Pseudomonadota; class Gammaproteobacteria; order Oceanospirillales; family Halomonadaceae; genus Halomonas; species Halomonas sp. PAMB 3232. The sequence goes on from NZ_CP134865.1 coordinate 1,767,446, forward strand.
GTTCATTACCGACCACGGCGTCAGCGACGGTCGGCCGCGCCAGGTCGAACGATGGGGTAAAAGGCGTTGTAGGCATGCTCATGGTGATACTTCGCCGTTGCGAATTCCAGCAGGATCATAACAGCTGATGACGTATAACTCAAAGCTCATATTATCCTTGGCTCCCTTTTCAATAATTTTTAATTATATGTGACGGGCAATGCTGTACGGTATATCGATCCTCTCTGTGACCGTTAAAAGCTTAGTCCAACTTCGATGAAGTGGTAAAAAAAAGCGGGCTTTCGCCCGCTTGTCATGAATCGCCCCGGTTACACTACGTCAGCATGCGGGTCAGGTACGCGAGGGTTCGCGCATGGTGACGAGTTCCTCGGAGCCGGTCGGGTGAACGCCCAGAGTGCGGTCGAAATCGGCCTTGGTGAGCCCGGCGCGTACGGCAATGCCGACGTTTTGAATCAGCTCGCCCGCCTCTTCACCCACGATATGCGCGCCGACCACAACGTCGCTTTCATCATCCACCACCAGCTTCATCAGCATTCGCTCGTCGCTTCCGGAAAGCGTGTGCTTCATGGGTTTGAAGTCGGTACGGTAAACACGAATGTTGGCGAAGCGCTCCCGGGCAGCCTCTTCGGTCAGGCCAACGGTGCCGATGTTGGGCTGGCAAAATACCGCGGTGGGAACGCGCTCGTAGTCCAGCGGCTCCGGTGTAGTCTCGCCAAAGTGATGCTCGACGATCTGCATCGCCTCGGCGATCGCCGCCGGCGTAAGCTCCGGACTATCGATCAGATCACCCAGGGCCAGAATCGAGGGCACGCTGGTCTCGAAGCGCTCGTTGACCGGAATCTTGCCGCTGTCGTCGAGCTCGATGCCCAGCGCCTCGATCCCCAGCCCGCTGACGTTGGCACGCCGCCCGGTGGCCACCAGCACGGTATCGACGGTGAGCGTATCGCCATTGGTGAGCCCCACGTTCAGGCCATCGTCGCCGCGCTCGATGCGCTCGATGTTGGTGTCAAAGTGCAGATTGACGCCCTTTTTCTTCATTTCGTCGCGGGTAAAGGCGCGTACCTCGTCATCGAAGCCGCGCAGGAAAAGCTCGCGGCGATAAATCAGATGCGTTTCGCTGCCCAGGCCGTTGAAGATACTGGCGAACTCGACGGCGATATAGCCCCCGCCCAGTACCAGAAAGCGCTGGGGAAAGGTGTCGAGATCGAATACCTCATTGGAGGTGACGGCCAGGTCGCTGCCCGGAAAGTCGGGTACCCAGGGCCAGCCGCCGGTGGCGAGCAGAATTTTGGCCGCGCTCACCTCACTTTCGCCCTTGGCAGAGCTCATTGACACGGTATGGGCATCCTTGAGCGTCGCCCGGGCGTTATAGAGCGTGACGCCGGCGTTTTCCAGCAGGCGCTGATAGATGCCGTTTAGCCGCTTGATCTCGCCGGACTTGTTGTCTCTGAGCGTCGGCCAGTCGAAGGTCGGCGTATCCGGCAGATGCCAGCCGTAGCCCGCGGCGTCATCGAAGCTGTCGCGAAAGTGAGAGGCGTAGGCGTAGAGCTTTTTCGGCACACAGCCCACGTTGACACAGGTGCCGCCCAGGTAGCGGTCTTCGGCAATGGCCACCCGTGCGCCTCGAGCCGCTGCGGTACGCGCGGCGCGCACGCCGCCGGAACCGGCTCCAATGACCAGGAGATCGTAATCAAAATCAGCCTGAATCGACATAAATACTCCTTGCAGTTCGACGTCGTTCAATCGAAGAGCCGTTTCATTGAACAGCTGTCGTAGTGAACCGTCGTCTTCTTTAACGTAAGCCGCTCGCTCGAGAGGCTCGAGCGAGCGGAAAAGGCCAACAGGTTGGAAAACGCAGACGACCGGCTAGACCGCCGATGGGGTCTGCGTGAATCAATAAAGCTTAGCCAATCGCACAGGTCACGCCAGTGCCCTTCAAACCGCAGTAGCCGCCGGGATTCTTGTCCAGGTACTGCTGATGGTAGCCCTCGGCATAGTAGAACCTGTCCAGCGGATAGATGTCGGTGGTGATGCGCCCCTTGCCCTGCTCATCGAGCGCCTTCTGATACGCATCACGGCTCTGCTCGGCCTGCTCGCGCTGGGCGTCGGTCGTGGTGAAAATCGCCGAGCGGTACTGGCTACCGATATCGTTGCCCTGCCGGTTGCCTTGGGTCGGGTCGTGCTCCTCCCAGAAGGTGCGCAAAAGCGTGGCCAGCGAGACCTGGTCGGGATCATAGACCACTCGCACCACCTCGGTATGGCCGGTGCGCCCGGTGCAGGTTTCGTCATAGGTCGGGTTGGGGGTTTCGCCACCGGCATAGCCTGCGGCGGTCACGTGTACCCCGGGAATTTGCCAGAAGAGACGCTCGACGCCCCAAAAGCAGCCCATGCCGAGGACGATCTCCTCGAAGCCGTCAGGGATCGGCCCCTTCAGGGCGTTGCCGTTGACGGTATGGGTCTCGCTTGTTTCGATCGGCGTATCACGGCCTGGCAGTGATCCCGATGTTCTGGAAAAAAGTGTCATGGCCACCTCTTATTGCCGTGGGAGTATCGGTGGAAGTATCGTCGGTGAGCCCGGACGCGAGAAGGTGTAGATCAAGTCGACCGCCTGACTCGTGCCGGTAACCACCTGGACGTAGAAATTACGCCAAAGCGTATAGCGTAAGGTTAGTTCAGCGATGGGCGAAAAGATTCCCACACCGTAGCTAATTCGCAAATCGTCGGTAAGCTGACCGCTGAGTGCGACCTGGCTTTCGTCACCGGCGCCGGTGGTATCCAGAGTCAAGTCGTTGATGCCGAAAGCCTCCCCAATCGAGCCGACCGCCCCGCCGGTGCGCCCGAGCGACATACCGATCAGCGCCGTGGTCAAGGCGCTGTCGACACCGCCGGAGGAATCCGGGGCGCGCCCGCGAAGTACATAAGAAAGCGCGCTGTTCTCCGGCATCGCCGGCTCCGAGAAGATCGCTACGTTCGGTTCTTCGGCGGTGCCGGTGACTCTGAGCCCCGCGATCACGTCGTCCTGAGTCACTTCCGGGTTTCGGATCGCCTCGAAATTGAGCACGGGAAGCCCGGGCGGGCCGCTGAACAGCAGCTGACCGCGACGAATGAGCAGATCCTGACCGAAGGCCTGGAAGCGCCCGTCTACCAGGTTTACCTCGCCAAAGAGTTGCAGCACCCCGCTGTCCTGGCGCACCTCCAGACTGCCCGCCAGGTTCGATTCCAGCCCATAGGCGGAGAGCTCCATGTCGTCGCCCAGGTTCAGCGTGATCAGCATGTCGATCTCCATACCGCCGGCGGCGAGTTCATCCGCCGCGCTCGGGCCTTCGCCGTTGGCGGTGCGCAGCCGTGCGATGCGCTCGGCCTCGCGGTCGTCGCGCTCGGTGATGATGATCTCGTCGCCGCTTGGGGTAATCGCCGAGGCCGGCAGGCTGCCGATTTCCAGCCGCGCCCAGGGAATATCGACGTTGCCGCGAATCTGGAGTCGCTCCGGGTTGACGCGGATACGAATGTTTGGCGCCGCTTCGAGGCGCCCGAACTGGGGCAGCACGACCAAAAGCGGCTCCTGAACCGCGTTCAGGTCGACGCCTGCCCGCCACTGCTCGTTCTCCGGCCAGTAGGCGTCACCGGAGATGTTGAGCCGGCCGCGCTCGGCGGCGATGAAGCCGTCGATGCTGCCCTGGCCGCCGTCGAAGCGCAGCGCAAGCTCGCCGTCCTGAACGTCGATCGGAATGTCCGGGCCGCGGGCACGCACGCCGCGAAGGGCCAGCGTGCCCTGCAAATCCGGCTGGGCGGTCGTGCCGCCAATCGAAACGGTGCCGTTGAGCGCGCCCTGCAGCTCATCGAGCTGTGCGACCAGCGGCAGGTACGGTTCGAGCACGATATTGCTGGCGCGCAGCTCGCCGTTGAGCCCGCCCCGGCCGATCGGGTCGCTCACGCTCAGATCCAGCGCCAAACGCCCCGCCTCGGACAGCGACAGCACCACGCTGGCGTTGGCGTTGGCCTGGTTGGCGTCGATCTGAGCGTCCAGATTGATCACCGGCAGGCGCACCGGCTGGCCGTAGCCGTCGACCGCGGTGATCGCCAGTTCGCTCAAAAGCTCGACGTCGGCCTGCCAACGCGCACCGCCCTGGCTCCAGGAGAGCGCCAGGTCCGCGGTGGTGTCGCCGTCCAGACGCCACTCTTCGGGCAAAAACGGCTCGAGCGCTTCCATCGGCACTTCGCGCACGGTCAGAAGCGCCCGGCCCTGTTCGGCCGAAGCGTTGACCGTTTCTGTCGAGCAAACGAGCCCGCCTTCGAGCCGGCGCAGGCAGAACGGCGACAGCCGCGCCTGGCCATTGGCCAGGTTGTAGCGCAAATCCAGCGGGCTCTCCAGACGAATATCGCCAGCGTCAGAGTCGATCTCAAGCGGCGTAACGTTGGCCTGATAGAGCTGGTTGGCCTGATCGAAACGTCCGCGCAGGGCAAGCTCGGCGCGCTGCAAGGCGCTGGTATCATCGCCCTGCACATCAAGCGACAGCGTGTGCTGGGAAAGCAGGCCCTCGAGGGTCAGCTCCAGGCGTTGCAGCGTCTGGCCACCAGCCACGACCCGGTCGAGCAGCAGGTCGATGTCCAGGCGCGGGTCATCGATGCCGCTGATATCGGCGTCAAGCGAAAGCCGCTCGACGGCGTTGTCGGCAAAGCGCAGGTCGCTGCCTTCGAGGGCGGCGTTGATTTGCGGCTGCTCGATGCTGCCGCGCGCCTGAACATTGCCGGCCAGACGCCCGGCAAGCTGCGGGTGAATGGTTTGCAGCTGATTGAGCGCGATGTCGGCATCGATCGACAGCGCCTGCTGGCTCGCCCGGCCCTGGGCGGTCAGGCGGTTGTTGCCTTGGGTGAAGACCAGGCTCTCGATGTCGGCCTCGAGATCCGAGTTGGCGCGCAGAGACGCCGCCAGCGTGAGCGGGTAATCGCGAAGCTCGCCCTCGATATCGAGCGTAGGGAGATCGATCAGCCAGCGCTCGCCCTGCTGAAGCACGCCCAGTTCGATATCGCCGTTGAGCGAGCCGTCGAGGTCGGCAACGAAGTGGGACGGATCAAACTCGTCGAGGCGAATCGTCGTGTCCAGCGTAATGGCGTTGGCCCAGTTCACGCGCCCCTGGCTTGCCAGGCGGCTCTCGTCGATTTGAAGCGCAAGCGTCGACCAGCCGAAGCTGCCCGTATCGCCGCTACCCTCCAGGTTCAGCGATAGAAGCGGCACGTCCGGGCCTTCGGCCTCGACGTCGAGGGCCAGGGTGTAGGCATTGATATCGCCGCTGGCGCGCAGATCCAGATTCTGCACCACCCAGGGGGGGACGTCGGCGCTCTCGGAAGTGATCAGCGGCCACTGCAGCCGATCACTTTGAAGCCGCGCAGTAAAGGGATAGTTCGGGTCCTCGATATCGGCGCGCGCCTCGAGTCGGGTGTTCTCCACGCCGTCGGCATCCAGCGTTACCGTGAATTCTTCGAGGCTACCGTTGGCGCGTAGATCCAGGTTCTGCACCACGAAGGGCTCGGCGGCGGTGTCGGCGTCTTCCGGCACGTTGAGCGGCCACTGGAAGCGCTCGCTTTGCAAACGCACATCGAAGGGGTAGCTCGGATCATCGAGATCCACCTGCCCATCCAGGCGCGTGTCATCGATGCCCTCGGCATCGACGGTCACCGCGAAGGCTTCCAGATTGCCGCTGGCGCGAAGGTCGAGATCCTCGACTCGGATGGGCTCGGCGTCACTGCCCTCCACCGGTGTGAGCGGCCACTGCAGCTCGTCGGTTTGCAGGCGCACGTCGAACGCGAACAGTGGGTCGAGTACGTCGACGCTGGCATCGAGCACGACGTTGACCAGCCCCTCGGTATCGAGCTCGCCTTCAAGTTCGGCAAGCGAGCCGGACAGTGCAAGCGACACCGTGTTGCCGGAAAGCTCGGGAAAGCGCTCCGGCAGGTAGAGCGTGGTGGCCAGGTTCAGATCGAGCGGATACTCCTCGGCCAGGCGGATCGTGCCGTCGAGATTCACCTCGGCGTCCGGAGTAAGCACGTAGAAGGTATCGATCGCGATGTCGTGCTCGACCGCCGAGCCCACCAGGGTGAGCCGCTCGACGCTGTAATCGACCGCGCCTTCCAGGGCGAAGTCGTTGATGGCGAGCTCTTCGACGATGACGTCGATCGGCAGCATGATGTCGGGAAGCTGGGTACGGCCCTGTTCCGTGACCAGCACCCCGCTGTCCTCCTGCTCGGCGGGCTCGGGCGCCGGCGGCGTATGCACGGCAATGGCGCCGTCGATTCCGGTGGCGTCCAGCGGCGTCTCGAGCCCCTGAGTCAAACGCACGCCCGGCGACGGCGGAAGGTAAACTCGGGGCTGGTCAAGCTCCGTGGGGGCCAGGCGTACGCTCTGGCCCTCGGCGATCGCGGCGCTGGTCAGCGAATCGACGGTGATGCGCGTGCCGTCACCGAGCGTGACCGCGGTATCGTTCAACACCAGTTCACGAAGCTCGATGGGAAACGGCAGCGTGATGCGAAGCGGCGGCTGGTTGTCCGGCGGCGGCTCCGGCTCGTTCTGGCTCGCGCCCAGGCGAATGTCGGCGCCTTCGGCGCGCAGCGTGTCGATACAGAGCCTACCGGAAAGCAGGCAGTCGTCGGCCCAGCGAAGTTCGAGATCGTCGATCGCCACCTGCACGCCGGCGACGTTCATGCGAAAGCCCTGTAGCGTGAACTCGTCGAGCAGACCGCCGGACTGCGCCTCAACACTGACGTAGCCGCGTTTCTCGGCCTGGGAGAAGAGCTGCGCCGTCCCCCAGGGCGACAGTGCCGCGCCCAGTACCAGTGCGACCAGGCCAAACAGCCATAGCGGCACGAGGATCAACAGGCGAATCACACTCCAAACGGCCAATCGGGTACGCGCGCCGGAGGAGAGCCGCTTTTTCGTTCGCGGCTTTTTCTTTGCAACGTCTGCCAAAATGCGCTCCTAGAACTCGGGGCCGATAGAGAAGTGAATGCGAAAGTCGTTGTCTTCATCATCAAAAGGATGGGCGACGTCGAAGCGAATGGGGCCGACCGGCGATATCCAGCGCACGCCAAGTCCGGCGCCGGTTTTAAGATCGTCGGCGCTCCAATCGTCGAAGGCGTTGCCGTTGTCGACGAAGGCCGCGCCCCACCAGTCGCCGGTGACGCGGCGCTGATACTCGAGCGTCGAGGTCAACATCTGCTGGCCGCCACGCAAAAGCCCATCGTCGTCGCGAGGCGACAGGCTCTCGAAGGAGTAGCCGCGCACGCTTTGATCGCCGCCGGTGAAAAAGCGCAGCGACGGCGGAATCTTGTCGAAATCGTCGGTTTCGATGGCGCCGACGCCCAAGCGCGCCAAAAAGCGGTTGCTGTCGCCCAGGGTGCGAATCCACTCGGTATCGCCGGTCACGCGCAAAAACGTGGCGTCCGAGCCCCATAACGTATCGGAATACTCCAGCGACAGCTGCTGGCGGTCACCCCAGAGCGGAAAGCGCGTGGGCCGCGTGCGTGTGCGCGACCATTGAATGCCGGGATAGTAGAGCCACACTTCATCCGAAAGATTACCCTGGGTGAAATCCTCGTAGGTGGTGCGCACGTAAAGGGTTTGCACCCAGCGGTTGTCGAACTCCCAGCGCCGCGCGAACTCTACCGTGCCCTCGAGCGACTCGGTGTCGTTGTCTTCACGCTTACGAATACCGTACTGCAGTCGGTAGTTGTCGCGAATCGGGTCTTCGAGCGGAATGTTGTAAACCCCGGTGAAGCGCTGGTCCGGCCCCGAGATATAAAGGTCGTGGTTCAGGCTGTGACCGAGGCTATTGATCCAGGGCTGCTGCCAGCCAAAACGAAGCCTGGGGCCAACGTCGGTGGCGTAGCCGATACCGGTTTCGAACTGATGACGGTCGGCGGGCTCGACGGTGACATCGATCGGCAGACGGTAGTCGTTGGGCTGGCCCACGCTCAACGCACTTGCAAAGGCGGCGCTCGAGAGCCTTGGGCGCTTTGGCTGGGAGGCAGTGGCGGAGTCGTACCAGGCCGCCCCACCGCCGGTCGGCGTAATGACGAGCTCCTGAGCGGTTTGCAGGCGCGGGCGAACGGTCACCGAGCGAAACCAGCGGGTCTCGCCCAGGCGCTGGTTGTAAAGCGCGATCGACTCGGCAAGATAAGGGTCGCCGGGCTCAAAATCCTGCATCTGTTTGAGCCGCTCCGGCTGGATATGGCTTCCCACGATGCGCGTTTGGCCAAACCGGTAGCGCGGGCCGCTATCGAAATCCATGTAGAGGCGCGCGCTTTCCTGATAAGGGCGCACTTCCATGCGCCGGTCAGTAAAGCCCCAGTCGAAGTAGCCGCGCTCGATGGCAAGCCCGGAGAACTCGGAGCCGAGCTGATCCCAGGGCTCGTGTTCGAGCACATCGCCCTCTTTGAGCGGGAAGTCGTTCAGCGCCTCTTGAAACGGCGGGTCGTCCTGAGCATCGCCTTCGATGTTGATCGAAAGCGTTTCGATGCGCACCTGGGGGCCGGGCTCGATACTGACTCGAACGGGTTCGGCGAGGGTCACCTCGACCTCTGGCTCGTAGTAGCCGAATACGCGCATCGCTTCCTGAGTGCGTTGGCGAATTTCGCCTTCCAGGCGCAGGTCGGTGTAGCGCTCTTCGTCGATATTTTGCAGGTAGGCGTCGATGTTCTCTTCGACCGGGCCCGACACGCCGCTGACGGTGGCTTCCAGCGCCCAAAGCGGCGGGCTTATCATCAATAAAGGGGCTGCCAGGTAGAACGCTACGGGCATCGCCGTAAATCGCTGACGGTATCGTTGCATGGTGTCCTTCTTTTACCTGATCAGACGGGCGACAGGCGAAGGCCGGGCGATACCCTTCGCCCCGGCGTTTTCACCCTTTTTTGAATTATCGCAGCATTTCCATTTGAGCACTAAACGCTAATTGCGCCTGACGCACCTGACGAACATCGCTCTCAAGTGCCCTGATACGCTCATTGAGCGAGGCGGTAGCGCGCTCGAGCGCCTGCTGGTCGATACCCGTTTCAGCGTTTTGGGACGCCTCGGCGAGTTCATCCAAACGTTCATCGAGATCATTGCGAAGCTCGATCAGTTGGTTGTCGAGGGTCACGCGCTCGCGGCCTAGCCGCTCTTCCAACGCGGCGACCCGCTCGGCGGTGTTCTGGTCTAAAGAGGCCACCTCTTCGAGCAGGTTTTGGCGCCCGGCGGTGCCCGCCTGCTCGAGCGCGCTCACCGAACTGCGTACGGCTTTGAGCTGGCGCTCGTTGAGCTCGGCCGCCTCGCGCTGCGCCGTTAGCGTTTCGCGAAGCTCGTCGATCGCCTCGAGCGACACCGTGTCCTCGCCATCGGTCAAAAGCCCGTAAAGCTCTTCACGGGTATTGGTCAGGCGCACGGCGAGTTGTTCCTGTTCCTGAAAAAGCGTGGTCATCTGGGCCTGCATGTAGCTGACCGAGTCGACCACGTCGGTGTCGCTGGAGTCCAGCCGTGCGTGCAGATTGGAGACTTCACCACTTACCCGGCGAACCTCGTCCAGAAGGCGCTCGCGCTCGTACCAAAGGCCCGCGGCCAGCGCCGCCAGCAGCGCGATGACAAGCAGTAGTACGAGCCACAGCGGCCAAAGGCGCGGACCTCGACGATGGCGCAGATGCTGGGCGCCCAGGCTCTGGTCCACGTCGGGCACGATACGCTGGGACGGGGTGGCGTCAGACATTAAAGTTCCTCAATGAGTCGTTGGGTCGGCGCGTCGGCCGATGCCTCGGTAGCGCAGCCCGCAGCTGGCAACGAAGGCCGGATCGAAAATATTGCGTCCATCCAATATCAATTTAGCATTTAAAAGCTCGGTCAGACGGTGCCAGTCCGGGTTCCAGTAGTTTTTCCACTCGGTGACCAGCATCAGCGCATCCGCCCCTTCGCAGGCCTGGTAAGGATCGTCGGTATAAAGCGTCAGATCCTCGCGCTCACCGAGCAGCGCGGCAAGCGCCGGGGTGGCGGCGGGGTCGTGAAGCTGCACCTTCACGCCTTGAGCCCAGAGAGCTTCCAGCAGTGTGAGCACCGGCGCATGGTCGATGCGTGCGGTGCCGGGTTTGAACGCCGCCCCCCAGATCGCCACGGTCTTACCGGCCAGGTCGCCGTCGAAAAACGTCCAGAGCTTTCTAAAGAGCGTCTCTTTTTTCTGCTCGTTGATATCCATGACCTGCTCGAGCAGCGCGGAGTAACGCCCGCTTTGCGACTGCACGTCGGCCAGGCGCATCAAATCCCGTGAGAAGTTGGGCCCGCCGAAGCCACACCCCGGGTAGAGATACTCAAAGCCAATACGCGTGTCAGCCCCCATCCCCTGGCGCACGTGCTCGACGTCCACGCCCAGGGTGTCAGCGAGCCCGGCGATTTCGTTCATGTAGCTGATACGGGTTGCCAGCATGCCGTTGATGGCGAGCTTGGTCAGTTCCGCGGCGCGCCTTGGCATCAGTTGAAACACATCGCGGCGGCGATTGAAAGCGCGCAACAGCTCGCGAGCGATTTGTTCGCCCTGGGCATCGTCACAGCCTAAAAGCCAGCGGGTCGGGCGCGTGAACGACTCCCAAGCCCGCCCCTCCTCGAGGGTATCCGGCAACGCAACGCTACTGTGCTGTTCACCCATCAGAGCATTGAGGCGCTCGGTATCGCCAACGGGGAACGTGGAGTTATTGATGAGTACCGCGCGATGCTCGCGAAGGAGCGGTGCGCTCACAAGTGTCTCCGCTGACCGGCGCTGTTCCGGCGAAAGAGCCAGCCACACCACGTCCATCGGCGCTGCCTCGTCGAGGGAGGTCACGATGCGAAGCGTCTGCTGTTCGAAGGCCTGACCGATATGGGCCATGAGTTCGGGCTCACGGCGCAGCCAGTCGAGGGTGGAAATCACCTCCCAGGGGGCGTCCTCGTGCAAAAGCCAGTCGATGCGATGACCCACGAAGGCCAGCGCCGACGCCGCCGTGGCGGCACTGAGTTCGCTGCCGTAAAGAAGTACGCGCATCAACCATGCTCCTTGCGCAATTGCCGGATAAACAGGGCCTTTTGGGTCATGTCGACGTCCTTTTCATGCGCTTCGCGCCTGGAGTGGTTAGAATGCAATAATACAAAACCGGGGGGTGGATGCCACCTTGTAGCTTAATGTAACCAATTTTTTTGGTAAACGGGCGCCGGTAACGTCTCGCGTTGACAGGATAAGGGAGTAAACCCATGCAAGCGACCCCAGAGGATAGCACCGCCAATCGCTATCAAGGTAACGTCGATCAGGCGGAAGTGGCGAAATTTGAAGCACTTGCCAGCCAGTGGTGGGATGAGACAGGAGAGTTCAAGCCGCTTCATGAGATCAATCCGCTACGCCTTGATTTCATCGACGCCCGCGCCGGGCTTGCGGGCAAGAAAGTGCTCGACGTGGGCTGTGGCGGCGGAATTTTGAGTGAGTCGATGGCGCGCCGCGGCGCCGAGGTGATTGGCATCGACCTTGGCGAGGCCCCGCTGGGCGTGGCACGGGTGCACGCCGAGCATCAAAACGTCGAGCTTACGTATCGCAACGTCAGCGTCGAAACCCTGGCCGACGAGTCGCCGGGAGCGTTCGACGTCGTCACCTGCATGGAGATGCTCGAGCACGTGCCGGACCCGGCCTCGGTCATTCGCGCGTGCTGCACGCTGGTACGCCCCGGTGGCTATGTCTTCTTCTCGACGATCAACCGCACGCCGAAATCCTACGCCTTCGCCATCGTCGGCGCCGAGTACGTGCTGAACCTCTTGCCCCGCGGTACCCACGACTACGCCAAATTCATTCGGCCATCAGAAATGGCGAGCTGGGCACGCAAGGCGGGGCTCGAGGTGCGCGAGCAGACCGGGCTGACCTACAACCCTTTCACTCGGCGCTACAAGCTGGTGGCCAACGACGTCTCGGTCAACTACATGATGTACTGCCGCCGGGTGGGCCACTGAATGGCTCTCGCTTCCACCAATCACGTGACCAACTCGGCCAGCGCCGAGCTTCCCGCGCCCAGGGCCATTTTGTTCGATCTGGATGGCACGCTGGTCGATACCGCGCCGGATCTGGCCAATGCCACCAACGCACTGCGCCGCTTTCACGGCCAGCCGCCCCTGCCCTTCGAGCAGATTCGCCGGGAAGTCTCCAACGGCGGCAGCGCCCTGGTGACGCTGGCGATTGGCCTTACGTCGGACGCCGAGGGCCACGCAGAGGCGCGCCAGTATCTACTGGATGCCTACGAGCAGGCCGTCGCCACCCATAGCCAGGTGTTCAAACCGCTGGACACCTGGCTTGCCGGCTGGCACGGCGAACAAAAGCCCTGGGGGATCGTCACCAACAAGCCTCGCCGCTACACGCTGCCGCTGTTGGAGGCGCTGGCGCTTTCGCCCGGCGCACTTCTGTGCGCCGACGATCTGAGCGTGAAAAAGCCGGAACCCGAGCCGCTCTGGGAGGCGGCGCGGCGCCTCTCGATCGACCCGGCGCACTGTTGGTACATCGGTGATCATCGGCGAGACATCGAAGCGGCGAAGGCGGCGGGCATGACCGCCATTGCGGTGGGCTACGGCTATATCAGCGAGCAGGATGACTACCGCCGCTGGCCCGCCGATATCTGGTTTGACACCTGCGAGGCGCTGGTCGAGCGGCTGGCCACGTTTTAGCGCTCTAACGTTTTGACGCCTCGGCCGCCGCTCGTCCATGTTAGCCCATCAGGCTTTTGGCGGCTGGGCGTCAATTTTTTGTCCGGTCACGCCGCGGCTATCCGGGCCCATCAGCCACAGGTAGGTCGGCATGATTTGCTCCGGGGTGCGCAGCGTGGTCGGGTCCTCGTCCGGGTAGGCGCCGGACCGCATATCGGTGCGAGTCGCGCCCGGATTCAGCGTATTGATGCGAAGATGCTCGTGCGCCTTGAACTCGTCGGCCAGCACTTCCATGAAGCCTTCGGTCGCGAACTTCGACACGCTATAGGCACCCCACTGCGCCCGCCCTTTTCGGCCCACGCTGGATGAGGTGAAAATCAGCGAGGCATCGTCGGCGCTGTCCAGCAGCGGCAAAAGCGACTGGGTCATCCAGATCGGACCGTTGATATTGACCTGCATCACCTGCTCCCAGAGTTCCGGCTCATACTCCTCGAAGGGCGTGATGGTGCCCAGCAGTCCGGCGTTATGCAGCACGCCATCCAGACGGCCAAACTCACGGTCCAGCCGGCTTGCCATGTCGTCGTAGTCCTCGAGCAGCGCACCTTCGATATTGAGCGGAAAGATCGCCGGCTGCGGGTATCCCTGGGCTTCGATCTCGTCGTACACGCGCTCGAGCTTTTCGAGGGTGCGGCCCAGCAAAATGACGGTGGCGCCGTGGCGGGCATAGTCGAGCGCGGCGACGCGGCCGATACCATCACCGGCGCCGGTGACGAGAATAACGCGATCCTTGAGCAAGTCAGGTCGGGCCTGATAATCGATCTTGCAGGTCATGCATAACCTCGGGGTGAATTATCCGGCGGACTGGCGAAGAAAGTCGTTGGCCAAGCCGGCGGCGCTGCTTTGCGGGTAATCGTCTCGCACCTGCTCGAGCAGCTCGCGGCTGCGCTCGGTTTCACCCTGGCGTGCCTTGACCAATCCCAGCTTATAAAGCGCGTCCGGCACCTTGGAGCTTGAGTCGAAATCGTTGATGACGCGGCTAAACGCGTCATCCGAGGCGGAGAGCTCGTTTTCAGCAGCGTAAAGCTCACCAAGCCAGTAGTAGCCGTTGGCGGTCAGGCTGGTATCCGGATGAGCGGTGACGAAATCGTTGAAGGCATCGATCGCCTCGCTAAAGCGGCGTGCCTGGACGTGGGCGAAGGCGGCCTGATAGTCCGCCTGAGCGTCTTCGCTGACGTTGCTTGCCGAGGACGATGAAGACGATGCGGCCACCTCCTCGGCGGCCTCGGGTTCGACCTGGGGTGCGGTCGGTGCTGACGGCGTGGGCGCCGGGGCACTTTGCAGGTTCATCAAGCGGTCTTCGATATCGAGATACTGCTGCTGCGACTGGCGTTTGAGTTGCTCCATCTGATGGCGAAGCTCCTCGATTTGACCCCGCAGGCGTTGAATCTCCTGCTGATGCTCCTCGACCTGATTGAACAGTACCAGGTTACCGCCAGAGGCTTCCTGACGCTGAGTTTGCGAGTAGAACCCGCCGGAACCGGAGGACATGTCCTGAACCAGCGGCTGCTGAGCGAGCACCGCGAGAGGCAATACGGACAGCGGGAGCGCAATGGCTCCCGCACCGCACAGCCTCCCAAAAAAACGTTTGAGACTGTGATTCATGATGACTCCCAAAGACGCCCCAAGGCAGTACTGCCCCGGGGCGCTTGATAGCTTAACGTCTAACCGTCTGACCCATTAGCCGAATTAGTAGCTAAAGACCACGCGACGGTTTTGCGAGTAGGCGCTGTCGCCCTGACCGCTGGCCGCCGGACGCTCTTCGCCGTAGCTGACAACGCTCATTTGAGACGGGGAAACGCCTTGAATGTTCAAAAAGCGCTGAACGGCGCGGGCGCGACGCTCGCCAAGTGCCATGTTGTATTCACGCGTACCGCGCTCGTCGGTGTGACCCTGTAGCGTCACGCGGGCGTTGGGGTTGGCCTGCAGGTAGCGCGCATGGCCCATCACGACGGATTCGTACTCGCTTTTGATCGTGTCGCGGTCGTAATCGAAGTAGATGGTACGCACTTCAGGAATGCGTGAGTCGGCCTGCTGGCCAGCGCCGTAGCCGGAGCCCGAGGTGGAACCGTACTGGCCGCTACCGTTGGTGCCCATACCGGAACCGGTGCCGGTACCGGCGGTGCTGCCGCTTTGGCTACCGTATGCGTCACCGTCCTGGGTGCCGCCGGTGCTCGAACAGCCCGCAACGGCCAGAATGGAGAAGGCGACTGCTAGAGAGCGAGCCAATGGCTTAAGTTGCATGATCAGACTCCTTGCCTGAAAAACAGAATTCAATGTTGTTCAACGTTTCTGTGGTTCAACGTTTCTGTGGTTGAACTTCAGTTTAAAAAGGGAGACCACGCGGGGTCGCGTACTTCACCCTGTGCTGCCGGCAGTCTGAATGACGAGCGGCCATCCGCCGAAACGGCACTCAAAAAGCCACTTCCACCCTGTTGGGTAGCGAAGATTACCATGGTCCCGTTCGGTGCAACACTAGGAGATTCATCCCGCGTTGACTCACTCAAGACCACCAAACGACCGCCGTCGAGTTCCTGGCGTGCCACTTGATAACCGCGGTCCGACCGGTGGACCAAAAAGATCTGATCGCCTTCCGGTGAGTAGCGCCCGCGAGCGTTGTAGTTGCCGGTGTAGGTCACCCGATTGGCGTTTCCACCGTTGGCGGACATCTGATAGATCTGGGGGCCGCCGCTGCGATCCGAGGTGAAAAGAATGTTGGCGCCGTTGGGCGAAAAAGCCGGTTCGGTGTCGATGCTGTTGCTGTCGGTCAAGCGATTGAGCGAGCGGCTGCCGATATCGAGTACGTAGATATCCGGCTGGCCATCCTTGGAAAGCGACATCGCCAAGCGGCGGCCGTCCGGCGACCAGGCCGGCGCGCCGTTGATGCCCTCGAACGATGTTGCCTGTACGCGTTGACCGCTTGAAACATCCTGAATATAGATCGCCGGGCGCTCGGTTTCAAAGGAAACGTAGGCCAGCTTACGCCCATCCGGAGACCAGGCCGGCGACATGATCGGCTGATCCGACGTCAGCACCTGTTGGCTGCGGGCACCGTCGGCGTCTGCTACGTACAGGCCGAACTGCATGTTGTCGCCCAGCCCCTGAGCGGTAACGTAAGCGATTTTGGTCGAGAACGCGCCGCGGATGTCGGTGATCGCCTCGAACACCTGGTCACTGATGTAGTGGGCCGCACCGCGCAGGTCGTTGCCGCTGACGTTGACGGTTTCGCCGATCATGCGCGTCTGGCCGCTGATATCCATCAGATCGAACTGAATCTGATAGCCGCCGCCGGTTTGCTGGGCACGCCCGACCACCAGGTAGCGCGTATCGAGCGAGCGCCAGGTGCCGAACTGAACGTCGTTTGCCTGACTTGGGCGTTCGAACATGGCGCTGCGCGCGAGCGGCGCGAACATACCGCTACGCTCCAGATCGTCCTGAACGATTTGCGCCACGTCTTCCGGCAAGCCCTCGCCCCCTTCGAAGGGCACGACGCCAATGGGAAGCGCCTGATCACTGCCGCGCGTGATTTCGATCGTCAGGTTGGCGCTTGCGACGCTGCTGATCAGCAGCAGCACACAAAATAGCCAGGCTTTACTCAAGGTTTGCATCAACGTACCCCCGATGGAGTGAAGTTAAAGTTTATCGGTCGCGATCGTATATCGCGCTGCTGTTCCGGTGTCAGCTGTAACAGCTCACGAAACGGTGCGGCTTGTTCGACCGCCTGAACGGCGGATTGATCGAAAGCGCTGTTGCCGCTCGACGTTACTATATTAGTCAATAGAACTTCCCCCGAGGGACCCAGGCGCGCACTTATTACCGCGCGCAGGTTGTCGGCCCCGCCCGGAATAATCCAGGCCTGCTCCACGGCACGCTGCACCAGGTTACTGAAGTTGTTCGCCGCCTGCTGCGCTTGCTGGGCGTTGGCCGCGGCGGCCGCCGCCTCGCCTTCGAGCTGACGCTGCATGGCGG
This sequence comes from Halomonas sp. PAMB 3232, assembly GCF_031954225.1. Lineage (NCBI taxonomy): Bacteria > Pseudomonadati > Pseudomonadota > Gammaproteobacteria > Oceanospirillales > Halomonadaceae > Halomonas > Halomonas sp. PAMB 3232. The sequence goes on from NZ_CP134865.1 coordinate 1,784,136, forward strand.
CTTCTGCCTCGCGCTGGCGCTGTGCTTCGGCTTCGCGTTCACGCTGCGCCTCGGCCTCGCGCTGACGCTGCTCCTCTACTTCTCGCTCACGCCGCGCTGCCTCCTCGCGTTCGCGCTCGGCCTGGGCTTCTGCTTCGCGACGAGCTTCTTCTTCGCGCTGACGCTCGGCTTCCGCTTCCGCTTCGGCCTGGCGCTGGCGTTCGGCCTCGGCCTCGGCCTCAGCTTCGGCTTCACGGCGGGCTTCCTCTTCACGCTGACGCTCGGCTTCCGCTTCTCGCTCCTGGCGGGCCTGCTCTTCACGCAGCCGTTGCTGTTCAGCCTCTGCCTCGGCGCGCGCCTGCTCTTCGGCGGCGCGCTCCTCGGCCAGCCGCTGGGCCTCCTCTTCGCGTGCCTGGGCCTGAGCTTCCTGCTCCTGGGCAAGCCGCTCGGCTTCTTCAGCGCGGCGTGCGGCTTCGGCTTCGGCCTCTTCAAGCGCCCGGGCGCGCTCCGCCGCGGCGGCTTCGGCTGCCGCCTCGGCCTCGGCCTGGGCGGTACTTTGATCGGGTTCAGGTTCAGGTTCTGGGTCAGGCTCGGGCTGCGGTTCGGGGTCCGGCGCGGGCTCGGGCTCGGGAGTCGGCTCCGGCGACTGTTGGGTTTCGCTACTGGCGCCGCTTTCAAGCGCAGCCTGTTGCTCGATCGCCTGCTGCGCCTGATCGGTGAAGGTTTCGGTACTCACAAACGTCGCCTGAACGATCGAGGTGGTATCCGGCTCCTCGGTGGACGATGGCCAGCTCACAAGGCTGAAAAGAAGAATCAGCGCGTGCACCGCCACGGCGAGCACTAGAGGCCAGGTGTAGCCGACGTCCTGTGGGTCACGAAAAGCGTCATGGGCCATAAAAGCGTTACCCTTGGCCGTCCTGCGGCGGCTCGGAAAGAAGCCCCACGTTGGCCACGCCCGCACGCTGAAGCGTACTCATGAGCACCACGATCTGACCGTAGGGCACGTTGCGATCGCCCCGAACCATGACCGGCGTATTGGGCACGCGCTGCAAAATGGCGACCACACGCTCGGAGACTTCGTCGATGGTGACGCTGCTGGTGTCTTCGCCCAACGTGATATAGAAGCTCCCCTCGTCATCGACGGAGATGATGATGGGATCATTGTCTTCCTGATTCTCGATGGGCTCGGAGCTGACCTGGGGCAGGTCGACCTGAACGCCCTGGGTCAGCATGGGGGTTGTGATCATGAAGATCACCAGCAGTACCAGCATGACGTCGATGAAGGGAACGACGTTGATCTCGCCCATCGGCTTTTTCTTGCCGCCGCGATTGAATGGCCCGTGCATGGTGAACTCCCTTAGCCGACGCTTTTGGTGCTATCGCGACCCTGAAGATTGCGATACAAAATGGCGTGAAACTCTTCGGCAAAGTCTTCGTACTTGCCCAGCAGCCGGCCGACATCGTTGGAGAGACGGTTATAGAAAATGACCGCCGGAATGGCCGCAAAAAGGCCCATGGCGGTCGCGATCAGCGCTTCGGCGATCCAGGGCGCGACGGTGGCAAGGGTGGCCTGTTGGGAAAACGACAGCGCTTGAAACGAGCCCATGATGCCCCAGACCGTACCAAAAAGACCGATGTACGGGCTTGCCGAGGCGACGGTGGCCAAAAACGTCAGATGCTGCGTCAGACGGTCCTCTTCGCGCGACCACGCCACCCGCATGCTGCGCTGAACGCCTTCCAGAACGGTGTCCGGGTTGCGCGTTTTGGGCATCAAACGGTTGAATTCGCGGAAACCGGATTGAAAGATGTGCTCAGCGCCGTGGCGCGGGTCGTCGGCGGGAATGTCGCGGTAAAGCTCGTTGAGATCCACCCCGGACCAGAACGACTCTTCGAACTCGCTGTACTCGCGCTTGGCGCGACGCAGAGCGATACTGCGCTGGAAAATCACCACCCATGAGAGGATCGACCCCACCACTAGCAGCAGCATGACCAGCTGTACGACGGTGCTGGCACTCATTATCAGGTGGGGGATGGACATGGTGTTATCGTTCACAGTGGCCCTCATTGGTCAGTCAGCGCAAACGCGCCTGGGTGGTCCGTCGGTTGAATACAAAGCCCCGCTCAAATGCCTTTAGCAAGTGCCGCGCTCAAGCGTCAAGCCGATGACGTCTGGCACTCGGCCGAAACCGTTCGGAGCGCTTCGGGCCATGCCCGGGGGCGCAGCGTGTGGCGATCAAGGCAGGCTATCTCGACTGTCGCGCGGCAAAGGAGTTCCTCGTTTCGCCAAACGCGCTGCTCGAACGTCATCCTGCAGCGGCCCATATGCTCGACGTGCGCATCGACGCTGAGCGCATCGTCGAGCCTTGCCGGCTTGCTGTAGTGACAAGCCAAGCGGTATACCACTAGCTGCGTGCCTTCGTCCAGCAGCGTTTGCTGGGAAAAGCCCAATGCTCGTAGCCATTCGCTGCGAGCGCGCTCCATGAACTTCAAATAGTTAACGTAGTAGACGATGCCGCCGGCGTCGGTATCCTCGATGTAAACGCGCACCGGCAGTTGAAACGCCTGGTTTTGTTTACATTGGCGCTGTTCGCACTCAACTGGTTCGGACTGGCTCACGGGCGGCGCTCCCCTTCCACATCGACGCTCTGCTCGTGGGGCACGCGATCGAAATGCAGCCACGCCTGGCGTGTCACCATGCGACCGCGCGGCGTGCGCATCATCAAGCCCTGCTGGATCAGGTAGGGCTCGATCACGTCCTCGATGGTATCGCGCTCCTCGCCGATCGCCGCCGAGAGTGAATCCACGCCAACCGGGCCGCCGTCGAACTTGTCGATCATGGCGAGCAGCAAGCGCCGGTCCATGTGATCGAGCCCGTGGTGATCCACGTTTAGCATATTGAGCGCGGCGTCCGCTAACGCTGCGTTAACGACGCCGTCGCCCTTGATGTCGGCGTAGTCGCGCACGCGGCGCAAAAGCCGGTTGGCGATTCGCGGCGTGCCGCGCGAGCGCCGGGCCACTTCGATGGCGCCCTCCTCGTTGGTTTCGACGTTCAAGAGCCTGGCCGAACGGGAGACGATTTCGGTCAGCTCTTCGAGGTTGTAAAACTCGAGGCGCTGTACGATGCCGAAGCGGTCGCGCAGCGGCGAGGTCAAAAGCCCGGCGCGGGTGGTGGCGCCGACCAGGGTAAAGCGTGGCAGGTCGAGCTTGATCGAGCGCGCCGCCGGGCCTTCACCGATCATGATATCGAGCTGAAAATCCTCCATCGCCGGGTAGAGAATTTCCTCGACGACTGGCGAGAGCCGGTGAATTTCATCGATGAAGAGGACGTCCCCCGGCTCCAGGTTGGTGAGCATCGCGGCGAGATCGCCGGCGCGCTCGAGCACCGGGCCTGACGTGGATTTGAGCCCAACGCCCATTTCGGTGGCGATGATGTTGGCAAGCGTAGTTTTGCCAAGCCCTGGCGGGCCGAACACCAACGTGTGGTCCAGGCTCTCTTCGCGCAGGCGCGCCGCGCCGATGAAGATCTCGAGCTGCTCGCGCACGCGCGGCTGGCCGATATAGTCGCGAAGCTTTTTAGGCCGAATGGCGTGGTCGAGCCGCACTTCGCCCTGTTCCGGCGCGGCGGCGATGAGCCGGTCGTGTTCTAGCATAAAACCCCATGACTGGCTGACGTAGAATTGGTTGGCCTCGAATGAGTGGGTGCGTTCACTCAGCCTCCCATGCGCCGCGTCAGCGCCGCCTTGATCAGCGCTTCGGTGCTCTGATGCGGATCAAGGTCGGACAGCATTTTAGCGGCTTCGGTCAGCTTGTAACCCAAACTCACCAGCGCGGCTTCGGCGTCGGCGGTGTTGTCGCGCGGTGGCGCCTCGCCGGTGGCGCCTTCCAACGCCAACGGCGCGTATTCACCTCGCTCCCATTCCGGGAACCGGTCACGCATCTCGATAATCAGCCGCTCGGCGGTTTTCTTGCCCACTCCTGGAAGCTTGGTCAGCGCCTTGGCGTCGTCGTCGCGCACGCAGCGCATGAAGGCGTCTTCATCCATGCCGGAAAGAATCGCAAGTGCAAGCTTCGGCCCCACGCCGTTGACCTTGATCAACGCGCGAAACAGCGCGCGTTCCTGCTCTCGGGCGAAGCCGTACAGCAGGTGCGCGTCATCGCGGATCGTCAGGTGGGTGTAGAGCGAGACTGGCTCGCCCGGAGCGGGCAGCGCCACCAGGGTCGTCATCGAGGCCTCCAGCTCATAGCCGACGCCGTGCACGTCGACGACCACCCAGGGCGGGTGTTTTTCCAGCAGCGCGCCGCTTAAACGACCAATCATGAACGACCTCATTCCCAAACCAGAAGATGATCAAGCGCTGGCGGGCAGCGCTCGAAACCGGGATTACTATATGACGACTCTGTACTTATGACCAGTGGTGCCGGTGCCTTGTGGCGTTGTCAAAGCCGCCAGCGCCCGCTCGAACGACGCCTGGCGCCGCGCGCGGGCGTGGCCAGAAGCCCCTGGCCCGCGTAGGCGTGGCTCAGCGCGATCGCCAACGCGTCGGCGGCGTCGGCCTGGGGCGTGGCGGAAAGGTTCAAAATCGCGGTGACCATGTGCTGCACCTGAGACTTGTCCGCGCCGCCCTGGCCGGTCACCGCCTGCTTGATCTGGCGGGCAGCGTATTCGGCGATGTTTAAGCCGTGGTTGGCCATGCACACCAGCGCCACGCCCCGGGCCTGGCCAAGCTTGAGCGCTGAATCCGGGTTTTTGGCCATGAACACGCGCTCGACGGACACTTCAGTAGGCCGGTGAAGCCCGACCACCTCGGCAAGGCCGGCGTAAATTTGCGCCAGGCGCTGCTCGAGTGCCCCGTCGGCGGTACGAATACAGCCGCTGGCAACGTAGACCGGCCGGGCGTTGACCAGCTCGATCACGCCGTAGCCGGTGATTCGCGAGCCCGGGTCGATGCCCAGAATGCGCCGGGGCGGATCAGTGGGCCGTTCATTCATGTTGCTGCTCTCCAACCGGCTGGTCTCCAGCCGGCAAAGGTGGGCCTCTTGTCTGAATAGAAAGGCACCTTGAAACGAAAACACCGGCGCGAACGCCGGTGTTTGAGCCTGCTCGATAGTGAGACGACGTTACTGCGCGGCGTCTTCGGCTTTCGCTTTCTGGCGCAGGCGGATGTTGAGCTCCTTGAGCTGCTCGGCGCTCACCTCGCCCGGGGCGTCGGTCATCAGACACGCCGCGCTTTGGGTTTTCGGGAAGGCGATCACTTCACGAATGGTCTTCGCGCCGGCCATCAGCATGACCAGACGGTCGAGGCCGAAGGCCAGGCCGCCGTGGGGCGGCGCGCCGTACTGAAGCGCGTCGAGCAGGAAGCCAAACTTCTCCTGGGCTTCCTCTTCACCGATGCCCAGGATCTCGAACACGCTGCGCTGCATGGTTTGATCGTGGATACGGATCGAGCCGCCGCCGAGTTCGGTACCGTTGAGCACCATGTCGTAGGCGCGCGACAGCGCCTGGGCCGGATTGGCCTTGAGCTCTTCCGGCGAGCAGGACGGTGCGGTAAACGGATGGTGCAGCGGGCTCAGGCGGCCGCTGCCATCGGTTTCGAACATCGGGAAGTCGACGACCCACAGCGGCGCCCACTCCTGGGTGTAGAGTTTGAGGTCGGCGCCGAGCTTGACGCGCAGCGCGCCGATCGCTTCGTTGACGATCTGAGTCTTGTCCGCGCCGAAGAAGATGATGTCGCCATCCTCGGCACCGACACGCTCCAGAAGCTCTTCGACCACGTTCTCCATGAACTTGACGATCGGCGACTGCAGCCCTTCGAGGCCCTTAGCGCGCTCGTTGACCTTGATCCAGGCCAGGCCCTTGGCGCCGTAGATACCCACGAATTTGGTGTACTCGTCGATCTCCTTGCGCGACAGGCTGGCGCCGCCCTTGACCTTCAGCGCGGCCACGCGGCCATCGTCGGCGTTGGCCGGGCCGGAGAAGACCTTGAAGTCGACCTGCTTCATCAGGTCGTCGACGTCGGTCAGCTCGAGCGGAATGCGCAGATCCGGCTTGTCGGAGCCAAAGCGGTCCATGGCCTCCTGCCAGGTCATGCGCGGAAAGTCGGGCAGCGTGACGTCGAGCACTTCCTTGAAGAGCTTTTGGATCATCGACTCGGTGATACCCATGATATCGCTCTCCTCGACAAAGGAGGCCTCGATATCGATCTGGGTGAACTCGGGCTGACGATCGGCGCGCAGGTCCTCGTCACGAAAGCACTTGGCGATCTGGTAGTAACGATCGAAGCCGGCGACCATCAGAAGCTGCTTGAACAGCTGCGGCGACTGCGGCAGCGCGAAGAATTCGCCAGCGTGGGTGCGGCTCGGAACCAGGTAGTCGCGCGCGCCTTCCGGTGTTGCCCGGGTCAGTACCGGCGTCTCGATGTCGAGAAAGCCTTCGTTTTCGAGAAACGCGCGTACGCTGTGGGAAATGCGCGAGCGCAGGCGCAGCTTCTCGATCATGTCCGGGCGGCGCAGATCGATATAGCGATGCTTCAAGCGCACTTCTTCACCGACCTTGCCGTGTTCATCGAGCTGGAACGGCGGCGTAGCGGCGGTGTTGAGTACCTCGACGTCCTTGGCCAGCACTTCCACCATGCCAGTGGGCATGTTGGGGTTCTGGGTACCTTCCGGGCGCAGACGGACGCGACCGGTAATACGCAGCACGTATTCATTGCGAGCACGGTCGGCGGTTTCGAACGCCTGGGCGGTATCCGGGTCGACGACGAACTGCGCGATGCCGTCACGATCGCGCATGTCGAGGAAAATGACCCCGCCGTGATCACGGCGACGGTGGACCCACCCACAAACGGTCACCGTTTGATCTACCAGAGTTTCGTTAAGCTGGCCGCAATAATGGCTGCGCATGTTTCATCCTGTTCTGTTACGTGGCAATAAAAGTGGCGCGGGCATCGCGCCGTGACCGGCGCGGCTAGGCCGCGGCGCCCTTATCCTTTGATGAACCGCCTTTTGACGAGCCGTTTTTCGACGAGCCATCCTTTGCAGAGCCGCTCGGCGTAGGCGCGTCGCTTTTCGCACTGGTGCTATCCTTACCGCTCGAGGCGCCCTGACTGTCCGCGGCAAGATTTTTCTTACCACCGGTCTTGAAATCGGTTTCGTACCAGCCGCCACCGGCCAGGCGAAAGCCCGCCGCCGATACCAGCCTTGAAAGCTCGTCCTGGGCACATGCCGGGCAGTGGGTCAGCGGGTCGGCGCTGATTTTCTGTAATTTTTCCATGCGATGACCGCAGGCCTTGCACTCATACTCATAGATGGGCATGTTGATGGCTCCTGAAAAGCTCAACTGGACAGGACGTCGATGACCCAAGCGTTGCTGGGCCGTGACAATATGTGGCCTGTGGTCATAAATTCCAAGACAGCGGCCCGCAAAGCCGCCCATTATACCCTTTTGTGCCCCCTGCCAAGCAAGGTTTGGCGGGGCTCGCCGTCCATATGGAGATCATCAAATGCCCCACGCGGTAATGCTCGATGCGAAAAGCATGGGTCCTGGTATCGATTTCACCGCCATTCGCGACAGCGTGTCGTCGCTCGAGGTGTTCGACCAGACAGCGTCGGACGAGGTTGTCGAGCGGCTCAAGAACGCTGATATCGCGCTGGTCAACAAGGTCAAACTGAGCCGCGACGCCCTCGACGCCCTACCCTCGCTCAAGCTGATCTGCGTGATGGCCACCGGGGTCAACAATATCGATATGGACGCCGCCAGGGACAACGGCATCGCGGTGAAAAACGTCACCGCCTACGGTACGGCGAGTGTCTCGCAACACACGCTGATGCTGATGCTCACCCTGGCCGCGCGCTTGCCGCGCTATCAGCAGGATGTCGCCTCCAGGGCCTGGCAGCAGAGTGCGTTTTTCTGCCTGCAGGACTACCCAACGCTGGAGCTTGCCGGCAAGCAGCTCGTGATGGTCGGCCAGGGAGAACTCGGCTCCGAAGTAGCGCGGCTGGCCGAGGCGTTTGGCATGAACGTGCGTTTTGCGGCCCGCCCCGGCGATGAGGCGAACGACGAGCGCCAAAGTCTTGATGAGCTGCTGCCCCAAGCCGACGTGATCAGTCTGCACTGCCCGCTCAACGAACAGACGAAGCATCTGATCAACCAGGCGCGCCTGGAGAAAGCGAAATCCACGCTTTTACTGATCAACTGCGCCCGCGGTGGCATCATCGATGAGCACGCCGCGCTGCAAGCGCTTCGCGACGGTCAGATTGGCGGACTCGCCGTCGATGTGCTGCCCGAAGAGCCGCCTCGCGAGGGGCACGCGCTACTGGATGCGCTGACAGCCATTGAGCCGCTCAATCTGATCGTCACCCCGCACAACGCCTGGATCACTCCCGAAGCGCGTCAAAACATCGTTCGTTTGACCGCCGAGAACATCGACGCCTACAAAAAGAGCGCCTGAGGCGCTCTCGTAAAACGGGTTTTGCCACGGCCCTCATGCCGTGGTGAAACTTTCGGGCACGTGGGCCTCCTTGACTTGCTCGAGGCTCACGTCAGTCACATGAGCGCCTTCCGGGCCATGCCATAGCCAATCGACGAGCGAGTCGACCGCCTCCTCTTCCCCGCATATCAGTACCTCGACGCGGCCGTCGGAGAGATTTTTAGCGTAGCCGCTGACACTGGTGGCCAGCGCCTTTTCCCGTGTGGTGCTGCGAAAATTGACGCCCTGGACCTTCCCTGTCACAAATGCCCGTACGCTTTTAGTCGACATGTCAGCCTCCTTGAACTCCTTCACGAACTCGTGCTTGACGCGAACGGCGCTGTTACGCGGAATGATCGCCCGACCACGGCGGGTCAATAGCGAGCGCGTAAACGCCGCGCCGAACAGCAGAATCAGCGAACTGTAATAGACCCATAAAAGCACCATGACCACCGAGCCCGCCGCCCCGTAGGTCGAGGCCGTGGCGGTATAGGCAAGATAAATGGCGATCAAATTGCGCCCGATGGTGAATAGAATCGCCGTGACCAGGCCGCCAATGAACACGTCTCGCCAGCGCAGCACGACGTCCGGCAGCACCTTGAAGATGGTTGCGAACAAAAGCGTCACCATGCCAAGCGATACCAGCGACTCGACCGCGCGGGTAAAAAAGCTGACATAGGGCACGATATAGTTCGCCGCCTGCAGCATGCCCCTCACCACGACGCCCAATACCAGCGATACCAGCAGGATGAAGCCGATGGCAAGCACCACGGTGAGCGACAAAAGACGGGTCTTGATGAAGATGAATACGCTGTTGGAAGTAGGCTTGGCGGTTACATCCCAGATCGTGTTGAGCGAGAACTGCATCTGACCAAAAACGGTCGTTGCGCCGATCAGCAGCGCTCCAAAGCCCAAAAGCGTTGGCAGCAATCCCGACTCCTCGATACGCGATTGGGCGACCGCCTGCTCGATGGCGGAGGCCGCATCGAGGCCGAGCGTTCCCTGAAGCTGAGCCACGATCTGCCCCTGGGCAGCTTCTTCACCGAGCACCATACCAATGACCGTCACGGCGATGATGATCGTTGGCGCGAGCGAAAAAAGCGTATAGAAGGCCAAGGAGCCTGCGTAGCTAAAGGCGTTTCGCTCGAGCCAGAGCGCGATGGCGTCCTGCACCACGTGCCACCAAAAAAGCAGTGTTCTTTTTACCTGCATGTTGATTCCCTTGCAAAATGCATTATAAGTGCGCCTTATATCGAGCGCTTGTATGGTCTGATCAGCATATCTAACTATAGTCTGCCGCGCAGCGTTGTCGTGATGTCGGCAAAACTTGCCCCTAAGCGCGCAATGAACGGCTTTGAGGATTATCAGGCCTGCAAAAAGTCGCGGGGAAGCTTCATCATCTGGCGCCACAGCCGCTCGACGCCCGGTTTGTGGACCAACGAGCAGCGGTAAAGGCGAATTTCCAGTGGGATATCGAGACTCTCGTCGCCGGCGCGTACCAGCCGGCCACTTTTAAGCTCTTCGCGAATGCAGAAATCCGGGATCCAGGCCATGCCTACGCCTTGCAGCACCATCCCTTTCAGCCCTTCCGCCATTGCGGTTTCGTACACCGTACGCAGATTCAATCGGCGCGGGTCGTTCTTGAGCACCATGTGCACGCTTTTACCCAAAAAAGCCCCCTGGCTATAGCTCAGATATGGTACCGGGTCGGGTTGGTCGAGGGTAAACAGCGGCTTGCCCTGTGCGTCTGCAAGCGATACCGGCAGCATGTTGACGTTACCGATCGAAAACGAGGGAAAGACCTTGGTGTCGAGCTGCATGGTGGCAAAGGGGTCGAAGTAGGCGAGCATCAGATCACAGTTGCCCTCGCGCAGCACGTGGATCGCTTCGCCGACGTTCATGGCCACTAATCGGGTGGGTAGCTCTCCCACTCCCTTTTGCAGCCGCGAGATCCAGGGGGGGTAGAAACTTAGCGCAAGCGAGTGCGCCGCGACGATATCCAGCGCCTCGTTGGCGATCGATAGCCCCCTCAAGTGGTTCAACGATTCATTGAGCTGATCGACCAGGTTGCGCGCGGTGACCAAAAAAAGTTGGCCCTCCGCAGTCAGCCCGATGGGTGTGGTCGAGCGATCCACCAGCGTGGTGCCCAGCGCCTGCTCCAGAGCGCGAATGCGCCGGCTGAACGCGGGCTGAGTGACGTGGCGCTGTCGTGCAGAGGTGGAAAAACTGCGCGTATTGGCGAGCGCGACGAAATCCTCGAGCCATTTGGTTTCCAGATTCACCCGGTTCTCCTCGATTCGGCCTTCATCCTAGCGCTACTGAATGGGCGCGGTTAAATACGCGGCTCGCGACACGACCTTTTTCCAAAGCGGGCGATTGCGAATTTCATCGATCGTCACGCGACGACAGTGGGTAAAGTCCTCTTCCAGCATGTGGGCGACGCTCAAGGCAAAGGATTCAGACGGCATATACGCGGTAATTTCGAAATTGAGGCGAAACGAGCGGTTATCCAGATTTACCGTGCCAACCGTTGCGGCTTCTGAGTCAATAAGCATAACCTTTTGATGTAGAAATCCGGGAAGATAACGGTATATTTTTACACCCGCACGCAGCATGTCGGGTAAAAATGAAAAAGCCGAAAGAAACACCAGAAGATGGTCCGGACGCTCGGGGATCATGACGCGCACGTCCACTCCCCGCATGGCCGCCAGGCGCAGCGCGTCCTGAACGCCCTGGTCCGGCACGAAATAGGGGCTGGTCACCCATAGCCGGTCGTTGGCGCTATGAATCAGCTGCTGTACCAGAAGACTTGCGGTATCGTGCTTGTCTGCCGGCCCGGAGGGTACGATCACCACCTGATGATCCATTTGGGCGTGATTTTCCGCGTGCCAATTCAGCGTGATCACTTCCCCGGTCGCCCAGTGCCAATCTTCCCAAAAAGCTTCCTGGAGGCCGAGTACGCCCGGGCCCTGAAGCGCCAGGTGCGTATCTCGCCAGGGGCCGTGACGCGGGTTCTCCCCCAGATATTCGATACCCACGTTGAAGCCCCCGACCCACCCCTTTTTACCGTCTACCACCATGATCTTGCGATGGTTACGAAAATTGAGCTGAAACCGGTGCTTGAAGCCGCGGGAAGATCCGAACGGGCTAACCGCTACCCCTTCGCTTTCGAGCTCCTTGAAGTAGCTGTCGCGCAGTTTGCGGCTGCCAAGCTCATCATAAAGAAAGTAGACCCGTACGCCGCGCCTGGCCGCCTCGAGCAGGCGCGCTTTTAGTGCCTGACCAAGCCGGTCGTCACGTACGATGAAAAATTGCAGCAGCAGGTAGTCGGTCGCCTCGTCGATTCCCTGAAACAGATTTTCGAAAGTGGCTTCCCCATCGATCAGGAGCTCGGCGTGGTTACCCTTGGTCAACGGCATCATCGCCAGTTGCTCGACCGCCTGAATGTCCCGCGTGGCGGGCAGCGAAATATGCGGCTTCATGTTATTACGATAGCGGCGCAACACGCGGCGCAACACGTTGTCTTTGGCGCCACGAGCGGTCACGTAGCCGTAAAAGCGCGGCCGGCCGAACAGCCAGTAAGCGGGCAGCGCAACGTAGGGGAACGTGAGAAGTGACATGATCCAGGCAACGGCGCCCTGGGAGGTACGGCTCGACATCAGCGCCATGACGGCGGACACGACCCCCATGAGATGAATCAGTAAAATGGCCGTACCGATAAGCCATGAGGTCATCTAACGCTCCCTGCCATGGACATGAATTCCCTTGTGATTTCGCATGTGCAAAAGCCCCGCAATACGGGGCTTTGTCGGTCTATAATTGCAGGCGTTCAGTTTACGCGGTTTCGGCGATGATTGCCTTCCATTTGGCCGGGCCGGTCTGGTGCACCGACGTACCTTTCGTGTCGACGGCGACGGTGACCGGCATGTCTTCTACTTCGAATTCATAGATGGCTTCCATCCCCAGGTCCTCGAACCCGACCACGCGCGACTTCTTGATTGCCTGGGCGACGAGATAGGCCGACCCGCCGACGGCCATCAAATAAACCGCCTGGTTGTCGCGAATCGCCTCGATAGCAGCCTCGCCCCGCTCCGCCTTGCCGACCATGCCCAAAAGGCCGGTCTCCTCGAGCATGGTGCGAGTGAACTTGTCCATCCGCGTGGCGGTGGTCGGACCCGCGGGGCCAACCACCTCGTCGCCGATTGGGTCGACCGGGCCGACGTAGTAAATGAAGCGCCCTTTCATATCGACAGGCAGCGGTTCGCCCTTGCTGATCATGTCGGTCATGCGCTTATGGGCGGCGTCGCGCCCGGTCAAGAGTTTGCCGTTGAGCAGCAGCGTATCGCCCGGCTGCCAGGTTTTGACTTCTTCCGGCGTGACGCTGTCGAGATCGACCCGCTTGACGTTTTCACCCACTTCGCGAGTAATCTCCGGCCAGTCCTCGAGTTTGGGCGCAGGCAGCGCGACCGCGCCGGAGCCATCGAGGGTGAAGTGCGCGTGACGGGTGGCGGCACAGTTGGGGATGATGGCGACCGGCTTGTTCGCCGCGTGGGTCGGGTAATCCTTGACCTTGATGTCGAGCACCGTGGTCAGGCCACCCAGGCCCTGCGCGCCGATACCGGTTTTGTTGACTTTATCGAACAGCTCCAAACGCAGCTCTTCGGCACGATTACTCGCCCCACGTGCCTGCAAATCCTGAATGTCGATCGGATCGAGCAGCGCTTCCTTGGCGATTTCCATGGCTTTCTCGGCGGTGCCGCCGATACCAATACCGAGCATGCCCGGCGGGCACCAGCCAGCGCCCATTTTAGGTAGCTGTTCCAGCACCCAATCGACGACGCTATCGGACGGGTTCAGCATCGCGAACTTGGATTTCGCCTCGCTACCCCCGCCTTTCGCCGCCACGTGGATATCGACCTTGTCGCCGGGCACGAGCTTGTGGTGAATGATGGCGGGCGTATTGTCTTTGGTGTTCTGGCGCTTGCCGTCCGGGTCGGCAAGCACCGAAGCGCGCAGTACGTTGTCGGGCAGCAGGTAGGCGCGGCGAACGCCCTCGTTGACCATATCGTCGAGGCTCATGTCCGCCTCCCAGGTCACGTTCATGCCCACGTGAACAAACACGGTCACGATGCCGGTATCCTGGCAAATCGGCCGATGGCCGGTGGCGCACATCCGCGAGTTGATCAGGATCTGGGCGATGGCGTCCTTGGCGGCAGGGTTCTCTTCGCGCTCATAAGCGGCCGCCATGGCGTCGATAAAGTCTTTCGGATGGTAATAGGAGATGTACTGAAGGGCGTCGGCAACGCTTTGAATAACGTCATCCTGCTTGATCACGGTCATGAACAACGGGCTCCTCGGTGGATCGATTTCAAGCGGCTATTTATCAAGGGGATTTTTCAACCCGTTAGCCGTTCTAATTCATCGATTATACCTGATCGCTGCATCGCCGGCAGCTTTGCTGTTGTCGCTGGATTTTTTGCAAAGACCTAAATTATAAATTTTTTATGTTGCATAAAAGATAACGGTATAAATATTTATCGTTAAGTCGCCGGCTGGCAGTGCGGGCACCAGTAAAGGCGCCGCGACCCTACCATTTGTCGTTCGATGATGTCGCCACAGCGATGACATGAGAGCCCGGCGCGCTCGAATACGCTAAAGCGCCATTGGCGCCTGGTTTCACCCGCTGCCTTGGCCTGCTCGATCCACGCCTCGCGGTTCGTCACGCCCGCCTGCCGGTAAGCCTGCCACGTGGTGTCGATAATGATCTGCGCCAGCTGCTCTCGCTCGTTATCGCCAAGGTCGACCGGGCGCTTTTTGGGGTTGAGCCCGGCGTAGAACAAAATTTCCGAGCGTAAATAGTTGCCGAGCCCCGCCACGAGCCCCTGATCCAGCAGCAGCGCCCCGAGGCTTCGACGGTGAAAACGCGAATCGTCGAGCCGCGCCAGCACGCTGGCAGCCGAGACGTTTTGACTCAAGAGATCCGGTCCAAGCCTTGCGAGAAACGGATGTTCATTAAGCGCATCAGCGTCGAGTAGCGCGATGCTTGATGCGCTGTAGAGACTCGCCGCCCTGCCCTCGGTGACGAGCCTTACGCGCAGCGAGCGATTGGTCTGAGGCGGCTTGTGGGCGGCGTGGAGTTTCCATACCCCGTAGAGCTGATTATGAGAATAGAGCACGCGCTGGTTATCGAAACGAATCAGCATCGCCTTGCCGCGGGTTTCGACGGCTTCGACCCGCGTGTCGGTCAGGGAATCCGCCTGGGTTTGTAGCTCTTCGAAGGCGAACCAAGCGTGCTCCAGCACGCGCCCGCCAATCTGTTTTTCGATGCGATCCGCTGCGCGGCGGATCTCTGGTCCTTCCGGCATGTTTACCCCAGTACCAGCTGTTTCTCTTTCATTTGGTTGAGCTGGTCGCGAAGGCGCGCCGCTTCCTCGAATTCAAGATTCTGGGCCGCCTCGAACATGGCGTCTTCCAGCTTGCCAATCGCTTCACCCAGCTCGTGCTGGCCCATGTTGGCGATATCGTAGTCCGGCGTAGCACTTTTCTTGCGATCTGCCCCGCGACGGCCGTTGGTCTTCTTCGCCCCGGGGGCCTGGGCTGCCTCGAGAATGTCGGCCACGGAGCGCGTGACGGTGGTCGGCGTGATGCCGTGCTCTTCGTTGTGCGCCATCTGTTTGGTGCGACGCCGCTCGGTTTCGTCCATCGCGCGGCGCATCGAGTCGGTAATACGATCGCCGTAGAGAATCGCCTTGCCGTGGGCGTTACGCGCAGCACGGCCGATGGTCTGGATGAGCGAGCGCTCGGCGCGCAGAAAGCCCTCCTTGTCCGCATCGAGAATCGCCACCAGCGACACCTCGGGAATATCCAGGCCCTCACGCAGCAGGTTGATGCCCACCAGCACGTCGAATTTGCCCAGGCGAAGATCGCGGATGATCTCGACCCGCTCGACGGTGTCGATATCCGAGTGCAGGTAGCGTACGCGCACGTCGTGGTCGTCGAGATATTCGGTCAAGTCTTCGGCCATGCGCTTGGTGAGGGTGGTGACGAGCACGCGCTCGCCGACCGCCGTGCGCTTGTGTACCTCGGAGAGCAGATCATCGACCTGGGTACTGGCCGGGCGCACTTCGATTTCCGGGTCCAGCAGGCCTGTCGGGCGAACCACTTGCTCGACGACCTGGCCCGCGTGTTCGGCTTCGTAGTTGCCGGGCGTGGCGGAAACGAAGATCGTCTGCGGGCAGATCGACTCCCACTCCTCGAATTTCATCGGCCGGTTGTCCAGCGCCGAGGGAAGCCTGAAACCGTATTCGACCAGCGTTTCCTTGCGCGAACGGTCGCCCTTGTACATGCCGCCCACCTGCGGAACGCTGACGTGGGATTCGTCGATGAACAGCAGCGCGTCGTCGGGCAGGTAGTCGAAGAACGTCGGCGGCGCATGGCCTGGGTCGCGCCCGGAAAGATAGCGTGAGTAGTTCTCGATACCGTTGCAGTAGCCAAGCTCCAGCATCATCTCGATATCATAGAGCGTGCGCTGCTCGAGACGCTGCGCTTCCACCAGGCGTTCGTGCTTTCTAAGCCACTCCAGGCGCTCCTTGAGTTCACCCTTGATCGACTCGATCGCCTCGAGGATCGTTTCGCGCGGAGTGACGTAGTGGGATTTCGGGTAGATCGTCATGCGCGGCACCTGACCGCGCACGTCGCCAGTCAGCGGGTCGAACAGGCGGATGGAGTCGATCTCATCGTCGAACAGCTCGACCCGCACCGCCTCCTCGTCGGAGTCCGCGGGAAAAATATCGATGACGTCGCCGCGTACCCGGTAGGTGCCGCGGCGAAAATCCATGTCGTTGCGCGTGTACTGAAGTTCGGCAAGGCGGCGCAGGAACGCGCGCTGATCGATCAACTCGCCCCGAGTAAAGTGCAGGCGCATCTTCAGGTACTGGTCCGGGTCACCCAGGCCGTAAATTGCAGAGACCGATACCACGATCAGCGCGTCGCGGCGCTCCAGCAGCGCCTTGGTCGCCGACAGGCGCATCTGCTCGATGTGATCGTTGATCGAGGCGTCCTTCTCTATGAAGGTGTCCGAGGACGGCACGTAGGCTTCCGGCTGGTAGTAGTCGTAGTAGGAAACGAAGTACTCGACCGCGTTGTCCGGAAAGAACGCCTTGAACTCGCCATAAAGCTGAGCGGCCAGGGTCTTGTTAGGCGCCATGACGATGGTCGGGCGCTGAAGCTGTTGAACGATATTGGCCATGGTGAAGGTCTTGCCCGAGCCGGTCACGCCCAACAGCGTTTGATGGGCAAGCCCCGACTCGAGCCCGTTGATCAGGCCCTTGATGGCATTGGGCTGATCGCCCGCAGGCTGAAACTTCGACGTTAGCCGGAACGCTTTGCTCATCACTACTCCCGTTCTTGAAAAGGACTATTGGCGCGAGGCGTCAGTCGCACTCGCAAGCCGGGTCTCGATGGTGACCGTTGCCTCGGTCATCAAGCGCTGCACCGGGCAGCGGCTGCTGATGTCCAGAAGTTTCTGTTTCATCGCGTCATCCAGCGGCCCCTGGAAGTCGAGACGTACGTCCAGCCCATATTCGCCTTCACGCTCCTTGCGGTCGTCACGCGCAATGGTCACCGTGATACCTTCGAGCGGCCACTCCTTGCGCCTGGCGTACATCTGCACGGTGATCGCCTTGCAGCTGCCCAGCGCCATATCGAAGTAGTCGTGGGGGTCCGGGTCCTGGCCGTCGCCGCCAAGCCCTTTGGGGGCATCGGCGTAAAGGGCCTCGATGCTTTCGACCTCGATACGGTGGCGAAACGTCCGGTTGCGTTCGCTGATCAGCGTGATGGGGGTGCGCATCATGAGACCTCGACGCCTAGCTTGAGATCCTTCACCGCCTTGACGAGGGTCTGGTGGCTCGCCCGTCCTTCCACTTCCGCACCGTGGCGGCCGACCTCCGCACTCTCCACGCCGTCGAGCATCATTAGCGCGGTGGTGATTCGGTTGACCTGATCGGCGTTTTGTACACCCTTGAAGCTCAGCGATTGAGTAGCCATGACACGTCCTTTACTTGAGCCGGCGCCAGCGCCGGTAAACTCGTGCAAAGGCTTGCTGCAAAACCGGGCAGCAGAACCTATGCAAAACTGATACAGACCGAGAAGTCTAGCACGGCGGGCCAGGCTTGCAATTACAACCTGGCGCCCGCACCTGCCTTGAGTAGTGTTAGGCTAGACGCATTCTCAATCCCCTTGCCGTGGAGCATGTATGGCAACCGAACACCTACCCACTTTTAATGGTGAAGTGCGCCTCGATCACCTATCAATACTGGACATCAAGGGCGAGAACGCCGAGAAGTTCCTTCAGGGCCAGACCAGCGCCCAGGTGAGCCTGGCCAACGGTTCTTTCGCCCCGCTCACCTGCTTCTGCACGCCCAAGGGGCGCATCATCGCCAACGGTCAGCTTTTCCGGGTTGCCGAGCACCATTATCGCCTGCTGGTCAGCACCACGCTGGCGGACAAGCTCGCGACTCACCTTAAAAAGTTTGCCGTGTTCTATCGCGCCGAGCTTAGCCTCAATTGCGCCATCGCTCTGGTGGGTGCCGGACCAGCCCAGGCCCTCGAGCGCGCCAGGGCACTGGGGCTCGTGCTACCCGCAAGCGGCTATCTGCACAGTGGCGACGAGAAGGCATCGGTACTGCGTCTGCCTTTTGAAGAGCGCTACCTCTTTTGTATCGAGGACGATATGCCCGACGCCGATGCGGCGCTCGAAAACGCCTGGCGGCTGGCGGACATTCGAAGCGGCATCGCCTGGCTTGACGAAGTCCAGGAAGATCATTTCCTGCCGCAAATGATCAACTGGGAAGCGCTGGGGGGTATCAGCTTCAAGAAAGGGTGCTACACCGGCCAGGAAGTCGTAGCGCGGGCGCACTTTCGCGGCCAGGTCAAGAAGCGCTTGGTGCGCGCAAGCCTGAAGGCGGATGCACTGCCCGCCGCCACTGAATCGCTGGTAAGTGACGAAAACAAAAGCCTGGGCGAGGTGGTCAGCAGTGCCTTTGGTGATCAGGGGCACGTCGAGCTGCTGGCGGTGGTGGCAACCAAGGCCATCGAGGAGCCGCTGCCGCTTTATTTGAACCAGCAGCCCGTAACGCTCGAGTCGCTGCCCTACGCCGTCGAGCGCCTGGACCCGGAGCAGCTCTCGGCGAGTCTGATGTCGACCTAACGAGCCCGCTATATCAAACGGCCCGGCAAACGTCAGTCTGCCGGGCCGTTTTGCCTGAAGCCGCGTTATGCAATAAACGACTTCAACATGCTACGAGAGACTTAGTGCTCGCGGGTAGGCTGGAAGCGAATGTCTGGCCAGCGCTCCTGAGTCATCTGCAGGTTGACCCGGGTCGGGGCGATATAGGTGAGATAGCCTCCGCCATCGATGGCAAGGTTCGCACTCGCTTTGCGCTTGAACTCCTCAAGCTTCTTCGCATCGTCGCAGTATATCCAGCGGGCGGTCTGCACGTTCACCCCTTCGTAAATACAGTCGACCTTGTACTCCTCTTTCAGGCGGTGCGCGACTACGTCGAACTGCAGCGTTCCCACCGCGCCGAGAATCAGGTCGTTGTTGTCCATCGGCATGAAGACCTGGGTGGCGCCCTCTTCCGAAAGCTGCTGCAAGCCTTTCTGCAGCGCCTTCATTCTCAGCGGATCTTTCAGGCGCACGCGCTTGAAAAGCTCCGGGGCAAAGTGTGGGATGCCGGTAAAGCGCATGTCCTCGCCCACGGTGAAGGTATCGCCGATCTGTACCGTGCCGTGATTGTGCAGGCCGATGATATCGCCAGGCCAGGCTTCCTCGACCTGGGAGCGGTCCGAGGCCATGAAGGTCAGGGCGTCGGCGATCTTGACGTCCTTGCCAATACGCACGTGGCGCATCTTCATGTTCTTCTCGTACTTGCCGGAGCAAACCCGTAAAAAGGCGATGCGGTCGCGGTGATTCGGGTCCATGTTCGCCTGAATCTTGAACACGAAGCCGGTGAAGCGCTCGTCACTGGCGGTCACTTCCCGGGTGTCGGTCTCGCGCGGCTGCGGCGCCGGGGCGTATTCGACGAAGCCATCGAGCATTTCGCGCACGCCGAAGTTGCCCATGGCGGTGCCGAAGTAGACCGGGCTCAGCGCGCCGCGCCGGTAGGCGTCGAGATCGAAAGCGTGGGAGGCGCCGCGCACCAGCTCGATCTCCATGCGAAGCTCTTCAGCCTGCTCTTCACCGAGCAGCGTATCGACTTCCGGACTATCCAGCCCTTCGATGCGCTTGTCTTCGGAAATACGATTGCCTTGGCCCTGGGTATAGAGATGGATCACATCGTTATAGAGGTGATAAACCCCCTTGAAGTGACGCCCCATACCGATCGGCCAGGTCATCGGCGCACACTGAATGTTGAGAACCGTTTCGACCTCGTCCATCACCTCGATCGGGTCGCGAATGTCACGGTCCATCTTGTTGATGAAGGTGAGAATCGGCGTGGTGCGCAGTCGGCACACTTCCATCAGCTTGATGGTACGGTCCTCGACGCCCTTGGCGCCGTCGATCACCATCAGGGCGGAGTCGACCGCGGTCAGCGTCCGGTAGGTATCTTCCGAGAAGTCCTCGTGACCGGGGGTGTCGAGCAGATTGACGATACGCCCACCATAGGGGAACTGCATCACCGAGGTGGTCACCGAGATACCGCGCTCCTGCTCCATCTTCATCCAGTCGGATGTCGCGTGGCGGTCATTGCGCTTGCTCTTGACCGAGCCCGCCATCTGAATGGCGTTTCCAAACAGCAGCATCTTCTCGGTAATCGTGGTTTTACCCGCATCCGGGTGCGATATGATAGCGAAGGTGCGTCTAAGCTCCGCTTCACGGGCCAACTGCGTCTCTTTCATCGTGCCTCAATAAACATGTGTACTCAGCCATGTACTCAAGACATGTGCTAATAAAGTTGAGCGGGCTGAGTGAGTAGGATTGGGGCGAATTGTAACGTTCCGGGCCAAACGGTGCCACGCCCTTTCAAGCGTGCTATCGAATGCCTGCATAGGTGCATAAAAAAAGAGCCGCCAATAGCGACTCTTTTTTGTTGTAGCCTACACCAGGTGGGGTTTGCTCGATCAAGCGTAGGTGTTGATTTGCGTTCCCAGCGACCCTTCGGTTGCCAGATCCGGCTGCGCCGTCACGTTGGCACTGGCCAGTACTTCGGTCACCTGCTGGGCCTGCATGTCGAGTGCCTGGCGAAAAAGCTGCATTTGCGCCTGTTCAGCGGTTTGCGCCTGATTCATGTAAAGCGCCTGACTAACGGCGTTGCTAGCTGTGATATCCATTATCTCACCTCACATTAAAACCGTAATGTCGTCAAGCTTAGCAAGCACTAGAAAAATGCGCCAGCAAAGCGCCATTTTACCAATTCAAAAAACCGGTTCATTAAAACCTATTTATTAGAAACGATCGGCGCGAAACGGCGACATATCGATGGCAGGTGTCTTGCCTTCCATGATATCCGCCAGAAGCTCGCCGGTCGCAGGCCCCAGAGTAAAGCCCTGATGGCCGTGACCGAAAGCGAACCATAGCCCTTGATGGCGAGGCGCCGGGCCAATGATCGGTTTCATGTCCGGTAGACACGGCCGTGCGCCCTTCCAGGCGACCGGCTCCTTGCGCTCGGCGAGCGGGAAAACGCCCCGAGCGACGTTTTCAGCAGCCTCGAGCTGGTGCTCGTCTGCCGGCGACTCAAGCCGGTCGAGCTCGGCGCCGGTGGTCAGACGCACACCCGCGTTCATGGGCGCTAGCAGATACCCGACCTCGGCATCCATCAGCCAGTAGTTGAGCTTCGCCGGCGCCTGTGTGGCGTAGTGCATGTGGTAGCCGCGCTTGACGAACGTGGGAATGCGATAGCCAAGCTTCGAGGCCCACTGGCCCGCCCAGGGGCCCAGCGCCATGACCACATCGTCGACCGCAAGCTCACACTGATCGGTCTTTACCCGATAGCCTTCGCCTTGGGGCTCCACATCCTCGATATCGGCCTGAAGGATGGTACCGCCTTGCAGAACGAACGCATTGGCGTAAGCGGCCACCAGCGCCCCCGGGTCGGCCACCGTCCAGGGATCGAGCCAGTGGATGGCGCCGATGATCTTCTCACTCAGATCCGGCTCCTTTTCGATGAGCGCGGCGCGGTCCAGCACCTCGAAGCGAACGCCATAGAGCTTGAGCGCCTCTTTGGCCTCGACCCCGCGCTTGTCGAGTTTTTCCTGAGTCCGGTAGATTTCCAGCCAGCCATCCCGACGCACCAGATGACCCGCGCCGGCCGCTTCGATCATCTTGCCGTGCGCCTCCAGGCAAAGCCCGATGAGTGAGGCGTACTCGGGAACGATTTTCTGATACCGCCCGGTGGAAGAGTTGTGCCAGTAGCTCACAAGTGGCGAAAAAGCGTTGAGCATGCCTTTGGGGCGGTAGCGAATGTCGACGCGCCTGTTGGGCAGTACGCTTAAAATCGTTTTCATGTCCCGAGGAAACGCGTAAGGGCGAACGGCTTCTCGCTGAACGATGCCGGCGTTGCCATAGGAGGTTTCGCGTCCGGGCTGGCGCCGGTCGATCAGCGTTACGTCGAAACCCCGCTTTTGAAGATGCCACGCGACGCTGACGCCCACCATTCCCGCACCGAGTACCGCTACCTGCCGCTTGGCCATCGACTCTCTCCCGCCCTGTCATTATGTGTGGTGGTAAAACTGGATATCCTGAATGAGGATAAAATTACCACCTCTTGCGGGCGCAATGCACAGCGGAATCGACCGTTTTAATCGTTTTACTCAGGCTGAAATATTGGTTTATCTGATTCCGCGGTGGAAAATGTCTTTAAAGCCCAATAAACAGGAAAAAACACTACGGCCAATAAAGTGACTTTATTGAGCAGGAATGGCCATTTGAAAAGGTTTAAAACGCACAAAACCTTCGAGGCGAAAGCGCTCGAAGTAGGAGAAAATACGATAGGAGGAAACATTGACCAACGGAGGGAAAAGTAAAGGTTACTGGGGTGGATGATGGGGATCGAACCCACGACCACCGGAGCCACAATCCGGGGCTCTACCACTGAGCTACATCCACCACAACCTGTTACCTGTACTGCCTTGACCATACGCTGCTTTGACTGCCATCAATGGGGTGGATGATGGGGATCGAACCCACGACCACCGGAGCCACAATCCGGGGCTCTACCACTGAGCTACATCCACCATTGACGCTAAAGCAAAACGTACTGCCTGCGCTCGAGCACTGCGACCACTTTCGTGGCACGCCCAGCAGGACTTGAACCCGCAACCTACGGCTTAGAAGGCCGTTGCTCTATCCGGTTGAGCTATGGGCGCACAAGGTATTCTCGAACCGAACACCGCTGAGCACTCTACCACAACCCACGCCCGGAGAAGCTCTATGCCACTTGAAGCGCGAGGTACGTGGTCGGGATGGAGGGATTCGAACCCCCGACATCCTGCTCCCAAAGCAGGCGCGCTACCAGACTGCGCTACATCCCGATGACTACCCTTGACGCTGCCGCTTGGCCCGTCTCAAGCGAGGCACATACTACTATTTTTAATTTTAAAGTCAAGACTTAAAGGCTTTGACGCTGTTCGCTTTGCCTACCAGGCCCAACATGCGAAAATTGGTCATTCGCTGACGTCTCCACCTTGCGTCGGCTTTTGATTCGCTCATCACCTCCTAAGGGACCTCACTACATGACCGCCCAACTCATCGATGGCAAAACCATCGCCGCTAATGTCCGCCATCGCGTTGCCGAGAAAACCGCTGCCCGCTTACAGGCCGGCGCTCGCGCCCCCGGATTAGCCGTGGTGGTGGTAGGCGATGACCCGGCCTCTCATGTGTACGTCAATAACAAACACCGCGCCTGCGACCAGGCCGGCATTCTCTCCTTTCAGCATCAGCTCTCGACCAACACTACCCAGCACGAGCTCGAAGCACTGGTCGACCGTTTGAACAACGACACCCAGGTCGACGGCATTCTGGTTCAACTGCCGCTGCCGGAGCATCTGGATGCCCGCCCGATCCTCGAGCGCATTCGCCCGGACAAGGATGTCGACGGCTTTCACCCCTATAACCTGGGCCGGCTGGCTCAGCGTTCTCCCGCGCTACGCCCCTGCACGCCCAAGGGGATCATGACGCTGCTATCAGAGAGTGACATCGACGTGCGCGGCCTGGACGCCACGGTGGTCGGCGCTTCCAACATCGTGGGCCGGCCGATGGCCATGGAGCTGATGCTGGCGGGCTGTACCACCACCGTGTGTCATCGCTTCACCCAGAATCTGGAGGCTCACGTTCGCCGCGCGGATCTGGTCGTGGTCGCCGTAGGCAAGCCAGGGCTCGTCAAGGGCGAGTGGATCAAGCCAGGGGCCGTGGTCATCGATGTCGGCATCAACCGCCAAGAGGATGGCAAGCTCGCCGGCGACGTGGATTTCGAAGCGGCCGCCGAACGCGCAAGCTTCATCACGCCGGTACCCGGTGGCGTCGGCCCGATGACCGTGGCCACGCTTTTGGAGAACACCCTGGAAGCCGCCGAAGCGCACGACGCTTGAATCACCTGAACGACTCCCCCACTGGACCTACAATCGACCAAGGAGCACGCCCGAGTGCAACGCATTGGAATCATCGGCGCGATGGCGCAGGAAGTAAGCATACTGGCGGGCCAGCTCGAAGGGGTTGAGCGCCTCGAGCATGCCGGGTTCGTGTTCTATAGCGGCACGCGTCACGGCCTCGAGGTCGTCATCCTGCAGTCAGGTATTGGTAAGGTGAACGCCGCGGTGGGTACGGCGGTGCTGCTCGAGCGCTACCAGCCCGAGGCGATCATCAATACCGGCTCGGCCGGCGGCTTCGCCCTGGATCTCGATATCGGCGACATCATCATCTCGAGCGAAGTGCGCCATCACGATGTCGATGCGGTGGTGTTCGGCTATGAAATGGGTCAGGTACCCGGCATGCCCGCCGCCTACGTGGCCGATAGCGCGCTTTGCGACGTCGCCCGTCAGGCAATTATCGACCTTGGTGAAGTGAACGTGCGCGAAGGTTTGATCGCAACCGGCGACGCCTTCATGGCGGACCCGGCGCGCGTTGCCGCCACACGCGCGCAGTTTCCCGCAATGCTTGCGGTCGAAATGGAAGCCGCGGCCATCGCGCAAACCTGCTATCTCTACGGCTGCCCCTTTGTGGTGATCCGTGCGCTTTCCGATATTCCCGGCGCCGGCGACAATCACCTCTCCTTCGAGCAGTTTCTGGACATCGCGGCGGATCACTCCTCGCGCATGGTCGACGCCATGCTGATCCGGCTCGGTCAATAAAAGACCTGGCTAATAAAAGACCTGGCCAATAAAAGCGCCTGACGCTTCTTCAAAATGCACGTCGTCAAAACACATCGAGCGCGCCTAACGGCGCGCTCGATGTGTTTATATCAACAGCACTTTCCAATGCACTGTTAGCGCACCATCGACCACTCCAGCGCTTCTCCGGCCAGCAGCGGTACGATCGAGCATCCGTCGCCGTAAGCGTAGTGGGAGGGCAGCGCCAGCGCACGACGCTCGAGGGTAACGCGATCAGCATTCGGCGCCAGCCCGTAAAAGCGTGGGCCGTTGAGGCTCGCGAAGGCCTCGAGTTTATCGAGCGCTCCCATTTGATCGAAGGCAGTGGCGTAAAGCTCGAGCGCTGCCGGCGCGGTGTAGGCGCCCGCGCAGCCGCAGCTCGACTCCTTGTCGGCCTTCTCGTGCGGCGCGCTGTCGGTACCCAAAAAGAATTTCGGGCTTCCGCTGGTGGCGGCTTTCAGCAGCGCCTGGCGGTGCTGTTCACGTTTTAGAATCGGCAGGCAGTAGTAGTGCGGGCGAATGCCGCCGGCCAGCATCTGGTTCCGGTTGAACAGAAGATGATGCGCGGTAATCGTGGCGGCCAGGTTATCGGGGCCATTGGCCACGAACTCGGCGGCCTGCTGGGTCGTGATGTGCTCGGACACCACCTTGAGCGTCGGGTGGCGTTCGAGCAGCGGCTTGAGCACGCGCTCGATAAAGGCCGCTTCGCGATCGAAGATGTCGATATTGCTATCGGTCACCTCACCGTGAATCAAAAGCGGCATGCCGACCCGCTCCATGGCGGTAATCGCGGCCTCGCAATGGGCGATATCGGTCACCCCGGACGCCGAGTTGGTCGTCGCTCCAGCCGGATAGAGCTTGACTGCCTTGACCACACCGCTGGCATGCGCCTTCTCGATCTCGTCAGCGGTGGTGAAATCGGTCAGGTAGAGCGTCATCAAGGGCTCGAACGCACTGTCCGGCGCGAGCGCCTTCAAAATGCGCTCGCGGTAAGCCAGCGCCTGGTCGGTCGTGGTGATCGGCGGCTTCAGATTGGGCATGATGATCGCACGCCCCATCTGCGCGGCGGTGTGGTTCACGACCGCCTCGAGCACCTCGCCGTCGCGCAGGTGAAGGTGCCAATCATCAGGGCGAGTCAACGTAATAGAGTCCACGGTCTATCCTTTACAAGCGGTATGTAGAAAGCGCCCGCCAGTATACCCGAAGCCAGCCAGGGATGAATCCGGAGCTTCGATGCAACGGTTCGACCAGCAGTTTAATCCTCCGCCGGGGGGCCACAGCGCCTGGCAAGTGTCGTATCATGTCAGCGCTTTACTTCGCTTTGTCATCTCACATTCAGACCTTTTCCAGGACATTATCCGCCTATGCAAAACGTGAGGCGCTACGCTGACATTCTCACCAGCATCGAGGGGCTAATGTGGCTCGCGCTCGCCTGGTCCGTTTCCGCATCGACCCATCGGGGCAGTACCGAACCAACGATTGCGATGCTCTTCGTGGTGGGCACGCTGGTGCTGTTTAGCTGGGCGCATAAGCCCATGCGTTTCATGCTGCGCCGCTACCATGTGCGCAAGCGCCGCACCGATATGTGGATTCACACCCTGGCGCTGCCGCTTCTGCTGGCCATGCTCTTGCATATTTTATTGGAGGCGCTTGTGGGCCGGGCCTGGCTTCCGCCCAAGATTCTGGTTTTCAACCTGCTGGCGACCGCTGGCTGGCTGACCTATGTGATGACGCTTTTCATCAAGTTCGTCATTCACTCGGTCAAGACGTCTCGCGCGCACTCCCATTGACCGTCACCGACAAGTAGCCTTTCATGCAAACCGCCCTGCCGCTGCCGCTTTCGACCCCCAACCGCAACCTGGTGCGCCTGACCATCGTTCGAGGTATCACCTGGACCGGCTTTTTGTTGGCGATCCTTATAGGCGTCGAGGTGCTCGATTTCGAGCTCGAGACCGCCACGGTCATCAGCGTCGTGGTATCCATGGGCCTTTTGAACATCCTCACCTGGTGGCGGCTCGGGCGCCCGCGGGCCGTCAGCCATCTTGAGTATCTTCTCCACCTGCTGGCGGACATTGCCGGGCTGACACTGCTGTTCTACTTCACTGGCGGTTCGACCAATCCATTCATTACCTACTACCTGGTACCGGTGACCATTGCCGCGGCAACGCTGCCCTGGCGCCACGCCTGGATCATCGCCGGTTGCGCCATGGCGGGCTACAGCTACCTGATGGTGGATTACCACCCCATCGCCCAGCTCAGCCATATCGATAGCGACAGCCTTTTGAACCTGCATGTCGTGGGTATGTGGCTCAACTTCGGGCTTTCGGCGGGGCTTGTTACCTTTTTCATTTACAAAATGGCCCATGCGCTTCGAAGCCGCGACAAGGCGCTATCGCGCACCCGTGAAGCCGCACTTCGAAACGAGCAGGTGCTGGCGGTGGCCACCCAGGCAGCGGGCACCGCTCACGAACTCGGCACACCGCTTTCCACCATGGCGGTGCTTTTAAAAGAGATGCAGGCGGAAGCCGCTGACGACTCGCCGCTTTATGAGGACATCGCGCTGTTGCGCCAGCAGGTAGATGTCTGCAAATCACGGCTGCAGCACCTGGTCACCAGCGCCGACCGTCGACGCATGGCGGAGCCGGAGGTTCAGGATGGCGAGGCCTGGCTTTCCAGCGTCATCCAGCGCTGGCTGGTCATCCGCCCGGATGTCACCCATACGCTCGAGACGCCGAATCGCCGCGGGCGACCCTGGCTACTGGTCGATGCTACCCTCGACCAGGCACTGACCAACCTTTTGAACAACGCCGCCGACGCGCATCCGGACCAAATCGCCATTCGACTGGACTGGTTCGACGATAACGTCATCATCGACATTCGCGACCACGGTCCGGGGGTTTCGATGTCGATCGCCGACCAGCTCGGCGACACCTTCGTGTCGACCAAGAGCAAGGGCATGGGCATTGGTCTATTTTTAACCCATGCCACCATCAACCGTTTTGGCGGCGGCGTGAGCCTTTATAACCACCCGGAAGGCGGCACGCTTACCGAGGTAACGCTGCCGCGCAGCGACGCGCCGGAGAAGGCGTGAGTGCTGCCCAACGAAAGCGAGAAGACCATGCACACAGATGACCAGCGCCTTTTGATCGTGGATGACGACGACGTGTTTTGCCACGTGTTAAGCCGAGCGCTTACCCGCCGCGGCTTCGATGTGAAGGTCGCTCACGATGCCGAGCAGGCGCTCGAGATCGCAACGTCGTTCTCACCGACCATCGCCACACTCGATCTCAAACTCGAGCACAGCTCCGGGCTCAAGCTTTTGCCGGAGCTCCTATTGGTGGTGCCGGATTGTCGCGTCGTGGTGCTCACGGGCTACTCGAGCATCGCCACCGCCGTCGAGGCGATCAAGCTTGGCGCGGTGCACTACCTGTGCAAGCCGGTGGACGCCGACGATGTCATCGCGGCATTTGAAAACGGCGGCGGCGACCCGGACATCGAGCTTGCGGACAACCCGCCGTCAATTAACCGTATCACCTGGGAGCATATTCAGAAGGTGCTGCAGGAGCACGACGGCAACATTTCCGCCACCGCGCGGGCGCTGGGCATGCACCGGCGCACCCTGCAGCGAAAGCTGCAAAAACGTCCGGTTCGACGCTAATGCAGCCATTCGGTAAAACGAAGTTACCCAGCCGAATCAGTGCGCCGTCCAGCCAAGGTCGATATTGAAGCTCGAGCCGGTCACGGAGCCGGCGGCATCGGAGGCCAGATAGCACACCAGCTGAGCGACCTCGGCGGGTTCGATCAGGCGCTTGATTGCAGCGTCCTTGAGCATGATCTTCTCGATGACTTCCTGCTCGTCCATCTTGTGCATCTTCGCCTGATCGGCGATCTGGTTTTCGACCAGGGGCGTTTGGACGTAGGCCGGGCACACGGCGTTGGCGGTAATGCCCTGCTCCCCACCCTCCAGCGCGGCGGTTTTGGTCATGCCGATCAAACCGTGTTTGGCGGTCACGTAGGCGGCCTTGCCCGGTGAGGCCACGTGGGCGTGAATGGAGGCGATATTGATGATGCGGCCCCAGCCGTTTTCGCGCATCGAGGGCCACACCGCCTGGGTAAGCAAGAACGGCGCGGTGAGCATCAAATTCATGATCGCTCGCCACTTCTCTTCGGGAAACGACTCGATATCGCTGACGTGCTGAATACCCGCGTTGTTGACCAGGATATCCACTCGACCAAAGCGCTTGATCGCCTCCTTGACGGCGTTTTTACACGCCTCGGGGTCGGTCAGGTCGGCCTGGTAGAACGCCGCGCCCTGGTCGCTGGCGATCTTTTCACCCGCCTCGTTGAAATCCACCGCCAGCACCTGAAACCCTTGCTTGCAAAAGTGCTCGACCACGCTTGCGCCGATTCCACTGCTCGTACCCGTTACCAGTGCCACCCGAGGCGTTGTATCCGCACCTGCCGACATAGTCATCTCCTATAAAAAAGACATCCAGTTACTATGAGAACCCACTCAGTATAGAACCGTGATCGTGCGTTGAACCAACGCGACGCGTTATTGTTCAACGCAGCCCTCCTGAGCGACAATGATCGAAACGCCATTCACCAACCCAAGGAATTTTCATGTTCGTGGTAATTTTTGGCCGTATGAGCTGCCCTTTCTGCGTTATGGCCAAGCAGCTCGCCGAGCAGCTCGAAAACGCTCATAAAATAGAGGGTTATCGCTACGTCGATATGCCCTCGGAAGGCGTGACCAAGGAAGATATCGCCAAAACCGCCGGCAAACCGATCCACACCGTGCCTCAAGTATTCATCGACCAGAACCACATCGGTGGCTTCTCCGAGTTCGACCGCTACGTTCGTGACAACGACCTGCTCGCCTGATGCGTTGATAGCCCTCACACTCTCACGCGGAACCCGTGTAGAACCTTGCTGCCTATACTGGGAGGGCATCCTCCCTAACAAGACCGAAAAAGTCGGCAAGGACACGCGCCATGCAACGTGAAGAGTTCGAACGCCAGCTTTGGCTCGATTACATTCATACCCATCCGGATGTTGGCGGGCTGGGCATCTGGCCGCTGGACGTCAAGGCGGACTACCTCACCCTGCTGACCCTCAATCACGGCCCCTTCAGCGCACGGCGTCTCACCCAAACGCTCCAGCGAATGGGGTACGCTTGCGCTACTCAATACGCCCTGGCAGACAAGGGGCTGATCATTCATTTGCTCGGAGCGCCGGGCAGCAGCTGGCTGGTGCTGGTAGAGCTTCAGCTTGGTGCCCTGTGCACCACGCCGCGCAACGCCTTGATGGCGCTGATCGAACAGAGCCACCCGCAGGACTGCAAGGGACATAACCTGTTGTGTCGCGGGCGGCCCTGGCCCATGCCCTCCTGGGCGCTCTATCAGCAGCTGGAAGCGGAGCACCCGCTGGCAGCATGGCTCGCCGCCATGGGTCCACGGCTGCACCATGCCGGCTTTGACTGCCGGGCGCTCGGCGAACCCATCACCGCCCTCGACAAAGCGCTGGGCCAAGCCGGTATGCAGTGCTCGACGAACCGACAAAACGGCATTTTCCCCGTCTCGAGTTCGCTCGAGCACCGCTTCTATCCCGCCATGCCGCAAAAGCTGGTGTTTCGCGAGGGCGATGAGCACCGGCTCTGTCTTGGCGGGCTGGCACTGGCGCAAAAGGTGCTGAGCGAAAGCTCCGCCACCCTGGGCGAAGAGCTTTTACCGGCCCACACCCGCTGCGAGATGGCGTGACGAACACGCCATCTCGCCTTTTACGTGACATCAGGGCTCGGCAAACTCCATCTCCGGCACGTGATCGGGCACGATGAGTTTGCCGGCAGTTTTCTCCTTGATCTCCTCGACGCTCACTCCCGGCGCACGCTCTTTCAACACGAACGCCCCGTTCTCGATCTCAAGATAGGCAAGATCGGTCAGCACGCGGCTAATGCAGCCCGCACCGGTCAGCGGCAGTTCGCATTTTTCCAACAGCTTGGATTCACCGTTTTTGGAAGCATGGGTCATGGTGCAAATGATGTTCTCGGCGCCGGCGACCAGATCCATCGCCCCCCCCATGCCCTTGATCAGCTTGCCGGGAATCATCCAGGAGGCGATGTTGCCATTCTGGTCCACCTCGAAAGCGCCCAGAACGGTCAGATCCACGTGGCCGCCGCGAATCATGGCAAACGACTCTGCGGATGAAAAAATCGCCGCCCCCGGGCGGGCCGTGACCGTTTCCTTGCCGGCGTTGATCATGTCCGGGTCGAGCTCTTCGTCAGTCGGGTAGCGCCCCATGCCCAACAGCCCGTTTTCGGACTGCAGCATCACGTCGATGCCTTCCGGGACATAGTTGGCCACCAGGGTGGGAATGCCGATTCCGAGATTGACGTAGAAGCCGTCCTTGAGTTCGCGGGCAACGCGCTGGGCCATCTGCTCACGTGTTAGCGCCATGGTAATGTCCTCAAATCAATAATGATTGGTCGATGGAGTCGGTGTCGATGACGTCCGGCGGTTAGTTTCGAACCGTGCGTTTTTCGATGCGCTTTTCGAACGAGCCCTGAATGATCCGGTCGACGTAGATGCCCGGCGTGTGAATCTGGCTCGGGTCCATTTCGCCGGGCTCAACGATCTCCTCGACTTCCACGACGGTGATTCGGCCGGCGGTGGCGGCCATGGGGTTGAAGTTCTGCGCGGTGTGGCGATACATCACGTTGCCGTAGCGGTCCGCCTTCCAGCCCTTGACGATGGCGAAATCACCCACCAGTGCCTCTTCGAGAATGTAGTGGCGGCCGCCGAACTCACGTACTTCCTTGCCTTCAGCGATCGGCGTGCCGTAGCCGGTCGCGGTATAGAACGCCGGAATGCCCGCGCCGCCGGCGCGCATTCTTTCGGCTAGCGTCCCTTGAGGCGTCAGTACGACGTCGATCTCTTCGTTGAGCATCTGCTGCTCGAACAGCGCGTTCTCGCCGACATAAGAGGCGTAGATCTTGCTGATCTGACGCTTTTCGAGCAGAAGGCCGAGGCCGAAGCCGTCGACACCGCAGTTGTTGGAAGCCACGGTCAGATCCTTGACGCCGCGGCGCTGGATCTCGGCAATCAGGTTTTCAGGAATGCCGCAGAGCCCGAAGCCGCCCGCCAGCACGGTCATTCCGCTCTCGATACCTTCCATCGCTTCTTCATAAGAAGCGACGCGCTTGTCGAATCCTGCCATGGGTAACCTCGCTGTTGTCGGTAGAGCCTCTCGCACTGAAAAGGCGAACAGGCGTATTCAAGAGGATAGCTGCCCGAGCCAGTGTTGTGCCGGGCGATATATTTGTTAAGTTTGTTTTTCTTATGAATTGATTTAAACAACTTATGAAGAGTCGCCATGACCGTCAAGCAGCTTCGTGCGTTTCTGGCCGTCGCTCAAACCCTGAGCTTTACCCAGGCCTGCGAGCGGTTGCACCTTTCACAGCCGGCGCTCTCTCTGGCGATCAAGGGTCTGGAGGAGTCGCTCGGAGGCAAACTTCTGATCCGCAGCACCCGCCACGTTCGCCTGACCCCGGAAGGTGAATCGCTTCTGCCACTGGCCAAGCACTTATTGGCGCAGTGGGAAAACACCGAGGAGCGTCTGCGCGAACGCTTCACGCTGCAGCTGGGTCGGCTCAGCGTGGCGGCCATGCCCTCCTTTGCCTGTGGCCTACTGCCCGAGGCGCTGGCGAGCTTTCGCCAGCGCCACCCGAAAATCAACGTCACGGTACACGATGTCATCAATGAGGACGTCATGGCCATGGTGCGTGCCCGTCAGGTCGAGGTCGGCATCCTGTTCGCCCCGGAAGGACTGGGCAGCTTGACCTTCACGCCGCTTTTCGAGGACCACTTCGTCGCCGTTGTCCCACCCGAAAGCCCGCTTGGCCGTCGACCACTTGACTGGCAGCGGCTCTTGCAAGAGGACATGATCACGCTGCAGCGCCCGTCACGGGTGCGCCGCCTGCTCGAGGATGGCTTGGCGCGCCAGGGATTTGAGCTCTCCATCGCCTTCGAGAGCCACCAGCTTTCGACCGTGGGAAGTATGGTCGCCCGAGGGCTCGGGGTGAGCGCGGTTCCGTCGATGTGCATTCCCCAGATGCACGCGCTGGGCGCGCGCTGTGTAGCGCTCACTGAGGGGTTGATCGAGTGCCAGGTGGGCATGCTCACGCATCAGGAGCTCTCCATAGCCGCCCAGGCGCTTCGCACGGTGCTGATCGACACCGCCGCTCCTCTTTTTGAAGCCCGCT
Source organism: Halomonas sp. PAMB 3232 (assembly GCF_031954225.1). Classification (NCBI taxonomy): domain Bacteria; kingdom Pseudomonadati; phylum Pseudomonadota; class Gammaproteobacteria; order Oceanospirillales; family Halomonadaceae; genus Halomonas; species Halomonas sp. PAMB 3232. Next base: position 1,817,202 of record NZ_CP134865.1, read on the forward strand.
GGCAGTCGCCGAGCACCGGATTTACTGGGAAGTAACGCCTTGATCCTTTAGGATTTAGCCAAAAGCCGGCGGGGGCCGCCGGACAATGCGTTCCAACCGGGCCGCCGGGCGTGCCAGCGCGGTCACGGGCAAAGCGGCTTACCAAGAGTCAATAAAAGGGCGCGGGGCACTTAAGGAGGGTGAGTATGCCGGTCATCAAGGGAGTCGTTAGCATAGTGCTAATGACGCTTACCACGCTTTTCTGGGGCGTGCCGCTTCTCGTACTCACCTTTCTCAAGGTCGTGGTACCGGGGCGGCGTGCTCGTCAGTGGCTGCTCGACCGGCTCTGCGCGGTGGCGCTGAACTGGATCGGGCTCAACCTTTGGTGGATGAAGCGCTGGCTCAAGCCCAACGTCTCCCTGGACGTTCCCGACTCGCTAAGCCCTGAGCAGTGGCTTCTGGTGATTTCCAATCATCGCAGTTGGACCGATATTTTCATCCTGTTCATGGCGATGCATCGGCGCATTCCCATGCCGCGGTTTTTTCTCAAACACCGGTTGATCTGGATTCCCATCGTCGGTCTGGCCTTCTGGGCGCTGGAGTTTCCCTTCATGCGCCGTTTTAGCCGCGAGCAGATTGCCAAAAATCCAAAGCTCGCTACCATTGACCGGGAGTCGACCGAGCGCGTGTGCCGCCAGGCGCGCCACGCGCCAATTTCGATCTACAATTTCGTCGAAGGCACCCGTTTTAGCGTGGCCAAACGCGACGCTCAGCAGAGCCCGTATCGACATTTACTGCGGCCCAAGGCCGGCGGCGTCGCCCAGGTGCTCGGGCTCCTTGGCGACCAACTCGACGGCGTTATCGATGTCACCATCAGCTACGCCAACCCATCGCCAACCTTCTGGGGTTTTCTTTGTGGTCAGGAAGCGCCCATCACGCTGGTGGCCCGCAAACTCGAGATCCCCGACTGGATGCACACCGCAAGCTATCATCAACAACCGCAGCACAAGGAACGTTTCCACGCATGGATCAACTCACTCTGGCAGGAAAAAGACGCGCTGCTGGAAACGCTCAGCGATCACGCCTAACGCTTTGGATTGGTGTTTGCCTGCTGGCCGGCGTTCTTGGCGGGTGCGCGGGCTCGTCACCCTCGTCGGGTCAGCGGGTTAGCGTGGGTAGCAGCGCCAGCGCCATTAACGGTCAGTGGGTCGAGGTACGCCGCGGCGATACACTGGGTGAGCTTGCCAACCGCGCGGGCGTACCGCTGGAGCGCCTGGAGCGGTTTAACCCCGGGGTCAATGCCAGAGGCCTGGCGGTGGGGCAACGCCTTTTGATTCCTACTCAACAGGAGCGCGCCCCGTCCGGCGGGCCCTATCGCTACCAGATCCGCCCGGGCGATACGTTTTCCAAAGTCGCGCGCCACTTCAACACCACGGCGGGGCGCATTCAAAGTGCCAACTCGGGCACCTCACCCACCGCGCTGCGTGTGGGCCAGGTCATTAGCGTACCGCTGAGTGGCGCATCCGCCGCACGAGCAGCCTCCTCCAACGCCTCGAGTAGCGCCAGCCGCCCGGCCCCCACGCCGAGCGCCAGCGTCCCGTCGTCGGCGCGCAACTGGCCTTGGCCGCTGGAGGATTACCGCATCGTGCGCCGCTTCGGCACCGACAGCCGAGGCACGCTTCAACCGATGCTGCTGGCGACTCAAGCGGGCGCGCGGGCCCAAGCGGTCGCTCCGGGTGAAGTGCGTTTCGCCGATGGTATGCGCCAGCTGGGTGAAGTCGTGATCGTGCATCACGCCGATAACCTGCAAAGCGTCTACGCGCTGTGTGACAACATCCTGGTCAGCACCGGCCAGAACGTCAGCGCCGGCGAGCCGCTTTGCGAAGTCGGTCAGAGTAACGCCACCCAGCGTTATGACCTGCTGTTTGATTTGCGCCTGGGTGGCCAGCCGATCGATCCGCGCCAGGTGCTTCGCTAGCGCCCCAACGCGTTACGGACAGCTACAAAAAAGCCCCGGCCATCGCCGGGGCTTCTCGGTCAGGACGTAGGCCTAGCCGCGATAGTACCCCGGAGCAACGAACGGCGTTTTAACCACGGTCATCGGCAGCCTCTTTCCACGCACTTCGGCGTAGACCACCGTCTCCACCGCTTCGAATTCGCGGGCCACGTACCCCATGGCGATCGGCTTGCCAACGCTTGGCCCAAAACCGCCGGACGTGACCACCCCAACCTCGTCACCCTGCTCATCGACTAGGCGCGCGCCTTCGCGTACCGGTGCCCGGCCATCGGCGACCAGACCCACCCGCTTGCGCGTATGATCCTTCGCATCGATCTGGTGAAGCACCACGTCGGCGCCAGGAAAGCCGCCTGCGCGTTCGCCGCCGTGGCGGCGGGGCTTGCCGATCGCCCAGATCAGGCCGGCCTCGATGGGCGTGGTCTGCATGTCCATATCGTGACCGTAAAGGCAGAGCCCAGCTTCCAGGCGCAACGAGTCCCGCGCGCCCAGGCCGATCATTTCCACCTCCGGCTCGCTCAAGAGTGCTTTAGCGAACGGCTCACAGTCCGGCTCGGCTACCGAGATCTCGAAGCCATCCTCACCGGTATAGCCACTGCGGCTGACCCACACGTCAAAGCCGGCCACGTTGAAACGCCCATGCTGCATGAAGGTCAGCGCGCACGCATCCGGGCAGAGACGCTGCATGACGTTAACAGCCTCCGGGCCCTGCAGTGCCAGAAGGCCGCGCTCCAACACCTCGATATCGTGGGTGTTGCCCAACGTGGCGCGCAGGTGCGCCAGATCCTGATCCTTGCACGCCGCGTTCACCACTAGGTAGAAATGATCACCGGCGTTGACCAGCATCAGATCGTCGATGATGCCGCCCTCGGTGCCGATGAACAGCCCGTAGCGCTGATGATCTTTCGACAGGCCCACGAGGTCGGCGGGAACCAGCGATTCAAGCGCCTTTGCAACGTCCGGGCCGGACACCGCGATCTGGCCCATGTGGGAAACATCGAACAGCCCGCATTGTCGGCGGGTATGTTCGTGCTCTTTCTTGACGCCGAGCGGGTACTGCACCGGCATCTCATAGCCGGCGAAGGGCACCATTTTGGCGCCCAGCGACTCGTGCAGCGCGTGTAGCGGGGTTTTCTTGAGTTCGGTCATGCTCGTTCCTCAATATCTGATCTTCGATATCTTTTCATCGACATCAAAAGAGCCGGGAAGCGTGATTCGCCCCCGGCTCGAGTCAACGTGTTGCGCTCATGCTTACTTGTCGTGATCCAGCGCTTCGCCGGGGAGCACGTCCTTGCCGGCGAAGTAGTCGCGCGCAAGCTTGAACACCACCGGCGACAGTAGCGCCAGCGCGATCAGGTTGGGAATCGCCATCAGCGCGTTGAACGTATCCGCCATCAGCCAGATGAACCCCAGCTGAGCCATGGCACCCAGCGGCAGCGCCAGCACGAACAGCACGCGGTAAAGCATGATCGAGCGCGTGCCGAACAGAAACTGAAAGCACTTCTCGCCATAGAACGACCAGCCCAGGATGGTGGTAAAGGCGAAGATCGCAAGCGCGACGGCCACGATCTGATTGCCCCAGCCGGGCAGCGCCGCATCGAAGGAGAGCGCGGTCAGCGAGGCGCCCTCCTCACCTTCGAGCCAAACCGTGGAGGTCAGAATGACCAGCGCGGTAATGGTGCACACGACAAGCGTGTCGATGAAGGTGCCCAGCATCGCGATCAGACCCTGGCGCACCGGATTTTTGGTTTGCGCCGCGGCGTGAGCGATCGGCGCGCTGCCAAGACCCGCTTCGTTGGAGAAGATACCGCGCGCCACACCGAAACGAATCGCCGCCATGACCGCCGCACCGGCGAAGCCGCCAGCGGCCGCCGCCGGGTTGAAGGCGTAGTAGAAGATCAGCCCGAACGCTTCACCGAGCTGGTCGGCGTTGACCACCAGAACCGCAAGCCCTGCCAGCACGTAGGCGATGCCCATGATCGGTACCAGCTTGCCCGCCACGTTGGCGATCCGCTTGATACCGCCCAGAATCACCGCGCCGGTGAGTACCATGATCACGACGCCGGTCAGCCAGTGCGGCACGCCAAAGGTCGCATCCATGGCATCGGCCACGGAGTTGGCCTGAACGGTATTGCCGATGCCGAAGGCAGCGACCGCGCCGAAAAAGGCGAACAGTACGCCGAGCCACAGCCACTTTCGGCCCAGGCCGTTCTTGATGTAGAACATCGGCCCGCCCACGTGGTGGCCGTTGCTATCGGTTTCACGATAGCGCACGGCGAGCACTGCCTCGGCGAACTTGGTCGCCATGCCAACCAGCGCAGTGATCCACATCCAGAACACCGCCCCCGGCCCACCCAGGGCAATCGCCGTGGCCACACCGGCGATATTCCCCGTACCGACGGTGGCGGAAAGCGCGGTCATCAGCGCGTTGAACGGCGAAATCTCGCCGTCGTCGGTTTTATGCTCGACGCCCTTCACCCGTTTCGGGTCGCGCCCCTGCCACAACAGCTTGAAGCCCGTGCCGAGCTTGCGCACCGGCATCAACTTCAAGCCCACCTGAAGATAGATCCCCACCCCGAGCAACAGGATGAGCATCAAAGGCCCCCATACGACGCCGTTCACGGCGCCTACCAGACTGGTTAAAGTCTCCACGACATTACTCCTTATCCCTTGAAGCATCCGCTGGATGCTTTTTGTTATGGCTGATTTTTATGTTCGGCTCGCCCTGCTCTATACGGTGGCAAAGCGTTGACTGAACGCCGAGCGCGACCAGGCCCAGGACCCGTCCCCATTCGGCGCTCGATTTCCCCGTTTTACACCATTACCCCTATCGCCCGCCATGCGCTTTACGCGTTTTAGCTCGCAAAACCTCGCCAAGCGATTGATTTCACGCACTGCTACAAATGATCGGGCGCTTTCACAAGGCTATTTTCTTATACCCGATCGCGCTATGGAAATTTGTTTCCTATCAGAAACACGGTACCATAGCGTCCATCATCGACGCCCGGCGAGAGGCTCGCCAAGCCCCCGGCCAGGCGCTACCATGGTGGTTCAGACAACCGTTCAATAGGGAAACGACATGAGCAACTTGCCTTCCAACCTTCGCTACGCCAAAAGCCACGAATGGGTGCTCGATAACGAAGACGGTACCGTTACCGTGGGCATTACCGATCACGCTCAAAAGGCGCTGGGCGACGTGGTGTTCGTCGAGCTTCCGGACGTTGGCCAAACCCTGAGCAAGGGCGACGAGTTCGGCGTCATCGAGTCGGTCAAGGCGGCCTCGGATCTCTACGCGCCGGTCAACGGCGAAGTGGTCGAAGTCAACGAAGCGCTCGACGATGCGCCGGAAACCGTCAACGAAGCGCCCTACGAAGGCGGCTGGATCATGAAAGTGCGTCTCGACGATACCGGCCTTGACGGCCTGCTCGACGCCGATGCCTACCAGGCCACACTCGCCGACGAGTGATCTTGAAGCGCCTGCCCTGGCAGGCGCCTGCGTTTTACCCTGCACGGTTTTTCCATCACGTCCGGAATTTTCTCATGCCCTTTGAAACACGCCGCCTGGCCGAACTGGCCGACCACGATGCCTTCATCAAACGCCACAACGGCCCGGGAGAGCGCGACGTTAGCGCGATGCTCCAAGCGCTGGGCATCGAAGGCTTAGAGGAGCTGATTCAGCGCACCGTGCCCGATGACATTCGCCTGGGCCGCGAGCTCGCACTCGACGACCCCCAGGGCGAAGCCGAGGCGCTGGGCTATCTTGCCCAGCTGGCGCGCCAGAACCGGGTTGCCAAAAGCTACATCGGCCAGGGGTATTACAACACCCATCTGCCGGCGGTGATTCAGCGTAACGTGCTGGAAAATCCGGGCTGGTACACCGCCTACACGCCCTACCAGCCGGAAATCTCCCAGGGCCGTTTGGAAGGGCTTTTGAACTTCCAGCAGGTGGTGATGAATTTGACCGGCATGGAGCTTGCCAACGCCTCGCTGCTGGACGAAGCGACCGCGGCGGCAGAGGCCATGGCGCTTTGCAAACGCGCCAACAAGAAGAGCAAGTCCAACGCCTTCTTCGTTGCCGACGACGTCTTCCCACAAACCGTCGACGTGGTACGCACCCGCGCCGAGTGCTTCGGCTTCGAGCTGATCATCGCCCCGGCAGAATCGCTTGCCGAGCACGACGTCTTCGGCGCGCTGTTTCAATACCCCAACGCCAGCGGCGCCATCACTGCGCTCGAAACGCTGTTGACCACCGCCAAAGAGCGCGGCGTGATGAGCTGCGTGGCGACGGATCTTTTGAGCCTGGTACTGCTCAAGGAGCCCGGCGCGATGGGGGCCGACATCGTTATCGGCAACTCCCAGCGCTTTGGCGTGCCGATGGGCTTTGGTGGCCCCCACGCGGCGTTTTTTGCCACCTCCGACAAACTCAAGCGCTCGATTCCCGGGCGGATCATCGGTGTGTCCCAGGACAGTCGCGGCCATACCGCGCTGCGCATGGCGATGCAAACCCGCGAGCAGCACATCCGCCGTGAGAAAGCGACCTCCAATATCTGTACCGCCCAGGCGCTGTTGGCCAACATCGCCGGCTTCTACGCCACGTACCACGGCGCCGAAGGGCTCAAAAAGATCGCCGCCCGGGTTCACCGCCTGACCACCCTGCTGGCGTTGGGCCTCGAGCAGGCCGGCGTAACACTTACAAGCGACAGCTGGTTCGACACGCTACGCCTGACCGGCGTGGATGCGGGCAAGATTCACGGCCGCGCGATGACCGTCGATATCAACCTGCACTATTTCGAAGGCGGCGACATCGGCGTGAGCCTCGACGAAACCACCACCGCCCACGACGTGAGCACGCTGTTCGATGTGCTGCTGGGCGATGAGCACGGTCTGTCGCTGCCGCCGCTCGAAGAGCAGGTGATGAATGAAGAGCGCTCGGGCATTCCGGCCGCCTATCGCCGTGAAAGCGATTTTCTGACTCACCCGACGTTCAAGCGTTACCGCAGCGAAACCGAAATGCTGCGCTACCTGAAGCGCCTGGAGAACAAGGATCTGTCGCTGGCCCACGCCATGATTCCGCTGGGCTCATGCACCATGAAGCTCAACGCGACCAGCGAGATGATTCCGATCTCCTGGCCGGCGTTTGCCAAACTGCACCCCTTCGCGCCGCGCGACCAGGTGGCCGGCTATCATCAGATGATCGATGAGCTGGCAGCGTTTCTGGTCGAGATTACCGGCTATGACCACGTGTCGATGCAGCCCAACTCCGGCGCTCAGGGCGAGTACGCGGGGCTTTTGGCCATTCGCCGCTACCAGGCCGCCCAGGGCGAGGGCCACCGCAACGTCTGCCTGATCCCGAGCTCCGCCCACGGCACCAACCCGGCGTCCGCGGCCATGGTGAGCATGGAAGTGGTCGTGGTCGAGTGTGACAAGCAGGGCAACATCGACCTTGATGACCTGACCCAAAAGGCTGAGCAGCACAAGGATCGCCTCTCCGCGGTGATGATCACCTACCCGTCGACCCACGGCGTGTTCGAATCCCACGTGCGTAAGGTGTGTGAGGTGGTGCACGCCAACGGCGGCCAGGTGTATGTCGATGGCGCCAACATGAACGCTCAGGTCGGTCTAACCCGGCCTGGCGACTTCGGCGGCGACGTTTCGCACCTGAACCTGCACAAGACCTTCTGTATTCCCCACGGCGGCGGCGGTCCGGGCATGGGACCGATCGGGGTAAAAGCGCACCTGGCACCCTTTGTTGCCAATCACGTGGTCACGCCGATCAGCGGTGTAAAAACCGAAGGCGGCGCGGTGGCCGCGGCGGCCTTCGGCAGCGCCTCGATCCTGCCGATCTCCTGGGCTTACATCAAGATGATGGGCGCGCGCGGACTGCGCGAGGCGACCGAACTGGCGATCCTCAACGCCAACTACATCGCCAAGCGCCTCGAAGAGAGCTACCCGATTCTCTATCGCGGCCAAAACGGCACCGTGGCTCACGAGTGCATCATCGATATTCGCCCGCTCAAGCAGAGCTCCGGCATCAGCGAGGAGGATATCGCAAAGCGCCTGATGGACTACGGCTTCCACGCCCCGACCATGTCCTTCCCCGTGCCGGGTACGCTGATGATCGAGCCGACCGAGTCGGAGTCGCTTTACGAGATCGACCGTTTCTGCGACGCCATGATCAGCATTCGAGGCGAGATCAAGCGTGTCGAAAACGGCGAGTGGCCGCTCGAGAACAATCCGCTGGTCAATGCCCCGCACACCCAGCGCGATCTGGTCGATGCCGAATGGGATCGTCCCTACGATCGGGCACTCGGCGCGTTCCCCTCGGAGGCGGTCATGGCGGCGAAGTACTGGCCCGCGGTCAACCGGGTCGATAACGTGCTTGGCGACCGGCAGTTGATCTGCTCCTGTCCGAGCATCGACGACTACCGAAGCGAATAGCCCCCTCGTCTTTTGGCACGACAAGCCCCGCCGCGCGCATCGCGGCGGGGCTTTTTTATACGTTTCGATACTTATGCGTTTCGTTGCCAACGCTTTCGTTACTTATGCCTGCGTTACTGAGCGGTTTCCTGAAGCCGCTGCGCCTTGAAGCCGTCGAGCAGCTTTTGATAACGCTTGGGCGGGGTGGCGTCGCGCCGTGTCAGTACGTAGAGCACCTCGTCGACACCGACCGGAAGCGAAAGCGCCCGTACCTGGCGCTGCCAGGGCGAGGTTTCGAGCACCAGCCGCGACACCACGGTAAACCCCAGGCCCCGGGCCACGGCGTCGAGCACCATGCTCACCTCATTGGTAAATCCTTGATGGCGGAAGTGGCTCATCGAGCGAAATTCGTCGGGATAGTTGGCGCGCAGCAGGTGGTTGGCGTGGTTGATGCCGTCGTAGTAGTTGATGAAGCCCAGGCCCATCAACTCGGCAAGCGTAGAGCCAGCGAAGTCCGCCGGCACGACCAGGCAAAGCGGCTCGGTATGCCAAACGGTGCAGGAGAGTTCCGCACTTTTGACCTGTTCGGTGGCGATACCGATATCGTAGCGCCCATTGATCACATCCCCGACGATCTCGTGGTTGAAGGCGAAGCTGTAGCTCACCGTCAGGTTGGGGTGCATCTGCTGCTGCCCCAGAATGAACGGGTAGAGCATGAGTCCTACGCTTCCGGGTGATGCAATACGGCACTCGCCGCTATCGATTAAATCATCATCCAGGGCGTGTCGAAACTGCTCGTGCTCGGCAAAGAGCTTGAGCGCGTAGTCGTAGGCGCGACGCCCGGACTCGGTCAGCGTGAAGCTCTTGCCCTTGCGCTCGATCAGCGTTTTATCCAGATACCCTTCGAGCTTTCGAATGTGCTGACTGACACCCGGCTGGGTCATTTCCAGGCGCTTTGCGGTGCGCGTGAAGCTGCCGGTTTCCACCAAAGTGATGAACGTTCGAAAGTAGTGGGCATTGAACATGAGAAGCGCCATGGCAAAAGAGTCGTCAGGTGACGCAACCCGGCCACCCAAACGCGTAAGGTTAGCATAACCGGCAAGTGAAGGCGGCCTTGCGCCAGCCCCGATGCTTGCGTGATAGTATGGAAATCAACCGCGATCAATTACATAGAGACCGTCTCACGCATGAATGAAGTTCTGTCACCTCGCCCGACCATCTCCAGCATCATCTCGCCGGAGGGCAGCCTCGAAGTACTCTCGCAGCAGGAGGTCAACCGGCTGCAGAGCACCTCGCAAACCGGTCTGCACGACCTTTTGCGCCGCTGCGCGCTAGCGGTGCTCAACTGCGGCAACCCCTCCGATGACAGCCTCGCGATTCTCGAAGCCTACAAGGATTTCGACATTGAGGTGCTCCAGCAGGATCGTGGTATTCGCTTGAAACTGACCAACGCCCCGGCGGAAGCCTTCGTCGACGGCCACATGATCCGCGGTATTCGCGAGCATCTCTCGTCGATTCTTCGCGATATCGTTTACGTCTATAACGAGATCCAGCAGCACAATCGCTTCGATCTGACCACCGGTGAAGGTACGACCAACGCGGTGTTTCATATTCTGCGCAAGGCGGGCACGTTAAAGCCCGGCCTCGACCCGAGCCTGGTGGTGTGCTGGGGCGGCCACTCGATCTCACGCCAGGAGTACGACTACTCCAAGGACGTGGGCTATCAGCTGGGCCTGCGCGAAATGGACATCTGCACCGGCTGCGGCCCGGGCGCCATGAAGGGCCCGATGAAAGGCGCCAACGTGGCCCACGCCAAGCAGCGGCGCAAGGGCGGGCGCTATCTCGGGATTTCCGAGCCGGGCATCATCGCCGCCGAAGCGCCGAACCCGATCGTCAACGAGCTGGTGGTAATGCCGGACATCGAAAAACGCCTCGAGGCCTTCGTGCGCCTGGGCCACGGCATCATCGTGTTCCCCGGCGGAGTGGGTACTGCCGAGGAGATTTTGTATCTGCTCGGCATTTTGCTCCACCCCAACAACGCCACCATGCCCTTCCCCCTCATCTTCACCGGCCCCGCGGATTCCGCTGCCTACTTCGAGAAGATCGACGAGTTTCTGGTCTACACCCTGGGTGAGGAGATTCGCCGCTACTACACCATCATTACCGGCGACGCGGTGGCGGTCGCACGGCGCATGCGCGAAGGCATCGACACGGTTACGCACTTTCGCCGCGAGCACCAGGACGCGTTCTACTACAACTGGCGCCTCAACATCGCCCGTGAGTTCCAGGCGACCTTCGAGCCGACCCACGAAGCGATGAAAAGCCTCGCGCTTCACCGCCATCAGCCGACTCACGAGCTTGCCGCCAACCTGCGCCGGGCGTTTTCCGGTATCGTCGCCGGCAACGTAAAAGAGCCGGGCATTCGCGCGATCAAGGCGTATGGGCCCTTCGAGCTCTCCGCCGAGCCGGAACTGATGACGCGCCTGGACGAGCTCTTGAGCTCCTTCGTCGCCCAGGGGCGCATGAAGCTCGACGGCCAGCCCTATACGCCCTGCTACGTGCTCAAGAAGTGAGCTTTTACCGACTCATCCAGAGATGAAGGCGTGATCGTTGCGTTTTTGACCCTACTTGCCGCCGGCGTCGTCAAGGGAGCGATTGGCTCCGGCGTGCCGGTGATCGTGGTGCCGATCTTCACCATGCTCTACAACGTGCGGGTGGCGATTGCGCTACTGGTGGTCTCCAATCTTTGCAGCAACGCGCTTCAGGTGTGGCAGTACCGCCGACATCTGCTGCCCTGGCGCTTTCTGGCCACCTTCTCGATCGCCGGGTGTGCTGGCATCGTGGTCGGCACCTGGGGGCTCGTCGCGCTGTCTCACGATACCCTGTCGCTTGGCGTCGCGGGGGCGATCGTGCTTTACCTGATAATCAAACTGCTGCGGCGCAAAATGGCGCTTTCGATGGCCTGGGCGCAGCGGCTCGTTTTACCGGTGGGTCTGGTCGGCGGCGTACTTCAGGGCGCGGCGGGCATGTCGGCCCCCGCCTCGATCACGTTCTTGAACGCCATGCAGCTCGAACGGCGCGTATTTATCGGCTCGATCTCGGTTTTTTTCTGCGCGATCACCGTCGCGCAGATTCCCGCGCTGCTGGCTGCGGGGCTTTTAAACGTGGAGCTTACGCTTTACAGCGCGGCTGCCTTTGGCGTCATTGCACTGGGCATGCCGCTTGGCACCGCACTTGGCAAGCGATTGCCCTACGTGTGGTTCGACAATCTCATCGTGCTGCTGCTAGCCGCCATCGCGGTAAAAATCATCTCCGATACGTTTCTTTGAATCAGACGTGCAACGTTTGACGCAAATGCCGAACGAAACACTATACTGAGTACACGCGACATCGCGCTTTATGTACTCCCAAGGAAAGGATACTCACATGGAAATGATCAACCAGCTTCAGGAAGGCCCGACCAAGGCGTTCGCCAAACACTGCTTCGAAGCCCACTCCCCGGAAGAGCTCGAAAAGGCGGCCGAAGGCGCGCCGGACGAAGCTGAAATGGAGCATTGGGGTATCAACGCGGGCCAGTGGGAAGAAGCCGTAACCACCGCACTCGCCGACCACCGCGCCCAGCAGGAGTAAGTGCCTTGCATTGCCGCTCCAATCGAGCGGCGTTATAGCTCGAACGCTGCACGCTAGACAACCAATGCCCTCTTACTTTATCAAGGAGGCTGTATGAGAAAGTGGATCATGCTGGCGGTGTTCAACTGGCTGCGAAAGCCCGCCAATCGCCAGAAGGTAAAAAACGCCTGGGACAAGCATCGCGGAAACACTCCCAATCAAGCTCAGCGCCCTCAAAACGCGCGCCCTGGTGGCCAGCAGGGCCGACCAAATGAGCTCAATGACCGCTACTGACCAGCCATAAAAAAACCGCCGCTCGGGATAAACCAAAGCGGCGGTTTTTAGTATTGGTCGGAGTGACAGGATTCGAACCTGCGACCTTTGCAACCCCATTGCAACGCGCTACCAAGCTGCGCCACACTCCGATGCCCATTGGCTTAACGCCTCAGGACGGTGCGTATACTAGCGTTTTGCGCTTCAAATGAAAAGGCCTTTTTACGCTTTCTTATCAAATGCTTGGCCAAGGCTTTCAAATTGCATCGAGTAAAAGCGACTTCATCGATTGGAAAACACCGGGCGCGGTGATCAGAAGCTCTTTTGGGTAAAGATCGATTGAGACACCTTCAGGTACCTCGACCAGCCGGCCCACCGTCGCCCCTGCTTCCCGGGCAATCACCCAGCCCGCGGCGAAATCCCAGGGCGATACCGTTTCGACATACGCGTCCAAGCGCCCGCAGGCGATGTCGCAAATATCGAGTGCGGCCGCGCCATTGCGGCGGATATCCTGGCAGTGGGTCAGAATCGTTTCCAAACGTGGCATCAGCGCCTTGCGTGCGGCGCGCTCATAGGGAAAGCCGGTGCCTACCAGCGTGGATGGAAGCTCGGTGGCGCTACTTGGCTTGATCGGCTGGCCATTGCAGAATGCGCCGCCACCCTCACATGCGGTAAAGGTTTCATCGAGAAACGGCGCGTGCACGACGCCGACCTTGCCCGCACCCGCCTCGAGCCACGCGATCGAGACCGCTACATGACGAAGTCCCTGGGCGAAGTTGACCGTGCCGTCGATGGGGTCCACGACCCATAGCGGCGATTTCGTACCGAGCCCCTGCTCCGGACTCAGCTCTTCACTCAACTGCAGCTCGCCGGGGAAGTGTTTGTCGAGCTGCTGACTGATAAAGGTATCGACCGCCACGTCCACATCGGTGACCAGTTCGATACCTTCCTTCAAGCGCTGATCGAAGCACTGCTCTTCTCGCGCTTTAACGATCATGCGCCCTGCCTCTTCGGCAATGCGCACCGCCTCGGCTAAACGTGCTTCCAAAGTAACCGCCATGCTGACTCCCTTACCGTTGTGCTAAACGCTTTATGGTAAGGAGTCCTCATGGCGGTGTCATGACATTAACGAACCAGCGCGTTGGTGATGATATCGACGACCACTTGGGTAGCCGCTTCGATCAGCACCACATCGGCCCCCACGCGGCGCCACTCATAGCCGGAATACTGCGGAAGCTCACGATAAACGGAATCGTCGAAGCGTTTGGCGATCCCGGGCGGCAAGGGTTTACCCTGCTCCAAACGGTTTTGCATACCCGGCGGCAGGGAGGAGTCAGCGCGAACATCGTACTGGCGAAGGATGCGCAGAATATCCTGGTCGTTGAAACGCGGCAGGTCGCTGTAGGAGTGCGACTCGTCATGGCCGCGGTGTGAATTGCCGCGCTGATGGTGTTCCTGGTGATGGCCTTGCGAATTGCCTCGCGCGCCATGGGCTGGCGCGTGGGCGGGTTGGGCTAGCGCAACGGTGTGCCACGTCAAGGAAGCGGCTACCACGATGCTTAATGTAGAAATTTTCATATCAAGGCTCCTTTTGAATGGAACCCTTAGCTTAGTATGAAATTAAGGATGAATTATGAACTTAGATGTAACTATTATTTTTTAAAAAAACAAATTATCATCATGTTATTACAAAGACCATCTTACACCATTAATAACTAATGCATGATCACTTTGACAGGTTATGCATCTGCATTTTGGTTCTTATATTTTGTTACAGCTACATCGTCAACATTAACTTTAAATCTCAGTTAATCATTAAACTGCATCTAACTGATGAAAACCGGGTGAGCTCTTCGCTGATAAAAATATTGATCGCCACATCGACATCGACATCAGTCATCAGCTCGACTCTTTTTCTTTAAACGCTGGTTCAAACTCTGCTCTTCTCGCGCTCTAACGACCATACGCCCCGTCTCTTCGGCGATGCGCCCCGCCTCTTCCAAACGTGACTTTAAAGTAACCGCCATGTTGACTCCCTTACCATTGTGCTAAACGTTTTATGGTAAGGCGTCCTCATGGCAGTGTTATGACCGTAACGAATCAGCGCGTGACAATTATATCTACAACTACTTGAGTAGCCACTTCGATCAGCACCACATCGGCTCCTATGCAGTGCCACTCATAGCCGGAATAATGCGGAAGCTCACGATAAACGGAATCGTCGAAGCGTTTGGCGATCCCGTGCGGCAAGGGTTTACCCTGCTCCAAACGATTCTGCGTACCTGGGGGCAGGGAAGAGTTAGCGCGAACGTCATATTGGCGAAGAATGCGCAGAATATCCTGGTCGTTGAAACACGGTAAATCGCTGTAGGATTGCGACTCTTCATGGCTGCTATGCGAATTGCCGCGCTCGTGGTGCTCCTGATGCTGACCTTGCGAGTTGCCTCGCGCGCCATGTCAGTAAAGTGACCAACGCGATGCTTAACTTTAAGATTTTCATATCAAGGCCCCTTTGAATGGAACTCTAGCTTAGTTTGAAACTGAGGACTGATTATGAATTAACATCATTTACAGGAAGTTTAAATATTTAATTAAAAATCCAGCATCAAATCAATAAACGACCGCCTGGAGACGGCCGCTTATTGTATTTTTGAATCTAAATAGAATCTTGATCGGCGGTAATTTGACCACGGTTAGTAATATAAACTTCTTGCCCGCGGTTTTGTGTCACAACTGTCTCAGCTAATGCAGAATCTGCGGTTGCACCGTCGCTACTTGTTCCAACCTGTTGAAATAGAGCGATCAATTCATTAGATGTTGGATCACTTGAATCATTTACGTTACAAGATTGAAAATCAAAGGTTATAGAATCCGTATCACCAGTAGCTGACGATGCTACTGCCAGAGAGCGAAAAGAATTCAATTCGGCAATACAAGCACTACGCTCAGACCGATCCAAATAATTACCATACTGCGGCACCGCAATCGCCGCCAAAATACCGATGATCGCGATGACGATCAAAAGCTCGATCAAGGTAAAACCGCTTTGGTAGTACCGGCGTAGCTGAGAAGTCGTGGGGGTTTGCATACGTTGGATCCCTTGCGTTGTGCATTATGGAGCTAAAATAGCTTAGCCGCTTGGCTTGTCACATTAGCTCAGCCCCTGCAAGCTGACAACTAGCTTTATAAGCCTTTTTTTAGCGCTATTCAGACGTTTTGACCAAACACATTCGTGCAGTATAGTGCTTTTAGGTGGCAGCGTCCGATGTCAGCTGCTTTCCCCATGCACCTCCTGCGCTGCGAGCCCCTATGTCCTCATCCGCCTTCGATCAGCCCTTGGCTTCACGCGCGCTTAGCGGTATCGCGAAACGGCTCGTCGCTCATGAGGTGATGACCCAGGGGCAGGCCGAAGTCGCCGATACGACGTCTGCCGAGCTCGAAGTCTCCTTTCTGGAACACGTGGTACAAAGCGGGCTGGTGGGCTCGGTCGATGCAGCGCTCGCGGCGGCCTGGGAGTACGGTTTGCCGGTGGTAGATCTGGAGGCGATCAAGATCAGCGCGCTTCCCCCGGCCAGCGACTATCCGGTCAAGATTCTCGAAAAGCTGAACGTTTTGCCGCTGGCACGCCACGGCCACCGGCTGACCGTAGCAGTCCCCTACCCGGCCACGCTCACACGGCTCGACGAGCTTCAGTTTGCGACCAGCCTGAGTGTCGAGGGCGTGCTGGCGCCGGTCGAGCAGATACGCAATAACCTGGCGCAGTACGTCTCGCAAAACGAGCGCAGCCTGCTGGATGAGTTGGAAGGCGTGGACGACGCCGTGGGCGAGCTCAATGTCGTGCAGCAGGAAGAGGATGAAGAGGTTACGCTCGAGTCCTCGGTGACGAACAAGGATGACGCACCGGTCGTGAAGTTCGTCAATAAGGTGCTGCTGGACGCCATCGGCCGCGGGGCGTCGGATATTCACTTCGAGCCGTTCGAATCCCAGTACCGGGTTCGCTTTCGTATCGACGGCATGCTCATCGAGGTCGCTAAACCGCCCTTTTCGATGCGCGACCGAATCGCCGCACGCCTGAAGATCATGTCGCGACTCGATATCTCCGAGCGTCGCCTGCCCCAGGACGGCGCGATCAAGCTTCAGCTCTCGCGCACCCGCTCGATCGACTTTCGCGTCAACTCACTGCCCACCGTGTATGGCGAAAAGCTGGTGCTGCGGATACTCGACCCCTCCTCGGTGCGACTCGGCATCGAGCAGCTGGGCTTTAGCCCCACACAGCAGCGCGAGTACGAATACGCGCTCAAGCGCCCTCAGGGCATGATTCTGGTCACCGGGCCAACCGGCAGCGGCAAGACCGTGACACTTTATACCGGCATCAACATGCTCAATGAGATCGAGCGCAATATTTGTACCGCTGAGGATCCGGTCGAGATCAAGGTGTCCGGCATCAACCAGGTCAACGTGCTGCCCAAAATCGGACTCAACTTTGCCAGTGCCCTACGGGCGTTTTTGCGCCAGGATCCGGACGTGGTCATGGTCGGCGAGATTCGCGATCTCGAAACCGCCGAGATCGCCGTCAAGGCGGCGCAAACCGGCCACATGGTGCTCTCCACGGTTCACACCAATTCGGCGGCGCAAACCCTGACGCGCCTGGCCAACATGGGGGTGGCCTCTTATAACATCGCAAGTTCGGTCACGCTGATTATTGCTCAGCGCCTTGCGCGCCGGCTTTGCCCGAGCTGCAAAGCGCCGGCGGACATTCCTCAGGAAGCGCTTTTAAAAGCCGGCTTTAGCAAGGAGCAGCTGACCAACGTGACGATCTATAAAGCGGTTGGCTGTAAACAGTGCACTCAGGGGTACAAGGGCCGGGTCGGTATTTATGAAGTGCTGCCGATCAGCGATGCCATGCGCAACCTGATCATGCGTGACGGCAACGCACTCGAAATCGACGAGCTGGCGCGCAAGGAGGGCCACCCGAGCCTTTACCAAAGCTGTCTTGCGCGCGTACTCGATGGCAGCACGAGCCTTGAAGAAGTCAACCGTATCAGCAAGGAGTAGCCCCGGTGATGGCCAAAGCAAAAGCGCGGACGAAGCTTGCCCCCCTGCATCGCTGGAAATGGCAGGGCAAGGGGCCGAAGGATCGCCTCATGAAAGGCGAGCTGATCGGCCGCAGCCGGGAGGAAATCGTCGACCAGCTCGCCAAGCAGCGCATCACCGTTCTCAAGATTCAAAAACGCAGCAGCTTTAGCGGCCGAGGCAAGGTAGCCAGCGTCGATATCATGCTGTTCGCACGCCAGATGGCCACGATGATGCGCGCCGGCATTCCGATTCTCCAAGCGCTTCAGGCGATTTCCGAAAGCATGAAAAAGCCCGCCATGGTCGATCTCACCCAGCAGATCATGCGTGATGTCTCCTCCGGCGATAGCCTCTCCCAGGCCATGGCGCGCCACCCCAAACAGTTCGACCGGTTGTTCGTGAACCTGGTCAATGCCGGGGAGCAGGCCGGCGCGCTGGATCAGATGCTCGAGCGTATCGCGATTTACAAGGAGAAAGTCGCCTCGCTCAAAAGCCGGGTGAAAAAGGCGCTCTGGTATCCGGCCGCAGTACTCACCATCGGCCTTGCCGTGACCATGATTCTGCTGGTCGTCGTCGTGCCGGAATTCGAAAGCATGTTTCAGGGCTTCGGCGCGGAGCTTCCGATGCTGACCCAGCTCACCGTTCAGTTTTCCGAACTCGCTCAGGTGTTTTGGCTGCCCACACTGGCGCTGATCGTCGGCGCCATACTGCTGCTCAAGGCGGCGGCGCGGCGCTCGGATAAGGTCGCGTACAAGATCGATCAGTTTCTGTTGCGCCTGCCGGTGCTGGGCGACATTTTGCATAAATCCGCGGTATCGCGCTTTACGCGCACGCTGGCGACCACGTTCAGTTCCGGCGTGCCGCTGATCGAAGGCCTCGAAACCGCCTCCGGCGCGGCGGACAATCGCGTTTACATGAAGGCGATCAATGAAGTACGCCAGGATGTGACCACCGGCCAGCAGCTTCACTTTGCCATGCGCCTGACCAACCGCTTTCCCGCCCTGGCGGTTCAGATGGTGAACATCGGTGAAGAAGCCGGTTCCCTGGATGCCATGCTCAATCGAGTGGCCGACTATTACGAAGAGGAGGTCGAAAACAAGGTCGATACCCTCACCTCGCTGATGGAACCGGTTATAATCGTGGTGTTGGGGCTTCTGGTCGGCGGCGTCGTCGTCTCCATGTATCTGCCCATTTTCGAAATAGGAACCGCGCTTTAATCGCGTAGGGTCATTCAACTACACACCGCCATTCAACCACGCTTCGGAGCACCATGGGCGTATCGCCAGCCATTCTGTACCCGCTCGTTTTCGTCACTGGCCTCTGTTTTGGCAGCTTTTTGAACGTTGTCATCACGCGTTTACCCGTTATGCTGATGCGACGCTGGCGTGAGGAGGCGCAGCAAGCCCTCGAAATTCCTGTCGATCACGCACCGCGCTTCAACCTCGCCGTGCCCGCCTCGATGTGTCCGCGCTGTGAAGCACCCATCGCCTGGCACGACAACCTGCCACTTCTGGGCTGGCTCAAGCGCCGCGGCCGCTGCGCCCATTGCCAGACGCGCATCAGTGGGCAATACCCGCTCGTCGAGCTCGCCGGTGGACTCCTGGCGGTGGCCGTCGCCGCGCTTCATGGCTTTGAGTCTCAAGCGCTGTTGGTATATGCGGCCTGTTTGACGCTGCTGGCGCTGGCCGTGATCGACTTTCGCACTTTTTTACTGCCGGATACGTTGACCCTGCCGCTGCTATGGCTAGGGTTGGTTTATCAGCTGCTGTTTCAGCCGTTTATACTCACGCAGGCAGTCATCGGGGCGATCGCGGGCTATCTAGCGCTCTGGAGCTTCTACTGGCTCTTCAAGCTGGTTACCGGTAAGGAAGGCATGGGCTATGGCGACTTCAAATTGCTGGCGGCGCTGGGCGCCTGGCTTGGCTGGCCATTCTTGCCGCTTTTGCTAGTGCTCTCAGCGGGGCTTGGCGCAGTGGTCGGTGGGCTCGCCCAACTGCTCTCGCCCACTCTGCGCGGCAAGCCTCTTCCCTTTGGCCCGTTTCTAGCGCTCGCCGGGTGGGTGTGTCTTTTGGTCGGTGATGAGCTGTTCGCGCTCTACGCCGCGCTAAGCTATTGATCCGTACTCAAGTAAATGGCGCGATAATATGATCATTGGATTGACGGGCGGTATCGGCTCGGGCAAATCGACGGTGGCAAAAGCGTTCCAAGCGCTTGGCATCGGCTACGTGGATGCCGACGACGTTGCCCGAGAGATCGTCGAGCCTGATGAGCCTGCGCTTTCAGAAATCGCCGATCATTTCGGCCGGCACCTATTAAAAACGGATGGCAGCCTCGATCGCGCCGCGCTTCGCGAGCGTATCTTCAACGAGCCGTCCGAGCGCGCGTGGCTCGAGTCGGTTACCCATCCGCGCATCCGCCAACGCATTGTCGAACGCTTGCAGGTGCTGAAGCGCCACTCCCCTTACGTGCTGCTCGTCTCGCCGCTGCTGTTCGAATCCGGCCAGGCGGCGCTGGTCGCGCGAACGCTGGTCGTCGATGTTAGTATGGATACCCAGCGCGAGCGAACCCTGCGACGGGATGGCGTTAGCGCCGCACAAATCGAGGCCATACTGGCCGCTCAGCTTTCGCGCGAAGAGCGTTTGGTGCGCGCCGACGATGTGCTGGACAACGATGGCGCCCCGGAGCGACTCAAGGCGCAGGTGGCGGCGCTTGACCAGCGCTATCGCCACATGAGCGAGTCGAACTCGCCGCAGGAACCAAAGCGTTCGTAAATATTCCAACAGGAAGTTAAATCCGATACCGCGAAAGCGTTTTTACTCAGGAGTTTTATGTCCCCTGCCAACGATTCCCCGTTCGAAGTCGACTGCCCTCAGTGCGCTACCAAAGTGGCTTGGGCGCCGGAAAGCGCCTATCGACCGTTTTGCAGTAAGCGCTGCCAACTTCTGGATTTGGGCGCCTGGGCAGATGAGTCGCATCGTATCGGCGGCGAATCGGCCATGGATGAAGCGGATATCGAAACGCTGCTCGCCCAGGCCGACAAGGATGCGCCGCTCTCATGAGGGGCTTTGCCGATACGGCGCTCTACGCCGGGGCTGCACTCTTCCATGACTAGCCCGGCGCCTGCTGCCTATCATCTTTTCTTCGAGCTGGATGCGCGCTTCGATGAGCTAATGGCGGCGATCGACCACGCAGCGTCGCTTTTCGAGGCTCAGCCGCCGCTTAGCTGGCGACTCGAAACGAACGCCGAGGGGCCCCACTGGTTTCGTCAGGCACTGATGGATATGTGGCACGTTGAAGGTCAGGACGGGCGTGAAACGCGTAATTACATCGCCGTCGTGGCGGCGGATGAACCACTCCTTCTAGCGGTCGAAGAGGTCAATCGGAAGAAAGATGCTATTGGCGAACTGATTGGGCGTATCAAGGCGCTCTCTCCTCACGCGCTATCTGAGGCCAAGAGTAGACTGCCTGCACGCCACCCCCATGTGGACGACATGCTGCGTAAAAGTGGTATGGCGCGCCTTCATTTAAAGCAGTGCTGGCGCCATGTACCGATCGCGCCGGCGCCGGTGGCCAGGGTTCGGCTTGCCTGGTACACCAGCGGGCGCTCGATCAAAAAACTCAGCGTCCGGGATGCTGAAAAAAAGCTTTTGCAGCTCGATACCGACGCACCTCATATTCGGATTCAGCTGCAAAAACTCGCGGGGATCCCCAGTAGTGAAACGCTGGCTCAGGTGCAGGCCCAGGCTCCGCTCATGCGCGCCAATCTGTTTTTTATCGAACCGCTGGAAGATGGCCACACGCGAAGAGCGCATAATATTGCCATGCCGCTGATCGTTCCAAACGTCGAGGCACGTTTGCCGCATATCAAGGCGCCTAACAGCCAGGCGCCCACCGAGCGAACTCGCGCCAAGCGTCGTGATGAAAAGCTCGAGAGCGATCCGTTTCTGCCTAGCCTTCGGATCTATCGCTACCGCTGAGCGCTGCCACGGTAGGTTCGCTGATCGCAGGCGTATCTTCTCTGGACCAAAGACCGCATTCCAGCAGACTTTCAATCAATGCCAGGGCTTTTTTATCGCGGTAGCCTGACTCGATGCACAGCGCTTTCAAGCGCTCCTCGAATTGGCGCTCACGCTCTTGTAAGCGCGTCTGATGCTCTTCCTCTTCCAGATCCTTGAGCGAGCGCACGGGAGGGCCGGTGGGGATATCAAAACGATTGCCTGGACTTTCAAGCTGTCGCAAGGCTTCGGCGAAGGCGTCGTCGAGCTCGCGAAACTTGCGCAGTTTATCGCGTTCATCCACTTGTTTATGGGCCTTTTGATATTTCATTGAACTTGAATTCACACCTTACTTAAGAAAAGAGAGCGTTCTTTATTGGCACTAATTGCTGACTTTAACGGCACTATTTTCATGTGTGCAAAACTCGTCAGCGTCAACCGGAATCAGGTGCCTTGAAACGACAAAAGCTACAAATATTCAAACCGCGGTGAGAGCATATCCTGCTCTGTATCCACGTAAAGCGTCAGTGAAAAAAGCCAGAAGGTAGCCGCTTCATCTTGGCGGGAGGTTGCTCGTTAATACTCGTCGACAAATACTACGAAAGATACCCGGGTCTGGGACGCCCTCCTGCCCATCGAATACGAGCGCCTACTACTATAGCGCATATATCCGAGTCTGGAAGAACGATATTAATCGAATCACCCTAACGGTGAGCGCTTGAACCATGAAGTCAAAATTTGATGCCATTTTCCGGATTGAGTTCCGTAGGCAAGGCTTCGAATATCGCAGTGTCTTAAAACAAGGCAGAGTTGCCGGCAGGAATGCCTAACACTACCAGACACGTTTACCGCTCATGAACACTGCTACCACCCCGAGAAACAAAAAACCGGCGCCCCAACGAGGGCGCCGGTCATGTTTTAGCTATCCTGCTGCTCGAGCCAGGATTCTACGGTTTCATCACCGTACTCGTCTTTCCAGCTGCGCAGGCCTTTATGATTGCCGCCACGGGTTTCAATGACTTCACCAGTGTGCGGATTCTTGTACACTTTCAAACGGCGCTTACGGCGATTGCTGGGGGTAGCAGAAGCCTTGGAAGCAGCACTGCTGCCTCGCTGGTCGCTTGACGGGTCAAGCATGGCAATAACATCGGTCGGTTTTTTACCGAACTCGTTCATTAACGCTTCGAGTTTGGATTTAAACTCCAGCTCACTTTTAAGTCGCTGATCGCCTTCCAGACGTTGAAGGTCTTCCTGCAGCTGCTTTAACTGCTGCTCTTTTTGCATGTATTCATTCAGCAATGACATGGGGCTTCCTTGATAAACTATGGCTGGAAAAGCAAAACGTCTTTTAAAGCCGTCTACTTATCGCGAGGCGGCGACATTATTACTTCAATTTCACTAATTGACAATAGTCTAGTCCATTCAAGGACAAATACTAATCGTTTTTTATATCAACGCTTGAAACTTAACAACTTGTGGTCGTAAAGAGTGCGTCATGGAAAAGATTCAACTCAGCCAAAAAAAAACGCCACCCGAAGGTGGCGTTTTTTGAGATAGAGCCGGAACGATTAGTCCTGACCCATCTGCTGCTTGATCAGATCACCGATCGTGGTAGCACCGCCACCGCCGGTTTCGGAGTCCTGCTCGCGCAGTTTCTTCATGTTCTGACGAGTATCGTCCTGCTCTTTCGCTTTGATCGACAGATTGATCTGACGGCTCTTGCGATCGACGTTCACGATACGCGCTTCGACGCTGTCGCCTTCGTTCAGCACGTTACGCGCGTCTTCGACACGGTCAGCGCTGATTTCAGACGCCTTGAGGATAGCAACAACATCGGTTGCCAGCTCAACGTGCGCTTCTTTTGCATCGACTTCGACAACGCGGCCAGTCACGATGCTGCCCTTGTCGTTGACCGAGAGGTATTCAGCCACCGGATCGGAATCCATTTGCTTGATACCCAGGGAGATGCGCTCGCGCTCCGGGTCGATCGACAGGATAACGGCTTCGGCTTCATCGCCTTTCTTGAAGTTACGAACCGCTTCTTCGCCAGTCTCTGTCCAGGAGATGTCGGACAGATGAACCAGACCGTCGATGCCGCCTTCCAGGCCAATGAAGATACCGAAATCGGTGATCGACTTGATGGTGCCAGAAACGCGGTCGCCCTTGTTGTACTCGGCGTTGAAGGTTTCCCACGGGTTAGCGGTGCACTGCTTGATACCCAGGGAAATACGACGACGCTCTTCGTCGATGTCCAGAACCATGACGTCGACATCGTCGCCCACTTGAACGACCTTGGACGGATGGATGTTCTTGTTGGTCCAGTCCATTTCAGAGACGTGAACCAGACCTTCGACACCCTCTTCGAGCTCTGCAAAGCAGCCGTAGTCGGTCAAGTTGGTCACCACGGCGTGCACCTTGGTGCCTTCCGGGTAACGCGCCTTAATGTTGACCCACGGATCTTCGCCCAGTTGCTTGAGACCCAGCGATACGCGGTTACGCTCGCGGTCGAATTTCAGCACCTTGACGTTGATCTCATCGCCCACGGCGACGATTTCGGACGGATGCTTGATGCGCTTCCAAGCCATGTCGGTGATGTGCAGCAGGCCGTCGACGCCGCCGAGGTCGACGAAGGCGCCGTAGTCGGTCAGGTTCTTGACGATACCCTTGATCTGCTGGCCTTCCTGAAGCGTGGCAAGCAAAGCTTCACGCTCGGCGCTGTTTTCAGCTTCGAGGACGGCGCGACGCGATACAACGACGTTGTTACGCTTCGGGTCGAGTTTGATGACCTTGAAGTCGAGTTCCTTGTTTTCCAGGTGCGCAGTATCGCGAACCGGACGAACGTCGACCAGTGAACCCGGCAGGAAGGCACGGATGGAGTCAACGTCGACAGTGAAGCCGCCTTTAACTTTACCGTTGATCACGCCCTTGATGATTTCGTCTTTCTCGAAGGCCGCTTCCAGAATCTTCCAGGCTTCAGCACGCTTGGCTTTTTCACGCGACAGGCGCGTTTCGCCGAAACCGTCTTCGACGGCTTCCAGTGCAACGTGAACGTCATCGCCGATGGCGATAGTGAGTTCACCGTTGTCGTCGCGGAACTGTGCCGCGGGGATTTGGCCTTCGGATTTCAGACCAGCATTAACGGTAACCCAGTCACCGTCGATGTCGACAACCTGGGCCGCGACGATGGCGCCCGGCTCCATGTTGATGTCGTTAAGAGACTGTTCAAACAGTTCAGCAAAGCTTTCGCTCATGGTTTTCCTACGTGATCAACGTTGTTGAGGCGTAATGCCTTCTCCGTACCACCAGCGAGTACGGGCCTATGTAACTCAGCTTTCAGGGGTGTTAGCGCTGGTTGGACCTGACCGGGCTCTCGGATATGAACGATCATATGACTTGCCGCCCTGCCATGTCGTGACACCTTCCCAAAAACGCCGCAAGGGAGAATCAGTCTGCGCTTGAAAGCCCTTTTTGGGCCAGCAACTGCGTTAGACGATCAACCACTTCCGGTATACTCAGGCGCGTGGTGTCAAGCGTTACGGCATCGGATGCCGGCTTGAGCGGAGCCACACTGCGCTGCGTGTCGCGTGCATCGCGTGCCTGAATCTCCTTCAAAAGACTCGAAAGACTAGCATCCACGCCGGCGTCCTGCAACTGCCTGAAGCGTCTTCGCGCCCGTTCCTCGGCACTGGCGGTCAAAAATACCTTGACCGGCGCATCGGGGAAAACGACCGTACCCATATCCCGCCCATCCGCCACAAGCCCGGGCGTCTGGCAAAAGTTGCGCTGGCGCTCCAAAAGCCCCTGGCGAACGCCGGGAAGCGATGCCACCTGGGAGGCGCGCTCGCCGGCCTGCTCGGTGCGAATGGCCAGCGTGACGTCTTCGCCTTCCAGTAGCGTACGCGGCGTGCCCTCTTCTACTGGAAACGCGACGTCCAGCGACATCGCCAAGCGTTCGAGGCCGCCTTCGTCGTCCAGCGCCACGCCGTGCTTGAGCGCCGCCTGGGCGGTCAGCCGGTAAAGCGCGCCGCTATCGAGCAGATGCCAGCCCAAGCGTTCGGCGATCAAGCCGCTAATGGTGCCCTTGCCGGCGCCCCCGGGGCCGTCGATGGTGAGAACGGGAACCTCGACATTCACTGGCGCACCTCCTCGGCACTCATGCCGATACGCTCGAGAAGCCCTAGAAAGCCCGGGAAGGAGGTCGCCACATTGGCGCAGTCGTCGATCGTGATTTCGCTGGAGGCGCGCAGCGCCGCCACCGCAAAGGCCATGGCAATACGGTGATCGCCCAGACTATCGACGTTGCCACCGGTGTAGTTGGGCGCCGGTGAATCATCCTGCTGAGCGCCCACGATATCGATACCGTCATTGAGCATCGTGTGCTCGATACCCAGAATCGCAAGACCGTCGGCCATGGCCTGCAGCCGGTCCGACTCCTTGACGCGAAGCTCTTCCGCCCCGCGCAGGCGCGTAGTGCCCTGGGCGTTGGCGGCGGCAATGAACAGCGCCGGAAATTCGTCGATGGCCAGCGGCACCTGCTCGACCGGAATATCGATGCCCGTCAGCGGCGCGTAGCGAATACGAATATCCGCCACCGGCTCGCCGCCTACCTCGCGCTCGTTATCGAACGCAAGATTCGCCCCCATCAGCGTTAGAATATTGATCACGCCGATGCGCGTCGGATTCATGCCCACGTGCTCGAGGGTAATATCCGACCCCGGGGTGATCGCTGCGGCCACCAAAAAGAAGGTCGCCGAAGAGATATCCGAGGGCACGTCAATGGGCCCGGCGGTCAGGCCGTGGCCGCCTTCCAGCCAGCACGTATCGCCTTCGCGGTGAACCGGGTAGCCAAAGCCATTGAGCATGCGCTCGGTATGATCGCGGGTCGGCGCGGGTTCGCGCACGCGGGTTTCGCCTTCGGCGTAAAGCCCGGCGAGCAGCAGGCATGACTTCACCTGGGCGCTGGCCATCGGCATATCGTAATGGATCCCCTTGAGGGCCGCGCCGCCCTTGATGACGAGCGGCGGGCGCCCGCCGTCGGCGGTCTCGACGGTGGCCCCCATCGCTCTCAACGGGTCCGCCACGCGGCCCATCGGGCGCTTGGTCAGCGATTCGTCGCCAGTGAGTTCGCTATCAAAATCCTGCCCGGCCAAAAGCCCGGCAAACAGGCGCATGGCAGTGCCGGAGTTACCGACGTAAAGGGGCCCCGCCGGCGCCTTGAGCCCGTGCAGGCCCACGCCGTGAATGATTACACGCCCCTGGTGCGGGCCTTCGATGGCCACCCCCATTTCGCGAAACGCCTGAAGCGTGGCCAGACTGTCCTCGCCTTCGAGAAAGCCCTTGACCTCGGTTACGCCTTCGGCAAGCGCCCCCAGCATGATGGAGCGGTGCGACATCGATTTGTCGCCGGGCACCCGCAGGCGCCCCTGGGCCTGGCCGCCGGGCTTGACACGGTAGGTAACGCGCGCATGAGAGTGCATATGGTATTCCGCCTGATAGCTTGTTTGACTGAGTAAGGTTCCAAAGTAGCGCCGCGCATGGCTGGCTCGATCGAAGGTGGCGATCAACGCGTCGCTATCGCCGCGCTCGATGGACGTTCTAAGCGTTTTCAGGCCCGCCTCGAAGTCGTCGAGCGACGCCAGCACCGCCTCGCGGTTGGCAATGAAGATGTCGCGCCACATGACCGGGTCGCTGCCGGCGATTCGCGTGAAATCGCGAAAACCGCCAGCGGCGTAGCGAAAGATATCGAGGCGCTGGTCCTGACGTGCCAGCGTATCCACCAGCGAGAACGCCAGCAGGTGCGGCAGGTGGCTGGTGCGCGCCAGCACCTGGTCGTGGCGCTCAACGCTCATCTCCAGCACCTCGGCGCCGCAGGCTTGCCAAAGCGCGTACACTCGGCCCAGCGCCACGGGATCGGTGTCGGGCTCTGGCGTCAAAATCACCTTGTGGTCGATGTAGAGCGCCGGGTTGGCAGCGGCCACGCCGCTTTTCTCCGAGCCGGCGATCGGATGCCCCAGCACGACATTGGTGGGAAGCTCACTGAACACACGCTCGACGCAGTCGCGAATCACGCCCTTGGTGCTGCCGACATCGGTCACGACGACGCTGGCCGCCGCACGGTCGAGCCCCGCCTTGAGACGTTCCAGCACCGGCTCCATCGCCAGCACCGGCACCGCCAGCACCACCAGCGAAACGCCATCCAGCAGCGCTTCGAGCTCACGGCCACCGCTGTCGATCAGCCCCATTTCGACGCCGAGCGCGATCTCGCCTTCGTCCGGGTCGCAGGCCAGAATCTCGCCTTCGAAGCCCCTGCTCTTGAGCGCAGCGGCGAGCGAGCCGCCCATCAGGCCAAGCCCGACGATGAGAATGCGCGGCTCATAACACACCCCTGCAACGCTCATCGAAGAGAGCCGCTTTGTCACATGACACCCTGGGGGTAGGAACCCAGTACGCGCAGCTCGAGCGCGCCGCGGCTGACCTCTTCGAGTACCGACGCCACTTCGGGCTCGTCGGTGTGGCCCTTGAAGTCGATGAAGAACACATAGTTCCAGGCGCCGGTGCGTGAGGGGCGCGTTTCGATGCGGGTAAGATCGATACCGTGACGGTGAAACGGCTCGAGCAGATCGTGAAGCGCGCCGGGCTGGTTGCGCATGGCCACCACGACCGAGGTTTTGTCTTCACCGCAGCTCGGTACGCCTTCGCTGCCGATGATCAAAAAGCGGGTGGAGTTATCCGGCCGGTCCTCTATCTTTTCTGCAATATGGGTCAGCCCGTAGAGTTTGGCCGCCATGTCGCCGGCGATCGCCGCGCTGTGCCACTCGGTCTTGACCAGCTTCGCCGCCTCGGCATTGGAGGCCACCGGCACCCGTTCGGCGTGGGGGAAGTGGGCGTCGAGCCATTTGCGGCACTGGCCAAAGGATTGCGGATGCGAATAAATTCGCGTGACCTTGTCGCGGCGAGTATTCTCGCTGACCAGCAGGTGGTGATGAATACGCAGAACGACTTCGCCGCAGATCTTGATCGACGAATCGATGAAGGTATCCAGGGTGTGATTGACCACGCCTTCGGTGGAGTTCTCGACCGGCACGACTCCATAGTTGACGGCGCCCGCCTCGACCTCGCGAAAGACTTCATCGATGGCCGCCATCGGCAGACTCACGGCGCTGTCGCCAAAATGCTTGAGCGCCGCCTGCTGGGTAAAGGTGCCTTCTGGTCCGAGATACGCCACCTTGATGGGCTTCTCCAGCGCCAGACACGCCGACATGATTTCACGAAATAGCCGCGCCATCTCTTCGTCGTCCAGCGGCCCTTCGTTGAGCGACATGATCCGGCGCAGCACTTGGGCTTCGCGCTCGGGCCGGTAAAATACCGCGTTCTCATCGTCGGCAAGCTTCACGCGGGCGACCTGCTGAGCGCAGCGGGCGCGATCGCTGATAAGACGCACGATATCCTCGTCGAGCTGGTCGATGCGCTGGCGAAGTTCACCCAAATTGATTGGCGTATCTGACATGGGGTTAGCCTTTTCGTTGTTCGAAATCGTGCATGAAGGCGATCAGCGCGTCCACCGCGGCTTCGGGCACGGCGTTATAAAGACTTGCGCGCATGCCGCCGACACTGCGGTGGCCCTTCAGGTTCAAAAGCCCCGCCGCCTCCGCCTCGCTCAAAAACGCCTTGTCCAGGGCGCTATCGGCCAGTACGAACGGCACGTTCATGCGCGAACGGTTATGTTTGGCGATCGGGTTGGAATAAAAGCCGCTTTCATCGATGGCGCGGTAGAGCTTGTCGGCCTTGCGCTGGTTCAGCGCATCCATGGCGTTTAAACCGCCCATGTCGTTCTTGAGCCAGTCGAACACCAGCCCCGACAGATACCAGGCGTAGGTCGGCGGCGTGTTGACCATCGACTCGGCCTCGGCCAGCGCCTGATAGTCGAACAGCGTCGGCGTCTTCGCCACGGCGTGACCGGCGAGATCCTCGCGCACGATGACCAGCGTCAGCCCCGCCGGGCCGATGTTCTTCTGGGCGCCGGCGTAGATGATGCCGAAGTCGGCCACGTTGGTCGGCCCGGACAAAATGCTGGAGGACATGTCGCACACGAGCGGCACGTCAACGCCGTCGGCGCGCGCAATCGTTGGGACATAGTCGAACTCGAGCCCGCCGATGGTTTCATTGGCGGTATAGTGCAGGTAAGCGGCGGCGTCGCTTATTGAGAGGCTTGAAAGCGGCGGCACTTCGGTATGGCCGTTGGATTCGCTCTCACCCGCTACGTGGCAATCGAACCCTAACCGTTTGGCCTCGGTGAGCGCCTTCTTGCCCCAGATACCGGTCTGAATGAAGTTGGCGCTGCCGCCTCGCCCGAGCAGGTTCATGGGGAGCATGGCGAACTGCATGCTCGCCCCACCCTGCAGGAACAGCACCCGGTAGTTATCGGGAATGGCCATCAGCTCGCGAAGATCCGCTTCCGCCTGCCTGGCGATTGCGATGAACTCGTCGCTTCGATGGCTCATTTCCATCACCGAGAGGCCGCGCCCCTGGTAGTCGAGCATCTCACGCTGAGCGCGCTCCAGAACGGCGGTGGGCAGGGCCGCAGGCCCCGCGCAGAAGTTATAGTGACGTGTCATCGGCGCTACCTTGCTCTTGCTCACCCTGATTGTCGCCGGCGTTCTCGGCGGTGCTGGCGTCAGCCTCGAGCGCCTCCGCTTCGTCGACCAGCACCTCCTCAGGCTCATCGACGCGCACGGTTTTAACGAGCTGTTCTTCCTTGCCCAAGCGAATCAGCATCACGCCCTGGGTGTTGCGCGAGGTGGTGGAGACCTCCTCGACTCGCGTGCGCACCAGCGTGCCGCGGTCGGTGATCAGCATCATTTCGTCGGCGTCATACACCTGCATGGCCGCCACCAGCGCGCCGTTACGCTCGCTGGTCTGCATCGCGATCACGCCCTGACCGCCGCGGCCCCTGAGCGGGAACTCCTGAAGGCGCGTACGCTTGCCGTAGCCTTTCTCGCTGGCGGTCAGAATGTAGATCTGCCCCTCTTCGATCGGCGTCTCGGCGGCCGCTTCGGGTGCCGCCGACTCATCGTCGCCGCCGTTTTCCTGGTCGATCTGCTGGCTCTTGGGAATGATCAGGCTGATCACTTCCGCGTCGTCGAGCAGGCGCATGCCGCGAACGCCGCGGGCGGTGCGGCCCATGGCGCGCACGTTACCCTCTTCGAAGCGGATCGCCTTGCCGTTGGACGAGAGCAGCATGGCGTGATCGGTACCCGACGTGATCGCCGCGCCCACCAGGCGGTCGTCCTCTTCGAGATCGATGGCGATCAGGCCCACCGAGCGTGGCCGCGAGAACTGCTCGAGGCTCGTGCGCTTGACGGTGCCCTTGGCGGTGGCGAAGAAGATGTAGTGCTCCGGGTCGTAGTCGCGCACCGGCAAAATCGCGTTGATCGCCTCGCCTTCGTCGAGCGGCAGCATGTTGACCAGCGGCTTGCCGCGTGAGCCACGGCTGGCGTTGGGCATTTCGTACACCTTGAGCCAGTACACCTTGCCGCGGTTGGAAAACAAGAGCACGGTGTCGTGGGTCGAGGCGACCAGCAGATGCTCGATGACGTCCTCGTCCTTCATCGAGGTCGCGGACTTGCCGCGACCACCACGGCGCTGGGCCTGGTAGTCGGACAGCGGCTGGGTCTTGGCGTAGCCGGAGCGCGACACGGTGACGACCATGTCCTCTTCGGCGATCAAGTCCTCCATGGAGAGGTCGAGGTGGCTTGCCTGGATCTCGGTACGGCGGTCGTCGCCGAACTGGTCGCGCACCGCGTGAAGCTCTTCACGGATGACTTCCATCAAACGATCCGGCGAGGCCAGAATCTCGGTCAGCTCGGCAATGCGCTGAAGAATCGCCAGGTACTCGTCGAGAAGTTTTTCGGTTTCAAGCCCGGTCAAACGGTGCAGGCGCAGCTCCAGAATCGCCTGGGCCTGAGCCGGCGATAGCCGATACTCCGTGGCCAGCGTATTGAGGCCAAAGCCTTCGTCGAGATCCTCGGGCTTGCAGGAGGTCGCCCCGGCGCGTTCGAGCATCGCCGTGACCTGGCCTGGCTGCCACACCTGTTCGAGCAGCTTCTCCTTCGCCTCGGCGGCGTTGGGCGAGGCCTTGATGAGCTCGATCACCTCATCGATGTTGGAGATCGCAACGGTCAGGCCTTCGAGAATATGGCCACGCTCGCGCGCCTTCTTGAGCTCGAACAGCGTGCGCCGGGTGACGACTTCGCGGCGGTGGCGAATGAACGCCTCGAGCATCTCCTTCAGATTCAGCGTGCGCGGCTGGCCGTTCTCCAGTGCCACCATGTTGATGCCAAAAACGTTTTGAAGCTGAGTCTGGGCGAAGAGGTTGTTGACCACCACCTCGCCGGATTCGCCGCGCTTGATCTCGATGACCACGCGAAGCCCTTCCTTGTCGGACTCGTCGCGAAGCTCGGCGATGCCTTCGATGCGCTTCTCTTTCACCAGCTCGGCGATCTTCTCGATCAGCCGCGCCTTGTTCACCTGATAGGGCAGTTCGGTGATGATGATGTGATCGCGGCCGCTCTTGTCATCGTGCTCGATGGTGTGCAGCGCGCGCACGTAGATGCGCCCACGTCCGGTGCGGTAGGCGTCCAGAATCCCCGCGCGGCCGTTGATGATACCCGCAGTGGGGAAATCAGGCCCCGGGATGTACTGCATCAGATCATCGATGGTCAGCGTGTAGTCGTCGATCAGCGCCAGACAGCCGTCGATCACTTCGCGCATGTTATGCGGCGGGATGTTGGTCGCCATACCCACGGCGATACCCGAGGAGCCGTTGATCAGTAGATTCGGTACGCGCGTCGGCAGTACCTCGGGGATTCGCTCGGTGCCATCGTAGTTATCGACCCAGTCGACGGTATCCTTTTCCAGATCCGCCAGCAATTCGTGGGCCAGGCGCGCCATGCGCACCTCGGTGTAACGCATGGCAGCGGCGTTGTCGCCGTCGATCGAGCCGAAGTTACCCTGGCCGTCGACCAGCACATGGCGCATCGAGAAGTGCTGCGCCATGCGAACGATGGTGTCGTAAACCGCGCTGTCGCCGTGAGGGTGGTATTTACCGATGACATCGCCGACCACACGCGCCGACTTCTTGTACGGTTTGTTCCAGTCGTTGCTCAGCTCGTGCATGGCGAACAGCACGCGGCGATGCACCGGCTTCAAACCGTCGCGCACGTCGGGTAGCGCGCGGCCGATGATGACGCTCATCGCGTAGTCGAGGTACGACTGTTTTAGCTCGTCTTCGATATTGACGGGCAATATTTCTCTGGCGATGTCACCCATGAAAGTCAGATCCTTTGCACTGCATTGGCACTGCGAGAGTTGAAAGCGCTTGAAGGCCGCTTGAACGGCCTATCAGAGGCGAACATAGTCGCAGGTATCATACCACTGTGTGAGCATCATGGGCAGTCAGAGAGCACGCCAAAGCGTTGACCTGAAAGAACAGTAGGCCCCCAAGGGGTCGTGAAAAAAGCGCGTGGCGGGACACTCAGACGCGCCGAGTCTGAATCGAGCGTGTTAAAAGCGGCCAAAGGCAGTGCTCGGCCGCGGGTAAAACCCGAGAGGCGTTCGCCGATTATTTCAGCGGATCGTGTCCCCAGTTCATTAACGAGTAGCGCCAGCGCGAGGTCTTCTTGTCCTCTTTCTTTGGTGGTTGCTTGAGATGACGCGCCACGTACTGGTTCACCTTCTTCATATGGCTATAGTCGCTATCGGTCAGCTCGTCCTTGTTTTTGCGCTTGATCTCGACGATACGCCGCCCCGACTTGTGCCCGGTCGACTCACCGCCGTCACTATCCCCCACGGATTTGGACTCGTCGGTCTCAAGCCACTCCTCGAGCTCCTTGGGCGCCATGTTGACGGCCTCCCGAAACTCCGTGTAGATCGCATCCTTGTCATCGCTCATAGCGAATGCCCTTTCCCATCGAGAGTGTTGTCAAGGCGCAGCCATCGCCCGCTGCGCTTGGCCTGGTAACCCGCGCTCTGGGGCGGCGGGATAGTAAGAGTCTAGCCCCTAAAATCGCAAAAAATGAAAGCGAGTGGGCGACTTAAAGGGCGAACTCGGTTTTGGCCACTCGAATGCGCTTCATCGTCTCGAGAATTTCGCCGTCGATCGTGCTGGCTCGGCCGGCATTCATGTCCATCAGCACGAACGTCAGGTCCGCTTGAGCCACTACCTTGCCGTCGGCACGCAAAATGCGGTGATGGCAAAGCGCGCTGCGCTCGCCGACCTCGATCAAGCCGGTCATTACAGTGAGGTCATCGTTTTGCACCGCGGCGCGTTTGTAATCGATGTTCAAATTGACCACGACGAAAGCGCGCCCGGAATCGTGCATTTCGCGTACGAGCCGCGCGTGCTGATCGAAGTAGGACCAACGCCCCTCCTCCATGAACTCGAGATAGCGCGCATTGTTGACGTGCCCATAGCCATCCAGGTGATAACCCCGAACGCGAAGGCCGACTCGATTGATCAAAGATGACATACTGACTCCTTATTCGATGTAAAAAACGCGCATTTCGCTTTTGGCAGGCGCCCCGAAGAAGAATAATTATCCGTCTAACGACCGCTTACGCAATCAAACACAAGTTTGAAACGTAGGCAATAAAACCCGGTGCATGCGTGAGGCTGGCAGTCGCGTCGGCGTTTCGCCATAATGTGCCCCCTTTTGGATAGGATTGGTGATATGTGGTTTAAACACCTGCACTTGTATCGTCTGCACGGCGAGGTAGCACCGGATGCCGCGGCACTCGAGCGCGCTCTGGAGCCTTTAGCATCGAGGCCGCTGGGCGGCTCGGATGCTCGTCGGCTCGGGTGGACAGCGCCGGCAGGTCGTTTGGGAAGCGGTCAGCTTCTGCACGAAATTCAAGGTCACCGCCTGTTGTCGGTATTGCGCCAGGAGCGTCTTCTGCCTGCCTCGGTCGTCAAGGAGGAGCTCGATGACAAGGTCGCCGATATCGAAGCCCAGGAGGCGCGCAAGGTTTCCCGCAAGGAGAAGACCGCACTCAAGGAGCAGATCACCGAAGAGCTGATGCCGCGCGCGTTCGTGCGCAGCCAAAAGGTAGATCTATGGTGGGATACGAAAACCAATCTGATCGGCATCAACGCCAGCTCGCGCACTCGCTGCGAAGAGATTCTCGATCTGCTGCGCGAGAGCCTGGGTAGCCTCAAGGTCACTCCCGTAAGCTCCGAAACGCTGCCGATTCGCGCGATGACGGCCTGGCTTGGCGACGCCGCCAGCCGCCCGGCGGACATGCAGCTCGGTGATCAGGTCGAGCTCAAGGCCAAGGGCGACGACGGCGTACTGCGCGCCCGCCAGGTCGACCTCGACAGCGACGAGATTCAGCAGCTGTTGGAGAGCGGCCGCCAGGCGAGCAAGCTCGCTCTCGGGCTCGAAGGCCGGCTGAATTTAGTGCTTCACGACGATCTGGCGCTGAAGTCGCTGCGCTTTGGCGACGCGCTGATCGAAGAGGCCGATCACGCCGATGATGGCGACGACGCCCTGGCGCGACTCGAAACCGATTTCATCCTGATGGCGCAGTCGCTTTCTCAGGACATTCCCAGGCTGCTCGAGTGGCTTGGCGGCGAGGCGAAAAAAGAGCCGGACGCCCCGCAAAGCGCTTGATGCGAGTTGAACGGCGCGCGCCGCTGTCCAACGCTTCTCGATTTGGCTCACTCTAATAAACGGATCGCATGACTGACCAACTCCACGCCCCCAACGCCTCGACCGATGATCCCTGGGCCGACATTCGCCCTTACATGGATCACGAGGTGCACGACGTGCTGTCGCGGCTCGCGCGCGACAGCGAGCTTCTGGACGCGTTGACCCGGTTCAAGCTGCCCCGATTGGCCAAGTGGGCCCCCGGGGTGGCACGCCTGCTCGCCGGGCGCGCCGTGCGCCGCGAGGTCGATAACGTCGCCTCGGTGTATGATTTCCAAATGCGTATCGCAAGCTACATGGAACGCATGATACGCACCACCACCGATGCCTTCGAAGTCACGGGGCTCGAGAAGCTCGACGACGACAGCGCCTATCTGTTCATCGGCAACCACCGCGACATCTCGCTCGACCCGGCCTTCGTCAACTACGCGCTCTACCAGGCCGGACGCGACACGGTGCGTATCGCTATCGGTGACAATCTGTTGAAAAAGCCCTACGTCACCGATCTCATGCGGCTCAACAAGAGCTTCATCGTGCCCCGAAGCGCCCGCGGCAAACGCGCGATGCTGGCGGCCTACCAACAGCTATCGGGCTACATTCGCCACTCGATCACCACGGACAACCACTCGATCTGGATGGCCCAGCGCGAAGGGCGTGCCAAGAACGGTATCGATCGCACCGATCCGGCGATCGTCAAGATGCTCACCATGGCGCGCCGTGGCGACGCCGGCGAGTTCGTTTTCGGCGATGCGATCGCCGAGCTCAAGCTGGTACCGGTGTCGATCAGCTATGAGTACGACCCTTGCGACGTGCAAAAAGCCCAGGAGCTTTTCGACATCGCTAACAAGGGCAGCTATTCAAAGACCGAGTTCGAGGACATCCGCTCGATCGTTGCCGGCATCACCGGCACCAAGGGGCGCGTGCAGCTGCGCTTTGGTCAGCCGATCGGCGCGGACATGGCGACCCCGGACGAAGTCGCCGCCGAGATCGACCGCCAGGTGATCGGCGGCTACCGGCTGTTCCCGAGCCACTATTTGGCCCTCGAGGCGCTGGGAGAGGCGCCGGAGCTGATCGCCCGCAGCGCCATCAGCCGCGATGATCGCGCACGGTTCAACGAGCGGCTGGCCTCGGTTTCCGATGAGCTAAAACCCTATTGGCTGGCCCAGTACGCCAACCCGGTCAAACACAAGGCCGGGCGGCTGCGCGTCTAGCCGCAGCGCGTGCCTCATGCCGCGCGTGGCAAAAAGTGCTATGGTCAAGGCATATTCGAAATGGTCAAGGCCTTGTGATGACAAGGCGATAAGGAGCGCATCATGTCCGCATCCGAAATTCAGAAAACCCGCGTGATCAACGAGCTGCGCGGCTTCATCCGTAAGCTTTTACAAGACCCGGAAATTCTCACGCAGTCGCTGAACGTGGCGCGCCAGGAGTTCGCCGAAGGCTCGAGCCCGGCGGTCATGGCGCGTATCGCCAACGAGATCTCGGGCACCACCAGCGTCCATATTCCCGAAGACCCCGCCGAGCACTCTGAGGCGGACAAGCTTTTTCTAGAGCTTTTAAAGGAAGTGGTACAAGAGGAGCAGGCGCTCTACTGAACCCCTGCTGACCAGCGCGGCCCAACGTGCCGCGACCTGCGGCTTTTTGAGTGCCCCGTTATCGGCGAAGTATCGGCAAAGTGCCCTCTTCGCCGTCTTTATTTGTTACAGGCTAATTGGAACGTCCACGAACCATGTCAAACACTGCCCCGCGCAACATTCTGGTGACCAGCGCTCTCCCCTACGCCAACGGTGACATTCACCTTGGCCACCTGCTCGAGTACATTCAAACCGACATCTGGGTGCGCTTTCAAAAGAGCCGGGGCCAGCGCTGCTTCTACGTGTGCGCCGATGACGCCCACGGCACCGCGATCATGCTGCGCGCCGAGCAGGAAGGCATCACCCCCGAGGCGCTGATCGAGCGAGTGTCGAACGCCCACCAGGCGGACTTCGCCAAATTCGGCGTGGGTTTCGATAACTACCACTCCACCCACTCGGAAGAGAACCGCTACTTCAGCGAGCAGATCTACACCCGCCTGCGCGACAAGGGCCATATCGCCACCCGTGACATCGAGCAGATGTTCGACCCGGTCAAGGGTCTGTTTCTCGCGGACCGCTTCATCAAGGGCACCTGCCCGAAGTGCAAGGCCGACGACCAGTACGGCGACAACTGCGAAAAGTGCGGCGCGACCTACACGCCGGCGGAGCTGATCGACCCGGTATCGGCGATCTCGGGTGCGACGCCAGAAGTGAAAAGCTCCACCCACTACTTCTTCAAGCTGCCCGAGTTCAGTGAGTTTTTGCAGGCGTGGATCAGTGACGGCCACGTGCAGCCGCAGATTCGCAACAAGCTGATGGAGTGGTTCGAATCCGGCTTCAACGAGTGGGACATCTCCCGCGACGCCCCCTACTTCGGCTTCGAGATTCCCGATGCGCCGGGCAAGTACTTCTACGTCTGGCTCGACGCGCCGATCGGCTACCTGGCCAGCTTCAAGAACCTGTGCGAACGCGAAGGCATCGATTTCGATAGCTTCTGGGAAAGGGACTCCGAGGACGAGGTCTACCACTTCATCGGCAAGGACATCGTCTACTTCCACGCCCTGTTCTGGCCGGCGATGCTCCACGGGGCGGATATGCGCACCCCCACCGCGGTGAACTGCCACGGCTTTTTGACCGTCGACGGCGCCAAGATGTCGAAGTCGCGGGGCACCTTCATCAAGGCTGCCACCTACGCCGAACACCTGAATCCGGAGTATCTGCGCTACTACTTCGCCGCCAAGCTCAGCGCCGGCGTCGACGATCTGGATTTGAATCTCGACGACTTCACCGCCCGGGTCAACTCCGATCTGGTCGGCAAGGTGGTCAACATCGCCAGCCGCTGCGCGGGCTTCGTCAAAAAGCTCGGCGGCGGCACGCTTTCCGCAGACTGCGCCGAGCCGACGCTCGTACAGCGCTTTATCGATGCCGGCGACGACATCGCTCAGGATTTCGAAGCGCGCGAGTTCGGCCGCGCCATGCGTAAAATCATGGAGCTCGCCGACGAGGCTAACACCTACATCGCCGATAAGGCGCCCTGGGCATTGGCCAAGGAGGAAGGCCGCGAGCAGGAGGTGCTGGATATCTGCTCCGTGGGCATCAACCTGTTCCGTCAACTGATGGTGTACCTGGCGCCGGTCGTGCCCGCCATGGCCGTTGAAGCGCAGCGCTTTCTCAAGCTCGAGCGCCTTGACTGGCAAAGCCGCACGGCCGTACTGACCGATCACGCCATCGAGAAATTCAAGCCGCTGATGACGCGCATCGAGCGCGACAAAATCGACGCCATGATCGAGGCATCGAAGGAGGACCTGGTGGAAGAGCAGAAACTCAAGGAAACACCCAAGGGGCCGCTGGCGGAAGAGCCGATCGCCGATGAGATCGGTTTCGACGACTTCGCCAAGGTCGATTTGCGCATCGCGCGGATCGCCAAGGCGCAGTACGTCGAAGGCGCGGACAAGCTTTTGCAGCTCACGCTGGATTTGGGCGGCGAAACCCGCAACGTCTTCTCCGGCATTCGCAGCGCCTACTCGCCGGAGGCGCTCGAGGGTCGGCTGACCGTGATGGTCGCGAACCTGGCCCCGCGCAAGATGCGCTTTGGTATGTCCGAAGGCATGGTGCTGGCAGTAGGCGATAATGAGGGCATCTACCTGATGTCACCGGATAGCGGCGCCAAACCGGGCCAGCGGGTGATGTAACGTGCTCGCCACGCAGTTAATCGATGCCATCGACGCCGAGCTTCCGCAAACCCAGTGCACCAAGTGCGGACATGACGGCTGTCGTCCCTACGCCGAGGCGATTGTCCAGGGCGAAGCCATTAACCGCTGCCCGCCCGGCGGCGATGAAACGCTCAAGCGGCTGGCCGGGCTGACCGGTCGCCCGGTCATTGCGCTGGCCGAGCCGCCCCAGCCCCCGCTGCTGGCGGTGATTCGCGAGGCCGAGTGTATCGGCTGCACCAAGTGCATCCAGGCCTGCCCGGTGGATGCCATTCTCGGCGCGGCCAAACAGATGCATACCGTGATCGAGAGCGAATGCACCGGCTGCGAGCTGTGCGTCGCGCCCTGCCCGGTCGACTGCATCGACCTGGTACCTCATCCGCAGTGGCAGGCGGCGTCCACACCCGACGAGCAAACCGATTACCTGGAGCAGCGCGCCCTCAAGGGGCGCTCGCGCTTTATTGCGCGTAACCAGCGCCTGGCCGCCGAGGCCGAGGCCAAAGCGCAGCGCCGCGCCAAACGTCACGCCGCCAGCCCGCCCGCTGTGGCCGCCCCGCAAGCGCCCGAGCTCTCGCCAAGCGCCCTGCGTGCCAGTCGCGCCCGCCAGGCGGCGGCGCTCAAGCGCCTCGAGCGCAAGCTGGCCGCCGAGCAGGATGACGCTCAGCGCCAGGTCGTAGCCGATCAGCTAGCGGCGCAGCGCCAGAAACTGGACGAGCTCGACACCACGCTTGAACGCCTTTCCGGCGTCGCGCCCGCCACGACGACCGAGCCCAACGCCACGCGCCGCCACCA
This sequence comes from Halomonas sp. PAMB 3232, assembly GCF_031954225.1. NCBI lineage: Bacteria > Pseudomonadati > Pseudomonadota > Gammaproteobacteria > Oceanospirillales > Halomonadaceae > Halomonas > Halomonas sp. PAMB 3232. Next base: position 1,856,841 of record NZ_CP134865.1, read on the forward strand.
GAAGCGGCTGGCGCTCAAGGCCGCCGAGCAGTCGCTTCGCCACGTGCGCCAGCAGCTCGCTCACGCCAAGCGCCAGCAGGATAGCGCGGCGGTGCGCCAGGTCGAAGAGCAGCTCGACAAGGCCCAGCAGGTGGTCGATTCAACCCGCGCGGCGCTCGATTCGGAAACGACTCCATGAATGCTCAAAAACGTACCGAGATCTTCTCCCGGCTTCAGGCGGAAAACCCGCACCCGACCACCGAGCTCAACTGGAGCACGCCCTTCGAGCTTCTGACCGCCGTGCTCCTGTCGGCCCAGGCGACCGACGTTGGCGTCAACAAGGCGATGGCCAAACTCTTCCCCATCGCCAACACGCCACCGCAAATTCTGGCGCTCGGATTGGAAGGACTCAAAGAGCACATCAAGACCATCGGCCTTTACAACACCAAGGCGCAGAATCTGATGAAAACCTGTCAGTTGCTCGTTGAGCGCCATCAGGGCGAGGTGCCCAAAAGCCGCGAGGCGCTGGAGGCGCTGCCCGGCGTCGGGCGCAAGACCGCCAACGTGATCCTCAACACCGCCTTCGGCGAGCCGACCATCGCGGTGGACACGCATATCTTTCGCGTCTCCAACCGCACCGGCATCGCCAGGGGCAAGAACGTGCTGGAAGTGGAGCAAAAGCTCGAGCGCCACGTGCCCCGCACGTTCAAGCAGGACGCTCACCACTGGCTGATTCTGCACGGCCGCTACACCTGTATCGCCCGCAAGCCGCGCTGCGGCAGCTGCCTCATCGAGGATCTGTGCGAATACAAGGAGAAAACCGAGCTCTGACCGCCCCCGGTCATTTCCCCACAATTAATTCGCGGTAGCGCGCCTGCCACTGCGGCCACTCGAACGTCTGAAGGTCGAGCGCTGGTGGCCGGCTTTCCGGAACCTCCAGCCACCCCTTCAGGCGCTCGAAAAGTCCGTCGCGTGTACCGTCGTAACAAAACGCTGCCGGGTAGAGTTCGGGAAAGCAGAGCCGCGCAGGGACCAGCGGGCGAGCGCCGCGCTGGGCGGCCTCCATGATGGCAAGCCCCTGAAACTCGTGCCAGGCGGTCGATACCACGATGCCGCCTTCGTCCAAAAGCGCCTGGTATTGTTGGTATTCGAGCGGCCCCCAGCAGTGGATATGCGCGCCAAGGCGCTCCCTGGCCTCATCAAAAACCGCCGGGGCGTCGCGAAAACGCTGCCCCACCACGGCAAGTTCAAACGAGACGCCTGCCTGGCTTAGTTGGAACAGCACCTCAAAAAAGTCCTGCGGGTTCTTGTCGTACTCCCAGCGATGGTTCCAGATGATTCGATTGATAGACGAACCTGAAGCGGCCTCGCCTGGACGTGTCTCGAGCGGTACCGGGAGAACACGTGCGCGACGCCGTAGCGCCTCCAGCGGCGCGGCAACGGGGAGTTTGTCCGGCATCTTTTTTAGAAACGCCTTCGCGCCGTCGATGAAGGAATCACGATTGAAGGCGGTGTTGAACGCGACCTCGTCGGCGGCCAGCGCCGAGTAGAGATTGACCATCATCGCCTCGACGGGCGGGCGCTGCTCGCTCGAACTCGGATAGGCAAACTGGTTTTCGTGGAAGTAGACGATCTTGCGCGCCTGCCCCAGGTGCGGAAAAAGCCCGATGAGCGTGGCCAGGTCCACCATCGAGGTAGCGAGTACGACGTCAAACGCCTGACTCAAGGTGGCGTGCTCCCTGAGCCACCAGCTCAGCGGATTGCCGCGAATACGCCACGCGAAATGACGCGGCGTAAGGCTTAGCCGCACCCACTCGATATCGTCCAGCCGCGCCGTCAACTGATCCGCCCAGTAGCGGTGGCTAACCGCCTCGTACGCCGAGAGTAGCAGTACCCGCATGCCCTGTCCTATTGACTAACGCTTTTAAAAGAGGCGGGATTATAGCAATCCTCGATGCGCCCCGCTTTCAAGCAATCACCGGCGGATTTGCACCAAGGTCGCCTAGGCGCAAGGCGCCTATCTACTTAAACTTCATTTTCAAAGCCCTGATGGGAATCGAGGCCTATCGCTATATCGAACCACTCAAAAGGCGTGATATTGCACACTCCGGTTACGGCTCTACCCCGTCGCCAGGCGTTTGGCCTTTTCAGGAGTAAACGCCATGCGTAAAGGGCTACCCACCCCGCAATGGCTCGTAGGCCTTTGGCTGTTACTGGGAGGCATAAGCCTCGCAGGCGGCACCATTTTCGCAGCGTGGCTCGACAGTCGTCTGGCGCTGGAGCCTGCTGCCAGGCTTTTAATGTGGCTTTGCGCACTTTCAGGTGGAGCGACGCTGCTGGCGGTTGGGTATCTGCTCGAGCGTTATCTCTTCATACCGCTGCGTACGCTGCATTCGGAGCTGGGTAAACTGATCGCCCATCCGGACAAACCCATCGATGCTCCCGGCGGCTGGCTCGAAAGCCTGGGCCCGGACCTTTGTCAGATTGCCAGGCGCTGGAGAGACGACCGCGAACGGTTAAAGAACGCCCACCGAGACGGAGCGCGAGAAGCCGCGCGAATCCGTCAGGAGTTGGAAGGCCTGATCGAGCGTTTACCAACCCCCGTACTGCTTTTCGATCAGCACGGCAGGTTGCTACTTTTCAACCCGGCGGCCAGCGCGCTTTTCCCCTCGCCGTTCAATTTGGGCCTGGGCAAGGAGCTCAAGCATCTTCTGCCCGACCCGGTACTGGCCGCGCGTTTTAATGCGCTAGTTGAAGCGATGGATGCGGACGACACCTTTTCGCGCGACGTCCTGACCAGCGCTTTTGAGCGGACGATATCGGCTAGCCTGACCCGGCTTTCCTACACGCCTTGCGAGATTCTGGTGACACTCAAGGACGTTACGCGCGTCTGGCAAAACGAGTTGGGAATTAGAAAACGCCTGACGCTGACGCTTGATTCGCTCGAGCAAACCGTGCCGGCATCGTCACTCTCCCTACTCAAGGAGCTTTGGCACCATAGTGAGTTGGTCAACGAGCGCCTGAGCTCGATCTGGTCCAACGCGTTCTGGCATACCCTGGATGAGCAGTTAAATCCCTCGCTCAAACTGATCACGCCGATCGGGGTACCGGGCTGGTTCAAGGGCCACGCGCCGTCGCTGATCGCGCTTTTCGATTTACTGGTGACCCAGCTGCACGGCCAACTGCCTCAATGCCGCTTCGAGGGCTCGCTGGTTCATGAGGAAAAAGGCGTTTGGCTAGCTTTCATCTGGCAAGGGGGCGCCATCGAGCAGACACGACTAAATCAGTGGCGAAACGCGGTGATCGACTCACTTCCGCTTTCGCCCACGGTGGGCGACATTCTTGGACTCCATGGCAGCGAACTTTGGAGTGAACAGGACGCGGATGGTGTTCACGCGCGCCTTTGCGTATCGCTTAAAAGCTCGACGCGCCAAAGCGCTCCAGACCCCGATATTGCCTCACGGCCCGAGTTTCATGACTTCGATATCGCCCGCCTGGCGCCGCCCCAAACGCCGCTTTCCGAGCGCGCGCTGGATCAACTGGCTATCGTTGCCTTCGATACCGAAACGACCGGGCTCGACCTTCGCGGCGCCGATACGCTATTGAGTCTTGGCGCCTGTCGCATCGTCAATAACCGGCTGCTGGCAAGCGACGTGTTTGAGCGCTACATCAACCCCAAGCGCGCTATCCCCGCCGCGAGTACGGCCATTCACGGCATTCGCGATGAAGATGTGCGCGATGCTCCCGCCGCAAGCGTGGTGCTTGAAGCGTTTGAAACCTACGCTCGCGAAGCGGTGCTTTTGGCCCATAACGCCTCGTTCGATCTGCTCGCACTGAGCCAGGCAGGTAAGCGTCTCTCCCATCCGATACTGGATACCCTGCTGATATCCAAAGCGTTGGACAGTGCTCTGCCCGGCCACGATCTCGAATCCCAAGCAAAACGCTATGGACTATCGATTCCCCCGGGGGCTCGCCACACCGCTTTGGGGGACGCCCAGCTAACCGCCGAACTGTGGCTTTCGATGTTGCCGCGTCTCAAGGCGCGCCACATTCTCACACTCGATCAACTATTGGCTTTTCAAGCCAGCGCTCTGGACCGCCGTGATGGCAGCTTGTAGACACACATCAACTGTCGTTTTAGGCATAAGCCGTTTACACTAAAGCAATCATTATTTTCTTAAGCACAATAATGTGACTATAACCAGATTAATATAAATTAATTTGACGCTCCAACTCCCTGCAAACTCGGAATGCACTCATCGAATGAACAGTGACACACCCGCGGAGGCTAGTAAAAACTATACGATTGCCCTGCAACCCATCGTTGACGGTCAACTTCGCCATGTCGCAGATGAGCTTCTTTATCGCGGCCACTTTGATGCCACCACAGCCAGTATCGACGACGATGTCAAGGCAACCGCCCGCGCCTGCTCCGTTGCAATTTATGAAATTGGATTAAAAAAACTTTGTGGCGCGCGCAAACTGTTCGTCAACGTCTCGGAGCAGTGGCTGCTCAACCCCGACTTGCACGCCTTGCCTGCCAACCAGGTGGTACTGGAAATTCTTGAATCGACGCGCCCGACCCAGGAGGTCAAAAAGGCGCTGGAGCGGTTAAAAGCGCAAGGCTACACCCTGGCGATCGACGACTTTCAAACACAGGAAGATCACCAATCGCTGTTGGAATACTGCGATATCGTCAAGCTGGATATTTCATCCGATATCACCCATGAGATGATCAAATCACTTCAGCAACAAAAACTGACGCTACTGGCCGAGCGCGTGGAAACGCGTGAGGAGTTCGAGCATTTCAAGGCGTTGGGAGTGACGCTTTTTCAGGGCTATTTTTATGAGCGGCCAACCGCTCAAAAAACTCGCTATGTTCGCCGCTCATCTCCAAAGGCCAACCTGCTTCGCCTGATTGCCAAGCTCTACAAGCCGGAAATCAATATGCAGGAGATCAGGTCGTTGGTCGCGCAGGACCCTTACCTGGTGGAAGCCGTATTGAGACGCGCCAACTCGGTTTGGCACGCGCTTGCAAAGCCCTCCTACAAGTTGAGTGATTGCATTCAGCTTCTGGGGGTCAACGAGCTTAGAACGATGGTGACGATTATTCTTTTTGCCAATAACAGTCCGGCCAACAAGCTCAACCTGATCAAGGGCTTGACCAAGGCACTGGCCTGCGAGCAGGTAGCGAAAAGCAGGCACATGGATGACGAAGAGGGGTTTATCATCGGACTCTTGTCGCACATGCCGGTGATTCTGAATATCGATCTGGACACGTTGATGAAAGAGCTCAACCTCGGCGGCAGCTTTTGGCGCGCCCTGATCACGCGAGAAGGTCATTTCGGCGCGATGCTCAACGACGTCGAATCAGCCGAAAGCGGTATCAAACTGGAGGGCCTGCCGGATTCATTGATACTAAGCGCTGCCGCGCGCGCACGATCACTGATCGACAATACGCTCGTGTTATACCGACAGCGTTAGGACTCGACCCGTCAGCTTTTATCTCGCGGGTCCGGCTCGAACATCGCCTCTCCGACCTCATCGATATAGCGCTTGGCCTTGGTGACCATCATTTCGTCGCAGGCCTGGCGCGACGGCAGCATGTCCGAGCGCTCGAAGCGGTGCTCACGCGCTTGGCCATCCTCAAATGTTTTGCTGATCGTACCGCTCACCCGGTACTGCCCGCTCTGGGCATCCGGTGTGGAGACGATCGCGAAGTCGCAATAGATTACCGGTTCGGAAGCCCGGGATGTGGCAGCGGGCTTCTCGCTCCCGCCCATCAGGGCCGATAGTAGTTTCTTGAACATGACGCTCTCCAGAATCGATTGACCGACAACATCTTGATATGAAAACGGCCAGTCAGACTGGCCGTTTTTATTCACATCAAGCGTGCATCACGGGGCGGCTCAGCTCTGCTTGCGGCCCTTGCCAGCGGCGATGCGCAGGCGCAGCGCGTTGAGTTTAATGAAGCCCTCCGCGTCTTTTTGGTCGTAAGCGCCGGCGTCATCCTCGAACGTCGCAATCGACTCATCGAACAGCGACTGCTCGGACTTGCGGCCCACCACGGTGGCGTTGCCCTTGTAGAGCTTCATGCGCACGACGCCAGACACGTTGCCCTGGGTCTCATCGATGGCGGCCTGCAGCATGCGCCGCTCCGGGCTCCACCAGTAGCCGTTGTAGATCACTTCGGCGTACTTCGGCATCAGCTGGTCTTTCAGGTGCGCTTCTTCGCGATCCAGCGTCAGCGACTCGATGGCGCGGTGGGCGCGCAGCATGATGGTGCCACCAGGCGTTTCGTAGCAGCCGCGTGACTTCATACCGACGTAGCGGTTCTCGACGATGTCCAGACGGCCGATGCCGTTATCGCCGCCGAGCTTGTTGAGCTTCTCGAGCACTTCGTGGGGCTTGAGGGCTTCTCCGTCGATCGCGACGATATCGCCCTTCTCGAAGGTGAGCTCAATATAGGTCGGGGTCTCGGGCGCCTCTTCCGGCGAGACGCTCCAGCGCCACATGTCTTCTTCGGCTTCCGCCCAGGGGTCTTCCAGAATGCCGCCCTCGTAGGAGATGTGCAGCAGGTTGGCGTCCATGGAGTACGGCGATTTCTTCTTCTTGTTGGAGAAGTCGACCGGGATGTTGTGCTCTTCGCAGTAAGCCATCAGCTTTTCGCGTGAAGTAAGGTTCCACTCGCGCCAGGGCGCGATGACCTTGACGCCGGGCTTCAGGGCGTAGCCGCCGAGCTCGAAGCGTACCTGGTCGTTGCCCTTGCCGGTCGCGCCGTGGGAGATCGCATCGGCACCGGTTTCGTTGGCGATCTCGATGAGGCGCTTGGCGATCAACGGGCGGGCAATGGAGGTGCCCAGCAGGTACTCGCCTTCGTAGATGGTGTTGGCGCGGAACATCGGGTAGACGTAGTCGCGAACGAACTCTTCGCGCAGATCCTCGATGTAGATTTCCTTGACGCCGAGGGCCTGCGCCTTGGCGCGCGCCGGCTCGACTTCCTCACCCTGGCCGATGTCGGCTGTGAAGGTCACGACCTCACAGTTATAGGTCTCTTGCAACCATTTGACGATTACGGATGTGTCCAGGCCGCCTGAATACGCCAGCACAACCTTTTTGACATCGGACATTCTTGACTCCTTGGGGTTAGCAAAGCCCGTTTTAACGTCGGACTTTATCGAATGAGTTAAACCAAGAGTATAGCGCTCTCAATGAGCCGGGAACACCGTCAACGACGCCGCCAGGGTAAAGCTGCTAGAATCAGGGCACTGTTAGCGAACGCCTTCGCTATCCCCGACCGACGACTTCTTTACCGACTACTCGCTTTTAAGGAGAGCTGCATGAGCGAGGCAATAGCCCGCGACCTGATGGCCCAGCGTTTTCGCAGTTATCTACCGGTCGTCATCGATTTGGAAACGGGCGGCTTCAACGCCCAGCGCGACGCGCTGCTTGAAATCGCCGCGGTGACGCTGACGATGGACTCCGACGGCAACCTGCTACCCGATGATACCTACTCGTATCACATTCAGCCTTTTGAAGGCGCCAACGTCGAGCAGTCCGCGCTCGATTTTACCGGCATCAACCTGGACGACCCGCTCAGAAAACAGGTCGCGCTCTCCGAGGCCGACGCGCTCGGCGAAATTTTCAAGCCGATCCGCAAATCGGTCAAGGCGCACAACTGCTCTCGCGCCATTCTGGTCGGCCACAACGCCGCCTTCGACCACGGCTTTTTGAACGCCGCCTCCGCTCGCTGCAATGTCAAAAGAAGCCCCTTTCACCCTTTTTCGAGCTTCGATACCGCAACGCTTGCGGGCTTCGTTTACGGGCAGACGGTGCTGGCCCGCGCCTGCCGCGCCGCAGGCATCGAGTTCGACAACAAGGCCGCGCACTCGGCGCGCTACGATACCGAACGCACCGCCGAGCTCTTTTGCACCATGGTCAACCGCTACAAGGATTTGGGTGGCTGGCGGCTGGCTCAGCAGGAGCAAGACCTGGATATAGCGGAGTAAGCACTCGCCCAACCATACTTGGGCCTGATGCAGTCCCGAGCGCTTTACGCTAAAATCCCGCCGTTTACGATGCGACTGGCCGGGCTCAAACGACCGGCCACGCTCTCTTTTGATCAGGAGTTAAAAGGTTTCCATGGCTCAGCACAACGCCTTCTACGCCCAGTCCGGTGGCGTCACCGCCGTCATCAACGCAAGCGCCTGCGGCGTGATCGAAGCCTGCCGCCAGGCGCCCGACCAGATTGGCAAGGTGTACGCCGGTCACAACGGCATCATCGGCGCGCTGACCGAAGATCTGATCGACGTGACTCAGGAGAGCGACGACGCCATCGCCGCACTGCGCCACACGCCCGGCGGCGCGTTTGGCTCGTGTCGCTACAAACTCAAGGATATCGAGACTCACCGTGCCCAGTACGAGCGCCTGATCGAAGTATTCAAGGCCCATGATATCCGTTACTTCTTCTACAACGGCGGCGGCGACAGCGCCGACACCTGCCTGAAAGTCTCCCAGCTTTCGGAAAAGCTTGGATACCCGCTCACCGCTATCCACGTGCCTAAAACCGTGGACAACGACCTGCCGATCACCGACAACAGCCCGGGCTTTGGTAGCGTGGCCAAGTACATCGCCACCTCCACCCGAGAGGCCTCCCTGGATATCGCCTCCATGTGCGCCACCTCGACCAAGGTGTTCGTACTGGAAGTAATGGGCCGCCACGCCGGCTGGATCGCCGCCTCCGGAGGGCTGGCCGGTGAAGGTGAAGGTGAGCCGCCGCACCTGGTGATCTTTCCGGAGATCGCCTTCGATCGCAAGGCCGTCATGGCACGCGTCGATGAGAGCGTCAAGAAGTACGGCTACTGCGTGATCGTGGTGTCGGAAGGCGCGCGCTATGAAGACGGTACTTTCCTGGCGGACGCCGGCAACACCGACGCCTTCGGCCACCGCCAGCTCGGCGGCGTGGCGCCCACGCTTGCCGGCATGGTGAAGCAGGATCTGGGCTACAAGTACCACTGGGCGGTCGCGGATTATCTGCAGCGCGCCGCGCGTCACTTGGCCTCCAAAACCGACGTCGAGCAAGCCTACGCCGTGGGCCGCGAGGCCGTGAGCCTGGCGCTGGCGGGCAAAAACTCGATGATGCCGGCGATTCGCCGTATCTCGCAAACGCCTTATCAGTGGGACGTAATCTCGGCGCCGCTGTCGCAGATCGCCAACCAGGAGAAGTTCATGCCACGGGACTTCATCTCGGACAACGGCTTCGCCATCACCCAGGCCTGCCGCGACTACCTCTCGCCGCTGATCCAGGGCGAGGACTTCCCGCCGTTCGAGAACGGCCTGCCGAAGGTCGCCAAATTGAAGCTTGCAAAGGTCGAGCAAAAGCTGCCTACCTTTACCCTTTGAGCGCGATCGACTTGCGCCGGTGACGGCCGATAAAAAAGCGGGGCGATGATTACATCGCCCCGCTTTTTTGTGCTCGCCAAACGCTAGCGTAAAAGCCAGGAGAGCACGAGCAGCAGCAGCAGGATACCTGCCACGCCCTGCCAAAAACGCCGGGGCTCGCTTCGCATTTCGACATGGGGCACACGGCCAAGCGGTACGCGAAGCGCGTACAGAAGTTCCGACATTTTGCGAAAGCGAAGTGCCCGCTGCGGGTCCAACGCCCGGCGCAACGCATCGTCCAGCGCCGAGGTAATCTCGGGGTTGGCGCTGCGCGCGCTTTTGTAGGTAAGCGACTCGAGATCGGTGTGGCTTCTAAGCCGGTCCGGCGTCAGCGTGTAGGGGAGCGCGCCGGTCAAAAGCCAGTAAACGGTGGACGCCAGCGAATACTGATCGCTTCGCCTTCCAACGCTGTCGCCAAGCGCATACTCGGGAGCGGTGTGCTCGGTGAACCCCACCTGGCGCAACAGCTCGCCGGAGTTACGGTGGCCTTCCATATCGCGCATGTGGCAGGCGCTAAAGTCCGCCAGCACTACCTTGCCGTGGGTATCGATCAGCACGTTGTCCGGCGAAATTTGCTGATGAATGATGTCGCGATGGTGTAGCGCCTGCACCGCCTTACCGAGCTGATTGGCGATATCCAGGCGCTGTTTCAGGCTCGCTTGGGGGTGGCGGTCTGCCCACTCTCTGAGCGTTTCGCTTTCGACAAACGCCATCAGGTAGTAAAGGTAGCGTCTGGGCCTTGATGGCTCGATCACCCGCACCACGAAGGGCGAGTTGACTCGCTCCACGACCCACTGCTGAAGCAGAAAATGCTCGAGGTAGGCGTTTCTCAGCGAAAGTTCCGGGCTTGGCGCCTTCATGACCATCTGGCGCTGGGAGTGAACATCGCGCACCTGGTAGACGCGGGACTGGGCGTTGCGCGATAAAACCCGCTCGACTTCCAGCCCGTCCAGGCGCTGCCCCGGGGAGAGCTCCGGTGGAATCGGCAAATCGCCGTAAATCAGCGCTGGGTCGTCCTCGGTCTCTTCGGGCAGCTCGTCGATGCGCAGTATCTGAAAGCAGAACTGATCCCCGCCGTAGCCGCGCTCCTGGGCGCGCTCTCTGGCTTCGCTTGCCAACCGCTCGCAGGCGGCGTCCAGGTCACTGGCGTTTTCGCGGATCAGGCGCACGTAGTCCGACGGCATGAGCGTGCCGCGAACGCCTTGCGTGGTGAAGACGAAAAAGTCGCCCTGCTTGAGTTCGACCAGGCTGTAATCGATGTCGAGGCTGCCATCCATGCCCAGCGCCCGGGAGGGGTAGCGATAGCCGCCCACGTCGGTGACGTGGTCGCGGGTAAGCTGCTCGAACTCGGCCCCACGCAGGCGAAACACCAGCGTATCGCCCATATGAAACAGATTGGCTTCACCGCCTCTGAAGATCATTGCCGACATCGAGGAGACGAAGCTGCCCTCCTTGACGTGCTGGCTCTGGCTGTAGCACCAGCTATTGAGCGCCAGCATCACCCGGGTGGCCGAGGTCTTGATATCCCAGTGCTCGGGCGTGGAGTAGTAGTCGGCCATGAAGCCGCGCACGCTCAGATCGCCGGCCTGTTTGGCCATGGTGTTGCGCGACAGCGAATCGCTGATCACCGCGCAGGCACCCTTGAGGTTGAGCAAGGGAGTGTCGGGCACGCTCACCGACATGGAGCTTCTGTGCTTTCGCCGGTCCGGGGCGACGAAGGCCTGGCCGTAGCTGATCAGTAACTGAGCGTGCCCCACTGTATTCTCCTTGGCCTAACGTGCTACATCACTAAGGTACGTCGACAAAAGGCGTCGCGTCCAATGCACCGGGCGCGTCCCCGAGCGCTCCCTCGATGTTCGCTATCATACACGCTGCGCTATGGTTGCGATGCCCCATTGATCCTCGGTATAGCCAAACGTCCCTCTTGCCTTCTCGAAGGCGGCAGCGACGTCGAATCGAGGCGTGAAATTTGGTGTTCGAGCGTCGTTGAATTGGTAATCAGCGGCGCTTGTTCGTATAATTCGTCACAATTACGCAAGACATCAATCGCTTAAACCATCAACTAAACCACCGCTTGAATCACGCACGTCAAAAGCCAAGGATTGAAAATGAACTTCGACCACATTCCCGCTGGAAAGGATCTGCCCAACGATATTTACGTGGCAATCGAAATTCCGGCTAACCACGCGCCGATCAAGTACGAAATCGACAAGGATATGGGCGCGCTGCTGGTTGACCGCTTCATGGCAACGCCGATGTTTTACCCGGCCAACTACGGCTTCATTCCGCACACTTTGGCTGACGACGGCGACCCGCTGGACGCGCTGGTCGTCACACCGCATCCGGTCGCGCCCGGCAGCATCATTCGCGCTCGCCCCGTCGGCATCCTGAACATGACCGACGAAGCCGGCGAAGACGCCAAGCTCGTCTGCGTGCCGCATCCCAAACTGAGCACGCTTTACGACGACGTGCAGGAAGTCACTGACCTGCCGGAACTGCTTCGCCAGCAGATTGCCCACTTTTTCGAAAACTACAAGGATCTCGAAAAAGGCAAATGGGTCAAGGTCGAGTCCTGGGAAGGGGTCGAGGCCGCGCGCAAGGCGATCGAAAAATCCGTGTCGGCCTACGAGAAAGCGTAACCCCTCGTTGGTCCACCGTGAAAGAAGCCGCCTTCGGGCGGCTTCTTTCGTTGAAGTGCCAGCGTCTATCGGCGCGTCACGTCACCGCAGTCGCTACGCTCACCGTCTCCGGTCTGCTATTTTGGCCAGGTACGTTTTCAGGAAGCCGCCGTGTTATCGATCAAACGCTTACTTTGTCTTCTTTTGCTGATAGCCCCGCTGGGTGCTCAGGCGCAGTTTTTTTCCAGCAGCGGCCAGTCCGACTTTCTCCCGGTACTCGAGGCATTCGAAAGCCAGGCCTGGCACGACGGCGAGCGGGTTTACGTCGGCGTCGACATCGCCGATGGCTACTATCTTTACCGCCATCAGCTTGACCTTGAAGGCAACGGCCTCGAATCGCTCCAGATTCCCCAGGGCGAAGCGCACACCGATGAGTTTATGGGCGAAGCCCAAGTGTTCCGGCATCAGTTGGTGTTCCAGGCGCCGCTGGTCGAGGCGCATGACGGGCCGATGTCGCTCGAGTTTCGCTTTCAGGGCTGCGCCGACGCGGGGCTTTGCTATCCGCCGGAGCAGATCACGCTCGAGGCGGCGCAAACCACCGCGCCCCCCGCCTTTGCCGATGCCCTCGCCGAAAGCGACACCGCCGCCCCCATCGATACACCGGTGGATTTTGGCGCAGTGCAAAGCGAGGACGGGCACTTTAGCGCGCTGATCAGCGAGGCGAGCCTGCCGCTGGCGCTCGGTCTTTTCCTTTTGGCCGGTATCGGGCTGACCTTCACGCCCTGCGTGCTGCCGATGCTGCCGATCCTCTCGTCGATCATCGTCGGCCAGAATCCGAGCCGGCCGCGCGCCTTTATGCTTTCGCTGAGCTATGTGCTGGGCATGGCGATGACCTACGCGCTCGTGGGCGTACTGATGGGGCTTTTCGGCGCTGGCCTCAATCTGCAGGCAAGGCTTCAGTCGCCGCCGGTGCTGATCGGCTTTGCTGCTCTTTTCTCTCTATTCGCGGTCGCCATGCTGGGCGCGTTCAACCTGAGCCTTTCGCCCAAACTCGCCAACCGGGTCGAGCGCTGGCAGTCGCGTGCGCAGCAAAGCGGGCCGATGGGGCTTGCGCTTGCCGGGGCGCTGTCGGTACTGGTGGTATCGCCGTGCGTGACCGCGCCGCTGGCCGGGGCGCTGGTGTTCATCTCGAGTACCGGTGACGCGTTGATGGGCGCAGCGGTGCTGTTTACCCTCGGGCTTGGCATGGGGCTTCCGCTACTGCTGGTCGGTACCTTCGGCACGACGCTTCTGCCGCGCTCCGGCGCCTGGATGAACGGGGTCAAGACCGCGTTTGGGCTATTGCTGTTTGGGGTGGCCATCTGGATGGTCGAGCGTTTGATCGCCCCACCGCTGGCGCTGCTGCTCTGGGCGGCGCTGGCCATTTCCACCGCCCTGACGCTTGGGGCGCTTGCGCGCGCCGCCGACGGCTGGGCGCGGGCGCGCCAAACCCTGGGGCTGATGCTGCTGGTGTGGGGTGGCGCGCTGGTGCTGGGCGCCGCCGGCGGCGGCGGTGACCCGCTGCGCCCGCTGGATCACGCTGCTTCATCGTTCTCGCCTGGCCAAAGCCTTGAGGCGCGCGCCTTCGAGAGCGTCGAGGGACTCGACGGACTCAACGAAGCACTCTCACGAAGCGACGAACGACTCGCGTTCGTTCACTTCACCGCCGACTGGTGTATCTCCTGCAAGCTGATGGAGCGCGATGTCTACCCCGACCCACGCGTGATCGACGCCCTCAAGGACATGGCGCTGATCGAGGTCGACGTTACGCAGACGACGCCCAACACTCGCGCTGCTTTAGAGGCCTTCGATCTGTTCGGCCCCCCGAGCCTGCTGTTTTTCGACGGTGGCCGCGAAATTCGCCAGGCGCGTATTCAAGGCGAAGTCGATGCAAAAGCGCTTGCCGAGCACCTTTCTTCACTCAAACGCGCTTTAAACACGAGACCGAGCGCCTGATGCAAACCGTCGTACTCCTGGCGCCCTCGTTTTCAAGCAGTACTGACCCCTGGCGCCGCAGCGGCCGCCCCCATCGAGAGCCCTACGCTGGACAACGCCGGCGTTTTTCGGCAAACTCCGCTCCCAATGGCGTTAGCGGCGGTTTTAAGGCATAAAGGCCTGTAACGTTCGTTAACGTGTCGCCTTTCGTTCGTTTTATCGTTTGGTTTACTGCGCCCTTCGGCGTGCCCCTTGAAGGTGCGCCAAGGCACATTTATTCACTGTTCAACACTACCGGGGCCCAGCAATGGATATTCGCAAGGTTAAAAAACTGATCGAACTGCTCGAAGAGTCCAACATCAGCGAGATCGAGATTCAAGAAGGGGAAGAGTCGGTACGCATTAGCCGCCACCCGGACGGTTCGACCTGGCAGCCCCAGCCAATGCCGCAGTACGGCTACCCGAGTCACGCCCACCCCGCGCCGGCCCCCGCCGCGCCCGCTTCCGGCGGTGACGCGAGCGCAGAAGCGCCGGCCAAAAGCTATCGCGGCGAAGCGGTCAACTCGCCCATGGTCGGCACGTTCTACAGAAGCCCGGCGCCGGGTGCGAAGTCCTTCGTCGAAGTGGGCGATACTGTCAAACAGGGCGATACGGTGTGCATCGTCGAGGCGATGAAAATGATGAACCAGATCGAAGCCGATCGCGACGGCGTGGTAGAGGCCATCCTGGTGGAAGACGGCGAGCCGGTGGAATTCGACCAGCCCATGGTCGTCATCGCTTAACTCTTTCATTTCAATACGGGTGGATTCTCCCATGCTGGACAAGGTACTTATCGCGAATCGCGGCGAGATTGCCCTGCGCATACTTCGCGCCTGTAAAGAACTCGGAATCAAGACCGTGGCGGTGCACTCCAAGGCCGACCGAGATCTGATGCACGTGCGTCTGGCCGACGAAGCGGTCTGCATTGGGCCGGCGCCGTCGGCGCAGTCCTACCTCAACATTCCGGCGCTGATCAGCGCCGCCGAGGTCACCGACTCGAGCGCCATACACCCCGGCTACGGCTTTTTGTCCGAAAACGCCAACTTCGCCGAGCAGGTCGAGCGCTCCGGTTTCACCTTCATCGGCCCGCGCGCCGAGACCATCCGCCTGATGGGTGACAAGGTCAGCGCCATCGAGTCGATGAAGGCGGCGGGCGTGCCGACCGTGCCCGGCTCCGACGGCCCACTGGGCGACGACGATGCCGCCAATCTGGCGACCGCCAAGCGCATCGGCTACCCGGTGATCATCAAGGCCGCCGCTGGCGGCGGCGGTCGCGGTATGCGCGTGGTGCATACCGAAGGGCACCTGCTCTCGGCGATCACCGTGACGCGCACCGAAGCCAGCGCCGCGTTCGGCGACGGCACGGTGTACATGGAGAAGTTCCTCGAGCGTCCGCGCCACGTGGAAGTCCAGGTACTGGCCGACGGTCAGGGCAACGCCATTCATCTCTATGATCGCGACTGCTCGCTTCAGCGCCGCCACCAGAAGGTACTGGAAGAGGCCCCGGCACCGGGCATCGACCCCGAGGCGCGCGCCAAGGTGCTGCAAGCGTGTCGTGACGCCTGCATCGAGATCGGCTACCGCGGCGCCGGCACTTTCGAGTTCCTGTATGAGGACGGTGAGTTCTTCTTTATCGAGATGAACACTCGCGTGCAGGTCGAACACCCGGTCACCGAAATGGTCACCGGTGTCGATATCGTCAAGGAGCAGCTGCTGATCGCCTCGGGCTTGCCGCTGTCGATTAGCCAGGATGACGTGCAGATCAACGGCCACGCCTTCGAGTGTCGGATCAACGCCGAGGATGCGCGCACGTTCATGCCCTCGCCTGGCAAGGTCACGCTGTTCCACGCCCCGGGGGGCCTGGGCGTGCGCATGGACTCGCACATGTACACCGGCTACAGCGTACCGCCCCACTACGACTCGCTGATCGGCAAGCTGATCACCTGGGGCGCAAGCCGCGATACGGCGCTGACGCGCATGCGTAACGCGTTGGACGAGCTGCTGGTGGAAGGCATCAAGACCAATATCGACCTGCAAAAAGACCTGGTGCGCGATAGCTACTTCCGCCAGGGCGGCGTCAATATTCACTATCTCGAGAAAAAGCTCAGCAGCTAATCCCTGCGCGTGCTTGACACGGGGTGGCCTGGCCACCCCGTTATCGTTTATCCCGATCCCATTTCGACCCCATTTTCGGAGAGTGCCATGCCCTGGCTACAGCTTCGCGCCCACGTTGCCCCGGAGCAGGCAGAACTGCTCGAAGAGCTTTTGCTGGAAGAAGGCGCCACGGCCATTGGCCTTCAGGACGCCGAGGACGATCCGGTGTTCGAACCTGACCGCGGCACCACCCCGCTCTGGCAGGAAACCATTCTGACCGGTCTTTACGACGATCTCGAAGGGGTCGATGCGATGCTTGGTCGAATCGAAGCGGCCTGGGCGGAACAGATGCCCGGCGAGGCGTGCCCCGCCATCGAATACGAGCTCTTGGCCGATCGTGACTGGGAGCGCGAGTGGATGGACGACTTCTCGCCGCTCAAAATGGGCGAGCGGCTCTGGATCGTGCCGAGCTGGCACGAGCCGCCGGAGCCCCACGCGGTCAACCTGATTCTCGACCCGGGCCTGGCCTTCGGCACCGGTACTCACGCCACCACCGCGCTGTGTCTCGAGTGGCTCGATGGCCTGGCCGTCGAGGGGCAACTCGATGACAAGACCGTGCTCGACGTTGGCTGCGGCTCGGGAATTCTCGCCATCGCCGCGCTCAAACTGGGCGCAGCCCGCGCCGACGGCACCGATATCGACCCCCAGGCGCTTCAGGCCAGCCGCGAAAACGCCGAACGCAACGCCATCGCCGAGGAAAGGCTCTCGCTTTACTACCCGGAGCAGCTCGAAGGTGAAGGCTACCCCGTGGTGACCGCCAATATCCTGGCCGGCCCCCTGGTCGAGCTCGCGCCCACCATCGCAGGTTACGTGGCGCCCGGCGGGCGTATCGCCCTCTCCGGCATTCTGGCCAACCAGGCCGATGACGTGGTGAAAGCCTACGAGGCCGAAGGCATCGTGATCGACGAGCCGGCCCTCAGGGAAGGCTGGGTGCGGCTGACCGGCAAGCGCCCGGGTTAATTGCCGCATGGCCTTCACGCTCGCGGCGCTGCGGCGTATCATACGCCCCTTTAATGCGCCTACCGCTTGCTCGATACCAACACCATGACGCGACCTTCTTCAACGCTTTTGACCATCGGCGACTACCAGCTGCAAAGCCCGGTCATGCTGGCGCCAATGGCTGGCGTGACCGACCGCCCGTTTCGCAGGCTCTGCCGGCGCCTTGGCGCGGGCTGGGTCGTGGGCGAGATGGTCACCGCCGACCCCTCGCTTTGGAACACCCGTAAATCGCGCCTGCGCATGGATCATCAGGGCGAGCCCTCACCTCGCGTGGTGCAGATCGCTGGCGGTGACGCCGCGATGCTCGCCAATGCCGCCAGACTCAATGCCGAGCTCGGCGCCCAGGTGATCGATATCAATATGGGGTGTCCGGCCAAAAAAGTGTGCAACAAGGCGGCAGGCTCGGCACTGATGCGTGATGAGGCGCTGGTCGCCGAGATTCTCGAGGCCGTGGTCAGCGCGGTGGACATTCCGGTGACGCTCAAGATTCGCACCGGCTGGTGCGCCGACTCCAACAACGCGCTGGCCGTTGCCCGGCTTGCCGAATCCAGCGGCATTCAGGCGCTGGCGATCCATGGCCGTCACCGCGAACAGCGCTATACTGGATTGGCCGAGTACGACACCATCGCCGAGGTCAAATCAAGGCTGTCGATTCCCGTGATCGCCAACGGGGATATCACCTCGCCAGAGAAGGCCGCGTTCGTTTTGCGCCACACCGGCGCCGACGCGCTGATGGTCGGTCGCGCCGCACAGGGTAACCCGTGGATTTTCGAGCAGATCAATCACTACCTGGCGTACGGCGAACGGCTCGAGACGCCGCCGCTTACCACCCGGCGCGACGTACTCGATGAACATATAAAGGCCCTGCACGCCTTCTATGGCGATACCATGGGCGTTCGCATCGCGCGCAAACACCTTGGCTGGTACCTCGATGAGGATACGCGCTTTGATAGCGCCCAACGCAAGACCCTAAAACAACAATTCAACGCGCTCGGTACGCCACAGGCCCAGTTCGAATGGATCGACAAAGCAATGACACCAGACGCCGCGGCGCACCTGCTCGCTAAAGGAAGCCATGCTGCATGAACGAACGTTTCTTGATGAACAGCGAATTGACCCCGCTTGGCCATCCGCCTTCAGGGGCGCAGGAGCCACCTCAGCCGCTCAGAGAAGCCGTAGAGAGCGCTATGCGCCGTTACTTCGAGCATCTCGATGGCAGTCAGGCAACTGATCTGTACGCCATGGTGATGGCCGAAGTAGAGGCGCCGCTTCTGGCCTGCGTGATGGATCACACCGACGGCAACCAGACTCGCGCCGCCGACGTGCTGGGCCTTAACCGCGGTACGCTGCGCAAAAAACTCAAGCAGTACGGTCTTATTGAAAGTGACGCCCCTTGAGTGGGGCGTCGTCGTTTTTAATCCCTGACTCTTTTTATCCCTAACTTCCATGAGCACCCCAATGGCAGATAGCACCCCCACCCCCGTTCGCCGCGCCCTTCTCAGCGTCTCCGATAAAACCGGCATCGTCGACTTCGCCAAAGGGCTGGTCGAGCAAGGCGTCGCCCTGCTCTCCACCGGTGGCACCTTCCGCCTCTTGCAGGAAAACGGCGTCGAGGTTCAGGAAGTGTCCGAGCATACCGGCTTTCCCGAAATCATGGACGGCCGCGTCAAGACCCTGCACCCGAAAATTCACGGCGGCATTCTGGCCCGCCGCGGCCAGGACGATGCGGTAATGGCTGAAAACGACATCGACCCGATCGACATGGTGGTGGTGAATCTTTACCCCTTCGCCGCGACCGTCGCCCGCGACGACTGCACCCTGATGGACGCTATCGAGAATATCGACATCGGCGGGCCGACGATGGTGCGTGCCTGCGCCAAGAACCACGCCTACACCACCATCGTCGTCAACGCCGACGACTACGCCCGCGTACTCGGTGAAATGGCCGTCCAAAACGGCGCGGTAAGCGACGCCACTCGCTTCGACCTGGCGGTCAAGGCCTTCGAGCATACCGCCAGCTACGATGGCGCCATTGCCAACTACCTGGGTCGCAAGGTCAGCGACAGCGACGCCGCGTTCGCCCGCACCTTCAATCTGCAGCTCGAAAAGAAACAGGACATGCGCTACGGCGAGAACCCGCATCAGCAGGCGGCGTTCTACATCGACCCCGATGCCAGCGAGCCGAGCGTGGCCACCGCCGTGATTCGCCAGGGCAAGCCGCTCTCCTACAACAACGTGGCGGATACCGACGCGGCCTTCGAGGCGGTCAAGGCGTTCGATGAAACCGCGTGCGTGATCGTCAAACACGCCAACCCCTGCGGCGTAGCCACCGGTGCCACGGCGCTCGAGGCCTACGACAAGGCGTTCGCCACCGACCCGACCAGTGCCTTTGGCGGCATCATCGCCTTCAACGTGGCGCTCGATGCCGACACCGCAAGGGCGATCGTCGATCGCCAGTTCGTCGAGGTGATCATCGCCCCCGGCATCAGCGATGAAGCGGCCGAGATCGTCGCGGCGAAAAAGAACGTACGCCTTCTGGAAGTCGCGCCGCTGACTGGAGCACACCCGGGCGCAGCGTTGGACTACAAGCGTGTCAACGGCGGTCTGCTGGTACAGGAGCTCGACCAGGGCAGCGTCACCCGCGACGAGCTGACCGTGGTGAGCAAGCGTGCCCCCACCGAGCAGGAGCTGAGTGACTTGCTCTTCGCCTGGCGCGTGGCGAAGTTCGTCAAATCCAACGCCATCGTCTATGCCAAAAATGGCCAGACCATCGGCGTGGGCGCGGGCCAGATGAGCCGCGTTTATTCGGCCAAAATTGCCGGTATCAAGGCCGAAGATGAAGGCCTTACGGTGCCCGGCTCGGTCATGGCGTCTGATGCCTTCTTTCCCTTCCGCGACGGCATCGATGCCGCGGCGAAGGCCGGTATCACCGCGGTGATCCAGCCCGGCGGCTCCATGCGCGACCAGGAGGTGATCGACGCCGCCGATGAGGCCGATATCGCCATGGTCTTTACCGGCATGCGCCACTTCCGCCACTAACGTGGCGCTGAGCCAAGCGACATCGCCGCGCGCGATACCGCTAAATCAAAAAGCCCGGGCGAATGCCCGGGCTTTTTTCATCGAGAAAGCAGTATCGAACGTCAGCTTCCCAGATCGATACACAGATACTTGGTCTCCAGGTACTCCTCCAGGCCCTGATGACCGCCCTCTCGACCCAGGCCCGACGCCTTCACGCCGCCAAACGGTGCCGCCGCGTTGGAGATCAAACCGGTGTTGATACCGACCATGCCGTACTCCAGCGCCTCGGCGACCCGCCAAACGCGCGCCAGATCCTTCGAATAGAAGTAGGAGGCAAGTCCGTACTGGGTATCGTTGGCCATTTCGATGGCGGTCTCTTCGTCATCGAAAGGAAAGACCGCCGCCAGCGGGCCGAACGTCTCTTCACGGGCCACTTTCATCGAGTCGTTAGCGAAGCTGATCAGCGTCGGGGTGAAGAAATTACCACCGAGCGGATGCGGCTGACCGCCGAGCAGCAGCTCGCCGCCCTTGTCCACCGCGTCCTGAACGTGCTCGCTCACCTTCTTGACCGCGTTATCGTCGATCAGCGGGCCGATGTTGATGTCGGGTTTTGTGCCATCACCGACGTGCAATTCGCTGTTCATCGCCGCCGCGAGCTTTTCACAGAAGGCGTTGATGACGCTGGACTGCACCAGAAAACGGTTGGTACAGACGCAGGTTTGGCCGGCGTTGCGAAACTTGGCCGCCATGGCGCCTTCGACAGCGGCGTCCAGGTCCGCATCCTCGAACACGATGAACGGCGCATTACCGCCCAGCTCCAGCGAAATTTTCTGGATGTGTTGAGAGGCCTTGGCCATCAGGTCGCGGCCCACCTCAGTGGAGCCGGTGAAAGTGATCTTGCGAACCTTGGGGGACTCGGTCAGCGCTGCGGCGATCTCGCTGGCGCTCCCCGGCACCACGTTGAACACCCCGCGGGGAATGCCCGCACGCTCGGCCAAAAGCGCAAGTGCGGTGGCGGAAAACGGCGTTTGGCTGGCGGGCTTGACCACGATAGTACAGCCAGCGGCCAGCGCCGCGCCCGCTTTGCGGGTAATCATGGCGGCCGGGAAATTCCAGGGAGTGATGGCGCCGACCACGCCGACCGGCTGTTTGGTCACCACGATGCGCTGGTTGGCGCTCGTGGCCGGAATGGTTTCGCCGTAGATGCGCCTTGCCTCTTCGGCAAACCAGCGAATGAAGCTCGCCGCGTAAGCGATCTCGCCTTCGGCTTCCTTGACCGGCTTGCCCTGCTCATGGGTCATCAAAACGGCCAGGTCGTGCTGATGCTCCATGATCAGATCGAACCATTTGAACAGCAGATCCGAACGCTCCTGGGCGGTCATCGCCCGCCAGGCGGGGAGCGCGCGATCGGCGGCGTCGATCGCACGCTCGGTTTCCGCCCGGCCCAGACGCGGCATGTCTCCCATGCTCTCGCCGGTCGCCGGATTGATGACGTTGATCTGCTCGCCGCTGTCCGCGGCGACCCAGCTGCCGTCGATATAGGCAAAGGGGCAGTACAGTTCGGTTTCCTTGAGCGCTTCCATGACATACTCCTGACCGAAAGGTGGTCGCTATTGGCCAAACTCTCTATCGAGCTAAACATGTCATGCTAGGACGAATCGATGCGTTTGACCAAATGTTTACCCGCCCCATCGCACATTTTCGTAAGGCCAAGCCGACTCAGTTAACCAAAGTCAAAAACTCCTGGCGCGTGGCCTGACTGCTTCTAAAGCGCCCGAGCATGACCGAGGTGGTCATACTGGAGTTCTGCTTTTCGACCCCGCGCATCATCATGCACAGATGGCGCGCCTCGATCACCACGCCCACGCCCTTGGCACCGGTCACTTCCTGCACCGTTTCGGCGATCTCGCGGGTCAGGTTCTCCTGGATCTGCATGCGCCGGGCGTACATGTCGACGATACGCGCGAACTTGGAGAGCCCGAGCACCTTGCCATCCGGCAGGTAAGCAATGTGGCACTTGCCGATGAACGGCAAAAGGTGATGCTCGCACATCGAGTAGAGCTCGATGTCTTTCACCAGCACCATTTCGTCGGTCTGCGACTCGAATACGGCGTTGTTGATGATTTCGTCCAATGACGTTTTATAACCCGCATTGAGAAACTGCATCGCCTTGGCGGCACGGGTCGGGGTATCGCGCAGTCCTTCCCGGTCGGGGTCCTCGCCGAGCGCGGTGATAATGTCGCGATAGTTCTTTGCAATGTCATCGGTCATGATGAGCCTCGTTCAACCTGGCTTTCGGACAGCAGTGAATAGAAAAGCAGTATGCTGGGCGCATTTTACCCTACCCGGCGCGGGGAAGGCAGAGTCAAGCCGTTCAAAAAGCGTGACGAAACATCCACATCCCGACATCGAGCGGTAAAACGTCAAGCCAGCCAGCGCGGCTGCTCGAGCTGCAACAGCTGCTGTTCGAGCTGGCGAATGTGCTGATCCCAGTAGCCGTTATCGCCCACCCAGGGAAAGGCGCGGGGAAAGGCCGGATCGCTCCAGCGCGACACGAGCCAGGCGGTGTAGCGAATCAGCCGGTAGGCGCGCAGCGGCTCGATGAGCGTTAACTGCTCGCTCGGAAAGGGCCGGCTCTGCTCGTAGCCTTCGACGACCTCGTTTAGCCTCGCCTGCCACCCCTGCTCGTCCTCGGGCAGAAGCATCCAGACGTCCTGAATCGCCGGCGCCATCATGGCGTCGTCGAAATCCACCAGCGTAAAGTGCTCATCGCGGCCAAGTACGTTGCCAAGATGGCAGTCGCCGTGGATGCGAATCAAGGGAGCGCTGGCCCAGTCGCAGCGCGCAAGCGCGGTCAGGGTTTTATCGACCGCGCTCGAATAGGCCCGGCGCTGCTGCGCATCGAGCCGGTCGCTTGCCAGCACCCGTCCCCTTGCATCCTCGATGTCGGCGTCGACGTCGAACGTGTGGCGATGCACGAAAGCGCGCTGGGCGCCCTGCTCGTGAAGCGCCCCCAGCGCCTCACCAAGCGCAAAGAGGTGCGCCGGGTTGTCGAGCTCCGGCGCCTGCCCGGTGCACTGGCGAAACAGGGCAAAGCGAAGCCCTTGATACTCGAAAAGCGATTGGCCTTCGTCATTGCGCCAGGGGGCGCTTACCGGCACACGAGCCCGGTCGAGCTCGGTGAGAAAATCGTGCTCTTCCTGGATCGCCGCGTTTGACCAGCGCGCCGGGCGGTAAAACTTCACCACCCAGCGCGCTCGGTCGTCGTCCTGAAACATCAGCACGCGGTTTTCGTAGCTGTTGAGCGCGAAGGGCTCGACGGCCGGGTAGACACCGACGGATTCCACGGCGGACATGACGACGTCCGGGGAAAGCGCGCTAAAGTCATGGGCCGTGGCATTGGCCATCGCATCGACCATAAGAGAGTTCCTGAACAAAACTTGGATTCTATCAGCTGTTGCCCAGCGGCGTCCGCGCCGGCGCCCAAAGGTCGACCCGTTCAGCGCCCTGCTCAAGCGCCAGCCGCGCGAGTTCGTGGGCGGTCGCGCCGGTGGTGACGACATCGTCGATGATAGTGAGGTGCGCCGGCAGCGGCGCAGATAGTCGAAACGCCCCCTTCAAGTTGGCCGCCCGCTGGCGGCGGCCCAGCGTACGCTGCGAGGGCAACTGCTTGACACAGGTGGCGCCAAGCAGGGGCAGTGAGAGCCGCCGCGAAAGCTCATGGGCCAACCAGTGGGCCTGGTTGAAGCCGCGCTCACGAGCACGGCCGGGGTGCATGGGCACTGGCAGCAGCGCCTGCCCCAACTGCGCCGGCGGCTTTGCGAGCATCAGCTCGACCAATAGCGTCCCCGCGCGGGGCGAGGCCTGAAACTTGAAGTCGCGCACCAGCGCCTTGACGGCCCCTTCGTAAAGATACTCCGCCGTGGTCACGGTAAACGCTGGCGGCGCACTCAGGCAGTGGCCGCAAAGCCGGGCGCTTGTCTGATGGTCGAAGGACGTTAACGGCTCTTTACAGCGAGGGCAGGCGGCATCGTTATGCTTTAACAGCGCAAAACACTCATCGCACCAGCCCTCGATACGCGCGTGAGACGACAGGCAAAAAGCGCAGTAGCCCGGCAGCGCCCTCTTGAGCCAGCTACCGGCCGTCACAACCCAACGTGTCCACGCCATTTCGCCCTCCCGCGGGTAAAATACCCGCGCTAGCGTATTGACCCTGCTCGAAAAGTTGGTACCATACGCCTCGTCTTCTGCGGATGTGGTGGAATTGGTAGACACGCTAGATTTAGGTTCTAGTGCCGTAAGGTGTGGGAGTTCGAGTCTCCCCATCCGCACCAATTTGATTTTCCTCGTATTTCTCTCTTCCAGCAGTTCCTTTCGAGCCTACTGAATTAATCGATGTGACCAAGTTGTGACTCGGTTAACGCACCCTTGACGGCTTTATCGACTCTCCTTTCAAGCTATATCTTTCCGAACCATCCCTCATTGTGGCGAAAACGCGTAGTCCACCACTAGCAAGTTCATCGTGCCGCTCTCATCGTCGACCTCGGTAAGCTCGATCTTATCGGCCATGCGGATCAGGTTAAAGTTGTGCGGCATGTAGACGTAGAAGTCCGCATCGGTACCGCTTTCCAGCGTAATGGTCTCATGAGTGTTAGGCGGGCCATAAAGATCCCGGATTCTCTCTGCCTCGGCGCGCGCATATTTGCCCTTGTACGTCGCCTGCAGCTCGGTCAGCCAATTATCGTGGAAGGTGTAGAGATAGGTTGCCGGATGCACTTCTCTCGGCGCCTCGAGCGCGTGATAGCGTTTGACCGCCGGGGGCCCTTGTTCGTCCATCGCTGGATCGTGTTCGAGATCGATCAACGCTCTTACCTGCAGATGCGAAAGCCCGTTCTCGAGCCCTAGCGCACCATTCCACGCCAGAGCCGAGCCGCTAACCAATATCAGGACCACAGCCAGCACCCACTTTCGTATCACGATGTCACCTCTAAATGCGTTGCTGGATCATTGAAACGGTGCGTCACGTCCGCCAAACGCTTATGGTAGCAAAGCCCCTTGAGAAAGGTCCCCTGCGCTTTCGCGAAGCGCAAGGATAAAGCCAACACACCGCTGACACGACATCGCATCACATACATCAAGGATTTTACATCGGCGCTCGGATAGATTTTCCACCCACCCTCATTTGTTAAAAGGATACAGCCATGGAGTGGCTCAATAACAACGCCCAGGCCATCTCGGCGGTCACCAGTATTTGTACGCTGTTCGTCTGGCTTTTCTACGCTCAACTGCTCTACTACAACTTCTCCCGCCAGCGCCGTCCGCGCGTGATTATCAACCGGGGTAAAGGCGTTGGGCTGGATGCGCTGTGTCTGGTCAGTAATATGAGCACCGAGTCGGTTTACATTCAGCACGTCATTGCGGTTTTGCACACCGACAGCCACGACTACCATCTGGACATCGTCGAGTATCAGCAGCAAAGCGATGACGATGAGGAAGATTGCTACCGCACCCACCAGGGGCCGCTGGACTCGGGCGATCATATCCATCTTCAAAGCTTTGGCTCGATCGTCAATCAGATTCAGAACCACTGGGACGTCGACCAGCGCTCTCTCGAGCAGTCGAACCTGCAGCTCGAAATCCGCGTGATCGCCATTTACGGGCCGGAAGACCTGCCCATTGGCGCCTCACGCCGTTTCGATCTCGTCATGAACGCGGAACCCAACCGCCAGCTCGTTCCCACCAGTATCGATACCGAACGCCTGGTGAGTCGTCGCTCGCGCAAGCGCGTCGTGAAGTGGGCCAAGGACATCGAGCTTCACAAGGCCCAATAGTGTTCGCAGGCGTAACGGCGCCTGAACGTTAAAGGCGCAGCCCTCCGTCGCACTCGATGATGCGGGCGGTGAAGTAGTCGTTCTCGAACACGAACGCCACGCTTTGGGCGATGTGGGACGGCTCGCCAAGCTCCTTGAGCGGCACGCTCTTCTTGATGCGCTCGAGCATGTCCGGACGCATCGCGGCGGTCATCTCGGTGGCCACGAAGCCAGGGGCGACGGTCGCGGCGCGAATATTGTAACGGGCGAGCTCCTGGCCCCAGGTCACACTCAGCGCGTGGATCCCCGCCTTGGCTGCGGCGTAGTTGCTCTGGCCCATGTTGCCGGCTTTGGAGATACTCGAAATATTGACGATAACGCCCGCGTGGTTCGCCTCGATCATCTGCGTGGCGGCTTCGCGCCCGCAGAGAAACGCGCCGGTCAGGTTCACGTCGATCACACGTTGCCAGGCCGAGAGCGACATGCGCTTTTCGATTGCGCCCTCCCGGGCTTTCACCAGCATTGCATCGTCAGTGATCCCCGCATTATTGACGCAGCCGCTGACCGGGCCAAGCGCCTCCTTGATGGCGGCAAAACCGTCGATCACCGACGCCTCGTCTGAAACGTCGACCACGAACCCTTTCGCCTGAATGCCGCGCTCGTTCAATGACGCTACGGCCTTATCGAGCGTGTCACGATGCGTATCCAAAAGCGCGACGCTGGCGCCCTGCTCCCCCAAATGCTTGGCCATGGCCAGGCCCAACCCCCGGGCCCCGCCGGTAATCGCGATCACCTTGTTATCCACGTTCATTTGATTTTTCCCCAGTTGATCCAACGTTCAAAAGCGGCGTTGATGAGCTGATGACACACGCGGCTGCTTGTTTTTACGTTTTTTGACACCATAGAGGGTACTAACGTTAGCGGGAGGCAGCCATGCCCATATTACTGTTTATATCGATTTTCACCCTGCTCGACTTCGTCGTGCTGTTTTCGGTGGGAAGCCATATCGGCCTAATGACCACGTTGATACTGGTGCTCCTCACCGGCTTTATCGGGCTTCATCTCATTCGCCGCGAAGGAGTGTCGACCTTGGCACGAGCGCGCTCGCGCCTACAGGCCGGCGAAATTCCGTCTTCCGAGCTTTTCACCGGCGCGGCGCTGATTTTCGGCGGCGCGCTATTGATGGCGCCGGGCTTTCTCTCCGACGCTCTGGGCCTTGCGTGCTTGATTCCCAACGCCCGCCGACTGATGGGCCGGGCGTTTACCTGGTTTGGCCTCAAGGCGAGCGTTTATCAGCCGGGTCAGTCACAGCGCTCGGGCGCGTATACCGCTGAGGCACCGTTTGGCCATGACCAGCAAACACACCGGGAGTCGCGGGCCGGCTCAAATGAGCACCGCGCCGGATTTGACGAGCGTGAGCCCACCACGCTCGAGGGTGAATTCATCAGCCGCGACGATCAGCGCCAGCGCTGATCCAGCTAGAGGGTTTTGAGACTTAAGTCCAGGCGCCCGGGATAATTTTTTTGTCACCGGGGCCTTGAAAGGATCAGGCTAGCCCCCACTTTTCGAGTCAGCACAGATTCGGCAACGGCATACGCGGTTGCCTTTGACATGAAGGCAAAATGCCTTCGCTTCTCGAGGCCCCGCCACGAGAATTCACTTAAAATTGCCCGCCGGGCTTTGACGAACCTCAGGAGAACGAGAGCATGAATATCCGTCCCTTGCACGATCGCGTCGTTATTCGTCGCGTGGAAGAAGAACAGAAAACCGCTGGCGGCATCGTGCTACCGGGCAACGCCCAGGAAAAGCCCACGCGGGGCGAAGTGCTCGCGGTAGGCAATGGCCGCATTCTGGACAACGGTGAAGTTCGCGCCCTCGACGTCAAGGTAGGCGACACCGTGATTTTCAAGGACGGCTTCGGCGTCGAAAAGCAGAAAATCGACGGTGAAGAAGTTCTGATCATGAGCGAAGCCGATATTCTGGCGGTCGTCGAAGGCTAATTCGACTGTCTCGCGTATTTACTTTCACACTTTTTATCTTGAATTCAGGAAGTAACGATCATGGCAGCTAAGCAAGTCAAGTTTTCAGATGATGCTCGTAAACGTATGGCGCGCGGCGTTGATACGCTGGCCAACGCGGTAAAAGTGACGCTCGGCCCGAAAGGCCGCAACGTGGTACTGGACAAGTCCTTCGGCGCGCCGACCGTGACCAAGGACGGTGTATCTGTCGCCAAGGAAATCGAACTGAAAGACAAGTTCGAAAACATGGGCGCGCAGATGGTCAAGGAAGTCGCTTCCAAGACCTCTGACGCCGCCGGCGACGGCACCACCACCGCTACCGTTCTGGCCCAGGCAATCGTCGCCGAGGGTTTGAAAGGCGTGACCGCGGGCATGAACCCGATGGACCTCAAGCGCGGCATCGACCAGGCGGTTGCAGCGGCGGTCAAGGAAATCCAGGCGATGTCCGTGCCCTGCACCGACACCAAGTCCATCGCCCAGGTCGGCACCATCTCTGCCAACGGCGACAAGCGCATCGGTGAAATCATCGCCGAAGCGATGGACAAGGTCGGCAAGGAAGGCGTCATCACCGTCGACGAAGGCCGTGGTTTCGAAGACGAGCTGGAAGTGGTCGAAGGCATGCAGTTCGACCGTGGCTACCTCTCGCCCTACTTCGTCACCAACCAGGACACCATGTCCGTCGAACTAGAAGACCCGTACATCCTGCTGGTCGACAAGAAAGTCTCCAACATCCGCGAGCTGTTGCCGGTGCTGGAAGCCGTTGCCAAGCAGGGCAAGCCGCTGGCCATCATCGCTGAAGACATCGAAGGCGAAGCGCTAGCGACACTGGTCGTGAACAACATGCGCGGTATCGTCAAAGTGGCCGCCGCCAAGGCGCCGGGCTTTGGTGATCGTCGCAAGTCCATGCTGCAGGACATCGCGATCCTGACCAACGGCACCGTGATTTCCGAAGAAGTGGGTCTGACGCTCGAGCAGGCGAACCTGGATCATCTGGGTACCGCCAAGCGCATGACCATGTCCAAGGAAAACACCACCATCATCGATGGCTCCGGTCAGGAAAACGACATCGAAGCACGCGTCAATCAAATCCGCACGCAGATCGAAGAGACCTCTTCGGACTACGACAAGGAGAAGCTGCAGGAGCGTGTTGCCAAGCTCGCCGGCGGCGTCGCGGTTATCCGTGTGGGTGCCGCGACCGAAGTCGAAATGAAAGAGAAGAAAGCCCGCGTTGAAGACGCGCTGCACTCTACTCGCGCAGCGGTCGAAGAAGGCGTCGTACCTGGCGGCGGTACCGCGCTGGTTCGCGTCATGGCCAAGGTACAGGGCCTGACCGGTGACAACGAAGACCAGAACCACGGTATCAACATGGCCCTGCGCGCCATGCAGTCGCCGCTGCGTCAGATCGTGACCAACGCCGGTGAAGAGCCTGCGGTCGTGATCAACCGCGTGAAGGACGGCGAAGGCAACTTCGGCTACAACGCGCAAACCAGCGAGTACGGCGACCTGTTCGAAATGGGCGTACTGGACCCGGCGAAAGTGACCCGCACCGCGCTGCAGTCAGCAGGCTCCGTCGCTGGCCTGATGATCACCACCGAGTGCATGATTGCCGACGATCCGGAAGAGAAAGAAGCCGCGCCGGACATGGGTGGCATGGGCGGAATGGGTGGCATGGGCGGCATGATGTAAGCCCCCAATCCCTGTTGTAATGCCTTGAGCTAGCCTTTTACAGCTAGCCTTGAAAGAACCCCGCCTCGTGCGGGGTTCTTTGCGTTGAGCTCTTGTCAGCACGCGTACTGCCCGGGCTTTAAAGCGTGCTACCATGCGCGCTTTTCCAGACGCCAAGGTCTTTCGCCGTGCTTTCCCGAATTCGTATCGTGCTCGTTCATACCTTCCACCCCGGCAACATTGGCGCCGCCGCGCGGGCAATGAAGACCATGGGCCTGATTGATCTCGTGCTCGTCAACCCGCGTGAATTCCCAAGCGAGGAGGCGACCCGCCTGGCCGCCGGCGCCACGGACGTGCTCGAAAGCGCTCGCGTAGTCACAAGCCTGAATGAAGCGGTGCAGGATTGCGTGCAGGTGATTGGCGCCAGCGCCCGCCTGAGAAGCCTGCCGCTGCCGCACTTCGACGAGCCCGACGAGATGGCCCAAAGCGCCGTGGAGAACGCCGAACACGCCCCGGTGGCGCTGGTGTTCGGCCGCGAGCGTTCGGGGCTGACCAATGACGAGATTCGCGAGTGCACCCACCAGGTGAGCATTCCCGCCAACCCGGAATATGGCATTCTCAACCTCTCCCAGGCGGTGCAGATTCTGGCGTATGAGGTACACCGCGCCTGGCGCCGGCGACCGCAAAGCGATTTTTCCTACCAGCGCCCGGTGGAGGCCACACCGCCCACGCGCGAGCAGCTCGACCACTTCCAGGTACACCTGGGGCGACTAATGCGCGAAAGCGGTTTTCTGACCCAGCCCCACGCCCGCACCGAAGAGCAGCTTCAAACGCTCTTTACCCGCGCCGAGCCCAGCCGCAAGGAGTTGTCACTTCTGCGCGGCCTTTTGAGCGCGTTCGAAGCGCACCTGCCCAAGGAGCGCTAGGCAGCGCAGAGCGATACGCCACGCACAAAAAAGGCAGCCGACGCTGCCTCTTTTGTTGTATGCGCAGGGCTGTTAGAGCCACATGGCGCCGAGCCAGCCAAACGCGATCAGCGGCAGGTTGTAGTGCAAAAAGGTCGGCACCACGCTGTCCCAGATATGATCGTGCTGACCGTCGACATTGAGCCCGGAGGTCGGCCCAAGGGTCGAGTCCGAGGCCGGCGAGCCCGCATCGCCGAGCGCGGCGGCGGTGCCCACCAGTACGACCGTGGCCATGGGCGAAAAGCCGAATTGTACCGCCAGCGGCACGAAAATGGCGGCGATGATCGGAATGGTCGAAAACGATGAGCCGATCCCCAGCGTAATGAAGAGCCCCACCAGCAGCATGGTCAGCGCGGCCAGGCCCCGGTTGTCGCCGAAAATCTCGAAAGCGCCGTTGACCAGCGTGTCGATGTGGCCGGTTGCTTTCATCACCTCGGCAAAGCCCGCCGCCGAGATCATGATAAAGCCGATCAGCGCCATCATGCGCATGCCGCTGGTGAAGAGGTCATCCGCCTCGCGCCACTTGAAGATGCCGCCCATCGACAGCACACCGATGCCCACGAGCCCGCCCAGAATCATCGAGCCGGTATAGAGCTGAAGCCCGAGGGCGGCCACGATCGCCACGCCGGACATGACAAGCCCCAACGCATGAGGCGTGGCCGGGGCGGTAGACACGAGCGAGGTGCTCGCCGCGACCTCTTTTTCCGCGTAGCCGCGCGCGCCGCGATAGCTCACAAACAGCGCGACCAGAAGGCCGATGGCCATGCCGCCGACCGGAATGGCCATCGCCATCGGCACCATCGAGCGGGTGATGTCGAGTCCCAACGGCTCACCGGCGCTGTTGAGGTTGGCCAGCAGAATATCGTTGAGAAAGATCGCGCCAAAGCCCACCGGCAGCAGCATATAGGGCGCGGTCAGCCCAAACGTGAGCGCGCAGGCCACCGCCCGACGATCAAGCTTCAGGCGATTCATCAGCGCCAGCAGCGGCGGGATCAGAATGGGAATGAAGGCGATATGCACGGGAATGGCGTTTTGCGAGAAGATCGCCATCAATAGAACGGCACCAAGCAGGATCCACTTGACCCGGCTCTGGTGCGCCGCCGTGGCCTCCTGGCCCAGCAGCCGAATCAGGCGGTTGGCCAGCATATCCGGAAGGCCGGAGCGTGAGATCGCCACGGCAAACGCGCCGAGCGTGGCATAAGCCAGCGCCACCTGAGCGCCGCCGCCGACGCCGTCGTTGAACGCGCCAAGCGTCTCCTCCAGCGATAGCCCGCCGACCAGCCCCCCTACCAGCGCCCCGGCCACCAGCGCGAAAACCACCGAGACACGCAAAAGCGACAGTGCCACCATCACGAGCACTGCAATCATGACTGCATTCATCGAATTACCCAAAGCCTTGAAAAGCGGATTGAAGCTTGCATCCAAGCAGAAGGTGGCGAATCTTAGCAGATGCGCCGGCTTTTTAGCAGGCTAATCCCCGTTTGGCTCTGTTTGCTTGCTTACGACTTTAGTCGCCTCACCATTGCTGCCTTGCAGCATCGCCTCTACGCTTTTGCCCTTATCGATCTTTCAAACCATCAAGGGCCTGACGACTCATGAGCATGCTGGCGATTATCGTCTCTCTCGTTTTACTGATGTTTCTGGCCTACCGGGGGATTTCGGTACTGCTGCTGGCGCCTTTGATGGCATCGCTTGCGGTGCTGCTCTCCGGCGACGGCGCCTTTTTGCTGCCGGTGTATACCGATACCTTCATGAGCGCGCTCGGCGGCTACGTGACCCAGTTCTTTCCGCTGTTCATTCTGGGGGCGCTGTTTGGCCAGTTGATGGCGGACTCCGGCGCGGCGCACGCCATCTCGACCGGCATCGTCAAGCGCCTCGGCACGCGCCATGTCGTGCTCACCGTGGTCATGGCCTGCGCGGTGCTGACCTATGGCGGGGTGTCGCTGTTTGTGGTGGCGTTTGCGCTCTACCCGATCAGCCGGGAGCTCTTTCGTGAAGCGAACGTGCCCAAGCGCCTGATTCCAGCGTCCATTGCGCTGGGCTCGTTCACCTTTACCATGACTGCGCTGCCCGGCACGCCGGCGATCCAGAACGCCATCCCTATCCCCTACTTCGGCACCAACAGCTTCGCCGCGCCAGGCCTTGGGGTGATCGGCGGCGTGATCATGCTGGGGCTGGGCATCACCTATCTTCAATCCAGAGTTCGCAAGGCCAGCGCCAACGGCGAGGGTTACGGCACGCATACCGAGAAGGAGCGCGAAGATACGCCGGACGACGCTCCCGCGGCGACCATGGCGCTGGCGCCTGCGCTGATTCCGCTAGTCATGGTGATCGGCCTCAACGCGCTGTTCACTTACGGCGTGTTCCCGGCGCTGGATTTGAGCTTCATCGACGCCGCCTTCGATAACGTCTCTGCCGATAGCCAGGCCGGCCTGTGGGCGATTTTGATTGCGCTACTCAGCGCCTCGGCCTGGCTGATGGTGACGCGCTGGCGCCACTGGGCGGATTTGAAAGCGACGATCAACAAGGGGTGTCTCGGCTCGCTTTTGCCGATTTTCAACACCGCCTCGGAAGTGGGCTACGGCGCGGTGATCGCAAGTCTGGCGGGCTTCGCCCTGATTCGCGACGCGGTGCTCAACGTCTCCCCAAACAATCCGCTGATTTCAGAGGCGCTTGCCATGAGCGTGCTGGCCGGTATTACAGGCTCTTCCTCCGGCGGGCTATCGATTGCGCTTGAAACCCTGGGCGAGGAGTATCTTGCCATGGCGCAGCAGGCAGGTATCGACCCGGAACTGATGCACCGCGTGGCAACGTTGGCCGCTGGCGGTATGGACACGCTGCCCCACTCCGGCGCGGTGATTACGCTATTGGCGATCTGCGGGCTCACCCACCGCCAATCCTACGCCAACGTCGCCATGGTCACGATCGTACTGCCGATAGCGGCACTCGTTAGCGTCATTACGCTGGGTACGCTGTTCGGAAGCTTTTAGGTTCACAGCAAAGCTTGTCCCAGGTCATGAACCGGACCGGGGCGTTGGGTAACATGATCCGACGCCCCCTGGACGTGACCCCATGCTTTTCGCTCTCTCGATGTTACATCAGCTCAAAAACAGCCTGCGCGATCTAACGCCGATCGTGCTGGTGATGGGCTTTTTCCAGCTCGTGGTGATTCGCCAACCACTGCCGGATACGTTGGCACTCGCCGACCTCGCTTTTGGAATACTCTGCGTGCTGCTGGGGCTGACGCTATTCATCAAGGGGCTCGAGCTCGGACTTTTCCCACTGGGCGAGCGCCTGGCCCACGCCTTCGTCACCAAGGGCTCGCTTTTCTGGCTGCTGCTGTTCGCCTTCGCACTGGGCTTTGGCTCGACGGTGGCCGAGCCTGCGCTGATCGCGGTTGCCGCGCGGGCTGGTCAGGTGCTTTTTGACGGCGGGCTGATCGAGCAAACCAGCCAGGCCCGGTTTGCGCTGACGCTCAGAATGGTGGTGGCGCTCTCCGTGGGCGCCGCGGTCGTACTCGGCGTGATGCGCATCATCAAGGGCTGGCCGCTGCCGCCACTGATCGTCGGCGGCTACGTGCTGGTGCTGATGCTCACTCTCTTCGCCCCCACGGAGCTGGTCGGCATTGCCTTCGATTCCGGTGGCGTGACGACCTCGACCATCACCGTACCGCTGGTCACCGCACTGGGCGTGGGCTTGGCCTCCAGCATCAAGGGCCGCAATCCGATGCTCGACGGTTTCGGGCTGATTGCGTTGGCCTCGATCATGCCGATTATTTTCGTGCTCGCCTTCGGCATCCTGGGCCCTGGCGCCTTGACAGGCGGTGGGCTGTGAACCTCTGGCAGAGCCTCTGGGCAACGCTTGGCGACATCGCGCCGATCGTACTGATCGTGTTCGGCTTTCAGTACGGCGTGATTCGAAAGCCGCTAAAGCGCCCGGCGCACATCGCGCTGGGTTTCGTCATGGTGTGGCTTGGGCTGGCGCTGTTTCTGGTGGGTCTCGAAAACGCGCTGTTCCCACTGGGAGAGCTCATGGCGCAGCAGCTGACCCACGCGGAATTTCTGCCTGCGCTGCCCGACGGGGCGGCGCGTCACTGGAGCGACTACTACTGGGTCTACCTGTTCGCCTTTGCCATCGGCGCCAGCACCACCATTGCCGAGCCAGCGCTAATGGCAGTGGCGCTGAAAGCGGGTGAGATCTCCGGCGGCACGCTCAATCCCTTGATGCTGCGCATTGCGGTGGCGCTGGGCATGGCGGTCGGCATCACTTTGGGCGTCTGGCGCATCGTCATGGGCTGGCCGCTTCACGGGTTCATCATTGGCGCTTACGTGTTGGTGATTCTGCAGACGCTGCGCGCGCCGAAGGCCATCGTGCCGCTGGCGTTCGACTCCGGCGGCGTGACCACCTCGACCATCACCGTGCCGATCATCACCGCGCTCGGGCTCGGCATCGCCGGTGCCATTCCCGGGCGCAGCCCGCTGGCGGACGGCTTCGGCATGATCGCCCTGGCCTGCCTGTTCCCGATCATGAGCGTCATGGCCTACGCCCGGCTAAGCCAGCTACTTGCCAAACGAAAGCGCGCCGGCGAGGCCAAGCGTGTC
Organism: Halomonas sp. PAMB 3232; assembly: GCF_031954225.1. Lineage (NCBI taxonomy): Bacteria > Pseudomonadati > Pseudomonadota > Gammaproteobacteria > Oceanospirillales > Halomonadaceae > Halomonas > Halomonas sp. PAMB 3232. Next base: position 1,892,121 of record NZ_CP134865.1, read on the forward strand.
TAACACAAGGTAGAAAGGAGAAAAGCATGCGTTTCAAACTGATCGTGGCACTGGTGGAGGATGCACTCACCGACCGGGTCATGAACGCCGCCCGCGAGGCTGGCGCCACGGGCGCCACCGTGATCAACAACGCCCGCGGCGAAGGTCGCCACCAGGCGCGTGGTTTTCTGGGCATCGAAATCACCGCTCAGCGCGACGTGCTACTTTTTCTGGTCGATGCGCAAAAAAGCCGCGCTGTGCTGGATTCAATCGCCGACGCCGGCGAGTTCGACGAAACGCCGGGGACCGGCATCGCTTTTCAGGTCGACGTGGAAGAGGCGCTGGGCGTGCAAAGCCAGATTCAGTCGCTCAACGAGCGCGAATAGGTCGGCGCGCCAGCCAACATGATGAACCCCGAGTAGAAATTATCACAGACGCCTTACCTGCTCCGCTCTTCGCCCCGATGTGCTAGTATGCCCGCAAACGTGGTCGGCTTTGCGAAAGCACCGAGGCGATTGCTCGCCCTACGCCCCCATCGGGGTCGATACTCAGGCGCGCCACGCGACACTTTCCATCTACTGTCAGTAAGTCCTGCCAATGAGTGATGAATCCACGCCGCACCGCTCGCTCAAGGGCGGCCACAGCCACGATGCGCTACCGCCGGTCGAGCAGCACGCACGCCAGTACGAAACGGTGCGCAACGCTCATGAAACCGAACTGATCGAGGATTACGTCGAACTCATCGGGGATTTGCTGGATCACCGGGGCGAGGCGCGCGCCGCGGATATCGCCAACCGCATGGCGGTCAGCCAGGCAACCGTGTCAAAAATGATTCGCCGGCTCAACGAGCTGGGGCTGGTCACGAGCCAGCCCTACCGTTCGCTGTTTCTAACCGATGAAGGTAGGAAGATGGCCCAGACGTCCCGCGGTCGTCACGACGTCGTCCTCCATTTTCTGCGCGCACTCGGCGTGCCCGACAGCACCGCACGCATCGACGCCGAAGGCATGGAGCATCACGTCAGCGACGAAACGCTTGCCATCATGCAGCGCTTTACCGACGACAACGCCGGTTAGCTTCCCCCTTGTATCAGCGGGGGCCAAGGGTCGTGAGTCGATTCACCTGAGCCAGCCCCGCGTTCCAGACCATTTCGATATGCGTGGTCTGGACGACATCCTCCACCCAACGCGGGGTCATCAGTGCCCAGCACACCGCGCCTTCGCGGCGTACCGAGCGGTAGCGAAGCCCCGGCTCACCGGCGCGGCGAAGCGCGTGGCCCAGCGTGCGGGACTCGGTGTAGCTATCCGGGTCGTAAATGGTGTGGCTGCTCTCGAGCGCGAGGCCATCACGACACGTTTTCTCATCGAACGTGCAGCGCAGCCCACGAAATACGAAGCGTTCAAAATGCAGCGCCGGCACCCGCTCCCAGTACGCCGTTTGATGATGGCTGACCTCGGCAATGGCGGTGTCCAACGTATCGGCGATATAGAGCACACCAAAACTGCCGTCACTAAAGCGAGAACCGTCCGGATTGACGTGGGTAAACGCAGCCGCGGCGTAGGAGCAGCCGCGAATGTGAAAGGGAATTTCCTCCAGCGGCAGCAGCGCCAAATTGCCCAGCTCGTTACACAGGCGTGGGTTGGTCAACGCCTGAAGCTGATAAAGCGCCTCGAACTCGTCGCGGTCGGCCACGTCGTCAAATAGCGCGATCGGCGGAAACTTGCTGTTGATCAGCCGATACCCGACCACCCGGTTCGACGGAATCGGCGCAAGCTCTTTAGGCGCTACCACTGCGCGCCTCGCAGGCTATCGAGACGCTTGAAGGTCTCGTACAGCGCCGCGAAGTCACCGCCGCCGATCACCTCGAGCGGCGTTCGGCCGTTGAAGTAGGGGTTATGATTGGCCATGGAAACGAACCCGTACACGTTCTCCGGATTCTCGAACAGCGTACGCAGCGCGGCGTGAATGTTGAGCAGGTAGCTTACGCGGGTGAGCTGGTCGCTATCGAGCTTGATTTCTGCAAGGTCACCTCGCCGCGCGCGCGCGTAGGTCGAGTGTGAGACGCGCAAAATCGCCTCGCCCTGCTCGTTGCTGGCCTGCCACTTGTCCAGAATGCGCACCGCGGTCTTCAAACCGACGGCAGCGGCGGCCTTGTTACCTTCAAGACGGGTGACTGTTTGCATCGCTACTCTCCAAAACCTTGTCTGTAAATACTAATCGAATAAAAATGTATCTGCAAACAAGGAGCGCGACGGTTTATTCGTGCCGAATGACCGGACGCGTCATGCCGATCCGCCCAATGCCAGGAAGCTTTAGCGCCGGGCGCAGTACATCCACTCCCAGGCTGAGCCCTAACAGATTCAGCTCGACGCCCTCCTCCCAGGCAAACATCACGCCAAACACACCACCGAGCGAAAACTGATAGCCGGTGCCGCTGGGCGTGGCGGCGAACCAACTGCCGAAAAGATAATCCTTACCCACCGCCGTTACCGGCAGCGCCATGTCGAGGCCATCGATTTGGCGCACCATCCAGGCAATGAAACTGTTGCTGTTGGGCCCCGGCCAGACGCGATAAAGATTGACTTGCGGGTAGCGGGTAGCGGCGTCCTCTATAAGAGGAATCAACCGAGCAGCTTGGCTGCCGCGATAATCAGCCAGCAGGGTCGGGGCTTGGCCAAACCAGGCCCGATCCGGCGTATCGCTGGCCGATACCACCGTGGGTCGGCGCCAGCTCAGCACTTGATGCAGCCGGTAGTTCGGCGCGCCCTCGGCCTTGGTCGCAATCCAGATATGCACGCCAAACGCCCCGCGCCAGCTAAACGCCCGCGCGGCGTACACCTGCACCACCGCCGGCGCGTACGCCTCGGGCAGCGGCGCCAGCCCGGCGGAGTCACGGTTGGCGCTGGACCAATGACCGCCACTTTCGACGCGGTCGGTCAAGAGTAGCCACGCCGGGCCTGCCAATAGCAACGCCAGCATCAGCACGCAGGTTAAAAGCCACAGGAAAAGCGTTTTCATGACGATCCTTGCATCACCGTACCGAAGGCATGGTATCGAACGCGCGAAACGAGTGGTTCAACGAATGGAGGAAGTCAAAAACAGAATCAGAACGAAAAAAAAGGGGGGGGGTAAAACGGGTGGCGGCCCCAAAAGCCACATCCCGGCACACGCATCCACCACTACCGTTGCTCCCTTCCGGGCCTGGCGGGGTTTGCAGTTTCGCGTTGCGGGAGGACCTAAGGGGCCACCATAGTGATACAGACTTTTGAAAACTGCCTGTATCGCGCGTGATGTGGTGGCTACGCCCTGATTTGAACAGGGGACCCCATCATTATGAGTGATGTGCTCTAACCAGCTGAGCTACGTAGCCTTTGCCTCATCAGCGGGTGCAGAGTATGCCCACTTTAAACGCAAAAGGCAAGCCAAAATGGCCTGCCTTTTTCGCCAAGTGGTTAAAACTCAACGGGCTTTGGTGAAAGCGCTGCGGTCAAAGCGCCTCACGTACTGCGGGTAACCCTTCGTCACCGTCAATCGTGGTCACGCCGTCGAGCCACTCGGCCAGCAGGTCATCGTGCTCTTTCAGATAGGCGTTGGCGGCGTCACGGGCGGCGACGCCGTCATCCATGATGGATGCCATCAGCTCGTTTTCCATCTCGAGGGTGAAGCTCATGTTCTCGAGCAGCTGGCCGACGTTCGGGCACTGCTCGACGAAGCCGGCGCGGGTGTTGGTGTACACCGTCGCCCCGCCCAGATTGGGGCCGAAGTAGTCATCGGCATCCGAAAGATAGGCCATCTCGAAGTTGGTGTTCATGGGGTGCGGCTCCCAGCCGAGAAACACCATCCACTCCTCGTTGGGCACGCGGGTTCTAAGCTCCGAGAGCATGCCCGCCTCGCTCGAATCGATCACCTGCCAATCGCCCAGCCCATAGGCGTCGTCACTGATCATCTGCTCGATCAGCTCGTTGCCATCGTTACCCGCTTCGATGCCGTGGATACGACGGTCGAACTCGTCGGCGTGCTCGGCCAGATCCTCAACCGACGTTACGCCGGCGTCATACACGTACTGCGGCACCGCCAGGGTGTACTTCGCCCCTTCCAGGTTTTCGGTAAGGCGCACCACGTCGCCGTCTTCCACGTACGGGTCGCTGATGGAGGCCATCGACGGCATCCAATTGCCCAAAAATACGTCGAAGTCGTTGTTGCGTAGGCCAGCGTAGGCGATCGGCACCGATACCGTGTCCACGCGGGGCTCGTATCCGAGCGCCTCGAGCACTTCGCTGGCCATGGCGGTTGTGGCGGTAATGTCGGTCCAGCCCACCTCGGCAAAGCGCACGGTGCTGCATTCATCGGCCATCGCCGTTGCGGGCAGCGCGGTCATGACCGCCAGTGCGCCTAAGCGTGCCTTTTTCGTATTGCTCATCATCTATCTCCTGTGGGTGTCAACCTAGCTTAGCCGCTATAGCGCGGTCAAGTGAACGCGGTTTTATTTATTGAACGTTCAATTAAAAAATGCCACGCTATAAGAACATCACGATAGGTGCGGAATTTCAAATCGAGCCGTGAGCGCCTTGCCCTTTAAACCAAACGGTATCCAACGATTCAGGGAGGTCATCGTGCCCAAAGTGGGAATGGAGCCCATTCGCCGTCAGCAGCTGATCGCGGCCACCATGGCCGCCATCGACGAAGTGGGGCTTGGCGAGGTCACCATCGTGCGTATCGCCCGCCACGCCGGCGTCTCTTCAGGCATCATCAGCCACTATTTCGGCGGCAAGGATGGGCTTTTGGAGGCCACCATGCGCCAAATCCTGACCGACTTGAGTCAGGCGGTCGCCCGTCGACGCCGCGCACTGAATGAGCAAGGCGCCCGCGCGCAGATCGGTGCCATCATCGAAGGCAACTTCGATCGTTCCCAGATCAGCGGCCCGGCAGCCAAGACCTGGCTGGCGTTCTGGGCCAGCAGCATGCACCGCCCGGCGCTGGCGCGGCTGCAAACCATCAACGACCGCCGCCTTTACGCCAACCTTTGCTACCAGTTTTGCAAGGCGATGCCGCGCGAGCAGGCGAAAAACGCGGCAAAAGACCTGGCCGCGTTGATCGATGGGCTCTGGCTTCGCGGCGCCCTCGCTCGAGAAGGGCTCGACGCCGATGCCGCCCGCGATTTGGCGCTTGCGCACCTGGACCGGCTACTGACCGCTTAGCCCGCTGACTGACGACACGCTTTAAAGGAGTCTTGTATGGATACCCAACACATCGAACCGCTTTACATCGACGGCCGCGCGGTCGCTGCCACCTCTGGCGAGACGTTCGACGTCGTTAATCCCTTCGATGGCGCAACGCTTGCGCGCGTGGGGCAGGCAAGCCAGCAGGACGTTGACCGCGCCGTCGAAGCGGCAAGCCAGAGTCAGCGCGTGTGGGCCGCCATGACGGGCATGGAGCGCTCGCGCGTGCTGCTCAAGGCCGTGACGCTTTTGCGCGAGCGCAACGACGAACTTGCAAGGCTCGAGACCCAAAACACCGGCAAGCCGATCAGCGAAACCGCGAGCGTGGACATCGCCACCGGTGCCGATGCGCTCGAATACTTCGCCGGCCTGGCGCCGGCGCTGGAAGGCAGCCAGATTCCGCTGCGCGAGGACTCTTTTGTCTATACCCGGCGCGAGCCGCTTGGGGTGATCGGCGCGATTGGCGCCTGGAACTACCCGATCCAGATCGCCTGCTGGAAAGCGGCGCCGGCGCTCGCCGCGGGTAATGCGGTGGTGTTCAAGCCAAGCGAGGTCACCCCGCTCTCAGCGTTGAAGCTCGCCGAGATTTTCACCGAGGCCGGTCTGCCCAACGGCGTATTCAACGTGGTGCAGGGCGACGGCCAGGTCGGCGCGATGCTCACCGAGCATCCGGGCATCGCGAAGGTGTCGTTCACCGGCGAGGTGGGTACCGGCAAACGGGTGATGGCAGCCGCCGGGGGCTCCACGCTCAAGGAAGTCACCATGGAGCTTGGCGGGAAGTCGCCGCTGATCGTCTTCGCCGACGCGGATCTCGAGCGCGCCGCCGATGCCGCCATGATGGCCAATTTCTACTCCAGCGGTCAGGTCTGCACCAACGGCACGCGGGTCTTCGTCGAGGCGAGCGTCAAGGAAGCGTTCGAGGCCAGGCTCGTCGAGCGCGTTCGGCGTATCAGGGCGGGCGACCCGCTGGACCCGGCAGTGAATTTCGGCCCGCTGGTGAGCTTCGAGCATCAGTCGAAGGTGCTCTCCTACATCGCACTGGGCAAGCAGGAAGGCGCGCGCGTGCTTGTCGGCGGCGATGAGTGGATAAAGGGCGAGTACGCAAGGGGCGCCTGGGCGGCGCCCACCGTGTTCACCGACTGCACGGATGGTATGCGCATCGTACGTGAAGAGATTTTCGGACCAGTGATGTCGGTGCTCGCCTTCGATGACGAGGTTGAGGTGATACGTCGCGCCAACGACACTGATTTTGGTCTGGCGGCGGGCGTGTTTAGTGAGTCGCTCAACCGCGCGCATCGCGTCATTCATAAACTCCAGGCAGGAATCTGCTGGATCAACACCTGGGGCGACTCCCCCGCCGAGATGCCGGTGGGCGGCTATAAAGCCTCCGGCATCGGCCGCGAAAACGGTGTCGAGACGCTCTACCACTACACCCAGATCAAATCGGTGCAGATCGAAATGGGGCCGTTTGCCTCGGTCTTCTAGCGTTTCGAGCGGCAAGCGCTACGCGAGTATCACGAGTTCGATTCTGGGAGGTGTTCATGGCCTGGCAAGGCGAGTTTGACTACATCATCATCGGCGCCGGCTCAGCGGGTAACGTGCTGGCCGCGCGGCTAAGCGAAGACGCGGATACGAGCGTGCTGCTGCTCGAAGCCGGCGGGCCGGACTATCGGTTCGACTTTCGCACCCAGATGCCGGCGGCGCTGGCCTTTCCGCTACAGGGCAAGCGCTATAACTGGGCCTTCGAGACCGAGCCGGAACCCTGGATGAACCACCGGCGCATGGAGTGCGGCCGGGGCAAGGGCTTGGGCGGCTCGTCGCTGATCAACGGCATGTGTTACATCCGCGGTAACGCCCTGGATTACGACCACTGGGCGAAACAGCCGGGCCTGGAAGCGTGGGACTACGCAAGCTGTCTGCCCTACTTCAAAAAGTGCGAAACCCGCGACATTGGCGAAAATACCTACCACGGCGGTAACGGCCCGGTCAGCGTCACCACGCCAAAAAGTGACAACAACCCGCTCTATCGCATCTTCATCGAGGCCGCCAAACAAGCGGGGTACGCCGAGACCGATGATGTCAACGGCTACCGCCAGGAGGGCTTTGGCCCGATGGACCGTTTCGTCACGCCCAAGGGGCGGCGTGCCTCCAGCGCTCGGGGCTACCTGGATGCTGCAAAAAAGCGCGGCAATCTGCGCATCGAAACCCACGCGCTCACCGATGCCATCGAGTTCGAGGGCAAGCGCGCGGTAGGGGTTCGCTACCATCGCAAGGGGCAGACGCACCGGGTGCGCGCCAAACGCGAAGTGCTTTTGTGCGCCGGCGCGATCGCCTCGCCGCAGATTCTGCAGCGCTCCGGCGTGGGCGAGCCGGAGCATTTGAAAGCGCTTGGCATCGAGGTCGTTCACGCGCTTTGCGGCGTGGGTGAAAACCTGCAGGATCACCTGGAGATGTACATTCAGTACGAGTGCAAGCAGCCGATCTCACTCTACCCGGCGCTGAAGTGGTACAACCAACCCAAAATTGGCGCCGAGTGGCTGTTCAAGGGCACTGGCATCGGCGCGAGCAACCAGTTCGAAGCCTGCGGCTTCATTCGCTCGAACGACGACGAGCTCTGGCCAAACCTTCAGTACCACTTTTTGCCCATCGCCATCAGCTATAACGGCAAAAGCGCCGTTCAGGCGCACGGCTTTCAGGCCCACGTCGGCTCGATGCGCTCGGAAAGCCGTGGGCGCGTGCGCCTGCGTTCGAAAGACCCGAGCGCGGCGCCCAGCATTTTGTTCAACTACATGGCGACGGAGAAGGATTGGGAGGAGTTTCGCGACGCCATTCGTCTGACCCGTGAGATCATCGACCAGCCGGCCTTCGATGCCTACCGCGGCCGCGAAGTCGCACCGGGCCCAGAGGTGCAAAGCGACGAGGCGCTGGACGCCTTCGTGCGCGAGCATGCGGAAACCGCCTACCACCCATGCGGCAGCTGCAAAATGGGTGAAGGCCCTGATGCCGTCACCGACGGCCAGGGCCGCGTTCACGGGCTCGAGGCGCTTAGAGTCGTCGACGCTTCGCTCTTTCCACTGATTCCCACCGGCAACCTGAATGCGCCGACGCTGATGCTGGCGGAAAAAATCGCCGACCATATCCGCAATCGAGCGCCGCTGCCGCGCGAGCAGGTCGACTACTACGTGGCCGGCAGTGTGCCGGCGCGAAAAGCGCCCAAGCGATAGCTCAAACGACCGCCTGACCACGTCTTGCACGCCGCGGCGGCCCGCGGCGTTTTTTCGTTTTATCGCTTGACGCATATTTTGCGTATCGCGTCAGGCTCGAAGAGTTCATACGGCGCATCAACCACTATACTGAGAGCGATACTCGACGCCAGGGTGAAGTACTTGCGCGGGATAGCGCGAGTCTGCCACTATTCAAACATCCGTTTAAATACGTACCCCCAACCACGTTTGAATAATCCTTATAAACGATATGGAGAGATTCTATGCTCACGCTACTGCTGATCGTGCTGGCCATCGTGGGCCTGCTCGTCGTGATGCGCCGGGAGGCCGGCGCGGCGCCGGCCGTCGGGGTGTTGGCCGTGCTTGGCCTAATCGGGCTGGTGTTCGACGCCCCGGTCATCGGCTTTCTTCTTCTGCTGGTAGCGCTTGGCGTGGCGGCAGCGGGTTTGCCGGCGCTGAGAAGGCTGTGGCTCACGCCGCGCGTGTTCGGCATGTTCAAAAAGGTGGCACCGAAAGTGTCCGACACCGAGCGTACCGCGCTCGAGGCCGGCAGCGTGTCCTGGGACGGCCAGCTCTTTTCCGGCAAGCCGGACTGGAACGCCCTTCTAAGCTATAAGGACGAGGGCCTGCGCGAGGACGAACAGGCGTTTCTGGATAACCAGTGCGCCACCGCTGCCGGCATGTGTAACGCCTGGGACATTTCCATCGAGCGCGCCGACCTGCCTCAGCAGCTTTGGGACTTCCTGAAGAAAGAACGCTTTTTCGGGATGATCATTCCCAAGGAGTACGGCGGTCTTGGTTTTTCCGCCAAGGCGCAGTCCATGGCGCTGCAAAAGCTCTCCGCCAATGAAACCCTGATGGTCACCGTGGGCGTGCCCAACTCGCTCGGCCCGGGTGAGCTTTTGATGAAGTACGGCACCGAAGAGCAGAAGAATCATTACCTGCCGCGCCTGGCCGACGGCCGTGAAATCCCTTGCTTCGGCCTGACCGGCCCTCGGGCGGGGTCGGATGCCACCTCACTGCCGGACACCGGCGTGGTGTGCAAGCAGACCGTCGACGGCAAGGAAGTACTGGGCATCAAGCTGACATTCGAGAAGCGCTGGATTACCCTGGCACCGATCGCCACCGTAGTAGGCTTGGCGTTTCGCCTGTTCGATCCGGAAAAACTTCTCGGTGACGAAGAAGATCGCGGCATCACGCTGGCACTCATTCCCCGCGACACCGAGGGCATGGAGATCGGCCGGCGTCACCACCCGATCGGCAGCCCCTTCATGAACGGCCCGATCAAGGGCGTGGACGTGTTCGTGCCGCTGGATACCATCATCGGCGGCCAGGATATGATCGGCCAGGGCTGGCGCATGCTGGTCGAGTGCCTGTCTATCGGACGCTGCATCACCCTGCCCTCGGGCGCTACCGGCACCGCACGCTACGCGCTGGGCTGGAGCGGCGGTTTTACGCGCGTCCGTCGTCAGTTCAACGTTCCTGTTGCGGAAATGGAAGGCGTGCAAGAGCCGCTGGCCAAAATGGCTGCGCTTGGCTACATCGCCCAGGCCACGGTGTATCAAACCGCTAACCTGATCGACCACGGCGAAAAGCCTGCGGTGCCCTCGGCGATTCTGAAAAGCCAGCTCACCGAGTTCCAGCGTGAAATTCTAAGCCACGCCATGGACGTGCACGGCGGTAAGGCGGTCACGCTCGGCCCGCGTAACTATCTGGGGATCGGCTACAGCGCCAACCCGGTGGCGATCACCGTGGAAGGCGCCAACATCATGACGCGTAACCTGATGATCTTTGGTCAGGGCGCGATTCGCTGCCATCCCTACGTACTCGATGAACTCGCCGCCAAGGACGCAAACGACGTCAAGGCTTTCGACACGGCGTTCTTCAAGCACGCCGGGCTGATCTTCGGCAACGCCGCGCGCGCGCTGACGCTGGGAATCGGCATTGGCAAGCCTTCGGTGCCGTTCGATGCTCCCGCCGCCGCCTATGCCCAGGACATCGCACGCCTGTCCGCAGGCTTTGGCCTGTGCGCCGACGCTGCCATGGCAAGCTTGGGGTCGGCGCTCAAAAAGCGCGAGATGATCTCGGCGCGCCTGGGCGACGTGCTTTCCAATCTGTATCTCGCCTCCATGGTACTCAAGCAGTGGCAGGCCGGCGACAAGGTCGAGGGTGAAGAGGCACTGCTGCACTATAGCTGCCGCTTCCTGCTGCACCGCGCCGAGCAGGCCTTTGTCGAAATTTTCGACAACCTGCCCAACCGCGCGCTGGGCAAGGTGCTCAACGCTGTAGTGATGCCGTTGGGCCGTCGCTGGAACAAGCCGCACGACGATCTCGCCCGCGATATAGCCCATCGTGTATCCACCCACAGCGCACTGCGCACCAAGCTGCTGCGCAATACCTGGGACCAGGACGACGGCGAACAGCGCAACCCCCTGGCGCGTTACAACGCACTGCTGGTGGAGTACGAGCGCGCCGAGAAGATCTACCGCACGGTCAACAAGGCCTACGCCAAGGGCGAGATCGCGCAAACCGCGCTGCATCCGGAAGCCCGGGTCGAAGCGGGTCTGGAAGCGGGTATCGTCAGTCAGGAAGACGCCGAATTCATGCGCACTTTCGAGAAAGAGGTGCTGGAGATGCTCACCGTAGACGATTTCGCCTATAACGAGTTCGCCACCGACAAGTCCACCCTGATCGATCACAATCCCGCGGCGCCCAAGGCACCGCCGGTCAATGCCGAGGAGAGCGTCAAGTAACACCTCTTTTATCGAATCTCTAGCCGGCCCTGGGCCGGCTTTTTTTATGCCTTTCGCTTGGCATTTGCGCGTGTCAAACGCGTTGAATGTTCGAAAACGATCATCTATAGTTTCGTTATTGAAAATATCAAGCGACGTATCCACGTTCGCGCTTTCGACCCAACGGAATTCGCCATGACGCTTCGAACTCAGAATCTCGAAAAGCTGCCAAGTGAAGAGTATGACGTGCTGATCATCGGCGGCGGTATCAACGGCGCCGCCGCCGCCTCGGCGCTCGCGGGTAAAGGCGCGAAAGTGGCGGTGATCGACCGCGGCGACTTCGCCGGCAGCACCAGCATGCACTCCTCTAATCTGGTGTGGGGTGGCATCAAGTACATGGAGAGCAACGACTTCGCGCTGGTGCGAAAGCTCTGTAAAAGCCGCAATCACCTGATCAAGAGCTACCCTTCTACGGTCAAGGAGATCCGCTTTCTCACGACTATCTCCAAGGGCTTTCGCCACTCGCCGCGTTATCTATGGGCGGGTACCTGGCTCTACTGGCTGATGGGTAACGGTTTTACGAAGCGACCCCGCCTGCTGTCGCCAAAGAACATCAAGCAGGAAGAGACCATCATCGACACTGAAAACGCCGTTGGGGGCTTCGAGTACTCCGATGCGTATCTCTACGACAACGACGCCCGCTTCGTTTTCAATTTCGTGCGCCAGGCAATGACCTTCGGCGCGGTGGCGGCCAACTACGTCGAATCATTGGGTGCCGAGCGCGAAAACGGGTGTTGGGTGACCCGCGCGCGCGACGTGATGACCGGCGATACCTTCAACATCCGCTCAAAAGTGCTGATCAATGCCGCCGGCCCTTGGGTCGATGAGCACAACGCGCTGACGAAGCAGTCCACCTCGCACCAGCACCTCTACTCCAAGGGCATTCATTTGATCGTGCCGCAGCTCACCGAGCAAAAGCGGGTGCTGGCATTTTTCGCCAACGACGGCCGGCTGTTTTTCGTCATCCCCATGGGGAACCGCACCTGCATCGGCACCACCGATACCCACATGGAGAACCCGTACCCGGAGGTCACGCAGGAAGACATCGCGTTCGTGCTCGAGAACATCAATGCACGCTTGAGCCTCGAAACGCCGCTGACCGAAAAGGACATCATCTCCACCCGCTGCGGCGTGCGCCCGCTGGCGGTCAAGGCGGACAAGGGCCAGAGCCGCGACTTTTTGCAGCTCTCGCGCAAGCACGTGATCGACACTCACGAATCCACCGCCCATATCAGTATTTTTGGCGGCAAGTTGACCGACTGTTTGAACGTGGGTGAGGAGATCAGTGACGAAGTGCAAAAGCTCGGGGTAACGCTTGGCGCCCCCGCCACGCGCTGGTACGGCGAGCCGGATGACAAGGTGAAGGCATCGTTCATGCAGCAAGCCCGCGACGCGAAACTCGACGCGCTGACGCCGGCCACGTCCAACGAGAAGCTCTCGTCGCGGCTGTGGCGGCGCTACGGCAACGACGCCTTTAGCCTGCTGGAAAAAATCAAGGCTGACCCCAGCCAGGCGGAAATTCTGATCGACAAGACCGAGTACATCCGCTGCGAGCTTGAGTACGCCCGCGATCACGAGATGATCACCGAACTCGAGGACTTTCTGCGCCGGCGCGCCAAGGTATCGCTGGTGGTTCACCGCGACGAGCTGATGAACTCCGAGGGGCTCAAAAAAGCCTGTGAGGTGCTGTTCGGCGACCAGGCCCAGACCCGGCTCGATACCTATTTCGCCGAGAACCCGGATACGACCCGCCCCAACGCCCCGCGCTCGGAAGCAGCTCTGGCCGAATAACGGCGTTATCGGTAAAAACGAGAAAGCCCCCTCGCGGGGGCTTTCTCGTTCAAAGGCGCTACTCTTCGTCTTCGATAATCAGCTGCGAATCCTGGGCGAGTACCTCCTCCCAGGCCTGTTCCATCGAGTAGCCTGCGCGGGTGTCGATCGTGTCGATCACCTCGACCGCCTGCTGAAGCGACTCGCCTTGACATTTGAGCGCCAGCACCAGTTTGGCCAGTTCCTGCTTGCTGAACGTGCTGGCGATACGGTCGGCCTGCTGAGTGAGTTCGATGCAGTTCATAAACCACCTCTGTTTGTTTTATTACTGTGTTTGTTTTATCACTGTGTCTGTTTTATCACTGTCGGCTAATGAGCTTATAAGCGCCTGAGGGTGGGCGCAGACGCCGCAGGCGGTAGACCTCGCGGTGCCGTGCTGGCACGCATTGACCGGTTAAGTAGGCGCGCCGGGCTTTGAAAGGGTTGGTGTTTCAAAGCCATGGTGTGACTATGGTCGAGCCTCGTTTGGCCAACAATCCGCCATTGGCAGGGTCTCTGGTTGTAGTTAAACGACAGAGTGTCGTACTTCGCGTTTATCGTGTCAGCCGTTTTCAAACGAGCGTATTATCGAACGTTTCGGCCCTTTTACGCGGCGTTAGTCGGCATAACGTCGAACGAAAAAGCCGCGATCTTTGTCGCGGCCCTGAATAAAAAAGCGCTATTTATTTAAACAGACGGCTGGGCGTGACGGCCCTGACCATTTGAAGTCAGGACACGCTATCAAAGTGAAATGTGGGTAGGTTCAGGCGATATGCAGCGCCACGCCGTGTTCGCTCAAAAGCTTGACGATCGGCTCCGGGGGGCGGCGGTCGGTGAATAGCGCATCGAGCTGGGCGATATTGCCCTGACGCACGACCGGATTGCGGTGAAACTTGGAGTGGTCCGCGGCCAGATACACCCGGCGCGAGTTGGCGATGATCGCCTGGGCGACCCGTACTTCCTGATAATCGAATTCTAAAAGCGAGCCATCTTCGTCGATACCGCTGATACCGATGACGCCCACGTCGACCTTGAACTGGTTGATGAAATCGATGGTCGCCTCGCCGATGATGCCGCCGTCGCGAGAGCGTACCTGGCCGCCAGCAACGATCACCGAGAAATCCTCCTTGCGCTGCAAAATGGCCGCGACGTTGAGGTTATTGGTGATGATCTCGAGGCCCTTGTGCTCCAAAAGCGCCTGAGCGATCACTTCGTTGCTGGTCCCGATGTTGATGAACAGCGACGAGTGATCCGGAATCTGCTCGGCCAGCGCCCGGGCAATGCGCTCCTTCTCCCCCAGGTTGAGCGTCTTGCGCGTGCTGTAGGCGGTGTTGACCGTGCTCGACTCCACCCCGGCGCCGCCGTGAACGCGGCGAATGCGCCCTTCGTCCGAGAGCGTATTGAGATCGCGGCGCACGGTTTGCGGCGTCACCGTGAAGTGCTCGGTGAGCTGCTCGATACTCACGTAGCCGTGCAGGCGGACCAGTTCGACGATAGCGTCCTGGCGGTGTTGCTGATTCATGGGCCGAGCCTTTTGATTCAGCGGGCAATCGAAGTGCCCGCCTATTGTTTAACGATGCATTTACACCTGCGCGAGCACGCTAGCCCGACAGCGGCCACACCAGCAAAATCACGGGAATCGCCGTTACCATCACCACCAGCGACAGCGGAAGCCCAAGCTTCCAGTAGTCGCTGAAGCGGTAGCCACCGGGGCCAAGCACGAGAGTGTTCGACTGATGTCCAATGGGCGTCAAAAACGCGCTGGAGGCGCTGACCGCCACCGCCATCAAAAACGGCTCCAGCGCGACATCGAAGCCGTTGGCCAGGCTCACCGCGATGGGGGCCATCAAAAGCGCGGCGGCGGCGTTGTTGACGATATTGGAGAGCAGCATGCAGAGCAGAAATAGCCCGCAAAGCGACACCACGACCGGCCACTCGGCGCCAAAATACAACAGCGAATTGGCGATGATATCAGCGCCGCCGCTGGTTTCAAGCGCCTCGCCCACCGGCAGCATCGCCGCCAGCAGCACGATCACCGGCCCGTCGATGGCGTTATACCCCTCTCTCAGCGGTAGCACGCCGATCAGAAGCGACACCAGCGCCGCCGTGCTCATGGCCACTGCCGCGGGCAGCAAATCGAACAGCATCGACACGATGGCCAGTGCGAAAATCCCCAGCGATAGCGCCAGCTTGCGCGGCTGCCCCAGGTGCAGCTCGCGGCTGGCCAGTGGCAAACACCCAAGCGACGAGAGGCTATCGTTGATCTCTTTTTCACTGCCCTGGAGCAGCAGCACGTCGCCGGTTTGAAAGCGAATGTCGCGCAGGCGCTGCTTCAAGCGCCCGCCGTCCCGGGCTACGGCCACCAGGTGCAGGCCAAACTGGTGGTTCAAGCGAAGCTGACGCACGCTACGATTGATCATCATCGAGCCGCTTCGCACCACCGCCTCGACCAGCTGCAGGCCTTCAGTATCGATGGCCTCATCTTTTGCTGGCTCGCTCGCTTTATCGGCGTTTTTTGCGGCGCGCTCGTCCTCTTCGCGGTCGTCCTCCTCGAGCTCGGCGACCGCGCTCAAGCCCGCCTTGTCCTCGAGCAGTTGAAGCTCCTCCGGGCCCGCCTCGAGCAGCAGAATATCGCCCTGTTTGAGCACGCCGTGAAACGAGTACCCTGCCCGGCGGTTGTCATCGCGCACCACGGCCAGCACGGGAATGGTTTCGTCGAGCTCGTCGCGAAGCTGTTGCAGCGTCAGCCCGTTGGCCCTGGACTCTTCCGAGACCTTGAGCTCGACCAGGTAGTTGGCGGTGTCGAACATGTCCGCCGCGCCGGCGGCGCTGTTGCGTTTGGGCGTCAGGCGCCAGCCCAGCAGCACAATGAACGCAAGCCCTGCCAGCGCCACCGCCACGCCGACCGGTGAAAAGCTGAACATGCTGAAGTTTTCACCGGTGATGTTGCCACGGTAGGTGGAAATGATGATGTTGGGCGGCGTGCCGATCAGCGTCGTGAGCCCGCCGAGCAGCGAGCCAAACGCCAGCGGCATCAGCAAAAGCGAGGGTGACGTGTTGTGTTCCCGCGCCAGGCGCATGGCCACCGGCAGCAGCAGCGCCAACGCGCCGACGTTGTTCATCACGCCGGAAAGCACCACGACCGTGCCCACCAGTGCAAGCAGCTGCAACAGCAAACGCTCGCCGGCTTTCATCACCTGGGCGGCGATGATATCCACTACGCCGGAGCGCTCGAAACCGCGGCTGATCACCAGCACCGCCGCCACGGTAATCACCGCCGGGTGGCCAAAACCGGCAAAGGCCTCGTCGGCGGGCACCAGCCCCAGCAGTACCGAACTCAATAGCGCGGCCAGGGCGACGACATCATAGCGAAAGCGGCCCCAAATGAAGGCGACCAGCGTCAAAGCGAGTATCATGAAAATGAGCGTACTGGGGGCCAATCCGATAGCCTCGATCGCCATGTAACGGTGTCTCCATTAAACGCCGAGCCCAAGCGCCGGCGGTGTGGTGTATCCCACTTGATAGATCAAAACACAATATAAGTTAACTGATTCTGCGAGTTTTTTTAAACGTGATCGGCGGTGGCGCCCACTCACAAGCACGTTTGAATCATTTGTCCTGCTCGCTAAACTACCCAGTCACTCCTCTTTGAAAACGATAACAGCGAGATAACCTCATGGATCTATGCCAGCGGCTGCGTCAGGCGGCCAACCCGTACTGGGACGCCTCGGTCAATCACCGTTTCGTCGATGAGCTCTTGAGCGGTCACATCGATGACGAGGTGTTCGCCCGCTACCTGGTACAGGACTTCTGCTTTTGCGACAGCTTCGTGCGGCTACTCGGGGCGGCGGTGTGCGCCGCCGATGATCCCGAGGCGCGCCTGACCCACGCGCGCCAGCTCAGCGTGCTGGCCGGCGGCGAGTACCGCTACTTCATCGACTCCTTTCAGGCTCTCGGTGTGGCCGAAAATCACTGGCGCAACCCGCCCATTGCCGAGCCGACCCAGGCCTTCGTCGAGTTGATGGACCGGGCCTGCGCCTCCCAGGACTACGCGCTGATTCTCGTGGTGCTGGTGGTGGCAGAGTGGCTCTATCTGGAGTGGGCGCAGCGAAGCCCGACGCCGCCGCCCGAGCGCGCCGAGCACCGCGACTGGATCGTGATCCATAACGAGCCGGCTTTCGTGCAGTGGGTCGACTTTCTTAAAAGCGAGCTCAACCGCGTAGGTGAAACCCAAAGCTTCGAGAGCCTGCGCGCGCCCTTTGTCGAGGCCAGCCGCATCGAAAAGCGCTTTTTCGATATGGCCTATGACGGCCCGGATGCCTGATCGATACGCCACCCCGACCCCGGGGTGGCATCAAGCAGGCCTTCAGGTTCGAATTCAGGGAAGCAGGATGGTCGAGCCGGTCGTCTGGCGCGACTGCAGCGCATCCTGAGCCTTGCCGGCCTCTGCCAGCGGATAGCGGTTGGCCACGTCGATGTCGATCTTGCCGCTTTCGATCATCTCGAAGAACTCGCTGCACATCTGCTCCAGGCGCTCGCGGGTGTCGGCGTAACCGTTGAGGCTCGGGCGCGTGACATAGAGCGCCCCCTTCTGGTTGAGAATGCCGATATTGACACCTTCGACCGGGCCCGAGGCGTTACCGAAGCTGACAATCAGCGAGCGCGGCTTCAGACAATCAAGCGAGGTCTCCCAGGTATCCTTGCCAACGGAGTCGTAGACCACGTCGCACATCTGGCCACCGGTGAGTTCGCGCACCCGCTCGACCACGTTCTCTTTCGAGTAGTTGATCGTCGCCCAGGCGCCGTTTTTCTCGGCAAGCGCGGCTTTCTCGTTTGAGCTCACGGTACCGATCAGCTTTACGCCCAGCGCCCTGGCCCATTGACAGGCGATGGAGCCCACGCCACCGGCAGCGGCATGAAACAAAATGGTCTCACCCCCCTTGAGCTCATGGGTCTGGCGCAGCAAATACTGCACCGTCAGGCCCTTGAGCATACTCGCCGCGGCGGTTTCGAAGTCGATACCGTCGGGGAGCTTTACGACCTTGTCGGCGGGCAGCGTGTGGAGCTCGGCGTAGGCCCCCAGCGGGCCCTGGGCGTAGGCGACCCGGTCGCCCTCTTTCAAGTGACTTACGCCCTCACCCACCGCGTCTACCACGCCGGCGCCTTCGGTGCCCAGCCCCGAGGGCATGCCGGGCGCGGGATAGAGTCCGGTACGAAAATAGATATCGATGAAGTTGAGCCCTACCGCCTTATTGGCGATGCGCACCTCGCCCTTGCCCGGCGCCTTGACGTCGACCTCCTTGAGCTCGAGCACGTCTGAGCCGCCGGTTGTTGCAAACTCGATCCGCTTGGCCATGACCACTTTCTCCTGTGTGAGTGAACGGCTAAAGAGCGTCATCCAACCGCGTTAACCGTTATAAATCAAGCGGTGCCATTGGGTTGTCATACGCCCATGCTAGACTGAGCGTTTTCAACCAGCACTCGGTGAATTCCCATGTCGCACCCCGGCATTTTGTTACCGGCGCTCGTCGCCCACCGCGGCTACTCGGCTGCCGCCCCGGAAAATACGCTAGCGGCAGTACGCGCCGCGTTTGATGCCGGCGCTACCTGGGTCGAGCTCGACGTGCAGCTTTTGGGCGACGCCACGCCGGTCATCTGGCACGACCAGGACGTTCGCCGCTGCTCCGACGGGCGCGGCGAGCTTTCCAAGCTTAGCCTGCAAAGCGCCAGGGCGCTCGACGTGGGCGGCTGGTTTTGCGACCGCTACGCCGGTGAGAAAATGGCGACGCTTGACGAGATGATCGCGCTTCTCGACGAGCTCGGCATGGGCGTGAATCTCGAGATCAAGGTCAACAAGGGCCGCGACGCCAATGCGCTGGTCGATGCGGCGCTGCCGCCGCTGATGGAGCGAATCCCCGCCGAGCGGCGTATCGTCTCCTCGTTCGATGAAAAGGCGCTCAGGCGCTGCCGAACGCTTGCCGGCCCCGACCGCCTGGCCCTTGGTGTGCTGTTCGGCGCCACGCCCGCGCGCTGGCAAACGCTGTGTGAAGAGCTCGAGGCATTCAGCGTTCACCCGGACTGGACGCGGCTCAAGCGCTCCCAGGCCATGGCGATGGTCGAGGCGGGCTATAAGGTGCTCTGCTACACCCCCAACGACCCGAGCGCCTTCGAGCCCCGCTGGGCCTGGGGGGTCTCGAGCGCGATCACCGACCAGCCGGAAACGTTCAAGCGTTTTTTGGATCAGCGTTAACCGGCATAATAGCGTTACACTCGCAGACCTCGGGAAGTTGTCATGAAGTATATCGGTGCGCACGTTAGCGCGGCCGGCGGCCCGGATCAGGCCGTTCACCGCGCCGTCGAGATCGGCGCCAACGCGTTTGCGCTATTCACCAAGAATCAGCGCCAGTGGAAAGGCAAACCCCTGACCATCGAGGCCATTAGCGCGTTCAAGAAGGCTTGCCAAAAGCACGGCTTCGCCTCGAACCAGATCCTTCCCCACGACAGCTACCTGATCAACCTGGGTCACCCGGAAGCCGAAGGCCTCGAGAAGTCCCGCGCGGCGTTTCTCGACGAAATGCAGCGCTGCGAGCAGCTAGGGCTTTCGCTGTTGAATTTTCATCCAGGAAGCTTTCTGAAAAAGATCAGCGAGCGCGACTGTCTGCTGCGTATCGCCGAGTCCGTCAATCTGGCACTCGATCAAACCCGTGGCGTCACCGCGGTGATCGAAAACACCGCCGGGCAAGGCACGAATCTGGGTTGGCGCTTCGAGGATCTCGCCACCATCATCGAGCACGTCGAGGATAAAAGCCGGGTCGGCGTGTGCATCGACACCTGCCACGCCTTCGCCGCCGGTTACGATCTGCGCGGCGCCCGGGCGACCGAGCAGACCCTCGACGAGCTGGGAAGCGTGGTGGGGTTCGAGTATCTGTGCGGCATGCACCTGAACGACGCCAAGAGCGAGTTTGGAAGCCGCGTGGATCGCCACCATAGCCTGGGCAAGGGCAATATCGGCCTGGAGGCGTTTACCACCATCATTCAGGATGAACGCACCGACGGCATCCCCTTGATTCTCGAAACCGTCGAGCCGGCAAACTGGGCCGACGAGATCCGCTGGCTGCGCGCTCAGTTGCCGGACGCCGCGCCCGGCAGGTAGTGGATCACATCGTGAAAGCGCAGCCGCTTTTCGGTAGCGTTGCGCATGGCGTGGGGCCGGTCGGCGTGAAAGCGCAGCCCCTCGCCCTCTTTCAGGGACTGCCACTGCCCGTCCAGACAAAACTGAAGCTCGCCTTCCACCACCACGATATGCTCGACCACGCCGGCGGCGTGCGGGGCGGACTCGCTCAACGCGTGGGGGGCGAGTTCGATCATGAACATCTCGAAACCCAACAGCGGATCGAAGGGAAACAGCAGCCGCGCCTGCATGCCCACGCTGTCTTCCCCCCACACCGGCACGTGCTGGTCGCACTCGAGCGCCTCACGAGTCGCCGCGCCGCTGTCAAAAAGACTCGAAAACGACACGCGAAAGCCGCTGGCGATCTTCCAAAGCGTCGAGACCGTTGGGCTCGACTCCCCCCGCTCGATTTGCCCGAGCATCGCCTTGCTCACGCCGGTTTCGACCGCGGCGCGGTCCAGACTCCACGCCCGCTCGCGGCGAAGGCGTTTAACGGTATGGGTAACGTGCGCGGCGATCGGCGTCGGTGGGCTTGCCATCCAGGGCTCCTGACATGCCCCGAGTACGCAGGGCGTGGGTGAGAATCAAAAGCGCAAGTTTTGCAGCTAATGCGTTCGTTGCCTAGGCTTACAGCGACTTGACGCTTGAGGAGCCCCTCCAAGCGGCGTCACCCAAGGACGACAATCGACAAGGAGCTACCGTGAGCGAAACCGATCTAGGCCTGATGGACGCCAACTCCCTGCGCACGCTTTATCAAGATAAGCAGGCGTCGCCGCTGGAAGCCACCCGCGCCGCCCTCGAGCGTATCGAGCGTTTCAACGACCAGGTGAACGCTTATGTGCACGTCGACCGTGAAGGCGTCGAAAGCGCAGCCAAGACCTCCGCGCGCCGCTGGGGTCAGGGCAAACCGCTAAGCCCGATCGACGGCGTGCCGGTATCGATGAAGGATCTCGCGCAGGTCGCAGGGATGCCCTGCCGGGAAGGGTCGCTGACCACCTCGAAAGCGCTGTGCGACACCGACTGCCCGCCGGCGCGCATGCTGCGTGAGGCCGGCGCGATCATTCTGGGCAAGACCAACACGCCGGAGTTTGGCTGGAAAGCGGTGACCGACAACCGCGTGTTCGGCGCCACCAGCAACCCCTGGGATACAAGGCTTACTGCCGGTGGCTCCTCCGGCGGCGCCGCGGCGGCGGCGGCGCTGAACATGGGGGTGCTGCACCAGGGCGGCGATTCCGGCGGCTCGATTCGTATCCCTGCCGCCTTCACGGGCACCTTCGGCTTCAAACCGAGCTACGGCTGGGTGCCGCAGTGGCCGCCGGCCAAGGAGCCGAGCCTTTCGCATCTGGGCACGATCACCCGCTCAGTGGAAGACTCGGTGGCGATGCTCAACGTCATCGGCCGCTACGACTACCACGACCCCTACGCCACACGCGGCCAGCCCGACTGCTGGGGCGAGGATCTCGGCAAAAGCCTGGAAGGCCTGCGAATCGGCTACTCGCCTGATCTTGGCTATGCATCGGTCGACCCGCAGATCGCCGACAAGGTACGCGAGGCCGCCAACGCGCTTGCCGAGCTCGGCGCCGAAGTGGTCGAGGTCGACCCGGGGCTGACACCGGCCATCGATACCTTCAGAAAGCTCTGGTTCACCGCCTCGCTTCACCAGTGGGAGCAGCTCGATGACAAGCACCGCGAGCTTTTGGACCCGGGGCTGGTCGCCAATGCCAAGGAAGCCGAAGGCTGGACGGCGCTGGAGTTTTTCCGCGCACTCAACGAGCGCGCCTACATCACCCAGCGCCTGGAGCACTTCAACCGCGAGTATCACCTGTTGATGACGCCGTCGGTGACGCTCTCGCCTTTCGAGATCAATCACGAGGTGCCGCCGGGAAGCGACATGCGCGACTGGGAAGAGTGGGCCTCGTTTAGCTACCCATTCAACCTTAGCCAGCAGCCGGCGGCCTCCGTGCCCTGCGGCTTCACCAGTGAGGGCCTGCCCGTGGGCTTTCAACTCGCCGGCGGCAAGTACGACGATGTACGCGTGCTCAGAGCCTGCCACGCTTACATGAAGCGCCACCCCACTCGCTTTCCAAGCATTCCTGACCCGTCACATAGGGCCGGTTGATCGCCCGGCGCCGCCTTGGGGCGGCGCTTGTTTTTTTGGCGCCTTTTTCCTCGTTTACCTGCTGTAAGCCATCTGGTCGCCTCTGATGGCCATTGTGCGCTATAGCGCACGGTGGTAACGTCGCGTTTGTGCGTTATAACGTTCAATTGCAATCGGGGCCACCCATGTCCACCTCAGAAAACAGTCAGCCTTACCGCTTCTCACTCTGGCGCGATACGAGTTTTTCGACCGTGACGGCGGGGCTGGTCGCGGTCGTCATCAGCTACACGAGCTCGGCGGCGATCGTGTTTCAGGCCGCCGAGGCGGCGGGCGCGACAGCGGCGCAGATTAGCTCCTGGCTCTGGGCGCTGGGAATCGGCATGGGGCTAACCACGCTCGGGCTGTCGCTTTACTACCGCATGCCGCTACTGACCGCCTGGTCGACGCCGGGCGCGGCGTTTCTGGTCACGAGCCTGCCGGGCGTGCCGATGAACGAGGCAATCGGGGCGTTTCTTTTTTCAGCGCTTTTGATCACGCTATGCGGGGTCACGGGACTATTCGAGCGGCTGATGCGCCACATTCCCAACGCGATTGCCCAGGCGCTGCTGGCGGGTATCTTGCTGCGATTCGGGCTGGAGCTTTTCGGGGTCATGCAGAGCCAGTGGATGCTGCCGATGATCATGCTCGTTGCCTGGGTGATCGGGCGCCGGTTC
The DNA here is from genome assembly GCF_031954225.1 of Halomonas sp. PAMB 3232. Classification (NCBI taxonomy): domain Bacteria; kingdom Pseudomonadati; phylum Pseudomonadota; class Gammaproteobacteria; order Oceanospirillales; family Halomonadaceae; genus Halomonas; species Halomonas sp. PAMB 3232. Next base: position 1,915,124 of record NZ_CP134865.1, read on the forward strand.
TGGCCGGCCCTGGCGGTCCCGGGGGTGCTGCTGGTGGGGCTCGTTGCCGCGGTGATGCTGGGTCAGGTCGACGCGGGCAGCATTCCACTGACGCCGGCCGCTCCTGCCTTCACCGCTCCCGCGTTTGCGCCAACGACGCTGATCGGCGTCGGCATTCCGCTTTTCATCATCACCATGGCGACCCAGAACCTGCCTGGGGTGGCGGTACTGAGAGCGGCGGGCTATCAGCCCAACGGTTCGGCGCTGATGGGCTGGACCGGGGCGGCCACGATGGCGCTGGCCCCGTTGGGCGGTTTTGCCCTGAACATGGCGGCGATCAGCGCGGCGGTCTGCATTGGCCCGGACGCCCACGCCGACATGCGAAGGCGCTATGCGGCGGGTGCGGCGGCCGGCGCGTTCTATCTGGTGATGGGGCTATTCGGCGCGACGGTCACCGGGCTCTTCAACGCCCTGCCCCAGGCACTGATCGTGGCGCTGGCCGGCATTGCGCTGCTGGGTACGCTTAGCGGCGGGCTGGCCGGTGCCTTTGCCAACGCCGCAGAGCGCGACGCGGCCATCGTAACGTTTTTGCTGACTGCATCGAGTGTCAGCCTGTTGGGGATCGGCAGCGCTTTCTGGGGACTGCTCCTTGGGCTCATCACCCTGAAGTTGACTCAACCCCTCGGGCGCTGAGATTGAAGAATGCCCCAGCGATCAAAGAACGCCCAGGCGCTCGCTATCGTGGACGCCGGACATGCGCACCATGGCGAGCGCCTCGTCGAGGCTTTCCACCTCCTCCATGATCATCAATTCGTTGTGCAGATCGACCGGCTGGCCGGCCTTGTCGGAAAGAATCCGCTCGAGCGAGGCAAGATCCGAGGTGTCGTCGAGCGTGAAGGTATCGATGGAGGCGCTGGTATTGCTCGGGAGATAAATCGTACCGTTGGAGAAATCCACCGCGTAGGCAATGACGCCCGGCAGAATGAAAAACAGAAGCCCAACGCCGTTGGCGATAGCGACCACCGGGTCGACATTGCCGCTGAGCTGGCCCTTGCGCTCGGGATGAAACAGCGTACCGCAGCCGCTCATGCTCACGACGAGACTCCCCACCAAAGCAATGCTTGCACCACGACGTTTGAGCTGCTTCATCGATTCCCTTCCTTAAAAGTGATGGTGACCCCAAGCGAGAAAAGCGCCTTCATTCGAGCGCGCGCCGGGTCGGTTATACCCCTTGAAGCGGCGGAGTCTAGCACGATTGCATCCGGCGCCGGAGCGGCGGGGTTAATTTTGCCGGCTTTACCGCGTGCTCGTACAATGCAATCATTCAACGCTTGAAAGCGCCTCACAGCGCCGCGTCACGCTATTTCGATCGCCACGTTTTACGTATTACCGACTCAAAAGGAAGTTTCACGCTCATGCGCGCCAGCCAACTACTGATTGCCACCTTGAAAGAGACCCCGGCCGATGCGGAGGTCGTGAGTCATCAACTGATGCTGCGCGCCGGCATGATCCGTCGTTTGACCTCGGGCCTCTATACCTGGCTACCCTTGGGGCTTCGCACGCTGCGCAAGGTCGAGCGGATCGTGCGCGAAGAGATGAACCGCGCCGGCGGCCAGGAAGTGCTGATGCCCGCGGTACAGCCGGCGGATCTATGGCAGGAGTCCGGCCGCTGGGAGCAGTACGGCCCGGAGCTTTTGCGCGTCAAGGATCGCCACGAGCGCGACTACTGCGTTGGCCCGACCCACGAAGAGGTGATCACCGATCTGGTGCGCCGCGAGGTGTCGAGCTACAAGCAGCTGCCGATCAACTTCTATCAGATTCAAACCAAGTTTCGCGACGAGATTCGCCCGCGCTTTGGCGTAATGCGCTCGCGCGAGTTCATCATGAAGGACGCCTACTCCTTCCACGCCGACGAAGCGTCGCTGGCCGATACCTACCAGGCCATGTATGACGCCTACACGCGCATCTTCACTCGCCTGGGGCTCGATTTTCGCCCGGTGATCGCCGATAACGGCTCGATCGGCGGCACTGGTTCGCATGAATTCCACGTGCTGGCCGACTCCGGCGAGGACGACATCGTCTTCTCCAACGGCTCCGACTACGCCGCCAACATGGAAAAGGCCGAGGCACTGGCGGCGCCGCTGGGTAGCGATGCCAAGCGCGAAGCACCCAGCCAGGAGATGCACCTGGTCGATACGCCCAACGCCAAAACCATCGCCGCGCTGGTCGAACAGCACGGCTTGGCGATCGAGAAAACCGTCAAGACGCTGATCGTGCGCGCTGCCAACGGTGGGCTGATCGCACTGTTGGTGCGCGGCGATCACGAGCTCAATGAGGTCAAGGCGGAGAATTTGCCCGAGGTTTTCGCCCCGCTCACCATGGGCAGCGAAGAGGAAATTCGCGCCGCCGCCGGCGCGGGCTTTGGCTCACTCGGCCCGGTGAATCTCGATATGCCGATCATCGTCGATCATAGCGTTGCGCTGATGTCGGACTTTGGCGCCGGCGCCAATATCGAAGGTAAGCACTACTTCGGCATCAACTGGGAGCGCGATCTGGCGCTGCCCCAAGCGGCGGATCTGCGCAACGTGGTCGAAGGCGACCCGTCGCCGGACGGCCAGGGGACGCTGTCGATCAAGCGCGGCATCGAGGTCGGTCACGTGTTTCAGCTCGGCACCAAATACTCCGAGGCGATGGACGCCAAGGTGCTCGGCGACAGCGGCAAGACCCTGCACCCGTGGATGGGCTGCTACGGTATCGGCATCACTCGCGTGGTGGCCGCCGCGATCGAGCAGAACCACGACGATGCCGGCATCATCTGGCCTGACGCCATCGCGCCGTTCAACGTGGCGCTGGTGCCGATGAACGCGCACAAGTCCCAGCGCGTGCGCGAAGCCTCTGAAGCGCTCTACCAAACGCTGACCAACGCCGGCTTCGACGTACTGCTGGACGACCGCGATACGCGCCCGGGGGTGAAATTCGCCGACCTGGAGCTGATGGGCGTACCTCACCGCATCGTGATCGGCGATCGCAGCCTGGATAACGGCGAGCTCGAGTACAAGGGCCGCCGCGACGCTGAGGCTACCATGGTCGCCGAAGATCAGATCGTCGCGTTTTTGGGCGAAAAGTCCGGCCTGAACGCCTGACGCAGGCTCGCTGCGAGCGTGGTGGCGCGGCTTACATCAGCCCTTGCACTGGCGGCGCTATGTCTGGTGGTAGCACCAGCGGTTAGCACCGCCGAGCCCCCGCTTCGCTCGACCCTCGACGGCGCTGCCTATCAGGACACCGCGATGCGCCAGTGGGCCGCGCGCATGCACGCGCCGCTTTCGCGCTTCATTAGTGATGCCGGCCAGCGCGACGCACTGCTCACAAGGCTTTATCAGGAGGCTCGGCTCGCCGGGCTTCCGCCGAGTTTGATATTGGCGCTGATCGAGGTGGAGAGCGCCTTTCGGCCGGACGCGGTCTCCTCCGCCGGCGCCACGGGCCTCATGCAGATCATGCCCTTTTGGGTCGCCGAGCTTGGCCTTCCCATCGACGATTTGACCGACCCCCACCGCAACCTTCGCTACGGCTGCACGATTCTGGCCCACTATCTGGCCGTCGAGAGCGGTGATTTTACCCGAGCGCTTGCCCGCTACAACGGCAGTTTGGGCAACACCTGGTACCCCGAGCGCGTACTGCGCGTTTGGCAAAGCGCCTGGCGCTAGTCTCAAACGGCGTTTCTCCTCTCTACTCTCTATCAAGCGCACGCGACTCAAAGAGTGTCCGATGCTTTTTCGCTGGCTCTAACGCTTGCTATTTCACTGTGAACCCCACTCGCCGTTCGGCTTTTTCTCTCGCGCTCTTACTCGACGGGTAGCGTTCGCAAGGATCGCCAAAACGCGGCATCAGTACAAACCTGATCAATTTATTTACTGTTTTTTTCCTAAAGTTGGCTTACCGTTAGCCGTAAAGAATGACTTGAAGTGGCTAAAGCCACAGGATAGATCTCATTACTTCTCAAGCAACGCCGGGGGCTTCGTGGCATTAACCACTCAACGTGTTCGACACCACTTGGCGCGCTTTGCCGCATGTGCTCTTTTCACCTATTCCTTTAGCGTGTCGGCGGCCACCGTTACCGTGACCGACAGCACTGGCGCCCCGCTCGAAGACGCGGTGGTCGAAGTCCACTACGCCGGCGCCGCGGCGCCGGCGCGTGAAGGCCAGATCTATCAACGCGGGGCGGCGTTTCACCCCCATGTGCTCACCGTGCCGGTAGGAAGCTACGTCTCGTTTCCCAACCAGGATACGACGCGCCACCACGTCTACTCCTTTTCACCGGCGAAAACGTTTGAGCTCAACCTGTATCTACAGGAAACCCCGGAGCCGGTGCTGTTCGATAAGCCAGGGGTCGTGGTACTGGGATGCAACATTCACGATCAGATGCAGGCGTTCATCGTCGTCACTGACGCCCCCTTCGCCGACAAAACCGGTCCTGACGGCGTGGTACAAACGCCGACGCTGCCGGAGGGCGAGCACGCGGTGCGCGTTTGGCACCCAAGACTCGATGATCGCCAGCAAATCTGGTGGGAAGGCAACATTTCTGGTGATCAGCCGCTGAACGTTCAACTCGAGCTCAACGCGCTGACGCCAGAAACGCCACCTCTTTCACCGCTACAGCAGCGTTTTCATCAGGCCAACGAGCATTAACGTGACCCTGTTCGTCGCTTTGTCATGCCTTCAGCCCTGGTGTTTGCCTGCGCCGCCTGTCCGAGGTCGCCATGCGCTTTAGAACGCGCTTGATGCTGGTTTTGCTTACCGTCGTGATCCTGTCGCAGTTGGCGACCGGCGCGGCGTTTCTGCGTGCGACGCAAAACGACATCATCGTCAAGGGCAATCAGCGACTGGAAGTCGGTGCCAATGTGTTCCAACAGCTCTTGAGCGCCCGCGGTGACCAGCTTGGCAACAACATTGCCATTCTCGCCGACGATTTCGGTTTCAAAAGCGCGGTATCGACTCAGGACAATGAAACGCTCTATTCGGTGCTGGCCAATCACGGCACCCGCGCCAACGCCGATATCGTGCTGCTGACCGACCTGGATGGCCGCGTACTGGCAGGCAGCCACCACGCCCGCGATAGCGCCATGCCCTTTCCCCAGCTTTTCGAGCGCGCCAACCTTAACGGCTCGGCAGTCGGGGTTGTGGTAACCGAGGGCGAGCCCTATGAGTTTGCATTGCTGCCGGTACGCGCGCCGCATCTGATCGGCTGGGTCGGCATGGGGTTTTTGATCAACGAGACGGTCACCAGCGAGATCAAGGCGCTGACCGGCCTCGACGTCAGTATCGTGACCTACCAGCAGGGGCGTATCAGCTCGCTTTCAAGCTCCCACCCAGAGGCCCTGGCCTTAACGCTGATTAACGACAACAGCGAACAGCTTCAAAACGGCGATTACTCGTTGACCGGTCAGATGACGCCAGATGACGAGTACCTCTCCTACTCGAGCATGCTCTACGCCGGCGGCAACGCCCAAACCCACGTGCTTTTGCAGCTTTCCCGCAACGAGTTACTGGGCGCCTACCGGTCGCTTCGCTGGCAGCTTCTGGGCATCGTGGCGCTGATTTTGATCGCGACCGCTGTGGTGGCCATGTGGAGCGCCCGCAGCATCAGCAGGCCGCTGATGGCGCTGGCATCGGCGGCCAAGCGCATCGGTCGTGGTGAGCGCGTCGACGATCTTGCCAGCGGCACCAGGCACAGCGAAACCGGCCAGCTCGCCTCGACGCTTCTGACCATGCAAGACGAGATCGCCAAGCGTGAGGCCGTGCTTCACTACCAGTCGCGCCATGATCTTTTAACGGATCTTCCCAATCGTATCTGTGCCGAGGAGGAGATAGAGCGCGCCATTGCCGCCGGCTCCGCTTTTATCCTGATGCGCCTTGCGATCAACAATTTTCGCGACATCAAGGATACCTTCGGCTACGCCCTGGGCGACAACGTGCTGGTAACGCTTGCCAAGCGATTGCATCAGCTCGAAAGCGGCCGACGTAGTGCCTACCGGCTGGATGGCGATGAACTGCTTTTAATGCACGTTGACATCGAGACCGATGCCGATTGGCGCCGCCCTCTTTTTGCCGCGCTATCCGCGCCCATTCATCTGGATCGTTCGCCGATAACGCCTTCGCTCAGCATCGGCGAAGTTCACTTTCCCGATCACGGCGACTCAACTCAACTTTTGCTGCGCCGTGCCGATATCGCGTTAGACATGGCCAAACGCCAGCGCTGCATTCACCAGCGCTACCAGCAAGGGCAGGATGAATTACACCAGCGCCAGCTCACGCTGATTCGTGATCTCAAGCGCGCGGTTGATAACGGTGAACTGTGGATGGCGTACCAGCCCAAGGTCAATACGCGCACCGGCCGCGTCAATCAGTGCGAGGCGCTGATGCGTTGGCAGCACCCGACGCTTGGCTTCATTCCGCCGGACGAGTTCATCGCATTGGCCGAGCGCTCGGGCCAAATCGGCATGCTGACCAACTGGATGCTCTCACACATCTGCGAGCAGCTCGCTCGCTGGAAGCAGCGTGATTACCACCTGTCGGTGGCGGTCAATCTGTCGACCAGCGACGTGATGGACCCCGGGCTTTGCCAACGTATCGCGGCGCTGTTGAAACAGTACCAGCTTGGCGCTCGGCAGCTCAGCGTCGAGGTGACCGAAAGCGCGATGATGCAGGATGTCGAGGTCGCCACAAGAACGCTGCTCGAGCTTGGCCGTATGGGCTTGAGCATCGCCATCGACGATTACGGGACCGGCTATTCGTCGCTGGCGCAAATCAAGCGCCTGCCGGTCAACGAGCTCAAGATCGACAAGTCCTTCGTGCTGGCGCTGGACACCCAGGCGGACGATTTCACCATCGTGCGTTCGACCATCGAAATGGGGCATAGCCTCGGGCTCAAGGTCGTTGCTGAAGGCGTCGAGAATCGCGCCAGCGCCGAGCTTTTAAGCGAGGTTGGCTGCGACCACCTGCAGGGCTACTGGATTGCCAAGCCGATGCCATCCGACGCGCTGCCGGCGTGGCTCGACGCCTTCGAGACGCTATCGCTGCCAACGCCGGGCCTGCCGGTTTAATACTCGAGTACACCCGGGAGGGTCAGCATGTTTCGCTTTACTGCAACGTCATCCATCGCGCGAACGCTTTGCCGGCTGGCAGGCATCACCTGTTTGGGCCTTATGGTCGCGTCCGGTAGCGCCCAGGCCGGTAGTCGCATCATGAGCACCGGCGGCGTCAGCGCCATCGAAGGCGCCGCCGGTGGCGGGCTTTCCCCCTGGGCGGTGCTTGCCAGTACCGCAAGCGACGAGGAGTTTGGCGCCACGGCCTTCGTCTCGCGCGCGTGGCTCGACGACTACCGCCTGACGGTCGGCGGCGCCAGCCTGAATATTGTTGACCGGGTCGAACTCTCCTACGCCCGCCAACGCTTCGAGCTACAAACCCTGGGCGGGGAGCTCGAGCAGGACATATTCGGTGCCAAGGTGCGCCTGTTCGGCGACGTGCTGTATCACCCGCTGGGCATCTGGAGCGCGGGCGTGTTGCACAAACGGCTCGTCGATGGCGCGACTCCAACCGCGCTTGGCGCCGAGCATACCGAAGGCACTGACGCCTATCTCAGCGCAAGCAAACTGCTGTTCGCCGCCGTGGCCGGGCGCAACGTCATGCTCAACGCTACGCTTCGCAACACCGAGGCCAACCAGGGCGGTCTTCTGGGATTTGGCGGCGACCAGGGGGGCCGCGAGTGGGTCGCCGAGGCAAGCGCTGGGGTATTTCTCACCCCGCGCTGGATCGTGGGCACGGAGTATCGGCAAAAGCCCGACAATCTGAGCGTGGCCCGCGAAGAGGACTGGCAGAGTCTCTATAGCGCCTACTTCTTCAACAAGCACGTTTCACTGACAGCTGCCTGGCTCGATCTGGGTGACATCGCAGGTCTTGCCTCGCAGCGCGGCGGCTATCTTTCACTTCAGGCAGCTTTTTGAGCGAGGGCGCGATGACACAAACTCCCACCCATGCGTATCGATATCAGGCGCGGCGCGCTCTTCAGACAGCGGCGCTGATCACGATCCTCTTGAGCCTTGGCGGCTGCGCCCACATCGCCCCATCGACCACGCTTTACGAGCGCTTGGGCGGTGAAAGCGGGATCGAGGCAGTAGTCGAACGCTTTCTCTATCGCGTCGCCGATGACCCTGAATTGGTCGGTTTTTTCGCCAACACCAATATCGACCACCTGGCCGGCTCGCTTGCCAACCAGTTTTGCGCCGTCAGCAACGGGCCATGTCGCTACGAGGGTCCGCCGATGGAGCGCGCCCACCAGAACATGGGGATTACCGATGCCCACTTCAATCAGCTGGTCGAGCATCTGGCGGCCGCGCTGCGCGAAGAGAACATAGCGCTTGGGGCGCAAAACGAACTGCTTGGCCGTTTGGCCCCGATGCACGCTGACGTTATGCGCTATCAATAGCGGGCGTTACAGCACCTTGCGATCTTCTACCTTATCGTGTTCGGTTCCCGGGGGCAGCGGATGGCCCTTGGCGAGTTCGGCGCGACTGGCAGGCCTCACATCGAGCACCTCGACCCGGTAGCCAAGCGTTCGCCCGGCCAGCGGATGGTTCATGTCAACGCGCACGCTGTCGCCTTCAACCGATAGCACGGTGACGATTTGCGGTCCCGCCTCGCCTTCGGTTTGAAAACGGCTGCCGGGGGCGAGCTCGGCGCCGCTAAAGGCCGTCCTGACAAGCGTTTTCACCAGCGCTTCATCGCGCAGCCCGTAGGCATCGATGGGGGCCAGCGTGACGCTAAAGGTATCACCTGGCGCCTTGCCCGCCAGGGCGTGCTCGAGTCCGGGCAGAATATTGTCGTGGGCGTGAAGGTACTCCAGCGGCTTCTGGCGCGCGCGGGAGTCATCGAGCACCTTTTCGGCGCCAGTTTGGGTAACGTCGCTCAGTAAGTAGTGCAGGGTCACGACCTGATGGGGCGTAATCGACACGGAAAACTCCTCTCCGGTAAGCTGTCGGTTCTTTCAGGCGAGCAGTTTAGCATTGACGCCTTTTCTCAAGGCCACCCCGCCCGGTTTTTTCTGGAGTTTCTCGACGATGGCAATCCCTACCCCCAGGCGCAGTTGGAAAAGCGCTCTGGCTGTCTATTTCTGTGCGCCGGTCATGACCATGCTGTTTTTGGGATTTTCCGCCGGGCTCCCCTTTCTGCTGGTGTTTTCCACGCTGTCGGCCTGGCTTCGAAGCGACGGCGTCGAGGTCGCCGCCATCGGCTTTTTCTCCTGGATCGGCATTCTCTACTCAATCAAATTCTTCTGGGCACCGGTGGTCGACCGCCTGGAGCTACCGGTACTCGGCCGCATGCTTGGCCAGCGCCGGGGCTGGATGCTGCTGGCCCAGGCGTTGATCGCCGCAGGGCTCGTGGGCATGGCCGGCGTCGACCCGGTGGGCAACCTGGGCCTGGTAGCGGCGTTTGCGCTGCTGGTCGCCTTTGGCTCCGCCACTCAGGATATCGCCGTGGACGCCTACCGGATCGAGTCGGCCAACGACGACCTGCAGGCGGCGATGTCCTCGACCTACATCATCGGCTACCGCTGCGGCCTGATTGCCGCCGGCGCCGGGGCGCTCTATCTCGCGGCGCACTACTCCTGGCAGATCGCGTACCTTGGCATGGCCGGGCTCATGGCGGTGGGCGCGCTGACCGTACTGATTCGCCCGGAGCCGCCGCGCGCCGCGCTTTCGATTCAGCTCGTACGCGAACCCAGCGTGCGCGCGTTTTTGCGCCAAAGCCGCGGCCGGCCGAAGTGGCTTCGGCGCATCACCGCCTGGGCGATCGGCGCGGTGGTATGCCCGTTTCTCGATTTCTTTCGTCGCTTCGGGGTCAAGGCGCTGGGGCTTCTGGTGTTCATTGCGGTGTTTCGAATCAGCGATTTGGCCATGGGCTCGATGGCCAATCCGCTCTATATCGATCTTGGGTTTTCGCTCGAAACCATCGCCGCGGTGACGAACATCTTCGGCATCGCGATGAGCATTGCCGGGGGTATCCTGGGCGGGCTTCTGGTGGCGCGCTACGGTATTGGTCCACTCTTGATCGGCGGCGCCGCGTTCGTCATGATGACCAACCTTCTTTTTACCGCGCTTTCGCTGATCGGCGATGCGGTGCCGATGCTGGTGGTGACCATCATTGGCGATAACCTCGCCAACGGGCTGGCGAGCGCCGTATTCATCGCGTTTTTGTCGAGCTTGACGTCGAAAGCCTATACCGCGACCCAGTACGCGCTCTTTTCATCGCTGATGACGCTGCCGGGCAAGTTTTTAAGCGGGTTTGGCGGGCTGGTGGTGGCAAGCCACGGATACGCCACCTTTTTCGTGGTGGCGACCGTGCTGGGGCTGCCGGCGGTACTGCTCGCCGTATGGGTCAATCGGGACCGCGATCTGTTTGGCGCGCCAAAACGCTAGCGCGACAAGTCGCTCAAAAAAAGCCGATCAGGACGTCTTGGCCTTTGACCGGCGCTGTTCGAGCCATTCGAGCGCCCCTTTGGTAGTGCGCCACTGATCGCGCATCAGCGTGCGGTACTGCCACGCCTCGGCGCGCGAGCCCGGATCGACCTGCCCGTCGGCGTGGGGGTGCGAGGGCTTCGGGCTCTCGGCGCACAGAAGCTCCAGCGCGTAACGGTTGTGGGCCATCGCCAACCCCAGCGCGTCCTCGGCGGCCTCGTGCTCACCCAAACGGTAGAACGCCAGCGTGCGCCCCATCAAAAGCCCCAGCACTTGGGAGCCGTCGTCCTTTTCACACGCCTCGGTGAGCGTGAGCGCCTCCTGGTTGCGGTCGTCGCGCAAGAGCTGGTCGAGCACCAGCTCCTTGAGGCCGAGGCTATCCTCGCGGTCGATCGCCAAAAGCTCCTCGGCGAGTTCGCGGGAGTGTTGCCGGGCGCCGCGCTCCATGCCGACCACCAGCGCAAGGCCGGTGCGCAGCAGCATGACGTTGTGAGCGTCGTCCCAACAAAGACTTCCCTCACCGGCAGCGCGCGCCTGCTGCAGCCAGCGCGAAAGCCGCACCGCCAGCGGCTCCAGTAGGCTCGGCGCCATCCAGGGAAGGCTGCCAAAGCGGCTGGTCAGCGCCAGGGTCACATCCTGCACGACCTGAGGGGCGTCGAGCCACTCCGGGTGCGCGCAAAGCTCGGACATCCACTCCACCGCGTTACCCCAGGGATCGTCGCGAAACCCCAGCGCCACGTCGTCGTCGACCCAGACCTGAAACTGCTCGTGCCAGGCAGCGAAGAGCGTCTCTTCGCGGGCGGTGGTGGTGTAGTGAAGGCGCTCGCCATCTTCGGAAGGCTTGATATCGAGCTTTGGCGCGATGGGGAGTGCGGCCAGCAGCGACTGCAGTGAAATCAGCGGCGTGGCCAGATCTTCCTCGGCGCTCAACAGCTGATCGGCGAGGGTCGCGCCGGGGTTGTCCGCCAGCGCCGACAGAAACTCGAGCTGCTCCTCGTCGAGCCCGCCCTGGCGCGAAAGTCGACGGTACCAGAAGTCGGCGCGCTCCTTCGCTTCCTCCTCGTGGCCTTCGTGGAGCAGCAGCATGGCCTCGATGTAGGCCAGCGTCGGCGAGTCCGGCAGCGCCTGCATCGCTTTAATGAAGGCGCCGCGGGCGCTGTCGAGATCGTCGTTGTCCAGATGCATCAGGCACAGCCGTTCGAGCGCCACGCCGCGCAGAAACAGCGGGCCGCGCTCCATGACCTCGTCGAGCAGGTCGGCGCGCTTGCGGGTGAAGCCGCGCTCCTGGTAAATATCGAGCAGGATTTCAAAGGCAGGTTCGGCCTGGTCGGGCAGGCGCGACCAGTCGCTGCCGTCAAACAGCGACTCGAGAATCTGCATGGCGCGGCCGGTCTGGCCGCTTTCGGCGGCGATCAGCCCGGCTTCGAGCAGCGCCTGAGCCGGGGCGCAGCGGCTGTCGAGAGCGGCCTTGAGCGTGGCGCCCTTCCACTCCTTGAGCGAGAGCATCCACATCATCTGGGCCGGAATGTCGGTCGGGAAATCGACGCGCTGGCAGCACTGCTTGTACTTGCGACCGGAATCACACCAGCAGGGCTCGTTGCGTCCGGGCGTGGCCAGGGGTTCGCTGGCGAAATCCAAACGCTCGAGCGGCGCCTGGGACCATAGAATCGGCGCCAGCGCTTGGGCGGTGGCGATATCGCCGTTGAAAAACTCGGCGCCGCGGGCGCGCACCCAGGTCATGAAATCCGGGTAGTGTTCCTGCTGTCTGATTGCCGAGAGTGCCCCTGAGGCAAAACCCAGCAGTTGATCGACCCATACCGCCAGCATTGCCATCTCCACTGTTTTGAAAGCGCCATAGTCTAGCACGCCCCAAGGGCTTCTCGCAGAAGGATTGGCGCGGCGAGAAGTGGCTGTTAATGTTCGACGAGCTTACCGCCACGCACGCTTGACGTTGACCATTTTCGGAGCCGCGATGACCACCGTTTCACTCGCCATCTGCCAGGGGCTGGCGATCACGCCGCACCTCGAAGCGCTCGCCCGCCTGCGCATTCGCGTTTTTGCCGATTACCCCTACCTGTACGACGGCGACCTGGCCTATGAGGCCGAGTATCTGGACCGCTACGCGCAGAACCCAATGAGCCTGTTCGTGCTTGCTTTCGATGGCCACACCCTGGTCGGCGCCTCCACGGGCCAACCGCTGGCCAATGAAGTCGCCGAATTCCGCGCCCCTTTCGAAGCCGCAGGCATCGACCCGGCCGGGGTGTTCTACTACGGAGAGTCGGTACTGCTGCACGAATACCGAGGTCAGGGGCTTGGCAAGGCGTTCATGGCCGAACGCGAAAAGCACGCCAGGGCTCAAGGGTTCGATACCGCGGCCTTCTGTGCCGTGGAGCGCTCCCCCCACCACCCGGCCAAACCCGAGGGCTACCAGCCGCTGCACGGCTTTTGGGAGCGCCTTGGCTATCGCCGCCAGGCCTCGCTTGCCGCGCGCTTTGCCTGGAAGGATATCGGCGAGCGTGAAGAGACCGAGAAGCCGCTTGTGTTCTGGCTCAAGGCGCTGGACTAACGGCTTACCGCTCGGGCGGCGCGAAGCCGGCCCAATCCAGAAGCGGCGTGACGCGCGCGTGCATATCAAGGCGCGCCTCCAGGCGCACCAAATTCCAATAGTGGCCGTTGAGCGCCCGCGACAGCAGCAGCGTATCCGCCGGCGGCTGCAGCCGATCCATCGCGCCCCATACCTTGGGCGAAAGCTCACGCAGGCGCCGATGCACGCGCACATCGCCGAAGTCCTGCTCGCCGGGCGCGAACAGCGGGGCCACGCACTCGGCGGCTTCGTGGTAAAGCGTCAGCGGCGCGCCCTGGCCCTGGCGGCCGCCCATCTCGCGCATCGCCTCGTCCATGGCCATCGCATCCTTCTCAAGCGTTGCCTTTAACAGCGCCATCATCGCCATGAGCCGATCTTCAGGTACCGGAATCACCGCGCCGAAATCGTAAATGATCAGCCGTCCCTGGGCGTCGGCGGCGAAATTACCGGCGTGGGGGTCGGCGTGCAGCTCGCCAAAGGTGAAAAGCTCCTCGGTGATCCAGTCCGCCAGCGTCTGCGCTACCTTTTGGCGCGTGGCATCCTCCATGCTTTCGAGTTCACGCAGCGGCGTGCCGCCAACGAAGCGCATGGCGAGCACGTGGGTACCGGAAAGCGCCATCAGCGGCTCGGGTATGACCAGCCGCGGATCGTGGGCATAGCGCGCCCGGTAGCGCGCGAGCGCTCGGGCCTCGGCCTGATAGTCGAGCTCATCGCGAAGCCCGGCGGCGAGCTCCTCGAACATCGCATCCAGCCGCGCCTGGGGCACCTTGAACCAGCGCCCCAGGCGCATGATGCGCCTAAGCTGCGCCAGGTCGCTTTCGAGCACCGCTGAAAGGCCCGGGTACTGAACCTTGAGCACGACGGTTTCGCCATCGCGGGTGATGGCCTTGTGCACCTGCCCCATGGAGGCGCTGGCGAAGGGGCGCTCTTCGATCTCGCGAAAATGGGTGTCCAGGTCGTCGTACTGCAGCACCAGCGCTTCACGAATGCGCGGCCAGGGCATCGGCTCGGCCTGGCGCTGCAGGCGGGCAAGCTCCTCGGCAAGGTCCGGCGGCAACAGATCGTCCCACTGCGACATCATCTGCGCCATCTTCATGGCCGGGCCCTTGAGTTCCGAGAGGCCCTCGAACAGTGCCTCGCCCAGCGCGCGCCAATCCGCCTGGCCGCCCAGCCGGGTCTTCAGCATCGCCCCGCCGGTGCGGGCGCCAAGGCCCATCAAACGCCGTGTTCGTCCGCGATCGCGCATCGGTTTTCCTCATTGGTCAATGTGTCCAAGCGTGCTTTCCGCGCGCTGCGCCTTATTCATCCCCTCTGTTACCATAGGCGCAATTTCACGACTCGTTAAGGTAACGCCGGCATGCGCTTGATTATCGCCGAAAAACCCAGCCTGGCCCGGGCCATCGCCGATGCACTGCCGGGCAGTGGCCAGCGCCTGGACGGCGCCATCGCCTGCGGCGACACCACCGTGACCTGGTGTTTGGGCCATCTTCTCGAGCAGGCCGCCCCAGAAGTGTATGACCCCGCCGACAAGCAGTGGCGCCTGGACCGGCTGCCGATCGTCCCTGGCACCTGGAAACTGGCGCCGCGCGCCAAGGCCCGCGGCCAGCTCGCCGTGATCCGCAAGCTGATCAAGCAGGCAAGCGAAGTCGTGCACGCCGGCGATCCGGACCGCGAAGGCCAGCTTCTGGTGCAGGAGGTGATCGAGTACCTGAACTACCGCGGGCCGGTATCGCGCCTTTTAATCAGCGACCTGAACCGCCCGGCGGTGGCTCGCGCGCTCTCGAGACTCAAGAGCAACGCCGAGTTCCAGCCGCTCTTTCAGGCTGCCCAGGCACGCTCCCGGGCGGACTGGCTTTACGGGATCAACCTGACCCGCGCCTGGACGCTCACCGGCCGTCAGGCAGGTCACAACGGCGTGCTTTCCGTGGGCCGTGTACAGACGCCGGTGCTCGGGCTGATCGTGCGCCGCGACAACGCCATTCGCGACTTTGCGCCCTACCCGTTCTACCCGCTCTGGGTGGATCTCCAGGTGGCACAAGGCCAGCTTCGTGCCTGGTGGGTACCCGGCGAGCGCCAACCGCTGGACGACCAGGGCCGGCTACTCGAGCGCGCCCCGGCGGATACGCTGGCAGCAAAACTCCCCGGCGCCGAGGGCCGGCTTGCCAAACTCGAACAAAGCGAGAAGCGCCAGAACGCGCCGCTGCCCTACTCGCTCTCGGCCCTTCAGGTTGACGCCGCGCGCCGCTTTGGGCTCTCCGCGCAGACGGTGCTCGACGTGTGCCAGCGCCTTTACGAGCAGCACAAACTGATCACCTACCCGCGCTCGGACTGTCGCTACCTGCCCGAAGAGCATCTGCCGCTCGCTCAAAAGAGCTTGGCGGGTGCCTGTCGAAACGATGAAACGCTCGCCGGGTGGCTTGCCGGCGCGGATTTTTCGCTGCGCTCGAAAGCCTGGAACGACAAGCAGGTCGGCGCTCACCACGCCCTGGCCCCAACGGGCAAGCCCGCCGACTTCTCGGCGCTTTCCAACATCGACGGCCAGGTGTTTCGCCTGATCGTGCGCAACGTGATGGCGCAATTTTATCCGGTGCTGAGAACCTTCGAGGTCAAGGCGGAGTTTCACCTCTTGAACGAGACCTTTCGCGCCCGGGGTCAGAGCGTGCTCGCCCCCGGCTGGAAGCCGCTATTCACCACCAAAGAGGACGCGCCGCCGCTGCCGCCGCTGATCCAAAACGAGCCCTGCCGGGCGCTGAATGCCGGCGTGGAGGAGAAAGAGACTCGCCCGCCGGAGCCTTTTACGGACGCCAGCCTGATCAAGGCAATGATGAATATCGGGCGCTACGTGGAGGATCCTGAGGTGCGCCGCACGCTTCGCGACACCGATGGCCTGGGCACCGAGGCGACCCGCGCCGGCATCATCGAAACGCTGGTGCAGCGCGGCTATCTCGTGCGCAAGCAAAAGGCACTGCGCGCAACCCGCTTGGGCACCGCGCTGATCAGCGCCCTACCCAACGCGGTGAGCACACCGGAGCGCACCGCGCTTTGGGAGCAGCGGCTAAGCGCCATCGCCGAGCAAAGCGACAGCGCCCCCGCCTTTCAACAGGCGCTGATCGAAGACCTGCACGGGCTCTTGAAGCAAAGCGACGCTGGCCGGCTGCGTTCGAGCCTGCAAACGGCCCAGGGCGAAACCGCCGCCCCGGTAAAACGCACGACAAGAACGCGAAAGAGCGGCACGGGATCGAAAAGTACGCCTCGGCGTAAAAGCACCACCGCCAGAAAGACGACCCGTAAATCCTGATACCGATTTCTGACGCTAAATAAAACTCGATTTTCTGAATATTCCATCAAGTTGGCTAGTGTTTTTTAGCCAACCTAAGATAACGGTATAAAAAGGTCGCCGAGCTCAACGCTAAAGGACTTGGGCACGATGCCCCCCACCGGCGATACAGGTCTCATCGCAGCGGGGGCCAACGGGGTAAACAGCGGCGGGAATGGCCCCCCTAAAACAGCGTCTCCCCGTTGAGGGTCAGTTGGCCCTGCTCCCACTTGAGCGTTTGTTGCTCACGCTCGGCGTCGATCAAAAAGCGTGCCATCAGCGGAAGCTCATCCATCACCGCTTCCGGCGGGGTGACCATGCTGGCCTCGAAATGGACGCGCTCACTTAAGTAGGCGTTGGCCTGGGCTTCGCTCATGGGGGCATTTTGAGGTGTGATGAGCTCGCGTGCCGGCGTATCGGTATGGCGGGCGAGACTAAAAAGCGCCTCTCTCGAGAGATTCTCACCGTCGAAGCCCATGTCGATCTTCAGCTGCGGTTTAAAATCGAGATTAAGCGCCGGCACGACGATATGGGCCTCCAGCGGGTCGATACTGACTGCGGGGCTGCTGGCCAACACCGTGTAGCCGTTGTCGATTGCTTGAGTCAGCGACTCGCGGTAGCGCGCCTCGTCGAAGCTTGCCGGGTCTCGCTCGCGACGATAGTTCTGGGCACTCAGCATGGCAAAAGCTTCGTTATAGTCCTGAAACGCTTGCATGTCCCAGCGCTCGGCGGCGATCTCCATCGATAGGCTGCCCATCGATGTCCCGTCAACGCCGACATCTGCCACTTTGAAGGTGCCGGCTTGATCGACCCGCCGGGGGTTGTCGTCGAGTTCGGCGGAGGGCTGCGTCAGGGCATCAAACACGACGTCGTCCAAATAGATGTTGAGCCCTTGGGTCGCAATTTCTGCGCGGGGAAGCTCGAGTCGCTGCACCACCTCGCTGCCTTCATCGCCGCGGGTATCCATTTCGAAACGCGGCGTGGTGAGGCGCACGACCGAGCCATCGACGTAGGTAAACCCGAGTGCCTCGATGCGCGTATCGACGTGCCAGCGTGTGTCGTCCTCGATATCGAGCGCCATGACCACGCCGGTGGCCTCGCCGTCGAACTCCTTGAAGCCCAGCGTATCGGCGGTGAGCTGGCCTTCGGCCCCGCTCCAGGAGGCGACCATATCGATGTCGATATCGCCTTCGAAAAGTGCCTCATTCGGGTGCAGAGTGCCGGTCACCGGGCTTTTGAGCACACCGTGATCCACGTGCAGATCGAGCGCGGCGGTGGCGTCTTCGAAACCGACGGCGCCGAGCGTGGCACGCGCGTTGGTTTCGAAAAGCGAGCGGTCGATCTCGATGTCCGTGACGCGCCAGCCAGGCGAGGCGTCGATACGCTCGAACGCCTGGTTCAGCGATTTTTCCACTTCATTGCCCACGATCGCCTGAGCGCCGAGATAGCCCCCCGCGCCCACCACGACCACGGCGCCCACGATCACCAGCGCTTTCGAACTAACGGCCATGCCGCGCTCCTTCTATAGGGTTTAAAAGAACAGGGGTTAAAAAAACGGTTTAAAAAGCCGTCGAGCTTAATTTAATAATGATTATTGTTTCAATAAAAAATCAGCGGCGCTCATCCGACGGGCGCCATTAGCTTGCTCAAAACAGAAAGGCGCTTTGATAAATACACAATTGCCGCCGTTTGGCTTCCCTGGTAGTTTGATTTCGATAACGACCTGAAGGGTTTTCCGCTGTTTGCACGGGCCGCCGGGTAACGTCACTAAAAGCGGCCGCCGCCTCTTGTTGATCGCGAGCTCGTTTTAAACGTTGCCGCGCCCGCCTGCCGCTAGTGATGACAAACCCCACCCGCACGCTTTCTCACTAAAACCATAACGCTCAAAGCGGAGAGAACGATGAAAGAGACGCCGAATTCTATCGAGGCGGACGCGCAGCCGGTGAAGAAAAAGCGCGCCATGCCGGATGTATTCATTATCCTGTTCGGTTTCATGGTGCTGGTACTGATCGCGTCCTACATCGTGCCCGCCGGCACCTACGAACGAACGGTCGAAAACGGGCTGACCCAGGTCGATACCGAGAGCTTTCGCTATATCACCGGGGATTCGCTCAGCGTAATGGACCTTTTTACCGCCATGCACAACGGGCTGGTGGCGGCGTCGACGCTGGTATTTCTGATTTTGATCGTGGGCGGCGTGCTCAAGGTCATCGAAACCACCGGGGCGATCAGCGCCGGTATTCACCGTTTGATCGCGATGGCCAAAGGCCGCCAGAACGTGCTGATCTGGATCTTTTGTGGCACGTTCGCCACGCTCGCCTCGGTGGGCGTGGGCGCGAACCTGGCGATCGCGTTCATTCCCATCGGGCTCTTTTTGGCGCGTTCGATGAAGCTCGACCCGGTGGTGGGCGTCGCCATCATCTTTTTGGGCTCCTACGCGGGCTTTGGCGCAGGCGTGTTCGACCCCACCGTGACGGTGACCGGGCAAACCATCGCCGAGCTTCCGCTGTTTTCCGGCTTTGTCTACCGCGGCGCCATCTTTGTGGTGTTTTTGGGAATCACCGCCGCTTACATCTGCCGCTACGCTAAACGCATCAAGCAGGATCCGACGGCCAGCGTCATGGGAGCCGAGGCCTTCGCAGATGCTCAGGCTGGCCGAGAGCCGGACGAGATCACGGCCTTTACCCTGACCCACAAGCTGGTGCTTGGACTGTTCGTCTTTGGTTTCGGGCTCTTTATCTTTGGCGCGTTCAACTACGGCTGGAGCATACCGCAGCTCTCCGCCACTTTTTTGATGATGGGCGTGGCGACGGCCTGCATCGCGAGAATTTCGCCCAACGACTTCATCAAGCGGCTGATGAGTGGCGCGGGTGATGTACTTTACGGGGCGCTGGTGGTCGGCGTGGCAGCCGCGGTGATCGTGCTGCTGCGCCAGGCACAGCTGATCGATACCATCGTGCACAGCGTGGCCACCTCGCTCGATGGCCACGGCAAGGTAATGGCCATGGAACTTCTGTACGGCTTCAACCTGCTGTTCAACGGGCTGATTACCTCGGGTACCGGTCAGGCAGCCATCGTCATGCCGATCATGGTGCCGATCGGGGACATGCTCGAAGTGACGCGCCAGGCCACCTTCATCACCTTCAAGCTCGGCGATGCGGTGACCAATATCGTTACCCCGCTTTCCGGTACGCTGATGGCGTGTCTGGCCATCGCCCGGGTCTCGTACGTGGAGTGGTTCAGGTTCGTGCTGCCGCTGGTGCTGCTCTGGATCGTCACCGGTGCGCTCTTCGTCGGCGTGGCCGTGGCGATCAACTACGGTCCTTTCTAGGGCTTGAGGGCTTTGATCACTTACCGCCTTCGCCCTTTCCGGCGAAGGCGGTTTTTTCTGCCTCGCTCAGCGCTGCGCTGAGCGCGTCCAAAAACCGTTCGGTGTGCTCGGGCAAAAGGCGATCCGCCATCACCTGCACCTGCAGGCTGCGCTGGGCCAGTTGAGGCTCCTTGAACGGAATGTGAACAAGCCCTGCCTGTTGCACGCGCCCACTGACCGACATCGCGCTGCAAAGACCCACCATGTTCGAATGCTCGCTGACCGCGGTGTACGTCACGCCCAACGTGTTACAGGTGATGCGCGGGTGAAGCGTTACACCGGAGAGGCTGCACGCCACGTCGAACAGATAACGCACCGTCGACCCGGTGTCCGACACGGTCAGAGGGTAGTCGGCTAGATCCTTCATCTCCAGCGCCTCAACAACCGCCAGCGGGTGATCGCTTCTCATCAGTGCGCCGATCGCGGCGCTGTAGCTCGACACCACCTGCACGCCGATATCCACCGACAGGCTGAACGTCAGCGCGATATCAACGCTACCCTGTTTGACGAGCTCAGAGGCACGAGCGGACTCGACGACCTCGATATCGAAACCGATTTCCGGATGATCGATAACAAAGCGGGCAATGACGCTGGGCAGACAGTGCCAGGCCATGCCGTCCGGGCAGGCCACGCGGATGGTCTGGCGCTGCCGGGCCGTTGCCCCGCGCATCTGCTCGACCACGCTGTCGAGCTCCAGCTGGTTGCGAAGCGCATAGGCCTGAAGCAGTCTGCCCGCCTCGGTCAGCACCATACCCCGCGGCTGACGGTTGAACAGCTTGAGCTCCAGACGCTGCTCCAGATTGGTGATTTGACGGCTGACCGCCGACACCGCCACGTGAAGCTCCCCCGCCGCCGCCGACAGCGAGCCGGTTCTCGCCACACTTTGAAAGTACCGCAAGTTGAGTTCCTGCATGGCGATCCTCGGGTGTCCCGTTGCAAGGCAGTCGCAGTAGAAAGCGCGCCAGACCGGCGCTCTTTGTTTGCAAAAAATAGAAAGCTCAATTGATATTTTATTGATTGCCGCAAATCAGGGCAAACGATACGCTCAAACCATTCACTTTAACCGCACGACGAGGGCTTCATGACGACCGCGACCGCAACCGCGCACGCCAACCGACAACACGCCATCGACCTGGCGCTTGAAACGCTCTCCAGCGGCGAGTTTTACGACACATTGGCACGCCGCGTTGCCCTGCGCACGGTGAGCCAGGACGCGGAGTGCAGAGCAACGCTGTCGGCGTACCTGGACGATGAAATCGAGCCGCTGTTGGGCCGGCTTGGCTTCACCTGCCGGCGCATCCCCAACCCAAAAGAGGGCCTGCCGCCGCTTTTGATCGGTGAGCGTATCGAGGATGTGTCGTTGCCTACACTGCTGCTTTACGGCCACGGCGATGTCACCGATGGCCAGGAGAGTACCTGGAGTGACGGTATCGACCCCTGGACGCTCACCTTCATCGATGGCCGCGTGTACGGGCGCGGCACCGCGGACAACAAGGGTCAGCATAGCGTTAACCTCGCCGCCCTAGAAGCAGTGATCGAGGCGCGCGGCGGCACGCTTGGCTACAACGTCAAGATGCTGTTCGAAATGAGCGAAGAGATCGGCTCACCCGGGCTCGAAGAGACCTGCCGGCTCTACCGCGACGCGCTGTCATCGGATCTGTTTCTCGCCTCTGACGGCCCGCGCATTCGTGACGACATGCCCACCCTGTTTCTCGGCTCTCGCGGGGTGCTGCAGCTCAAGCTGACGCTTGATACCGGAAACGGCGGGCGCCATTCCGGCAATTGGGGCGGCGTGATCACTAACCCGGCGGCGGTACTGAGTAACGCTCTGGCCACGCTCGTCTCCCAGCACGGCGAAGTGCTGGTCGACTTTCTCAAGGCCCCGGCGATCAGTGAAGACGTCGCGCGGCTGATTCGCGACTTGCCGGTGGGCGGGGGCGCCCTGGACCCGACCATCAACCCGGCCTGGGGGGAGGCATCACTCACCGACGGCGAGCGGCTTTATGGTGCCAACACGCTCGAAATTCTGGGGCTTAGCGCCGGGCGCACCGACAAGCCCGTCGGCGCGGTACCTGAGCGCGCCGAGGCCGTGCTTCAGCTTCGCTTTGTCAAAGGCACCGATTGGCAGGCCGCCGAGACCAACCTGCGACAGCATCTGGACCGCCTGGGCTTCGAGGAGATCGCCCTCGAGATGCTGGGCGGCTACGCCGCGACCCGCCTGGACCCGAGCCACCCATGGGTCGGCTTTGTCGCCGCATCCGCCGAGCAAAGCCTCGACGGCCAGGTTCACATTCTACCCAATCTGGGCGGCACGATCCCCAATCACTGCTTTTCCGACGTGCTGGGCCTTCCCACGGTCTGGCTGCCCCACTCCTACCCGGCGTGCAATCAGCACGCCCCGAACGAGCACCTGCTGGAAAGCATCGTTCGGGAAGGGCTTGTCATGGCGGCGGGGCTATTCTGGGATTTGGGCGAGGCCCAAACGAAGATGGCGTTCAAGAAAGCCACCGTTTAGCGCCCTGAACAAGACCGCGCTCTGGGCAACCGGCGTAGCGGTAACGTTCAGGCCGATCAAAGGCGGTCATAAAAAAAAGCGCTGGCGCGGTCGCAGCGCTTAATCGCTATAGATCCCCGGCGCGTTGGAGGCCGCAAAAGCCCAGCACTCGTGAATATCGATGGGCAGCGTGCGGCCTTCGGAGAGCGGCGGCAGATCGTCGAGGGCGAAAAAGTCCGCGGCGTCGGTTTCGTTGTTGGCCACGAACGCGCCGCCTTCCAGCGTGCAAACGTAAAACAGCTTGTAGATGTGGTCCGGCGAGTAGTAGGCGTACGGGTGAAGGCTCCGGTCCTTGAGCATGGCGAGTCGCGGATGGCTTGCCCGGTAGCCGGACTCCTCAAAAATCTCCTTCAATACGCCTTCACTGGGGCTTTCGTTGATGTCCGCCCAGCCGCCGGGCAGCGTCCAAAGGCCATCCTTGATCTCCCGCACCAACAGCACCCGGCCGTGCTCATCGAACACTGCGCCGCGCACATCCACCTTGGGCGTGGCGTAGCCCTTGTCCGGAATGATCAGGTTTTCGATCTTCTCCACGGGTACGTCGCCCAGCACCGCGAACATTTGATTGGTCAGCGTTTCGAGCTGGCGGTAGCGCTCGAGCTCGTACTTGTTGGTCGTGTAGGTCTGGCCTGTTTGGGCGATGGAACGAAGCGACTTGGCAAAGGCGAGCCAATCGTGAGTCATTCTGAATGTCCTTGTATAGAGTGGCCTACCGGCGGGTGTCGGCATCCATTGAGCCGAGATCGAAAGGAATATCGGGGGCGATATCCTCCACGCCATCGATGTGTCTGAGGCGCTCGGCGGTGGCGCTATCGGCCTCCCCGGTAATACAGCCGATCTCCTCCATCAGCTCGCGCACGGCCAAGCCTTCTCGGCCAAGCCGGTCGGCGAGTTCACCGATCGAGCAGCCGCTGGCAACGGTGACGATCCAAAGCTCGATTCTTGCCACGATGACTCTCCGTTGATGGCCGGCGCAAGGCGCTGTTATTCAGGCGCCTTGCACCGGCGGTGGCCATGATTCAAGGCGCCTGAACCAGCCCGGCACCGACCTGCTCCTCGCTTAGAGGCAGCGATTGGGCCGACGCTATAAGCCGCTGCCACAGGCTCGCGCCGCGCAGCAAGGCGTCCGACTGCGCCCAGAGGGCGGCGCAACCGGCCACGTGGGGCGTGGCCATGCTGGTGCCACTGATGCTCTTGTAATTGACCGGCCGCGGCCAGGCGGAAAACACATCACGCCCGGGGGCGGCGATCTCGACCTTGCCCACGTTGGAAAAGTTCGAGCGCGCAAGGTTTGGGTCGAGCGAGCCGACCGAGAAGATGGTCGGCGAATTTGCCGGCGCCCCGGTCGGGGCATTGTCGTTGCCGGATGCCGCGATCACCAGACACCCTTTTTCGAGCGCCGCCGCGCCTGCCCGGGTGTAGGCCGTCTGTACCGGGCTTTGGCTACCCAGCGACATCGAAATCACCTCGCAGCGATTCGCCACCGCCCAGTTCATGCCGGCCAGTACGCTGCCGCCGGTGCTGCCGCCGGCGTTGGTCAGCACCTTGCCCGCGAAAATGGCCGCCTCGAACGCCACGCCATAGCCCGGCGTTTTGCCCGCGGCGTTTCGCGGGCCCGTCGCGGTGCCGATACAGTGGGTACCATGACCGTTCATGTCCTGCACCGGCTCACCGACAAACGAGCGGCTTTCGACCGCACGGCCAGTGAAATCCGGATGATTCAGATCCATGCCGGAGTCCAACACCGCCACCTTGATGCCCGCCCCGGTGAATCGGCTTTGGGCCACCTTACAGCGCGCAAGCCCCCAGGTAATATCGTTGTTGATCGGGGCGTCCTCATCGCACTCGGATCGATCTCCGCCCAGGTCTCGCGCGATGGCGTTGGCGGCACTCAGGAAACCGCGCAGGTACTCGGAGTTCTCCGCAAAGGCGAAGTACTCGGGCTCGATGATCTCGATGGCAGGGCATTTAAAGGCGTCGTCATGAATACTCATACCGCGACTTTCCAACGCATCACCGCCGATCAATACCACGCCAAGTTCCGGGAAGATCATCGCTTCGGCGTCGCCGGCCTCTTCCAGATTGACTGCCTGACCGTCGAAGTCCCGGGCATCCGCTACCCTGAACTGGCACGCTTTTAGCGCTTCGATGCCCTCATCGAGCATTCCGTCGCGAAAACTGATCAGATACCGCCCGGTTTCCAGACAGCCGCTGTCGCGCTCGACCGCGGCCATCAATAGCTGATGCGAGCCACAGGCGACGGAGCGAAGCGGCGCGGCACTGGGTGTGTGACTATTGGGGTGGGAATCGTTGGCCATCCTGGCACCTTCTGACTGAATCTATAGTGGGCATTCGAGCGGCCCGAACCGGCGTTACAGCGAACGCCAAGCCGCGCTGCTTTCAGCGTAACGCACTCACGCGGCTTCGCCAGCGCCGAGCGCCCGGCTGGCCGATACGTGCCTTAACCTGGGCACTGGGCGTGGGTTACCGACCGGTAAACGCGTTGGGTCGCTTCCTGCTGTTGCTCCAGCGCGCTAATACGTGATTGGTGTGCCGGGTGCGTGGAAAGAAGCTCCGGCGGCTGGTCGCCACCGGCTCTAGCCATGTTACGCCAAAGCGCAACGCTTTCACTCGGGTCGAACCCGGCACGAGCCATGATGATCAGCCCCATGCGGTCGGCCTCTTGCTCGTGCGTGCGGCTAAACGGCAGCGTAATTCCGAGCTGGGCCCCGATGCCCAGCGCCTGCATGAGCTGCTGCTGACCCAGCTCCCCTTCCCCGAGCATGCCCACCACCAAAAGCCCCGCCTTGATACCCAGCTCCTGCGTCAAACGCTCGTTGCCGTGATCGGCCAGCACGTGGGCGACCTCGTGAGCGATGACGGTGGCCAGCTGGCTCGGCGTCTCGGCCACGTTGAGCAAACCGCTGTGCACGCCGATACGTCCGCCGGGCAGCGCGAAGGCGTTGGGCGAGGCCTCCTCGAACACCACGACCTCCCAGCGGTCGGGAAACACGAGATCGGGGTAGCTGGCTTCGGCGCCCGCCACGACGTGGCGCGCTACGCACTGCACGAGCCGATTGGCCGACTCGTTCTGGCTCAAGCGATTGGTTTTTTGCAGCTGCTCGAAAGAGTCCTGCCCCATCTGCGCCATCAGGGTCTGCGGTACCAGCGCCAGCCGCGAGCGTCCGGTCGGCGTTTCATCGCAGCCGGCCAGTAGCACCACAATTGCCAGCAGCGGCGCGCCTAAAACGCACTTCCCAGACCAGCGGATGCGACACCTCACGTGAGTTGCAGCATGGTGTAGGGGGCTTCGCAGGCGTGGCGTTCATCGCGCTCATCGACGCTTCCCAGCCCCAAGTGGCGATCGTTGTCGTAGGCGACGAACAGTCGATCACGGTCCAGCACCGCGAGCCCCTCGGCCTTGTGCTCGAACTCAAGCGCCTCGCCGGAAGGCGTTGTCACCAGTGTCGGGGGCTTGCCCGCGTAGAACTCCTCGAGGCTCACGCTCCACAGATAGCCGCCAATGCGCTCCTGGCCCTGCTCTACCACTTCGAAACTGTTCAGCAGAAAAAGCCGCTGGTGGTAGGGGTCGTACTCCAGGCTCGAAAGACCGCAATCGAAGCGGACCGCCGGGTGTTGACCTGGCTCGAAAGCGTAGTATTCGCGCATGTTATCGGTGAACACCAGATTGGCGTTTTCATCGATTCGGTAGTGGGCACCAACGATGCGGCTCACGTAGCGAAAGTCATCGAAGGCCTGCCCCTGCTCGCGAATGCCGAACAGCAGAAGACCCTCATCCTGTTCACCGGGCACTGCCGCGAGCCCTTCGATCTTGTAGTAGGGAAAGCCGATGGCGTCGTTCAATTTAAGGCGAAGCTCGAGCGAGCCTTCGACCCCGTCGCGCGGGTCCGGGTCCACCGCCTGCACTTTTTCCGGCTGGCCCAGTGGCCAGATCAACAGGTGGTTATAGTCGTTCAGGTCGTGGCTTTCGCCGTCGATACGATCGAACCCCGTGGTGGCCAGCACATGTCGGCCGTCGGCGGTCAGCGACATGTCCTCGTACTTGATCGCACGCTTGATCAGCGGCGCGGTAAAGTACTCGAGCTGGCTATCGTCCGGGCCATTGTCGGTCATGGCAACGGAGAACACCGCCGAGCGCGTCTCGCCGGGAATCGGTTTGTCGCTGGCCAGAATCATGCGTTGGCCGTCAAAAAGCACGGCAGACACTTCCACATTGACAAGCGCTCCCTGCTCGTCGCGAAGCCCGGCGGGGAAGCAGTGAAGGGTACCTTGCTGCGATATGGTGGCGTGGGTCATCGCTCAACTCTTCCTAAAGGTAAAATCAGCAGGATAGCTCATTGGGCAGGTGCGTCGAGCGCACCCGCACGGCGCGGGACTTGCAGCCACGACAGGGAGCACATTCATGACGATGAAGTTCGTCGGGATATCGTTGGCACGTGCACAATACCTTCAAGGCTTTCCCCCACTTCAAAGCCCAACGCGCGACCCTGATCGCATTTCTCAGCGGGGCGCTTTGCGATGAATGGCCCACCAGACGAACGCGATCAGCAGCGCCTGAAGCGGCAAGCGAGCATAAAGAAGCCACACGGGAATGGAGGGAAACGCCTCGGGATGAAGCGCCATATGCACATTGGCCGGAAACACGGCCACCATCAGCGCTATCAGCCCCCAGCCCGCCAGCTTTCGAGTCGATGGAACCAGAATACCCACGGCGCCCAACAGCTCGAAGACACCGCTGATGAGCACCAGCTCCCGGTGAAAACCCAGATAGTCCGGCATGGCCAGAATGAAGAAATCGGTCAGGGCGAAGTGAGCGATACCGCCGATAAGAAAGAATAGAGCGATAAGGAGCAAAGGTATGGCGGGCATGAAAAAGCTCTGTGTTTTTTGCATACGCGATTGGATCATATGAGCACTTAATTAGCGGGACGCGTTCACCGAATAAAAAATCTGTCCAATACAGCATTGCGTTGAAGAAGCTAACGCTCAAGGGGCGGGCAGATCTGCCGATAGCTAGCGATATCGCTATCCGGAGTTTGCTGATGTTTAACCTTCGCCTCAAGAAAAAACCAAAAACTCAGCGTGGAGGAGTCGCAACGCTTCGTCAGATCCAGAACCAGATGGAGCGGGGAATGCTGTCCATCACGCTGGACGCTGACCTGCGTATTTCAGCGCTTAATCAAGGCTTTGCCAGTGCGCTGGGTTACAAGCGCGAGCAGTTGTTAGGCAAACCGTTAAAAGACTTTCTTCCGACGTACGTGACGGAGCTACCCTGCTTTCGAGCCTTTAATCAGGCCATCGCCGCGTTCGACCCCGTCAATGACAACTACCGCTACCTGCATGCCGACGGTTCGCTCGTCTGGCTGAATATCGACTGGCTGCCGATACGTAAAAGAAGCGGCAAGCTCTCTTTCGTTCAGGGCTACGGGCGCGAGGTCACTCAGAAAGTCGAAGGGGCCAAGGAGAGTGAGTCGTTCATTGCGGCGCTGCTTCGCTCCACCGCCGTGATCCAGTTCAACCTCGATGGCACCATCATTACTGCCAACGAGCAGTTTTTGCAGGCAACGGGCTACCGGCTGGAAAACATCGCCGGCCGCCACCACCGCATGTTCTGTCCCAGGGACGTAGTGGAATCGCCGGAGTACGCCGGCTTCTGGCAAAAGCTCAATAGCGGTGAATACGTGTCGGACCGCTTTAAACGGCTCGATAGCCGAGGCAATGAAGTTTGGCTGGAAGCCAGCTATAACCCGGTTTACAACGCCGATGGCCATCTCTGTAAAGTGGTGAAGTTTGCAAGCGTCGTCACCGACCAGGTGGCGCGAGAAACCCTGGTACGCGAAGGCGCCACCCTGGCGTTTGAAGTATCACAACAAACCGATATCAGCGCAAAGAAAGGCGCGAACGTCGTGCAGCAGACCGTCGACACCATGCGCCAAATTGCGGAGGAAATGCAGGCCGCGAACGGCAGTATCGAAGCGCTGAGCCAGCAGTCGGTACAGATAAACGCCATCGTCCAAACGATCAGCGGCATTGCGGTGCAGACCAACCTGTTGGCGATCAACGCCGCCATCGAAGCCGCGCGGGCCGGCGAACAGGGGCGCGGGTTCGCGGTCGTGGCCGACGCGGTACGAAAATTGGCAGCCAGCACCAGCGCCGCTACGGTGGAGATCGGCGGCGTGGTAGAAAAAAACCAGCGGTTGTCGGATGACGTCACGCGGCAGATGCTCAACACCCGAGAAGAAGCGGAGCAAGGGCTGGAGCTTGCAAGCCAGGCGGGCAGCGTCATTCTAGAAATTCAGGAAGGCGCCCAGCAGGTGGTGGATGCGATACAGCGTTTCTCCAACGACCTGAAGTAGCGATCAAAAGCCCCCAAGCGGCAGACGAACCAAAGTCCGCTGTTCGACCTCGTTTGCAGAAAGTGAACGCGCTATGGTGAAGGCACTATCGCAATGAAGTGTCGCCCTTGATGAACGCATCACACTGGATACTTGGCCCGGGCGCAATAGGCCGACTGCTCGCCCACTCGCTCGCGCCAACGTGCGAGGTCACGCTGATTGGCCGGCGCGCGCTGCCACTTTTTCAAACGCTGCACTCTGCAAAAGGCGAGCGACGAACGCAATCGATAACCTGCGCCACGCCCGCCCAGTTGACGCAGGGGGCGTCTGCGCCCCCCGCGTGGCTGCATATCACCACCAAAGCCATGGCCGTCGAGCCAGCGTTTGAGACGTTGCACGCGCTGCTACCAGCCACTACCCCGCTGGTGCTTTGGCAAAACGGCTTTCTCACGCAGCCTGAACTCACCAACCGATGGCCCGGCCCGGTGCTATGTGCCAGCACAACGGAAGGCGCGTATGTCACCGGTAATGACCGTATCGTTCACGCCGGGCGTGGGCACACCTTCATCGGCGACCTGAACGGACGCCACACCGCTTTGGCACAGGCGCTGGCAGCACAACTTGATCGCGCCGGGCTTGCGACTACCGCCGTCGACGATATTCGGCGCCGACTGTGGCAGAAGCTGGCGGTGAACGCCGCAATCAATCCATTAGTGGCCATCCATGGCATACGCAACGGCGAGCTGCGCGGCGCGGCTTATGCCAGTGACGTCGAGGCAGTGATCCGCGAAGTCGCGGCCATCATGGCGCTTGAGAAGATCGTGGCACCGGATGGCCGTGATGAGCAGGATAGCTGGCGGGCACTGGTGTGGGGCGTGATTGAGGGCACCGCAAATAACAAGGCGTCGATGCTGCAGGATGTGGAGGCCGGCCGACCCACCGAACGGGCGGCGATTCTGGGGCCGCTGATCGCGGCCGCTCGGCAGCACGGCTTGACGGTGCCGGTTCTGGAAGCGCTGGACAAGGCGCTGGCCAAACTGGAAGCGCGTTATTAGCCAAGGCTCTCGCCAGGCGCCCGCGTACTCGCGCGGGCAAGCCACTTAGCTAACGGGAATCATCACCACTTTCTGAAACGCCGGCCGCTCGGTCAGTGATTGGTACCAGCGCTCCAGGTGGGTGCGCGGATTCCAGGTAAGGCCGCAGTTCCACAAGTTGTAAATGAACGGCGCGACGGCGATATCGGCCAGACCGAACGCGTCGCCGGAGAACCAGGGTTGACGTTCCAGCGCATCGTCCAGAAGCGCGAAGAGCTCCTCGCAGGCGGCGGTGCCCTCCTCCAGCTTTTGCAGATCGCGGGCTTCGGGTGGGGTGCGAACATAGCTCATCAGCATGACACGGTGCGCCGGGCTGAGCCGCGTATTGGCCCAGTCCATCCACTTCTCGGCCTGGGCGCGCTTGGCGGGCTCATCGATCCAAAGCGTGCCCTCGCCGTACTGGGCGGCCAGATAGCGTACGATAGTATTGGACTCCCATAGAACGCTGTCGGTGGCGTCATCCTTGAGCGTCGGCACCAGGGCATTTGGATTCATGGCCTGATACGCCGCTGTATCGTTTACGCCGTGCTGAAGCCCGGCCTGAACCTGCTCGTAAGCGATGTCGAGCTCTTCGAGCGCCCAGCGCACTTTTTTGACGTTAGTGGAGTTGTCGCGGCCCCAAAGCGTAATCATGTCGATCCTTCGTTGGTGGGTTATGAAAATCCAGTTTGGTGCTCGTCAAGGCAAGTAGCAAGGCCTCCCTCACTCTCCATCTTTCTTGTCCCGATAGAACGTCATCAGGCTTGAAAAATCGAGCCGGCCGTGACCGTTTGCCTTGTGCAGCGTAAACAGGGCGCGGGCGGCGGAGCCCATCGGTACCGGCGCGGCGCTTTGCTGGCTGATATCCATGGCCAGCCCCAGATCCTTGACCATCAGGTCGGTCAGAAAGCCGCCCTGGTAGTCGTTCGACGCCGGGGCGTTCTCCATCACGCCAGGGTACGGATTGTAGACGTTCAGCGCCCAGTTGCCGCCGGAGCTTTGCTTCATGATCTCCGAGAGTATCGCGGGGTCGAGGCCGTTTTTCACCCCCATGTTGATCGCCTCGCAGGTGCCGGCCATCAAAATCGCGAGCATCATGTTGTTGCACGCCTTGGCCACCTGCCCCGCGCCGTGCTCGCCCGCGTGAAAGATGTTCTTGCCCATGACATCCAACACAGGCTTGGCCTGTTTGAACTGCGCTTCGCTGCCGCCCACGATGAAGGTCAGCGTGCCTGCCTGGGCGCCGCCTACCCCACCGGATACCGGCGCGTCGATGAAGCCAATCCCCTTCTTCTCCAGCGCCGCGGCGACATCCCGGGCGCTTTCGGCATCGATGGTAGAGGAGTCGATGACCAGCGCGCCCTGCTCGATGATCTCCTTGAGCGGCGTTTCGCCATCGACGAACAGCGAGCGCACGTGCTGGCCGGCGGGCAGCATGGAGATCACGATGTCGGCGCCACGGGCGGCGTCTGCCGCCGAGGCGGCGACTTCGCAGCCGTGGGATTTGGCGCTTGCCAGCGCCTCCCGGCTGAGATCGAAGGCGTGCACGTCGAAGCCGGCCTTGGCCAGATTGGCGGCCATCGGGCCGCCCATGTTACCCAAACCGATGAAAGCGATCCTGGTCATGGTGATTGTCCTTGTTATTGAAATTGGATGGTCAAGAAGCCACTGGATGACTCGAAACCCGCGTTAGCCGAGCGTTTCCAGCGGGTTCGTTTGCCAGGGCGAGGCCAAAAGCTCGTCGATGAAGAACTGCTCGACCGAGGCGACGTCCGGGTAGCTCCAGGCCGGCGAGCCGTCCTTGTCGACCAGCAGCGCGCGCACGCCTTCGGGAAACTCCTTGTGACGGCAGCACTGTACCGACAGTGCAAGCTCCGAGCGAAAGACCTCGGCAAGCGACATGTACTTCGCGCGTTTGAGCTGCTCGTCGATCAGCGCGATCGACACCGGACTTCCGTGGGCCAGCGTCTTCTGGGCGCGGCTGAACCAGCTGTCCTCGCTTTCAACCGCTAGAATCGCGGCCACGATCTGCTCGGTGGTGTCGTGATCCATCAGCTCACGAATCAAGGGCGTGGCGTTGAGAACCGGCGTGTCGAGATCAAGAAAGGTGGTTTTCGAGGCCTGCTCCAGCTCGCGCAGGGTGCGATTGACCACGCCCTGGGCGTCGATGGTGCCCTCCTGCTGCCAGCGCGCCTGGGTCAGAGAGGCCATGAGCGCCGGGTACTGGTCGCTCTTGATACAGCGGTCGGCAAGCCCTAAATGCACCGCATCCACCGCGTTGACCGGACCTCCTGTCATGGCCAGAAAGCGCCCGGTGCCGACAGGCAAACGGTTCAAGAACCAGCTCGCGCCAACGTCCGGGTAGAGGCCGATGGTGACCTCGGGCATGGCCAGTCTCGAGGTTTCGGTCACTATGCGATGGCTGCAGGCGCTCAGTAGCCCCATGCCCCCACCCATGACGATTCCGCTACCCCAGCAAACGATCGGCTTGGGATAAGTATGAAGCTCATAGTCGAGGCGATATTCGCTTTCGAAAAAGCGCTCGGGAAAGTGCGGATCCTGGTCGCCGGTAATCGATTTATACAGGCTGACCACGTCGCCCCCAGCACAGAAGGCCTTTTCGCCGGCGCTGTCGAGCACGATGGCCACGACTCTCGCGTCTTCCTGCCAGGCGGCGAGCTGCGGGCGCATCAGCTCGATCATCTCGAGCGTCAAGGCGTTGAGCGAGCGCTCGGCGTTGAGCGTGATTTCGCCCACGATATGGCCATCGTCGGTGGCGTGCTCGTCAAACAGTACGCTACTCATCAAGGTATCCTTATGGTGTGAATCGCCGCTCCTGGCGTTCGTTTAAAACGTCACCTTCACTATAGCTCTTTACTATAGCTCGCCGGCTCCCTCGGCCAACGCCCGGCGAGCAATGATCAGGCGCATGATCTCGTTGGAACCTTCCAGAATGCGGTGAACGCGCGTATCACGCACGAAGCGCTCCATCGGATACTCCTTGATGTAGCCGTTGCCGCCAAAAAGCTGCAGCGCCTCGTCACACACCTTGAACCCGATGTCGGTGGCAAATCGCTTGGCCATGGCGCAGTAGGTCGGCGCATCTGCGTGGCCAGCGTCGAGTTTGGTCGCGGCCATGCGCACCAGCTGGCGCGCCGCCACAAGCTCGGTGACCATATCGGCCAAGCGAAACTGCAGCGCCTGAAACTCCGCCAGGGGCTTGCCGAACTGCTTGCGTTCGCGCAGGTAGTCGCGCGCCTCGTTGATCGCACGCTGGGCGGTACCGACCGAGCAGGTCGCGATGTTGATGCGCCCACCGTCCAGTCCCTTCATCGCGATCTTGAAGCCGTCGCCTTCACGGCCCAACAGGTGGTTGGCCGGCACGCGTACGTCGTCGAAGGTCACCATGCGCGTGGGCTGGCTATTCCAGCCCATCTTGTCCTCCTTGCGCCCGTAGCTGATGCCATCGGTTTTGGCATCCACGGCAAAAGCGGAGACGCCGCCGGCGCCTTCACCCCCGGTACGCGCCATCACGACCAGAAAATCGGTGCTGCCGGCGCCGGAGATGAACATCTTGCTGCCACTTAGCACGTACGCATCACCATCACGTTGGGCGGTGGTCTTGAGTGAGGCGGCGTCCGACCCCGCACCGGGTTCGGTCAGGCAGTACGACCCCAGAAACTCGCCAGTGGCGAGTCGCGGCCCCCACTGCTCGACGACGTCCGGCTGGCCGAAGCTCGCCAGCATCCAGGTGACCATGTTGTGAATGGTGAGATAAGCGGTGGTCGAGGTGCAGCCCATCGAAAGCTGCTCGAAGATGATGCTCGCATCCAGCCGCGATAGCGCAAGCCCACCAACGCTCTCCGGGGCGTAGAGCGAGCAAAAGCCCAGCTCTCCGGCGCGCTTGATCACATCGACGGGAAAGTGCGCCTCGCGGTCCCACTGCGCGGCGTGGGGTGCCAATTCCTTGTCGGCAAAGTCCTTGGCCAACTCCGCAAAGGCTACCTGGTCGTCGCTTAGCTCGAAATTCATGGCGAAGTCTCCATCGAGGCCGAGCGCCTATGGCGCCTCGCCCCGCGTGTTGTCGTTATTTATTAGGGGTCACGCAAATTGACGTTAACGTTAACTTATATTTTAAACCAGCCGCGCGCAACGCTTGGCCCTTAGAACCTTTGGCGTAGGCACTGTGTTTCCATAAAGTCCTGCGCGATAAAAAAAGACGCCTTGAGGCGTCTTTAAATGAAAGGCTGGTTACTTGAAATTCTTGCGATAAAGCGTTGCGAGCTCGCCGACGATGCCGCTTCGAAAGCTCAGCACGCAGAGCACGAAGATGGCGCCGAGAATCACGCTGACCCAGTTACCCAGCGGCGACTGCGCCAGCAGGTGCTGAAGGCTGACGACAAGCGAGGCGCCTGCCAGCGGCCCTAACAGCGTGCCGACCCCGCCCAGCAGCGTCATCAGGATCACCTCGCCGGACATGTGCCAGTGGGCGTCGGTGAGCGAGGCGAGCTGGAACACCACCGTCTTGGTCGCCCCGGCGAGCCCGGTAAGTCCGGCCGAGAGCACGAACGCCAGAAGCTTGTAGGCGTCGACGTTATAGCCAAGCGACACCGCCCGCGGCTCGTTTTCGCGAATCGCCTTGAGCACCTGACCAAACGGCGAGTTCACGGTGCGCTGAATGAGCGCGAAGCCCACTAGAAACACCGCGAAAACGAAGTAGTACATCGCCAGGTTACTCTGCAGGCTGATCAGCCCAAAGAGCTCGCCCCGGGGCACGCCGTGAAGGCCATCCTCACCGCCGGTAAAAGGCGCCTGAATGAACACGAAGAACATTAGTTGCGCCAACGCCAGCGTCACCATGGCGAAATAGATGCCCTGGCGTCGAATCGAAAGCACCCCGAACAGACATCCCAGCAGCGTGGCGGCAAGCGTCCCCGCTAGAATACCAAGCTCCGGCGTAAGCCCCGGGTAACTTGCCAGAAGATACCCGGTGACATAGCCGCCGCTGGCCAAAAACGCGGCGTGTCCAAAGGATAAAAGACCGGCGTAGCCCAGCAGCAGATTGAAGGCGCAGGCGAACAGCGCAAAGCAGAGAATCTTCATTAAAAAAACCGGATACGCCAGCAGCGGTGCCACCAGGCCCACCGCGACCAGTACCACGTACAATAGCGCGCGGCGCTGCCCCGCCCGGCGCTTTCGCCTGGCCTCGACGTTCGGCGCGCTCAGCGCTTGTGAGTCCGACATGGCTATGCCTCCTTTCCGAAAAGCCCGGCCGGGCGCAGCATGAGAACCAGTATCATCACCAAAAAGATCACCGTATTGGCGGCTTCGGGGTAGTACACCTTGGTGAGCCCTTCAATCACGCCCATGCCTAAACCGGTTAAAATGGCGCCCAGAATCGAGCCCATCCCGCCGATGACCACCACGGCAAACACCACGATCAGAAGGCTCGACCCCATGGTGGGTGACACCGGATAAAGCGGCGCGGCCAGCACGCCGGCAAAGGCGGCCAGCCCCACGCCGAAACCGTAGGTCAGCGTGATCAAAAGCGGTACGTTCACCCCGAAGGCCTGCATCAGCTTGGAGTTCTCGGTGCCCGCGCGTAGATACGCCCCGAGCCGCGTACGCTCGATCATGAACCAGGTAAACAGACACATGGCCAGTGCGGCCACCAGCACCCAGGCGCGGTAGGTGGGCAAAAACATGAATCCGAGATTCAATCCGCCCTGCAGGATCTCCGGCGTGGCGTAGCGCGCGCCTGACACGCCAAAGAAGTTGATCAGCGTGCCCTCGAAGATCAGCGCCAAACCAAAGGTCAGAAGCAGCCCGTACAGATGATCCAGATGAGCGATGCGGCGAAGCAGAAAGCGCTCGATCAGCATGCTGAGCCCGCCCACGGTAAGCGGCACCAGCACCAGTGCCAGCCAGTAATTGATGCCCAAAGTGTTGAAGGCCAGAAGTGCGGCAAAGGCGCCCAGCATGTACTGCGCGCCGTGGGCGAAATTGACGATTTTCAAAAGCCCGAAGATCACCGCCAACCCCAGGCTCAAGAGCGCATAAAAGGCGCCGTTGACCAGCCCCAGCGTAAGCTGGCCCATGAACACCGCCATGGGCACGCCGAATATCATCGTCATTGCGATCTCTCCTGCGGGGCGGGCTCACCGCCCCGCGCGTTGACGGCCCGAGATTAGTTCTGCACCAAATCGCACTGGCTCTCGGCAAGCGGGCGGTAGGCCTCTTCGGCGGGAATGGTGCTGAGAATCTCGTAGAGATCCCACTCGCCGGTGGACTCAATCGGCGTTTTCACCTGGGCGAGGTACATGTCGTGCACCATCCGCCCGTCTTCGCGAATGCGCCCGTTGCGGGCAAAGAAGTCGTTGATCGGCTGGGAGGCCATCTGCGCGCGCACGGCCTGGGCCTCGTCGGTGCCTGCGGCCTCGACGGCCTTCAAGTAGTGCATGGTGCTCGAGTAGATGCCCGCCTGAACCATGGTCGGCATGCTACCCACCTCATCGAAGTAGCGCTGTGCCCACTCGCGGGCTTGGTCGTCCATGTCCCAGTACCAGCCGGTGGTGAGCAGCAGGTTTTGCGTGGCCTCAAGACCCAGCGCGTGCACATCGTTCAAGAAGATCAAAAGCCCCGCCAGCTGCTGGCCGGACTGCGTTAGCCCGAACTGGCTGGCGGTAGTGATGGCGTTGACCGTATCGGCACCGGCGTTGGCAAGACCAACGATCTTCGCCCCGGACCCCTGGGCCTGCAAAATGTAGGAGGAGAAATCGCTGGTGGGGAACGGATGGCGCACGCCGCCAACGATCTCACCGCCGTTGGCTTCCACTACGCTGGTCACGTCCGCTTCCAGCGCGTGGCCGAAGGCGTAATCCGCGGTAAGCAGAAACCAGCTGTCGCCGCCCTGCTCGACCACCGCCTTGGCGGTGCCGTTGGCCAGCGGGTAAGTATCGTAAACCCAGTGAATATGGTTGGGCGTGCAGTGCTCGTTGGTCACACTCGAGGCCGCCGAGCCCGAGACGAGCCCCAGCCGGTCGTTCTCCTCGAGCACTTTGGTCACGGCGATCGTGACCGACGAGGCGACGAGCCCTCCGACCATATCGACGTTTTGCTGGTCGATCCAGCCGCGCACGGTATTGGCGCCCACATCGGCGCTGTTACGGTCGTCGGCGCTGAACACTTTGATCGGCGAGCCATTGACGCTGCCGCCAAAGTCATCGACCGCCATTTCAAGGGCGGTCAACCCGCCGGGGCCGGCAAGATCCCGGTAGGTGCCGGACATATCGGCCAGATAACCGATACGCACCTCGCCATCGCTGATCTCGGCGTGAGCGGCAAGGGTCAGGGTCGATGCCACCGCGACGGTGATGCTCGACACCAGCGTTTTCTTGCTCGGCAGTTGTTGGATAAGCGCCATGTTCGTCTCCGGGCCTGAGGCCTTGTAGTTATGATCAGCCGTTATGATTAGCCGTTAGGGTTGGTTGTTATGGTTGGTTGTCGGACGTTTAACGGGTGCTGCGTTTACCGCTTCTTTTATCGATACTCCGCCGGAGGCTGCTTCGTTCTCCC
This sequence comes from Halomonas sp. PAMB 3232, assembly GCF_031954225.1. Classification (NCBI taxonomy): domain Bacteria; kingdom Pseudomonadati; phylum Pseudomonadota; class Gammaproteobacteria; order Oceanospirillales; family Halomonadaceae; genus Halomonas; species Halomonas sp. PAMB 3232. The sequence continues at coordinate 1,952,442 of NZ_CP134865.1, forward strand.
GCGGTCTCCTGCCATGCAAAAGACTCACACACCCAGCAGCGCGTTGAGATGCTCGCGCCTGGATGAGAGCTCGGCGGCGCTGATCTCCTCGATGATTTCGCCGTGCTCCATGACGAAGTGGCGATCCGCCAGGGGGGCAGCGAAACGAAAGTTTTGCTCGACGAGCACGATGGTCATGCCGCTGGCCTTGAGCTTGACCAGCACGTCACCAAGCGCCTGTACAATGACCGGCGCCAGCCCCTCGGTAATCTCGTCGAGCAGGAGAATGCGCGCGCCGGTGCGCAGAATCCGTGCCATGGCGAGCATTTGCTGCTCGCCACCGGAGAGCCGCGTGCCGGGGCTTTTGCGCCGCTCGTAAAGGTTCGGGAACATCGCGTAAATGGCGTCCAGACTCATGCCACCGGAGCTGACCGTAGGCGGCAAGAGCAGGTTCTCGTGCACATCGAGGCTTGCAAAAATGCCGCGCTCTTCCGGGCAGTAACCCACGCCGAGCCGCGGAATGTGGTGAGGCTTCATGGCGAGCGTTTCCTGACCGCCGATGACGATCGACCCGGTGCGCCGGCCCACCATGTTCATGATGGCCTTGAGCGTTGTGCTGCGCCCGGCGCCGTTGCGCCCCAAAAGCGTGACCAGTTCGCCCTCTTTTACGTTGACGTTCACCCCGTGAAGAATATGAGATTCGCCATAAAAGGCGTGCAGATCGGTAATCTTGAGAATGTCCCGCGCCCGCGTAGCCGTGCGCCCTTCAACGGGTTCGCGAACCGTCTCATCACTGGCGGTACTCATGCGCTCACCCTCTCACCGGTTGTCTCGACGTCTTCGCTGCCCATGTACGCCTCGCGTACCAGCGGGTTACTCGACACGCTGGGGTAGTCGCCTTCGGCCAGCACGGCGCCGCGAGCCAACACCGTGATTCGGTCGCAAAGGCGGCTCACCACGCTAAGGTTGTGTTCGACCATCAGCACCGTGCGGCCCCTGGATACGCGCTTGATCAGCTCGACGATACGATCGACGTCTTCGGCACCCATGCCCTGGGTGGGCTCGTCCAGCAGCATCATGACCGGGTCAAGCGCCAGGGTCGTGGCCACCTCAAGCGCCCGCTTGCGCCCATAAGGCATCTCGACGGTCAGGGTATCGGCGTAGGCGGCAAGCCCGACTTCATCGAGCAGCGCCATCGCCCGCTCATTGAGTGGCTCGAGGCTTTTTTCGGATTTCCAGAAGTGAAACGACGTGCCCAGTCGACGCTGAAGCGCCACGCGCACGTTCTCGAGGGCGGTCATGTGCGCAAACACCGCCGAAATCTGAAACGAGCGCACCAGCCCCAGCCGGGCGATCTGGTTCGATTTGAGCGACGTGATGGGCTTACCGCGGTAGAGGATCTCGCCGCGCGTGGGCGGTAAGAACTTGGTGAGCAGATTGAATACCGTGGTCTTGCCGGCACCGTTGGGGCCGATCAGCGCGTGAATATGGCCCTCCTGCACCCGTAGATCGACGCCGTCCACCGCGGTGAAGCCACGAAAGGTCTTGGTCAGCCCGCGGGTTTCCAGCACCGGCGGCGGGGTGCTTGCATCAACGCTCATGAGGGCAATCCTTGATGGTCGAGAATTATTGTTGTTCTGGATCGTACCCGCCGTCGCGGTTGGCAACGGCTTTCGCAGGAAGAGGCTTGGCCCTGTTGTCGTTGTCACGGGCCGTGCCTTTACCTTCACGTAAGGTACAGCTTCAACCTAACAACACGCTGTCATCACTGACAATTACAACTTTGGTCCAAACAATGACCGATAATCTGCTAACAAAATTATAAGCTTAGCCTTTACAATCAGTTAACCGAAAACCTAATCGCAACGGTTCGGAAAGACTTTCTTTACGTTAACGTAAACTTGTTTTAGCCTCAGGTCAGACGACCGTAACACCGCCACGAGATACGCCCATGAGCAAGACCTATTCGATCAGCGAGCTGGCCGCCGAGTTCGACGTCACCACGCGCAGCATTCGCTTTTACGAAGACCAGGAACTTCTGCGCCCCGCCCGCCGAGGTCAGACCCGTATTTACAGCAGCCAGGACCGCGTGCGCTTGAAGCTCACGCTACGAGGCAAGCGCCTGGGATTATCGCTTGCCGAAATTCGTGAGCTGTTCGAGCTATGGGATGAAACCCGGCGCGGCAGTGAAAAGCAGCTCCACCTGATGCTGGAAAAGATCGGCGAGCGCCGTGCGGCGCTGGAGCAGCAGATGAAGGACATCACCATGGTGCAGCTCGAACTCGAAAGCGCCGAGATTCGCTGCCGTCAGGCCCTCGAAGAGCTCAACCAGAAGCAGGCCGATGAGGAACGCACCAACGTCTCGGGCTGAAGCACTCCATTGAGCACGCCACAGCGCCCCATCGAGTCAATAACTTAACAACATCAAGGTGACCGACGATGCACTCTCTTTATACGGAACTCGACTTCGGCCTCGACGAGGACATGAACATGCTGCGCCGCGAAGTGAATGCCTTCGCGGCTAGCGAGATCGCTCCGCGCGCCGCCGAGATCGATCAGAAAAACGAATTCCCCAACGACCTGTGGCGCAAGTTTGGCGACATGGGCCTTCTGGGTGTCACCGTCTCGGAAGAGGATGGCGGCAGCGGTATGGGGTATCTCGCTCACTGTATCGCCATGGAGGAAATTTCGCGCGCCAGCGCCTCGGTCGCGCTCTCCTATGGCGCCCACTCCAATCTCTGCGTCAATCAGATAAAGCGCAACGCCTCCCCCGAACAAAAAGCAAAATATCTGCCGAGGTTGATCAGCGGCGAACACGTAGGAGCACTGGCCATGTCCGAGCCCGGCGCGGGGTCTGACGTGGTATCGATGAAGCTGCGCGCCGAGAAGCGCGGCGACAAGTACGTTTTGAACGGCAACAAGATGTGGATCACCAACGGCCCGGACGCCGACGTGCTGGTGGTCTATGCCAAAACCGACCCGGACGCCGGCTCGAAAGGCATTACCACCTTCTTGATCGAAAAGGGGATGCCGGGATTTTCCACCGCGCAGAAGCTCGACAAGCTCGGCATGCGCGGCTCCAACACCTGCGAGCTGGTGTTTCAGGACTGCGAGGTGCCCGAAGAGAACGTGCTCGGTGAGGTTGGCAAGGGCGTACGCGTGCTGATGAGCGGGCTCGATTACGAGCGCACGGTGCTCGCCGCCGGCCCCATCGGCATCATGCAGGCTGCCATGGACGTGGTGGTGCCCTACATCCACGAGCGCAAGCAGTTCGAGCAATCGATCGGTGAGTTCCAGCTCGTCCAGGGCAAGGTCGCGGACATGTACACCACGCTCAACGCCTGCCGGGCGTATCTTTACGCCGTGGCCCGCGCCTGCGACCGGGACCAGACCTCGCGCAAGGACGCCGCCGGGGTGATCCTCTACTGCGCCGAAAAGGCGACCCAGGTGGCGCTGGACGCCATTCAGCTGCTCGGCGGCAACGGCTACATCAACGAGTACCCTACCGGGCGGCTTCTGCGAGACGCCAAACTCTACGAGATCGGCGCCGGCACCAGCGAGATTCGCCGCATGCTGATTGGCCGCGAACTGTTCAGCGAAAGTCGTTAAGGGGGCGCGATGAGCACACTGACCACCCAGATCAACCCGCGCAGTGACCTGTTCCAGCAAAACGACGCCGCCCTGCGCGCCGAGGTCGACACGCTTTTCGAACTGACCGAGGTTATCGCCCAGGGCGGCGGCGCCAGCGCCCGCGAACGTCACGAAAGCCGTGGAAAGCTCTTCGTGCGCGATCGGATCGATCATTTGATCGACGAAGGCGCGCCGTTTCTCGAGTTCTCGGCGCTGGCCGCCCACGCGGTGTACGAAAGCGACGTGCCCGCTGCCGGCGTGGTGACCGGGATCGGCCGCGTCAAGGGCGTTGAGTGCGTGATCGTCGCCAACGACGCCACGGTCAAGGGCGGCACCTACTTTCCGCTGACGGTGAAAAAGCATCTTCGCGCCCAGGAGATCGCCCGCAAGCATCGCCTGCCGTGTATCTACCTGGTCGACTCCGGCGGCGCCTTTCTGCCCCGTCAGGACGAGGTGTTCCCTGACCGTGACCACTTCGGGCGCATCTTCTACAACCAGGCCACGATGTCCGCCGAGGGCATCCCACAGATCGCCGTGGTGATGGGCTCCTGTACCGCCGGCGGCGCCTACGTACCGGCCATGGCGGACGAGTCGATCATCGTCAAGGAACAAGGTACGATCTTTCTCGGCGGCCCGCCGCTGGTCAAGGCAGCCACCGGCGAGAGCATCAGCGCCGAAGCCCTGGGCGGCGCCGACGTGCACGCCAAGGTTAGCGGCGTGGCGGATCACTACGCCGAAAACGACATGCACGCGCTTCAGCTCGCCCGCGGCTGTATCGCCCGGCTCAACTGGCAAAAGCGCGGGAAGCTCGCCATGAAAGCGCCCGCCCCGCCCAGGCTCGACCCCGCAGAGCTTTACGGCATCGTGGGGGTCGATCTCAAGAAACCGTTCGATGTGCGCGAAGTGATCGGGCGTATCGTCGATGGCTCCGAATTCGACGAGTTCAAGCGCTATTACGGCGACACCCTGGTCACCGGTTTTGCGCATATCCATGGCCACCCGGTGGGGATCGTGGCCAACAACGGGGTGCTCTTTTCAGAGAGCGCGGTGAAAGGCGCGCACTTCATCGAACTCTGCGCCCAGCGCAAGGTACCGCTGGTGTTTTTGCAGAACATCACCGGCTTCATGGTCGGCTCCAAATACGAACACGAAGGCATCGCCAAGCACGGTGCCAAGCTCGTGACCGCCGTGGCTTGCGCGAAAGTGCCCAAGTTCACCGTCTTGATTGGCGGCAGCTTCGGCGCCGGCAACTATGGCATGTGCGGGCGCGCTTATGATCCGAATTTACTGTTCATGTGGCCCAACGCGCGTATTTCGGTGATGGGCGGCGAGCAGGCCGCCGGCGTGCTCGCCCAGGTCAAGCGCGAGCAGTACGAGCGCGAAGACCGCGCGTGGTCGGAGGATGACGAAGAGGCGTTCAAGAAGCCAACCCGCGAGCAGTACGAGCGCCAGGGCCACCCCACCTACGCTAGCGCAAGGCTTTGGGACGATGGCGTGATCGACCCGCTCCAGACCCGCGACGTGCTGGGGCTTTCCCTGGCCGCCGCGATGAATGCCGAGATCGAAGAGACGCGCTTTGGCGTGTTCAGGATGTGATGCCATGAGCCATTTGATGAGCCATTCGACACTGACGATTGAAAACGCCGTGGCGCACCTGAGCCTGAACCGCCCGGCGGTACACAACGCTTTCGACGACCACCTGATTGCCGAGCTGACCGACCACCTGAAAGGACTGCTCGAACCCATCGAGCGCCAGGAGGTGCGGGTGTTGGTGCTCGGCTCCGAAGGCAAAAGCTTCTCGGCGGGGGCGGATCTCCACTGGATGAAGCGCATGGTCGACTACAGCCATGACGATAACCTAACGGATTCGCGCAAGCTTTCTGATCTGATGTACCGCCTCGATACCCTGCCCTGCCCGACGCTTTGTCGGGTACAGGGTGCAGCCTTTGGCGGCGCAGTGGGCCTGGCCGCCTGCTGTGACGTGGTCATCGCCTCACTAAAGGCCCGATTCTGCCTCTCCGAGGTCAAGATCGGCCTGTCGCCGGCGGTCATCAGCCCTTACGTTCAGCGCGCCATCGGTGCCCGGCAAGCGCGGCGTTACGCGCTGAGTGCCGAGGTGATCGACGCCGACACGGCGCTGGCGCTCGGCCTTGCCCACCAGGTAGTCGAGCCGGAGACCTTGGATCACGCGGTAGAGGTCATGACCCAAACGCTTTTGGCGGGCTCACCCCGGGCGCAGCGGGCCACCAAGGCCCTGCTCGCCGCCGTGGGTCAATCGCCGGATTCCGACGCTACCCGCGAAAAAACGTGTCAGACGATCGCCGAGCTGCGGGTAAGCGACGAGGGCCAGGAGGGGCTTTCGAGCTTTTTCGATAAGCGCCTGCCTGCCTGGGCACCGCAGGATGACACCGATAACGCCGGGGAGCGCCCATGAGTAAAGCAACCAGCAAGTTCGATACGTTGTTAGTGGCCAACCGCGGTGAGATCGCCTGCCGAGTGATGCGCACCGCGCGCCGGCTGGGTATCAAGACCGTAGCGGTCTACTCCGATGCCGATGCCAGCGCCCGCCACGTGCGCGAGGCCGACGAGGCCGTTCGTTTGGGCCCCGCTGCCGCCCGCGAAAGCTACCTGAACATCGAGGCGGTGATCGCAGCGGCTCGCCAAAGCGGGAGCACCGCGGTGCATCCGGGCTACGGCTTTCTTTCCGAAAACGGCCGCTTCGTCGAGGCGTTGGAAGCCGCGGGTATTACCTTCGTCGGCCCGCCCGCCTCCGCGATCGCCGCCATGGGTGACAAGTCTGCCGCCAAGGCGCGCATGGCAAACGCCGGCGTGCCGCTGGTACCGGGTTATCACGGTGACGATCAAGGCGACGACACTCTTTTGGCGGAGGCCAACCGTATCGGCTACCCGGTCATGCTGAAAGCGAGCGCCGGCGGCGGCGGCAAGGGCATGCGCGTGGTCGAACGCGAGGCCGACTTCCAGGCTGCCCTCGAAAGTTGCCGGCGCGAGTCAAAAGCCTCCTTCAGCGATGACCGCATGCTGATCGAGAAGTATCTGGTCAAGCCTCGTCACGTCGAGGTGCAGATATTCTGCGATCGTTTTGGCGCAGGCGTCTATCTCTTCGAGCGCGACTGCAGCGTTCAGCGCCGCCATCAGAAAGTACTGGAAGAGGCTCCGGCGCCGCACATGACGGAAGCGCTTCGCGCCGCCATGGGCGAGGCCGCCGTGCGCGCAGCGAAAGAGATCGGCTACGTGGGCGCGGGCACCGTCGAGTTTCTGCTCGACGTTGACGGCGCCTTCTACTTCATGGAGATGAACACGCGCCTGCAGGTCGAGCACCCGGTGACCGAGATGGTGACCGGGCTCGATCTGGTCGAGTGGCAGCTGAGAGTCGCCATGAACGAGCCGCTGCCCTGCGCGCAAAGCGAACTCACCCTGAACGGCCATAGTTTCGAGGCGCGCCTTTACGCCGAAGACCCGGCCAACGAGTTTCTGCCCGCCACCGGCACCCTCACCCGCTTCTCGCTCGACATAGAGGGCGCGGGGCTTCAGACAGCTCAGGTGCGTTTGGACAGCGGCGTTGATAGCGGAGATGTGGTCTCGATGCATTACGACCCGATGCTCGCCAAGCTGATCACTCACGGCACGGATCGTGACGCGGCGCTCGCCACGCTGAACCGAGCGCTGGCCGCCCTCGACGTGCAGGGCGTGGTGACCAACCGCGCCTTTCTGCAGCGCCTGGCCGGGCATCCGGCATTCAAAGCCGCCGAGCTCGATACCGGTTTCATCGTGCGCCACCACGACGACCTATTCCGTCAAAACGAGCCGACGCCCCAGGCGTACGCTCGCGCCGCGCTGGTGGCCATCGAGACGCTTGCGAAAAGCGCCGGCCGTCAGGATGTGTCGCCCTGGGCGCACAGTGACGGCTTTCGCTTGAACGCGCCGCACAAGGTGCGTATCGCGCTGGCCGACAAGCGCGAAGAGAGCGAGACCGTGGTGGTCGAAGCGACCCGCACTCGCGCGCAAGCCGGCTGGACGCTACGCGTTCAAAACGAGCGATTCGAAGGGTCGCTCTCGAGGCTTGCCGGTGATGCGGTGGCGGTCACACTAAACGGCCACCGCCGGCGCTTTCAGGCTCAGCTCGAAGAAGACAACCTGGCACTGAGCGATAGCGCGGGTGAAACCCGGCTCGTTTGGCAGCGCCTGGACGCGCTCAACCACGCCGCGATCGAGGCCGCCGCAAGCTTGACCGCGCCGATGCACGGCACCGTGGTGGCGCTTCTGGTCGAGCCCGGCGCGCCGGTCGAGAAAGGCATGCCGCTGATGGTGATGGAGGCGATGAAGATGGAGCACACCTTGAGTGCGCCGGCAGACGGTACGGTCGAGCAGTTTCGCTTCGCCGCCGGCGACAGTGTTGGCCAGGGCGACGTACTACTGGACTTCGCCGCGACCGACGAAGGAGCGTGACCATGGCCCTTCCACAACGCGTACGTCTGGTCGACATGGCTCCGCGGGACGGGCTGCAAAACGAGCCCGGCGAGGTGGTGGCCACTGCCGTCAAGGTCGAGCTGATCGAGCGCCTGGCCCGAGCAGGGCTTACCCATATCGAGGCGGCGAGCTTCGTCTCCCCCAGGTGGGTGCCGCAAATGGGCGACGCCCGGGAGGTGATGCTGGGCATTCACCGCGAATCGAACGTGACCTACTCCGCCCTGACCCCGAATTTGAAAGGGTTGGAGAACGCGCTGGAAGCGAACGTCTCCGAGGTTGCAGTGTTCGCCGCCGCTTCTGAAGCGTTCTCGCAAAAAAACATCAACTGCTCGATCGACGAGTCGCTTGCGCGTTTCGAGCCGGTGATGGCCCGCGCCAGGCAGGCGAACGTGCGCGTGCGCGGCTACGTTTCCTGCGTGCTGGGCTGCCCCTACGAAGGCGACATTGCCCCGGCCCAAGTGGCGCGGGTGGCGGGGGCGCTTTATGAGATGGGCTGCTTCGAGGTGTCGCTGGGCGACACCATCGGCGTCGGCACGCCGTTGAAAGCCCGGCAGATGATCGACGAGGTAGCGAAGGTTGTGCCCGTCGAGCATTTGGCGGCGCACTTTCACGACACCTACGGCATGGCGATCGCCAACCTTTTTGCGGTGCTCGAGCAGGGCGTGGCCGTCATCGACGCCTCGACCGGGGGGCTGGGCGGCTGCCCCTACGCCAAGGGTGCTTCCGGTAACGTGGCGACCGAGGACGTGCTCTATCTGCTGCGGGGGCTAGGTATCGAGACCGGCGTGAATCTTGAGTCGATCATCGAAACCGGCGAGTGGATCACCGGGCAACTTGGCCGCGCACCCGCCTCGAAAGTCGCCCGCGCCCTGGAAGCGCACTAGGCCCATCTATTTTCTCGATCTTGGCCACAACAACTATCAGAACAACAATCAGGAGAGACCTCATGGCGCCGAATACTCCCACTCTACCGAGCTATACCAGCAGCGTTGCCGATAAGCCGCTTCTGGGCATGACCATCGGCGACAAGCTCGACCAGATCGCCGCGCAGTACCCGGATAACGACGCGCTGATCGTGCTGCACCAGAACGTGCACTGGAGTTATCGCGAGTTCAATGAAGAGGTCAACCGCTGCGCCCGGGCGCTGCTGTCCCTTGGCGTTCAGCGCGGCGACCGCGTGGGGATCTGGGCGCCCAACGGCTCGGAGTGGACGCTGACGCAGTTCGCGACCGCCAAGATCGGTGCGATTCTGGTCAACATCAACCCGGCCTACCGCACCCAAGAACTCGACTACGCGCTCAACCAGTCCGGGGCGCGCTATCTAATCTGCGCCGACCGTTTCAAGACGGCGGACTACCGCGCCATGCTGTTTGAACTCGCCCCGGAGCTTGACACCTGCGAGCCGGGCAAGCTTCGCTCGAAGCGCCTTTCCCAGCTCGAGTGCGTGGTGAATCTGAGCGATGAGCGCCACCCCGGGATGTGGCGCTGGCGCGATATGCTGGATGAGGCGAGCCGCACCGACCAGACGACCCTCGATACGCTGCAGGCCACGCTCCAGTTCGACGACCCGATCAACATTCAGTACACCTCCGGCACCACCGGCTTTCCCAAGGGCGCAACACTTTCGCACCACAACATCCTCAACAACGGCTTTTTCGTCGCCGAGAGCATGGGCTTCACCCCGAATGATCGGCTGGTGATTCCGGTGCCGCTCTACCACTGCTTCGGCATGGTAATGGGTAATCTGGGCTGCATGACCCACGGTGCGGCGATGATCTACCCCGGCGAGAGCTTCGATGCCGGGCAGGTGCTCAAGGCGGTGCACGAGCAGCGCGCCACGGCCCTGTTTGGCGTGCCGACCATGTTTCTGGCCGAGCTCGAGCACGAGGAGTTTGCCGCCACAGACTTCTCGAATCTACGGACCGGCATCATGGCGGGATCGATCTGCCCGGCGGCGGTGATGAAGCAGGTGATCGAGAAGATGAACATGAAGGGCGTACAGATCGCTTACGGCATGACCGAAACCAGCCCGGTCTCCGCCCAGACCGGCGCCGATGACACGATCGACAAGCGTGTCTCCACCGTGGGCCGTACCCAGCCGCACCTGGAAAGCAAGGTCATCGACCCGATAAGCGGCGCGGTACTTCCTCGCGGCGAGATCGGCGAGCTTTGCACGCGCGGCTATAGCGTCATGCTCAAGTACTGGAACAACGAACAGGCCACGACGGATGCCATCGACAGCGCCGGCTGGATGCACACGGGCGATCTTGCCACCATGGATGACGAGGGCTATCTGCAAATCGTCGGGCGCATCAAGGACATGGTGATTCGCGGCGGCGAGAACGTCTATCCCAAGGAGGTCGAGGAGTTTCTCTATACCCATCCAGACGTTGCCGATGTGCAGGTTACGGGCGTTCCGGACGAGAAGTATGGCGAAGAATTGATTGCCTGGGTTCGGCTCAACGCCGATGCCGGGGAGATCACCGGTGAGGATTTGCGCGCCTTCTGCAAGGACAAGATCACCCACTTCAAGATTCCCCGCTACTTCAAGTTCGTCGACGCGTTCCCCATGACGGTGACGGGCAAGATCCAGAAATTCAAGATGCGCGAGATCTCGACGCACGAGCTGGGACTGGACAAGGAGACATTGTCGTGAGCGAGTCGCACTCGCTGGCCGCCCACTACCACCAGGCGCTACGCGACGATGCGGTGCTCGAGCAGATCAAGCGCCACTACCCGGACGGCGCCACGCCTTTTCAACTCGCCCCGCTGGATCAGCTTCATATCGGCGGGCTCAAGGCGTCAATGCGGCTGTTCGAGCGGCTCGACCCGGTGGGTCAGCCGCGCGTGCTGGATATTGGCGCGGGGCTTGGCGGGCTCGTGCGCTTGGGCGCCTCGCTTGGTTTCACGATGACCGGGCTCGACATCACCCACCGCTTCAACGTCTTGAACCGAAAGATTGGCCAGTTAACCGCGCCCGGCGCCGACTACACAGTGGTCACCGGCGACGCCCGCCGCCTCCCCTTGTCGCACGACAGCTTCGACGCGGTGATTTTTCAGCACAGCCTGATGAACATGCCAGCGCTTGCGCCGGTGCTCGAAGAGGCTCACCGCGTGCTGCGCCCCGGCGGGAGATTGGTGCTCCACGAGCTGACCCGGGGCAACCGCCGCGTGGCGCTGCAGTATCCCGTGCCCTGGGCGGCCAGCGCCGAGCACACTCACCTTCTGACACTCGAGGCTCTTTTGACGCGGCTGCGCACCTGCGGGTTCATGGAACTCGAGGTAAAAAATGTGAGCGACGAAGCCCGCGCCTGGCGGGCGCGTCAAAGCGATAAGGAACAGGTGACAGCGGCACCGGTGCTGTCGCCGCAGTGGGTGTTTGGCGAGCGTTTTGCGGCGATGGGAAAGAATTTGCTGACAAATTTGACCAATCGCGCAATTGAAGTGGTCGAAATCGAAGGGCGTTGCTAGGATTGGATTGGGCCTGGTTTTAAAAAAGGATAAGACAATGCCAGCAAACCGCTTGGCAAGCACCCTTTTATGCGGCGTTCTCGGCAGCTCTTTTCCCTTGCTGTGTCTGGCAAGCGAAAGCAGCTACCTGAATACCGAACTGCTTCCCAAATCCTACACCGCCCCGGACAGCGAGATGGTGGCGCTGTCCAACGGCGTAGTGCTAGAGGGAAGCAATCTCAACAGTATCGACAGCTACACCTCTGGCTTTCGCCTGACCGCGGGCTTTAGCCCCGAGCATTTTCCCCAGGTCGATATCGGCGCCGAAATCGCCTACCGCGAAAGCGAAGAGGTATTCACCACCTCGAGCGTAGCTCCTTTAGTTCAGGACACCCTGGCATTGGGCGGCGCACTGGTTGCAGGGCTTCGAATGGGCGCGTTCAGCGTTTACGCCAAGTCCGGGCTGACCGAGTGGCGCGGCGAAAACGAGCTCGAAGGCAGCGAAAGCGGCACCGCCATGCTGCAAGGCTTCGGCGCGACCATGACCGTCAAACGGCTAGTCAGCCGTCTGGAGTACGAGCGCATCGACGCGCCCACGCTCAGCCACCTGACCCAGCTCAACGCCTCGATTCATTTGCCGTTTTAAGTGTTCCCTTAACCGGGTTGTATAAACTACTCGTATATATCGAAGCTGCCAGCGTATTTTGAGCTGAATACAAAATAGCTTATTCGCTCTTTCTTTTTCGCTCGTCCATGACGTGGCGAACGAAGTTTTTGACATCTTCCTCGACGATGCGCTCTTTCAAACCGCTGGGTTCTACCTCGGCAAGATTGACCCCTAGCGTACGCGCCAGCATGCGCACACAGGGAGCCGCATGGATCTGGTGTCCGGTCACAGTGATAGTGTCATTTTCCAAGGCTTTCTCTCCCTCTGTTTCGATAATCGTTTGTGATAACCAACGCTTAACTAACAAGCGGAGAAAGCCGGTCAGGCTTGATATTGAAGCGAATAATGGCTTGCTCGACAATGCCCGCGCTGACCTCACCTTTCTCGCAAAGGGCCACGAGCGCCATCCAGGCAATGTAATAGCGGTCGACCTCGAAGAAGGCGCGCAGCTGTTCGCGGCTGTCGGAGCGGCCAAAGCCATCGGTACCCAGCACGTAATAATCATTCGGCACCCAAGCGCGCACCTGGTCGGCGTAAAGTTTCATGTAATCCGTGGCCGCGATGACCGGGCCTGAGCGGTTTTCGAGTGCTTGAGTGAGCCAGGGTTTTTCATGCACCTCTTGGGGTTTCATAAATCGTTGCCGGTCGTACTCGAGCGCTTCGCGACGCAGCTCGTTGAAACTAGTCACACTCCACACATCGGCGGCTACGCCAAAATCGAGCAGCAGTTCCCGCGCGGCTTCGGCCTCGCGCAGTATGGTGCCCGAGCCTAGTAGTTGAACGCGGGTTTTTTGGTCGTCCTCGCCTGCCTGCAGCAAGTACATACCACGAATGATGCCCTCCTGGGCGCCGTCAGGCATGGCGGGATGAGCGTAGTTTTCGTTCATGATCGTCAGGTAGTAAAAGCACTCCTTGTGCCGTTCGTACATTTCTTTTAAACCGTGCTGAACGATGACGGCGATTTCATAACCGTAGGTAGGGTCATAGGTACGGCAGTTAGGGATGGCGGAGGCCATTAGGTGGCTGTGACCGTCCTGGTGCTGCAGGCCTTCACCATTGATGGTGGTACGCCCGGCGGTGCCGCCGATCATGAAACCACGCGTCAGCATATCGCCGGCGGCCCAAGCAAGATCCCCGATGCGCTGAAAACCAAACATTGCATAGTAGATATAAAACGGGATCAGTATCTTGCCATGATTGGCATGGGAGGTGGCCGCCGCGATCCAGGAGGCCATCGCACCGGCTTCGGTGATACCTTCCTCCAGAATCTGGCCCTTGATGTCTTCGCGGTAGTACATGATCTGGCCGGCATCGACAGGCGCGTATTTCTGCCCGCCCGCCGCATAGATGCCCAACTGACGAAACATGCCTTCCATGCCGAAGGTGCGCGCTTCATCGGGAATGATGGGTACGATCCGCTCGCCCAGCTGCTTGTGCTTGGTAAGCCCGGTCAACACTCTAACGAACGCCATCGTGGACGATATTTTGCGCTCGCGCGTGCCCTTTAACTGCGCGGTGAATACCTTGTCGTCAAGCGCCGGAATGGATAGCGTCTCGTGGTCGGTATTGCGCGCGGGCAGGTATCCGCCGAGCAGCGTGCGCCGCGCATGAAGGTAGTCGGTTTCCGGGGCGTCATTACCTGGCCGGTAATAGGGCATCGGGCCGCTTTTGAGCTGCTCATCGCTGACGGGAATAGCAAAACGATCACGCAAACGCTTGAGCCCTTCAAGCTCCATAGTTTTGATGTTGTGCGCTTCCATGTCGGCCTCACCATGCTCGCTTCCCATGCCGTACCCCTTTACGGTATGCGCGAGAATCACGGTGGGTTTGCCGTTGGTGCTTTTGACGGCTTTTTGATAGGCGGCGTAAATCTTTGACGAGTCGTGGCCGCCGCGTGTCAAATTTTCGATGTCCTGATCCGATAAGTGCTCGACCCGTGCAAGCAGCTCGGGATCCTTGCCGAAAAAATGCGCGCGCGTATAAGCGCCGCCCTGGGCCTTGAAGTTTTGATACTCGCCGTCAACGGTTTCGTCCATCAGCCGCTGCAGGCGACCATCGTGATCGCTTTCGAGCAGCGCATCCCAGCCGCTCCCCCAAACGACCTTGATGACGTTCCAGTGGCTGCCCAAAAACGAGCTTTCGAGCTCCTCCATGACGCGGTCGTTGCCGCGTACCGGCCCGTCAAGGCGCTGGAGATTGCAGTTGATCACAAATATCAGATTGTCGAGCTTTTCGCGGCTTGCCAGGTTCAAAGCGCCGAGCGTCTCGACCTCATCGCACTCACCATCACCGAGAAAAGCCCATACCTTACGCTCACCAAGGGGCTTTAAATCCCGGTTATGCAGGTACTTCATCAGGCGCGCCTGATAGATCGCTTGAATGGGCCCGAGCCCCATCGACACCGTTGAGAACTGCCAATAGTCCGGCATGAGGTAAGGGTGCGGGTAGGACGGCAGCCCGCCACCACCGACTTCGCGGCGAAAGCGGTCTAACTGCGCCTCAGACAAGCGCCCTTCGAGATAGCTTCTAGCGTAGATACCCGGCGAGATATGGCCTTGAAAATAGACCAGGTCTCCTTCACAACGCGAAGTGGATCCTTTGAAAAAGTGGTTGAACCCCACCTCGTAAAGCGTACTGCTGGACATATAGCTTGCAAGGTGACCGCCGATACTTTTGTCTTTTGCATTGGCGCGCACGACCATGGCAATACTGTTCCAGCGAATGGCAGCGCGAAGCTTACGTTCGATGTCGAGATTACCCGGGTAGTCCGGCTCATCACTAACGGCAATCGTATTACGGTGCGCGGTATTAAACGTACGCGCAATATTTAAACCCTGTTTTTCTGAATAAGAGTGCAATGAATCAAATAGAAATCGCGCTCTATTTTCGCCTTCTCTATCAACGACCGACGCTAATGCATCCAGCCATTCCTGTGTTTCGCTTTTATCTATTTCAACAGTATCTTTCATATCAACCTCGAATAACGTAAAACACGGGCTGGCGGCACTTAAAAGTCGTAAAGCATAATGACAAAACCTTAATATTGACTTTAGCAGTGCACAACATTACTTTATGAAAAACACTTTCCCAGATCTGGTGAAATGAATTTAAATTACTTGAAAATATTCGTGGTCGTTGCCGATCAGGGGTCGATCACGGCGGCCTCAAAAGCGCTGGGAATTCCCAATTCGACGGTCGCCAGGCAGCTCACACAGCTCGAGAATCAGCTGGGCAAGCAGTTGATACTGCGAAGTAGCCGGCACCTTCGCTTGACCGAGGAAGGCAAGCGTATTTATCAAAAAGCAGCGTCACTTATCACCGAGCTCGACGAGGTTGAAAACGAGATAAAGTCCGAGCAAGGCTACTTATCCGGAAAGATCACCCTAGCGATACCTTCCGAGTTTGGCGTTAAATGGCTTAACGAGATAATTGCCGAGTTTGCACTTGCCCACCCCAATGTCTCTATCGAGTGCATTACGAGCATGGCACCGCTGGATCCCGTAAGAAGAGATATCGATATTTCTATCGCCTATCATCGCGGCAACTTCGAAGACAGTAGTTTAATCCTGCGAACACTCGTTAAACTTTCCAGCGTCGTTGTTGCCTCCCCTGAGTTGATAAAAACGCATGGAATGCCAAAAACTATCGCAGAGCTTGAAAGTTTGCCCTGCCTATCGACACTTCTGGCTCTTAAAGAGAACCCCTGGCACTTCATTGGCCAGGATAACGCGTTATTTCACCTCAACGTCAGCTCGCGCTATAAGGTGGACAGTAGCCAACTACTGATTGCCGGCGCGTTGAAAGGTATCGGCTACGCCATCATACCCAGAGTTTTTTGCGAGCAGTATCTCGACATCGGTCGCCTGATCGAGATCAGTCTCGATCACACGCCGGCTCCTCTGGAAATCGTGGCTATTTACCCCAACCGCGCCATCAACCACCGGTCCAAAAGACTCGTCGAGGTGATCGCCAGCGCGTTGACCCAAACGCTGGGCTGACTCGCCTTTAAACGTGTTCGCCGTCACCTATGCGCTTACGACCCTTCGCCTCGAACTCGATCACTCTTTTTTATCCGGCACGTCTACCGGCGCGGTCCAGATCGGCACGTCCTCTTTTTGTGGCTCGTTCTCCTGTTCATCCATGGCGCTGCTAAGCGCTTCTTCCAGACGTCTAAAGAGCTCGCCATAACGGCGGCTGAAGCGCTGGCCGCCTTCGATCTCCTTCCACGCCTCGAATAGCTCCGCATCGTGTGCGTCTTCGCTCTGCACGAAGGACCAGGCCATCTTCTTGGCGCGCATCGGGTGTACGCCGAGCGCGGTGAGCGCGTGGCTGCCAAGTTCCAGAGCCGAGTGGTAGGTTTCGCTGACCACGTCATCGGCGCCGGCCTCGCGCAGGCGATAGCCGTGGCCGCGGTCAAAGGCACGGGCCAGCACCCACACGTTCGGATAAAAGCGTTTGACGTGCTCGACGGTGCTCACGGCACGGTCCAGGTCGTCGATCGCTACCACCAGCAGGCGGGCGTTGGCGATGCCGGCGCGGTCGAGCAGATCCGCACGGCTGGCATCGCCAAAATAGCTTTTGATATTGATACTGCGCGCGTTCTCGATCTGCTTGAGCTCGAGATCCAGCGCGACCAGCGGCACATCGCTCGCTCTCAACAGCCGGCACACGATTTGACCAAAGCGCCCGGCGCCGGCGACGATCACCGGCGACTCCTCGTCGAAGTCATCAGCCTTTTGGGCCTCGGTTTTGCCGGCGAGATAGCGCGGCACCACGAGCTTATCGAAGGCGATGAACAAAAGCGGCGTCAAAAACATCGAAAACGCCACCACCAGCGCCAGAAGCTCAGCAAGCCCTTCGCCAATGACGCCGTTCTGACGCGTGTAGGTCAAAAGCACGAAGCCGAACTCGCCGGCCTGGGCCAGGCTGAGTGTCATCAACCAGCCGTTGCTGCCGCGAATGCCAAACGCGTAGGCAAGCCCGATCAGCAGCGCGCCCTTGACCGCCATAACGCCCAGTCCCAGCAGTACCACGGCATGCCACTGCTCGATGAGCACGCCAAAATTGATGCCCGCTCCCACGGTAATGAAGAAAAGCCCCAGCAATAGCCCCTTGAACGGCTCGATATTGGCCTCGAGCTCATGCTTGAACTCGCTGTTTGCCAGCACGACGCCGGCCAGAAAGGCGCCCAACGCCGGTGAAAGATTCACAAGCCCCATTAGCGCGGCAATCCCGATCACCAGCATCAAGGCGCTGGCGGTAAAGATTTCGCGAAGATTCGATTTCACTACGTAACGAAACAGCAGCGGCATCAGGTAATAACCGGCGCCAATCACGAACCCGACTGCCCCCACTACCACCAGTGCGTGGGCCCAGCCGGGCAGACTCGCCACCAGGTCGGCGTTGTCGTGGCTGGCCTGAGCGGAGCTTTCATCCACGCCGGCCACCGCCAGCAGCGGAATCAGTGCCAGAATGGGGATCACCGCCATGTCCTGAAACAGCAGGATGGAAAAAGCACTGCGCCCGCCTTCGGTGGCGGAAAGCCCCTTTTCGTTCAGCGTTTGGAGCACGATGGCGGTAGAAGAGAGCGCCAGCACCAGCCCGACGGCGAGCGCCGTTTGCCACACCACGCCGAGCCATACGCCGATCGCGGTACCGGCGGCGGCGGTCAGTACCACCTGCAGCCCGCCAAGACCCAGAAGCCTGACGCGCATGGCCCAGAGGCTTTTGGGGTCGAGCTCCATCCCGACCAGAAACAGCATCATCACCACGCCAAACTCGGCAAAATGCTGGATGGTGTCGGTTTCCTGACCCACAAGCCCAAGCATTGGGCCGATCACCACCCCCGCGACCAGATACCCCAGCACCGAGCCGAGCCCGAAACGCTTGGCCAGCGGCACGGCGATCACCGCCGCCAGTAGATAGATAAAGGCTTGAATGAAAATGTGGGTCATCGACTCTCTCGGGATGGCGCGGTGCGCTTACTAAGGGGTGTACATGATGGCGTTGGAAGGCGATCGGCTTGACAGGCCGTGCCAAAACGTTATGTACTAGTACGCTAGTACAAACGAAAAGGCTTTTAACGTGGCTAACAACGTACCAGATAAGGCGGCAGAGGATGGTTTCAAGTCCGAGCTCGTGCGCTATCTGCTCGACATCGACACAGAGCGCGCGATGGATCACGCGCTCGATAGCCTGCTAACGCCTTCAGAGTATCAGGAAATCGCTAAACGGCTACAAATTTTCAAGCTGCTCGATGAAGGCGTGGCGCACCGAAAAATCGCCGAAACACTGGGCGTCGGCATCGCTACGGTTTCCCGAGGCGCCCGGGCATTTTCTTCCAACACACACGTATTCAAGGACACTCCATGAGCGCCGGCCCCACGCCTTTTACTCTGCCGCGAAAGCCACACTACGTCACGCTTGCCGCCGACTGCGATTTCTTCGCGTTGTTTCAGAAGATCGAGCGCGCTTTCGAGAACTGCTACATGCTCGAATCTCTGGGCGAAGATAGCCACATGGCGCGTCACTCCATCATCGGCTTCGACCCGGAATACTTGATCTACGCCAACGGCCAAACGCTCACGATCGAGCACCGCGACGGTGAGATCGATCATCACGAGAGCGACAACCCTTACGAGCTTCTGCGCTCGCTGATGCCGCAGAACATCATCTCGCGCAAGTACGCCGGCGGCCTGTCCGGCTACCTGGGTTACGACGCCATGCAGTATTTCGAACCGACGCTTACGCTCAAGGCGAGCGACGATTTCGACACCTTCCGCTTCGGCCTATACAAGGACGGGCTGATTCTCGACAAGATGACCGGCGAGGTCACCTACTTCTACTACGACGATAGCCGCTTCGAGTATCTGCAGGGGCTGATCGAGTCCGACGATGTTGCCCCCGGCGCGCTCAAGATTACCGCCCTTGGCGACACCATGACCCGCGACGAGCACGCGGCGGCGGTGGCGAAGGTGAAGCAGGATATCGTCGATGGCAAGGTCTTCCAGTGCGAGGTGGGCTTCAAAAAGCGCTTTCGCATAGAAGGCGATACGCTGGCGCTGTACGGTGAGCTTCGGCGCATCAATCCATCACCGCAAATGTATTACGTCAGGTTCGGCGAGCAGCGCCTGATCGGCGCAAGCCCGGAGCTTTTGTTCCGCCTGCGCCAGGGCGAAATGGAGACGTTTCCACTGGCCGGCACCACGACCCGTGGCAAGACCGCCCAGGAAGACACCCAGCTTGCCCGGGCGCTGTTGAACGATCCCAAGGAGATCGCCGAGCACAATATGATCGTGGATTTGCATCGCAACGATATCGGCCGGGTCGCCCAGTTCGGCACGGTCAAGGTGAGAAGCCTGATGGACATCAAGCGCTTTAGCCACGTGCAGCATATCTCCAGCGAGATCGTCGGTATAATCGATCAAAACGAGGACATGTTCACCGCGCTTGCCAGCAACTTCCCCGCGGGAACGCTGACCGGCGCGCCAAAAATCGAGGCGATGAAGATCATCGATGACCTGGAGACCGATGGCCGCGGGCCCTACGGCGGCGCGGTGGGCCAATTCTCCTTCAACGGCGACTGCACCTTCGCCATTCCCATCCGTACCGTGTTCGTCAACGGCGAAAACGCCTACGTGCAGACCTGCGGCGGCAACGTCTATGACAGCAACGCCGAGGATGAGTACGAGGAGATCCGCCGCAAGTTCGCCGGCACCCGAAAGGCCCTGGCGCCGTTCATGGACGAGCCGGAAGACGTCAAGGGATCAGAAACCGCCACGGAGAACCCGGCATGAACGTTTTGATCATCGATAACTACGACTCCTTCACCTACAACCTTTACCAGTTCATCGGCGAGATTCTGACCGCGGAGAAAAACCGCGGCGCGCTCGAGCGTTTTAATATTACGGTCAAGCGCAACGACGAGATCGACTTCGACGCCGTGGCGGCCATGGCGCCAGATCGCATCATCATCTCGCCGGGGCCGGGCTCCCCTAACGATCCGCGCTACTTCGGCGTCTGCGGTGAGGTGATCGAGAAGCTTGGCCCGACCACGCCGCTTCTGGGCGTGTGCCTGGGGATGCAGGGCATCGTTCATGTCTTTGGTGGGCAGGTGATCAAGGCGCCGCTGCCGATGCACGGCAAGATCAGCCCGATCAATCATGACGGCCGCTCGGTCTTCAAGGACGTACCGGATCAGCTCGAAGTCATGCGCTACCACTCGCTGATCGCCGATGCGGCCTCGCTTCCCGAATGCCTGGAAGTGACCGCGACCGTCGGCGGGCTACCGGCGGCGGACTTTGCCGAGCGCAAGCGCTGGCAGGCCGCCGGCGAGTTCGAGCTGATGGGCGTCAAGCACCGCGACTACCCGATTCACGGCATCCAGTTCCACCCGGAGTCGTTCGCCACCGAAGGCGGCAAGGAGCTGATCGGTAACTTCCTGCTGGCGTGATGCTTCGAACATTGGCAAGAAAACCGAGTGCTTTCACAAGCGCTCGGTTGTTTGATTCCGGGATATCGTTTTACGGCGCTAGCGCTTACCTTTACCCCGCGCGGGTTTGGCCGATACAGTCCGCCCCTTTGTTGCCGGCTTGCCGCCGTTTTTTGCCGAAGGCTTACCGGCGGTTTTATTGATCGGCTTACCCGCGGACTTTCCCGCTCGCTTGCCCTGAGCGGCAGGCTTGCCCTTTGCCGGGGGCTTGCCGGCCCCCTTGGGCGAGGGTTTGCCGTTACCGGGCTTGCCCCGCCCGGCGGGTTTGGCCTTGTGCGCGGTGCCGCTTCTTCCCCTGGACGGAGCACCCGCTTTGCTGGAAGTGCCCTTTCGCGCGCGCGGTTTTGGCTTTTGCGCCGCCGGCGGCGCGGCCTCGGAACCCTCGGTAAGAGCGACGATCGTGTCGATCTCCCTGGGCGTTAGATCGCGCCAGTCGCCCAGGGCAAGGCCCTTGAGCGACACGTTCATGATGCGCGTGCGCACGAGCTCCACCACCTCGAAGCCGAAATATTCACACATGCGGCGAATCTGGCGATTGAGGCCCTGAACCAGCGTGATGTTGAAGGCAAACGTCGACACCTTCTCCACCTTGCACTTTTTGGTGACCTGGCCAAGGATCGGCACGCCGGCCTGCATGCCGCTAACGAACTCGTCGGTCACGGGTTTGTTGACCGTGACCACGTACTCCTTTTCGTGATTATTGTTGGCTCTGAGAATCTTGTTGACCAGATCACCGTTGTTGGTCAGCAGGATCAGCCCCTGGGAGTCCTTGTCGAGGCGGCCGATGGGAAAGATGCGCACGCCGTGGCCGACGAAATCGACGATGTTGGCCTTTTCGCTGGACTCGGTGGTGCTGACGATGCCCACCGGCTTGTTCAGCGCGATCAGCACCAGGTCCTCTTCCTCCTGGGGCTCGATCTCCTGGCCGTTGACCTTGACCCGATCGCCGGGCACGACCTGATCGCCGGTCGTTGCGCGGCGCCCGTTGATGTAAACGTTGCCCTGCTCGACGAAGCGGTCCGCCTCGCGGCGCGAGCAGAGCCCGCTTTCGCTGATGTACTTGTTGATCCGGGTCGATGTTTTAAGCGACATAACACGCCTGACTTGCGTTTAAAAAGAGACGCCGCCGCCCAAAGGCGGCGGCAAGAGGCTACGCACGGGGCGTTATCCGGTGTTTCTGAGTCCGGCGGCGATGCCGGCCATGGTGACCATCAGCGCGCGGGAAAGGTCGGCGCTGATCGCGCCGTCGGCGTCGCGGTTACGCTGCAAGAGCTCCGCCTGCAGGCCGTGAAGCGGGTCGATGTAGGGATTGCGCACGTCGATCGCCTGACGAATCAGCGGCGTGTTCTCCAACAGCGCCTTTTGATCGGCGATATCCAGCACGGCGACTTCTAGGCGCGCGAAGCGCTCACGCAGCTGCTTGCCCAGCGCCTTGAGTGAGGGCTCATCGACCAGCCGATGCTCGTAGTAGGCGGCGATCGCCACGTCCGCCTTGGCCAGCAGCATCTCGAGCATGTCGAGGTAGGTGCCAAAAAACGGCCACTCGCGCCGCATTTCTTGGAGCACTTCTCGCCCGCCGGGCTGCTCGAGGCGATTGGCAAAGGCCTCGCCGCTGCCAAGCCAGGCCGGCAGCATCAGGCGTATCTGGGTCCAGGCGAAGATCCAAGGAATGGCGCGCAGGGTTTCCACGCCGCCGTCCTGACGGCGCTTGGTCGGCCGCGAACCCAGCGGCAGCCGCCCCAGGGCGCCTTCTGGTGTCACCGCGCGGAAATAGGGCACGAAGTCCGGGTCCTCGCGGACCACGCCGACATAGCCCGCATGCGCCACGCGGGCGAGCTCGTCCATCTCCTTTCGCCACTCGGGCTGCGGGGCCGGCGGCGGCAACAGCGTGGCCTCCAGCACCGCGCAGGCGTAGATCTCCATCGAGCGCAGCGCGATATCCGGCTGGCCGAACTTGAAGCGGATCATCTCACCCTGCTCGGTCACGCGCAGACTTCCATTCACCGAGCCCGGCGGCTGGGAGAGAATCGCCGCGTGGGCCGGGCCGCCGCCGCGCCCGACGGTGCCGCCGCGCCCGTGAAACAGCGTCAAATCGACCCCGTGGCGCTTGCACACCTCGACCAGCGACTCCTGGGCGCGGTACTGCGCCCAGGCCGCGGCCAGCTGGCCGGCGTCCTTGGCGGAGTCGGAGTAGCCGATCATCACTTCCTGGCGTTCCTTGACCAGCGACCGATAACCCGGCAACGCCAGCAGTTTATCGATGGCGCCGGCGGCGTTGTCCAAGTCGTTGAGCGTCTCGAACAGCGGCGCGATGGGCAGCGACACTCGCCCACCGATCTCTTTCATCAACAGCGCAACGGTGAGTACGTCCGAGGGTTCGGCGGCCATGGAGATGATGTAGGTGCCGAGCGCCTCGGCGTGCTCACCCGCAATCACCTTGAAGGTATCGATCACTTCACGCGACTCCGCCGAGCACTCCCAGCGTCTGGGAATGAGCGGGCGGCTGGAGGCCAGCTCCTCGAGCAAAAACGCCTGACGGTCGGCCTCGTCCCACTGCTGATAGTGGCCAAGGCCAAGCTCGCTGGTCAGCTCTTCCATCAGCTGGGTATGGCGGCTCGCCTCCTGGCGCAGGTCAAGCTTGGTGAGCGTGACGCCAAATACCGCCACGCGGCGCAGCGTATCGAGCAGCGCCCCATTGGCGATGGTGTCAAGGCCAACGTCACACAGCGAGCGGTAGCAGGCCAAAAGCGGCGCGTAGAGCTGATCGCGGGTTTCGATGATCGGCCCGCCGTCGAAGTTGTAACCGTCAAGGCCCGCTTTCGCCCAGTCGCGCGTCGCCTCGACCTTTTGCAACAGGCGCTTCAAAAGCTCGCGGTAGGGCTCGGCAACGTCGCCCACTTCGGCTTTCATGGCGCTGTTTGCCTTCCACATGGAAAGCTCGGTCTTGAGCTGATCGAGATCGCGAAGGTAGAGATCCGCCGCCATCCAGCGGCCAAGCAGCAGCACCTCTTTGGTCACGCGAGCGGTCACGTTCGGGTTGCCGTCACGGTCGCCGCCCATCCAGGAGGCGTAGCGAATCGGCGCGGCGTCCAGCGGCAGGCGCTCGCCGGCGGTTTCGAGCAGCAGGTTGTCCAAATCGCGGTGAAAATCCGGCACCGCCTGCCACAGCGAATTTTCGATCACCGCGAAGCCCCATTTGGCCTCGTCGACCGGGGTGGGCCGCTCGTGGCGAATTTCATCGGTATGCCAGGCTTGGCTGATCAGCTCGTTGAGCCGCCCGCGGGCGCGCTCGCCGCGCTCGGGGTACTCGTCAGCGCTTTCGATGACGCTCAGGCACTCGTCGATGGCGTCGTACTTTTGAATCAGGGTGCGGCGAATGACTTCGGTCGGGTGTGCGGTCAGCACCAGCTCGACGCGCATGTTGGCCAGCGTTTCCACCAGCGAGCGCGGCGAGTTGCCGGCCTGACGGGCGCGCTCCAGAAGCTCGCCGAGCACGGGCTGGGTGCCGGGCTTGTAATCCTCGACCCGGCGAAAGCGCGCGCGGTAGTGCTGCTCGGCGATGTTGGCCAGGTTGAGAAACTGGTTGAATGCGCGGGTGACCGGTAACAAATCACGCTCGGGCAGCTCGCGCAGGTACTCGATTAGCGCGCGCTGCTGCAGCGTATCGCCCTGGCGGCCTTGCTTTGCGTGGGCGCGAATCGTCTCGATCTTGTCGACGAAGCTCTGTCCCAGGTCGTCGGCGATGGTACGCCCGAGACTGTCACCTAAAATACGTACGTTCTCACGAAGCGATTCGTGTAGATCATGACTCATTAACCTGGCCTCCCGGAAAGTCCGTGTGGGGTGTTGTTGTTAACTGCGCTCCTGGCGCTTGGCGGCCTGCCAGTGGCGCTCCATTTCATTCAAGGTGGCGTTTGACATCGAACGCTGCGACTCATTGAGGGCGCGCTCGACGTAGCGAAAGCGACGCTCGAACTTGGCGTTGGTCGCGCGCAAACACGTCTCGGGGTCGGCATCGAGGGTGCGCGCGAGATTGGCCACGGCGAACAGCAGATCTCCGACTTCCTCGCGCGCGTGGGCCGTATCATTGGCGGCCAGCGCCTCTTCGACCTCGCCAAGCTCTTCACGAATCTTGTCGAGCACGCCGCGGGTATCCGGCCAATCGAACCCGACCCGCGCAGCGCGCTTGGAGAGCTTGTGGGCGCGGCTCAGCGCCGGTAGCGTTTTGGGCACATCGTCCAGCGTCGAGGCGTTATCAATGGCGCGCCCGTTGCGCTCGTCGTCTTTCAGCGCCTCCCAGCGGTGTTTGACCTGACGCTGCTCGACCTCGTCGGCGCTTTCCCCCGGGGCGCGCCGTGAGGCGAGCGTGCCTTCGGGAAACACGTGAGGGTGGCGGCGAATCATCTTGCGCGTGAGCGTGTCGACCACATCGAAAAAATCGAAGCGCTGCTCCTCGAGGCCGAACTGCGCGTAATAGACGATTTGAAAGAGCAGATCACCGAGTTCGCCCGGAAGCTCATCGAAGGCGCGCCGCTCGATGGCATCGGCGACTTCATACGCCTCCTCGATGGTATGGGGCACGATGGTGTCCCAGCGCTGCTCAACATCCCAGGGGCAGCCCTGTTCGGGGTCGCGCAACACGCGCATCAATTCGAGCAGGTCCGCCAACTCATAGCGCATCAGTGACTCCCCTTGCGCGCGTTTTTTTCCGGGTCGGCGTCGCGCAGCCTTCGCACTTCGGTGACGTTGGGCAGCTGCTGAATACGCGAGAAAAGCCGCCCCAGGGTTTCGAGCCCATCAACTTCCAGGGTGATACGAAGCCTTGCGATGCTTTCATCGGTGTCGGTCAGGGTGTTCACTGCCAATACGTTGACCTTTTCGTTGCCCAAAAGCCCAGTCACGTCGCGCAGAAGGCCCGAGCGGTCCCAGGCCTGAATTTCGATAGCCACCGGGTAGCGCGTGTGGGCGCGCTCGCCCCACTCCACCTCGATGATGCGCTGCGGCTCGTCGAGGCGGTGCTGCAATACGTTCGGGCACTCCTGACGATGAATCGTCACGCCGCGCCCCTGGGTGATGAAGCCGATGATCGGCTCGCCAGGTACCGGGTTGCAGCAGTTCGCCATGTTGGTTTTCAGGTTGCCAACGCCCAGTACGGTGATATCGCCCTGAGGCGCCTTACTCTGCTGGCGGCGCGGTTTGGCCAACAGCCGCGCGAGTTTTTCCTGGTCGTCGCTTTCGCCAAAGAGCTGCTGAGCCTGGTGAAGCACCTGACCGATGCGCAGATCCCCCGCCCCGAGGGCGGCGTACATGTCATCGGCGCTCTGGTAGTTGACCGCTTCGGCGAGCTTTTGCATATCGAGGCCGTCGACGTCCAGGCGCTTCATCTCACGCTCGAACAGCGCCCGACCCTCTTCGAGGTTCTGGTCCCGTGCCTGATGCTTGAACCAGGCTTGAATTTTGGCCCGCGCGCGGGAGGTGCGCACGTAGCCCAGACTGGGATTGAGCCAATCGCGGCTCGGCCCGCCCTTGGTCGCGGTCAGAATTTCGACCTGCTGGCCGGTTTTCAGCTTGTAGTTGAGCGGCACGATGCGCCCGTTGATTTTGGCGCCGCGGCAGCGATGACCGATTTCGGTATGCACCCGGTAAGCGAAGTCGATGGGCGTGGCGATGCGCGGCAGATCGATCACGTGGCCGTCCGGAGTGAAGACGTAGATCCGATCCGGGGCGACGTCGCTTGCAAGCCCTTCACGCAGGTCACCGTAGCCGCCGACCTCATCCTGCCACTCGAGTACCTGCCTGAGCCAGGCGATCTTCTCTTCGTAGCTGCGGCTTTTGGCGTTGGTGTCGTGGCCCTTGTAGCGCCAGTGGGCGCAGACGCCGAGCTCGGCTTCATCGTGCATGGAGAAGGTGCGAATCTGGATTTCGAGCACCTTGTTTTCCGGCCCCATGACGGCGGTGTGAAGCGACTGATAGCCGTTTTTCTTCGGGTTGGCGATGTAGTCGTCGAATTCATTGGGCACGTGGTGCCAGCGTGAATGCACGATCCCCAACACCGTGTAGCAGTCGGTGACCGCGGGCACCAGAATGCGCACCGCGCGCACGTCGTGTACCTGAGAAAAATCGATCCGCTTGCGCTTCATTTTGCGCCAGATCGAGTAGATGTGCTTGGCCCGCCCTTTGACGTCGAACTCATTGATGTTCTGGGCGCGCATCAATGTCTCGAGCGTGCTCACCACGTCCTGAATGTAGCGGTCGCGGTCGAGACGTTTCTCCGCCAGCAGTTTGGCGATGGTCTTGTAGTCCTGCTCGTGCAGGTAGCGAAACGAGAGATCCTCGAGCTCCCACTTGATCTGGCCAATTCCGAGGCGGTGTGCCAGCGGCGCATAGATATCGGCGACCTCGCGGGCGACCTGCAGGCACTTCTCGCGCGGGGCGTCCTTGACCTGGCGTAGCGCGCAGGTGCGCTCGGCGATCTTGATCAGCGCCACGCGCACGTCGCTGACCATGTTGACCAGCATCTTGCGCAGGTTTTCCTGCTGATTGTGCTGGGCCATGGCGTGATTCGAGGTCAGCGGGTAGCTGATGGCCGCCATCTGCAGCACGCCGTCGATGAGGTTGGATACCTCTTCGCCAAAACGCTTGGTGATGCCCTCCAGGCTGATCAGTCCTTCGCGCACCGAGCGGTAGAGCACCGCTGCTTCGAGCGCAGCCTGATCGAGCTTGAGATCGGCGAGGATGTCCGCCATTTCGAGCCCCATGCGAAAGCTCATGCCCGGCGACAGCCATACGCGATGGGTCTTGGGTGCCTGGCGCTCGAGCATTTCGGCCAGCTCGCAGGCTTCGATCAGCCGCTCGGGTTCGGGTAGGCGAACGCTCTCTTTCAGGCGCGTCAACCACTGCTCTACATCCACCCGGCCGGTCTGGGTTAGCGGCTGGTCTTCACGCACTTTCACCATGGCAATGACTCGTCCTTTAAACTAACGGCGCTTATCCCGCTGTAAGTGTAGCGCCAAATGAGGGTCTAACCTCGGTATTCGAACAGCACCATCGTTTCGACGTGTGCGGTATGTACGAACATGTCCGCCAGGGCCACCGCCGCCTCGCGGTAGCCCTGGCTTAAAAGATGCGCCGCATCGCGCGCAAGCGTTGCCGGGTCGCAGGAGATATAGACCACGCGGGGCACGCGGTAGCGGCCAAGCGCCCGGCAAATGGCCTCGGCGCCGTCGCGCGGCGGGTCGAGCACGACCGCATCGACGCCTTGATCGTCTTCGAACAGCGCCGCTACGCTCGCCTCACGACTCAAGTCCGCCTGCAGAGCGGCGATATCGAGCCCGTGGCGCGCGGCGTTTTGCTCGATCCGCGCGACCATGGTTTGGCTGCCTTCCACGGCGTGCACGTTCGCGCCCTTGAGCGCCAGTGGCACACTGAAGTTACCGATCCCGGCGAAGAGATCAAGTACGCGTGGCGCCGGCGAGGATGCAAGCGTCGGTGTCAGCCACTCCAACACCTGATTCACCATACGCTGGTTGACCTGCTGATTGACTTGAAGAAAGTCTCCCGGCTCGAAGCCCAGGGTCACGTTGGGCGGTGGCTCTTGCTCGACACCATCCGGGTCAAGGTACAACTCATCCTCGAGCGCCGGCGCCTCGCCGTACCACTCGAGTGTCGCGTTCTCACGCCCGACGAAGGCGCCTACGCTAACGCCCTGCTCAAACGCAAAGGCGCGCCAGGCGGCGGCGTCCTGAGCGTTGGCCTTGAGCTGGCGCACCAGCACTACCGGCGCCCCGGCTGGTTTGATCAGCTCGAGATGCCCTACCTGACGCGGGGCGCTCAAGGTATCGAGCAGCCCCTTGAGCGGGGCGATCAGCGACGAGAGTTCGGCCACCAGCACGTGGCAGTGCGCGATATTCACCAGGCGGTGGCTACCCGCTGCGCGAAAGCCCAGCAGCACGTTCTCCTGGCCATCCACGCGCACGCCGAGGCGAGCGCGACGGCGGTAGTGTTCGGTGTCGCCGTCAAGCGGCGTAATTTCAGATAGCGTCATGCCCTGACGCGCGAAGAGCTCCTTGACCACCTGGCGCTTGTGCTCGCGCTGGGCCGGTAGCGCCAGGTGCTGCAAATCGCAGCCGCCGCAGCGCTCGAAATAGGGGCACGGCGGCGTGACCCGATTCTCCGAGCGCGTCAAAAGCGCCTTGATATGAGCCTCGTCGAAGCGCTTTCTCTGGGTATGCACCGCCGCCTCGACGGTTTCACCGGGCAGCGCCTGTTCGACGAACACGGTTTTGCCCGCCGCGTCATGGGCGATACCGCGCCCGTCGTGGGCGAGCCGGCCGATGGTCAAGGCAGTGCCATCGGCCCCTTTTATCGGCGCCGCGGCAGGCGTACGGGCAAGCCCCGAATGCCCGGATTTGGGGCGCGACGGCCGCTTTTTACCCAGCATAAAAACGATCCAGCACCGTGTGGTCTATCCAGAGCATTGTGTATTCCAATCATCGTGTTTCAAAAAAATCGGCGCCTGTTAGAGCTTTTGGCCATGCGCACATCGTTAGACGAGCCGGCCTACGAAGCCGTATCGAACAAATTGGTCGAGAGGTAGCGGTCGCCACGGTCGCAGACGATGAAAACGATCACCGCATTTTCCACCTGCTCGGCAATCCGTAGTGCGCCCGCCAGGCTCCCGCCGGAGGAGACGCCGGCAAAAATACCCTCTTCACGGGCGAGCCTTCGCATGTGGCTTTCGGCCTCTTTTTGGCCGATATCGAGCACCGTATCCACCCGCGGGGCTTCGAAGATGGCCGGCAGGTACGCTTCTGGCCAGCGACGAATACCGGGAATGCTCGCGCCATCTGCCGGCTGTAGGCCGACGATCTCGATCGCGCTGTTTTGCTCTTTCAGATAGCGCGACACGCCCATGATGGTCCCTGTCGTGCCCATGGAGCTGACGAAGTGGGTGATCTCGCCGCCGGTCTGACGCCAAAGCTCCGGACCGGTGGTGCGATAGTGCGCCAGCGGATTGTCCGGATTGGCGAACTGGTTCAGGGGCTTGCCCTTGCCGCTTGCGATCATCTCATCGGCGATGTCACGCGCTTCTTCCATGCCGCCCTGTTGGCTTGCCGAGATCAGCGTGGCGCCAAAGGCGGCCATGGCCTGCTTGCGCTCGCTGGAGGCGTTTTCCGGCATCACCAGCACCATGTTGTACCCCTTGATCGCGGCGGCCATGGCCAGCGCAATACCGGTATTGCCCGAGGTGGCTTCCACGAGGGTGTCACCTGGCGTGATCTCACCGCGCGCCTCTGCCTCGGCCAGCATCGACAGCGCCGGGCGGTCCTTCACCGAGCCCGCCGGGTTGTTACCTTCGAGCTTGGCCAGCAGCGTATTGTTACGCCCGGCGCTGATGCGCTTCAACCGCACCAGCGGCGTATTACCGATCACATCTTCAAGCGTGGGATAGTCCATCGTCCATTCCTTATCGTCACCGTTGTGTTGCATTATATCGAGGCTGCCTGTGACTGGACAGGTAACCCACGGAATCAATGAGTTTCATTCATGTCCCTGAATACGCGTACGCTGCTGGCCCTGGTAGGCATTCCGCTTGTCATTTACGCCGCCATGGCCGCGCTACTACTTCTGCACAACGCCGGTACCCAGCAGCGACTTTTTACCGAGCGACTGGTCGGCGCCAGTGAAGCGCTGGCGCCAGGGCTCAACGACGCCCTGGGTGAGGGCGACGAGTCGCGCGTGGAGCGCCTAGCGCGCCAGCTCATGGAGTACAACGCTCTGCGGGCGCTGACGCTGTTCGACGAGCAGGGCAACCGGGTGCTGGCATTGGGTCGCCCGCTTCTGGCGGCTCAGCGGCTCAGCGTGCCCCGCAGCACCACCCTCATCGAAGACCGAAACATCTGGCGCTTGCAGGTCCCGCTGTCGATCTATCACGGTAACGACGGGGCGGGCGCCGGCGGCAGTGGCCGCTGGCTCGAAGCCGAAGTCGACACCCGTACGCTTGCCCTGGAGCGCTACCGGTTGTTGGCGCTGCTGAGTCTGGGCGGCGCCGCGCTGGGGGCAGTTTTGCTGCTGTTATGGCGCGCGTTGAGCCGCTATCTCACGCGTCCGCTCGAACGCGCCAACCAGGCGCTCTTTCGCCTTGCTCACGGCGATTATGAACGCCGTTTGGGCAAGCATGAGGCGGCCGAGTTCGACGCGCTGGGGCAAAGCATCAACGAGGTCGGCGAGCATCTCCAGCACTTTCAGCGCGACATGCAGCGCCAGATCGAGCTTGCCACCCGGGAGCTTTGTGAGTCGATGGAAACCGTCGAGGAGCAGAGCATCAAACTGGATCTTGCGCATCGTAGCGCGGTCAAGGCCAACGCGGTCAAGTCCGAGTTTCTGGCCAACATGAGCCACGAAATCCGCACGCCGCTCAACGGCATTATCGGCTTTTGCCGCCTACTCGGACGCTCCGAACTCGACAAGCGCCAACTCGAGTGGCTGCGCCAGGTCCACCGCGGCTGCGACAACCTGCTGCGGTTGGTCAACGACGTACTCGATTTTTCGAAAATCGAGGCCGACCAGCTCAACCTCGAGGAGGTGGCGTTCGACATGGCGACGGTAATCGATGACGTCATTGGCCTGAACGCACCGGAGGCTCAACGAAAGGGGCTCCATCTATTGGGTCTTCTCCTCGACGATATTCCCACGCCGCTTTGCGGCGACCCGATGCGACTTCAGCAGGTACTCAATAACCTGGTCGGCAACGCCATCAAGTTCACAAGCGTAGGAGAGGTCGTGGTGCGCGCCGAACTGGGGCAACAAGAGGGCCAGCACGTCGTACTCAACGTCAGCGTCAGCGATACCGGAATCGGCCTCAGCGCCGAGCAGCAGCACGGGCTATTCGATGCCTTTACCCAAGCTTCTCCCAGCCACTCGCGGGAGTACGGCGGCAGCGGCCTGGGCCTGAGCATCTGCCGCCAGCTGATTGCTCGCATGGGCGGCGATATTTCGATCGACAGCGCACCGGGTGAAGGCGCGCGCTTCTCGTTCACACTCCCCCTGCGCGCCCACGGCGCGGTCAGCGCGCGCGCGCCGCTCGATTTGAAGCAGATAGTGGTGCGTTTGCACGAGCCTCACCCCACGACCCGCGCCATGCTGGAAAACTGGCTGGCTCATTGGTGCGCCCGCCCGGTATCGTTTGCCGACACCGATGACACGACGCTTTTGATGCTGGCGCTTACCCCGCAGGACTTCGTCGCCCCACGCCGGCATTACTGGGAATCGGTGATCGAGCAGGCCCAGCGCCCCACCCTGATCCTTGCGCTGGGCGTGCAGCTCGACCTGCCCGACTGGCCGCTGCCGTTTGGCGGCGACATCATCAGTAAACCGCTCACACGCCGCCGGATGATAGCAGCCCTCGAGACGCTGTTTAACGGCGGCCCCACACCGGCTGACGACGTCGAAGACGAGCTCACACCAACAGGGCCGGTCAGCGTACTAATCGTGGACGATAACGCCGCGAATCGTATGCTGCTCAAGGCGCTTTTGGAGAGCGACCACCTTGAGTTGGTGCTGGCCGACAGCGGCTACGGTGCGCTCGAATATGCGCGGATGCGCCACTTCGATCTGGTGTTGATGGATATTCGCATGCCGGGGCTGGACGGGCTCGAGACCACCCGGGCGCTTCGCCAGATCGACGGCGCTTGGGCGCGCTGCCCGATCGTGGCGGTCACCGCTCACGTCCCCGAGCACCAGCGCCAACGCTGGCTCGCCCAGGGCTTCGACGATGTGTTACTAAAACCCGTGGACGAAGCCGCGCTGGAGAAACTGATCAAACGCTTTTTGGGCATGACGCTGGTGTCGCCAGCCGATGAACTGATGGAGGCCGGCGAGATCAAAACGAACAGCTCGCCGCCCGCACTCGATTTGGCGCTGGGCGCCGCTCGAGCTGGTGGAAGCGAGGCGTTCGCCAAGCGCCAGCTGCTGCTTTTGATCGACAGTCTGACGCAAAGCAAGGCGCAGATCGAGCAGGCGCTCGAGCAAAACGATCGTGAGGCGCTGCTCGAGGCGGTTCACGCGCTCAATGGCGCCTGCCGTTACTGCGGCGCCCCGGCGCTTGGTGAGGCGGCTTTTGAGCTCGAACAAGCGCTTCACCGCCATGATGTCGATGAATCGGCCCGGATCTCAAAAGCGCTCGAGGCGCAGGCGATGGCCCTGCTCGACGAAATCCGGGCGCTGAGCGCCCAACGCTTCATGCTCGTTTGATCGTGCCGTCAGCGTTCGAGTACGACGAAGGCGAGCGCATACTCCGCCTCGTCGCTGATCGACACATGGGCGCTTTGTGCACCGCTTTGCTCGAAAAGCCGCCTGGCTTCGCCGGTAAGCTCGAGAACGGGTTTGCCGAGCGCATCGTTGAGCACCTGAATATCGCGCCACTGCATGCCCGCGCGAAGGCCAAGCCCCAGCGCCTTGACGAACGCCTCCTTGGCCGCGAAGCGCTTTGCCAGGAATGCCGGCGAACGGTGTCGGCTCACCCAGTTCTCGTGCTCAAGCGGGCCCAGGATGCGCGCGGCGAAGCGTTCACCGTGGCGCACCATGGCGGTTTCAAAGCGCGCGACCCGCGCAATGTCCGATCCAATCCCCACGATCACACTCAGTGCCCGCAGCAGCCGTTTGCGTGATCGTGATCATGCGAGTGCTCATGATCATCGAGCGCAGCCATCAACCCCGCTTCCTGACCGGCGATGATCAATCGCTTCATTTCCGCCACCGCCTCCTTGAGGCCCACGAACAGCGCGCGGGCGATGATGGCATGACCGATATTGAGCTCGTTGACGCCGGGAAGCGCGGCGATCGCCTCCGCATTATGGTAGTGAAGGCCGTGGCCCGCGTTGACCACCAGCCCCAGCGACACCGCATGAATTGCGGCGGCGTTGAGCCGGGCGTACTCGTCCTTGGCCGCTTGCGAACCCACGACCGCCTCGGCGAAGGCGCCGGTGTGCAGCTCGATGGTCGGCGCCCCGGCGCGGTGCGCGGCGTCGATCTGCTCGAACTCCGGATCGATGAACAGCGACACGTCGCAGCCGGCCTGCGCCAGACGCTCGCAGGCGCTCTGAATCTGATCGAAGCCGCCCACTACGTCCAGCCCGCCTTCGGTCGTCAGCTCCTCACGCTTTTCCGGCACCAGACAAACGTGGGCCGGTTTGAGCTCTTCGGCAAGCGCCAGCATCTCTTCGGTCACCGCCATTTCCAAATTCATGCGCGTGTTGAGCATCTCGGCCAGAAGGCGCACGTCCCGCGGCTGGATATGGCGGCGGTCTTCGCGAAGATGGACCGTGATGCCGTCGGCACCGGCTTCTTCTGCCAGCAGTGCGGCCTGCACCGGGTCCGGGTAGCGCGTACCGCGGGCCTGCCTGAGCGTGGCGATATGATCGATATTGACACCGAGTAAAATCCGCGGGGGGTGCATGGCGCTCTCCAGTGCGTGATCCAAAAATGAATGCGTCGGTTTAAAGGCTAACGTTGAGAAACCAGGATGTCAGGAGCCCGGATGGGACACGTCAGGATTCTCCCGAACTCGCGCGGCGCCGGGCCAGATCCACCATCAGCTCACGCGAGCGTAAAGGCTTTGACCCCAAATGCGGCGCGAGCGCGGCGCGCATGACCGCCTTCAGCGCCCCGGAAAGCCCGTCCGGCGTCCAGTCGCCCTGGTCGAGAATGCGCAGCGCCCGCCCTTCGATGCCACGCTCGAAAGGTACGAACGCGCGGCTTTGCGACTCGAACCGATAGCGCCCTTGAGGGTCGAGAGCGTCGCCTTCCGGGGTGGTGAAGCGCGGCGTCGCCCCGAGCGCGTCGAGCAGCGCCCACTCGAAGCGGCGAAGCGCCAGCGCCCGTCCGCTTGGCTGGGGCAGCGCGTCGAGTAGGGCGCTATAGAAGGCGAACACCTCCTCGGCGGCAAGTTCCAAAGGCAGCAGCCGAGTGGCGATTTCGTTGGCGTAGAGTCCGCAAAGAAGCCCCTCCCCTACCAGCAGCGCCGTTTGTCCGCGCGATTCCATCAGGGTCAGACGCTTTAACTCATGATCGCCGCGCCAGGCCACGAACAACGGCGTGAATGGCTGCAAACGCTGGCGGGATTTGGAGCCCGGACGCTGGCCGCCGTGGGCGACCGCCCGAATGCGCCCGTGGTTCAGCGTTAGCAGATCGACCAGGGCGCTGGTTTCTCGGTAAGGGCGCCGATGAAGCAAAAACGCGGGCTCGGCCATGGTGGCTTTGCTCAAGATAGTGGGCTCAATCGAGATCGTAACCCAGGCTTTTGAGCGCCCGGTCATCGTCGGACCAGCCGCGCTTGACCTTCACCCACAGGTTCAGCATCACCTTGGTACCGAGGGTGCGCTCCATATCGAGGCGCGCCTCGCGGCCGATACTCTTGATACGCTCGCCGTTTTCGCCGATCAAAATGACCTTTTGCCCCTGACGCTCGACGAGGATCAGAGCGCTAATGTGGGTGACGCGCTCGGTCTCGCGGAACTCCTCGATCTCGACGGTCATCTGGTACGGCAGCTCGTCGCCGAGCTGGCGCATGACTTTTTCGCGAACGAGCTCAGCGGCCATGAAGCGAAGGCTACGATCGGTGATCTGGTCGTCCGGGAAGAAGTGGATACTTTCCGGCAGGTGTTTGGCGACCTCCTCTTCCAGCGCCTCGACCTGAGTGCCGTGCTTGGCGGAAATCGGAATCACCGCGGCGAAGTCGCGCCGCGCGCCGACCTCACTAAGCCAGGGCAGCAGCGAGGCCTTGTCCTGCAGGCGATCCACCTTGTTGACCGCCAGCACCACCGGCGCCTTGACGTGCTCCAGGCGCGCCAGCACCGCCTGGTCTTCTTCGGTCCAGCGCGTGCGATCGATGATGAAGACCACGCAGTCGACGTCGCGAAGCGCCTGGGTGGCCGCCTGGTTCATGAAGCGGTTGATCGCCTTGTTGCGATCCTTGGACATGATGTGCATGCCCGGGGTATCGACATAGATGAACTGGGTCTCGTCCACCGTCTTGATACCCATCACCTGATGGCGCGTGGTTTGCGGGCGCCGGGAGGTGATGGACACCTTCTGCCCCAGAATACGATTCATGAGGGTCGATTTGCCTACGTTAGGCCGCCCAACGATGGCCACAAAGCCGCAGGTTTGACTCATGACGCGGGATCTCCGGGAGTTTTTTCAAGGTGGGTGAGCGCCTCTTCGGCGGCTTGCTGCTCGGCGTGGCGCCGGCTAGGGCCTTTACCGGTCGTATGCTCGCTCAAAAGATCGATATAGCACTCGACGGTAAAGGTCTGAGCGTGGGCCTCGCCCTTTACGGAGACGACTTCGTAGCGTGGAAGCGCCGCCTGGCGTGACTGCAAAAATTCCTGCAGACGGGTTTTTGGATCCTTTTGAGTGTCCTGCAGCGAGGTGCTCTCAAGACGCTCCCGATACCAGGCGAGCACTCGCTCGCGTACCGCGTCCATACCGGCGTCGAGGTAGATCGCGCCGATGACCGCCTCGACCGCGTCGGCCAGAATCGACTCGCGTCGGTGCCCGCCGCTTTTCATCTCGCCGGAGCCCAGGCGCAAACACTCGCCAAAGGCCATTTCACGGGCAAGTTCTGCCAGCGTTTGGCCCTTGACCAGGCGCGCGCGCAGGCGAGAAAGCTGGCCCTCGCGGGCCTGGGGAAAGCGCTCGAAAAGCGCCTCGGCAATGACGAAATTGACGATCGAGTCGCCCAGAAACTCCAGGCGCTCGTTATTGCGCCCACCGAAGCTGCGATGGGTCATCGCCAGCTCCAGAAGCGACTCATCGCCAAAGGTGTAGCCGATTCGTCGGCAAAAAGCGTTCAGGGAATTACTCACGATGCTCCTACGTCTTCGACGTTGACCTGGGCGGTGCGACTCATTCGATTCGCCTTACGCTCGAAAAACTGGGCAGTCCACCGTCCCAGTGCATCCAGACGGCAAACGCGCGCCCGACGATGTTTTCCTCCGGCACGAACCCCCAGTAGCGGCTGTCGTTGGACTGGTCGCGGTTGTCACCCATCATGAAATACTCGCCCTCGGGCACGATGACTTCGCCCATCTGGGGGCCCGGGTCGCGAGGATTGTTGTAGATGGCGTGGCTGACCGGCCCCAACCGCTCATTCAATAATAGCTGTTGCGGCGAGGCGGCGGGGCCCTCCTCGATCAGCGTTTTGGCGACCGGCTCGCCGTTGATGTAGAGCTGTTTGCCTTCATAGCGAATGCGATCGCCCGGCAGGCCCACCACGCGCTTGATGAAGTTCACCGACGGCTCGTCAGGGAAACGAAACACCATGACTTCACCGCGCTCGGGCTCACCGACCTCGACGAAGCGCTCGTTAATCACCGGCAGACGCAACCCGTAGGCGAACTTGTTGACCAGAATGAAATCGCCCACCTCGAGCGTCGGCCGCATGGAACCGGAGGGAATTTGAAACGGCTCGACGATGAAACTTCTAACCACCAACACGACCAGCAGTACCGGAAACAGCGAGCGCGAATAGTCGACCGGCCAGGACTCCTTTTCGAGTTTGGCGCGGGTGGTGGCGTCGAGTTCGCCCTGGGCGGCCTCTTCGGCATTGATCAGGCGGCGGCGGCGACGCGGGCGAAACCACAGGGCGTCGAGCAGGTAGATGACCCCGGTGATCGCGACGGCCAGTACCAGTAGTAGTGAAAAATCCATGAGGGTGTCGTCTTCCTAGTCGTTGACCTTGAGCACAGCAAGGAAGGCATCCTGAGGAATTTCCACACGCCCGACCTGCTTCATCCGTTTCTTACCCGCCTTCTGCTTTTCCAACAGCTTTTTCTTACGGCTGACGTCACCGCCGTAGCACTTCGCCGTTACGTTCTTGCGCAACGCCTTGACGGTAGAGCGCGCCACGACCTGACCACCGATGGCCGCCTGGATCGCCACATCGAACATCTGGCGCGGAATCAGCTCGCGCATTTTCTCGACCAGCAGGCGCCCGCGGGAGTGAGCGTGGTCGCGGTGAATGATCACCGCCAGCGCATCGACCTTGTCACCGTTGATCAGTACGTCGAGGCGCACGAGTTTTGCCGCCTCGAAGCGCTCGAAGTTGTACTCGAGCGACGCATAGCCCTTGGAGATCGACTTGAGCCGATCAAAAAAGTCCATCACCACTTCTGACATGGGGAGCTCGTAGGTGAGCTGGATCTGGCTGCCCAGAAACTGCATGTCGCGCTGCGTGCCCCGGCGCTGCTCGCACTCGGTGATCACGTTGCCGACGTAGTCCTGGGGCACGAGAATGCTCGCCCGCACCACCGGCTCGCGCATCTCGTCGACATCCGCCATGTCGGGAAGCTTCGAGGGGTTGGAGACGTAATTGACGTCGCCGTTTTTCATTGCAAGCTCGTAAACCACCGTGGGCGCGGTGGTCAAAAGATCGAGATCGTACTCGCGCTCGAGGCGCTCCTGAACAATCTCCATGTGGAGCGTGCCCAGAAAGCCGACGCGAAAACCAAAGCCCAGCGCGTCGGAGTTCTCCGGCTCGTAGTCGAGCGAGGCGTCGTTGAGCGCGAGCTTTTCGAGCGCGTCGCGAAAATCCTCATAATCGTCGGCGCTGACCGGGAACATGCCCGCATAGACCTGGGGCTTGACCTTTTGAAAGCCGGGAAGCCGGGCCACGTCCGGGGATTTGGTATGGGTGATGGTATCACCGACCGGCGCGCCGTGAATTTCCTTGATACCGGCAACGATAAAGCCGACCTCGCCGGCGCGCAGCATGCCGGTTTCCTTTTTGAGCGGCGTAAAGATACCGACTTCCGAGGTGTTCCAGTCGCGCCCGGTCGACTTGATACGAATCTTGTCGCCCTTTTTGAGCGTGCCGTCGAAAAGACGCACCAGCGAGACGACGCCCAGGTAATTATCGAACCAAGAGTCGATGATCAGCGCCTGAAGCGGCGCATCCGGGTCACCCTTGGGCGGCGGAATATCGCGCACCAGCCGCTCCAGAAGCTCGCCGATGCCGATGCCGCTTTTCGCCGAGACCTGGCAGGCGTCGGTCGCGTCGAGCCCGATGATCTCCTCGATCTCATGACCCACGCGATCAGGGTCGGCTTGGGGCAGGTCGATCTTGTTGAGCACTGGCAGCACCTCGAGGCCCTGCTCGATAGCGGTGTAACAGTTGGCCACCGACTGCGCCTCGACCCCCTGGGCGGCGTCGACGACCAGCAGTGCCCCTTCGCAGGCGTAAAGCGAGCGGGAGACTTCATAGGAGAAATCGACGTGGCCGGGGGTGTCGATGAAATTGAGCTGGTAGACGCTGCCGTCGGCGGCGGTGTAGTCAAGCGTCACCGACTGCGCCTTGATGGTGATCCCCCGCTCGCGCTCGATATCCATCGAGTCGAGCACCTGCTCCTTGAGCTCGCGATCGGTCAAGCCCCCGCAGGTCTGAATCAAACGATCCGACAGCGTGGACTTGCCGTGATCAATGTGCGCGATAATGGAGAAGTTGCGAATATGCTTAATTTTACTGGTATTTTCTGATGACATTACGCTTTGCAATCCGGGGTATGTACGAAGCCCTGTACAGTACAAAAAAATAACACGGCCACGTGCAATGAATAATTGGCAGCATTGTACCGTTAGCAAGACGCGGGTGCCATGTTCATTGCGCCGCGCCCGAGCGCCTGGTCCGCTTCACGCCCTGCGCGGTCGAACCACTGATGGCAAAACGCCCCGGCGGGCCGGGGCGTTGACGATCACTTTGTATCGACTCGGCGTGATCCGAGTAAAGCCGTTTACTCTTGCAAGCGCAGCGCGATGAACAGCGAGCGACCGTCGCGGTAGAGGCGCACCGGGATGGCGCGGTCGTTGGGTAGTGACTCGACGATGCCAGCAAGCTCCTCGGCAGACGTTACGCTCTTGTGATCGACGCTGACGAGAACGTCGCCTGGCTGAATACCAGCGTCAGCGGCAACGCTGCCCGCCTCGACCTGGCGAACTTCCACACCGCCGCCAATGCTCAAACGCTCCTGGAGCTCCTCACTTACCTCTCCCACGCTCACGCCCAAGCGGGTTTGTTCGTTGCTACCGTTCGCGGCACTGCCCTGCTCGGACTCAGGCCAGCTGCCGAGCTGAAGGGTCTGCTCGATCTCTTCTCCGTCGCGAATGACCGTTAGCGACACATCGCTTCCGGGAGCAACGCGACCGATCAGGCGTGGCAGCGTGCTGGAGCGGTCGACCTCTTCACCGTTGACGCCAACGATCACGTCCCCGGCCTGCAGGCCGCCTTGTGCCGCCGGGCCTTCCGGGTCGAGATCCGCGATGAGCGCGCCGATGGCGTCGTCCATGCCAAAGGATTCGGCCAGATCGCGGGAGACAGGCTGAATCATCACGCCCAGCCAGCCGCGGTTGACGTGGCCTTCCTCACGCAGCTGGTCGGCCACGTTCATCGCCACGTTGATCGGAATCGCGAAGGAGAGCCCCATGAAGCCACCGCTGCGGGTGAAAATCTGGGAGTTGATGCCGATGACCTCGCCTTCGAGATTGAAAAGCGGCCCGCCAGAATTACCCGGATTGATCGCGACATCGGTTTGAATGAAAGGCACGTAGGCGTCGCGCGGCAGCGTGCGATTGATCGCGCTGACGATACCCGCGGTCACCGAATGGTCGAAACCAAAGGGCGAACCAATGGCCGCCACCCATTCGCCGACCTGAAGATCGTCGGAATCGCCCAAATTGAGTACCGGCAGGTTGTTGGCATCGATTTTCAAAAGCGCCACGTCGGTTTGCTGGTCGCTACCGATCAGCTCGGCAGAAAGCTCGCGACGATCGTTCAAACGCACAAGAATTTCGTCGGCATCCTGCACCACGTGTGCGTTGGTCAGCACGTAGCCATCGGCGCTAATGACGAAACCCGAGCCCAGGGACTGGCGCTCTTCGCTACGACCGCGCCCCTGCTCTCCGGGTGGTGCCGGGAAGCTGTCGCCGAAGAAGTGGCGGAAAATTTCCGGAATGTCCTGACCGCCGAAGCCGCGCATGTCGGGGCCGCTTCGCTGAACCGTTCGGCTGGTCGAGATGTTGACTACGCCCGGGGCGGCGTCTTCGACCAGCTCGGTAAAATCGGGAAGGTTTTGTGCGTAGGCCGATTGGCCCATTATCAGCAGCGCCGTCATGCACAGCCAAAGCGAGTAGGAAACAACCGAACGCCTCATGGGATAAAGCTCCTCGTTCTAACAGCAATCACACCTGGGAAGGGATTCGGCTCATCGAGCCATCAAGCAGATTAAAGACTCATCGCTGGGAAAAACGTTCCATTTGCCTGCTAACCGCTTTACCAAGCCTTACGATACGTGCCGAGCGGGTAGGCGCAAGCAGGCTTTTAGCCGCGGCCAGGAACGTGTGCACCGAACTCGATCGACTGAACGATGCGGCGCACCTGCCCGGCCGGCAGCTCACCGATCGCTACGAGCTGCCAGCGCTCACCTTCGATATCGACAAGCTCGATCGCGATTCCTGAAACCCCCAGCGTGTAGGCGCCTGCTTCGAGCGCTTCATCGCCCGCTGGCGCGGCAAACACGCTCACCGACGAAAGGCCGTCGCTGAAAAAGCGCTGCGGCATGGGGTTACTGCTGGTGATTTGGGCCGGTTGCGCTACGAAGCCCTCTGGGAGCCAGTTGACTTCCCAATCTGGGTCCGCCAGACCACGGCTTTGCTCACTCATGAGCGGGCCTTCGTAAAGCGACGGCGATTGAAGCTGGGTCATCTGAAAGGTTTCGACCACGCGGGACTGGGTATCGCTCAGCTCGTGCTTGAGCAACAGGCCGGTCTCCTCATCGACCCACCAGGTATGGGCGTAACGATTGTCATCGTGAGGCTCGAAGCGCAGTCTGGATGCCACGCGCCCGGCCACGCGCTCTTCATTTTCGAGCGATACATCGTAATAGGTTTCGACGTGTTCAGCCCAGGCACGGGGCGTAACCGCAATATCGAAATCGCTCTCACCGGGAAGCGCCCAAGCCAGCTTGCCGGCCTGAGAACGGCGCTCGACGCTAATGGAAGGCCCATCCAGGTGCTGAACGACCTGCTGACGCACCCCATCCTGAACGCGATGAGAAAGCGCCAGCGTGCGTACACCGATACTGTTGATGGAGACCGCGCGGGCCTGGTATTCATAGCAGTGGCTTGCCAGCATCGTACGGATTAGCCACTCGTCGACGGAACTCGGTGCCTGAGTTAAAAGCGGGGTGGAACAGGTCTGGCGAGCCGCTTCTGTCGAGGGCGCCGTGGAGGGCTGATCGGCCTCGCTGCTCGCCTGAGCAGTTGCGGGAAACGAAAGCGCCACGACTGCTGCACAGAGCGCCCCCCTTGCAAACCACGACGCTGCCTCGACCCTCACGATCATCCCTCATCCTTTAATCGCTACCGATAAAAACGCTTACTGAACTGCCGGTCGCGCCAGCCGATTAGCGCTGACCAAGCGGCTCGACGATAGAGGATGAGCGCATGAGCGGCATCCAGCTATCGCCACTGCCTGCGGCGGCTCCCTGCGCGTGCTGCTCGAGGTAGGACTGGAGCAGGTTGATTTGATCGGCGTCGATGGCGCTCGTGGGCGCAGAAAACGTCTGAGCCGCGTTGGACACCGCCGGCGTCGAGGCGCCAAATGATTCGCTTACGTTCATCAAGCCGCTGCGACCGGCCTGACCGTTCACACGAAACGCCGTTGGCTCGAACATGGGAACGTCAGAAGACGTCACCGCATTGGTACCGCCCAAGCTTGCCGGCTGCACTTGAGCGCCAGCGTTCGAAGACACCGCGGCCAAGTCGCTGCCTCCTTGAGTGGCGGTTGAAACGCTGCCGTCACTGTTCAAAAACTGCACCCCAGTGACGACCATCAGCGATACCGCAGCGGCAACGCTCGCCCCACGGGCAAACGAGACGCGACCGGGTTTGGCAAGCGAGCCAATGCTCGACGTGTCTTGCTGTGCATCGAGCTGCGGCGCCGGCTCGTTTTCAAGCCGGGCCATGATGCCGGCGGAGAGGTCAAGGCTCACATCAACCGAGCGCTCGCGCTGCATCATACTGCGAGCCAAGTGGTAGCGGCGCCAGGACTCGGCAGCGCCTGCTTCTTCGGGCAGTGACTTGAGCACGCGGCGAAGCTCCAGCTCTTCGCTTTCGCCATCCATCAATGCCGATAGTGATTCTCGTGTATTCAAACTCATACTTACACCCTCACGCTGTGTTTAAAAACGTCTCGAGCCACGGTTGTCGGTATGGCCGCGAGCGTATTCACAGGCCAACACTTGAGTTTGGCGCGCCCCATCAAGGCATTACCAATCACTTGATTGATCTGACGGCGCGCCATACTTGCTGTTTACTTGCTGGTTAATCTGGTCACGCACTATGACGCCGTTGACCGCTGACAGTTCACAAAAAAGTGAAATTGCTTATGGGATTTTCTAGCGGCCCGCGCCATCTGGCGTTTACTCATCGCGGCTATTGCGTGAGGTGCTGACCAGCGGCCGAATATGTTCATCTACCGCTTCGCGCGCCCGAAAAATGCGCGAACGCACCGTGCCCACCGGACACTGCATGACCTGGGCGATATCTTCGTAGGCAAGTCCATCGAGCTCGCGAAGCGTAATGGCGGTACGAAGATCGTCCGGCAGGCGCTCGATTGCCTCGAACACTGCCGCTTCGAGCTGGTCCCGCGCAATCGAGGCTTCAGGAGACTCACTGTCCGCTAGCCGGCCGCTCTGGTCGAGCATCTCGGCATCGACGATATCCAGATCACTGCCTGGTGGGCGGCGTCCGCGCGAAACGAGATGGTTTTTTGCCGTGTTGATCGCGATACGGTACATCCACGTATAGAAAGCGCTTTCTGAACGAAATTTACCAAGCGCCCGGTACGCCTTGATGAACGCTTCCTGAGCGACATCCTGAACCTCGGCATGATCGTGAACGTAGCGACCGATCAGTCCGATTATCTTGTGCTGATATTTTTTCACAAGCAGATCAAAAGCGCGTAAATCACCTTTTTGGGCACGTTCAACCAGCTGCTGATCCGTTTCACGAGTGCTCATTCACACTCTCCCCCGGCTCGAACGCTTAACGCCGATCCTTGATACCCTTCGCCCTCCGAGGCGGGCTTTAACAGCATGCAACATAGCGTCCCTTGGGCAAATTAAATAAATCATTGACCGTAAATAAACTGATTGGCCAAGGACGTCACTCGTACGGAGCGGTTTATAAACCGGCCCGCCGAACGACTGGAACAGTGGCCCGTATCGAGCGCGGCCCGGCCTTGCCGACACTAGCGTCGGACTTTTTTGCGTGACCGCCTACCTGATAGGCGATAGAGGCGTTAGCGCTCCTTGCACGTACTCCATGTACGTACTCCATGTACGTAGTGTTACGCGTTATCTGCCGTGCATCAAGCACATTGCCGCGCGTATCAAATCCATGAGCAGACACTATCGGTGAACACCGGGTTCCGTAACAATTGATTTTTACTCTCTTAACGCGCCATAGTAGTGCCCAATTTTACCCAGGCTGCCACGTACAGGAAGCACCATGTCCGATCAACAAGTGAGTAACTTAAACGTTCTGGCTCAGGATGTCTTGACGACGCCGGACGCGTTGAAAACCGCCGTCCCATTGACCGAAAAAGCCGAGCAGACCGTCATCGAGGGCCGTCGGGTCATCCAGAACATTCTGGATGGCAAGGATCCGCGCCTTCTCATGGTCGTGGGCCCCTGCTCGATTCACGACGTGGATGCCGCGATCGATTATGCTAAAAAGCTTCGTGCCCTCGCCGATGAGGTCAGTGATTCGCTCTATATCGTCATGCGCGTCTACTTCGAGAAGCCACGTACCACGGTCGGCTGGAAGGGATTGATCAACGACCCGCACCTGAACGACTCCTTTGAGATCGATGAAGGGCTTCACATCGCGCGCAAACTGCTGGTGGAGCTTGCCGAACTCGGCCTACCGCTGGCCACCGAGGCACTGGATCCGATTTCGCCG
Organism: Halomonas sp. PAMB 3232; assembly: GCF_031954225.1. Lineage (NCBI taxonomy): Bacteria > Pseudomonadati > Pseudomonadota > Gammaproteobacteria > Oceanospirillales > Halomonadaceae > Halomonas > Halomonas sp. PAMB 3232. The sequence continues at coordinate 1,997,162 of NZ_CP134865.1, forward strand.
CAGTATTTGCAGGACTGCATCAGCTGGTCGGCGATCGGCGCGCGCACTACCGAGTCGCAGACGCATCGCGAGATGGCCTCCGGCCTCTCCTGCCCGGTTGGCTTCAAAAACGGTACCGACGGAAGCCTGGATGTCGCCATGAACGCGCTCGAGTCGGTGGCCAACCCGCACAACTTCCTCGGTATCAACCAGGCAGGCCAGGTATCGATCATTCGCACCCGCGGCAACGCCTATGGCCACGTGGTGCTGCGCGGCGGCAACGGCAAACCCAACTACGATAGCGTCAGCGTCGCGCTTGCCGAAAAGGAGCTGGCCAAGGCGAAGCTCTCCGCCAATATCATGATCGACTGCTCTCACGCCAACTCCAACAAGGATGCCGCGCTGCAGCCGCTGGTACTGGAAAACGTCACCCATCAGATCCTCGAGGGCAATACCTCGATCATGGGCCTGATGGTCGAATCCAACCTGGGCTGGGGTAACCAAAAGCTCACGGCGGATACCAGCCAGCTCACCTACGGCGTGTCGATCACCGACGCCTGCATCGATTGGGATACCACCGCAGAGGCGTTCAGAAAAATGAACGACCAGCTCGCCCCGGTGCTTGCCAAACGTAAATAGCACATTGATCCGAGACCACAAAAAAACGCCCCGCGAGCAGTCGCGGGGCGTTTTTTGTGCGGCTTTCATCTTCAAACCCGACGCCAAACCTTATGCCTTGGCCTCAAGCGCTGATCTCGCGGCGAAACGGCGGCAGAGCGTCCAGTAGCGCCTGGCCGTAGCGGCGCGTAATGACTCGCCGATCCAGCAGCGTAATCACGCCCTGATCGCTCTCCTTGCGAATCAGCCGGCCACAGGCCTGAACCAGCTTGATCGAGGCGTCCGGCACGCTGATACGCATGAATGGATTACCGCCCTGGCTTTCGATCCACTCGGCAAGCGTTGCCCCTACGGGGTCGTCAGGCACCGCGAAAGGCAGCCTGGTAATGACCACGTGCGTTAGATAGTGGCCGGGCAGATCGATGCCCTCGGCAAAGCTTGCTAAACCAAAGATGATGCTGCCCTCGCGCCGGTCCACCGCGGCGCGATGGCGTTCGATCAGCTCGCGTTTGGGCAGCGCGTCCTGAGCCAGCACCCGCTCGCGGGCCTTTTCCGTCAGCGCCTTCTCGACCGCTCTGAGCTGAGCGCGCGACGAGAACAGCACCAGCACCGCCTCACGTTCATCGAGCGAGTCGACGAAGGTGACGATAGCACGCTCGTGAGCGTCACGGTCGCCCGGGTCCACCGCCTCTGGCGGCACTCTCAGCACCGCGTTGGCGTAGTCGAAAGGGCTTGGCAGCGCCTGATAACGGTAGCGGTTAGCCAGCCCCGCCCGCTCCTGAAGGCGCTCGAAGCGCCCAAGCGCGGTTAATGTGGCCGAGGTCACCACCGCACCGTGGCAGCGCCCCCAGAGGTGTTTGGCCAGCGTATGCGCCGCGGATACCGGGCTTGCCGAGAACTCGATCTCCGGCTCGCCGCCGGCGCGGCTCAGGGTGACCCAGCGCGCGCTTGGCGCCACGTTGGGCGGGTCCTGCTCACTCATGCTTTGCCACAGCGCGTGGGCGTCCAGGCTTCGCCCGTGCAGCAGCGCCACCAGCGGCAGCCAGCTTTCGGCCTGCTCGCGCTCGAGGCCGGTTTGCTTATCCGGGTCCAGGGTTTCACGCAGAATATCGCTGATGCTCTCGAGCGCCCGCGAAAGGGTCGCGAACTGAGTAACCAACTGGCTCGCCTGTTCTCTGAGCGCCTCGGGCAGCTGCCCCTTCTCGAAGCGAAACTGGTGCAGAGACTCATCGTCCGTTAGTCCCCGGTCGCGTCCGGCGAGCTGGTGGCCCAGGCTGAACACATCGCCCAGCGCCGGCTCGAGCCCGCGCAAGAGCTCGGGAAGCCCTGCCAGAAGCCGGGCTATGGTGGGCTGACCACCAAGGCCCGTGTTCAGCTCGCCAAGGCTCGATTTCAGCGTACCCAGCCAGCGCAGGCAGGCGTTGACCGCAAAGCGGTGGGCAAAGTGGGAAAGCGCCTTGTCCGGCAGGTGGTGACCTTCATCGAACACGAAAATGCACTCCGCCGGGTCCGGCAGTATCGCCCCCCCGCCGAGCGCCAGATCCGCTAGCACCAGGTCGTGATTGGCGACGATGATATCGGCGTTTTCGAGTTCGCGCCTTGAGCGGAAAAAGGCGCAGGCACCAAAGTGACCGCAGCGCCGACCGGTGCACTGGCGATGATCGACGGTCAAGCGACGCCAGTGGCTATCGTCGATCGACTCAGGCCAGTTGTCGCGGTCGCCCTCCCAGGTGCCGCTGCCGTAGGCTTCGGCCATGTCGGTGGCCAGCACGGTAAACTCGCTGCCCTGCTCGGCCAGCGACTGTTCGAACAGCGAATGGGTCGGGTTGGGTTCGACGCCTTCCAGCGCCTGATCCAGGCGCGCCACGCAGACGTAGCGCCCTCGCCCCTTAGCCAGAGCGTACTTGAACGTTAGCCCGCTGTGGCGGGAGAGCGCCGGCAGATCCTGGTTGAGCACCTGCTCCTGAAGGGCGACCGTGGCGGTCGAGACGATCAGGCGCTTACCGCGGGCCTTGGCCACCGGCAGCGCCGAAATCAAATAAGCGAGCGTCTTGCCGGTACCGGTGCCCGCTTCCAGCACGCAAACGTGCTGGTCGCTGACGCGCTTGCCTTCACCATCGACTTCGATATCGCCCAGCGTGCGGGCAATTTCGGCGATCATCAGCCGCTGACCGTAGCGTGGCGTCAGCGACAGCTCCTCGACCACCTGACGATACGCCGTTTGGATGCTCGCCTTGAGCTCGTTGTCCAGCATCGCGTTTAAAGCATGCCTTCCGGCGGATGCTCGCAGGGCAGTTTGTCGTTGATGTAGCGCTCGATTTCCGGCAGCGAGAACGCATCCTCTTCACCCACGAAGCTGATCGACACGCCCTTGGCACCGGCGCGACCGGTGCGGCCGATCCGGTGAACGTAGTCCTCCGGGTCTTCCGGCAGCGTATAGTTGATCACGTGGCTGACGTCTTCGATGTGGATACCGCGACCGGCAACGTCGGTGGCGACCAGCACCTGGATCGCGCCTTCACGAAACTCCTCGAGGGTCTGGATCCGCTGGCCCTGGGGCACGTCACCAGAGAGCATCGCCACGCTTACACCCGCCTTTCTCAGCGCGCTATCGAGCTTGCGCACCAGATCCCGGCGGTTGCCGAACACCATCACACGCTCGAAGCTCTCCTGCTCCAAAAGCTTGACCAGCAGACGCTGCTTATCATCGTCGGAGACGAGGTAGACGCGCTGATCGATGTCGGCCTGGTTCTCGACGGTGACCTCGATCTCGACGTGGGCCGGGGTCTGCGTCCACTGACTGGCAAGGTTCAGGATATCGTCGGTGAAGGTGGCCGAGAACAGGAACGTCTGCCGCTCCTCTTTCTTTGGCGTGTAGCGGATGATGCGCTTGACGTCGGGGATGAAGCCCATCGAGAGCATGCGATCGGCCTCGTCGAGCACCAATACCTCGACCTCGGAGAGATCGATATCACGCTTTTGATGAAAGTCCAAAAGCCGACCGGGCGTGGCCACGAGAATGTCGACGTTTTTGGTCAACGCTTCGCGCTGGGCCTGATACTCCATACCGCCTACGACGCTTGCAACGGCAAGATCGGTGAAGCGCGAAAGCGCTTTGGCGTCCTTCTCGATCTGCAGCGCAAGCTCGCGGGTAGGCGCGATGATCAGCGCCCTGGGCGCGCCGGGCTTTTGCCCGTTCGGTGCCGGCTCTTCCAGAAAGTAGGCGAGCACCGACATCAAGAACGCGGCGGTCTTGCCGGTACCGGTCTGGGCCTTGCCGACGATATCGCCGCCCAGAAGCGTCTGGCGCAGCGCCTCGGCCTGGATGGGGGTGCAGTATTCGAACCCCTGGGCGTGGATGGCGCGCATCAAGGGCAGCGGCAAATCGAAGTCATGAAAGCGCCACTTGCCGGCCACGGCGGGCACCTGAAACTGGCGTAAATCCCAGCCGGATTGACGGCGGCGCGGCTTACGGCGACGACGTTTGGGCTTGCGGTTCTGGGCCGATGCTGTGGTCTGTTCCGACTCGCTCATAGGCTTTCTATCTGTCCATTACGGTGGATGTTGGCATCACGACGCGCATAGTGTATCACAGGGCGCGCCAATTAGAGCGGTGCCCGGTGTGCCCGAAACGCTTGCCTGTTAGAATGGCGATCAAATCGATCAAGGAGCGCGACATGACGCGTAAGAAAAAAACCCGTTCGCTGGCGGACAAGGTCACCATTCGTACCGGCCGGCGCAAGGACTATAAAAAGTGGCGCAAGGAGAACCCGGATCAGGTCGCACCCTCGCGGCGTTTCGTGGCTAAAAAGCAGCAGCAGCGCAAACTCCAGGCGGTACGCAAGCTCGCCCGCGAGCAAAGCGGCCAATCTATCGAGATCCATCCCGAGCGAAAGGACGACCCCACGCCGGGAGACAACGCCTGATGCGCTTGGTCTCGTTCAATATCAACGGTATCCGCGCCCGCCTGCATCAGCTTCAAGCGCTGATCGACACCCAGGCCCCGGACATCATCGGTCTGCAGGAAACCAAGGTGCAGGATAGCGAGTTTCCGATCAAGGATGTCGAGGCGATGGGTTACCACGTCGTCTATTACGGCCAAAAAGGGCACTACGGCGTGGCCATGCTCACTCGCCAGAAGCCACAGTCCGTGGTCTACGGCTTCCCCGATGATGAGGAAGACGCCCAGCGGCGAATGATCGGCGTTACGCTCGCCTGCGAAGACGGTGAGCCGGTCACGATCTACAACGGCTACTTCCCCCAGGGGGAAAACGTGTCGCACCCGACCAAGTTTCCCCACAAGGAGCGCTTCTACCAGCAGCTTTCACGCCTGCTCGACACGCGCCACCAACCAACCGAGCGCCTGGCCATCATGGGCGACTTCAATATCTCTCCTGAAGATCAGGACATCGGTATCGGTGAGCCGGCTCGCAAGCGTTGGCTGCGCGAGGGCAAAACCAGCTTTCAGCCGATCGAGCGCGAGTGGCTCGAAGGCATCAAGGCCTGGGGATTGACGGACAGCTATCGCGTCTGTCACCCGGATGATGACGAGCGTTTTAGCTGGTTCGACTACCGTTCGAAAGGCTTCGACCGTGAGCCCAAACGCGGGCTGCGGATCGACTACATTCTGACCACGAAAGCCCTTCGTGATAAGGCGAGCGGCGCCGGTATCGATTACGACCTGCGCGCCATGGAGCGCCCTTCAGATCACGCCCCGACCTGGAGCGATTTCGCGCTCACGCTCGCCCCCTGACAGTGTCAGGCGTTGCTCGGGCGCGTTTAGTGCAAGCTTGCAAGCCAGGCATCGACCTCTTCGTCGCCAAGCGCCTGGGCCTGTTGCCAAGCGCGCTCGGCGCGGGCCTCATCGTTCCAGGCGTAGGCGAGCTGGCCATAGCGGCGCCAGTATTCGGCTTTACCGCTTTGCTCGGCAAGCGCCTGCCATGCATCGAGCGCCCGCTCACGATCTTTCGCCCGGCTCCAGGCCGCAGCCACACGGCGAAGGGTAGCCTCGCTGCGCGCCAGGCGCTCGCCGTCAAGCGCCGCCTGGAGGTGCTCGGCGGCTCGGGCGGGCGTACCCCCGGCAAAATGAAGCTGGATCAGCGTCTCGAAATCCTCGTCGCTTTCGAATTTTCCCAGCTGCCACGCAGTTTCCCAAAGCCCGGCGGCCACACCTGCCTGCCCCGCCTGCTGAGCAAGCCCGGCGGCCTGGCGCCACTCGTTGCTGCTACTCTCCTCATCCAGGCCCTCGAGCAGCCACCCAAGCGCCTGCTCGCCCTGGCCGGCGCGGCGCATCACGTTCAAAGCCAGCGCCTGGCGAGCCTCGGTTGTTGGTTCGCTCTGCTCCAGAAGCGACGAGAGGCGTTCGGCGGCGGCGTCCCACTGGTCATCGTCGGCCAGCAGTCGCACCAGTTGCCAACTCATGTCGGCGTCGCTGCCGTTTTCTAGCCACTGCTGGTAAAGCGTAATCGCTCGAGTACGCTGCCCAGCGGCGCGGCGTAGCTGCGCTTCTTCGCGCAGCCAGCGGCGGGCCTGCTCGCCGCCGACGCTCGAGCGCGCCCGAGCGCTGGCAAGCCGGTCGGCAGCGGCGCCGGTATCGCCCTGGCGCGACAGGGCGCCGGCCGCCAACTGGTAATAGAGCGCACTCGCCCACTGATCCGAACGGTTGCCGCTTTCAAGGCGCTCGGCCTGACGAAGCGCGCGCTCGACGACACTTTCGAGCGCCTGCTCGCCCTGGGCGCTGGCAAGCGAGCCCTGCAACGCATTGAGGTCACGAATGATATCGCCAGAGAGCGGCGCGTCGGCCTGGGCCGCTGCGACCCAACCGCTAAAAAACAGTAAAAGCGCTAAACGTTTCATGGCTACCTCAGCTGAAAGTCGATGCGCTGGGTGGCGCGGCGCAGCTGCTGGCTGGGTGGAAATTGCCAGCTGGCAATGGCATCTCGCGCGGAGTCCTCGAACACGCGCCGCGGCTGCGCATTAATCACTTGAATGGAGCCGGCATCCACGCTGCCATCGCGACGAATGACGAAACTCACTTCGACAAACCCTTCCATATTGCGCCGCAGCGCACGATTCGGGTAGACCGGGTCCGTTTTACTGGTTGCTGCGATCTGCCCGACGCTCACCGGCTCATTGGAAACCGGCGCTTGCGGCGCGGGTGCGGGCGCAGACTGGGCCGGCGCCGGTGACGGCGAAGGTGAAGGCGCCGGCTGGGGCGATGGCGTCGGTGCCGGCTGGGGCGCTGGATCAGGCGTTGGTTCGGGCTCAGGTTCGGGGGTCGGCTCGGGCACCGGCTCCGGCGTGATTTCGGTCAGTTCCGGCAGGTCACTGTCGAGCTCGACGGGCTCGACCGGCTCGTCGGGGAGCTCCACTTCCGGGAGCGCAATGGTGCTGTCCGCACTCGCCAGCGGTTCTGGCGTCGGCATGGGCGGCGGCTGGGCGGCGGTGGGCGGCGGCGCCTCCGCCGGCGCCGGCGCTTCCGGCTCCGGCGCGATCTCGGGGGCTTCGACCATGTTCATGCTCATGGTGATCTCAGGCTCCTCAAAAGGCTGATCCGGCGGCGTGACCAGAAGGGCCAGACACCAGAAAAGCCCGACCGCCAGTGCCGCGCCCGCCAGAAGCGATAGCAGGCGACGAATCATTGCGCGCCCCGGCTCGCGGCCACCGCCACCTGGTCGACTCCGGCCTGCTGAAGGCGATCCATGACTTCGATGAGAAGCCCGGTGGTGGCGTCGCGGTCGGCCTGAATCACGACGGAGCCGTCGGCGCTCAAGAGCCCCGCCACTTCCTGACCGACACTGTGAACGTCCACGGGGCGACCATCGACCCAAACCGCGCCTTCCGGCGTGACCGCGACCAACACCTGAGCATCCGGACGTGGGCTTGCCGAGCTCGACTCTGGGCGCTCGATCTCGATGCCGCTTTCGTTGATGAAGCTGGTGGTGACAATGAAGAAAATCAACATGATGAACACCACGTCGAGCATCGGCGTCAGGTTGACGTCGGCGCCTTCCGCGGCGCTATCGGCTGAATGACGTCTACGCATCGTTACTCTCCAGGGCACGCGCCAATCGATCGTGAAGACGCTGATCCTCGCGACGGATCACGTGCTCCAGGCGACTAATGAATAAAAGTCCTACAACGGCAATGGCCATACCCGTCAGCGTGGGGAGCGTTGCACGCGCCACGCCATCGGCCATCGCGCGGGCCTGCTGGGTGTCGCTGTAGGTCAGGCTATCGAATACCGAGATCATGCCGGTGACGGTGCCCAAAAGCCCCAGCAATGGGCAGAGTGCGACGAGTAGTTTGAGCCAGGGCAGGGGTCGGCGCAGCCGGCGAACCAGCGCATCGGACCAGACCTGGCGCAGCGTGCGCGCGCTCCAGCTGCGATGGTCCTCGCGCGCGGTCCAGCGCTTGATCAGCTGCCGACGGGCGCGCCGCCACGTGACTCGGTAGTACCACCAGCGCTCGATCGCCATGGCAAACACCGCAATCGCGACGACGGCGAGCACCACCAGTACGACCCCGCCCGCTTCGATCAGCCGCTCGACGGGCTCGAGCCAGAGAGGAAGCGTCGGCATTTAGCTCACCACTTTGCCATCATGGGCGGACTGCGCTTCCAGATGATCGGCAAGCGTAGCACTGGCTTCGCCTTCGATGACCTGGGTCAGGTAGCGGCTACGGCTCGAGAGCGCAGTTTGTGCGAACAACAGCGGTACCGCCGTCACCAGCCCCAGTACCGTGGTCACCAGTGCCTGGCTGATACCGCCGGCCATCAGCTGCGGGTCGCCGGTGCCGAACACGGTGATCGCCTGGAAGGTAACGATCATGCCGGACACGGTACCCAAAAGCCCCAACAGCGGCGCAATCGCGGCGAGTAGCTTGACCATCGGCTGGCCGCGCTCGATGCGCGGAAGCTCTGCCAATACCGCCTCGTCCAGACGCGCTTCCAGCGCTTCGGGCGTTTGGTGCTTGTCCATGTCCTTGAAGCGATGCAGCACGCGCCCCAGGGGGTTGTTATCCTTGAGGTTATCGAGCGAGCGACGCTGGCGATTGACGCGAGCGCTGACGACCCACAAATAGAGATATTGCGCCAGTGCGACTAAAAGCCCGATCACCCCGAGTACGACGACCACATAGCCCACATAGCCACCCTGCTGAAAGCGCTCCCAAAGACTTGGCTGCTGTGTCAGTGCCGTGAGCACGCTACCCTGAGACGGGTCGATGGCAAACTCACGGCTGTCGCCGCGATAATACTCCCCCAGGACACGCTCGATTTCGCTTGGGGTGCGCGGCAGCGTCGACACCGAACCGTCCTCTTCACTGACGCGCAAAAGCGCCGTGTCGGTGAAGGCGGCAAAATCACCGAGCCGCACGACATCGCGCTCTTCGATGTTGCCTCCGGCATCGGCCACTGGCAAGCGCACGCGCTCGGCCTGGCCCGTGGCAACGCTAAGCCTGGCGAGGCTGTCGACCACGCGTTCGAGCTGGGCGCGCTCCAGCACGTCCACGCTGTCCAGTCGCGGAGGCAGCTCGGCAGCGCCCAGCGTGAGAAGGCTTTGCGCGCCCAACTCGTTGCGTACTTCATCGCTTTGGCGCGCAAGCATCGAGAGCAGCGAAGAGAGCTCTTCGCCCTGCTCGCCCTGACGGCTGGCGAGCGCGTTGCCACGTTCGGTTTGCGCTTCTTGTTGCTCGGCTAGCGCTTCCCGGCGCGCCAGAGCGTCGGCGTTGGCGGCGCGGGCATCCGCCAGCGCCTGCTCGAGCGCCTGCTGGTCGTTCAAAAAGCCTTCCAGTCGAGCCTGGTCGCGCGCCTCGGCGGCCTCGCGCGCTTCGCTCAACGATGAAAACTGGCTCGTTTGCGCAAGCGCCGGTGTCACTAGCAGACAGCCCAGAACGAAGGCGCCCAGCGCACGCCAGCGCTTTGGTGTTGATACGTTCATGACGGGTTTTCCTGCTCGGCGGTGATCGATAGCGGGAGGTAGAGAAGCTCGGGTGTGCGCTGATCGTCGGCAATGCGCAGGGCGTTTCGCACTTCGCGCCGGCCGTGCTCGCCCAGTGGCTGCCACTGGCCGCTCTCGGCGTTCCAGAGCGCGCCTTCACGCCCGTCCGGCGTCAGGTAGTAGTAGCCAATACGCCCGACCCGCAAATAGTCGACCTCGCGAGCGCTCCCTTCTTCAAGCGTCAGCCGACCGCGCCAGTGATCGATTGCGCGGCCGTACTCGAGCTCTACCCGCCAGGTTTCCAGGAGCTGTTCGATGCGCTCGGCGCTACTGGCCCCCTGAAGATTCTCTATACGCGCAAGGCGTTCGTCGAGAAGAAACGGAAGATCGTTTTCGATGAACGACGTGAGCTGCTCGGTCATGTCCTGCTCGATCACGGGAAGTGCTGCACGCGTTTCGCTAACGGTATCCAGTGCACTGCCCAGCGTCTGCTGCCGCTCGGCCTCCTGTGCCAAGCGTGCGGTAAGAGCGGCATTCGACGCTTTGAGCGAGCGGGTTTCGCGCTCGAGCTCTCTGAGCTCTTCAAGAGCCGTGCGTGTCTGCTCATCAGCGGCATCGATTTGTTGCTGAAGGGCCGACTGTTGTTGTTGGGCCTCGACGCCCTGTGCGGCCTGGTCGAGAGCTTCATCGCTTGCGATCGCGTGAGTACTCACCAATACGCAGACGCTCCAGCCTCCCAGCGAGCTAAAGAAGGGCCTTTTCAGCACGATACTTCTCCATTGCGGTTAAACGACAGCCGGGCTGCCACGCCTTGTATTCGTTAAACATAATAACGATTTACGTCTGTCCAGTGGTTACATAGCGTACCACTAAAAAAATAAATGACAATATTTATCATTAACATTCAGCCGCGGGAATGTATACGAAAGGGTCACAAATCGTTCAGTAAACGCCGGTAACAAGCTTAAAGCGGCGTTGAGAGGAATGGATCAAGTTTGGAATGGAAAATGAAACGCCATTGGAAAGAAATGTGGCGAAACGCTGGCGCCAACGCCAAAAAGCAAAGCGCCGGCCGAAGCCGACGCTTTATTTGGATCCTGACCGCAAATGCGATTCGGATCGGTAACGGATACCTAACTATCCATTACGTCACGAGTGGCTTAGTTCCACTCGTCCAGTTCTACACGACGGTTCTGAGCACGACCTGCGTCGGTGTCATTGGTCGCGATCGGACGCTCTTCACCGTAGCCCACAGCGCGCATGTCGCTGGCCGGTACGCCACGCTGGTTCAGGTAACGAGCCACGGACTCGGCGCGCTCCTGAGACAGCTGCATGTTGTACTGGTCGGAACCAACAGAGTCGGTATGACCAGCGATGCTTACGCGAACGCCCTGGTTGTTGACCAGACGCTCGGCAACGCCGTTCAGAACCTGCTGGGCTCCAGGCGTCAGGCGCGCAGAGTCGAACTCGAAGTTAACGTTTTGCAGTACAACGCTCTCTTCACAGCCCAATGCGTTGACTTCGACACCGGCCGGAGTGTTCGGGCACTGGTCGCGGTAGTCCGGCACGCCGTCGTTATCGGAATCCAGCGGGCAACCTACGGCGTCAACCTGTACGCCGGCCGGAGTACCCGGGCACTGGTCGCGGTAGTCCGGTACGCCGTCGTTATCGGAATCCAGCGGGCAGCCTTGCGCGTCAGTGGCAACGCCAGCGGGTACTTCGCCGTAAGTCGGGCACTGCGGCTCGACCGGCTCGGGCGTGCGGTCGGCACACAGCAGAGCGCCGATAGCCGCACCAGCGGCTGCGCCGGTAGCGGCACCGCTTTCTTCGTCAGAACGACCGCTAACGCCGTAACCGATACCGCCACCGATCAAACCACCAGCCAGACCGCAAACGGCCGGATGCTGGTACCAGCTACGATCGCTGCTAGCGCTGGCTTGACCTGACGATTGGGAAGCAGAGCTGGCACACCCGGAAAGGCCTACTACCAAAGCCGACCCGATGAGCAAGCCTGTCGTTGATTTTTTCATGCAAGACTCCTTCTTGATCCAATGCTAACGAGGTCGATTAACCACGTTGGTCCAATGCTTCTTATATAACGAGAGCATCCGTTTTTTCGTTTGATCGGTGTGTAATGAACCAAAGCTCACTTACCCGATCGATTCGCCAATCGTCCCCTACCTGTGAGGCAAGCTGGATGGCATCAATGCCTTGATATCAACTTCTTGCCAATATCGGCATATCTAGCATAGCAAAACTCTTGTAACTGACGCCAAGAAAAGTACGCTAACTTCCAGGGCGCGTCTATAGAAGAGCTTTGCTCAATTAGTGTAGCGCCGAGCGGCCCTTGGCGCGCCATTCAAGCACCGCTTTCGCCGCTTTCAATACGTCCGAACGCATTTCGGTTTCCACTTCGATGCGCTCCTTGTCCTCTTGCATGCGTTCACGCGGAGTGAGCTGCTTTCTGGCCGAATGCGTCTTCAAATGGCGCGTTCGGTTATACACATCGGCAAACGCTTGAAACTCTTTACGTTCGGTAAGGCTTGGGTCGACTATTTCGAGCAACACTTTACATCGCCAGCTGCCTTCGGTGATATCGACCTGCTCCTGCACCAAGGCGCTTGCCACATAGTCGAGGTTTTCGAGGCTGTTTTGCTGGGCACGTTGATCCTCTTCAAGACGAAAGGCCTCGCGCCTTTTGACCTCTTTGCGCAGTGTAATGGCGTAGACGCTCAATCCAATCACGACGCCCGCGCCCACGAGTAGCAGTATTAACGCCCAAAGAGAGTTCATGCGCCAGTCCTGTCAGGCCGTATGTGCTCATCGCTCGATAGTTTATACATGCCTTTGCCTTTACCGAATCAATATTTGTGCGGAAATTGTACACTCTATATAGCTGATTTGCCCAATGTTATCGAGAAATTAGTTCAACGCGGCTGTTTTATCACGCTGTTTTCTTCATTTAGCTGACGCCAGTGCCACCAGGCCAAACAAAAACTTGCCGAAAGCAGTATTGCACCGGCGGTATGCAGTAGGGCCAGCCAGAGCGGCAACCACATCAATACGTTCGCTGCGCCCAACGCCGCTTGAGCAAGATAGGCGCCAAGCGTCAATCCAAGCACGCCACGAAGTGAAGCAGATCGTCTGTACCGTAAAAAAAGCGCCATCAAAGCAAGCCCTAAAAGCAGCGCCCCGAATCGATGAATGACCTGAATGGCGGTGCGCGCCTTTGCGTGTAGCTGCCCGTGCAAATAGTTCGGGCCTACCGTTTGCGTTAGATGTAGCGCTTCGCTGAAATCCATCGGCGGCCACCACTGCGCGTTACAGGTAGGAACCCCCTGACAAGCAAGCCCGGCGTAGTTGCTGGTAACCCAACCGCCTAGTGCCAGTTGCAGTACCAAAAGCAAAGCGGCGAGCGCCCAAAGCGCGTTACCTGCACGATTCCTCAAAGGCTTTTGCTGTCGACTTCTACGAACGCGTAGATAAAGCCATAGAAACAGCATGAGCACACCAATACCGCCCAGAAGGTGAAGCGTCACCACCTGAGGCCAAAGCTTGAGCGTAACGGTAAACGCGCCGAAGGCACCCTGCAATGCAATGATGCCCAGCAGCGTGAGGCTCAACTGCCAGGGATAGTCTTCAAGGCGACGAAGCGCGCGGCCCAATAACACGATCAAAACGACCAGCGCTCCCAAAAGCGTTGCCATATAGCGATGAATCATCTCCATCCACGCCTTGGCGGGCTCCAGCGGCGCATCGGGATGCTTGAGTACGGCGTGTTCACTATCCGGCACCAAAAGGCTTCCATAGCAGCCAGGCCAGTCGGGGCAGCCAAGCCCGGCATCAACGAGCCGAGTCCAGGCGCCTAAAAGAATCACGCAGGCTGTCAAAAGCACTCCTGCGAGCGTGAGATAATCAAGCCATTTCAACCGTTTCTCCATGGCGGTCTGCATACTGTTTCCTTACCGTCGGCCCGGCTCTTGATGATACGCGCGCCTTGAAATAGAACGTTTGAAATAGAACTGTCGGTTTAGCCAAGGCTTTGAAGCGATCCGAACTCGGCAAAGCGAGAAAGATGCGCTCTCGACCTTATACGTGGCGGCGGGAGTTTCGCGACATCCGCTTTTTTACCCAATGCCGGCCCTGCCTGTAGAGCGTCGCGTACCAGCGATCTCCCGTGTTGGCTAAATTGCGCGACGGTGGGCGCCACTATCCGCTATAGTTTGGCGAGTCAGGGTAGCACTATCGCGCCGTAGGCAAGATGGTTTCGTATCCACGCAAAAAATTCCCGGGGAGTTATTCAATGTTTCAACGCTGTACCTTCTTGTCTGCCTCATTGATGGCCGCCGTGCTGGCCGGCATTTCCGGCTGCACGACCTACACCTGGCCTGACGGCTCTCAGGAAACCGTGATCGGTGTCGTACCTGAAGACGAAAATCAGCGCTTCGAGGAACAGCGCGCCGAAGGAGCACGTTACCGCGTACCAGGCGTTGCCTCCGAACCCCCGCAGTAGGAGCGCTTCGATGCCACTCGACACCATTACTCTGGAAGCGCTTGCTAAAGAGACCGTGCCGGCAGCCACCTACCGCATCGAGATTCATGCGCTGGATAGTAGCTGGTACGTGGTTCGCCTTCACGGTCGAGAAGACGTACTAACGCTAGTGGATGAGAGTCAACGTGCGGTGCGCTATACCGGCCCGCAATGGGTAAGCCGGGCGTTTAGGCCGCTTGGCTTTACCGATGCCGTTTTAACACACTCCGATGTCTTCGATGAAATGATCGGCGCTCCGACCCAAACCGTTTCACCCGAAGAGCGCCTGGCTTTTGGCACGCGCGTTGCGCTTCAAACCTGACCTGTACGTCAAGAGCAGGTAACGCTCACCCAATACCGCACCCTTTCAAAATGACTCGCTCCAGGAAAGCGCTGATATCGGCAATGTCTGTGTGACTCAAGCGCTCACGCCCGAGGATGGCATTCACCTGAGCGCCATAGTCGGCGTAGTGCTGGGTCGACGACCAGATCAGAAATATCAGATAGCGTGGGTCGACATCGTCCATTTTCCCCATCGCCGACCAGGCTTTGATCACGGCGGCGCGACTTTCGACCCAGGCCCTGAGCTCGCCTTCCAGGTAGTGCTCGAGAAATGGCGCCCCGGCCAGAATTTCCGCGGCGAACAGACGTGAGCCCTCGGGATAGCGCTGGCCGAGCTCGATTTTGGTGCAAATAAAGCGACCGAGCACCTCGCGCGGATCGGATTGCGGGGTGATATCGTCGATCACCGCGTTCCAGCGCGTCATCATCCGGCCCAATAGCTTGAGATATAGCGCCTGCTTGTTTCCCATGTAGTAAAGAATGTTGGCCTTTGGAAGGCCGGCCCGGTCGGCGATGGCCTGCAGGCTCGCTCCGCGGTAGCCGTGCAGCGCGAAAACGCACTCGGCCGCGTCCAGAATGGCCTTCTCCTGGGCCTCACGCCCGCCTCTCTCCTTCGGGGTTTGTCGGGAGCTTTTCATAGGGCTTCCTTGAGCGTTGAACAACGGTGGCGGCTGCTTTGATAACGGCCGATGAAACGCACTAAAAAAGCGCGCTCCAGCACCGTTTGAGGGCACCCAACAAAGTCTTGCACATCGATTTATTTTAACCCAAGCTCTAGCGTATTGACCGATTGGTCAGAACAAAAAAGAGGGACGACCATGGCAAGCGTCGAGTTTTTGCTCAATGGCGTGTTGAAACGCTGTAACGTAGCGCCGGATACCAGCGCGCTCAACCTGCTACGCGATACGCTTGGGTACACCGGCACTAAGGAAGGCTGTGCCTCTGGTGACTGCGGTGCCTGCACCGTTGCCCTACGCGACGCTAATGCGCCGAACGCGGACTTTGCTAGCGTCAACGCCTGCATTACGCCAGCGCATCAACTGCAAGACAAACTGTTGGTGACCGTTGAAGGGCTCGAAACGGCTGAAGGATTACATCCCGCCCAGCAGACGATGATCGAGTGTCATGCCAGTCAGTGCGGCTTTTGCACGCCGGGCATTGTCATGTCGCTTTTTACCCTCTATCAGGGAAATGCGCTCAAAGCGCCTTTTAGCCATCGGGTACTGGAAGAAGCGCTGGGGGGAAATCTCTGCCGCTGCACCGGCTACCGCCCCATTCGCGATGCGGCACTTCAGATGCAAACCATGCGCTGGCAGCCGCCGGCTTGGCTCGATGCCGCCAGCTCTGCCGCACAATCGATGCCATCCAACGACCCGCCGGGTGACGCACTCTTTTTTAAAAGCCCCACTTCACTCGATGCGCTGCTGACGCTACGCGCGCGTCATCCAAACGCACGGCTGGTGGCCGGCGCCACCGATCTGTGGCTTGAGAACACCCAGCAGCTCAAGGCGCTCAATCAGCTGATCGATGTGACCCGGGTGGATGAGTTACGCCATATCGAGGCGAGTGACGACCCGTCCCGGCCAGGTTGGTGGATCGGCGCGGCGGTGACGTATACCGAGCTTGAAACGCTTTTCGAGCGCCATTTCCCTGCGTTTGCCCACCTGCTCTCCCGGCTGGGCTCTCGCCAGATTCGAAACCGCGGCACGCTGGGCGGTAACATTGCCAACGCCTCTCCTATCGGCGATACGCCGCCGGTGCTTTTAGCACTGGGGGCCTGGCTCGAAATCGCGGGACCGAGCGGCGCGCGCAGTCTGCCGCTCGAAAGCTTTTTTATCGATTATAAAAAAACCGCCCTGCAAAGCGACGAGGTGATTAGCCGTATATTCATTCCTGCGCTGACCGAGCACGCAACGCTGCGCGTCTGGAAGCTCTCCAAACGCCGTGAAGACGATATTTCCGCCGTTCTTGGCGCCTTTCACTATGCTATCGACGATGGCGCTTTCAGCCAGGTACGCCTTGGCTTTGGCGGCATGGCCGCCATCTCGAAACGTGCGTTACACGCTGAAGCCGCGCTCGAGGGCCAGCCGGTGACTCAGGCGAGTTTTCAAGCGGCGCAGCGGGCGTTAGCCAGGGATTTCGAGCCCATGTCGGATGTGCGGGGTAGCAGCCACTACCGTGAACAGGCGGCAGCCAATCTGCTGGAACGGCTTTACCTGACGCTCACCATGCCCACTCAAGAGGTCATGATTCATGCGTACGCTCACTAAGCTCGATAGCGAAAGCCGTCACGCCCGTCGCGAACTCGACGATCACATCAAGGGCTCCGGGCCCCTGGCGCGCCACACCGTTGACAGCGACGGGCGGCGTCAGGCCGGCTCGTCGAGCCATCACGAAAGTGCTCGCAAGCATGTAACCGGTAAGGCGAGCTACATCGATGACCTCAAGACACCGGCAGATGCGCTACACGTCGCGCTTGGCCTGTCACCAGCGGCGTTTGGCACGCTGACGACACTCGAGCTCGACGCGGTGCGTCAGGCTGAAGGCGTAGTAGACGTTATCACCTTTGCCGATGTGCCGGGCCATACGGACATCGGCCCGGTCTTTCCGGGCGACCCGATTTTCGTCGACCGTGATGTCAGTTACGCCGGCCAATGTCTGTTTGCCGTCGCGGCGACCTCCTTTCAGGCGGCCCGACGCGCGGTGACACTCGCCACTATCGAAATCGATGAGCGCCCCGCCCGCCTCGACCCGGTGGCCGCCGTCGAACAGGGTGAGCTGGTACGCCCGACTCACGTCCAGGAACGCGGCGATTGGCAGGCAACCCTTGCGCACGCGCAAACGCTCGTTGAAGGCACGCTGTTCGTCGGCGGACAGGAGCATCTTTATCTAGAAGGCCAAGCCTGCGTAGTGTTTCCCACCGAGGACGAAGGTGTTCTGGTCCATACTTCCAACCAGCACCCCAGCGAAACGCAGAAGCTGGTCGCCGAGGTATTGGGTATCCCTTTTCACGCGGTCACCGTCGAGGTGCGCCGCATGGGCGGCGGTTTCGGCGGCAAGGAGACGCAAGCCTCACCCTGGGCATGCATCGCGGCCATCATCGCACGACGCACGGGCCGCGCCACCCGCCTGCGGCTACCGCGCACCGCCGATATGCAGGTCACCGGCAAGCGTCACCCTTTTCACAACCGCTACCGTTTGGCCATCGATGAACGCGGCGTCATTCAGGGCGGTGATATCACCGTAATTGGCGACTGCGGCTATTCGCCAGATCTTTCAGACGCTATCGTCGATCGGGCCATGTTTCACGCCGATAATGCCTATTCGCTGGGCAACGCCCGCGTGACCGGGCACCGGGCGAAAACCCACACGGCGTCCAACACCGCTTTTCGCGGTTTTGGCGGCCCCCAGGGAATGATGGCGATCGAAGCGGCGATGGATGATATCGCTCGCCAGATCGGCGAAGACCCGTTGACGGTTCGCAAACGCAACTTCTACCGCAAGGGTTGTCAGACGACGCATTATGGGCAAACCGTCGATCAAATTGCGTTGCTGCATACGCTGGTCGAAAAGCTCGAAAAAGACAGCGATTATTGGGCACGCCGTAATGCCATGACTGCGTTCAACGCCTCTAGCCCGGTCATCAAGAAGGGTCTGGCGCTCACGCCGGTGAAGTTCGGTATTTCGTTCACCGCACAGCACCTCAATCAGGCCGGCGCCCTTCTACACGTCTATACCGACGGCAGCGTGATGATCAATCACGGTGGCACCGAAATGGGTCAGGGTCTTCACACCAAGATCTGTCAGGTCGTCGCCCGCGAGCTGGGGCTCGATCTGGACGACGTGCGCATCAGCGCCACGCGTACCGACAAGGTGCCCAACACCTCACCCACAGCGGCGTCCAGCGGCGCGGATTTGAATGGCATGGCGGCGCGCGACGCGGCGAGCCGCCTGCGTGAGCGCCTGTTCGATTTTGCCGCCGCCCATTTCGAAGGCGGTTTGGATCGCGAAGGCATGCGCCTGGAAGAGGGTGAGCTGATCGCCGGATTTGGCGAAAGCGAATATCACCTGCCTTGGGGGGAGCTGGTGCAAACCGCCTACCTCAACCGGGTCTCGCTTTCCGAGAAAGGCTTTTACGCTACCCCACTGATTCATTACGACCGCTCGATGGGCCAGGGCCGTCCCTTCTACTACTTCGCCTTCGGCGCCGCCGTTTCTGAAGTAAGCGTTGACACGCTGAGCGGTGAGTACCGGGTCGATCGGGTCGATGTGCTCCACGATGTCGGGGATGCGCTCAATCCGGCGATCGATATTGGTCAGGTCGAAGGGGGCTTTATCCAGGCGATGGGTTGGCTGACCAGTGAAGAGCTCAAGTGGAGCGACAAGGGGGCGCTTTTAAGCAGCAGCGCGGCCACCTACAAGATTCCCACCTTTGGCGACTTGCCGCCGGTCTTCAATGTCTCGCTCATGGAGGGCCACCCTAACTCGATGGCGAGCCTTTATCGCTCCAAAGCGGTAGGCGAGCCGCCCTTCATGCTGGGCATCAGCGTCTGGTCGGCGCTGCGCGACGCGCTGTCGAGCCTGACGCACTATCGATGCTCGCCGACACTGGACACCCCGGCAACCCCCGAGCGGGTCATGCTGGCCGCTCAGGCCATCAGGCCCAAAGCGCTATGAGCGGCGCCGCAAATACGCCTTGGCATGCCGCGCTGCACGATTGCCAACAAAACGGCACGCCGCACGTACTGGCTACTCAGGTGACCGCTCAGGGCTCGACCCCTCGTGAACCCGGTGCACGCATGATCGTCACCTCGGATCACGTCTTCGATACCCTGGGCGGCGGTACCTTCGAGTGGCAGACCATTCAGGCGGCGCGGCGCTATCTGGAGCAGGACAAAGCCGGCTTTCATCTGGAGGCGTTCGCGCTTGGCGGGCGAAGTGGCCAATGCTGCGGTGGCTTCGTCAACGTTCTGCTGGAAGTGTTTCCGGGTACGCAAACTCACTTGGCGGTGTTTGGTGCGGGCCATATCGGGCGACACGTGATAGAGCTTACCGATCCGCTCGACTGGCAGCGCTACTGGTGCGATAGCCGCCCAGACACGCTACCTTTGACGCCTGAGTCGCCTCGCCTGGCGCTGTTACCCCTCGAGAACGTAGGCCAACGCGTCAACGCGCTACCGTCGGGCTGTCACGCGCTGGTGATGACCCACAGCCACGATGAGGACTACGCTCTGATCGAGGCACTCATCGAGCGCGATGATATCGCCTCGATCGGCCTGATCGGTTCCGAAAGCAAGTGGGCCAGCTTCACAGGCAGACTTCAGCGAGCGGGTCATTCGCCTGCCTCTATCGAGCGTGTACGCAGCCCGATTGGCACGTTCAATGGTGCCAAGCTGCACCACAAGTCACCTTACGCCATCGCGCTTGCCGCAGTGACCGAGCTTTTATGGCTTATCGATACTTCCCCTGATAGCGCCACCCGAGGGCTCGAAAGCGCCCCGCTTCGCGCACTTTTCAACGATCATCAACCCGTTCAAGTGACCTGACCGTGACCCAGAATATGTTTATCCGCGCCGAACTTTTGAGTTTCGCCAAGCCTCCGGGCGCCCAGGACCGGCCCGCTGCTGGCAGTGTCGAGCATTTCGAAGACGGTCTTTTATGGCTCAGGGAGGGACTGATTCACGCGGTAGGTCGTTTTAACGAACTTTCCAGCGAGCTTCCCGCCGGCGTCGATATCATCGATCACAGCGACAAGCTGATCATGCCGGGCTTTATCGACAGCCATGTCCATTACGTGCAGCTCGATATCATGGCTTCCTACGGCCGACAGCTACTCGACTGGCTCAACGAGTACACCTTTCCCGAGGAGTGTCGTTTCCAAAGTGCCGAGCACGCCGAGGTGCTTTCGCAAGCGTTCCTGAACGAAATGTTGCGCGCGGGAACGACGACCGCCCAGGTATTCGGCTCGAGCCACGCGATCTCCATGGACGCTTTCTTCGGTGCCTGTCAGACACGCGGACTACGTATGCTGGGTGGCAAGGTAATGATGGATCGCAACGCGCCCGAGGCGCTTCTCGATGGCACAACCGGCATCCAGGATACCGAGCGACTGATCGCCGATTGGCACGGACGGGAGCGGCTGGGCTATAGCGTCACACCTCGTTTCGCACCGACCTCGACAAAAGCGCAAATGGACGCTGCGGGTGCGCTTTTGCGCAGTGACCCAACGCTTTGGCTTCAAACCCATTTGGCGGAAAATCGCGGCGAGCTTGCCTGGGTGGCAGAACTCTTTCCCGACAGTCAGGACTATCTGGCCGTTTACGAACGCGCCGGGCTCGTGGGGCCTAAAAGTACGTTTGCCCACGGCGTACACCTAAATGAGAGTATGCGTGAGCGCCTGGCCGCCCAGGGAGCCAACATCGCCTTCTGTCCCAGCTCCAATCTGTTTTTGGGCAGTGGGCTTTTCGATCGTGACGCGGCAGACCGCGCGGGCATGGCGTTCACCTACGCAAGCGACATTGGCGCCGGCACCGACTTGAGCGGCTTTGCGACGCTTAAAAGTGCCTATCAGGTAGGCCAACTCAACAATCAGCCGCTCACCGCATGGCAGGGTTTTTATGGCCTGACCCATGGGAACGCCAAAACGCTCTCGCTCGACCAAAAAATTGGCCAACTAAAGCCTGGTCTCGAGGCGGACTTCGTTGTGGTTGACCCAAATGCCACCGAACTATTGAGCCGCCGCATTCGCCGCTGCAGCACGTTAGGCGAGCGCCTTTTCGCGCTCATGATGCTGGCAGACGATCGCGCCATTTTCGAGACCTGGGCGAACGGCGAGTGCCAGCATAGCCGTGATGGGTTGTTGTAGAAGCAGACTTTAACCGGCAGTGCGGCGCAGCCGCTCTGCTCTCCACCGGCCTATCCTTCACGCATAAAAAAAGCCCCGAACACAAAGTGCTCGGGGCTTTTTCGAATAGGTGCCTGACGATAACCTACTCTCGCATGGGGAGACCCCACACTACCATCGGCGCGTTGCGGTTTCACTTCCGAGTTCGGCAAGGGATCGGGTGGTTCACGCAAGCCATGGTCGTCAGGCGTAACTTTCAATGTATATCGGCTGACGGTTTCGTGATCGTCTCGTTCGACATGAAGCCTTTTGCTTCATGTTCGTGCGTATCCGGTTCCTGCTTCGTTGTCACTGCGGGCCGAACCCCTTGGGTGTTATAGGGTCAAGCCTCACGGGCCATTAGTACACGTTAGCTCAACACCTTGCGGTGCGTCCACACCGTGCCTATCAACCAGCTGGTCTCGCTGGGCCCTTCAGGAGGCTCGAGGCCTCGGGGATGTCTCATCTTGAAGGGGGCTTCCCGCTTAGATGCTTTCAGCGGTTATCCCGTCCGCACATAGCTACCCGGCAATGCCACTGGCGTGACAACCGGAACACCAGAGGTGCGTCCACTCCGGTCCTCTCGTACTAGGAGCAGCCCTTCTCAAACATCCAACGCCCACGGCAGATAGGGACCGAACTGTCTCACGACGTTCTAAACCCAGCTCGCGTACCACTTTAAATGGCGAACAGCCATACCCTTGGGACCGACTTCAGCCCCAGGATGTGATGAGCCGACATCGAGGTGCCAAACACCGCCGTCGATGTGAACTCTTGGGCGGTATCAGCCTGTTATCCCCGGAGTACCTTTTATCCGTTGAGCGATGGCCCTTCCATACAGAACCACCGGATCACTAGAACCTGCTTTCGCACCTGCTCGACGTGTCTGTCTCGCAGTCAAGCACCCTTATGCTCTTGCACTCATTGCACGATGTCCGACCGTGCTGAGGGTACCTTCGTGCTCCTCCGTTACTCTTTGGGAGGAGACCGCCCCAGTCAAACTACCCACCACACACTGTCCTCGACCCGGATGACGGGTCGGAGTGAGAACACCAATGATGCCAGGCCGGTATTTCAAGGGTGGCTCCCTCCGAACTGGCGTCCGGAGTTCCTAGCCTCCCGGCTATCCTACACAGGCAACATCAGTATCCAGTGTGAAGCTATAGTAAAGGTTCACGGGGTCTTTCCGTCTAGCCGCGGGTACACCGCATCTTCACGGCGATTTCAATTTCACTGAGTCTCGGGTGGAGACAGCGTGGCCATCATTACGCCATTCGTGCAGGTCGGAACTTACCCGACAAGGAATTTCGCTACCTTAGGACCGTTATAGTTACGGCCGCCGTTTACCGGGGCTTCGATCAGGAGCTTCGGACGAATCCTAACACCATCACTTAACCTTCCGGCACCGGGCAGGCGTCACACCCTATACGTCCGCTTGCGCGTTGGCAGAGTGCTGTGTTTTTACTAAACAGTTGCAGCCACCTGGTATCTTCGGCCGGTTCAGGCTCGGGGAGCAAGTCCCTTCACCCTACGCCGGCGTGCCTTCTCCCGAAGTTACGGCACCATTTTGCCTAGTTCCTTCACCCGAGTTCTCTCAAGCGCCTTGGGATTCTCACCCTGACCACCTGTGTCGGTTTGGGGTACGGTCGCACATGATCTGAAGCTTAGAGGCTTTTCCTGGAAGCGTGGCATCAGTGACTTCCGGCCCAAAGGCCGTTCGTCTCGCATCTCGGCCTTGAACGCCCGGATTTGCCTGAGCATTCAGCCTACCTGCTTTCACCGGGACAACCAGCGCCCGGCTCACCTAGCCTTCTCCGTCCCCCCATCGCAATCATGTCCGGTACGGGAATATTGACCCGTTTCCCATCGACTACGCCTTTCGGCCTCGCCTTAGGGGCCGACTCACTCTGCTCTGATTAGCATCGAACAGAAACCCTTGGTCTTCCGGCGGGGGAGTTTTTCACTCCCCTTATCGTTACTCATGTCAGCATTCGCACTCGTGATACCTCCAGCAGACCTCTCGATCCACCTTCGTCGGCGTACACGACGCTCCTCTACCGCGCATCCATAAGGATGCACCCGTAGCTTCGGTACCTGGTTTAGCCCCGTTACATCTTCCGCGCAGGCCGACTCGACCAGTGAGCTATTACGCTTTCTTTAAAGGATGGCTGCTTCTAAGCCAACCTCCTGGCTGTCTGAGCCTTCCCACATCGTTTCCCACTTAACCAGGATTTGGGGACCTTAGCTGACGGTCCGGGTTGTTTCCCTTTTCACGACGGACGTTAGCACCCGCCGTGTGTCTCCCACGCTGCACTCACCGGTATTCGGAGTTTGCCTCGGGTTGGTAAGTCGGGATGACCCCCTAGCCGAAACAGTGCTCTACCCCCGGTGGTGATACGTGAGGCGCTACCTAAATAGCTTTCGAGGAGAACCAGCTATCTCCGGGCTTGATTAGCCTTTCACTCCGATCCACAAGTCATCCAAATCTTTTTCAACAGATCCTGGTTCGGGCCTCCAGTTGATGTTACTCAACCTTCACCCTGCTCATGGATAGATCGCCCGGTTTCGGGTCTATATCCAGCGACTGGTCGCCCAGTTAAGACTCGATTTCTCTACGCCTCCCCTATTCGGTTAAGCTCGCCACTGAATATAAGTCGCTGACCCATTATACAAAAGGTACGCAGTCACAGAACGAGTCTGCTCCCACTGCTTGTACGCACACGGTTTCAGGATCTATTTCACTCCCCTCGCCGGGGTTCTTTTCGCCTTTCCCTCACGGTACTGGTTCACTATCGGTCAGCCAGGAGTATTTAGCCTTGGAGGATGGTCCCCCCGTCTTCAATCAGGGTTTCTCGTGCCCCGACCTACTCGATTTCACTGTGCTCGGATTTCGGCTACGGGACTATCACCCGCTATGGTCAGACTTCCCAGACTGTTCGCCTATCGATTGCACAACTTAAGGGCTGGTCCCCGTTCGCTCGCCGCTACTGGGGGAATCTCGGTTGATTTCTTTTCCTCGGGGTACTTAGATGTTTCAGTTCCCCCGGTTCGCCTCGTACCCCTATGTATTCAGGATACGATACCGACCTTGTGGTCGGTGGGTTTCCCCATTCAGAGATGTTCGGGTCACAGGTCGTTTGCCACCTCACCGAACCTTATCGCAGGCTTCCACGTCTTTCATCGCCTCTGGCTGCCTAGGCATCCACCGTGTGCGCTTCATTGCTTGACCCTATAACCCGAAGGAGTCCGGGCCCGCAATGACAACGATTGCCGGATACGCTTGAGACGTATCACAAAACAATTGCGTATCGAGATCACGTCACGATCACAAAAGCCAAAGCTCATGTCACCGTATCGTCATTTGATACTGTCAGCATGATATACATTGTTAAAGAGCGACTGTTCGATGAACAGTGACAAGACGGCTTTTAAAACCCTGCCTTGTCAATGATCACAAAACAACAAACGGTACAACAACACGGCAACGAGATAATGGTGGAGCCAAGCGGGATCGAACCGCTGACCTCCTGCGTGCAAGGCAGGCGCTCTCCCAGCTGAGCTATGGCCCCATCGTTTTGCAATTTCACCTCTTGCCATCAACTTCCGTGAGACACGACAAAACGCAACAACGTACAGACCACCATACGAAGAGCTTTTGAACGCGGACATTACGGAAATTTGGTGGGTCTGGGCAGACTTGAACTGCCGACCTCACCCTTATCAGGGGTGCGCTCTAACCAACTGAGCTACAGACCCAAGAGGGGATCGTGCCAAACCGTTTGCTCTATCACTTGATCAGGCAATTCATTGTGGACGTTTACCGCGAGGATGACGCATCGTTTAAGGAGGTGATCCAGCCGCAGGTTCCCCTACGGCTACCTTGTTACGACTTCACCCCAGTCATGAACCACACCGTGGTGATCGCTTTCCCGAGGGTTAAGCTAACCACTTCTGGTGCAGTCCACTCCCATGGTGTGACGGGCGGTGTGTACAAGGCCCGGGAACGTATTCACCGTGGCATTCTGATCCACGATTACTAGCGATTCCGACTTCACGGAGTCGAGTTGCAGACTCCGATCCGGACTGAGACCGGCTTTTCGGGATTCGCTTGCTCTCGCGAGTTCGCTGCCCTTTGTACCGGCCATTGTAGCACGTGTGTAGCCCTGCTCGTAAGGGCCATGATGACTTGACGTCGTCCCCACCTTCCTCCGGTTTGTCACCGGCAGTCTCCCTAGAGTTCCCGCCATTACGCGCTGGCAAATAGGGACAAGGGTTGCGCTCGTTACGGGACTTAACCCAACATTTCACAACACGAGCTGACGACAGCCATGCAGCACCTGTCTCTGCGTTCCCGAAGGCACCCCGGAATCTCTTCCGGGTTCGCAGGATGTCAAGAGCAGGTAAGGTTCTTCGCGTTGCATCGAATTAAACCACATGCTCCACCGCTTGTGCGG
The DNA here is from genome assembly GCF_031954225.1 of Halomonas sp. PAMB 3232. Lineage (NCBI taxonomy): Bacteria > Pseudomonadati > Pseudomonadota > Gammaproteobacteria > Oceanospirillales > Halomonadaceae > Halomonas > Halomonas sp. PAMB 3232. The sequence goes on from NZ_CP134865.1 coordinate 2,022,908, forward strand.
GCCCCCGTCAATTCATTTGAGTTTTAACCTTGCGGCCGTACTCCCCAGGCGGTCGACTTATCGCGTTAACTTCGCCACAAGGTGCACAAGGCACCCAACGGCTGGTCGACATCGTTTACGGCGTGGACTACCAGGGTATCTAATCCTGTTTGCTACCCACGCTTTCGCACCTCAGTGTCAGTGTCAGTCCAGAAGGCCGCCTTCGCCACTGGTATTCCTCCCGATCTCTACGCATTTCACCGCTACACCGGGAATTCCACCTTCCTCTCCTGCACTCTAGCCTGACAGTTCCGGATGCCGTTCCCAGGTTGAGCCCGGGGCTTTCACAACCGGCTTGTCAAGCCACCTACGCGCGCTTTACGCCCAGTAATTCCGATTAACGCTTGCACCCTCCGTATTACCGCGGCTGCTGGCACGGAGTTAGCCGGTGCTTCTTCTGTGGGTGATGTCCTTCCTGACGGGTATTAACCGGCAGGCCTTCTTCCCCACTGAAAGTGCTTTACAACCCGAGGGCCTTCTTCACACACGCGGCATGGCTGGATCAGGCTTGCGCCCATTGTCCAATATTCCCCACTGCTGCCTCCCGTAGGAGTTCGGGCCGTGTCTCAGTCCCGATGTGGCTGATCATCCTCTCAGACCAGCTACGGATCGTCGCCCTGGTGAGCCGTTACCTCACCAGCTAGCTAATCCGACATGGGCTCGTCCGATAGCGGGAGCCGAAGCCCCCTTTCTCCCGTAGGACGTATGCGGTATTAGCCTGGGTTTCCCCAGGTTATCCCCCACTATCGGGTGGATTCCCATGCATTACTCACCCGTCCGCCGCTCGCCACCAGGAAGCAAGCTTCCCGTGCTGCCGCTCGACTTGCATGTGTTAAGCCTGCCGCCAGCGTTCAATCTGAGCCATGATCAAACTCTTCAGTTTAAAATCAGTGTGATTCTTGCCTGCCCATGTACGACGACATGACGCAGAGGCGAATCAATCCTGGCTCAAGGTTCAAACGAATTTACCGTGATACCTCGAAAGGTATCGCTGTGTTCGTCTGCCTTGATATAAGGTGACTTGTCACCCTCATCGGCAAACGCCCACATGAATTGCCTGATCAAATTGTTAAAGAGCTGACCGAAGGGCGCTGCCCGTTCGATGTGGGGCGTATTCTACTCACTTATGGTTATACGTCAACCCTATAGCGCACTTTTTATCACTCGCCTATGGAATCGAGGCGCTGGAGCAACGCTTTACGGCGCGGCTCGGCAATGAAGGCTTCTTCCAGCGCGTTGCGATTGAGCGCCTTGAACACGGACTCGTCCCAGCCAAAGGCATCCCGACAAGCGATATGATTGGCCAGCAACCCACCGCCGAAATAGGCCGGGTCGTCGGAACTGATGGTGACTTTCAACCCCTCTTCGATGAGCGCAGGAAGCGGATGCTCGCCAAGCTCGTCGATCACTTTCAGGCAAACGTTCGAAAGTGGGCAAACGGTCAGCACGACTTGTTCGCTTCGAAGACGCTCGACCAGCTCGCTATCGTCCAGGCAGCGGACACCGTGATCCACCCGCGTTATCTTGAGCTCATCAAGCGCCTGGCGGATGTAGTCCGCCGGCCCCTCTTCGCCGGCGTGGGCGACCAGCGCCAGCCCTTCTTTAGCGGCGCGCTCGAACAATGCCTTGAACTTGACCGGCGGATTGTCGCGCTCAGCACTATCCAAGCCAATGGCGTCGAGCCGTGTCCAGTAGGGAGCGGCCTGCTCGAACACCTCGAGTGCTTCTTCTTGAGAGCGGTCGCGTAGAAATGCCATGATCATGCCGATTGACAGATCCAACGACGCCTCGGCCTCCTCTTTCGCCCGAAAGAGCCCCTCCATTACCTCGTCCAGCGCCACGCCGCGAACCAGGTGCGCCTGCGGGTCGAAGTGCATGTCGATATGCACCACGCCTTCATCGCTTGCGCGCTTGAAATAGTCGATCGCGAGATCATAAAAATCCTCACGGGTGCGCAGTACGTTCATGCCCTGGTAGTAGAGATTCAGAAATCCCTGCAGGTTATCGAACCGGTACGCTGCCTTGACGTCCTCGACGCTCGCGTAATCGAGCGCGATACCGTTGCGTTTGGCGAGGCGAAACATCAGCTCCGGCTCGAGCGACCCTTCGATATGCAGGTGAAGTTCGGTCTTGGGCAGTTGGCGCAGGTACTCGTACATGATTTCCCCTCTTGAAAGATACGGCATCAAACGCTGGCCGAATCCAGCTGACCGTGGCAAAGGGAACGACTATACGTGAGCCCCGGAAGCAGCGATACATCGTCGATCTGGTGAACGAAGTAGATCGCCGTTCGACCCACGAGCCACTGATCGAGCGACGCCGCCAGGTGGCGAGCGGTGTCACTGTCGACGCCGGCGAAGGGTTCATCCAGCAGCACGACGCCTGGATTTCGCAGAAAAAGACGTGCCAGCGCTACGCGCTGGGCCTGGCCACCGGAGAGCTTGCGCCCCTTCTCCCCCACGGGTGTTTGAAGTCCCTCGGGCTCGCGGCGCACCCAATCAGCCAACGCCACGCGCTCGAGCGCCTGCCAAAGCGCTTCATCGTCGGCGGACTCGTTGGCCAGGCGAAGATTATCGGCAAGGGTGGCATCGAAAAGATCGACCTGCTGGGAGAGAAAGGCGAAGCCGCTGGCGCGCTCATCATTTAAAAGCGCGTAAGGCGCCTGCCCCCCCACCGTCACACTTCCGCTACTCGGCACCAGTCTCCCCAGAATTAGATGAGCGAGCGTCGACTTGCCCGCCCCGGATGCGCCGGTAATCGCCACGCGCGCACCGGCAGGCACTTTCAGCGAAATCCCTGATAGCGCCGGCGCCAACATGGCCGGATAGGTATAGCCAGCATCACTCAGCGTCACACTGACGCCAGGAGAACCTTCTGGAAATATCGCGCAAGGTTGCTCGTCAGAAACGGCCTTCGGCGTTAGCTGGTTGAGGCGCTGAACGCTTGCGTAACTTGCCCCGAGCTTGATGAACGCAGACGGAAGCGCTGTAAAGAGCTCACCGGCGCCAAGCACGACCAGTAGCAGCATGATCGCCACCGGCGATGCGATATCGTCGACGAGCGCGGCCTGGCTTAAAAACCAGAGCACCCCGATTAAAAGCACGCCCGTAACGAGCAGGATCAGCGCGTTACCCAACGCCGCCTTCGCCGCCAGCCGACGCTGATTGGCGCCGGCACCGGCCTCCAGCGCTTCGATATGCGCCTGGTGCCAACGCCTGGTTTGGTAGCTTTCAAGCTCGGCGCTGGCCTGGATCTGGTCGAGCACCCGGTTACGCAGCGCACTCTGATCGCGCACCTGCTGATGGCTCTGGCGAAACCCAGACCAGGCGAAGCCAAACGTAAGCACCATCCACAGCGCGCCAAGACTCATCCCCACGATCACCGCAAGCCCCGGCAGCCAGAGCGCGATGAAAAGGGACAGCAAACCGATCGCCAGCAGCGCGACCAGCGGCGGCATTAACAGGCGCAGGTAGAAGTTATCGAGGGTATCGATATCGGCGGTGAGCCGGGTCAGCCAATCGCCTGCGCGGCGTCGGCTCAAGGAGGCGGCGTCCAGATGGGTCAGGTAACCAAATACCTTGAAGCGCAGATCCGCCAGCAGCGTCAACACCGCGTTGTGGTTATATAAACGCTCGACATAGCGCGCGACGGTGCGAAGCAGGGCAAAAAAGCGGATACCGCCACCGGGAACGTAGATATCCAGCGTCGAGGGCAGCCCCGCCGCCAGCGCCATACCGGCGAAAGCGCAGGCGGTGATGAACCAGCCCGAAAGTCCCAACAGCGCAAGCCCTGCCAAAACCGTTGTCAGCATCAGCGCCGCGCCGATCAAAAAAACGCGCCGGCGCCTTGTCAGCAGAAAGATCCAGGGGCGAAAAGCGCAGATCAGCTCTTTCATGGCGTGACCTCCAAAACGCGGCCGCCGTCGCAGTGAAGATGGCGGGTGGCGATCGTCAGCACCTGCGGGTGGTGTGTGGCGATCACCAGCGTACGCCCATCCCTGGCCCAGGCCTTGAGCGCATCGATCACCAGCGCCTCGGTGGCGGCATCGAGATTCGAGGTCGGCTCGTCGAGCAGCACCAGCGGCGCGGCGCTGAGATAGACCCGCGCCAACGCCAGCCGCTGCGCCTGCCCGCCGGAAAGCCCAACACCCCGCTCGCCAAGCGGCGTTTCGAGCCCCTGAGGCAGCGCGGTGAGTAGCTCCCCAAGCCCTGACCGAGCGAGCGCGTCCAATAGCGCCCTCTCGCCCGCTTCGGGATTGGCGAGTCTCAGATTTTCCGCAAGACTTCCCTGAATCAGACACGGGCTTTGGTCGAGCCAGGCGATCTGGCCCGAGCGGCGATAGAGCGCGCCTTCCTGTGGCGCCATAAAGCCCGCCAGCAGCGCCAGAAGCGATGACTTACCGCTACCGGAAGCGCCGGTGAGCGCCAGAATATCGCCTTGTGCGATGGTGAGATCAACGTGCGATAAAATGGCGTCGCGCTGGGGGTAGCCCACCGAAACGCCTTTCAACTCGCAAAGCGCTCGGTCATGTCGAGGCACAACATGCGTTTGAGGCATCCAGTCGGGCTCGTTGAGAATGAACACCAGACTTTCCGCGGCGCCCAGCGCCGTTGCCCGGTCGTGGTAGTGCTGAGAAAGCGTGCGCAGCGGCTGGAAAAACTCTGGCGCCAGCAGCAGTACGGCAAGCCCGGAGAAGAGCGAAAGCGACGCCGCCGGGCCGAAATCGAGATAGCCCAAAAGCCCAAAGCCCACGTATATCGCCACCACCGCGATGGCCACCGAGGCGAAGAACTCGAGCACCGCCGAGGAGAGAAATGCCAGGCGCAAGGTTTTCATCGACAGCCGCCGGTATTCGTCGGTGGCGTACCAGACATCCCGGCGCGCTTTCGCCGTGCGCCCGAATAGCTGTAGCGTACTCATACCGCGCACCCGGTCGACGAAGTGAGCAGAGAGTCTCGAGACGGCGCTAAACTGCTCGCGGTTCATCCGCTCGGCGCCCATGCCTACCAGCGCCATGAACAGCGGAATCAGTGGCGCCGACAGGAGCAAAAAGATGACCACGACGTAATCGAGCGCACCGACGACCGCCGCAATCAGCAGCGGCAGTATCAGCACGATGCGAAGCTGGGGGTGAAAGCGCGCGAAATAGCCCTCCAGCGCATCGACGTGCTCGACCAGCTGAGTGGCCAGCGCCCCACTTTGATGATGGGTGAGCCAGAGCGGGCCGAGCGTGGCAAGCTTGTCCAGAAGCGATGTTCTCACTCGCTGGCGAATGCGAAGGCTCGCCTCGAACGCCAGCACCTCCTGGCCCCACTGGAGCGCCGCGCGAAGGCCCACCAACGCCAAAAGCATTAAAAAAATGCTCGAAAGCCCTGACAGCGGCCGGGCGTGTACGAGAATCTGATCGACGAGCCAAGCCAGCCCCACCAGCAGGCCGGTGGTACTGGCCCCGGCCAGCACCCCGCACACCGCCGCGCCCGAAAGCCTTTTCTTCTCAGCCAGGGCCAGTTGCTTGAGCCACTGGCGCGGCGTCAGGGTCGCAGGGGATGGAGGTGCCGATCTCATGGGGTTAGTGGTACCCCTCACCAACGCGAACCTTGCCGCGGAACACCCAATAGGTCCAGGCGGTATAGGTCAGCACGACTGGAATGACGAAGAGCACGCCAATCAGCAAGAAAAGCTGTGATTCCGGCGCCGAGGCGGCGTCCCACAGCGTGTAGTTCGGCGGTACGATCACCGGCCACTTGCTGAAAATCAGGCCAAGATAGGTAAACACATAGATCCCTACGGTGGCCACGAACGGAACGCCTTCGCGCTTGTGCTGGACGCTTCGAAAAACGATAAACGCGCACAGCAGCGCCAGCGTCGGGAAGATCCAGATAAAGCGCAGCTGGCCGAACCAGCGCTCCCACACCAGCCCGTCGATGAACGGTGTCCAGAGGCTGATGATCGCGAATACGATCAGTACGCCCGCCAGCAGCATCGGCGTGATCCGGTAGGCCCACGCCTGGATATAGCCTTCGGATTTCATGATCAGCCAGGTCGCACCCAAAAGCGCATAGCCTGCCATCAGCCCAAGCCCGGTAAGAACGGAGAACGGGGTCAGCCAATCGAATGCGCCGCCGGTGTAGACGAAGTCCTCGACAGGGAAGCCCTGAATATAGGCGCCGACCACCGCGCCCTGAGCGAACGCCGCGACCGCCGAGCCCCAGCAGAACGCACGGTTCCACCAGCGGCGGTTGCGCCGTGACTTGAAGCGAAATTCAAAAGCGATACCGCGGAAGATCAGCCCCGCCAGCAGCAGGAACACGCCGATGTAGAGCGCGGGCAGAAAGACCGAGTAGACCAGCGGAAAGGCGCCTAAAAGCCCCGCGCCGCCCAGCACCAGCCAAGTTTCGTTGCCATCCCACACCGGGGCGACGGAGTTCATCATGACGTCCCGGGCATCCTCGTCCGGGGCGAAGGGAAAGAGAATGCCTATCCCCAGGTCGAAGCCGTCCATCAACACATACATGATGACGCCAAACCCGATGATCACAGCCCATATGATAGAGAGATCGAACATTTCCATGATTAGCTCCTGACCGGCTCAACGTCGTCGTCAAAGGGGGTATGCGCGGCGGAAAGTGGGCGCTTGGGACGGTCGGCGTCCGGGTCGACCTCTGCCCGGGCGTCGTGGGGCAGCATGCCGTTGCGCACCACGCGGGTGAGATAATAGATGCCGGCGTAGAACACCACGGCGTAAACCAGCACGTAACCGGTGAGCGAGAACAGCGCCATGCCGCCGGTCAAGGAAGGTGTCAGGCCCTCGGCGTGGGTCATCATGCCGTATACAAGCCAAGGGGCGCGGCCGGATTCAGTGACAATCCAGCCGGCCAGCACCGCCAGAAACGGCGTGGCGATCATGCCGACCAGCACTTTCAAATACAGCGTGTTCTCATAGACTCGGGCCCGGCGGCGCAGAAGCAGCCCGGCGAAGGCAACGGCGATCATGACAAGGCCAAGGCCCACCATCACGCGAAACGACCAGAACACCAGCGCGACCGGCGGCTGCTCTTCGGGCGGGGCTTCGCTGATGCCGGGAATCTCGCCGTCGAGGGTGTGGGTCAAGATGATGCTGGCAAGGTTGGGAATGCCCACTTCGAAGTGGTTCTCCTGGGCCTGCTGATCCGGGATCGCGAACAGCAACAGCGGTACGTTGCCGCTGGTTTCCCAGTGCCCTTCCATCGCCGCCACTTTGGTCGGCTGATGCTCGAGCGTATTGAGGCCGTGGTAATCACCGATCACCGCCTGAGCCGGCGTGAGCACCATCAAAAGCCACAAACACATGGAAAGCGCCCGGCGATTGGCCGCCACGTCGCGGCCGCGCAGCAAGAACCAGGCACTCACGCCAGCCACCACGAACCCGCCGGTGATGAACGAGGCCACCGCCATGTGGGCGAAGCGGTACGGGAAGGAGGGGTTGAAGATCGCCGCGCTCCAGGACGTCACGTGGAAGCGGTTATCGATCAGCTCCACGCCAGCCGGTGTGTGCATCCAGCTATTGGCAGCGAGAATCCAGAACGCGGAAATGAAGGTACCCACCGCAACCATGGTGGCCGCGAACAGGTGGACGCCCTCCGGCACCTTACCGCGACCAAAGAGCAGAATGCCGAGAAAGGCCGCTTCGAGAAAGAAGGCGGTCACGACTTCGTAGCTCAGCACCGGGCCGATAAAGTTGGACGCCGCCAGCGAGAAGTTGCTCCAGTTGGTGCCAAACTGGAAGGACATGACGATGCCCGACACCACGCCCATGGCGAACACCACGGCGAAGACTCTTGTCCAGAACAGCGCCAACCGATCCCAGGCCGGATTCTGAGTCTTGAAAAAGAGTCCGTGAAGCAGCGCGATGTAGGACGCAAGCCCTATGGTGAAGACGGGGAAGATCGTGTGAAAACAGACGACGAAGGCGAACTGTATTCGCGACAACATCAAGGGGTCGAGTTCCATGACACTCTCCTGAAACCGGGGAAAAGTAAGGCGCGCCCATGGGTAACAAAAGCCTGGTCGTGTCAGGAAGGTATTGACCGTTGCAAAGGCCAGGCTAATTTTTACTCACGCTTTCATCTTACTGCGTCAACGCCCGGGTTACACGGGCTGCTCGGTGCCAATGATGTGTCGCAATGACGCACATCAATTTATCGTGATATTGCTCAGCTCATGACCACCACGCTGATCATGTACGCGGTGTAGCCAACGAAGGCTGCGAACAGCACGCCGCCTTCCAACCGGTTGATTCGCCGCGGCCGTCCGCGCCAGGAAAACGCGAACAGTACCATCAAAAGCGTCATGCAGGTCATCACACTCCAGTCGCGCACCAGCACCTCGCGCCCGGCCTCTATCGGTGTGATCACACCGGCAAGTCCCACCACCGCCAGGCTATTGAAAAGATTCGAGCCGACGACATTGCCCAGCACCATATCGTGTTCGCCTCGGCGCAGCGCGCTGATCGACGAGGCGAGCTCGGGAAGCGAGGTGCCCACCGCCACCACGGTCAAGCCGATGATCAGGTCGCTGACACCGAAGGCCTGGGCGATCTCGACCGCGCCCCACACCAGCATCCGCGAGCTGACGATCAAAAGCACTAGCCCGATCAGCGTCCAGGCGACCGACTTGCCTTTGGACATGGGCTGGGCATCGAGGTTTTGGGTCACCTCTTCGACCAGCGGGTCCTGCTGCTGAGTGCGCGAATGCCAGATGCTGTAGCCGATGAACAGCGTAAGCGCTACCAGCAGCACTACCGCCTCGAGCCGCGATACCCAGCCGTCGAACAGCATGTAGCCGGTCAGCGCCATAACGATGACCAGAAGCGGCATTTCCTTGCGAATCACGCTCGAGTGCACGGCAAGCGGGGCCAGCAGCGCAATGAAACCCAGCACCAGGCCGATATTGGCAATGTTGGAGCCGTAGGCGTTACCGACGGCAAGGCCCGGGTTGCCCTGAAGCGCCGCCAGTACCGAGACCATCATTTCCGGGGCCGAGGTGCCGAAGCCGATGACCAGCATCCCGATCAACAACGGCGAAAGCCCGAGCCAGCGCGAGGTCGCCGCGGCCCCCTCGATGAATTTTTCCGCGCTCCAGATGAGCAGTACCAGACCAATCACGACCGCCAAAGCAGCGAGCAGCATACGAAGTCCTTCGTCAGGGATATAAAAGAGGCAAAAGCGCCCGCATCGTTATTCAGCCAGTGTCGCGGGTCAAGTGTGCATCGACCGTTTAGGCTATTTTGTTTATGAGGCGGTCGGCGACGTTTGACAGCCCTGACCGCTCAACGTATTAATCGAACCCAAAGCATTGTCGAGACGAGCGAATTGCGCTACTACCAGTTCAAGAAACGCCCTACCGTGGCACTTTCACCGCCGCTAGTCGATACGTTGCCGCCAGAGACGCGGCTAACACGCCGGCGCCTGCGCGCCTGTCATGAATGTGACTGGGTCAGCGCTCTGCCGCCGCTGGGCTCTGGTGAAAAGGCGTCCTGCCCGCGCTGCTTGCACACCCTGGTCAAGCGTAACCGCTACCCGGCCCAGCGCAGCATGGCACTAGCGATCGCGGCGTTCGTGGCGCTGCTGGTGGCGGTGTCGTTCCCCTTCGTTAGCTTCAACGTCAGCGGCGTGAGTAACCGCATCGAGCTGACCCAGACCGCCACCACGCTGATCAACTTTCACCAGCCGTTGGTGGCCATCGCGGTCATCATGACCATCGCCGTGCTGCCGGCGCTCTACCTGTTTGGCGTCATGTGGTTGCAGTACGGGCTGCTGCGCGGCCGCCACATGCCCTATAGCCGTGATATCGCCCGCTCGCTCGCCCACTTTCTTCCCTGGATGATGGCGGATGTCTTCATCATCGGCGCGCTGGTGAGCCTGATCAAGGTCGCCGGGCTCGCCCAGATTCATCTGGGCATCTCCTTCTGGGCCTTTTGTATCTTCGCCATACTTTTGCTCAAGACCAGCCAGTCGCTGGACGCCGACTGGATGTGGTTTTCACTGGAAGGCGAGCCGCTGGCCCCGGAAGGCACGCTGACCGGCACCACCGCCGCCGGCCAGGGCGTGACGGGTTGCCCAACCTGCGGGCTGATCAACCGGCTGCCGGCAAAGGGCAAGGTGCGCTGCCAGCGCTGCCACGAGACGCTGCACCGGCGCGTACCGCACAGTTTACAGCGCACCTGGGCGCTGCTCTTCGCCGCCACGGTCATGTATATTCCGGCCAACGTTTATCCTATCATGACCACCACCAGCCTAGGCTCGAGCTCGCCATCGACCATCATCGGCGGCGTGGTGCAACTCATTCAGATGGGTTCCTGGCCGGTCGCGGCAGTCATTTTCATTGCCAGCGTCATCGTCCCGGTGGGTAAGCTCTTCGCCCTGGCCTGGCTTTGCCTGATCGCCAGGCGAAGCGACGAGCTCAGGGCGCAAAGCCGTACTCGGCTCTACCGATTGACCGAGTTCATCGGCCGCTGGTCGATGGTCGACGTCTTCGTGGTCGCCATTCTGGTGGCGCTGATTCGCGCGGGCTCGCTGATGTCGATCACCCCGGGCCCCGCCGCGCTTGCCTTTGGCGCAGTGGTCGTGCTAACCATGCTCGCCGCGATGGCTTTCGACCCGCGCCTTCTGTGGGACACCCCACCCCCGCGCCCAACCAGGCACAGGCTCAACACCCGGTTTAAAATAGCGACCAAGGAATCAGTGGATGGCTGAGGATTCACCGCAACTCGACACCCCCCCACCCGAAGAGAACGAGCAGCATCGGGCCAAATCGTCTCGTCAGACACGCCTGTCGCCCATTTGGATCGTGCCGATCGTCGCGCTGGTGATCGGGTTGTGGCTGGTCTACGACAACTACACCAGCCGAGGAACGCTGATTACGCTGACCAGCAACAATGCCGAGGGCATCGAGGCCGGCAGCACTCTGATTCGAAGCCGCAACGTGGAGATCGGCATCGTGCAGAGCGTGCGGCTTTCCGACGACCTTTCCCACGCGGTGATGAGCGCGCGTATTCAGCCCGAGGCCGAGGCGATGCTGCGTGAGGATAGCCGCTTTTGGGTGGTCAAGCCGCGTATCGGCCGTGAAGGCATCAGCGGGCTCGGCACGGTGCTTTCCGGCGCCTACATCCAGCTTCAGCCCGGGCGCTCCGAGGAGCCCCGGCGCGAGTTCGAGCTAAGCGACGTGCCGCCGGTGGCGGTGGCAGGCCAAGCGGGGCTACAGATTAGCCTGGTCAGCCAGCTCGGCAACTCGCTGCGCGTGGGTGACCCGGTATCCTACCAGGGCTATACCGTGGGCCGTGTCGAGGACAACCGCTTCGATGCAGAATCACGCACCATGCAGCATCAGATCTTCATCGAGGAGCCCTACGCCCAGCTCGTCACCGACAGCACGCGCTTCTGGAGCGCCAGCGGTATCGATTTTCGCCTCGACGCCGACGGCGTGCGGGTCAACGTCGAATCCCTCGAAGCGCTGTTGGGCGGCGGCGTCACCTTCGGCGTGCCGGAGGAGCTGCCGATGGGGCGGCCGGTGGCCAACAACGCCCGCTTTACGCTTTACGCCGACGAGGACGACGCGCGCGAAGGCACCTTCAACCGCTATCTTGAGTACGTGCTGCTGGTGGACGACACCGTGCGCGGGCTTTCGCGCGGCGCGCCGGTGGAGTTTCGCGGCGTGCGCATGGGCACCGTGGCCGCGGTGCCCTGGAACTTCACTGCACCACAGCCCAACTCTCGGGCACAGTTCGCCATTCCGGTGCTGATCCGCATCGAACCCCAACGCCTGGGCATCGAAAGCGAAGATATCGACCTCGAAGAATGGGAGGCGCGCTTTGATCGCATGTTCGATCTGGGCCTTCGCGCCTCGCTCAAAAACGGCAATTTGCTGACCGGTGCGCTGTTCGTCGACCTCAACTTCCAGCGCGACCTGGCCGGGCAGCACGTCAACGAGACCTTCTCCGAGCGCACTATCTTCCCCACCGTCGCTGGCGGCTTCGCCCAGATTCAGGCCCAGGTCACGAGCCTTCTGGACAAGCTCAACGCGCTCGAGGTGGAGCCACTACTGGCCGGGCTCGATCGCAACCTGCAGGCCTCTGAAAGCGTGCTCAACGAGGTGCGCGAGGTGAGCTCATCGCTCAACGCCATTTTGAGCGACCCGGACACCCAGGCACTGGGTGGCAACGTCAACGCTACGCTCGAGGAGCTGCGCACGACGATCGAAGGGCTTTCGCCTTCGTCGCCGGCCTATCAGGATCTGACGTCGGCCATCGAGCGCCTCGATCGTTTGATGCGCGATCTTCAGCCGCTGACGCGCACGCTCAACGACAATCCGCGGGCGCTGCTTTTCGACAACCTGGATGCGGAAGACCCGATTCCGCGCGCCCCGCGATAAGAGGATGACGCCATGCGCAACCCAACGCTGACATTCGCCGCCATCATGGGGCTTGGCCTGTTTCTCGGCGGCTGCGCCTCGAGCGTGACGCCGCCGGCGCGCTATATGCTGCCCGCCACGCCTATCGCCACGCCTGCTACCCCAACGGAGCGCACGCTGCAGGTACGCGCGCCCAAGCTTTCGCACTACCTGGACGTCGACGGCATCGTCATGCAGCTCGACGACATCACCCTCAACGCAGCGCGCGAACACCAGTGGGCGGAAGAGCTTGGCCGCCAGCTCGAGCGCGGGCTTCGCGCGCGCCTCTCCCAGGAGCTTCCACTGGTGCAGGTGGTGGGTGCCCAGGGCCGTCAAAACGATGCGCTGACGCTTTCGCTCGAAGTGGATCAGTTTCAGGGGCGCTATGATGGCAACGCCGTTGCCAGCGGCCAGTGGCAGCTTCGCGGCGCCGGCAACGAGCTTTTGGCGCTGGAAAGCTTCAACGCCGAAACCGAGCTTCGAGAGGATGGCTACCCGGCACTGGTGCGCGCGCTTGGTCAGAGCCTGGATCAGGTTGCCCGTGATATCGCCAGGGAAATTCGCACCGGCGGTTACTTCTAATCCCCCGCTCGCAACGCCCTTCTCGCGCTCGGCATTTTGTGCCGGGCGCGAGGTCTTTATGCGGCGCTTAAAAAGCGTCGATCTCAAATGCCCCTCGCAGCCAGGCGCGCTATCTGGCAAACTTCGCTGCCGCGCGGGGCGACCCCGCGCGTTTTTATTCATTACGAACCTGGCCCAGCAAGCGCGCACGAGCGCCTTCGCTGTGCGATGGCGGAGAACGCATGAGCTTTACCGAACTTGGTCTGCAGGACGACTTACTACGCGCCATTAGCACCCAGGGCTATACCCAGCCAACGCCCATCCAGCAAAAAGCCATCCCGCTGGTGCTGGCCGGGCGCGATTTGCTGGCCAGCGCCCAGACCGGCACGGGTAAGACCGCCGGGTTCACGCTGCCGCTGTTACAGCTTTTGAACAACGGCAAGCGCCCGGGCAAGCGCCAGGTGCGCGCGCTGGTGCTGACGCCGACGCGTGAGCTGGCCGCTCAGGTCGGTGAAAGCGTGACCGATTACGGCAAGTACCTGTCGCTCACGTCGCACATCATTTTCGGCGGCGTGGGCCAGAACCCGCAGGTCCAGGCGCTCAAGAACGGCCTCGACGTGCTGATCGCCACGCCCGGGCGGCTGATGGATCTGCAGCAGCAGGGCCACGTCGACCTCTCAAAAGTCGAAATCCTGGTGCTCGACGAAGCCGACCGCATGCTCGACATGGGCTTTATCCACGACATCAAGCGCATTTTGAAGCTGTTGCCGAACAAGCGGCAAAACCTGCTCTTCTCCGCCACCTTCTCCAACGAGATCCAGACGCTGGCCACACAGCTTCTGGATAACCCGGCGCTAGTCGAAGTCGCCCCGCGCAACACCACGGCCGAGAAGATCGAGCAGAGCGTGTACCGCGTCGATCGGGAGAAAAAGCGCGAGCTTCTGGCGCACCTGATTAGCCAGCACGGCTGGTTCCAGGTGCTGGTGTTCACCCGTACCAAACACGGCGCCAACCGCCTGGCCGAGCAGCTCTCCAAGCAGGAGATTCCGGCCATGGCGATCCATGGCAACAAGAGCCAGGGCGCACGCACCCGGGCGCTGGGCGCGTTCAAAAGCGGCGATTTGCAGGTACTGGTCGCCACGGATATCGCCGCCCGCGGGCTCGACATCGACGAGCTGCCCTTCGTGGTCAATTTCGATTTGCCCAACGTCGCCGAGGATTACGTCCACCGTATCGGGCGCACCGGACGCGCCGGCAGCAACGGCGAGGCGGTGTCGCTCGTTTGCGTTGACGAGCACGCGCTGCTGGCCGGCATCGAGAAATTGATCAAACAAACACTGCCGAAAAAGATTGAGCCTGGCTTCGAGCCAGACCCCAACGCCAAGCCCCAGCCGATCGAAAACGGTCGCCGCGGTCAGCGTCAACCCGGCGGCGGGCGCGGTCAAGGCCAACGCTCGGGCCAGGGCCAGAACCAGCGCCAGGGCGAAAAATCGGACAAGGCGCCACGCCGGCGCGCTCGTCGCTAGCGCGTTGTCGGTGAATATGCGAAAGTCGTGCGTTTTCGGGCGCGCGCCTTTCGCGTCCAGCAGAACCTGTTCAGGGAGTGATTATGGCGTCTCAACGTATCAATGATTATCGGCAGTGGCTGGTCTTTCAACGCCAGGAGCAGCTGAGCCGCGAGCATCAGGGGATTACGCAGCGTCTTGAAGATGCCAGGGTAACGCCCAACCAGGTGATCCAGGCCTACCGCAGCATGGCGGACAAGGCGGCCACCGAAGGCGCCTGCTACCGCACGCTGTTTCTGCGTGAAAGCGATGAAACTTCGGCGCTGGTGTGCGAAGGGTGGCTGTTCATTCGTCGCGTACTCAGTGAAGGCAACACCACGCGCGTGCGCGCCACGCTTTTGGAAACCTTCACCCTCGACGACGGAATTCTTTCGCCTGGCGACAAGCCCGCGCGCAAGGTCACGCTCGAGATTTTCGAAAAGCTCGATATCAACAAGGGCATGCGCACCGACGTTCGCGTGGACTGCCTGGAAAAGCCCGAAGATTATCACTTCATCACCCTGATGGATGTCGCTCGGGGCGACCTGCGACGCCACCTTAAGTAGTCATGGCTTCGAAGCGAGCGCTATCGTTTATCGCCCTGATGTTCGTGGTGGGGCTGAACCTGCGCCCGGCGCTTTCATCGGTGGCGCCGCTTCTCAACCGCTTGCAGGAAAACGCCGGGCTTAGCCCGGCGGCGGCGGGCCTTTTGACCACCCTGCCGGTACTCTCACTGGGCCTCGCTGCACCTCTAGCCCCGCTGCTCTCGCGCCGACTGGGCGCCGAGCGGGCGCTCAGCGCGGCTCTTGCGCTTTTGACCGCGGCACTGCTTTTGCGCCCCGTGCCGCTTGATGGGGCGCTGTTCGTCGCTACCGCCCTGGCGGGCGCTTCCATCGGCATTGCGGGCACATTGCTGCCGGGGCTCGTCAAACGTGAGCTGCCCCAAAGCGCGGACCTTTTGACCGGGCTTTACACCATGGCGCTCTGCCTTGGCGGCGCGCTGGGGGCCGGGCTCTCCGTTCCTTTGGCGAACGCGCTGGGCGGCTGGCCCTTGAGCCTGGCAAGCTGGGGGCTGCTCGCGCTTGCCTCGCTGGTGCTGTGGGTCTCGTTTGCGCCCAAACCGACCGCGAGCGTTCAAACAGCCACCGCCAGCGCGTCGCTGTCGGCGCTTTTGCGCCAGCCCCTGACTTGGCAGATCATGCTCTACATGGGGCTTCAATCCTCCATGGCCTATATCGTCTTTGGCTGGCTGCCGTCGCTTTTGATCTACCGAGGCTACGGGGAGAGCGAGGCGGGATTTCTCATGGCGGTCTCGATCGTGTGTCAGCTCGGCTCGGCGCTCGGCGCCCCCTGGCTTGCACGCCTTGGCCGTGACCAGCGCCCGGCGCTTTTTGCCATGCTCGCCGCGACCGCGCTGGGACTGTTCCTTTTGATGATCGCCCCGCTTGGCTGGCGCTGGCTGGGCGCACTGTCACTCGGCGTGGGCCAGGGCGGCTGTTTCAGCTTGGCACTCGGGCTTTTGGTGCTGCGCACCGCTAACGCGGGGCTTGCCGGAAAACTCTCCGGGCTCGTTCAGGGCGGAGGCTATACCATCGCCGCGGCCGGCCCGTTTGGGGTGGGTCTTTTGCTGGAAGTCGGCGCGCGTATCGAGCACATTGCTTGGCTCTTGTTGGCGCTGATCGGGGTCTGCGTCGTTTTCGCCCATCTGGCCGGTCGCAACCGCCAGCTCGACGACGCCAGCGGCAGGCTTCACGTTACTCGACAGGACATTGCATGAACAAGGCTCCCAGGCTTCTCGACGACGCCCGCCGCGGCGAGCGCGTGCTCGTAATCTACACCGGCGGTACGATCGGCATGCACGCCAGTGCCTCTGGCCTGGCGCCCGGTAGCGGCTTCGATACGCGCCTTGCACGCGCGCTGGAAACGCTCTCGATCGATGAGCAGAGCAGGCTTCCGGCGTTCGACGTCGAAAGTCTCGAGCCGCTGATCGACTCCAGCGCGGCCACCCCGCTCACCTGGCAGCGCATCGGCGCGCTGATCGCCGAGCGCTTTGTCGACTATCGGGGGTTCGTGGTTCTTCACGGCACCGATACGCTGAGCTTCACCGCCTCGAGCCTTGCCTACCAGCTCCAGGGACTCGACCGGCCGGTGATCGTGACTGGCGCCATGCAGCCGCTGGAAGCACCCAACAGCGACGCCCTCGCTAACATCCATGGCGCGCTGCGCTACGCCGCAAGCCCCACGCTCAAGGAGGTGGGGGTCTACTTCGCTGGAAAGCTTCTGCGCGGCGCACGAAGCGTCAAACAGCACAGCGAAGCCCCCCACGCGTTTGAAAGCCCCAACTACCCGCTTTTGGGCGAGCGCGTAGGCGAGGATGTCATCGAGTACCCAAGCCGAGGGCTTGGCGCGAGCCAGCGCGGCGCGCCCCGTTTCGAGCTTGCAAGCTACGCGCCGCTTGCCCAGGGCGAAGTGGCCCGCATTGGGCTCTGGCCCGGCATCAGCGCTTGGCAGCTGGAAGCGCTTTTGGGAGATGCGCGCGTGAAAGGCGCGCTGCTCCAGCTTTGGGGAGCGGGCAATCTGCCCGGCGATCCGGCGCTTCTAGCCGTGCTGGCCAGGGCCTGCGGCGAGGGCAAACTGCTCGCCGCGGTGAGCACCTGCCCTCAGGGGAGCGTTCGTTTCAGCACCTACGCCGCGGGCGCGGGGCTTTTCGATGCCGGCGTGCTATCAGGGGCGGACATGACGCCAGAGGCCGCCCTCACCAAACTCGTTCATCTGTTGGCGCAACCGATCGGTGAAGCGGACCGCCGCCAGCGCTTTTTGACGCCGCTGGTAGGCGAGCGCCAGGGCTAAGCTGGCGCCGTGCGATATTCGAACTATTTTTTTAAGGCAAGGCTCAGCCTTGTCGATGACAACCCAAGGAAAGGAAGAAAATGATGGATCAACCCGTACACGAATTCAGCGATCTCTTCGAGCAGCTGGGGCTTGCCTCGGACAAGGCCTCCATCGAAGCGTTCATCGAGAAACAGGGGCCGCTTCCGGCGTCCACGCCGATTGCCGAAGCAAGCTGCTGGAACGACGCTCAGGCGGCGTTTTTGCGCGAAGCGATTGCCGACGATGCGGACTGGGCCGAGGTCGTGGGCCATCTTGACGCCGCCATGCACCAGCCGCACTGACATTCCCCCCTTTTTTTTAGTGCCTTTCGCGCGCCGCGTCCACGCGGCGCCGATACCACGCCCCGGCCAGTAACAACAGCGTCAGCGCCAGAAGCGGCAACAGCATGTCGAACTGCAGCGCGTTCTCCTGCTCGATCGCTTCGAGCGTCTTATAAATCGCGCTACTGTACACCCCCCACTTGATCGAGAGTCCCAGCGCCGCCGCGGCGAGATAGGGTTTGAGTGCGAGCCCGCCAAGCCCGGCGGCGTAGTTGATCACCGAATGGGGAAAACCCGGTAAAATCCTGAGCGCGCACTGCGTCAGCATATCGCTTCGCCGCTCGAGCGTTTGCATCACGCGCGCAGTAAGCCCGCTGGGGGTTATCCGCGCGCGAAACCGCGCAGCCAGAAGGTAAGCGACCCAGGCGCCGGCGACGCTGCTCAAGGTGAGCATCAGGGTCGCGGCCAGCGGCGGATAGAACGGCGCGATCAGCCAAAGCCCGATACTGCCGGGAAGCCCGATGGCAAGTGTGGCCGCCATGATCAGCATGACGCTTGCGATGATGGCCGGGTGATGGGACGTGTCGGCGGCCCAACGCTTGAGAGCCGACAAATTCGGCGAGTACCAGAGCCAGACGTAACCAAGCATTGCCAGCAGGGCGAACAGCGCCACCCAGCGCCAGCAGAAATACCCGTGTCTAGCCATTAAGCCTTGCTTCGACCCGGTCGAGGATCTGCCGGCTCACCTTGCCGACCATGGGTTTGGCGGCCTTGTTGACGGCTTTTTCCATCAAACGGTTGCGAATGTCATAGGTCAGGGTGAGCGAGACGCGCGTGCCCTCCCCGACCGGCTCTAGCCGGTAGCGCCCCTGGTTTTTCACCCCATCAAGCGACTCCCAGGCAAGCGTGTGGGGGGCGTCTATCTCGGTGACCTCGACATCGAAGGCCCAGTCCATGCCGACGGCGCGAACGTGCCAGCGGTAGCGGTTGTCCCCGAGCGTGTCGATCGAGTGGATCATATCGGAGTAGTCGGCGAAATCCTCGACGCGCCGGAGCAGTTCGAATACCTGTTCGGGCGGAGCGTGGACGATTTCGCTATGTTCTATGGTCGCCATGAGTGCGTCTCGAAAAGCTGAATGAACGTGCGGGGCGCCGCGCTCAAGGCGCGAACGTGCCAACGCTCTGGCGTAGGGTAGCCCGGGCGTGGGCGCTAGCCAAGCGCGCCGTGAGTGCGTAAACTGCGCTGCGTTCCGGACCGGACCCCGGACTCTTGCCGTCAAGGCTCAATAAATTCTCCGGCCAGCGAGTATTAGCATGTCATCCCCTTCCTGTACACACTCCCCCGCCACCGTGGTGATCTACTCCGGCGGCATGGACTCCTTTACCGTTCTTCATCGCGCCTTGAAAGAAGGTCTTGGCGTACACGCGCTCTCCTTCGACTACGGCCAGCGCCACCGCCGCGAGCTCGACACCGCCAAAAAGGTGTGTGAAACGCTCGAGATTCCTCATCAGGTGGTGGACATTCGCGCCATTCACGGGCTGATCGACAACTCCGCGCTGACCAACGACGCCGCAGCCATGCCCGATGCCGACTACGCCGAAGAGAATCTGCAGGCGACGGTGGTGCCCAATCGCAACATGATCCTACTGTCGCTGGCCATCGCCAAGGCGGTGAACATCGGCGCCGGGCGCGTCGACTACGGCGCCCACGGCGGCGATCACGTGCTCTACCCGGACTGTCGCCCGGCGTTTGTCGAGGCGATGCGCCACGCCGCCGCGATCGCCAACTTCGAACCCATCGAGGTGCACGCGCCCTATCTTGCCGCCACCAAGGCCGAGATTCTGCGCGAGGGCCTGGCTATGGGGCTCGACTACCGCGACACCTGGACCTGCTACGAGGGCCGCGAACTCGCCTGCGGGCGCTGCGGTAGCTGCCGCGAGCGCCTGGCCGCCTTTGCCGAAAACGGGGTGACCGACCCGCTCGAGTACGCCTCGACCAATGATTCGGAGGCGAACGATGTATCACGTTAAGGAAGCGTTCTACACCCTGCAGGGCGAAGGTGCCCAGGCGGGGCGGGCCAGCGTATTTTGTCGTTTTACTGGCTGCAATCTGTGGTCCGGTCGCGAGGTGGACCGCGAGACCGCCGCGTGCACCTTCTGTGATACCGACTTCATCGGCGTGGACGGCGAAGGCGGCGGGCGTTTTCATGATGCCGCAGCACTGGCCGAGCATCTCAAGGCGCTATGGCCCGAGGCCGCCAGCGGCGCCGTGCCCTACGTGGTGTTTACCGGCGGCGAGCCGCTTTTGCAGCTCGACACCGCACTGATCGAGGCCATCAAGGCGAAAGGCTTCGAGATCGGAGTGGAAACCAACGGGACTGTCCGCGTGCCCCCGGGCATCGACTGGCTCTGCGTCAGCCCCAAGGGAGCCACGACGCTCAAGGTACTGGCCGGCGACGAGTTGAAGCTCGTCTACCCGCAGCCTGAGGCCACCCCAAAACGCTTCGAGGCGCTCGACTTTACCCACTTCTTCCTTCAGCCGATGGACCAGGGCACGACCGCGGACAACCAAGCCCGTGTCCGTGCCACCACCGCCTACTGCATGGCCCATCCACGCTGGCGGCTGTCGCTTCAGACGCACAAGATCGCAGGATTCGCCTAATGGCCCTTTTCGTTAAAGAACTCAGTCATATCGATGTCTCGGTCTGGTGCCCGCAAAACGGCCTGACCGGCGTGAGCTGGCGGGTGGATGCCAGCCTGGAAGGCGAGCTTGGCGAGGACGGTATGCTGTTCGATTTCGGTCGCGTCAAACCCTTCATCAAGAAGACGCTCGACGCCGGGGTCGACCACACGCTACTGGTACCAGTGCAGGCGCCGGGCGTGAGTGTCGAAGCCTGCGACGAAGGTCTTTGCGTGCGTGCCACCGCGCCCTACGCATTTGAGGTGCGCGGCCCACTCCAGGCCTTTACGTTGATCGAGGCGGCCACCATCGAGCGCGCCGCACTCGCCGACTCGATCAGCCAAACGCTGACCCGGACCTGCCCGGAGAACGTCGAACGGGTGACGCTTACGTTTTTTGACGAGGTCATCGACGGCGCGGCCTATGGCTACAGCCACGGGCTGAAGCGTCACGACGGCAACTGCCAGCGTATCGCCCACGGTCACCGCTCGCGCCTCGAGATTTATCAGCACGGCGAGCGCCAGCCGGCGATCGAGCGTCGCTGGGCAAGCTGGCTCGACCAGCGCTACCTGCTCGAGCGCGCCGATATCGATACGCAAGGCGAAACACGGCTGACGTGTCGCTACATGGCCGGCGAAGGCGCGTTCGCCCTCACCCTGCCGGTGGAGCGCTGCGCGGTGTTGCCCTACCCAACCACCGTCGAGAACATCGCCCGCTGGCTCGCCAAAGAGATCGCAAGCGAGACGGGCACGCCGACGCGGGTACACGCGTTCGAGGGCTTCAACAAGGGCGCCACCGGCGAGAGCGAGGGGGTGTGAGCATGGCGGCGCTGATTGCCAGAGAGAAGCCCGCCGCCCCCAACGGCGGCTGTCGCGCCGGCTGCGGGGCGTGCTGTATTGCGCCATCGATCAGCTCCGCCATTCCGGGCATGCCCGGCGGCAAGCCTGCCGGCGTTCGCTGCGTCCAGCTCGATGACGACAACCTGTGCCGGCTATTTGGCGATCCGCGCCGGCCAGCGGTTTGCGCGCGGTTCGTGTTCGATCACGACGTGTGCGGGGAGCGCCGCGACCAAGCGCTAGCCACGCTCGCCTGGCTCGAGGCGAGTACCTGACTCGCCTCGACCGACTCACCTGGAACCGGCGTTTTAGCCCTCCATCCCGGCGGGCTGCGGCAGGCGCCGTTCCAACAGGTTGATCCAGCGCACCAGCACCGGCGCATCGCTGTGGCTGACGCTTGAAAGCTTTTCACGGAAGAGCTCACGCGTCTTTCGATCCTCTGGGGCAATATGGGTCAGCCAGAACTCGAGCGCGGCGAGCTCGTGGTGGCGATTGCCCTGCTCGCGAGCGTGGTCGATGGCAAGCTCGGTCAGCGCGGTCACCTCGCTTTTCGAGTAACCCTGCAGATGACGCACTTTGGCAAGCTGGGTGGCGATCTCCGGTAAAAACAGGCTGCTGCGTTCACGGGCGATGGTCAGGCACTGATCCAGATACTCCTCAGCGGTAGAGAGCTCCCCAAGCTCGATACAGGCGTCGGCGTACCAAAGCACCGGACGCTGAAAGCGGTCACGCCCATTGAGCTCCGCCATCTGATCGAGACTCTCCTTGAGCCTTGATAGCCCCGCCGGGTCACCGCTGAGCGCCTGCTGCCAGCCAAGCACGCCCTGAGCGGAGATTTGCCATAGCTGTAGATCCGGTGTCGCGGTCATCGCCGCGGCGCGCTCGGCGTGGCGCGCCGCCAGGTGAACGTGACCGAGCTGACGATAGAGCGCGGTGGCGAACATCAGGGCGATGGCAAGCGTACCGGGGTGGCCAATTTTCTCGGCCAGACGAATCGCCGCGGCGATATGGCGCTCGGCACGCTGGTAATCGCCGCGAAGGCACAGCGTCCAGCCTTGAAAGCAGGCCGCGCTCACCTGGGGGTGCTCCGAGAACGGCAGCCACTCGATCATCATCGGCGCATTGAGCGGGTCGAGCTCGTTGAAGTGGTCGAACGCCTGAGCGATACGTCCAGCCCAGTACTCGCACTGGGCGCCGGCGTAGTCGGCGAGCCGGCCATAGCGCGGATCCTCCAGCCGCTTGGCGATATTGGAAAGCGTCGCGGCAAGCGCAAAGGCGTCGGCGTGGGCATAGCGCTGGCTGCGGCTCAACCAAAGCCCCCACTTGACCAGAAAGATCTGCTCGAGATCCTCCGGGTCCTCGAGCGGGTCGCCTCCCGCATCGCGCAAAAGCTCCCGGGCGCTGACGAAACACTCGTGAGCGGTCGGCGAGCCGTGGCCTTCAAGGGCGAAAGCAGCCTGGCCCTTGACGGTGAGAAGACTCACTTCACGCTCGAGGTGATCCGCCGCCTCCCCCAGACAGCCCAGACCGAAATCTGCCATCTTGAGCGCGGTGCGGTTGGCGCTGACCTTGAGCGCCTCACGGGCAGCGAGTTCGAAGTAGCGCGCGGCGCGGGTTTGGTGGCCACTGCGGCGCAGGTGATTGGCAAAGTCGCCGGGGTGACGGCTGATCCACATCGGAAAGCGCTCTTCGATCAGCGTGACGACCTGCTGATGAAGCGCGCTGCGCACGTCCTTCGGGCAGGAGAGGTACGCCGCTTCGTGCAGCAGCTGATGGCTGAACTGATACTCGCTCTCAATGCCGGGCTGCTCGAAGGCATCGATGATTTCGAGCTGGCGCATATGCTCCAGCGCCTTCAACAGTCGGCTCTTGTCGGTCTGACTGGCGGCGAGCAGCATGTCGAAGCGAAAACGCCGGCCGAGCACCGCCGCCACGTGAGCAATGTCGCGGTCGCGCTCGAGCTGGTCGACCCGGCTGGTCAGAAGGCCCAAAAGGCCCTTGGGCAGCTCGTTGAACTGCACGCTGCGACCTTCTCGACGATCCATGTCCAGCCGCCGGCAGATCTCCTGTAGATAGAGCGGTACGCCATCGCAGCGCTCGACGATCTGATTCTTGAGCCTTGGGCTCAGGTGGATCTGGTAGCGTTTGGCAAGCTGGGTCAAAAGCCGCCCGGACTGGCCAGCGTCGAGTTTGCCAAGCGATATCTGCTGGTCCCAGTGCAGCTTGACCGGCAGCGGCTCGCGGCCGTGGTGGCTGGCCACCAGCATGAAGGCGGTGTTGATGGGAAGCCTGGCCTGCAGCCCGGTTAGCACCTTGAAAGAGGGTTCGTCGAGCCACTGCAAATCGTCGATCATCAGAAGCAGCGTGCGGCTTTGCGCCTCGCGCTCGATCAGCCGATGTAGAAGCCTTGCGACCAGCTCCACGGCGTCGCCGTTTTGGGTGAGCTGGGCACTATCCTCGACTTCCCGCGCGCCCAGGGCCTGCTCCAAAAGCTCCTGGCGCGCCTCGTCGAGGGGCGTGATCTCGAGCGTTTGCTGCAGCGCGTGGAGCGTTTCCAGATCACACGCTTTTTGGCAGTGCCAGGCAAGCAGCTGGCGGGCGACGCCGTAGGGCTCCAGTACCGAAAGGCGCGTGGTGGGCAGCCAGCACACCGCCGCGTCGCGACTGAGCTCCAATTGGCGAAAACCGACCATCAGCGCGGACTTGCCCATGCCCGTGCCGCCGCGCACCAGAATGCTCTGGCGCAGCCCGATGCTCGCCCGCGCCTGGCCGTCGCGCAGCGCTCTCAACGCGGTTTCGCGGCCGATGAGACTCGGCGGCGTGGCATCGCGCCCACCTTCGTTTTGCCCCAACACCAAAGCGCGCAGGCGCACGCGGCCATCACTGGCCACCAGCCGCGACGAAAGTCTGGGCTGCAAGTCGAGCGCCGGCGGCATGTGCTGGCTCGCCTCTTGCGAAATCACCAGCTCACTGCCTTCGGCGGCGCTCATCAGCGACAGCGAAAGCTGGGTCACCTGGCCCAGGGGGTCGGCGAGCTGGCGCTCGGGCAGATAGACGACCCGGCCGCTGTTGAGCCCTGCGGCGAGCTCGAAACTCGGCGCCTGCTGCTCGATACTCCAGCGCCGCGTGATCTCCTGGGGCAGCGCCTGGCGGCAGTGCTCGTAAAGCGCTACCAGCTCGGCGAGCTGGTGGGCCGGGCCGTGGGTGCCGAAGCAGGCAAGCCCTACCCCGCCGGTCGCCCCGGGGAGCCAAAAGCCGCCCAGGTGATGGCACTGCTGCTCCAGCCAGCGCAAAAGCTCGAGCTGGAGCGTCAGGCAGTGGCGCATGGCGCCGCGCTCCTGCCAGTCGCCCTTGAGCGTCAGGCGAATGGCCATGACCGAGAGCTGACGTAGCTCGATTTCGTCCTCGCGCAGCGGCTTGCTGTCGGCGGCCAGCGCCCTCGAGTAGGCGCCCTGGGGGCTGACGATCTGCGTCTCGACCTGGCCGTCAGACCAATAGCTTGCCAGCTGTAGAAAGCCAGGTTCGGGCTGCTGTCCCGAGAGCGCCAACAGCTGCAGATAACTTTGATACTGCTCGTGGGCCGCGGCCATGTGATTGTTTTCGGCGAGCTGGCGTACCAGCCGTTCGTGAAACGGACCGTAACCCGAGAAGCTGCTGACCAGCTCCTCGATCACCGCGTCCGGCACGTCGCTTTGCGTCTCGAGCACCTGTTCGGCGAAGCGGATCACCCGCTGGCGCCACTCGTTGCGCGTCTGTACCAGCCAGCGCTGAAACTCGCTGCAGTTGGCAAGCGACAGCTCTTCGACCAGATCGCCCTGGTAACAGGCCATCACCGCCTCGAGCCTATCGAGATCCGCCGGGCCTTCGAGCAGCGTTTGCAGCTCGTGCAGATCGACCTGCCAGTGCGCCGGCAGGTTGAAGGCGATGGTCTGACGCGACACGTTGAGCACCGTGTCGGCGTTGTCGCCAAGCGACTGGCGCAGACAGTGAAGGGCGTGGCGCAGGTTGGTGCGCCCGGAGGAGAGCCCCTGATCCGGCCAAAGCAGCTCGGCGAGCGCGGCGCGGTTGACGGGCTGGCGATGCAAACACAAATAAATCAGCAGCGCCTTGACTTTGTCGTAGCTGAAATGGGTCAGTACGTCCTCTCCCAGCGACAGGGAGAAATGGCCAAAAAGGGTCAGCTTGTCGATCTGCTTGGCATCGCGCATGAGACTCATCCTGTCTGGACGGGGCTCGACTTAAGCCGGCACACCGCTATGAAAACGAAATGCTGTATCGGTTGAGGTGATCAGCTCGGCTTCACGCGCCACGAAAAAAGCGATGCGATCATCGATCGGCTCTGCCGTTTGCTGCCGCGCCAGCAGCAGGTAATCCTCGAAGTGGCGCCCTTCCGACTTGACCAGCGTGCGATAGAACCGGGCGAGCTCTTCATCGAGGTAGGGAATCAGCCGCGCGAAGCGCTCGCAGCTGCGCGCCTCGATCAAGGCACCAATGATCAGGATATCGATCAGCCGCTCCGGCTCGTTGGCGCGCAGGTGCTGTCTGAGCCCTTCGGCGTAGCGCGACGCGCTCAGGTGGGTATAGGTAACGCCGCGACGCTCCATCAGCCCGACCACCTGCTCGAAATGCAGAAGCTCCTCGCGGGCGAGCTGCGACATTTTGGAAAGCAGCAGTGGCTGGTCGACATGGCGATATAGAAGATGCATCGCCGTGGAGGCAGCTTTCTTTTCGCACTGAGCGTGATCGATCAGCAGCGTTTGCGGGTTGGCCAGCGCCCAGCCAAGCCACGCATCCGGCGTTTTACATGCCAGAAAAGCGCTGAGGCTTTCCGGCAGCAGGTCTTCGGCGCCAAGCGCGTGATCCTGCGACTTCAATTCGGCTAACTCTATCGACATATACGGTTACCAAGCGCCTTTGCTAATGAAATACGGTACAACGCCCTGGCGCGGCGTCCGTGTCTTCGGGTCATCGTCATTTTTCAAACGTTGACGGCAAAACCATAGCACGTATTTAACTCAACTTTGGCCACGGTTTGCGCCCGGCGTAGCGCTTTGGCGGAGTCTTAACCGTTGACAGCCGCCCGCGCCTTTAACGCTCTCATTATTAAATGGTCTATAGCGGTGTGATTGCAAACGGCTTTTAACGTGATACGCGTGTGCGCGGCGAACATTGATAGCTCGACTGATCAAGAAAAGCCTGTTTAAACGGGCGTTTGTCACGCTGGGGAGACCGCACAAAAGGTCAGTGGGGCTGCTCGCTTAACATTGTCGACAGTTTCACGTAGAATCGCCGCCATCCACCAGACGCTGCCTTTCAAGCGACTATCACGTGCCCAGGCATGCCCGAAACGCGCGGGCTGGCCGGGTACCATCAAGAAAACGAGAGGGCCCCAACGTGCTTGAAGCTTATCGCCAACATGTCGAGGAACGCGCCGCCGAGGGCGTACCACCCAAGCCCCTGAACGCCGAACAGACCGCGGCCTTGATCGAGCTTTTGAAAAACCCGCCGGCTGGCGAAGAGGAGTTCGTTTTAGATCTGCTCACCAACCGTATTCCGCCGGGCGTCGACGAAGCCGCCTACGTCAAGGCGGGCTTTCTGACCGCCGTTGCCAAGGGTGAAACCGAGTCACCGCTGGTCGACAAGACGCACGCGGTCAAGCTTCTGGGCACCATGCAGGGCGGCTACAAC
Organism: Halomonas sp. PAMB 3232; assembly: GCF_031954225.1. NCBI lineage: Bacteria > Pseudomonadati > Pseudomonadota > Gammaproteobacteria > Oceanospirillales > Halomonadaceae > Halomonas > Halomonas sp. PAMB 3232. The sequence goes on from NZ_CP134865.1 coordinate 2,049,834, forward strand.
ATCGTCTCCCTGGTCGAGCTTCTCGATAATGAGGAGCTTTCCAGGGAAGCCGGCGAGCAGCTCAAGCACACTATTTTGATGTTCGATGCCTTCCACGACGTGGAAGAGCGCGCCAAAAACGGCAACGCCGTGGCGAAAGACGTCATCGCCTCCTGGGCCGAGGCGGAGTGGTTCCTCTCCAAGCCTGCGCTCGAGGAAAAGATCACCCTGACCGTGTTCAAGGTGCCCGGCGAAACCAACACAGATGATCTGTCCCCGGCGCCTGACGCCTGGTCGCGCCCGGATATTCCGCTGCACGCCAACGCCATGCTCAAAAACGAGCGCGAAGGCATCAAGCCCGAAGTGCCCGGCTCGCTCGGCCCGCTCGATCAGATCAACGAGATCAAGGAAAAAGGCTACCCGGTCGCCTACGTTGGCGACGTCGTAGGAACCGGCTCCTCACGCAAGTCCGCGACCAACTCGGTGCTGTGGTTCTTCGGTGACGACATGCCGTACGTGCCCAACAAGCGCGCCGGCGGCTTCTGCTTTGGCGGCAAGATCGCGCCGATCTTCTTCAACACCATGGAAGACTCCGGGGCGCTTCCCGTCGAAATGGATGTCGACAAGCTCGAGATGGGCGATGTCATCGATATCTACCCTTACGAGGGCAAGGTGTGCAAGCACGGCACCGATGAGGTCCTCACCACGTTCGAACTCAAGACCCAGCTGATTCTGGATGAAGTACGCGCCGGTGGCCGTATTCCGCTGATCATCGGCCGTGGCCTGACCGGCAAGGCGCGCGAGTCCCTCGGCCTTCCCGCCTCGGACGTATTCCGCCTCTCCGAGCAGCCCAAGGATACCGGCAAGGGCTTTACGCTGGCCCAGAAGATGGTCGGCAAGGCCTGCGATCTTCCCGGCGTGCGCCCGGGCATGTACTGCGAGCCGAAGATGACCACCGTTGGCTCGCAAGACACCACCGGCCCGATGACCCGCGACGAGCTCAAGGATCTGGCGTGCCTGGGCTTCCAGGCGGATCTGGTGATGCAGTCGTTTTGCCACACCGCGGCCTACCCCAAGCCCGTAGACGTGGATACCCACCACACCCTGCCCGACTTTATCATGAACCGCGGCGGCGTCTCGCTTCGCCCGGGTGATGGCATCATCCACAGCTGGCTCAACCGTATGCTGCTGCCGGACACCGTCGGCACCGGCGGTGACTCGCACACCCGCTTCCCGATGGGCATCTCCTTCCCCGCGGGTTCTGGTCTGGTCGCCTTTGCCGCCGCCACCGGCGTCATGCCGCTGGACATGCCGGAGTCGGTACTGGTGCGCTTCAAGGGTAAGCGCCAGCCTGGCGTTACGCTTCGCGATCTGGTCCACGCGATTCCGCTTTACGGCATCAAGCAGGGGCTTCTGACCGTGGCCAAGTCCGGCAAGAAGAACGCCTTCTCCGGCCGCATTCTCGAAATCGAAGGTCTCGAGGATTTGACCGTCGAGCAGGCCTTTGAGCTTTCCGATGCCTCCGCCGAGCGTAGTGCAGCGGGCTGCACCATTACGCTGTCTGACGAGAGCGTGACCGAATACCTGAAGTCGAACATCACGCTTTTGAAGTGGATGATCGCCAACGGCTACGGTGATGAGCGTACCATTAGCCGGCGCATCGAAGGGATGGAAGCCTGGCTTGCCAATCCGAGCCTGATGCGCGCGGACAAGGACGCCGAGTACGCCGAGATCATCGAAATCGATCTCGACGAAATCAAGGAGCCGGTGCTGTGTGCGCCGAACGACCCGGACGATGCGCGGCTTCTGTCCGACGTTGCCGGCGAGAAGATCGACGAAGTCTTCATCGGCTCGTGCATGACCAATATCGGGCACTTCCGCGCGGCGGGTAAACTGCTCGAGAAACAGCCGGCGGGCAGCCTCAAGACACGTTTGTGGCTGGCACCGCCGACCAAGATGGATCAGCATCAGCTGACCGAAGAAGGGTACTACGGTATCTACGGCCGCGCCGGGGCGCGGATGGAAATGCCGGGATGTTCACTGTGTATGGGTAACCAGGCCCGCGTCGAAGCGAAAAGCACCGTGGTGTCTACGTCTACACGTAACTTCCCGAACCGTTTGGGCGATGGTGCCAACGTGTACCTTGCCTCGGCGGAACTGGCGGCGGTTGCCGCCGTCGAAGGCCGCCTGCCAAGCGTTGAAGAGTACCAGCGTTACATGGGTGAATTTGACGCCATGGCCGGCGAGATCTATCGTTACATGAATTTCCACGAAATCGAGGAGTATCAAAAGATTGCCTCGAACGTGATTCCGGTTGCTCAGGAAGCCTAACCGCTTTGTGGTAACCGACCCATCGCCGATGCTCGCACCATCGCAGAGGGGTTATCCGTTTTCCTCTCTGAGCCGATGACCGAACGCCCCGCTCCTCTTTTGAGGGCGGGGCGTTTTTTATCGCTCGCTTTCACCCGTTTCGTTTTTGCCAAGGAGTGCTGCCCCATGATGACCCTGCCCGCCTCTCCCTCAGGCCTTGTGACCCCGGATTTATGCGACGCTCACCCGGACGTGGCCGTGCTCGACCCGCTGTTCGTGAACCTGGGCGGTCTCGACGCCTTTTTCGGCCCCGTGCGCACGATCAAGTGTTTCGAGGACAACTCGCGGGTCAAGGAGGCGGTAGCCGAGCCTGGCAACGGCGCGGTGCTGGTGGTCGATGCCGGCGGCTCCTATCGCTGCGCGATGCTTGGCGACATGCTCGCACTCAAGGCGGCGGAGAACGGCTGGGCAGGGGTGGTCATGTTTGGCTGCGTGCGCGACGTGGATATTCTGGCGACGCTTCCCCTTGGGGTGATGGCGCTGGGAAGCCACCCGCGCAAAAGCGAGAAAAACGGCGAGGGACAACGCGACATTCCCGTCACCTTCGGCGGTGTGACGCTGACACCGGGTCAGTGGCTCTACGCCGATAACAACGGCATCCTGGTGTCCGACACCGAGCTCGCTCTCGACTAGAGAATGCGCACTGATCGACCATCGGGCGCGGCGCCGGCGCCGCGCGCTCCATCACTTCGAACGTGTTTGCCATGCAGCCGCTGAAACCGCTGGGCCGTGCCCTTTACCGAACGCTCAAGGATCACTTGAGACCGCTGATCGCTTTTCATCTGCTCTATACGCTGCTGGCCTCGGCGCTTTTACTGCCGGCCATCGGCTGGCTGTCGCAAAAGCTTTTAGCCACGCTCAACCGCACCGTCATCACCACCGAGGCGCTGACCGCGCTGCTTTTTAGCCCGCTCGGGCTTTTGACGCTGTCGGTGGGGCTCTGGTTCGCGTTTTTGCTGATCTACTGGCAACAGGCCGGCATGCTGGTCGTGGCGACCCGGCCGCGCAACAACCACTATCAACTCGCCTTCGAGGCGCTGTGGCAAAGTACCCGACGCCTGCCTGCGCTTGCCGGGCTGATCGTCGTTCAGGTGGGGTCACACCTGCTGCTGCTGGCGCCGTTCATGGTCGCGCTCGCCTGGCTTTATGATGCGCTGCTCGGCGGCATCGACCTTTACTATCTTCAGCGCATTCGCCCGCCAGTGCTTTGGTACTTTCTGGCCTGCGCGCTGCCGCTGGTGCTTGGCTGGATGAGCCTCGCCGCCTGGCTTTATCTTCGCTGGATGCTGGCGCTCCCTTTGGTCGCCCTGACGCGCTGCTCGCCTTTATCGGCGCTCAAACAGAGCGTGCCGCTCACCCGAGGCTGGCGCCGCTCGATCGGCGTGGTGGTGCTCACGCTGCTGGTGCTGATCGTGGCGCTACCGGTGCTCGTCACCTGGCTTTTTGACCTGGTCGTCACCCCGCTTCTCTGGTGGCTACCGGAGCGAAGCGCGGTGCTGATTCCAGCGATGCTTGCCTACCTCACTGGCTTTGTGCTGATCACGCTGACCATCACGTTTCTCGGCATTGCGCTGAACGCGCTGCTCTCGGCCTGCCTTTACCAGCAGCTTGGCAGAGGCGAACCGTCGCCTGCACCCGGCGAACGTTCCAGCCGCTTCACCTGGGCGCTGGAGCTTGCAGTACTGGCATTTGCCGGACTGCAGGCCTGGTGGATTCTCAATAGCTTCGAGCTGGGCGACAACGTCAAGGTGATCGCCCATCGTGGCAGCTCCATGGTAGCGCCGGAGAATACGCTTTCCGCGGTGCGCCGGGCGCTCGAGGATCGCGTCGACTACGTGGAGCTCGACGTACGCCTCACCGCCGACGACGCGGTGCTTTTGTACCACGACCGAAGCCTTACGCGCCTGACCGGCGACCCACGCGACTTCGTTGAGCTGACCCGCGAGGAGCTCTCCGGCTTCGATGTGGGCAGCTGGTTCGGCGACGCCTTCGCAGGCGAAGCCATAGCCGGGCTCGACGAGACGCTGGAAACGGTGCGCGGTCGGGCGGGGCTGATGATCGACATGAAAGCCGCCCCGGAAAACCAGCAGCGCCTCGCCGAGGCGGTGCTGGCGGCGCTGGATAGGGAATCGGATATTCGCTATCGCTGCTGGGCGCGCCAGCCAAGCGCGCTGAATGCCATGAGTGAGTGCGGCTTTCCCAACGCGCTTTTGGAGATGCGCGTGGCGACCATGACCCCCGCGATTGCGCGCTTCATCAAGGAGCAGGCGCCTGCGCTACGCGTAACGCTGCTGGCTCAGCTCATCCTGCCGGGCACCCTTGACCGGCGTCAGTTCGACGCCTTGGGGCTGAGACACAACCGCATCACCCACCAGGAGATCGAACTCGCCGCGCGCTACGGCTACGAAATTCACGCCTGGACGGTGAACGACCGCGCGCGGATGTCGACGCTGATCGACCTGGGCGTCGACGCGATCATCACCGACTACCCGGAGCGGCTCAACGCGCTCAAAAAAGACCGCCAACGCTTGAGCGATGGCGGTCTGATGCTGGTGAAGCTGCGCAACTGGCTACGCGAGTAGCCCGTTGTAAAAGGCTATTCGCCCATGGCTACTCGCCCATGACCACGCCTTCGCGGCGGGGGTCGGCGCCGCCGAAGAGCGTGCCGTCTTCCAAGCGGCGAATCGCCTGAAGGCCGCTGGTCAGCTCGCGCTCGCTGACGTTGTGCCCACGCTCCATGAGCGAGCCGATGGTGGCCTCTGGAAAGCGCCCCTCTTCGAGCCAGACATCGCCGCCAAGGGTCACCGCGTGGGGCAGGTTCAGCGCCTCCTGAGCACTCAGGCCCCAGTCGCGCATGGCCAGAAGCGTTCGCGCGGTGTAGGAAATGATTGCGGCGCCGCCCGGGGAGCCCAGGCTTGCAACGAAGTCGCCGCTCTCCTGGTCGAACACCAGCGTCGGGCTCATGCTCGAGCGCGGGCGCTTGCCGGGCTCGACCCGGTTGGCCACCGGCTCACCGTCGACCTCGGGCGTGAATGAAAAATCGGTCAATTCGTTGTTGAGCATGTAACCACCGGCAAGCTCGGTGCCGCCGTCGGCCATGATGCGCGACCCGAATGCCTGCTCGATGGTGGTGGTCATGGCCAGGGCGTTGCCCTCTTCATCGACGATACTGATGTGGCTGGTGCCGTACTCGGGTTGGGTCGGCTGGCTTGCATAGCTCACCTCGAACTCGCCGGGGTTCCCGGGCTCGGCGCTCTCACCCATGCTCGACTCTTCGATCAACTGGCTGCGGCTTTCTAGGTAAGCCGGCGCCAGCATGGTGGTCCAGTCGCCGCCCGGCGCCTCGACGAAGTCCGGGTCGGCGATATAGCGGTTGCGATCGGCAAAGGCGAGCCGTGACGCCTCGAGAAACTGGTGAAGCCAGCCGCTGCTGGCCGCACCGTTGTCCAGCGGCGCTTCGACCATGGGCTGGCTTTCGAGCATGCCGAGAATCTGCATCACCGTCAGGTGCCCGGAGGACGGCGGCGGAAAGCCGCACACACGCCACTGCTGCCAGGGCGTACAGATCGCCTCGCGATTGACGCTTTCGTAACCGCCTAGATCATCGAGCGTGATCGCGCCAGGGCGCTGTGGGTGGTTTTGCACGCGCGCAACCAGATCCTCGGCGACGTCGCCTTCATAAAACGCGCGGCTGCCTTCATCGGCAATACGGCGCAGCACCGCGGCAAGCGCCGGGTTGGTCAGCGTCTCGCCGACCGCGAGCGCCTCGCCCGCCTCGTCATAGTAAAAGCGCGCCGCCAGCGGGTCATCGCGCAGCGCCGGGTCGTCGGCCAGGCTCGTGTGCAAACGCTGGCTCACTTCAAAGCCCTCTTCGGCCAGCGTAATCGCCGGCACGAACAGCGACGCCCAGTCCAGCTGGCCGTGGGCGGCGTGGGCGGTCTCCAGCATCTTGAGCGTGCCGGGCACGCCCACCGAGCGCCCGCTTGCCACCGCGTCCATGAACGCCATCGGCTCGCCGTCTTGCATGAAGAGGTTTTCATCCACCGCCTGCGGTGCGGTTTCGCGGCCATCGAAGGCGCTGACGTTTTCGCCGTCGTAGTACATCAAAAAGGCGCCGCCGCCGATGCCGCTGGACTGCGGCTCGACCAGGGTCAGCACCATCTGCACCGCAATGGCGGCGTCCAGGGCGTTACCGCCGGCCTTGAGGATTTGATACCCCGCGTCGGTCGCCAGCGGGTTGGCGGCGGCCACGGCGAATTTCTCATTGGCCCAGCCCGGCTTTTCCTCATAGCCCGATCCCACCTCCGGCGTCACCGCGGGCGTTTCGTAGGTGAAGCCAAAACTGTAAAGCGGCACCAGCAGCAGGCCGGTCAGGGGCAGCGTTGCCCGTAGTAACTGCATGATCACTCCTTTGACGTCTCAACGCGTAAACGCCGGCACATCTGAACGGAAAAAACGGGGTTCGACACTCACTCAACAAGATAGCCTATAAAACGCATCCGCCCGGCACAATGGCCGGGCGGGTCGAGGCTTAAAAAACGTATCGATTTAGGCGATGGTTTCACCGGCCAGCATGAACCAGGTTTCCAGCACCGCGTCCGGGTTGAGCGAAACCGAGTCGATGCCCTGCTCCATCAGCCACTTGGCAAGCTCCGGATGATCCGACGGCCCCTGACCGCAAATGCCGACGTATTTTCCTTTCGCCTTGCACGCCTGGATCGCCATGGAGAGCAGTTTTTTGACCGCCTCGTTACGCTCGTCGAACAGGTGCGCGACGATACCTGAGTCACGATCGAGCCCAAGCGTTAGCTGGGTCAAATCGTTGGAGCCGATCGAGAAGCCGTCGAAGTACTCCAGAAACTCGTCGGCCAGCAAGGCGTTTGCCGGCAGCTCGCACATCATGATCACTTTCAGGCCGTCCACGCCGGCGCTGCGCTCCAGGCCGTTGGCGGCGAGCAGCTCGACGACCTGTTTCGCCTCGCCGGTCGTGCGCACGAAGGGCACCATGATCTCGACGTTCTTGAAGCCCATTTCATCGCGTACCCGCTTGAGCGCTTTGCACTCGAGCTCGAAACAGGGCCGAAACGATTCGGACACGTAGCGCGAAGCGCCGCGAAAGCCGAGCATCGGGTTCTCTTCGCCGGGCTCGTAAAGCTTGCCGCCGATCAGGTTTTCGTACTCGTTGGACTTGAAGTCCGACAGGCGCACGATCACGCGCTGCGGATAGAACGCCGCCGCCAGCGTCGAGATACCCTCGACGAGCTTGTCGACGTAGAAGCTGACCGGGTCATCGTAGCCGGCGGTGCGAGCGTCGATCACCTGCTTGAGATCCGGCGTCTGGCGGTCGTACTCCAGAAGTGCCTTGGGGTGAACGCCGATCATGCGGTTGATGATGAACTCGAGGCGCGCAAGGCCCACACCGGCGCTGGGTAGCCCGGCAAAGCCAAAGGCGCGGTCCGGGTTACCGACGTTCATCATGATCTTGAACGGGATGTCCGGCATGGCGTCGACGCTCGACACCTTGCACTCGTAATCCAGAAGTCCTTCGTAGACGTTGCCGGTGTCGCCTTCGGAGCAGGACACCGTAACGTCCACACCCTCACGCAGCGCCGTGGTGGCATCGCCACAGCCCACGACCGCGGGAATGCCGAGCTCGCGGGCGATGATCGCCGCGTGGCAGGTGCGCCCACCGCGGTTGGTGACGATCGCCGAGGCGCGCTTCATGATCGGCTCCCAATCCGGATCGGTCATGTCGGTCACCAGGATATCGCCGTCATGGATCTTGTCCATTTCGTCCGGCGTCATCACGATCTTGACCGTACCGCTGCCGATCCGCTGGCCAATGGCGCGCCCGGTGATCAGCTTGCGCCCCTTCTCTTTCAGGTGGAAGCGCTCGAGCTTGCCGCCCTCCTGCTGGGAAACTACGGTTTCCGGGCGCGCCTGAACGATGTAGAGCTTGCCGTCGTCGCCGTCCAGCGCCCACTCGATGTCCATTGGCCGCTGGTAGTGCTTCTCGATGATCATCGCCTGGCGGGCAAGATCCATGACCTGCTCATCGTTGATACAAAAGCGCCCGCGATCGGAAAGCGGCACGTCGACGGTGGCCACGGACTTGCCGGCGCTGGCGCTTTCACCGTAAACCATCTTGATCAACTTGGAACCGAGCGTGCGGCGCAGTACCGCCGGGCGGCCGGCTTCAAGGGTCGGCTTGTGAACGTAGAACTCGTCCGGGTTGACCGCGCCCTGCACCACGGTTTCTCCCAGCCCCCAGGAGGCGGTGACGAACACCGCGTCACGGTAGCCGGACTCGGTATCGAGAGTGAACATGACGCCGGAGGCGCCGGTTTCCGAGCGCACCATTTTCTGAACGCCGGCGGAGAGCGCCACGTTTTCGTGGGCGTAGCCGCGGTGCACGCGGTAAGAGATCGCACGGTCGTTGAACAAGGAGGCGAACACTTCGTGCACGGCGCGTTTGACGTTATCGAAGCCTTCGATGTTGAGGAAGGTCTCCTGCTGGCCGGCAAAGGAGGCGTCCGGCAAATCTTCCGCGGTGGCGGAGCTGCGCACCGCGGCCTTGAGATTCGGGTGGCGCTCCTGAAGTGCCGAGTAGGCATCGCGCAGCGCGGCCTCGAAACTCGGCGGCAACGGCGTATCGATGATCCACTGGCGGATGGTGCTACCCGCCTCGGCAAGCGCCTTGACGTCGTCGACGTCCAGACGCGCCAGCAGCGCGTTGATACGGTCGTTCAAGCCTTCATGGGCGAGAAATTCGCGATAGGCGTGAGCGGTGGTGGCAAAGCCGCCAGGAACGGTGACACCGGCTTCCGCCAGGTTGGAGATCATCTCGCCGAGCGAGGCGTTCTTGCCGCCCACGCGCTCGACGTCGTTCATGCCCAACTGCTCGAACCACACAATGTACTCTTGCACGCAACACCCCTTTTGTCTTCAACGGCTAACGTTCACCGCGCCTTGAACCAGGTGACGGGGCAACCCCGTCATGTCGGTCACTGTCATCGAGCGTGTCACCCTATCACCCGCCCCTCGTATTCGCCATTAGTCTAAGTAACAAGTCACTGAAGGTTTTTTACAACATAGCGGCATTGAAGGGCTTTTCTGTAGTCGGGCGCCTGCGAGCGGCCTTTGGCTTCGCGTTTGCGACACGTTGTGCTGGCGCGATGAAGCGGTAAGAATAGCGCTTGAATTCACAGGCAGGAGAACGACATGAAACGCACGGCGTTTTTCATTTCCGACGGGACGGGCATCACCGCCGAGAGTCTGGGACGAAGCCTTCTGGCGCAGTTCAGCGGCGTCGAGATCACGATGCTGACCAAGCCCTACATCGATACGATCGAAAAGGCCCAGGCGCTGGCAGACATCATCGACGCCACCGCCAACCGCGACGGCCAGCGCCCGATCATCATCGACACCATCGTCGATCAGGACATTCGCGATGTGATCCGTCGCGCCGAAGGCTTCAAGGTCGACGTCTTTTCGACCTTCCTCGAGCCGCTGGAGCAGGAGCTTGCGACCCACTCCTCTTACAGCGTGGGCCGCACCCACGCCATCGGCAGCGACGACGTTTACATGGATCGCATCCACTCGGTGCACTTTGCGCTCGATAACGACGATGGCGCGCGCACCCACCAGTACGATCAGGCGGACGTGATCCTGGTGGGCGTGTCACGCTGTGGCAAGACCCCCACCTCACTGTATCTCGCGCTGCAATTCGGCATCCGTGCGGCCAATTACCCGCTGACCGACGACGATCTGGACGAGGACGGAAGCCTCAAGCTTCCCAGGGTGCTCGCCCCGCACCGCCACAAGCTTTTTGGGCTGACCATCGACCCGCGACGGCTCTCGGCGATTCGCAACGAGCGCCGCCCGAACAGCCGTTACAGCTCGATCGATCAGTGCGTGCAGGAGGTCGAACAGGCGGCGTCGCTCTACCGGGCGATGAGCATTCCGTTTATCGACACCACGCGCTTCTCGATCGAGGAGATCTCGACGCGCATGATCGCTGAAACGGGGCTGGCGCGGCGCTTCTCACCCCGTTAAACAGTACGATCAAAAACGCCTCAAAGGCCCTTGGGCGCAAAGATGCCCGGGGCGTTGCGCCAGTAGCCCTTGTAATCCATGCCAAAGCCGAACACATAGCGGTCCGCCACCTCCAGGCCACAGTAGTCCGCCTTGAGCCCGGGCACGGCCTTGCGATCGTGCTTTTTATCGACCAGCACCGCGGTCGTGACGCTGGCCGCCTGGGCCTCTTCGCAATACTTCAAAATCGCGGCGAGCGTGGCGCCTTCATCGAGAATATCGTCGATGATCACCACGTGACGCCCGGCCATCGGCACCTCCGGCGAGACGCGCCAGAAAAGCTCGCCGCCGCGCAGCTCGTTGCGATAGCGCGTGGCGTGCAGGTAATCCACTTCCAGCGGAAAGCCCAGACGCGTCAGCAGGTGGCCGGTGGTGATCAGACCGCCGTTCATCACGCAGTAAAAAACCGGCAGCTTGTCGCCCAAATCCGCGGTAATGGCCTCTGCCATGCGGTCCAGCGCCTCTTCGACCTGGGCCTGGGTGATCAGGCAGTCGGCGTTATCCATCAGTTCGCGCATCGAATCCAATGATTCGAGCGCTTCTTTATCGAGTTTGGCCATCATGGGCTCCGGTAGCGGTAGCAAAAAAACGAAGCGCGATCAGCCGCCCGCGCTTCGAGAGTCTAAAGAGGTGTCGAGTTGGGCGCGCCGTGTGTTAATCGACTAGCTCGCCAAGCCTTGCATTCGTGCGGCGCCAGCGCTTGAGCGCGGACAGCGCCTTGAGATCCGGCCGCGCGCGGGCGTAGCGCAACTTGCCGATGCGCTTGTTGCCAAGCGCCTGGCAGTGACCTACCACCTCGAGCGCGGCGTCGCGGTCGTTGCATACCAAAAGCATGTCGCAGCCCGCGGCCAGCGCCGCCTGGGCGCGATCGACGGGGCTGCCCGCTACGTGGGCCCCGGCCATGGTGAGATCATCAGAAAAGATGGCGCCCTTGAAACCGAGCGATTCTCTAAGCATCCCAAGCCAGGCGGGAGAGAAGCCCGCCGGGCGCGGATCGAACGCCGAATACACCACGTGAGCGGGCATGACGCCGTCGAGCTGCGAGGCCAGGCGGGTAAATGGCAACAGATCCCGGGCCTTGAGCGCAGCAAGGGAGCGGGAATCTTCGGCAAGCGTCACGTGGGTGTCGGCTTCGATGCCGCCGTGGCCGGGAAAGTGCTTGCCGATGGCGGCCATGCCCGCCTCGTGGAGGCCGTGGATGAAGCGAGCGCCGAGCGCGGCGACGTGCTCCGGGTTGTCGCTGAAGCTGCGATCGCCGATCACGCTCGACACTCCGCTCTCCACATCGAGCACCGGCGCGAAGCTCAGGTCGAGCCCGCAGGCGGCCATTTCCATGCCCAACAGCCAGCCGGTGTCGCTTGCCAGCTGCCCGCCCTGCTCCGGGTCTTCGGCGTAGAGCTCGCCGATACGCGCCATGGCGGGCAGGCGCGTCACGCCGGATTTGATGCGCTGGACACGACCGCCCTCCTGGTCGATACCGAGCAGCAGATCGGGTCGAATGCGGCGTATGTCCTGGCACAGTGCGCTGACCTGCTCGGCGCTTTCGACGTTGCGTGCAAACAGGATCACCCCGCCCACGGCGGTATCGGCCAGAAGCGCTTTTTCGGCGCGCGTGATAAAGGGCCCTTCGAGGTCGAGCATGACCGGGCCAAGCGGTTGCGTCATCGGCATCTATCCAGCAAAACGGTCGCTCATTCTAGTCGATCGCCGCGCTCAAACAAAACCGGCGGGTCGTGGGTCAGGTATGAAGCCAAACCGGCGTACCCGGCACGGCGACCTCGAATACCCACAGCAGGTCCTGATTTCTCAGGCGCACACAGCCGTGGGAGGCCGCAACGCCCATGGGCTCATGTGGCGGAGTGCCGTGCAGATAGATATAGCGGCGTTGGGAGTCGACGGATCCGCCACGGTTGACCCCGGGCTCGAGCCCGCAGAGCCAAAGAATACGCGTCAAAATCCAGTCACGATCAGGATTTTGTTCACCCAAAGTGGGACTAAAAACTTCACCGGTAAAGCGGCGCCCGCGAAACACCGCGTTTTCCGGCAGGCCCTGGCCGATCGAGGCGCGCACGTAGTGCCAGCCGCCAGGCGTCTGGCCGCTGCCTTCGTGTTGCCCCACCCCGTTTGCACCGGACGACACCGAGCATTCGTGAACCACCCGCGTTCCCTGCCAGGCGCGAAGGCGCTGCTCGGTGAGGTCGATTTCAAGCCATGGCGCCTCGGTTGGCGGCAGCTCAGCCAGAATGGGCGTGGCCATGATGAGCCTCCTCGATCGCCGGGGGAAGCGGCGCGTTCATGGCGGCAACGACCACCGGGCGCAGTCGGCGCACCAGATCACGTACCGAGACCTGCTCGTTGTACTCCTTGGCCGCGATGTCGCGCAGCGCATCGAGCCCGGAGAGCGTGAAGATCACCGTGCCGAGCATGAAGTGCAGCCGCCAGAAGCGCTCGGCGTCGGGCAGGCCGGGTGTGGCGCGGCGAACGAGCTCGACAAAGCGAGTGAAGACATCGCCGTACTGCTCCTGGATATAGCGGCGAAGGTGGCCCTGAGCCTGACTGTAGGCGAGCCCCAGCAGGCGCATGAACACTTTCAAGCTGTTGCGCTCGGCCGGCACGGTCAACACCGTCGTGGCCATGGTTTCGAGCAGTACTTCCAGAGGAATCTCGTCATCACCATAGCGGGCGTGCAGCTCATCCAGCGCTTCGTGAAAGCGTTGGCTGAAGGGGTCGAGATAGCGCGCAAACACCGCCTGAATCAGCGCCTTTTTCGAACCGAAGTGGTAGTTCACCGCCGCCAGGTTCACCCGCGCCTTGCTGGTGATGTTGCGCAGAGAGGTCTCTGCAAAGCCACGCTCGGCGAACAGCACCTCCGCCGTATCCAGAATACGCGTGACGGTATCAGACTGCGCCATGGCGCCCTCCAGAAAACGAGTGTTTAAAACATCGCGAAATAGTAGGTCATTAAAACGCCGGGCTCAATCGTGCGAAACCCTGATATGCCCTCTTTTAAGGGCGAACGGCTTTATAATCCGTGGCTTGAGTCATATACTGGACAGAGGAACATACTGTATACTTAAACACATATATTTAAGTCATTTTTTATAGTTACCTTTTACCCTGGAGTCAGCCATGCCTCGTCCTCTTACCGTTCGTCAGCAGCACGTATTCGATTTTATCGTGAAGACCATGAACGAGTACGGCTACCCACCCACCCGCGCCGAAATCGCCAAAGCGCTGGGCTTTCGCTCACCCAACGCGGCCGAAGAGCACCTGCGCGCGCTCGAGCGCAAGGGCGCCATCCGTATCATTCGCCACACCTCCCGCGGCATCCGCCTGCCAAATCAGGAAGGGGTGGAAGCAGCGGAATCCGCCGCTGAAGCCAGCGACAGCGTCGAATCCGCGACCCAGGGGCTGCCGATCATCGGCGAAGTGGCCGCGGGCAGCCCGATTCTGGCCGCCGAACACATCGATCGTTACTGCCCGCTGCCGGCGGAGTATTTCACGCCGAAGGCCGACTACCTGCTGCGCGTACGCGGGCTGTCGATGAAGGATATCGGCATTCTGGAAGGCGACCTGCTGGCGGTACACCGCACCGAGCGGGTACGCGACGGCCAGATCGTCGTGGCGCGCCTCGAGGACGAAGTCACCGTCAAGCGTTTTCGCCGCGACGGCCACCAGGTCACGCTGCACGCCGAGAACAGCGATTTCGCTCCGATCGAAATCGATCTTCGCACCCAGCAGCTCGATATCGAAGGTGTCGGCGTTGGCGTGATTCGCGGGGGCAGTGGCCAAGCGCTGGGTTAATTGACCTATCGATTGAGACAGGGAAATGTGGCGGTGCCGGGCAACCCTGCGCGAGGGCGCTGTGAACCCTTCCCTGGGCGCTACTTTCGCCATCCATGGCGAAAGACCCTCGCTACGGTCAGCCCGGCACGGCGGCCCGTATTGTCATCCTCAAGCTTATAAACTAAAAACGGGGCACTTTCGTGCCCCGTTTTTTAGTTGAAGACGACCGTCTTGTTGTCGTCGATCAGCACGCGATCTTCCAGGTGCCACCTGAGCCCGCGGGCGAGCACGGACTTCTCCACGTCGCGGCCAAAGCGCACCAGATCCGTGGGCGTGTGACAGTGGCTGACGCGGTGGATGTCTTGTTCGATGATCGGGCCGGCGTCGAGCTCTTCGGTCACGTAGTGGCAGGTCGCGCCGATCAGCTTCACGCCGCGCTCGAACGCCTGGTGATAGGGCTTGGCACCGGCAAACGACGGCAAAAAGCTGTGGTGGATGTTGATGATCTGGCCGGCGTATTGGCTACAGAGCGCCGGCGGCAAAATCTGCATGTAGCGCGCCAGCACGATGCAGTCCGCCTCGAGCGCCTCGACCTGGCGCTGCACCGCATCGAACGCGGGCTGCTTGTCGCTGGGGTCGACCGCGATGTGGTGATAATCGATCCCGTACCACTCGCTTAGCGCGCGCATGTCCGGGTGGTTGGAGATGATGCCCACGATGTCGCAGTCGAGCTCGCCAGCCTGCCAGCGGTAGAGCAGATCGACCAGGCAGTGGGACTCTTTCGACACCATGATCACGACCCGGCGCCGCTTTTGGGTATCGACCAGCGCCCACTGCATCGAAAACGCGTTGGCGATGGGCGCAAACGCCTGTTCGAGCTCGGCCGCGCTCATGCCGATGGAGTCGGCGAGAATCTCGTAGCGCATGAAAAATCGGCCCGTTTGCAGATCCGAGTGCTGGCTCGCCTCGGTGATGGAGCCGCCGTGCTGAGCGATGAAGCTCGACACGCGCGCCACGATGCCTACCTGATCGGGGCAGGAAACCACTAAACGGTAATAATGCGACATGAATACACTCTTGATACACGTTTCGAAGACGCGACCCGACGGGGTCGTCAAGAACCGTTGAGGCCTTGGGGGGCGTTAGTGTAGCGCAAGCGGCGATCGGGAACACTGCCAGGATTGTTAGCCGCCCCCGCCTTACCGTATAGTTAAAGTCTTACTTTTCAGGCTGTTCAAAATCAATGGATCCATCCCGCGTTCAACTTCGCCCCCGACGCCGACCGCCCCTGCGCATTTTGCCGCTTGGGGGCTGCGGTGAAATAGGAATGAACCTGACGCTTTATGGTTTCGATGGTCACTGGATCGCCATTGATTGCGGGATGATGATTCGACAGGATCTTCCCAGCGCTCCGCTACAGGTGCCCAGCACCGATACGCTGGCCGAGCTTGAGATTACCCCTAAAGCGCTCTACATCACCCATGGCCATGAGGATCACATCGGCGCGGTCGCCTGGCTTTGGCCCAAATGGCAGTGCCCGATCTACGCCACGCCCCTGGCCGCCGGGTTACTCCGTCACAAGTTTGCCGAACACAATCTTTCAAGCGCCGCGATTCGCGTGATCGAGCCCAACGATGCCCTCGAAGAGGGCCCGTTCACGCTGCGCTATTTACTGATGACCCACTCGATTCCCGAGAGCTGCGCGATCATGATGCTCGCCGGCGGCTACCGGGTATTGCACACCGGCGACTGGAAGCTCGACCCGACGCCTTTGATCGGGCCGAGCGTCGACCCGGCGCACTTTCAGGCGCTGGCACCGCTGGATCTGGTGGTGGGTGATTCGACCAACGCGCCGCTTCCGGGCAGTGCCGGCAGCGAAGGTTCGGTGGCCAACGCGCTGACGCAAACGCTCAAGGCCTGTACCGGGCGCGTGGTGGTCTCCTGCTTTGCCAGCAATCTGGCGCGTGTGTGGGCGATCGGCCAGGCGGCGGCCCAAAGCGGGCGCCGTGTGAGCCTGATGGGCCGCTCGATGGAGCGCATGGTCGGTGTGGCCCGCGGTCTTGGCTATCTCGACGATTTTCCGCCGCTGGTGCCGCCCCAGGACCTGGGCTATCTGCCGCCGGACGAAGTGGTGGTGATCGCCACCGGAAGCCAGGGCGAGCCGCGCGCCGCGCTCCAGCGCCTGGCCCAGGGCCGCCACCCGTTCATGGACCTGGAAGCCGGCGATAACGTCATTTTTTCCGCCAAGGCGATTCCCGGCAACGAGCGCCCGATCGCGGCGCTCAAGAAGCGTTTCACTCAGCTCGGCGTTCAGCTTTTCGACGAGAACAACCACCCGGAGCTTCACGCCACCGGCCATCCCGCCCAGGAGGAGCTCAAAACGCTCTACCGCTGGGTTCGGCCCACCGCGCTGCTGCCGGTTCACGGCGAAACGGTGCATCAGCAGGCGCACCAGGCGCTGGCGCAAGAGCTCGGCATCAAGGCGCCGCTGGCCCCGGTCAATGGCGATATGCTGTGTCTGGATAACGAAGGGTTACGCGTTGAGGCGCGCCACCCGCAGTTGCCCCAGGTGGTGGATCAAAACAGCGTGACGCGCCACCCCGGGCTTGCGGACGGCCAGTCGAGCGGCGCGCGGCGCGGCACGCTGTTTCTGGCACTGCCGGTATGCGCTTCTGAGACCGGCTGGCAGCGTATCGGGCGTTTGATGCTCGACGCCAGTGGCGCCAGCCCCATCGACGAAGAGAGCTTTAGCGATTGGCTCGACGAGCGGCTCGACGAAATCGAAGTCGACTCCCTCGCCGAACTCAGAGAAGCACTGACGCCGGGGCTGGTTCGCTGGCTGGGACACCACTGCCAGCATCTGCCGGAGGTGCACCTTCAGATCATGGCGACCGAGCCGCCCGGCGCTTGAGCCGGGTAGCCCCTTACACGCGCCTACCAACGCCCTCCTTGATCGCCTCCTACCAGCGCGCGGCATCGTCAAAATCGGTGGCGCGCTCCTTGACCCAGTAATCGCCCTGGCGCGAGTGCTCCTTTTTCCAGAAGGGTGCGCGGGTCTTGAGAATATCCATGATGAAGTCGCAGGCACTGAAGGCGTCGCGCCGGTGAGCGCTGGCCACCACCACTTGTACGATCGGATCCCCCGGGCGCAGATGCCCGACCCGGTGCACAATCACCACGCCTTTGAGCGCCCAGCGCGAAGCGGCCTCCACCGCGATATCGGTGAGCGCCTTTTCGGTCATGCCCGGATAGTGCTCGAGCGTGAGCCCCGTGACGTCCGGCGTTTCGTTGAAATCGCGCACGAGGCCGGTGAAGCTCACCAGCGCCCCGACATCCTGACGATGTTCGATGAGCGCCTCGTAGCCCTCATCAAAAATGAAGGCCTCCTGCTGCACGCGGATGTGAATAGGCGGCGTATCCGCGCCCGAAGCGAGCGCTTGCTCAGAGGAAGGCGTCTGCATTCAGCCTCCGGTAACTGGCGGGAAAAAGGCGATCTCGTCTTTATCGGTGATTGGCGCGCTATCGTTGGCCATCACCTGGTTGACGGCGCAGAGCGTGCGCTTGTCCGCCAGTGCGGAAAAGCGCGCGTCGCGCGCCTTCAGGTACGCCTTGAGCCCGGCCACGTCGCGGCTTTCGAGATCAGAAAGCGACAGCGATAGATCACTTTCGCCGACCTGCTCACGCAGCTCGGCCAGAAACTTGACCCGTACGCAGGGCGACACGCTACAGCGCTCGCCCACGCTCACCTCGCCCGGGTTACCCTCGCCGGTGACGATCGGCCCATTCTGGCGCTGATAGTCGCCGCGCACCCCACCCTGCTTGCTCTCGAGCTGAATCGCCTCGATGCGCATCTCCTTGTCGACCGCCTTGCACATGTCGTAAAGCGTCAGGCACGCCACCGACACCGCGGTTAGCGCCTCCATTTCGACACCGGTACGCCCGCTGAGCCGGCAAAGCGCCTCGACATTCACCGCCCCGGTGTCGAAATCGAGGGTAAAGTCGACGCTCACCTTGCTCAGCGACAGCGAGTGACACAGCGGAATCAGTTCAGAGGTGCGCTTGGCTGCCTGAATACCGGCGATACGCGCCGTGGCCAGCACATCGCCCTTGGGAAGCTCGCCGTCGCTCAAGAGCTTGAGCGTAGCTGGCGCCATGACGATGCGCCCTGACGCCACCGCTTCCCGGCGGGACTCCTCTTTATCGGCGATATCCACCATATTGGCTTCGCCCTGGGCGTTCAGATGCGTCAGCTGCATGTCGTTATCCCTGGTCATTGCGGTGCTCTCGTCACGGTGCGCGCGGGTCCATTCGAGTACCCAGCGCGCGATCTCGTCGATGTTATCAAGGTTTAGCTGCGGGATAGAAGCGTCAAGCCGCTCGGGGGCTTCGCCCTTGAGCGCCACAGCCACCACGTTGTCGCTTTGTATAATCGACTCATCGCCAATGCCATCGCGGTAGAGCACGAGCTTGGAAAGCGGCCAGGTCTTGAAACCCTCGACGATGACCAGGTCCGGCCGGTGTGCCGCCATGAGCGACAGCAGGTGTAAAAGATCGGGCCCTTCCTGGCCGGCTTGCCTCTGCGCCGGCGTCTCCTGCATCAGCGCGTAGCGCTGATTGGATGCCACCAGCATCGGCGCGGCGCCGGCCTCGCGAAGCCGGTAACTATCCTTACCGGGCTTGTCGATATCGAAGGCGTGGTGGGCGTGCTTGATCACACCCACGTTCAGGCCGGCCTTTTTAAGGCGCGGCAATAGTTCGGTCAGAAGCGTTGTCTTGCCCGTTCCGCTCCAGGCCGCCACGCCCAGCACCGGAAACGGCGCACTGATGGGTTGCAAGAGCATCTCCACGCCCGCCTAGGCGAGCTCTTTTTCCGGGGGAAGAATGGCATTAAGCACGATACCGACCAGCGCGGCCAGGCTAACGCCCTGAAGGGTGAACTGGCCGCCGCCAAACTGCATGCCGCCAATACCGAATACCAGGATCAGCGACACCACGACCAGATTGCGCGGCTCGGTCAGCGACTGCCCCGCGCGCACCAGGGTGTTCATGCCCACCACCGCGATCGAGCCGAACAGCAGCGTCATTATGCCGCCCATGACCGGCCCCGGAATGGTCAGCAGCAGCGCGCCGAGCTTGCTGATAAAGGCCAGCAGAATCGCCAGCACGGCGGCGACGATCATGTAGATCGGGTTGAACGCGCGGGTGAGCGTGACGGCGCCAGTGACTTCCGAGTAGGTCGTGTTGGGCGGGCCGCCGAACAGCGCCGCCACCATGGTGGCCAGGCCGTCGCCCAACAGCGTGCGATGCAGGCCGGGCTTTTCCAGATAGTTTTGCCGCGTGACCGAGCCGATCGCCACCATGTCGCCAATATGCTCGACCGCCGGGGCGATCGCCACGGGAATCATGAACAGAATCGCCGCCCAGTGAAAGCTCGGCGCGGTGAAGGCCGGTACCGACAGCCAGGCCGCCTCGCGGATGGGCGTGAAGTCGACCACACCCATGATCAGCGCCAGCGTATAGCCGGTGACGACCCCACCCATGATCGGCACCAGACGTAGAAGCCCGCGACCGAACACCGCCAGCACCAGGGTGACGAAAAGGCTCGCCATGGAGAGAAAGATCGCTTGACCGTAGCCGATGTTATCGCTGGTATCTCCCACCGCCATACTCACCGCCGTCGGTGCCAGGGCAAGGCCGATCACCATGATCACCGGCCCCACCACGACCGGCGGCAGCAGTCGATTCAGCCACCCCACCCCTTTTAGACGAACGATTTGCGAGATAACGGTATAAACCAGACCCGCGGCGATCAGCCCGCCAAGCGTCGCCGAGACGCCAAAGTGGGCGATCGAGCCTTGAATCGGCGCAATGAAGGCAAAGGATGACGCCAGAAACACCGGCACGCTTTGACGGGTCACGCCGTGAAAGACCAGCGTACCCACGCCGGCGGTGAACAGCGCCACACTCGGGTCAAGACCGGTCAAAAGCGGCACCAGCACCAGCGCGCCAAAGGCCACGAAGAGCATCTGGGCGCCGGTCAGAAGCGTTCTGGGCCAGGACTCACGGGATGAAGCGGTACTCATATCACGTTCCTTAACGTACTCTTGGTACCCAACGGGCACCGGCGTTATCAGTTGCGATGCAGGCGGCTCATAGTGGCCACCCAAAAAAAAGCCCCCGGCGCAAAGCGCAAGGGGCACGGTATAAAACGCGATCAGCGCGTTCCGAAGATCTTGTCGCCGGCATCGCCCAACCCCGGCACGATATAGCCGTTCTCGTCCAGGCGCTCATCGACGGAGGCGGTGTAGATATCGATATCCGGGTGCGCCTCGCGCACGCGCTCGATTCCTTCCGGCGCAGCGACCAGCACGATCACTTTCATGCTTTCGCAGCCGCGCTCGCGCAGCATGTCGAGCGTGGCGATCATCGAGCCGCCGGTGGCGAGCATCGGGTCGATGACGATCGCCATGCGCTCTTCGATATCGTTGGCGAACTTGGAAAAATAGGGTACCGGCTGGAGCGTCTCTTCATCGCGATAAAGCCCGACCACGCTGACCCGGGCGCTCGGGATCAGGTCGGTGACACCTTCGAGCATGCCAAGGCCTGCACGCAGAATCGGCACGACGGTGACCTTCTTGCCCTTCAAGCGCTGGGTCTTGATGCGCTCGCCGTTCCAGCCCTCGATCTCGTGATCCTCGATCTCGAGATCCTTGGTCGCTTCGTAGGTCAGCAGTTTGGCCACTTCCCCTGCCAGTTCGCGAAAGCTCTTGGTGCTCAGACCCCCTTCCCGCATGAGGCCCAACTTGTGCTGGACGAGCGGATGATTAATGGCGTAAACACTCATGGAACTACCTCACTGCAGGGTTAAAAGCGCCCGGCCGGCGCAAAATTGCGCGCTATTCTACCCGCAACCGGGGGCAAGGTTAAGGGGTCGCGGGCAATTGCCAGGTGATCGGCGCGCGCCCCTGCTCTTCCAGGAAACGATTGGCCTGGGAGAAATGACGATTCCCCAGAAAACCGCGATGGGCCGACAGCGGCGACGGGTGCGGTGATTCCAGAATCAAATGCCGCGACTGATCGATCAGCGCTTTCTTCTGTCGGGCGTGACTACCCCACAGCAGGAAAACGCACGGCTCGGCGTGCTCACTCACCGTTTTGATTGCCGCGTCGGTGAAACCCTCCCACCCCTTGCCGCGATGCGAGGCGGCATTACCGCGCTCGACGGTCAAGGCGGTGTTCAAAAGCAGCACGCCCTGTTTTGCCCAGTCTTCCAGAAAGCCGTGGTTGACCGGCGTAAAGCCGACGTCGCTTTCAAGCTCTTTGTAAATATTGACCAGCGACGGCGGCACCGGCACGCCAGGCATGACCGAAAAGCAGAGCCCATGGGCCTGATTGGGCCCGTGATACGGGTCCTGACCCAGAATAACGACCTTTACCTGTGAAAGCGGCGTTAGCTCGAAGGCACGAAACCAGTTCGAGGAGTGCGGGTAAATCACCTTTTTCGCCGCTTTCTCTTCGGCCAGAAACGCCTTGAGCGAGGCCATGTAATCGGCCTGAAACTCCTGGCCCAGCCACTGACTCCACTCTGTCGGTAAAGGGTCGGTCATCTCATCTCACTTTTTGATTTGGTCGGCGAGCGGCTCGACATAGGCAACGCCCATGTCCCAGGGAAACTGGATCCAACAGTTTTGGCCAACTTCGGTCAGGTATTGATCGACCAGCGGACGGCCGTCGGGCTTGGCGTAAATGGTGACGAAGTGCGCCTTGGGCAGCATTTCGCGCACCGCGCGAGCGGTCTTGCCAGTATCGACCAGGTCGTCGACCAGAAGCCAACCATCGCCGTCATGATCGACGCCTTTCAATACACCAAGCCCGCCCTGATCCATGTGGTCATAGCTTTTGATGCAGACCGTATCGATCAGGCGAATGTTGAGCTCGCGGGCGATGAGCGCGGCAGGAATCAGCCCACCCCGAGTGATCGCAACGATCCCCTTGAAGTCGCGCTCGATGAGCTGATGGCACAGGGCGCGCACGTCGCGGTGAAGCTGGTCCCAGGAAACCGTGAAATGCTGATGGTAACGTTCGCTGCTCATGGGGGCGTCACTCGTCTTCGTTGAAGGAACATACCGCGAATACGCTAAAGCCTGCGTCGCGAATCTTTTGCGAGCCACCAAGCTCCGGCAGATCGATGATCGTCGAGGTTTCCACGACCTGACCACCGCTTCTTTGGATCAGGTTGGCGGCGGCGAGCATGGTACCGCCGGTGGCGATCAGATCGTCCATCAGCAGAATGCGATCCTGCTGTTCGAAGGCATCGGCGTGAAGCTCCACTTCGGAGTGACCGTACTCCAGCGTATAGGTTTCGCTGATGGTCTTGAACGGCAGTTTGCCCTTCTTGCGTACCGGCACGAAACTGCAGCCAAGCTCGTAGGCCAGCGGCGCGCCGATGATAAAACCGCGCGCATCGATCGCTGCGATGGCATCCAGATCCATGTCCTGATAGCGGTGCACGAAGCTATCGATCAGTTTACGAAAGGCCGAGCTATTTTGTAGCAAAGGGGTAATGTCGCGAAAATTGACGCCCTGTTCAGGCCAGTCGGGAACCGTGCGAATAACGGACTTGATGTAGTCGCCGTAGATGCTCATCGCGTCTCTCATGGGTTGGTAAAAGGCCAGGCGCCTGCCTAGCCGAAAAAGAAGAATTTAACTGCGAACAGAATCCCCAGCACGACCACCGCCGGATTGAGATCCGCAAAGCGCCCGGAGAGCACTTTGATGCCCACGAAGCTGATGAACCCAAGCGCGATGCCGTCGGCGATGGAGAACGTAAGCGGCATGGCGAGCGCGGCGATCAGCACGGGGGCTGCGTCGGTGGCATCGTCCCAGTTGGCATGGGCCAGGCTTCCCGCCATCAGCACCGCTACGTATAAAAGCGCGCCGGCGGTGGCGTAGGTGGGAATGGAGCCGGCGAGCGGGGCGAAGAACAGACTGATCAAGAACAGCACACCAACCACCACCGCGGTGAGGCCCGTGCGCCCGCCGGAGGCGATGCCCGCGGTGGATTCGATGTAGCTCGTCGTGGTCGAGGTGCCGAGTACCGCGCCGGACATGGACGCGGTGCTATCCGCCATCATCGCGCGGCCGATACGCGGAAGCTTGCCGTCCTTGTCCAGAAGCTTGCCGCGGTGGGCAACGCCGACCAGAGTGCCGGAGGTGTCGAACAAATCGACGAACAGAAAGGCGAAGATGACGCTGAGCATCGCCACGTCCAGCGCGCCCGCCAGATCCATCGCCATGAAGGTCGGCGCAATGGACGGCGGCATCGACATCAACCCGCCGTACTGATTATGACCAAGCGCCATCGAGACTACGGTCACACCGAGAATCCCGATCATCACCGCGCCGGTGACGTTTCGATAAGCAAGAGCGGTGATCACGAAAAAGCCCACCATCGCGTAGATGGCGGAGGGCTGGGTCAAATCGCCCAGCGACACCAGCGTTGCCGGGTTTTCCACCACGATACCGGCGTTCTTGAGCGCGATCATGGCCAGAAACAGTCCGATACCCGCCGCGATACCGAGGCGCAAAGACATCGGAATGGAGTTGATGATCCACTCGCGAATCTTGAAGATACTCAGCAAAAAGAAGGTCAAGCCTGAAAGGAACACCGCGCCGAGCGCCGCCTCCCAGGTGTAGCCCATTCCCAGTACCACGCCGTAGGTGAAGAAGGCGTTGAGGCCCATGCCCGGCGCCTGGGCGATGGGGTAGTTGGCCCAGAGCCCCATCACGAAACAGCCGATGGCGGCGGCGACACAGGTCGCCACGAACACCGCGCCGTAGTCCATCCCCGCTTCCGACAGGATGCTCGGATTGACGAAGATGATGTAGGCCATGGTCAAAAACGTGGTGATGCCCGCGATCACCTCGGTTTTGACACTGGTGTTTTGCTCGGTGAGCTTGAAATAGTTATCCAGACCCTTCATATCGTTGTGATCCCTGCGCCCTTTGCCAAGAAAAGCCGCACAGTCTACCGAAAGCCCCAAACCGATGCGAGCCGGTAGTGCGCCGCTCATGAGTGCGGGCAAGCCCGCCGTTTCGTTGCCACTCACTGTCTAGCAAGCTTCAGGCCATGTATTAACCGTTCGGTCAAACCGGCCCGACCAACGCCGTGTGCCCCTGCGCTACGTCGGGCTCACCCGCGCGCTGCCAGCACCCGCTCGACGGTTTCGACGATGACCTGGGTTTGCGGGTCGATTTCGATATTCACCCGAGACCCCGGTAGGCGCTCACCCAACACCGTGCGCTCGAGCGTCTCGGGAATCAGGTTGACGCTGAACTCCACACGCTCGCCGGCCGGACGAACGTCGCCCACGGTAAGGCTGATACCGTCGACGCCAATATAGCCCTTCTCGAACACGAAACGCCCGAAACTTGCGGGCAGCGAGAACCAGAGCCGGCGGTTGTTGGGCGCTTCATCGATGGCCACCACGTCCGCCATGCTGATGATGTGACCGGACATCGAATGGCCGCCGATCTCATCACCAAAGCGCGCGGCGCGCTCTATATTAACGCAGTCGCCGACCCCAAGCGCACCAAGATTGGTCAGCCTGAGCGTTTCGCGCATCAAATCGAAGCTGACCCGCTCGCCGTGGATTGCGGTGACGGTCAGACATACGCCGTTATGCGATACCGACGCCCCGAGCTCGAGCCCTTCGTTTAGCGGTGCCTCGAGCGCCACCACGTGGGTTCGAAACTCCTCGAGCTCGCGCACTTCGACCACGCGAGCGACTCCCTGCACGATACCTGTAAACATCACTCCCCCTGATTGGCGCCCGACCATCGAGGGCCGGGATTAAAGCGTCATTATCGCCTTTTAAGCCGGCCAGGCCAAAGTGCGTTTGTATCGATTGTTGGCAATAGCGCATTCCTGCTGAATGCGCGATAACGGCACTCAAAACACTTGCCCGTGCGCCGATCGCGACCGATTTTGTCAGTCACCGCTTGGCACCTGGTCTACGTTGACAACCCGCCGGGGGCTATTTAGACTTTCGCCGCAACGACGATAGACGCCGATTTATACCCGGATTGCGGGCGTCCACCAGCCAACGGCGGTGAAGTGCAGCTAAAAGGGCGAGCCCAGCATTGATGGCCACCCGTCGGGGTGGCTTTTCTGTTTTAGCCCCTTTGTTTTAACCCTTTTTTTAACCCCGCCACTTCCCGTCTTCGGCCTCACATAAAGGCAGACGCCATGATCGAACTTAGTAACGTCAGTAAAACCTTCGGCAGCGGCCCCCGCGCGGTCCACGCCCTCAAGAACGTCAATCTCACCGTTCCAAGAGGCGCCATTCACGGCGTGATCGGGCTTTCCGGTGCTGGCAAGTCGACGCTGATTCGCTGCGTCAACCTGCTCGAGCGCCCGAGTGAAGGCCGCGTTTCGCTCGACGGCCGCGACATCACCACCCTCAAGCGGCGTGAGCTCAACCGCACTCGCCACCGCATCGGCATGATCTTTCAGCACTTCAACCTGCTGACCACGCGCACGGTCTTCGACAACGTCGCCCTGCCCCTGGAACTGATGGGTCAAAAGCGCGCCGATATCAAAACGCGCGTCACGCCGCTTTTGGAAATGGTGGGACTCGTCGACAAGGCTCGCATGTACCCCGCCCAGCTCTCCGGCGGCCAGAAGCAGCGCGTGGCGATCGCCCGGGCGCTGGCGAGCAACCCCCAGGTGCTGTTGTGCGACGAGGCGACCTCGGCGCTCGACCCGCAAACGACCAGCTCGATTCTCGAGCTTCTGCGCGACATCAACCAAACGCTTGGCATCACGATTCTGCTGATCACCCATGAAATGGAGGTGGTGAAGTCGATCTGCCACCGGGTCAGCCTGATCTCCGGCGGCGAGCTGGTCGAGGACGCCGACGTCGGCGACTTCTTCACTGCCCCCAGTACGCGGCTCGGCCGCGAGTTTCTCAACGACTTCTTGCAGCTCAGCCCGCCCAAGGAGCTGATCGCAAGACTCTCCGACACCCAAGGGCCGCAGAGCCATCCGGTCGTGCGTCTGACGTTCTCGGGCGATGCGGTTTCCACGCCGCTCATTTCGCGCCTCGCCCGCGAGTGTAGTGTCGATGTCAGCATTCTGCAGGCCAAGGTCGAATCCATTCAGGAGCGCACGCTGGGGCTGATGATCGCCGAACTTCTGGGAAGCCCCGAGCAGACCCAACAAGCCATGGCGTATCTTCAAGCGCATCAACTACAGGTAGAGGTACTAGGCTATGTCCAGCGCGATGTTTGATCTTGTTCTCCAGGCCACGCTCGATACGCTCTATATGGTCGCGGTCTCCGGGGTCATCGCGACGCTTTTAGGTCTGCCACTCGGCGTGCTGCTCTACGTGACCCGCCCGCGCCAGATCATGGCGATGCCGGTGCTCAACCAGGTGCTGAGCCTTGTCACCAACATCGGCCGCTCGATCCCCTTCATCATTCTGATGGTCGCCATCATTCCGTTCACGCGCATGCTGGTGGGCACCTCGATCGGCATCAACGCCGCCTCGGTGCCGCTAACCATCGCGGCGATTCCGTTCGTGGCACGCCTGATCGAAGGCGCACTCAACGAAATCTCGCCCGGGTTGGTCGAATCCGCCCAGGCGATGGGCGCCACCCCTTGGCAGATCATCTGCAAGGTGCTGATCCCCGAGGCGCGCGGCGGCATCATCACCGGCCTCACCATTACCGTAGTGACGCTGGTGAGCTACTCCGCGATGGCCGGCGCGGTCGGTGGCGGCGGGCTGGGGGATTTGGGCATTCGCTACGGCTACAATCGCTTCAACCCCACCATCATGCTGGTCACGGTGGTCGTGCTGGTGGTCATGGTGCAGGGTTTTCAGAGTCTGGGCGACTATCTGGTGCGCAAGAGCGACCGTAAATAGCGCCTTGAAATCGGCCGGCATGGCACATATATAACTCGAAAGCATTATGGGCCGGTTTTTTATTGCTATAATACCCATTACGTTAGAATCGTTACGCCCGTTAACAGGAGAGACATCATGCAAAAGCAGCTATTCGGCGGTTTGACCGCGCTGGCCCTGGCGATCAACGTCGCCAACGCGCAGGAAGCCAAAAGCATCAAAATGGGTACCGTGGCCGGCCCGGAAACCGAAGTGATGCAGGTTGCCGCGCGTATCGCCAAGGATGAGTACAACCTCGACGTCGAGATCATCGAGTTCACCGACTACGTCACGCCGAACGCCGCTCTTGCCGACGGTAGCCTGGACGCCAACGCTTACCAGCACGCGCCCTACCTCGAAACGATGAACAGTGACCGCGGCTACGATCTGGTCGCCGCCGGCTATACCTTCGTCTACCCGATTGGCGCCTACTCGGAGAAGTACGAGAGCCTCGATGAGCTGCCGGACGGCGCCCAGATCGCGCTGCCCAACGATCCGACCAACGAAGGCCGCTCGCTGATTCTGATGCATAACGAAGGCCTGATCACGCTCAACGACCCGGAGAACCTGGAAGCGACGCCGATCGACATCGCCGAGAACCCGCGCGATTTTCGCTTCCGCGAAATCGAAGCCGCTCAGCTTCCGCGCATTCTGCCGGACGTCGACATGGCGTTCATCAACAACACCTTCGCCCAGCCGGCAGGCCTGAGCCTGGACGATGCGCTGGTGCGCGAAGGTGCAGAGTCGCCCTACGTCAACCTGATCGCGGTAAGAAGCGGTGACGAGGAGCGAGAAGAGATCCAGCAGCTCGTCGACGCCTACCAGCGCGATGAAGTGATCGAAAAAGCCGAGGAGCTGTTCCAGGGCGGCGCGGTACCTGGCTGGACCGAATAACCGCTCACGGCAATGACAAACCGGCCTCATGAGACCGGGCATTCAGCAGGTCGGCCTTTATGGCCGACCTGTTTCATTTCAAGAGATCAAGGAGGCCCGCCCATGGCCTGCGCCGACTACGCACTGTTGAATCGCCAGCTCGAGTCGCTGCTCGACACCCGCGACTGGCTGACCAATACCGCTCAGACCTGCGCCTTCATCATGGAAGCGCTCGACTCACTCAATTGGGTCGGCTTTTATTTGCAGCAAACGCCCGAGCTTTTGAGTCTGGGCCCGTTTCAAGGCAAGCCCGCCTGCAACCCGATACCCTTCAGCAAGGGCGTGTGCGGGGCAGCAGCGCGTACTCAAACGACCCAGCGGGTCGACGACGTGCACGCCGTGGCGGATCACATCGCCTGCGACGCCGCCTCGAACGCAGAGCTGGTCGTCCCCATCGTGGTCGGTGGCAAGGTGTGGGGCGTACTCGATATCGATAGCCCAGAGCCCGCTCGCTTCAGCCAGGAAGATCAAGCCGGCATCGAGTCACTGGTCGCGACGTTCATCGCGCGCACCGACCTGCCCCTGCCCGGCAGCGCGGCCTGACGGTTTTACTTTCCACGCAACGCAAAACGCCCCGACCAAAAGGCCGGGGCGTTTTTGAATTCTGGTAGGACCAGGCGGATTTGAACCGCCGACCTCCACGATGTCAACGTGGCGCTCTAACCAACTGAGCTATGGTCCTTCACTATTCACCGATTCACTGCCTGAAAGCGGCAGATGGTAGGACCAGGCGGATTTGAACCGCCGACCTCCACGATGTCAACGTGGCGCTCTAACCAACTGAGCTATGGTCCTTCAGTGCGGTGCGTATTCTATCTTTTCACGGCGTAATTGCAACCGTTTTTTTATCGAACGCTTTTTTATAGAGTGTTGAAAAGAAAGTTCTCTTTTACATCGACACGTCTTTCGACAGCCAGCTAAGCTTACTCGTGTATTGTTATCCCATGTTAAGGAGGCTGGTTTGCCTGAGCTCTTGTTGGGCGGCATTTCGCTGCTCTTGCTGCTTGTCACGGCGGTCCCGCACATTCGTCTGCGATGGTGGCTTGTTCGCAGCTTCGAATTTCCCCGTGTTCAAATCGCCATCGCCGCCCTTTTAAACGCCTTGGCCGTTTATTTCCTGCTCGACCCCGGCCATTGGCGCTCCGTCGCCGGCATTTTCTCGCTGATCGCCCTGTTCGTGCAGGTCGGCTACATACTGCCCTGGACGAAACTCTGGCCTCTTGAGGTTCAAAACGCAAAAAACCCGCCTGAAGATCAAACCCTCAAGCTGTTGGTCTCCAACGTGCTGACGCCCAACCGCAATGCCAAGGGTCTGATCGAGTTGATCGAAACGAATCAGCCGGACATCGTTTTAACGCTTGAATCGGATCAGTGGTGGGGCGACCAGCTCGACGCTGCCCTGAACGAAAGATGGCCATATAGCGTTCGAGTACCGCTGGACAATCTTTACGGCATGCACCTCTATTCGCGCCTCGAATTGACCGACACCGAAGTCAAATGGCTGATCCAGGACGACATTCCGTCGGTGCACACTTACGTTACGCTGGCAAGCGGCGCGCGGATACGCCTTTACGCAGTTCACCCACGCCCACCTGCCCCCAGCGAAAGTGACAAGTCACTATGGCGCGATGCCGAACTTTTATGGGTAGGTAAACACATCCACGAAGATCCGAAACCCTCCCTGGTCGCGGGGGATCTCAACGATGTCGCCTGGTCGCGTACCACGCGGCGCTTCTGTCGCGTAGGCGGCATGCTCGACCCACGCCGCGGGCGCGGCATGTTCAGCACCTTTCATGCCAACTATCCGTTCATGCGCTGGCCGCTGGACCATATTTTCGTCACCGAGCACTTCACTTTGGTCGACATGCATCGACTGGAAGGATTTGGCTCGGACCACTTCCCGATTCTCGCCACCTTCTGCTATCGCCCTTCTCGTCAGGACGAGCAGCCAACGCCGGATGCAAGCGAAGAGGAGCGTGAAGAGGCCGACGAGACGATTGTTGAGGGCAAGACGGAGAAACAGGAGAAGTAACCCGCCCTGCCCGTTGGCTCACTCCGGAACGCCGCCTTTAGTCAGCACGGCCGGATCAAGCAGCCGCTCGAGGGTCTCGCGATCCAGATCGGTCTCCTCCTCTGCCACATCGATGATCGGCCGCCGTGCCTGGTACGCCTTCTTGGCGACCGCAGCGGCGGCGTTGTAGCCGATGGTGCTGTTGAGCGCGGTCACGAGGATGGGATTTCGCGCCAGCGGCTCCTGCAGATGATCCTCGCGTACCTTGAAGGTGGCGATCGCGCGGGTGGCCAGAAGGCTTGCGGTATTGCTCATTAGCGTGATTGAGCTTAGAAGATTCGAGGCTACCAGCGGCAGCATGACGTTGAGCTGAAAGTTACCGCTTTGCCCGGCCACGGTGATAGCGCTATCGAGGCCGATCACCTGGGCAGCTGCCTGGGCCGCGGATTCGGGAATCACCGGATTCACCTTACCCGGCATGATGGAACTTCCCGGCTGCAGCGCCTCGAGTTCAATTTCCCCAAGCCCCGCGAGCGGCCCGGAGTTCATCCAGCGAAGGTCGTTGGCGATCTTCATCACCACGCAGGCAAACCCTTTGAGCTGGCCCGAAAGTTCGACGGCGGCGTCCTGGCTCGAAAGACTGGCGAAAAAGCTGTCGTTGGGCGTAAACGAAAGCCCGGTCTGACGGCTGAGCTCGTCGGCCATCTTCTCGGCAAAGCCTTCCGGCGCGTTGATACCGGTACCCACGGCGGTACCGCCCTGGGCCAGGCGCTGTAAGCGCGTCATGGCGCTATCAAAACGCTCGATGGCCTGGCCGACCTGGCTCGACCACGCGCCAAGCTCCTGGTCCATACGCAGCGGCATGGCATCCATCAGGTGGGTGCGTCCGGTCTTGACGACGTTCTTGAGCTCCTCGGCGCGCTGGTCGATCGCATCGCGCAGGGTCAACAGTGCCGGGCGCAGCGACTCCTTGACGGCGATCGCGGCGGCGACGTGAATGGCGCTGGGGATGACATCGTTGCTCGACTGCCCCATGTTGACGTGATCGTTGGGGGTGACCTCGACGCCTTCACGGGAGGCAAGGGTCGCCAGCACCTCGTTGACGTTCATGTTGGTCGAGGTGCCGGAGCCGGTCTGGTAGACATCGATGGGGAACTGGTCGTCGTGCTCGCCGTCGATCACCGCCTGAGCGGCTTTCTCGATGGCGCGGGCGCGCGACTCGTCGAGATGGCCAAGCGAGAGGTTGCTGCGCGCAGCGGCAAGCTTGATGCGGGCTACCGCATGAACGAAAGCGGTGGGCATGGGCGTGTTCGATACCGGAAAGTTATTGATTGCCCGCTGGGTTTGAGCGCCATACAGCGCGCTTGCCGGTACCTCGAGCTCTCCCATGCTGTCGCGCTCGATACGTGTTTCCATACGTTTTCTCCTTAAGAGCGAGCCGCTCGTTCGGCTGGCGTTGACGCGTTTAGCAAACTACCCACTTTACCCTAGCCATTGGAGCGGCTATCGACAACGTCGAGCCGATTGATAACGCCATTCGTGCGTTCGGCCAGCCTCTACAGGGCGCTTCGAAAACGCTCATGTTGCAGTGCACAAAAACCGTTGTTAAGCTTCATGGCAGCAGCCATTCGCATGACCAGTAGAAAACTGTCGTAATGCGAGCAAGGACAAGGTGCGCGAACAAGGCCTTGTGCGTTTCAAATGACTAACGGGAGAAATATCATGGCAACGTTCAATCACTCGCCGATCAACGAGCAGTTCCACTCGCTTTTTCTGGGCCCCTTGCAGGCCTGCGTTTCGCTTGGCGTAGATACTTCAGAGAAGCTGGTCAACGCTCAGCTCAGCGCGCAAAAGGCCTACGTCGACTTGGGTCTGGAGCAGGCGCGCCAGCTGATGCAGGTGAAGGACAGCACTGAGCTTCGCGAGTACATGGAAGGCCAGCAGCGCGTGGCCAAAACGCTGGCCGAACGCGTCAAGGGCGATGCCGATCAAATGACATCGATTCAGCGCGACTTCTTTCAAAAAAGCCAAAAGCTGACCGAAGAGAACGTGCAAAAGGCGCAGCAACTGGCCAGCAACCTGCGGAAAACCGCCTAGCGGCCAATCGCCCGATCAATGTCGGGCGACTACCAGCCAAGTGCGGATTTGACGAAGGGAATCGTCAATTTGCGCT
This sequence comes from Halomonas sp. PAMB 3232, assembly GCF_031954225.1. Taxonomy (NCBI): domain Bacteria; kingdom Pseudomonadati; phylum Pseudomonadota; class Gammaproteobacteria; order Oceanospirillales; family Halomonadaceae; genus Halomonas; species Halomonas sp. PAMB 3232. The sequence continues at coordinate 2,082,124 of NZ_CP134865.1, forward strand.
TGGCCGATAGCGAGGCTTGATCGAGAGTTTCGATCGCCGCGCAAAGCTCGCCAAGCTCCCGCGGGCCGCGGTGTAAAATATAGCGGGCCACGTCGTCGGGAAGCTCCATTCCCCTGGCGCCGGCGCGCAGCTTCAATGCCTGCAGCCGGTCCGCGTCGTCCAGCGAATGCAGGTGATACGTCACTCCGAAACTCAGTCGTGAAGCCAAGTCCGACAGCGCCACGTTGAGTTGGCGCGGCGGGGCGCTGGCGGCGATGATCAGCCCTTTGCCTGCGTCACGCAGCCGGTTGAAGGCATGGAAAAGCGCTTCTTCCCAGCGCTTGCGTCCAACCACGCACTCCAGATCGTCGATCGCCACCAGGTCGAGGCGTTCGATATCCTCGAGCATCAATGGCGGGAAGTGCCCCAAATCCGCCAGCGGCAAATAGAGCGCGCGCTTGTCACGATCCGAGGCGGCGTGGCAGGCGGCCTGCAACAGGTGGCTTCGCCCGCTACCGGGCGAGCCCCATAGATAGACGAAGGGTTCCGCGTCCGGCTCGAGCTGGCGGCCAAGCGAGGTCAGAAGTGAGGCATTGGCACTGGATGCGAAGTAGTTATCGAAGGTGGCGTCGTCGCGAAGCCCGACGCCCAGCGGCAGCTGAGCCGGCACTCTGCTCATGGAATCTCCCTGTCCCTGTCGTGATCGAGCCGGTTGAGCGACTTGGCGCCGGTAAGCTTCGCCTCGCCGTACAGCTCGCTATTTTTATACCGCTCGATCACCTCGCGCAGAAGCACCATGATGACCGCCGCGGCGGGTAGCGCCAATAGTACGCCAGTCAGTCCAAAAAGACTGCCCCCGGCCAGTACGGCGAAGATCACCGCCACTGGATGCAGGCCGATCTTGTCGCCCAAAAGCTTTGGCTGTAGTACCACGCTCTCCATTACCTGACCCACGCTAAACACGGCCAGTACGCCAACAAGCCCCCACCAACTTTCGAACTGGAAAAACGCGACCACCAGCGCCACCCCCAACCCAACGATGAACCCCAAAAAAGGCACGATGCTGACAAGGCCCGACACCACGCCAATCAAAAGGCCGAAATTGAGCCCGATCAGCGTAAGTCCTAGTGCGTAGATCACGCCAAGGCTCAGCATGACCAGAAGTTGGCCGCGCAGGAATGCGGCCAGCACCGCGTCGCAGCGTTTGGCGAGTCTGGCGGTATCGCGGGCGTAGTGGCGCGGCACCAGATCCGCCATGTTGGCCAGCAGGCGGTCCCAGTCGAGCAGCAAATAGAACGTGACCACGGGAATCAGCGCCACGTAGGTGATCCAGGTGACGAACGCCGCCCCGGAACGGCCGATGCTCGCCAGCGCCTGGGCCAGATAACCGCCGGCGTCGCGCCAATTCTCCAACAGCGTGGCTCTCACGTTGCCAAGTTCGGCGCGCACGTCATAGCCGGTCCACTCCAGCACCTGGGGTGCCAGGCGATTTTCGACCCAGGTGAAGATGTCCGGCAGCGCCTCGCCAAGCTGCTTGATCTGCGAGACGATCAGCGGAATCAGGATCAACAGCGCCGCGGCCAGCAGTAAAAAGAGCGCGACGAAGACGCTGGCCACCGCCAGCGGGCGCTTCATGCCCCACTGCTGGAGTTTGTTGGCGATAGGGTCGACCAGATAAGCGAGGATCATGCCTGCCACGAACGGCATCAGCACCGAATCCAGCAGGTACACAAGGCCCACCAGCAGCAGGATAAACACCACAGCCCAGGTAGAGTGGCGCATACTCGAATCGCTCCTTAAATGGTCGCCTGTCGCGACATAACGTCATGTTATCGTTGTAAGATAACGTGTCTTGCACGATAACTCGACAGGACAATGCGGCAATCGATGCCAAATGGTACAATCCGCCGAATTATCGGCCGCCCGCGGCCGCGACCCTTCCTATCCCGTACTGCCATAGGCTCCAAAGGACCTGTCATGACCCAGACAACCCCTCCTCCGGCTTCCCCGTCACTTAGCTACAAGGATGCCGGAGTCGATATCGATGCCGGCAACGCCCTGGTAGAGCGTATCAAGCACGTGGCCAAGCGCACGACGCGCCCCGAGGTCATGGGCGGTCTGGGTGGTTTCGGCGCGCTTTGCGAACTGCCCGAGGGCTACCGTCAGCCGGTGTTGGTCACCGGTACCGACGGCGTGGGCACCAAGCTGCGCCTGGCGATGGATCTTGGCAAGCACGACACCATTGGAATCGACCTTGTCGCCATGTGCGTCAACGACCTGGTCGTTGCCGGCGCCGAGCCGTTTCTGTTTCTCGACTACTACGCTACGGGCAAGCTCGATGTCGATATCGCCGCCGACGTAGTGACCGGCATCGGCACCGGCTGCGAGCAAGCGGGCTGCGCGCTGGTCGGCGGTGAAACCGCGGAAATGCCGGGCATGTACGAAGGCAATGACTACGACCTGGCCGGCTTCTGCGTCGGTGTGGTCGAAAAATCCGAGATTCTCGACGGAAGCCAGGTCGACGAAGGCGACGTGCTGCTGGGCCTCGCCTCGTCCGGCCCTCACTCCAACGGCTACTCGCTGATTCGAAAGATTCTTGAGGTCAGCGAGTCTGCCCTCGATGAGCCGCTGGATGGCCAGCCGCTGGGCGATGCGCTGATGGCGCCGACGCGCATCTACGTCAAGTCGCTGCTTTCCATGCTGCGCGAAAGCGAGCTTTCGATTCACGCGCTGTCGCACATCACCGGCGGTGGCCTTTTAGAAAACATCCCCCGCGTACTGCCGGAGCACCTGGCCGCACGGGTCGACGTCAGTACCTGGAAGCGCCCGGAGGTTTTCAACTGGCTGCAGGCCAAGGGCAACGTCAGCGAAGTGGAGATGCACCGGGTGCTCAACTGCGGCATTGGCATGGTGGTAGTCGTGCCCCAAGCGCAGGCCGACGAGGCGATGAGCTATTTGCAGGATCAGGGCGAAACCGTTTACCGCATCGGTGAAATCGTCAAGCGCGAAGAGGACGCGGTGATTCTCGAGAACCTGGCCGCGGGAGAGGCCAGCCAGTGAGCGATAACGAGTACACAAGCGACACGCTCAACGACATGACTCCAGAGCCGGTCGATCAGCGCCGCATCGTGGTGCTTATTTCCGGCAGCGGCAGCAACCTGGCAGCGCTGATCGAAGCCCAGAATCACGACCGGTTGGGCGGCGAAATCGTCGCGGTGATCTCCAACGAGCCCGCCGCGTTCGGGCTCAAGCGCGCCCACGAAGCCGGCATCGAAGCCGTTGCGCTGCCCCACCGCGAGTACGAAAGCCGCGAGGCCTATGACGGCGCGCTGATCAAGGTGATCGAGCGCCACGAGCCGGACCTGATCGTGCTGGCAGGCTTCATGCGCATTTTGACGCCGCGCTTCGTACAGCGCTTTCTGGGCAGAATGCTCAACATCCACCCGTCGCTTTTACCTGACTACCAGGGGCTCAACACCCACGCCCGAGCGCTGGCCGACGGGCGCGATCTGCATGGCTGTAGCGTGCACTTCGTCACCGAGGAGCTCGACGGCGGCCCGGTCGTGCTGCAGGCCGAGTGTCGCATCGATGAAGACGACGATGAGCAGCGGCTAAAAGACAAGGTGCACGCCCGCGAGCATCTGATTCTGCCCATTGCCGTGCAGTGGTTTTTGCAGGGCCGGCTCAACTACTCAAGCGATAAGGTCACCATCGACGGCCAGCCGCTACCGCCCCAGGGGATGCGCCTGTCTCATGACGACGCCGCCGAAGAGCTCGACGAAGACGTTTGACGGCTCCCTTGATAGCAAAAAGCGCGCCTTCCCGGGTGCGCTTTTTTTATGCGGCTGTTGATGCGATGACCTGTGAGGTCAGGTACGTGGCAGCGTCACGCCGCGCTGGCCCATGTACTTGCCGCCCCGATCCTTGTAGGAGGTTTCACACTCCTCGTCGGCGGCGAGAAAAAGCATCTGCGCCACCCCTTCGTGGGCGTAAATCTTCGCCGGAAGATTGGTGGTGTTGGAGAACTCCAGCGTCACATGGCCCTCCCACTCTGGCTCCAGGGGCGTGACGTTGACGATGATACCGCAGCGCGCGTAGGTGGATTTCCCCAGGCAAATGGTGAGCACGTTACGCGGGATACGGAAGTACTCCACGGTGCGCGCCAACGCAAAGGAGTTGGGCGGAATGATGCAGACATCGCCCTTCACGTCGACGAAGCTCTTGTCATCGAAGGCCTTGGGGTCGACGATCGCCGAGTGGATGTTGGTGAACACCTTGAACTCGTCGGAGCAGCGCACGTCGTAGCCGTAGCTCGATGTGCCGTAGGAGATGACCCGCTGGTCGTTGACGTGGCGCACCTGCCCCGGCTCGAAGGGCTCGATCATGGCGTCACTTTGCGCCATGCGGCGAATCCACTTGTCAGACTGAATACTCATTGCTGCTCATCACTCGCTAAAGGAAATCGTGGGGCCGCTTTGTTGCGTTCCCATCACCGAAGCCGCCACCTGGCGGGCGATTTCGGCAAAGGTTTGGCTCTCGTCGCTTTCGGGGCTCGAGACCACCGTGGGCTTGCCGGAGTCCGCCAGCTCGCGAATGGACATCGCCAGCGGAAGGCGCCCCAACACTTTCGTGGCGTACTCCTGAGCGATGCGCTCGCCGCCGCCAGTACCGAAAATGGCCGCCTCATGGCCACAGCTTTCGCACTTGTAAAGGCTCATGTTCTCGACCACGCCCACCACCGGCACGTTGACCTTGCGAAACATCTCGATGCCCTTGCGCGCATCCAGAAGCGCGATATCCTGGGGGGTCGTGACGATCACCGCGCCGGATACCGGCACCTTTTGGGCAAGTGTCAACTGGATGTCGCCGGTGCCAGGCGGCATGTCGATCAGCAGAAAGTCGAGCTCGCCCCACTGGGTCTGATTGAGCATCTGCTGAAAGGCGCCAACGACCATCGGGCCACGCCACACCATCGCATCGCGGGAATTGACCAAAAACGCCATCGACATTGCCTTGAGCCCGTGGGCCTGAAGCGGCATAAACGCGTTTTCACCGGCAGGCTGAGGCCGCGTGCCCTCTTCCACACCGAGCATTTGCGCCTGGCTTGGGCCATAGATATCGGCGTCGAGCACTCCAACGCGATACCCCTGGGCGGCGAGCGCCAGCGCCAGGTTTACGGTGACGGTGGATTTCCCCACGCCCCCCTTGCCGGACGCTACTGCGATTATGTGCTTGATCCCATCCATTGTACGCTCCTTTGCACAGCGTTTAAGTGGCTAAATCATACGCGCTGGCGCCCGGTTCATAAACTCGAAACGATAAAAAGCGGGTACGGCGTTTGCCGTACCCGCGTAGCGACTTCTTAATGCTGCCCGTTCAAGGGAAAACGCTTTACTGGGCAGCACTCTGCTCGTCGGTTTCCTCCTCGCCTTCATCGTCCTGCGAAGAAGCGCCGTTGGATTGGCCGGACTGGTTTGAGCTCTGACCAGTCGGGCTCTGTCCAGTCGGACTCTGTCCACCCTGATTCTGCGCGCTGCTCTGACCATTCTGTCCGCTTTGGCCCTGTGACCCCTGGCCCTGACGGTTCTGGGCTTGACCAGACTCCCCCTGAGACGACTGGCTCTGTCCACTCTGACCACCCTGATTCGACTGCTGGCCGTTGGGAGCCAGATTGGGCACCTCGTCTTCGCTGGCGTCGTCGACTTCAAGGCGAGCGTCGAGCGCGGATAGTTCTTCGCGCCAGTCGCTGAGCTGACTTTCCAGCCGCTCGAGCTGCTGCTCACGCGTTTCGATATCGCTTTCGACGTTTGAGAGCTCTTCGCGACCCATATCCAGGGCCACCATGAGATCGTCCATTTCCGAGCGAACCTGTGTCAGGCTCTGCGCCTGCTCATCGCGCTGTTCGGTGAGCGAATCGATTTCCGACTGAAGATCATCGCGCTCGCTGCTTGCGCTTTCACGCTCGCTTTCCAGCTGATCGACCTCCTGCTGGGCACTGTCGATCTCTTCTTGTAGTGATGCGAGGCGCTCTTCGGCGTCGCTCACCTGGCTTTCGAGCTCCTCGAGCTGCTGCTGAGCTTCGTTTTGCGCGTCGAGTACCTGCTGACGCTGCTCTTCGGCCTGCTGGCGTGCGGTTTCCGCTTCCTGACGGGCCTCTTCGGCGCCTTCACGCGCCTGCTCGATCTGGTTCAGATTCGACTGCGCTTCATCACGCGTCGAGGTGATCTCGTCACGCTCGTCGCGCAGCGACTGCATGTTTTCCTGAGCGTTTTGAAGCTCCTGTTCGAGGCTCTCGACTTCCTTTTCGAGCGAATCGCGCTGGTTTTGAAGTTCTTCGAGACGCGACTGAATCGTTTGGGCCTCTTCCTCGGCCTGCTGCACGCTTTGCTGGGCCTCCGCCTGGCGCTGCTCGAGCGATGCAATCTCTTCGCGCATCGCGCCGAGGTCGGTTTCCGCCTGCTCGATTTCGCTAACGCGCTGGCTCAGGCGCTGATTTTGCTGCTCGGACGTCGCCAAATCGTTTTCCAGAACGTCGATACGATCGCGATGGGTATTGGCGTTGGACTGCGCCATGATGGCCCAAACGACGGCCACGGCGGCAATACCGGCAATGGCCCGAACGCGGTTATGTTTGAAGAGCTCGCTGGTGCTGAGCTTGCCGCCGCGGGGCTGACCGGCGGGTTGTTGATCCAGCTTGGTGTCGTCTGCCATGGTGCGTCCCTGAGGAATCTGTTGATTTTCAAAGTTGGTATTTAAAAACAGTAGTTAACTTGCCCGACACCCGCCAGTTATTCTCCCAGAACATCGTTTCAACGCAGTCAACGTTAGCCAACCATTAAATAATTATGTGACTAAAAACGGCCATGGTTATGACGATAAAATATAAAGATCCACGGTCGATGTCAGTAAAGGCTTACAGAAACCCGGTCGTTAACACGCTACCCTGTCAGCTCATTTTTCATTTTTTCAACGTTTCCCATGTGGTACACCGCATGTACGTGATCAATTCATCCTTGACGGCGCCCACCACCGAAGCGCTTCTGCCCTGCCTGCCGGGGGTCATATTCCAGCTCGACCGCTCGCCAGATGGCACCCTGCGTTTTACCTATCTGGAAGGCGATCGCGACATACTCGACCACCTGGACCGCGCGGCACTGACCGACAGCGCCAATGAGGCTATTGCACAGCTCACCGGCGAACACTGGCCGATGGTGAGTGCCGCCATCGAGCGCTCTGCGCGCTGGCTTGTGCCGTTGGCCACCCGTTTTCGGCTTTGCCATCCCTCTCGCAAGGCTTACTGGATCGGCGTTAGCGCGTCACCAGTGCGCGCCGACGACGGCGTTCGCTTCAACGGCATGATGATGAACATCACAGGCCAGGTGGTGAACGAGCAGCGCCTCGAGAAACGCTGCCATACCGACGTGCTGACGGGGCTTCCCAACCGCCGCAAGCTAATGCTGGAGCTCAACCGTTTGAGCATGGTCAGCGAGCAAGACTCGACCCCCTTTTCGATCATGATGATCGATGTCGATCACTTCAAACGCTTCAACGATCGGTTTGGTCACGCCTACGGCGATGAGATTCTGCGCGCGTTGGCCGAGCGCACCAGAGCGCTTTTGCGCGACAGCGACATGCTGGCAAGACTGGGGGGTGAAGAGTTCGTGGCGGTGGCACCACGCACAACGCTTGGCCACTGTTACCGCGTCGCCGAGCGCGTGCGCGACAGTATCGCGAAGCTCGATTTGGGCGCCGGCACCGGGGAGGTCACCATCAGCATCGGGGTCGCTGAGTACCGCTCGCAGGAGATACTCGCCACACTTTTGAAGCGCGCAGACAAGGCGCTTTATCGCGCCAAGGACACCGGGCGAGACTGCGTTTACTCCATCCAGTGAAGCCAGGGCGCTCAAGACGGCGACTCTTTTACCGATTACCCGGCCAGCGGTGTGGCAGTTCCCGTAACGCGATGGCATCATAAAGCGCTGCATATTATTCATCGCTTAACGAGGTAGTCATTTCAATGTTCGAGCATATTGAGCGGGTCCCGGGTGATGCCATTCTTGGACTGATCGATGCTTTCAAAAAAGACACCAACCCACAGAAAGTGGATTTGGGCGTCGGCGTTTATCGCGATGCCAACGGCAATACGCCGATCATGCGCGCCGTCAAGGAAGCAGAGGCTCGTCTGCTCAATAACGAAACGACCAAAACCTACATTGGCTCTCACGGCGCGCCCGCCTACGGTGAAGCCGTGCTGCCGATCGTACTGGGTGAAAACTCGAGCGTACTGAGCCAGAAACGCGCCAGCGCCACCCAGTCCCCCGGCGGCACCGGCGCGCTGCGATTGGCGGCGGACTTCATCGCCGGCCAGATGCCGGGCAAGGGCATCTGGGTCAGCGACCCCACCTGGCCGAACCACCACGGTATTTTCACCTCGGCAGGTATCGAGCTTCACAAGTACCCCTACGTCGACCCGGACAACCGCCTGGACTTCGAAGGCATGGTCAGCGCGCTCAAGAAGATTCCCGAGGGGGACGTTGTCGTGCTGCACGCGTGCTGTCACAACCCGACCGGCTTCGATCTCTCCCAGGCGCAGTGGCAGGAAGTGCTCGAGATTGTGAAAGAGCGCAAGCTTCTACCGCTGGTCGATTTCGCCTACCAGGGCTTTGGTGAAGGGCTGGAAGAGGACGCTTACGGCGTACGCCTTCTCGCAGAGAACCTGGATGAGGTGATCATCACCAGCTCCTGCTCAAAGAACTTCGGCATCTATTGTGAGCGTACCGGTGCGCTGATTCTGGTGGCGAAGGACGAAGAGCAGATGGAGAACGTGCGCTCTCAGGTCGCCATCGTTGCGCGCGAAAACTACTCCAATCCGCCGGCGCACGGCGGTGCCATCGTCAGCGAAATTCTCCACGACCCGGAGCTTTGCCAGATGTGGCGTGAAGAGCTGACCGAAATGCGCGATCGCATCAATACGCTGCGCCGCGATTTCGTCGAAGCGCTCAGGCCTTATGGCCTCGCTGACAAGTACGCTTGCGTTGCCGAGCAGCGTGGCATGTTCTCCTACACCGGCCTGACACCGGAGCAGGTCGACCGTCTGCGCGACGAGTTCGGCATCTACATGGTGCGTTCGGGCCGGGCCAACGTGGCCGGTTTCTCCCAGGAGAACCTGCCCTATCTGGCCAAGGCGATCGCCGCCGTCAACGAGTAACGCAGTACCTTCACAAGCGCCCAGACAATCGTCTGGGCGCTTTTGTTTCCGATCATCAAAACTGACCGATCAGTCAAATTTCCGAGGCTTTCCATGGCGGCCCACGGCTTTCGCTATCCCTGGTATAAAAAAGAAGACACCGACGCGTTTTTCGCGCTGTTTCAAAACAACATTGCCAACTTCGTGATCATCGCGATCACCATGCTGGGCATGGACTTTCCCGCAGAGATCGTCTTCGGGCAGGTTCTGCCCGGGGCGGCGGTCGCGGTCATGGCGGGCAACTTCTACTACGCCTGGAGTGCGACGCGCTTGGCCCACCGGGAGCAGCGAAGCGACGTGACCGCACTCTCCTACGGTATCTCGACGCCGGTCATGTTCGTCTTTCTTTTCGGCGTGCTGCTACCGGCCAAGCAGTTGACCGGCGATGCCACGCTCGCCTGGCAGGTGGCGGTGGCGGCCTGTTTCATCAGCGGCGCCATCGAGGCGCTGGTGAGCCTGGTCGGGCGCTTCGTGCAACACCATTTGCCGCGAGCGGCCATGCTCGGCGCGGTGGCGGGCGTGGCGCTCACGTTCATCGCCGGCGAAATGCTGTTCAAGACGTTGGAGATGCCGGTCATCGGGCTACTGGTGCTGGGCATTACCATCGTGGGGCTGATCGCCCGGGTGAGCATGCCGTTCAAACTTCCCGCGTCGCTGTTTGCCATCGTGCTGGGCACGGTGATGGCGTACCTGATCGGCGATGCCGGTGGCGAGCGCTTTAGTGACGCCTTCACGCATCTGGGCTTTTATCCGCTGCTGCCGAATTGGGCCTGGTGGGACGGGCTTGGGCTGCTGTTCGGCGGGATGCTGGCGGTGCTGACCGTGGTGCTACCCATCACGCTTTACAACGCCATCGAGACGATGAACAACGTCGAGGCGATGGAAGCCGCCGGCGATAAATACGACGTGCGCGAATGTCAGGCGGTGGACGGCGCAGGCACCATGATCGGCGCGCTGTTCGGCGGCGTGTTTCCAACCACGGTGTACATCGCTACCGTCGGCGCCAAGTGGATGGGCGCCGGGCGCGGCTACAGCATTGCCAACGGCGCGGTGTATGGCCTGGCGACCATGCTTGGGCTGATCGCCGCCCTCGCGGCGATCATTCCCGTTTCCGTGGTCGCCCCCATCCTGGTGTTCGTGGGGATCTCGATGATCGCCACCGCGTTCCAGGCCAACGACACCCGCTACTATCCGGCGGTCGCGCTGGCCATGCTGCCCTACTTCGCCAACTACGTCTCGACCCGCTTCAACCGCGGCGCCGAAGAGGTCGTCAGCGGTATCTCCTCGGCCATCGTGGTGATGGGCCAGGGCGCCATGTTCATGGCCATTCTGCTCGGCGCGATGACGGTGTGCGCCATCGACCACCGCTTTCGCAAGGCGGCCATCTTCGCGCTGGTCGCAGCGGGCTTCTCGTTCGTTGGCCTGATGCACGCACCGAAGCTTGCGCTCAACGCCGCACCGGACTTCGTCATGGGATATCTTGCTATGGCGCTACTGTTTAGCTACTTCGCGTTTCAGAAAGCGCGTCATCCCTGACATCGGCAGGCGCCGCCTGGCGGTGCGGGCGCGACAGTATGCGCCGCAGCACGATCCAGGCGGCGAGTCCGGCCATCACGTTGCCGATCGCGGCGCCGGCGGCCAGCCCCACCCAGCCGAAAAGCAGCGTCCCGAGCCACAGAGACGGCAGGTAGAACACGAACAGCCGCGCGCTGGACAAGAGCATCGCCCGAAGCGGCCAGCCCAGCGCGTTGCCTGCCGACACCACCAGCATGCATACGCCGAGCAGCGCATAGCTTGGCAGCATGAAGCGGATCAGAAGCGTCAGCGCCTCGCGCACCTCCGGGTTACCCGCCAGCGCCGCGGCCACCCAGGGCGCAACGAGTGCCAGCACGATGCCGAGGGCAAGCTGCCACACCAGCGCCACCTTGAGCGCCAGGCGCATCAGCCGATGAATCTGTGCCCAGTCGCCCGCCCCATAGCAGCGGCCAAGCCAGGGCGGCAGCGACATGGTCATGGCGAGAATCACCATCAGTGACATGGTTTCCAGCCGATTCGCCAACCCCCAAGCCGCCACCTGAACATCGCCGAGTCCAGCAACCGCGGTGATCGCCAGCATCGCGGCCAGCGGCGGCATTAACTGGCTGACCATCGCAGGCCCGGCGATACCGATAAAACGTCGCCAGGAGGCTCGCGCTTCAAGAACAATGCCGTCGAACGCCAGCCACCGATGGCGTGCCAGTTTGCGGCTAATCACCGCGAGCCCGACGCCAAAGGCGACGACGCTCGCCCAGGCCGCACCAGGAAGCCCAAGCCCGGGCCAGTCGCCTGCGCCAAAGATCAGCAGCGGGTCGAGCGCCAGGTTGACCGCACTGCTGAGCACCATCATCTTGCCGGGCAGGTAAGTATCGCCATGGGCGCGAAAAAGGCTGTAAACGAAGTATAACAGCGCGGCCAGCCAGGCAGAGAAAAGCTGCGGGCCCCAGTAGGTTCGTATATAGCCAAGTGCAGTATCATCGGCGCCCAGAAGCGTGAAAATAGGCGCCTGCAACAGCCAGAGCAGAATGCACAGCGCGCCGATGACGCCGCCACCGGCGAGCAGTACGAGACTTCCCAGGCGCCGTGCACGCTCGTCTTCGCCCGCCCCCAGCGCCCGAGAGACCAGCGCGGCGATGGCAATTCCCATGCCGACCTGCACGCCGATGATCAAAAACGAGAGCGGAAAGGTGAACGACTGCGCCGCCAGCGGCGCCGTGCCCAGGCGCGCAATGAAAGCGCTATCGACCAGTTGAAAGCCCAGCAGCGCGAGAACGCCGATGGCCATCGGCCAGGTTTGTCGCCACAAGGTGAGGCCCAGAGTGTGCTGACGCGAAGTGGCCAAGACGAAACTCCTATCGAAAATTTTTTGCGACTCAAAACGCAAAAGCGCCACCGCCCCGGCCGGGGCGATGGCGCTTTTTAACACGGTGGACTTACTGGCGGATACCTTCGAACACCACGTAGAGTTCGAGCTCGTGCATGGCTTCCGGGAAGTCGCTCATGTCGATACCGTAGTCGCTTAGGGTGATCATGGTGCTACCCTCGAAACCAGCGCGGTAGTTGCCCCAGGGGTCGTCACCTTCACCGATCAGGGTCACCGGCATTTCGAGTTCCTGGGTTTCGCCGTGCAGCGTCAGCTCGCCGGTCAGCGTGCCTTCGTTGTCACCTTCGGACTCGAAACCGGTCGAGGTGAACGTGGCCGTCGGGTACTCGCTGGCGTTGAGGAAGTCCTCGCTCAGGATATGACGGTCGCGCTCGGCGTGATTGGAGTTCAGGCTATTGACCTGCACTTCCATCTCGACGGTTGAGGCGTCCAGATCGTTTTCGTCGTAGGTGAATTCGCCGGAGAACTCCTCGAAGCTACCCAGAATGTAGGACATGCCCAGGTGGCTGATCTTGAACTGTACGAAGGCGTGCTGGCCTTCGGTATCCACCACGTAATCGGCGGCCTGGGCCTGGCTTAGCGGTACCAGCGCAGCGGCGGCAACGGCAGTTGCAACAAGGCTCTTTTTCAACATTGAAACGTCTCCTCTCTTTCCCTGGTTGAGTCGGGGCGCCCTCCGGCGACCCGGGTGAAATCGTTAAGCTCGGCGTCGGCTATCAGCCGGGCTGAGCATACGCGAAAGCGTCGTATGACGGTTGACGAAATGATGCTTGAGCGCGGCCAGCGCGTGGCCCGCGGCGATGACGATGAGCGTCACCGCGCTGTACCAGTGAATGTCGCCAGCAATGGACGCCTGATTGGGAAGACTCGACAGCACCGCCGGCATCTCGAACCAGTCGAAGACGCTTACGCCTCGCCCGTTCGCCGTCGAAATCAGATAGCCGCTCAGCATTACCAGAAGCAGCAGCACGTACAGGCCGATATGCCCTACGTGGGCGGCAAGGCGCTCGAACCGGCTGCCCTCACCTTCTGGGGTAGGCTGCACGAGCCGCCAGACAATACGCGCGGTGGTGACCATCAACAGCAGGATACCGATCGAGCGGTGTACCCAAGGCCCCTGATTGTACCAGGGGTCGTAGTAGCCAAGACCGGTCATCCACCAGCCTAGTATAAAAAGGCCGATCACGGTCAAGGCACTGAGCCAGTGAAACGAAATGCTGACAAGCCCCCACCCGCTTCGTGTATTGCGCCACATGCCCCGGTCCCTAATGAAGAGTTACCGTCTTTTGTTGTCAGAACGGTAAATAAGGTTTTGATTTGGAAAGTGGGCAGAGCATAACGGTTTACCGGTGTGAGCACCGCTGAAAAAAGCGGGACAGTTCGTTCGTAAAAACCGTTTATTACCACGCTAACAATACGGTTGGCGTCAACATTTTCGAACGCCACCTTCACATTTGGACGATTCAAACACGAAAAACCCCGCCAGGGCGGGGTTTGAAGAGAGCTGAAAGAGCCCTTGCACTAGCCTGCCAGCGCATCGAGCCCGCGGGCAAGGTCAGCGCGGATGTCCTGCTGGTCCTCCAGCCCCACCGCGATGCGGATCAGCCCCGGGGCAATCCCGGCGGCCTCGCGCTGGGCATCAGACAGCCGGCCATGGGTCGTCGTGCCCGGGTGGGTGATGGTGGTTTTGACATCGCCCAGGTTGCCAGTGATCGACAAAAGCCGTGTGGCATCGATCACCTGCCAGGCACCCTCCTGGCCGTTGACGACCTCGACCCCCAGCACGGCGCCGAAGCCGCGCTGCTGTTTTTTGGCCAGTGCGTGCTGGGCGTGATGCTCAAGACCGCTGTAGTGCACGCGCTCGACCGCCGGATGCTCGGCGAGCCACCTGGCCAGCGCCAGGGCATTTTCACTATGAGCCTTCATGCGCAGCGAGAGCGTCTCGAGCCCCTTGGTGAAAATCCAGGCGTTGAACGGGCTCAGGCAAGGGCCACAGGTGCGCACCACGCCGAACACCTCTTCGAGCAGATCAAAGCGCCCTACCACGGCGCCGCCGATGGCGCGCCCCTGCCCGTCCAGGTACTTGGTCGCCGAGTGGATCACGAGATCAGCGCCCAGCGCGATGGGCTGCTGAAGTGCCGGGGTCAAAAAGCAGTTATCGATGGCAAGCAAAGCGCCATGCTCTTTGGCGATCCTTGAAAGCGCTGCGATGTCCGCCACCTCAGACAGCGGGTTCGACGGCGTTTCGGCAAACAGTAGTTTGGTGGCGGGCGTCATCGCCTGCCGCCAGGCCTCGAGATCGGAAAGCTCGACGTAACGCGTGGTAATGCCGAACTTGCCCAGATACTTGTCGAACAAGCTTACCGTCGAGCCAAACAGCGAGCGCGAGGCGACGATCTCGTCGCCCTGGGAGAGCAGCGCCAGCGCCGTCGAAAGAATCGCCGCCATGCCGGAGCTGGTCGCGACACAGCGCTCCCCGCCTTCGAGCGCCGCCAGACGGCGCTCGAAGGTATGCACGGTCGGGTTGGTGAAGCGGGAATAGACGTTGCCGGCTTCCTTGCCACCGAACTTGCGCGCCGCCTCGGCGGCGCTTTCGTAGACGAAGCTCGAGGTCGGAAAGATCGGCTCGGAATGCTCCTGCTCGAACGTCCGGTGATGGCCGGCGCGAATGGCCAGCGTGTCCAGCGCGTACTCGGGAGCGTCGTTTGAGTGATCGAAGTCGTCCTGCATAAAGCTACCTTTGGCAATCCGTGGGCGTGTCAGTCGTCCAGATCGTCGTCCTGGTTGTGCATGTCGACCAGCGCGTGATCGCCGGCGCTTTGATCCTTGGCGGCATCGTTGCGGTTGGCTTCCAGCACGGCCAGGTACGCCTCGTCGATATCGCCGGTCACGTAGTGTCCGTCGAAGACCGAGCAGTCGAACTCCTTCATGTCGGGGTTCACTTCGCGGCACGCCTCTTTCAGGTCGTCAAGGTCCTGATAGAAAATGCGGTCGGCGCCGATCAGCTCGCCCACTTCCGCTTCCGTGCGCCCATGAGCGATCAGCTCCGAGGCGACCGGCATGTCGATGCCGTAGACGTTCGGGTAGCGAACCGGCGGCGCGGCGGAGGCGAAGTAGACGTTGCGCGCGCCGGCGTCGCGAGCCATCTGGATGATCTGCTTGCAGGTCGTGCCGCGCACGATGGAGTCGTCCACGAGCAGCACGTTCTTGCCGCGAAACTCGACGTCGATCGCGTTGAGCTTTTGACGCACTGATTTTTTGCGCTGGGTTTGGCCCGGCATGATGAACGTCCGCCCGATGTAGCGGTTCTTCATGAACCCTTCGCGATAGGTCACGCCCAGGTGCTGTGCCATCTCCAGCGCCGAGGTGCGCGAGGTATCGGGAATCGGGATGACCACGTCGATATCGTGATCCGGCCACTCGTTGAGGATACGATCGCCAAGCTTCCGGCCCATCTGCATGCGCGTGCCGTACACATAGGCGCCGTCGAGCAGCGAGTCCGGGCGCGCGAGATAAACGTGCTCGAAAATGCAGGAGTAAAGCTCGGGGCGATCCGCACACACCTGGGTGTGGTAGTTGCCCTGCATGTCGACGAAGATCGCCTCGCCCGGGCCCAGGTCGCGCTCGAGCTCGAAGCCACCGACATCCAGCGCCACGGACTCGGACGCGATCATGACCTCCTGGGTATCGCCCTCCTGACGGGTACCGAACACCACCGGGCGAATGCCGTGCGGATCGCGAAATGCGACCATGCCGAAGCCGTTGATGATCGCTACCGCCGCATAGCCGCCCTTGCAGCGACGATGCACCCGGCGCACCGCATCGAAGATGTCCTCGGCGGTCAAATGCAGGCCTTGCTTTCCGAGCTCGTGGGCGAACACGTTGAGCAGCACTTCCGAATCGGAGCTCGTATTGATGTGGCGAAGATCGGTCGAAAAAAGCTCCTGCTTCAACTGCTCGGAGTTGGTCAGGTTACCGTTGTGCGCCAGCGCAATGCCGTAGGGCGAGTTGACGTAAAACGGCTGGGATTCGGCTTCGCTCGAGGAGCCCGCCGTTGGGTAGCGCACGTGACCGATCCCCAGATGACCTTTCAAGCGCGCCATGTGGCGGGTGTGGAAGACATCGCGCACCAGGCCATTGCTCTTGCGCAGTAGAAAGCGTCCCTCGCTCCACGTCATCATGCCCGCGGCGTCCTGCCCTCGGTGCTGAAGTACGGTCAGCGCATCGTAAATGCCCTGATTCACCGCTTGCCCGGCCAGAAGGCCCACAATACCGCACATTCGTGTTACCTCTCTTTGTGCTGCGGCTTACCCCAAGGCAAGCTCGAGCGTGTTCAAACCTGAATGTTACTTGTCCGCCATCGCTATTTCCCCGCCGCGTCAACGCACGTTCGAGGAGGGCAAAGGCGCACTCGAGGAGTCGTCCGACGGCCCAAACGAGCGAAGCTCGGGCAGGCTGATATCGCGAAGCGATTCGGGCGCTCGGGGAAGCTCGCGCTCCCATTGATTAAGCTGGCTGACGGCCCAGTCTCTTAGTTCGATGAAGGGGGGGCGTAGGCTCGCCTGCTGCCAGGCCTGTAAATCCGAAAACGGCGTCAAGGTGATCAGGACCGTAGCGATCAACAGCACCACTACGCCCCGGGCCAGGCCAAAGGCGGCGCCGGCGAAGCGGTTCAAAAGCCCCATGCCGACCCACACGATCGCTGCGTGCACCAGTCGAATCACGATGCCGCAAAGCAGAATCACCGCAAAGATCACCAGCGCAAAGGCCAACACCAGGCGCGCATCGTAGCTGTCGATCATGCCGCTCAAGAGCTCGGCGACCGGATCGGCGAGCACCCGGGCCACCATTAGCGCCACGACCCAGGCGCTCAGCCCCAGCGCTTCACGAACGAAGCCACGCAAAAACCCCACCATCATGGACAGCGCCATCACGGCCAGAAACAGCGCGTCGAGCCAGGTCAGCGCCATCGTCAATCTCTAACCCGCACCAGCAGCCCCTGAACGTTGGCCCGCTGTTTGATCAGCGCCATCGCCGACTCACCCTCTTCCGAGGTGGCATAGGGGCCGACGTAGACCGAGGTGAGGTTGTTGTCCCGCGCGCGGCGAAACGCGCTGAACCCCTGGTTCGAAAGCTGCTCCGAGAGGCGCTGGGCGTTGGAGATATCGCCGAAGCTGCCAACTTGAACCGCCCACTCACCCTGCGCGGCAGTCGCGGGTGCCGAGGCGGATTGGCTCGCACTCGATGACGTGCTCGACGTTGCCGTGTTGGCCGCCACGATCTCGGCGATCGGGTCCGACTGGGCCGGCGTCTCTTCTGTCGGCTGCGAGGCGTTGGAGCCACTCTGGGCGGCGGCGACGCGATCGGTGAGGGGTGCTCGGGGGTCGGCCGGCACGGCATCAATAGCCTCCTGACCATCGCCACCCTGGGCCGATTCACCGTCGGTCAGCGCCTCGACGCTCGCCGGTGCCTGGGGTGCGGGCACGTCACGACGCGCCACGCTTTCGGGCTGTTCAATGACGAACGTGGGCTGAGGACGCTCCTCGCGAGGAGCCGGGTCGCCCATCAGCCACGGCACGAAAATCGCCAGCAGCGCCAGGAGTATCACGATTCCGCTAATGCGTTCCGCTTTACCGTATTTCATATCCCTCTCCTTACAGCGTGGGGCCGGCTCGAGCGCCAGATGTAGCGCGGTGGCTGTGTCAGGCCTGCGGCAGCGGGTACTCCAAAAGCGCGGCAACGGTTTTGAACGACCCCATGGCGAGTACGCGATCACGGCCGTCGAGCTCGGCCCCAATGATGTCGACGCCCTGTGTAGGAGAATCGGCCAAAGCGTGAACCACGCCGCCCTTCGCTCTAATGCGCTCGGCAAGATCCTCGGCGGGCCGCCCGCGCTCACCGTCAAGGCTGACGCAGACCCAGTCGCTGATGCAAGGCATCAGGGCCTCCAGCACGCCATCGGCGTCCTTGTCCTTGAGCATACCGATCAGCGCCCACTGGCGAGCGCCTTCCTCGAGCGTTGGCAAACGGCTGGCGACGTAACGAGCGGCGTGGGGGTTGTGGCCTACGTCCAGGCACCACTGACCGATCCACTGCATCCTGCCGGCCACGATAAGCGAGCGAAACGCCTGGTTGACCAGTGCGGCGTCGAAGCTTACACCGACGAGCGCTAGCGCCTGGAGTGCGGTGGCGGCGTTGTCGATGGGAAGCCCCGGGTCGATGAGCGCATCCAGGGAGACGGTGTCGCCTTCGTCGGTCAAGCCGTGCCAGCACCAGCGGGTGATCAGATCGTTACTCGCCTTGGCGTCAGCGCTGTGCTTGAAGGCCACGCCCAGCGCATGAAGCGTCGAGGCCATTTCGATAGCGGTCTCGGCGACGCTCACCGGCAGAGACCGGCTGCCTAACACGGCGGGCTTCAGCGGCCGGAAAATACCGGCTTTTTCGCGACCGATCTGCTCAATGTCGGTGCCCAGGTAATCGGCGTGATCGAGGGCGACAGTCGTCACGATACTCACGTCCGGCTCAACGATATTGACCGCGTCCAGACGCCCACCCAATCCCACTTCCAGAAACGCCAGATCCAGCGCCTGCTGAGAAAGACACCACAGCGCACAGAGCGTTCCCGCCTCGAAATAGGTCAGGCTGATCGCCGGCTCCTGAGTGCGCGCCTTTTCGACCCGCTCGAAGCCTTCGATCAACTCGGTGTCACCGGCAAGCTGGCCGTTGATCGTTACGCGCTCGTTGTAGCGTACCAGGTGCGGCGAGGTATAGGTGCCGGTGCGGTAGCCGTGAGCGCGGGCGACGGCCTCCATCATGGCAAGCGTCGAGCCCTTGCCGTTGGTGCCTGCCACCATGACTACGCGCGTGGCGACCGGTCGCTCCAAAAGGCCCATGCGCTCGGCCACGTTTGACACGCGCTCGAGCCCCATGTCGATACCCACCGGGTGCAGGGTTTCCAGGTGTTCGAGCCAGCCGGCTAACGTGTCAGGCATTGCGGTTGGCTTCATCGTTTGAAGAGCCGGTCGGGGCCGCCTTGGACTTGGCTTCGACCTCGCTTGCCAACGCCTCCTCGTCTACCACCGGCTCATTGACCTCGGCCGCTGCCTCGACGCTCTCCTGATCAAGAGGGCGCGCGCTCTGGTGGGTGAGCTTGCGCAGTACGCCGCCGACCCGCTCGCGCATTTCGTGGCGATGAACGATCATGTCGACGGTGCCGTGCTCGAGCAAAAACTCGCTGCGCTGGAACCCTTCCGGAAGCGTTTCGCGCACCGTCTGCTCGATGACCCGCGGGCCGGCAAAGCCGATCAGCGCGTTGGGCTCGGCGATGTTGAGATCACCCAGCATCGCAAGCGACGCCGACACGCCGCCGAAGACCGGGTCGGTCAGCACGGAGACATAAGGCACGCCCGCCTGCTTGAGCTTTTCCAGCGCCGCGGAGGTCTTGGCCATCTGCATCAGGGAGAACAGCGCCTCCTGCATGCGCGCCCCGCCGGAGGCGCCAAAGCAGACCAGCGGAATTTCCTCTTCGAGGGCGACGGTCGCCGCGCGGACGAATTTCTCGCCCACGATCGCGCCCATCGAGCCGCCCATGAAGGTGAATTCAAACGAGACGGCGACGATCGGCAGACCGTCGAGCTCGCCGCGCATGGCGATCAGTGCATCCTTCTCGCCGGTCTCCTTCTGAGCGGCGCTCAAACGGTCCTTGTACTTTTTGGAGTCCTTGAACTTGAGCCGGTCGACGGGTTCGAGATCGGCGGCGATCTCCTCGCGCCCTTGCTTGTCCAAAAACCAGTCAAGACGTTTGCGCGCGGTCAGCCTCAAGTGGTGGTCGCACTTGGGGCAAACGTTTTGATGTTTTTCCAGCTCCGGCAGGTAGAGAACCGCTTCACACTTGGGGCATTTACGCCAAAGACCGTCGGGCACGCTGGCACGACGGTCCTTACGCTGGATACGGCCCATGGAGGGTACGATTTTGTCTAACCAGCTCATATCAAAAAGGCTTCCGTAGTCGTCAACGCCCGGCCTTGCCAGGCTGTGAGTGTCGTCGATCAAAGTTCGTCATAAAAACAGTTTAGCCGATGAAGAGGCTCAGGCGTCCATCGCGGTGCGCATCTCGGCAAGCACGCTTTTAAGCTCGCCGGCGATCACCTCCGGCGTCTCCAGATTGTCGGCAATGCGGTTCACCAGCGCACTGCCGACGATGACCCCATCGGCCACTTTGGAGACTTCGGCGGCGGTGACGCCGTCGCGAATGCCAAAGCCCACGCAGAGCGGGAGATTCGTCATTTCACGCAGCGGCGCGAGATGCTCGGCCACGTCCTGGGCGTTGAGCGTGGCGGCGCCGGTGACGCCCTTGAGCGACACGTAATAAAGGTACCCTTCACCGTGGGCGCATATTGTAGCGGCTCGGGCATTGGAAGTGGTAGGTGCAACCAGGAAAATTGCCGCCAAATCACGTGCTTTCAATAGCGGCCCGAACTCCTCGGCCTCCTCTGGCGGCATGTCCACCACCAGTACACCGTCCACGCCAACGCTTGCCGCCCGGTCGGCGAAATGGGCATAGCCAATGCGTTCGATCGGATTCAGATAGCCCATCAGCACCACCGGCGTTTCACTATCGGCCTGGCGAAACTCGGCGACCATGTCCAGAAGGTCCACCAGCCGGGTGCCTTTGGAGAGTGCGCGCTCGCAGGCCTTTTGAATCACCGGGCCGTCGGCCATGGGGTCGGAAAACGGCACGCCCAGCTCGATCACGTCGGCACCGGCCTCGACCAGGGCGTGCATGAAGCCCACGGTGTGCTCCGGGCCCGGGTCGCCGGCAGTGATGTAGGGGATCAAGGCCTTGCGGCCCTGGCGTTTGAGTTCGTCGAAGCGCTGATCGATACGGTTCATGCTCACCCTTAAAACTTGAGTCCATCAATGTCGGCAACGGTCATGATGTCCTTGTCGCCACGACCCGAGAGATTGACCACGATATGCTGGTCAGCGCGCATGGTCGGCGCCAGCACCTTGGCGTGCGCCAGCGCGTGGGCGGACTCCAGCGCCGGCATGATGCCTTCCATGCGGGTCAGCTCGCGAAACGCCTCGAGCACCTCTTTATCGTTGGCAGCCACGTAGTTGACGCGCCCGGCATCCTTCCAGAGCGAATGCTCCGGACCCACGCCCGGGTAGTCGAGCCCGGCAGAGATCGAGTGAGTGTCCGACACCTGCCCCGCTTCGTCAGACATCAAATAGGTACGGTTGCCGTGCAGCACGCCTCTGGGGGCATTGGAGGCCAAAGGGGCGGCGTGGCGGCCGGTTTCGACGCCGTCGCCGCCGGCTTCGACGCCGTACATGGCGACATCGTCATCCTCCAGAAACGGGTAAAAGAGCCCGATGGCGTTGGAGCCACCGCCCACGCAGGCGACCAGCGCATCCGGCAGCCGACCGATCTGCTCGAGCGACTGTCTGCGCGCTTCCCGCCCGGTCACGGCGTTGAAGTCACGCACCAGCTGTGGGTACGGGTGCGGGCCCGCCACGGTGCCGATGATGTAGAAGGTGTTATCGACGTTGGTGACCCAGTCCCTGAGCGCCTCGTTCATGGCGTCCTTCAGCGTGCGCGTGCCGGACTCGACCGGAATCACCCGAGCGCCGAGCAGGTGCATGCGGTAAACGTTGAGCTTCTGGCGCTCGACGTCCTGAGCCCCCATGTAGACGTCGCACTCAAGCCCCAGCCGTGCCGCGACCGTAGCGGTGGCCACACCGTGCTGGCCGGCGCCGGTTTCGGCGATCACCCGAGGCTTGCCGGTCTTTTTCGCCAACAGCGCCTGGCCGATGGTGTTGTTCACCTTGTGCGCGCCGGTGTGGTTCAAATCCTCGCGCTTGAGCCAGATCTGCGCGCCGCCGAGCGACTCGGACCAGCGTTTGGCATGATAAAGCGGTGAGGGTCGGCCGACATAATGGGCCAGATCGAAATCGAACTCGGCCTGAAAGTCCGGGTCGTCGCGCAGGCTGGCGTAGGTCTTTTCCAGGTCTTCGAGCGCGAAGCTCAGGGTTTCCGACACGAAGCGACCACCGTAGGGGCCGTAGTGGCCGCGCGCGTCCGGCATTTTGGTCAAATCGCTGAACCGGGTCTTCACAGTTTCGGTATCACCAGTCGCTGAAACAGTCACAGAGGTACCTCACAAGATCGCCCGAGCAGGCAAACGGTAAATGAACGTGGTTATTGAGTGAATAGAACCTGATGGCCTCGACTCAGTGGCAAGCCCCGGCGTCGCCGAGTGCTACCTGGCGCACGAAACCGCTCATCGCCACCGGGTCCTTGACGCCCGGGGCGGCCTCGATACCACCGGAGACATCCAGCGCAAAAGGCGCTACGCGCGCCACCGCGTCACCGGCGTTGGCCGGGGTCAATCCACCGGCGAGGATAACAGGTTTTTCGAGATCTGCGGGAATTCTGGACCAGTCGAAGGTCTCCCCGGTTCCGCCGGGAACACCAGGTCGATAGGCGTCGAGCAGCAGCGCCCGGGCGCCCGAGTACTCCCGCGCCGCGCGCTGAAGATCCACGTCGTCGCGCATGCGCAGCGCCTTGATCCAGGGCCGCCCGAACTGCTCGCAAAACGCCGCTGATTCGTTACCGTGGAACTGCAGCAGATCGAGAGTCGGCAGACACCGCTCAATGACCTCAACCGGCTGGTCGACGAAGAGCCCGACCCTTGTGACGAAGGCCGGCACTCGGGCACTCAACGCCTCCAGACGCGCTTTGGAAACGGCGCGCTTGCTGCCCGGCCACATGACGAACCCCAGCGCGTCGACGCCGAGGCCCACGGCGGCGTCGATATCCTCCGCTCGGGTCATTCCACAAAACTTGATGCGCGTGCGCATGGCGCTTCTCCGGATAACGGGGCTTTAGGGCCTGCAAAGCCGTTGGCCCGGCAAGGCTTAGCTTGCAGAATTTTCATCAACAGGATTTTCGCGGGCAGGCGAATCCATTTTGGGGGCGAAAGAAAGCTTGCGGCGAGCGGCGATGCGCGGATTGTCTGGAAGCGTACGGTCACCGGTCCACTCACCGGTGAACGCCAGAAGATGGGGCCCCAGCGGCTCGCGGGGAAGCGCGAAGCGCTCGTCGAAGACCGAGTCGACGAAGTGAAGCCCGCAGGCCGGCGCGGTGACGTCTCCATCCCGGCGGCTTTTCTTCGCCAGTAGCGCCGCAATGTAGCTTTCATCCTTTGCGCCGCGCCCCACGCTTGCCAGTGCCCCCGCGATATTGCGGATCATGTGGTGCAAAAAGGCGTTGCCCTGAATATCGATCACCACCAGCTGGCCAAACCGGCTCACTTCGCAAAAGTGCATTTGCCGCCAGGGCGTTTTGGATTGGCACCCCGCCGCGCGAAAGCTCGAAAAGTCGTGCTCGCCCACCAGCGCCTGGGCGGCGCGATGCATGGCGGGCGCATCCAGCGGGTCGCGACACCAGGTGACCTGATGGCGCTCGAGCACCGGGCGGCTGGGCTGGTTCAGGAAGACGTAGCGGTAGCGCCGTGCCAGCGCCCCCAAGCGAGAGTGGAAATCGTCGCCGACCGGTTTGACCCAGCGAATGGCGACATCCCTGGGGAGGTTGGTATTGGCGCCGAAGATCCAGGCCTTTTCGCTGCGCGCGGCCGGCGGGTCGAAGTGAACGATCTGGCGGGTCGCGTGGACGCCGGAGTCGGTGCGACCGCTTGCGTGGATCTGCACCGGCGCGCCGGCCACTTTAGCCAGCGCCTCCTCCACCGCCGCCTGAACGGAAGCGGCGTGCTTCAAGCGTTGAAAGCCGCAAAAGCGCGTGCCGTCGTATTCGATACCGAGCGCCAGCCGTCCGTCGAGCGGCGTGGTTTCATCGAAATGGTAAAAAAGCGTCATCAGCCACGCCGTATTGGAAATCAGGGAAAAGGGTCAGCCATTATCCCGACGTCGCGGTTTAAATGCTACCTCCTCGATTTCCCACTCGGGGCTCGACGCTGGCGTCTCGGCTACGGGCGGCGGGTACTCACTCGGGGCAGACGGCGCTTCATCGGTAGTCGTCAGGCTTTCAGGCCGGTAGTCGATGGTATGGTTGGGCGGCCGAGCCGGCTTTTGAGGCGCCAGCGCCAGTGCTTCCTCTTCCTCTGCCGTGGCGGGTGCGGGCTCCCCGACGCTCGACGCCATCGAGGCCCCACCCTCTTCCCACTCGCTTGGCGCTGGCCGAACGCGCGCTTGGCCGCTCAAGGCGCGACGCTCGAGCGCCAGGGTCTGTGGCGCGGGCGCCTCGGTGATGGCGTGAAAGGTCGGGGGTTCTTGTGCCTCGCGGGCGCGCTCTTTCTCGCCGAGCGACACGTTTGTCGGCGCGGGTTCCTCGACGGCGGCGGGCGGCACGGCGGCGGGCGGTTCGGGCTGGTGGGCGGCCTCCGGTGCAGGCGCTTTGGTTGGCTCCACGGGCGCGGCACTTGCCGGCGCGGCGGGCTTTACGGTGGGCTCGGCCCGGGCGGGGCCGGCGGGTGCGGGCCTGGCCGACGCGTCAGGGCTCACGGGCGGCGGCGCGGCGACTGGGGCAGGCTCCCACTGGCGCTCGCGGCGTTTGCGACTGATCACCATCGCGGCCAGCAATAGCGCCAACCCAAGCCCTACCGGCCAGACCCAGTGCTCGCGTAAAAGCGCCAGCGGCCCGAGAGAAACCTCGCGGGCGCTGCTTTGCGCCGCCGTGCTGGGCGCCGGTGCGTCAGGCGCCGCCGCGCCAGATAGCGTTTGGGTCGTTGGCGTCTGAGCAGGAGTCGAGGCCAGGGCGCGCACCTCGTCGAGCGCCTGGCGCAGCTCGGCCACCTCAAGTGTGAGCGACTCGATCTCGGCGGCCTGGCGCGCCTGCTCGTCGAGCATCGCGCGATACTCGCTTTCCGTCGGCGCGGCTTCGACCGTGGCGAAAGGCGAAAGCGATGCCAACACCTGGCCAAGCACATCGGTGGACAGCGGGCTGTTGGCCCAGGCCCGACCGTCGGGGATCGGCTCGCCGCTGACCGCCAGTGCCGCCTCGATACTTTGCGGTGTGACCTCCCGGCTCGGCGTCTCACTGGCCAGATCGTTCATCAGCGCAAGCGCCTCGACCAACTCGCCACCGTCCCCTGCGACCTCTTCGCGCTCTTCTTCTCCAGCGCTTTCCGCCATCAGCGGCGCGTCCGTGGCTGGTGAGCGCTCGCTGGGTGCAGGCGCCTCGGTTGGCAGACGCTCGGCGGAATCTGCGGGCTCTTCAAGCGGAGCGTTTTGCGCCATTTGTGAGCTGGAGGCCAGCGGCGGGTCGGACTCAATACCGGGCGCTTGGGTCGCCGCGCTTCGCACAGTGACGGCCTGCGCCGCCTGCTGCGGGCTAAGGCGCAACGCCTGCTCTCGTCCCGGGATCTCGAGGCGCTGGCCAACTCTGAGAGTGTCGATGCCACCGCTTTCGAAGGCCGCCGGGTTGGCATCGGCCAGGGCGATGACCATCTGCTGAACGTCGACGCCGGGCGGGCGGGTGCGAAGCGCGATGTTCCACAGCGTGTCGCCGCGGGCGACCGTGGCATAGGATGCACCTGGCGAGGACGTGCCTGTTGAGGACGTGCCTGTTGAGGACGTGCCTGTTGAGGACATGCCTGTTGAGGTCGTGCCTGTCGAGGACGCCGTTGGCGCGTCCCACGGCGCGTTGGAAGACAAGGCAGCTGCCGGCGCCGGTTGCGAAGGCGAGGAAACCGGCGCGGGAGGGGCGGCAAGCCGAGTGTCCGTCGTGCCGGGCAGATAATCCACCGGGTCAAACAGCAGCGTAACCATCTGCGTCTGGCGACCTCGCGGGGTGGTCAGCGTAATCAGCACGTCGAGCCAAGGCGTATCGACGGCGCGGGCGCCGCTCAAGCGTAAGAACGTACGCCCGTTCTGACGCACTGGCATGACCTCGACGTCAGAGAGCAGCGGCGACCAGGCAAGGCCCAGAGCGCTGAACGCGGCGGGCTCGGCCACGGCTGCGTTGATATCCTCGACACGCAGATTATCGGCGGCCAGCAGGCTGATCCTGGCATCGAGCGGTGCCTGCAGCGGCGAAAGCGTCGTGGCCGGCCCGAACTCTACGGCAAGCGTTGCCGGACTGAGCGTTGCAAGAGCGCACCAGACGCCCCCGGCGAGCGTTTTTTTCATCCAGGCCCCTCGAGATTGATTACCCAGCGCCCACCGCGCAGGCACTCCATCATACTTTATTACCATACCCCAGTGAGTACGACCCTCCTACGCGAGTTTAGCGATTTTTTTAGCCGGGCAAATAAAAAGGGAGGCCGCCTGGGCCTCCCTTTTTCAAGCGATGACTACGCTCGCGATCAGTGCTCGCGCAGAATTTTCAGCATGCGCTTGAGCGGCTCCGCCGCGCCCCACAGAAGCTGGTCGCCAACGCTAAAGGCGGAGAGATACTCGCCGCCCATGTTGAGCTTACGCAACCGCCCTACCGGCACGTCCAGCGTGCCGGTCACGGCGGTCGGCGTGAGGCCGGCGATGGTCGCTTCCTTGTCGTTGGGAATCAGCTTGACCCAGTCGTTATGCTTGGCGATGCGGTCCTCGATCTCGTCGAGCGGCACATCCTGCTTGAGCTTGATGGTGAACGCCTGGCTGTGCGAGCGCATGGCGCCAATGCGCACGCAAAGTCCGTCGATCGGAATCGGGTTGTCGCCAAGCCCCAGAATCTTGTTGGTCTCGACGAAGCCCTTCCACTCTTCGCGGCTTTGACCGCTGTCGAGCTTGCTGTCGATCCAGGGGATCAGGCTACCGGCCAAGGGTGCTGTAAAGTTCTCAGTGGGGAAATCCCCTCCGCGCATTTTGGCGGTCACCTGGCGGTCGATCTCCAGAATGGCGCTGGCCGGATCGGCAAGCTCCGACGCCACGCTTTCGCGCAGATCGCCCATCTGGTTCAAAAGCTCGCGCATGTGCTTGGCGCCGGAGCCGGAGGCGGCCTGGTAGGTCATCGAGGTCATCCACTCGATCATGTTGGCCTCGAAAAGCCCGCCTAGCCCCATTAGCATCAGGCTGACGGTACAGTTGCCGCCCACGAAGGTTTTAGCGCCCTTGGCCAGCTGCTCGTCGATGACGTGGCGATTGACCGGGTCGAGCACGATGGTCGCTTCGTCTTCCATGCGCAGGGTGCTGGCGGCGTCGATCCAGTAGCCGTTCCAACCGCTGTTGCGCAGATCGCCGTACACCTTTTTGGTGTAGTCGCCGCCCTGGCAGGTAATGATCACGTCCAGCGCCTTGAGCGCCTCGATATCGAAGGCGTCCTTGAGCGCAGGCACGTCGACACCGATGTCGGGGCCTGGCTGGCCGACCTGAGAGGTGGTGAAGAACACCGGTTCGATGCCGTTGAAATCACCCTCTTCCTGCATACGGTTCATGAGTACCGAACCCACCATGCCCCGCCAACCGACAAAACCGACCTTCAACATGCTTTGATCTCCCGTAAATTGAATCCTGTCTCACCACTATAACAAAAGACGTCGGCCGCTGCGCAAAGCGGCCGACGCCGTGGAAAACGAAGCGACCATCAGGCCAGCGCGTTGAACGCCTCGATTACCGCGTCACCCATCTCGACGGTGGACACGCTGGTTTCGCCTTGCTTTGCGATGTCTGCCGTGCGAAGACCCTGGTCGAGCACGTTGCCCACCGCGGTTTCGATGCGCTCGGCCAGGCCGGCTTCGTTCAGCGAATAACGCAGCATCATGGCCACCGAGAGCATCATGGCCAGCGGGTTGGCGATGTTCTTCCCGGCGATATCCGGGGCGCTGCCGTGGCAGGGCTCGTACATGCCCTGGCCAGTTTCGTTGAGCGAAGCCGAGGGCAGCATGCCGATGGAGCCGGTGAGCATGGCGGCGGCATCCGACAGGATATCGCCGAACATGTTGCCGGTGACCACCACGTCGAACTGTTTGGGCGCGCGCACCAGCTGCATGGCGGCGTTATCGACGTACATGTGCGAGAGCTCGACGTCCGGGTACTCCGGCGCCAGCCGCTCCATGACTTCGCGCCACAGAATGGTGACCTCGAGTACGTTGGCCTTGTCCACGGAGCAGAGTTTCTTTCCGCGCTTTTGCGCCATTTCGAAGGCGACCCGGCCAATGCGCTCGATCTCACTTTCCGAATAGATGTAGGTGTTGAAACCTACGCGCTCGCCGTCACGCTCCTCGATGCCGCGGGGCTGGCCAAAGTAGATGCCGCCGGTAAGCTCGCGCACGATCATGATATCGAGCCCGGCCACCAGTTCAGGCTTCAGGCTCGAGGCGCTGGCCAGCTGCGGATACAAAAGCGCCGGGCGCAGGTTACCGAAAAGCCCGAGGTTCTTGCGCAGGCCCAAAAGGCCCTTCTCAGGACGTTTGGAGAGATCCTCGATCTTGTCCCACTTCGGACCGCCGACGGCGGCGAGCAGGATGGCATCGGCAGATGTGGCTTTTTCAAGCGTCTCAGCGGGCAGCGGCTCGCCATGAGCGTCATAGGCGCTACCGCCCACCAAGGCTTCTTCGACCTCGATATCGAGCCCTGCGTCCTGGCAGGCTTTCAACAGGCGCGCAGCCTGGGCGGCGATTTCCGGGCCGATACCGTCGCCGGGCAGCAGCAATACTTTCTGGGTCATACGAATTCCTTAAAAAGCGTCGGTAAACGTCAAGCACTCTGACGGAAAAGCCACGGGCGCGCCTGGCGGTGCTTCTCCTCGAACGCGCGAATGGCGTCCTCGTCCTGCAGCGTAATGCCGATATCATCCAACCCTTCGAGCAGGCAGTGCTTGCGAAAGGCGTCTACCTCGAAGGGGAAGGCGTCGCCGCCGGGCGTGGTCACGCGCTGATTTTCCAGATCGACGTCGAGTCGGTAGCCCTGCATCGCTTCGACTTCCTGAAACAGCTGCTCGACCTGCTCTTCGGGCAGCGTGATCAGCAGAATGCCGTTCTTGAAGGCGTTGTTGTAGAAGATATCGGCGAAGCTTGGCGCGATGACCACGCGAAAACCGAAGTCTTCCAGCGCCCAGGGGGCGTGTTCGCGGGAGCTGCCGCAGCCGAAGTTGCGCCGGGCGAGCAGCACCTGGGCGTCCTGGTAGCGCGGCTGATTGAGCACGAAGCCGTCGTTGAGCGGGCGCTTGGAGCAGTCCTGGCCGGGCTGGCCCTCGTCGAGGTAACGAAGCTCGTCGAACAGGTTCACGCCAAAGCCGGTGCGCTTGATGGATTTAAGAAACTGCTTCGGAATGATCAGGTCGGTGTCGACGTTGGCGCGATCCAGCGGTGCCACCAGACCCTCGATGCGTTCGAACTTTTTCATGGCTTAGGCCTCCTGGGCGTGGTTGGCATCATTGGCGGGGAGCGTGCGCACGTCGACGAAGTGGCCGGCGATCGCGGCGGCGGCGGCCATCGCCGGGCTCACCAGATGGGTGCGCCCGCCGTAGCCCTGACGGCCCTCGAAGTTACGGTTCGAGGTCGAGGCGCAGTGCTCGCCGGCGCCGAGCTTGTCGGCGTTCATCGCCAGACACATCGAACAGCCCGGCTCGCGCCACTCGAAGCCCGCGTCAGTAAAGATTTTGTCGAGGCCTTCGGCTTCCGCCTGGCGCTTCACGAGCCCCGAGCCCGGCACCACCATGGCGAGCTTGATGGAGTCCGCCACTTTCTTACCCTTGGCGACCTTCGCGGCCTCGCGCAAATCCTCGATGCGCGAGTTGGTGCAGGAGCCGATGAACACCTTGTCGAGTTTGATATCGGTGATCTTCTGGTTCGCCTGCAGGCCCATGTACTCCAGCGCCCGGGTGTGGCTGCGCTTGACGGTGTCATCGGAGGCGGCCAGCGGATCCGGCACCTGGCCGGAGATGCCGGTGACCATTTCGGGGCTCGTGCCCCAGCTCACCTGAGGCTCGATCTCTTCGGCCTTGAGGGTCACGACCTTGTCGAAATGAGCATCGTCATCGGACACCAGCGCGCGCCAATCGGCCACCGCGGCCTCCCACTGCTCCTCGGTCGGGGCGAAGGGGCGTTTGGCCAGATAGTCGATGGTGGTGTCGTCGACGCCGATCAGGCCCACCCGGGCGCCGGCTTCGATTGCCATGTTGCACACGGTCATGCGCCCTTCCATCGATAGCGAACCGATGGCGCTGCCGGCGAACTCGATGGCGTAGCCGGTGCCGCCGGCGGTGCCGATCTCACCGATGATCGCCAGCACCACGTCCTTGGCGGTCACGCCAAGGCCAAGCTCGCCTTCCACCCGCACCTGCATGTTCTTCATTTTTTGCGCCAGCAGGCATTGGGTCGCCAGCACGTGCTCGACTTCCGAGGTACCAATGCCGTGGGCGAGCGCGGCGAAGGCGCCGTGGGTCGCGGTATGGGAGTCACCGCACACCACGGTCATGCCGGGAAGCGTGGCGCCCTGCTCCGGGCCCACCACGTGCACGATGCCCTGGCGCGGGTCGTTGATCTTGAACTCTTCGATGCCGTACTCGACGCAGTTGTCGTCGAGTGTCTGTACCTGGATCAGCGAGACCGGGTCTTCGATGCCACTGTTGCCGGCGGCGCGCTCCTTCTGCGTCGTCGGCACGTTGTGATCCGGCGTTGCCAGGTTGGCATCGAGGCGCCAGGGCCTGCGCTTGGCCAGGCGCAGACCCTCGAAGGCCTGGGGCGAGGTCACTTCATGGAGCAACTGGCGGTCGATGTAAATGAGCGCGGTACCGTCGTCGCGCTGCTTGACCAGATGCTGATTCCAGAGTTTGTCGTAAAGGGTTTGACCTGACGTGGCGTGTTGCTCTGACATGCTGCTCTCCCGGGCGGTGCCCTGCTGATTCGGTCCGGTGCTCTTTCAAGCCGCCTCTTCGGGCGTTATAGGGTCAATCGTTATGTATAGCGTCAGTGTTACGCGCCTCGCGCATAAAAGCAATTCATGTTATTCATGCAATAGATTCCATAATGGAATAGCAGCCCACCGAGTAAAAACGCCATGGATACCCAAAGTCTGCAGGCTTTCATTGCCGTCGCCGATACGCAGAGCTTTTCGCGGGCCGCCGAGCAGCTTCATCTTACCCAGCCGGCCATCAGTAAGCGCATCGCCACGCTCGAGACCCAGGTAGGCGCGCGGCTTTTTGATCGCATCGGGCGGCGCATTTCGCTGACGGAGGCGGGCCGGCTACTACGGCCTCGCGCGCTTCATATCATGCAGTCGGTCGAAGATAGCCGACGGGCGCTGGCCAATCTTTCCGGTCAGGTAGGCGGAACGCTGACGCTCGGCACGAGCCATCACATCGGGCTTCATCGTCTGCCGCCGATCTTGAAGCGCTACACCGAGCGCCATCCGAACGTGGCGCTGGACCTTCGCTTTCAGGACTCGGAGCTCGCCTACCAGGGCGTCATCGATGGCACGCTCGAAATCGCCGTAGTCACCCTCGCCCCGACACCGTCCGAACAGCTCGAAACGGCCGAACTCTGGCGTGACAGACTCTGCTTCGTCTGCGCGCCGGATCATCCGCTGGCGCGTAAGCAGACACCACTCACCCTGGACAGGCTCAGCACCTTTACCTGTGTCATGCCCGGGCTCAAAACATTCACTCACTCGCTGATCGAAAAGCGCTTTCTTGGCGTCGGGCTTACGCTGTCCGTGGGGATGGCGACCAACTACCTCGAAACGCTTAAAATGATGTGCAGCGTTGGGCTTGGCTGGAGCGTACTGCCGGAAAAAATGCTCGACGACACACTTGTGGAACTAAACGTTGAAACGCCGCCCATTGAGCGCCCGCTTGGCTATCTCGTCCATACCGACCGGACGCTCTCCAATGCGGCCAGGCAGATGATCGAGGCGCTGACGGCAAGCTATTGAAAAGCTGTACGAGTGGCTTTCATTCTAATGATAAAAATAAAATTAAAACCTATTAAAAGGCATTAATTACACCTCGTTTAAAAACGAAATAGGCACTTATATCGTTCAATTTTCTTCCTGATTTTACAATAAGTAAACTCCTATACACTAAAAGTTACATTTACTTACACAAATGTGACCACTCTAGCCTGTGTAGGATACGCCCCCATGCAAAGCCCTCTTCGCCGCTTTTGGCCTCTTGGCCTGCTCGCAAGCCTGATGGCAGGAGCGGCCCATGGTCAAAGCACCACGGATCTCACCCGTGAAGCACTGGTTCTAGACGCGCGGGAGGGCAACCTGACCTCCTCGATCAGCGGTCTCGAAACGCTCTATCGACAGACCGGCGATGCGTGGGTGCGTGCTGATTTGATCGCGCTTCTACTGCGCGCCGAACGCTTCGACGATGCGCTGGCCGTTTGCGCCGGCTGCTCTCTGGAGCAGTACCGCTCCAATGAACTCGAAAACCTTGGCGGCGCGGCGCGGCGCGTGCAGGCTTTTGATCAGGCGCTGGCCTTCTATCAGACGCTGGCGCGGCGCGACCCGCAAAATGGCCAAGGGTATCTAGGGCAGGCGCTGGTCAATACCGACCTCGAGCGCTACACCCAGGCTCAAATCAACCTCGAGAACTACGAGCAGGTCGCGGGCACGACGGCGCAGGGGCTGGAGGCGCGCGGCTATCTTGCCTCGCGCACGCAAAACGCCACCCAGGAGCTCGCTGCCCGCCAGGCGCTGATCGAGCGGGATCCGAGCAACACAAGCGAACTGCAGGCGATTTACCGCCTGGCGGTAGGTTTGGGCGCCAGCGGCGCGGCACGCGATCTGATGAATCAGAATCCGGACGTTTTCAGTGCCAGCGACCGGCTTTGGCTGGCCTACTACGAAGCGGTCACCGACATTCGCTTAGGCATTCATACCGACACGCCGTCGCGCACCGCAAGCGGCCTCACGCAACTCGAAACCGTACTGTCCAACGCCGAGCTTCCCGATCAGCTCAAAACGCTGGCCGAGTACGACAAGGTGGTCGCGCTTGCCGAGCTTCGACGCTTTAGTGAAGCCGAGGCACTCTCCAAACGCCTAGAGCTTCAGCACGGCACCCTGCCCGATTACGTGCTCCGCGCCCGTGCGCTGGCACTTGGCGGTCTTGGCCACCCCGATGAGTCCGCCACGCTCTATCGCGGGATCATCGCGCGCTCGCCGGGTATGGCGATCAACCCGGACGACCCACTCAACGAGGGATTGTTCTTTAGCTACACCGATGCGCAGCGCTTTGCCGAAGCCGACCGGCTATTAAAAAGCTGGCTCACTCAGGAGCCGGAGTACCGCTGGGACTTTACCCGCACGACGCAAATTCCCAACGCCAATTACCAAAAGGTGCTGCTGCTCGACGTGCTGCTGACCGCCTGGCGCGGCCAGATAGGGGAAGCAAGCGATCGGCTGGCGGCCTATCAGGACCAGGCGCCTGGCGACCCTTACCTGACGATTACCCAGGGCGATCTCGAGCGTATTCGAGGCTTGCCGCGAAAAGCCGAAGCCACGTACCAAAGCGCCGAGCCCATGCTTGCGCCGGATCAGCGCTATCAGGCTGAGCACGGCGTGCTTTTAGCGCGGCTTCAGCGCGGCCAGTGGGCCGGCACGACGGATGCAATCGCCCGCGAGATCACTGATGCCCGGCCCAGCCCGTCCCGCGATGAGCTGGCCCGCGAGTGGCGCGAGGCCCGTGCCCCGCAGCTGAGCGCTTCGTTTACCCGGAGCAGCGGCGAAGGCGTGAGCACCCAGGCATCGAAAGAGTGGCGCTCGCAAGTGCGCCTCGACGGGCCGCGCAATGCTCAAGGGTCGCGCCCGTTCATCACTCAAACCAATCAGTACGGCGAGTTCGACGACCAGGACCTGCGCGCGGGCACGACCGTTGCGGGCTACGAGCTCAACCTGTACCCGGCAACGGTGGTCCTGTCGGCGGGTCACGGCGCTCAACTGGGCAATGACTTCGTCGCTCAGGCCGAACTCAGATACGCCGCCAGCGATCACGTAACGGCTACCGTCGCGGCGGAGCACAACACCCTCGACACCCCGCTTCGCGCGCTCAACGACGGCGTCAGCGCCGACCGCTATCGCGGTGAAATCGCCCTTTACCGCGACGAGCGCGGCGCAGGCGCCCTTGGCGTGTCGGCAATGGATTTCGATGACGGCAACCTTCGCCGCTCGGCCTACGGCTACTGGCGCGAGACGCTCTATCACCTGGACCGCTGGCAGGTGAACGGCGAGGCCCAGGTCGCGGCATCGGCCAATGACGAGGTCGAGGCGAGCTACTTCAACCCCGAGCGCGATGCGAACGTGGCGGGCGTGCTGTCGGTGAACTACGAAATCCCGCTGGACTACCGCCAAAGCTTCATTCAAACGCTGTCGCTCGGCGCTGGACGCTACTGGCAAAAAGAGTTCGACGACGAGAACACCTGGTCGATCGGCTACGGCCACCGTTTCGAGCTTGCCCCCACGTTCAGTCTCGAATACGGCATCACCCGCGAACGCGCGGTGTATGACGGCATTGCCGAGTACGACAACACCTTCACCGCTGGCTTTATCTGGAGATTCTTGTAATGCACTGGCGCACGCTCATTACCGGTCTGGTGTTGCTCTTGTTGAGCGTTCAGGCGCACGCCGAACGCACCCCTGACGATTTCGTCGTCATCAGCTACCACGACGTGGTCGACCGTCAGGTCACGCCGAACCTGCCGATCTACCCCCAGACCATTACCCGCGCCCGACTGGTCGAGCACTTCAACTTGATCGATGCCGAGGGCTACCGGCCGGTCAGTTTTCAGCAGATCCTCGATGCCCGTAACGGCGGCGCACCGCTGCCGGACAAGGCGGTCCTGTTGACCTTCGACGACGGCTACGCAAGCTTTTACGACATCGTCTTTCCGCTGTTGAAGCTTTATGATTTCCCCGCCGTCCAGGCCGTGGTGGGCAGTTGGCTCGACGTGCCTGCCGGCGGCCAGGTGCCCTACGGCAATATCACCCTACCCCGCAGCCGTTTTTTGAGCTGGGATCAGGTCCGCGAGCTCGACGAGTCGCCGCTGGTCGAGATCGCCTCGCATACTTTCGATCTTCACCAGGGTGTGCTCGGCAACCCTCAGGGCAACGAGCAGGGTGCGGCGGTCACCACGATCTGGAACCGCCAGACCGGCTATGAAAGCGAAGCCGCCTATACCGCGCGCATTCGCGCCGACATGGCCCGCACCCGCGAGCAGTTCGAAGAGCACCTGGGGCGCGAGCCGCGCATGATGGTCTGGCCCTACGGTGCTTACAGCCAGGCGACCATCGATCTGGCCGCCGAAGTAGGCATGCGCTACACCTTCAGCCTTTTGAGCTCGCCCAACCGCTCCGGCGAGTCGCTTGCGAGCATTCACCGCTACCTGATCGATCAGGAGACCAGCCTGGAGACCCTGGGCGAGATTCTCGCCAACAACGTGTGGGAGAAAGAGTCCCTTCGCATCGTACACGTGGATCTGGACTACGTTTTTGATCCGGACCCGGTTCAGCAGGAGCAGAATCTGGATCGACTGATTCAGCGTATCTATAGCTACGGCATCACCACGGTTTATCTCCAGGCGTTCGCCGACCCGGAGGGAGACGGCGTTGCCAACGAGCTCTACTTCCCCAACCGCCACCTGCCGATGCGTGCCGATTTGTTCAACCGCGTGGCCTGGCAGCTCAAAAAGCGCGCCGGTGTGAAGGTGTACGCCTGGATGCCGGTGCTCTCCTTCGATCTCGGTGACGACCATCGCTACGTTCTCAACGACCGCACCGGAGGCGAGGCGCCGGAGCACTACCGCAGGCTCACCCCATTCGATGCCGACAACCGCCGCATCATCAACGAGATCTACCAGGATCTGGGGCGTCTGACCAAGTTCGACGGCGTGCTCTTTCACGACGACGCCTTTTTCACCGATCACGAGGACGCAAGCCCGGCGGCACTCAGCGCCTATGAAAACGCCGGCCTGCCCGGTGATATCGAAGCGCTTCAGCAGGAGAATCAGATACAGCGCTGGACCGACTTCAAGGAGCAGTACCTGGCGGACTTTACTCGGGAGCTTTTACGCTCGGCCAACTACTACCGTCAATCGGACAACAAGGCGTTCACCAGCTCGCGCAACCTGTACGCCACCACGATCATGAACCCGGAAAGTCAGCAGTGGTTCTCGCAAAGCCCCGAAGGCTTCGCTCAGGCCTACAACTACGTGGCGGTTATGGCGATGCCTTACATGGAGGAGGCAGACGACGACCCCAACGGCTGGCTCAGAGAGCTTGCTCGGCGTTCACTTTCCCGGGTCAGTGCC
This sequence comes from Halomonas sp. PAMB 3232, assembly GCF_031954225.1. Lineage (NCBI taxonomy): Bacteria > Pseudomonadati > Pseudomonadota > Gammaproteobacteria > Oceanospirillales > Halomonadaceae > Halomonas > Halomonas sp. PAMB 3232. The sequence continues at coordinate 2,118,470 of NZ_CP134865.1, forward strand.
CAGCAGCTCGTGTTCGAACTTCAAACTCAGGACTGGCGTACCCAGACACCGATTCCGAGTGAAGAGATCGCCGAGTGGATCCGTATTCTGCGAGAGGAAGGTATCAAGCACATCGGCTACTACCCGGACGATTTCCATGAAAATCATCCCAATATCGACGTGATCAGACCGTACTTTTCCCAAGGCCAACGCTTTAGAAAACTGCCATGAACCTACTCGACCTTCTGGCCACCTTTACGCTTGGCTACCCAAGTGTCATGGCCACCATCTGGATCTGCGGTGGCGTGTATTTCTACCTGCACTGGGAGCGCAAGCAGCCCAAGACGACCCCGTTTCAGTTCGACTCGTCGGCGCCGGCGGTCACGGTGCTGCTGCCCTGTTACAACGAGGGCCTGAACGTCGACGAGACGGTGCAGCACCTGTTCAAGCAGAACTACCCGAACATGGACGTCGTGGCGATCAACGACGGCAGTCGCGATGACACGCTGGCTCGCCTACAGTCGCTCGCCGCGCGCTACCCCAAATTGACGGTGCTGGATCAGCCCAACCAGGGCAAGGCCAGCGCCATGAACAACGGCCTGGCCCACGCCAGCGGCGACATCATCGTGGGCATCGATGGCGATGCGATTCTCGATTACGACGCCGTCGGCTTCATGGTCAGCCACTTCGTCGCAAGCCCTCGGGTGAGCGGCGTCACTGGCAACCCCCGGGTGAGAACCCGCTCGACGGCGATCGGCAAGATTCAAACCGGCGAGTTCTCGGCGATCATCGGCCTGATCAAACGCGCCCAGCGCATCTACGGCATGGTGTTCACCATCTCGGGCGTCATCTGCGCATTTCGCCGTCAGGCGATCGAGAAGATCGGTGGCTGGAGCACCGACATGATCACCGAAGACATCGATGTGAGCTGGCGGCTTCAGCTCGACGGTGGCCAGGTTCGCTACGAGCCCCGCGCCATGTGCTGGGTGCTGATGCCGGAAACCCTGCGCGGGCTTTTCAAGCAGCGCCTGCGCTGGGCCCAGGGCGGTGGCGAAGTGTTTCTGCGCTACTTCACCCAAACCATGCGCTGGAAGAACCGTCGCTTCTGGATCCTGATGCTCGAGTACATCGTCAGCGTCGTCTGGTGCTATTCGGTACTGGCGCTGATCGTTGCGTGGCTGGTCAGCAAGGCGCTGACGCCGGACGAGTGGCCGGTGACCGGCAGCGTGCTCTCCTATTTCAGCAGCATTTTGATTTTCATCAGCTTCATTCAGTTTTCGGTGAGTTTTTACATCGACAGCCGTTACGACCGCGACATTCTCAAGTGCGTTTACTGGAGCATCTGGTACCCCTTCGCGTACTGGATACTCAACCTGGTCACCGTGATCATCGCCTTCCCCAAAGCGATGACGCGCCAAAAAGGACGGCTAGCCACCTGGCAAAGCCCCGACAGAGGAGAGCCCTTCAATGAGCAACAAGCTGATGCCCGTGATCATCGATAACCCTTGCCAAAAATGCTGGCAGTACCGCACGCGCGATACCGTGATGGCGCTGGCAACGCTCGGCTTGTGGCTGGTGGTACTTTCAAGGCTGCACACGTTCTACACCGTCGAGGACGCCATCATCGAACAGCTCTACAGCTCGACGATGCTGCAGCTGCTGGCGGCAGGCTTCATCGTCACGTTCCTGACCTTTCATTTGTGGGCGGTGTACAACCGCTACCTCTACAAAAACCTTCTGCGCCGCGCCGAACGCGTCGCCGCTATCCCGTTAATCGAGAATGAGTACGCAGCGCCCTTCTCGACCGATATGGGCACGATCTTCCAGCCAGAGAAGGAAGTAGTTCGCTAATCGTTTTCAAAAAAGTACTACGTAAAACGCCCGGGTCGACGTGCATCGCCCGGGCGTTTTCCTTAAGGCCAGTGCCAATGCTCCGTTGATCTGGAGAACGTACCGCTTTCAAGCGTTTAACCCACGCGCTCCCTTCAGGCAGCGAGCTAGCGAAACAGGTTACGTCCGCGTTTTTTGCGCCGGTAAAAACCGGACGCCAAAAACGCAAGCCCCAGTCCCATCAGCATGCTGACCCCTTTAGCCGCGGCTCCTCCCATTGGGCTACCGTGCCAAAGAGCGTGGCCCATAAAGGCGAGCATTGCGATCGTGATTAGCACTCCGGCAAGCATCAGCGCCTGCCAGGGGACCCACACTTCGCGGGGTCTCTCGCGCTTTCCTCGCGCCAGCCCCCAGCCGGCGGCCAGCGCGATCGTGCCGAGCCCGGTCAACAGGGAGAAGAAGATGGCAAGACTCAGTGCCCCTTCCGTCAACGAATCGCTCAGCTCACCGATAAGCGCGTAGCCCATCAGCAGGCCCAGCAAAAGCGTGACCAGCCCTATCAGCGCAATGATCGCGCCGGCTATTCGTTGAGCCGCGCTCAAACGGCGCGGGCGAAACGTGTTCACAAGAAGGTCCTCATTGATAGAGCTTACCGGCCCCGAGTAGAAAACCATCCTGAAACGAGGCCAGTTCTTGCATCTTCACGCTTGCCTCAGGCGTGTTTGGCAAAAAGCTCTTCGCCGGTCAGGTCGTGGATTCGCTCACAAAACGAGTAGAACGCCGGCTTCTGGTCGATGAAGACCTGGCTTTTGAGCCGCCACGCACCGTCGCTCTGTAAAAGCCCCACCGGCACCAGATACTCTCCGGACGCGTTGAGGCGAAAGAACAGGTGCGTGCCGCAGCCGCTACAGAAGCCGCGCTGCGCCCACTCGGAAGAAGCGAACGTCGAGATCCGCTCTTCCCCTTCGAAATCGACGCGGGTACCGCAGCTGACTACCATCAGCGGCCCCCCGCTCCACTGGCGGCACGTCGCGCAGTGGCAAACGTCGACGTTCAGGCTTTCCGGGCGGGCGGTGATGCTAACGGCGCCGCAAACACAGCGGCCCTGATGCTCTGACAAGGTTTCCATGACACTCTCCCATCGTTGTTATTGAAAAAATCGCTGTTACAACAGCCAGCCGTTGCCATCACTCGATGGTACGCAAAGTCCTTAACGATAATCAAAGGATAGCCGCTTATCGCGTGCGCCAACTGATTAACACGCGACAGACCGCGCTGGTTTTTAAGGGCCGATTTCATTAGCCTGCGAGTCACGTTTTAAAGGAGTCTTCATGGACAGAACCACCGCGCGGCGGCGTCTGGCGGGAACGCTGGCGTTTTCGGGTTTAGTGGCGCAAATCGCCGGCTTCACGCCCTGGACCGATACACATCCGCTTGTGAGCTACCTGCTGTGGGCGGCGGTGGTGCTGCTATGGAACGATATTCCGCGCCGCTCGCGACTTCAGGCGGGCGTACTGATCGGGATGGGGGCGTCGATGCTGCTGACCGCCCATCTGGTGTACGGAGCACCCATCGACTGGCCGCACGTGCTCGAAGGCAACGTATTCGTCGTCGCGATGCTGGTCGGGGTGAGCTTCATTTCGCTGGTGGGGCGCCAGGGCAATCGGCCCGCGGCGGGCAAGCGGCTCACCGGCAGCGGCGGCGTGTTGCGCACCTGGCTGGGGGTTCATTTTCTCGGCACGATTTTAAACCTCTCCACGGTCTTCATGGTGGGCGACCGGATCGCGCGACGCGCGCCGCTCACCGCCCCCCAGTTTCTGGCGCTGAACCGCGGACTCTCGAGTGCGGCGCTCTGGTCGCCGTTTTTCGCCTCGATGGGCGTGGTGATCGCTCTGGCACCGGCGGTCGAGTACAGCCAGATTGCGCTGGTAGGCTTTCCGATTGCGATGCTCTCCGGGGTGATCACTACCTTCGAGCTTAATCGGCGCTTCGATTTGCGCGAGGTCGATGGCTTTTCGCTTTCGCCGAAAAGCCTGTTCATGCCGCTGGGCATGGCCCTGGGCGTCATGCTGTTTCACTTCGTGCTGACACCGCTGCTGTCGATCGTCAGCATCATTACCTTTCTGGTTCCCGCCGTAGCGGTGGTGGCGAACCTGCACGAAGGACCGGTCTTTACCGTCAAACGGGTTCGACAGCACGTTTTCAACCGCCTGCCCGCGATGCGCGGCGAGCTTTCACTGTTTCTAGCGGCGGGGCTTTTGACCATCGGGCTTTCAACGCTGGTCAGCGCGGCGGCGGGTGACGACTGGACGCTCTTCGAGCACTTCGGGATCGTTCAGGCGATGGCGAGTTTCGCCGCCATTACGATAAGCGCGCTGGCCGGGCTTCACCCGATCATCGGCGTTTCAATCCTGGCCTCGGTTCTGAATCTCGACGCCGGCGAGCAGACGCTCTTCGCCTTCGTGGCGCTCAGCGGCTGGGCGGTCGGCACCAGTGTCGGGCCGCTTTCCGGGATCAACCTGTCGCTGCAGGGGCGCTATGGCGTCAGCGGCTATCAGATGATGCACGACAATCTGGTGTACGCCGCCATCATGAGCCTGCTCTCGCTGGCGGCGATCGCAGGCATCGGAACGTTCGGAAACTGAGCCGGCGTCACAAGCCGAATATCAGGTTTCGACGATTTTCGTGGGGAAGCGATAGAAGTAGCGGTGACCGCACTGATGGCAAGGTTCGATGCGCGAGACACGCTCGAGCATGACCTGGGTATCACAGTGCACGCAGGCCATGAGCCCGGGTGCGGCCATTTCGCCTTCGCAGTAATCTGCCCGGGCGGCTTCCAGGTCATCCTCGAAACGTTCGCGCTCGACCACGCTGCGATCGGCGATGGATAGAAGCGACTCAACCACTCGCCGCGACAGCGTATCGACGTCGATCCCCAGCCACTGAGCCACCTGCTTGCCGGAGTCCGCCATGTAGTGGCGCATGTCTTTCAAATCGCGCTCGACCCAAGCGCGCAGCAGCGCCAGCTCGTCTTTAGTGTACTCTTCGAACTCGGCCTCGAAGGCGACGGCGTCGTCCAGATCCTTTTGCAGGTTCGTCCAGGTCAATTCGCCCGCGCCGTTTTTCATGCGCTCCAAAAGACGCTCGTAGCCTTCGCGTAAACGGTGGTCGTTATCTCGTTCCATGGATGCTCTCCTTTCTCAATACCGCTTTAAATACCGCGCTTGACTGCCTGGCCGCTATCGCCGGCTAACCGTTCAAGGTTACATCAGCATAGGATACAATCGGCATTACTGATCTGACAGCCGTCATTCTCATTCATACCGCGCCCGAATCGGGCGAACTACGCCAAGGCATTGAAAAAACCGATGGATGCACATTATAGCCCTCGCGAGATCGAACGTGACGCCCAGCAGTACTGGGACAAGAACCAGTGCTTCAAGGCGGTAGAAGACGCCAATCGCGAAAAGTTCTACTGCCTCTCCATGTTCCCCTACCCCAGCGGTAAGCTCCACATGGGCCACGTGCGCAACTACACCATTGGCGATGTGGTCTCGCGCTTTCATCGGATGCAGGGCAAGAACGTTCTGCAGCCCATGGGGTGGGACGCCTTCGGCATGCCGGCGGAAAACGCCGCCATTCAAAACCAGGTACCGCCGGGTGAATGGACCTACCAGAATATCGATTATATGCGCACCCAGCTCAAGGCGCTGGGCTTCGCCTACGACTGGAGCCGCGAATTCGCCACTTGCGATTCGAGTTACTACCGCTGGGAGCAGTGGTTCTTCGGCAAGCTGATCGAAAAGGGCCTGGTCTACAAGAAGATGTCCACGGTCAACTGGGACCCGGTGGACCAGACGGTGCTGGCCAACGAGCAGGTGATCGAAGGCCGCGGCTGGCGCTCCGGCGCTTTAGTCGAGCGCAAGGAGATTCCGCTGTGGTTTTTGAAGATCACCGACTACGCCGACGAACTGCTGGCGGATCTCGACAAGGTCGAATGGCCCGAGCAGGTCAAGACCATGCAGCGCAACTGGATCGGTAAGTCGAGGGGCGTCGAGCTCAGCTTCGACATCGAAGCCCAGGGCGGCGACGCGTGTGAGCCGCTGTCGGTTTACACCACTCGCCCGGATACGCTGATGGGCGTGACCTACGTGGCCGTCGCCGCCGGCCATACGCTTGCCAAAGCGGCCGCCGAGCACAACGCAGAGCTTGCCGCATTTTGCGAAGAGTGCGCCAGAGGCGGCACCTCGGAAGCCGAAATGGCGACCAAGGAGAAGCTCGGCATGCCCACCGGCCATCAGGCCGTGCACCCGATCACCGGCGAGCGCGTGCCGGTTTACGTTGCCAACTTCGTGCTCATGGAGTTCGGTACCGGCGCGGTCATGGCCGTACCCGCCCACGATCAGCGCGACTGGGAGTTCGCCACCAAATACGGCGTCGCGATCAAACCTGTGATTGCCGATGAGAACGGCAACACGCCGGATCTAAGCCGGGAAGCCTTTGTCGAGCACGGCACGCTGATCAACTCCGGCGAGTTCGACGGGCTCGGTTTCGAGGCGGCGTTTGACGCCATTGCCGGAAAGCTTGCCGAGCTTGGCCGCGGCGAAACCAAAACCAACTTCCGTATTCGCGACTGGGGCGTGGCCCGCCAGCGCTACTGGGGCGCGCCGATTCCGGTCAAGTACGGCCCGGAAGGTCAGACCGTGGCGCTCACCGACGATGAGCTACCCGTCGAGCTTCCCATGGAGGTCACCGTCGACGCCTCGGGCTCGCCGCTCAAGAAAATGCCGGAATTTTTTGATCTGGGCGATGGCTGGACGCGGGAAACCGACACTTTCGACACCTTCATGGAGTCCTCCTGGTACTTCGCCCGCTTCGCCTGCGCCGATAACCACGAGGCGATGCTCGACGAGCGCGCCAACTACTGGCTGCCGGTGGATCTTTACATCGGCGGCATAGAGCACGCGATTTTACACCTGCTCTACGCGCGCTTCTTCCACAAGCTGATGCGCGATTTCGGCCTGGTCGAGAGTGATGAGCCGTTCCAGCAGCTGCTCACCCAGGGCATGGTCATCGCCGAGACCTACTACCGCACGCTCGATAACGGCGGTAAGCAGTGGTTCAACCCGGCGGACGTCGATGTGAAGCGCGACGACAAGGGCCGCCCGATCAGCGCGGTGCTGGTGAGCGACGGCGAGCCGGTCGAGATGGGCGGCATCGAGAAGATGTCCAAGTCGAAAAACAACGGTGTCGACCCGCAGTCGATGATCGAGCGCTTCGGCGCCGACACGGTACGTCTTTTCATGATGTTCGCCGCGCCGCCGGAGCAGTCGCTCGAGTGGTCCGACTCCGGCGTCGAAGGCGCGCACCGCTTTTTGAAGCGTATCTGGCGTCAGGTCAACGAGCACATGGAGGCCGGCGAGCCCCAGCCGCTCGATAAAGGCGCGCTTAACGACGACGAAAAAGCTCTGCGACGCAAGACGCACGAGACGATCAAGAAAGCGAGCGACGACATCGGTCGGCGCACCACTTTCAATACCGCCATCGCGGCAGTGATGGAGCTCTCCAACGCCGTCGGCAAGTTCGATGCAACCGCCAGCCAGGGCCTGGCCGTGGCACGCGAAGCGCTCGAGGCCTGCGTACTGATTCTCGCGCCGATCACCCCGCACCTTTGCCACACCCTTTGGCAGCAGCTTGGCCACCAGGAGCCGGCCATCGAGGCGACCTGGCCCGCGGTGGATGAAGCGGCGCTGACCCGTGACAGCCTTGAGCTTGTCGTGCAGGTCAACGGCAAATTGCGCGCCCGCCTCGAGGTACCGGCGGATGCGGATAAAGCTTCCATCGAGCGTCTGGCGATGGAGAACGACAACGTACAGCGCCATCTCGAGGGCCAAACGGTGCGTAAGGTCATCGTGGTTCCGGGCAAGCTGGTCAACATCGTGGTGGGCGGATGAGCACACTCTATACACGCCGGCGGTTACTCGCACTGGGGAGCGTCGCCGTATCGGCGGCGCTACTGGCAGGCTGTGGCTTTCGGCTGCGCCGCGAAGGCACATTGACCAGCCTGCCGCCGCTCAGCCTCGAAGGCGACACCTCCACGTCGCTTGCCCGCGAGCTCGACAGCCTACTTACCCGCCAGGGCACCGACGTGACCCCGGGCGCCCCCTGGCGGGTCACGCTGGGCACGCCGGTGGTCGAGAACCGGTCGCTGGGAAGCGAAGGCCGCGCCAACCGTGACCACGAGCTCACCATGCGCGTAACGCTTTCGGTACAGCGGCGTGAGAACGGCGCCTACGCGCTCAACAACGATATCGTCTCGACGGCCACGCGCATTCGTATCAACGAGGACGACCTCTTGAACCGAGAATTGCTGCTGGACGAGGCGAAACAGACGCTATCGCGTCAGCTCGCCCAGCGCATCGTCGAGCGCCTGGCGACACTCGAGGCGTCGCCTTGAAGGTCTTTGCCGACCAGCTAGGCGGCCAGCTCGCCAAAAAGCTTCCGCGGGCGGTGATCGTCGCCGGTGAAGAGCCGCTTCAGCATCGCGACGCCTGCGACGCCGTGCGCCAGGCCGCGCGCGGCGCCGGCATCGAGGAGCGCGAAGTACTCGACGTGGAGCCCAACTTTGCTTGGGGGCGGCTTCTCGAAACCGCCAGCAACCTGTCGCTCTTTGCCAGCAGCAAGCTTTTGGAGCTGCGCCTTGGCACCCAAAAGCTCGGCCAGGAGGGCGCGAAAGCGCTCGCTCAGTACGCCGAGCTGATGGAGCAAAGCGACGATGTCCTGCTGATCAGCATGGGCAAGCTCGACGCCAAGCAACAGAAAAGCGCCTGGTTCAAGGCGCTCGACAAGCACGGGCTGTTCGTGCCGGTGTGGCCGGTGGATGCCTCCCGGCTCGGCTACTGGCTGCGTGACCGCGCCGGGCTTCACGGCGTGCAGATCGATCTGGACGCCGCGCGTCTTTTGGGCGAGCGCACCGAAGGTAACCTGCTTGCCGCCGACCAGGAGCTTCAAAAGCTTGCGCTGATTCACCCGCCGAATACGCGGCTCAACGTGGACAGCATCGCCGTGGGCGTCGAGGATAGCGCCCGCTTCGACGTCTTCAACCTGTCCGACGCGTGCCTCAAGGGCGAGCCGCAGCGTGTCTCAAGAATCGTCACCGGGCTTAGAAGCGAAGGCGTGGAAGCGCCGATCGTCCTCTGGGCATTGACCCGAGAACTTCGAACGCTTCTGTCGCTGCACCAGCATCTGGATCAGGGGCAAAGCTTCGAGCACGCTTGCAAGACGCAAAAGCCGATGATTTTCGACAAGCGCCGACCGGCCTATCAAAAGGCGATCAGCCGCCTGCCGATGAAGCGTTTGCACAAGCTTTTGCTGATGGCTCAGCGACTCGATCTCGCGGTCAAGGGCGCCAGTGGCGTGCCGCTCTGGCCAGGCCTTCACGATTTGGCGATGACGATGGGCGGCGCCAAGGGTATACTCGCCGAAACCCCGTGGACCTACCGCATCGGGGTTTAGTGCGCCGCTCTTGCGTGGCGCCTTCATCACCAACTTTATTAGAAAAAGCGCTCTGATAGCGTTCAAGGATCGAATACCATGAAAACCCTGCGTTCCACCCTGTCTGCCCTGTTGATTCTAGCGTTGGTCGTCACCAGCCTTCCGATCATGGCCTCTGTGGACGCCTCCAATCGCGCCCTGATCTCCACGCAGTCAGTGCTCGCCAGCGACCAGGCCGGCGCCGAGCGTCAGCGTATCAGCGACGTGCTCGCCCGTGCCGATGTCCAGCAGGCCCTCGTTAACCAGGGCGTCGACCCGGTCGAGGTTCAGGCCCGCGTGGCCGCTTTAAGCGATAGCGAAGCGAAAGAGATGGCTCAGCGTCTGGACGAGCTGCCCGCTGGCGCCAGCGGCGTAGTCGGCGCGTTGTTTGCCGTATTCATCATCCTGTTGATCACCGATATTCTCGGTCTGACCGACGTCTATCCGTTCACGCGCTAAGCATTCGATGCGTCGTCTCGCTCACTACGCCCGCACTGCGGGCGTTTTTGTACTCGCCCTTTGGCTTAGCGGCTGTGCGCGACATCCGGTGCTGCTCGAAAGCACGTATCGAACCATCACGCCTCGCGTCGAGCTGACTGATGTGCCCTTCTTCGCCCAACGCGAGTATCAGTGCGGCCCGGCGAGTCTGGCCATGGTACTCAACCATCAAGGCGAAAGCGTTGCCCTGGAGACGCTCATTCGCGAGGTTTACCTGCCCGGTCGCGAAGGCAGCCTGCAGCCGGAAATGCTCGCCAGTGTGCGCCGTCATGACTTGATCCCCTATGTAATCCGCCCCACCCTGGATGCGTTGCTGCACCACCTAAACGCGGGTGAGCCGGTCGTGGTGATGCAGAACCTGGCGCTGCCTGTCTACCCGCTGTGGCACTACGCGGTCGCGATCGGTTTTGATTTGGCCAACGAGCGGCTGCTATTGCGAAGCGGTGAAATCGAGCGTCATGCGCTCGCTTTCAGCCGTTTCGACGCCACCTGGGCGCGCAGCGAGCGCTGGGGATTCGTGGTCAAGGCGCCAGGAGAGCTGCCCGTCGATGTCTCGGCGCGCGGCGCGGTGGACGCCATCAGCGCGTTCGAGGCGCTGAACGGCGCAAGCGCGGCACTACCCAGCTGGCAGGCGCTGGTCGAGCGTCACCCTGAAAGCGGGCTGGCCTGGTTCGCGCTGGGAAACGCCTTTTATAGCGAAGGTGAACCGAGCAGCGCACGCCACGCCTTCGAGGCGGCTACCCGCGCAGACCCGATGCTTGGCGCAGCGTGGCTGAATATGGGGTTACTGCTGGCACTCGAAAACGATATGGAGGCGTCACAAGCGGCGCTGCGCCGAGCCGCCGAAATCGCAGGCCCGTGGCAGGCGCGCGCTCAGGAGCTACTGGACGACTGACACCTCGACCCAACAAAAAAAAGGGCCCAACTGGGCCCTTATCGGTCGATAAGCGTTTCATCAAAACACCCGATTCAACCCATTTTGCGCCGCCACCCGGTAGGCTTCGGCCATGGTCGGGTAGTTGAAGGTGGTATTGACGAAGTAGCGCAGCGTGTTCGCCTCGCCCTCCTGCTGCATGATCGCCTGGCCGATATGAAGAATTTCCGAGGCCTGGTCACCGAAGCAGTGGATACCCAGAATCTCCAGCGTATCCTGATGGAACAGGATTTTGAGCATGCCGACCGTGTCGCCAGTGATCTGTGCCCGGGCGGTGTCCTTGAAAAACGCCTTGCCCACTTCGTAGGGCACCTTCGCCTCGGTCAGCTCGCGCTCGTTGGGGCCAAAGGAGCTGATTTCGGGAATGGTGTAGATGCCGGTTGGAATATCGGTGACGAAGCGATACTCCTTGTCGAGCAGCTCGTTGCTAGAGTTCAGGCCCTGATCGTAGGCGGCGCTGGCCAGACTCGGCCAGCCGATCACATCCCCGGCGGCGTGAATATGGGGAAGCTCGGTACGGTAGTGATCATCGACACTGAGCTGGCCGCGGCCGTTGGGCTGCAGCGCGATATTCTCAAGGCCGAGTGAATCGGTGTTACCGGTGCGCCCGTTGGCCCACAGGAACGCGTCGGCACGAATCTTCTTGCCGGATTTGAGATAGACCACGACGCCGGACTCGTCGGGCTCGACACGGTCGTACTCCTCGTTATGCCGAATCAGCACGCCGTGCTTGCGCAGATGGTACGACAGCGCATCGCTGATTTCGTCGTCCAAAAACGACAGCAAACTATCGCGGCTGTTGATCAGATCGACCTTGATACCGAGCCCGGAGAAGATCGATGCGTACTCACAGCCGATGACGCCGGCGCCAAAGATCACCATGGTGCGCGGCGTGTGCGCCATGGCAAGAATGGTGTCGGAGCAGTAGATGCGCGGGTGGCTGAAGTCGATGTCACCCGGGCGGTACGGGCGCGAGCCAGTGGCGATCACGAACTTCTTCGCCACCAGCTCCTCGACGCCTTCCTGACGGTCGCGAACGAGGAGCGTATGCTCATCCTTGAAGCGCGCGGTGCCGTGAATCAAGTCGATACGGTTGCGCGCGTAAAAGGTGGTGCGCATTTCGACCTGTTTATCGATGGTATCGCGGGAGCGCTCCATGACGCGTGGGTAGGAGAACATTCGCGGCTCGCCGATGTCGCGAAACATGCGGTTGGTATTGAACGCCATGATCTGCTTGACCTGGTGGCGCAGCGCCTTGGAGGGAATGGTCCCCCAGTGGGTGCAGTTTCCGCCGACCTGCGGCTGTTTCTCGATGATGGCCACGCGCTGATCGTTCTTTGCCGCGTTGATGGCCGCGCTCTCGCCCGCGGGCCCCGTACCGATCACCACGACATCGTAATTGTGAACCGCCATACCGTCTGCGTCTCCTCGATCCCATTTCGCGCACGCTAACGCGTGTGCGGTCCTGTCCCTTGCGTGGCGCTCAGCGCCGCGTGGCATCGTAGCCCAGATCCGCGCCGCGGCTCTCGTCGCTTGCACGACGAGCGCTTCCGCGCTTGCGGTTCTCTTCCTCGCAAACCTTGTCCTTGCCGCCGCAAATATCGCAGCCGTCCTTCATGCCGATCTGATTCAAGCCACCGCAGGAGCCTGCAATGGGCTTGCGCCCGACCAGCACACCCACCGCCATCGCGGTCATGATCAGCGCCATGAAACCAAATACCAGTAGCCAAATAGCCATTGAAACCTCCTGGGACGTTACCTGCCCTCGAGACAGTTGCGATAAGCAAAAGTGCCTGGCGGAGCAGTTGTGCGTCGTTACTCAAGGTGTACGGCCTCATTATACCGTAAATACGGGGTATGATCAGGCAGTAGGCCTTTTAACCAAAACCGGCTTTGAGCCTGGTTCATCGAAACGGGCGTGCAAGCGCTATAAAAAGAGCGGGGCCGGCCCATGGCCAGCCCCGCTCTGCGTACATCGACTTCTTATCCGCCGAAGTCGTCCAGCATGATGTTTTCCGGCTCAACGCCCATATCCAGCAGCAGTTTGATCACGGAGGCGTTCATCATGGGCGGACCGCACATGTAGTACTCGCAGTCCTCCGGCGCCGGGTGATCCTTCAGGTACTCTTCGTAGAGCACGTTGTGGATGAAGCCCGTCGCCCCTTCCCAGTTGTCTTCCGGCAGCGGATCGGAAAGCGCCAGGTGCCATTCGAAGTTCGGGAACTCCTCGGCCAGCTGATCGTACTCCTCGTTGTAGAACGTTTCGCGCCAGGAGCGCGCGCCGTACCAGAACGAGATTTTGCGATCGGTCTTCAAACGCTTCAACTGATCGAAGATGTGGCTGCGCATCGGCGCCATGCCGGCACCACCGCCGATGAAAATCATCTCGGCATCAGTGTCCTTGGCGAAGAACTCACCAAACGGCCCCATGACTTCCACCTTGTCGCCTTCTTTCAGACTGAAGACGTAAGTCGACATCAGGCCCGGCGGGTGGTCCGATTTAGGCGGCGGCGTGGCGATACGGATGTTGAACTTGAGAAGACCCTTCTCTTCCGGGTAGTTCGCCATCGAGTAGGCGCGGATGACCTCTTCGTTGTTCTTGTGCCGAACGTCGAACAGGTTGAACTGCTCCCAGTCGCCGCGATACTCCTCGTCGATATCGAAATCCGAAAACTTGATATCGTAAGGCGGAGCCACCAGCTGCACGTAGCCACCGGCGCGGAAGGCCACTTCTTCGCCTTCGGGAAGCTTCAGGTTCAGCTCCTTGATGAAGGTCGCAACGTTGGGGTTCGCGGTAACCACGGTTTCCCATTTCTTGACGCCGAACACTTCTTCAGGCACTTCGATCTTCATGTCCTGCTTGACCGGTACCTGACAGGACAAACGCCAGCCTTCCTTCTTTTCACGCATGGTGAAGTGCGACTCTTCGGTAGGCAGAATCGAGCCGCCGCCCTCTTCCACGCGGCATTTGCACTGCGCGCAGGAGCCGCCGCCACCGCATGCGGAGGATAGGAAAATGCCGTTGGCCGCCAGCGTGTTCAAAAGCTTGCCGCCGGCCTGGGTCTTCAGGGTGTTCTCGGGGTCGTCGTTGACTTCGATCGTCACGTCCCCGCTACTCACGAGCTTGCTGCGCGCTGCCAGAATGATCGCCGTCAAACTGATGACGATGACCGTGAACATGACAACACCGAGCAAGATGATGGATGTATCAACCATATCGGTTTCCTATTGCTGAGGGTGTTCTCGGCGACGAGGCGCCGCCGAGAACACCGGCCGATTAAAGCTGAATGCCCGAGAAGGACATGAAGCCCAGGGACATCAAGCCAACGGTGATGAACGTAATACCCAGACCCTGTAGGCCACCGGGAACGTCGCTGTACTTCAGCTTTTCGCGGATACCCGCGAGTGCGGCGATCGCCAGCGCCCAGCCGGTACCGGCACCGAAGCCATACACCACGGCCTCACCGAAGTTGTAGCTACGCTCGACCATGAACAGTACACCACCGAGGATGGCGCAGTTCACGGTAATCAGCGGCAGGAAAACGCCCAGCGCGTTATAGAGCGACGGCACGTACTTGTCCAGAAACATCTCCATGATCTGGACCAGTGCGGCGATGACGCCGATATAGGAGAGCAGACCCAAAAACGACAGGTCGATGTTCTCGGCACCTTCGATACCAGTCCAGGTCAACGCGCCTTCCTGAAGCAGGTACGTGTAGACCAGGTTGTTCACCGGCACGGTGACGGTCAGTACCACGATGACCGCGATGCCCAGGCCAATGGCCGAGGAGACCTTCTTCGAGACCGCCAGGAACGTACACATGCCCAAAAAGAAGGCAAGCGCCATGTTCTCGACGAACACCGAAGCGACGAAAAGGCTCAGATAGTGTTCCATGTTACACGGCCTCCTTCGGCTTGGTGTTTTCCTTCATCTTGAACTCGTTCTCCTCGACCTGCTCCGGGTTGATCGAGCGCAGTACCCAGATCAAAAGGCCGATGATGAAGAACGCGGAAGGCGGCAGAAGCAGCAGGCCGTTACCGATATACCAGCCCCCATCCTGCACGGTCGGCAAAACGGTGAAACCGAACACGCTGCCTGCACCCAGAAGCTCGCGGAAGAAACCCACGACCATCAGCACGAAGCCGTAACCCAAGCCATTACCGATACCGTCGAGAAACGACATGCCCGGCGTGTTGGACATGGCGAAGCCTTCGGCACGTCCCATCACGATGCAGTTGGTGATGATCAGACCAACGAACACCGAGAGCTGCTTGGACATCTCGTAGGCGTAGGCTTTCAGAATCTGATCGACCACGATGACCAACGAGGCGATGATCGTCATCTGTACGATGATCCGGATCGCGGAGGGGATGTGATTACGAATCAGCGAGACGAACAGATTCGAAAACGCGGTAACGAAGATAACCGCCAGCGCCATGACCAGCGATACGCTCATGCTGGTGGTGACCGCCAGCGCCGAGCAGATCCCCAGAATTTGCAGTGCGATGGGGTTGTTCTGAAATATGGGCGCGGTCAACACGCCCTTTGCATTTACATCCGCCATGATCAAGCCCCCTCAACGTCGTTGAAGTTGGTGTCGGTGTCTTCGGCGTCATCCGGCTCGGCGTTTTCACGAAAACGCGCCAGATACGGGCCAAAGCCCTCTTCGCTGAGCCAGAATTGCAGCATGTTGGTCACGCCGTTACTGGTCAGCGTGGCGCCGGACAGCGCATCCACTTCGTACTCGCTGCTGGCGCCGCCCTTGGTCAGGTGAATTTCCGGCGACAGGTCACCCTCGTCGTCGTAGATCTTTTTACCTTCCCACTGAGCCTGCCAGCGCGGGTTGTTCACTTCCGCACCGAGCCCGGGCGTTTCGCTGTGCTCGTAGTAGGTGATACTCACGATGGTGTTGCCGTCACCTTCCACGGACAAAAAGCCGCGCATACGGCCCCACAGGCCTTGACCGCGAATCGGCAGCACGATCTGCTCGGGGCTGTCGGGATCACCCACAAGATAGACGGTCGAGTAGCTTTCGACCCGCGAAAGACCGGCAATGTCACGGTCACCGGAGAGCGTGCGGCCAGTGGCCGGATCGCGCGAGGCTTCGAAACCGTCGTACTCGTCGGCATCATACTGATCGGTGTACTCACCGGTCTCGAGCTCAACGACGCGCCCGGTGATCTGCTCGCTGAACGCCTCTTCGACATCCATCCCCGGCTCGTAAAGCTTGGCCACGTTGAGGATGTTGGTTTTACGGTCGAGCTCCTGGTTGAGCTGCTGGGTGGGGCGAAGCGCCACCGCGGCCGTCGACACGATCACCGAACAGACGATACATAGCGAAAACGCCACGATCAGAATTTTCTTGATGGAGTTATTACCTTGTGCCATTAGGCAGTCTCCTCGGCCGGTGTACCGACGCGCTTCTTGCGCCGTTTGACATTGGCCTGGACGAAGAAGTAATCGATCAAGGGTGCGAACAGGTTCGAGAACAGGATCGCCAGCATGATGCCTTCCGGGAAGGCCGGGTTCACCACGCGGATCAATACCGTCATCACACCGATCAATGCACCAAAGACCAGGCGGCCCTGGTTGGTCATCGAAGCCGACACAGGGTCGGTCGCCATGAACACCATGCCGAAAGCGAAGCCGCCGATGACCAAATGCCAGTACCAGGGCATCGCGAACATCGGGTTGGAGTCGGAGCCGATCAGATTGAACAGCGTGCTGGTGATCACCATGCCGAGGAAGACCCCGAGCATGATTCGCCAGTTCGCGACCTTGGTCCAGAGCAGTACGGCAGCACCCATTAGAATCGCCAGCGTCGATACCTCACCCACCGACCCCGGAATGAAGCCAAGGAAGGCGTCCGTCCAGCTGAAGGTGTTGGCCAGAGTATCCATGCCGTCCTGATACGCCATGGAGAGCGCGGTCGCACCGGTATAGCCATCGGCGGCGACCCAAACGCTGTCGCCGGAGATCTGCGCCGGGTAGGCGAAGTACAAAAACGCCCGTCCGGTCAACGCCGGGTTGAGGAAGTTCTTGCCCGTACCGCCGAAGATCTCCTTACCGATGACGACGCCGAAGGTGATACCCAGCGCCACCTGCCAAAGCGGGATGGTGGCGGGCAAAATCAAGGCGTAGAGCACCGAGGTCACGAAGAAGCCTTCGTTCACCTCGTGGCCGCGTTTGATCGCGAACAGCACTTCCCAGAACCCGCCGACGGCGAAAGTCACGAGATAAATCGGCAGAAAGTAGGTCGCGCCGAGCACGAAGTTCGCCCAGAAGCTGCCCGGGTCGTGGCCGCCGGCCACCGCCATCATGATCGCTTCGCGCCAGCCGCCCATGGAGGCGTAGCCCGCATCGATCGCGACGTTAGCCTGCCAGCCGGCGTTCCACATGCCAAAGAACATGGCCGGGAACGTGCATAGCCACATGGTGATCATGATCCGCTTGAGATCGATACCGTCGCGGATATGAGCGGTGGTCTTGGCCACGCTCGGCGGCGAATAGAAAATGGTGTCGACCGCTTCATAAAGCGGATAGAACTTCTCGTATTTGCCGCCCTTGTGGAAGTGCGGCTCGAGCGTGTCGAGTGTCTGTCGGATACCCATATCAGGCCTCTTTCTCGATCATGGTGAGGTTGTCACGCAGGATAGGGCCATACTCGTACTTGCCGGGACACGCGTAGGTGCAAAGCGCGAGGTCTTCCTCGTCGAGCTCCAGGCATCCAAGGTCCATGGCAGATTCGATGTCACCCACGATCAGCGACCGCAGAAGCTGGGTCGGCATCACGTCCAACGGCATAACCCGCTCGTAGTTGCCCACCGGCACCATCGCCCGCTCGGAGCCGTTGGTGGAGGTGGTCGGCGCGAAGTTGTTGAGCCCCTTGAATTTGGACAGATAAATGCCCATGACCGAGTGGCGGTTCGTGCCGGGCGAAAGCCACCCCATGAAGGTACGCTTGTTACCCTCTTCGAGGAGACTCACCTGATTGTGAAAGCGGCCGAGATAGGTCAGCTTGCCTTCGGCGGCAAAGCCCGAGAAGACGGAGCCGGAAATGATCCGCGTGCCGTGCGGCTCGATCACCTCGCCTTCGAAAAGCTCGTCAAGGTTCGCGCCGAGGCGCGTACGTACCAGACGCGGCTTTTCAGAGCGCGGGCCGCCCACGGCGACGATCCGGCTAACGTCGAGCTTGCCTTCAGAAAACAGCTTGCCGAAAGCGATCACGTCCTGATAGCCGATGTGCCATACACTCTTGTGCAGCGCGACCGGCGACAGGTAGTGAATGTGGGTGCCGACCAGCCCCGCCGGATGCGGGCCCTTGAAGCTTTCGGTCTTCACACCCTCGATGTCGCCACCGGGAATGGAGGCGTTTTCACCCGTGCACAGAAAAACGTTGCCCTCGGTCAGGCGGGTTAGCACCTTGAGGCCGTCTTCGAATGCCTGGGTATTTTCATCGATGATGACACCGGGGTCAGCGCTGAGCGGATGGGTATCCACCGCGGTGACGAAGATGTCGGAAGGCGTCGCGTCGAGCGCCGGCGTGCGCGAGAAGGGTCGCGTACGCAGCGCCGTCCAAAGCCCTGTTTCGACCAGTTGGTCGACGACCAGCTGGCGGTCGAGAGTGGCCAAGGCGTCACGCTCGTGAGAAGCGAAGGTCATCGCTTCTTCGTTTTCGTCGACCTTGATGACCACAGAGAGTAAACGTCTTTTTTCGCCACGGTTAATGGCTACCACTTCACCGCCGGCCGGAGCGGTAAAGCGCACCCCTTCCGTTTTCTTGTCGGTGAACAGTAGCTGGCCCAGTTTGACCTTATCCCCTTCCTGAACTTCCATGGTTGGCTTCATGCCAACGTAGTCAGTACCCAGGATGGCCACATGGCGCACTGGCTGCGCATCGTCGATACGCTGCTCAGGCGCTCCCGTGATGGGAAGATCCAGGCCTTTTTTGACTTCGATCATAGTCTCGCCCAGTTGATGGATCGGATATACGAAGGTAAGGGGTTCGAATGCTTCTTTTCTGCATAGAGATTTTTTGTTGGCTGTGCAGATTGTTACCAGTCAGGCCCAAGCACGCTTGAACCACCCCGAAAAATCTACCGTATTATAAAGATAAGCGCGGCCAATGACCACATCCACCACCGCCTCCTAAAGTGCTATATACATATACACCCAGGTTTATTTACCCATAAAAAAACGCCACCTTATCGGTGGCGTTTGAGGCCTTGAGCATTGCGAGAGCGTCAGTGGCGCGGCAGTTTCAAAAACTCGACGTTGGACATGTGCTGCAGAATGCGGATCACCTGGCAGCTGTAGCCGAACTCGTTGTCGTACCACATGTAGACCACCGCGTGGTTGCCGTTGGCGATGGTCGCCTTGGCATCGACGATACCGGCGTGGCGATTACCCACGAAATCGGACGACACCACCTCCGCCGAGTCGACGAAGTCGATCTGCTTTTGAAAGTTGAAATCGATCGACATCCGGCGCAGGTAGTCGTTGAGCGAGGCGGCGTCGGTCTCCTTCTCGAGCGTCAGGTTCAAGATCGCCATGGAGACGTTGGGCGTGGGCACGCGAATGGCGTTGCCGGTCAGCTTGCCTTCGAGCTCCGGTAGCGCCTTGGCCACCGCCTTGGCCGCGCCGGTTTCGGTCAACACCATGTTGAGCGCGGCGCTGCGACCGCGACGATCGCCCTTATGATAGTTGTCGATCAGGTTCTGGTCGTTGGTGTAAGCGTGTACGGTTTCGACGTGGCCCGTCTTAACGCCATACTCGTCGTTGAGCACCTTGAGCACCGGTACGATGGCATTGGTGGTGCAAGAGGCCGCCGAAACGATACGATCATCGGCACCGATAGACGTGTGGTTGATGCCGTAGACAATGTTCTTGATGTCGCCCTTGCCCGGCGCGGTGAGAAGCGCCTTCGCCGCGCCCTTGCACTCCAGGTGCTGGCCAAGGCCCGCTTCGTCGCGCCAGATGCCGGTATTATCGACCACCACCGCGTTATGGATACCGTAAACGGTGTAGTCGACCTCCGCCGGCGAGTCGGCGTAGATCACCTGCACCACGTTGCCGTTGACGGTCAAGGTGCGCGCCTCGACGTCGACCGAAATCGAGCCCTCGAAAGGGCCATGCACCGAGTCGCGGCGCAAAAGGCTCGCGCGCTTTTCGAGATCCTTGCCAATATCACCGCGACCGCGCACCACGATCGCACGCAGGCGCAGAAGATTGCCCCCACCGGCCTTCTCCACCAGCACGCGGGCCAATAGCCGGCCGATACGGCCAAAACCATAAAGCACGACATCCTTGGGCTCGCCAATGCTTGCGCCCGCCTGGTAGCCGTCGACGATCTCATCGAGCTCGCGGGTCAAAAAGGCGTTCAAATCACCGCCGCCTTGATGCTTGAAGCTGACCGCGAGCTTGCCGATATCGACGTGGGCCGGTCCCAGATTCATCGCCGCCATCGCCTCGACGATCGGGAACGTGTCCTGAACCGACAGCTCAGTGCCTTCGATTTTACGCACGAAGCGGTGATCCTTGAGAATGCGGATGACCGACTTTTTGATCAGCGAGCGCCCGAACATGGTGGCGACAACGTTGTTCTGACGATATAGCTTCCCGACCAGCGGAATCATCTGCTCGGCAAGTGCTTCGTCGCTTTGCCACTGTTGAAAAACGTTCTCGAGCGTTGACTGACTCACGGGCGGCCTCTTTACGTGTTGAATCGGGGAAGATAATCGACGTGTATTATCCGGGGCTTACGGTGAGGCCGCAATCAAAGGATAGTCGCACGCCGTGTAGGGGTATTACAGAAACGTCCATTTGACTACAAACTCAAAACGCGCTTGCCGCTACGCAAAACCGACCCGGAGCGCCTCTAGCCGGGCAGCTCAACCTGTCATGGCCTATGGTGTATGATGCTCGATTTGCCCGGACACAAACTTTAGTCGATCAGCCGTCACATGACAGCTACCCATCGACACGGATTCAAGCGATCGTCGCTTAAACGACAGACATTCATACGACAGATATTCACACGATAGATACTTAGACTATGTCCTCTTTTTCCCTGCTCGACCCACCCAGCCCCCAGGGGGTACGGGATACGCTCTATTTAACGGCGCCGCCGGGCAGTGCAACGGCGCTGGCACTGGCGCGCATCGCAGGCAACGGCCCGCTTTTGGTCATCACGCCAAGCACCGCCAGTGCCCAGCGCCTGGAACAGGACCTGGCTTTTTACAGTCAGGTACCGGTATTGCCGTTTCCAGACTGGGAGACGCTGCCTTACGACAGCTTTTCTCCGCACCAGGATATCGTCTCAGCGCGGCTCAGGACGCTGAAGCTGCTCCAGGAAGGCGTCAAGGGCATCGTGCTGGTATCGATCAACACGCTGATGCAGCGCCTTGCGCCGGTCGACTACATCGCCGGGCGCGTCATGACGCTTAAAGCCGGCGCGACGCTTGCGCGCGAAAGCTTTCGCGAGTCGCTAATGCGGGCCGGCTACCGGGCGGTCGAAACCGTGTATGAGCCCGGCGAGTACGCCATGCGCGGCGCGCTGATCGACCTGTTCCCCATGGGGGTCGATGAGCCGATCCGCATTGACCTGTTCGACGATGAGATCGAAACGCTTCGCCATTTCGATCCAGGCAACCAGCGCTCCACGGAAAAAGTCGAGGCGATCGAGCTTCTGCCCGCCCATGAGTATTCGCTGAGCCGCAGCGCCATCGCCTGCTTTCGCGAGCAGTTCGAAACCCTGTTTGACGTCGACCCGCGCCAGTGTCCGCTTTATAACGATGCGCTCAAGGCGATCCCCTCCCCGGGGCTCGAGCACTACCTGCCACTGTTTTTCGACGAAACCGCCTCGCTTTTCGAGCACGTCACGTCAGACACGCGGGTCGCGCTTCTGCCGGACGTGTACGAGGCCGCCGAGCAGCACTGGCGCGCGATCGAGTCGCGCTATGAGAACCTGGGGGTCGACCCGACCCGCCCGCTGGTGCCGCCGAGCCGCGCGTTCATACCGGTCAACGACCTGTTTGCCCGCATCAAGGAGCGCCCCCGGCTGGAACTTCTTCACGACGGCGCCACTCAGCGTCACTCCCATGCACCAGAGGCTCAGGCGCTGCCTGCCCTCGCCCTCAATGCGCGGGCGCAGAAGCCGTTCGAAGCGCTTTCCGGTTTTTTGGCCACTAACCCGGAGTCGCGCGTGCTGTTCGTCGCCGAATCGCGGGGGCGGCGCGAAGCGCTCGAGGAGCTGTTAGCGCCGCTGCGCCTGGGGCTCGAGGCGGTGGACGGGTTCGACGCGTTCATGGCCGGCCAAACGCGCGCCGCCATCACCGAAAGCCAGGTATCGAGCGGGCTATGGTTGACCGACCCGAACGTGGCGGTCATCACCGAAACCGAGCTTTTCGGCGACGTGGTGCGCCAGACCCGGCGCCAGGAGAAAGCGACTGACGACAACGAGCTGGCGGTACGCCATCTTTCCGAGCTCAAGGAGGGCGCGCCGGTGGTTCACCAGGCCCACGGTGTCGGGCGCTACCTGGGGCTCGAGGCACTGGAAGCTGGCGGCCAGGCCAACGAGTTTTTGGCGCTGCAGTACGAGGGCGGTGCCAAACTCTACGTGCCGGTCGACAGCCTCCACTTGATTTCGCGCTACAACGGCGCCGATGACGAAAACGCCCCGCTCAATAAGCTCGGCTCGGACCAGTGGGAGAAAGCGCGACGCAAGGCCGCCGAAAAGATTCGCGATACCGCCGCGGAACTGCTCGATATCTACGCCCGGCGCGAGGCCCAGCAGGGCACGGTGTACGACACACCGGACGCCGAGTACAACCGCTTTGCTGCCAGCTTCCCGTTCGAGGAGACGCCGGATCAGAAGGCCGCGATCGAGGCGGTCATCGGTGACATGATTTCGCCCCAGCCGATGGATCGCGTGGTATGCGGCGATGTCGGCTTTGGCAAGACCGAAGTCGCGATGCGCGCCGCGTTTCTGGCGGTTCAGTCCGGCCGTCAGGTGGTCGTGCTGGTACCCACCACCCTGCTCGCCCGCCAGCACTTCGAGAACTTCCGCGACCGCTTCGCCGACACCGCCGTCAACATCAGCCTCATTTCGCGCTTCACCGGTAGCAAGGAGATGACCAAAACCCTCGAGAACATCAAGGAGGGCCAGGCGGACATCGTTATCGGTACCCACAAGCTGCTCTCGAAAAGCGTCGAACTGCCCAAAATGGGGCTTTTGATCATCGACGAGGAGCACCGATTTGGAGTTGCCCAGAAGGAGAAGCTCAAGACTCTGCGCGCCGAGATCGACATTCTCACGCTCACCGCCACGCCGATTCCACGCACGCTGAACATGGCGATGAGCGGCATTCGCGATCTTTCGATCATCGCCACGCCCCCGGCCCGGCGTCTGTCGGTCAAGACCTTCGTTCAGCAACGCAACGAAAGCCTGATCAAGGAGGCGCTGCTGCGAGAAATTCTGCGCGGCGGCCAGGTTTACTTCCTGCACAACGAAGTCAAGACCATCGAGAACACCGCCGAGCAGCTTCGCGAGCTGGTGCCCGAGGCGCGCGTGGGCGTGGCCCATGGCCAGCTACCGGAGCGAAGCCTGGAGCGCGTGATGTCGGATTTTTATCACCGCCGCTTCAACGTGCTGGTCTGCTCAACGATCATCGAAACCGGTATCGACGTACCGAGCGCCAATACCATCCTGATCGAGCGCGCGGACAAGTTCGGGCTGGCTCAGCTTCACCAGCTGCGCGGGCGGGTTGGGCGCAGCCACCACCAGGCCTACGCGTACCTTCTGACGCCGCCGCCCAAGTCGATGACCCGCGATGCGGTCAAGCGCCTGGAAGCCATCAGTGCCTCCATCGATCTGGGTGCGGGCTTTCAGCTCGCCAGCCACGATATGGAAATTCGCGGCGCCGGGGAGCTTTTGGGTGACGAGCAGAGCGGCCAGATGGAAACCATCGGCTACTCGCTCTACATGGAAATGCTCGATCGCGCGGTCAAGGCAATCCGCGCCGGCAAAACGCCCAATATCGAAGCCCCGTTCAATACCGGCGTCGAAATAGGGCTCAACCTGCCAGCGCTAATCCCCAACGACTATATTCATGATGTGCAGCAGCGGCTGGTGATGTATAAGCGCATCGCTAATACGCAAAGCGATGCCGAGCTCAAGGAGCTCCAGGTCGAGCTGATCGACCGTTTCGGCTTGCTCCCGCAACCGCTCAAGAACCTGATGCGACAGACTCGCTTGCGCCATCGCGCCGAACCGCTGGGCATCGCGCGTATCGAGGCCGGCGAAAGCCGTGGACGGGTTCTGTTCAGTGCCGACACCCAGGTCGACCCGCTCACCCTGGTGAAGCTCATTCAAACCTCGCCGGCGCACTACCGCCTCGACGGCTCGGACACCTTGAAGTTCGAATTCGCCATGGAAAAACCCGAGCAGCGCTTCGAGGCCGTCGAAAACCTGTTGGGTCTTCTTAACCAAAAAGTAGCGGCAGCGTGAACCTTGATGCAAACTTGACCTTAAGCCGCCTACACAAGCGGATAGGCTCGAATCAGGCCGCCATGCGGCGGTGGATCAACTCATTAGGAACGACCATGAAAACACGACGCACCCTTAACCTTTGGGGGCCAACCAGCCTGGCCGTACTGCTGGCCGCGACCCTGGGCGCCCCGGTCTACGCGCAAGAGGCGACCGAACAGCCGCCCCAGGTGGCGACACCGGGTCTCGACGCCGACGCGCTTGCCAGCGCCGAGCAGGTCAGCGCGCAGCGCGAGCTGCCCCGCGGCCATTTCCGTCTGCCGGAAGAAGGCGACATCGTCGGCCAGTACTACACCGTCACGGTAGACGATCCGGAAGAGACCCTGCTCGATATCGCCAGGCGCCACAACATCGGCTACGAAGAGATCCGCATGGCGAATCCGGATGTGAGCCTTTGGGTACCCGGTGAAGGCACCGAAGTGATCATTCCGGCCCAATACATTCTGCCGCCGGCAGAGCGTAAGGGGATCGTGGTGAACCTGTCCGAGCTTCGCCTCTACTACTACCCGGAAAACAGTCCCGGTATCGTCGAAACCTATCCGGTAAGTGTGGGCCGTGAAGAGTTCGCGACGCCGGTCGGCATGACACAGACCACGGTCAAGGTAAAGGACCCGGCCTGGGCCCCGCCCGCCTCCATGCGCCGTGAAGCGGCCGAGCGCGGCGACCCGGCACCGGAAATCGTACCCGCCGGCCCGGACAACCCGCTGGGCCGTCACGCGATCCTGCTGGGCATGCCGAGCTATTTGATTCACGGCACCAACCGCCCAGACGGGGTCGGCATGCGCGTCAGCCGCGGCTGTATTCGCATGTACCCGGAAGATATCGAGTCGCTTTATGAGCGCGTACCCAGCGGTACCCAGGTCAACCTGATGGATGCACCGTTCAAGGCCGGCTGGGGTGCCGACGGCACGCTTTACGTGCAGTCCTACCCGCAACTCGAAGAGAACGTGGGCGACTTCGAGCCGCTTTTGAACGCCATCGAGCGCGTCGAGTCGCTGACCGACGAGGAGCTCGAGATCGACTACGAACAGGTCAAGCGCGCGGTCGAGTCTCCGAACGGCCGTTTCGTCGCCCTTTACGGCCCCCAGGCCCAGGCCCCGGCGCCCGAGTCCCCCGCCGAGAAGGCGCCTTCCGAGCGTCAGGGCCTGTTCGAGGATATCGAGCTGAGTGCCACCGTCGAGTCTGACAGCGACGCCTAAGGGTGTAAGCAGTGAAAAAGGGCACCCCACCGGGGCGCCCTTTTTTATGCCCCCTCGATCAGCAGCCGCGTATCCCGCGCTGACCTCAGGCATTAAAAAACCCCGCACAAGGCGGGGTTTTTTTACATCTAACGCAGACCGCTGAGCCGTTTGAGTGCTCAGTGGTCCATGCAGAATTACTTCTGCATGGAGCGCTGGAACTGACGGCTCATTTCTTCACGGCCTTGCTCAGACATCTGCAGAGCGGCTTGCGCGTCGCGCTGAGCCTGGTTTGCAGTGTTCAGAGCCTGAGAAGCCATGCTGCGAGCTTCTGCAGCGTCAGCCTGTGCAGATTCAGCAGTCATGCGTACTTCTTCCAGCGCGCTGGTAGAGGCACAACCAGCCAGAACGGCCAGAGAAGCAGCGGCAGCAGTCATTTTCAGAGCAGTCTTCAGAGTCATGATGTTCTCCTTGAGTCTTCCTTGGGTACTACGTTGAAGGTCTAACAAAGCGTAAGGCTAGAAGCTAGCTTAAGATTTGTCTACCTGCGGTAAAGGTTCTTTCCAATGACCGACTCGATGATCCAATCACGTGTGATTCGGGTCACGTTGTCGAAGTCAAACGCTGTTTTATATTAGTCCACAACGCTTGTCTATAGTCACTGTCCAAAACCTCGAACTTCCTTATGGATCACCATCATACTAGCGGATCACAACGCGAGTGCCAACATCGACCAGCGATGCAATGCGCTCGATCTGCTGATTGTTGACGGCGATGCAGCCCTGGGTCCAGTGATAGCGCCCATGAATGTCTGGATCGGAGGTGCCGATACCGTGAATACCGATCGCCCCACCGAGCGCGGTGTTTTGCGGCGGAAAGCCGTAGCGGCGGTACTCGTCGAAGTAGGCCTCGTAATCGGCCTGGGTGTAGACACCCTTCTCCAGCGCCATACGCGCATGGGCCGGCGTGGGGTAGTCGATACCGATGAAAATGCGCCACTTGCTCTGGTTATTGAAGCGGTAGATGCGAAATTCGCCCAAGGGTGTGGTGCTATCGCCGCGCACCCGGTGGGTACGCGCCCCACCGGTTCCCCGGGAAATCGGCGAGAAGTGCTCGATTCGGTCGCTACCGCGAAAAATACTCAACGATGAGGCCTGATCGTCGATCAGCACCCAAAGCTCGCTACTGTGACGCGGCGCCGCCGCGCGGCTGATGAGCGTGCCCACGAGATCACTCGGTGCCTGTGTCACGGGAGCAATGACGTTGGCACTGGCCACGGCCGGAAAGCCCATGGCGAGTGCTAAAAAGCGGCGGCGGTTTACGGGCATCGATCGGCTCTCGGTACGGGCCGGGGCAACCGGCCAGCGGGTATGAATGGGCTGGAACGTTTATACCCCATTGCCCCGGTGCCTGTCAGCGCCCAGGCTAAAATCAGATATCCTCGAACTCGCGCATGCTGGTCACGATCTTGCGAAGCTCGGCTTCGTGCCCTTCGGCGAGGGAGTTGAAAAACGCCGCCTCTTCCTCGATTTTGGCGCACTCGGCGCGGTGGGCGTAAAGCGCGCGAAGATTCTCCTGGGCTTCCGAGGCGGTTTCGATCACGCCATCGATCGAGTCGGCCACGCTGCGCTGGGTAATTTCTTCGAGCCTTGGCGGCTGGGGAAAATCGCCGGTTTCGTCGAACCATAGCTCCATCACTTCGCTATGATCAGAGCCGTCGTGAAACAGCGCCTCCAGCCCGCTTTTCATCTTGACCTCGCGAGAGGCGAGATAGGTCAACGCCATCGACAGCCGCTCGTTGTCGGTACGATCGGCGCCATCACTGTAGCGCTTGGCCATGCGGGCGTGGTAGTCCGCGGCCCACGTAATCAAATCCTTGACCTGGTTGTAACGCGTATCCATGAGTTCTCCTTGTGAACAGCGCGGGCAGTCACCGTTGCCCGCTCGACACTTTCTTTCAAGCGCGTACTCTAGAGCCTTTAGCGCCGGCCGGGTTCCCCAGAAAACGGATGCATCACCACTCGTGGCTGGTTTCGCGCAGCGCCGCCATCTCTTTTTTGGCCGCCTGAACGCTTTGATAAAGTGAGGATGCAAACGACGCCTCGCTTGCAAGCGCGATCATCGAAGGGTTGTTGATGGGCCGCTTGGCCGCGCCTTCATCGCCGTGAAGCTTCAAAAGCGCGCTGATCAGCCAGCCAAGCCAGCTTTCGGGCTGGCCGGCCAAATCGCGCAGACGAATCAGCTCGGCAAGCTCCGGGCCGTCGGCTGCCAACAGCGTCTGCCAGCGGCGCGTATCCAGGCGCGCGTGCTCGGTGACCTCGGCGAGAAAGCTCTCCAGCGCCAGCTCGAATAGCGCCAATGCCCCCTCTTCGATCGCCATCTGGCGCGTCACGTAATGCTCGTCGTCATGAACCGGCGTTTCGATCAGAAGCTCCGCCTGATAGAGCAGCTGGTTGGTGCGGGACCGGGCACTCACTTGCGCTTGTCCTCGACGTGCCACTTGCCGCCCTCGAAGGTGGCCTTCCAACCGGTCGCCTTGCCCTCTTCATCGGTCATCACGTACTGCTCCTTGTTCTTGCGCGAGTAGCGAATCTGCGCCGGGCGGCCATCCGGATCTTCGCTCGGCGCCTTGAGAATGAAGTGGTACTTCTCCGGTAGCTCATCCTTATGCGCCTTGAGCTCCTTGACCAGCGGCGGGCGCGTTTCACGATTCTTGGGAAACTTGCTGGCGGCCAGAAACAGCCCGCTCGCCCCGTCGCGCAGCACGTAGTGATCCTCGACCTTTTGACAGGCGAGCTCTGGCATCGGGATCGGGTCCATCTTCGGCGGGGCCACTTCGCCGCTTCTCAGCAGTTTGCGCGTGTTCTTGCACTCGCTGTTGGTACAGCCAAAGTATTTGCCGAAACGCCCGGACTTGAGCTGCATTTCGCTGCCGCACTTGTCGCACTCGATGACCGGGCCTTCGTAGCCCTTGATCTTGAACTTGCCGTGCTCCACCTCGAAACCGGTGCAGTCCGGGCTCTGGCCACAAATGTGCAGCTTACGCGTTTCATCGATCAGATAGCTGTCCATCGCCGTGCCGCACTTGCCGCAGCGGCGTTTGGCGCGAAGCGCATCGGTTTCCGCCTCTTCGCCGGCGTCTTCGGCCACCACTTCCTCGCCGGGGATCAGGTCGATAGTGGTCTTGCAGCGCTCCTTGGGCGGCAGGTTGTAGCCGCTGCAGCCCAGAAACACGCCGGTCGAAGCGGTGCGGATCTGCATGTCGCGCCCGCAAGCCGGGCACTCGATGTCCGTGGGCACCGGCTGGTTAGGGCGCATGCCCTCCTCGCTTTCCGCCCGGCCAAGCTCTTCACGAAATTCGCCGTAGAAGCTATCGAGTAGCGCCTGCCAGTTGCGCTCACCTTCGGCCACTTCGTCGAGACTATCCTCCATGCGCGCGGTGAAGGAGTAGTCCATCAAATCCGGAAACGACTCCTTCAAGCGCTCAGTGACGATATCGCCGAGCTTTTCGGCGTAAAAGCGCCGGCTTTCAAGCTTGACGTAGCCGCGATCCTGAATGGTCGAAATGATCGCCGCGTAGGTCGAGGGCCGACCGATGCCCTGTTTCTCGAGTTCCTTGACCAGGCTCGCTTCGGTGTAGCGCGCCGGTGGCTTGGTGAAGTGCTGCTGCGGGTCGAGCGCCTCCAGCGTCATCGGTGTTTTGACCGGCAGGTCCGGCAGGCTTTGATCTTCGTTTTTACCCGCAGGCTTGATGACCCGGGTATAGCCATCGAACTTCAGCACCCGCCCCTTGGCGCGCAGATCATAACCGTCTACCTCGACGCTCAGCGTGCTCGACAGGTACTCCGCCGGCACCATCTGGCAGGCAACGAACTGGCGCCAGATCAGCTCGTAAAGGCGCTCGGCGTCGCGCTCCATGCCGGAAAGATCGCTCGCCTTGCGCGACACCTCGGAGGGGCGAATCGCCTCGTGGGCCTCCTGGGCGCTCTCCTTGCTCGAGTAGCGGTTGGGGTTTTCCGGCAGGTAGCGCTTACCGAATTCGCCCTCGATATAGTCCCGCGCGCTCTCGACCGCATCCTTTGACAGATTGGTGGAGTCGGTACGCATGTAAGTGATGTAGCCCGCCTCATACAAGCGCTGGGCCATGGTCATGGTCTTTTTCACCGAGAAGCCGAGCCGGCCGCTGGCCGCCTGCTGCAGCGTCGAGGTGATGAAGGGCGCGCCGGGTTTGGAGCTGGTCGGCTTGTCTTCACGGTTGGTGATCGAGAGCGAGGCGCTTTTCAGCGCCTCGATACGCGAGTAGGTCTCATCCTGTGAGGTCGGGCGAAACGCCTGGCCATCCTGACGGGCGAGCGCGAAGCGTACCGGTACGCCGTCTGGCGACACCAGATCGGCGTGCACGTCCCAAAACTCTTCAGGGATGAAGGCGCGAATATCGCGCTCGCGCTCGACGATCAGGCGCACCGCCACCGACTGCACGCGCCCGGCGGAAAGGCCGCGGGCGATCTTCGCCCACAAAAGTGGCGAGAGCATGAAGCCGACCACGCGGTCGAGAAAGCGCCGCGCTTGCTGGGCCTCCACACGGGGAATGTTGAGCGCCCCCGGCGACTTGAACGCATCCTGAATGGCGTTTTTAGTGATCTCGTTGAACACCACGCGCTTGTAGCGAGCATCGTCACCGCCAATGGTCTCGCGCAGGTGCCAGGCGATCGCCTCCCCTTCGCGGTCCAAATCCGTTGCGAGATAGACGGCGTCGGCCTTTTCCGCGAGCTTTTTGAGCTCGGCGACGACCTTCTCTTTACCGGGGAGAATTTCGTAATGGGCCTCCCAGCCGTTGGCCGGGTCGATACCCATGCGCCGAATCAGCTGATCGTGGGCTTTCTTCTTTTTGTACTCCGCCTTTTCATCCGGCGAAAGCTTTCGGGTCGCTGCGGCCTGGCGCGCGCGCTCCTTGGGGTCGACGGCGGTCTTGCCCGAGCCGCTGGTCGGCAGGTCACGAATATGACCCACGCTCGACTTAACGATAAAATCGTTGCCGAGATACTTATTGATCGTCTTCGCCTTGGCGGGCGACTCGACGATGACCAGTGACTTGCCCATAGTGCTCCACTTCCTGTTGCCTAAGCGTTCAAGAGCGCTCTTGCGCGCTGTGCCCAAGAGCCGCTCTAAATACGTGCCGCGCTGAAAACGTTTAAAACGCCAGGCGGCCTGAAAAATGCGCCTACCCTACCCCAGCCCTTTCCCAAGCGCCAGTGGCGCCATACGCCAGGCGCCCTTTACTAAATAGGGGTCTAACCCCGCGTTTGCAAATTTTCGTTCAAAAAAGCCCCGCGTCTTTAAATCCTGATCGTCTCGACCCCGATCGACCAGAGGCAATAAAAAAGCCCCCGGACAGGCCGGGGGCGTTGGAGCTAAAGTCACTCGAAAAACGCTACATCGTTAGCGCCGTGTACGCGGCTTGGCTCGCGAGGTGCTGGTGCGCTTGGCGCCGCCGGCTTTGGCCTTGCTCGCCTTTGCTGACGTCACCCCGGCGTCACTCGAGGGTTTGGCGTCAGCGTCCGGCGCTTCAACTTTTTCAGCGGCGGTTTCGTTTGGAGAAGACTGCTCGTCGGCTTTGGTCAACGCGGCGGCACTCGATGAAGCTTGCTGATCCTCGGCGCTTTCAACGGATTTGCCGGCTGCCGACGTTCTCGCCGCACTGTCAGCACTGGTGCTCGACGCATCGTCTTCGACGTCGACTTTCGCTTCCTGAGCCGGCGCGACGGAAGCGGGCGCCGATGCCTCGACGGGTTTTTCCGGGCTGCGCGCACGATCAAAAAGCACCTTGATCTGCTCGAAGCGCTCGGCGCCACGCTCGCTAAGCTCACCGCTGGCGCCGAACACCTGACTCAAGTGCTGCACGTGCTTGTCCAACGCGGCGTTGTCCTCGCCTTCCAGCAGCGTCGGCAGCGACTCGAGCGCCTTTTCGCGGTCGAGTTTCAAAATGAAGAACTGCTCGCGCACCAGGCGCTTGAACTCCTCGAGCGTCGTTTGGGTTTCAAGTTCGGCACGAGAGGCGCGCAGGCGCTTGAAATTGCGCTCGTCAGTGGCGGGCGCACCGCCCAGTACGTAGATGATCGAGCGAACCACCGCCTCGAGCGGCCCGCCCTGGTTGATTTTTTCGCGCAGCGCCTCCTTGCGCTGTTCGATGAAGCGAAGGTGCTCGGGCTCCGCCCCCGGGCGGCGGCGATGTACGTGAGCATCGCCATAAAGCCCTACTGCGGCCTGAAGCTGCGGCTGACCGTACATCGACAGAAACATCTTTTCGGTGGCGCCATCGCGAACGTCGCGGAAAGTATTGAGCCCATCGACGATCTGGTCCGACACAAAGGATTCGAGCGTTTTAAACAGGTTGTCGTCGCTTACCTCGACCCGGTTTTCACGTACCGCCTGAGCCATCATGGGCAAGAACACGGTCAAGGGGTTGCGATCCGACATCAGCCGATACCCCAGGCGGATCGGGTGCATTCGACGCATGAACCGCGCCGACTCCGGGGTGACCATCGCCTGAATCAAGGGCTGCAGGTAGAGCCGGTAAAAGCCCAGATTGATTTCAGAGATACGTGCAACGGTGGCAAAGCGCCGGTCGTCATCGACGCGGTGATGTACCTCGTCGTCCAGCTCATCGAAATTCCGCGGGGTGAATTCGAGCAGATAATCGCGCTCGATCAGGTCGGCGTCCTTGCGCTCGCTGGCATGCGTTATCGTCGTTTCATAAAGCCCCGGCGGCATGACATCGATGTAATCCATGTTGGCCGTGAATTCCGAGTGCTCCTTGCGCGAGACGCTGCCGGAAACGAAGATTCCCAGGTGGCCGGTGGTATCGTGCATGCAGTAGATGATGGTCTGCTCGTTGGCGACGATATCGTCTTCGCCCTCGTAGAGATCACGAATCCAGCCAAGCGCCTGGGGTGGCGGGGTAATGTCGTCGCCGCGGGAGCAGAACACCACCACCGGCGAGCGCAGGTTACGAAGATCGATACGCCGCCCGTCACGGCTCACCAGCTGCGCGGTGGAAAGACGGTTACCCACGAACAGGTTATCGACGATGTACTGAATTTCATCGCCGCCGAGAATGACGTGCCCGCCCCACCAACGCTCGAACTCAAGATAACGCGTGGATTCGGTGTCGACATTGGCGTACAGGTGATACTGCTTCTTCCAGTAGGTGTTGGCCGGGTTCAGGCGCTCGAAATTCTGCACAAGCCAGGCACCGTCGAACTGGCCATTGCCAAGATCGCTGGTCAGCGCGGTGATCCAGCTACCGCCGGCCATACCGCCAGTATAGCGCATCGGGGCCTTGCCGCGCTCGCCGGCCCAGTAGGATAGCGGCGCGCCGGCGATCAAAATGGGGCCGAACACGTCCGGCTCCAATGCCGCCGCCATCATCAGCTGCCAGCCCGCCTGGCAGTTACCCACCACCATTGGCTTTTCGGTGATGTCCGGATGCAGCGAAATGATATGACGCAGAAATTCGACTTCCGCCTCAACCACGTCCTCGACGGTCTGGCCAGGCTCCGGATAGGGCAAAAAGCCGATGAAGTAGCACGGGTGGCCTGCTTTCAACGCCACGCCCAATTCACTGTCGGGTTTGAAGCCGCCAATGCCCGGGCCGTGGCCGGCGCGTGGGTCGACCACCACGAAGGGCCGCTTTTTGGGGTCGACGTGTGTGCCTTCCGGGGGAAGCACGCGCAGAAGCTCGTAGTTGGTGGGGTGTGCAAGGGTACGACCGTCCATCACCACTTCGGTCTTGAATCCCAGCACGCTGGGCTTGGTCAGCTCCATGTGCTCGAGATACTGATTGCCGCGCACGCGCATGACGTCCCAATAGAGGATGCTGCGCTCGATGCTATCACGCCAGTAACTCGCGGCAGCGCGGCCAAAACCAAACGGGTCCATCATGCTGACCAGCGACTGCTGGCCGGATGAGGCCTCGCCGCTTTTCTGACCCGGAAGTCCGGGGAGCCAGCGACCCGACAGTAAGGGATTAGCGAGAAAATTCATGGTTTCTCCTGATGGATTGGTGCCCGAGACGCATCCACGCAACACGCCCTCATGCTGCAATGCAATATAGTCTAGACCAAAGCAGTCAAAGCGTCGATAACGTCGAAACCGTCGGGACGTGGCGGCCTTTTCGGTGATAGCATCTCCCCGCACCTGGCCCGCCGCTCATCGACCCTTGCCGCGGCCTGTTACTGATCGAGGATTGCATGACCCCGACCGGCCTGCTCAATCGTCTGACCTTTCGCCAGCTCCAGGTGTTTCAGGCGGTCTATCAAAAGCGCTCCTACTCTCGCGCCGCCGAGCAGCTCGGGCTCACGCAGCCGGCGGTGAGCGCCCAAATTCGCCAGCTCGAGCACGCTCTGAAAGCGCCGCTTTTCAACTACGCAGGGAAAACGCTCTACGCGCTACCCGCCGCGGATACGCTGGCGATTTCCACCCGGGAAATCATCGGTCAGCTGGCCAGGCTTTCGATGAACCTGTCGGATCTCGATGGGCGCATCAAGGGCGAGCTCAATCTCGCTGCCGTCTCGTCCGCCCAATACGTGGTGCCCTATCTGCTTGCGCGCTTTCGCGCCCAGTACCCGGATATCAACGTGCGCTTGAAAGTGTGCAATCGAAGCCAGGCGCTCGAACGCCTGGCCGAGCAGCGCGACGATCTGGTGATCATGGCGATGGTACCGCAAAACGACGCGCTCTCGGTGACGCCACTTTTGGAGAACGAGCTGATTCCGGTGGTATGGCCGGATCACCCGCTATTGACCATGCCCTCGCCCACGCTTGCGGACTTTGCGCGCCACTTCATACTGATGCGAGAGCCCGGCTCCGGCGTGCGCAACGCCTTCGAACAGCTGGCCGCCGATCAGGAAGTAGGCCTTGCCCATCGAATCGAGCTTGGCTCCAACGAGGCCATCAAACAGGGCGTCATGGCGCACCTGGGCGTGGCGGTACTTCCTCAGCTGGCGGTCAAGCTCGAGCTCGAGCACCACCTGTTGGCAAGCCCGCAGCTTCCCGCTTTTCCGATTCGCAGGTCCTGGTGCGCGGTTAACCGACGCGATCAGCTCCTGACCCCAGTCGCCGAGCTTTTTTTGCGCTTCACTAAAGAGCGCCTGGATGAGTACCGCCGCTTTTTTCAGGCCCGCGCCACGCCGCTACCGGGTCACGCGGTGTCGTGCCTGCCGGTTGAAAGCCCCCCGTGACCGGCGCTGGCGCTGTTTTGCCCCTTGCCAACTATGTTACATTAGCGCTACTACCTACGTCGTATCGCGCCGGTTCGGCCAGCGGCGTAGAGACCGCACTTTAAGGAGTGTCTTTTAGAAAGCGCCGGTTGATCGACCGGTCGTTCGCGCTTTTCAAACCCGCTCCTTGATTTAGCCCGTTGCACAGTAGAGAGGCGCTTTTTATGAGCAACACCCCCACACAGCGTGTGTCCAGCGGCCAAAAGTATCGTAACGAGCACGGCACCTCCGCCATCAAGGATGGCATGAAGGTTCGCCGCGAAGAGCCCCAGTCGCCGTCGCTCGAGCGCAAGCCCAAGTGGCTGCGCGCCCAGATTCCCGGCGGCGAGCGTTTTGAGGCGGTGAAGAAGAACGTCTCCACCCACCGCTTGAGTACGGTGTGCGCCGAATCGCACTGCCCCAACATGGGCGAATGCTGGAGCAACGGCACCGCCACCATCATGCTGATGGGCTCGGTATGCACCCGGGCGTGTCGCTTCTGCGCCGTGGATACCGGTAACCCTCACGGCTGGCTCGATCATGAAGAGCCCGAGAATACTGCCAAGTCTGTCGAGCTGATGGCGCTACGCTATATCGTGCTGACCTCTGTCGACCGGGACGACCTCGATGACGGTGGCGCCGCTCACTACGCCAGCTGCATTCAGGCGATCAAGGCGCGGACCCCGGACGTGGTGGTCGAGGCACTGACGCCGGACTTCGATGGCCGGCTGGACGCCATCGAGCGCGTGGTCGATTCAGGGCTCGAGGTCTTTGCCCAGAACGTGGAAACCGTGGAGCGGTTGACTTCTCGCGTGCGTGACCCGCGCGCCGGCTACCGCAAGACCCTCGACGTGCTGGCGCATGCCAAGAAGCACCGCCCGGACGTGATCACCAAAACGAGCCTGATGCTGGGCCTTGGCGAAACCGATGAAGAGATCCTGCAGACCTTCGACGATCTGCGCGAGATCGGTGTCGATATCGTCACGCTCGGTCAGTATCTGCGCCCGACGAAGAACCACCTTCCGGTGGAGCGCTGGGTGACCCCGGAAGAGTTCGACCGCTACCGCGTACTGGGTCTGGAAAAAGGCTTCATGGAAGTTCCCTCCGGGCCGCTGGTACGCTCGAGCTACCGCGCCGACAAGGTGTTCGAAAAGAACAATCTGGGGCTTGCCGCGCCGGCCGCCGTCCCGGGCCAGCAGCAGGATGAAAACCGCATTCCGGCGTTCAACGTCGGCTGATACGCCTTTCAAGCGCCCATCAAAAAGCGCCTGCCCTTTTGGGGCAGGCGCTTTTTTATATCACGCCGATGCGTCGTCGCTCACTTTTACCGTTTTGCGCTAAAGCGTTTTGGTCTGAACCGGTCCAAGCGGGCGTTTGAGCGTTGCGGCAAGCGCGCGGGCAAGCTTCTCACCCACCTCATCACAGCTTGCCTCAGGCCCTGACGGCTCGATCAGATCCTGCAGGCGAGTCACCGCCATACCGGCGTAGCCGCAGGGGTTGATGCGCGCGAAAGGCGCAAGATCAGCGCTGACGTTCAGCGCCACGCCGTGGTAGCTTGCGCCGCGGCGAATGCGAAGCCCGAGCGAGGCGAT
This sequence comes from Halomonas sp. PAMB 3232, assembly GCF_031954225.1. Lineage (NCBI taxonomy): Bacteria > Pseudomonadati > Pseudomonadota > Gammaproteobacteria > Oceanospirillales > Halomonadaceae > Halomonas > Halomonas sp. PAMB 3232. The sequence continues at coordinate 2,154,818 of NZ_CP134865.1, forward strand.
CTTGGCTTCGCCCAAAGGCGTTGCCACGTAGACGCCGGGGGCGTCCGGTCTTGCCCGGGCGCCGATACCAAAGCCCTCGAGCACCTCGATCACCGCGTTTTCCAGCGCGCTCACCAGCTCGCGTACGCCGATTTTGGCGCGGCGCACGTCCAGAAGCGGGTAGAGCACCACTTGGCCCGGGCCGTGGTAGGTCACCTGCCCGCCCCGATCGGTTTGCACCACAGGGATATCGCCGGGCATCAGCAGATGTTCCGGCTTGCCGGCCTGGCCCTGGGTGAACACCGGATCGTGCTCGACGAGCCAGAACTGATCCGGCGTTGTCTCGTCGCGCTCGTCGGTGAGCGCGCGCATCGCACGCCAGACCGGCTCATAAGCCTGACGGCCGAGCCGGTAAAGCTCGATGGGGGCGTCAATTGCCATCGAACGCTCGTCCATCACGTGATCGTTCATCACACGACCATGTGTACACGGCCGGTCGCCTTGAGCTCTTCGAACAGCGCGCCAAGCTGCTGCTCGCCGGTGGCGCGAATCGATACCCGCACCGACTGAAAGCGGCCGTTGCGGCTGTCGATCACCTGCATGGCGCCGGCATCGAACTCGGGGTCGTACTTCACCAGTATTTGACAGACGATGGCGGCGAAGTCTTGCGCGGCGTCGCCCACGACCTTGAGCGGATAGTCACATGGGAACGTGATTTTCGGGGGCTCGCTTGGCTTTTGCGTGCGCAGGTCGCGAAACCCGTTGTTTGCACCCTTTTTCATGGCTTGCCTTTGGTTGCAAAAGTTAACTGCAAAATGGCGCGCCCGGTGGGCGCGCGAAGATATCAAACGCTTAGTCGGTGAAACGGCTAAACAGCCCGCTGAAAAAGCGCTGTACCTGATCGAACAGGCGCTTGAATAGCCCGCCCTCTTCCACGCTTTCAAGCGCGGTCAGCTGGCGCTCGCCTACCATCTCTTCGCCCAGGTAGACTTCGAGCGTACCGACGTTGTCGCCCACGGCGACCGGGGCCTGGAGGTCTTCGTCCAGGTTCAGGCGCGCGCGCAGCTCTTCGTTGCGATTGCGCGGTAGCGTCATGAATACTTCGCCATCTACACCGACGCGAAGCTCGTTGATATCACCGCCCCAAACCCGCGGGGTAGCGAGTACCGCACCGCGCTCGTAAAGCTTCATGGTTTCATAAAAACGAAAACCGTAGCTCAAAAGCTTCTGGGTTTCCTGGGCGCGGGCTTCTTCGGAGTTGGTGCCCATTACTACTGAAATCAAGCGCATGTCGTCACGCTTGGCCGAGGAGACCAGGCAATAACCGGCATCGTTGGTCCAGCCGGTTTTCAAGCCATCGACGGTCGGGTCGCGCCACAGCAGGCGGTTACGGTTGGGCTGGTCGATACCGCCGTAGGAAAAGCTTCTCTGCGAGTAGATCTGATAGTGCTCGGGGTAGTCATTGATGATGTGCTGAGTCAAAAGCGCCAGGTCATGGGCCGACGAGTAGTGGTTATCGTGGGGCAAGCCCGTGGCGTTTTCGAAATGCGTGTTGCGCATGCCGAGCCGGTCGGCGTGCTGGTTCATCAGGTCGGCAAAGGGCGCTTCGCCGCCGGCCAGGTGCTCGGCCATGGCCACGCTTGCATCGTTACCGGAGACGATGACGATACCGTGGAGCAGATCCTCCACCGACACCTGGTCGCCCACCTCGATGAACATCTTGGAGCCGCCGGTGCGCCAGGCGTTTTCGCTGATGTTGACCATATCGCTCATGTTGATGGTGCCGCGGTCGAGCTCGCGCTCCACCATGTAAGCGGTCATCAGCTTGGTGATACTCGCCGGCGGCAGACGCTCGTCGGCGTTGTGCTCGACCAGTACGCGGCCGCTATCGGCATCCATTAAAATCCAGGAGCTCGCGGCAAGCTGCGGCGCCGCGGGTATGATGGTCTGGGGCTGGGGAATCACCTGAGCCGTGGCGGGCAGGGCCACTGCGGTCACCGTTGCGATCAGACAAAGACGAGCGGTACGGCGAAACGCATTGAAAATAGTCATTACTCACTTCTCACTTGCATCAATAAAACGTCAAAAAACGAAAGGTATCGGACACCGCCGATTATCTCACAACGAAAACCTGAGAGAAGCCTGCCTGGCCCAGCGCCACTCGGGCCTGCTGCTCCTGATTCGGCGACATGGGGCCGACCTGTACGCGGTGTACATCGTCATCGCTTTGCACACGCACCGAGTGTAAAAGCTCGCCGCCCAAGCGCTGCTGGAGGGCGCGGGCGCTCTCTTCGTTGCCGAGCGCGGCGATTTGTAGATAGATTTCGTCACCGCCTGTCGCCGACTGAGCGCGCGCCGGCGCCGGTGTTGGCGCGGCGGCCGGCGCCGGTACAGACGCTACGGCGGGCGCCCGCGAAGACGCAGCGGCGGGCACGGGCCTTGCGCCCCCGCCTCGATTGGCCAGCCACTGCTGCGGGTCGATCGCTTCGACGCGTACCCGGCCGGTGCCGTTGTCCAGAATTCCAAGGCGCGCCGCCGCCGCGTAGGAGAGATCGATTTCGCGGTCGCTGTGGAACGGGCCGCGGTCGTTGACCCGCACGATGACCGAATTGCCGCTATCGAGACTGGTGATTCGGGCAAAGGTCGGCAGCGGCAGCGAGCGGTGCGCCGCCGACATCTTGTACATGTCGTAGATTTCGCCGTTGGAGGTGGCGTAACCATGAAATTTCTCGCCGTACCAGGAGGCGGTGCCTTGTTTGGTATAGCCCGAAGCGCTCGGCAGCACGTGATATGTTTCGCCCCACACCTGATAGGTCGAGCGGTTGCCTGCCCTTGAGGGCGCCTCGATGCGCGGCTGGGCATCCGGTACCTGACTGACATCCGGCGGCTCGACCGGGTAGGCATCGCCGCTCATGGCGTAGCGCTCGCCGCTCCCGCTGGCGGTACTCGCCGCAGCCGGTGCCGTCTCGCGAGGCGGATGGTTGGCGTTGACCGTGGTCGGCGCATTTTGGCCCGCGCACCCGGTCACGAGCGTCAGCAGCGCCGCGCCCGCGCCCAGGGCGCGGGTCTGTTTGAACAGTTGTCTCATTGCTGGCCCTCAAGCGTGTCGGCAATGGCCCCGGCGAGCTCGACCACCGCCATCGCGTAAAGGTGACTGTGGTTGTAGCGAGTGATCACATAAAAGTTGTATTCGCCGACCCCGTAGCGGGTCTGGCCGTCGGCGAGTTTGAGCGCCAGCGGCACGATATCAAGCGCCGGGTCGAGCTCATCGTCGCTGATAAGCCCCGCCTCGGCAGCTTCGCGAACCGTCACACTCGGCGCCCGAGTCTGGTTGAACGAGAGCGCCTGCTCGGCGGCCTCGCTGCCCGCTGCCTCGTGGTAGATCGGCGCGCCGGCCTGCCAGCGGTGCTCGGCGAAGTAGTTGGCGACACTGCCGATCGCATCGACCGGATTTTCCCACAAATCGCGGCGCCCATCACCATCGAAGTCGACCGCGTAAGCCTGGTAGCTGGTGGGGATGAACTGCGGATAGCCCATCGCCCCGGCGTAGGAGCCCAGCACGCTTTCCGGCGCAACTTCCTGCTCGTGGGTGATGGCCAAAAACGCCGCCAGCTCGCCGCGGAAAAAGCGCCCGCGCGATGGGTGGTAAAAGGCGAGCGTCGCGAGCGAATCCAGCACGCGGTGATCGCCCTTGTAGCGCCCGTAATAGGTTTCCACACCGATGATCGCTGCGATCACCTCGGGCGGTACGCCGTAACGCTGCTCTGCGCGATCAAAAGCCTCCTGATGGGCGCTGATGAACGCAGCGCCCTGCTCGACTCGCTCGTCACTCATGAAGATATCGCGGTACTCGTGCCATTCCAGCCGGCGCTCGGCGGCGCCTTCCATGGCGTCGAGCACCTCCTGGCTGAAGCTCGCCTCGTCGAGCGCCTGATCGAGCCACGCCCGGGGAATACCCTGACCTGAGAGCTCGTCGATCAGCTCCGCTGTCGCCGGGTGCCGCTCGGGGTCAAATGCGCTTTCCGGCTCGCCCCACGCCGGTAAGGCGCCGGCCATCGCCACCGCCAACACAATGCCGCCAACGCTTTTTCGGGTCCTGCCCATTCCCCACACTCCTTTGTCATAAAATCGCGTCAACACCGGTCAAGCACTAACGCGACAGCAGCCGCCGATGGGCATGAATCGACATGAGAATACCGAAGCCGGCCATCAAGGTCACGCTCGATGTCCCGCCGTAGCTCACCAGCGGTAGCGGCACGCCCACCACCGGCAGAATACCGCTGACCATGCCGACGTTGACGAAGACATAAATGAAAAACGTCAAAATGATGCTGCCGGCATAAAGTCGCCCGAAGGTCGCCTGGGAGCCGGCGGCGAGCCACAGCCCACGGCTAACGATCAGCGTGTAGAGCACGAGCAGCAGCGTCATGCCGACGAGGCCGAACTCCTCGCCCAGCACCGCGATAATGAAGTCGGTATGGCGCTCGGGCAGAAACTCGAGCTGCGACTGGGTACCTTCGAGCCAGCCCTTGCCCCAGATGCCGCCGCTGCCGATCGCCGTGGTGGATTGAATGATGTTCCAGCCCGACCCCAGCGGGTCGCTGTCCGGATCGAGAAACGTCAGCACGCGCTGGCGCTGATAGTTGTGCATGTTCATCCACAAAAGCGGCAGCGCCGCGCCCGCCAGCGCCGCGATAAACGCGATCAGCCGCCAGGAAAGCCCTGCCAGCAGCACCACCAGCACCGCGGCACTTGCGATCAAAAGCGACGTACCCAAATCCGGCTGAATCGCGGTCAGCACCACCGGCGCCCCGATGATGATGGCGCATACCACCAGATCGCGAAGCCTGGGCGGTAGCTGGCAGCGATTCAGGTACGCCGCCACCATCAGAGGCACCCCCAGCTTCATCATTTCCGAGGGTTGAAAGCGAATTACGCCAGGAATCTCGAGCCAGCGCTTGGCGCCCATGCCGATATCGCCAACGATTTCGACCGCCACCAGCATGGCAAGCCCCACGCCATACGCCAGCGGCGCCCAGCGCAGAAAGGTGGTGGGGCTGAGCTGGGCCAGCGTGAACATCACTACCAGCGCCAGTCCAAAACGTATCGCCTGGGCGATGACGACCTCAATGCGCTGACCCGATGCGCTGTAAAGTACTATCAGCCCGCTGGCCATCAGTACCAACAGCATGGCCAAAAGCCACGGGTCCAGGTGCAGGCGCTCCCAGATACTCTTGCGCCGGGCGATACCGCTATCCGGCGGACGAACCGGGTGGCGGCGAAAGCTGCGGGGTAGTGGCCAGGGCACCATCAGTTACCCTCCACGCCGGTGCTTTCATCGCTCATTTCATCGAGTATTTCCTCGGCCTCGGGGGCCTGGTCGCGCAAAAGCCAGGCATCGGTCATGGCACGTGCCAGGTGCGCGGCGTGGGTACTGCCGCCGCCGGCGTTCTCGACGATCACCGACACCGCAATTTGAGGCTCCTCGATCGGTGCGAAGGCCATGAACAGCGCATGGTCACGCAGGCGCTCTTCGAGTTGGTCGGCGTTATAGCGCTGATCCTGACCCAGTGAAAAGACCTGGGCGGTCCCGGATTTACCGCCCATCCGGTACTCGAGACCGACGCCGGTGCGCCGCGCGGTCCCTTCGCTACCGGAGAGCACTTTCTCCATCCCGCTGAAAACGCGATCCCACCAGCTGTCATTGCTGAGTTCGATATCATCCAGCGTATCCGGCAGCACCGCTGGCATCGGCTCGCCCCCAATGCGCCGCGCAAGATGGGGCTTCACCCAGTGTCCACGGTTGGCAAGCGTAGCCGTGGCGCTGGCAAGCTGCAATGGCGTGATCTGTAGATACCCTTGCCCGATCCCCACCGACAACGTCTCACCAGGATACCAGGCCTGATTGAAGCGCGCCCGCTTCCACTCCCGCGACGGCAAAAGCCCGGTGCTTTCGCCCTGCACATCAAACGCCACGCGCTGGCCAAAGCCAAAATTACTGAGCTGCTCGTGAATGTTATCGATGCCCAAGTCGTGGGCCAGTGAATAGAAGTAGGTATTGTTGGAGACCGCCAGCGCTCGCTCGAGATTGACCCGGCCGTGACCCCAGCGCAGCCAGTTGCGGTAGCGGCGCGAGTCGTTGGGCAGCTGGTAGTAGCCTGGATCGTTGATCGTGGTGTCCGGCGTGATCACGCCCTCGATCAGTCCGGCCAGCGCCATGAACGGCTTGATCGTCGAGCCCGCCGGGTAGTGCCCGCGAATGGCGCGATTGAAAAGCGGAAGGTCAATATCTTCCTGAAGCCCGCGGTAGGACGCCACGTCGATGCCGGTGACGAACTGATTGGTATCGAAGCCCGGCGTCGAGACCATGGCGAGGATTTCGCCAGTGGCAGGCATGATCGCCACGATCGAGCCGCGGCGGCCGTCCATGAGCTCGTAGGCGAGCGCCTGCATCGACTTATCGAGCGTGAGCGTCAGGTTCTGCCCGGGTACCGGGTCGGTGCGCCCCAGCTCTCGAAGCACCCGCCCCCGGGCGTTGGTCTCTACCTTGCGAAAGCCGGCCTCGCCGTGCAGCTCCTCTTCGTAGAAACGCTCGACCCCGGTTTTACCGATAAAGTGCGTGCCGGCGTAGCGGCCAGTGTCCAGCTCCTTGAGCTCGTCGGCGTTGATGCGCCCGACATACCCAAGCGCATGGGACATGATCTCGGCATCCGGGTAGTAGCGCAAAAGCTGAGCCTCGACCTCGACGCCGGGCAAGCGGTGGCGGTTGACCGCGAGCCGGGCTATCTGATCCTCGCTCAGATCACTCATCAACAGCGCCGGCTGGAAGGGGCGCTGGCGCTGGCGCGAGCGCACGTTGAAGGCCTCGATCTCCTCCTCGGGCAGCTCCAGAAGCTCGACCAGAAGCGCCAATGTCTCATCCAGGTCGTCGACGCGCTCGCGCACCAACGTCAGGTTGTAGGTCGGGCGATTTTCCGCCAGCAGCACCCCGTTGCGGTCGAAAATCAGCCCTCGTGTGGGCGGCAGTGGCTCAACGCGCACGCGGTTTTTTTCCGAACGGGTGGTGTAAAGGTCGTGCTGTACGATCTGTAGATAGGCGAGACGACCGGTCAGAACCCCGGTCAGTAGCAGCACGAACACGATCGCCAAAAGCGACCTGACCCGGAAAATGCGAAGTTCCTGTTCGGCGTTTTTTAGCGTGTCGCGGCGCTTGCGCATAACAGCAGGCAACTCTTGAAACTGGCACGAGCCGACGCGGGCATGGGGTGCCCGGCCGTGCGCCTAGCGGTGGTAAGGATGACCGATGAGCAGCGTCCACGCGCGGTAGAGCTGCTCGGCAAGCATGACCCGCACCAGCGGGTGTGGAAGCGTCAGCCCCGAAAGCGACCAGCGCTGGTGGGCAAGCGCAGACACGGAAGGCTCCAGCCCATCCGGCCCGCCGACCAGCAGCGCGATATCGCGCCCTTCCATGCGCCACTGCCCCACTTCCTGGGCGAGCTGCTCGGTGCTGATACGCTTGCCATCGACTTCGAGCGCCACGACCAGCTCATCTCCGCGAAGCTTTTCGCGGATGCGCTGCCCTTCCTGGGCCCGGGCGCGAGCGACGTCGGCGTTTTTGCCCCTGGGGCCCAGCGCGATCTCCTCGATCTCGAGGCTAAACTCGCGCGGCAGGCGCTTTCTGTAGGTGTCGACACCCTCTTCGACCCAGCCGGGCATTTTGGTGCCCACGGCGAGAAGACGCACTTTCATGAATCGATGCTCATTTCAATCAGCAACTTACGACATCGTAATGCGCTGGTCCGGCTTTTGCAGCGTTTCGTTGATCATCTCGTCACCGGCGCCGTCGCTCGGCAGATCCGCCCAGAGGCGCTCCAGATCGTAAAGTGCGCGGGCTTCGGGCAGCATGACGTGAACGAGCACGTCGCCCAGATCGACCAGCACCCAGTCGGCGTTATCGCCGCCTTCCACGCCCTGGGGCTTGAGCCCCGCAGCCTTGGCCTTTTCGACCACGTTTTGCGCAAGCGCGGAGACGTGACGGGTCGACGTGCCGCTGGCGATCAGCATCAGGTCGGTGACCTGAGTCAACTGCGAAACGTCCAGTTGGGTGATGTCGCGCGCCTTGAGCTCTTCCAACGCGTCGATCGCCAGGGTTTTCAGTGTATCGATTTGCATGACTCCTCGAATATCCTCGTGTGGTGGTCAACAAATAGCGGGCCATTGTAACGGCTTCTATACCGACTACCAGCGCTATTAGCGACTTTGATAGAGCTCGCGGGCAAAAATCTGCGTCTCGACGGCCTCGGGCAGCAGGTAACGCACGCTTTTGCCTTTGGCCAGGCGCGCCCGAATCTCAGTGGCGGAAATCGCCATGCGCGAGTCAAGCTCGAGAAAAAGAAAGCGTCCAAACGGATGCTCCATCAAATCGACGACCGTATCGACTGCGCGATGGCCGACCAGTTCCGCAAGCGCCGGCGGCAACGTGTCGCTATAGCCGGGCCGCGCGATCACTACCAGGTGGGCCAGCTCGAAGATCGCCTCGGGCTGGTGCCACTGGGTCAGGCGTAAAAAGGTGTCGAATCCAATTACCATGCTAAGCCGCGCCTGGTCGCCGTACTCGCCTCGAAGCTCTCTGAGTGTCGCGACGCTGTAGGAGGGACCGTCTCGCTTGAGCTCGCGGTCATCGGCGATCAGTCCAGGGGTGTTACCGATACCGGCGCGCAGCAGCGCGAAGCGCTCCTCGGGCGCGACCTGGGGCGTATCGCGAAGCGGCGGCCGAGGAGCGGCCACCATGTGAAGATGCTCGACGCCAAGGGCCTCGCGCACTTCGACCGCGCTTCTCAAATGGCCCAGATGAACCGGGTCGAAGGTGCCGCCGAGCATGGCGACATTGGCAGGCGCTTCGCTCATTGACGCACCTGGCCCTCGCCCAGCACGACGTACTTTTGTGTGGTCAGGCCTTCGAGACCGACCGGGCCGCGGGCGTGGAGCTTGTCAGTGGAGATACCGATCTCCGCGCCCAAACCGTACTCGAAGCCGTCGGCGAAGCGGGTCGAGGCGTTGACCACCACCGAGCTCGAATCCACCTCGGCCATGAATCGCCGGGCAAGCGAATAGTCCTCGGTGACGATCGCATCGGTGTGCTGCGAGCTGTAGCGCTCGATGTGCGCCATGGCGTCATCGATGCCGTCCACCACGCGCACAGCCAGAATCGGCGCCAGATACTCGGCCGCCCAATCCTCCTCGGTGGCCTCGAGCGCCTGAGGCAACAGCGCGCGGGTGCGCTCGCAGCCGCGAAGCTCCACCTCGAACTCGGCAAAGGCCCGCGCGAGCTCCGGTAAAATGAGGTCGGCGACAGCAGCGTCGACCAGCAGCGTCTCCATGGTGTTACAGGTGCCATAGCGATGGGTCTTGGCGTTGATGGCGATGGCGAGCGCCTTGGCCGGGTCCGCGGTAGCATCGATATAGACGTGACAAACGCCGTCGAGGTGCTTGATGACCGGCACCCGCGCCTCCAAGGAGATACGCGCGATCAGCGACTTGCCCCCCCGGGGAATGATCACATCGACGAACTCGGGCATCGTGATCAGCGCCCCCACTGCGGCGCGGTCGGTAGTGGCGACGACCTGCACCGCACTTGAGGGAAGCCCGGCGCTTTTAAGGCCGGCCTGAAGGCAGGCGTTGAGCGCGGCGTTAGACGCTTTCGCCTCGGAACCACCGCGCAGAATGCAGGCGTTGCCGGATTTGAGGCACAGACTCGCCGCCTCGATGGTGACGTTGGGGCGCGACTCGAAGATGATGCCGATCACACCCAGCGGCACACGCATCTTGCCGACCTGGATACCGCTGGGGCGGTAGTTCATCGCGCTGATTTCCCCGACCGGGTCGGGCAGCGCGCCGACCTGCTCGAGGCCCGTGATCATGGCGTCGATGCGCGCTTCGGTCAGCGCCAGCCGGTCCAACAGCGCCGCATCCAGGCCGTTTTGGCGGCCGCGCTCGAGATCCGCCTGGTTGGCCTCCAAAAGCGCCGGGCGGGCGGCGTCGAGCTCGCGAGCGATCGCGCAAAGCGCGCGGTTTTTACTCCCGCTATCCGCGGCGCGCAGCGTTTTCGCCGCGGCCCGGGCGCGCTGGCCAAGCTCTTTCATATAGGCCGGCACGTCGGTTTCGGCCAGCGCGGTCAGGGCGTTATCGTGATCGGCGCTTGCAACGCTCATGCTCTCTCCCAGTGTGGTCATCGTGGTGCCTGCATAGACTCGCCCCGTATTGGCGGGTGTTGGCAAGATTTGGCAGGTGTCAGCGAGTCGGACCGTCCGCTCGACGGCTGCCCGCTGCAACGGTGGAAACATCTAATAACATTATCACCCACAAAATAAATAGACTAAACGTTATACTGAGTTTTCGAATTCGAACCACCCGTACGCCTTAGACGTAGCGTCGCTTTTTCGCATCAGGCCCTCTTCTCAAACCGAGTCAGCAGTCAGTTACCATGCCAAACGAGTACAAAGTATGCTTTTTGAGAATCAACCTGCTGCTGGCCGCCGCCGCGCTCGCTTTCTGGTCCTACGGGGCACCGGCTCCCGCCGCAATTGCACTTTGGGTCGGCGCGTTCTGGCTGTTGCTCACAGCGACCCTTATGGACTTCAACCTGCGCCGCTCGCGGGATCTAAGCTGGCAGCTGTTGACCATACTTTTGCTGCTGTATCTGATCGCGGCCGCGCCGGAGCGCCATGGCATCCTGGTCTGGGTCTGGGCGGCATTTTTCTTGCTCCCTCAAAGCCGGATGATGCTCACCTTCAACGTGTTGGGCGCCGCCGTCAGCTGGGTACTAGTGGCGCTTGCCACGCCCATGGCTCAAGCGCTGATGCTACTGCTGGCGCTGGGTGTTCTATCACTTTTGGCCTATGCCCAAAGCCGTAAACTGGTCGACGTGCACGGCTCCAGCGTACGCCAGCGGCTGCGCTTGATTCCGGGGCTCAATCTGTGGCCCGCCGAGCAGCTTTTGCGCGATTTGAACCGTGAGCAGATTCGCGCCAAACGCGAAAACATCCACGCCGAGGTGATGATCGTTCACGTCAAGCGTCATCAGCTCTGGTCCTGCGCCCAGCGCCTTTGCAATTTGACGCACGCTTTCGAGAGCGTTTACCGCCTCGATGGATCATCGCTTGCAGTGCTGCTGCTGTGCACCGACCCTCATGACATGAACGAGCGTCGCCAGCGGCTTTGCAGTGCGCTCCCCGGCGACACTCGTTGTCAGTACGTTGCGCTCAGCGAGCTTGGATCAGAGCCGATCACGATCAAATCGCTCACCCGTCAATCCGTCGCGATCGACGCGCCCAGAGAGTGCTGTTCATGACCCGATATTTTCATCCGCGGGCGCTGATGTCACTGACGTACGTTGCCTGCCTGTTGATTACCGCCTGTTATACGCTGTGGCTCTACGCCATGGGCTACTATCGCGAACTGATGGTGCCGCTGTTTATCACGCTGCTACTGATAACGGCGGTGCTTTTGCACTGCGGCCGCGCTCTTTCGCCTTACGGGCCTCGGGCAATTTTGCTTGCCAGCGCCTATATCGGCGTCTCCTCGGCCTTCTACTTCGGCCTGGCACACTCACTGCTTTGGCTGGGCCTTCCGGTGGCGGCGGCGTTCGTGCTGCTTCCTCACTGGAGCGCGCTTTGTTTGAATTTGCTCTATACGCCGCTTTGGTGGCTGATACCGCCGGTCGAAAGCGATTTGTTTCCTCTTTCCTTCGGCTATTTGGCGATCATTTTAATGTTCGCTTTGCCGCCCTGGGAGCTGGCCAGACGCCATGCGCTGCTGCGCGCCTCTGATCCTCATGACAACGAATGCGACGCTTACGATATCGATACGCTCAAGGAGCGGCTGAGCAACGAGTTCCAGCGCGCGCGACTGCTCGACAAACGACTGGCGGTGTTGGTGCTCCATTTGCCCCAGCTCGACATGGCCGAAGAGCAGTTCGGCCTTCGCACGAAAAAAGCGCTGCTGGAGGCGCTTTGTAGCGAGGTCAACCGCCGCTGTCGCGATCACGACCTGCTGGGCCGCTTGGGCGGTGCGAATTTTTGGCTGGTTCTGCCGGACACCAGCGAAAGCGGCGCGCTACTGGTACGCGAGCGTCTTTATCGGGCGCTTTCAAGGCGAGTGCTGATCGAAACCGGCCCGCTCGAGGCGCGCATCGGTGTATGCTTACCGCGGCCCGACGAGCGTTTTACTCGCTTCATTCTGCGTCTCGAGCGGCTATCGGAAACGCTACATCGTCATTGATTAACACAGCACCCCGACCATGAACGGAGTCTTTTGTGTCGCTCGCCGAACAGCTGATGGATCTATCGCTTTCACCTTTTACGCTGCTTCTTCTGATCTTTTTGATATCGGCGCTCGAGTCGCTGGCCGTGGTGGGCCTTTTGGTCCCCGGCGTGGTGCTGGTAACCGCAGCCGCCTCCATGGCGGGCCATCAGGGAGTGGATATGCTGGGGCTGTTGCTGGCCGCGTTTTTCGGCGCGGTCGCCGGCGACGGAGTCAGCTTCAAGCTCGGCTATGACTACCGCGAACAGATAACGCGCCGGTGGCCGCTGTCCCAGCATCCAGAGTGGCTGGAGCGCGGGAGGCGCTTTTTCGAGCGTTACGGTATCTATTCGGTGTTCATCGGCCGCTTCGTCGGGCCGGTGCGGCCCATCATTCCGCTGATTGCCGGCATGATGCGAATGCGCCCGCGTACCTTCGTATGGGCCAACCTGAGCTCGGCGCTGGTATGGGCCCCCGCCTACGTGCTGCCGGGCTATCTTTTGGGCCACACCTGGCAGCGCTACCTGACACTTCCGCCTAACATCGAAGCCGCACTGATGGTCATTGGCGCGATCACAGTGGCACTAGCGGTCGTGTTCTCCTGGGGGCGCGCCCAGGTGGGACGCCACGGCCGGCTCTATTTGATGACCGCGCGCCTGGCGCGGCGTCTGCCTTTGGCGCGCCGCCCCTGGCTTGCCATGAGTCAGTCCGGCGAAGTACCGCTGGCCTCGCTGCTGCTGTTGATCATCGCACTGACGGGGTTCTGCGCTTGGACGCTGTACGTGCTGACCTCCCCGGAGTCGCTAACGCTCGATCTGCAGGCCCAGCGGCTGTTCGACTGGCTTCGAACCGAGCCGCTGCTGTGGTTTAGCCTGGGGTTGGCCAAACTCGGCGACAAGCTCGGCATTGCGGTACTGATGACGCCCTGGGCGCTGTGGCTTGTGCTCAAACGACGCTTCGACGTGCTCGCGTGCTGGGGGGCAGCACTTGGCGGCGTTGCGCTTTTAAATATTGTCGGCAAGGCGGTATTCGGCCGCGCCCGGCCGGAGACGCCGGATTACCTGGTTGGCTCGCTCTCCTACCCCAGCGCCCATACGTCCGGTTTCGTGGTAGTGGTGGGTCTTGCCGCCGCGTTCATCGCCGCCGAGTGTTCGCGTCGCTATCGCCTGTGGGTCTACTGGGCAGCGATCATCATCGTGCTGCCCATGGCGCTGTCGCGACTTCTGCTTGGCGTGCACTGGCTGAGTGACCTGATCGGCGGGGCGCTTTTAGGGCTTTGCGTATGCGCGTTGACCCGACTTTTATGGCAACACCGCGTACGTGCGCCGCTATCGCCCTGCCCGTTTGCCGCGCTGATGGGGATAACGGTAGTGCTGGTCGGCCTGCGCATCGCTTTTTTGCCGCCGGTGTAGCGAGAACGAGCCTAGCCCAGCGCCAGCCAGAGCCCCACGCCGATCATCAGCGTGCCGGCAATGCGGTTCATCAGGCGCACGTTACCGCTTTTGCCCAGCGTTTTGCGAAGGGTCTTGCCGCCGGTGGCGTAAACCAGAAGGCTTGCAAACTCGATGACGAGAATCACCGCGATCAGCGCGACGAGCTGGTGAAAAAGCGCCCGGCTGCTGTCGAGAAACGGCGGCAAAAGGGCGACGAAAAACGCCCACCCTTTCGGGTTGGCAATCGCCGTGACGAACCCTTGGCTTGCCAGCTGAAGGCGCCCGGCAGGCTTTCCGGTCTCGATCTGGTCAGGGATCGCCATGCGCCCTCGCGAGCGCCACATCATCACGCCAAGATACGCAAGATACGCCCCGCCAACCCACTTGAACACGGTAAAGAGCGCCGGCTGCTTGAGCATCAGCGCGGCCACGCCAGCGCCCGCCGCTGCGGCCACCAACCCCACGCCCAGAAGCTCCCCGGCCATCATCCAGAGCGTGCGTTTGACGCCCTGGGTCATGCCCAGCACCATTGAAAGCGTCATGCACATACCCGGCGTCAGCGATACGAACAAAAAAGTGGGAATGAAGACGGAAAGCGTGGCCCAGGAGAGCATGTGCGTGAATCCTTGAAAAAGTCGATATGAACGGCCAAACCTCAGCGGGGCCTACCTATTCGCCTTCGCCCCAGCGCGGCATCAGGGTGTGGGCGATACCGAGCTGATTGAGAATGCGCGCGACGATGAAATCGATCATCTCATCGATCGTGCGCGGGCGGTGATAGAACCCGGGAGCGGCAGGTAAAATCACCGCGCCCAGCCGGCTCAGCGTCAGCATGTGCTCGAGATGAATCGCCGAGAACGGGGTTTCCCGCGGTACCAGCACCAGCGTTCGCCGCTCCTTGAGCGCAACGTCTGCGGCGCGCTCGATCAAATTGTTGCTCGCCCCGGTGGCGACCGCCGACAGCGTGCCGGTCGAGCAGGGGCAGATCACCATCGCCGACGGCGCCCCGGAACCCGAGGCGACCGGCGCCATCCAGTCCTCGCGGCCGAAGCAGCGAATCTGGCCCTCGAAGGCCCCGCTCAGCGCCGTCAAGGCCTCCTGCAGACGCTCGGGCTTGGCGGGCAGATCCACGTCGGTTTCGGTTGCGATCACCATGTGCGCCGCCTTGGAGATCATCACCCACACCTCGTGGCCGGCCTCGATGAGCACCTCGATCAATCTGAGCCCGTACTGGGCGCCGGAAGCGCCGGTCAGCGCCACGCTCACTGGCGCCTTGAAGGTTGGCGCGGTATTTGGCTGTGTCGACATTTAGCTCTCTCTGGCGCGAAGCGCGCTCAACAGGCGTTCATGAACCCCGGCAAAGCCGCCGTTGGACATCACCACGATGCGATCCTGAGGCAGCGCCTTGGCCACAACCGCACTGACCAGCGCGTCGATATCGTGATAGAGCGCGCCGTGGCCCTGCTCGTCGACCAGCGAGGCCATCGACCAGTCAAGCCCGGCAGGTTCGAACCAGAACACCGCATCGGCATCGTCTACGCAGGCTTTCAGGCGGTCACGCAGCGCTCCCAGCCGCATGGTATTCGAGCGCGGCTCGATGACCGCCAGAAGCCGCCCCTTGGGCGTGGCAGCGCGCAGGCCTTTCAGGGTCGCGGCGATTGCCGTGGGGTGGTGGGCAAAATCGTCGATCACCTGAACGCCGGCGATGTCGCCGCGCACTTCCTGGCGGCGGCGCGGGGTTTGAAAGCGTGAAAGCGCAGCACAGGCCCGCGGCAGGTCCACGCCCAGCTGGCGCGCGCAGGCGAGTGCGGCGAGCGCATTGCAGGCGTTGTGCTCGCCGGTCAGCCCCCACTCCACCACGCCATCCTCAGAGGTGTCGCCCTGCTCGAAAATGACCTTGAACCGGCTGGCATCCGGCTGCTCCAGCTGGTAACGCCAGGGGCTTTGCGCGTCGCTCCCGAAAAAGGTTACCGGTGTCCAGGCGCCCATGTCGAGCACGCGCGAAAGCGCCGGCTGATGGTCGGCCACCAGCAGCAAGCCGTTGCCCGGCACGGTGCGCACCAGGTGATGGAACTGGCGCTCGATCGCGGCCAGGTCCGGGAAAATATCGGCGTGGTCGAACTCCAAATTATTGAGCACGGCAACGTGTGGACGGTAGTGGACGAACTTGGAGCGCTTGTCGAAAAAGGCGGTGTCGTATTCGTCGGCCTCGACCACGAAGGGGCCATTCGGTGCCCCCAGGCGCGCCGAGACGCCGAAGTTGCGCGGCACGCCGCCGATCAGAAAACCCGGCGCCTGGCCCGCGCTCTCCAATAACCAGGCGAGCAGGCTCGCCGTGGTGGTTTTGCCGTGGGTGCCGGCAACGGCGATGACCTGGCGGCTGGGGAGCACGTAGTCGGCGAGCCACTGCGCGCCGGAGGTGTAGCGCAGCGTCGAATTCAAAAGCGCCTCGACCTCGGGGTTTCCGCGCGAGAGTGCGTTGCCCACCACCACCAGGTCGATATCCGGGCCGAGATTCTCGGCGCGGTACCCCTGCATCAGGGCGATACCCGCCTCCTCGAGCTGAGTACTCATGGGCGGGTAGACGTTGGCATCCGATCCGCTGACCCGGTGGCCAAGCTCGCGGGCCAACAGCGCCAAACTCCCCATGAAAGTGCCACAGATACCGATAACATGCAGATGCATGGGTCGCTCCCTTACTCGCCGACATCGCGTTTGCAGCGGCGCACATGAAAAACGTAAAAAAATCAGCCGATGAGACTAGCATGCCTTGGCCGAGCGCTCACCACTGCGGCTCAATTAATCCGCCCACGGTGTGACAACGAAGGCGCTTTGTAGCAGGATTGCCGCTTTATCCACCCACCCTTTCGAGCGGGGCGCTATTTCGCCCTTTGGAGTACACGATGCGTAGTGTGATTCGCACCTTCTTTCGCGGCGTTCGCCTGGTAGTGACGCCGTTCATGCTGGCTCAGGAAAAACTCTCCACGCCCCAGGGTAAGGAGCGCACGACTGATGAGCAGGCCCAGGTGGATGAAGCTTGCCAGGCACTTGCGCTTTACCAGTTTCGTAGCTGCCCGTTTTGCATCAAGGTACGCAAGGAGATCGCCCGGCTGAATCTCCCTATCGAAACCCGCGATGCCCAGCACGACGCCGAGCACCGACAGGCGCTCGAGCAAGGCGGTGGCAAGATCAAGGTGCCGTGTCTTCGCATCGAACGCGACGGCGGTCAGACCGAGTGGCTTTATGAGTCCAGCGACATCAACGCTTGGCTCGAATCGCGCTTTGGCTAGCCCTTGAAACTGTCTTTAAAACAGCTTTTAAAACTCCACCCGCCGAGCGCGCAGTTCAAAGCGCCCCGAAAGCGTGGCGGGCTCATTTTCGCTTTGCCCCCCGGGGGCGCGCTCGAGCTCAAAATCACCGTCGATCCGACCAACAAGCGTGAGCCAGGCGCCATCGCGCTCGGCGCGTGTCAGGGTGACGTTAAGCGCGCCAGCCGCCGCGTGGTACACGGGCCCGGTGGTGTCACTGCTAATGAAGTAGACCGCTTCGGCTTGCTCGAGCGTTAGCGCCTCGCCCGCCTCGCTCAGCGATAGTCGCAGCGCCAGCGAGTCGCGGGGGCTCGGATCACTAGCGTCAGTAAACCCCGTAATATCGACCACCAGTGCCTGGCGCTGCTCGACGAAACTGGCGCTGACATCCTCATTTTCTCCGTGGAGATACCAGGCTATCGGCTCACCGTCGAAGGTGGCGCTGATCGCCGGCGCCGGCTCGGTGTCTGCCAGCACTGTCGCCGATAAAAGCGTTGCTAACGCGGCGTGCATGGTCAGCGCGCCCAAAAGGCGTCGTAAGGATGTCAGCGTGCGCGCAATCATGGCGTTCTCCTGTTCTGGCAGGGGATAAATCATACGTTAGTTTTATTTCATATATAAGGCACGGTGCGGCCTGGCGCCGGCTCATTCAGCAGATGAATGAGTCGTGTCATTTTTTCGATTGTGTCCGGTGATGGCCTCTCTCTATGTTATTAGCACTGCGCCGTTGAGGGCGCGGCACTCTCAAAACCTCCTTCGAGAGTGCCGCTTGGCGTTCGATGCTGGCACTGACCGTGTCTTTTGAACCAGCGCCGGTAGCTCAACGGCGCGGGTCACAGTGAATCAACAATAACGTGGGATGGGAACAAACATGATGTCCAAAAAAGCCGTTTTTAAAAAAACCCTGCTGGCTTCGATCATCGGCGCAGCCTTTGCAGGCTCCGCGCTTGTGTCGACGGCGGCGAGCGCCGAAACACTGCGTATCGGCTACGCTGCCGACCCGGAAACGCTGGATATTCACGAGCAACTCTCCGGCGGTATGCTGCGCTTTTCACATCTCTCTTTCGACCCCCTGGTGCGTTGGACCAAGGATTTCCAGTTCGAGCCGCGCCTGGCCACTGAGTGGGAACAAGTCGACGATACGCACCTGCGCATGACGCTGCGTGAAGGCGTGACCTTCCACTCCGGCAACGAGTTCACCGCCAAGGACGTGGTCTGGACCATCGAGCGTCTCAAGGAGAGCCCGGACTACCGCGCGATCTTCGAGCCGGTCGAAAGTGCAGAAGCCATCGACGACTACACCGTCGAAATCACCACTGCCGAGCCCTATCCGCTGCTGCTCAACCTGGCCACCTACATCTTCCCGATGGACAGTGAGTTCTATACCGGTGAGACAGAGGATGGCAGCGACAAGTCTGAAATCGTCAAGGCAGGCGACTCCTTTGCCTCGCGCAATATCTCGGGCACCGGACCTTTCGAGGTCACCAGCCGCCGTCAGGGCGTGCAGGTGGACTTCGAGCGCTTCGACGACTACTGGGATACCGAAAGCGAAGGTAACGTATCCGAGATCATTTTGACCCCGATCTCCGAGAACGCCTCCCGCGTGGCTGCCCTCCTCTCCGGCGGCGTGGACTTCATCGACGCCGTGCCGCCCAACGATCTGGATCGCGTGCGTGAGGCACAGAATATTAATCTGATCGAGGTGCCCGGTACGCGCATCATCGGTTTCCAGCTCAACGAAGAGCGCGTCGAGGCGTTTCAGGATGTTCGCGTGCGCCAGGCCGTGGATCTGGCCATCAACCAGGAAGGCATCGCCGATCGTTTGATGCGCGGCTTCGCCACACCCGCCGGTCAGCTCTCCGCTGAAGGCTACGTCGGCCACAATCCAGAGCTTGTTCCGCGCTACGACATCGAACGCGCTCAAGAGTTGATGGCGGAAGCGGGCTATGAAGATGGCTTCACCATCGACATGATCGCCCCGAACAATCGCTACGTGAACGATGCCCAGATCGCCCAGGCCGTCGCCAACATGCTCTCGCGCATCAACATCACCGTGAATCTTCGCACCATGCCGCTGGCCCAGTACTGGCCGGAGTACGACGAGCGCGGCTCGGACATGGCGATGGTGGGCTGGCACTCGGATACCGAAGACACCGCCAACCTGTTCCAGTACCTGACCTTCTGCCCGGATGAAGAGACCGGCGCTGGCCAGTACAACTACGGCGGCTACTGCAACGAGGAGATCGACGCGCTGGTGACCGAGGCCGACAGCGAAACCGATCTGGAAAAACGCGCCGAGATGCTGAAAGAAGCCGAAGCCATGCTTTACGAAGACGTGGGCTACATCACGCTTCACTGGCAAAACCTGGCTTACGCCGCTGCCGACGGTGTCGACATCGAGCCGGTCGTCAATGCGATCGACTTCCCCTACCTGGGTGATCTGGTCATCACCCGGTAATTCCAGGGTCACTACGGCCCATCAGGCTCGACGCTTTAGCACGGATGCTTCGCTCTCCACCCGGTGGGGAGCGAAGCGTTGCGTTGGGCTTTATCCGGCATTGACCCCAGAGCTTTTTGCCAACGACCTTCCTGATAACGTACACACAGGTGGCGTACGCCATGATTGCATTTCTCATCAAGCGGCTGATGCACGCGGTACTGGTGATGTTCGTCATCAGCGTGCTGGCCTTTGCCATTCAGGACAACCTGGGTGACCCAGTACAACAGCTGGTGGGTCAGTCGGTCCCCGAAAGCGAGCGCGAGGCGCTGCGCGAGCGTTTGGGTCTCAACGACCCCTTCCTGGTGCAGTACGCGCGCTTTGCCACAAACGCCCTCCAGGGCGACTTCGGCCAGTCCTATTTCTACCGCGAGCCGGCGCTGGAGGTCATCGCCCGCCACCTGCCGGCAACGCTCGAGCTGGTGTTCGCTGCCACGCTGATCATCGTCGTGCTGTCGGTGCCGATCGGGGTTTACAGCGCGATCAAGCCGCGATCCCTCGTGTCGCGCTTTTTCATGGGTGTATCGATCATCGGTATCTCGGTCCCGGTCTTTTTGACCGCGATCGTGTTGATCCAGATCTTTTCGATCGGGATCACGATCACGCTCTTTCCCGAGCAGACCGGCTGGGGTGCCTGGCTCAACGGGGTGCTCTCGACCTCGGGTAACATGCCCTCCTTCGGTCGCGGGTATGATCTCGTCCACGTGGTCGGCCACTGGGACACTAATCTGGCGAGCCTGAACGGTTTACAGCATCTGGTGCTGCCCGCCATTTCGCTCGCCTCGATCATGTTGCCGCTATTCATTCGCCTGATTCGCGCCGAAATGATGGAAGTGCTGCAGTCCGAGTACGTGAAGTACGCCCGCGCCAAGGGCATTTCGATGCGCCGCATCTACTTCGTGCACGCGCTCAAGAACACCATGCTGCCGGTCATTACGGTCGGCGGCGTGCAGATCGGCACGATGGTCGCCTATACCATCCTGACCGAAACCGTTTTCCAATGGCCCGGCATGGGACTGATGTTCCTGGAAGCGATCAACCGGGCCGACATTCCGCTGATCGTCAGCTACCTGATGATCGTCGGCGTCATTTTCGTGGTGACGAACACCATCGTGGATTTGATCTACGGCTTCGTTAACCCCACCGTCAAACTGACAGGTAAGCCCGCATGAGTGCCACGACCGCCCCGAGCCGCTGGGAGCGCCTGCGCGACTCCTATCTGTGGTACAGCTTCAAGCGCGACCGCACCGCCCAGCTGTGCCTTTTCGTCTTCATTTGTTTGGTGATCGCAGCGTTTGCCGCGCCGTTGATCGCCCCGACCGACCCCTATGATCTGCGTCAGATCAACATTCTCGACTCGGAATTGCCGCCGTTCTGGATCGACGGCTTCGACGAGCGCTACACCCTGGGCACCGACGCGCAGGGGCGCGATCTCTGGTCGATCATTCTTTACGGGACGCGCGTGTCGCTTCTGATCGGCTTCGGCGCGGTGATTCTGCAGGCGCTGATCGGCGTCACGTTTGGCCTGATGGCCGGCTACCTGGGCGGGCGTGTGGACGCGCTGTTGATGCGCCTGGCCGACATCCAGCTGTCGTTTTCGACGCTGATGGTGGCCATCGTGGTCGGCGCGGTGGTCAAGGCGACCATGGGTAGCGCCTTTTACAGCCAGTACGCGGTGATCATGCTGATTCTGATCATCGGCCTGGCCGAGTGGCCGCAGTACGCGCGCACCGTGCGCGCCTCGGTGCTGGCCGAGCGGGGCAAGGAGTACGTCGACGCCGCCCGCGTGATGGGGCTCAAGAGCCGGCGCATCATGTTTCGCCACGTGCTGCCCAATACGCTGTCGCCCATTTTCGTCATCTCCACGGTACAGATCGCCAACGCCATCATCTCCGAGGCGGCGCTCTCATTTCTGGGCCTTGGCATGCCGGAGACCCACCCGTCGCTTGGCTCGTTGATCAAGGCCGGGTTCGACTATATCCAGTCCGGCTCCTGGTGGATCACGCTGATTCCGGGTGCGGTGCTGGTGGTGCTGGTGCTCTCGATCAATTTGCTCGGTGACTGGCTGCGCGATGTCATGAACCCACGACTCTACAAGGGGTGAGACCACCATGGCACTACTCGAAGTTTCAGGACTCGACGTGCGCTTTGCGCTGCGCCAGGGCGAAGTACGCGCGCTGCGCGACGTCAGCTTCACCCTGGACCGGGGCGAGCGCCTCGGCATCGTTGGCGAATCCGGCGCGGGCAAATCCGTGGCGGCCTTCTCGCTTTTGAACCTGATCGCCAAACCCGGCTTTATCGCTGGCGGTAGCGTCACGTTCGAGGGCCAAACGCTCAACACGATGTCCGAGCGGGCACTCAGGAAGGTACGCGGCCACCGTATCTCGATGATCTTCCAGGACCCGATGATGACGCTCAACCCGGTGCTGTCGATCGGCGAGCAGATGGTGGAGTGTCTGAAAGCGCACCGCCGGATCTCCAGCAAGGCCGCCCGCGCCATTGCGCTGGACAAGCTCCAGCAGGTGCAGATCCCGTCGCCGGAAAAGCGCCTCGATCAGTACCCGCACGAGCTCTCCGGCGGCATGCGCCAACGCATCATCATCGCCATCGCGCTGCTGCTCGATCCGGACATCATCATCGCAGACGAACCCACTACCGCGCTGGATGTCACCATCCAGGCCGAAATCATGGCGCTGCTGCTCGATTTGTGCGAGCAGCACAACGTCGGTTTGATCCTGATCACCCACGATTTGGGCGTGGTCAGCCAGGTCACCCAACGCATGCTGGTGATGTACGCCGGACGGGTGATCGAGCAGGGCCCGACCCGCGAAATCATCAACGACCCGCAGCACCCCTACACCCAAGGGCTGATCAACGCCCTGCCGCAAATGGCCACGCCCGGCGAGAAGCTCAACCAGATCCGCGGCAGCATGCCCTCACTTTCCAATTTGCCCAGCGGCTGCGCCTTTCATCCGCGCTGCGACTTTCGCATTCGACCCAACGGCGAGCCGCGCGCGGCGTGCGTCGAGCAGGTGCCCGGCTTCGTCGACACCGGGAACTGCCGAGTGGCCTGCCATATGGTGGCGGAAATGCTCGAAGACCGTCGGCTGAAGGAGGAAACCCCATGAGCCTCGAGGCGACCCACGCAGAGCCGACCGAGAACGTCATCGCAAGCGATGCGCCGAATAGCGCGCGCGGCGATGCGCTGCTTGAAATTCGTGACCTGAAAAAGCGTTTCTCGCTGTCCGGTGATTTTCTCGATCAGCTGCGCTTCAAGAAAGGCAGGATCACACGCCATCAGGAGCACGTGCACGCGATCAATGGCGTCAATTTGGACATTCAGCGCGGCGAGGCGCTTTGCGTGGTGGGCGAATCCGGCTGCGGCAAGTCGACGGTGGCACGTACCGTCATGGGGCTTTTGAGCCCCTCGGAAGGCGAAATACGCTATGACGGTCAGCGTATCGACGATTTGAGCGCGCGAAAGCTGCTGCCCTATCGCAAGCGCATGCAGATGATCTTTCAAAATCCCTACGCTTCGCTCAACCCGCGCATGACCATCCAGCAAACCCTGGAAGAGCCGCTGCGCTTTCATCACCCGGAGTGGGACCGCGCGAAGGTAGCCGACAAGGTCGAGACGGTGATGCGCTCGGTGGGCATCGACCCGGACTGGGGCAAGCGTTTTGGCCACGAGTTCTCCGGCGGTCAGCGACAGCGCATCGCCATCGCCCGGGCGCTTGCGGTGGACCCGGAATTCATCGTCGCCGACGAGCCGATCTCGGCGCTGGATGTCTCCATTCAAGCGCAGGTGCTGAACCTTCTAATGGACGCTCAGCGCGAGCGCAACCTGACCTATCTGTTCATTACCCACGACCTGGCGGTGGTCGAGCATTTCGGCACGCGGGTAGCGGTCATGTACCTGGGCACGGTGTGCGAAATCGCCACCACTGCTACGCTATTCGACAAGCCGCGCCACCCCTACACCCAAGCGCTCTTATCGGCGATACCGCGGCTCAAGGATGACCGGCCACAACATATTCGCCTTTCCGGCGAGGTGCCGACGCCGGTGAATTTGCCCAGCGGCTGCGTGTTCCACGGACGCTGCCCCCACGCCAATGCACGCTGCAAGGCGGAGATCCCGCTGTTGCAAACCCAGCCTGACGGCACCCGGGTGGCCTGTCACGGCGTCGAAGAGGGCCGACTGTGACGCCGCGTCACCCGTCTGGCGTCGCTTTTTCATCACGATGGGGTAAGGCATGGAAATCCGCTGGCTAGAAGACTTTATCGCCCTGGCCAGAACCCGGCACTTCTCGCGGGCGGCGGACGAGCAGCATGTCACCCAGCCCACCTTCTCAAGGCGTATCAAGCTGTTGGAAGAGGAGATGGGCGC
Source organism: Halomonas sp. PAMB 3232 (assembly GCF_031954225.1). NCBI lineage: Bacteria > Pseudomonadati > Pseudomonadota > Gammaproteobacteria > Oceanospirillales > Halomonadaceae > Halomonas > Halomonas sp. PAMB 3232. Next base: position 2,178,722 of record NZ_CP134865.1, read on the forward strand.
GACGCTGATCAACCGCCAAACGCTGCCGCTATCGCTGACCCCGGCAGGTGAAGAGTTTCTGACGCTTTGCGAGCAGATCACCGACCGCGTGCGCCTGACCCGCGACCGGGTGCAGGAGATCAGCGCCGGCGAGCAGCGCCGCATCATGTTGGCCGCGCCGCAAAGTCTCTTGTCACGGTTCATGCCTGAGTGGCTCGAGGGACTGGGCTGGCAGCATCAGGTCCAGCCCTACCTGCGGGCGACGGGCTGGGCGGCCAGCGACTACTTTCAGGCGCTGGGCCGCGCCGAGTGCGATCTGGCGATCTGCTATTGGCCGACCGGGCGTTTCGATCCGGATATCGACACCAGCGCCTGCGTTTACCGGGTGATCGGCACCGAGCGGCTGATTCCCGTCATCGCGGCAAGCCTGACCCACCAGCCCGGTGCCCAGCTTCCCGGAAGCCCTACCAAACCGGTGCGCTGGCTTGCCTATCCCAAGCGCAGTCTACTGGGCGGGGCGATCAAGGCCCACCTGGCAAGGCTTTCGCACAGCAGCTACCTGAGCGCGCAAAGCGACAATCTTTTTGCGGCGAATATCAAGGAACTCGTGCTTCTGGGCTATGGTATGGGGTGGCTGCCCGAGCGAAACGTCAGCGCCGAGCTCGAAAGCGGCGCGCTGGTGCGCGCCGGGGATACTCGCTTCGACGTGTCCACTGAGCTTCGCCTGTACCGCCATCAGAAAAAACACCACGCCGAGCTGGAGAGGCTCTGGAGCGAGCTACCCGCGCTTCACGTTTAAAAGGGACGACCATGTCAGAGACACTTTTTGCCTTACAGCTGGCGCACTTGAAGCGCCTGGATCGCGCCTACGCCGGGATTCTCGAGCGCGAAGGCCTCGAGAGCGTGGCCATCTACAGCGGCCATAGTGAGCCCTTCTTCGCCGATGACCACGCACCCGCTTTTCAGGCCTATGGACACTTCATGCACTGGGTCGGCTTGGCCGGGGCCGAGCGCAGCTGGGTCGTCATCAAGCCAGGGCAAAAGCCCCAGCTGCTGCTCTACGCCCCGAGCGATTTCTGGCATCTGACGACCACTCTACCCGAAGAGCCCTGGATCGAAGCCTTCGATATCACGCTCTGCAAGGAACCCACCGCTCCAGCGCTTTCGTCCAAAGCGGCGGTGATCGGCGACGTCGAGCGCCTGGACGCGCGTCAGCAAAAGGCGCTGTCCGGGGCGCAGTTCATGCCTCAGGCGCTGATCACCGCGCTCGACGAGCTGCGCGTGATCAAAAGCGACTACGAACTCGCCTGCCTGCGCGAGGCTAACCGTTTGGCCAAGGCGGGCCATCAGGCGGCCAAGGCGGCGTTCATTGGCGTGGGCGCCGAGCTCGACGTTCAGCTTGCCTACCTGGGCGCGAGCCGTCAGCGCGAGTCCATGGTGCCTTATCAGAATATCGTCGGTTTGAACGGCCACGCCGGCGTGCTGCACTATCAGCACTACGACCTGACTCCGCCGAAGCACAGGTACAGCCTGCTGGTGGATGCGGGTCACCGCTTTCGCGGCTACTGCGCCGACATCACCCGCACCCACGTCGGCCCGGACGCGCCGGAAATCTTCGCCGCTCTGGTCGTGGCGCTGTACGGGCTCAAAAACGAGCTGGTTCAGAGCATCGGACCCAACGTCGAATTTTTGACGCTGCACGAACAGATGCACCGCCGCCTGGCGAACATTCTGGTGAGTTTCGATCTTTACAAGGACAGCGTCGAAAGCGCAGTCGATCTCGGCGTTACCCGCGCCTTTTGCCCTCACGGTCTTGGCCATCTGCTGGGCCTACAGGTACACGATGTGGCGGGCCTCAAGAGTGAAAGCGGCTCTCCCCTGCCCGCCCCGGAAGAGCACCCGGCGCTGCGCCTGACCCGCACGCTCAAACCCGGCATGGTCGTCACCATCGAGCCCGGGCTCTACTTCATTCCCATGTTGTTGGCCCCACTCAAGGAGCGCGAGCTTGCCATCAACTGGCCGCTGGTGGACTCGCTAATCAACTGCGGCGGCATTCGGGTCGAAGACAACGTCGTGGTCACCGAATCGGGGTTCGAGAATCTAACGCCTTGAAGCGGGCGCCCTGAAGCAGAGAGCGAGGCAACCCGCCGGCTAAATTCCAAAAAGCCGGCGGCTGTTGTCGCGGATGGCATCGAGGATCTCCTCCGGTGACTCTTCGCGAATCTCGCAAAGGCTTTTAAACACGTGTTGAATACGCTCGGGCCGGTTGGGTTCGCCCTGAAACCCCTGAACGGGCATGTCCGGCGAGTCCGTTTCCAGCAGCAGTTTTGAGAGCGGTAGCCGCGCAAGCGTACGGCGCGTCTTGGTGGCGCGCTCATAGGTCATGGTGCCGCCTACGCCAATAAAATAGCCCACCTCGATGAACGCTTGAGCCTGCTGCAGGCTTCCGGCAAAGCCGTGCACGACACCCGTTTTAGGTAGCGCTAGGCGACGCAGGTGCATCGCGAGCTTATCGTGGGTGCGCCGCGAGTGCAGGATCACCGGCAGCTCGAACCGGCGGGCCAGTTTGAGCTGCGCGTCGAGCAGCGCTTCCTGCTTTTCGAACTGCGGGTTGTCGATAAAGAGATCCAGCCCGATCTCACCGATGGCGACCAGTTTCTCGGGGCGCTTTTCGAGCCACGCCTCGAACTGGCTCACGTGCTCCTCCTTGAATTCACTAATGGTCATTGGGTGAATCCCGAGCGCGGCATGGATGGGCTCGAACCGCTCGGCCAGCGCCATGACGCCGTCGAAGCGCTTTGCCGTAACGCCAACCGCAATAATCTTTTCAACACCCGCCTGACGTGCCTGCTCCAGACTCCGCAGCTCATCGCCATAAAACGGGGGGAAGTCGAAGTGGCAGTGAGTATCAACGAATCCTGCGGACATGCCGGCTCTTCTCCAGGGCTTTTACAGGTGATAGTAAATCGGTTAGATGCGCTCATACAAAAACGCCCGGCTTTCGCCGGGCGTTTCATGTTCATGGATCGAAAATCGATCACGCCATTTTAGAAGCGTAGTGTAACGCCGCCGCCAATGGTAACCGGGTCCATTTCGACATTACCGATGGTGTCGCCGTTGACACGATAGTCGGAATCGACGTCGGCATAGTTGGCAAAACCGTTGAGCATGACGTTATCGGTGACTGCCAGATCAATACCTACCTGGGCCGCCGCGCCGTAGCTGTCCTTGATTTCGACATCGCTCGGCACACCAGAGAAACGGGTGTAGTTGAGACCCGCACCCACGTAGGGCTGCACTTTGGACTCGTAGCCACCCAGCGGGTAGTAGTTGACCATCAGGTTGACCGGCAGGCGGTCGGTAGTACCCACGTCGCCCAGGGCGTCAGTGTTCAATTGATGCTCGAACTTCTCAGAACCGTTGAGTTCGATGCCCACGTTGTTGGTGAACAGATAGCCCAAACCGTAGGTGAAACCGCTTTCGTTTTGAACATCCAGCGAACTACCCAGAAGGTTACCGTTGCTGGAACCGGTATCGGTTTTAGCGTAACCGCCGCGAACGAAGACGTCACCCGCCTGGTAGGCAAGCGCGGCCTGGCTTGCCATTAGAACGCTTGCAGAAATTACGGCAGCTGAAATTACTTTAACTTTGCTCATCACGGTCATCCTTTTAGTTTGCCGATGGCTCAATTTGCCACGAACGACGCCGTTGCCTCCGGCTTACTTATACAATATATACTAATCGAACAGTGTTTCCAAACATTCAGTGGAAGTCTTTTATAATATTTTTTTCTAACGACCGCTGTTTTATAGCCATAAAAAAAGGTCCCCCTAAGGGGACCCAGGTGGAGCACGCCAGCTCACTCGGTGTATCGTCCGGTTGGACGACATGGCAACGAAGGGAGAATCGAGAAGTCGTTTGATTCTATTCGTATGCCTCTTGCCCATTTATATTGCGAGCGGCGTGCCACTATTTTTTTACACTTTAAAAATCAACTACATATAAAAAAATTCCGTATCACCACTTACTGCGCCCCTGTTCATGCTCTTTTAACGCGCACCATCAGCGGGCACAAAAACCCGTTTTTGCATCATTGCGTTGCACTAAAGTCGTATTCGATCGGAAAATTTTCGCTGCTTCAGCCACTTGCCGTACTGCTGGCCCCAGCGTTACGCGGTGACGACGCTTTGTGACACGCCACGTGTCACGTAAACTGATCCGCTATCGCATCTTGATCCGCTTCCCATCCGGCCTTCAAAGGAGCCCCCATGGCGTTCGATTCCACTACCTCCTACATCGCAACCGAGGCGCTCAAGCAGGCGGTCAACGCGGCCGTTATGCTCGAGCGCCCGCTCTTGATCAAGGGCGAGCCGGGGACAGGGAAAACGCTGCTGGCCGAGGAGCTTGCCCGCTCGTTCGATACCGAGCTTTTGACCTGGCACATCAAGTCGACCACCAAAGCGGCTCAGGGGCTCTACGAATACGATGCGGTCAGCCGGCTGCGCGACTCCCAGCTGGGTGTCGAGGGTGTCGAGAACGTCGCCAACTACATTCGTCCCGGCAAGCTGTGGGAAGCGTTCACCGCCGATAAGCGCGTAGTGCTGTTGATCGATGAAATCGACAAGGCGGACATCGAGTTCCCCAACGATCTACTTCAGGAGCTGGATCGCATGGAGTTCTTCGTTTATGAAACCGGTGAAACCGTACGCGCCCGGCACCGCCCGATCATCATCATTACCTCGAACAATGAAAAAGAGCTGCCGGATGCGTTTTTGCGCCGCTGCTTTTTCCACTACATCGACTTTCCCGATCGCGACACCCTGCAAGCGATCGTCGATGTCCACTTTCCCGACATCGCGCCAACGCTCGTTTCCGAGGCGCTCAACGTCTTTTTTGAACTGCGCGAGGCGCCAGGGCTCAAGAAAAAGCCCTCGACCTCGGAGCTGGTCGATTGGCTGAAGCTTTTGATGAGCGACGAGCTTTCCCGTGAAGCGCTTTATCACCGCGACCCCTCAAAAGCGCTGCCGCCCATGGCCGGGGCGTTGATCAAAAACGAACAGGATACCCATCTGTTGGAACGTCTCGCGTTCATGATGCGCCGCCAAAAAGGGCCGGGGCGTTAAGCCATGTTCATCGGCCTGTTTGAGACGTTGAAGCGCACTGGGGTGCCGGTTTCGCTGCGCGAGCTGCTCGACTTGCACGCGGCGCTCGAGTCCGGCGTGGTATTCGCCGATATGCAAAGCTTCTACCATGTCGCGCGCACGGTGATGGTCAAGGACGAGCGTTACTTCGACCGCTTCGATCGCGCCTTCGCTGCCTGGTTCGAGGGGCTCGAAAGCGTGGAGGCCGGCATCGAGGCGCTGATTCCGGACGAGTGGCTGCGTCGCGAATTCGAGAAGCAGCTCTCCGAGGAGGAGAAAGCGAAAATCGAGTCGCTGGGCGGGCTCGAGGCGCTAATCGACACCTTCAAAAAGCGTCTGGAAGAGCAGAAAGAGCGCCACGCCGGCGGCAACAAGTGGATCGGTACCGGCGGCACCAGCCCCTTCGGCGCCTACGGCTACAACCCGGAAGGCATCCGTATCGGCCAGGACGGCTCGCGCCATCGCCGCGCCACCAAAGTGTGGGACGAGCGCCGCTTTCGCGACTACGACGACAGCCTGGAGCTTGGCACGCGCAATATCAAAATGGCGCTACGTCGGCTTAGAAAGTTCGCCCGCCAGGGCGCGCGTTCAGAGTTCGACATCAAGGGCACCATTCGGGAAACCGCCCGCGATGCGGGGCTTTTAAACGTGCAGATGCGTCCGGAGCGCCATAACGCCGTCAAGATCCTGCTGTTTTTAGACGTCGGCGGCTCGATGGACGATCACGTACGCGTGTGCGAGGAGCTCTTCTCCGCGGCGCGCTCGGAGTTCAAGCACCTGGAATACTTTTACTTTCACAACTGTGTCTACGAAGGCGTCTGGAAAAACAATCGCCGCCGCGGCAGCGAACGTCTCTCGACATGGGAGCTTCTGCGCACTTACGGGTCGGATTACCAGGTCGTGGTGGTGGGCGATGCGGCGATGTCACCTTACGAGATCACCCACCCGGGTGGGAGCGTCGAGCACTTCAACGAGGAGCCGGGAGGCGTTTGGCTAGAGCGTTTGACGAAGCACTTCCCGAAACTCGTATGGCTCAACCCGGCCCTGCCGCGCACCTGGGAGTACACCTACTCGACGAAGCTGATTCAGGAAATCGTCGAGGATCGCATGTACCCGATGACCGTCGAAGGGCTCGAAACGGCCATGCGCGAGCTTTCGTGAGTGCTTTGATGTCGTCAGTGCTTTGATGTTATAAGTGCTTTGCTTTCGCAGCCACTTTTTATACGAGCAAAGGCCAGGCTCGAATGACGTTAAAGCGCGCTCGGCGCGCGCTCGAGGCCTTCCAGGAAATCACGCTTGGCCGCCTCGAACGCTTTCGGGTCGTGCTTGAAGCGACGCAGTATCCGGTCGTGATCCAGCGTCAGGGTGGGTGAAACGTCCTCGAGACACGTCGCCGGATGGCGGGCGTTGAGTCCGACCCGCTCGCCGTTTTCGCCGTCGAACCAGCGTTTGAGTCCGCAATCCTGATAAAACGCCACCTGAGAGGGCTCGCCCACTTCGACCTTGAGCGGCACGTTGAGGCTAAGCTCGCTGATCAGCCGCGCCCTGGCGCCCTCGCGCTGCTCCCAGGCCAAACTCAGCGTCATGCCCTCGCCCTTCTCGTCGAGCACCAGTAGCGCCAGCGCCAGAATCTCGCCGCCGCTTCCCGTACCGGCGATGAGCCGCGCGGCTTCCTGCTCGAACAAAACGTTTTGGGTGCCCGTGAAGACCACCAGCGGGGTCAGGCCCGCCTGCTGGCCGTACACCTTTGCACACAGTTTGGCGAGACACGCGCGGCGCTCGCGGGGCTCTTTAATCTGGACAACCTTCATTGCGCTCTCTCATCGTGCTTATTTCTGACCAACATCGGCGCGCGTGCAGCGCCGTTCAAGGCTCGCAAGCCTAGAGCAAACCGCGCCTGGGTGCCAGAGCGATCACGCAAAGCAAGCGCTCATGTGCCAGGCTGGTCGCACAGAACGCAATATCCCCCAGGCCGACAAGGAGAGCCCGTGCCCCAGTTCATCAACGACCCGACCCTGCCCAAACCCGATTTTCCCGGCAGCCACATGGTGGTGGATGACCAGTATGTGTTCATTTCCGGACTGACCATTGCCGATATCGTCGAAGAGGATCAGGTCATCGGCGACGTCGCCAAGGAGACCCACCGTATCATGCGCGAGCTCGAGCGCATGCTGCGCCAGGAAGAACTTGAATGGCGCGATGTGGTGCGCGTCGATATTCACATGACCGACCTTGGTGAGATCAGCAAACTCGACAGCGTCTACGCCGAATTTTTCGACGCGGGCCAGTACCCGGCGCGTACCTGCACCGAGGCGAGCCGCCTGTGCAAGGGCAGCAACGTGGAGATCACACTGATGGCGAGCCGCAGCCGACGCTCACAGAAAGAAGGCAACCCCCAGCCCGATTCGGATACCGGCCCGGAATAACCCCTTCCCTATTCCAAACGCCTTCGAGCCTGGCCTTTGCTCGAAGGCGCGTTTTCGAGTATGTCGAGAATTCGCTCGATATCCAGATGCGCCTCCAGCGTGTCGGCCAGGCGTTCTAGCTCGCGCTCGCGATGGGCGCTATAGTCGACCACACTGCTCGATGCGAGCCCCAGCCGCGCAAGCAGCGCCTGACACGCCTCGGCGCCGTCGAACACCCCGTGAAGATAAGTGCCCAGCACCTGGCCATCTTCGCTTATGGCACCGTCGAGATGACTGCCCAGATCGAACAACGCGCGCTCCAACGCGGCGCCGTGACTAACGCCGTTGTGGATCTCGTAGCCGCTCACGCGCACGCCCTCTTCGATCATCACTCCGTCCACGTTTCGAAGCTGTTTGCCTTTGGCCATGGTCGTGGTGAGCGCCAAAAGCCCGAGCCCCGGTACGCGCCCGGCGGGCCCTTCGAGCCCCTGCGGGTCCTCGACCCAGTCACCGAGCATTTGAAACCCACCGCAGATCCCCAGCACGCGCCCGCCGTAACGCAGATGGCGAGTAATCGCCGCCTCCCAGCCATTTCGCTTGAGCCAGCCAAGGTCGCTCAGCGTGCTCTTGCTGCCGGGCAGAATGATGGCGTCCGCCGGAGGAATCGGCTCGCCTTCCTGAACGAAGCTCAACGTGACCTGGGGGTGCAGGCGTAAGGCGTCGAAATCGGTGTGGTTGCTGATGCGAGGAAGCCTGGGCACCACCACGTTCAGCGTTTGGGCACTTTTTTCGGCCTGAACCCCGGCGATAGCGTCCTCAGCGTCGAGCAGGTGGCCCTTGAGATACGGCAGCGTGCCGAAGACCGGCTTGCCGGTGTGCTGAGTGAGCCACTCGAGGCCGGAGCCGAGCAGGCCGATATCACCGCGAAAGCGGTTGATGATGAAGCCTTGAGTGCGGGCCTGCTCGGACGCGCTCAAAAGTGCCAGCGTACCGACGAGCTGGGCGAACACGCCGCCGCGGTCGATATCGCCGACCAGCAGCACCGGGCAGTCGACGGCTTCGGCGAAGCCCATATTGGCGATATCGCCTTTTCGCAGGTTGATCTCGGCAGGACTACCCGCGCCTTCGGCGATGATCACGTCGAAGCGCTCGCTCAGCGCCTCCCAGGCGGCCATGACGCTCTCGGAAGCGGTGCGTTTGAAGGTGTGGTAGTCGAGCGCGTCCATATGGCCATGCACGCGGCCGCGCAGAATCACCTGGGCACCACGGTCGCTTTCGGGCTTTAAAAGCACCGGGTTCATGTCGCTATGAGGCGCTACCCCCGCCGCCATCGCCTGCAGCGCGGTGGAGCGGCCGATTTCGCCTCCGTCGACAGTCACGGCGCTATTGAGTGCCATGTTCTGGGGTTTGAAGGGCGCCACCGATACGCCGCGGCGCGCCAGCACCCGGCAAAGCCCGGCCACCACCGTGCTCTTACCCGCATCCGAGGTCGTGCCCTGAATCATCAGCGTGGCCATACGCGCGCCCCTATTTAAAAGGGCGAACTCTAGCGGCTGGCGGCGGGGCTGGCAATGGCCATAGCAGCCGCCATGCAAAGGGAATGGGGCGGCGTCACCTACCAGCGGTAGCGATAGTTGACCACCGCCGCCGTATCGTCGGGCGCGTCGGCGTCGTGGCCGGGCTCGAGGGTGTGCAGTAGATTCACCTGCCACTCGTTATGTTCGCTACTGGCGAAAGCGTAACCAAGCTCGATGTCCACCTGACGCCCGGAAGGCGACAGCGACGCCTCACGGGTTTCGCGCACCACGGTGCCGTCGAGGTGCCGACCGACCGGCACCTCGACGCTGGCATCTGCACTCTCGATGCGCAGCGGCTGGCGAACGCTCAGCGCCAGCCGTTCATCGGCGCGCGCCCCCTGGCCCTGCCACTGCGCGCCCAGCGCCATTTCACGAGCCACGATGTTATCGACGCTTGCCAGCAAACCGCTGCCACCGGCATTACCACGGGCCTGCTCGAATTCGGCGAACCCGCTGAAGCCGCTGCCCAACACCATTTGAAGTTCGACGCCAGCAAACGTCATGTGGTTATTTTCCCCGAGGCTCAGTGCGCCGGTGCCGTGAGCGCCAAGCAGTCCTTCCTGCTCGTTCAGCCGGCCAATATGGGTCGCGAGGCTCAGCGCCGGCGTCAGTGTGAACGAGGCGCCGATATCCGAGCGGTTCGAGCGGTAGCGGCTCTTCTTGGAAGCTTCGACGTCGCCGGCCCAGTGCGAGGCGCTCACCTCGACACGCTCGCCCAGCGCGTAGCGGGTTTGCACGCCGCTGACGCTATCGAGCCCTTGGGTCAGCGCCGAGCCGCCTTGAAAGGAGATCATCGGCATCATCGACGACTCGGCGTAGCCACTCATCGGGCTTGCCTGATCGCCGTCGAAGCGAAAAGCGCTGAAGCCAGCCGCGCCGAGACCGGCCGTGCCGAGGCCCGCCGCGCCGAAGTCCACGTCGAAACGACTCGCAAGCGGGGTGCCAGCGCTATCCGTGCTCGCCGTGAACTGATAAGCGCCGCTGTCGATGAACTGTGTATCGACCGCCTGAACCGAAGCGCTGGCAACGCGCTCCATGCTGTTGCGCAGCTGGTCATCGTACGCTTTGCGCGGCTGAGCATTGCCGCTCAGGTCGATCGCGTAGTCGCGCCCCAGCGCGTCGAACGCCGCAACGTTTTCAAGCGCTTGGGTACTGGCGAGTGCATCGCCGTAGGCGCCGGAGAGCTGGGCGAAGGAGGCGCTGGCAGATTCACCGCCAAGTGCCACGCTCTCGCCGCTGGGAACGACCAGCTCGCCGGCAGGCGCCAGTGCCGCGTCGATATCGGCGGCCCCCTGGCCTAAATAGAAGAAACCACAGTTGGCGGTGCCTGAGGCGCCGCAGCTGTTTTGGCCAAACAGTGCGCTGTCGCGGCGCGCGGTTTCCAGCAGGCGCTGGCTCACCTGCTGCGCTGTCAGGTGAGGCCAGCGCGCGATGATTCCCGCAGCGTACTCCGCCACCCGGGGCGCCGAAATGGACGTGCCCTGCGCCCCCACCTGACGGTTGACGAAAGGCGCGGCCAGCGTGCGCGACTGTAGCCGGGCATCGTCGCCTGGAAAGCTGCTCAACGGGTGCAGATTGCCCTGCTCATCACTGCCCACGGCAATCAGCGTCATATCGAAAAGCGCCGGCTGGCTTGCATACAGCGGTTTGCCTTGGGTATCGATTGCCGCGCCGCTGTTACCGGCGCTGACGACATACACCGCGCCCTTGCCATCGTTGGCATTAACGACACGCTGATAGGACTCATTCGTCGAAACGCCGTTGAAGCTCAGACGCGGGTCACTGGCCTCCAGCCGCCGCGAGAAGCTGGTATTGATGACCCGCGCCCCGCGAAGCGCCGCCTCGCCAATGCCGTAATCCAGCGTACTGCTGTAGGTCGTCCCACTGGCATCTTCTACCTTGATCAGATCCAGCCGGGCGTTACCGAGCTGACCGCCGGAAATAGTCGAGGCGACCACGCTGCCGTGCCACTCATTGCCCCCGCTTACATCCTTGAGCCCGGTATGCACGTTCAGGCTGTCGATCACGACATCGTTATTGAGGATACGGTCGATATCGAAGCCGCTATCAACGATGCCGACCCGCACACCCAGCGGCTCGATCATGGGATATCGATTGGAAGGCGCTTCATCCGTGGGTGATTCCACGGGCACCCGACTGACCGGCGGCTTTTCGATCGGCGGCGGTTCAACCGGAGCAGGTGCAGGCGCAGGAGGCGGTTCAACCGGGGCGGGGGCAGGCTCGGGCTGGTAAATGCCGGTAGAGGAGTCATCCGGGGCGCCACCTCCCCCACCGCCGCCGGAGCTGCAGCCGGCAAGTGAAACGGCGGAAAACGCCAGTGCGACCGCGACGACCAGCGAGCGAGGTTTGAACGGCGCGGCAGGCAAATGAACATTCGAGATTTTCATGGGAGCCCTTTGAATGAGCGTGACGGCGAGCAGGAGAACGTCCAACGCCGTACCGCAAACCCCGACGGTGTCATTCTCGCATTTAGTGCGCCCAATCTAGCCCATTTTTATTAGACCATTTAAAAGAGTTAGGCCTTTAAATGGGGATATTTCGTCAAATAATGAGCATCCCCCTCTTCGGTCCTATAATTCTTTTTAATGAATCACCGGTTGGTCATTCAAGCCGCTTTCATCAAACGCTCACTACCGACCCACGGCAAGCCTTGCACCGACCGCTGGGCAGACAAGCTGCGCGGTTTCGGCTAGGGTAATTGGCCCTTTACGCCATCGATCGCCAGCCATGCAAACGCTTTTAAACGACATCACCGAACAGCTCGCTCGTGAAACCGAGCGCGGCAAGGTCGCCGACTACATTCCCCAGCTCGCCGAGGTCGACCCTCATCAGTTCGGTATCAGCCTGGCCACGGTCGAGGGCGAACGCTTCTCGGCCGGGTGCGCGGCCACGCCGTTTTCGATTCAGAGCATTTCGAAGGTGTTCACGCTCACCATGGGGCTTGGCAAGCTCGGCGACGGCCTGTGGGCCAATGTCGGCCGTGAGCCTTCGGGGGATCCGTTCAACTCTATCGTTCAGCTCGAACACGAAGGCGGCAAGCCGCGTAATCCGTTCATCAACGCCGGTGCGATCGCCGTGGTGGATGCGATCATGATGGGGCACGAGCCGCGGGAGTCGCTTGCCGAGATTCTAAGCTTCGTGCGCTATATCGCCGACGATACGAGTATCTGCTTCGACCGCCAGGTCGCCGCTTCTGAGATGGCGCACAAGGACCGCAACGCCTCGCTTGCCCACTTCATGAGGGCCTTCGGGCGCCTTCGCCACGATGTCGACAAGGTGCTGGGCACCTATTTTCATCAGTGCGCCATCGCCATGAGCTGCGAGCAGCTCGCTCACGCCGGGCTCTTTCTCGCCTCGAACGGGGTCAACAAGCCCAGCAACCTGCGCGTGGTCTCGCCCCAGCGGGCGCGGCGGATCAACTCATTGATGATGATGTGCGGCCATTACGACGCCTCCGGCGAGTTCGCCTTTCGCGTGGGGCTTCCGGGCAAAAGTGGCGTCGGCGGAGGCATTCTCGCCATCGCCCCAGGGCGCGGGTCGCTGGCAGTCTGGTCGCCGGGTCTCGACACCTACGGCAATAGTTTGCTGGGCGCCAGGGCACTGGAGATGTTCGTCCAGCGCACCGGTTGGTCGGTGTTTGGGCATTAATTAAACCTTTCTCCTTTTTTTTAAAACGGACATCCAATCGACACGGCGTTGTCATGAAGCACCGCTAGCCTCTGTGATCACCAATGAGATCGATCTCATTTTTCGACACAGGATGACCGATGGCGGATATAGCGAGCGTGGCAAAGCGTGCAGGGGTCTCTCGGGCCACTGCGGCACGCACCTTTTCAAGCCCTGAACTAGTGCGCGACCAGACCCGCGAAAAGGTCCTGGCCGCCGCTCGGGAGCTGCGTTTTCGGCCCAACACCGTGGCACGTCAGCTGCGCGCCCAGGCCACCCGGATGATCGGCGTCATGGTGCCGAGCCTCGACAACCCGGTGTTCGCCGAGCAGCTTCAGGCCATGGAGGTCGCCGCCCGCGAGCGCGGCTTTTCGCTTTTGATCACCACCAGCGAGTACGACCCGGCCCGCGAGAGTGACATCGTCGAGTCGATGTTGCGTCAGCGGGTGGATGGGCTCGTGCTGACCGTGGCGGATGCCGACCAGAGCCCGCTACTCACCTCACTGCGCCGGGAGTCCACGCCCTGCCTGCTGGTCTATAACCCGGCGGGCGAAAGCGGCTTTCCCTCGATTGGCGTGGATAACCGCGCTGCCAGCGAAGCGGCCACCCGCCACTTGATCGATCTCGGCCACACCCACATTGGCATGGTGGCCGGGCCGCTTCTGCAATCCGACCGGGCCCGCCAGCGCTTCGAGGGCTACCGCCAAATGATGCAGAACGCGGGGCTTACGTCGCGCGCCTTGCTCGAGATGCCGCGCCATACCCGGGCCGAACTCGCCCCGATCAAAAGCCAGCTCGAAGGCCCAAATGCCCTCACCGCGTTGATCGCTACCAACGACCTGCTCGCCATCAGCCTGATCGGCGAACTCACCCGCGCCGGGGTCAAGGTACCCGGCGACGTCTCGATCATGGGGTTCGACGGGATTGCCCTTGGCAAATGCCTCTACCCCTCGCTTTGCACCATCGAGCAGCCCCGCGCCGACATCGGCCGCGAGGCCGTCAACGCCCTGCTCGCTCTGCTCGAAGGCGAGCAACCCGCGCCACCGCTTCTGCCCTACACCCTGCGCGAAGGCGAAAGCGTGGCACCTCCTGTTGCCATCACTGCTCTCTGTTCGACCCAACGAGGTTCTCACCATGCGTAACACTCCCGTACGTCTGCTGCTTGCCACCGCCCTGACGGGTGTCTCGAGCCTTGCCGCGGCGCAAGGCGCCACTACCGCGATCTGCTACAACTGCCCGCCTGAGTGGGCGGACTGGGGCACCCAGCTTGAGCTGATCGAAGAGAAAACCGGTATCCAGGTGCCCCAGGACAACAAGAATTCCGGCCAGTCGCTGGCCCAGCTGGTCGCCGAGGCGCAGAGTCCAGTGGCGGACGTGATCTACTACGGGGTCACCTTTGGTATTCAGGCCATGGAAGCCGATGTGGTCGAGCCCTATCAGCCCGAGCACTGGGACGAGATTCCGGAGGGGTTGAAGGACCCGGAAGGCAACTGGTTCGCCATCCATTCCGGCACGCTCGGCTTCATGGTCAACGTCGATGCGCTCGACGGCGCGCCGGTGCCGACTTCCTGGGATGACCTACTCGACCCGGCCTATCGCGGCATGATCGGCTATCTCGACCCGGCCAGCGCCTTCGTGGGTTACGTGGGTGCCACCGCGGTCAACCTGGCCCTCGGCGGTGACCTCGAGGACTTCACCCCGGCCATCGACTACTTCAACGCGCTTGCCGACAACGACCCCATCGTGCCCAAGCAGACCAGCTACGCGCGCGTGCTTTCCGGCGAGATTCCGATCCTGCTGGACTACGACTTCAACGCCTACCGCGCCCGCTACAGCGATGGCGCCAACGTCGAGTTCGTGATTCCCGAAGAGGGCAGCATCGTGGTGCCCTACGTGATGAGCCTGGTCAAGAACGGGCCCCACTCGGACAACGGCCGCGAAGTACTCGATTTCGTGCTATCTGACGAGGGCCAGGCGGTGTGGGCCGACGCCTACCTGCGCCCGGTACGCGAAGAGGCGATCTCCGACGAAGCGCGTCAGGTGTTTTTGCCCGACAGCGACTACGCCCGCGCAAGCGCGGTGGATTACGCGGCCATGGCGCAGGCGCAGCGCGAGTTCTCCGAGCGGTATCTCTCGGAGGTTCGCTGATCATGTCCGCCACACTCAAGCAGCCCTTCGGGGCTGCTTTTCTCGACCGACACCGGCGCACCTCCCGCCGGGCGCAGCTGATTACCCTGGTCGCGCTGGTGCCAGCGCTGACCATCTTCACGGCGTTCTGGCTGCTACCGTTCTCGCGGCTTCTGCTGATGGGAGCGGAGGCGGATCGCGCCAGCGGCGTTAGCGCCTACCTGACGCTCTTGACCCACCGCCAGTACCTGATCAGCCTGGCGACCACCGTCACGCTTTCGCTGGCGGTGTCGGTCGCGGCGGTCGGGATTGCCGGCTTCGCCGGTTTCTTTCTAGCGCGCCACCGCTTTGCGGGCCAATCGCTGCTGGTGGCGATCCTGACCTTCCCACTCGCCTTTCCCGGCGTCGTGGTGGGTTTTCTGGTCATCATGCTCGGCGGGCGCCAGGGGGCGCTGGCGCAGACCAGCCTGTGGCTGTTCGGTGAGCGCTGGGTGTTTGCCTACTCGCTGCTGGGCCTGTTCATCGGCTATCTCTACTTCTCGATCCCGCGGGTGATCACCACCGTGATGGCGGCCTGCGACAACCTCGATCAGAGCCTGGAGGAGGCCGCGCGCTCGCTCGGCGCCAGCCACTGGCGGGTGATGCGCGATGTGATCATTCCCGGCATCGCCCCGGCGCTGCTCTCCACCGGCGCGATCTGCTTCGCCACCAGCATGGGCGCCTTCGGCACCGCTTTCACCCTGGGGACGCGGCTGCCCATTTTGCCGCTGAACATCTACGGCGAATTCACCAACTACGCCAACTTCGCGATGGCGGCGGCGCTTTCAGTGGTGCTTGGGTTGATTACCTGGGCGGCGCTGGCGCTGGCGAGGAAGCTTGCGAGCAACGCCCTGGGAGCCTCGGTATGAGTCAGCGTCTGCGTTTTTCACTGCAGCTGGGGTTCACCCTGCTGGTGTGTCTTTTCATGATCGTGCCCATCGCCATGTCGATCATGGCAGGGCTGACCGAGAACTACTTTCAGGGCTTGCAAAGCGGGCTGACGTTGCGCTGGGTGAGCGAGGTGTGGGCGCTCTACTCGGGCACCATTTGGCTTTCGATCAAGCTGGCGATGGCGTGTCTAGTCATCACCACGCTGATCGGCGTGCCGGCAGCTTACGGGCTTCTGCGCAGTCGCCACCGCGTCGCGCACGCCATCGAGGAACTTCTGCTGCTGCCGGTGGCGGTACCGGGGCTTGCCACAGCGCTGGCGCTTTTGCTGGCCTACGGCAGCTTCCGCGAGTTTCGCTCGAGCTGGCTGTTCATTTTGATCGGCCACGTGCTGTTCACTCTGCCGTTCATGGTGCGCGCGGTGCATTCGGTGATGCACACCGCCCGCCTGCCGCTTCTGGAGGAAGCCGCGGCGAGTCTCGGGGCGAGCCCCTGGCAGCGCTTTTTCGGCGTGGTCGTGCCCAACTGCGCCAGCGGTATTCTGGCCGGGGCCTTGATGGTGATCACACTTTCGATCGGCGAATTCAACATCACCTGGATGCTGCACACTCCGCTCACCAAGACCCTACCGGTCGGCCTTGCCGACAGCTACGCCTCGATGCGCCTGGAAGTGGGTTCCGCCTACACGCTGGTGTTTCTGCTCATGATCGTGCCGCTTCTGGTGATGATCCAGTGGGCCGGAAAGCTGACCGGGCCGCGCCGCTAACCCCGCCCCCTCAATTGAATACGTTTTAGAGAGCGATCATGTCCCTATCCTCGAGTATCACGCTGACCCGGTGCAGCCGCACCTTCGCCGGCGGGCACGTCGCCCTTGAGCCGCTGGATCTTCACATCAAGGCGGGCGAAACGTTGGTGCTTTTGGGCCCCTCGGGCTGCGGCAAGACCACCACGCTCAGAATCATCAGCGGCCTGGAGCGCCCGGACCCGGGCGGTCAGGTGCATTTCGGCGAGCGTGATGTCACCGCCCTGCCCATCGAGAAGCGCGATGTCGGCATGGTGTTTCAGAACTACGCGCTGTTTCCCAACATGAACGTGGCCGACAACATTACCTACGGGCTTCGCATTCAAAAGCTTTCCCGCGCCGAGATCGACCGTCGCCTGGCGGAGGTGTTGGAGATGGTGGATTTAAAGGGCTACGCCGAGCGCTCGATCGGTGCGCTTTCCGGGGGGCAAAAGCAGCGCGTGGCGCTGGCCCGGGCGATTGCCGTGCGCCCCCGCGTGCTGCTGTTCGACGAGCCGCTGGCCGCACTCGACGCCAAGCTTCGCGACCGGCTGCGCCTGGAGATCGGTGCGCTTTTGCGCGAGCTCGGCATCACTGCGGTGTACGTGACCCACGACCAGGACGAGGCCATGGCGCTCGGCGATCGCATCGCCGTGATGCAGGCCGGGCGCATCGCCCAGCTCGGCAGCCCGCGCGAGATCTATCACCAGCCTGCCAACGCGTTCGTGGCGGACTTCATCGGCGCAGTCAACCGCCTTGCGGTGCAATCGCAGGTATCCGACGGCACGTTTTGCGTACCCGGCTGCACGCTGCGCGCCTCGCACCTGGCCACGGCCAACACCCTTTACTGCCGCCCGGAAGACATCCAGGTGGTGCCCATCGAGAACGCCCAGCTCAAGGGCCGCATCATCGAGAGCGTTTTTCTGGGCCAGGCGCAGCAGCTGGCAGTGGATACCGGCAATGACACGACGCTATCGGTACGCGTCTCGTCACGCCAAAGCTGGCCGACGGGCAGTGAAATCGGCCTGATGATCCCGGAGCAGGCGCTGTTTCACCCATCGGCCAGCGGAGCAAGCGCGCATGGATAAGCCCTTTCTGATTGCCCAGATCACCGACCCGCATATCAAGGCCGACGGCAAGCTCTCCTACCGCCAGGTCGATACGGCGCGTGCCCTGACCCAAGCGATCGACACGCTCAACGCGTTGACACCGCGCCCGGATCTGGTACTCATCAGCGGCGATCTGGTCGATTTTGGCCATCCCGAGGAGTACGCCACGTTCACCAGGCTGACCGAGGCGCTGACGCGGCCCTTCTACGTCATTCCCGGCAACCACGATCACCGCGCCAACCTGCGCGAGGCGCTTGAGAGCCATCGCTACCTGTTCCAGCACCCCGAATATCTGCACTGGGTAATCGACGACTACCCGATCCGCCTGATCGGCCTGGACACGCTGGTAACCGGCAAGCCCCACGGCGAGCTCGATGCCGCAAGCCTTGCGTGGCTGGAGGCTACCCTGGCAAAGCGCCCGGACACCCCGACGCTGGTCATGCTGCACCACCATCCGTTTGTCAGCGGTATCGACCATATGGATCGTCAGCCACTGCTCGATGCCGGGGCGTTCGAAACGGTGATCGCGCGCCATCCGCAGGTCGAGCGCGTGCTGTGCGGGCACCTGCATCGCAGCCTGCAAGCGCGCTTTGGCGGTACTCTCGCACTCAGCTGCCCGGGGGTGTCGCACCAGGTGAGCCTGGATCTAAGCATGGATGGGCCGGCGCACTTTCAGCTGGAGCCGCCGGGCTATTTGCTGCACGCCTATACCCCGCAAAGCGGGCTGATCACCCACCAGGGGTTCATCGAGCGCTACCCCGGCCCCTACCCGTTCTTCGACGCTAACGGGCTGATCGATTGAGCAGCGCCTCATACACCGCCAGGTCACTTTCCGAGAAGCAGCAAAACGTGACCGATTCGACCGTCGAGTGTTCACTCATCGCCGCCTTGACCGTTTCAACCGCGACCTCGGCGGCACGCTCGATGGGAAAGCGGTAAATACCGGTACTGATGCTGGGAAACGCGATGGAGCGGGCATTGACGGACGCGGCGAGTTCCAGCGCGCGGCGGTAGCAGCCGGCGAGTTTCTCGGCCTCGCCGCGCTCGCCGCCGTTCCATACCGGGCCAACGGCGTGGATCACATAGCGAGCCGGTAGCCTGAAGCCGTCGGTTAGCTTGGCATCGCCTGTCTCACAGCCGCCGAGCGTGCGGCACGCCTGTTTGAGTTCGGGCCCGGCGGCGCGGTGGATCGCGCCGTCCACCCCGCCGCCGCCCATCAGCGACTGGTTGGCGGCGTTGACGATCGCATCGACATCGAGTGTCGTGATATCGGCCTGAATCGCATCGATGTTCATGGGGCTCTCCCTTGTTTAACTCGTTCAGGTTAACGATAGCCGACCCGGCTCCGGGCTGCCCTCCTTCGCGCTTTTTTGGCCGCTCTCCCAGGCCTGCACCATTTGCTTGCGCGCCACGCCCCAGCGGTAGCCGCCCAGCGCCCCGCTTTGCTGGATCACCCGGTGGCATGGGATCCAGAGCGCGACCGGATTCGCCCCAACGGCGCTGCCGACCGCCCTTGAGGCGCCGGGCTTGCCAAGCGCCCTGGCCAGCTGGCCGTAGCTTGCAAGCTCCCCGGCGGGAATCGCGAGCAGCGCGCGCCATACCGCAACCTGAAAATTGGTGCCCGCCACGTGCAGCGACAGTGCTCGCGCGTCACCAAACGCGCCGTCGAAAAGCGCCTCCACCACGTAGCGCGTGGCCTCGGGCTGGTGAATTAGCTGGCTTTTGGGCCACGCAGCGGTTAGCCCGGCGAGCTGCTCGCCCATTCCATTGGCGCCGATAAACCCCAGCCGGCAGATACCCCGCTCGGTGGTGGCCGCCAGCGCCGCGCCAAAGGGGGTTGAGTGAACGCCGTAGCGAATGGTGAGCCCGTCGCCCTGTCGCTTGTGCTCGCCCGG
The DNA here is from genome assembly GCF_031954225.1 of Halomonas sp. PAMB 3232. Taxonomy (NCBI): domain Bacteria; kingdom Pseudomonadati; phylum Pseudomonadota; class Gammaproteobacteria; order Oceanospirillales; family Halomonadaceae; genus Halomonas; species Halomonas sp. PAMB 3232. The sequence continues at coordinate 2,198,350 of NZ_CP134865.1, forward strand.
GGTCACCGCGTCGAGCGAGACGAAGTGATCGTAAAGCCGGGAGCCGCCACTAAGCCCCACCGCATGGGCGGCCTGAAGCAGCGAATCGGTCGAGGCCATCAGGCGCTTGGCGCGCTCAAGGGTCAGCGCCTGTAGAAAACGCTTGGGCGAAATGCCGGCATAGCGGCGAAAAACACGTTGAAAGTGCGCGGGGCTCCAGCACACGTGAGCGGCCACCTCGGCAAGGCTTGGCTGGTTCGCCGCGTTCTCTACCATGTAGGCCATCGCCTTTTCGATCCGCCCGTACTCGTCCATTGCCCGCTCCGTTGTTTCTGCTCTTCGAAGTCTAAGCGCCTTGTGACCGGCTGCCGACCCGAATCCTGCGCTCCTTTCAACCCTGAACCATTCCGCTTTCACACAATGCGACAGCGCCGCGGCGCCACCTCAATTTTTTACAATACTCAGGGGGCTGGCATTGAAATACTCTGGGCCTCTTCTCCACCATGGAATCATCACCATGAGTATCTCGCTACTGCTGCCCATGTCCGCCTTTGCCCTGGCGGCCTCCATCTCGCCGGGGCCGGTCAACCTGGTGTGCCTGAGCAGCGGCACTCACTACCCCATTGCGCGCGGCCTGGTATTCGTGACCGGCGCCACGCTTGGCTTCATCGCGCTATTTCTAAGCGTAGGCGCCGGGCTTTATTCGCTTTTGCGTCACTGGCCAATGCTGGAAATCCTGCTGCGATGGGCAGGCGTGGCATTTTTGCTCTACCTGAGCGCCAAACTGGCACTGGATGACGGCAGGCTTTCCCACCGTGCGCCCGCCAAAGCCCCCGGATTCTGGACCGGCGCGGTGATGCAGTGGCTCAACCCGAAGGCGTGGCTTGCCTGTGCCTCCGGCATCAGCGCCTACACCGGCGCCAGCGCCAAGCTGACGCTGCTGTTTGCCGCGCTCTATCTTCCCATCTGCTGGCTGTCGCTTTCTTGCTGGGTTTACGCCGGAGCGTTTTTGAAGCGCTACGTGAGCAATCCGACCCTTTTGGTCGTGATCAACCGTGTGCTTGCGCTACTGCTGGCCGTGAGCTGTCTGTTCATCGTGCTGGACTAACGAAGGTGGCGACGTTGAAGGCGTTCGGTACTGATGCGGCGTGGCAGCGAGTAGCCGCTTGAAGGTGCGCTGAAAGTGGGGCTGGTCATTGAAGCCTAGCGCCAGCGCCGTCTCTGCGATGGAGTGGCCCTGGTTTAACCATTCGCGCCCCAGCTGGACGCGCCGATTGATCAGATAGGCTCTGGGCGTCATGCCGTAATGGCGTTTGAAGCCTCGAATCAGGTGCCCTTCGCTGTAGCCGCTCACGTGGCATAGCCGCTCGAGCGTGAGCGCCTCTTGCGCGTGATCGTCAAGATATGCGGCCAGGCGCTCCAGCGCCGCCGGCACGTGCGCGGGTGAGCGCGCAGGGGTCATCGCCAAATGTGTCAGCACCGGCAAAAGTGTCTCGGTAAGCGCCGCGCGTTTTTCATCGAGGCTCGCCTTGTCGCTTCTCAAACACGTCGCCATACGCCGGTAACGGCGGTAGAGCGCGGGCTTTGACAGTACCGCCGTGGCAATATCCTGCCACTCCGGGCCGCTTGAGAGCCCCGCGCGATAGCGTAGCTCGCTCACCCAAGCGACCTCCACGTACAGCATCATATACGCCCAGGGCTCATGCTCGATGGGATTGCAGGCGTGCACCCAGCCAGGATTCATCAGCACCAAATCCCCCGCGCGAATGGCGTGCGTGTCGCCCCGGTAGTAGAACGTGCTGCTCCCCTTTGTGACCGCGCCGAGCGACCAGTGAGTATGGCTATGGAGTGCGTAGGCGACTTGGCGAGCATCGCTGATGCAGCGAAGCTCTACCTGAGGCAAACGCGGGTCACGCCAGAAAAGAGGAGTCGATGCGTTCATTACCGTACCTTTCGAAAATGAGTCGTGACCGGGTGACAAAAGCGCCCATGCCGAAAGCGTTAGTCCTTTGGCGCTCGATCACCTACCCTACAGGGTAGGTTTTCAAGCGCCCAGCTCGGGGCACCGGCTTCATACAGGACTATGAAGCGTCGCCATTTTAGTCAGGAGGACGTCGTGGCTCATAACACGCCCGATCATAAAGACGCCATTCAGCTCTACGCCCGTATGGGCTACGCCTCACGCGGTATCGTCTATTTGCTGGTCGGGGGGTTAGCGGCGCTGGCCGCTTTCGGCCAGGGCGGGCAAACCGAAGGCAGCCGCGGCGCACTCGAGCGTCTCCTGAGCGCGCCGTTCGGCCAGGTGCTGCTGGGGCTAATCGCGTTGGGGCTTGTGGGCTACGCCATGTGGCGCTGTATTCAGGCGATCAAGGACGCCGACAATCACGGCACCGACCCCAAGGGGCTCGCCATTCGTGCAGGACTTTTGATCAGCGCGGTCACCCATACGCTGCTGGCGTTCTATGCCGCCAGCCTGATCTTTCGTTTTGGCGGATCTTCCTCAAGCGGCTCCGGCGGCTCCCAGGGCGCAGTGGGCTGGCTTTTCGAGCAGCCGTTTGGCCGCTACCTGGTGGGGCTGGTAGGGCTTTGCGTGATTGGCGCCGGGGTGGCCCACTGCCTCAAGGGCGCAAAAGCCAAGTTCGACAAACACTTCGATATGCCTGAATCCACCAAACGCTGGGCGTACCCGGTATGCCGCTTCGGTTTGGTCATAAGAGGCATCGTATTTTTGATTGTCGGCGGTTTTTTCATCATGGCGGCGTATCATATCAACCCCAGTGAAGCCGGCGGTACCGAAGAGGTGTTTAGCGCACTTCGCACCCAGGCCTTCGGTCAGTGGCTGCTGGCTTTCGTGGCCATCGGGCTGTTCGCCTTTGGCGCCTACAGTGTGCTCGCGAGTATCTATCGCCGCATCAACCCGGGGATGTAGAAACGCACATGGCCATGGCATCGAAGCGTACCAAAGCGTGGCTTGCGCGCCTTAACGGCTCCAAAAACATGCTCTGGCTTTTGGGTACGCTGTCGTTTCTTGAAACGATCATTCTGCCCATTCCGCTCGAACTCATTTTGATTCCGCTGATGGCCGCCAACCGTGAGCGCATCTGGCGACTGGCCGCGGTCACCACCGCCGGATGCCTGTTGGCCTCGCTGGTCGGCTACGGCGTGGGGCTTTTGCTCTTTCAGTCGATCGGCACCTGGTTCATCGCCTTCATGGGAATCGAGCAGAGCTTTCAGACCTTCCAGACGTTTTTCAATCAGTACGGCTTCGCCGCCATTCTGGCCATCGGTATCCTGCCGATTCCGTTTCAGGTCGCCATGATCACCGCCGGGCTTTCGAACTATCCGGTGCTGCTGTTTGTGCTGGCGGCCCTGATCGCTCGCGGGCTTCGCTACTATGGGCTGGCCTGGCTGGTTAGCCGCTTCGGCCATCGGGTATTGGTGCTTTGGAAGCGCCACGCCCTATTGACCAGCGTTGTGGTCGGCCTGTCGGTGTTGCTGTTGACTCTGTTGCTGCAGTTTCTAGCGGGACTGATTATGTCGTCCTAGACTCCGTAGTCGCGCTCGACCCTGGCAATGCGGGTGCGAAAATGGCGATACCACCGCTGATGGCCTAACCGCTGCGCCTCCTGGTGCTCGGCGTGACTTTTCCACGCCTTGATCGACTCGATATCCGCCCAGTAGGAGACCGTCACGCCTACCTCCTCGCGTGCGGACTCCACGCCTAAAAATCCCGGCTGCTCGGCGGCGAGCGCGACCATGCGCGCGGCCATTACCTCGTAACCTTCGGTGTGCTCGGTAAGCGTCGAGGTAAAGATCACGGCGTAGTACGGAGGTTCGGGCGTTGCGGCTAGTAGCATGGCGGCTTCTCGCTGGGCGTGTTGAAATCGTCATCCTATCCATCGCACATGGGAGCGCCAACCCGAAATCGAGCATCCTGCGCCGAAAGGCGCAATGGCCGTTTTCGTCCGGTTTGTGGCCGTGAGTTGTCTCGTCGTAGTGACAGCGCCTCGTTAAGCTGGAACCTCACTCAAATCAAGAGGTTCACCATGGCACCTGCCAACGCTTCAAACCCCGCGACCGCCCTGCTTCTGATCGACGTTCAGGCCTCCTTTCCTGCCAAGGAGTATTGGGTCGAGAGCCTGGCCAATGCCTGGAAGCCGAAGCAGCGCGCCCTGCTCGATGCTGCCCACGCTGAGGGTATTCCAGTGGTGCGCATTTTCCATGAAGCGCCGGGAAGCCAAGGGCCGTTCGACCCCGACCAGGGGATGATTCAACCGCTCGACGGCTTTGATGACCCCACGGCGATTACCTTTCACAAGCGCGTACATAACGCGTTTAGCGATACCGGGCTTGAACAATGGCTATGCGAGCGCGCCATCTCTCGCTTGGCGATTAGCGGTATTCGTACCGAGCAGTGCTGCGAAACCACCGCGCGGGTCGCCTCGGATCTGGGCTTCGAGGTCGACTTCGTCAGCGACGCCACGCTCACGTTTCCCATGACGCGCCACGGTGTGACCTGGTCCGCCGAGGATATCAAGGCGCGCACGGAGCTGGTGCTGGAGGGCCGCTTTGCGCGTATCATCGATACTCAAAACATGATCGATGAGTGGCAAACCCGGCGTGACTAGCTTTCGACCCCTGAATTCGCCGCCCGCACGTGGGAATGCCCCACTACGGGTGGCAGTGCTGATGATGCCAGGCCAAGTGCCGCTCGATCTGATCGGCCCGCTTCAGGTACTGCACTGCGCTGAGCGCCTCTCCTTGAGCATCGAGATCAGCTACCTGGGACCGAGCCCGGCGCTCGAGTGGCTAGGGCCTCTTACCCTCGGCGGCATCGCGCCGCTGCCGACCGCGCTTTCGCACCACGACCTGCTACTAATCCCCGGTCAGTATCGCAGCGCGGTCGACCCGTTAGCTCAGCGGGCGTGTATCGAGTGGCTGAGAGCCAACGTTAACCAGGTCGATACCATGATGACGGTGTGTTCCGGTACGCTGTTGCTGGCCGAGGCCGGCCTGCTCGACGGCCGCCGCTGCACCACCCACCATACCCTTTTGGATCAGCTGCGCGAGAAGGCGCCTGGGGCCCGCGTGCAGGGCGATTGTATCTTCATCGAAGACGGGCGCTACTTGACCAGCGCGGGCATTTCCACGGGCATCGATACCATGCTGCACTGGTTGACCCGTATGGGCGGCCACGCACTGGGGCTTTCGGTGGCGCGCGAGATGGTTCTTTATTTGCGCCGCAGCGGTCAGGAGCCCCAGCTCGGCGCCTGGCTCGAAGGCCGTAATCACGTGGATGAGCGTATTCACCGTGTGCAGGACGCTATATGCGCCGCCCCCGCGAAGGCCTGGCGGGCGGAGGTGCTGGCGTCCCAAGCCGCCATGAGCGAGCGACATTTCCGGCGTCAGTTCAAACAGCTGACCGGCATGCAAGTGAGCGACTACATCAGCGGTTTGCGGCTACAGCGAGCCAAAACCCTAATGATTGAAACCGCCTGGACACTCGACCGCATCGCCGAAGAGTCCGGCTTTGGCGACGAACGGCAACTTCGCCGCTGCTGGGCGCGCGTGGAGATACGCCCGCCCGGCGAGTGGCGCCGCGACCAGCCAATGGCGATTACAGCGCCAACAGAATTTGAATCGCCATAACGATCATACACACAAGCCCCACGCCGTAGGCGATGGTGCGCCAGGGCTGAAGGCGTGCAAGATAGGCGAGCGTATGCGCGTAGCGCGCCGCGGTGAATACCATGAACAACCACATGGCAAGCCCGGGCGACGCCCCGACCAGCACGTAGGCTACGCCCAGAGCCAAAAAGATGGGGATATTCTCCAGATCGTTGGACCAGGCCTTACTCGCCTGCTGCACCTGAGGAAGTTCCTCCCTGGACGGCTCCTTCCCCGCCATGCGCGCGTCTTCCGGGGTCTTGAACGTCATTTTGGTAATACGGTGATACCCCTGGTACAGCCCGGTCGCCCACATCTTCACAAACAGCAGCACCGTCGCCACGGCGTACCAGTAAACGGCGTCATCCATGATGACCTCCTTGGATCGGTTGATGGCCGCCGTGGCAAACCCCACCACGGCTCAAAGCCACTGTAAGCATAGCTGACCCTGGCACCAGCGGAGAAAACACCGCTGGTGTTTAGAGGTGATCGCCATGAACGGCTGGAACCGGCTCGCGGTCAGCATGCGCTTCACACCAAATATGGGAACGTAAGCGGCGATTGCCCATTCTGAGGGCCTTTTGACACCGGGCTTCTAAAATCCAAAGCGCTCGTTTACCATGCGCCACCCCCTTTTCGAGCGCTGCCTGTCATGTCTGCCAACGCCCTGTATACCGACCTCTCCCGCTACTACGACGTCATGTGCGAGGAGATCGACTACCCGGCGCAGAGCCGCGCCGTACAGCGCTTGAATCAGCTTTTCGGCAACGGCGGGCGTCGCCATCTGGATCTGGCCTGCGGCACCGGCCCCCACGTGCGCCACTTTCTCGACGCAGGCTTTGATAGCATCGGACTCGACCTCAACCCGCCCATGCTGGCGCAGGCCGCCAGGCGCTGCCCCGAGGCGAGTTTCAGCCATCAGGACATGGGCGACTTCGTCGTCGGTGAGCCGCAGGATCTGATCACCTGTTTTCTCTACTCGATTCACTACAACGCGGATGTCGAGCGCCTAAAGGCGTGCATCGAAAGCGCCTGGCGCGCGCTCGAGGCGGGCGGCGTAATCTGCTTCAATGCCGTGGACAAGGAGAAGATCGACAACGCCCTTTCGATCAAACACACCGCGCGCCGGGAAGAGGAGACGTTCACGTTCAGCTCGGGCTGGCACTACCCGGGTAAAGGCGAGCGTCAGTCGCTAAAACTCTGTATCGAGAAAACCACCGCCGGACAGAGCGAGCGCTGGGTCGACGAACACGCCATGGTCGCCGTGAGCTTCAAGGAACTCATCGCGCTGCTAACGCCCTACTTTACCGTCGAGGTGTTCGAGCATGATTTCCAGGCGATCACGCCCTGGAACGGCGAAACGGGCAACGCGCTGTTCGTGTGCGTCAAGAACTAACCATGTATGCCAAGGGCGAACCCGAGAATATCGGCTACTGCACGTAGTAGCCGCTCACCCGCCAGGTCCCATCCTCGAAGTGCGGCGTGACGGTCTCGGTCACCTGCTTGTTGGCGAAGCTGGTTTGAAAGGTAAATATCTTGAGATCCCCGCGCGGCGCACCGGGCATGGAGGTGTCGCTGACCACGCGCAGCGGGTGGCGCGACTCCACCGGCCCCATGTCTTTTCGCGCAAGCTCAACGGTGCGCGCCAGCATATCCGGCGATAGCGGGCGCTGTAGAAGCGGCGACGCCGACTCCCAGGCTTTCTCGAACTCTCCGCTGTCGATGCTGGCAAGCCAGGCCATCACCGCGGTTTCGGCCGGGTCGCTATGGGCAACGGCGTGGGCGGGTAGTATGGATAAAGCGAAAGCCGCCATTAAGGTACGGTGCGAAGTAGGCATAAAGGGGGCTCGTGTGGAAAAGGGTGTCTTCTGTATATCGGTCGTGCGGCGTCGGGCTTTAGCTCGTGACAACGCCTTTCAACGTGCAAAGCGTTGACCCTGTTTAATTCAGCCGGCGCAGGTGACGCTGGCAAGCGCCGTATTTGCTTTAGCCAAGCGTTGTCACTAGGGTATTGAGCGGGCAGCGCCTCTCACGCCTTCTCGCATACCGTTTTCGGTGATCGGCGGTATGTAACCCAGCCAGCCTTCAATAATTAAAAAACGGCATATAAAACGACACTCGCAAGGAAAACATCATGTCATACCCACGCGTATGCCAGTTCAAGCGACTGGCACTCGGGCTTAGCGTCTCTGCGGCCATGCTCTCCAGCGCCCAGGCACAAACCAGTGACTCGCAAACCATCGACGAGCTGCGCGCCCAGCTCAACCAGATGCAGCAGCGCATCGAGCAGCTCGAACGCCAGCAGTCCTACGGCGCATCAAACAACGACCAATCGATGGCATCGAATCAGGGCACTTCCAGTCAGAGCGGCGCTGGCCAGAGCGGTTTCAATCAAAGCGGTTCCAGTCAAAGCAACGCCAGCAAGGACGCTTATGGTGAGGGCACCGCCACGGGCACCTCGGCCAACGGCGAAGAGGCCCAGCTCGCCCAGCAGAACCAGCAAACGCTTCAAGAGATGCAGCAGGTCGAAATCGGTGGGCTGCTCGAACTCAGCGGCAGCGTCAACGACTGGGATAGCCAGAGCAAGGACACCTCGGGCGATCTCGACTTCGGCAAGTTCGTCGTGACCGTTCAGGGTGAAACCGGCGCTATCGACTACTCGCTGGCCTACCGCTTCTACGACGACTACCATTTTTTGCAGCACGGCTGGATCGGCTACAACCCCACCGAGGAAGACTCGTTCAAGCTGGGCCTGGTGCAGACGCCCTTTGGCAACATGGATTACGGCTACCTGGGCTGGTACGGCAACCTGGGCTATCTGGCGGGCTTCAACGATAACCAGAACGCCGGCATCAAGTGGGATCACTCCGCCGGGCCCTGGGACACCTCGCTTGCGTTTTTCAAAAGCGACAGTCTGGGCGATGGCAACGAGCACTACGGCGCCAACGCCGTGGGCGATGGCGCCCAGGGCAACAGCGAAGAGAACCAGGTCGCGGCGCGCCTAGGCTACACCTTCGGCCATGACACCGATTACGCCATCCAGGTGAACGTCTCGGCGAAGGGCGGTCAGCTCTACAACCGCAACACCGAACGCAGCGGCGACAATTGGTCGGCGGCACTCGGCGTGGACGGAAGCTACGGCAACTGGCGCACGCTGGTCCAGGCTACCACCTACGAGTACAACGCTAAAAATCCCGACGAGGCGACCTCGGGCATTTCCGATAACGCCCTGCAGATCGGCGCGTTCAACTTCAACTACCTGATTCCCGCTCAGGGCGAAATCTACTCGGCGAGCGTCGGTTACAACATGGACGTGGACTGGGGCCCGGTTGAAAGCCTCTATTTCTTCAACGACTTCAGCGTGATCGACCCTTCAAACGACTTTACCAGCCTCAACGGCGGCTTCGGCGATCAGCAAAACCCGATGGTCAACGATCTGGGCGTGCAGATGACCGCCGGGCCGTTTTTCGCCTGGTTCGATATCGTCTCGAACAAGAACGGGCTGAACTACTTCGGCTCGCCGGTCGACGACGGCTGGAACACCGCATTTTTGACCAACTTTGGCGTCGAGTTCTGATCAAAGCGCCCACGCAAAAGGCCACCTGTCGAGGTGGCCTTTTTTGTATCGAGCGTCGCGCTCAGCGGTCAACGCCGGTCAGGATGCCGGCGGCGTTGGGCGGTGCTGATGCTGCAGGCCCATCAGGAAGGTGCGCAGCACCTGGTCCTTACACTCGCGGTAGTTCTTGTGGCTGGGTTTGCGAAAGAACGCGCTCAGCTCGTGGGAACTCAGCGGCAGCCCTTCACTCTTGAACAGCGCCAGAATGTCCTCGGCCTGCAGGTTCAAAGCGATGCGCAGCTTCTGAAATACCTGATTATTGGTGAGTTTGGACTCCGGTGTCGGTGCCGGGCCTTCAAGCTTGCCGCGCTTGTAGCTGATGAAGCCGTTCAGAAACCCCGCCAGATCCTTGTCTCGCATTGATTTGAAGGCCTCGTCGTCATCCTTTTTGAGCCAGGCAGTGACCTGCTCCTGGGACACCTCGACGTCAGCCAGCTTGAAAATGGTGACGATGGCGGTGTCCTTCAAATCGAAGGCGTAGCGTAGGCGGCGGAAAATATCGTTATTGGTCAAGATTGAATCCTAACGGGGGGTCAGCGTGGTTAAAAGCGCGTCGATCTCGGCTTTTAGCTCGTCATCTTCGATGTGCGCGGCGCTGGCCTTGGCCTGGCGCAGGCTCTTGAGAGCGGCATCCGACTCATCGAGTTCCACCTGAAGCGTCGCCATGGAGTAGCCGATCGAGGCGACATAGTCCGGCAAGGGCCGGGCCGCGGCTTTATCCAGCGCTTTCTGGTAAAGCGCCAGTGCCTCATCCGACTCCTCGGTGAAGTCCGCCAGCGTCTCCCACTGCTCCGGGTGATCCTTTTCAGTGTACTCGTTGTCGATACAGAGCGCCTCGAGCTCGCCATAAAGCGCCTCGAAGCTCTCACGGTCCTCGTGGTGAGCGGCCTTCATCAGCTTCTCGGCCAGCTCATAAACCGCCTTATGGATTTTGGTGTTGATCACAGCACTACCTTGAAAATCGAATGAATGGACGCGGCTGTCTTACCGGGCGGCCTTTTCACCATTGTAACGCGCGTGGCCGCTGCGAGCTTTGCTATTTATAGTCTCACGCGTTAATGAGCGGGTCGGATAAATGCTCGGCGGGCTTCTTCGATATGAGGACGTAAAAAACACGTCTCGGCGTGATCGTTGATCATCCCCATCGCCTGCATGAAGGCGAACACCGTAGTCGGCCCCACGAATTTCCAGCCCCGCTTCTTGAGATCTTTCGAGAGTGCTACGGAGGTTGGCGAGGTCGAGACGCTCTGCGGCACGGCCACTTCATCGGCCTCGGGCTCGAAGCGCCAAAAGTACGCCGCGAGCGAGCCCTCCTGCTCGATCATCTCAACCGCGCGCCGGGCGTTATTGATCACCGCCTCGATCTTGCCGCGATGGCGAACGATACCGGCGTTCTGGAGCAGGCGCTCGACGTCACGTTCATCGAAAGCCGCCACCTTGTAGAAATCGAACCCGGCAAAGGCCGCGCGAAAATGCTCGCGCTTGGTCAGAATCGTGCGCCAGCTCAGCCCCGCCTGAAACCCTTCCAGGCTGATCTTCTCGAACAGGCGCTGATCATCGGCGACCGGAAAGCCCCACTCGCGGTCGTGATAAGGCTCGAGCTCGCCGGGTGACACCGCGCACCAAGCGCAGCGGCGTTTTCCGTCCAGGCTTTGAGTAGTCTTGTCCATCAACTCGGCATCCGATCAGTCAAAACGAGTGAGCAGCTTAAAAGTGGCGGCTTGATGTGTTGTGCTTTGGCGTGCACGACGGCCTCACAGTAGCCTATAAGCAGGTGAAAAAACCTTGAAGACCCGTAAGCGATCAGCGCTACGATGCAAGTCCACTCTCTGTCATGTTTCCTTTACTAGAGCACCACTGTTCCCGCGTCTGACGATACATTCGCAACGTGCAGCCGTGATATTCCTGAATCTCGAAATGATCGAATCCTGCTTTCGCGGCGACCTTTTGCGAGGCCGTATGTTCTGGCTCGATCAGGGCAACGACTGAGGGCAGCGACTTCTCGTTGAACGCTTGATCGAGCACTGCCTTTACCGCCTCGGGAGCAAAGCCCTGATTCCAGTAGCGCGCGGCCAGCCGGTATCCCAGCATGATCTCTTCAACGCCACCGATTTCTTCAGGGCTGACGCCGCAAAAACCGATCAGCAGGTTAGTATCCTTCTCCACCAGCGCCATTGGGCCCATTCCGTGGGCTGCATAGCACGTACAGCACCACTCGATGAATTGGCGTGTGGCCACTTCATCGAGCACACCGCGCATGGAATATTTCATGACCTCTGGGTCACCCAGAATTGAAGTGAGAGCCGACAAATCATTTAGAGAAAGCGGACGAAGCCGCAGCCTGTGAGTTTCAAGGTAGCGCATCCCTTTTCCTCGTATCGCTTGCGATGTTGATAAGCTATTGCTTATTAAGTTATCACATAGCGGCACGCCATTTGACAGAGCCTGGCGGGGCCACAATGATGCCACTCGCAGAGTGAGAACATCTGGTGTCAATCGAGTACACGATATAGTCTCAACGCATCCAGGTGCTGCAGGCCATTTTCGATGATCGGTTCGGAATAATTTTCCAGGAAATGATTTTTCAAGACTCGATCGACTCTGAACCCGTGGCGCTGATAATAGGTCAGTTGATAGCCGAACGCCCCGGTATTGAGTTCTACCCGCTGCATGTTCCTGGCTTTAAGCTCACCTAGCGTATAGCTCAGCAAGCCAGAGCCTATCCCCTGCTTCTGAAACGGCGGGCATACCGCGATATTGACAATTTCGGCGGTCTTCACGCCGATCGGTTTAACGATACATGCGCCAATCGTTTCACCGGCGCTGTGCACAGCGAAGCACCACGCGTTCTTCCGATAGGATGCAATGCTGCGCTCGGAGGGATCCGCTTCAAGTAAAAGCGGAAGGGGAACCTCGCCGGCGCACACCTCTTTGTAGTCCACGTTCACCTCGAACGAAATGCGCCAAGTGATTGTGCGGCAGTCTTGATTAGCGCCCGGCGTACTGCAGAATCTCGTAGGAGTAGGCGTATTGGAAGGTGCCGGTCAGATCAATACAAGAAAGGTCTTCGCGTAGTTCGGACACAATGGCGTTCAGGTCCCTGCCCTTTCGAACGGCGTCTTCAATATTCGACTGCGTGGTGAGATACCCCACCAGAGAGTCGAGCGAGAATGTTATCGGCAGCCAGCCCTTTTCGCTTGCAAGAGTGCAGAGTTCGGGGTCGTCGGTGAGCTTCATGTTTTCGTAGCGCGTACGTGGCGGTGATGGATATCGTGTCAGATAGTCGTTACGAAACCATTCATTGAACAGGTGCGATGTCGCATGCCCCAAAAATGAGAAATTGTAAACGATCCAGACAGCACCAGGCTGGGACGCAGCTTTATAAACAGCCACCGCTTGTGCAACGTCGAACCAATGAAAGGCCATGCACGTGGAGATAAGGTCAAAACGGCCCAGCTCGGCAAGCGCGGTGTAATCCGCTTTTCTGACCGCAAGACCACGCTCTTGTGCAATGTTCAACATTTCGCTCGATGAATCGATACCGACGACATCCCGGGCTATATCCAGCAGGGGAATGGTAGAGTCGCCTGTACCGCACGCGACATCCACCGCTCGTTCAAAACGCTCGACAGGTAGATGACGCTTCATGATCTGAAAAAGTGCCTGATGGGCTTTCGGACGATATCGATCATATCGCTGCCCAACGCCTTTATCGGCGAAATACCCGGTCATTTCGGCTTCCCTAAACAACGGCTTTTCAACCTGGTGTCATTTTCAGCATCTATTTAAATAATTAAATCTGCATGGCCCAAGAGAACAAGCCTTTTTTTGCCCTCGACGCGTTCTCTCGCCCACTCTCAAAATCTTCCCTACAAGGATAAAAACAGAGCATTGACACTTTGATGAATACGTATTTTCCCAATAGGGATAAAAAAGCTATACTAGCGCTTATCCGATTCAATTTTTCCTTATAAGGAAAAAAAAGCCTATGAGTACTTCTCGGATTCCCGCCATCGCTACGCCATTGACCGTTACCCGCCCAGAAGACCTGGGCCAGCTCATCCGCCAAACGCGCAAACGCCAAGCGCTGACCCTTGAAACCTTGGCCGGGCTTTGTGGCGTGAGCATACGCTTTCTCAGCGAGTTGGAAAACGGCCGAGCCTCCTGCGGTTTGGGGAGGGTTCTGCTGGTACTGGAAACGCTGGGAATCGAGCTTTCGGCACAGCCTACGGATATCGATACATGATGCCTGATCACTTGAACGTTTGGTCCGGCCGAAAACGGGTTGGCGCGCTGTGGCGCGGCGATGATGGTCGTTTAATGGGATTCGAATACGATGCTCAATGGCAAGTCAACGGGCACGCCATCTCCAATAGCTTGCCCCTTGATCAACGCCTCTGGCCGCCCGAGACGCTGACGGCCCACCACTGGTTCGGCAACCTGCTTCCCGAAGAGCAGGCACGGGCCGCGTTGATCCGCCAGCTGGGCATTCCCGATGACGATTTTGCGCTACTGGCCGCGATCGGCGGTGATTGCGCCGGCGCGCTTTTGGTTCTGCCGCCTCACCTCACCCCTGAAGCGCTAGAGACACAGTCAGCAAGCGTGCCTCTTTCACCCACCGATCTAAACGAATGGGCGGGCTTCAATCAGCGCTACGCGCTTTTTCATCCATCTCCAGGCAGTGTTCAGCCGCGCCTGTCACTGGCCGGTGCGCAGGATAAGATACCGGTCATCTGGCAAAACGAACGTTTTCACTTACCTCAGGGATTGTCGTCTTCGTCCCACATCGTCAAATTCGCGGTCGAGGGGCGCGACCTGATCATTTATAACGAGCTGTATCTCAATACGCTCGCAAGCCTGGTAGGTCTGCCCTGCCCGGCCACGTTCGTACGCCATACGGGAAAACACGCGCTGCTGATCGTCGAACGCTTTGATCGCAGCAACGTAAACGGGCAGCACGTGCGAATACATCAGGAAGACTTATGCCAAGCCCTGGGCCTTGCCCGTACACATAAATACCAGGAGCACGGCGGGCCGCACTTTAGCGAGTGCATACAGCGCATCAGAGAAGTCTGCAAACCGCCGGCCCCAGCGCTTACGCAGCTGCTTCGCTGGCAAATTTTCAACGCGCTCGTCGGCAATAGCGATGGACACGCAAAGAACGTGTCCCTACTTCAGGATGAGAAAGGCAAGTGGCACATGGCACCGGCCTACGACCTGGTCGGAACGGTGGTACTAGGGTTCGATCCACATCTCGCCTTTTCCATCGGCGAACAAACCAACGCTTGGCAGCTTTTGCCACGGGACTGGCAGACGCTGGCCGCGCAAAGTCGCATGAGCTATCCCTTTATCAAGCGCGAAATCGAGCGGCTGCGTCAACGTCTTCTGGCATGCAGCAATTCAAACGAGCTCAAGAGCCGCTTGTTGACAGCCGGCCTGCCCGAAAAAGCCTGGATGCGTCTTCAGCAGCAGCGCCAGCATATCGCTAAACAGTGCCGGAAGGCCGAGCGCTGGTGAACATTTAGCGCATCGATGTATTTGAGCACCCGGCCACGTTGAGCCAGAAAAACCCACTAGACTTGGCCAACACGCTCCGCTTTCGATGACGACACCAGGGATGGTCATGGCCGCTTATTTTCACCCTCTCCGCACACTTCGTGTACTTCGCTTCCCCGCCACAATACTGCTGCTGGGTATGATGCTGCTGAGCGCCTTCACCTACGCCAGCGACGATGCTACCGCCCCGGTAGAGCCGAGTGGCGAATCGCCAGCAGGACAAATCGAAACCACGCCTTCGCCGCAAAAGGATGCGGAGATCGCTCAGCGCATTGGCGGCATCTTTTCCGAAATCGAGGGGCTCTCGGCGGTCGAGGTCAGCGTGACCCAGGGGATCGTGACGCTGGCCGGGGAAACGGCCAACGAGCGCAAGGCGCAGCAGGCGGTGGGGCTGGCCAATCGGCTGACCGACGTGGTCATGGTGGATGATCAGATCGACCGCACGCTGGATGTTCAGGACAACGTTGCAACTGCTTACCAAGGGCTACGCGCCAAGAGCCAGAGCCTTTTGCGCGCGCTGCCGCTGATCGTGGTGGGCTTTCTGATTTTTGGCGTAGTGGCCTGGTTCGGGGCGTGGCTCTCGAATCGCACGCATCTTTGGCAGCGAGTCACGCCCAACCCCTTCGTCGCAGAGCTGTTGGGGCAAACGATCAAGGTCGTGTTCATCGTACTGGGGCTGATCATGGCGTTGAGTCTGGTGGGCGCCGAGACCATCATCGGCACCCTTCTGGGGGGTGCCGGGGTGATCGGCATCGCGATCGGCTTTGCGGTCAAGGACACCATCGAGAACTACATCGCCTCACTCATGCTCAGCATCCGCCAGCCCTTTCAGGCCCGCGATCACGTGGTCATCAACGACCGTGAAGGCATCGTGGTGCGCCTGACCTCGCGCGCGACCATTCTGATGACGCTGGAAGGCAACCAGCTGCGCATTCCCAACGCCGACGTGTTCAAGGGCATCATCCTCAACTACACCCAAAACCCGGAGCGCCGCTTCGATTTCGAGCTGGGCGTGGATGCCAACGACGACCCGCTGGCCGCCATCAAGGTGGGCCTCGATGCTCTGAACGGGCTGCCCTTCGTGCTGGGCGAACCCAAGGCCGTGGGGGTCATCACCAACGTGGGGGATTCCAACATCGTGCTGGAGTTTCAGGGCTGGGTGAACCAGTCCACCACGGATTTCGGCAAGGCGCGCAGCATCGCTATCCGCGAAACCAAGCACGCGTTGGAGCATCACGGCTTCACCCTGCCCGAGCCGATCTATCGGCTCAGCTTTCGCCCGGAGCTTGAGGAGTCGCTGATGCGTATTCAAAGCGGGAAGCTCGCCGAGCGCGATTCGGCCTTACCAGCAGCGACCGAACCGGAGCTCGATAGCGCCGCAGACAAGGAGAAACAGCAGGCGAAAGCGCGCGCTCAGCAAATACTCAAAGGCGAACAGACCGACGGCGTGTTCGACGCGCGGCCCGACGAGAAGCTAATGAAAAAGGTAGAAGAAGAGATCGCGCAGACCTCCAGTGAAACGGATCTGTTGAGCAAACGGCCGGCGAAGGAGTAGCGTTATCGAGTACAGCAAGGCACTGCTCGACGTTTTATCGTTTAATATCGAGAAACCGAGAAATGATAACGCCCCCATCGAAACGAACGCGCTCGAAGGACAATGCATGAAGATCGATAAAACCCTGCTCGCCCTTTTAACCCTCATACCCGCCGTGGCCCTCGCCCAGGACGAACCCGCCGGCTCGCAGTGGCAAACCGAAGAGCATCACGACGAGGAGCTGGATCTCCACTTCGTCGTGCTCAAGACCCACGCGACCGGACTTGCCTACCCGACGGTGGTGTTTCGCTGCTTCGAGGACACGACCGTGGCCTACTTCAACCTGTTCGATCAGGACGAAAGCGAGGCCTACGAGTACGAAAGCGTCACGGTAGCGCTCGATGACGCCGACCCCGAGCCGGTCGACATGGCGCCGATCGACGACGGCCACGCGCTGGGCTTCTGGCAGGGCGACGAGGCCATCCCGTTCATCGAAAGCCTGTTCGGTACGCAAACGCTGAGCCTGAACGCGACGCCGGTCGAGGGCGACCCCATCGAGCTTGCGTTCAACATCGAAGGTATCGAAGAGCGCATCGAATCGGTGCGGGATTCGTGCGGCTGGTAGCGGTTGAGTAACCCTTTAGGCGATGGCGTTGAGCGCGGTTTCGAGCGCTGACAGCGGATACGTCACGCCTTCAACGACGGCGATGGCCTCAAACGGGGCCACCTCGACAACGTACTCGCGGTCGCCTTCGGGAAAGCGCGCCAGCGTCAGGATGATTCGCCCCGGGCGCTCGTTGACGCGGCGCAGATCCCAAAGGCCGCTCGTGAGATCGAGCACCACATAGCCGGTGGCGCGCTCCCGAATGACCGGCGAATAGACCCAAAGCGACATGCGCGGCTCGAAAGCGACGGTCGTGATTTCGTACTGCCCGTCGAGCAAGTAGTGCGGTGTTTCCATTCTGCCCCCTACCCTTCGTCACGCGTGGGAAAGCTTGAGCCCCACCAGCCCCGCCACGATCAGCGTCAAACTCACCAGCTTGAGTACGCCCACGGATTCACCAAACAGCACGATGCCCAAAACCGCGGTACCCACCGCCCCGACGCCCACCCAAATGGCGTAAGCGGTGCCGACGGGCAGGCTCTTGAGCGCGAGGCCCAGCAGTAGAAAACTCGCGGCCAGCGAGAATACCGTCCATGCGGTCGGCCAGAGTTTCGTAAAGCCTTCGGAGTACTTGAGCCCGATGGCCCAGCCGATTTCCAGAAGACCCGCGATAAACAGAATGACCCAGCTCATCTATTCCTCTTGGCCTGTTACTCGATCAATGTTCCACTGATGGATACTCAGCGTGTTCATGCCCAACGGCGCAATTATCACACGGCGGCACCCGTCATTTAGAACCACGAGGCTCGGTCGACATTGGCGAGCGCCTTTAAAGCCATCACAAGGCGATAAATCGGCACCGTAACAAGCTCTGCGCTATACTGCGCCACTTTTCTTTTCGACCCCATCCAAGACGATCCGTCAGAGCCCCTCATGCCCTTTGCAAAACTCGGCTTATCCAGTCCTCTGGTTCAAGCGATTACCGAACTTGGCTACACAACGCCCACGCCCATCCAGGAACAAGCGATTCCTGTCATTCTCTCGGGCAAGGACCTGGTGGCCACCGCCCAGACCGGCACGGGCAAAACCGCGGCCTTCGTTCTGCCGCTGCTCGAACGCTTCAGCACCGCAGGCGAACTACGCGCCAAACGCATTCGCGCGCTGATTCTGGTGCCGACTCGGGAGCTGGCGGTTCAGGTCGAGGCAAGCGTAGCGCAATACGCCAAGCATTTGCCCCTGACCTCCATGGCCGCATACGGCGGCGTGGATACTGCGCCGCAAAAAGAGCGTTTGATCGAAGGGGTCGATATTCTTGTCGCCACGCCGGGCAGGCTGCTGGACCTCGCGCACCAGCGGGCGGTGCACTTCGATGAACTCGAGGCCATGGTGCTGGACGAAGCGGACCGAATGGTCGACATGGGCTTTGTCGATGACATTCACAAGATCATCGTGCGCCTGCCGGAAAAGCGTCAGAACCTGCTGTTCACGGCCACCATGACCAACGAGGTTCGCGCGCTGGCATCAAACTTTTCCAACAGCAAGAAGACCGAGCTGGCGGCGGACATCTCCATTACCCCGAACGTGCGCGCCGCCGCCAGCATCGAGCAGTGGCTCATCACGGTCGATAAGGACACCAAGTCGGCGCTGTTGAGCCACTTGATCACCGAGAATGCGTGGGATCAGGCGCTGATTTTCGTCGAGAAAAAACACAGCGCGGCCAAGCTGGTGGCCCAGCTCGAAAAGCGCGGCATCAAGGCGGACTCCATCCACGGCGGCCGAAGCCAGGCGATGCGCGAAACGGTGTTGGGTCAGTTCAAATCCGGCGAGCTGAAGTATCTGGTCGCTACGGGGGTTGCCGCGCGGGGGCTGGATATTGGCGAACTGAGCCGCGTGGTGAACTACGATTTACCCTTTCCGGCAGAAGAGTACATTCACCGTATTGGCCGAACCGGCCGTGCGGGGGCCACGGGTGAAGCCATCTCCCTGGTCGACATCAGTGACTTCAAGAACCTTTGCGCCATTGAAAAGCGGCTGAACAGCCTCATCGAGCGCCGGGAAGTTGAGGGCTTCCCGGTCAAGAAAGCGGTGCCCGTTTCACACCTGAATCACGGTAAAAAAGCCAAGCGCTAGCACGACGCCAGAAGCTCACGCCTTGAACGAATCAAAGGGTGAGTTTCGCGACGACCGCTTTGGCGATCAGGCCCCAGCACAGCCGCCCAGGAGTAAACGCTGAGCCCTCAACGTTTACTCTCACCTTTAAGCGGGTGAAAACGCGTTCAGCAGCTCGGCATTAGTCGGGTATTTATGCAATAACTCACATAACTTTTGAGCGCCTTCGGCGGGTTTGAGCGGGGTCAAAGCGCGACGCAGTGTGCGCACCTTTTCGATATCTTTTGCATCGATCAAAAGCTCTTCCCGGCGGGTGCTGCTTTTGGCGATATCGATGGCCGGGAAGATCCGCTGGTTGGCCACGTCGCGTGACAGCACGATCTCCATATTGCCCGTGCCCTTGAACTCCTCGAAAATCACCTGATCCATACGGCTGCCCGTATCCACCAGCACGGTGGCGAGAATGGTGAGCGACCCACCGTTTTCGATCTTTCGCGCCGCACCAAACAGCTTGCGCGGTATTTCCATCGCCCGGCTATCCAGCCCGCCGGACATGGTGCGGCCATTGCCCCGCTGCTCGGCGTTATGCACACGCGAAAGCCGCGTCAATGAGTCGATCACGATCATCACATCGTGCCCTTCGCCGGCCTGCCGACGCGCCGTTGCCAAGAGCTTATCGGCCATTTGCACGTGGTGGGTGTAGCTTTCGTCTGATGACGACGCGTGTACCTCTGCCGATACGCTGCGCCTGAAGTCCGTCACTTCTTCCGGGCGCTCATCGATCAGCAAGGCATACAGTTTGATATCCGGGTGCGCCTCGGCCACGGCCTGGCAGATGTGTTTGAGCAGTGTCGTTTTGCCGGAACCGGGCGGTGCCACGATCAACCCGCGTTGGCCCATCCCGATAGGCGTGATCAAATCCATCGCCCGCACGCTGCGCTCGGTGGAGCCGGCTTCCAGCCCAATGCGTGGGCACGGATGAATCGCAACGCCATTTAGAAAGCGTTTTTCGGGATCATCCAGGAATTGATCTTCAACGACGTCGGCGGGTTTGGCCTCTTGCTGCCGTTTGACCTTCAAGCCTAATGTTTTTCTCGTCATAAGATCGATGGAGCGCCTTGGGTAAGCTGGGTGCATAGAGTAATGGCTGGGCTTTGAAAATGATATTAAGCCCGAGCAGCACTGCTTCAGCCATTTTCAGTAGACTGGGGCAAATCATCGGCAATCTCGTACCACGGCGCCTTGTTACCCACGAATACATGGCGGTTTGGGCGCACACCGGGATCAACGTCGAGAGTGCCAAGGGGAAGCGCGTAAACCTCCGGCTTTGCCAAAAACCGGGTATGAATGCTGGAGCCACAGGTCGAGCAGAATACCTTGAACTCCCCCGGCGATGACTCGTAGGTTTTAAGCAGCTCTTCGCCTTTGACGGTTCGCCAATGTTCGGCCTGCACCTTGGCACAGGTTCGAAACGCCGCCGCGTGGAGTTTGCGGCACATTGAGCAGTGGCAGTGGTAAACGTCGGTAAGGGGGCCGGTTATTTCGTATTGGACGCCGCCGCAAAGGCAGCTGCCTGATAGGGTCATTTTTTGGCTCGCTATTTGATAAAGCTGCTAGCCTGCGCGGCTACGGAATGGAAACGAAGCTGCAATGTAGTAGACGTAGCCGTGACTGGCCTTATTAGGGCTAGTGCGATACAGTTGTACGGAGTTTCCGTACGTAATGGTGGAGTCATGGATATCATCAGTGTAAACAAATTTAGAGACAACCTGAAAAGCCTTGTAGAGCAGGTTGTTAACAACCATGAACCCCTCAAGGTGACACGTCGCGCCGGAGAGGCTTTCGTCATCATGAGTGCTGAAGACTGGGAAAGAGAACAGGAAACCCTGCATGTGCTCCAGAACCGGGACCTGATGCAGCAAATTGCGACCTCTCTCGAGACTCACAGCCGTGGCCAAGGATACACACCCAATGATGAGCAGATGAATGAGATCACTGGTATTTGAGGGCAGCACCTGGGAAGCCTATGAAAAGATGCGAGAGAAAGACAAGAAGCTGCACAAAGCGCTCTGCAAATTGCTGAAAGAAATGCTCCGCTCCGACGACCCCTCCACTGGAATAGGCAAACCTGAACCGCTGAAACACAATCTATCAGGCCTATGGTCACGGCGCATCTCACAGAAAGACAGACTTATATACCGATTCGACGACACCTCTATATACGTTTTTGCTATTGGTGGGCATTATGATCATGCACTAGCGCCTGTAGCTGCGACAAATTTCGAGCGAAGCGAGTAATTTGTCCGACAGCCTACATTTGTTAGGGCTGCATTATTGGTATGTTGTTTTAATGCCAAGATATTTACCGATATTAGATATTGATTTTGAATTTTCTAGCGCAAAATTTGTTTTCTTAGCATTGTAAGAAATGCTGTTCTCAAACTCTCTAGCGGATTCGCTCATGCCATATGAAAGCAGATTGAAACTCTGGGCTGATAGTATGATGTTTTCTTTGGATGGTATGCCAAATAAGAGTCGCGCAAGCCAGTAACAAGAAATTATCGAGGATTTTGATAAGATTTCTGCGGCATGATCTTTGAGTTTATTAGATATTTCCATGTCGCAGGTCGCGTTAGTGAGTGCAGCTTGATGCCTTAGTAAGGTGCTACCTGCCAATGAGATAGAGATCTTAAGCTGCTGAGATGGCTCAATAACTAGTTTTAATAAAACCTGCGTAAATGAAAATATCAAAACAGCACTTAAGATCGTTAATGTAAAACTTATCATGAATTCTTCACCGATTTACCCTAACGCCGCAGCACGCGCGACTTTGTAGTGAAGGCGCAGCCGCAACGAAAAAGCCGTCGCTGTGCCTGCGATTGTTAGATTTTTTCCGCGGCAAGCAGCTTCTCAATATTGGCCACAAGGACGCGAATCTCAAGAATTCGTTTAAATGTTTTCTGATATTCAATCTGATTAAGCCTGCCGTGTTGGTTATAATCACCTGCGTGCACAATCTTATGCCTTCTTTCTACTAGCTTTTCTATAGAACCAAGCAACCTTTTCCTTTTGCTTAAATCTTGAGCCGATAAAGTCACTGGCTTCTCGAACCCTATACACCTATAGAGTTTGTCTACTATTTTGAAGTTTTGTGTAACAAATGTTGAAAGATGTCTTCGCACCAAATTTGACATGACTCTTTTCGGCCTTTTGTTGTCAAACATCTCAATGGATTTTTCAAGTGTCATGCCGGAATTTGAAAGAAGCTCTTTGAGTCCTTTATTCAGGCCTTCCTTCTTGATATAAGGCACCAGCGCCTCGCAAAACCTATCCGTAAAATATGCATCCATTGCTGCAACTGACAAAACAACTCCTGCGCGAAACAGATCATCGTCTGATTCATCCCATGCTGCGCCACCTGCCTTCCAAGCTTCCCAGTGCCGCTTAATCATTCCGACGGCTCGGTTATGGCATTTTATGAACTTTTTAGCTGAGTTACTTTGTTTCATAGAAATTAACGACCTGCGCAGCGGACTAATTGAAGCGACGAAGGAGCAGAAATTTGATCCGCCTGCCGCCTTTTGTTATGTGCTGACTTGCTATGGCACATCGAACAATATCCGCCAATCTTCATCTGGATCGAAGGAATCTTCATTCTCATCGTCAGCACACCATGAACCAAAGAAATCTTCGACATGCCCTTCTGACATGATATGAAGGATATTCGTTGGGCGGGGATGCTTACGTGCCAGATACTCTAATCGATACCAATCTTCCTTATCGTGAAAGTGGACACCCTCCATTTCGATATCCGTCACCTGCGAAAGGACTTTTTCTTGAAGCTCAAAGGATTCCGTTACGTTTTTCTCAATCGACGCTTCAAGCAGTTCAGATTGCAGTTGGGCAACTTCCAGAAAACAACGAGAATATTCATAAATATCGAAATTCGGCCTTGGAAAACGGTCTCCACTAGAAGGCGCTCTGTACGAAATCAGTTCCCTGAAGGCTTTGAGGTGGAGAACGGCCTGTTTTACACGTCCAGATAGGTCGCGATTGAATTGGCTGATCTCGTCACATGCAACATTTATTGTCTTTGAATGCGTCATCATTAGGAGCTCGCCATCATTCCAAGCAGCATTAGGGCTCGTAAACGCAATGGCACGAAGTGAATGCATGACAGTGTAGTAGCTGAGATATGATGTTACTGCGCGTAGATTATGTTCTTCTGCATATCTCAAACTTTGCGCCATCACTGAAGCAGCCAAAACCATTTTTGCCGAAAAATAGGCTCTGACCGTCCACTCAGAATTGAGATCTGCATTCCAACTCTTGGTTATTGGGGCAAATTGCTGCATTAATTTTTGTGCTCTTCGAAAAACGATCTTTTCTTCGAAGAGCCCCGGGATCTGATGGAAGTCGTACCACCATTCGCGGCCAGCATACTGCATTTTTCCGCCTAATGTTTTTCTAACTTGGATGTGGCTCATCTTATATATTCCAAAGGCACATAACGCCGCCAGCACGCGCGGCTTTGTAGTGGAGGCGAAACCGCAACGAAAAAGCGGTCGCTGTGCTTGGTCTGGTTAGCGCAATCACTCGGTTTCGCCTACCGATCCAAAAGCAGCTTCGTTAATGGATAGTATGCCCGATAGAATCCCTGTGCTATTTCCAAATCCTGCGAAAGCCATCGTCTTCTCCTCACCTCAGGCACACCATTTTTTCCCTTGAGCCAAGTGAAAACACCCGCCAGAACGGAGCTATATTGGTCAATCATTCTGTCGACCATGCTAAGCTGTGGCGATGGTCGACCAAGCTTTTGAATAGCTCTATCTTCAATTTCGTAAAGCGATGCTTCCAGCCGCTTTAGCTTTTTGTCAGGCAACCTAAGATCTTTCGTCAAGGAGTTGATCAACTCTGAATAGATTGAATCAAGCTCTAACCAGACTCTCTCAGCTTTTGAGATGAACGAGTTATCATCTTCTTCCACCACAAATGACTCGGGCAACTCTTCGAGTGACGATTTGCCATGAAACTGAAATCGCATCCAGTGTACGGCTTTAGGCTAATTAACTTGTTCCTTGAGTGCATCTGTTGCAGTGTGATTATCTTCAAGCCAAGAAACGTGGGCAATAGCGTTATTATCTCGATTGTCTTTCAAGCTGCGGTATACATGAATTGTTGCCCTCAACGGGGTGCGACGCCCCCTTCTTTCTCTTGAAGCTGACCCGCAATATGGTTGAGCGTGGTCCAAAAGTGAGCCGGGCGCCAAGGCCCTTTCCACAAAACTCGTATGTTCTTCAGCCACACCTTGGCCTGAGGAGGGACAAAGGGAGTATTTGTAGAAATAACCTCGTAGTGATTTCTCGCAATCACGTTCTCGGAAAAGCCCGCAAGCTGAAACGCATGAAGCGAATAAAATTCGGCTATTTCCGTCTTCAACAGTGAAGGCAAGTCATCTGTTCGAGGAACCGTTATCGTTATCTTCTGTTGCTTAAGTTCTGCAAGTCCCGCTGGGGCTACATCCCCTATAAGTTTATCTACGGCGCGGGCAAAAAACTGTGGCTCATTGCCGACCAGCTCCACAGCGACAACAAAAACGGGGATTGGGATCGCCGCCCATCTACGCAGGTGATCAAGGTCAATTCGCCTCTTAACAATGACGTCATTTGAGACAAGTGCGACTTCGGCTTCATGCCCCTTTATTTGAAGCAAACCTATTCTCGGACCACTTCCGATATCAGCTTGACCAATATAGCCCTCAAGCTCGACGAGCAAATCCTCACCTCTGTCATGCTCATACTTAGAGCAGAAAAGCTCAGCATCAAGCAAGACATCACTGACTTTTGTTTCAGCTCGCTCCCCGGTAAGTTGCGAGCGGTTGCCGCCTTTCCTATCGCTCAAGGCCACCTCTCAAAATTAAAAATCCATGACCGCATGAAGCTTTAACAGTGATTATATAGACGGCTGCATGACATCAATAAACGCGCCAGCACATTCATTGATGTTATACAGCTGTCAAAAATAATCGTAACCGGCTGTTTTGTATATTTTCTCAAAAATCCTGGGCAGCACATTTATTATTCGCGTGCCCGATCGTTTTGCCTGTTCCAATCATACTCTATTCACAAATTTATATTAGGTCACGTGGTAATTTAGTGACATCGGTCAGCAATAGGTCGTAGGTCTGGGGGAAATGCAGGTGAGAGATGTTTCGGGTGAGGGAATGAGCTTGGGCCAATTTTATGGCGAGAAGTGAGAGTTGCGGCAGTATCGGGGCAGCTGGCGCTGCCCTTCGCGCGCTGAAGCGTGCTCCTACCAGTGCTCTACACTGTTGTGGCTCATTAGGAGCATTGGCACTTGCAGGCCCCGTTGGCCTGCAAGTATTTCTCAGGCCGGCTTAGTCTTTAAGCACGTACCTCAGCGTCTCAACGACCTGCTCAGTAGTCGTACACCAAGCCTGCGCCCCCGCATCCACTTCCTTGAGCGGGTGGACGATGTCTTCGGCGTGCAGAGTGATGTAGGGCTTGGCGAGTGCGGAGCAATAGCCCGCATCAAACGCGGCGTTCCACTGCTTGTACTTGTCACCAAAGCGCACGACGACCAGATCGCTTTGCTCGATCAGCGTGCGGGTGCGGATGGCGTTGACCTTGGAGGACTGGTGGTCGCGCCAGAAGCCGCTCTCAGGCTTACCAAAGTGGTCACCGGCGGCGTCACTGGCGTCGTGGTCGGTGACCGGGGCGGTGAAGACGATGTCGAGCCCGACCGCCTCGGCGCCGCGTTGGATCTCGTCGCGCCAGTCGGTGTGAATCTCGCCGGAGAGGTAGACGTAAAAGCTCATGGGGTGCTCCTTGGGGGTCAATGCGTGGTGAGGTGATGGTTGGAAATCGTGAGCGCCGGAAGATTCCGCGCTACTCAAGTTCGCGACGTGAGAAGCGCCCTACTCTGCGCGCCGCGCTTGGTCGATGCGTTCGATCAGCTCATCGACCTGGTGGTTTTCGAGCCGAAGGCGTTTGAACGAAATTTCCGCGAACCCGAACTTGCGGCGGATAGGGAGAAACGCTACTTCGCGGCTTGCGCGGCAACTGGCAGCGGCCTCGCGCAGCGTTAGCGTCACCTTGTCCGGCGAGCTCATGGCGGCGTAGTTCACGTTCATCACGTCCTTAAGCTTGATCGTTTCGTGCCGCTCGCCATAGACGAAAATCAAATGATCCCCGCCGTCGTAAACGCGGTCGGCCAAGCCGGCGAACACCTTTTTGAACATCCGCCAGCCCGCCACCAGCATGATCAACGGTATCAGCAGAAAAAGCGTAAAAGAATCTGCGGTGATCAGCCCGACCAGGAAGATGAAGCCCACCACCGATAGCCATAGAAACGGAAACACTCGGCGGCTGAAAAAGGCCGAGCGCGAAATGACCGGCAGGTTCTGGTACATCGGCGTCGTCCCAACAGCGGCGATTAAAACGTTGGCCATCATTTTATGGAAAAACCTTCCAGATGCCTACCGGCGCTCAAAGAAGCGGCTCGCGGGCCAGCAGATAACTATCCATGATCCAGCCGTGCTGGTCGCGAAGCGCGGTCCGGCGCTCGAGAATCTGTTGCTCGACGTCTTTCAGGCGCCCTTCGATCAGGCACTGCTTCTCCATGCTAAGATACGCCCCCCACCAGATATGCACGTGCTTATCCTCGAGCACACTGAACGCCCCGCCGCTGTCGAGCATTACGGCAACGGTTTCGGCATCGGTCGGCCAGCCCTTCTCGCGCAGGCGGCGGCCGGTGGTGATGTGAACGGCGCCGGCCAAAGCGTTGAGCGGTATGCGGTGCTCGGCGGTGAGCACCTGAAGGCTGGTGATGCCGGGGATGACGTTGACTGTGAGCGCGCGCCCGGCGTCCAGCAGGCGCTTTGCGATGCGCAGGCTGCTGTCGTAAAGCGAGGGGTCGCCCCATACCAGCATGGCGGCGCGCCCGCCGTCGGGCAGGTGTTCGTCCAGAAGCTGCGCCCATACCGCGGCAATCGCGGCGTGCCAGTCGTTCACCGCGCCCAAGTACGGCGCCTCACCATCGCGGGTGGGCAGGTCGAATTCGATGATGCGCGTGGGGCTTTCACCTTCCAGCAGCTCGTCGCAAAGCAGGCGGCGCAGGTCGATGAGATCCGCTTTTGATTCACCCTTGCGCGGTAGCAGCACCACGTCCGCCGCGTTCAGCGCGCGCACGGCGGCGAGTGTGACGTGCTCGGGGTTGCCGGTGCCGATGCCGATAAAAGCAAGCTCGATCACGGCGCGCCCTCCTCGCCGCCGGCAAACGGCGAATCCGCCGATTGGGGCCGAAAGCGGCGATCATAACCTACCGCGTACAGGCTGCTTTCCTGGAAGTCGTCGGCTTCGAGGACCGGCCCTACCAGAATCAGCGCCGTGCGCTGGAGCGTGTGGTCGATCAGGGATTCCACCGTGGACAGGCGAGCGCGCACCACGTGCTCGTCCGGCCAGCTGGCCCGCCAGACGATGGCCACCGGGCACTCTTTACCGTAATGCGGCGTCAGGCTTTCCACCACTTGGGCCAGGTTGTGAATGGAGAGGTGAATGGCGAGCGTTGCCCCGGTGCGGGCGAAGTGGGCAAGCGTTTCCCCTTCCGGCATGGCGCTTGCTCGGCCCGGTGTGCGGGTCAGCACCACGGATTGCGCCACGCCGGGCAGCGTCAACTCCTGGCCAAGCGTTGCCGCCGCGGCGGCAAACGAGGGCACGCCGGGGGTGACACTAAACGGAATATCCAGCGCCCGCAGGCGGCGCAGCTGCTCGCCCATGGCGGACCACACCGAGAGATCGCCGGAGTGCAGCCGGGCGATATCCTGGCCTTGCGCGTGGGCGGTCTGGATTTCCTGCATGATCTCATCGAGCGACAGCGGCGCGGTATTGATGATGCGCGCACCAGATGGGCAGTGCTCGAGAATTTGTTCGGGAACGAGCGACCCCGCATACAGGCACACCGAGCAGGCGGCGATCAAATCACGCCCGCGCAGCGTGAGTAAATCCGGCGCGCCGGGGCCTGCGCCAATAAAATGAACCGTCATCATCCAACTCCTTGCGCCGCAGTGGTGGCCACCGCGGCCGTGGCCTTTCTATCGTTTGAAACCGTGCGCGGACCCAAAAGCCGCGCCCCTTGGCCCGCGGCCAGCAGCGCCACGGCTTCGGCCACGCTGCCGGTGCCTTTTTCACGCAGGCTGTAGGCGGAATGCGTCAGTGTGGTGGCGCTGGGGAGTGCTGCGTCCGCCACGCTTATGACCGAAATGTTACGGGCGCTTCCCAGCGCTTGAACCAGGGGCAGCATGCTGTGCGCCGCCGCCAGCCGGTCAATGGGGCCGTACTCGGCGATCAGCTGATCCAGCGCCTGCTCAAGCGACGCCTGCGTTGCCGGCGACCGAAAGCCGAACCCGGCAACGGTATGCGCGGGGCTGGCGGCTTTTTGAATGGTCATCGAACGCCGCGCCACTGCACGATCGGGTAGCTGGCTTTCCAGCCCCGTCGCGTGCCCATGGGGGCGGCGTGGGCCAGCTCCAGGCGCAGCAGTTCGCCGCCGGCCTGTTGCTGCCAGTGCGCAAGTAGAGCTTCGGATTCCAGGGTGACCGCGTTGGCCACTATCCGCGTGCCGCTGGGCAACACCAGCCATAAGGCATCCAGTAGCTTCCGGGAAAGCCCGCCGCCGATAAACACCGCATCGGGCAGCGGCGCGTTTTCGAGTACCGCTGGGGCGCGGCCTTCGTTGACGTCCAGCCAATCGACGCCCAGATTGCGCGCATTGCGCCGCGCCCGGGCGGCGCGATCAAAATGCTGCTCGAAGCCGATGGCCTGGTTATCCGGGTGGGCCAGCAGCCACTCGATGGCAATGGAGCCAGAGCCCGTGCCGATATCCCACAGCCGCTCACCGGGTCTGGGGGCCAGTGCGCAAAGCGTCAGGCTTCGCACGGCCTGCTTGGTGATCTGGCCATCGTGCTCGAAAAAGTGATCCGGCAGGCCCGGCGTGAGCGGCAGCGCGGGGCCGGAACCGGCCACCTCGATACCCACCGCCACCGGGTGGGCGATATCCTCGGGAAGCGCTTCAGCCAAGCCCAGCGTGAGGATGCGCTCCTCCGCACCGCCCAGCGCTTCCAGCACGGTGAGCCGGGAATCCGCAAAGCCGAATGTTTTAACCAGCGTGGCCAGTTCAGCCACGGCGGCGCCATCGCGCAGCAGCACCAGCAGGCGCCGGCCGCTTTGCAGGTAAGGACGAATGCGAGTGAGTGGTTTGGCGTGCAGGCCCAGGCAAGTGCAGCGCTCGAGCGGCCAGCCAAGCCGCGCCGCCGCCAGGCTGAAGGTCGAGGGCGATGGCACGGCACTCCACTCATACGCCTCCAGGTGGCGCGTAAGGCTAGTGCCCGCGCCAAACCAGAACGGGTCATTGGAGACCAGCATGACCACACGGCGGCCGCGCTCGGCCAGAAGCGCGGGGATGCCCTCAATAAACGGCACCGGCCACTCGCGTACCTCCGCGTTCAGCGGGGGCAGCAGGCGCAGGTGGCGGCGGGCGCCAAATACGATCTCGGCACTCTCCAACAGTTCGCGGCTTGCCGCTGTCAGGCCCGCTGTGCCACTCTCCCCCCATCCTAACAGTGTGAGCCAGAAAGCCTTGTCAACTAACGCCATGATTAATGTCCTGATTCTTGGGGGTACGAGTGAGGCCAGCGCCCTGGCTTGCGCCATAAGCAAGCGTGGTATTGCCGCCATCTTCAGCTATGCAGGCCGCGTCAAAACGCCTAAAGCGCAGCCGCTGCCCACCCGCGTGGGCGGTTTTGGCGGCGCCGAGGGTTTGGCGGCCTTTATCACCCAACAGCGCATCACCCATATTATTGATGCGACCCACCCGTTTGCCTCACAAATGAGCCTGAACGTGCTGGCCGCCAACCGGCAAACCGGCGTACCGGCGATTGCCCTGACGCGCCCGGCATGGCGACCTGCCGCTCATGATGACTGGCAGCACGTCGCGAGTATCGAAGCGGCGGCAAGCGCCCTGGAAGGCCCGCCCCAGCGCGTGCTGCTCGCCATTGGCCGCATGCATCTGGCCGCGTTTACCGCCAGGCCCCAGCACCACTATGTGCTTCGCCTGGTGGATGCGCCCGCCGCCCCGCCACCGCTTGCCCATTTCACCACCACGGTGGATCGCGGCCCCTTTACGCTGGAAGGCGACCTGGTCCTGCTCAAGCACCAGCGTATCGAGCGCATCGTGTGCAAGAACGCCGGCGGCGACGGCGCCCGCGCCAAGCTCGATGCCGCACGCAGGCTCGGCGTGCCGGTGATCATGATCGAGCGCCCCCAGCTTCCCGCCCGCCGTGAGGTGCACGGCGTCGATGAGGTGCTGGCCTGGCTTGACGATTCACGACGCTGAGCGCGGTGTATACACCAGCGGCGCGCCACTGCGTTCGATCAACCGCGTTTGCCGGGAGCCGACGATCACCAGCGTGCGCATGTCCGCCATGTCGGGCGTGGCCTCACCCAGTGTCGTCACGCGGATAGACTCGTCCGGCGTTGACACCGCCCGGGCGAAGATGATCAGGCGCTCGGGCTCGCACGCTTCACGCAGCACGTCCAGGGTGCGTTCAAACCCCACCGGGCGCGATTTGGAGCGCGGGTTGTAGAACGCCATGGCAAAATCCGCTTCCGCCGCCAGGCGCAGGCGCTTTTCGATCAGCGCCCAGGGCTTCAGGTTGTCGGATAGATTGATGCAGCAGAAGTCGTGCCCCAGCGGCGCGCCCGCGCGGGCGCTGGCGGCCAGCATCGCGGAAATCCCCGGCAGTACCTGAATATCAAGCGCCCGCCACGCGGCGTCGCCGGCTTCCAGCGCCTCGAATACGGCGCTTGCCATGGCAAACACGCCGGGGTCGCCGGAAGACACCACCACCACCCGGCGGCCCTCGTGCGCCATGCACAGCGCGGCCTCGGCGCGGCGAATCTCTTCACGGTTGTCCGAGCCGTGGCGGGTCAGGCCCTCGCGCGGGGCGACGCGCTCGACGTAGGGCACGTAGCCGACCACGTCCGTGGCCTGGTCGAGCGCGGCCGTGACTTCCGGGGTAATCATCGATTCCGCCCCCGGCCCCAGCCCGACGATTTTGACCCAGCCGCTCATGGGCGCCTCCCGTGTCCGTGAATCAGCACGATGGAAAAGTACGGCACTTTGTCTCCGGCATCCTTCAGCGGCACCACGCGCTGGTTCTCCATGGCGGCGTACTCAATCAGCCAGGCGTCCGCCTCGCGCCCGGCACTTTTCAGCGCCCGGCGCAGCTTGTCCAGGTGGCGGCCGATCTTCATCACCACCAGCGCGTCGGTTTGGCGGATGCGCTCGACAAGCGTGTCTTCCGGCAGTGTCGCCATCGCCACGGTGAGCACGTCATCGCCCCAGGTAATGGGGGCGCCAGAAGCGGTCCACGCCGCCGACATGCCGGTAATCCCCGGCACCACGGAAACCGGCACGCGGTTGCGCAAGCGCGTATACAGATGCATGAACGAGCCATAGAAGAACGGGTCACCTTCGCACAGCACGACGACATTGCACCCGGCCTCGGTCATCTCGATCAGCTGCGCCACGCTGTGTTCGTAAAACGTCGAGAGCAGTTGATTGTAGCGCGGGTCGTCGAAGGGAATTTCCGTGGTGACCGGGTACTCCATGGGCATCTCGACCACGCCGGGCGCCAGCAGGCCCTCGACGATGCTGCGCGCGTGCCCGCGGCGGCCCTTCTTGCGGAAATAGGCGATATGCGTCGCACCACGGATCAGCCGGTCGGCGCGCACGCTCATCAGATCCTGGCTGCCGGGCCCGAGGCCCACCCCAAACACGCAACCCTTGCTCATTCGACACGATCCGCCAGGGCGTTGATGGCGGCCACCGTCACGGCACTGCCGCCCAGGCGCCCACGCACGATGCAGCTGGGAAGCTCGGGCGTGGCAAGCAGCGCCTCCTTGGACTCCGCCGCGCCCACAAAGCCCACCGGGCAGCCGATGATGGCCGCCGGGCGCGGGCAGTCCGGGTCTTCGAGCATGTTGAGCAGATGAAACAGCGCCGTAGGCGCGTTGCCAATCGCCACCACCGCGCCTTCCAGGTGCGGGCGCCACAGTTCGAGCGCCGCCGCCGAGCGGGTGTTGGCCATCTCAAGGGCAAGCGCGGGGGTGCGCTCGTCATTGAGGGTGCAGATAATCGCGTTATCCGCCGGCAGGCGCTTGCGGGTAATGCCTTCGGATACCATGCGCGCATCGCACAGAATCGGCGCGCCCGCCTCTAGAGCGGCGCGCGCCTTGTTGACCACGTCATATTGAAAATGGATATGCGCGGCCAACTCGACAAGCCCCGCGGCGTGAATCATGCGCACGGCCACGGTCTCTTCCTCTGCAGAAAAGCGGGCAAGCTCGGCCTCGCGGCGAATGATCGCAAAGGACTCCCGGTAAATCGCCGGGCCGTGGGTTTCATAGGTGTAAGGCACCCAAACTCTCCAGATAAATGAAAACGTCAGACTCGCTCAGCCCGGTAGCCACCGGCGCGCTATCGGCGCGGCCGTCGGTAATGACATCAAAACGCCCGTTGCGGCCGGTCAGGCAAATGGCCGCCGGTTGCCGCCGGGCGCAGCCCTTGGCGCAGCCGGAAATATGCACGCTGGCGGCGTCCACCTCCGTCAGCCGCTCGGCCAAGGAGTGGGTGGCGACACTCGCCTGCTGGCAAAAAGGCGCGCCGGGGCAGGCGTCCATCACCAGCCGCGGGTCGTCATTCTGACCAATGACCTCGTCAAGCGCTGGCATGGCGGCGGCGCCCGGCTGCTTGATCAGCAGTCTGCGCCAGGGCGTTACCCGCAGGGCGCTCACCGCCTTCGAGGCGACCAGCGTGCGCAGCGTCTGGGCGCTTACCCGCCCAAACGGCAGGCCGGCCACCACGCCCCCCTCATGCTTGCCAATGGCCAGTTTCGCGCCGGGCGGGGCCGGGGGCGTATCTGCCACTGCCCAGGCGGGCAGCGGTGCGCGGTGCTTGGCCATACGCCCCGCCGCCGCGCCGCCGCTTTGCATGAACCAGTGGGTCAGGCGAATCAAGAGCGCCACGGCGGCCTCGGCATCGGTCACCGCCGTGCCCAGTGTGTGGCCCTCCAGGCGTACCAGCAGGCCACCGTCTGCCGAGCGCTCGATGCGAAAATCCGCGGGGCTATCGCGCAGCACCGGCGCGGCGCCCGCGTCGATGGCGATGCCTACCTTGGCGGGCATTTCGGCAAGCTCCGCGCCCCGTGCCTGCAACTGCCGGGCGATGGTGTGGGTGGCGTCCCCCGCTTGCCACGCCGGGGCCAGCATCAGTTGGGGCTGGCGTTCGGCCTCACTGCTGTCGCTCACCAGCTGATGCTCGATGAGAAACGCCATCAGCGGCGGCCAGCTGGCCTCGGTCACGCCGCGCAGCTGGATATTGGCCCGGCGGGTCAGTTCAAGCAACCCGCTGCCGAAGCGCTCGGCGGCCTCACACAGCGCCAGTGCCTGTGTGCGGGTCAGCTCGCCCAGCGGCGGGCGCACGCGCACAAGCCACCCGTCACCGGTGGCCATGGGCCGCCAGGCGCCGGGGCACCAGCCCTTTACTTGCGGCTCGCTCATGGGCCGCCCCGCTCTCGGGCTTCGTCCATTTCCAGCAGCAGGTCTTCAAGGGCGGCGCCGTGTTCGCCGGGCGCCTGCCACATGCCGCGCTGGGCGGCTTCCAGCAGGCGCTCGGCCATCTCTTCAAGGGCTGCCGGATTGTGGTCGCGCAGAAACTGCTGGTTGGCGGGGTCGAGCACCAGGGCGTCGCTGACCTGGGCGTACTGGTAGTCGGCCACCAGGTCGGTGGTCGCGTCATAGGCAAACAGGTAATCCACCGTGGCGGCCATTTCAAACGCGCCTTTATAGCCGTGTTCGCGCATGGCGTTGATCCACTTGGGGTTGAGCACCCGCGAGCGGATCACCCGGGCAAGCTCTTCTTTCAGCGTGCGAATCCTGGGTACCGCCGGGTTGGCGTGGTCGGCGTGGTAGATCACCGGCGCCTGACCGGCAAGCGCACGGCTGGCATTGGCCATGCCGCCCTGAAAGGCGTAGTAGCTGTTGGAATCGAGGATATCGTGCTCGCGGTTATCCTGATTCTGCATTACGGCGTCCAGCCCCTGGAGCTGCTGCTCGAAGGCGCCTCGCGCGGCGGTGCCGGAATCCGCAAACTGCCCGTAGGCGTAGGCCCCGGCGCCCAGGTAGGCCTCGGCCAGGTCATCGGCGTTTTCCCAGCTGCGGTTCTCGATCAGCCGGTTAAGGCCCGCGCCGTACTCGCCGGGCTTGCTGCCGAAAATGCGATAGCGAGCTTCTTGCGCCGCCTGCTCGGCACTCAGGCCTTCGTCTTGCAGCGTTTTCTGGCGCGCCATCACCGCCTGGCGGATGGTGTTGCTGTCGCCGGGCTCCTCAAAGCTCGCCACCGCCTGCACGGCGGCATCGAACAGGCGGATCACATTGGGAAACGCATCGCGGAAGAAGCCGGACACCCGCAGCGTCACGTCCACCCGCGGCCGATTCAGCAGCATCGAAGGAATCACCTCGAAATCGATCACCCGCTGGGAGCCCAGCGACCACTTGGGCCTCACGCCCATCAGCGCAAAGGCCTGGGCGATGTCGTCGCCGCCGGTGCGCATGGTGGCGGTGCCCCAGATGGAGAGCCCCAGCCGGCGCGGGTAGTCGCCGTTATCCTGCAGGTAGCGCTCGACGAACGCCTGGGCGGACTTTTCGCCCAAGCGCCAGGCGGCGGGCGATGGAATCGCGCGGTTGTCCACGCTGAAGAAGTTGCGCCCGGTGGGCAGCGTATCCAGCCGCCCGCGGCTGGGGGCGCCGCTGGGGCCGGCGGGTACGAAAAGCCCGTCAAGGCCATCGAGCAGGGACTGAATTTCCAGCGACACGCCGCGCTGCATGGTCGCCCACAGCGTGCGGGCAAAGCGCAGCTGCTCCGCCGTGGCGGGGTAATGGGAGGTAAGCGCTTCAAGGGGGCGGTCACCCAGCACGTACTCATTGACCCAGTGCTCGGCTAAAAGCTCCAGGCGCTCGCGGGTGTCCGCGCCGGTGCGCCAGGGGGCATCCAACTGCTCGGCGAGAATAGCGGGCCTGGCGCCCTGCCACGGCTCGCTGCCGGCGGCCAGCGGGTCGATATCGAGGGCCAGGTCGCGGGCGAGGTTGTGCAGCAGGCCGCGGCTTGCCACGCCCTCGCCTCTTGGCAGGCGCAGCAGCGCCACCAGTGTGCCCGCGCGCTTTTCACGCGGCGGCGGCGTGCCCAGAATGTGCAGGCCGTGGCGGATCTGGGCTTCCTTGATATCGCACAAGAAGGTATCCAGGGCGTTGAGTATCTCGGCCTCGCACTCACCGTTCACCGCATGGGCGAGTTCCCGGTCGATGCCGGTGTCGCGCAGGTGCGCAAGAATCTGGCTGCGAATCAGCGCCTCGCGCCGCGGGTCCATATCCAGCGCCTGGTAGTACTCGTCACACAGCGCCTCCAACTCGGCCATGGGGCCGTACAGCTCGGCGCGGGCCAGCGGCGGCATCAGGTGGTCGATGATCACCGCTTGGCTTCTGCGCTTGGCTTGTGCCCCTTCGCCGGGGTCGTTGACGATAAACGGATAGAAGTGCGGCAGCGGCCCCAGCGCAATATCCGGCCAGCACTCGGCGCTGAGCGCAGTGCTCTTGCCTGGCAGCCACTCGAGATTGCCGTGCTTGCCCACGTGAATCACCGCGTCTACCCGGTAGTGTTCGCGCAGCCACAGGTAGAACGCCAGATAGCTGTGCGGCGGCGCCAGCTCCATATCGTGGTAGGACTGGGTCAGGTCCTCGATAAAGTCGCGCTCGGGCTGAATGCCTACAAAGGTGTCCCCAAGGCGGATACCCGAGATCATCAGCCGCCCCTGGCGGCACTTGGGATCGTCTTGCGGCGCGCCCCAGCGCGTCCAGATGGTGTTCTGGAGCGTAGCGGGCAGGGTTTGAAACCAGGCCAGATACTCCTCAACGCTGATGCTTTGCCAGCAGGCGCGCTGATCGAGGCTGCCGTGGTCGTTGGTGACTGCGCCTTGTAACCGGCGGATCAGCTCGTCGCCGTCCGCGGGCAGCTCGTCCACCGGGTAGCCGGCACCCTGCAGGGCGCTCAGAATATTCAGCGTCGAGGCGGGCGTATCCAGCCCTACCCCGTTGCCGATGCGCCCGTCGCGGTTGGGGTAGTTGGCCATGACCAGGGCGATGCGTTTTTGCGCGTTGGGCGTTTCACGCAGCCAGCAGTAGCGCCGCGCCAGTTTTGCAACGAACGCCGCACGCTCCGGGTGCAGGGCATGGTGAGTAATCGAGAGCTGGCAGCGCTCGTTAAAAAAGGCCTCGGCCTTGAAGCCCACGGCCCGGGTGATCACCCGCCCGTCCATTTCCGGCAGCACGATCTGCATCGCCACATCGCGGCTGTGCAGCCCGGCGGCCATGCCCTGCCAGTCCTCCACCGTGCTGCTGGCCAGCATCGCCTGAAGCACCACGGGACGACCAATGAACAGGCTTTGCATTTCATCGCCCAGCCCGTCGGTTTCATCGGCGTTGCGGTTCACCGAAAAGCTGGTGGTGTTGATGATCAGCGAGGCGCCGGTCTGCTCGATGAGATGATTGGCAAACTCGATGCACGGCCCCTCCTTCAGCGAGGCCACGGCCACCGCCAGCGGCGCCAGCCCTTCGGCCTCGAGTGCGGCCAGCATGCCGTCGATCACGCCGGTGTTGGCGCCCTGCAAATGGCTGCGATAGAACAGCAGCAGGCACACCGGCCGGCCGTCTTCGTACTGCTTGCGCCACTCGCTGAGGCTGGCCGCCGGGCGGCTCGATTCACGTTCCTGCGGGGCGTAAATCACTGCCGCCGGAATCACCTTGGGCTCCTGCCAGGCAAACGCACGGATTAGGCAGTGGCTGGCAATAAAGCGCAAAAGCCCTTCGGCGTTATCTACGCCGCCTTCACGCAGGTAGCGCCACACGCGGTAGGCGTCATCGAAGCCGATGCTCGAGTCTTCCAGCAGCGCGTCATCCGGCGCGTCGCAGCCCGGCACCAGAATCAGCTGGCGCTCCGGCTTCGCCGCCGCCCAGGCCAGCAGGCGCTCATGGCCATACTGCCAGTAGCCCTTGCCACCTAACAGCGACACCACCACCAACCGGGCCTTTTCCAGCACCCGATCTTCGTAGAGATCATACGCCGCCGGCTTGATCAGGTTCATCCAGTTGGCCAGGCGCACCGAAGGGTACGCCTCCCCCAACCGCTCGGCGGCCTGAGCCAGCGCCGAAAGATTGCTGTCGGCGGCGGACAGGATGACGATCTCGGCGGGGCTTTGTTGAAGATCGACGATGCCTTCATCGTCGACAAAGCCCCCGGGCTTGGCGGCAAATAGATGCATTAAGGTGTCGCCGCAGTCTCGGCAGCGGCCAGCGCCTCGTGCAGCTCGGTGCTATCAAGCCCGCGGCCGATAAATACCAGCTGGGTCTGGCGCGGCTCGTCCTGGCGCCATAGCCGGTCGAAGTAGCCGTCCAGACGCTCACCCACCGCCTGAATCACCCGGCGCATGGGCTTGCCGGGGATAGCGGCAAAGCCCTTGGCGCGGTAGATCTCGTGGCTTTTCAGCAGCGCCTGCAGGTTGCTTTCAAGGGCGGTGGCGTCTACTTCGCCCAGGGTAATCACGCAGGAATCGAAGTGGTCGTGGGCGTGGTCGTGGTGTGCGCCTTCGGCATGGTGCTTGTCGTGATGATTGGTAATCTTGTCGATATGCGCTTCACTGGCGGCGCCAATGCCCATCAGGGCTTCCAGCTGGGCCGTATCAGTGGCCTGGGTCTGGTCGATAAACAGCGTCTTGACCGAGGCCGGTACCCGCGCCTGCACCAGCGCTTCCACCCGGGCCTTTTCATCGGCGCTCAGCAGATCGGTTTTGGTCACCAGGACTAAATCCGCCGCGCTTAACTGATCGTCAAGAAGCTCTTGCAGGCTGGGGTCATGGTCCAGGCTGTCATCCGCCAGACGCTGGGCGGCGACCTTGGCTTCGTCGCTGGCAAAGCGCCCGGCGGCCACGGCGGGGCCGTCGATCACGGTAATGATGGCATCCACGGTGCAGTGCTGGCGGACGTCCGGCCAGTTGAACGCCTGCACCAAGGGTTTTGGCAGCGCCAGGCCGCTGGTCTCGATCAGGATATGGTCGATATCGCCGCGCCGCTCGACGAGCTTTTTCATCACCGGCAGAAACTCTTCTTCCACGGTGCAGCAGATACAGCCGTTGGCGAGTTCATAGATGCCGTCGTCCCCTTCGAGCGCCTGGCCTTCACCGGGCTCACAGTCGAGGGCGCAGCTGCGCAGCAGGCTGGAGTCGATATCCTGCTCGCCGAATTCGTTGACGATCACGGCGATCCGCTTGCCGGTGATCTGGCGCAGGATATTGGCAAGCAGCGTGGTCTTGCCGCTACCCAGAAAGCCAGTCACAACCGTGGCGGGAATTTTATTTAACTGCATGAAAGGATTCCTCAATATGGGAGCTTGCGGCCGTGGCCTGCGCTGAATCGTTGCCGGGAGCGTGGCTGAAAAGACGCGCCACCGCGGCCGGGTTATTCGGGAAAAACAGGTGCAAGTAGGTCGTGGTCAGGCGCCCGGCCCGGTAGATCGGCTCGCCAGGTGCGGGGTGGCGCTGACGGCGCCCGTAAGCGATGGGCTCAGGCGTTTGCCCGGCCATGGAACGATGGTGGGCATGGCCGCGAATGGGCCCTTCGGGCAGCTCGGCGGTCTGCATACCCTGGCAGCCTCGGCGCCCGCGCATGGCGCCGTGCCCCGGCAGTAAACCGAGCATGGCGTGCGTGTTCTCGGCGTAGTCGGTGAGCGTTTCCAGGCTATACAGCATGCCACCACACTCGGCGAGAATGGGGTTGCCCGCGCGAAAGAAGCCTCTAATGGCATCGCGCATGGCGGTGTTCGCCGCCAACGCCTGCGCGTGAAGCTCCGGGTAGCCGCCGGGCAGCCACAGCGCATCGCACTCGGGCAGGTCGGCATCGGTAAGCGGTGAGAAAAAGCGCACGCGCGCGCCCATCTGCGCCAGCGCATCCAGGTTGGCCTGATAGATAAAGCTGAACGCCGCATCGCGGGCCACGCCTATCGTATGCCCGGTCAGCGCCTGCGGCACCGCAGCAAGCGCCTCGGCCGGCGCACTGAAACTGACCGGCGAAAGCGTGGCCAGCGCGTCCAGCAGCCCCGCGGCTTCCAGCGCCTGCGCCGCGGCCTCGAAACGAACTTCCAGCTCAAAACGAATCTCTTCGGCCTGCACCAGCCCCAGGTGGCGCTCGGGAAGTGTCAGTTCAGGGTCACGGGGTACGGCGGCCAGGAACGGTAGGGTGTCAGGCAGCGCGCCTTCAATCAGCTCCCGGTGGCGCTGGGAGCCGCAATTGTTGGCAATCAGCCCGGCAACATGGATATCGTCACGAAAGCCAGCAAGCCCCGTTACCAGCGCGGCGGCGGTTTGGGCCATGCCTTTGACATCCATCACGATGGCCATGGGAATGCCAAACAGCGCGGCCAGATCGGCGCTGGATGGCTCGCCGTCATGAAGGCCCATGGCGCCTTCCACCAGAATCAAGTCGGCCTCGATAGCGGCTTCATAAAAGCGCTGGCGGCAGTAGGCTTCACCGGCCATCCATAAGTCGAGCTGATCCACCGGCTGGCCGGAGGCCTGGGCGAGAATCTGCGGGTCCAGGTAATCCGGGCCGGTCTTGAACACCCGCACCACCTTGCCCTGATTGCGCAGTAGCCGCGCAAGCCCGGCGGTTAGCGTGGTTTTGCCTTGGCCTGAGGCGGGGGCCGAAATAAACAGCGCGGGGCAGCTGGCAGAAGGTTGGTTCATCAGTATTCGATCCCCGCTTGCGCCTTGACGCCGCCGCGAAACGCGTGGCGCTCGTCTTGCACGATGCTGATGGTGTCGGCGATCTCCTGAAGCGGTGTAGCCATGGTGCGTCCGGTGATGATCACGTTCTGGTGCGCCGGGCGGCGCTGTAACGCCTCGACCACGGGGGCGGTATCCAGGTAGCCGTACTTGAACATGTAGCTCATTTCATCGAGCACGATCAGCCCGTACTCCGGGTTCTCGAGTAACCCCTTGGCCACGGCCCAGGCGGCCTCTGCGGCCTCGATATCCCGCTCGCGGTCCTGGGTTTCCCAGGTGAAGCCGTGGCCCATGATGTGCCAGTCGAGCCTTGGGTGGTCGCGAAAGAACAGGTACTCGCCGGTCTCGCGGCGACCCTTGATGAACTGAATGACGGCGCAGCGCTGGCCGTGGCCCAAAGAGCGCGCCATGGTGCCGAAGGCGGAGCTGCTTTTGCCCTTGCCGTTACCCTTCAGGAGAATCAGCACGCCGCGCTCCTGCGTCGCCTGGCTGATGCGCTCATCGACCACGTCTTTCTTGCGCTGCATGCGGCGTTGATGGTCCGTCATGAAAACTCCTTGATTGGCAGTGTGCAGTAGCGTGCGTCAAGCTCCCGGGCAAGCCTTGCCCCCTGGCCGCGCTTGACTCTGGCGCCTTCGGTATCCAGCACCAGGCAGTCGCCTGGCGGCGCCAGACCCACAAGGGACTCCCGGGTGCGGCCATCGGTAATCAGGTAGGTATGAATGGCAAGGCCCGGCTCGCGGCGCTGCCACTGGCGCACCAGCTGGCCTGCCTGAACGATCATGGCGCGCAGCGGCGTGCCGCCCCCGCCCTCCGCCGAATCGAGCCGGGCCGCCAGGCTCTTGGGCGCACTCTGGCGGGGCAGCAACGAGGTGATGGTGTCGTTGCCGAAGCCAAACACCGCCATCTGCTCACGCCCCAGATACGCTTGGCGAGCAAGTGACTCGACCCAGCCCTTGGCACGGCCCAGCAGGCGCTGGCCCAACGTCGAGCCGGACGTATCCAGCAGCACCAGGTGCACCTTCGGCTGCCCGGCCCGCGCCGGGCGGTAGCGGAGTGTTTGCCAGGGCCAGGCGCCGCGGTTGGCGGCAAGCGTGGCAAAGGTATCCAGGCGCGGCGCGGGAGGCAGCGTGCGTGTGTGCGCCCCGTGCCCCAACTGGTGGCCCTTGCGGGCGCCGCCTTCGGCAGCGCCGCGCTTGCTACCCGGCAGCATTGGAGCTTCAGGTAGGGCCGCCGCTTCCGTCTGCCGGGTTTGATTAACGGGAGGCATCGCGCCCCACTGCCCCGCCTCGCCCGGCTGCCCCGCGCCGCTGCCTGCTTGAGCCTTGCTGCCAGTGGGCGGCGAGCCGCCGCCGCTCTGTTCAGAGGGCGGAGCAGGTGGCGGATTGTTTGAGGCGCGCGGCGTCTCTTCCCGGGTGCGCCGGTGCGAAAGCACCCAGGGGGCGACGGTGTCGATATCGGTTTGGTCGATGGCTTCCTGGCCCTGCCAGGCGGCGTGGGCCTGGGCGGCGCGGTGCCAGGTCACGTCAGCGCGCAGGCCCTCGACGCCCACCGCCTCGCAGCGCTTGGCGATCTGCTCGTATACCCAGTCCGGGGCGCTTACCGCGTCGAGCCGCTGCCGGGCGCGTTCGATGCGCTGGGTCAGCGAACGCTGCTCGGCGTCAAAATCCGCCGCGTAGCCTGCGGGGTCACGGTCGAACGCTTCGCGCTGGCGCACGATGGCGATGCGCTCTTCCACGCTGATCGAGGCCGGCTGCTCCAAACAGAGGCCGAAGCGGTCCAGCAGTTGCGGGCGCAGCTCGCCTTCATCCGGGTTCATGGTGCCGATCAGGCCAAAACGCGCCGGGTGAGAGTGGCTCAGGCCGTCGCGCTCGACGATATTGACGCCGCTGGCGGCCACATCGAGCAGCAGATCCACCAGGGTGTCGGGCAGCAGGTTGACCTCATCGACGTAGAGCACGCCGTTGTGCGCCTTGGCCAGAAGCCCTTCGTGAAAGGCGGCCTCGCGCTCGGTGAGCACTTTCTGAATATCCAGGCTGCCGGTCAGGCGCTCCTCACTTGCCCCGAGCGGCAGCGTGACAAACGGCGACGGGCCAAGGCTCGTGGCCGGCAGGATGGCGGCCAGCGCCCGGGCCAGGGTGGATTTGGCGCTGCCCCGCGGGCCGCTGATCAATACCCCGCCGATGCGCGGGTTGACGGCGTTGAGCAGCAGCGCCGTCTTGAGCGCGTGCTGGCCGACCACGGCGGCAAAAGGGAACGGGGTCATGGGTGCCTCCAGGCACTGTCAGAAAGATCCGTGGGGGGTGCGGCGCGTTCCACGCGCGGCATGTAGACCGGCGCGCCGTCCATTTGCGCAACGCTCAGGCGCTGACGATAAAGCCGCTCCAGAGCGCCCAGCGTCATCACCTCGTCGCATCGCCCGGCGAGGGCCTCGCCGTCCGGGTAGAGCAGCAGAACGTGGCTGCACCAGCGTGCGGCCAGGTTGAGATCGTGCAGGCACATCATCACCGCACGGCCCTGGCGGGCCTCGACGCTTATCAGCGCCATCACCGCGCTTTGATGGTGAAGGTCCAGGTGGTTGGTCGGCTCGTCCAGAAGCCACACGGCAGGGTTCTGGGTCAGCACGGTGGCCAGCGCCACGCGCTGGCGCTCGCCGCCGGAAAGCGTGGAGACCGGGCGCGATGCGAGCGCTTCAAGATCGAGCGCGCTCAGGGCCGACTGCAGCCGCTCGATATCCTCGAGGCTTTCGCGCTGCCAGAGCGACAGGTACGGGTGGCGGCCCATCATCACGGTCTCGGAGACCGTGGCGGGGAAACCGTCCATGCGCTCCTGAA
Source organism: Halomonas sp. PAMB 3232 (assembly GCF_031954225.1). NCBI lineage: Bacteria > Pseudomonadati > Pseudomonadota > Gammaproteobacteria > Oceanospirillales > Halomonadaceae > Halomonas > Halomonas sp. PAMB 3232. The sequence goes on from NZ_CP134865.1 coordinate 2,241,214, forward strand.
ACAAGAGCCCCAGCCGCCGGGCGATAGACCGACGCCTGAGCGAGCCAAGCGGTTGCCCATCCAGGCATACGCGTCCCGTGCGCGGCGCGGTGAGGCCCGCCAGGGTGTGCAAAAGCGTCGTCTTGCCCACGCCGTTGGGGCCGAGCACCCCCCACACCTGACCAGGTTCGAGCGCGAACTCCATCGCTCCACCTGCGCTTCTGCCGGGGATGGCAAGTTTCAGGCCCTCTGCCTCGAGCCGTGGCGCTTTCGCCTCGGGCGCTTTCGCACCACGCCGGTTCATGGGCGGCTCCGGTACAAGAGCAGCAGGAAGGTGGGCACGCCGAGCAGCGCGGTGATGACACCGACCGGCAGCTGCTCCGGGGCAATCAGCGTGCGCGCGAGCGTATCGGCCAGCAGCAACAGCGTGCCGCCAGCCAACGCGCAGGCGGGCAGGATACGGCGCTGGTCGTTGCCCAGCACCAGGCGCAGCATGTGCGGCACGACCAGCCCCACGAAGCCGATGCTGCCGGCGGTGGTGACCGCCACGGCGGTCAGAAGACTTGCCAAAAGATAGATGCCCCACTCGAAACCACGCACGGTCACCCCCAGGGCGGCGGCCTGCAGCGAACCACGGGCGAGCACGTTGAGGCTTCTCCCCAGCGGCCATAAAAGCGCGCAGGTCAGCAGTAAAACGACAAGCGGCGGCCAGGGCGTGCGCGCGTAGGCAAGATCGCCCATCAGCCAGTAGAGCATGCCCGGCAGGCGCTCGGCGGGGCTCATGGCGAGCATCAACGTGACCAGCGCGCCCCAGCCCGAGGCCACGACCACGCCGGTGAGCAGCAGTCTCGCCGGCGTCCAGCCGCCGCGGCCCTGAGCGAGGCCAAACACCAAAAGCGTTGAAAGGAGCGCCCCGGCAAACGCCGAGCCGGTCACCAGCAGCCCCCCCAGGCCCGCCAGCATCGCGCCAAGCGCCCCGATGCTGGCCCCGCCGGAAAGCCCGAGCACGTAGGGGTCGGCGAGCGGGTTTCGCAAGAGCACCTGCATCAGCGCCCCCGCCACGGCGAGCAGCCCGCCCACGGCAAAGGCGGAAAGCGCCCGGGGCAAGCGAAGATCGAACACCAGGGTGTGAGCGAGGCTATCGCCCTCCCCGAACAGCGCCTGCATCAGCTTTGCCACCGACAGCGAAGCGCTGCCGGTGGCGAGCGCCAGCAAAAGCGCGGCCAGGGCGAGCGCCGTCAGCGCCACGGGCCAGAAACTCAGGGAGCGGCCATTCACGGCGCATCTTCCCGAGCCGTCGCGAGATGCCCGCAAAGAAGCCTCGCCCCTTCGGCCAAACGCGGCGTGGGCCGCTGAAGGAGGGACGGCGGCACGAAGTAGAGGTGATCGTTTTGCACCGCACGAAGCTCGGGGTACCGGGTCCAGTGATCGAGCCAGTCGCGGTTCTCCTCGCCCATGCCGCCGGCCACGATCACGGCCGGGTCGGCGGCGAGCACCGCCTCGTCATCGAGGCGCGGCACCAATCTTCCCAGCTCGCCAAACACGTTGCGCCCGCCGCACAGGCGGATCACCTGGCCAATCAGATGCTCGTCGTTGACGCTCATCAGCGGTGAGTCCCACACCTGGTAGAAGGTATCGACCGACGCTTCCCCCGCGTACTGCGCCCCGAGCGCGGCCATGTCGCTTAAAAAGCGCTCTGCCACGCGGCGACCTTCCGCTTCGGTGCCGGCAAGCGTGGCGAGGCGCTCGATGGCGCCGGCCACGCCGTCGACGCTGCGCGGCTCGATATAAAACACCGCCATGTCGAGGGCTTCCAGCGTCTCGAGCTGCTCGGCGGGGTTGCCGGTCACCCAGCCGATGGCCAGATCCGGTTCGAGCGCGACCAGCGCTTCCAGATCGAGCCGGGTATGGCTGCCGACCGAGACAACGTCTCGAGCCTCGGGCGGATAGTCGCTGTAAGAGACCACCGCGACCACGCGATCACCCGCGCCGGCGGCATAGACGAGTTCCGTCGCGCCAGGCGAAAGCGCGGCGATACGGCTGGCAGGCGCGCTCAGGCACACCTCGCGATCCAGGTCATCGAGCGCGCACACTTCGGCCCGAGCGGCGCTAACGCAAAGCGCCGCCGCCAACCCCACAAGCCATTTATTGACCAAAGTTGACGCTCAGAAACGCCGCGCGCCCGGCGTTGATGTAGTCGGCGCCGTCGAACGAGCGCGTAGTGACGTAGTCCTGATCCAGGGCGTTTTCCAGCGTCACCCGGGCACTCCACAGCGGTGCGAATTCCCAGCCGGCGCGCAGGTTCACCAGGCCGTAGCCGGCCAAGCGATCCTCGTTGGCCGCATCCCGGTAGCGGTGGTTCTGGGCGATCCAGGAGCCGCCGGCCGAAAACTCGCCGAGCTCGCGGTCCACGTCCAGGCGCAGACTCTGGGTCGCGCGGTTCTGCAAACGGCTGCCGGTGGCGCGGTTTTCCGGGTCGGTGTAGGTGAGCGCTGCGGCAACCGTCCAGCCGCCCTGCTCCACGCCGCCGGAAAGCTCGGCGCCGCGAATGCGCGAGGTCGGCACGTTGAACTGCTCGCCCTGGCCGGCAATCAGGTTGTCGATGTCGGTCTGGTAGAGCGCGGCGTCCCAGAAGACGCTGGCGTACTGGCCGCGGGCGCCGAGCTCCACGGTTTCGGAGGTCTCGGATTCGAGATCCGGGTTGCCGAAGTCCGGGTAGTAAAGCTGGTTATAGGTCGGCGCGTTGAAGGCGGTGCCGACGCTCGCCCGCAGGGTATGGTTCGCGTCGAGGTCGAAGCCGAGCGCCACGCTTCCGGTCACCTCGTCGCCGTAGCTTTCGTTGTGATCGAAGCGGGCGCTGGTTTGCAGGGTGAACGGGGCGAAATCGAAAAGCGCCTGGGTGAAGGCGGCGGTGTTGTCGCGGCTCGTCTCGTCGTAATCGACGGTGCTGTCGATGCGGTCTTCGCTCTGCTCGACGCCGGCAATGAACTCGTGAGCCCCCACGGTGAAGGTGTTTTCAAGCCGCGCGGTGCGGATGGTCGTATCGAAGGTGGAGTCGCCGAACTCGTCAACGTTATCGCTTTCGTCGCGGGCCTCGGAAAGTGTCACCCGCGAGCGCCAGGCATCCCCCACCGGAAGCTCGGCATAGACGCCGGCGACCTGCTGGACAAAGTCGTTCTCGCCGCCGTCGTACTCGTTGTTGCCGCGTGCGCGCAGCGCCAGTACGCCGGCCTCGCCCCCGTTATCAAACGTGTGCGACACCCGGGCGAGTGCCGTGGTGTTGTCATAGCCCTTGTCGTCACCGCTGCGGCGCACCGGCACGCCGTCGGTGTTGAAGTGGCTCGCCGCGAAGCTATAGCGGGTGCCGCCCTCTGACCCGCTGAGCCCTGCGCTTGCGCGCGCCGTGCCGAAGGAGCCGCCGCCAAACGAAAGCCGGGGCTGCGGGCCGTTGCCCTCCTCCGGGGCGTGGGTGAAGAGCTGCACGACACCGCCGATGGCGTCCGCCCCGTAAAGGCTTCCTTTTGGTCCGCGCACGATTTCGGCGCGCTCAAACAGGCGCGGGTCGAGACTTCCCCAGGCCGCCCCGCCGCTGGTGGCCGAGCGCAGGCGAATGCCGTCGATCAGCAGCACGTTCTGGCTGCTGCCGGTACCGCGAAGAAACACGCTCGCATTCTTGCCGAAGCTGCCGTTACTGGAAACGTCGACCCCGGGCTGGCCACGCAAGAGGTCCGTGACGCTGACAGGGTCCTGCCGGTGAAAAGTGGCCTCATCGAGCACGGTGACGGATGAAAGGCTTTGATTCGCGGTGCGCGGGGCAAGAGCCGCGGTTACGACCACCGGGTTGAGCGGCTGCTTCTCCTCGGGAGTGTTCGAAGACACCGTTTGGGCGTGAACGGCCAGCGGCAGTGCGGCGAGCGTAAAGGCGGCAAGCCCCAGGGTGGGTCGCGCGTAGGTCATGATAAGCCCCTTGAGCCGTGCTCACCCGCACGGCCGATTTTTTTATGGCCGCGCGGCGAAGGAGCAAGGGGAAATGCGGGGTCGAGTGCCCCGTATCAGCCCTGAGCACGCCCTCCGCGACTCGGCATTGATGGTAGTGAAACCGTGGTTTTGGGCCGGTCTCCGGGCTGACGAGCAAAAAGGCGAGGCCTTTTTCAAACGGCGGCCTTCCCATGTCGCGCGCGACACAGTGGCGTAGTGGCCGTTGTTGACTCGATTACCGTTGCGGGGGCAGCGCTGGAATGGACACCAGCTTCCCGTTTAACCGACGCAAGGTCGGCACCCAAAAGTGAGCGTAAACTAGCAAGCCGTTAAGGCCAGGTCAATCGCACTCGGCCAGGCTCGCTTGCGCAATGCTGGGCGCGGCCAGGCGCTGCACCAGGCCGTGACGCACGTACCAGACACGCTCGGCGTGGCGCGCGGCGTCCTGGCTGAACCAGCCGTTGAGATCGCGAAGGCGGCGCTCTTCGCGCGCCATGGGTACCAGCCCTCGGCCGACCTCGCTCAGGATCAGCACGATCGTGGCGTTGCACGCCTTCGCGGCACGGCAAAGCGCGGCCAGATCCTCGCGCCACTGGGCGCGCAGGCGGTCGCTGTCGGTATCAAAAGCGCCGTCGCGGGCCACCCAGTCGAGCACGCCGTTGATCACCAGCGGCGTGTCGGGAATCAGAATCGAGTGGCAGTCCGCCAGCCGCTGGCCCGGGGCGAGGGTCCACCAGGCGGCGTTTTGAAAGCGCGTTTTTACGGCGTCGCGCTTGCCTGCGCGGGCACCGCCGATGAAAAGCTGCATTGCCACTCTCCTTCTCTAGCGCGATGGGACAGGTTCAGGCGCCGGCCGGTGGCCTGGGTCACCGTGGCCTCCCAGAAATCCACGGTTTCAAAACGCCGTCTCAGTTCACGAATCACGCCGCCGTGGGTGACGGCCAGCACGCGCCGGTGGCCCAAAGCGCGCGCGTTGTCGGCAAGCGTCGACAGCCAGCCGTCAAGGCGCGTGCGCAAATCCCCGGCGGATTCGCCGCCGGGGATTTTAAGCTCTCCAACGCTATCAATCCATGCCCTGTAGCCCGGATTGTCCTTGAGTTCGTCGTAAACCTTGCCTTCATACTCGCCGAAATCGAGCTCGCGAAGTCGGGGCTCCAGATAAACGCTCTCAGTCGCAGCGTCGGGCCGGGCCCACTCGAGGGTTTGACGACAGCGGGTCAGATCGCTTGCGTAGATCGCATCGAAGTGCTCATCCTCCAACGCTTTTTTGAGCGCATTGAGCCCCGGCTCGGCGTCGGGAAACAAAAGCGCGATATCACGCTGGCCCTGGTAGCGCCGTTCAAGGTTCCAGGCGGTCACGCCGTGGCGAACCACCACCAGCTCCACATCAAGATCACTAGCCAAAGCTCGACTCCTTCTATTAACGCGCCAATCATGTCGCCGTTGATGCCCTTGAAGGCGCGAAGCACCCCGGCGCGAAACAGCACGGTAAACAAAAGCGCCCCGGCCAGCCAGCCAAGTAAGGGCGGATAAAAAAGCGCCACGCCCAAAAGCGGCACCAGCGAAAGCGCCACGTCCACAGGGGCCAGCGAGCGCTTGAACGCGTAGGCGAGCCCGCTGGGTTGGACGCAAGGGCTCAGCACCAGCATGGCGGCGCCGGCAAAGCGGGCAAGCGCCGGCACGATCAAAAACCAGAGCGCGGGCGCGCCGATATCAACCAGCGCACAGAGCAGCACCGCCTTCCAGGCGAGCAGGAAAAAAAGCGCCAGTATCCCGAAGCTACCCACCTGCGGGTCCTTCATAATTTCCAGGCGCCGCGCAAGCGGCTGATTGCTGCCAAGGGCATCGGCCAGGTCCATCGCGCCGTCCAGATGCAGGCCGCCGCCGAGCGCCACCCACAGGCTCAAAAGCGCCAGTGCGGCGATGGGCGCCGGCAGCGCTAATGCATCAAACGCCAGCGCAAAAAGCCACAGCAGCGCACCGATGAATAGCCCAACCAATGGGTAGGCGCGCAGCGCCCAGCGCCGGGTCGACGCATTCCAGGGGCACTCGATCGGCAGCGGTACGCGGGTCAGAAATTGAAACGCCAGCACGGCGCCGTAGAGGGCGTTTTTCACGGCGATGACTCTTCGCTGTTTCGGGACGTGGTGTCCAGGTGGGGATGAACGTCGAGATCAGCCTTCCACTCGATGGCGCACCCAGCGATTACTTCGATCACCGAGTCCGCTTGCTGGGCCAGCAGCCGGTGAAGGCGCTGCAAAAACGTCACGAAACGCCAGACGCCCGGGTCCGACGGCAGCGGCGCTTCGTTGAGATCGTTGGAGACGATGACCAGGTGCAGGCCTCGAGTGCGGGCATCGCCGAGCAGCTTTTTTAGGCAGCGCAGACCCTCCCGCTCGGCCTCAAACGGCTCGAACGCCGGGCCAAACAGTAGCTGGCTGGCCCAGAGGGTGAGGCAGTCGAGCAGCACTGCCTGGCCGTCGGGTACAGAAGCGACCGCTTCGTCCGGGTAAAGCGGCGCCTCCAGCGTGACCCAGCGGGCGTCACGGCGGGCCTGGTGGCGCGCGGCGCGCTCGCTCATTTCGCCGTCGTCCTGGCGGGCGGTGGCCACGTAGTAGCAGCGCTCGCCCCCCGCCGCCAGCGTGAGCGCTTCGGCCAGTTGGGATTTACCCGAGCGTGCGCCGCCGCTGACGAAAACGATCATCGTACGCTCGAGTGCGAGCAGCGCGTGATATTACACGGCGCGAGCCTTTCACCCGCGCCGCCGGCCGGCTTTTTTGGGCTTTTCACACCGCTTCTCCTGCCGTACCCAGCGCGATCATCATGAGTAGAAAAAGCCCCCAGGCTCCGTGCATCAGACCAATGGTGATATCGATGTGGCGCGCCGTTAGCGCGACGCGCCCCGGCCCCAGCGTGGCGCGGTGCGAAAGCTCGCCGCCATAGACGTTCACGCCGCCGAGCTTCACGCCCAAAAGCCATGCCACCATCGCCTCCGGCCAGCCCGCGTTGGGGCTGGGATGGCGCGGCGCCTGGCGCCGGGTGTGGGTAAAGGCGCCAGCCACCGCCAGCGGCTCGCGCCCCAGGGAATTCCAGAGCGCCCCCGCCGCCCACAGGCACACGGCGGTCAGCCGCGCCGGCAGCCAGTTGGCGACGTCATCGAGTTTTGCCGAGACGTAGCCGAAATCCGCGAAGCGTGCGTTTTTGTAGCCCACCATCGAGTCCAACGTATTCACCGCCTTGTAAGCCAGCGCCAGCGGCGCGCCGCCAATGAGTGCGAAAAACAGCGGCGAGGTGATGCCATCAACGGTGTTCTCGGCGACGGTTTCGACCGCGCCGCGGGCGATTTCGGGCTCATCTAGCGTGGCGGTATCGCGCCCGACCACGCGCGACAGCGCCTCTCGCGCCGCCTCGAAATCCCCCCTGGCGAGCGGCGCGGCGATGGCTCTGCCTGCGTCCGCCAGCCCCTTGATGGCAAGCGTGGTGGCCAGTAGCCAAAGCTCCGCCGCGACCTTCAGCCAAGGATGCACCATGCTCAGCAAATTGAGAAGAAGCGTTGCGAGCCAAAACGTGCCGGCAACGACCAGAAGCGTCAATAGCGCCCCCTTGAGCCGCCGCGCGTACCGTCCGCCGCGGTTGAGCCGCGCTTCCAGCACCGTGATCACCCGTCCCATGCCGACCACCGGATGCGGCAGCCCGCGAGGGTCGCCCACCACCAGATCGATCGCCACTGCCAAGAGTATTAGCGTTACGCCCACTAGCGCGTCACCCCGGCATTCTCAAACGTGGCCATCTCGCTGATCATCGCGCAGGCGGCTTTTAACAGCGGAAAGGCGAGTGCGGCGCCGCTGCCCTCGCCCAATCGCATATCGAGTTCGAGCAGCGGGGTCGCGGCGAGCGCCTCGAGTGCGACGGCGTGACCGGGCTCGGCGGAGCGGTGGCTGAAAATCAGAACCTCGCGCACCGGCGGGCAGAGCCGCACCGCCGCCAGCGCCGCGACGGTGGCAATGAAGCCGTCGACCACTACCGGCAGGCGGCGCTCGGCGCTTGCCAGCATCGCCCCGGCCATGGCGGCAAGCTCGAGCCCGCCAACGGCGGCCAGCACCTCGAGCGGCTCGCTTCCCGGGGCCCGGGCGACAAGCGCCTTTTCGATCACGTCGATCTTGTGCGCCAGACGCGCTTCGACAAGGCCGGTACCGGCGCCCACCAGCGGGCCGACGGGCCGGTTCAAGAGGGCGGCGAGCACCGCGCTGCTGGCGGTGGTGTTGGCGATCCCCATCTCCCCCAGAATCAGGCACCTGCAGCCGGCACGCGCGGCGCGCTCGACGGCGTCGACGCCCACCTGCAGGGCCTGGTCGAGCTCGGCGGCGCTCATCGCGTTTTCGCGGGCGAAATTGCGCGTCCCGTGGCGTACTTTAGCGTCCACCACGCCCTCGGCGCGGACATCGCTTGCCACGCCAACGTCGACCACCTCGATACGCGCCTCGATCTGGCGGGCGAAGACGTTGATCGCCGCCCCGCCCTGGGCGAAGTTGGCGACCATCTGTGCGGTCACTGCCTGGGGAAAGGCGGACACACCCTCCTCGGCCACGCCGTGGTCGGCGGCGAAAACGACGATGCTGGGCGGGTCGACGTGGGGCGTGAGCGTATCGGTGATATGACACAGCGACACCGCCAAATCTTCCAGCCGGCCAAGGCTTCCCGGCGGCTTGGTCAAGGTATCGAGATAGGCCCGCGCGCGCGTTTGAAGGGTGGTATCGAAAGGCGTGATACGCGAAAAGTCGCGGGGCATGGCAAGCTCCGAAAGCAAATGGGTAAACGAGTAAGCAGCTATAATAAGTGGGTATAAAAAAGCACCCATCGAGCCGAGGGCGACTGCCAGACCATGGTAACAAAGCCCGAGGGCGCTGGCGCCTGTTCCCGACATGACCCTCGGGGGCTGGATCGCGGCTTACCCTTCACCTTTAACGCCCTTTTGGGCATGCTGAACCTTTCGAGCATGCTGATGAAAAACGCCCGTGGGCTGGCCAACAGCTTGGGCTGCGAGCGCCAGGTACGCTTCACCGCCCTTTTCATCGACCGCGCGGGCGCTTTAGTAGGAAAGTTACCAAAATCGCGACTAAAATCCGCGCCAAAAGGTTTAATGCTGCTCCATACAGTCTTAAACTGGCCTAAAAGCATGTAAAATTACTACATAGAATTACTACATAGCATGCCCTGACTAACGCCTAGCCGAGGTTTTCATGACGTCCACCACTTCCGCCCCGTTGAACGACACCGTCGCCAAGGTGACACAGCGCATTCGCGAGCGCTCCAGGGAGCGCCGGGCGCTTTATGAAAAGCGCATGGCTGACCAGCACCAGCGCGGCGTGCATCGCGCCGAGCTCTCCTGCGGCAATCTGGCCCATGGCTTCGCCGCCTGCAGCCCGCAGGAGAAGGATTCGCTGAAGCTGATGAACAGCGCCAACCTGGGGATCATTTCGGCCTACAACGACATGCTCTCGGCGCACCAGCCTTTCGAGACCTTCCCCGCGACCATTCGCCAGGCGGCGGGTGCGATGGGCTCGACCGCGCAGTTCGCCGGCGGCGTGCCGGCGATGTGCGACGGCGTCACCCAGGGCCAGCCGGGCATGGAGCTTTCGCTTTTCTCCCGCGACGTCATCGCCATGGCCACCGCCGTAGGGCTTTCGCACAACATGTTCGACGCCGCGCTTTACCTGGGCGTGTGCGACAAGATCGTGCCGGGGCTTTTTATCGGGGCGGCGCGCTTTGGCCACCTGCCGGCGATGTTCGTGCCGGCCGGGCCCATGCCGTCGGGCTTGCCCAACAAGGAGAAAGCGCGGGTGCGCCAGCTCTTCGCCGAGGGTAAGGTGGGCCGCGCGGAGCTTCTGGAAGCGGAGTCCGAGTCCTATCACAGCCCCGGCACCTGCACCTTCTACGGCACCGCCAACTCCAACCAGCTGATGATGGAGGTGATGGGCCTGCATCTGCCGGGCACCTCGTTCGTCAATCCGGGCACCGAGATGCGCGAGGCGCTGACCCGCTTTGCCACCGAACAGGCGATTCGCAATACCGAGCCCGGCGGCACGTATCGCCCGTTCTACAAACAAATCGACGAGCGCGCCATCGTCAACGCCGTGGTCGGGCTTCTCGCCTCCGGCGGCTCCACCAACCACACCCTGCACCTGATCGCCATGGCCGCCGCCGCCGGCGTCACGCTGACCTGGGACGACTTCACCGAGCTTTCCGCGGTCACGCCGAGTTTAATGCGCGTCTACCCCAACGGCCAGGCGGACATCAACCACTTCCAGGCCGCCGGTGGCATGAGCTACCTGTTCCGCGAGCTGCTTGGCGCGGGCCTTTTGCACGGCGATATTCCCACCGTGTTCGGCACCGACCTGACCGCCTACACCCAGGAGCCCTTCCTGGAGGACGGCAAGCTCGTCTGGCGCGAAGGCCCGGAAAACAGTCTCGATGACGAGGTGCTGCGCCCGGTGGCCACGCCCTTCGCGCCGACCGGTGGCTTGACCGTAATGGATGGCAATCTGGGCCGCGGGGTGATCAAGATTTCCGCGGTCACCGAGGAGCACCGCGTGCTCGAGGCGCCGGTGCGCATTTTTGATGACCAGAACCAGATGAAAGGCGCGTTCGAAGCCGGCGAGCTCGACCGCGACGTGGTCGTGGTCGTGCGCTTTCAGGGCCCGAAGGCCAACGGTATGCCGGAACTTCACAAGCTCACGCCCTACCTTGGCGTGCTGCAGGATCGCGGCTTCAAGGTCGCACTCGTCACCGACGGGCGCATGTCCGGCGCCTCGGGCAAGGTGCCCGCGGCCATTCATATCAGCCCGGAAGCACTTGACGGCGGGCCGCTGGCCAAACTGCGCGACGGCGACGTGGTCTTTCTGGATGCCAACACCGGCGTGCTCGAAGCCAAAGTGGACCCGGCGACCTGGGCCGAGCGCGGCCTCGCGCACGCCAACCTGGATGCCTACCACGTCGGGATGGGCCGCGAGCTCTTCGGCGGGTTCCGCCATCTGGCGATGCGCGGCGAGGAAGGCGCCGGCGTGTTCGGCGGTTTCGAGGCAGACGACCTGGCCCGCCAGCAGAGCCAGATCAGCGAGGAGGACGCCTGATGCGACCGGCGCTGATCGGCGATATCGGCGGCACCAACGCCCGCTTCGCGCTGGTCATTCCCGGCGACACGGCGCCCTATGACATGCTGAATCTGCCCTGCGCCGACTACGCCGGGCCCATCGAGGCCATTCGGGATTATCTCGAGCGGGTGGGTGCCATCGATGAGATGGCCCCTGTCGAGGCGTGTCTCGCCTTCGCCTGCCCGGTTCACGCCGAGCGGGTGAAGATGACCAACAACCACTGGGCGTTCGACAAAAGCGATGTTCAGGCAGCGCTCGGCCTTTCGCTTTTCAAGGTGATCAACGACTTCACCGCCCAGGCGCTCGGCGTACCCCACGTCGATGAAACGCATCTTTTCGAGGTACAGTCAGGCCGCGCGCAGCCACACTCGGCGCGGCTGATCATCGGCCCGGGCACTGGGTTGGGCGTGGCCGGCGTTTTTCCCGGCCGCCACGCCTGGATTCCGCTGCCCACCGAAGGCGGCCACGTCAGTTTCGCGCCGATGGACGAGCAGGAGCTGGCGCTTTTACGCTTTTTCCAGAAGCGCTACGGCCGCGTCAGTGTCGAGCGCGTGCTGTGCGGTCAGGGGCTTTTCGAGCTCTATCTTGCCTATTGTGAGCTGGAGGGCGTCGCCCCGCGCTTTCAAACCCCGGCCGAGATCAGCCAGGGCGCCGACGACGACGACGCCCTGGCGCGTGCGGCGCTGCTGCGCTTTTTAAAGATTCTGGGCAACGTGTGCGGCGATGCTACGCTCACCATGGGCGCGCGCGGCGGTGTCTATCTCTGCGGCGGCATCCTGCCCCGGCTGCTCGACTGGCTGCCCCAAAGCGAGCTCAAAAGCGCCTTCAACGACAAGGGCCGGATGCAGGCCTACAACGCCGATATTCCCATTCAGGTGGTCACCCACCCCTGGACGGGGCTACTGGGCGCCGCCGAAGCCCTGCATAACGAAGAGGTTACTTAGCCACCTCTGTTGGGCACGAACAAGCGCCCGGGTCTTAATAAAACAATGAGCGCAAAGCGCGTATGAGGAGGTATGCATGACGCCAGTCGTGACCTTTGGCGAGGCGCTGGTCGATATGCTTTCTAGCCGATTAGGCGACGAAGCAGGCCCGGAAACGTTCACCCCCTATGCCGGCGGCGCGCCCGCCAACGTGGCGGTGGCCTGCGCACGGCTGGGTGTAAAGAGCCGGTTTCTTGGTATGGTCGGCGATGACAGTTTCGGGCGCTTCATTACCGCCGAACTCGCCCACCACGGCGTGGAGACTCAAGGCATCGTCACCACGCGTGAAGCGCGAACGGCGCTGGCGTTCGTTTCACGAGACGCCGAGGGCGAGCGCACCTTCGACTTCTACCGCCCGCCAGCCGCGGATCTGCTGTATCGCGAGAAGCACCTTCCCGGAGACACCTTCGCACGCCCGGTGATCTGGCACGTGTGCAGTAACAGCCTGACCGAGCCCGCCATTTTCGACACCACCCTTGCCCTGACTCGCCGGGCGCGCCGCTCAGGCGCTCTGGTCAGCGTGGACGCCAACCTGCGCCACAACCTGTGGGCCGGGGGGATGGCCTCGATCGAGCGCGTGATTGAGCTGCTCGACGAGGCCGCGCTCATCAAGGTCTCCCGCGAAGAGCTCGACTACCTGCGCGGCGACCAGCCCCCGGCCCGGTGGCTCGACGCGCGCCTGGCCGCCAGTGCCAACGCGATACTGGTGACCGACGGCCCTCACGAGGCCGTCCTTAAAACCGCCCACTTCGAGCATCGCCTCACCCCGCCGCCGGTCAAGGCGGTGGATACCACCGCCGGTGGCGACGCCTTCATGGGCGGCTTTCTGGCACGGCTCTGCCGGCTCGACAACATCGAGCGCGCGCTAAAAGACCCTGACGTGCTGATCGAAGCCCTTACACTGGCCTGTCGCTGCGGCGCCCACGCCGTTACCCGCCCCGGCGCCTACGCTGCCTTGCCTACTCGAGGTGATATTCCCGGTTTCGAGTAGACATAGGCGCCTAACATGCCCTCTTGAACGAAAAAGGCCCGAGCGGTTGATCCGCTCGAGCCTTTTTTACTTGGCGCAAGAGCCTAGTGGTGAAAACGCTCCGCCGCTTGCTGGGCGAGCTTTTTGATGCCCTCCCAGTCCTCGGCGTCGACCATTGCTTTCGGTGTCAGCCAGGAGCCGCCGATGCACATGACGTTGGGCAGTTTCAGGTACTCCTCGGCGTTGTCGAGGGTGATGCCGCCGGTGGGACAAAAGCGCGCCTCGGCAATTGGGCCGCCAAAGGCCTTGATCGCCTTGGCGCCGCCGCTCGATTCTGCCGGGAAGAACTTGAAGCGGCGGTAGCCGTACTGCCAGCCGGTCATCAGCTCGGAGACGGTGGAGACGCCGGGTAGCATCGGTACCGGGCTCTCTACACCATAGCGGTAGAGCGCCTCGGTCGTGCCGGGGGTGACGACGAAATCCGCGCCGGCCTCTTCGGCCTGGCGATACTGGGCGGGGGTAAGCACGGTGCCCACACCGATGCTCGCGCCCGTCAGCTCCTTTTTCATGCGCTTGATGGCCTCGAGCGCGCAGTCGGTGCGAAGCGTCACTTCCAGTACGTTGATGCCACCGTCGATCAGCGCGCGGCCCATGGGCACCGCGTCTTCGATACGCTCGATGGTAATCACCGGGATGACCTCGGCCTTGAGGCAGATGCTGTCGAGCTCGGCGGTACGGCTGGACGGAAGCTGTTTATCGATTGTCATAAAATCTCCAAACCCTAACGCGGGCGTGCAGTGGGGGGTCAGGGTGCCCAGTAGATGGCCAGCGGGCAGCTTAAAAAGGCGCGGATAGGCAGCTGTCGAACATCGTCGCCTCCCATGGCGCTGCCGAGTACGGCGCGCTTGTCGTCGCCGGTGATGTGTAGAAAGTGGCGCCGCGCCTGGTGCAGGCGGTCGGCGCTCAGGGTAATGCGCGGCTGCGGCTGGCTGGGCGTGCGCACCGCGACCAGCGCCTCATCGGTGGTCATGGCAAGGCCAAGCTCGGGGCTATCGGGAAAGAGCGAGGCGGTGTGGCCATCGCCGCCCATGCCCAGAATGACGACGCTTGCCGGCCAGGCGAGCGGCTCGAGGCGCCGAGCGACCTCTTCCACGCCTTGCTCCGGCGTTGCGGCCTCGCTGGTCAAGGGGATGAAATCGGCGTTTGCTGCCTCCCCCACCAGCAGATGCTCACGCACGAGACGGGCGTTGCTGTCCGGGCTTTCGACATCGACCCAGCGCTCGTCGGCCAGCGTCACCTGCACCCGCTCCCAGGCAAGCGGCCTTTGGGCGAGGGCGGTAAAAAATGGCACCGGCGTGGAGCCGCCGGAGACGACCAAAAGCACCTTCTCCTGGCGCTCGAGATCCTCGGCCAGGGCCTGATAAACCGCTTCGGCCAGCTGCTCGGCCAGCGCTTTACGTGCGTTGCTCATGTCAGTAGTCCTCGTACCAGCTGCGCCCGTCCTGGGTGATCATGGCGATCGACGCCACCGGCCCCCAGGAGCCCGCCGGGTAGCGCCGGGGCGGCGTTTCGCGCGTTTTCCAACCTTCGATGAGCTGGTCGCACCAGTGCCAGGCGTACTCGACTTCGTCGCGGCGCACGAACAGGTACTGCTGGCCCTTCATCACTTCCAGCAGCAGCCGCTCGTAGGCATCGGGAATCCGCGACTTGGGAAAAGCGCTGTTGAAGTCCAGATGCAGCGGGCCGGGGCGCAGGCGCATGCCCTTGTCCAGGCCGCTATCCTTGGTCAGTACCTGAAGCGCGATGCCCTCTTCCGGCTGCAGACGGATGATCAGCTTGTTGGCGGCGATATCGCGCTGGTCGGGGTCGAAGATGTAGTGCGGCTGCTGGCGAAAGTGAATGACGATCTGGGACAGCTTTTCCGGCATCCGCTTGCCGGTGCGCAGGTAGAACGGCACGCCGGCCCAGCGCCAGTTGGACACCTCGGTTTTCATCGCCACAAAGGTTTCCGTGCGGCTTTCGGTATTGGCGTCGTCTTCTTCCAGGTAGCCCGGCACGGACTGGCCATCGCTAGTGCCGGCAATGTACTGACCGCGCACCACGTCGCGCCCCAGCGCCTCGCCGGTAAACGGCTTGAGCGCCTTGAGCACCTTGACCTTTTCGTCGCGAATGGCATCGGCGTCCAGATTCGACGGCGGGTCCATGGCGATCAGACAAAGAAGCTGGAGCAGATGGTTTTGCACCATATCGCGAAGCTGGCCGGCGTCGTCGAAGTAGCCCCAGCGCCCTTCGATACCCACCTTCTCGGCCACGGTGATCTCCACATGTGAAATGTGGTTCTGATTCCACTGGGTGCCGAACAAGGGATTGGCAAAGCGCAGCGCGATCAGGTTTTGTACCGTTTCTTTACCGAGGTAGTGGTCGATGCGGTAGACGCGCTCTTCCGGGAAGACAGCGCCGATGGCGTCGTTAACCTCTTTCGAGGACGCCAGGTCGTAGCCGATGGGTTTTTCCACCACCACGCGGGTGTCGTCGTCGAGGCTTTCGCTCGTTGATAGGTTATGGCAGATATCGCCGTAGATGCGCGCCGCCACGGAAAGATACACCACCATGGGATGCTTCGAGCCTTCGCGCCACTGTTTGATTGCGGCGTAACCTTCGGCCTCTTTGAAGTCGAGCTGCAGGTACTCGAGCCGGTTCAAAAAGCGCGCGAGACTTTCCGGGTCCTGATCATCATTTTTGAGACGTTTTTGGAGCGCCTCATTGACCAGCTCGCGAAAAGCCTCGGTATCGTGCTCTTGGCGGGCAAGCCCCAAAATGCGCGTGGCCTCAGGCATCAGCCCTTCGCGGTCGAGATGATAAAGGGCTAAAAAGAGCTTGCGCGTGGCAAGGTCCCCCAGCGCGCCGAACAGCGCCAAATCGATGGCGTGGTTGGGGTCGCCCAGAGGGGATTGGGGCTGGCTCATCGTGACTCCTTGAATCTTGAGGCCGCTCAACGTTGTTTAATTACCTAAAATTTATCCGATGGCGGCTACTATACGCAATAAACGATGTAATTTTACTACTAAATGATCACTGCTCGGCCAGCGCGTCTGAATACGCCGCCGTGCCAGCCAGGACCGCTCGCTAAAGACTTGCTGGCATAAAAAAAAGTATCCCTTACTTTTTACAGACTTTTTATACTACCCCGTGCTGAGATAGCGCTGGATGATCCTCGAGGGAACGCAATGCCCTTTTTGAATGTGCATAGAGTGAAACACTGGGCGCTTCGCCGGCGCTTTGCGCCCATCGTGCGAATTCTGGCGGTGCTCTGGGTAGTGCTGGCGCTTTTCATGCTGGTGCCGCTAGTGGTGCTGCTCTGGGAACATGACCCGGACGCCAAGGCCTTCATTCTGGCGATCGTGATCGTGATGACGCTCGCCGGGGGGGCGCTTGCCGCGACGCACCGCGTTCCCATTGAGCTTAAACCCTGGCAGATGTTTGTGCTAACCGCGGCAAGCTGGGCGAGCGTCAGCGGCTTTGCAAGCCTTCCCTTGATTCTGGGCGCCCCGCAATTGAGCGTCACCAATGCGGTGTTCGAATCGGTGTCGGCGATCACCACCACCGGCTCCACCGTGATGGTGGGCATCGAGCATCTTTCTGACGGCCTCAAGCTCTGGCGGGGTTTGATGCAGTGGCTCGGCGGTATAGGCATCATCGTGATGGGCATCGCCATTCTGCCGTTTCTGAAAGTGGGCGGCATGCGCCTTTTCCATACCGAGTCCTCCGACTGGTCGGACAAGGTGATGCCGCGAACAGGCGGCATTGCCAAGGCTACCTTGAGCATCTATGTGGCGCTGACCCTACTGGCCATGATCTGCTACTGGCTAGGCGGCATGCGCCCACTGGACGCCATCGTGCATGCCATGTCATCGCTTTCGACAGGCGGCTTTGCCAACTCCGACGCCTCCTTCGGGGCTTATGCGGAAAAGCCCTGGCTCTTGTGGATGGCCAGCGCCTTCATGCTCAGCGGCGCGCTGCCCTTCGTGCTGTATATCCGCTTTATCCGCACCTCACGCAGCGCGCTGTGGAAAGACCAGCAGGTACGCGGGCTCTTGAAGCTGCTGCTGGCGGCGATCCTGATCCTCAGCGCCTGGCGGGTGCTTCAGGGCGATGACTGGTTCGTGTCGCTCACCCACGTTACCTTCAACGTGATTTCCGTTGTCACCACCACTGGGTACGCGTCGGATGATTACACGCTGTGGGGGTCGCTGCCGGTGGTGGCGTTTTTCTACCTGACCTTTGTCGGGGGCTGCAGCGGCTCCACCAGCGGTGGCATGAAGATCTTCCGTTTCCAGATTGCCATGCTGATGCTGCGCAACCAGCTGCGCTATCTGATTCATGCCAACGGTGTCTTCACCACGCACTATAACCAGCAGCCGGTTACCAGCGATATCTCCAGAAGCGTGGTGGCGTTTTCCTTCTTCTTCTTCATCACCATCGCGGTGCTGGCCCTGCTGCTCTCTGTGCTGGGGCTGGACCTGGTAACCGCCGTGACCGGGGCGGCCACGGCGGTGGCCAATGTGGGCCCGGGGCTTGGCGATACCATTGGCCCGGCCGGCAACTTCTACACCCTGCCGGATGCGGCGAAATGGCTTTTGTGCATCGGCATGCTGATGGGCCGGCTGGAAATCCTCACTGTGGTGGTACTGATGACACCGATGTTCTGGCGTCGCTAGATGGCGTTCGCACGCACGGGCTCCACTAAAAGCCGATACCCGACGCCGGCTTCGGTCTGCAGCAGTACCGGCGTCTGGGGGTCGTCGCCGAGTTTCTGGCGCAGCCGGCTGACCACGATGCGAAGGTAGTGGGTATCGTCCACGTGGGTCGGGCCCCACACTTCCTTGAGTAGCTGGGTCTGGGTCACCACCCGGCCCGCATAGCGGCACAGGCGGGCCAGCACCGCGAACTCCTTGCGAGTCAGGTGCACCGGCACCTGGTTCAACGCTACCCGGCGAAGCTCAAGGTCAATGGTGAGCCCCTGGCTTGTATAGCAGCTGGCGACCGCCTCGCCCTTCGCCCGCAGCGCCTGGCGCTGCACGGCGCGGATACGCGCCAGAAGCTCCTGAATGCCGAACGGCTTGGTCACGTAGTCGTTGGCACCGTTATCCAGCGAGCTGACCTTCTCCTCTTCACGGTCGCGCACGGAGACCACGATCACCGGCACGCTGCTGTGCTCGCGGATGTCGCGCAGCACCTCATGGCCATCCATGTCGGGCAGCCCCAGATCGAGCAGCACCACGTCCGGCGCCTGGGTATACACCGCGCCCAGCGCCTGCTCGCCGTTCTCGGCTTCGATTACTGAGTACCCCTGGGACGCCAGACTGATGCGCAGAAAACGCCGAATCTGCGGCTCGTCGTCAACAATCAGAATGCGTGTGCTGCCTTCACTCTTCATCGGCTCTTCCTGGGTCGGTCTCCAATAGCGGCAGGGTCATGATGATGGCGGTGCCCCGCCCGCTTTCTGCGGTATCGGCACTGATCGTGCCCCCGTGGGCGCCGACCATGCCGCGGCAGATCGCAAGCCCCAGGCCACTGCCGTGAGCACTGCGGTCGCCGTCGCCACCGCTGTAGAACATGTCGAATACCTGCTCGCGCAGATCGTGAGCAATGCCCGGCCCCTGATCCTCGATGGTGATCACCAGCGTCGCGGGCTCTCCTTCACGCAGATGCGCCTTGATACAAAGCTCCCCACCCGGCGGTGAAAATCGCTGGGCGTTATCCAGCACGTTGACCAGCGCCTGCTCGATCAGCGCCGGATGAACGTACAAAAGCGGCAGTGACGCGGGCCAAAACCGGCGCACCGTCACGTGCTTCAAGGAGTGCCCCAGGCGTTTGAGCGCCGAGTTGACCAGGTCCTCGAACGCCACCCAGTCACGCTCGAGCTTGAGCGTGCCGTGGCCCAGGCGCGTCATGTCCAGCAGGTTCTGGATGTAGCGGTTAAGGCGCTCACTTTCGGACAGAATACCGTCGAGCAGTTCGCGCTGGTCACTGTCGCTGAGCTGTGGCCTGAGGTCGATCAGCGAGCTGGTCGCCCCGATGATCGAGGCAAGCGGCGTGCGCAGATCGTGGGAGACCGATGACAGCAGCGCCGAGCGCAGCCGCTCGTTCTCCTCGGACACCCGCGTGGCGTTGAGCTCGGCTACCAGGCGGGTACGCTCCAGCGCCATGCTGAGCTGGCGCACCAGGGTATCCATCAGCGCTTCCTGCTCGTGGCTCAAGGCCTTGGGAGCCGCCGACAGCTTGAGCGCCAGCATGCCCACGCCTTGCCCCTGCACGGTCAGCGGCGTCAGGCGCCAGGCCTGCTGGCTGAGCGTCTGGGTGCCGCGGCCGCTGGGTTTCTGGTGCTGCCAGCTCCATACCGCGGCCTGTCGGGCGGTGATGTCCAGGTGCTCGGAAGCCGGCAGCGCATGCACTACGCGCACTTCGCTGGCACTTTCGGCACTCTCGAGAAAGGCGGTAGGCACCGCAAAGCAGTCCACCAGGGTATCCACCCCCACCTTGGCAACGCCTTTGCTGTCGGTCGCCATGGAGAGCTGCTCGGCGTAGCGCAGCAGCAGCCGGGTCTGATCGCGGCTTGCGCGCAGCGCCATCAGCCGCTGACGCCCGCGCCCGGCAAGCTGGCCCACCACCAGGGCCACCAGAAAGAACAGCACCACCGTCAGCAGCTGGCCGCGCTCCACCATCGCAAAGGTCAGGCGCGGCTGGGTAAAGAAGAAATTGAACACCAGAAAACCGGCCACGGCGCTGAACATGGCCATGGTGGTGCCTGCCCACACGGCGCTGAACAGGACCGCGGCCAGAAACACCAGCGACAGATTGGCAAGCTCCAGCCAGGGTTCCAGCAAAAGCGCCACGCCAAGCGATGCCGCCACGCCCAGGCTGGTGGCGATGAACTGAGAAGGACGCAGCCGTACCCCCAGGCGACGCAGCGGCCGACGGCGGTTGCCGCTCCCCTTTGCCACCACGACGATATCGAATGCCTCGGCACGGGCCAGCAGCCGCTGAGCCAGCGGCCGCGACCATGGCCATGTGCGGCGCCTGACCTCGCGCCCCACCACGATGGTGGTGGCATTGATGGCGCGGGCGTAATTGACCACTTCCCCCAGCTGGCTTTGCCCCTGCAGGCGTAGCGAATCACCGCCCAATCGGGTCACCAGGCTGAAGGTCTGTTCGACCGCCAGCTGCTGCTCGGCGCTGTCGGCACCCTTGTCTACATAGACGGCGCGCCACACCGCCAGGCGCCGCTCGGCCATCCGATGGGCCGCGCGCACCAGCGATATATCCTCGTCACCGCCGTTGATGACCACGACCAGATGCGGCCTGACCGGCCAGGGCCCCGCCCGCCCACCGGCGTCCATGGCCACCTTTACATCGGCATCGACCCGCTCGGCCATGGTCTGAATGGCCAGCTCGCGCAGCGCGTTGAGGTTCGACTCGTTGAAATACCCCTCCATGGCGGCCCGGGCCTGCTCGGGGATGTACACCTTGCCACGCCTCAGTCGCTCGAGTAACTCTTCGGGCGTGAGGTCAACCAGCGATACATCGCGGGCGCGCTCGAGCAGCGTATCGGGCACGGTTTCGCGCATGCGGATGCCGGTAATCCTGGCGACGTCGTCATTGAGGCTCTCCAGATGCTGGACGTTGACCGTGGTCCACACGTCGATGCCCGCCTCCAGAAGCTCCTCGATATCCTGATAGCGTCTGGCGTGGCGGCTGCCGGGGATATTGCGATGGGCGAGTTCATCCACCAGCAGAATGCCGGGGCGCCGCGCCAGGGCGGCATCGAGATCGAACTCGTGAAACGTTCGCCCGTGGTGCTGCAGGGGCGAAAGCGGAATGCGCGCCAGCCCCTCGCACAGCGCCTCGGTGTCGGCACGCCCGTGGGACTCCACCACGCCGATCACGATATCCTCGCCCTCTTCCATGCGTTCACGCGCGGTGCGCAGCATGGTGTAGGTCTTGCCGACGCCAGGAGCGGCGCCCAGGAATACACGCAAACAGCCGCGCGCCTCCCGGCGCGCGGCTTTGAGTAATGCATCGGGATCGGGCCGCGGATCCGCTGAATACATCGTGTCACTCCACGGTGTTTGAAGGGGTATCGTTTGCTGCCGAGTCAGCCCCCGGTGCAGCCGGGTAGCGTTCATCAAGGCTTGCGTTCAGACGCAGCACGTTGATCACCGGCGCCCCCAGCCAGCCGGTATTCTCAAGGGCGGGCTCAAGCAGCGCGGTCACGCTAGCTTCGTCGATTTGGCGCGCCTGCGCTACCCTTGCCACCTGGAGCCTGGCGGCTTCCGGCGACATATGCGGGTCAACCCCGGAACCGGAGGCGGTAATCAGATCGACAGGTATCTGATCGACACTGACACCTTCACGCCGGGCAATGGCCTGGGCGTCGGCCTCGGCCCGCTCGCGCAGCGCCACGTTGCTGGGTGCCAGATTGGAGCCGGATACACTGGCCGCATCGTTGCCTGCGGCAGAGGGTCGGCCGATAAAGTAGCCATCACCGACAAAGGTCTGGGCGACCAGGCGAGAGCCGATGACCCTTCCCGAGGCGTCCCGCAGCAGGCTGCCGCCCGCCTGTTCCGGAAACAGCCAGCCGCCGACGGCGGTGGTGGCCAGGGGGTAGGCAAGCCCCAAAAGCACGGCCATCACGGCCAGAAAGCGCAGCGCGCTGCTCCACGAGGCGCGTGTCTGGAGGGCCTCGTCTTCCACGGGTAACGTTTCTTGCTCGACGTTCTCGACAGTTTCCATCGATGTTTCTCCTAAAGGAACAGGGCGATCAGCATGTCCAGCAGCTTGATGGCAGGGAACGGCAGCAGCAGCCCGCCGAGCCCATAGATGAGCAGATTGCGACGCAGAAGCTCCGTGGCCGAAGCCGCCTTGACCGACACCCCGCGCAGGGCGAAGGGAATCAGTGCCGGAATGATCAGCGCATTGAACAGCACCGCGGCCAGCACCGCCGAGGTAGGCGAGTGCAGATTCATCACATCCAGCACGCCAAGCGCTGGAATGCTCGCGGCAAACAGCGCCGGCAGAATGACGAAGTACTTGGCGACGTCGTTGGCCAGCGAAAACGTGGTCAGCGCTCCGCGCGTCACCAGCAGCTGCTTGCCGATTTCCACCGCGCTGATCAGCTTGCCGGGGTCGGAGTCCAGATCCACCATGTTGGCGGCCTCGCGGGCGGCCTGAGTGCCCGAGTTCATCGCCAGACCAAGATCCGCCTGGGCAAGCGCGGGCGCATCATTTGTGCCGTCCCCTACCATGGCCACCAGGCGGCCGCTGGCCTGCTCTTCGCGAATCAGCGCCAGCTTGCGCTCCGGCGTCGCCTCGGCAATGTAGTCATCCACCCCTGCCGTGGCGGCAATCGCCGAGGCGGTGATCGGGTTGTCGCCGGTGATCATGACCGTCTTGATGCCCATGGCGCGCAGCTCGGCAAACTTCTCTGCAATACCGCTCTTGATCACGTCAGACAGTGCCACCACGCCCAGCAGCTGCTTGCCTTCGGCCACGGCGATGGGCGTGGCGCCGTCTCGGGAAATACGCGCAATCACCTGCTCGTAGTCGCCGGGTATCTCGCCGCCCTGCGCCGTCACCCAGGCGGCGATGGCGTTGGGCGCCCCTTTGCGCAGCGTGCGTCCGCTCGTCAGGTCAACGCCGGATAGCCGGGTCTGTGCGCTGAAGGCTTCAAACGTGGCGCCGTTAGCCTCTTCACTGAGCTGACTATCCACGCCCTGCTCGGTGGCCAGCGCGACAATCGAGCGGCCTTCCGGGGTCGGGTCGTCCAGTGAAGTCAAGAATGCCACGTCGCGCAGGCGCTGGCGCGATACCTGCTGGCAGGGGGCAAACTCCGTGGCGCGGCGATCCCCCAGGGTAATGGTGCCGGTCTTGTCCAGCAGCAGCGTATCGATGCTGCCGGCAATCTCGACGGCCTTGCCCGACTTGGCCACCAGGTTGGCGCGCAGGGCGCGCTCCATGCCGGCAATGCCGATGGCCGGCAGCAGGCCGCCGATGGTGGTGGGAATCAAACACACCAGCAGCGCCACCAGCATCACCGTGGACGTTTCCACACCGACGAAGGCAGCCATGGGCACCAGGGTCACCACCACGATCAGAAACACCAGGGTGAGCATGGCCAGCAGCACCGACAGCGCCAGCTCCGAAGGCGTCTTCTGACGGCTGGCACCTTCGACCAGGGCAATCATGCGATCCAGCAGCGACTCGCCGGGATTGGCGCTCACCTCGATGATCAGCTGATCCGACAGCACCTTGGTACCTGCGCTGACACCGCTGTTATCGGTACCGGCTTCACGCAGTACCGGGGCGGATTCGCCGGTCACCGCGGATTCGTTGATGGACGCCGCGCCCTCGACGATGTCGCCATCCGCCGGAATCAGCTCACCGGCCATCACCTTCACCCTATCGCCGCGGCGCAGGGAATCGGCGGACACTGGGTGGATCGAGCCATCGGCATCGAGCCTCTGCGCGGTGAGTTCCCCCTTGGTCTTGCGCAGTGCCCCGGCGTGCGCCTTGCCGCGTGACTCCGCCAGCGACTCCGCGCCGGTGGCGAACAGCACCGTGGCCAGCAGCAGCAGCGCAATGGCCAGGGCAAAGCCACCGTTTTCACCCTGGGCAAAGGCCACGGGGGTCAGCGCAAAGCACATCACGGTGCCAATGGCGACCACGGCCATGACGGGATTGCGGGCCAGAAGCTGCGGCGCCAGGCCCTTGATCGCGCCGGTGACCACCTGCCCCACGGGCAGCGAACGGCGTGGCTTGTTGACTAACGGTGTATCTGACATCTCGTTTCTCCTAGAAGCCCTGCACGACGGCTTCGGCAATGGGGCCCAGCACCAGCGCCGGCAAAAAGCCCAGCAGATTGACAATCACGATCACCCCGGCGGTCAGGCCCATGAACGCCAGGCTGTCCATGGGAAGCGTGCCCCGGCCAGCAGGAGCCGCGCGCTTGCCCGCCAGCCACGCGGCCACCGCCAGAGGCACCAGCATGGGCAGAAAACGCCCCACCAGAAGCGCCACGACGCAGGCAAGGTTCCACCAGGGCGTGTCGTCCCCCAGCCCCTCGAAACCGGAGCCGTTGTTGGCAAATGCCGAGGTAAATTCGTAGAGCACCTGGGACAGGCCATGGAAGCCGGGATTCGAGTTCTGCACGGCGCCAGGCATGGCCACCGTGAGTGCCGAAAGCCCCAGAATGACCAGCGGCTGGGCCAGAATTGCCAAGGAAATCCAGCGCATCTCGCGGGTCTCCAGGGGCTTGCCGAAAAGCTCCGGTGCCCGGCCGACCATCAGTGAGCCGACAAAGGCGGCCAGCATCAGGTAGAGAAAGAAGCCAATCAGCCCCACCCCTATGCCACCAAAGGTCACGTTCACGAACATGTCCATCAGCAGCATCATGCCGCCCATGGGGTTGAAGCTGTCGTGCATGGCATTGACCGAGCCGTTGGAGGTCTGGGTGGTCCAACTGCCCCACAGCGCGGAAAGGTCCGTACCGAAACGCAGCTCCTTGCCCTCCAGGTTGGCCCCGGGCTGGGAAAGCTCGGCAAGCGCGACGTTGGGCATCCGTTCGGAGTAGACCACCACCGAGGTGGAGACGAGCGAGAACACCAGCATCACCACCCCCACCCCCAGCATGAGCCGCCGGCGACCGCTGATCAGGGCAATGGCAAACAGCAGCGCCACCGGAATCAGCGTCAGCGAGGCGGTTTCAATCACGTTGGCAAGCGGCGTGGGGTTCTCGAGCGGCACGCTGGAGTTGGGTCCGTACCAGCCGCCACCGTTGGTACCCAGCTGTTTGATGGCGACCATGGAGGCCACCGGCCCGAGCGGAATGGACTGTACCTCCTCGACCTGGGGATCCAGCATTTCAACCTGAGGCGCCGCCTGATAGCTTGCCGGTACGCCCTGCCAGGTGAGCAGCAGCGCCACCACGACGGCCAGAGGCAGCAGAACGCGTACCACGCCGCGGGTCAGGTCCTGGTAGTAGTTGCCCACGCCTTTGAGCACGCTGGCGCCGCGCTTGATCAACAGCGTGCGCGCGATGGCCACCAGCACCGCAAGCCCCGTGGCCGGGGTCAGAAACTGCAGCGTGACAATCGCCAGCGTCTGGCTCAGGTGCGAAAGCTGCGCCTGGCCCGAGTAGTGCTGCTGGTTGGTGTTGGTCGCAAACGATACCGCCGTATGCAGCGCGGTATCCCAGGGCATGCCGGCGATACCGTCCGGGTTCAGCGGCAGCATGCCCTGGAACATGAAGACCAGCCAGGCCAGCAGGATCAGCCCTGCATGGAGCTTCAGGATGGCCAGCGCATAGGCCTGCCAGGTCATGCTCTGATGGCTGTCGATACCTGCCAAGCGGTAGATGGGGGTTTCAATGACGGCGAACAGCGCATCCATCCGGGTTCGCCTGCTCCCCAGCGCCCGCCCCATGTAGAGCCCCAGCGGCACGCCGAGCAGTGCCACCAGCGCGTAAATCGCGATCATGTCATTCATGGCGATCTCCTAGAAACGCTCGGGGCAGATTAATGCGTAGAACAGATACGTGGCCGTAACCGTCGCGATGATCAGCAGTACAATATTCATCAATACGCCTCCTGTGATTGACCCAACGAGCATAAGAAGAGCAGGCGTAAAAATTCGATGTCGTTTGGGGCCTCAGGCGTTAAAAAGGCGTAAAAAAACGCCATTCAAGGCGTTTTGGAGGGATCTTGCGACCGCGTGCTCTCGACAGCTTCCCCATGAATAAGGGACTATCGACGCTGCCCTGTTGATCAAGTGAACCTGCCCCGATGAAAATCATCATTCTTGGCGCCGGCCAGGTCGGCGGTACGCTGGCCGAACACCTCGCGCGTGAAGAGAACGACATCACCGTGGTCGACACCGATGCCGCCAAGCTTCGCGAGCTGCACACCAAACTCGATATTCGCACCGTCACCGGCGCCGGCTCCTACCCCATCGTGCTGCGCCAGGCCGGCTGCGAGGACGCCGACATGCTGATCGCCGTCACCAACTCCGACGAAGTCAACATGATCGCCTGCCAGGTGGCGCATACGCTGTTTCGCACGCCGACCAAGATCGCCCGGGTGCGCGCCACGCCCTATCTGACCCGCAAGGGCCTGTTCGCCCACGAAGCGATTCCCATCGACGTGCTGATCAGCCCCGAGCAGGTGGTCACCGATCACGTGCGCCGCTTGATCGAACACCCGGGGGCGCTGCAGGTGCTGGAATTCGCCGGTGGGCTCGTCCAGCTCGTCGCGGTCAAGGCGTTCTACGGCGGCCCGTTGGTGGGCCAGGACCTCGCCTTTCTGGGGCGCCACATGCCCAACGTCGACACCCGCGTAGCGGCCATCTACCGGCGTAACCGGCCGATCATCCCGCGCGGCGACACGGTGATCGAAGCCGACGACGAGGTGTTCTTTCTCGCCGCGCGGCGCGATATCCGCGCGGTGATGAGCGAGCTCAGACGCGTCGAGCGCGGCTTTCGCCGGGTGGTGATCGCCGGCGGCGGCAACATCGGCGAGCGCCTGGCCGAGCATCTCGAGCACAGCCATCAGGTCAAGATCATCGAGCACAGTCTCGAGCGCTGCACCACCCTCTCCGAGCGGCTCGACCGCACCGTGGTGCTGCACGGCAGCGCCACCAGCAAGCGCCTGCTCGAGGAGGAGAACATCGAGGATTGCGACATCTTCTGCGCGCTGACCAACGACGATGAAGTCAACATCATGTCGTCGCTGCTGGCCAAGCGGCTGGGGGCCAAAAAGGTGCTGACGCTGATCAACAACGCCGCCTACGTGGATCTGGTGCAGGGCGGCGAGATCGATATCGCCATTTCACCGCAGCAGGCGACCATCGGGAGCCTTCTCACCCACGTGCGCCGGGGCGATATCGTCAACGTGCATTCGCTCAGACGCGGGGCTGCCGAAGCGATCGAAGCGATCGCCCACGGCGACAAGCAGTCGTCGAAAGTGGTGGGCCGGGCGGTGCGCGACATCGACCTGCCCGAGGGCACGACCATCGGGGCGATGGTGCGCGGCAAGGAGGTCATTATCGCCCACGGGGACGCCACGGTGGAAAGCGGCGATCACGTGATTCTGTTCGTGATCGATAAGCGCCGGATTCGCGACGTCGAGCGGCTTTTCCAGGTGGGCTTGAGCTTTTTCTGAGGGCTCAGATCTCCACGGCGCGCCCGATATACTCGATGGGGCCGGTGGGCAGGCCGGTGGGCGAACCGGTGGCGTCTTCCAGCGTGAGCTCGAAGAGCTGGTTGTCCTCGAGCGGCGGCAGGTCATCGAGGTTCAGGCGGATGGGCTCACCGGGTTCGACCAGCCCCAGTGACACGGGCCGCTGCCAGTCGTCGGCCTTGGTCCAGAACTCCAGCGTCTTGCCTTCGGGCACCTCGAACGTGCCCAGCGGTATCAGCTCGATTTGACGGCGGTTGGCCGCCTGCACCACCCAACCGGCAGACTGGTTCTGCGGCGCCAGCAGCACCACCATGTACTCCGGCGTGGCGGGCCCCAGCGGCTGCAGCAGCAAAAGCGCGGCCATCAGGATCGTGGCGGCGACGCCCATTCCGGACACCGCGCGCCAGAAGCCAAGGCGCTGCCAAAGGCTGGGCGCCTGGACGGGCGGGTTCGACAACGAGGCCGTGTCGACCGGCGCCGGGCGGCGCTCGTCGAGGCTTCGCTGAATACGTGGCCAGAGAAAATCGCTCGGGGCCACCGGCTCGGTCAGCGCGTTGTAGGGGAAAAAGCGCTCTTCCCAGTCGCGGACCGCTTGCTGGAGGGCTGGGTCGTTTTCCAGGCGCGCTTCGAATGCCTGGCGCTCGGTAAAACTCAGCGTGCCGAGAACGTACTCTCCCGCCAGGGCGTGGTTGTCATCGTGTTGATCGGCGGCTTTCATGCCAGACACTCCCTTAAACGCACCAGGCTGCGCTTGATCCAGGCCTTGACCGTGCCCAGCGGCGCACCCGTGTGTGCGGCGATTTCTGCATGGCTCAAGCCATCGACATAGGCCTGAAGCACGCAGTTGCGGCGTTCGACATCGAGTTCTTTCAAGCATTCGTCCATTCGCTGGCCGGTTTGCCAGTCGAAGGCGTCGACGCTCTGCCCTTCCGGGCGTCTCACATCCTGCTGCTCGAGGGTATCCGGCTCGACCTCGTCACCACTCAGGTCACGTCGTCGAATGGCGTTGAGCGCCAAGTGACGGGCGATGCTGTAAATCCAGGTACGGGCGGCGCCCTTTTGCGGGTCGAAGGTATCGGCCCGCTGCCAGATCGACAGAAAGGCGTCGTGGACGATGTCCTCCGCCATACCGCGGTCCTTGACGATACGCAAAACGACGCCGAGCATCCGTGCGCCTTCCTGGCGATAGAGGGCGTGAAGCGCCTCCTGCTCTCCGTTGGTGCAGCGTCGTAGCGTTTCGGCGACATCTAATTCGTTGATGTTTTCGGACACAGCCATGCTCCCTCGTGATGCGCTGGCTCATTTCCCTGTGCGCGGAGGTAGCATAACGAGTAAGGGCTCGCTTAACGAGCCCTTGATTCAACTGAGGCGGGCCAAGCCCTCCTCACTGCTTCTTATAGCGCGAGGCTTACTCGGCCATGAAGAAGTTGTAGTCGGCCTGATACGTGACGATGGCGGTCGCGCCTTCGTGGTCGGCGTTACACTCCATGTCCGGGGCGACGCCGCCTTCGGTATTCAAACGTTGAATGTAAGTAACGCCAGTCATGGCGCCTTCGCCTTCGGCCGGGTTGGCTTCGACCAGCTGAAGCGGAATGTTGCCTTCACCGTTGTCGGCAGTGGCAAGCTGGGTACCGGTCACTTTGGAGCCGTCCAGCGCTTCCCACGTGGCGGGCGGGCCGTAATAGCTGCCAACCTGGTTGCCGTCGCTGTCGTTGAGCGCCGCGCTCGGGCCCTTGAAGACCCACTCGACGTCGCCGGAATCGTTGGTTTCACACATGTATTTGATCGCACCAACGCCGACGGTTTCGAGCGCAACGGCGTGGCCGTCCGGTACCTGGACGTCCTCTGGCGTTTGTGCCAGAGCAGCGTGACTGAAG
The DNA here is from genome assembly GCF_031954225.1 of Halomonas sp. PAMB 3232. Lineage (NCBI taxonomy): Bacteria > Pseudomonadati > Pseudomonadota > Gammaproteobacteria > Oceanospirillales > Halomonadaceae > Halomonas > Halomonas sp. PAMB 3232. Next base: position 2,270,383 of record NZ_CP134865.1, read on the forward strand.
GATGCAATCAGGGCGGTTGCCAGGGTAGCACGCGTTAGATGTTGAATAATCATTTCAGTCTCCTTAAAGGTTGTTGTCAGCCGCATCATTCCCGGCGGCTGTACAGGGGATACACACGAGCCTCCCGTTTGGATGCACTTTTTTTAAAATTTTTTTGGCGCGCCACGCGCTATCCGCTTTTGGGCCTTTTCTTTTATAGTCAAAACAGCGTCTTACCCTTCGAAAAACAGGGGCGTCAACGTAGCGTCATAGGGTCTCGCTACGCTTTAAAGAAAACCCTACCGCCTTTTGCCTTTTGCCTTTTGCCTTTTGGAGTACTGCATGTCGTTACACCAAGCGCCGTATACCCTGTCACGCCGCACCTTTCTGGGCGGGCTTGCCGCCTCCTCCTCGCTGATTCTGCTGCACCCGTTCGCCGTGCACGCCTCGCCCCGGCAGGCGCACCTACGGCTGATGGAAACCACCGACATTCACGTCAACGTGCTGCCCTACGACTACTACGCCGATCAGCCCAACGACACCATGGGGCTTGCCCGCACCGCCTCCTTGATCGACGCGGTGCGTGCAGAGTCCACCAACGCGATGCTGATCGACAACGGCGACTTTCTCCAGGGTAACCCAATGGGCGACTACATCGCCTACGAACGCGGAATGCGTGAAGGCGACCGTCATCCGGTGATCGACGCCATGAACGTGCTGGGCTACGACGTCGCCACCCTGGGCAATCACGAGTTCAACTACGGCCTGGACTTCATGTTCAAGGTGCTCAACGGGGCCAACTTCCCCTACGTTTGCGCCAACCTGACCCGCGGCGCGCTGGCGGCCAACCCGCGTGACGACGATCTTTTCCTGCGCCCTTATCTCATCAAGGAGAAGACGATCATCGATGGCGCCGGGCGCGCCAGCACCGTCAAGGTGGGCTTCATCGGCTTCGTGCCGCCGCAAATCATGGTATGGGACGAAAAGCATCTTGCGGGCGCCGCCAATACCCGCGATATCGTCGAGGCGGCCAACGCCTGGGTGCCGGTCATGAAGGAGGAAGGCGCGGACATCATCGTGGCGTTGTCACACTCGGGGATCGACGGCGCGCGGCCGACTGAGCGCATGGAGAACGCCTCGCTCCATCTGGCCGGGGTCGAAGGGATCGACGCGATCTTCACCGGCCATCAGCACCTGGTCTTTCCCGGTCCCACCGACTTTCAGAACATCGACGGGGTCGACCCGCAGCGCGGCACGCTGATGGGCAAGCCGGCGGTCATGGCGGGCTTCTGGGGCTCGCACATGGGACTGATCGACCTGATGCTCGAACGCGACGGCGACCGCTGGCGCATTGTCGATTTCACCACCGAGGCGCGGCCGATCTATCACCGCGAAGAGAGCCGCGAAGTGGTGCCCACCGTGACCTCCAGCGCCGCCGTCACCGCCGCCGTCAGCGAGGAGCACCAGGCGACACTCGACTACATCCGCACGCCGGTCGGACGAAGTGCCGCGCCGCTCTACTCCTACTTCGCGCTGGTCGCGGACGACCCCTCGGTTCAGCTCGTCGCCAATGCACAGACTTGGTACATCAAGGAGATGCTGAAAACCGGCGAGTACGCGGATCTACCGGTGCTCTCCGCCGCCGCGCCGTTCAAGACCGGCGGCCGCGGCGGGCCCGACTACTACACCGACGTTCCGGCCGGCGATATCGCCATCAAGCACGTGGCGGATCTGTATCTTTACCCCAACACCATTCGCGCCGTGGCGGTCACCGGCGCCCAGGTGCGCGAGTGGCTCGAGATGTCCGCCGGCATGTTCCACCGGGTGCCCGAGGGCGCGGTGGATGCGCCGCTTCTGAACAAGGACTTCCCCTCCTATAACTTCGATGTGATCGACGGCGTGAGCTATCGCATCGATCTGTCAAAGCCCGCGCGCTACACCGCCGAAGGCGAGCTTGCCCGCCCGGAGGCGCGCCGCATCGTCGATCTGACCTTTAACGGCGCGCCGATCGATTTGGAACAGCGGTTCGTGGTGGCCACCAACAACTACCGCGCCGGCGGCGGCGGCAACTTCCCCGGCATCGACGCGGATGCGGTCATCTTCGTTGGCCCGGACACCAACCGCGACATCATCGTGCGCTATATCGTCGAGCAGGGAACGGTGGACCCGGCGGCAGATTTCAACTGGTCGTTCAAGCCGATGCCGGACACCACGGCGCTGTTCGACACCGGGCCCGGCGCGCAGCGCTACCTGGACGACGTGGCACAGACCACGGACATCGAACCCGCCGGGGACGGTGACAACGGCTTCGCGCGCTATCGCATCAAGCTTTGAGCGTTTACACGTGCAGGCGCCTTCGGCGCCGGCACGTGCCAAAAGCGGGCGTTAACGAAAAGGGGCGCGGCGCCCATGGCGCCCCGCCCCTTTCGATGTGAGAAGCTACCCGAGGCACAGCCCCGGGTGGCCGGCTTACTGCGCCGCTTTGTGCATGGCAAGCGCGGTATCGAGCATGCGGTTGGAGAAGCCCCACTCGTTGTCGTACCAGGCCATGATCTTGACCAGCCGGCCGTTGACCCGGGTGTGGTTGGCGTCGAACGTCGAGGAGTTCGGGTCGTGGTTGAAGTCGATCGACACCAGCGGCTGGGCGTTGACCGCCAGCACTTTGGAGTTCGCCGCGGCCTTTTCGACGATCTCGTTGATCTCGGCCTTGGTCGTATCGCGGCCAGCGGTGAAGGTCAGATCCACCAGCGATACGTTGATGACCGGCACGCGCACCGCCAGACCATCCAGCTTGCCGTCGAGCTCCGGCAGCACCAGCCCGACCGCCGCCGCGGCGCCGGTTTTGGTCGGAATCATCGAGTGCGTGGCGCTGCGCGCGCGGTACGGGTCCGAGTGGTAGACGTCGGACAGGTTCTGGTCGTTGGTGTAGGCGTGAACGGTGGTCATCAGTCCGTTCTCGATGCCGACGGCGTCGTTGAGCGCCTTGGCTACCGGCGCCAGGCAGTTGGTGGTGCAGGAAGCGTTGGAGACGACGGTGTGCTCGGCGGTCAGGATGTCATCGTTGACCCCAAACACGACGGTCGCGTCGGCGTCCGGGCTCGGCGCCGAAATCAGCACGCGCTTGGCACCGGCCTCGATGTGCTTGGCGGCAGCGGCGCGCTTGGAGAAAAGCCCGGTGCACTCCATCACAAGCTCAACGCCAAGCGCCTTCCAGGGCAGGTTGGCCGGGTCGCGCTCGGAGGAGATCGCGATGCGGTCGCCGTCCACGGTAATGCTCTCTTCATCGTGCTCGACGGCGAAGGGGAAGTGGCCGTGCACGGTGTCGTGACGCAGCAGGTGGGCATTGAGCGACGCCTCGCCCAGATCGTTGATCGCCACGACCTCGAAGCGGTCGCGGTAGCCGTTTTCGTAAAGCGCGCGCAGCACGTTGCGGCCGATACGACCAAAACCGTTGATGGCAATCTTGATGCTCATGAGACACCTCGTTTGGCAGATAAAAACCGCGTTTGAAATCGGTCGAGAAAATTAAAGAAGGCAAGCAGCGGCAAAATCGCCAATTCAGTAAAAAAATTACAAAAAAGTGAAAGATACGCGTAAATGAAGCCGATCATGTCGCATTCAGGCGCTCCTGCCCGCTAGCCCTTCGAATATGTAGTAAAATTACTATAAAAACGTTATCCTGGTCCAATCATTAATCGTGGAATTTGGCCCGCTTTTCGCCGCGCGGCCAATGTCGTTCAGGAGACGCCCCAATGAGCAACAACGCCCCCGCCCTTCCCCTGCGTCGGACCAAAATCGTTGCAACGCTGGGCCCGGCCAGCGACCGTCCCGGCGTGCTCGAGGCGATGATCGAGGCGGGGGTGGATGTCGTGCGGCTCAACTTCTCCCACGGCGCCAAGGAAGATCACCAGCGCCGGCTGGAAGCGGTTCGCGAGATCGCCGCGCGCCTGAACAAAAGCGTAGCAGCGCTTGGGGATCTGCAGGGCCCGAAAATTCGCATCGCCCGCTTCAAGGATGGCCCGGTCCATCTCAAGGCAGGCGACGCCTTCGTGCTGGACATGGCGCTGGATAGCCAGGAGGGCACCGCCGAGCGCGTGGGCTGTGACTACAAGGCGCTGATCGATGACGTTGCGCCGGGCGACCGGCTGCTGCTCGACGACGGGCGCGTGGTGCTCGACGTGAGCGCCATTCAGGGTCAGGAGGTGCATACCACGGTGCACGTGGGCGGCAAGCTCTCCAATAACAAGGGCATCAACAAGCAAGGCGGCGGTCTCTCTGCCCCGGCGCTGACCGAAAAGGACAAGGAAGACCTGAAAAGTGCGGTCGAGATCGGCGTCGACTATTTGGCGGTGTCGTTTCCGCGAAGCGCGGCGGACATGATCGAGGCGCGCGAGCTGCTCGGCGAGGCCGGCCGTGAAATCGGCCTGGTCGCCAAGCTCGAGCGCGCCGAGGCAGTGGCCAACGATGAAACCCTCGATGGCATCATCGAGGCCTCCGAGGCGGTCATGGTCGCGCGCGGCGACCTGGGCGTGGAGATCGGCGACGAGGCGCTGATCGGCACCCAAAAGCGCATCATCAAGCACGCCCGTTCGCTCAACCGGGCGGTGATCACCGCCACGCAAATGATGGAGTCGATGATCGAATCGCCCCTGCCCACCCGGGCCGAGGTGTTCGACGTGGCCAACGCCGTGCTGGATGCCACCGACGCGGTGATGCTCTCTGCCGAAACCGCCGCCGGCGAGTTCCCGGTGGAAACCGTCGAAGCGATGGCGCGGGTCTGCCTGGGCGCCGAGCGCGAGCGCCTGGCCCAGTCGTCGAATCACCGCATTCATGAAGGCTTCGAGCGCATCGATGAAACCATTGCGCTATCGGCGATGTACGCCGCCAACCATCTGACCGGCGTGCGCGCCATCGCCTGCATGACCTCGACCGGCTATACGCCCTTGATCGCATCGCGCATCCGCTCGGCGCTGCCCATCGTGGGCCTTGCCCACAGCCCCATCGCGCAGCGGCGCATGGCGCTTTATCGCGGCGTGGTCTCGATTCCCTTCGATACCTCAAACATGGAGGCCGCCGAGGTCAATCGCGAGGCGCTGGCGCTGCTCAAGGCCCACGGATTGGCGCGCGCCGGCGAGCATGTCATTCTTACCCGCGGCGATCACATGAACGCCCACGGCGGCACCAACACGATGAAAGTGCTCGCGTTGGAGGAGTGATCCTTTATAAAGCCACCGTCGTGTTTTAATCCGATTAGAAAAAGAACAGGAGTGATCCATGCTTGATGCGCGCCCACCTCGCCAGGCCTCTCGCACGCTTGCCGCCCAAAAGCGTATTGCGCTGATTGCCCACGACGGCAAAAAAACCGAGCTGATGGAGTGGGCAACGCGCTGGCAGGACACCTTGCGTCGACATACGCTCCTGGGCACCGGCACCACCGCCGGGCGGCTCAAAAAGGCGCTGGGGCTGGAAGTCGAAGGCTTGATGAGTGGCCCGCTCGGCGGCGACCAGCAGATCGGCGCGCGTCTGGCCGAGCAGCGCCTGGACATGCTGATCTTCTTCTGGGACCCCTTCGCCCCGCAGCCCCACGACCCGGACGTGAAGGCGCTCTTGCGCCTGGCCGCGCTCTGGAACGTGCCGGTGGCTTGTAACGCGGCCAGCGCCGACTTCATGCTCTCCTCACACTACATCGACGAGGAGTACGCAATGATGATCCCCGACGCCGAGGCCTGGGCCCAGGCCCGCGCGCCAGAGCGGGCCGAATGACCCGCCCAGGTTCCTTGCTCTTTAGCGCCTAACGGGTGCGTAGCTGGCGCGGCACCACCTGCTGACCGGTCTGCGCGCGCCCTTCGATGGCATCGAGCGCACATGCCAGCACTCGCCTGGCCATCGCATCGTGATCCTGAGCGACGGTGTTGATCGGCTGGGGCAAAAAGTCGAGCAGGCGGTGGTCGCCAAAGGTGGCAAGCCGGACGCGCTCGGAAAGCCCGCCTTTGGCCAGATAGTGGTCGAACACACCTTCAAGCAGCGTATAGGAGGCAGTGACGATGGCATCCACCGGCGCGTTTTCCCGTTCGAACGCCGCCAGCAGCTCGGCGCCCTCGCCGCGCTCGTAGCGGCTGGCGCAGAGAATCTGCCCGTCCAGTTCGCGCTCGGCCAGGGCAGCCTCGAAACCGGCGCGCCGGTCGCGGCTGATCGAAAGCCCGGGCATCGCCTCCATCCAGAGAATCCGCCTGGTTGCCTCATCGATCACCGAGCGGGTCAGCTCCCGCGCCGCCTCGAAGTCGTCGCTCACCACGCTTGCAAAGCGTGACAGCGACAGCCCCCGGTCCACCCCGACGATGCGCGCGCCGTCGCGGGCAAGCTCCAGGTAAAACGGGTCATCCTGGCTTAAACAGCTGGCGGTGATCAGCACGTCGCAGCGCCGGGCGCGCAGCGCCAGAGCGAGCTGGCGCTCGCTGTCGGGGCAGTCGTCGGAGCTGACCACCAGCAGCTGGTAGCCTTTTTCGCGGGCACCGCGCTCCAGGCGCTTGGCGAGGCGCGCGTAGCTTGCGTTCTCAAGGTCCGGCACGATCAGCCCAAACACCCGGCTCGCCCCGCGCCGTAGCGCCGCCGCCTGAGGGTCGACGTGATAGCGGTGTGCCCGCACCACACTCATCACCTTCTCGATGGTCGCCGCGCTAATGCGGCGCTGCTCCGCCTGTCCGTTGATCACGTAGCTTGCCGTGGTGCGCGAAACGCCGGCCAGTCGTGCAATGTCGGCAAGTGTCATGTCGTGTCCTCACAATGTGCCGTTGAGTGTATCAGCGCCTTGACTAAGCCCCTATTGACTAAGCCCCTACCAACGTCTAAAAACACACCCCTTGTGCCTTCGGGTGAATCGTTTCAGCATAGCGTCATCGAGAATAGCATTACGCGAGGGCGAGGTGTACGCACCGCGCCTGCCCGCCTTACAGGAGAATTCAATGCTCACACTTGGCCCTCACGATATCCTGCCGGGTTGCCAGGCAAGCGACTGGCACGCCGCGCTGGACGCCGCCGCCGATGCGCTGATCGAGGCGGGGCTGGCCGCCCCCGGCTACCGTGACGGGCTGCGCGCCCGCGAAGCCCAGTCGTCGACTTATCTGGGTAACGCCATCGCCATTCCCCACGGCACCCCGGAAAGCCGCGAGCACGTGCGCCAAACCGGCGTGCGCGTGCTGCAGTTCCCAGAGGGCGTCGAATGGCACGACGGCCACCGCGTCCACGTGCTGGTGACCATCGCCGCGCAAAACGACGAGCACCTGAACATTCTACGCGCGCTCACCCACGTGCTGGACCGTGACGGCGTGGCAGACGCCCTGGCACGCGCCGGCTCGCGCGAAGAAATAGCCGCGCTGCTCGCCAAACAGGTGCCGACGCCCCAACTCGATGGGCAGACGCTGTGCCTGAAGTTTCCCGCCCAGGGGCTCATGGAGCTAGCGCTGGCCGCCGCAGCCAGGCTCTATCAGGGAGGCCTGGTGGATAACGCCTTTATCGCCGCGATCGCCGATAAACCGCCGATGTGGCTGGGCGACGGCTACTGGCTGACCCGCCACGCCAGTACCTCCATCACCCCGGCGTTGGCACTCGCCACGCCGGCGGATGAAACGCTTGAAAACGACGGCCACCCGGTGCACGCCCTTTTCTGCCTGGCGGCCAACGCCGACTACCATTTACCGCTTTTGACGCAGCTCGACACGCTGCTTCAAAACGTCGAGAGCCACACCCTGGCCAGTGCCGACTCCGCCCGCGCGCTTTCGCTGCTGGCCGGTGAGAACGCCGCCACGCCGACCCGGCGCGTGCGCGTGCTTAACCCCCACGGCCTGCACGCCCGCCCGGCCAAACAGCTGGTGCAGGTGGCGCGCAGCCAACCCGTGGCCGTTCAGGTGCGTCTTGAAGAGGGAAGCCCGGCCAGCGTTTCTGCGTCGAGTTTGACCAAAGTAATCGGCCTGGGCGCCCGACGCGGACAGTGGCTTGCGCTCTCTGCCGAAGGCGAAGGCGCCGAGGCCGCGCTCGAAGCCGTCGCCGGCGCCATCGAGGCGGGGCTTGGGGAGAAGGTCACGCCCTTTGACGGCGGGTTCGCCGCCCCCGCCGCCGCCGACCATGAGGAGAAAGCGGTGCCTGCGCTTGCCCCGGATACGCCCCATCAGGGCGTGGCCGCCTCCCCCGGGCTTGCGATCGCCCCGGTGTTCGTGCTGCGCGCACCGCAGTTCGACTACCCGGAAAAGGCCGCGTATGCCGACATCGAGCGCGAACGGCTGTGGGCCGCGATCGAGCAGAGCAAGGCGCAGCTTAACGCGCTGGTGCGCAACGCCGCCGGCGGCGACGTGGCCGACATTCTTTCGATGCACGCCGAAATGCTCGACGACCCGGAGCTTCATCACGCCGCGAAACACCGCTGCCCACGCCCAGGAGATGCTGGCGGACCGGCTGTTGGCCGAGCGCGCCGCGGACCTTCGCGACGTAGGCCGCCGCGTGCTCAGCGTGCTGTGCGACTTCGAGCTTCCCGAGCCGCCGGCACACCCCTACATTCTGGTGACCGAGGATGTCGGCCCGTCGGACGTGGCGCGCCTGGATACCGAGAAAGTGAAAGGCCTTTTGACCGAGCGCGGCGGCGCCACCGCCCACAGCGCGATTCTGGCGCGCGCCTTGGGCATTCCCGCCGTCGTGGGCGCCGGTCGCGCGGTGATGGCGCTGGGCAATGCCAGCATGATGATTCTCGACGGCGACCGCGGCCGGGTAACGCCCTCGCCTAGTGAGGAGCGCCTGAGCCGCGCCGAGCAGCAGCTGCTCGATCTCCAGGCGCGCGAAGCGGATGCCTGGGAGCGCCGCTTCGAGCCCGCCAGAACCCGCGACGGCCACCCGGTCGAGGTGGCGGCCAATCTCGGCAATACGCTGCACGCAGCGGACGCGGTGGAGCGCGGCGCCGAAGGCGTGGGCCTTTTGCGCACCGAGTTTCTGTTCATGGCGCACTCGAGCGCCCCGGACCTGGCCACCCAAACCAGCGAGTACCGCCAGGCACTCGAGGCGCTGGCCGGCCGGCCGCTGGTGGCGCGCACGCTGGACGTCGGCGGCGACAAGCCGCTGCCCTACTGGCCGGTGCCCCAGGAGGACAACCCGTTTCTGGGCCTGCGCGGCATTCGCCTGGCGCTGACCGAGCCCCAGGTGCTCGAAACCCAGCTCAAAGCGCTGTTGATGGCCGCCGCCCCGGACGCCCAGGGCAACGCGCGCCCGCTTCGCATCATGCTGCCGATGGTCAAGGACGTGGCCGAGTTTCGCGCAGTGAAGGCGATCTTCGACCGCCTGCTGGGCGAAATTCCCGAGGCCGAGCGCGCCTCAGACGTGCAGCTGGGCGTCATGATCGAGATTCCCTCGAGCGCGCTGCTGGCGCCGAGCCTGGCCGCCGAGGTCGACTTCTTCTCGATCGGGACCAACGACTTGACTCAGTACACACTCGCCATCGACCGCGGCCACCCGGCGCTCTCCGCCGAGGCCGACGGCCTGCACCCGGCGGTGCTGCGCCTGATTCAAATGACCGTCGAGGCCGCCCACGCCCAGGGCAAGTGGGTCGGCGTGTGCGGCGAGCTTGCATCGGACGCCGCCGCCGTGCCGGTGCTGGTGGGCTTGGGCGTCGACGAGCTCTCGGTTACCGCCCGCCAGGTGCCGCTGGTGAAAGCGCGGCTTCGCGAGTTCGACCTCGATGAGGCCCAACGCTGCGCGGCACTTGCGCTTTCAAAGGCGACGGCGGGTGACGTGCGCGACGCGCTGGAGGCCAACTGATGGCGCGGATCATGACGCTGACGCTCAACCCGGCGCTGGATCTTGCCTTCGCCCTCGATACGCTGGCACCCGGCGCGGTCAACCGCCCGCATCACGCCCAGCTCGACGCCGCGGGCAAGGGCGTCAACGTGGCGCGGGTGCTGGCCGGGCTTGGCCATGAAGTGATCGTCGGCGGCTTTCTCGGCGCCGATAATGACGGCCCGTTCAAGCGCGCTTTTGAGCAGCTAAAAGTGACCGACGCGTTCTTGCGCGTGCCGGGGGAAACCCGCATCAACGCCAAGCTGGCCGAAAAAAGCGGCCGGGTCACCGACATCAACGGCCCCGGCATCGCGGTCGACGCCAACTCAATCGCCGCGCTGATCGCCACGGTGGAAAACGCGCAAAAGGCCGCACCGCTCGACGCGCTGGTGCTGGCCGGGAGCCTGCCGCCGGGGCTCGACCTCGAGGCGTTCGGCGATCTGTTACGCCGGCTCAAGGCCACCGGCGTGCCGCTCTGGGTCGATACCAGCAACGAAGCGCTCAAGTGCGCCATCGACATCGCCCCGGCCGCGGTCAAGCCCAACGAGCTGGAGCTTGCCGACTGGGCGGGTAAGCCGCTCGACACCGCCGAGCGTCGTCTTGAGACGACCCAGCGCCTGCACCGGGCGGGGATCGACCACGCGCTTCTCTCTGCCGGTGAACACGGCGTCACCTGGGTCAACGCCCAGGGCGCCTGGCGCACGACGCCGCCGCGCGTTCACCCTGTCAATACCGTGGGCGCCGGCGATACGTTCGTGGCCGCCATGCTGCACGGTTTGCTCAGCGCGTGGCCGCCAGAGCAGACCCTTCGCTTTGCAACGGCCCTTTCCGCGGAGTCGGTGCGCCACCCCGGCGTTGGCGACCCCAATGCCCGCGACTTTTCAACCCTGGAACAAGAGACTCACGTCGAGCGCCTGCACGCCGGTAGTCCCGAGGGAGCCTTTCAATGAACGTTATTCTCATCACCAACTGCCCCAGCGGCATGGCGACCACCTTTCTTGCCGCCCGGCGCCTGGAGCAGGCCGCTACGCGGCTTGGCTGGCAGGCGCACGTCGAGATGCACGGCGCGCTGGCCCCGGTCGAGCAGGCCAGCCGCGAGCAAATCGACGCTTCTGATCTGATCGTGGTGGCCGCCGAGCAGGTGCCGGACCCGGCCCGCTTCGAAGGCAAGCGGCTTTATCACGGTAGCATCGAGCAGGCACTGCCGGACCCGGCCGCGTTTCTCGCCACCGCCAAGCGCGAGGCGCCGCTTTACACCCCGGCCCCAATGCCGGCCGACGCCGAACCCGCCGACACTGCGGGCACGGGCGCCAAACGCATCGTGGCGGTTACCGCCTGCCCCACCGGCGTGGCCCACACGTTCATGGCCGCCGAGGCGCTCAGCGAGGCGGGCCGCGCGCTTGGCCACGCGATTCGCGTGGAAACCCAGGGCTCGGTCGGCGCTCAGGACCAGCTCACGGAAGAAGAGATCGCCCAGGCCGACGTGGTGATCCTCGCCTGCGATATCGAGGTCGACCCCACGCGCTTTGCGGGCAAACGGGTCTATCGCACCTCCACCGGCACGGCGCTCAAAAAGCCCCAGTTGACCATCGAAGCGGCGCTGGCTGAGGCCAGCGTAGAGGACGGCGCGGCCGCCCCCGCTTCCAGCCAGACCAAAAGCCTCAAGGAGAAAGGTGTTTACAAGCACCTGCTCACCGGGGTGTCGTTCATGCTGCCGATGGTGGTGGCGGGCGGGCTGATCATTGCGCTGTCGTTCGTGTTCGGTATCGAGGCGTTCGAAGAACCCGGAACACTGGCCGCCGCCTTGATGCAGATTGGCGGCAGCGCCATGGGGCTTATCGTGCCGGTGCTGGCGGGCTATATCGCCTACTCCATCGCCGACCGGCCAGGCATCGCGCCGGGGCTGATCGGTGGGATGCTCGCCGCCGACATCGGCTCCGGTTTCATCGGCGGTATTCTCGCCGGCTTTCTTGCGGGCTACGTGGCGCTGGCCGTCACCCGCGGCGTGAAGCTTCCTTCGAGCGTCGAGTCGCTCAAGCCCATTCTGATCATTCCGTTTGTCGCGAGTTTGATCACGGGGCTGGTGATGGTGTACATCATCGGCGAGCCGGTTGCGGCGCTGCTGACGGCGCTGGAGAACTATCTCGAGTCGCTGGACTCCACCAACGCGGTCATTCTTGGGCTGTTGCTGGGCACGATGATGTGCGTCGATCTGGGCGGGCCGATCAACAAGGCCGCCTACACCTTCGGAGTAGGCCTGATCGCCTCGAACACCTATGGGCCGATGGCGGCGGTCATGGCAGCCGGCATGGTGCCGCCGATCGGCATGGGGCTCGCAAGCGTTCTGGCGCGCTACAAGTACGCCCCCGCCGAGCGTGAAGCGGGCAAGGCCTCCTTCGTGCTCGGGCTGTGCTTCATCAGCGAAGGCGCGATTCCCTTCGCCGCCAAGGACCCGCTGCGCGTGATTCCCTGCTGCATCGCCGGCGGCGCGGTGACCGGCGCGCTCTCGATGCTGGTCGGCGCCAAGCTGATGGCGCCCCACGGCGGCATCTTCGTGCTCCTGATCCCCGGCGCGATCACCCCCGTACTGCTCTACCTGGGCGCGATCATCATAGGTTCGCTGATTACCGCGGTGAGCTACGCCTTTTTGAAGCGCGGCGCGGCGCAGGTGGTCGTGGCAAGCTAAGCTCACATGATTGAAAAGCGCCTTAACGGTTGGTTTTATTACGTTAAAGGCGCTTTTTTTTGCCCGGCGTTTGCGCTCCACCATGTTTTATGTAGTATTTTTACACAACAATACGCGCTGGCGACTGACCGGCCAGCGCTTTCAATAAGGTACTTCTGCCCATGTTCCAACTCACCCGCAGCGTCACCTGGCAGGCCCTCGAGCGCCTGCGCGATAAAACCCATCACGACCGCATTCGCGACTACTTCTTAAGCGACCCAAAGCGCTTCGAAAAAATGAGCCTGCGCGTGGGCGGGCTGTTTCTGGACTACTCCAAGCATCACGTCTCCGACGACGTGCTGACCAAACTGCTGGAGCTGGCCGACCACTCCGCGCTGGTTCAGCGCCGGGCGCAGATGTTCTCCGGCGACATCATCAACGTCACCGAGAACCGCCCGGTACTGCACACCGCGCTCAGAAACCCCGGCGACGAGCCGGTGTACGTGGATGGCGAGGACGTGATGCCGGAGATCACCCGCACCCGCGAGCAGATCAAGCGCTTTTCCGAGGCGGTCAGAAGCGGCGAGTGGAAAGGCTACAGCGGCAAACCCATCAAGGACGTGGTCAACATCGGCATCGGCGGCTCGGACCTGGGCCCCAACATGGCGGTGCGCGCGCTGTTGAAATATCGCCACCCGGAGCTGCACTTTCACTTCGTCTCCAACGTCGACGGCACGCACATCCAGAAGGTGCTCTCACGGCTCGACCCGGCGACCACGCTGTTCATCGTCTCGACCAAGACCTTCTCCACCCAGGAGACGCTGCTGAACGCCAAGACCGCGCGGCGCTGGTTTCTGGAGAACGCCGGGGATGACGCCGACGTGGGCGCGCACTTCATTGCGGCTTCCACCAACCGTAAAGCAGCGATGGAATTCGGCATTCGCGAAGAGAACGTGTTCGAGTTTTGGGCCTGGGTGGGCGGGCGCTACTCCATGTGGTCATCGATTGGCCTGCCGATCGCGCTCTCCATCGGCTTCGGGGGCTTCATCGAGCTGCTGGAAGGCGCCCACGAGATGGATCGCCACTTCATCGAAGCGCCGTTTGCCGAGAACATGCCGGTGCTGATGGCGCTGATCGGGATCTGGTACATCAACTTTATCGGCGCCGAAACCCAGGCCATCGTGCCTTATGACCAGGCGCTGAACCAGCTGCCATCGTTTTTGCAGCAGCTCGATATGGAATCCAACGGCAAGTCGGTGGATATCTTCGGCCACCCGGTCAACTACAAGACCGGGCCGATCGTGTGGGGCCAGACCGGCTCCAACGGCCAGCACGCGTTTTTCCAACTGCTGCACCAGGGCACGCGCTACGTGCCGATCGACTTCATCGCCTCGCTCAAGCCCGAGCCCGGCATGGAGGAGCACCACTTTGCGCTTTTGACCAACATGCTCGCCCAGGCCAACGCCTTCATGGAAGGCAGCCAAAGCGCCGGTCAGGAATTGAGCCAGGACCCCTACAGCTGCCCCGGCAACCGCCCCTCCAGCACCCTGCTGCTCGACGAGCTGACACCCAAAAACCTCGGCGCGCTGATCGCGCTTTACGAGCACAAGGTGTTCGTTCAGGGCGTGATCTGGAACATCAACTCCTTCGATCAGTGGGGCGTGCAGCTGGGTAAGCGCATTGCCGGAGAAATCAGCGAGCGTATTGATACCAATGCGGCTGATTTTGATGCGTCTACGCAGGGGTTGCTGGAGTTGGTGCGGGGGCATTTTTCGGGTAGCGGTGCTGAAGAGGATGGTCAGGCTGAAAGCGGTAAGAAGATGAGCAAGGAAGAGAAGTAGACGGTTTTAGTTGTCGCACTAAGTGGTAGGCAGAAGCCTTGGCTTAATGGCCGGGGCTTTTTTAAATGAGCAGAGCGGATTCTGTAAAGGCAATAAGCGCTGGTTAAACCGCTTCCATCCAGTACTGCATTTGGTCTCTGCACATCTTGTAAAACTCAGGCGCTCATATAACGTGATGGCGACTGAAGGTGATGCCTTTTGAGCAAGCAAAGTGATCTTTAACAAGGTAACCGGATCGTAAGCCGATCGGCCGGTCGCATCGTTGCGGTACTTGGGATGGGAAACGGATAAGTCGAACTGGTATTCAGCTAGATAGTGCAGCGCGTGTTCAAAGATGCCCAGCTAGAGCTGATAATGGTAGTTGATCCCCACCATGGCATTCTGATCGTAGTAAAAAGCCTTAAGGCGCGGCATGCTGAACCCTCCTCGGCTGTTTTCTTAATCCTGACAAAACGTAGGCGTCAACGAAGTTTTTCTACAGCCTCGTCGCTTTGGCTTTGAGGCATGCCGGTGCACAAGCGTAGGTGCATTCTACAACAGCCACTAGTTAGCTTTTGTTGATAGATGGTTTTGCAACGAGGTTCCATGAGTGAACGTCGGGTTCACATTTCATCATCTTAATATCTTTTCTCCCCCAAGACTTAAGCACACCTTTCAACTCTTTATCGGTAACAGAGCCGCCTTTGGTAACGTTTCTATATAAATGTCGTCCCAAGTAAATTTCTTTGAGCGATTTCTCTGATACATCAAAGCAGTATAGAGGTCTACCAGAGACAGTTACCTTATTACATTCACGATGACGACCACCACCTGTGTGATAACCGAAGGGGATTTCTCCAATATTTTTTACAACACGAACTTCTTCTTCGTACGCCCACTCGAGAGACTTATATAGAAAAGCTCTCTTCATTAGATTGAAGGCATTCGAGTCAAAACGAAGGCTACCACCAATATCCATTAGCTCATTCTCGCCAATCACGGGTAGATCATTGTGCGGCTTCGTAGCTGAGTAGATCATCTCTCCATACTGGCTTGGAATCACATTGCTTTTCGGGTCTGAAAAGCCGGCCAAATCACAATCAAATCCAAGCACTACACCTTGGTGAGAGTCTCCATAATGCGACCACATAAGCGCGTTTAACGGCTGCCGAGTCAACGATAAAACACCGTATTTTCTCGAAAAACGATTTCTACAAGCATACGTAGCGGTTTCCGCGCTTATAGGCCCTTCGCTATCTTTAAAACCAAAGGCTGTGCATTCGAAAGGGTCGTTCAAATCTTCAAGGCATGAAAATCCTAGAGATAGGGTATCGATCACCTTTCGCGCTGCACCGAAGGACATATACTTGTATAGAATCATAATCTCCCTCAGAAGAAGCTCACGCCCAAAGCAGCAGCGCGTTTACGCGTCCGACTGCCTTTGATTGTTAGATTTTTCTCTTTTGAATCGGCTAACAAAATGCCAAATTATTGTAGCAATTAATGAGGCAAGTATACCTAACCCAAAACTTATACCCCGCTCTACCCATATAGTTCTTTCTATATCTCTTCTTTGTTGAAGAAAGATAGCATCAACAACCTGCTGATTTGCATTCACTATAGGCTCAAGCTCAGATTTCTTTGCTTCCAGATCTTGGATGAGCGACTTAGTGGCTTCAATTTCACCTATCTTGCTTGAAATAAACTCAGCTAAGTCATTTAGATTTTCCTCGGTAGTTCTAAGTAATTCAAACTGTTCCGTGTAACTTTGAGTTTTTTCAAGCTTTTGTGATCTTGCTTGTTCTGACGTGTATATAGTTACTGCTAAACTTATAGATGCGACTAATACACCTAATGCAGAAATAATAGACGTTGGCTGGGGTGACTTTTTATAGCTTTTTACCCAGAAGTCGACAAATGCTTCAGCAAAAGCATCAAATCGAAAAAGCACTAGTGATTTTACAATCCTTACAGCCTCTTCATGCTCGTCTTGAGGTGGTTCGTGATAGGTATCGAATTCGCTTTTAAGGATTTCGGCTCCTGATGAATTCTCATTGGTCATATTAATTATGCCAACTGGGCACTCCCAAACCTCAAATTTCAAGCGTATTTCGTTACCGCAATTGCGACACGGTTCATCAAGTTCATAACCATACTGAACCTCCTCTCCCATGTCCCTATTAGAGCCTGATTCAGGCTCGAAGCAAAAGTCTTCATCATGCAAGAAATGCTTCGCGCCACATTTCTCACATTTATATGTGGCTTTGCCAGTTATTCCATCACTCATGGTGCTTGGTATTTGCTCCTTCAAATCTAACGCCCAAGCTCACCCGACGCGGACCGCATAGCGGTACGCGGTCGGGTGGAGCGCCGAGTTAGCGGCTTTCGGACTAGTTCGCGCCAAAGAGCATTTCCTCGAGCTCAAGCTTACTTGGGACACGACCCATGTCGATAACCTTGAAAAGAACCTCTCGAAGGAGAGTGAATGTCTGCAACAGGTGATCTGGTTCATGTGTTGGCGTCCCATGCGCAGCGGCTGATCGCTTGTCATACAGTTTTGCGATTGCTTTCTGCCGCTCGGCGCGCTTTCCTCCTGGCTCTTCAAGAAATGATGCTATAAGCGCTGAAACCCTGAACCGTAGTTCTGCTTTTGCAGGAGAGAACAGGGCTTCCAAAGCACCCCAAAGGGAAATTAGTGTCAATGCATGGTTCTCAATGAACTGCCCAGAGTCGATGGCTTCGACCGCAAGAGCAAACTCCGGACTGCTTTCCATAAGTTTGTGGGTATTTTTCCACCGTTCGCTTACCCAAGACACGGCATCCGGATCAACTCTCCCTCCAACTACACCGAGAGGGAAGTGGCGCCACTGTACTTCGTACGGAAGAAGCGCTGCGTCTGCATCTGGAATTTCGGCTAGCGTATCGAACGGGTAATTAGCGAATACCGGCAACGTGATTGCAGGATTAACGCCCAGCCTCAGAAGGAATAGCAAGGTCCTAGCAACCGCAATCTTCGATCCGAAATCGGATTCGATACGTGCAGGTATGTGTAGTTCCGCATTCACATCAAAACTGAATCCGCCGGATGCACTTTTCCATGGACCCGGATGGTGCTTGCCGGGCGGAGCCGGTTTGAATGCCATCATGAAGGGAGCAAATAGGTGAGCGAAGGTTCTTCGAAGAAGAATGCCCTCTCCGAGGTCGTAGGACTCCTCGACTAGTTCAATCCCGGATAGCCCCGCGTGTACGTCACTTCCAAATATTGTGCTCATAGGCTCAGATGCAGCTAACAGTGATTATATACCCGGCTGCATAACCTCAATGAACGTGCCAGCGCGTTCATTGAGGTTATCTAGCCGCCTGGATCAAAACTATCTCATTGATCCTATTACCAGCAAAGAAAATTTTGGCTGCCTATCCAAAATTAGCTTGCCTTCGCCGGCTTAAAAAATCGTTAAGATGCGCGCACACTTCTGGCCACTCTCCCCTGCGCAGGCTATACATCACTGTGTCACGAATGGTGCCATCGCGACGCAGCTTATGCCCGCGTATCACACCATCCTTTTTCACGCCCAACCGCTCAATGGCACGTTGGCTTGCGTAGTTGAAGTTGTCGGTGCGCCAGCCCACCACGTTACAACCCAACGTATCGAACGCATGTGTCAACAGCAGCAGCTTGCAGGTGGTATTGATATGGGTACGTTGCGCGCGTTTGGCATACCAGGTGTGGCCAATCTCCAACCGTTTTACCTCGGGCAAGATGTCGTTATAGCTGGTCGTGCCCAGCACGGTACCGCTGGTCTCATCGATAACGGCAAACGCAAAACGGTGGCCTGCCTCCCGATCTTTCAAGGCGGTTTCAATAAAGCCGCGTGTTTCATCAGGTGAAGGCACCGGTGTGACGCGTAGATTCCACAGCTCGCCATCGGCGGCAACGCGCGCAGGCCACCTCCCTGGTAGTGGCGAAAACGGTTAGCCGTGATCTTGATAAAGTTATCTGTGGAGCAGCCGATAGGTTCTATTAATAAAAATGAGGGATCGGCCATGAAGATCGGATTTTCCAACCTGGTGATGATCAATACTCGCCGTGAGCCCTCCTCTGGGCTGAGCACGGCGCGGGTAACGGGCCAACCCTTGTCGGTGGCCGCTCTCAACACGGACGACCCGCAGACCAAACGGCTCAAGAAACAGAAAGAAGCATTCGAAGCGCTGGCATCGCTGCCAAGCCCCAGGGAATCGGCGATGTAGAATGCGTCGCAAAAGGTAGGCTTTTTGAAGCAGCGGCTGGAGTCGCTGAAAGCGATGATGCGCTTTGCCTCGCCAGAGCAGCTCAAGGCGATGGCCAGCGAGCTCAAATCCATTGCCCGGGAGCTGGGTGCGGCGGCGCGTCAGCTAAGCGGCGGTGGCGGTGGCGCGAGCGCCGGCCCCACCATGACGCCCACGGTCAACGCGGCCCAAGGTGGTCACGCCGGCGTATCGGCGCCGCTCGACGCGAACGCGCAAACTGAGGCCAGCAGCGCCGAACGCGGTGTCGAGGCCGCCAACGCGACGCTCGAAAGCGCCGAGGCGACCACCGCCGAGGAGCCCGTAAGCGGTAGTGAGCAATTGGAAGCGCAGGAGCAGGAGCAGGAGCGAAAGGAGTCGCTCGCGCCATCGGATGTATTAACGCAGGCGCCCTCTTTCGCGTTGCCAGGCGCCGAACGTGCCCCAACCATTAGCGCAAGCGAACACGCGCTGCGCTCGATTCTGACCGATGCCAAAAAAGCGTTTCAGGAGGCGGCCAGTGAGCTGAAGTTTTCCCTTCACAAGGAACAAAAAGAGGCGCGCCGCGAGCTCAAACAAGCCGAAGAAGAGATGGACAAGGTCGACCATTCGCTTGCCAGGGCCGAATCCCACGCCCTCTACTCGACCCTGGGCCAACTGCTGCCGACCTCAACCGCCCATGTCGCCACGGCCGCGGTCAGTATCGATATCAAGGTGTAAGCGGTAGGTTCACTTTGCCGCGTACCAACGGCTACATCCCACAGTGCGATGATCCAACCGCACTGCGGGGTGTGGCCGTGCCGCTTGAATACACTGAGCGCGAGAACCTGCCGAATTAGAAGCGCTTACCCAGACTCAAGAATAGCGCGCTGCTGTCAGCGTCCTCGACATCGACGCTGGCGCCAATCTGAGCGTCGAAACCGCCAAGCGTCGCGCGGGCGCCTAAATCGACCTCGACATAGTCGCGGTCAAGATCGAGCCGGGGCGCGCGGTAATCACCCAGCTGTGGCAGGGTTTGCAGGGTGGCGCGGCCAGCGTCGCTCGTTTCGAACTCGCGGCTGTAGCTCACCTGCAGGTAGGGGTTGAACGTCGCCCCGTCGCGCCGAACCTGCCAGCCCAGCCGCCCGATGAGCGAATCGACGTCCCGGTCGGGATACGCAAGCGCCGTCGAGGAGCGCGTGGTTTCATCAAAGCCGTCGAGCTCGACGCGCTGCCAGGTCAGCCCGGCGATGGGGCCGGTTTTAATATCGCTTCCGGCAACGGAGAAGGCGCTTACATCGACGCCGGCGTTCACTGCCGCCGTCAGGTTGTTACCCTGCGTGGACCCGCTGTGGCGCCGAGTGGCGCTGCCCAGCTGAACGTCGCGGTCGGTATCGACATCGAGCCAGCTGTAGCTCAGCTGAGCGCTGGCCCAGGCGCTGTCGGTGTACCAGCCGGTGAACAGTCCAAGCGTCGACGCCTGTTGCTGAAAACTTCCGCGACCGCCGCCGAAGTCGGCGTCCTGATCGCCGTAGCCAGCGAACCCGCCCAGCACGACGCCGTCCTGGTACCAGTCCACGCCAAGAAGCCCCGACGGCGTATTGGCATCATACAAATCGCTCGAACCCGGCTGCTGGCGCTCGGCACGAAGATCGCCCCACCAGCGCACGCCGTTATCAAGCGGTATGGCGTTCAGGTGCTCGGCGACCCGATTGGCGCGGGTTCGCCCACTAAGCACTGCCGAGTGGGTCACCAGCTGCTGCAGCTGCGGCGCCTCGATCAGCGATACCACGGCTTCGCCGATGATGCGGTGGGTGGCACTCGAGGGGTGAATCTCGTCGGCGAACAGGTAACGTTCGCCGGCGTTCGGCGCGATCAGCGTCGCCTGGTTACAAAGCGGCAGCGGCAGGGTGCAGGCGGGATCAACGACGTTGGTAAACCCGTAGGCGCCGGGCGCGGCAGCGACCTCCTGCAGAAGTGCGAAGGTATCGACCGGGATCACATCAACGCCGCTTGCCGCCACGGCGGTATAAAGTGTCTCGTTGTATTGCCGGGCAAGCGCGGTGGCACCGGCGCGGGTAGCCGGGTCGCCGTTGAAGCGCGGCGTCAGGCCAAGGTCGGGCACGTTAAAAAGCAGCACGTGGCGGGCGCCAGCGCCTTGCAGCGTAGAGATGAGCCCGGCGGTGGCCACGGCCGTATTGCCAATGACGCTTGCGGCGTCCGCCCCGCTGCTTACGGTAAAGAGATCGTTCGCCCCGCCCCAGACGGCGTAGAGCGCATCCCCGTCGGCGACGCCGCCGGTCGAAGCCAGGTAGCTTGCCAGTTGATCGCTCACCGCGGGAGCGGCGCCGAACAGGCTGCTCGAAGAAGCGGCTACCCGCGCCCCGCCGGCGGCGTAATTATTGCCCCCGGCATTGGCGGGAGCGGCGTTGCTGTCGTAGCGCGCGGCGACGTGTTCGGCCCACACCGGCCCCGGGTTATCGGTAAAGCGGCCGACGAGGTCGAGCCGGTCGGGCGGGATGGGCAGCAGCTGCCCGATGGTGGCGCGGTAGTAGCCGCTGTCGGTCAGGCTATCGCCGAAAAAGACGGTCTCGTTGAAGGCGTCATCGAACGTGCTGGCGGCAAGCGCCGAGAGCGGCAAGGCGCCTACAGCGACGAGTATACTCAGCGCCAAGCGCCGGTAGCGAAACGTTGGCATGACAGTGATCCCCTGATAGCTGTTGTTGTAGGTCGTGGGGTGATGGCTAACCGGCGCCCCGGGCAGCGCGTCACGTTTAGCGATGTCTGATGTTATGGCACAGCGCCCTGCCCGCTGCAAGAAGGTATACAGACGATCAGCACGAGGGGATTGTCGCCCGATACACATAAAAAAGCCGCCGACGCGAAATCGCGTCGGCGGCTTTTTAAATCCCTTGGCGGGGTTAGAGCGTATTCTTGTACGCCACGCCGCCTTTCATGATCAGCATCAGCTGTTCATCGGGCTTGGTCAGAACGGTGATGTCTTCGAGCGGGTTGTCCTTGAGAAGGATGACATCGCCGCGGGCGCCGGGAATGATCTCGCCGAAATCGCCCACACAGCCGTAGGCATCCGCGGCGTGGCTGGTCGCACCGCGGATCAGCTCGTCGGCGGGCACCACGTCCTTGCGCAGATGGAACTCGTTGAGCTGATGGACCTGCATGCGGCCAAGAAGATCGGAGCCGTAAAGCATCTTCACACCGTGCTCCTGGGCCATTTTCAGCGCCTTGCCGCCGGCCTCGAGCACTTCGAACACCTTGCGCTGCAGCTCTTCGGCCATGCCCGCCTCGACCCCTTCGCGCGCCAGCGCATCGTAGGTGCTCAGCGTCGGCGTCAGGTAGGCGTCGTGCTCGATGAACAGGCGGCAGCTCTCTTCGTCCATCAGGTTGCCGTGCTCGATGGTTTTCACACCGCGCGGAATCAAGCGGTTGATGGCGCGAGCGGTGTAGGCGTGGGCCATGGTGTGAATATTGGCGGCCGTCGCTTCCTCGACGATGGCATCGATCTCTTCCAGCGAGAACTGGGTGCTGTCGATACGATCCGTGGGTGAGGCTACGCCACCGGAGGCCATGATCTTGATCTGCGTGGCGCCCTTGCGGATCTCGTCGCGGGCGGCCTGGCGCACTTCGCTTACGCCGTCGCACACGCGGCCAAGGCCCGCGCAGCAGAAGCAACCCTCAAACGTTTGCTGGCCCGGCCCGCGCATGTCGCCGTGGCCGCCGGTTTGGGAGAGCGCGCGCCCGGCGTACATGATGCGCGGACCGGCCAGAGCGCCTTCGTCCACCGCCTTGGCCAGGCCGTAGTCCGCGCCGCCGGCGTCGCGCACGGTGGTGAAGCCGCGCATCAGCATGGCTTCAAGAAGCTCGGATGACTTGGCGCCAACGTAGAACGGCGACAGCGTTCCCAGCAGCGCGAAGTTCGGCGTGATCGCGGTAACGTGGACGTGGGAATCCACGAGCCCTGGCATCAAATAATGGCCCTTGGCGTCGATTATTTGGTCGTCGCTGCCCTCGAGCGGTGAGGCGCTGACCGCGTCGATACGGCCGTCCTTGATGCGCACCTCGTGGTTTTTCAGCACTTTGCCGGCGCGGGAATCGATGACGTTAGCGTTGATGAAGCGAATCGTAGACATGGAAGTTCCTTGAAGTGAAGGCGTCAAAACATTTTCTGCGGAAGATAAAGGGAAAGCGCAGGAATCAGCACGATGAGCAGCAGCGCAACGATGTCCATGACGATGAACCAGCTCACGCCCTTGAAGACTTCGCTCAGGCTGACGCTGTTACCCAGCGACCCCTTGATGACGTAGACGTTGAGACCGATCGGCGGCGTAACCAGCCCAACCTCCAAAAGCTTGACGACGATGATGCCGAACCAGACGAGGTTAAGGTCTGCCCCTTCCACCAGCGGCAGAATCAGCGGCAGGGTCAAAAGCAGAAGACCGATCGAGTCGATGAACATGCCCAGAATCAGATAAATCAGGGCGACGGCCAGAATGATCCACCAGGTCTCGGTGCTCACGCCAAGAATCAGCTCGGAAAACGCCGAGGGCACGCCGCTCATCGCCAGAAAACGGGTGAAAAAGAGCGAGCCGATCAGAATGATGAAGATACTGGCGGTGCTCACCGCCGTTTGCGTCACCGCCTCGCGCACGGCGGCAACGGTGAGCGTGCGCCGTGCCAGCGCAATGACCGCTGCGATGGTGGTACCCACGGCGCCGGCTTCCGTCGGCGAGAAGATGCCGGTGAAGATACCGCCGAGCACCAGCGCGATCAGAAGCGGCAGCGGCCAGATGTTCTTGAACGCCTCCCACTTTTCAGACCAGCTCGAGCGCACGTTGGCATCGCCTGCCAGGCTCGGGTTGAGCTTGGTACGCACCATGATCATCGCGATGTAGAGAAGCGCCGACAGCACGCCGGGTAGAAAGCCCGCCATGAACAGCTGGCCCACGGAGACCTGGGCGTACACCCCGTAGAGCACCAGCAGTACGCTGGGCGGAATGAGCGAACCAAGCGTACCCGACGCCGCCACGGTGCCGGTGGCCAGGCCCTTGTCGTAGTTGTGCTTGAGCATTTCCGGCACGGCGATGCGCGACATGGCAGCAGAAGTGGCCACACTCGAACCGGAGGCGGCGGCGAAAAACGCCGAGGCCATGACGCTCGAGACCGCAAGCCCGCCGGGCAGGCGCGCCAGGTAAAGCCGCATCGCCTGAAAAAGCCCCTGGGTCATGTTGGTCGTGGTGCACAGATACCCCATGAACAAAAACATGGGGGCGGCGGTCAGCTCCCAGGTACCGGCGAAGTCAAACGGCGTGGCGGAAATCATGCCCCAGGCCACGCGCATACTGGTCATTTCGCCGATACCAATGATCGACACAAGCCCCAGGGCGATGCCGATGGGCACCCTCAAGGCGATCAAGGCCAAAGCGATGGCAATGCCTGCCACGCCTATCTCGATATTACTCATGGGTTGCTCCTACAGGGCTTGGCGCAGTCGCACTGCCTTGATCATGTTGGCGAGAATGGCCAGGCACATGGCGGCGAAGCCGGCCGGCAGCGCCCAGCGGCTGGGCCACAGGTAGAACGTGAAGTTGGCCATGGCGGTTTCCTGGCGCAGGGTGGCCCGCAGTGCGTCCAGGTAGCTCTGGTAGCAAAGCATGCCGAAATAGACCAACCCCAAAGCGCCTGCGAACAGGTAGAACGCCAGCTGCACGCGGGCAGGCAGGCGCCCCACCACGACATCGACGCTGATGTGCTCGCGCTGAAGCTCGACGTAGGCAATCGGCAGAAAGACCACCGCGACCATGTAATAGAACGAGACGAACTCGAGGGTACCGGTGAAGGACTTGCCGAAGAAAAAGCGAAGCGCTACGTCCAGCGTGACGTGAAGCGCCATCAGGATCAGAAACAGCGCGGCCAGCACCAGCGCGCTTTTGGCGACCCATTGACTCAAGGATTCAACGATGCGCGCGATCATACAGTTTCTCTTGTCATAGCCTGGGAAGATGAAAAGCCAAGCTCGATGAGGGCATCCCTCCAGAAAATCAGCATGTCGTGGTAAAGCTCCGGGTCGTCGCGCCAAATGCTTTGCGCGCCCATGCCGCGCATCATGCAAAGCGTGGCGTTCAGCGCCACGCGGTTTTGCCGCGACGTATGCCGAGAGCTTGCCACCAGCTGTTCCCAGATGGCTTCCAACGAACCGTTGAACCTGGCTGCAAGGGGGATGAGCACTTTCATGATGTCGGGATCGGTACGCGCGGCGCTCAGATACTCCAGCGTCACCATGTACAGATCCCCCTTGAAGTGCTCATGAAGTACTCTCAAGAGGCTGTCGAAATCGAAGTTACCCTCGCGCACGCTGATCGTCAGCTGGCGAACGCTCTCGACCTCGCGGTTGAGCAAATCCTCCAGCGCCGACTGCATCAACAGCGTTTTCGACGGGTAGTGATGCACCAGCGCCCCTCGAGAGACCCCGGCCTGACGAGCGACATCCACAGTCGAGGTGTCACGTATGCCCTTGGCCAGCACGCATTCGATCGTTGCCTGCATCACGCGTGCCTGGGTATTGCGTGAACGCTCTTCCTGATTCTGTCGCTTCGTCATGACGGTCCCTTATCGATCTTGTAGATATTGGCTGGCTTGAAAAAAGCCACTCTACGTCAAATCAATAAATACCGTAATCCGCCGGGAGCTTGCTGTAGATTTCGTCCATCGCCAACTGGGCCAGCGCTTCTTCATCGGTGCGATCGACGCCTTCCAGCAGGGTTTGCCACTTGTCGATGGTGGCGAGGAAATCATCGATCAGCGCTTCGGGGTCTTCCACGCCGTACTCGTCGCGCGCCTTGTCGTAAACGCCGGACAGCGCCTTTTCGCGGAAGGCTTCGACGGAAGCCATCAGGTCGTCTTCCGGCTCGTAGACGTTGTTGCCGTGCTCTTTCGCCTCTTCGATGGCGGACTCCGCGGCAGCGATGAACTGAACCACCATGCGCGTCATGGCCTGAGCGGTGGCCTGTTTGAAGACATCACGCTCTTCATCGTTCAAGCCGGCCCAGAAACCTTCGTTGAAGCCCCACTGTGGGCCAGACCAGTACATGCCGGTGGGCAAAAGCGTGGTGTGCTCCGCCACTTCCCACAGCGAGCGGTCGATCAGGTCGTTGGCCGCGTTGGTCGCGCAGTCCAGCGAACCGCGGTCGAGGCCGCTGTACATTTCGCTGGAAGGCACGTTGACCGGCGTACCGCCCGCCTCTTCCACCCACGCCGATACGGTCGAACCCGCGGTGCGAATGCGCTTGCCGCGCAGCTCCTCGAGATTACGCACCGGCTCGCGGCAGAACATGACGTAGGGCGGCGTGCTGTAGGCCCCCAGGTAGACGATACCGAGATCTTCCCACTCCGCCAGCT
This sequence comes from Halomonas sp. PAMB 3232, assembly GCF_031954225.1. Taxonomy (NCBI): domain Bacteria; kingdom Pseudomonadati; phylum Pseudomonadota; class Gammaproteobacteria; order Oceanospirillales; family Halomonadaceae; genus Halomonas; species Halomonas sp. PAMB 3232. Next base: position 2,296,318 of record NZ_CP134865.1, read on the forward strand.
GGGTGGGGTTGTTCATGCTGAAATCGGTCACGGCGAGAATGCTCACCAGCGGATCGGCGTAGTTGAAGCCAAGCTCCTGCACGGCGTTGGCGACCGGCATTTCGGACGGCGTATAAATCGCGGCATGGTGCGCGACCTGAACGATGTTGTCCTGAATACCCTGAAGGTTGGCGCGAGGGGCCAGTAACACCGTGCCGGTATAAACCTCGGGCGCCAGCTCTCCCCCGGAGAGCTCTTCGACCATCTCCGCCCACTCGATATAGCCGTAGCGTGAATGGGGGTGCTGCTGATCATAAAACGAGTTAGCGATGAAAGACGTTTCAGCCTGGGCCGTGACGCTTAAAGCGGGCAGGACGAATGCAGAAACGGCCACCGCGAGTGATGTGCGTTTGAAGTTCATGGTCAGGTTTCCTGGAGCAAATTAAACAGCATTATTAATGTTATGTTATTACGTATTTAACGTTTGCAAGTTTCAAACTTTGAAGCGCTAATGCATTATCGAATCTAAACTTATGTAAAAATAAAAACAAGCAGGTCTGTTTGTTTTTTTCTGAAAGAGTATTTTCACTGCTGGTAACTCCCTGATGAGTCAACAAAACGAGACAACGCTCGATATCGCCGGTACGTGGCAAGGCATCCGCCTGATGCTGCCGCTGGCGTGTTTCACTATCGCCTTCGGGCTCGCCTTTGGCGTAGCGGCCTCGCACCATGGCCTGGCCGCATGGCAGGCGATGTCGATGAGCGCGCTGGTGTTCGCCGCCCCCTCGCAATTCGCCGCGCTGGAACTTTGGCAAGCGCCGCTGCCCCTGCTGGCACTGGCGGGTACGACGCTTGCGATTCACACTCGGCACATGCTGATGGGCGCCTCGCTCTACCCCTGGCTTGCGCCTTTACCGCGCCGGCAGCGGTTTGCGGTCATTTTCCTGGTCACGGATTCGAACTGGGCGCTGGCGCTTTCCAAATACCACCAGGGCGAGCGCAATGTCGGTATTTTGCTGGGCGGCGGTATTGCGCTTTGGGCGGCCTGGGTGCTGGGCACCGGCGCGGGGCTCGTGTTCGGCGGCGGCATCACTCATCCGGAGCGCTTCGGGCTGGATATGATCATGCTCTGCTTTCTGCTGGTGATCGTGATCGGCAATCGGCCCCGAGCGTTCATGGTGCTGCCCTGGCTTGCGGCGGGCACCAGCGCGCTGCTGGCGTACTGGTGGCTGCCGCCCTTTCTGCACGTCATGGTAGGGGCACTGACCGGTGGGGGCGTCGCTGTGCTGCTTGCCCGATACCAGAGCGTGAAGGTGAGCGAATGATGACACCGACCGTCTGGTCGTCGCTTGCGGCCATTTCGATCATGGTACTTGTCGGCTATGGCTCGCGGGTGCTGGGGCTGATCGTCATGGCGCGACTGACGCTTGGACCGAACGTGCGCCTTTTCATCGACGCCATGTCGAGCTCGGTGCTCATCGCCATCCTGACGCCGATGATCGTTCACGGCGATCACGCCACTCGCGTCGCGGCCCTTGCCGCCGGGCTAGTGGCGGTCGCGTTGAAAAGCCCGCTCGCGTCCATCGCCGTGGGTATCGTCTGCGCAGCGCTTTGGCGCTGGCTGTTCTAACGCTTGAAAAAAACGCTATGCCCCTGCGCTCACTGCCTGGCAGGTCGTTTCTTCGCCGGACTCCTTGAGGCGCAGGGTCATGGCATTTTCATCGCGGGAGACCACTTCGATCGGCGCCGAAGGCTCGAGATAAAAAGCGCGGCTTGCTTCGAGAAACTCGGGCGAAAACAATCTGAGCTCATCCGTGCGAGGAACGAGTTCTATCTCTTCGGGGTAGGCAATGAACGTGTGGCCGACAACGTCCTTATGCCCGGTGATGAAGACCTGCAGACGCGAATGGCTTCCCGGAACGCTGCTTGTTCGATAGTCGAGCGTCAGCGTTTCCTCATAGGTGAGATCTTTTCGTGTCGTGACGCGACTTTCGATGTGCTCTTCCATGCCGTCCGGGTAGACATTGTCCGAGGTACAGGTCCAGTCACCCAAGCCAAACAGGGAGATTCCCGCCATTGCCAGTTCAATCATTCTTCTAACGCCTCATCGAGCATTTCTTCGGTCGAGCGGATACGCGCGTACTCCCCATTCAGATTCGCAAGCGACATGGCGTGAACCTCGTCAGCCGAGCGTTCCACCCCGGCATAATCGCGTTTGGCGAAGGTGAAGGTAGCGTCATGAACGACCGTGACATCGAAGCCGAGATTACCCGCGCTTCGCACGCTGGCCTCCACCGAGTTGCTGGTGCTGACACCCACGACGACGAGACGCTGAATATCGCGCACGCGAAGCCACCGCTCGAGCCCCGAATGGACAAAGGCATCGGGAACGTTCTTCTCGACCACGTGCTCGCTTTCCCATGGCGCCAGTGCCGGCTGGAATTCGGCGCCCTCTTGTCCCGGCCAGAAGGGAGAGTCCAGCGAGCGGGAGATATGGCGTACGTGAACGACGGGGGCACCTGCATCACGCCACACGCCGAGCAGCCGCACGATGTTCGTCTCGGCACAGGCGTTGTTGCGAGCCCCTGCAGCGGGGTCGCTCATGCCGCGCTGCATGTCGATGATGAGAAGAGCGGGAAGCTCGAACATGAATAAAACCTTTAAAAATGAAAACGCCAGGCTCGAATAGCCTGGCGTTTTTCGGGTGCCGACAACCTTACAGCATGCGCGGAATTTGCGAGGAGTGGTGGTGCAAAATCGGCGCTTCTTTTGAAAGATCAACGACGTAGCTAAAGCGCGCCTCGAAGTTCAGAAGCTCGCCTTCGACCTCAAAACGCCAGTTGTAGAGGCCGGTCAGCGCGGCAACGGTTTCGGAGACTTCCTGAATGATCAGGGTCTTTTCGTGCAGCGTGATGCTCAGCCCCGGGCGCGCGCCCAGGCGCTCGAAATAGTCGCGATGCTTCTCGCGGGTGTTGGAAATACGGTTGGAAAAGGTGGGAATCAGTACGGCGTTCTCATCGTAGAGCGACAGCAGTGCTTCGACGTCGGCGTTGTTGATTGCCTGCATCCACTCGTTGAGCACGTCATGGGGAGTTCTCATATGACTAACGACCTCTTTAACCAATGTCGGTGACCTGATGCCGCGGGCTCAAACGGCGGTGACCTTTTACGACAGTGACTTTACAAGCCCATCATTCTTATACCAAAGATGTAGCGCGTACTATCTTACCCAAATCGACACGCGAGCGCATGGCGAGTTCCCAGGCCCATTAAAATTCCCGCAATCGCTTGAACAATTTCCCCATGGCGCTGACCCCCAGTATCAGCGCCAGGCCGATCAGGAGCGCGGCGAGCGAGCCGATGTCGAGCCCCCCGCCCCACTGCCAGCGGGAAAGCAGACTGCTCAGGTGCTGTACCACCAGATACACGCCGATGAGAAAGCTGCCCGCACGCACGAGCCCCGCCTCCCCGACCACGCTGTCAGACGCCGACTCATTCGGGTGAAGCCTTTGCGCAAGCGCGGGCGCCTTGAACCATAAAAGCACGCCCAGCAAACACGGCAGCACGAGACTGGCGGAGAACAGTAGTCGCCAGTCTTCGAACGCCTCTGCCGTAGCGAAGGCCGCGGGCAGCGACGACGCCAGCGCCATGAGCGGGCGGGTCACGAGATAGACGGCGAGAAGGCGAATCGCGATGATCGAGAACGCGCGCATGGAGACTCCCGGCAAAACCGTCAGCATACGTTCATCTCACGCGTTCTAAAACACGCACAAAAAAAGCCCCCGGCGATTTCGCCTGGGGCTTTGTGGCGGCGCAGGGACGTTACGGCGTGTCGCTGTCCTCGTCGATACCGAGCGCGTTCATCGCGGCGCGGAATACATCGGTGTTGTCCACCCACTGCTGGGCGTTTTCGTCCACACCGTAGGTGGAAAGGCCTTCATCGCGCTGGGCCACATCGAGGAAGTACTCGGCGCCGGCGCCCTGGGCGTAAAGCGGCACGAGCTCGCGGGTGTGGTTATCCGAGTGCCAGCGCACCAGCGGCAGCGCGCCGGCGCCCTGGCTTACGATCGGGCTGTAGGCGTTCTGATCCGAATCCGGGCCCTGCAGCAGGCCGTTGCCGTGGTCGGTGGTCACGATGATCATCGTCTCGTCCCAGTCGCTGTTCGCCTCGACCCACTCGACCGCAGCTTCCACCGCTTCATTGAAATCGACCTGCTCCTCGACCAGGCGCGGCAGGTTGTTGGCGTGCGCGGCCCAGTCGACGGCGCCGCCTTCGACCATCAGGAAAAAGCCTTCGTCGTTTTGCTTGAGCACTTCGAGCGCGCCGCGGGTCAGCGTCGGCAAGTTCGGCACGTTCTCGATCAGGTTGCCAGCTTCCACGCCCGGGCGGTTGAACTGCAGCGTGGCGTGGTTCTGCGCCACGCCCAGCACCTTGTCCGCCTCGAGGGTCAGCTCGCCGTTGGCCAGCGCCTCGAAGTCGTCGCGGCTTTCGATCAACTGGTAATCGGTGTCGCCATCGAGCACGCGCTGCCAGGTGGCTTCGCCGCCCACGTAGCGAAAGGCGTCTTCGTCCGGGTTTTCGACTGCGTTACCGGCGTCGTCGAAGTACGGGTGGCCGGCGCCGAACACCACGGTGGCAAGCCCGGAATCGATGATCTCTTCACCGAGTGCTGCGTATTCGTTGCGGCTGGGGCTGTGGCCCAGAAACGCGGCGGGCGTCGCGTGGCTCAGCTGCACCGAGCTCACCACGCCCAGCGCCCGACCGCTCTCGACCACGTACTCGCCGATGTGCTTCATGCGCTCGTCATTGTTCGACCAGTTGATGGCGCTGTTGTAGGTCTTCTGGCCGGTGGCCAGCGCCGTGCCGGCGGCGGCGCTGTCGGTGAAGTTCTCGCGGGCGTAGTTGTAGCCGGCGAAATAGCCGTCGTAGTCGCCCAGTTTGCCCTCGAAGCCCACGCCCTCGGCCGCCTCATCGCTCCAGAGCTCGGCGGGGTCGAACTCGACCTTGCCTTCGTCGCTCATGGTCGGCTCGGTGGCGGTGGTCAGCGGGTAAGTGGCGGTGAAGACCTGAGTGTCGAAGTCGTCGTACACTTCCTGGCCCAGCACTGCGTGGCGGTAGTAGCTGGCGGCGCGGAAGGTTTCGATGCCCGCGCCGTCGGTGATCATCAGAATGACGTTTTTGGCACCGTGTGGTTGGGCAAGCGCCGGCGTGGCAAAAACGGACCCTAAAGCAAGCGCGAGCGCGCAGCGTTTGAAAGCGACCATGCTGTTCATCCAAGTCATTGATTAAGAGAGGCTTAAATTAGCCACGCCAGATGACAGCGGGATGAACGTTTAGCGCGATTTCAGTGACACTCCGTGCACTACAGCCAGCGGTTGTCGTTAGCATGAGCGGCAATATAATGTATATTCATACAGCCAACCTATTGCCGATCGGATAGCGTCATGTCGGATTCACGCGCCCTCCCCCCGGGCAGTATCGTTCACAAGGGCCGCGGGGCAACGTTCGACCCGCACAACCGCTTTGCGCCCAGTGTCAGCGTCGAGGAATCCGACGGCTGGTGGCAGGAGCACGCTCCCTTAAGCCTTGCCACCGAGGTACGCGAGGAGCCAAGCAAGAGCGCGCTTGCGTGGAACAGCTCACCGGATCTCTCCTTTGATCGCTCGCTCAATCCTTACCGCGGCTGCGAGCATGGCTGCATCTACTGCTTCGCCCGGCCCTCGCACGCCTACTGGGACATGTCGCCGGGGCTCGATTTCGAAACCCGGCTGATCGCGCGTACCGGCATGCTCGATCACCTGCGCGACGAACTCGCGAAACCCGGCTACGTCTGCCGGCCGATCAACCTGTCCGGCAACACCGACTGTTATCAACCGATCGAGGCGACATATCGCACCACCCGACACCTCCTCGCGTTTTTGCTCGAATGCCGCCACCCGGTCACGCTGGTGACCAAGGGAAGTCTCGTGCTGCGCGATCTGGATCTTTTGAAACAGATGGCCGAGCACCGGCTGGTGCGGGTGCTGGTGAGTCTGACGAGCCTCGACAGCGACCTAAAACGCACCCTGGAGCCGCGAGCGGCTTCGCCCCAGGCGCGGCTGAAGGTGATTCGCGAACTCAGCGCCGCCGGGGTGCCGGTGGGGGTGTTGATCTCGCCGGTGATACCGGGGCTGACCGACCAAGAAATCGAGCGGCTGATCGAAGCGGCCCGCGGCGCCGGCGCGCGCACCGCGAGCTGGATGCTTCTACGCCTGCCCCGCGAAGTCGCGCCGCTGTTCCAGGCGTGGCTGATGGCCCACTATCCCGAGCGCGCCGACAAGGTGATGAGCCTGATTCGCCAGTGCCGGGGCGGCAAGACCAACGAGGCGGCGTTCGGCAAGCGCTTTCGCGGTGAAGGCGTGTTCGTCGACATGATCGAGCAGCGCTTCAAGCGCGCCAGCCGTCAATGGGGCATGCAGCCCCGCGCCGAGCAGGGGCTCAACACGCGCGACTTCAGGCCACCCCGTGCTCAGGGCGACCTGTTCGACTAACCAACGCTAACGGTTCGGGCCGCGCCGCGCCTTGAGCTCGTCGAGCACCAGCGCGAAGAAGCCGCGGATCTCCTGAAGCTTCGGCCGGGCCTCGACCATCAGGGTGTCCATCTTTTCGAGCTCCTGAGTCTGGGCTTCTCGGGCGTCGAGCTCAGCGCGAATTTCGTCGATGATCTCCACCGAGTCGTTCAACATCGCCTTGAGTTCGGCGGTCGAGGTGGTGTGCAGGCTTGGCCTGGAACCTTGTTCAATACTCATGGCGCCCTCCTTACAGTACGGTAACAGCGATCAACAGGGCCGGCAGCGCGATGAACACGCCCAGCACCCAGCCGGCGGCCAGCGCCTTGCGCTCGGCGGCGACCCGGCCCAGCCACTGCGCCCCTTTCACCGGTAGCAGACGCAGAAACGGCAGTCCGCCGATGATCAGCACGGCGCACAGATTGAAAAGCAGATGCACCAGGGCGATCTCCAGCGCCAACAGCGCCGTGGCACCGGAAATCGCCGTGGCGGCCAGCAGCGCCGTCATGGTGGTGCCGATATTGCTGCCGATGGTGAACGGGTAAATCTGGCGCAGCGTGAACGCGCCAGAGCCGGCCATGGGCACCATCAGGCTGGTGGTCGTGGAGGACGACTGCACCAGCATCGTCACCAGCGCCCCGGAGGCCACGCCGGTGAACGGCCCGCGGCCGATGGCGCTGAGCATGATTTGTCTGGCGCGCCCAACCATCAGCGTCTTCAACAGCTTGCCGATGTAGCGAATGGAAAGAAAAATCAGCGCCACGCCGATGACGATCAAGGCGATACCGCCGGCCACCGCCGGCAAACTCGACACCAGCTGGCCTGCGGTGTCCGTCACCGGCTGAGTCAGCTGCCCCACGATATTGACGTTATCCAGCGAAAGATCGGCATCGCCGTAGAAAACGCCAGCGACGGCGCCGGCCATGCGCTCCAGCGGATGGAACAGGATCTCGATGGGAAGCAAAATCACCACGGCCAGCAGATTGAAGAAGTCGTGCACGGTAGCGGCGGCAAAGGCGCGGCGAAACTCGTTCTTGTCGTTGACGTGGCCCAGGCTCACCAGCGTATTGGTCACCGTGGTGCCGATGTTCGCCCCCATGACCATGGGTACCGCCACCGCAACCGGCAGCCCCCCGGCCACCATGCCAACGATCACCGAGGTCACCGTCGAGGACGACTGGATCAAGGCGGTGGCGACGATGCCGACCATCAGGCCGACGAAGGGGTTGGTGGCGAACTCGAACAAGCGCTCGGCGTGATCGCCGGTGGCGAGCTTGAAGCCGTCGCCGACGATGGATACCGCGCAGATCAGAAAGTAGACTAACAGCAATAGCGTGAGCCACTGACGCAGGCGGCCCTGCTTCTCCTTTTGCGCCGGGCGAGCGTAGCTCTCTGGCGCGGCGCGATGGGTCGTCTCTACCATGGTGATCCCTCCGGCGGTTGGTAACGTGGCGCACGTTCACCCTTCCACGTTGCGCGCCGCAGGTGACAGCCTGATGACGCCCGCGTGACGACGCTCACTTATTCCTGATATCACCCCTTTGAACCACCGAGCCGGAACGCCTTATGACCCAGCCCTCGAGTAAGCAGCCCTTGAGCAAGACCCGATCGAGTTTCTACCGCCGCCTCTACGTGGCCCACCTGATCGACCAGGGCGTGGCCAGCGTGCCGGCACTGATCGAGGCCACCGGCATGCCCCGTCGCACCGCTCAGGACACGATCAAGTCGCTCGACGAGCTCGATATCATCTGCGTTTTTGAGGGCCAGGAAGGCGAGCGGCACAACATCGGCCGCTACGTGCTCGAGAGCTGGGGCGCGATCGACCGGCGCTGGGTAAAAGAGCACGCCACAAGGCTGGGCGAGGCGCTGGGCTACTGCTAGCGCTTATCGCTCACCCAAGTGCTAGTGGGGCGACGGACGAGCAGTCTGGCCGCCAGCGGCGAGGTAATCATCTGGATGACGGCGAAAAACGCCGCGGGAATGGCGATCTCCGGCGAAAGCCCGGAGGCCGCGACGAACGCCGCCGCAATGCTGAACTCCTTCTTGCTCGTGGTAAAGAGATACGCCACCACCTCTGACCGCTCATTGGTGATCAGCCTGGACGCCGTGCCCACTACGTAGCCTGCCAGGTTCAAACACAGCGCTGCGGCAGCGATCACTAGCGCGTAGGCGCCGTACCCCAGAATGGTCGCGGCGTTGGGACCCACCACCGCCAGCAGTATCAGCAGATAGAGGATGGAGCCCAACCCCGCGTAGCGGTCGTCAAAGCGGGCAAGCGTTGTGCTGAACCGGGTGCGCAGCGCCACGCCCAGAAGCGTCGGAACGAAAACGATCAGTAAAAGCTCGACCACGATGGCGAAAAGCGGCACGTCGAGCTCGATGCCGGTAAGCGCGAGAAACAGCAGCGGGACCAGCAGCGGTGAAAGTGCCGTAGTGATCGCGTTGAACACCGCCGCCATCGCCACGTTGCCCCGCGCCATCAGCACCAGAAGCGGTGATGACACGTCGGTGGGCAGCGTGCCTAGAAGCGTCTGCCCCGCGGCGAGCGCCCCGGTGCCGAAAAAGAGCCGCCCGGTCAGCCAGCCCAGTAGCGACATCGGGCCGTACACCAGACAAAGCGCCAGCAGCGGCCGCGAGGGGCGGCGCAGCACCGCGCCGACCTGATGGGCATCGAAGGTCAGGCTGATGACGAACATCAAAAGCGCCAGCAGCGGACCAATCAGCGGCGCCAGCGCCACGCCCGCCGCCGGGTACAAAAGCCCCAGCGCGGCCACCGCCATCACCAGCCATAGAAGCTGCGCCTCGACCCAGACGATGACCCGACTCATGGCGAGCCCTTTGCAGAGTCACCGTCGACCGGCGCCCAGGCGAGCCGGGCGGCGTTCAGCGTCACGCTTAAAGAGCTCGCCGCCATGGCCAGCACCGCCGCCAGCGGCGGCACCGCCATGACGATGACCAGCCCCAGCGCCAGGGTGTTGTACACCGCCGAGAACACCAGGTTCTGGCGCATGACGTTGCGGGTACGCCTGGCCAGGCGCAGTAGCTGTACCACGCCGCCAACACCGGGTCGCAACAGTTGGGCCGCCGCCCCTTCACGGGCGGCATCGCTTGCCTGCATGGGCGCAACGCCCACACCCGCGGCGGCCAGACAAAGCGTGTCGTTGACCCCGTCGCCGACATAGAGCGTGGGTGACGCAAGCCCCGCCAGCAGCCGTGCTTTCGCCTCCGGCGAGCGCTGGGCGTAGCACGCATTGGGCGCCAGACCCACCTGCTCACCCAGCCAGCTCACCGCGCCCTGGCGGTCACCGCTGATCAGCGCCGTGAGATAGCCCTGCGCCTGCAGCGCGCGAACACTCGCCCGGCCATCCTCCACCGGCGGGTCAGCGAGATAAAACGTTGCCAGCCACCCGCGCTCGTCGGCCAGCACCACCTGGGAGGCAAAGGCATGGTCGGCCTGATGGGCCGCACCTTCAAGCGTGACGCCGCGCTCGCCAAGCCAGCCCAAACTTCCCATCCACCAGCGCTCGCCGCGCTCAAAAGCGATCACCCGCCCGGCGCCGGCGACTTCGTCCAGGCGCACCACGCGGCTTACGCCCTCCTCTTCGTTCTGTTTATCGCCACTTTCAAGCGCCCAGCGCAACAGCCCCTGGGCCAGCGGATGCTCGCTTTGCCGGGTGGCGGCGGCGAGCTTTCGATGAAAGTCACCACCGAGCGCATCGCGGCACTCGGCGTGAACGACCCGGTGGCGGCCGGCGGTGAGCGTGCCGGTTTTATCGAAAGCCACCGCACGCACTCGGGCCAGCGTCTCGAACGCGCCGGGGTCTCGCAGGGCCACGCCGCGTTGCAGCGCCTGGTCGCTGCCGGCAAGCGTTGCCAGCGGCACGGCCAGCCCCACCGCGCAGGGACAGGCGACCACCAGCACGGAAAGCGCTCGTACTACCGCCTCATCAAGGCTTGCGCCCAGCATGAAGGCCACGGGCAGCGTGATTAGCGCAAGTACCAGCGCGACAGGGCTCAACCAGGCCGCGAAACGGTCGGCCAGCTTGTGAAGCTCCCCCTTTTGGGTTTGCAGCAGGCGCATCTGCTCACACAAATGATCCCGGCGCCGCTCGCCGGGCGTAGCGTTTACCCGAAGCCGAAGGGCCACTTCGCCGTCGGCCTCGATGAAGCGGTAGCCGGCGTAAACCCGCTGGCCCGCGACCAGATAGCGCGGTACGCTTTCACCGGAGAGCGTGGCGGTATCGAACCAGCCGGCGCTCATCAGTTCACCGTCGAGCAGCAGGGTCTCGCCCGGCGCCAGGCGTTGAACATCGTTCATGCACGCAGCGCTCAGCGGGTGCGACGCGATTTGCCCTTCCCGCTCGAGCGTCACATCGCCCGGCGCCAGCGCCAAGGCCTCGAAGGCTTTCAGGCCCCGCTGGCGGCACAGCGTTTCGGCCAGTCGCCCGACCAGCAAGAGCGCGATCAGCATGACGGCCGTATCGAAGTACACCTCGACAGACCCTTGGCCAAGAAGCCAGACCGACACCGCCATCGCCCCCAGCACGCCCAGGCTCACCAGCACGTCCATGCCTGGCCGGCGGGCCAACAGCGTACGAAACCCGGCGCGGTAGAACGGCACGCCGGCGTAGAGCACCACGGGAAGCGAAAAGGCGCCGGAAACCCAGGCCATGACCAGCTCGATACGCCCCGCCGGTACGGCGCCGGCGTAGATCAGAATCGAGGCGAGCATCGTCCACATGCCGAACACCGCGGCGACCCCCAAACGAAGACTCAGGTAGCGCCCCTCTTGTTCGAGCCGCTCGGCGGCGTCCTGCACCGCCTCGAGCTCGCCCAGCCGATAGCCGATGCGCGAGACCCGCGGCGCAAGAGTTGTAAGCGCGATGGCCTGTGCCTCGCCCTGTACGTACACCGTGGCGGTGGGATAGTGAACGCTTGCCTGGGTAATGCCGGGTGCGCGCTTCAAAACGCCTTCGACGGCAAGCGCGCAGCTGGTACACCACATGCCGTGCAGGCTAAAAAGCGCGGTCGAGCCGGCGGGCGCGCTATCGCTCATGGCGTCGATCGCCCCACCGGCGTTACAGACAGGGCGGCACGCCGATGATCGGCATGCCGGTAAAGACCACCCCAAAGGCGGAGAAGAAATAGAGCCCGGCGGAGACCAGCGCGTTAAAGCGCGGCCGGCCGGTAAGCTCGCGGCCTACCTTCCAGCCGGCCCAGGCAAGCCAGAAAAGCAAGACGGTGGTGGCGACGCTGACAAGCCCAAGCCCCAGGTTGAGGCCCGTCAGTGAGCCTTGATCCGGTGCCGGCGGCGCTACGGCGCAGGCCACCGACAGCCCGCCGTACACCGCCACGAACCAGATACTCCAGAGCGTGAGCCCGACGATCAAATGCGCCGGATGGCCAAGGTGTAGTCGCTTGAACGCGGTTGGCATCATCTAGCCTCCCATTACGCGGGGCAGCACGCCGAGCGCGCCGACCAGCACCCAGAACGTCACCAGGTTGTAGCGCCAAAGCTGCACCACCACTGCCGGCTCGAAGGGCGCGTGGGCACCCACGTAGCCGCAGCGCACGCGAAACCCCTGCATCGCGGTGAGAATCATCGCAAGCGCCCCATGGAACAGCGCGTACACCAGCCCCACCAGCAAAATCGCATCGTGGCTGGTTTGGGTAGGCTCGAGCCCGGCACTCAGCAGCGACCAGAGCACCAGCCCCACCTGCACCGCGCCCAGCAGCGCGGCGATGAAAAACCCGCCCATCAGGCCGCTATCGCGGCGGGCGCGAAGCCCGCGTACCAGCTTCTCCATGACGCCGGCGCCCACCGTGAGCGCGATGCCGGCGCTGACCAGCACCAGCAGTGAAAGCGGCGACACCTCGGGCATGCGCCACTCGGGTGAGACGGTCCAGAGATAGAACCAGCCGAAAAGATACGAAAGAAAGAACGACCCGTTGGCGATCGAGAACGTCGCCATCGCCCAGACGCCGGGCCCGCTCATGGTGCGCGAATGCAGGGGCGGGTCGCCTTCCTTGACCTCGGCGTCCGGGGCGGCCTTGGGGTGGGCGCCGTTCTCCCAGGCCCAGCGCAGCAAAAACACCCCGGCGACGATGACGAACACCGCGGCGACCGGGTAGAGGCGCGTCAGCAGACTGACACACACCACGGCCAGCGCCAGCGCGGCCAGAAACGGCCACCAGGAGTTGCCCGGCAGGTGAACGATTTCGCGCACCTTGCCGGTGATGGAATCAGATCCCCACATCTCGCGCCGCCCGTGGCTCGCCACCGCCAGGCCATGTTTGCCTTCGGCCATGGTGCGCGGTAAATCCGGGTTGTCCCACAGCGGGTGGCGGGTTTCGATGTTAGGCAGGCTTACGAAGTTATAAGCGCTTGGCGGCATCGTATTGGCCCACTCAAGCGTATCCGCGCCCCAGGGGTTGTGTTTGGCCGGCTTGCCGAAGCGAAAGTGCAGCGCGATATCGATCAACACCATGGCGATGCCGGCGGACATCACGAAGCTGGCAACCGACGAGAGCAGGTTGAAGATCTCCCAGCCGTTACCCGCTTCATAAGTGTAGATACGCCGCGGCATGCCCAGAAGCCCGGTCCAGTGCATGATCAAGAACGTGCCGTTGAAGCCCAAAAAGGTGAGCCAGAAGCCCCAGCGACCGATGGTTTCCGACGGCATGCGCCCGGAGAACAGCGGCAGCCAGTAGTAGAAGCCCGCCATCAGCGGAAAGAGCATGCCGCCGACCAGCACGTAATGCATGTGCGCGACCACGAAGTGGGTGTCGTGTACCTGCCAGTTGAACGGCACCAGCGCCAGCATCACGCCGGTCAAACCGCCGCAGACGAAGATGATCAAAAAGCCCAACACCCAGAGCATCGGCAGTTTGAATTTCGGTTTACCGAGCCACAGCGTGGCCAGCCACACGAACACCTGAATGGCGGTGGGCACCGCCACCAGCATACTCGCCGCCGAAAAGAACGCCTGGGCAAGCTGGGGGATCCCCACCGTGAACATGTGGTGCACCCAGAGCCCGAAGCTGATAAAGCCGGTGACGATGATGGCGAACACCACCCAGCCGTAGCCGACGATCGGCCGGCCGGCGAATACCGGAATCAGCGTGGAAATGATGCCCGCGGCGGGCAGGAAGATGATGTACACCTCCGGGTGGCCAAAGAGCCAGAAAAGATGCTGCCATAAAAGCGGATCGCCCCCACCGGCCACCTGGAAAAACGGCATGCCGACCGCGCGCTCGAGCTCGAGCAAAATGCTGCCCAGAATCAAGGGTGGAAAGCCGACCACGATCATCAGCGCCATGGCGAGAATGTACCAGGCGAACAGCGGCATCTTGTGCAGCGCCATGCCCTGGGTGCGGGTGCGCAATATGGAGACGACGATCTCGACCCCCGCAGAGAGCGCCGAGATTTCGACGAAGGTGATGCCCAACAGCCAAAAATCCGAGCCGAGCCCCGGCGAATACTCGCTGCTCGAAAGCGGCGTGTACATGAACCAGCCGGCATTGGGCGCCATTTCGATGACCAGGCTCGAGGCCAGAATGATGCCGCCGAAAAGGTAGCAGAAGTAGCCAAGTGAGGTCAGCCTGGGGCAGACCAAATCACGGGCGCCGATCATCTTCGGAATCATGTAGATCGCCAGCCCCTCGAGCACGGGAATGGCGAACAAGAACATCATCACCGTGCCGTGCATGGTGGTGACCTGGCTGTAGATCTCCGGGGTCATGAAGTTCTGGTCGGGGGTGGCGAGCTGGGTGCGCACCAGCATCGACAAAATGCCGCCGAACAGGAAAAACGCCATCCCGGTGATCATGAAGCGCAACCCGAGCGTGGTGTGGTTGACGATGGTCAGCGCCTTGATGCCGCGCGGGTTGCCCCAAATGTCGTGCAGGTCGTCGTGCAGCGTGCGGCCATCCTCCGGCTCTTGCGGGTCCTGGGGCGTCGCTTGACGATTGATGGTTGTCATGGGGTTAAAGTCTCCAGCCAGGCACCCAGGCCCCTAAGCGTTTCGTTATCCAGATCGTCGTGGCGCGGCATCAGGTTGCTGGGCTTGAGCGTCTGATGGTTTCTCAGCCACTGGTAGACCGCGCCCTCCTCCATGGCCATTACGCCGGCGCCCAAGGCTTCGCGGCCACCGACATCCGAGAGATTCGGGCCGATGTTGCTCGCGCTGATACCCGCCACCTGATGGCAGCCAGAACAGAACCGAGTGAAGTTGTCGCGGGCGGTATCGAAGGCTGCGTTTTGGGCGGCAAGCTCGGCCAGCGCTTCGTCACTGCGCGCGGCAAGCCAGGCGTCGAACTCCGCACGCGGCAGCGCCTCGACGTGAAGCTGCATATGAGCATGGCCCACGCCGCAAAGCTCGGCGCACTGGGCGCCGAACACGCCGGGCTCGTCGGCCTCCAGGCGAATGCGGTTGATACGCCCGGGCAGCATGTCGATCTTGCCGCCCAAACGCGGAATCCAGAAGCCGTGGATGACATCGGCGGCGGTGACATGAAAGTCCACCGGCTCGCCGGCAGGCATCATGAGTTGATTGGCGGTCACGATTTCACCACCTTCGGCCCCCGGGTAGCGTACCTCCCACCACCACTGATGCCCGATGACCTCGATCACCTCCGGCGGCTCGTCCAGCGGCAGCGTCAGCATGCGCTTGCCGGTGGGCACGCCAAACATCAAAAGCGCAATGACCGTGAGTGTGGGCAGAATGATACCGCCGCCGATGATCCAGCGTCGGCCGATGCGCCGCTCCTGGGCGGGAGTGCGGGTAACGTAACGCTTTTTGAAGGTATAGAGCCAAAGCGCGATCACGACGACGAACACGACGGTTCCGAAGCCCAGCATGACGAACCAGATCAGGCGGATATCGCGCGCCGCCGGCCCCGCCGGGTTCAAGATCGAGTGGTCGCCGCCGCAGCCGGCCAACAGTATCGGCACGGCCAGTAAAAGCGTTAACGCGGCCAGGTTGACCCGCCGTCGCGATGCGCGTTGAATACGCCTTGGGGGCGGCGCCGAATGGTTACGTTCCCTCATACTCTTTTCCCTTTGTCTGCCCACAGGACGTGTCCATGGCATCCACTCCGCAGCGTTCCATAAAAAGCCGCGCCTCGCTGGCCGGTCACCCGCTTCATCCGGTCATGATTCACTTCCCGGTGGCGGCATTGATGGCGCTGGTCGCAAGCGATCTGGGTTACTGGTACACGGGTGACCCCTTCTGGGAGCGCAGCGGCCTGTGGCTTGCCGGCGTCGGTGCCTTTGGCGGCTGGATCGCCTCGATCGCCGGCATAATCGATCTGGTCACGGTGTCGCGTATTCGCCGTTTGATCACTGGCTGGAGCCATGCCATCGTCGCCGTGGTGATGCTCTCGCTTGCCTCGCTGAACTGGCTGTTGCGTCTGAATTCGCCGGAAGCCATTCTGCCCTGGGGGCTTGCGATATCGCTGGTCACCGGCGCCCTGATTGCGCTGGCCGGCTGGCTCGGCGGCCAACTCGTTTACGAACATGCGGTCGGCGTCGACGTCGACGAATGACACCGCCCCACGGCCCACGCCACCCTGTTTACGCTTGAAGCACCTTTTATTTCTCATCGCCTAGCCCCACGCCAGGGGCTTTGCCAGTACGAACCCCAGCACGCCGAAGATCCCCACCAGGCTTAGCAGAAGCCCCAGCAGCGTGGCGGTTTTGACGCCGCGATAGATCCCCATTTCCAGGCGCAGAATTAGCCAGCCAAAGGCGCCGTGGGCTGCCACCATCAGCACGACCGCGCCGAGCTTCAAAATCAGCCAGCCGCCCATCAAGTCATGAAGTAGAAACAGCAGGGTGCCGGAGCCGATCGCCAAAAGTGCGGCGGGTGTGGCAACGGTGTTGTAGAAAAAACGCGGCATGGGCGGGGTGCCCTGAGCAAAGCCCGCATCCCGGCGAAGCGCCAGACTGTGATTTAACAGCGCCGGGAGATACAGCAGCGAGCCGCACCAAATCACCAGCGCTGCGATATGAAGAAGTTTTAACCAGGGCATCACGGCGTCCTTGCAATGCTTTAAAAGCGCTTTCGAATGAAAAGCACGTCAAATGAAGACTCTGGAGTCGCCGGAAGGACGAGCCAGCCAGAAGGCTTGCAATCGAGTGAGCACGTTCACCGAGCCCCCCGCCCGCCTCTGCCGGGCCGGTCAGGGGTTGAGGCTGTTCTTACCTTAGCCAACTAGCCACGGGCTGGCTAGCAAAGCGAGTCAACGCTTACATGGTAGCCGGTAAACTTGCGCAGGTTGATGACGCCGGTATCGAAGATCAGGTACTGGCCCTTGACGCCGTTCAGTACGCCCTCGACCACCGGCTGCTTATCGAAGTTGTGCGAGGCGATCTTGCGGGGGAACGACTCGACCGGGTAGCGAATATCGAGCGGGGTTTCATCGAGTAACCGAATCGCCTCCCGCCCGTAGGTCTCGCGTAGCGCGTCCAGGCCGCTGGCAACGGCCTCGAGCAGCCGGTCGCGCTCCTTGATCAGATCGAGCGGCTCGACCTCGCCCTTGAGCATGGCGCGCCAGTTGGTGCGATCCGATACGTGCTCCTTGAACAGCATCTCGACGAAGCCGGACTGCTGGCGGCTGGCCACTTCCATGATCGGCAGCGCCTGGATGGCGCCCTGGTCGATCCAGCGGGTGGGCATGTTGGTCTTGCGGGTGATGCCGACCTTGAGCCCGGAGGAGTTGGCCAGATAGACGATGTGCGGGGTGAAACAGTGCGCCTCGCCCCATTCCGGCTCGCGGCAGGTGCCCTGAAAATAGTGGCAGGTTTCCGGCTTCATGATGCAGGTGTCGCACTGCGCCAGGCGTTTGAAGCACGGGTAGCAGTAGCCCTGGGCGAAGCTCTTGTTGGTCTTGCGCCCGCAGTGGGTGCAGGCAATGTGGCCATCAAAGTGCAGGCGAAGCGGCGTGCCGATCAACGCGTTGAGCGCCAGTCGTTGCTCGCCGGCGCGCAGGTGATACGTGACTTCACTGCCAGGTGCCTCGAGCGTGCCCGCCATTTTGCTCAGATGGCCGGACACACGCACGGCGCTTGACTCGCTTGCGAACAGATCAGTCACCCGAGACGTCCCGGCCCAAACCCGCCATTTCCGGCGATACGCCTGCGCCGGTGGCCCCTGCGCCACAGGTGCGCCGCTCGAGATAGCCCACCCGGTTCTCTTCGGGCACGTTGTTTTCGATTTCAAAACGAATCACCGCCTCGAGACACAGCTCGGTTTGCTCGGCGGTCAAAAAGCGGCCATCCGGCCATTTACGCAGTGATACCGCCTGCTTGAGGCTTTCGTAAATGCTCGGGGTCATCTGGCTGATCATGCGCTCAAAGCTCATATCATTCATGCAGGGCTCCAGTCGTATCGAAGGTCAGGGCGTGGACCGTGGACGTTTGGCGCAATAGTACCAGCCCGAGGCCAGCCCCACGAGTAGCCCGCCCAGGTGCGCCTCATTGGCTACGTTGCCAAAGCCCACCCACTCGGCAAGCGAGGTCATGGTGAACACCATCCATCCCAGCATGAACACCACCAGCATCTGCGGCACGAAAAAGCCGCTTTCGGGGCGCTTACGTGAGACGAGCCAGACGTGGCCCAACAGCGCATACACCACCCCGGACATGCCGCCGAACAGCACCGTGCCGGTGGCGTACTGCGCCAGATTCGAGCCGATGCCCGCCACCAGCAGCAGCGCCACCATCACGCGGCTGCCCTGCAGCGCTTCGATCTGACGACCGAAGTACCACACCCACATCAGGTTGAAGATCAGGTGCATCAGGCCAAAGTGCAAAAATGCCGGAGTCAAGAGCCGCCACAGCTGGCCGCCGGTCAGCGTCTCCATCAGGTGTTGGGCAACGAGCTGGCCGTTGACCACGCCGACCGGCACGATGGTCAGCGCCGTAAGTACGCCGTCGCCCAGGGTATTCATGAGCACGAAGACTAAAACGCTCAAACCGATGATGAGCGATGTAACGGGCAGGCGGCGTAAAAGCGTGGCGCCCTGAGTGCGCTGAGCGCTTTGGGGGCGCGGGCCGGTAATCAGCGTTTCGCCCTGCTGCCAGCGGCGCACCAGCGCGGTCAGCTCGGTTTTCTGACGGGGGTCGGCGAGCCACAGCGTCAGGCCCTCCGGCTCTTCGGTGATCCGATGACCAATCCGGTAGTGCCAGAGCGCCTGGCGAAGCTCACGCGTGTCGGCATCAACGGGTAACAGCATGACGGGGTGCATGACACCTCCCTGGAGTAAAGGATCGGCTGCCCGGCGCGGTGGTTTCGTCATGAGCGTAAATCGTGCGCATAAAAAAACCGGCGGAGGGGGCCGCCGGCTTAAAGCAAGGGATCATTCAAGGGAACACTTACTCTGATAGCCAGCGGCGGGGTTAGTTCAGCCATTTTCAAAAAAAGATGTTTCTTAATGTATCTACTCATAATCTGAATTAGAAAGCGCTCGGTAGCCCGCTCAAATGCGGCTGCTCTCTTCACGGTGAACGTCCACCCAAACGAAGCGGTCGGCGCTCAATTCACGCTCGCCGTCGAAACGATAGGCCACCAGCCGCCCGTACTTCACCGCGCTGTAATCCAGACACGCGATGTTGCGCGCGGGCAGCGCCGGAATCCCCTCACACCAGTAGTGGCCAATGAACAGCGCCCGTTGCTCGGCGTCGTAATAGCCAAGCCCTTCGCGCTCGGCCTCGCTCAGCGGCCGGGTTTCCAGGTGATCCGGCAGGTTGTCCGGCTGAAACACCACGTCGCCCCAGCGCTTGGGATTGGCGGCCCAGAAATGGGCGCGAAAACTTTTGCGCGTAAAGCCATCGCCGGAGTGGATGGCCACGCCTTCGGGCAGTGCGATGCTGGGCCCTCGGGTCAGCCGGTCGACGATGGCAAACGCCTCGGTCGATGAATCGGCGGACTCCTCCAGCAATTCATCGGTCAGACACGCGTTGGGCGAGCGCTTCTTGAGCGCCTCGATCAGCGCTGCGTCCCAGCAGGCGTGCACCACGCGAAAGTCGTCGAACTCCAAAAACAGCGGCAGCGTCTTGAACCAGGCGAGCGTGTCTTCCCACTCGTTGGTGTGGTCGCGGTACTGGTAGAGCGTGTCGGCGATGATGCGGTTGTGGCGCGGCGAATGCTCGCGCAGCCAGCGCCGCTCGCTCCCCTTCGGAGCGGGATGGGTGTAGGCCAGGGCGTGGTGCTCATGATTGCCCATCACGATATAGGCCTCGCCTTCGTCGACCATGCGCCGGGCGATCTGCACCGCCAGGCGAATACGCGGGCCGCGGTCGATCAAATCGCCCAGAAAGACGGCTTTGCGCGTCGGGTGGCGATACACCCCGGCGCGTTGTTCGTAGCCCAGCTTTTCGAGCAGCGTCGAAAGCGTCGCCCCGCAGCCGTGGACGTCGCCAATGAGATCATACCCTTGGCTCATCAATCCCCCAGCCGATGACTCCAGCCCAGCTTGCTGCGCAGGATGTCGTAAAAATTGTGGCCCAACGGATGAACGAGCTGAACGCGGGCGGGCTTGCGAGTGATCACCAGCACGTCGTCGGGCTTGGCCACCGCGCGGGTCTGGCCGTCGCAGCTGATGTGCGGGTAGGTGTGGTTGGTTTCGCCGATATGAATCCGGATTTCGCTCGCCGCGTCGATCACGATCGGCCGGCTCGAAAGCGTATGGGGAAACATCGGCACCAGCGTTACGACGTCGAGCTTGGGGTGCATGATCGGCCCGCCGCCGGAGAGCGCGTAGGCCGTCGAGCCGGTAGGCGTGGCGACGATCAGCCCATCGCTTCGCTGACTGTAGACGAAGCGGCCGTCGACGAAGAGTTCGAATTCGATCATGCGCACCGCCTTGCCCGGGTGCACCACCACTTCGTTGAGCGCGTCGCCCCGGCCCACCGCCACGCCGTTGCGGTAGAGCACCGCGTCGAGCAAAAAGCGCTCTTCGACCTCGAACTGCCCCGCCAGCACCTCACCGACCCGGGTTTCGAGCTCGTCCGGGGAGATATCGGTGAGAAAACCGAGCCGCCCGCGGTTGACGCCCAGAATCAGGGTGCCGCTTTGGCACAGCGAGCGCGCCGCGCCCAGAAGGCTTCCATCGCCGCCGACCACGATCACCAGGTCGCAGCGCTCGCCGAGCATGCGCCGGCTGGTTTCCGGCTGGCCATGATCGGGAATCATCGTGGCAGTGCGATCCTCGACCAACACGCGATAGTCATGTTCGACCAGATACGCCACCAGCCGCGAGAGCGAATCGACTACCTTGTCGCTGCCGAGCCGGCCGATCAGGCCGATCGTATTGAACGGTCTTTCGACCGTCGCGTTGGTCATGCTGGACGTACGGGTTGGCGTGGTGGGCATGGGCGGCTCTCACTGTCATTATCGCCCATTATGAAGACCCGCCCGCACGCGGGCAAATCCGGCGCCTTGTTTATCCGATACTTATCGGCAAAGCAGGCCTTGAGAGCGACTACTTGGCGGCTCAGGCGCGCTCGAGCGTGCCGGTGAGTTGGCGGCGCTTGAGCCACCACTGATTGAGCCAGAGCGAGGCGACGATGATCAGCCCGCCCAGTGCCAGCCGCCCTATATCGGCGTCGCGGTTCCAGATCACCAGGTTGACGATCAGCCCCGCCGGTACCAGCGCATTGTTCATGATCGCAAGCGTGCCGGCATCGAC
This sequence comes from Halomonas sp. PAMB 3232, assembly GCF_031954225.1. Classification (NCBI taxonomy): domain Bacteria; kingdom Pseudomonadati; phylum Pseudomonadota; class Gammaproteobacteria; order Oceanospirillales; family Halomonadaceae; genus Halomonas; species Halomonas sp. PAMB 3232. The sequence continues at coordinate 2,317,537 of NZ_CP134865.1, forward strand.
CCGGGTCGCCCCCTGGTTCCAGGCGAAGTAGCCCACGCCCGAGGCCGCAAGCCCAAGCCAGGCGAGTACGCCCCACTGAAGCGTCGTGGTGGGCAGCGCCTGAATGTCACCCAATAGCAAAAAGGCCGTCAGTGCGACGATCAGCGCGCCGATGAAAAACCAGCCAAACACGTGGTGCCAGGCAAGCGTTTGAGACTGCCGGGCCACCAGCCGGCGATACCCCACCTGGCCGATTGCAAAGCTCAAGTTCGCGCCCTGGACCACCAAAAAACCAAGCCAGAAGCCGCTGTCCACGCCCTGGTAGCGAATCACCGCTGCACCGATCACCGCCAGCGTCGCGGTCACCAGATAGATCGGTGTGAAGCGTCGAAAGAGCAGGTCGTCGAGCAGCGCGATGTAGATCGGCGTGAGCACGGTGAACAGCACCACCTCGGGCACCGAAAGCAGCAAAAAGGAGTGGTAGAGAAAGGTGTACATGACGCCGAGCTGAAGCGCACCAAGCGCCATGAGCGTAAACCGGTCGCGCCAGCTCAAAAGTCTGGGCCGCAAAAACGGCAGAAACACCAGTAGCGCCAGCGACACCCGCACCAGCACGGCGAAGTAGCTATCCACCTGCCCGGACAGATAGACACCGATCAGCGAGAACGAGAACGCCCAGAGCGCCGTGACGCCAACGAGATACCCCATGGTAAACCCCGAAAATTATAAAAAGTTGACGGGATTATACGGCGCTCGGGGAAAAGGTAAAGCTCGGCGCACGAGGTTCGTTAGCGGCGAAGCACCCAGGCGAGTGCGTAGATGACGCCGGGCAGCCAGCCCAAAAGCGTCAATACCAGCGCGATCACCACGCGCCTGGCCCCGCCGCCGGCAAGCCCGATACCCAGCGGTGGCAGCAGTACCGACAGCGCCGCGTAGGCGGCCTTGAGTCCGGCAGGCTCATCGATCGAGGCTTTAACTGAGTCGCTCCCCGGCGATTTGACGTCCGGCGTTGGTGCCGCCACTTTATCGGGCTTAGCGGGTTCGGGAGTGAAGTGCTCGACGGCGCTGGCCCTGGCGGGCGAGCTCACTTCTTCGCGTTCTACCGGTGCGTGTTGCGCTTTTTTCTCGCGACGCTCGCGTTCGACGGCCTTACGATGCGCCTCTTTATCGATTTTCTGCTCGAGGGTATCGGCGTCGTCCGCCAGATCCTCGTGGTAGCGTTCCCAGTCTTCCCAGTCGTGGGGCGTACCGGATTTGGGCCGCCCGTCACCGGCGCCTCGAGCCCTGGCCCAGGCTTTCTCTTCCAGCGTATTGGGCCGATCCGGGTCGCGCTCGACGCCAACGCCTTTACGGTTCATGTATTCGCGGGCATCCATAGTCGGCTCCTTGTGTGTCAATGCCGGCGCTTCGCCGCATTTAGCGCAAGCGCCTGATCAATGCAGACCGGTCAAAATAGCAGTAGTATAGGCAAGCCAAAAAAAAACCGCTGCCAGAAGGCAGCGGAAGCAAGGGATCGAAAAAGAAGCCAGTACAACACTTCTAGCGGCTACTGTCGCAAGGATGCGGCCGTAGCGAAGGCTATAACGCGTTGCCTGTACACTATCTGACAGCGATTTGGTAAAAAGTTCTCAACGGGACAAAAATTTTCTACCCGCAAGCGGGCGGCGACCGCGTTCGAACCGGTAAGGAGCACGAGTAATGGCGCTTTATTTATTGGTGCTTGGCGTTTGTTTGCTGGTGATCGGTTCGGTGCTGGTCATCTTGATGACGACCAGCACCCCGCGTTATCGCACCGAGCCCAAGGATTTGCTCGCGCTCTTCGACAAGGCGCTGGCAAGCCGGGTCAGCGAAACCGAGTGGAACGCCATGATCGGCTACCCCATTCGTCATGACGAGTATCTCGACGGCGTGCGCCGCCGGGCCTCACAGCTCATGGAACAGTACGGCCGGCGCTGGCAGATCGCCCAGGGCAAGCCGCTTCTCAACGCGGCGGGCCAGCAGGAGCTTCAGGCGCTGCGCGATCACCTTGCCGCACACACCGCCCTGCGCCAGCGCTAGGCTCTGTCTGAAAAGTGCCTGCGCTCAACAATATGGCGTTAAAAATTGGCTCGTGCGCGAGTTCGATCAGAATACTCATTTACACACTGAAAACTCCGTTTCTTCGCCAATTTTTGCCTTGTCTTGTCTTCGCTCACCGACTTTTCAGACAGACCCTAACGTCCCGCCATGCCCGAGAGGAGTTCGTCAATGCTTAGCACCATTCGCCAACTGCCGCTTTCGAGCGCGGTCAAGAGCCACGCTCACGACTTCCATCAGATCGTGATCACGCTCTGCGGCTCGTCGACGTTCGAGATCGAGGGGCTCGGCGGGCGAGTCAACGCGTTTTCCGGCTGCCTGGTGCCCGCCAACCACGAACACTACTACTCTGGGCAGGGCTACAACCGCCAGCTCATCTTCGATATTCCCGATGACGCCCCGGCGCTGACCGGTGAGCACCGCGAACTGATCGCGCTGTTCGACGCGCCGCGCTTTTTCGCCCTCGACGGCGCGCTTCGCCACTACCTGGCGTTCGTCGAAAGCGAACTCGATCACGGTTTTTATGGCCAGGCGCTGGAGCAACAGCCCGACCGGGTCGCCGCAACCCTGCTCGGCGCCTTGAAGGCGCGCCTGGCGACCCCCCTGCCCGCCTCGCGCCGCCAGCTGGATTTGGCGCCGATCGACCGCTTCATTACCGCAAGGCTCGCCGAGCCCTTGAAGGTGGCGGATCTGGCTCGGCTGGCGTGTCTGAGCGAGGCCCACTTCTCGGCACGCTTTCGCACCCAAACCGGGCTCTCGCCCTGGCAGTACGTTCGTCAAAAGCGCCTGAGCGCGGCGCGGGAGCTGGTCGCACAGAGCCGGCTGGCGCTGGCCGACATTGCCGTACAAACCGGCTTTGCCAATCAAAGCGCGCTTTCACACGCCTTTCGTCGCCGCTACGGCTGCTCACCGCGGGCGCTGCGCAATCAGCTGAGTACGCCCGCGCCGGGCGCAGCGGCGTCCGGCGCCGCGTCATCCCACGCCACGCTCGACGGATGGCGCTAAGCCAACGACACTGAGCCCAGAGCGTCGTGCCAGCGACACGACACCGCGCTTTCCGTGAAATCGACACGTTTTGGCGCGAAACTGACATACACCCGCTCGCCCGGCGCTCTACATTCGAGCGTCATCGGGCGTACCGCTCGGCCGTTTTCCACCTACCAACTCCCGGGGGCCAAAATGCTCAACGCCAAAAAAATGCGTGACCCTGCCGTGTGGCAAACCGATCTCGATTCGCTTTTGAAGACCGTAAGCGATCACTACATCGTCGATGAAGACCACTACGTTGCCGAGTTGATCAAGGTGCTGGACGCCGGGCGCGAGGATTTCGAACGTATCGGCGCCAACACCGCCGAGCTTGTGCGCGACGTGCGTAAAATGGATACCGCCGTCGACACCATCGATGAGCTGTTACAGCAGTACAGCCTGGACACTCACGAAGGCCTGATGCTGATGTGTCTGGCCGAGGCGATGCTGCGCATTCCGGACAAGGCCACGGCGGACGCGCTGATCGAGGACAAGCTGGGCCCGGCGGATTGGCAGTCCCACGTCGGCAAGAGCGAGTCCTGGATGGTCAACGCCTCGACCTGGGGGCTTTTGATGACCGGCCGTGTGCTCAAGCTCGACCACCCGCGTGAAGGCCAGCCGGCGAACTTCATCAACCGCCTGGTCAACCGCATGGGCGAGCCGGTGATTCGCCGCGCCATGGTCGAGGCGATGAAGATCATGGGCAAGCAGTTCGTACTCGGGCGCGACATCGACGAGGCACTCAAGCGCTCGAAGCCGCTGTTCAATAAGGGCTACACCTACTCCTACGACATGCTGGGCGAAGCCGCGCGCACCCGTGACGACGCCAAGCGCTATTTCGATGACTACGCCAAGGCCATCGAGGCTGTCGGCAAGACCTCCCAGCGTTTGGACGCCAAAACGCCGAAGCCGTCGGTGTCGATCAAGCTCTCCGCGCTGCACCCGCGCTACGAGTTCGGCCGCCGCGAGCAGGTGCTCGCCGAGCTGGTCGATACCGTGATCAAGCTGGTTCGCCGCGCTCGCGAGCTCGACGTCGCGCTGACCATCGATGCCGAAGAAGTCGACCGTCTGGAGCTTTCGCTCGAGGTGTTCCGCGCCATTTACGAAAGCGACGCTGCCCGCGGCTGGGGCCACTTCGGCCTCGTGGTCCAGGCCTACTCCAAACGCGCGCTGCCGGTGCTCCACTACCTGAACCGGCTGGCCGACGAGCAGGGCGACGAGATTCCGCTGCGTCTGGTGAAAGGCGCCTACTGGGACAGCGAGATCAAGGAGTCGCAGCAGCTGGGCGTCGACGGCTACCCGGTCTACACCCGCAAGGCGTGTACCGACGTGGCGTACCTGGCCTGCGCACAGTTTCTGCTCAGTGACGACACCCAGGGGCGCATCTTCCCGCAGTTCGCCACCCACAACGCTCACACCGTGACGGCGATCGTAGAGCTGGCCAATGCCGGCAACCGTGCCTTCGAGTTCCAGCGCCTGCACGGCATGGGCGAGGCGCTTTACGATGCCGCCCTCACCCGCGCCCCGGAAGGTACGTACTGCCGTATCTACGCCCCGGTCGGCGCCCACAAGGATCTACTGCCTTACCTGGTCCGCCGGCTTCTGGAAAACGGCGCCAACTCCTCCTTCGTGCATCAGCTCGTCGACCCGGACGTGCCGGTAGAGTGGCTTTGCCAGCACCCGGTCGAGACGCTCAAGCAGTACGATACCTATACCAATACCCGCATTCCGGCCCCGCGCGACATTTATGGCCCGAAGCGCAAGAACTCGCGCGGCGTGAACCTGAACATCCGCAGCCATCATGACCCGCTCAAGGAAAAGATGGCCGCGTTCATGGACACGCAGTACACGGTCAAACCGCTGCTGGCCTTCGACATCGAAGACGATGCGGGTGCGACCCACGAGGTCAAGGTGCCGTTCGATCGTTCCCTGAGCGTGGGCACCGTGCAGTGGACGAGCAAGGAGCAGGCGGCCAAAGCGCTGGACGCCGCCTGGGCGGCGTTCCCGCGCTGGGACGACACGCCGGTTTCTGAGCGCGCTGCGATGTTGCGCCGGCTGGCGGATCTCATGGAAGAGCACATGCCGGAGCTGATGACGCTGTGCTCACGTGAAGGCGGCAAGCTTTTGACCGACGGCGTCGATGAAATCAAGGAAGCGGTGGATTTTTGCCGCTACTACGCCATGCGCGCCGAGGAGTCCTTTGGTGAGGTGATCGAGCTGCCCGGCCCGACCGGCGAGTCCAACCGCCTGACCATGGGCGGCAAGGGCGTGTTCGCGGCGATCAGCCCGTGGAACTTCCCGGTGGCGATCTTCTGCGGCCAGATCGTCGCCGCCGCGGTCGCTGGCAACACCGTACTCGCCAAGCCCGCCGAGCAGACCTCGATCATCGCCCACCGTGTGGTCGAACTCATGCACGAGGCCGGCATCCCGCGCGACGTGGTACAGCTTCTGCCCGGCGACGGCCCGACCGTGGGCAGCGTGCTGAGCGGCGATTCGCGCATTACCGGCGTGGTCTTCACCGGCGGCACCGACACCGCGCAGCTGATCAACCGCTCGCTCGCCGCGCGCGAAAACGCGCCGCTGCCGACGCTGATCGCCGAAACCGGCGGCATGAACGCGATGATCGTGGACTCCAGCGCCCTGCCGGAACAGGTGGTGGTCGACGTGATCCAGTCCGCGTTTCAAAGCGCCGGCCAGCGCTGCTCGGCACTGCGCGTGCTTTACCTGCAGGATGATATCGCCGACCGGGTCATCGAGATTCTCCAGGGCGCGATGAACGAGCTGCGCATCGGCGACCCGCGCGATCTCGGCACCGACGTCGGCCCGGTGATCGACGAGGAAGCTCGCGAAGGGCTGATGGCGCACATCGAAAAGCTCAAGGGCGAGAACCGTCTGGTCGCCGAAACGCCGATGGCGGCTCAGTACACCCAGAACGGCACCTTCGTGGCGCCGGTGGCCTTCACCATCGACAGCATCGAGGCGCTCGAGCGCGAGCAGTTCGGCCCAGTACTGCACATCGTGCGCTATAAAGCCCGCGACATCGAAAAGGTGATCGATACCATCAACGCCCGCGGCTACGGGCTCACCTTCGGCGTTCACAGCCGCAACGAGTCGTTCGCCGCCCACATCGCCAAGCGCATTCGTGTCGGCAACGTCTATATCAACCGCAACATCATCGGCGCGGTGGTGGGCGTGCAGCCCTTCGGCGGCCAGGGCCTCTCCGGCACCGGCCCGAAGGCAGGCGGCCCGCACTACCTGCAGCGCTTCGTCACCGAGAAAACCGTCACCAACAACACGGCGGCACTCGGCGGCAACGCCTCGCTGCTGGCCCTTGGTGACGAATAGCGTGTGACGAATAGCGCGCGATGAATAACGTGTATGAATAAAAACCTTGACCTTCACCCCTTCAGGGGGTGAAGTAAAATTGACTGCTCGGCCGGCGAATCGCTTTTGAGTCGATAACAATAAGTCGCGCCGATCTTTACTTAAAATCCAAAGGGGAACTTCCATGGCTATTGGCGTGTGGATCAGTCTTTTCGCTTATTTTGCGCTCATGGTGGGCATCGGCCTCTATGCCATGCGCACCTCGACCTCCACCTCCGAGGACTACGTGCTCGGCGGGCGAACCTTGAGTCCGAAAGTAGCCGCGCTCTCCGCCGGCGCCTCGGACATGAGCGGCTGGCTGCTGTTGGGCCTGCCCGGGGCGATGTTCGTCTCGGGGCTGGGCTCGGCCTGGATCGGTATCGGCCTGTTCGTGGGCGCGTTTTTCAACTGGCTGTTGGTGGCACCGCGCCTGCGTGAGCAGACCGTGCATTACGGCAACGCCATCACCATTCCGGCGTTTTTGGCCAACCGCTTTCCGACGCGGGCGCTGTCGCTGCGCACGGTGTCGGCGATCGTCATCGTGGTCTTCTTCGCGGTCTATACCGCATCGGGCCTGGTCGCCGGTGGGCGGCTGTTCGAGAGCGCTTTCGCCGGGGTGATCAACCTGGGTGGGTTCAGCGACTACGGTACCGGCATCATCATCACGCTCGGCGTGGTGCTGGTCTATACCGTGGTCGGCGGCTTTCTTGCGGTCAGCCTGACGGACTTCGTGCAGGGCTGTATCATGATGCTGGCGCTGATCATCATGCCGGCGGTGGTGCTGTTCGGCGAAGGCGGCGGCGGCTTCACTCAGGCCTCGCAAACCCTCAACGAGGTCGACCCGACGCTGCTCTCCTGGACGGACGGGCTCACCTTCATCGGCTGGCTCTCCGCAGTCACCTGGGGGCTTGGTTACTTCGGTCAGCCGCACATCATCGTGCGCTTCATGGCCATTCGCAGCCTCAAGGACGTGCCGATCGCACGCAACATCGGCATGAGCTGGATGGCGGTGTCGCTGATCGGTGCGGTATCGCTGGGTATCTTCGGGCGCGCCTACGCCATCCGTAACGGCATGGACGTGGAAAACCCGGAGACGATCTTCATCATCCTCGCAGACCTGCTCTTCCACCCGCTGATCACCGGCTTCCTCTACGCGGCGCTGCTGGCGGCGGTGATGAGTACCATTTCGAGCCAGCTGCTGGTTGCCTCGTCGTCGCTGACCGAAGACTTCTACCGGCTGTTCTTGCGCAAGGAGGCCTCCGAGAAAGAGACCGTGACCGTGGGCCGAGTGAGCGTGGCGCTGGTGGGGATCGTTGCCGCGATCATCGCCTCCGACCCGGAGTCTCAGGTACTGGGGCTGGTGAGTAACGCCTGGGCAGGTTTCGGCGCGGCCTTCGGTCCGCTAATTCTGCTGTCGCTGATGTGGTCGCGCACCAACGGCGCCGGTGCCATTGCCGGTATGGTGGTGGGTGCAGTGACCGTGATGCTCTGGATCACGCTGGGCTTCAACGCCGAATTTCTGGGCGGGCCGGGCATCTACGAGATCATCCCGGGCTTCATCGCCTCGTTCATCGCGATCATGGTGGTTAGTAGCGCCACTCGCGATGCCGGCGAGTATCGCCATATCGAACGCTAAGCGCTCAAGCATGAACAAGGCCACCTTCGGGTGGCCTTTTTTGTACGCCGTCGCTTAAGTCGTTGAGCCAGATCAAAAAGGCCCTCTGCCGCTGGCGTTACGCTGTACCAACGCTATCAGCGCCAAACGTCACGCTATCACGAGGGAAGCATCATGGGTCGACTCTGGACTACCACTATCACTGCCACCGGGTTCGCCGCGGCCGCCCTCATTACCAGCACCCCGGCGCTGGCCTACGGCCAGGGCGATTTCTTCACCCGCATCGGGGTCGCCAAGGTCGCCCCTAAAAGTGATAACGGCACGCTCGATACGGCGCTGGGCGACCTTGGTGTCGATGTCGAGGATGAGTCGGGCTTCGCCTTTACGCTCGGCTACCGTTTTCACGACAAGCTCGGCGTCGAGCTGCTCGCCGCCCTCCCCTTCGAGCACGACGTTCGCTTGAACGGCGACAACATCGCCTCGACCAAACACCTGCCACCGACGCTGACACTGCAGTACTACCCGCTCGGCGGCACCCAGTCGCGGGTTCAGCCTTACGTTGGCGCCGGGGTCAATTACACCCGTTTTTCAAGCGAGGAAGTAGATATCGACGGCGTGGGGCTGGCGCTGGACGACAGCTGGGGCGCGGCGGGACAGCTCGGACTCGATCTGATCATCGACGAGCACTGGACCTTGAACGCTGCGGCCTGGTACCTGGATATCGAAAGCGACGCCACCGTGGCGGGAAGCGCGGCCGGCAGTATCGACATCGACCCGGTGGTGGTCATGGCGGGGATTGGCTACCGCTTCTAGCCCATGGATCGTTCAAACGCTTGCAAAAAGAAAGCCCGACGCTCGACGCCGGGCTTTTGGCATGCCAGTGCTTAACAGGTAAGCGGCATTTCTAGCCTTCGGTCACGACCTTGTCGACGCGCTCGACGGCCTGAACGACCAGCAGCTGATCGCTTGCGCGCACCTTCTCCTGCTGAAGATAGGCGGCGACCGCCGGGGCGACCTCGCACTTTGCCGGCATTCGCGCCTTGGCCTCGACCAGCGCGTCGAGTCTTGCGATGAAGACGAAGCGCAGCCACTGCGGCAGCGACATGGTATCGACGCAAAATGGCTGGCGGCTCTCGAACGCCGGGGCATCCGGGGTGGGCATACGCCAGAGGCCGGCCGCCTTCATCGCGGCTTCGAGCTCGCGCAGCGACTGGTGAAGCGATGGATGTACGCTCATAAGCTCCTGGGGAGTCGGTGCATGAACGTGCCATTATCGCCTTTTCGCGCCCGCGTTGCCATGAGGGCGCGCATCGCTTTGCCGCCACTTTTACGGTTATCCACGGATTCACAGAAAACCTGCAAGAGGCTGTGGATAAACTATGGAAAGGTGACGAGATGCTTACGGCGATGGGCCCTGGGTCAAGTTGTTCAATTTTTGATCATCAAGAGGCGCTAGCGCGCAAACTCCGGCTGACACCGGGGGCGGCTCAAGGTAGAGTGCCCGTTCGCGAAAGGAAAGGATCACATGCAAGCACTGAATACCCTGGACGAGTTCTTTAAGCGAAGCGGCGCCGAGGTGGCCATTTACCATATGGGCCGACGCGTCACCCCGTGCCCGCGAGAGACGCTGGCCGCCTTCGAGCGCGGTGAGACGGCTTGGCCCATGCCCTGGCAGGGGCAGGCGCGCGTGGCCGTCGCGTTTCGCATCGGCGACATGGCCGAGCCCGCGATCTGGTTTCTCGCCTTTGCCCTCGACGAACAGGGCATGCTGTCGCCGGCTTCCCGCGACGGCTTTTTGAACCGCCTGGTGGAAACCCTGGGGCGTAACGTGGCAAACGTTGGTCAGAATGAGGCGAGCAGTGAGCACTTCATGCAGGACAACCCCCTGGCCTTCACCCCGAGCCTGCCGTTTCAGGCCATGCTCAACGCTCGCGCCACCTTCGACCAGCATCTTCCCGCCAGCCAGCACTTCGAGCCGGTGGAGGCTTACCTGAGCGGTCAGCAGACCATCGACTGGCAGGCATTGGGCCTTCAGGGTATTGCCGACTACACTGTGCGCAGCGACGCGCTCACCCAGCAACACCTGGCCGATTCGATTACGGCAAACCAGTTTGAGCGCGATGTGATTCGCCCACTCTGTCTGTGTTTGGAACACTGCGTGCTCGACGAGCGGCTGGTAATGGCGCTGATCGAGCGCGGCGAGCTTGCCGCAAGCGAAGGCGATATCGAAACGCTGTGCGCCTGCGTACGCGCGGTGGGCGCCAGTGAAAGCGCGGCCGTAGGGCGTTGGTATCTGGCGCTGCTCGAGGACTCGGCGGCGTGCGGGCCGGACGTACTGGCGGCGATCGCCGGGCGCGGCTGGGAGTGGCTAGAAGACGCCGAGCGGCTGCCGCTGTTTCTGCACCGCCTGGCGGCTCGCGAAGATACCGACTTCAACGCCCTAGTGCGCGATATCGCGCTGGTTCCGCGGCTGCGGCTTTTGGTCCTCATGACGCTGCGCGATGCCCCCGAGGGCAGCGCCGTACAATCGCGGCTGGCGAAGTTGGCCCCGCGCCACTAACGTTAATGAAACCAGTCATTAATAAAGTCAGTCGTTAATAAAGTCAGCCGTTAATCAAGCCGGTGGTTGAAGCCAATCCGTTTTCGTAGCGATACCCGGGCCTTATCTGGAATTCGGCCCGGGCCTTCGACCCGGGCGCGCAAGGAGTGATCGTGAAGGAACTACCTTATCAGGTGAAAGCCGTCATCGGGCGTCGCGAAATGGTGACCCTGCCGGAGCTTGGCCTGCATCTTTGCTGCAAGGCCGATACCGGCGCGCGCACCTCGGCGCTTCACGCCGAGGAGATCACGACCGAAGAGGACGAACACGGCCAGCTCTGGATCAGCTTTGTTACCCATAGCGGCGGGCCCGCCACGCCCTCGCACCGCTATACGCTCCATTTGCATGACCGGCGCCGCGTCACCAGCTCCAACGGCCACAGCGAGTGGCGCTACGTGATTCGCACGCCGGTGATACTGGGCGAGCTCAATTTCCCCGTCGAGCTAACGCTCACCGACCGCAGCAATATGCGCCATCCGATGCTGCTGGGTCGTCGCGCCATGCGCCGCCTGCTGGTCGCGCCGGGCGCCGCTTTTTTGCACGGCGAACCCTAAACCTGCACCTCTTATCGTGATCCGAACCGGAGCCCTGTATGCATATTGCCCTGCTTTCGCGTAACCGCAACCTCTACTCGACGCGCCGGCTCATCGAGGCCGCCGAGGCCCGTGGCCATACGGCTCGCGTGGTCGATACCCTGCGCTGCTACATGAGCATCGCCGCCCACCACCCGTCGATTCACTACAAGGGCGCCGAGATCGAGCGTTTCGACGCGGTCATTCCGCGTATCGGCGCCTCGGTCACCTTCTACGGCTGCGCGGTACTGCGCCAGTTCGAGATGATGGGTACTTACGTGGTCAACGATTCGGTGGCGATCACCCGCTCGCGCGACAAGCTGCGCTCGCTGCAGCTTCTCTCGCGCAAGGGGCTCGGGCTTCCGATCACGGGCTTTGCCCATTCGCCGGATGACATTCCCGATTTGATCACCATGGTGAAAGGCGCGCCGCTGGTGATCAAGCTGCTCGAAGGTACCCAGGGAATCGGCGTGGTGCTCGCCGAGACCAACCAGGCCGCGGAGTCGGTGGTGCAGGCGTTCATGGGCATGAAGGCCAACATCATGGTGCAGGAGTACATCAAGGAGGCCAAGGGCGCCGACATTCGCTGCTTCGTGATCGGCGACAAGGTGGTGGCGGCGATGAAGCGCCAAGCCGCCGAAGGCGAGTTTCGCTCCAATTTGCACCGTGGCGGTACCGCCAGCGTCATCCGTATTACGCCGGAGGAGCGCTCGACGGCGATCCGCGCCGCCAAGGCGATGGGACTTCAGGTCGCAGGGGTGGATCTTCTACGCGCCAACCACGGCCCGGTAATCATGGAGGTCAACTCCTCGCCCGGGCTTCAGGGTATCGAAACCGCGACGGGCAAGGACATCGCCGGGCTGATCATCGAGCAGATCGAGAAAAACGCGGCCCCGTCGCGCAAGGCCCCGCCCAAGCCTAAAGGTTAAGGTAAAACCGCTAAAATAATCCGCTCAAGGGGTGGCAAATCCCGGCCACCCCCGCCACAATTTGCGTCACCGAAGGAGGTAGACGCTCATGTTTCTTGATAATCGCCAGGTGGCGATGGACAGCGTGCTGGAAGCGCTGGCCGACAGTATTGACTATTTCCAGGATAACCTTGAACGCCTGCGTCCCTCGCTGCGTGACAGCCTCAAACCGTACTATGCCGCCAGGCTCAAACAGATGCGCCAGCTACAGTCGCTTGCGCGCACCCATCTCAAGATGCTGCCTCGCGATGCCGACGTCGAACGCGACGACTTTCTGTGGCTTTGGAGTCGGCTAAAAAGCTTCGTGGGTAACGACAGCCAGGTACTGATCAACGAGCTGCTGGAGCAGGAGCGGGTGCTGATGCAGGCGCTCTCCACGCTCTTCACCCACCCGCTGCCCGAGCCGATCGAACCGGTGATCGATGCCGCAATGAAAGCGTGTCGCGAGCTGATTCGCGAGCTCTACAGCCTGCAAAAGCAGCGCGCCAAACGCTGATCTTTTGAACGTTTACCGAGCGGGCTTCTTCGGTGCCTGGCGCTCGAGCGTTGCATCGCCCTCTTCCAGCGCGGCGTCCTTTAAAGAGAGTACGACCGGCAGCCGGTAGACCAGCGGTACGTAGCCGGCCTCTTGCGCCTCGCCGGGGCCCACCTCGATGGGCTCCGCCGGGCCGAGAAAGTGGGGCGCGCGCCCCCAAAGATAAAGATCGCCCAGGGTGGCCACTCGGGCGGCGACTTCGCGAAGCCGCAAGCGCCACTCCCCCGCCGCCCGGCGCTGCTCCGCCACGCACCCCGTCACCTCCATTCCCAGCGACCGGCCGATGTAAACCGCCCGCGGCAGATGCCAGCTTTGGGTCACCAGCACCGCCTCATTGAGCTGGAAGACGTCCTTCGCCCGCGCCAGGGTGTCGTAGGTACTGAAGCCGGCGAAATCCAGCGTCATCTGCGTGGACGGTACACCGCGGCGGTGAAGGTCGCGCCACATGGCTCGCGGCTCGTTATAGGCCTGGGTGCGGTTATCGCCGGAAAGTAGCAGGTGATTGACGCGCTCGCGCGCGATCAAATCCGCGGAGGTGCGCATACGGGCGTTGAAGTGAGGGTTTCGAAGCCCGCTGCGAGTCCAGTTCGAGGTGCCGAACACCACCGCCACGTCACTTGTACGGCACTGGGCCACGGGCCGGTCGATGTAGCGGGCGGTGCTGGCCAACACCCAAACGTTGCCGGCTATAAACACGAATGCCGCCAGCAGCAAAAGCGCTGCCAGCGATATCAGTAGCCACTTGATCGTGCGTTTCACGAAACTAGCCATTCAGCAGCGCCCCGGCCGCCCTAGAACATGCCGAGCTCAAGTTTGGCCTCGTCGCTCATCATGTCCCGACTCCAGGGCGGGCTGAAAACGATCTCGGTATGCACCTTCGAGATCTGCGGCGCGCCGAGGATCTTGCTGCGCGCGTCGGCGGCGATCACCTCGCCCATGCCGCAGCCAGGGGCGGTCAGCGTCATGCGAACGGTCACCATCCGTTCGCCGCTGATCAGCCGGTCGATGCGACAGCCGTAGACCAGCCCCAGATCGACGATGTTGACCGGAATCTCCGGGTCGAAGCAGGTTTTGAGCTGATCCCAGACGAACGCCTCGATCTCCGCCTCGGAGGCCGACTCATCGAGTGTCGGTGTGGGCAGGGACTCGAGCCCCAGCGCGTCCAGGTGACGCCCTTCGATCAGGTAGAGCCGCCCTTCGAAGCCCACGCTGACCGTGCTGCCCTTGGCCTGCATGACGCTGACCTCGCTATCCTCGGCCAGCGTCTGGGTGGTGCCAAAGGGAATGGCAATTGCCTCGACATCACGCTGCAGCGGCAATTTCTGGCCTCGGGTCAGGCTTGCGATTTGCTCGATATCCATAGGCGTTATCTCACCATTTTAATGACACGTTCGAGCGCCGCCACGAACGTGTCGACCTCCTCGAGCGTATTATACGCCGCAAAGGAGGCGCGGCACGTCGCCTCGACCCCAAAATGGTGTAAAAGCGGCTGCGCGCAGTGGTGGCCGGTGCGAATGGCAACGCCCAACTGGTCGACCAAAAGCCCGATATCCTGGGAATGGGCGCCGTCGACGACGAACGACAGCACCCCGGCCTTGTTCGGTGCGGTACCGATGATGTTGAGCCCGTCGATCTGGCTTACCCGCTCGGTGGCGTGGGCCAAAAGCGCGCTTTCCCACTGACCGATCGCCTCGATCCCCACGCTTTCTACCCAGCCAAGCGCCTCGCCCATGGCGATCACCTCGGCAATTGCCGGCGTGCCCGCCTCGAACTTGTGCGGCGTTTCAGCGAAGGTCGTGCCAGAGGGCTCGAACGAGACGGTCTTGATCATCTCGCCGCCGCCCTGCCAGGGCGGCATCGAATCGAGCAGCGCCTTCTTGCCGTAGAGCACGCCCGCGCCGGTCGGCCCGTATACCTTGTGCCCGGAGAAGGCGTAGAAGTCGGCGTCCAGATCCTGCACGTCGATCTTCTGGTGCGGCGCGGCCTGGGCGCCGTCGACCAGTATCAGCGCCCCCTGCTGGTGGGCAAGCCTTGCCATCTCCTTGATGGGGTTGATGGTGCCCAGAGCGTTGGAGACGTGGTTCACCGCCACGAGTTTGGTGCGCTCGTTCAGAAGCCCGCGGTAAGCGCGGATATCGAGCGCGCCGCGCTCGTCGACCGGAATCACCTTGAGGGTAAAACCACGCTCGGCGGCCAGAAGCTGCCAGGGCACGATGTTGGAGTGGTGCTCCAACATCGAGATCAGCACCTCGTCACCGGCGCCCAGATTCTGGCGCCCCCAGCTCTGCGCCACCAGGTTGATCGCCTCGGTGGTGCCGCGGGTAAAGATGACCTGACGCGAATCCTCGGCGTTCAAAAACGCCTGAACCCGGGCACGGGTGCCTTCGAACGCCGCCGTCGCCTCGTCGGCCAGCGTATGCAGGCCGCGATGGATATTGGCGTTGTAACGCGTGTAGTAGTCGTTGAACACGTCGATCACGCGCGAAGGCGTTTGGCTGGTCGCCGCGTTATCCAGATACACCAGGGGCTTTCCGTGAACCTCGCGAGCGAGTATCGGAAACTCATCGCGCAGCGCCTTCAAATCGAAAGGCGCCTGGACGGCAGGACGCACATCAATGGCGGTGTCAGGCATGGCTCGCTCCTTGGTGATTAAGCGCTTACTCGTTGAGGGCGGCGGCGATCTCGACCAGCCCCGCCAGGTTGAAGCGCTCGGGCAGTTTGCCCGCCACGGCGAGCTCGACGCGCTCGCTGATCTCATCGAGCGTAACCTGCTCGAGCACCTCACCGGCGAAAGCCAGCGTCAGCAAACCGCGTGCGGTGGCCTCGTCGATACCGCGGGTGCGCAGCGCATAGACCGCCTCTTCGTCGAGCTGGCCGGTCGTGGTGCCGTGAGAGCACTTGACGTCGTCGGCGTAGATCTCGAGCTCCGGTTTGGCGTCGATGTGGGCACGGTCCGAGAGCAGCAGGTTCTGGTTGCTCTGAAAGCCTTCGATCTTCTGGCTGTCGCGCTTGACGTAAACGCGGCCGTTGAACACGCCGTGAGCGCGGTCACCGAGAATGCCCTTGTAGTTCTCGTTGGAGAACGTCAGCGGCGCGTTGTGGTTCACCTTGGTGTGGTTGTCCACGTGCTGGCGACCCTGGCCAAAGAACAGCCCGTACAGGTTGGTATAGGCGTTTTCGCCGTTGAGATCAGCGATGATGTCGTTACGCGCAAGCGCCCCGCCAAGGTTCAGGTTATACGAGGTGTAGACGCTGTCGCGGCTTTGCTCCACGTGAATGCTCGCCACGTGGAAATCGCCGATCGGCGCTTCCTGAAGCTTGTAGTGGGTCAGGATCGCGCCGCGATCGAGCATCAGCTCCGCCACCACGTTGGTGAAGTTGGCGGCATTCGCTTCGCCGGCGTAGTGCTCGATCACCGTCGCTTCACTGCGACCGCCCGCCTCGACGAGAATGCGCGGGTGGCACATGACCGCCTCACCTTCGCGGGAGAGAAACTGCAAAATGATCGGCTTGTCGACCACGGTGTTGGGTGCGATGCGTACCACCGCGCCCTCTTCCATGAATGCCGTGTTGAGCGCGGCGAACGCCGAGAAGTCGACGCTGGTCAGCCGACCAAGCGGTCCGCCGACCGCTTCGTGGTTCTCTTCCAGGGCTTGCGAGAGCGGCAGCACCTGAACGCCCTGGGGCAGCGCATCGATATCGGAAAGCTTCGGTGCGAAAACGCCGTCGACGAAGGAAAGGCGATACGCTTCGACCGGCAGTGTCAGCGTTGCCGCCTGGGCCTGGGAGAACTCGCCATCGTCGGCAAGTTTGAAGTGGCCCTGAGCAATGGCGCGCACGTCGGTGTACTTCCACTCCTCGTCGCGGCGGGTGGGAAAGCCCATCGCCTCGAAGCGGGCCGCGCCCGCCTGGCGGCGGGCGGCGATCCAGCTCGGCTCGCCGCTGTAGTTGACGCTGCGCGTTTTTAGCGTATCCAAAAACGTCTGGGTATCGCTCATGCCACGGACTCCTCGATACCTTCGTATCCGTTCGCCTCGAGGGATTTGGCAAGCTCGGCGTCGCCGGTCTTGACGATGCGGCCATTGACCAGCACGTGCACCTTGTCCGGCACGATGTAGTCGAGAAGACGCTGGTAGTGCGTGACCAGCAAAATGGCGCGATCCTCGGCGCGCAGGCTGTTGACGCCGTCGGCCACGACTTTCATGGCGTCGATGTCGAGTCCTGAGTCGATCTCGTCGAGCATCGCCAGTTTCGGCTGAAGTACCAGCATCTGGAGGATCTCGTTACGCTTTTTCTCGCCGCCGGAGAAGCCTTCGTTGACCGCACGCTGCAGAAAGCTTGCGTCCATCTTCATGAAACCAAGCTTCTCTTTAACCAGCTTCATGAACTCGGGCGCGGGCATTTCGCCTTCACCGCGAGCAGCGCGCTGGGCATTGAGCGCCGACTTCAGCAGATAGATGTTCTTGACCCCCGGAATCTCGACCGGGTACTGGAAACCGAGCAGCAGGCCCGCCTGGGCGCGCTCTTCGATTTCCATCTCCAGCACGTCCTTGCCTTCAAACGTGATGCTGCCCTGGGTCACTTCATAGCCATCCTTACCGGCGATGACCGCCGATAGAGTCGACTTGCCGGCGCCATTGGGGCCCATAATGGCGTGAACTTCGCCGGCGTTGATGGTCAGCGTCAGGCCCTTGAGGATTTCGTTGCCTTCGACGGTGACGTGTAAATCGGTAACTTCCAACATGGTAATAACCCTTCAAAATCCAGCGAGTCGCAGGTGCGACGCTTAAACAACAGGTAGTGGCGAAAAATGCTGGCGTCGGCGCTTAGCCGACCGCGCCTTCCAGCGTCACGTTCAAAAGCGCCTCGGCTTCGACGGCGAACTCCATCGGCAGCTCCTGGAAGACGTCCTTGCAGAAGCCGTTGACGATCATGCTCACCGCGTCCTCTTCACTGATACCCCGGCTCTGGCAGTAGAAGAGCTGGTCTTCGCCGATCTTCGAGGTCGTCGCTTCGTGTTCGATTTTCGCGGTGGAGTTGCCGATCTCCTGATACGGGAAGGTGTGCGCCCCGCAGGTATCGCCAATCAACAGTGAGTCGCACTGGGTGAAGTTACGCGCGCCCTTGGCTCTGGGGCCGATCTTGACGAGTCCACGGTAGGACTGATCGCTACGCCCGGCGGAGATGCCCTTGGCGACGATATAGGAGCGCGTACCCTCGCCCACGTGAATCATCTTGGTGCCGGTATCTGCCTGCTGGCGACCGTTGGTGACTGCCACGGAGTAAAACTCGCCGATGCTGTCCTTGCCGCGCAGCACGCACGAGGGGTATTTCCAGGTGATCGCCGAGCCGGTTTCGACCTGGGTCCAGCTAATGCGCGCACGATCACCGCGGCACTCGCCGCGCTTGGTGACGAAGTTGTAGATACCGCCGACACCGTTCTCGTCGCCCGGGTACCAGTTCTGCACGGTGGAGTACTTGATGTAAGCATCATCGAGCGCCACGAGTTCGACCACCGCGGCGTGGAGCTGATTCTCGTCGCGCATCGGCGCGGTGCAGCCCTCGAGATACGACACCGTGGCCCGGCTTTCGCAGACGATCAGGGTGCGCTCGAACTGGCCGGTATTGGCGGCGTTGATACGGAAGTAGGTCGAGAGCTCCATCGGGCAGGTCACGCCTTCCGGCACGAACACAAACGACCCGTCGGTGAACACCGCCGAGTTGAGCGCGGCGAAGTAGTTATCCGCCTTGGGTACGACGGTGCCCAGGTACTGTTTGACCAGCTCCGGATAGTCGCGGATCGCCTCCGAAATCGAGCAGAAGATCACGCCCGCCTCGGCCAGCTGCTTTTTGAACGTGGTCGCCACCGACACCGAGTCGAACACCGCGTCCACGGCCACACCGGCAAGGGCCGCTCGCTCGTGCAGCGGAATGCCAAGCTTTTCGTAGGTTTCCAAAAGCTTGGGGTCGACTTCGTCGAGACTCTGCGGGCGGTCTTCCGGGCGCTTGGGCGCGCTGAAATACGAGATCGCCTGGTAGTCGATCGGCGGGTAATCCAGGTGCGCCCAGGAAGGCTCTTTCATTTTGAGCCACTGACGGTAGGCGTCCAGGCGCCACTCGAGCATCCACTCTGGCTCGCCTTTCTTGTTGGAAATAAAGGCGATGGTGTTTTCGTCCAAACCAGGTGGCAGCGTGTCGCTCTCGATGTCGGTCACAAAGCCATCTTTGTATTCGCGACGAACCAGCTGTTCCATCTCTTCGCTTGCCATGGTCGTACCCTCCAGGCCGTTGGGTGGCGAGCCTGCTCGCCGTCCATAAAGTTAACGCCTTTGCGTGTCTTAAGCAGACACCGCCGACAGGCTGATCGTTTGAATAGGTAGCGCAATAGGCAGTTTGATCGGTGAGGTATCCGCCAGATGCGAAAGCGTGACGCTCTCGAGGAGCGTGCGCAGCGCAATCGACACCCGCTGCCAGTTGTCGGAGACGCCACAGCTGCCCGCAAGCTCGCACTCGCCTTCGGCATGGCTACACTCGGTCATCGCCACCGGCCCTTCGATGGCGGCAATGATGTCCGCCGCGGTAATTTGGGAGGCGGGGCGCGCAAGCCGGTAGCCGCCCTGAGCGCCGCGCTGGGACGTCAAAAGCCCCGCCTTCGCCAGCATCTTGAGCGTTTTGCTCACCGTGGGGTGAGGCAGGTTGACGGTGCCGGCCAGGTCCGCCGCCGCGTGCGGCGTTTCCGGGTGGCGGGCAATTTGGGCCATCACCACCGCTGCGTAATCTGTCAGCCGAGAAAGCTTTAGCATTGAGGCTCCCGATGGGGGTCGCTTTCGATTGAGGACCATTTTAGTCCTGTATGAAAATGATGTGAAGCCCCGGACTCCCCTATTCAACGAAAAGCGGCGTTTTCGTGCACGTTCGCCGCCAATCCAATCATAAAAGCCAATCATTCTCATTTGTAAGTACTATTATAAGTACTATCGAACCGACGCAAAAAGGCCCGCCAAATGGCGGGCCCCGTATCGATTACATCAGGCTTTTTTGACGAACTGCGACTTGAGCTTCATCGGGCCGATCCCGTCGACCTTGCAGTCGATGTCATGATCGCCGTCGACCAGGCGGATGTTCTTGACCCGGGTGCCGACCTTGACCACCGAGGAGCTCCCCTTGACCTTCAGATCCTTGATGACCGTGACGGTATCGCCATCGACGAGCGGGTTGCCGTTGGCGTCGCGTACCACGCTTTCAGTCTGTACCTCTGCCTCACCGGTTTTGGACCACTCGTTACCGCACTCCGGGCAGACGTACTGCAGGCCATCATCGTAGGTATAGGCGGAATGGCAGGCGGGACAGTTGGGCAGCTCGCTCATCGAAGGCTCCATCGCGGGAAAACAAAGCGAGGGAGCCTACACACATTGCGCCCGTCACACCAGCACTTAGCGCTGGTAGGTACCGACCAGGCGGTTCATACCGAGAAGATGCGGCTCGATTTCGGTGAGCAGTTCCGACAGCGTCAGCCCCTCGGGTAGCGAGGTCTGTTGATCCAGCGCCAGCACCCAAAAGTAATAGAGGTGTTTACCATGATTTTCCGGCGGCATGGGGCCGGCGTAGCCGGGTTTGTCGAAATCGTTATTGCCGGCGGTGCCGGTGGTAGCGCTCTCTGGAAGCTCGGACAAATCGCCTGGCAGGTTGTATAAAAGCCAGTGAACGAAACCGTAGCCGCCGTTTTTGACCAGCGGCGCGTCCGGGTCATGGCAAATCACTGCAAAGCCTTTCGTGCCTTCCGGGGCGCCCTGCCAGGCAAGCGCCGGCGAGACATCGTCGCCCTCGCCGGTGTACTGGGCGGGTATCGGCTGGTGATCAGAAAAAGCGCGGCTGGTGACTTGCATCGTGGATAGCGCAAAGGCCATGTGAAAGCTCCTTCAAGTGTCGTCCATGTAAGCGGGCGCCGTCCCGCGGTTTTAGTGCGTTAGTACGTGGCGGGCAGCGCCAGCGCATCGGCGTGCTGCTGCTGCCACTGGCGAGCCGTGGCCACGTTGTCGGCGTTGGTGTTTGGGTCGAGCGCCCCATCAAGGGTAATCGTGTCGCCGCGGGTTCTGGCCATCAAGAGCGGGTCCTGGGTGGCGAGCTCCAGCGCGTAAAGCGCGAGCATCAGCTCAAAATCGTCCCGAGTATCGAGGCGGGCCAGCAACAGCGGCACCGCCGGCAGACCGATCTCGCCGAGCTTCTCGGCGGCGACATAGCGGGGCCCGTGGCTGCCCGGCGCGACAAAGCGCGGATCCGACAGTCGGCTAACGAAGTAGGCCGCCCGCTCTTCGGGGCTGGTGGCCAGCGGCGGCTCCCAGTAGATATCGGTCATGCCGTAGCGAGGCATCGTCGTGTAGCCCGTGCTGGTGCTTTGCGGCGTTTCTGGCGCTGTTGCCGGCGTGGCCGGCGGTGGCGTGCGGCCTGCGCAGCCGGCCAATAAAGCGGCGGCGGCGAGCGCCAGTACGGCACGTGCGCGTTTTCCCATGTTCATCACGTTTTCTCAGGCCCTTCTCTCATGTCAAGGCGTAGCGATTGGGTGAAGGCCGCCGATCATGATGACCAGCGCCCCTGGCGCTTGAGGCGCTTTTCGACCCAGTGGTCGTAGTAGCGGCGAAGCCCCTGCTTGATGCCGGGCAGGCCGATAATATACGCCCCCGGCACGAGCCAGGGAATACGCTTCATCAACAGCCGGTAGGCGTCGATCCCTTCGATGATACGGCCGTTTTCAAGCTCGATGTGCAGCGAGCGCAGCGCGGTGTCGCGTGCAATGCCGCGCGCGTTGAGCGTCTGCTCGTACTCGGTGACGTCGCACCACGCGATATCGTCGCCTCGCCGCCCGGCCAAGCGTTCGAAAATTCGCCGGTCCTTGCGACAGCTCGGGCACTGGCCGTCGTAAAAGACCCGCAAATTATCGCGTTTGGAAATGTCAGGGTGATTCATGGGCAGTCGCTCCCTTTCGAGACTTCAGTGTGGCACTGCCCGGAGACAACGCAAGCCGCAGTGGGCGATGAACATCGATAAAAAAGCCCGCGCTTTGGGAAAAGCGCGGGCTCGAGGGTCGAGCCGCCGGGCGCATTACCCGGCGCGTTGGTGAGGACTATCGAGCGGTCAACTCCACTCCCCCTGTTCCTGCAAACCGCCGAGGCTGACGTCGCTGCTGAACGCCACCACGTCATCCATCGGGAAGCCCATCGCCTCGGCCTCGGGGTCGAACGCCATCGTTCTGGTGGTACTGAAGGCCTGCGCGTCCTGCCCGGCGTCGCGGGTGATCTGGAACGAGGCCAGATCCATCGAGCCACCGTTGAAGGTCACACGCAGCACCTGAACCCCTTCGGCCAGATCGAGCGTGAGCGTCGGCCCTTCGACGTACACGCCCCAGTTGCCGGAGTTGGGCACCGCGGCCGTTGCCTGCTCGTAGAAGCCGCCGTTTTGCTCCACCGCCGCGGTAATCGTACGCCCACCGTTAGGGCTGGCGGTCACAAACGATAGCGTATGGGTACCAGCCTGCTCGACGTTGATGGTGTACTCCAGCCACTCGCCTTCATCCACCCAGCCCACCGCTTCGCCGTCGCCGACAATATCCACGCCATCGCCAGGACGATAGTCGGTTCCAATCTGGAAATCGTCGGCGTCGTTGTAGGAGATGCCCTGCCCGCCCTCATCGTAGTCCACCGCATTGAGCGTGAGGCCCTCATCGGCATCTACAGTCCAGGGCACGCCGCCGGCGTTAAAAGCCTGCTGGCCGTCGCGCGCCAGAGTGAACGACGCCAAATCCTGGGAGCCGCCGTTGAAGGTCAGCCTAAGTACCTGCTCGCCGGCCTCGAGTGCCACCTGGGAAAGCTCGGTGCGCTGGAAGTTGCCCCAACCGCCGGTGGGTGACACCACGACCGCCTCGCTTGTGACGTAAGGCACACCCTCGCCCTGGGTGAAGGTCGCGGTAATGCTGCGCTGCGGGCCGCTGCCATCACCCAGCGCCGACAAAAACGACAGGTCATAGACGCCGGCCTGCTGAATATCGAGGGTGTATTCGACCCACTCGCCTTCGTCCACCCAGCCGATCGCTTCACCGTCACCCACGATATCCACGCCATCCCCGGGGCGGAAATCGCTGCCGATCTGGTCGGCCTCGGCGTCGTTGTAGGCCACGTCCTGTCCCCCTTCATCGTAATTCACCGCGTCCAGCGTGAACCGGCTGCCGACCTGCCAGGGATCGCCGTCCTCTGTAAAGGCGCGCTGGCCGTCATCCACCGGAGGTTCGACCGGCGGCTCCACCGGTGACTCGACGCGCGTCAGATCGAAGGAGGCCAGATCCATCGAGCCGCCGTTGAAGGTTAGCCGCATTACCTGCTCGCCGGCCTCGAGCGCCACCTGGGTGGTGTCGGTGCGGGTGAAGCTGGTCCAGCTGCCGGTCGACGCCACGCCCACCGAGGAGGTCGTCACGTAGGGGGCATCCCCCTTGGCGAAGCTTGCGGTAATCGAGCGCGCCGCGCCGCCGGTGGCGCCCAGCGAGGTGAGGAAGTCCAGCTCATACACGCCGCTTTCGCTGACGTTGATGGTGTACTCGACCCACTCGCCGTTTTCGATGAAGCCGATCGCCTGGGAAGGCGTGGAGATGTCCACCCCTTCGTCACTGCGGAAGGTACTGCCGAAATGCTCGACGGTGGTATCGTTGTAAGCCACGCCCTGGCCGCCGTTGTCATAAAGCCGCGCTTCAAGGCTGAGCCCCTCATCCCCCACCGCCCACGGCGTTTGAGTCGCATTGAAGGCGCTTTGATCCTCGATTGCCGGGGCCTCGAAGTCCAGCGTGAAGGAGGCTAAATCGAGCTGACCGCCGTTGAAGGTGAGCCTGAGTACCTGCTCGCCCTCTTCGAGCTCGAAGGTCAGCGGCCCCACGGTCTGGAAGTTACCGAAGCTGCCGGTATTGGGCAGGCTCTGGGTCTGGGCCGGGGTATAGAAGCCGCCGTTTTGCTCGAAAGCGGCGGTGATGCTCTTGCCGGTGCTGGTCGCCGAGGTCGAGAAATTCAGCGTATAGGTGCCGGCGGTTTCGACGTTAAGGGTGTACTCGACCCACTCGCCGTTGGCGACATAGCCGATCGCCTCGCTGCCGTTGGAGATGTCCACCGCTTCATTGGCACGAAACGCAGCGCCCTGGTGCGCGGCGGTGGTGTCGTTGTAGGCCACCCCCTGGCCGCCGTTATCATAGAACTTCGCCGCCAGCGTCAGGCCGTCGCTGCCCACCGCCCAGGGCATTTCCGTGGCGTTATAGGCACTTTGTTCGACCGGCGCCGGCGCCTCGAGGAAGTTAGGCACGCCGTCGTTATCGTCGTCATCATAGAGATCCACCCGGCCGTTGCCGTCGGCGTCTTCCGCCCCGGTGGGGTCGTAGGTGGCGACGTTTTCGACCAGGAAGATATTGTCGTTGTAGTCGTAGTTCACCCCCGCGTAATCCTGGATGACGATGTAGGTGTTCGGGATCACGTTACCCGCGGCGTCCCTGGCGATATACACCCGAATCAGGTGGCCGTCGTTCTGGTCCCAGTTGAGGTTGGTACCGGGATTACCAATGGCGTCGATGGTGTCCTCGTAGAGGTTGGCGTCCGGGTCCGACCAGGAGATGTAGCCCTGCCGGCCGGAGATCTCGGCGAAGAAGCCAAACGGCGCGTCGCGATCGAGCGTCGTGGCAGTCAAACCGTTTCCACCCAGGGTGCGCGGCAGAAGCGTCTGTCCGTCGGCGCCGTCGTGGGCCAGAATTTCGTCGCGGTCGCGGCTATCCACATCGTGGATGAACAGTCGCGCCACGTCCCCCTGGGTGTGGTAGGCCGCAAGCTGGGTGATCTTGACCGGCGCACCCGCCTCGGCGCGCTGGAAGTAGGGCGAGAGAATCTCGTCGCCGTTGGCTTCCACCAGCCCACCGCGGTTCATGATGCCCTCCGCCACGTTGGTCGAGTAGCCAAAGGCGTTGACGATCTCCTGAACCAGCGGCTCCTGCCCGCTTTCGGAGCGGTTCTGGGCCAGGCCCGCCAGGGCGATCGTCTTCTGCGCCGAGTCGGCGTCGCTCGAGCTTATCACCAGGCTCGCCTCGTAAAGGCTTGCATCGTCCGGGTCGTCGGCGATGAAGCGCAACGTTACGTCGACCGACTCGCCCGGCTGCAAACTCACTGCCGTAAACGGCTGGGTAAGCTCGAACAGAGTCGTATCGCTGACCGCGATGGCATCGATATCGAGCACCTCGATGCCATCGTTGCGCAGCGTCATCGTGACTTCGTCGTGGACCACCTGGGCGGCGTTGGCCGGGTTTTCGATGCGCGACATCACCAGCCGGTCATTGGAGGGCACGCCGTCGTTGTTGATCACCGTGAGCTGACCGCCGGTCACCGGCGAGACCCCTTCGATCACGAACATGTTGTCGTTGTAGTCGTAGTTGATGCCGGTGTAGTCCATGACGCCCAGGTAGGTATTGGGAATCACGTTGCCTTCACCGTCGAGCGCGCGGAACATGCGCACGGTGTAGCCGCGCTCGATGCCCGCTGCATCCGCCGGCGGCGTGCCGCCGCCTTGTGGATTGAGCGCCGGGTCGGTGGAGAGATTCGCCACCTCGATGCCGAAGAGACCCTGCCCGGTCCAGCCGCCAGGGATATCGGCGCGGGTGAACGTGGCCGTAGAAAAGTCGCCGTTGCTCTTGATCGGCAAGAGGCTCTGGTTGTTATCGCCGGCGTGGTTGCTGAAGATGATATCCTGGTTCTTGTTGCCAGGATTATGGATACCGATCGTCGCCCCACCATCGCCGTGGTAGGCGGCCAACTGGGTGATCTTCGCCTGGCTTACGCCATCGGCCAGCGACCAGTAGCGCGATAACACCTCGTCGTCGTTGACCGGGCGGTAAAGGTCGAAGTCGTTGAGCACCGAGTTCTCGCCGCCGCCGACGGTGGTCAGGCCCTCGATCCGGTTACCGAAGCCGAACACCTCCCACACCTCGTTGACGTTGGGTTCCCAGCCGCCTTCATCGCGGGCCTGCCAAAAGCCGGCCATGTGGATTTCGGCGACCGGCGTCTCGGCGTCGTTGGTGATCAGGCGGATGCGCCCTTCGAACACGCCGTCGCCGGCATCGTTGGTGGGCGGCGTGTAGCTTGCCCGATCGAACAGCACGGCAATGTCGAGCGACTGGCCGGCAGCCAGCGTCAGTCCTTCGAAAACGTCCGGGTCGGCGAGCACGAAGGGGCCATCGATATCGGCATCGAGAATCACCAGATCCTCGCTGCCGGTGTTGGAGAGCGTGACCGTTGCGCTCTCCTTGAAGTCGCGGTTCGGGTTCGAGGCGCTGTTGTTCTCCAGATAGTTGAAGTGCAGCCGATCGGAGAAGTAGGCCGCGTCGCCGCTTTCAATGACCAGATCGGCGCTTTCGTTGACCGCTACCGGGGCCACGTCGAGATAGTCCAGATCACTCGCCCCGTTGGCGCTGGAGACCACGCGCAGGTTGTAGTCGACGCCCGCTTTCAGCGCCACGTAGGTGCCCTGCTCGCCGGCATCGCCCACGCCCGGGTAGCTCAGTACCTCCACCGGTCGACCGTTGAGCGTCAGCGTCAGCCCCTGGCCGTTGTCGGCGCCGGCGTTGGCCGCCAGGTCGAGCCGGTAGAGACCGTCGGCATCCACGTTGAAGTAGAAATCCGCGGTCAGGTCGTTGATGGTACGGGCGCTATCACCGCTTTCGAGTTCGATGCGCGCGCCGCTCGACACATCGGCGTACACCGGTATGAAGGTATCCGCCGGCGCATCGAACACCCGCAAAAAGTCGATGTTGGGGCCGTTGGCGCCCGGGGCGGTGACGCTTACGGTGTTGCTGCCCGCCTGCAGATTGATCAGCACGTTCTGGAAAAACCAGTCGTTTTCTGCGGCGTTACTTTGACCAGCGAAATTGACCAGCCCCAGATCGACGCCATTGACGGTGAGCGACAGCGGCCGATCGGCCTTGGTGGCCGCCAGCGCGTAACGAAAGCCCACGTCGTAGTTGCCGGTGGTGTCGACGTTCACCGTCCAGGTAATGCTCTGATCACTGGTGCCGTCGAAATCGACGTAGCCCGTGCCGGAGGCGTTGCGGTCATCGGCGCTTTCGGGCACGGCTACCGCGCCGTCGAGCACGGCGTTCTCGGCTTCGTAGTCGGTAAAGCCTGCGGGGTTATCGCCGCCGACCACGCGCAGAATCTCGAGCTGGTCGATATTGGGCCCGGTATTGGCCACGGCTTGCAGCCGCACGGTGTTCTGACCGCTGACGAGCGTGGCCGCCACGTCCTCGGTGAGCCATTCCGCCCAAGCTGCGTCGCCGGTCAGCGTCGCCGGTGGGCTGAAGTCGAACACGCCAACGCTCACGTTATTGACGAACACCTCCAGCGGCCGGTCGGTGGTGCCGCCGTTGGCGTAGCGAAGCCGCAGCACTGACTCGCCGGCGTCCGCAGTATCGAGATCGAAGGTAAAGGTCAAAAAGTCCACGTTGGTGGAGCCGAAGTCCGCGTAGCCGCCGAGCACTCCGTCGTTATCGTTGGTGTTGCCGTCGATACCAAAGGAGCCGGGGCGCAGGCCGTTGGGCAAGCCTTCGGTGGTTTCGGGATTGATGGCGTCCCGGATCTGAATCTGGGCGCCGGCGCCGGTGGCGATAGTCACCGCGGTAGCGTCCTCCGGCGTTCTATCCTCGGCCTGGATCACCAGCAGTGATTCGAGCTCGCCGGGCACCGGATCGACGGGATCGACCGGATCGATGACGCCGCCGGGGGCCGGGTCGAGGCGGATGATCTGGCTCTGCCCGTTGGCGCGGTTCAGCGTCAGGATATAGAGCTGGCCGGTGATCGGGTTCTCGATGATGTCGAGCGGGTCGACATAGCTAATGACGTTGCCCTGGGGGTCGCGCAGCACGTCGTCACCGATCACATTGCCGTTGGCATCGAGGGTTATGCTGCGCACGTCGTCGCCGCCGGAGTACTCGGTGAACAGCACGTTGCCCTGCAGATTGCCGCCGAACACGCCACTCTTGTACTCCACCGCGCCGTTGGGCGAGCGGTTCTCACCGAGCGAATAGACCCCCCCGATGTCGTAGGTGCCTTCCGGATTGGTGCCGACCGGGTAGCGGTCCACCTGATGGGGGTCGACGCCGCCGGTCGGGTTGCCGCCGTTCATGATGTACTCGTCGCGCAGCGGATTGGGGTGACCGTAGTAACCGCCCTCGACCACCTTGAACAGGTAGTCGTCCTGCTTCTCGACGTTGGTGTAGCGCTCGTTGACCGGGGTCGACGGGTCATCGGGGACGTTGCCGCCCGCCGCCGAGCCGTTGGTCGGCACGTACAAGAAGCCGTTGGAGTGCCAGACCAGATCGTAAGCGTTACGCGCGCCGGTAGCGAAGATCGTCAGCACCGCGTCCTCGGCGAAGGGGTCGTAGTAGCTTTGCAGCACGTTGCCATCGGCGTTTTGCACCGTGGCCACGCCGCGCTCGTCAAAGACCAAAAACTCGCCGTTGCCCATCGGAATCGGGTCATCCTTGGGATGGCCATCCGGGTCGTTGTAGCGGGTGTTCTGGCCGTTGTTCGGCACTGGTTCGGTGGAGACATCGAAGCCTCCGGGCGGCGCATCGCGGGTCGGGTCGATCTCCATGACCGCGGCGTTGAGCAACCGCTCGGGGCGGTTACCCCAGGCGCTGTCCGGCTCGCCCATCGCCGAGTTGGAGCCCTGGATGAGATACAAAAGGTGCGTCGGCACGTCCGGGTTGGCGGTAGCGTCGTATTCCGGATTGGCGCGGAACTCGAGGCTGTTGGTGACGTGGTCACCGTTGGAGCGCGGAAGCCCGGTGATGTAGGGCTCGGCGGTGCCGGAGAAGCCGCCGTTGTCGTCGAGAGTGATCCTGGTGATCCGCCCGCTGAACTCCGGCACGCCGTTGTCGCGGCCGTTGAGCGGAATCGGATAGTTGTCGGTGATCCAGAGCACGTTTGGATCAGTGGGGTCGACCACCAGACCGATGATGCCGCGCCGGTCATTGCCGCTCTCCGCGCCCGCCTCGAAGAAGTAGTCGCCGGGAAGCGAAAGCTCCTGACGGTTGCCGAGCGAGCCGGTCGCAGGGTCGATATCATAACGCAGAATCTGACCGCCAATGGTTGCGATGTACATGGTCGAGCCGTCGGCGGTGATCTCGAGCGAGGTAAAGCCGAAGGCGCCATCGGCAGCGCCGTCAAGCTCGATCACATCGTTGAAGGCCACGTCACGCGCCACCACTTCCGGCTCGGCGCCGGTGACGAAAGTGTTGGTGTACTTCTGGAACTCGCGGGTGGGCGCTGTGAGATCGTCGTTGGCGCCGCGGTCCTGGAAGCCGTCGATCACCAGGGTGTAGCTGGTGAACGGCTTGAGCATCTGACTCGGCGAGATGGTCAGCGAGTCGAAGCCGCCGGTGGTGTTGACGTTGAAGGCGACCTCTTGGCCGCTGACGGTTTCGAACAGTTTCACCGAGCCGTCGGTGAGACTTTCGAGCAGCGCGCCGCCCCGGCCGTCGACCACCGAGATACCGACGAAGATGTCGGACGATGGGTCGACGCCGGTCGCCACGGCGCTATCGTCGGGCTCGAGATTGACCTCGACTTCGTTCTCCCCCACGCCGGCGATGGCACGGGCGTCGGTGAAAAAGGCGTAGTCCTCGAAGGCCGGGCGGTCGTCGTTCGGCGTCAGATCCGGCAGCGCCTGGATCTCGATGTACTGGATCTCGGTGTTTTCGTTATCGAGACCCAGCGAGTCCAGCGTCAGGCGGCCATCAGACACCTGAACGATGCGGGTGACCAGATCCGAGCGTACGCCCTGGGTGTCGTCGGCCGGGTTGGTGTCCGCCGGGAAGTCCGCAGGGCGGAACGGCGTGAACGGCGTATTGAACAGCTCCCCCTCGACGTTGAGCACGTTACGGCTATCGTAAGGCCCGGATGTGTCGCCGATCGACACGGTCACCTCGTAGTAGCCATCTTCGAGCTCGATCTCCCAACCGGCGCGCACGTAGGCGCTTCCGGGCTGGTCGAAGTGGGCGTAGGTCCCCAGGCGTGGGTCGAGCCCGGCGATGTCGTCGGTGCGGTCGTTGACCGCCACGCTGGTCAAACTCGAAATATCCAGCGGCGTGGTGCCAGGCTCGCCATCGTAAATCGACGCCTCGGTGACCCAGCCGTACTGGTAGGTCTGGCCATCGATGGTGACCGACTGAGTGCCAAAGCCCTTTCCGACATCGGCGATATAGCCTTCAGGAATCGCCACCCCTTCCGGCTGGAAGTTGATCTTGATGGCAAAGCGCTCGCCGGGTTCGACGACGACCGGTGGCTCGACGCCTTCCCGGGTGATGCTCAGCCGGTCGATATTGGGACCGGCGTTGGTCAGGTTGGCCAGGCGTATGGTGTTGCTGCCCGCGACGAGTTCGACGTCGAGCGTGGTCTCGGTCCAGTTCTGCCAGTCGGTGGCACCCACGCCGGTCGAGGCGAAGGCAAGACTGCCCTGGGAGGCACCGCCCACCAGCACGTCCATCGGCCGGTCCACACCGCTGGTGCCGGCGTTAGCGTAGCGCACCGTGAGCTGATAGGTCCCCGTCTGGTCGACGACGACGCTAAAGGAGGCGGCGTCGCCGATATTGCTCCCCATGTCCAGGTAGCCACTGCCGGTAAAGCCGTCCCACAGGCCATCGGCGCCGGCGTCGGCATTGGTTTCCGGGTTGGCGGCGTTGCGCACCTGGGTATCCAGGGTCGTCCCCACGTTGCTCGGGTCATCGATGGCCAGCGCCTCGCCTTCGATGGTGAATTCGAAAGGCGGCGTCGTCGGCGTTTCGCCCTCTTCCGACAGGGCAAACGTGATCTGGTCGATATTGGGACCGTTGGCCACACCGCCGTTTGCCGCGGCAGGAATGGTCAACGACAGCGTATTGGCGCCGACCTCAAGCGTGACCTCGACGGTCTGCTCGAGCCACGCATCCCAGGGGTCGTTGACGCCGTCGTTGGGGGCATTGGCAAATGCCAGCTGCGGCCTGGCGGCGCCGTTGACGGCCAGATCCAGCGGTCGTGGGGCGGTACCGCCGTTGGCGTAGCGGATCGTTGCCGTGTAGGTGCCCGCTGCTGGCGCGTCGATGTTGAAGGTGATCCGGTCGCCGGCGTCGGTACCGAAGTCCAGGTACGCCCCGCCCACCGCGCCTTCGCGGTAGGTGCCGAAGTCGTCCGGGTTGGCGGCATCGACCACCCGGGTGACCGCGCCCTGGGCGGTGCCGCCCACATCAGTGACCACCGCCGTCTCGGCCTGGATCGTGAAGGGTTCGACCACCGGCGTTTCACCGCCGCCGCCTTCGTCGATATCGTTGACCGTGATCAGCGTGCTCTGCGAGACGCTCGTTTGCCCATCGGATACCGTGACGGTCAGCTCGTAAACGCCGTCCTCGTTGGTGTCAGCGGGAAGTTCCGCATCCGGCGCGTTGATGAACGATAGCGCCCCGGTCGCCGCATCGAAGCGGAAAAGCGCCGCGTCACTGCCGGATAGCTGAACCGACAGCGCGTCGCCGTCGGCGTCTGCCAACGCCAGGTTGGCTATCAGCGTACTGTTTTCGTCGATAGCAACGTTCGCAGCGAGGCCTTCCAGCGTGGGTGCAGCGTTGACCGGAGCGTCGATACGCTCGAACACCAGCGAGTCGATCCGCATCAGCTCACCGCCGGCGCCGCGAAGCGCAAGGCTTGCGATATCGCCGGCAGTCACTTCAAACGGCGTTTCGAACACGATCTCCTTGCGGTTACCGCTCTGGCCGGCGTTGCCGCGGGCGCCCACTCCCACCAGCGTGCCGAAGGCGTCACTTAGCACCACGTTGTCGCTCAGGCTGTTGCTTTGAACGTTGCGCGCCTGCAGTACGGTGTCGCCAATGGTGAGCGTCAGCGAGCCTTCGCCGTCGTTTTCATCGAACACGTAAAGTTTCGCCACGTACCAGCCAGGTTCTATCCCGCCGGCGGCAAGATCGGTACCGATAGTGGCCGGGGCGTTGCTGGTCAGGCGAATCAGCTGCTCGTTGGAGGCGCTGGCGTTACCGGTGACGATCAGGTTGGACCCATCGAGATCGGTGAAATTCTCCGCCTCGATGGTGACCGCCCCGCCGACCTCGACCCCTTCGATCAAAAAGCTCAGCGTTTGAGTGGCAGAGAGCCCCGCCGGGTCGGTAGCGCGGATGACGATGTCGAAGGCGCCGCTTATGGTCGGAGTGCCCTGGATGACGCCGTTGACCACCTCGAGTCCGTCGGGCAGGTTCTCGGCACTCAGCGTCAGGCTGTCGCCATCCGGGTCGCTAAAGAGCGCGGCCAGATCATCAAGCGCTATCGCGGTGAAACTCTCCCCCACTTCGCCGAAGTAGGGCTCGAGCGCCGCGGGTGTGGCGACCGGCGCCTGGTTGACGTTTTCGATGGTGAGTGCGAAATCCGTCGACGTCGTGGCGGCGCCATCGTCGGCGATGATCGACACGGTATAGGTGCCCGGCGTCAGGCCATCGAGGCTTCCGACCAGCGCCTGCTCGACGATGCTCAAACCGGCCACGGTGACCGGCTGGCCGCTGCTGTCGACGACATCGAAGCGGTAGCTGAGCGCATCGCCGTCGTCGTCGACGAAGGGCAGATCCATCTCGAGCGACGCACCTTCTTCCAGGCTCAGATCGGCGATGCCGCCGCCGACCACGCGCGGGGCGCTGTTGGTGTCGGCCTCGGCGGCGTCAAAAAGGCGCACATCGCTGAAGCGAGTGCTGCCCTTGGCGCCGATATCGTCGTCGTTGATGAACACCAGCGAGTCGATCGTGGTGCCGGCGTGGTTGCCCAGGTCGATGGTGAAACGCAGCGTGCCGTTACCGGTATCCACGCCCTGGCCACGCAGGTCGACGAAGCCGCCCTGGGACTGGGTGCCCCCCAGCTGGTAGACGCTGTTGCCGCCGTTGAAGGGGTTGGCATCGTTGTCAAAGCCAACCGCGACGATCTCCGGCACCGGCGACTCGGAAATCGCGATTTCCAGGGTCAGCCTGGACTGGTCGGTGATAATGTAGCTCTCGCCAAGCCCTGCCCGCTTCCAGACGTTATCCGTCAGCGTGAGCGTTGCGCCTTCATCGGATACCGTCGCCCCCGTGCCGCTTGCCGGATTGTCCTGGGCGTCGTTGTAGGCGCTGATGGTGGCATCACCGAAAAGCACATCGAGCGCGGCAGGCGCCGGCTCCTCCTCCACGGTTTCGAGGGTCAGCGCGAGAGTACGCTCGGCGCGGTTGCCGAAGGCGTCGCGCACCAGAAGCGTTGCGGAAAGTGCGCCCTCCTCGAAGCGTGACAGATCAAGCAAAAAGCGGCCGCTTTCGTCCGGGGTGACCTCTTCGACGCTTACACCATCGTCGAAACTGACGCCAACGAAGGTCACATCGTCGTCGAGCCCGGTCACGCTGAAGCCGGCGGTGGCGGCCTCGGCCGTATCGATGACGAGCGTATCGGCGCTCAAATCAAGCGTTGTGGCGTCGGCGTCGGCGCTGACGTCGCCGACCGGGCCGCTGCCGGCAGTGGTAACCTCGAGCCGGTCGAGGTTCGGGCCGCTGGAGGCGCCCGCAGGGATGCTCAGCACGATGATATTTTCACCGGCGGTGAGCTCGGTGGTCAGGCTTTGATAGCCCCAGACGTCGAAGCCTTCCGGCGCAAGGTTGGTGGCGTTGGGGTCGGTGGTGACGAAGGGCTGATTACCCAGCGCCTCTCCGTTAACAAAAAGCGCCATGGGCCGATTGCCGTTGCTGGCGTAGCGAAAATTCAGATCGTACTCGCCGGCCTCCAGAACGTTAACGGTAAAGGTCAGGCTGTCGCCCGGCTGGCTGCCGTAATCGACGTAGCCAGTGCCGGAGTAGTCCGGGCGCAGGCCTGAAAACGTCGTGCCGCTTTCGGGGTTATTGGTATCGCGCACCAGCGTCGCCGCGCCGTTGGTGGCGCCAAGGGTGGCGTCCTCGGCCTGAATGACGACCGGCTCGATGACCGGGTTAGCCGGCGTTTCGGGGTCGACGACCGTCGGCGCAATCAGTGCGACTTCAACCTTGTCGATGTTGGGCCCGTTGGCGGCACCGCCAAGGCGCAGCGTATTGCTGCCGGCGGCAAGCGTAATCTCGAGCGTTTCCGTCGACCACCCTTCCCACTGGCTGGCGGCGAGGTTAGCCGGGCGGTTGGCTTGCGGCACATCGGACACGTCGTCCGGGTAGTAAGCCGGCGCGTTGGTCGGCGCGAAGGCGAACGTGCCCAACGGGCTGACCGCCCCACCCTCGACAAGGCCCAGATTGAGCGGGCGTGAAGAACTCGTCGCGTAGGTGATCGTGACGTTGTAGGTGCCGGCCGTGGCGACATCCAGCGTGAACTCACCATAAGCGTCGGCGTTGCCAAGCGCCCAATCCAGATAGCCTGCCCCTTCGGCGCCGACCCGGAAGGTTTCGTTACCCGTGGTGAAGCTTGCGATGTTGTCGACCGTGGTCGCGCGGTTGGTGGCGCTGTTTTTTACATCGGCGCTGGGTGACACCACCATGTCCTCGGCCTGCACGACGTAGACATTCGGGTTGGGTGCGCGCACCTCCAGAAAGTCGAGATTGGGGCCGCTGGCGCCGTTGGAGGTGAAGCTAACGCTGTTTTCACCGGCCTTGAGCTGCACGCGCACGGTGCGCTCACCAAAGTCGCTGAAATCCGTTGGCTCAGAGGTCAAGGTGGTGCTCGGTAGATCGAACATGCGATCGACGAGCTCGCCGTTGACGTCCAGACGCAGCGGGCGGTTGCGCTCGCTACCATCGGCATTCTGGCTCAGCGCGTAGCCCAGCGCCAGGTCGTACTCCCCATCCTGCTCGACGCTGAAGATGAACGTCAGCGTTTCGCCGCCAGCTACCCCATCGCCGTAATCGACGTAGGCCTGACCGTCGGCGTTGACCGCGTTGGCCACCTCCGGTCCGGAAACCACGTTGATCCCCGGGCCGCTCAGCGTCGCGTAGGCACCGCTGGACACCTCCTGGTTTTCGGCCTGGATACGAATGGGAGTAAAACCGGATACGGCGGCGGCGTTGATCATGGCGTCAGGCTCCATCGAGGTCTCGGGGTCGATCATCAAGGCTTGTACAGCGAAGGCATCGTGCGTTTGGGGTGCGACAGGCGCTTGTGCGCTGCTATCGT
Organism: Halomonas sp. PAMB 3232; assembly: GCF_031954225.1. Lineage (NCBI taxonomy): Bacteria > Pseudomonadati > Pseudomonadota > Gammaproteobacteria > Oceanospirillales > Halomonadaceae > Halomonas > Halomonas sp. PAMB 3232. The sequence goes on from NZ_CP134865.1 coordinate 2,352,475, forward strand.
CTGTAACGGTCAGGTTGAGCGTGTAGAGCGAGTCGGGGAGCAACCTGCGCTGCTCGTCCAGCGCCTCGAGTCTCAGGCTTAAAGGGCCCGCAGGTGGGGCAGGTAGTGACTCGAAAACGAACGGGTGTTCGAGACTTTCGAGCACCTTGGTTTGGTTGTTTGCGTCCTGCCAATACAGGCGCAGCGTATGAATGGCATCGTCCCAGGCAGTGTGTTGGGTATCGATATGAAGTTTGCTGTTCGCGAATATCGTTCCCTCCCACTTTTTTTCTGTTCCCGAGAGGCTTGATAACGCTTTGGATTGATTATCTAAAAGCGATACTAAGTACATGGCCCACCCCATTTTTATTGGAATTATCAAGAGCCTTTAAAGCGCAGCGGACATCGGAGCATTTTTATAAGTATGAAACGACGATGTCCTTCGCCAGAGACACTTGCCAACCTCACCTGACCTCCCGGGCCCAGCGCGTGGTTAGCATGGAGTTTAATCAGACTTCAAAAGCAAGCGGAAGTGGGTATCAGAAAGCCTGGAGCCCACGCTACATGCGGGCTTCACGTGAGCGGAAAAATAAAAACTTGTTAATTCAGCTCTCTTAAAACGCTAACTAAACCGCGATATCCAAAAAACATTGGGAACTTAAGAAAACGGTATTAACGAAAATAATAGCTTTTGATTATTAATTTAATGATCACAGAAAACATTAGCTCCTAAGACTTACTGTTCTTCTCTCTTATTAATTAAATAATGGAAAATTGAAAAAAATAGCCCGAGGTTAAAACAGCGATCCTGATACGCTGGCAAAACTGATAACAATAACAAAATGACCCTGCGTTCATCTTGCAGCCCTCTTACCAACGCCTTGATGTTTCAAGCGAACCGACCCATACGCCACGGTGGGGCGGCCAATAATAACGACAATCCTGCCCTGGAGCGTGCCATGCTAAAACCCAAAGAAGGCTCGGATCTTGCGAAGGTGCTCGGCACCTGCCGACGAAGTTTTATCTACGTGGGTATATTCAGCCTTTTCATCAACCTGTTGATGCTCGTTCCACCGCTTTACATGCTGCAGGTCTACGACCGGGTGATCACCACGAGAAGTCTCGAGACCCTGCTCATGCTGACGCTGGTCACGGTATTTTTCTTTCTGGTCATGGGGGGGCTTGAGCTCATGCGCTCGCGCATTCTGGTGCGGGTTGGCAACAAACTCGACGTGCGCCTCAGCCGTCGGCTCTACGCCGCGATGTTTCAGCGCTCACTGATGAGCCCGGGAAAACCCTCCGCCCAGCCGCTCAATGATCTCACCACGCTGCGCCAGTTTCTGACGGGCAATGCCCTGTTCGCCTTCTTCGATGCCCCTTGGGTGCCGGTTTACATCGCCGTGCTGGCGCTATTTCACCCCTGGTTCGGGCTCTTCGCTCTCGGCGCAGGGCTCATTCTGGCAACGCTTGCCATTATCAACGAGCTCAGCACCAAGGCGCTGTTGAACGATGCCAACGGTCAGCACGTCATGTCCCAGGATCTGGCTAACAGCAACCTTAGAAACGCCGAGGTACTTCACGCGATGGGGATGCTTCCGGGCATCATGGGGCGCTGGAGCGCGCGCCACTACGACTACCTGATGCTGCAGTCCCGCGCCAGCGACCGCGCCGGAGTGATCACCAATACCTCCAAGGTGCTGCGGCTGATGTTCCAATCGCTGATTCTCGGGCTTGGGGCGTACCTGGTGCTGACCGGCGATATCACCCCGGGCATGATGATCGCGGGCTCGATTTTGATGGGCCGGGCGCTTGCGCCAATCGATCAAATGATCAATGGCTGGAAAGGTTTTGCCGGCGCGCGCACTGCCAAAGCGCGTCTCGAGGAGCTTTTGGTGGCCATTCCCGCTGAGCAGCCGCGCATGCCGCTGCCCGCACCCAAGGGGCGGCTAGTGCTCGAAGGCGTGAGTGCCGCGCCCCCCGGGCAAAAGCTCGCCACGATTCGCGACATCGATCTTACCGTGGCGCGCGGCGAGCAGATCGCGATCGTCGGACCGAGTGCCGCGGGTAAGTCGACGCTGGCCCGGGTGGTGCTGGGTATCTGGCCCAGCCAGCTTGGCTGCGTGCGTCTGGACGGCGCGGATATCGCTCAGTGGAATCGCGCCGCACTGGGCCCTCATGTGGGCTACCTGCCCCAGGATATCGAGCTTTTCGACGGCACGGTTTCTGAGAACATCGCTCGTTTGGGCGAGGTCGACCCGGAGGCGGTGGTCAGGGCGGCGCGCAAGGCGGGCGTTCACGACATGATTCTGGCGCTGGAAAACGGCTACGACACCTGGCTCTCTCATGGGGGCAACGCCTTATCGGCAGGCCAGCGCCAGCGTATCGGGCTTGCCCGGGCACTCTACGGTAAACCGGTACTGATCGTGCTGGACGAGCCCGATGCCAACCTGGACGACGCCGGCGAGGCATCGCTTGCCGAGTGTCTGGTGGGTCTGCGCCAGGAAGGCACGACGACGCTGGTGATTACTCACCGCACGCGGCTTTTACAGAGCGTCGACAGAATTCTGGTGCTCAGGGATGGCAGCATCGCCTCGCTCAAACCGCCGGCGCGCGTTCAGCCCGCTGTGCGCATGACCGCCGACGGCCTTCGTCCCCAGCCGGTGACCACGCTACGCCCTAGCGCCCGTGGCCGTAATCCACAGGAGAATCAGCCATGAACACACAAACACCCCCGGGCTTCCCCGCCGCCGCCAACGATGAGCTTCCGCTGGAAGATACCCGCTACCGGCGCATGGGTGTGATCATTCTGGCCGTGGCGATCGGTGGTTTCGGCAGTTGGTCGGTGTTCGCCAACCTGGCAGTCTCTGTGGTGGCACCGGGCTCGGTCTCCGTTGAAAGCTTTACCAAAACCGTTCAGCACCTGGAGGGCGGCATCGTGGAGCGCATCCTGGTCGAGGATGGCGACCACGTCGGCGCCGGCGATGTACTGATGGTACTCGATGACACCCAAGCGCGTTCCCAGCTCGAGGTCATCCGCGCCAATTACCTCATCAGCCGGGCCACGGAAGTCCGGCTACTGGCCGAGCTCAGCGACGCCGATACTCTCGACTTTCCTGTCGAGCTGACCGAATCCACTAGCCCACGCGTACAGGATGTGCTCGATGTGCAGCGGCGGCTATTTCATTCACGGCGCGCATCACTGGAGAGCACGCTGGCCTCGCTCGACGAGCAGGTTACCCAGATGAACGAACAGATCCAGGGTCTGACCAACACCCAGTCAATCAACCAGCGGCGCATCGGCTCACTGGAAAACGACGCGGCGAACCATCGCCAGCTCTTTCAAAGAGGCATGATCAGCAGTCAGCGCCTGCACGAGCTCGAGCGCGAAAGTCTTGAGTATCAAAGTGTCAACGCTCAGCACGCCGCCGACGTGGCCAGGCTCAATTCTCAGGTGAGTGAAAACACGCTGCAAAAACAGGTGCGCCTGCAGGAGTTCCAGCAGCAGGTCGGTGAGGCGCTGCGTCAAACCCAGGCGGAGGTAGCAGACGCCGAGGAGCGCCTGACCGCGCTTTTGGACAACGTTGATCGCACCGAGGTGATCGCTCCGGTCACGGGCACCGTGGTAGGACTTCAGGTGCACACGCCCGGCGGCGTCATTCGCCCCGGCGAGGCGCTCATGGATATCGTACCCTCGAACGTCGGCTTCATCGTCGAGGCTCGGGTGCCGGATCACGATATCGACCATCTCTATCATGGACAGCCGGCGGAAATTCGCTTCAGCGCCTTCAATCAGCGTCTCTCCAACGTGATCGAAGGCGAAGTCGTGCATATCAGTGCCGACAGCTTCGAGGACGAAGCGACGCGAGCGCGCTATTACAAGGTGCGTTTACGGGTCACACCGCAAGGCGAGGAGAACATGACCGAGAGCATGACGCTTCTGGCGGGTATGCCTGCCGAAGTGATGCTCAAAACCGGCGATCGCAGTTTTGCAAGCTATATCGCCAAACCGATCACGGACATGCTCGCCCGCGCCATGCGCGAAGACTGATGCCGGGCCGCCCCTCGTCGCATCGTCGAACCGTTCGAGTTGGCACTGCCGGCGTATAAACGTGTAGCGTAGCGCTCATCATCAATGAAGGAGCGCTACCATGAGTACCAAACGGCTTTTGATCATTAGCCATGCGCCCTCTCCCAACACGCGCCGGCTGCGCGACGCCGTGATCGAAGGCGCAAGCGACGAGGCGGTCGAAGGTATCGAGGTGCGCGCGCTCGCCCCGCTCGACGTCACCCCGGACGAGATCATCGCCGCCAACGCGGTGGTCATCGGCACGACGGAAAATCTGGGCTACATGGCCGGGCTGACCAAGGATGTGTTCGATCGCTGCTACTATCCATGCATCGAGCATACCGAGGGCCTTCCGTTTGCCTTCTACGTCAGGGCCGGGCTCGACGGTACCGGCACGCGCCGAGCCCTCGAGGCAATCACCACCGGTCTTCGCTGGCGTCTGGTTCAGGCGCCGCTGATCTGCCAGGGCGATTTCGACGAGGTGTTCATCGACCAGTGCAGAGAACTCGGGCTTTCGATGGCGGCGAGCCTGGAAGCGGGCATCGTCTAAACCCAAAAACGGCACCCGAAGGTGCCGTTTTGCGTTGCCACGCGTAAGACGTACTTGACGCCTATTTTAGCCGTTCGAACACCGTGGCCACGCCCTGGCCCATGCCGATACACATGGTGGCAAGGCCAAGCGTGGTGTCCTGCTGGCGCATCACGTTCAAAAGCGTGGTGCAGATGCGCGAGCCGGAGCAGCCCAGCGGATGGCCCAGCGCGATCGCGCCGCCGTGAAGATTGACCTTCTGATCGAGATCGTCCAGAAAACCAAGATCCTTCAATACCGGAATGCCCTGGGCGGCGAAGGCTTCGTTGAGCTCCACGGTTTCGATATCCCTGGCGGAAAGCCCGGCGGCCTTGAGCGCCTTTTTCGATGCCGGCACCGGGCCGTAGCCCATGATGGAGGCGTCGCAGCCGGCCACACCCGTCGAGAGTACCCGGGCGATCGGCTCTAAACCCAAAGCCTGAGCGCGCTCGTAACTCATGATCGCCATCGCCGAGGCGCCAACAGAAAGCGCCGAGGAGGTGCCCGCGGTGACGGTGCCGTTACGCGGATCGAACACCGGTTTGAGCTCGGCCATGGACTCAAGGCTTGCATCGCCGCGCACGACTTCGTCGTGCTTGACGTTGACCCGGAAGCCATTGCTGTCGTGGCCTTCGACACCGATGATCTCGTTGTCGAAGTAGCCCTTCTCGTTGGCGGCCTTGGCCCGCTGGTGTGAACGTACGCCGAACTTGTCCTGCTCTTCACGGGTGACGCCGTGCATCTTGCCCAGAAGCTCGGCGGTCAGGCCCATCATCATGGCGGCCTTGGCGGCGTACTTGCTCGCCGACGGGTTGACATCGACACCGTGGGCCATGGGCACGTGCTCCATGTGCTCGACGCCGCCGATGACGTACATGTCGCCCATACCCGCCTTGATGTTCGCCGCGGCGATGTGCAGCGCGGTCATCGAGGAGCCGCACAACCGGTTCACGGTTTGCGCCGGCACGGTACGCGGAATGCCGGTCATGATCGCCGCGTTACGGGCGATGTTCATCGACTGCTCGAGGGTCTGATTCACACAGCCCCAGATCACGTCGTCGACCTCCGCCGGGTCCAGGCTGGCGTTACGCTCGAACAGCGCCTGCATCACCGCCGCCGACAGGTTTTCGGCGCGCACGTTGCGAAATGCGCCGTTTTTGGCCTTGGCCATGGCGGTACGAACCCCGTCGACCACCACGATATCCCTTGGATTCAAACTCATCATATTTCTCCTGTTCGCGGTGACTTAGGCCTGGTCTTTGTAGAAACGCTCGCCGTTTTGCGCCATTTGCTTGAGCTTTTCAGTCGGCGCGTAAAGCGGACCAAGTTCCTCGCTGAGCTTTTCGGCCTGCGCCACGAAGGTGTCCACGCCCATGGCGTCGATATAGCGCAGTGCCCCGCCCCGGAAGGGAGGAAAACCGATGCCGTAGATCAGCGCCATGTCGGCTTCGGCGGGCGTGTCGACGATGCCGTCTTCCAAACAGCGCACGGTCTCCAGACACAGCGGCGTCATCATCCGCGCGATGATGTCCTCGTCCGAGAACTCCTTCTGCTCGCCGGCAACTTCCTTGATGAGCTTGTAGGCTTTTTCATCGGTGACCTTTTTGGGCTTGCCCTTCTTGTCTTCCTCATAGGCGTAGAAGCCCTTGTCGTTCTTCTGGCCCAAACGGTCGTTCTCAAACATCACCTGAATGGGCGTCTTGCCTTCGCGCGCCATGCGATCCGGGAAGCCTTCCGCCATCACCTCGTTGGCGTGCACCGCGGTGTCCATCCCCACCACGTCGAGCAAATACGCCGGGCCCATTGGCCAGCCGAACTTCTCCATCACCTTGTCGACGTGCTGGAAGTCGGCGCCCTGCTCGACCAGAAAGCTGAAGCCGCCAAAGTAGGGAAACAGCACGCGATTGACCAAAAAGCCGGGGCAGTCGTTGACCACAATCGGCGTCTTGCCCATGGCGCGGGCGTAGGCGACGGTCGCTGCGACCGCCTCGTCAGAGGTCTTTTCGCCACGAATGACTTCCACCAGCGGCATGCGGTGCACCGGATTGAAAAAGTGCATGCCGCAGAAGTTGTGCGGGCGCGCCAGGTTCTTTGCCAGCCGGTTGATCGAGATCGTCGAAGTGTTCGAGGTGAGGATGGTGTTCTCGCCGACGTTCTTCTCGACCTCGGCCAGTACGCCCTCTTTCACTTTCGGGTTCTCGACCACCGCTTCGACGACCAGATCGACGTTTTCGAAGTCGCCGTAGGAGAGCGTCGGGCGAATGTTGGTGAGCTTTTCAGCCATCTCTTCAGGTGTGAGTTTTTTACGCTCGACCTGCTTGCCAAAAAGCTTGCGCGCCTCTTTCAAACCAAGCTCGATCGCCTCGCCCTTGATGTCCTTCATCAGGATCGGCGTGCCCTTTGAGGCGCTCTGGTAGGCGATACCGCCGCCCATGATGCCAGCGCCCAGCACCGCGGTCTGCTTGACCGGGCGGGCCTGTTTTTCGTACTTGCCGGCCTTTTTCTTGACCACCTGATCATTCAGGAAGAGCCCGACGAGGTTGAACGCCACGCTGGTCATGGCGAGCTTGGCAAACGCCTTCGCCTCGATCGCCTGGGCGCGCGCACGCTCCTCGCCAGCGCCTTTCTGGATGACCTTGATCGCTTCGATCGGCGCCGGATAGTGCGGGCCCGCCTTGCCGGCGACATAGCCCTTGGCGGTCTCGAAGGCCATCATCTGTTCGATGGCGTTGAGCTTCAAAGGCGCCTTCTTCTCGGCGCGGCGGCTTTGGTAGTCGAGCTCGCCGGCGTTGGCGCGGTCGAGCATATCGAGCGCGGCGGCCTCGAGCTGGTCGTGGGCGACCACGGCGTCGACCGCGCCCATCTTGAGCGCCTCGGCCGGGCGGTTTTCGCTACCGCCGGCAATCCACTCGATGGCGTTGTCCGCGCCGATGATGCGCGGCAGACGCACGCAGCCGCCCCAGCCCGGCAAAATGCCCAGTTTGGTTTCCGGCAGGCCCATCTTGCCCTTCTCGCTCATGACGCGAAAATCGCAGGTCAGAAGCACTTCGCAGCCGCCGCCGAGCGCCAGCCCGTTGACCGCGGCCACGGTGGGAAACGGTAGATCCTCGATGGCGTTGAAGATGTCGTGGACCTTGAGGTTCATCTCTTCAAGATACGCTTCGCCCTTGTCGAACAGCGAATGAAACTCGGTGATGTCGGCGCCGACAATGAAGACATCCTTGGCGCTTTTGATCAAAAGGCCCTTGAGGTCGCGCTCGCCTTCGATCGCGCCGACCGCCTCGCCCAGCTCCTGCACCACGGCGCTGGAAAGCTTGTTGATGGACTCATCCTTCAAATCGAAAGTGAGCGTTGCGATGCTGTTGCCACCTTGGGTGTCACGACGCTCCACCGTGATGGCGTTGCCTTGATAGATCATCCGCGCTGTCTCCACTGGTACGGGCTTTACAGATACGAGCTCTACAAATCGGGCGGGGGCCGAACGCGGGCCTGCCGCAATTTTCATACGGTCGTTTGATCGCTCAAGCCTGGTCGAGTTGCCTGTCAAGGTCAAGCCTCCAACGACGCCTCAAGCGGACGATACGCCCGCAAAACGCTACGTTAGAAGACGCAGCCCTTGCCGTTCAAGGCCTGGCGAGGCTCTATCGACTTTCGTTGCAATCCCTGGGATTATAGGCGCTTTCTCAACGAGTGGACCGTCATGGGCGCTTTTCTGACTCCTACACGCATGGCCAAGTGGCAGTCACTTGCCGAGCGAATCGTTCTCCGGGTCAAGCCCTGGGCCTTTTTATGGCCACCCATCGCCTTCGCCGCCGGGCTCGGCAGTTTCTTTTTGGTGGACCGTCAGCAGTGGTTGGGGGCGGCGCTGGCGCTGGGACTATTGCTGGCCTGGGGGCTCATGCTCTCGGAGAGCCTTTTGTCGCGCGTACTGAGAAAGCGCGGTCAGGAGGGCCTGCCGCGCATGGTCACCACCTTTATCGCGCAGATGATCCACCAGGAAACGCTTTTTTTCACCCTGCCTTTCATTTTGATCACCACGGTGTGGAACAGCGGCCAGCTCATCTTTGCACTACTCGTGTTGGCGATGGCGATTTTGTCGATCGTCGACCCGCTCTATTACAAGTTGGCCGGGCGCTCGCGAAGCCTTTATTTTCTGTTCCACGCCCTGTGCGTGTTTCTCGTGCTGCTGGTGATTTTGCCGATCATGGTGCACCTGACCACCGGGGAAAGTCTTGCGCTGGCGCTCGGCTTGACGGTGTTGATTGCGCTTCCAAGCTTCTGGCACCTGGTCAAGGCAAGAACGCTTACGCGCCTGTGCCTGTTTCTCCTTCTGCTGGTCAGCCTGGCGCTCGCGGGCTGGGTCGCGCGGGTGTGGGTGCCGCCGGCCACGCTCTGGATGACGGGAAGCGCGCTTTCACCAGAATTCGACACCGCCAATCGAACGCCGCTGGGTGAGATGACGCTAACGCCAGAGGCGCTGGCAAGCCGTGGGCTCTACGTCTATACCGCCATTCGCGCCCCGCGAGGCTTGAGCGAAACCGTTCACCACGTTTGGCACCACAACAGCCAGGAGCTGGATACGGTGGAGCTCGATATCAGCGGCGGTCGCGAGCAGGGCTACCGCGCCTGGAGTCATAAGAACAACTTCCCCCAGGACCCGACCGGCAACTGGCGAGTCGATATCATGACCGCCGGTGGCCAGCGGCTGGGGTTGATTCGCTTCGTGGTGGCGGCCGATTCCAATGAGGCAAGCGTCGCCGATGGTCGCATTCGCGCCAGCGGCATGAGCCGGCTACACCTGGGGCGGTTCGTTGCCGGGCGGGGCGAAAGTGAAGAAGATAGTGAAAGCGAGGAAGGCGTCGAGAGTTATGAGCGCGTTGAAAACGTCTCCAATGAGGCCCGCTAATATCCGGCGGGCGCTTGCAATCAGCGCCCGAGGTTATGACAATTCGCTGAACACACTCACGGATCGTGACTCATGGCTTCAACAATAGGTTTTCGACTTGCGCGTTTACCGCACCTGTGGCGCTCCATTCTGGATCGAAGGCTGGCGCCGCTGGGGCTTACGCAAACCCGCTGGGTGACTCTTTACCATTTATGGCGCCTGGGCGAAGGCCACCCCCAGTGCGATCTGGCCAAGGCGATCGGCGTCGAGGCGCCTTCCTTGGTGCGCACGCTGGGCCAGCTCGAGGAGCAGGGGCTGATCGAGCGGCGCGCCTGCGACAACGACCGGCGCAGTAAACGCATCTTTTTGACACCGAAGGCCACGCCGCTGCTCGAAAAAATCGACAGCGTGGCAAGTCAGGCGCGCGAAGAGATGTTCGCGGGCTTGAGCGACGAGCAGCTCGACACGCTCGACGAGTGGCTGGGCGTGATCGAATCCAACGGCCTCGCCATCCAGTCCCGCGACCAGCAGGGCCCCATCGCCTAACGCGAAGAGCCGCTCAGCGCCAAATGATCCGCCTGGCCTGCGAGCGTTTGAGTGAGCTCGCGAAAGGACGCCATATAGAGCGTAAAGCGCTCAGGCCCCTGCGATTCCCACCACCAAAGCGTCATGGCCTGGGCGCTGGACTCGATCACCAGCGCATCCGTTGGCAGGCGCTCCAAAAGCGCCTTCAGCGAGGTCTCGGCCGCCGCCGGCAGCGGCCTGAGCGGCGCGATGCGCCAACGCCAGCCGGCGTGATAGTGCTCCAGCGCCTCGCTTGCGTGGGCATCGCGCACCAGCACGAAATCCGGCCCCGGTGCTTTTTGCGCGTAGGCAAACCGGTAGCCTGGCATGAAGCCCTTGAAGTTATGCAGCGGCGGCGCGGCCAGTTTCACCTCCACCCCTTCCTTGCGCGCAAAGCTTCGCAGCGCATTCTGCCGCGTTTGGCGCGGATTGGGTTTGAGCCACATGACCGGCGCGGCCACGAACAGCACGACGCCCAGCACGATCAACCATTCCATTTACGACATCCCTCTTTCAACCGATCGATACTTGCGTTAAAAAAACCCGCGTTTGGGCCGTTGTGAACCCCATGCGTTGCGCTTACAGTGAACATTACCCGACAAAGGTGCTCTTTGTTGCTTATTGCGAAGGAGATGGGTCATGAGCTATCACCATATTCTGGTCGCGGTTGATTTGACCAAGGACTCCCACCGGGTGCTCGAGCGCGCGATCGCCGTCTCGCAGCGAAACGAGCACGCCAAAATTTCGATCATGCACACCCTGGAGCCGCTCGGTTTCGCCTACGGAGGCGATATTCCGATGGATTTGACCAGCATTCAGGATCAGCTGGACGACCACGCTAAAAAGCGCCTGTCGGAGATCGCCACGCCCCACGTCAAGCCCGAAGATCAGCACGTGGTGGTCGGCATGCCGGATACCGAAATTCATCGCTTCGCCAACGATCGCGGTGTCGACCTGATCGTGGTGGGCTCCCACGGCCGTCACGGCTTCGCGCTGCTTTTGGGCTCCACCTCGACCGGCGTTCTCCACGGCGCGCCCTGCGACGTGCTGGCGGTGCGCGTGGGCCAAAAAGGCGAGCAGACCGACGAATGACGCCGTGGTCCCGCTAGCGCAAGGCGCCCCGCGGGGCGCCTTTTGTTCATCAAACGCTGCCAAATCCTGCCGGCCTGTCTACTCGCCCGCCATCGCCTCGAGCTCCATCCAGCGCTCCATGGCCGTTTCCAGCCGCGCCTGTACGCCCTGCAGCTCGTTGAGCTTTGCCGTTACCTCGGTGGCGGGCTTTTGATAGAACGTCGGCTGGCCGATCACCTTCTCAAGCGCCGCTATCTCCTCTTCCAGGGTTTCGATTTCGCCGGGCAGCGCCTCGAGCTCACGGCGCAGGTTGTAGGAGAGCTTGGCCGACTTTTTCGCCGGGGCGCTTTTGGGCTTCTCGGCACTTTTCGCTTCAACCTTGCCGGTCGGCTCGGTGTTCTGGCGCGCCGCGCCCTCCCACGGGGCCGGGGGGAGCTTTCCGCCCTGACGAATCCAGTCGCTGTAGCCGCCGACGTACTCGCGCACCGCGCCGTCGCCTTCGAACGCCAGCATGCTGGTCACCACGTGATCCATGAAGGTTCGGTCGTGGGAGACCAGCAGCAGCGTGCCGTCGAAATCGAGCAGCAGCTCTTCCAGAAGCTCGAGGGTTTCCATGTCCAGGTCGTTGGTCGGCTCGTCGAGCACCAGCACGTTCGCCGGCTGAGTGAAAAGCTTGGCCAACAGCAGCCGGTTGGACTCGCCGCCGGAGAGCGCCTTCACCGGCTGGCGTACCCGGTCCGGGGTGAACAGAAAATCCTGCAGGTAGCTCATGACGTGGCGGTCGCGCCCGCCAACGCTGACACGGTCGCTGCCCTGAGCGACGTTGTCGTAGACGGTTTTCTCGAGCTCCAGCCCCGCGCGCAGCTGATCGAAGTAGGCGACCTTCAAATTGGTGCCAAGCTGGACGCTGCCCTCGGTGGGTTCGAGTTGGCCGAGCAGGATCTTCAAAAGCGTCGTCTTGCCCGCGCCGTTGCGGCCCAAAAAGCCGATGCGGTCGCCGCGCATGATTTCGAGATTGACGTTGTCGAGGATGACTTCGTCGCCAAAGCGCTGGCTGACACCCTTGAGCTCGACCACCCGCTTGCCGGTGCGCTCGCCGCTGTCTACCGTGAGGTTCGCGCTTCCCTGACGCTCGCGGCGCTGGCTGCGCTCGGCGCGCATCGCTTCCAGCGCACGCACGCGGCCTTCGTTACGGGTACGCCGCGCCTTGATGCCCTGGCGAATCCAGGTCTCTTCCTGAGCCAGCTTCTTGTCGAACTCGGCGTTTTCGCGCGCCTCCACTTCGAGCTCGTGCTGCTTGCGTGCCTGGTACTCCTCGTACTTGCCCGGGTATCGGCCGAGCTTGCCGCGGTCGAGCTCCAGAATATGGGTGGCAAGCTTCGAGAGAAACGCCCGGTCGTGGGTGATCAACAGCACCGCGCCGTTGAAGGCGAGAAGCTGCTCCTCGAGCCAGGCGATGGTGTCGAGATCCAGGTGGTTGGTGGGCTCGTCGAGCAGAAGAAGATCCGGCTCGGAGACCAGCGCGCGGGCCAGTGCCACCCGCCGGCGCCAGCCGCCGGAGAGCGCGTTCATCTCCGCCTCCGGCGGTAGCCCCAGGCGCGTCAGCACGACATCGATACGCTGATGAAAGGACCAGCCGTCGATCGCCTCGATACGCGTTTGAAGCGTAGCCATCCGGTTCATGTCCGGGTCGGGGTCGTTGATCAGGTGCTGGTATTCGGACAGAAGCTCGCCGGCCTCCGGCAGGCCCATGGCCACCACGTCGAAAATCGTCATGCCGGAGGACTCCGGCAGCTCCTGGGCGAGCACGCCGACCTTCAGGCCCGGCGCGCGCCAGACGGTGCCGTCGTCGGCCTGGATGTCACCGGCGACCAGTTTCAAAAGCGTCGACTTACCGGTGCCGTTGCGACCCACCAGCGCCAGCCGCTCGCCCTTCTCCACCGTAAGCTCAGCGCGGTCCAGCAGGGTCTGTGTGCCATAGGCCAGTTGTAGCTGCTCAAGTCGTAACAGGGTCACGCGGTATCCTCCATGTCGTCAGGCGCACAGTGTAACGCATGGCCCGGTTGAACGGTGAACTCGAATCACCGCCGCCCGAGCCATCCGGCGCCGATGACTCAGAGCCCGCTTCGAATGCGCTTTTTATCCAGCTTGCCGACGCTGGTCTTGGGGATCTCATCGACGAGACGAATATCTCGCGGCACGCCCCAACGGTTGAGCTTGCCGTCATCGACGAAGCGCTCCATGAAGGAGATCAACGCCTCAATAGAGGGCGGCTCGTTGAGGTTCTGAGCGACGACCCAGGCCACCGGCCGCTCACCCCACTTGTCGTCGGCAACGCCCACCACCGCCACTTCAGCGACCTCCGGGTGCTGGCTCAAAAGGCTTTCCAGCTCGAGCGACGACAGCCACTCGCCGCCAGTCTTGATCACGTCCTTGATGCGGTCACTGATGGTCAAAAACCCCGCCTCGTCGATCGAGCCCACGTCACCGGTGTGAAGCCAGCCGTCGCGCCAGAGCTCTTCGCTGCGCGTCTCTTCCTTGAAGTAGGCCTGCGTCAGCCAGGGCGCCTTCATGCGGACTTCCCCCACGCTTTGGCCATCATGGGGTAGCGGCTGGCCCTCGGTATCGACCACCTGAAGATCCACGAAAGGCGCCGGTAATCCTGCCTTGCAGCGCCAGGCAAGTTGAGTCTCGTAGTCGGCCTCCTCGACGTGGCGCGGTAGAACGTCGATCGTCACCACCGGGCAGGTCTCCGACATGCCGTAGGCACTGCGGGTATCGACCCCCAGCGCCCAGGCGCGCCGCGAAAGGCTCTGGGTCAGGGCACTGCCGCCCAAAAGCACCTTCCAATCGGTGAGATCCACCCGCCTGGAGGAGACCGCCTCGGTGCTTAGCACCATGTTGAGCAGCGTCGGTACGCAGTGGGAGAAATCGACCCGCTCCTCGACGAGCAGCTTGACCAGCATCTCGGCGTCATATCGGCCGGGATAGACCTGGGTGGCGCCCAACAGCGTGGCCGTGTAGGGCACGCCCCAGGCATGAACGTGGAACATCGGCGTAATCGGCATGTACACCTTGTCGCGACTCAAAAGCTCCACGCCCTTCGCCTGGAAAAGGTTCGCCTCGCTCAGCGTGTGCAGCACGAGCTGGCGGTGGGTGAAAAAGACGCCCTTGGGATTGCCGGTGGTGCCCGTGGTGTAGAAAAGCGTGGCCACGGCGTTTTCATCGAAGGTGGGAAAGTCGAAGCGACGCGGCTGCTCGGCCAGTAGCGCCTCAAACTCACCAACGACGTTGAGCGACGTATTAACCGCGTGTGGCGTCTCCTGGCAAAGCACGTAGCCGCGTACCCGATCGAGTTTTGGCGCCAGCGGCTCGAGCAGCGGCAAAAAATCCTCGTGGGTCAGCACGAAGGTGTCCTCGGCGTGCTGCATGGTGTAGAGAATCTGCTCCGGGGCCAGGCGTACGTTCACGGTATGCAGCACCGCGCCGATCATGGGGATGGCGAAAAAGCACTCCAGATAGCGATGGCTATCCCAATCGAGTACCGCCACCACGTCGCCGGCCTCGACACCCTGAGCGGTCAGCAGGTGCGCAAGCTGATGCACGCGCTCCTCGAAGCGGCGATAGTCGTGGCGGCTGTGGTCGCGGTAGACGATCGGGTTGGCGCCGGCGGCGCGTACGCCGGCGCTCAGCAAATCCCCAATCAACAGCGGTGGGTTCGTCGCCGAGGCGGTGGCGGGCAGGATTTTGGGGGTGACGTTGGGCATGGGCGGCTCGCTTTTTATTGCTGTGTTAAACGGCTGTTTGATCGCCTTTAGTGTTCACCGCCCGTTGATCCGGCGCAATCCGTTCCCACTTCTGCTTTGGTATTAGCCGGACGTCCCTCCAAGCCGTTACAATGGCGCGACTCTCACCCGCCGATACGGCGCCCACCTGCAGGAGCCGGGTTTGACCACAACCGACACGCCATCCTTTTTACCCGAGGCGCTGTGTTTTCGCCCGCGCGAGGCGCTGGTGGATATCGGCGCCAACCTGACCCACGAAAGCTTCGAGCGCGATCTGGACGCGGTCATCGAGCGCGCCCAGGCAGCTAACGTGACGACGATGATCGTGACCGGCACCGATCTTGCCCACGCCGAGCAGGCCGTGGCGTTGGCCAAGCGCTTTCCCGGTCTTTACGCCACCGCCGGCGTCCACCCCCACGATGCGAGCGGCTGGAGTAATGAACTCGCCCGTCAGATGGCGGCGCTGCATAAAGCGCCCGCGGTGGTGGCGGTCGGCGAATGCGGGCTCGACTTCAACCGCAACTTCTCCACCCCCGCGGAGCAGGAGAAGGCGTTCGAGGCGCAGCTGTCGCTTGCCGCCGAAAGCGGTTTGCCGCTGTTTCTTCACGAACGCGACGCCGGCGCGCGCATGCGCGAAATACTCAAGGCCTGGCGCGACGATATTTCTAAAGCGGTGATCCACTGCTTCACCGGCGAGGCGCAGACGCTCTACGGCTACCTGGATCTGGATCTGCATATCGGCCTGACCGGCTGGATCTGCGACGAGCGCCGCGGCCATCACCTGCGCCCGCTGTGCAAGGACATTCCGCTCAACCGGCTGATGCTCGAAACCGACTGCCCTTACCTTCTGCCACGTAACCTGCCGGCCAAGCTCAAGGGCCGACGCCACGAACCGGCACTGCTGCCCTGGATCAGCCGGGAGATCGCTAATTGGGCCGGCGTGGAAGAAGAAACACTGATCAATGAAACCACCCGCACCGCCCGGCGCTTTTTCAATCTCGATAGCGCCTTGAAGGAGAATTAACGTGGCCGAAATGCCCGGATTTATCGCCATCGAAACCGGCGAAGAGGATGGCCTGCCGCTGGCGATCGCCTGGTCGCTGCCGGATGGGCGCATCAAGCAGACGCTGATTCAGCCCGACGACAGCTGGATCGAGGAGGACACCAACGTCTCCGGCGCCTACAGCATCGAAGAGCTCGAAAGCCTGGGCGTAAGCCCGCTGGACGTGATTCGCGAGCTCGAAACCGACCACTTCTCCGCCACGCTCTACACCAGCGACAACGGCGAGGACGAAGCGGCGCTGGCCCGCCTTTTCGACACCTACGGGCTGGACCCCTTCATCGAGCTGGCGCCGGCCCACGTGCTTTACGATCGGCTATCGAGCGGCGAGTGGCACCGCCTGCGCGGCGACACTTTCAGCGACCGTGGCCTCGAGCCCATGCGCGCCGAGCACGAAGTCGAGGTGATGCTGGCCCTGCATCAGCGCCTGAGCGAGCGCGAAGATTAGCCAGCCACCTTGTCATTGGGCGTTTTGGTGCCGAGTGCTTCAAGACCTGCTGTAACGGCGCCATCGAGCGTATCCTCCTGCTGATAAAAGCGCGATAGCGCCCGGCGAAACGCCCGGGCGCGAAGTGGCAGCCCTTCGCGCTCGAAACGCGCCGCGCGCTCGAGCACCTTCGCTTCAAAGGCGGCCCGGTCGACCTCGACCGCCCCGCCCAGGTTATCGACGCTCACGTTGAAGGCGCGCCCGCACGCACGGGTAAAGAGATACTCCAGCGCCTGGGGGGCGATTTCGGCGCGCTCGAACGCCGCCTGCTCGAAAGCGTCGCGCCCATCCGGCAGATACCAGTAGCCGTAATCCTCCTGCTCGCGGCGTTTGGCGCCGGCGATGCACCAGTGGCTGATTTCATGCAGGGCGCTGGCGAAGAAGCCGCGCGCGAAAATCACCTGGTGATACGGCGTCTCGCTCGTCGCCGGCAGGTAAAGCGGCTCGTCGCCGCCCTTGATCAGCCGCGTTTGGTAGGTGTCGGCGAATACGCCATCAAACAGCGCGATGATATCGGCCAGCGTCCAGCGCTCGAAGGTCTTGGTCACTATCGCGTCACTTCAAAAAAGGGGTGGAAACACGGTCTCGGTAAATGCGGCCGCCGAGACCCGCTTACAGGCATCCGGCGGCGAAATTTGCTACGCTTGCGCCCTTTCATCGACCCCCTCACGTGGAGGAGCCTTGCCGTGGGCGCCGCCGTTCATCGTATCAAATCCCTCTACGGGCCCGAAACTCGTCTGCTGATCGCGCTGGCGCTTCCCATCGTGGGCGCCCAGCTCGCCCAAGCCGCTATCGGCGTGGTCGATACCATGATGACCGGGCGCTTTGGCGCCACCTCGCTTGCCGCCGTCTCGGTGGGCTCGAGTCTCTGGACGCCGCTGATGCTGTTCATGACCGGCACGCTCATGGGCGTGACGCCGATCGTTGCGCACCTGCTGGGCGGCCAGCGCACCGCGGACATTCCCAGGGCGGTCCACCAGGCGCTCTGGGTCGCGCTGGTGCTCGGCATCGTGGCCGCCTTTTTACTGCATACCGCGACGCTTCCCGTGTTCGAGCGCATGGACGTACCCGAGGCCGTGGCGCGCGAGGCGAGCGCGTATCTGGGCGCGGTCGCCTTTGGTATGCCGGGCATCGCGCTGTTTCAGGCGCTGCGCGCGTTTTCCGACGGCATGAACCATACCCGCCCGGCGCTCTGGATCAGCCTGATCGGCCTTTTGATCAACGTACCGAGCAACTACGTGCTGATCTACGGCGGCGACGGCCTGATTGACCTGTTTGGTGCCTGGCTACCCACCCCGCTTGCTACGCTGCCCGCGCTTGGGGCGCTGGGCTGCGGGATCGCCACCGCCCTTTCCATGTGGTCGATGGCGCTGGCCATGGCCTTCTACACCGCCCGTAGCCGCAGCCGCAACTACCAGGGCATTGCGCTTTGGCAGCGCCTGTATCGCCCGTACTGGGCCGGCATTCGCGAGCTGGTCGTGGTCGGCATGCCGATCGGCGTGGCGATCTTCGTCGAGGTGACGCTGTTCACGCTGATTGCGCTGTTCATCGCAAGCCTCGGTGAAGTCACCGTGGGCGCCCACCAGATCGCGCTAAGCTATACGTCGCTCTTGTTCATGCTGCCGCTGTCGCTGAGCATGGCGCTGACGGTGCGGGTAGGCAATACGCTCGGCCAGGGGCGCCCGGCGCACGCAAGGCATGTCGCCTGGAACGGCATCGCGCTGAGCGTTCTCATCGCCGCGGTCAACAGCGCGTTTTTATGGCTGAGCGCGAAGCCGGTGATCGCACTCTATACCGCCAACCCGGAGATTCAGACGCTGACGCTTTCGATCATCTCGCTGGCGGTGATCTTCCAGCTCTCCGATTCGCTGCAGGTGAATCTGGCCGGCGCGCTCAGAGGCTATAAGGACACCCGGATCGTCATGGTAATCACCGTGCTCTCCTATTGGATCGTCGGCCTGGGCGGCGGCTACTGGCTAGGCACCCAGGGGCTTGGCGGTCTCACCGGGCCGCTCGGCGTTCACGGCTACTGGGTCGGCCTGATCGCCGGGCTAAGCACCGCGGCACTGCTTCTCGGGTGGCGCCTGAAACGGGTCAGCCTGAGGTAAGCGCATGAAACGTTGCCTTTCGATGATAGCCCCACTGTTTTCAGCGCTGCTGCTGAGCGCCTGTGGGAGCAATGAAGATCCGGCCTGGCAGGCGTATCACCAGACGCTTGAAAGCGCGCTCGACGCCGAGCCGATCGCCCGCGAGGCACCCTCCAACATCGGCGCCTTTCCAGACCGCCGCGAGCGGCTGCTCGACGTGCCGGACATCCGTGAAAGCATGTTCAACGTCTACGCGCTTCGCGAGTGCGATATTACCTCGCTGGTAGCGGCGCGTAACAACCAGCTTGGGCGCGTCGCGCCCCCCAGCCAACACTGGCTTTACGAGCGCGAGCTGTGGCGGCGTCTGGAACGCTGCTCCCAAAGTGACGTTGTTGAAGGGCTGGGTGAAAACGACCGAGCGCGGCTTTTGAACCTGACCGCGCTCAAGACCGAACAGCTGCCCGCCGTAGGCTTCAATGCGCTGTTCGACTCAGAGGAGTGGGAAAAGAACTTCTCCCGCGCGAGCCAGCCGCTCGAATTGACGGCGCTGCCGAACATGACCCGCGAACTCGAGGCGCTAGGCTATCTCGAGACCATGGTCCTCAACACCTACGACCTCGAGTGGCAGGCGGACTCCGCCACCCTCGAGCAGCATCTTAAAGCCCTTCAGGCGCGCCCGCTGACCGCCGAAGTGCTGCGCACGCTGTTGCTGGGTGCCGAGCGCCTGAACGAGGCCAACCGGCTGCTCGCAAGCCACCTGCCCGCCATGCAATGCCTGCCGGCTTGGCAAAGTGACTGGCTGGCAAATATGGCGCGTGCCGCTCGGCGCTGGCTTGGCCAGGTCAACGCCTTGATCGATGCGCATGAGGTAAACGCCCCAGCGGCGGTGGCCGAGTATCAGCGTCAGTGGCTCTCTCTGGAGACCGCAAGTGCTCCCTGGCCACGCTTTGAAGCCGCGCTGATGGAGCACCTTGCGCTTCGCACGGCCTACCCGGTGTGTACACGGAATCAAGGCGTTGATTAAAAAATAAGTAGGTTCTCTTAACCTGGCGTCCAACCTGTGCTATTGGTTGAAATACGCGGTAGGCAGTTTCGCGCCTATCAACGTCGTGACCACGCAGCACCAGGAGGGACACTATGGGTCGACCCCATTCACCCCACTCTGCCCAGGTCATCGACCTGGAAACCGCGCGCCAACGTCAGCAGGCGCGCAAGTGCGTGATTCGTCTAGCCCCCGAGCTCGACGGACTCGAGATGGTTTACCAGCTCGCTGCGAGTCCCGACACCTATTACGGCCTGCCGATACTGGCGTGGGGCTTGCGTGACGACGGTAATGTCGTGGGTCTGGTGCCCTGGATGAACGGGCTGTGCGCCTGCAACGAGCTCGACAGCCAGGAAAACGGTCATTTCGTCGGCTATCGCGACCCGGAAACCGAGGAAATTTTCGAGCTACCACCGGAGCATAAGCACGCCGAACTCATCGCGGCGGCAGACTACTTCGAGTACGAAGCGTCAAAAGACGTGGCGCTGATTCAGCAAATTCCCGACACGCTCGGCACCCACGCGCTGTGCATGAACCAGGAAGATGCGCCCTGGCATATGAAACCGGTGTTTGGTTGGCGTCTTTATAGCAATGGGAGCGTCGAGGCGCTGCTCGCCGACGAAGAGAAAGCGCAAATGTCGCCGATCATCCTGGGTGATTCTTGCCTATTCGATGCCCATACCCGCTATCAGACCATCTACTTCTTTCAGCGCCACATCGCCAATCGGATTCTCGAAGAGGACCCGGCCACACTGGAGGCGCTGGCGATGATGGTCGTGCCCGACGACGAGTAGTGCCGGGTACCGCTCGATGGCTCACGCAAGGCGAATGAAGTAACGGTATTCGCCTTCGTGTTCACGCTGGGTCATCAGTTCGTGGCCCAAGAACTGACAGAACTTGGGCACATCGCGCGTAGTGGCGGGGTCGGTCGCCACGACTTCGAGAACCTGCCCGGCACTCATGTCGCGGACCTTATTATGCATAAGCATAATGGGCTCGGGGCAGTAGAGTCCGGTAGTATCCAGCGTAGCGTCACAGGCGGGCGTCGTATCAGTCATCTCGGGCCTCGGTAAGGAAGTGGCATATGGTTAAAGTTATCATCGAACGGCGCATCATGCCCGGCCTTGAGCAGGAGTACGAGCAGGCGGCCCGAGAAGCGATGCGCGTCTCGCTCGGCGTCAGTGGCTTCGTCAGCGGTGAGACGCTGGTCAGGGTTGGCCAGCCGGACCGTCGCCTGATGATCACCAAGTGGCGCGATCTGCGTGCCTGGAAAGAGTGGCACCAAAGCGAGGCAAGAGCTAGGGCGATGGAACAAATCCTGCCACTTCTCACCGAAGACGAAACCGTGCAGGTATTTGAAGCCGCTCTTTGATAGGTGACGATCCGCTCGCCGGGTACGCGGGTCTAGTGCGTTAACCGCACGTGAACCGTCACCTCTTCACGATCGTGATAAAGGTGGCGACAGCGAATTTCTGCACTCACCCCCGCCTCTTTCAGCGACTCCTCAAGGGTGTCCAAACAGCGCGCCACTTCGTCCCAGCGCTTTTTCATCGGCAGTTTCAAATTGAAGATCGCCTCACGGCACCATTGGCGCGTCAGCCACCGCTGTACCATGGTCAATACGCGCACGGGCTTGTCGACGATGTCGCACACCAGCCAGTCCAGCCGCTGGTCCGGCGCCCAAACGAAGCCGTCCTCTTTCAAGTGATCGACCTGGCCGGTTTTCATCAACGCCTTGTCCATCGGGCCATTATCGATCGCGTAGACGTACATGCCGCGCTGAACGAGCTGCCAGGTCCAGCCGCCAGGGGCAGCGCCCAGATCTGCCGCCTGCATGTGTTCGGCAAGCCGGGTATCCCACTGATCCCGGGGAACGAACTCGTGCCACGCCTCTTCGAGCTTGAGCGTCGAGCGACTGGGCGCGCGCGAGGGAAAGCGTAGCCGGCGAATGCCGTTTTTGAGCTCGCTGCGATTGCCGGGAAAGCTGATGGCGAGCTGGACCCGGTCGCCGCTGGTCCAGAAAACGTGCAGCCGCCGACCGCCGGCCTTACGCCTGAGCGCGCCGCGCTTGGTCAATAAGCTCTCCAGCGGCTTCGTCAATGCCTTGATCAGCCCGGCCAGCGCCTTGCCATCGTTGGTATCCGGCGTTTCATGCCAGATCTCCTCGAAGCTCCAGCGGCTCGATTTGATCTGCTCGAGCATCGGCGTGAGCCGGTCCTCCTTCGAAAGCGACAGCGGAGCCAGCGCGGCTAGACTCTGACGCGCAAAGATGAGCTTGTCGAATCGCGCGTCGCGATGCAGCGTGTTGATCGGCTCTTCGTCGGTCCGCGTCAGGCTCGCCCAGCCCTCCCCTCGCTGTGGAACGCAGGGTACGCAAGCCAGCGCGGCGTGGTGCTGCATCTCCGCCAGCGCATCGGGCTCGAAGCCCGGGCGGCAGTACACAAGCCAGGTTGCGGGCGCTATTTCACTCACGGGGGACTCCACTCTGTGCCGGTCGCATTGAATTCGAGGCGCATCATACCATCGCAGGACACGTTATCGGGCGCGAACTGCTTATTTACAATAAGATCACGCTGTCATCGTTTGCCACGGCGAGCTTTCGATAGCCCGAATACAGAAAAGCCGCCCATGGGGCGGCTTTTCTATAACCAGCGGCGAATATCAATTCTCTGCGGCATCCTCGATATCTTCACCCGCATCTTCGATGCTCTCGCCGGCGCTTTCAATGCTGTTATCGATATTTTCGCCCGCTTCTTCTGCCGGACCCTGATCGTTGTCGCAGGCTGCAAGCCCGCCAGCCATCAGTGCGATCAAAGCGGCCATCAATAGTTTTTTCATCATGTCTCCTTTCATTTTTTACGCTCCTTTTTGCCGAATTAAACGACCTTTGCATCATACGGTTTTTATTCAACGAAAGACAACCGACAGCTTTTTCATTGTCTCGCGTCAGGACACGTATTTTCCATGCACAAAAAAAGCCCCGAACACAGAGTGCTCGGGGCTTTTTCGAATAGGTGCCTGACGATAACCTACTCTCGCATGGGGAGACCCCACACTACCATCGGCGCGTTGCGGTTTCACTTCCGAGTTCGGCAAGGGATCGGGTGGTTCACGCAAGCCATGGTCGTCAGGCGTAACTTTCAATGTATATCGGCTGACGGTTTCGTGATCGTCTCGTTCGACATGAAGCCTTTTGCTTCATGTTCGTGCGTATCCGGTTCCTGCTTCGTTGTCACTGCGGGCCGAACCCCTTGGGTGTTATAGGGTCAAGCCTCACGGGCCATTAGTACACGTTAGCTCAACACCTTGCGGTGCGTCCACACCGTGCCTATCAACCAGCTGGTCTCGCTGGGCCCTTCAGGAGGCTCGAGGCCTCGGGGATGTCTCATCTTGAAGGGGGCTTCCCGCTTAGATGCTTTCAGCGGTTATCCCGTCCGCACATAGCTACCCGGCAATGCCACTGGCGTGACAACCGGAACACCAGAGGTGCGTCCACTCCGGTCCTCTCGTACTAGGAGCAGCCCTTCTCAAACATCCAACGCCCACGGCAGATAGGGACCGAACTGTCTCACGACGTTCTAAACCCAGCTCGCGTACCACTTTAAATGGCGAACAGCCATACCCTTGGGACCGACTTCAGCCCCAGGATGTGATGAGCCGACATCGAGGTGCCAAACACCGCCGTCGATGTGAACTCTTGGGCGGTATCAGCCTGTTATCCCCGGAGTACCTTTTATCCGTTGAGCGATGGCCCTTCCATACAGAACCACCGGATCACTAGAACCTGCTTTCGCACCTGCTCGACGTGTCTGTCTCGCAGTCAAGCACCCTTATGCTCTTGCACTCATTGCACGATGTCCGACCGTGCTGAGGGTACCTTCGTGCTCCTCCGTTACTCTTTGGGAGGAGACCGCCCCAGTCAAACTACCCACCACACACTGTCCTCGACCCGGATGACGGGTCGGAGTGAGAACACCAATGATGCCAGGCCGGTATTTCAAGGGTGGCTCCCTCCGAACTGGCGTCCGGAGTTCCTAGCCTCCCGGCTATCCTACACAGGCAACATCAGTATCCAGTGTGAAGCTATAGTAAAGGTTCACGGGGTCTTTCCGTCTAGCCGCGGGTACACCGCATCTTCACGGCGATTTCAATTTCACTGAGTCTCGGGTGGAGACAGCGTGGCCATCATTACGCCATTCGTGCAGGTCGGAACTTACCCGACAAGGAATTTCGCTACCTTAGGACCGTTATAGTTACGGCCGCCGTTTACCGGGGCTTCGATCAGGAGCTTCGGACGAATCCTAACACCATCACTTAACCTTCCGGCACCGGGCAGGCGTCACACCCTATACGTCCGCTTGCGCGTTGGCAGAGTGCTGTGTTTTTACTAAACAGTTGCAGCCACCTGGTATCTTCGGCCGGTTCAGGCTCGGGGAGCAAGTCCCTTCACCCTACGCCGGCGTGCCTTCTCCCGAAGTTACGGCACCATTTTGCCTAGTTCCTTCACCCGAGTTCTCTCAAGCGCCTTGGGATTCTCACCCTGACCACCTGTGTCGGTTTGGGGTACGGTCGCACATGATCTGAAGCTTAGAGGCTTTTCCTGGAAGCGTGGCATCAGTGACTTCCGGCCCAAAGGCCGTTCGTCTCGCATCTCGGCCTTGAACGCCCGGATTTGCCTGAGCATTCAGCCTACCTGCTTTCACCGGGACAACCAGCGCCCGGCTCACCTAGCCTTCTCCGTCCCCCCATCGCAATCATGTCCGGTACGGGAATATTGACCCGTTTCCCATCGACTACGCCTTTCGGCCTCGCCTTAGGGGCCGACTCACTCTGCTCTGATTAGCATCGAACAGAAACCCTTGGTCTTCCGGCGGGGGAGTTTTTCACTCCCCTTATCGTTACTCATGTCAGCATTCGCACTCGTGATACCTCCAGCAGACCTCTCGATCCACCTTCGTCGGCGTACACGACGCTCCTCTACCGCGCATCCATAAGGATGCACCCGTAGCTTCGGTACCTGGTTTAGCCCCGTTACATCTTCCGCGCAGGCCGACTCGACCAGTGAGCTATTACGCTTTCTTTAAAGGATGGCTGCTTCTAAGCCAACCTCCTGGCTGTCTGAGCCTTCCCACATCGTTTCCCACTTAACCAGGATTTGGGGACCTTAGCTGACGGTCCGGGTTGTTTCCCTTTTCACGACGGACGTTAGCACCCGCCGTGTGTCTCCCACGCTGCACTCACCGGTATTCGGAGTTTGCCTCGGGTTGGTAAGTCGGGATGACCCCCTAGCCGAAACAGTGCTCTACCCCCGGTGGTGA
The DNA here is from genome assembly GCF_031954225.1 of Halomonas sp. PAMB 3232. Taxonomy (NCBI): domain Bacteria; kingdom Pseudomonadati; phylum Pseudomonadota; class Gammaproteobacteria; order Oceanospirillales; family Halomonadaceae; genus Halomonas; species Halomonas sp. PAMB 3232. Next base: position 2,377,387 of record NZ_CP134865.1, read on the forward strand.
TACGTGAGGCGCTACCTAAATAGCTTTCGAGGAGAACCAGCTATCTCCGGGCTTGATTAGCCTTTCACTCCGATCCACAAGTCATCCAAATCTTTTTCAACAGATCCTGGTTCGGGCCTCCAGTTGATGTTACTCAACCTTCACCCTGCTCATGGATAGATCGCCCGGTTTCGGGTCTATATCCAGCGACTGGTCGCCCAGTTAAGACTCGATTTCTCTACGCCTCCCCTATTCGGTTAAGCTCGCCACTGAATATAAGTCGCTGACCCATTATACAAAAGGTACGCAGTCACAGAACAAGTCTGCTCCCACTGCTTGTACGCACACGGTTTCAGGATCTATTTCACTCCCCTCGCCGGGGTTCTTTTCGCCTTTCCCTCACGGTACTGGTTCACTATCGGTCAGCCAGGAGTATTTAGCCTTGGAGGATGGTCCCCCCGTCTTCAATCAGGGTTTCTCGTGCCCCGACCTACTCGATTTCACTGTGCTCGGATTTCGGCTACGGGACTATCACCCGCTATGGTCAGACTTCCCAGACTGTTCGCCTATCGATTGCACAACTTAAGGGCTGGTCCCCGTTCGCTCGCCGCTACTGGGGGAATCTCGGTTGATTTCTTTTCCTCGGGGTACTTAGATGTTTCAGTTCCCCCGGTTCGCCTCGTACCCCTATGTATTCAGGATACGATACCGACCTTGTGGTCGGTGGGTTTCCCCATTCAGAGATGTTCGGGTCACAGGTCGTTTGCCACCTCACCGAACCTTATCGCAGGCTTCCACGTCTTTCATCGCCTCTGGCTGCCTAGGCATCCACCGTGTGCGCTTCATTGCTTGACCCTATAACCCGAAGGAGTCCGGGCCCGCAATGACAACGATTGCCGGATACGCTTGAGACGTATCACAAAACAATTGCGTATCGAGATCACGTCACGATCACAAAAGCCAAAGCTCATGTCACCGTATCGTCATTCGATACTGTCAGCATGATATACATTGTTAAAGAGCGACTGCCATAAGCAGTGACAAGACAACGCGTGGCGTCTGGCTTGTCACTGCTCATCAACAGCATCTGATCAGGCAATTCATTGTGGACGTTTACCGCGAGGATGACGCATCGTTTAAGGAGGTGATCCAGCCGCAGGTTCCCCTACGGCTACCTTGTTACGACTTCACCCCAGTCATGAACCACACCGTGGTGATCGCTTTCCCGAGGGTTAAGCTAACCACTTCTGGTGCAGTCCACTCCCATGGTGTGACGGGCGGTGTGTACAAGGCCCGGGAACGTATTCACCGTGGCATTCTGATCCACGATTACTAGCGATTCCGACTTCACGGAGTCGAGTTGCAGACTCCGATCCGGACTGAGACCGGCTTTTCGGGATTCGCTTGCTCTCGCGAGTTCGCTGCCCTTTGTACCGGCCATTGTAGCACGTGTGTAGCCCTGCTCGTAAGGGCCATGATGACTTGACGTCGTCCCCACCTTCCTCCGGTTTGTCACCGGCAGTCTCCCTAGAGTTCCCGCCATTACGCGCTGGCAAATAGGGACAAGGGTTGCGCTCGTTACGGGACTTAACCCAACATTTCACAACACGAGCTGACGACAGCCATGCAGCACCTGTCTCTGCGTTCCCGAAGGCACCCCGGAATCTCTTCCGGGTTCGCAGGATGTCAAGAGCAGGTAAGGTTCTTCGCGTTGCATCGAATTAAACCACATGCTCCACCGCTTGTGCGGGCCCCCGTCAATTCATTTGAGTTTTAACCTTGCGGCCGTACTCCCCAGGCGGTCGACTTATCGCGTTAACTTCGCCACAAGGTGCACAAGGCACCCAACGGCTGGTCGACATCGTTTACGGCGTGGACTACCAGGGTATCTAATCCTGTTTGCTACCCACGCTTTCGCACCTCAGTGTCAGTGTCAGTCCAGAAGGCCGCCTTCGCCACTGGTATTCCTCCCGATCTCTACGCATTTCACCGCTACACCGGGAATTCCACCTTCCTCTCCTGCACTCTAGCCTGACAGTTCCGGATGCCGTTCCCAGGTTGAGCCCGGGGCTTTCACAACCGGCTTGTCAAGCCACCTACGCGCGCTTTACGCCCAGTAATTCCGATTAACGCTTGCACCCTCCGTATTACCGCGGCTGCTGGCACGGAGTTAGCCGGTGCTTCTTCTGTGGGTGATGTCCTTCCTGACGGGTATTAACCGGCAGGCCTTCTTCCCCACTGAAAGTGCTTTACAACCCGAGGGCCTTCTTCACACACGCGGCATGGCTGGATCAGGCTTGCGCCCATTGTCCAATATTCCCCACTGCTGCCTCCCGTAGGAGTTCGGGCCGTGTCTCAGTCCCGATGTGGCTGATCATCCTCTCAGACCAGCTACGGATCGTCGCCCTGGTGAGCCGTTACCTCACCAGCTAGCTAATCCGACATGGGCTCGTCCGATAGCGGGAGCCGAAGCCCCCTTTCTCCCGTAGGACGTATGCGGTATTAGCCTGGGTTTCCCCAGGTTATCCCCCACTATCGGGTGGATTCCCATGCATTACTCACCCGTCCGCCGCTCGCCACCAGGAAGCAAGCTTCCCGTGCTGCCGCTCGACTTGCATGTGTTAAGCCTGCCGCCAGCGTTCAATCTGAGCCATGATCAAACTCTTCAGTTTAAAATCAGTGTGATTCTTGCCTGCCCATGTACGACGACATGACGCAGAGGCGAATCAATCCTGGCTCAAGGTTCAAACGAATTTACCGTGATACCTCGAAAGGTATCGCTGTGTTCGTCTGCCTTGATATAAGGTGACTTGTCACCCTCATCGGCAAACGCCCACATGAATTGCCTGATCAAATTGTTAAAGAGCTGTTCGACGAACCGTTCGATGACCTGAACCGCTTGCCCGTCGAGGAAGGCGTATTCTACGCATTCCGGTGAATTTGTCAACCGCTGATTTCAGCGAGTGAAGCGAGCCATTCAAACCTGCCGAACAGTGCTCTAACTTCCTGACAAACCGAAGGTTTTCACCTTCATCCACCGCTGGAAACGCTTGGCGTCCCCGGCAGCGGATGCGTACTTTACGGATTTGGTCGGGCGAGTGCAAGCGGTTTGTGCAAAAAGTTCAGCGAGCCAAACGAAACGCTATAAGAAGCAGGCAAAAACAAAAAAGCCGGCAGATCGAACTGCCGGCAAGAAGGTAATCAGTTATCGCCCGGTAGTCGGCGTTAGATTTCGAAGCCCAGACCGAAGTCTTCGCTCGATATCGCCATCAGGCTTGCCGCCCCGGCCTGAATCATTTGGGCGTGAGCCCGGGTGCGCGGAAGCAGGCGCTGATAGTAAAAGCGGGCGGTGTCGATCTTCGCCTGATAGAACGCCTCCTCGTCACCGTTGAGCCCGGTCGCCGCGCTCTTGACGGCGCGGGCGAACAGATAAGCCAGCGCCACATAGCCCGAGTACATCAGATAGTCGACACTGGCTGCGCCCACTTCTTCGCGGTCCTGCATGGCTTTCATGCCCACGCCCATGGTGAGCTCGCCCCACTCGGCGTTGAGTTTGGCAAGCGGCTCGATGAACTCCTTGAGCGCCGGGTTATCGGCTTCGGTCTTACAGAATCTGTGAATCTCTTTGGTAAAGACCTTCAGCGACTCGCCCTGGCTCATCAGCACCTTACGGCCCAGTAAATCGAGGGCCTGAATGCCGGTGGTGCCTTCATAAAGACGCGTGATGCGCGCGTCGCGCACCAGCTGCTCCATCCCCCACTCCTTGATGAAGCCGTGACCACCAAAGACCTGGACACCTTCGTTGGTGCTTTCGAATCCCACCTCGGTCAAGAACGCCTTTACGATCGGCGTCAAAAGCCCCAGCAGCGTATCGGCACGCTCGCGCTCGTCACCCGGTGCTGCGTGCTCCACCTGGTCGAGCAGCTGCGCCGCGTACAGCACCAGCATGCGCCCACCTTCGGCGAAGGCTTTCTGGGTCAGCAGCATCCGACGCACGTCGGGATGCACAATGATCGGGTCGGCGGGCTTTTCCGGGGCTTGCTTGCCGGAGAGCCCGCGCATCTGCAGCCGGTCGCGGGCGTAGGCGAGCGAGTTCTGGAAGCTCGCCTCGATCAACCCAAGCCCCTGAATACCGACGCCGAGGCGCGCGGCGTTCATCATGGTGAACATGCAGGCAAGGCCCTTGTGGGGCGGGCCGACCAAATAACCCGTGGCGCCGTCGAAGTTCATCACGCAGGTGGCGTTGCCGTGAATGCCCATCTTATGCTCGAGCGAGCCACACACCACGCCGTTACGCTCGCCGACGTTGCCCTCGGCGTTCGGCAGGAACTTGGGCACCAGGAAAAGCGAAATGCCTTTCGAGCCTTCCGGGGCGTCCGGCAGCTTCGCCAGTACGAGATGCACGATGTTCTCGGCAAGATCGTGCTCGCCGGCGGAGATGAAGATTTTGGTGCCGGTCACGGTATAAGCGCCGCCCTCTGCCGGTACGGCGCGGGTCTTGATCAAACCAAGGTCCGTGCCGCAGTGGGGCTCGGTCAGGCACATCGTCCCGGTCCAGACGCCCTCGACCAGTTTGCTGAGATAGGTGGATTTCTGCTCGTCAGTACCGTGGTGGCGCAGTGCGTCGACGGCGCCGTGAGAAAGTCCGGGATACATTCCCCAGGCTAGGTTGCTGGCACAGATCATTTCCGAGAGCGCCATGGCAAGCGACGGCGGAAGTCCCTGGCCGCCGTGCTCGACCTCGGCGGAGAGTCCGGGCCAGCCGCCTTCGACGTACTGCAGGTACGCCGCACGAAAGCCATCCGGCGCCTTGACATCGCCGTTTTCCAGCCGCGTACAGCCCTCGGCATCGCCGATCTGGTTGAGCGGTAGCAGCACCTCACGGGCGAAGCGCCCGCCCTCCTCCAGAATGGCGCCGACCACGTCCGATGAGGCGTCGTCGCCTTTGCCGATCGCGGCGTAGTGCGCGGGGTAGTCGAGCATTTCGTCCATGACGAAACGCAGATCACGCAGGGGGGCTTGGTAGCTGGGCATCGCGGGTCTCCTCAACCGTGGCCGAAAGCCATAGAAAAAGGCGGCTTTCAAACGATTGTTTGAAATTAGCGCGACGCCGCACGCCCGTCAAGCAGGCGTTTGAATTTGACCGCTACTTAGATGCACTCTTTAGTCGAATAGCGAACGGTCACTTGCCCTTTTTGAGATAACGCGGGCGCAAACGGTTCGTGCTCACTGCATGCGAATACCGCCATCCAGGCGAATTACCTCGCCGTTGAGCATCGGGTTGGTGATGATCTGCTCGGCCAATTGGGCAAACTCGTCGGCGCGGCCAAGGCGCTTGGGAAACGGCACGGCGGCAACCAGAGCATCATAGGCATCACGCGGAATCTCGCTCATCATCGGCGTTTCGAATACCCCTGGCGCGATGGCCATGACGCGCACCGCGTGGCGCGAAAGCTCGCGGGCAGCGGGCAGGCTCATGCCGACCACCCCAGCCTTGGAGGCGCTGTAAGCACACTGCCCCACCTGGCCGTCGAAAGCGGCCACCGAGGCGGTATTGACGATCACTCCGCGCTCGCCGGACGCCGTTGGCGCATTCTTCGCCATCGCCGCGGCGGCCAAGCGCATCACGTTGAAGGTGGCGACCAGGTTGATCTGAACCGTTTTAGCGTAAGCGTCGAGATCCGCCGGATGGCCTTCGCGGTCGACCAGCTTGGCCACGCTCACCACCCCGGCGCAGTGCACCACGCCGGCCAGGCCCTGCTCGCCGCCGAGAGCGACCGCCGCCTCGATCACCTTCTCCATCTGTTCACTCGATGTGATGTCTGCGGTCATGGCGCGGGCGCGCTCGCCGAGCGCTTTCGCCTGCTCATGCACGCGCTCGCTCACATCGCACAGCAACACGCTTGCGCCAAGGCTCAAAAGCCGCTCGGCGGTCGCCGCGCCGAGCCCGGAGGCGGCGCCGGTGATCAGAAATGCGCGCTGATTTATTTCCATATTAAAGCCCTTTTATCAAAGCCCTTTGCCGGGATTATCAAACGTGGCGCTCGCCTGAGCGCGCAGCTTGAAACGTTGAATCTTGCCGCTGGGGGTTTTTGGCAGCTCGTCGACGAACTCGATCTCGCGCGGAAACGCGTGAGTCGACAGGCGCTCGCGCACCAGCGTGCGGATCTCTTCGGCCAGCGCTTCGGTCGGCTCGAAGCCTTCGCGCAGTACCACGAACGATTTGATGATCTCGCCGCGAATCTCGTCAGGCTTGCCTACCGCCGCCGACTCTGCCACGCCGGGGTGCGTCATGACGCTGTTTTCGACATCGGTCGGGCCGACCCGATAGCCCGCGGTGGTGATGATATCGTCGTCGCGCCCGGCGAACTGAAAGCTGCCGTCCTCGTTTTTGATCACGACGTCGCCGGTCAGGTAGTAGCCGTTCACGAACGGGTTCTTCTCCTGCCAGGTGTAGCCCTGGAAGAAATGCACGGGGGAGTGGTCGATATCCACCGCGAGCACCCCGGGCTCACCCGGCGGAAGCTCGTTGTACTCGGCGTCGAGAATCGCCAGCCGGTAACCCGGTAGCGGCACGCCCATGCCGCCCACGTGTTTGGGGTGATCGAGGCCGTGGTGGCAGTTGCAGGTCATGCCGGTTTCGGTCTGGCCGTAGTGGTCCATCACCGCGCAGCCCAAAGCTTTCTCGACCCAGTTAACGACCTCGGTATTGAGCGGCTCCCCCGCCGAGCTCGCCGCGCGAAGATTGAGACTCTGATGGGCGTCATCGAACAGGCTTGATGCCTTCATCAGCCGGTAGGCGGTGGGTGCGGCGGCGAAGTTGGTGATGTCGTGACGCTTCATGAACGCAAGCGCCCCTTCGGCGCTGAAGCCCGCCTCGCAGAAGTGCGTGGTTGCACCCAGTAGCAGCGGCCCGGCGATGGCGTAATAAAGCCCGTAAGCCCAGCCCGGGTCGGCCATGTTCCAGAAACGGTCCTCGCGCTTTAGATCCACCGCAAGCTCCATATAAAGCGCGAACGCCGCCATCGCCTTGAGCGGCACCGCCACGCCCTTGGGCTTGCCCACGGTGCCGGAGGTAAACATCTGTAGAAACGGCGCCTGAGGGTCGAGCCGCGGCGGCGCGTCGCTCATGGGCGCATGCGCCAGCGCCGTTTGCCAGTAGAGATCCGCCGAGTGCTCATCCGTTGGGCCACCGACGGCCAGCACCGGCGGGCAGCGCTCGATGCCGTCGAACTTGTGCCGGTTGGCGTGATCGGTGATGACCAGCTGGGTATCGGCGCGGCTCAAACGGTATTCCACCGCGTCCGGCCCAAAAGCAGTAAAAAGCGGCTGATACACCGCGCCGATGCGCCAGGTCGCCACCACGGCCACCAGCAGCGCCTTGGAACGCGGCAGCATACAGGCGATGCGGTCACCCTCTTTCAAGCCCTGGTCGCGTAGCCAGCCGGCCAGCCGCGCACTTTCGGCGTCGAGCTCGCGATAGGTGAGCGTATGCACCTGCTGATGAGTATCTTCGTGTACCAGCGCCAGCGTCTCGCCGCGTCCCTGTTCAAGATGGCGCGCGCAGCACGCCTCGAACGCGTTGAGCTTGCCATCCTTGTGCGTATCGAGACCTTCGATCACGGTGTCAGTCGAGAAGCGCTCGAGATAGTCGGCATAGGCGGGAAGTGAAGCAGTGTGAGTCATGGCGGCTCTCTGTTGTTATTGAATCGAGCTATTGAATCGAGCTATTCGGTCAAGCTATGGGATCGAGCGTGCAACAAGAGACTTGCATTCCGCAGGCATTGGTTTACGTTAACGGAAACTTGCCCTTTGGCTAACGCTAAAAGGATTGCCGGGCCAGCGCAAGCGAGCGGCGCTACAACGACGTTAGACGTTGGTCGCGCCCAACGGTGAACCTTATGCTGCGGCCACCTGTTCATCGCGATACTTTTCAACGGCTACCATCACTACAACAGCCGTATCAGTGGTTTTTGGAGTCGTTTTTACAATCGTTTTTAAAATCGTCTTGATAGCCGTCTTAACAACCGTCTTTATAGCCGTCTTTATAACAATGCCATCAGGAGACTTCCCATGAGCAGCGCCAACGACATCGTCTTTCTATCCGCCACCCGCACGCCCATGGGCGCGATGAGCGGCAGCCTTGCAAGCCAGAGCGCGCCGGCACTGGCGGCGGTCGCCATTCGCGCCGCGTTAGAGCGGTGCGCCATCGCCCCGGACGCCATCGAGGAGGGTATTCTTGGCTGCGTGCTGCCCGCCGGCGTCAAGCAAGGCCCTGCCCGTCAGGCCATGCGCCAGGCCGGCATTCCCGATGCGATCGGCGCCACCACCATCAACAAACTGTGTGGCTCGGGGATGAAGGCGGCAATGCTGTGTCATGATCTGATCAAGGCGGGCACGAACTCGGTGATGCTGGCCGGCGGGATGGAGTCGATGTCCAACGCCCCGCACCTGCTCACCAAAGCGCGCAGCGGCTACCGGCTGGGCCACGGTGAGCTCAAGGACCACATGTTTTATGACGGCCTGGAGGATGCCGAAACCGGCAAGCTGATGGGGGTATTCGCTCAGGAGATCGCAAGCGCTCGCGGCTACACCCGCGAACGTTTGGATGACTTTGCTATCGCCTCGCTCGAGCGGGCGATGAAGGCCAATGAAGACGGCTCTCTGGATGCCGAGATGGCGCCGGTGACGGTCACCACCCGGCAAGGCGAGAGCGTGATCGATAAGGACGAGCAGCCTTTCCAGGCCCGCCTCGACAAGATCCGTACCCTGCGCCCGGCGTTCGCCAAGGACGGCACCATCACCGCGGCGAACGCAAGCTCGATTTCCGACGGCGCGTCGGCGCTGATCATGGCAAGCCGCGAAGGCGCCGAGCGCATGAAAGTGAAGCCTCTGGCGCGCATGCTCGGCCACGCCACCCACTCGCGCCACCCGAGCGAGTTCACCATCGCCCCGGTGGGGGCGATCGAGTCGCTATTGAAAAAGGTCGGCTGGAGCGTGGATGACGTCGACCTTTTCGAGATCAACGAGGCGTTCGCGGTAGTCACGCTCATGGCGATCGACGATTTGGGCCTGGATCACGCCAAAGTGAACGTCTTCGGCGGCGCCTGCGCCCAGGGCCACCCGGTGGGTTCAACCGGCTCGCGCATCATCGCGACACTGATCCACGCGCTGCGCACGACCGGCGGCAAGCGTGGGGTGGCGAGTCTGTGTATCGGCGGCGGCGAAGCCACGGCGGTGGCAGTCGAGCTGATCGATTGATCATCAGGCAGCTTTCACGAAAAAAACCCGCATCGACTCGATGCGGGTTTTTATTGACCCAAACAGCGGTAGTGTTTAGCCAAAGCGCCCGGTGATGTAGTCGTGGGTGCGCTGATCCTGGGGGTTGGTGAAGATGTTGTCGGTGGTGTCGACCTCGGCAAGATCGCCCATGTGGAAAAACGCGGTACGGTCGGCCACGCGCGCGGCCTGCTGCATATTGTGAGTCACCATGACGATGGTATAGCTCTCGCTGAGCTCGTCGATCAGCTGCTCCACCTTCGCCGTGGCGATGGGGTCGAGCGCCGAACACGGCTCGTCCATCAGGATCACGTCCGGGCTCACCGCCACGGTGCGCGCGATACAAAGGCGCTGCTGCTGGCCGCCGGAGAGCCCGGTGCCGGGCTTGTCCAACCGATCCTTGACCTCGTCCCACAGCCCGGCGCGGCGCAGGCTGCTCTCGACGATGTCATCGAGTTCCGCCTTGCGCTTGGCAAGCCCATGAAGGCGCGGCCCGTAGGCAATGTTCTCGTAGATCGACTTCGGGAACGGGTTGGGCTTTTGAAACACGATGCCGACCTGAGCGCGCAGCAGCACAACGTCGCGATCCGGCGCGTAGATATCGCGCTCATCGAGGGTGATCTTGCCCTCGACACGGCAGATGTCGATGGTGTCGTTCATGCGGTTCAAACAGCGCAGAAACGTCGACTTGCCGCAGCCCGAGGGACCGATAAAGGCCAACACTTCGTTTTCGTAAATATCCAGATCGATGCCATTGATCGCCTGGGTATCGCCGTAGAAAACGTTGACACCTTCGGCCTTGAGCTTGACCTTGTCTGTTGCCTTGCTGACGCGGTTTTCACCGTTACCGACGCTGACGCTGGACATGGCGCCGGATGGTGCGCGCGCCCCGGCATTCGTCGACTCGGAATTCGCAGAAGAGCTCGCAGAAGAGTGCGTAGAAGTATCCACTTACCACCTCGTTTCGAATTTTTTACGCAGCCAGATGGCCAGCGCGTTCAGGCTGAGCATCAGGCCCAACAGCACGATGATCGCCGCGGACGTGCGCGCCTCGAAGAAATTGCGCAGCTCGTTACCCTGCCACAGATAGATTTGCACCGGTAGCGCCGTGGACTGATCCATCGGCGAGCCCGGCACGTTGGCCACGAACGCGTTCATGCCGATCAGCAAAAGCGGCGCCGTTTCGCCCAGCGCCTGAGCCACGCCCAGAATCGAGCCAGTGAGAATGCCCGGCAGTGCCAGCGGCAGCACGTGGTGAAACACCGTTTGCACGCGCGAGGCGCCAATACCCAGCGCGGCCTGGCGAATCGAGGGCGGAATCGAACGTAATGATGCGCGCGTGGCGATGATGATCGTCGGCAGCGTCATCAGCGTGAGCACCAGGCCCCCGACCAGCGGCGCCGACAGCGGCAGGCGCAGGTAGCCAATGAAGATCGAGGCGCCCAGCAAGCCGAAGACGATCGACGGTACCGCGGCCAGGTTGTTGATGTTGATCTCGATGAGATCGGTCAGGCGATTTTTGGGCGCGAACTCCTCGAGATAGATCGCGCTCGATACCCCCAGCGGTACCGACAGCGAAATCACCACCATCATCATGAACAGCGACCCCATGAAGGCACCGGCAAGCCCTGCCGAGGCGAGCGAGCTTCGCGAGTCGGTATTCATGAATAGCGACGTGCTAAAGGACTGACGCAGTACGTCCTGCTCTTGCAGTACATCGACCCAGGCGCGGGACTGCGGGCTCAACTGCAGGCGCGCATCCGGCAGATCCCGGTCGATGTTGCCCTTCACCCACACGTCGACGTCGGCGCTGGCGAGCATCTTGAGCGACACGGTTTCACCTAAAAGCGAGGGGTCCTCGGTGAAGCGGTCGCGCAGCGCATAGCGCTCGCCGGAGGCGACCAGCGCGCGCAGGTCGCGAAGCTGGCGTGGCTCGACCTCTTCGCCCAAGGCCTGCTCGAGCGAGGTATCGATCAACGACTGCCAGTTCACCAGCCCTGCCTGAGTCAGCCACTGGGTCATGCGCTCATCGAAGGCGAACTGGCTCTCGCCCGCTTCGCGCTCGGGTTTGGGCGGAAGGTCGATGACGTCCGGATCAAACGTCACCTCGGTATAGAGCGTGGCCTGCCAGAAGGCGGGAATGCCCTTGCTCAGGATGCTGGCGAACAGAATGGCCACCAGGGTCATGCCGGTCAGTACCGCCACCAGCCCCAGCCGACGGAACGTGTTCTCCTTACGGTGACGTTTGGAAAGCGACTTCTCGATCGTTTCGAGGCGATGCTGGCGGCGCTGCTCAATCGTTAGGGACATGGGCATCTACTCGTATTGCTGACGATATTTGCGCACCACGACCAGTGCGATGACGTTCAAGCCCAGCGTGATCACGAACAGCGTCAAACCGAGCGCGAAGGCGACCAGCGACTGGGGGCTGGCGAAGTCCATGTCCCCGGTGAGCTGGTTGACGATGGTCACGGTGATCGTGGAGACCGCCTCGAACGGGTTGGCGTGCAGCACCGGGTTGTTGCCCGCCGCCAGCACCACGATCATGGTCTCGCCGATCGCCCGGCTCGCCGCAAGCAAAAACGCCCCAACGATGCCGGGAAGTGCCGCAGGCAGCACCACCTGGCGCACGGTTTCCGATTTGGTCGCGCCAAGGCCCAACGCGCCGTCACGAAGCGACTTGGGCACCTGCGTGATGATGTCATCGGACAGCGACGAGACGAACGGAATGATCATGATGCCCATGGCGATGCCGGCGGTCATGGCGCTGGTAGTGCGGATATTGATGCCCACCAGATCACCGAGCATCGACAGAAACGGGCCGATGATCGTCAGCGCGAAAAAGCCGTACACGATGGTGGGAATGCCCGCCAGAATCTCGATGATCGGCTTGGCGATGCTTCGAAGCCAGGGCGAGGCGTACTCTGCCATGTAGATGGCCGTCATCAGCCCCACGGGGATGGCGACCAAAAGCGCGATGGCGCTGACCATCAGGGTGCCCCACAAAAGCGGCAGCAAACCGAACTCGCCCTGCCCGCTCGCACCAGCGGTGCTAAAGCGCGGGTTCCACACCGTGCCGAAGAAGAAGTCTGCCGGGTGGATGAAACTGAAAAAGCGCAGTGCCTCGCCCAGCATCGACAACACGATGCCGACCGTCGTCAGGATAGCGATCGCCGAGCTGGCGGCCAGCGCAAAGGTAATGACCCGCTCGACCTGGTTGCGCGCCCGCCAGGTCGGTGAAATGCGTCGACGGGCCAGCACCAGCCCCGCCACCGCCAGCACCGCCATCACCGCGATCAAGGCGATGTTTTCAAGCGTTTGCAGCCGCGCCATGTGACTCGCCGCGGCAAGCTCTTCCGGGCTCCCGCCGCCGGCCACACCGCGCCCGTCGGCCAGCGCCGAGATGCGTCGCATCAGGGTCTGCATTTCCTGGTCGCCCAGCCCACTTACAAGCTCCGGGGGCAGTTGGCCTGTGACCAACGTGTCGATCAGTTGGGGCGCCAGAAACGACCAGAGAAGAAAAATGGCCAGCGCCGGCAGCCCGCACCAGAGGGCAACCAGCGCGCCGTAATAACCCGGGCGCGAGTGCAGTCGCACGTCGCGGCTTGACGCCACCGCGCGGCTGCGTGTCAGCCCCAGGTGATATGCCAAGGCCATCAGCATCAAAAGCGTGGCGATCAAGGCAAAATTGCTCATGGTATGTCTTCGCCTTTTACTTTCTACGTTTAAACGCCGGCATCGAATGCCTCGATGCCGGCGCAATCACTTTCTCACCTGCCTTGCGTTGTCAGGCACGGCGCCTGTCGCAAGGCGGGCCAGACGTTACTCGGCGCTGACCACGGTGCGCGACTCGAACTGCTCGAGCTGCTCCTGACGCTCGCCTTCGTCCATCGGGATCAGGCCTGCGTCTTCCAACGGGCTTCCGTAGCCAGAGGTCATGTCGTTGAGGAAGAACTCGGTGTACTCGGCAAGGCCGGGGATGACGTCCAGGTGCTCGCCTTTCACGTAGAAGAACAGCGGACGTGATACCGGGTATTCACCGGAGCCGATGGTTTCGAGGCTCGGCTCGACGCCGTCCATGGTCGCCACTTGCAGACGGTCGCGGTTCTGGTCGTAGAAGCTCAAACCGAACACGCCCACGGCGTTCTCCTGGGCGTCCAGGCGCGCCAGGGTTTCGGTGTAGTCGCCGGCGATTTCGACGATACGGCCGTCACCGCGCAGCGTGTTGCAGGCGTCTTCTTCCACTTCCGCGACGGCTTCGCAGCCGGCGTGCAGCACGCGCTCTTCGAATACTTCACGAGTACCGTGGTTGGAAGCCGGAATGACCAGCGTGATTTCCTGGTCCGGCAGGCTATCGTCGATATCGGACCAGTTGGTGTAGGGGTTGTCGACCAGCTCGCCGTCCTGGGGCAGCTTGGCGGCGGCGGCCTTGAAAACGAATTCCGGCGTCAGCTCGAATGCGTTTTGATCCAGGCGCGAGGCGAAGACGATACCGTCGTAGCCGAATTTCACCTCGAGAATGTCGTTGACGCCGTTCTCGCCGCAGCTTTCGACTTCGCTTTGACGAATCGGGCGCGAGGCGTTGGCGATGTCGATGGTGTTTTCACCGACGCCCTGACAGAACTGACGCAGACCACCGCTGGAGCCGCCGGAGCCCACGACCGGCGTGTTGAACTGGGAATAGGTGTTGCCAAACTCTTCTGCAACGATACTGGCAAACGGCAGTACGGTAGAAGAGCCCGCAATCTGAATGGTGTCGCGAGCCATGGCTACGCTGGATACGCCAGCGCTCAGGGCGGCGACTACGGCAACACTTAGCGTCTTTTTGGTTACATTCATCGTTGCGTTCCCCTTGGTGTGAAATCCAGCGCGCCGCTGGAAAAGGTGGCCCTGTGGCCTTCAACACCGAGGAGTCTGCCGCGCTTTGATTGCAATTATATGACAGCGCCGCGCTCACCTGCTTTTTTTAACGTGCACGGCCCAAGGCGCGTATCAAGGCGGCGTTACTGAGCGCGGCGTCAGCCAGCGCACGCCCAGGTTGCCCAGCAGCGCGACCGTCAGCATGGTGAGCAGCATCGGCCCCAGGTGATCGACCTCAAAAAGCCCGACCACCACGCCGGCAAGCGCCCCACAGGTGAACTGAATACCGCCCAAAAGCGCCGTTGCCGTGGCGCTGATATGGCCAAAATGATCCAGCAGCGACGAGATGGCGTTGGGCGTGATCAGCCCGATCATGCCGGTGAACAGCATGATCAATGGCACCACGACATAAAGCGAGGCCAGCCCCAGGGCGTTGACGAGCACCAGCGCCAGCGCCGCCACCAGCTGTACGCCCAACCCCAGGCGCAGGTTTTGCTGCGGCGTGCGGTAGCGCAGAAGATAGATATTGACCCGATTGGAGAGCGCGATGACCACCACATTGACCCCGAACACCGCCGGATAAACATGGGGAGAGAGCGAGAAATAGTCCAGATAGAGAAACGGTGAGGCGGTGACGAAGGCAAAAAGCCCGGCGAAGGAGGCGGCGACCGCGCAGATATACCCCATCGCCTCGCGGTGGCGCAGCACGCTTGCATAGTTACGCAGCACTTGGCGCGGCGAAGCGGCCGGCAGGCTCATGTCGCGCGTTTCCGGGAGCTTCGTCCCCAAAAGCCAAAGCAAAAATCCGGCGTAGGCCGCCAGAAACACGAAGATCAGCCACCAGTCGCCGACGCGCAGCAAAAGGCTGCCCACCGCCGGCGCCACCAGCGGCGCCAGCATCATGATCATTGCCATGGTCGACATCACCCTCGCCGCTTCGCGCCCGCTAAAGCAGTCGCGCACGATCGCCGCCGAATTCACCACGCACGCCCCGCCGCCGAGCGCCTGCACGAAGCGCCAGGCCAGCAGCGCGCCAAGGCTATCCACGGTGGTGATCAAAAGGCTGGCCAGCAAAAAAACCACCAGCCCGCCCATCAACACCGGCTTGCGCCCGACCCGGTCGGAGAGTGGGCCAAAACAGAGCTGGCCAAGCGCAAAGCCGAACAAGAACATGCTGATCGAAAGCTCGGTGCGGTGAATACTTTCATCGATCGCCTGGGCCAGAATACCGATCGCCGGCAGGTACGCATCGATGGCAAACGGCGCAAGCGCGGTGTTGGCGGCGACCAAAAGCGCCACCCGGCGTGAGTTGAGCTGCATGAATCTCCCTATCGCATCGCTACCCTGTCATCAAGCACCCGAACCGAAACATCACGGCGTTAGCGACGAAAACGCCCGGCGCGCGTGCTTTCATGATACGGCACTTCTTCGCCGCTCGAGGTCCCGGTTCAAAAAACCGCAACAAACCGCGCTTAGTCTACTGCTATTTTACTACGCGAACCCGGACTGCCCATGACCCTCAAAGCGCTTCACCACCTTTCGCTTCGCACGCTGGCCTTGGCGGCGCTATCGCTGGTCACGCTCTGCGTCGTGGCCCTCGCCCTGCTCGCCTGGAGCGTGATCGAACGGGGGCAAAACGATCTGGCGCTGCTCGAGCGGGTCAACGTCCAGCAGGCGTCCTCGCTCAATCGGGTGCACATATCAGGCCTTGAAGGGCTTCACCGCCTCGACCGGGCGCTCGAGCGTCAGCTCCGGCCCTCGCTTGGCGACCCGATCGAGGCGCTCGAAGCGGTAGAAAGCGACCTCGAAGAGATGAACAGCGGCCTGGCGCGATTTCTCGCTGCCAGCGCCGACTACGCCGGCCGCGACGCGCTCGAGGCGTCGGCTCGGGCGCTGATCGCCACGATGGAGCAGCAGCTTGCGGCGGTACGCGCCGGCGACCGCGGCGGGTATCGCGAGCTTACCGCCCAGGCACTCACGCTCAGCCAGGCGTTTAGCGAGCAGGCGCGCGCCTTCTATGCCCTGGCGGATCAACAGGGCTCTACCCTGCTCTCGCGCGCCGAGCGCCAAGCCGCCACGCTCGGCCAGGCGCTGATCGCGGGCGTGCTGGCAACGCTCGGTATTCTGCTGATGATCGCCGTGATCGGGCAGCGCTACTTTCTGCGCCCGATCAAAACCCTGGTGGGCCATCTTCGTACCCTCGCCAGGGGCGATTTGAGCCGGAAGGTCGAGAGCCCGGGGCGTAATGAAATCGGCCAACTTTACGCCGAGCTAGACACCATGCGCCGCGCGTTCATCGACACCGTCACCCAGCTTCACACCCAGAGCCGCTCGATGTTCGAAAGCGCCCAGCGCCTGGCACTGGGAAGCGAAGAGCTGACCGTACAGAGTCGTGAGCAGCAGGCCTTTCACGCGGCCACGACCACCACGCTCGACGAGCTCACCACGCACACCGCCTCCACCGCCGGCTTTGCCGCCGAGGCGGCCAACCTGACCGCTTCGGCCCGAGCGCGCACGGCCGAAGGAAGCGAGGTGATGAGCGACTTTCTCGCCACCATGGAGCGCATCCAGGCGCGCGCTCGCGAAGTGGACGGGATCGTCGAGGCCATCGATGCGATCGCGTTTCAGACCAACATTCTCGCGCTCAACGCCTCGGTGGAGGCAGCACGCGCCGGCACCGAGGGCAAGGGGTTCGCGGTGGTGGCAGAGGAGGTCAGAACGCTCGCCACGCGAAGCGCCGACGCCGCCGGCGAGATCAGAGCGCTTCTGGCAGAGTCGGGCCGCCAGATCGAGCAGGGCTACGCGCGCTCGCGCCAGGCAAGCGACACCATGCACGACATCGCCGACGCTGGCGAGCAGGCCAATCGCCTGATGGCGCACATCGCCAGCGCCGCCCAGGAGCAGCATCGTCATATCGAGCGGCTCAACGCCACGCTTGCCGAGCAGACCCAAACCCACCGGGCCAGTGCCGACCGGGTCGAACAAAGCGCCCGGGACGCGCTCGCACTCGAGCAGATCGCCGAGGCGCTCAGAGAAGCCGCCGACGCTTTTCAAATCGACGATGCTCCGCCGGCCGGCTTTCACTGGCGCCCCGACCAGGCGTTGGTGCAATCGGCCCGCGGCAATATCCACAGACCGGAAGCCTTGTTAGAGTAGGGCTGGACTCAACAGGGAGGAGCCTTACATGAGCACGAGCCTACTCGCGCAGCTAAAAGAGATGACCAAGGTCGTCGCCGACACCGGCGATCTGGAAACGATCCGCCGCTTTCGCCCGGAGGATGCCACCACCAACCCGTCGCTCATCCTGCAGGCCGCCCAGCAGGAGGATCGCCGCGAGCGCCTCGCCGTCATCGCCCGCGAAAGCGCGGACATCGACGAGGCGGTGGATCGGGTTGCGGTAGAGATCGGCTCCGAAATCAGCGAGCTGGTGCCAGGCTACGTCTCTACCGAGGTCAGCTCGCGACTCTCGTTTGACCGCGAGGCAACGATCAAAAAAGCGCACTCGCTGATCGAGCGTTACGCGAAAAACGGCGTTCCCGCCGAGCGAATTCTGATCAAGACTGCCTCGACCTGGGAGGGGATTCAGGCGGCGCGAGCGCTCGAGCGCGACGGCATTCGTACCAACCTCACGCTCTTGTTCGGCTTCGCCCAGGCCAAGGCCTGCGCCGACGCCGGCGCGACGCTGATCTCGCCCTTCGTCGGACGTATTCTCGACTGGCACAAGGCGCAAAATCCGGACGGCGACTTCAGCGGCGACAACGACCCCGGGGTGGCCTCGGTCAAGCGCATCTTCGAGTACTACAAGGCGCAGAATTACGCCACCATCGTGATGGGCGCAAGCTTTCGCAACGTCGACGAAATCAAGTCGCTCGCCGGCTGCGACCGCCTGACCATCTCGCCGGCGCTGCTCAACGGGCTCGATGAAGAGCACGGCACGCTCGAGCGCAAGCTGAGCGTGAAAAGCGCGAAGGTAGGCGCCGATGACGCCTTGAGCGAGCAGGAGTTTCGCTGGGCGATGAACGATGATGAAATGGCCCACGACAAGCTCGCCGAAGGCATCCGCAAGTTCATGGCGGATCAGAAAAAGCTCGAGGAGCTGCTGGCCAAACTGCGCCAGTGATCACCCCGGCGGGGCGGGCCGTGCCACCCAGGCGGAGATGATAAAGGCCCCGGGGGTTGCGCCCCGGGGCCTTTGATGTCAAGCGAAGGGTCATCGAGCGATGACCCTAGTGTACCGGCGAGTCCTGGGATTCCAGCATGTCGACCAGCGGCTGAAACTGTTCGCGGTTGTGTTCGTTCATGTGCATCAGGATACGGTGAGCCTCGAGGATTCGATCACGCAGCCCCTCCTCGTCCGTGGGCACTTCGGGCAGCTCGGTCAGCGTCGGGTCAATGCCGCCCGCGTTTTGAAGCGGCGCCTCGACCAGGGTAAAAAAACGCGCGAACCCCATCACATCCAGCATTTTCTGAATATCGGGGTTGTCAGCGATGATCGTCGGCGGATGTTCCAGACGCCCTTTCACCGCCATGGCTACCTTGGCCAGAAAGCCCAGGGCACTGGAGTCGACGTTACTCGCCTCGCGCAGGTCGATCATCACCGAGCGAAGCCCGGGCGTGTCGGCGAGCCGCTGGGCCTGGACGTCGAGCGTGGCGCAGAGCGTCAGGCGCACGTCGCCACAGAGCTTCAGGATGAAAACCCCGGAATCGAATGCCGCCTTGATACGGCCTTCCTCAATCAGCATGACCAAATCCGCTCACCATCATGATTGTCAGATCGTCGGGTAAAGCGTTGCGGTCCTGGCTCTCCTCGTCAGCCGTCTCCCCCTCCATCAGCAGGGCGTTGGTCTGAACCAGCCGGTCGCGCAACCGCTCGAGTGTCTCACTCTCGCTTACTAATTGCTCAAGCTCCATGAGCCGCGTGTCGAGCGTCTTACCCGGCAAGCATTCCAATACGCCGTCTGAACAGAGCCACAGGCGAAAGTCAGGCGGAAGGTCACAGCTAAGAGAAGGATACTCGATATCGGGGAAAAGCCCGACCGGCATGCCTTCGCCTTCAAGGCGCGTCAGGCCCTGGTCGGTCACCAGTATCGGCATCGGCAGCTGTGCACCGAGCGAATAGTGAAGGGTCTTGGCCTCGTGGTCAATCACCCCTACGAAAAGGGTGGCGTGCTTGCCGATATCGGTATCCTGAAGCTCGCGGTTGAGCGCCTTGAGCCACGTGGCGGCCAAACGCTCCGGCCCTTGGCCGTCCCACTCGTTAAGCCAGCGAATAAACAAGTACTTGAGCAACACCGTGACGAAGGCCGACGAGGCGCCGTGGCCGGATACATCGGCAAAATAGAAGGCGCTGAAGCGCTCATTGAACGGCTGATAGTCGAGAAAATCGCCGGACAAATAGAGCGACGGCGCGAACCAGTAATCGAATCGAATGCCGTTGATAGTGCGCGCGTTCACCGGCAGCAAACGGCGCTGGATATGCCCGCCGCTTTGCTGGTCCATGCGCAAAAGCGCCAGGTGCGTCTCCAGGCTTTCGTTGAGCTCCTTGAGGCGCGCCCGGTCGCGCTCGCGCTCGCGGGCAAGCGCACTGAGTTCGACCGCCTTGCGAATCATGCGCCGTAAAAGCTCGCTGTGTCGCAAGGGGTCGACCACGTGATCCAGAAGTCCGCTCTCCACCGCCTGAAAGAGCGCCTGGTCCTCACGGGAGTCGCTGACTACCAACGTTGGCACCCGGGCGGCCAACAGCGCCCACTGCTCGCGGGGCACCACGCCGACCCGCGCCACAACCAGCGCGACGTTGTCGGGCAAACGTTCGATGTCGCTGGCGGCCAGCACCGCCATGTCGCGGCAGGTGATGGCGCGAGTGAGCGCATCGCGCTCATCGCCCGGGGCATCGATGACCGCGATCAGATGCTTGGAGGAATCCATATCAAGCCTCAGTCGGCGACGTCATCGTCACCAAAATCTGCATCGTCGAATTCAAAGCTGTCCATGGCGAAGGGGTCGTCACCGAGCTCGCCGTCGTTGATCATGAACTGGCGACGCTGCAGGTAGGCGTCGCGAATGAATTGGTAGCGGTCGCCGCTGATCAGCGACTCCTGGTCGAGCAGCCCCGCCCGGGTGTCGATGACGTTGAGCGCGGTCAGGCTGATACGTACCGCATCGTCCTCGACGTAGGTATTGGGGTAGGCCGCGATATCCGCCGGCAGGCCCGTGGTGTCGCGCAGCGTGCTCGGGCCGAGCAGCGGCAACACCAGATAGCGCGAGTCGCTCCAGCCCCAGCGCGCCAGGGTCTGGCCGAAATCTTCCTCGTCGGCGGTGATCTCCATGTGGGTCGCGTAGTCCAGAAGACCACCGATCCCGACCGTCGAGTTGATCAAAAACCGCGACGTCGCAAGCCCGGCGTTGGCCGGCTTGCCCTGCAAGAGGCTGTTGAGCGCGGTGCGGATCTCGCCGAGGTTGGAGAAGAAGTTGCCCACGCCAGTCTGTACCGGGTCTGGCGTGACGTTGCGATAGCCGGTGGCGACCGGCTTCAACGCGTAGCGGTCAAGCACGTCGTTGAAGGCGAACACGCGCCGGTTGAAGCTCTCCCAGGGGTCGTCCGGGTGCGCCTGCTGCGCCGTCGTTTGGGTGCTGGCACAGCCGGACAGCCCCATGGTGGCCAGCAGCACGACCGGCAAAACGCTCTTGAGCGCGCCGGCGTTGAGTCGATTGGCCCTTGAGGCGGCTAGTAACCCTGACATGATGATTCCCTCTTTTTAGTGTGTCCCTGCTTTATTTAATACACGCGTCTACTGACAGCGCAGCACGACGCTGCCGGCGCTATAGCCTGCCCCGAAGGAGCAGATCAGGCCAGTGTCGCCAGTCTTGAAATCGTCGCGGTGCAAGTGAAACGCGATGATCGATCCGGCAGAGCTCGTATTAGCGTAGCGATCGAGAATGATCGGCGCCTGACTTTCGTTGGGGTCGAACCCGAGCACCCTGCGCGCGATCAAATCGTTCATGTGCCGGTTCGCCTGATGCAGCCACAATCGCTTGACGTCAGAGCCTTCGAGTTCGAGCGAGGCCAGATGCGAGGTGATGAGACTGGCCACCATCGGGCACACCTCCTTGAACACCTGCCGCCCCTGCTGCACGAACAACTTGTCGACGCCGAGCGGGTCGCTGTCGGTCACGCGGTTCAAAAAGCCGGCGTTGTTGCGAATGGCGTTCGAGAACCGGGTGACCAAACGTGTGCCCAGCACCTCGAAGCGCTGGCTCGCCCCGGCGAGATCGCTTCGCTCGAGCACCACCGCCGTGCACGCGTCGCCGAAGATGAAATGGCTGTCGCGGTCGGTGAAGTTCAAATGCGCCGAGCAGATTTCAGGGCTCACCACCAGCGCGCGCTTGACGCTTCCTGACGCGATGGCGTTGGCCGCGGTTTCGATGGCAAAGGTGGCTGAGCTGCAGGCGACGTTCATGTCGAAGCCGTAGCCCGCGGTGCCGAGCGCCTGCTGGATCTCGACCGCCACCGCCGGATAGGCGCGCTCCAGATTCGAGCAGGCCACGATGACGAGCTCGATTCCCTCGGCCTCGACGCCGGCGTTTTTCAGCGCCTGCCCAGCGGCGTGAACGGCCATCTCGCACTGGATCGACGGCTCGTCGTCGCTGCGCTGAGGCAGATTTGGGCGCATGCGCGCGGGGTCGAGAATACCCTCAGCATCGAGCACGTACCGGCTTTTGATGCCCGAGGCCTTTTCGATGAATTCGCTGCTCGAGTAGGCCAGCGCCTCGCGCTCGCCGGCGGCAATTTCGGCGCTAAAGCGCTCGTTGTGACGGTCAACAAACGCGTTGAACGTCGCGACCAGCGCCTCGTTGTCGATGGCGTGTTCCGGTGTATATAGGCCCGTGCCGGTAATCACCACGTCATTCATACTTGTTCTCCCTCGCGTTGTGCTCAACGACCCCGGTACCTGGCCTGCTTAGGCACTCGGCCTGCTGCGTTGAGTGTCATCGTCGCCCCCGGCCCTGGAGGGCGCGCGTTGCGCCTTACGGGCGCGTAATCTCTTCCCACTGTTTTTCGAGGCGCTTGACCGACACCGGCATGAGAGTACCGAGCTGCTGGGCGAACAGCGACACGCGAAGCTCCTGAATCCACCAGCCGAAGGCGACCAGCACCGGATCCTCGACCTGGCCGCGGCGCTCGCTTTCACGCCTTGCGTCGAACTTCGCCTCCAGCGCCTGAATCTCTTTCATCATCATCTGGTCGCGCCCGCGCTCGCGCCCCGCCTTTTCAAGACGTATCAGCGCGGCGTCGAAGTACCGAGGGTACTCCGAAAGCCACGCCCCCGCATCACGGATGAAGCCAGGATAGACCAAACGCTGCATTTGCGCCCGCACATCGCTATAAACGAGTGCTTGGGAGAAGTCGAGATTGCCCTTGAGCCGCTTGGCAAGTTCGAGATGCGCCTTGAGCGCCGCCTCGACCTCTTTCAAGAGTTTTTCGGCGCGCTCGGGCAGCTGGTCTTCCACCTCATTAAGGCGGGTCTCCAGCTCCCCCGATGAGCGCGGCAGCGGATCGATGGCCACGACCTGGGTAAACACCGCCAGCAGCACGTCGTCGATGAATGCGGACTTCGCGCCGACGTTGGTGAACAGCAGCGCGCACTTTTCAAGACGTGGCAGCGCGCGAATGGCCTTGACCCGCTCGCCGCGCTGGGTGATCGCAAGCCGCGCCACACCTTCCCGGTGCGCGGCCAGGGCCTTGGCCGGGTGATCGAATAGCGCCACCTTGAAGGACGCTCCGTCGACGGTCAGCGCCGGGTAAGCCTCCACGCGGATGCCGGCCTGGGTAGTCACCCGCGACTCGGGCAGCGGCGATGGTGGGAGCTCGTTTAGAGCCGGTGCCTGGGTGGCCTCTCTGGCCAGCGCCTGGGCGCCCAAATTGGCCGCTTGCTCGAAGCGCTTTTCCAGCGCGCGCACGTCGCGCCCCTGGCCGAGTGTTTCACCCGCGTGGTCGACCACGCGCACGTTCATGATCAGGTGCGCGTCGAGCTGGTCGAAACGCCAGTCGTCCGGGTGAACGCGGGTGCCGGTGCGCTGGCGCAGAAACTCGCCCAGCGCCTCGGTCAGTGGGCGCTCCCCGGGCAACAGCGTTTGCAGCGCGGCGTCGACCCAGTCGGGAATCGGCACGACCTGGCGGCGAATGCTCTTGGGCAACGACTTCAGAAGCGCAATACACTTTTCGCGCAAAAGCCCCGGCACCAGCCACTCCAGCGCGTTTGCCGGCAGCTGCGAAAGCATCGCCGCAGGCACGGTAAGCGTGACGCCATCGTCTTCGGCGCCGGGGGCAAAGTGGTAGCTTACCGGGTAGGCAACGCCCCCCAGGGTCAGGTAATCCGGGTACTGGGCACGCGTGACGTCCTCGGCCTCGCGTGCCTTGAGCGAGGCGATGTCGAAGTGCAAAAGCTCGGGCGTTTCGCGCTCGGCCTGCTTGCGCCAGTGCTCGAAGCCCTTGCCGTTGACCACATCAGACGGAATGCGCTCATCGTAAAAGGCAAACAGCGTCTCTTCATCGACCAGAATGTCGCGACGCCGCGCCCGGTCCTCGAGCGCTTCGACCTCGTTGATCAGCTCACGGTTGTGGGCGAAAAACGCGCCTTTGGTCTGGAACTCGCCTTCGACCAGCGCCCGGCGGATGAAGATCTCGCGGGACGCTTTCGGGTCGATGGGACCAAAATTGATCCGCCGGCGTGAGACGATCGGAAGACCAAACAGCGTGACCTGCTCGAAGGCCACGACCTGAGCGCGCTTCATTTCCCAATGCGGCTCGCTGTAGCTTCGCTTGACCAGATGTTCGGCCTGAGGCTCGATCCACGTCGGATCGATCTTCGCTACGGTGCGGGCGTAGAGTTTGGTGGTTTCGACCAGCTCGAACGCCATTACCCATTTGGGCGTCTTTTTGGCGAGCCCCGAGCCCGGGTGGATGAAGAACTTGCGGTTGCGCGCGCCCAGATATTCGCGGTTCTCGAGCAGATTACCCAGATTCGACAAAAGCCCGGAGAGCAGCGACTGATGAAGCCGGGCCGACGTCTTGCGCCTTGCCTGGCGCGCCTGCTCCTCGCTTTCGTCTTCATTGGCAGGCAGCGGCCCCGGCACCTCGATCTCCATGTCGCGCAAAAGCTGTCTGAGCTGGCGGAACGTGTCGTGCCACTCGCGCATGCGCAGGTAATTGATGAAATGATCGCGACACCAGCGGCGCAGCTGGCTGCTGGAAAGCGAGGCGCGCGCGTTTTCGATGCCGTGCCACAAATTCAAAAGCGCGACGAAGTCGGAGTCCGGGTCGTGCCATTTCTGGTGGGCCTGATCGGCCGCCTGACGTTTGTCCGCCGGGCGCTCGCGCGGGTCCTGGATCGCCAGCGCCGACACCACCACCAGCACGTCGCGAAGGCTCTGGCGCTCGGCGCCTTCGAGCACCATGCGCGCAAGCCTAGGGTCGATGGGGAGCCTTGCGAGCTTGCGCCCGAGCGGGCTAATCTGCTCTTTCTGATCCACCGCGCCGAGCTCGAACAGCAGCCGAAAGCCATCCTTGACGAAGCGGCTGTCCGGCGGATCGACGAAGGGAAACGCCTCGATGTTGCCAAGCTTCAACGAGAGCATCGACAGGATTACCGAGGCGAGATTGGTGCGCTGGATTTCCGGGTCGGTGAACGCCGGGCGCGAGAGAAAATCCTCCTCGTCGTACAGGCGAATACACACGCCTTCGGCGACCCGCCCACAGCGGCCCTTACGCTGGTTGGCGCTGGCCTGGCTGATCGGCTCGATGGGCAGACGCTGGATCTTCGCCCGGTAGCTGTAGCGGCTGATGCGCACCAGCCCCGGGTCGACCACGTAGCGAATGCCGGGCACGGTGAGCGAGGTTTCCGCCACGTTGGTGGCCAGCACGATGCGACGGCCGCGGTGCGGGGCAAACACCCGGTTCTGCTCTTCGTTGGAAAGCCTTGCGTAGAGCGGCAGCACTTCGGTGCCCTTGAAATCCGCCCGGCGCAGGGTGTCGGCGGTTTCGCGAATCTCGCGCTCGCCGGGCAGAAAAATCAGCACGTCCCGCGGGCCGTGCAGCCAGCCGCGCTCGCGCTCCAGGGTTTCGATCTCACCAATCGCCTGAAGAATCCCCTCCTGGAGCGTGCGATCCTCTTCGTCGTCGTCGCTTCTGACCAGCGGACGGTAGAGCACGTCGACGTCATACGCGCGCCCGGAGACCTCGACCACCGGGGCGGGCTTTTTGCCGTCGCTGAAGTGGGCGGCGAAGCGCTCGACGTCGATGGTCGCCGAGGTAATGATCACCTTGAGATCCGGGCGCTTGGGCAGCAGGCGCTTGAGATATCCCAGCAGAAAGTCGATGTTGAGACTGCGCTCGTGGGCCTCATCGATGATGATCGTGTCGTAGCGCCAGAGCATCGGGTCGTGCTGGGTTTCGGCCAGCAGGATCCCGTCGGTCATCAGCTTGACCAGGGTGTTCGGCGCACTTTGATCGGTGAAGCGCACCTGATAGCCCACCTGCTCGCCCAGATTCACCTCGAGCTCTTCGGAGATACGCATGGCGACGCTGCGCGCGGCAAGACGCCGCGGCTGGGTGTGTCCAATCAGCCCCCGGCGGCCGCGGCCGAGCTCCAGGCAGATCTTGGGCAGCTGGGTCGTCTTGCCAGAGCCGGTTTCACCGGCCACCACCACCACCTGGTGATCGCGTATCGCCTCCAGAATGTCCTCGCGGCGCTCGACCACGGGAAGATTGGGCGGGTAGCTGACCGCCACATGGGTCGAGGCACGGCGCTCGAAATGGCGCTGGGCCTTGTCGATGTCGCGGCTTAGTTCGGCCAAGCCGCGGTCGATGGGCTTGTCCTCACGCAGACGCCGCTTGAGCCCGTCGACTCGCCGCGCCAGGCGGTGGCGGTCGCGAAGGGTCAACTCGTCGAGGGCGCGCTCGAGCTGCGTTACCTGGTCGGCGCTGGTCAAGGAGGGCGTCTCGGTGGTCACGTTAGGCTCAAATTCCATCTGGAGAAACAAAAATTCGGCCCGCCTGAAAAAGCGGGCCGAACAGTATAGCGCTTTCACTCGCAACAGGGCTAACCCGGCAAGGCGCCCCTCCCCTGGGGTCAGACGTTCGCCTGCTCCTCGCCCTTCTCTTCGCTTTTTTGCTCGTCGCGCAGCTCGCGGCGCAGCACCTTGCCCACGTTGGTCTTGGGCAGCTCATCGCGAAACTCGACGTACTTGGGCACTTTATAGGCGGTCAGCTCTTTCTTGCACCAGGCGCGCAGCGTCTCGGCGTCGAGGCTCGAATTTTTCGAGACCACGAAGAGCTTGATCGCTTCACCCGCGTCTTCATCCGGCACACCCACCGCTGCCGCTTCGACGACGTCCGGGTGGCCGGCCACTACGTCCTCGATCTCATTGGGATAGACGTTGAAGCCGGAGATCAGAATCATGTCCTTTTTACGGTCCACGATGCGAATGTAGCCGTCATCCTGGAGCACGGCGATATCGCCGCTGTGAAACCAGCCGCCTTCGTCGATCGACTTTTTCGTCTCGCCGTCCTGGTTCCAGTACCCCTTCATCACCTGAGGCCCCTTGATGCAGAGCTCGCCGGGCTCACCCAGAGCCACATCGTGACCGTCGGCGTCCACGGTCTTGACCGAGGTGCCCGCCACGGGCTTGCCGATGGTGCCAAGCTTGATGGCGTCGGTGGGGTTGAAGCTCACCACCGGCGAGGTCTCGGTCAGCCCGTACCCTTCCGCCACCGGGCAGCCGGTCACCTCTTCCCAACGCTGGGCGACGGGTTTGGTCAGCGCCATGCCGCCAGAAATAGTGAGTTTCAGGTGCGAAAAGTCGAGCGCTTTGAAGTCGTCGCGCTGGCACAGCGCGTTGAACAGCGTATTGAGCCCGATAAAACCGGAGAACTTGAGCTTCTTGAGCTCCTTGACGAAGCCGGGCAAATCGCGGGGGTTGGTGATCAGCACCGAATGGTTGCCGGTATCCATCAAAAACAGACAGTTCACCGTGAAGGTGTAGATATGATAGACCGGCAGCGGCGCGATGATCGTTTCGCTGCCGTCCTTCAGGTGCTTGCCGATCGCCGCACGCGCCTGCAGCATGTTGGCGATCAGGTTGGTGTTGGTCAGCATTGCGCCCTTGGGCCGGCCGGTGGTGCCGCCGGTGTATTGGAGCGCTGCGACGTCGTCCGGGGTGCGTTTGACCGGGGTAAAGTCTTTCTCCTGGCCGGCCTTCATGACCTGGCGAAAGCCGGTGGCGCCAGGCAGCCGGTAGGTCGGCACCATCTTCTTGACGTACTTGACCGCGGCGTTGATCAGCCAGCGTTTCGGCACGCCGTGAAGATCGGCGAGTTCGGTGACTACCACGTGTTTGATATCGGTTTTGTCGAGCACCTTGTCGAGCTTGTGCGCCATGTTCGCCAGAATCAGGATCGCCTTTGCGCCGGAGTCCTTGAACTGGTGGGCCATTTCACGTTCGGTGTAGAGCGGGTTGGTGTTGACCACCACCAGCCCCGCGCGCAGCGCGCCGAACACCGCCACGGGAAACTGCAGCACGTTGGGCAGCTGAATGGCGATGCGATCGCCGGGCTTTAGATCGGTATGATTCTGCACCCAGCTGGCGAAGCGCCCGGCATAGCGGTCGAGCTCGTCAAAGCTCAGGGTTTGCCCCATGCAGCTAAACGCGGGCCGGTCGCCGTAGCGTTTGACGGCGTTGTCGAAAACGTCGACAACGGAATCAAATTGATCCAGTCCTTCAAGCGTGGGGCCATTCAAAATGGGAGCATCGGCGTGTTCGCTCATGGTGCAATCTCCGCTATCCGTGTCGATAAGTGGACCGACCTTGTTGTTTTGTTAATCGTTTGACGATCTTGTGATGTTGACGTCGCTCCAAGATATACCAGGGGCGCAGGGCTGTAAAACGCTCGATTGAAACTACTGTTTCATGCGAGCCATGCGCCTGGCTCGAAACCGACGTGTCGCGTGCTCATTATGGTGCGTAACGCGCCTTTATGCTTCCCTCTCGCCATACCAGAAGCTCGCCGGGCAGCATCGTCGTCCACACCTCGTTGTGCGTCAGCGGCGCGGTGGCGATCACCGAAACCACATCATTCGCGGTGGTGTGCTCGCTAAAATTGACCGTCATTTCGGCATCCGACAGCTCCGCCTCGCCAAAGGGGGCACGTCGGGTAATGTGCGCGAGTTTGGTCGAGCAGTAGCTATAAAGCGACTCACCGTCGGAGAGCAGCAGGTTGAAGACGCCAAGCCCCCGCAGGCGCTCGCAGAGCGTGTGCAAAAGCGCCGCGACCGGTTCGAAAGATGCAGGCGGAGTTGGAAACGCGCGGCGAAGCTCACCCAACAGCCAGCAAAAGGCGTGTTCGCTGTCCGTCGAGCCGACCGGAGTGTAGACATCGAGCGCAAGCTCCTGCCACCCGTCGAGCTGGCCATTGTGTGCGTAGCACCAAAGGCGGCCCCACATCTCGCGAGTGAACGGATGGGTGTTGGCCAGGCGCACGCCGCCCACGTTGGCCTGGCGGATATGGCTGATCACCACGTTGGATTTGATCGGATAGTCGCAGATTAGCCGAGCGATGGGCGAATCCACCGATGGGTGCGGGTCGCGAAATTCTCGGTAGCCGCCCTGCTCGTAGAAGGCGATGCCCCAGCCGTCGCGGTGGGGGCCGGTTCCCCCGCCGCGGTGCAGAAAGCCCGAAAAGCTAAAGCAGATATCCGTCGGCACGTTGGCGCTCATGCCTAAAAGCTCGCACATGGGGCTCTCCTTGCCAGGTGTTTAGCCTAGTTGATCACCGGCTCGCGACGTTTGGTGTCACCACCGGCGCTTCGCGTTTTAGGCGCCGCGCGTTTGGGGCCGGCATTGCGCGGCGCGCGCGGGCGGTCGTCATCGCCGTCGTCGTGGTTTGACGGACCGCGTTTGGTCGGGTCACGCTTGGTCGGCGCGGCCGGGCGGCGAACCCACCAGAGCGCAACACCCGCGCAGGCGCCCAGCGCGATGCCGATGAGAAGCCAGACCAGCCCGCCCCACAGGGCCGAGGCGCTGTGCTCGAGAAAGCCGACCGCCGACACCATCGCTGCCGGCGCCCAGCCGGTGTAGAACTCGTTCTCCTCGATCAGCGGCAGGCTAAAGCGCGCAGGTATCCACATCGCGCCGGCCACGCCCCAGGTAAGGACCAGCCGCGGCAGGCGCGGCAAAAACGACAACGCAAAATACACCGCCAATAGCACTACCAGCGAAACCCCGTAATAACTTAGCCAGAGCAGTGACATTGAGCCTGTAAACAGCATAATACCCTCGTGTGGGTGAACGCACCCGCGGTTGATTTCCCGTTATGGTACCTGTCAATTTATGAAAGCACAGCCTGGCATGCGCAAAGACTCGCCCGTGGCGCGCTACTATCGCGCCGACGACCCCCACTGGCACTGGCTGGAGCAGCGCGACACGGCTGAGGTCGACGCTTTTCTGACCGCGACCAACGAGGAGCACGAGCGCTGGTTTCGCCCGCTCGCGCCGCTTGCCGACACGCTCTATCAGGAAAATCTTTCCCGGCGTGAGCTGGCCGTCAAAAGCCTTGAGACCGCACTCGACGTGTTTACGTTCTGGAGTGAAACCGGCGAAGACGACGACTACCCGCGCTGGTGGCGCGCCCCGCTCGACAACCCCGGCGCGCCGGAGTGCTTTTTCGACGTGGTGGCGCGCGCAGAGGGGCACGCCTTTTTCGAGATCGGCGACATGGCGCTCACCCCGGACGAGCAGTGGCTTGCCTGGAGCGAGGACACCCAGGGCGACGAGCGCTACACGCTGTGGCTGAAAGCGCTGCCCAACGGCGAGCCGCACAAGCTGGCAAGCGATATCGGCCCGGCGCTTTGCTGGGCGGAGGATCAAACCCCACGCGGCGCCACGCTGCTGTTCACCCGCTTCGATGCCACCCAGCGCCCGGACAGCCTGTGGCGCTGCGCGGTGGATTTCGCCAACCCCGCCCAGGATGCCCCGGCCACGCTTGTGCTGCGTGAGGACGACGCCGAGTTCTGGCTGGGCGTGGGCAAAACGCGCTCGAAGGCCTGGCTTTTGATCGAAACCAGCGCCAAGGACACCAGCGAAATTCTCGCCGTGCCCGCCGACGCCCCGGCCACGCCGCCTCTGCTGCTACATCGGCGCGTGAAAGGCGTCGAGGCGAGCATCGACCACCGCCCCGGCGCCTTCTACCGGCTGCAAAACCAGGCCGGGCCCCACTTCGCCCTCGACGTACTCGACGAGCACGCCCTGACCGAGGAAGACGCTGAAAGCGCCGAGTGGCAAACGCTGATTGCCCATCGGGACGATCAGACCCTGGAAGGCGTGGATGCTTTTGCCTGGGGGCTGATCGTGGCCGAGCGCGACCACCACCAGGCCCAGACGCGGCTGCGCCGGCTGGTGCTCGAAGGCAATGGTGTTATTACCCAGGATGCGCCGATCGAGCTGGTCGAGCTGCCCTGCTCGCAGCTCATGGAAGACGCACCGCACTTCGACACCACCGTGGTACAGGTGCGCGAGGAGTCCTTCACTCGCCCGGCGAGCTGGTACGCGCTGGATCTGGAGAGCGGCGAGCGCACGCTGCTCAAAACCCTGGCGGTGCACGGAAACCTCAAACCCGAGCAGCTTGCCAGCCGCCGCCTCTGGGCCACGGCCCCGGACGGTGAGCGCGTGCCGGTATCGATCGTGGCACGGGCGGATTTGATCGATGCCCCGCTACCCACCCTGCTGTACGGCTACGGCGCCTACGGCGAGCCGCTGGACCCCTGGTTTTCGATCGCCCGGCTGTCGCTTCTAGAGCGCGGCGTGGCCTTCGCCGTGGCCCACGTTCGCGGCGGCGGCGAGCGCGGCGAGCCCTGGTATCTGGACGGCAAGATGGCGCACAAGGAGAACAGCTTCTCTGATTTTCTCGCCGCGCGTCAGGCGCTGGTCGATCAAGGCGCGAGCCTCGATGACAAAATCGTCGCCTGCGGCGCCAGCGCCGGCGGGCTTTTGGTGGGCACCTGCCTCAATCGCGCCCCCGAGGCGTTCTGCGCCGCCGTGTTGGACGTGCCGTTTCTCGACGTGCTGCGCACCATGCAAAACCCGGAGCTTCCGCTCACCACCGCCGAGTACAGCGAGTGGGGCAACCCGGCAGAGCCGGAGGTGTACGCGCGCATTCAGGGTTATTCGCCGGTGGATAACGTCAAAGCCCAGGCCTATCCGCCGCTCTGGATCGAAGGCAGCTGGTTCGATACCCGCGTCAGCTACTGGGAGCCGGCCAAGTTCTACGCCCAGGTCACCCAGGCCCAGCAGGCCGACGCCCCGGTGTTGCTTTACACCGACAGGGAGAGCGGTCACGGCGGCGCATCCGGGCGCTTCAAGGCGTGGAAGGACGCCGCCCGCCAGGACGCGTTCATCCTGTGGGCGCTGGGTCTCGACAGGTAAGCCCTTATAACGCAAGCGTTCATCGCAATATCCAAAAATGCGCTCGCAATTCCATGCGAGCGCTTTTTATTGAACGCCAATAATTCGATTTTTTAAACGCCGCTAACTTAATGGAAACGTTTTCCAAAAATACTTTTCAGCCGTACAGGAGTGCGCCATAATAGCCGTTAGTCGCATAGACGAAAGTTTTATACCTTAACGGCGCCTCGGCGCAGGAGAGCAGCATGAAGTATCAGGAACAGTTTCTGACCATTTGGGACACCCCGGCGACGCAGACCGAGCGCCAGAAAAAAGCCGCCAAACCGCGCGTGTCGCTTTTCAAAAGCCTGTCGCTGATGCTGGTGGCGCTCAAGCGTTAAGCGCTCAGACGGGCGCTAGCGAATGGGCAGCACGGCAATGATGTGCTCGTCCCACTCGCGCTCCGGCACGTCATCCTGAGAAACAGCGAAGCCGCGAACGCTAATACCCTTGCGGTGGACGCGCTCGGCGTCGTTACTCAAGAGCGGGTGCCAGCCGGCCAGCTTGCGCCCTTCTGCCACCCGGCGATAACCGCAGGTCGCCGGTAGCCAGTTGAATTCGCGCACCAGTGCCGGCGTTAGCTGAGTACAGTCCGGCACGGTATCGAAGCGGTTCTCGTAGTCGCTACACTGACAGCTGTGTGTATCGAGCAAGCGACACGCCACGTTCAAAACGGCGAGCTCGTTGGTGTCGTCGTCGTGAAACTTCAGCAGGCAGCACTGCCCGCAGCCGTCACAAAGCGCCTCCCACTCGTCATCGGCCAGCTCCTCGAGAGCGTATTTTTCCCAGAAGCGTTCGCGCATCTCATCCTCGTTCGTCAAGTGTGGCAGGCGTTGCTGTCTACCGTCATCAGCTCATCGTCAGCCGTTCGTCGCCGGCCGTTCATTGCCGGTAGCGTCGAGCCGCTCGAGACAGTCGGCCCACAGCGGCTCGAATTGCGCTTCGAGCCAGCCGTATTGGTGGTCAAGCCAGGGCGTCAATTCGGCCAGCCGGTTGGGTCCGGAGAGCCGCTGGCCGAGGCCCGCAATGGCGCGGCAGGTGAAGTCGAAATCGGCGTAGCGATGAAGCCAGTCCTGCTCGATCAGCGCCGGCATCATCGCGGCCAGCCGGTTGGGGGCGCCTTCACGCTCGAGCAGCGTATAAAGGCGCGCCACCAGCGCTTCGAACTCGGCGGTGCCGATCAGCTCACGCGCTAGAAAGTGATCCCAAAGAACGTCCAGCGCAATACCGGCCACGCGGCGCTGACCCGCCGGCGCCGACGCCTTGACCCCCTTGACCCGCGCGTGGCTATCGACAAAGGCGTCGACCCGCCGATGGTGGCGAATGCCCGCCGCCACTGATGACGGCCAAGGGGCAAGGTCGCTTCCCTTGACGCCGTCGGCGATCACGTTGCCCAGCAAAAAGCCGTCGCTGCCGCGGCGGGCAAGCAAGGCGTGGGCCAGAAAGTTCATGAATGGCGGTCGACGTGGGCGCGGTGGACGTCCAAAAGATACTCCTCTTTTGCCGGCGGCATCTGCAGGTAAAAGCCCTGGGTCTCGATCCCCTCGAGCACGTCGCCGACATCGACCCGGGCGAGCTTTTTATCCGCAGTCAAAATCATGGTCAGCACCGCCACGGGCTTGCCAAAAGTCTCCATCAGCGCCTCGGGCACCGGTGCAAGCCCCTGGCGCTTGTCCACGTAAAGATACATCTCTTCCTTGCGCGAGCTTTTGAAGATCTCGCAGACCAGCTTGTCGCTCATGCTCCGCTCTCCTGTAGCGCCTGAGATAGCGCGTCGTTCAAACACTCGCCCCGCCAGCCGCCGGGAAGCGTCGGCGCTTCACCGGCCATGTCCTGCATCACCAGCGCCTCGATGTCGCGCCGTCTGAGCAGCACTTCCGGGGCGATACCCAGCGCCGCCGCCTTTGCACTAATGACTTTCTTGAGCGCCTTGAAGCGACGCTTGAAACTCGGCGACGCCGGGTCCGGCCAAGGCGCGGGCAGCGCCTCTTCCGGGCAGTGACGCGCCTCTCTGACGAACTCGAGCAGCGTATCGCCCTCCTTCTTGACGAAGGCCGGTTTCACGCCTTCGACGCCGGCTAGCTCGAAGCGGTTTTTCGGCATTGCCTCGGCCACGGCAAACAGCAGCTTGTCGCTAGCGAGCCAGTTGCGCGGCAAGTCGCGTCGGCGGGTTTCGCCTTCCCGCCAGGCGGTCATCCGCTGATAGGCATCGATCGCCCGGGGGGGCAGCCGCCACAGCTGGCGCTGGCGGGTGTACCAGAGCGCGTCGCTTTCGCTGCTGCGCTCGGCCTGGGCAAGTTGAGCGGCGCACTCCTCGAAAAGCCACTCCCGGCGCCCCAGCATGTCGAGCTGACCCGCCTGTAGTGCCCAGACCCGCAGCAGATAGATAACGTCGAGGGCGGCGTAGTCGCACTGGCTCGGCGTCAGCGGCCGGAGCAGCCAGTTCGAGCGCGTCTCCTCTTTGGGCAGGGTCTCACCGACCCAGTGCTCGACCAGCTTTTGATACCCCATGGCGGGCACCTCGCCGAGCAGCGCCTGAGCGATCTGGGTATCCACCAGCGGCGTCGGCAGCACACCGGCCCAGAGCTGGAAAATTTCCAGATCCTCGCTGCCCGCGTGCAGCAGCTTGATGGCCTGGTTTTGCAACAGCGCCCTGAACGCCTCGGTGCACGGGGTGGCGACCGGGTCGATCAGATAGGCAAGATCACCGGCGCAAAACTGGATCAGCGCCGGAATCGGAAAAAAGGTGTTTTCGCGGAAAAACTCCGTATCGAGCGCGATCACGCTGGCGGCCTCGACCTCCCGACAGGCGGCGTCGAGCTGGTCGGCGGTCTCGATCCATCGGTAGGACGGTTGGGTTAAAACGGACACGGTAGACTTCCCTGTGGTGGTACCAAAAGCGGCCCAGGTGACGGTAATCGACGCCTCGCGGCAGGCTCGCCGCGGGCGCAGGCAGAAGAGTGTGGCGTGGCTATTCGAGGCCGAAAGGCAGGCGGCCGTTGAACGCGCGGCTGAGCGTGCCGCCATCGACGTACTCGAGCTCGCCGCCCATGGGTACGCCGTAGGCGAGCCGGGAAAAGGCGACGCCGTACTGGGCGAGCTGCGAGGCGATGTAGTGTGCGGTCGCTTCACCTTCGACGGTGGGATTGGTCGCCAGCACGATCTCGCGGATATTGCCTAAGCTTACACGCTCCTCGAGCAGGTCGAGCCCGATCGCTTCCGGGCCGATCCCGTCGAGCGGCGACAGATGGCCGTGAAGTACGAAGTAGCGCCCGCCAAAGCCGCCCGCCTCTTCGATGGCGAGCTGATCCGCCGGCGACTCCACCACGCAGAGCACGCTGTCGTCGCGCCGCGGGCTGTCGCACAGCGCGCAGACCTCGGCCTCGGTAAGCGTGCGGCAGCGCTGGCAGTAACCCACCTCACGGATGGCGCGCTCGATCACCTCGGACAGACGCTGGCCGCCCTCGCGCTCACGCTCGAGCAGATGCATGGCCATGCGCTGGGCGGTCTTCGGCCCAACGCCTGGCAGCACCCGAAACGCTTCGATGAGCTGCTCGATGAGCGGGGAGAAACGCATCGCTTAAAACGGCATCTTGAAGCCGGGCGGCAGATTCAGCCCCTGGGTGGCCTCTTCCATCCGCGCCTTGGAGTTGGCTTCGACCTTACGCACGGCGTCGTTGACCGCCGCGGCCAGCAGGTCTTCGAGCAGCTCCTTGTCCTCTTCCAGCACGCTTGGGTCGATGGTGACGTCGCTCACATCGTGACGACCGTTCATGGTGACCTTCACCATGCCCGCGCCGGCCTCGCCGAAGACCTCGGCTTTCGCCGCCTCTTCCTGGACCTGCTGCATCTTTTCCTGCATTTCCTGGGCCTGCTTCATCAGGTTGCCCATTCCGCCTTTAAACATGGTGTCTACTCCCTGGTGGTCAATCGGTGCGGTTTGAAAGCTTAGCGTAAGCCGCAAACGCCGGGCTGTCATGGCGACGTCGAGGTTTTTGGCTTGACGCTCTCTTCGTTGAGCGTTGCGCCAAAGGCTTGACGTAGCTTCTGTATATTGGGGTCGCGCTGCAATAGATCAACGGCGCTGGCGTGACGCTCGCGCTGAAAGCGCAGCGACTGGTCGCGCGGGGTTTCGAGCCTGGTGTCGAGCTCGCCGACCTCAAAGCTCACCGAGCGCGAAAAGCCCTGATCGGCGAGCGCCTTCTCCAGGCGCTGCTGGTGTACATCGGCCTGCATCGCCGACTGGCTCGGGTCCAGGGTCAACACCAGCGTGCGTCCATCATCGCTTGCCAGCTGGCAGTGCGCCGCCAGGTTGCGGGTCAAACCGCCAAGGCCAAGCTGGTCGAACAGCGCAAGCCACCCGGCGTGGTCGAGCCGCCCGCCGGGCACCGGCGCGGTTTTAGCCGCCGCCGCGTCGCTCGACGCCTGCTCGTCGGCTGGCTCTTGAACTTGCCGACCCTGTGCCTGAGCGCTCTCGGCAGGCGCATCCGGCGCAGGTGCGCTTTCTATAAAGGCGCTCTCGGACGACAGGTCCTGTACGGGCACGTCCTCGACAGGCACGTCCTCGACAGGCACGTCCTCGACAGGCACGTCCTGTACAGGCACGTCCTGCTCATCGAAGTCGGGCACATCGGCGTCAACCACGATGGGGGTATCCGGTACGAACGCCGGCGCGGCGGGCTCGGGCTCGGGCCCGGGCGCTTCAGTATGCGCGGCGGTGTCGTCCATCGCCCAGGGGGGCGACGGTTGATCGATCGGACTTGCGACTTCCTGCACCGGGGCGCTGACAGGCGCTGATTCGAACGCCGCCGGGGCAGGATCAGGCTTTTTTGGCGCGTCGGCCGCCGGCTCGTGGTCGGCGGGTGTGGCCGCGTTGGCTTGCGCCATGGGTTCTGAGCGTAGCGGTAGCGGCGTTTTCGGCGGCCGGGGCACGCCCTGGGGGCGAAACGCCAGCATGCGCAAAAGCGTCATTTCCAGCGCGCTGCGCAGATCCGGGGCGTGCTCCATGTCGCCGCGCCCCTGAATACCAATCTGGTAATAAAGCTGGATATCCTCGGCGGTGAAGTGGCCCGCAAGCTCGAGAATGGTATCGCGGTCACCGTGGCTGTTATCCACCGCCCCTGGCACCATTTGCGCGACCGCCAGCCGGTGCAGAATGCCGGTCAGGTCATCGAGCACCGCGGCGAAGTCCGGCCCCTGCTCGGAGAGCGTGGCGACTTCGGCGAGAATCGCCTGTACGTCGACCTCGGCCAGCGCCTTCGCCAGCGCCAGGATATGGCGATGATCGAGCGTGCCCAGCATCGCGGCGACATCGGCATGGCGCACCGCGCCCTGACCAAAGGCGATCGCCTGGTCGGTCAGGCTCATGGCGTCGCGCATCGAGCCTTCGGCGGCCTTGCCCAAAAGCCACAGCGCGCTTTCATCGAAGGCCACGCCCTCCTGGCCCAGCACGAACGTCAGATGCTCGACCACCCGCTCCGGCGGCATGTGCTTGAGAGTGAACTGCAAACAGCGCGACAGAACCGTGGGCGGAAGCTTTTGCGGGTCGGTGGTGGCCAGCAGGAATTTAACGTGCGGCGGCGGCTCTTCCAGGGTTTTCAACAGCGCGTTGAAACTGCTGGTCGAGAGCATGTGCACCTCATCGATGAGGTACACCTTGTAGCGCCCCTGGGTCGGCGCGTACTGCACGTTGTCCAGAAGCTCGCGCGTGTCTTCGACCTTGGTGCGCGAGGCGGCGTCCACCTCGATCAAATCGACGAAGCGGCCTTCATCGATGGCGCGGCAGCTATCGCACTGCCCGCAGGGCGTGGACGTGACGCCATCGTCGCCTTCGCCGTTGGCGGTGCAGTTCAGGCACTTGGCCAGAATACGCGCAAGTGTCGTCTTGCCGACCCCGCGGGTGCCGGTGAACAGGTAGGCGTGGTGAAGGCGCCCCTGGTCGAGGGCGTTGACCAGCGCGCGCTGAACATGGGTCTGCCCCACCAGCTCGTGAAACGTACGCGGGCGCCATTTGCGGGCCAGAACCTGATAGCTCATTGAGCACTATTTCCTTTGGCGGGCTGGCGCTCCCCGGTAGCGCCGGGGAGGCCACTTCAAACGATCTGTCGAATGGCGGGCGGCCATTCTAGCGGCTGGGAGAGAGCCCGCCAACCGCGGGCCAAAAGGCGCCTTACTCGCTCGGCGCGTCGCTGCCTTCGGCTGCGCTGGCGCGCTGGCCGGCCTCCTTGATCAGCTTTTCGAGTTCGCCGCTTTGATGCATTTCCATCACGATATCGCAACCGCCAACCAGCTCGCCTTCGACCCACAGCTGCGGGAACGTCGGCCAGTTGGCGACCTTGGGCAGTTCGCTGCGGATATCCGGGTTGTCCAGCACGTTAACGAACGCAAAACGCTCGCCGCAGCTCATCAGCGCCTGAACGGTTTGGGCGGAAAAGCCACACTGGGGCAGCTGGGGCGTGCCCTTCATGTAGATCAGAATCGGGTTTTCGCTGATTTGGCGCTGGATGTTCTCAACCGTTGTGCTCATGGAGTGCTCCTTCGATCGGTGGCGCGTTCATCTAGTGTACGCAACTCGTCACGTCTTTAAAGAGTACCGCCATCAAGCGGTACCTGAGTAAACTGCTCGGCTTTATCAAGCGCCCTATTCTACGCATGCCGGTGGCGTTGCGCATCCCCCGCGCCGTCGCTAGGATGGGGTATTTACCCGGAGAGACGTTATCATGGCGACCCGCCATTTTCTGACCCTGCTGGATCTAAGCCCGGACGAGCTCGACTACTTGATCGACCGTGCCATCACCATCAAAAGCGAGCTCAAGACCGAAGGCCCCGTTTATACGCCGTTCAAGAACCGGACGCTGGCGATGATTTTCGAAAAATCCTCGACCCGTACCCGCGTCTCGTTCGAGACCGGTATGACCCAGTTCGGCGGCCACGCGCTGTTTCTCTCCCCTCGCGATAGCCAGCTTGGCCGCGGCGAGCCGATCGAGGACACCGCGCGGGTGCTCTCGGAAATGGTCGACGCAGTGATGATTCGCACCTTCTCTCACGAAGGCATCGAAACCTTCGCCAGCGCAAGCTCGGTACCGGTGATCAATGCGCTGAGCGACGACTACCACCCCTGTCAACTGCTTGCCGACGTGATGACCTGGAAAGAGCACCGGGGTAGCGTCGAAGGCCGCACGGCAGTGTGGGTGGGCGATGGCAACAACATGTGCCACTCCTGGATCAACGCCGCGCGCCAGTTCGGCTTCAACCTGCACGTTTGCTGCCCGAAAGGCTACGAGCCGCGCGCCGACATTCTCGAGGCCGCAGGCGATCGCGTGACGCTGTTCCACGATCCGGTCGAGGCGACCCGGGGCGTCGATTTGATCACCACCGACGTATGGGCCTCCATGGGCCAGGAAGAGGAGCAGGCCAAACGCGAGGCCGACTTCGCCGGCTTCCAGGTCACCGAGGCGATGCTGGATGCCGCCGCCGACGACGTGCTGTTTTTGCACTGTCTGCCCGCCCACCGCGGCGAAGAGATCAGCGAGACGCTGCTCGACGACCCGCGCGCGGTGGTCTGGCAGGAAGCCGGCAACCGGCTGCACGCGCAAAAGGCGCTGATGGAATTTTTGCTGCTGGGCCGCATTGGCTAAAGCTCGCTACGCTCGGCACTGGCCGGGCGTTTGGCGCCCGCATGATGCGCACGAAAAAGCCCCGCTCGATGAGCGGGGCTTTTGAATTTGGTGGAGCCTAGCGGGATCGAACCGCTGACCTCAACACTGCCAGTGTTGCGCTCTCCCAGCTGAGCTAAGGCCCCAGAGCAACCGGCGTTTTGTGGCCGAGTGCGCGGCGAATACTAAGCAAGAAAATGCCTCGGGTCAAGCCCGGCGTGGGTTTTATATTTACTAATTCTCCTTTGGCAAAAGCTATGGCACCCTAGGTTCGACCCCTAAGCTCGAACCCCAGGCAACCGACGGCAGAACAAACGTCGAACAACACAACGTGTGAGTGCATGAATGCAGGAGCGACCACGTGATTAACGTTCTCATCGCCGACGACCACCATTTGGTAAGAAGCAGTATCGCGCACCTGCTGAACGAGGAGCGCGATATCACGATTGCAGGCGAAGCCGTCGATGGCGAAAACGCGGTCACGCTTTGTCGTCAGGTCAAACCGGATCTGGTGCTGATGGATATTCGAATGCCCGGCATTGGCGGGCTGGAAGCGACCCGGCGTATCTGTCGCAGCATGAAAAACGTGCGCGTTCTGATTCTAACGGCCTACATGGAAGACAGCATTTTAAGGCGTATGCTCGAAGCCGGCGCCTCTGGCTTTTTGAGCAAGAGCGCCAACATCGAGGAGATGACCAAAGCGATCCGCCAGGTTTACAGCGGCGGGCGCTACGTCAGCCAGGAGATCGCCCAGCGACTGGCACTTGCTCACTTCACCGAAGAGCGCAGCCCGTTTCGCCAACTCTCGCCGCGCGAGCTTCAAATCGCGCTGATGATCGTCAACTGCCAGCGGGTTCAGGACATCTCCGAACGGCTGCATTTGAGCCCTAAAACCGTGAACACCTACCGCTATCGTCTATTCGACAAGCTGGCCGTGACCAGCGACGTGGAGCTGACCCATCTGGCGCTTCGCCACGGGCTGGTCGAGGGCTTTGACGCGCGCGAGGGTTAGGCCTAACATCCAGTGCTCGCTCACGCAGATCCCAGGTTCCATGACTTTCGATGCCAAGCAATTCTTGAGCTCGGTAAGCACCTCCCCCGGCGTTTACCGGATGCTCGACGATCAGCAAAACACGCTCTACGTTGGCAAGGCGAAGCGGCTCAAGGCGCGCCTGGCGAGCTATTTTCGTGGCCAGCTCAACGCCAAGACCCAGGCGATGGTGGCGCGTATCGCCGACGTTCAGGTTACCGTCACGCGCACCGAAACCGAGGCGCTGCTGCTCGAGCAAACGCTGATCAAGGAGCTGCGCCCGCCCTACAACATTCTGCTGCGCGACGATAAATCCTATCCGTTCGTGTTCGTCACCGATCGCCATGCCTATCCGGCGCTCGAGTACAAGCGCGCTCGCCAGCGGCGCGGCGACGGCCGCTATCTGGGCCCCTACCCAAGCAGCGGCGCGGTGAAAGAGAGCCTGACGCTGATGCAAAAGATCTTTCGCATCCGCAACTGTGAGGACAGCGTCTTCGCCCACCGCAGCCGCCCCTGCCTTCAGTACCAGATCGACCGCTGCAGCGCGCCCTGTGTGGGCTATATCTCTAAAGAAGAGTATCAGCGCGACGTCGAGCACGCGGTGATGTGCCTGGAGGGTAAAAGCGACAGCGTCACCGAGGCGCTCGGCCGCGACATGGAGACGGCAAGCCAGGCGCTCGATTTCGAGGAGGCCGGGCGGCTTCGCGACCAGATTTCGAAACTCCGACAGCTTCAACAGCGCCAGTTCGTCGACAACGAAAGCGGCGACGCGGACATCTTCGCCCTCGCCCACCGCCCCGGCGCTCAGGGGGTGTCCATCATGAGTATTCGCGATGGAAGGCTGCTCGGCGCGCGCCACCATACGCCGAAAAACGATCTCGAGCTCTCTGACGAGATGCTCTTGACCGAGGTGGTTAGCCAGTACTACTTCGGCCAGCCCCACAACGTCCCCGCCGAAGTGATCACCAGCCACGCCCTGGACGATAGCCAGCTGATCGCCGATGCGCTCAGCGAGCAGGCCGGCAAGAAGGTACGCGTGGCGCATCAGGTACGCGGCCACCGCGCCCAGTGGCAAAAACTCGCCATGACCAATGCCGAGCAGCAGCTCGCCTCTCAGCTGGCGAACAAAACCCAGCTCATGGCCCGCTTCGAGTCGCTGCAAAAGGCGATGGGGCTCGAGAATACGCCAGCGCGGCTGGAATGCTTCGATATCAGTCACAGCCAGGGCGAGGCAACCGTGGCGTCGTGTGTGGTATTCGATCAACAGGGACCGCGTAAAAGCGACTATCGTCATTTTCGCATCGAAGGGGTCGCTGCCGGCGACGACTACGCCGCCATGCAGCAGGCGCTGACGAGGCGCTTGAAGCGCGTCAAAAGCGGTGAAGCGATCGCGCCGGATGTGCTGATCGTCGACGGCGGCAAGGGCCAGCTCAATATGGCCCGCGGGGTGATCGAGGAGCTCGGCGTCGTAGGCATCACGCTTTTGGGCGTGGCCAAGGGCACCACGCGCAAGGCGGGGCTCGAGACGTTGTTTCTGGAAAGCAGCGACAACCCGCTGCCGATGGACCCGGCCTCACCGGGGCTGCATCTGATTCAGCACATCCGCGACGAGTCGCACCGCTTCGCCATTGCCGGCCACCGCGCCCAGCGCGACAAGGCGCGTCGCACCTCGACCCTGCAGGACATTCCAGGCGTTGGGCCCAAGCGGCGGCGCGAACTGTTACGCTTTTTCGGCGGGCTTCAGGGGGTACAGAAGGCGAGTCAGGATGAG
This sequence comes from Halomonas sp. PAMB 3232, assembly GCF_031954225.1. NCBI lineage: Bacteria > Pseudomonadati > Pseudomonadota > Gammaproteobacteria > Oceanospirillales > Halomonadaceae > Halomonas > Halomonas sp. PAMB 3232. The sequence continues at coordinate 2,419,454 of NZ_CP134865.1, forward strand.
CTCGCTCGCGTACCGGGCATTAGCGCGACCATGGCCGCGTCGATCTACCAGGCGCTCAATGGATAAAGGTCTTTGCGGCATGGATGCCGCGCCCCAAGGCGGATAGAATAGCCCTACATACGTTTGATTTTCTGATTCTCCGGCAAGGATCGCGCCCTGCGATGAACATACCCAACATATTGACTCTGGCAAGAATCGTTTTCATTCCCCTTCTGGTCGTGCTCTTCTACCTGCCTTACAGCTGGAGCATGCCGCTGGCAGCGGGCCTGTTTGCGCTCGCCTCGATCACCGACTGGCTGGACGGCTATCTGGCGCGGCTCTGGAATCAGTCGACGCCCTTCGGCGCCTTTCTGGATCCGGTGGCGGACAAGCTGATGGTCGCGGTGGCGCTGGCGCTTTTGATCGAGCGCTTCGACACTGCGCTGTTGACGCTGCCCGCGCTGGTCATCATCGGACGTGAGATCGTGATTTCGGCGCTGCGCGAGTGGATGGCGGAAATGGGCAAGCGCGGCATGGTCGCGGTCTCCTGGATTGGCAAGCTCAAGACCACGCTGCAGATGGTGGCGCTTCTGGTTCTGCTTGCCGTCCCCTCCGGCCATGCGCTGGCCATGGTTGGCGTTGCCATTTTGTACGTGGCGGCGGTGCTGACGCTGTGGTCGATGTTTCAGTATCTGCGCGCCGCCTGGCCGCACCTGAGCCGCTCGATGTAGGCATTTGCTGAACGCGCGTTATCTTATTGGTCGCATTGACCATTTCAGCGATTGACAAGCCCGCGTTAGTGCGTATAATTCGCCCTCGAGTCGAGCGGGAATAGCTCAGTGGTAGAGCATCGCCTTGCCAAGGCGAGGGTCGAGAGTTCGAATCTCTTTTCCCGCTCCAAATTGACTCAAAGCGTCGGCAGCAGGATCAGAAGCAAGTCGAGAGCTGGAACGCCAGCCCGGTCGACTCTCTTTTCCCGCTCCAAACGACTTGTAAGGCTGGATGGCAGAGTGGTTATGCAGCGGACTGCAACTCCGTGTACGCCGGTTCGATTCCGACTCCAGCCTCCATATTTTCGATAGCAGCGACCAGATGCCCTCCATCGCCTGCTGCTATACGCCCGGATGGCGAAATCGGTAGACGCAAGAGACTTAAAATCTCTCGGGGGTAACCCCGTGCCGGTTCAAGTCCGGCTCCGGGCACCATCGATTACTCCCCTTTTCCTGATTGATCCCAAGCCCTGCTTTACGTACATCTGTTTCACGGCTTGTTTGCGCAAACTCTCTGCGCAACATCTCCCTGTTTTTCAAAACGTCGACTGACGCCCTTACTGGCGCCCGCGTGAACGCGAGCCGAGCTAGCGACCGGGGCGGTGCAGTAGCCGGCGAAGCGCGCGGTGGTCTTGAGCCGACACGCTATCCGGCCAGAGCCAGAGACGCGCGCCGCCCACGTCCAGCTCCAAAAGCCAAGGGCCGAGATAGTGACAGCGAAGCAAAACGGCGTCATATGGCTCGCCGCACGCTTTTATCCAGCGCGCATAAAGCACCTCATCGAGCGTTTGAATCGATAGCGTGCCCTTGGGCTGGGCGCGGGCGTGTAACGCGACCGCTGCCAACAGTAAAAGCCAAACGGCAAGCACCAGAGGCGGCGGGGCAAACGTCAGACCCACGCCTGCAAGCCCCGATGCCAGCAGCGCGTGGATTATCGGTGGGAATCTAGAGCGTGCGATAGGCACTGTTATCGGTGGTTTCGGCATGCTCGACGATCATCTGAACGAGCCGGCGCAGGTCCGGGTCGGTGGGCCACTCGCGGTGCATCAGCCAGACGAAGAGATCCTGATCCTCCTCCTCGATCAGGCGCTGGTAAACCAGTCGATCCTCCTCACAGAGCGAATCGAAGCGCTTTTCGAGAAAGGGAATCAACAGCAGATCCAGCTCCCACATGCCGCGACGCGAATGCCAGTAAAGCCGTTTACGGAGGATGGCCTCCGGGGAAGTGTCATCGCTCAACGTGGACCTCTATCAAGTCTTGAATGGAAAGCCAGTATACCTGAGCCACAGGGTCGCGCCAGGGGCCGGCTTCGCCTATGCTGTTATTCGACCTAGAACCTTGTTTTAACTAAAGTACCTAGTTTTGATCGAATTGTTTTATCACCCGATGCGCAGTATGCTGAAGTAGATGTTATTGCGGCCGTAAGCGCATACGACCTTTAACGTTTGCAGGGAGCCAACCGATGACCAAATCTGAATTAATCGAACAAATCGCGATGCGTCAACCGGAGCTGTCCGCCAGGGAAGTCGAAACGGCGGTGCGTATCATACTCGACGACATGACCGACGCCCTCTCCAGCGGTGGCCGCGTCGAAATCCGCGGCTTTGGCAGCTTTTCGCTGCACTACCGCGAGCCGCGGGTTGGTCGTAACCCCAAGACCGGCGACCCGGTAGATCTCGAGGGCAAGTACGTCCCCCACTTCAAGCCGGGCAAGGAGCTGCGCGAGCAGGTCGACGCTAGCCGCGCGCTGGGGTATTGAAACAGGGGCGTTCGAGGCGGGCCAATCGCGTTGTCGGGGATGACGCCGCGTCCTGACTCATACACAATAGAGCCCTTCTGCACGTAAAAACTTGCACGTTAACACCAGGAACTTCTCATGCGTTGGATCAAAGGGCTTTTACTAGCCATCGTATTACTCGTGGTGCTGCTGGTCGGTATCCTGTTTGCCGTGAACAACCAGCAGGCGATCGCCCTGAATCTGATCTGGACCGAACTTCCCCCGATTTCGCTATCGGTATGGCTTCTGGCCACGCTGACGCTGGGCGTCGTGCTGGGGATGCTGGCGATGCTGGGGGTTTACGTTCGGCTGAAAGCCCGCCTGGCTCGTAGCGAGCGACACAGCAAGCACCAGCAAAAAGAACTCGACCGCCTTCGCACCCAGGAGTTCAAGGAACTGGCTTAAATGCAGGATGTCGCGCTGCTCGGCGTGCTTTTCGCCGCCCTGGCCATTGGCTTTGGGCTTGGCGTACGCCATCGCGCCGGCAAGCGTCTCATCCGACCGACGCCCAAAGCGCCGGCGCTGTCGAAAGAGTATTTTGTCGGGCTCAACTATTTGCTCAACGAACAGCCCGATGAGGCAATCAACACCTTCATCAACGCGCTGGACGTCAATAGCGATACCGTCGAAACGCACATTGCCCTGGGCAAGCTCTTTCGCGCTCGCGGCGAGGCGGACAAGGCCGTCAGCATTCACCAGAACCTGCTCGCTCGCCCCGCCCTTTCGGTCACGACCAACGATCACATCCAGCTCGAGCTCGCCCAGGATTTCATCGCTTTGGGCGTACACGATCGCGCCCAGCGGCTTTTAAAAACGCTGTTGAGTCACGCTACCGACGACACCTACCGGCTACACGCCAAGCGCCTGCTGCTCGATTTGCTCGACCGCGAGCGCGAATGGCAGGAAGCGCTGGAGACCGTCGCTCCCATCCTCAAGCAGCAGCCCGTTCTGCGCCGCCCCGCCGCCCACTGGCTGTGCGAGCTTGCCGTCGAGGAAATCAGCGAATCGAGCCGCGCGCTTGCGCGAAAGCATCTAAAAAAAGCGCTGCAGATGGACGAGAACTGCGTGCGTGCAACGCTGCTCTACGCCGAACTCGAAATGGAAAACGGCCACTATCAGCGGGCGATCGACTGGCTCGAGCGCATTCCCCATCAGGATATCGCGCATACCCCCACAATGCTGAGCGCGCTCAAGCGCGCCTACGAGCGCTTGGAGAACTCGGCGGGCTTCGAGGCGCATCTACATAGACTGCTGGAACAGGCGCCGTACACCAGCGTGATCGTGGCGCTGGGCGAACTCGTTCACCGCCGCGACGGCGTCGATAGCGCGATCGAGCGCACCGGCGAGTGGCTGCGCGAAGCGCCGAGTCTGGGCGGGCTCGACTATCTGATCGATCTGTATCTGGAAAGCGAGCGGCTAAACGGCAAGACATCGCCGGATACCCGCCTGCTGCTGTTGAAACACCACACCGGGGCTCTGCTCGAGGGCCGGCCGCGCCAGCGCTGCCGCCACTGCGGTTTTACCAGCGACCATCTGGTGTGGCAGTGCCCCAGCTGCCGGCGCTGGGGCACGATCAAACCGATTACCGGGATCGAGGGCGAGTAGCGCCGGCGATGTCGGCTTCGATCGCCTTGAGCGCCGCCATCGGCTCCTCGGCCTGGGTGACCGGGCGCCCGATCACCATGTGAGTACTGCCTGCGGCCAGCGCCGCGCTCGGGGTCATGACGCGCGACTGGTCATCGAGTGCGGCAGAGCGTGGGCGAATACCTGGCGTCACTTTCAAAAACGCCTTACCGCAGGCGCTTTCGACCGCTGCCGCTTCCTGGGCGGAGCAGACCACCCCGGCCAAACCGCTTTCATGGGTAAGCCTTGCCAGCCGCATCACCTGCTCATCAAGCGCTCCGCTCACGCCGATATCACCAAGCGCCTCACCACTCATGCTGGTCAGCACGGTCACGGCGATCAGGTGGGTTTTCAGGCCGTTTCGAGAGAGCCGCTCGGCCGCGGTTTCCATCATCGCCTTGCCGCCACTGGCATGCACGTTCACCATCCAAACGCCCTGCTCCGCCGCCGCCTGCACGGCGCTGGCCACGGTGTTGGGAATATCGTGAAACTTGAGATCCAGAAAGATCTCGAAGCCGCGCCCATGAAGCGCCTCGAGCACCGCTGGGCCGCTGCGGGTGAAAAGCTCTTTACCCACTTTCACTCGACAGCGGGCAGGGTCGAGCTGGTCCGCCATGCACAGGGCCTGGTCCAGCGACGGGTAATCGAGGGCGATGATGAGGGGAGAATCGGTTGACACGGGCGCGCTCCTTGTTTGAACCGCGCCATTATACCAGCCTTGCCCCGCGCTTTCGTGTAAGCGATCTCAGGACCGAACTTGGGCATGCGCTTACAAAGGCCGTCGTTTTCAGATGACGGCGGCGTGACACAAGCCTTGCCAGGGTGATCAATAGTCCCGGCGGCGGGGATCAAACCGGGCGAACGACAGCAAGAATCCATCGTTATCTCAAGGGGGCTTACCATGAAGCGAATGATCAAGGGATTACTGGCAGCGACGTTATTGGGCATCGGGGTCAGCGGCGCAGCGCTGGCGCAGTCCATGGCGCCGATCAACGTCAACACCGCCGATGAGGAGCTGCTGGCCGAACTGCCCGGTGTCGGCCCCAGCCGCGCGGCGGCCATTATCGAAGAGCGTAGCGCCAACGGCGACTTCGAAAACGCCGATGATCTCACGCGCGTCAGCGGCATCGGGCCCGCCACGGTCGAAGGTATGCAGGATCAGATCACTTTCGACGAGTAGATTTCAGGCGCCCACGCCCCATTTTCAGGGCCGGGGTGTGGGCATAAAAGGCCGCAGAACCGAGGGTTTGGCCGCTCGTTCAAGCGCTTTCCAGACCATCGCCGGGTACGAACACCCGGCCTTCCATCAGTACACGGGCGCTACGGCTCATCAGCGCCCGGTCGATCTGCCAAACGCCCTGCACAAGGCTCGCCTTGGCACCCACGTGCAGCGTGCCGGATGGGTGACCGAAAGTGACCGCCTCGCGCTCGCCGCCGCCAGCGGCCAGGTTCACCAGCGTTCCCTTTATCGCCGCCGCCGAGGCAATCGCTACCGCCGCGGTGCCCATCATGGCGTGGTGGAGCTTGCCCATCGAGAGCGCGCGCACGACCAGATCAATATCTCCCGCCACCACGGACCGGCCGCTCGACGCCGTATAGTCCGAAGGCCGCGCCACGAACGCTACCTTTGGCGTGTGCTGGCGCCCCCCCGCCGCCTCGAGGTTTTCAGCCAGCCCCATTTTAACCGAGGCGTGGGTGCGAATCGCCTCGAACCGGGCAAGCGCCTGGGCGTCACCGTTGATCGCTTCCTGGAGCTCCGTACCGGTGTAACCGATGTTCTGGGCGTTGACGAATACGGTGGGAATACCGGCATTGATCATTGTCGCCTCGAGCGTACCGATGCCTGGCACCTCGAGGGCGTCCACCACGTTTCCCGTGGGGAAGATCGCCCCTTCGCCGTCGGCGGGGTCGACGAAGGCCACCGGGATTTCGGCGGCGGGAAAAGTCACGCCGTCGAGCTCGAAGTCGCCGGTTTCCTGCACCCGGCCGCCGGTGATCGGTACCCAAGCGATGATCGTTTTTTCGATATTCGCCTGCCAGATACGGACCTCGACCACGCCATCATCGGGAATTCGCCCCGGGTCGATGAGCCCGGCGCGAATCGCGAATGGGCCGACGGCGGCGGACAGGTTGCCACAGTTGCCGCTCCAATCGACGAAGGGTCGGTCGATGGACACCTGGCCGAACAAATAGTCGACGTCGTGATCCGTTGAGGTGCTTTTCGAGAGAATCACCGCCTTGCTGGTGCTCGATGTCGCCCCGCCCATGCCGTCGATTTGCTTTTCGTAGGGGTCGGGGCTGCCCATCAAGCGCAGTAGCAAGCGGTCGCGGACGGGGCCCGGCGCTCTGGCCGCTTTGGGCAGATCGTCGAGCGCGAAGAAGACGCCCTTGCTGGTGCCGCCGCGCATGTAGGTGGCGGGAATCTCGAGCTGGGGACTGATGGTCATGGCGTGCTCCTGAAACGCCCGGCGCGGGGCCGGGCGTGTGTGAAGGGTGACAAACGAGGCCGAATCAGGCTGGCGTCGCCTCCAGAAAATCCTGAGCGAAGCGCTGAAGCACCCCGCCGGCGGCGTAGATAGTGACCTCCTCGGCGGTATCGAGCCGGCAGATCACCGGCACGCGCTCGACGCCGCCGGCGCGGTGGATCAAAAGCGTCAGCGTCGCACCCGGCGCGGTATCCCCTTCCACATCGAACACCTCGGTGCCGTCCAGCGCCAGGGTCTTGCGCGTGGTGCCGGGCTCGAACTGCAGCGGCATCACGCCCATGCCTACCAGATTGGTGCGATGGATGCGCTCGAAGCCTTCGGCGACGATCGCCTCGACTCCGGCCAGCGCCACGCCCTTGGCCGCCCAATCCCGCGAGGAGCCCTGACCGTAGTCGTTGCCGGCGATAATGATCAAGGGCTGTTTGCGCGCCATGTAGGCTTCGATCGCCTCCCACATGCGCACCACCTTGCCTTCGGGTTCCAGACGCGCAAGCGACCCTTGGCGCACGTGGCCGTCATCGTCGAGGGCCATCTCGTTGTAGAGCTTGGGGTTGGCGAAGGTCGCCCGCTGGGCGGTGAGGTGATCGCCCCGGTGGGTGGCGTAGGAGTTGAAGTCCTCCTCCGGCAGGCCCATTTTCAGCAGGTACTCGCCGGCCGCGCTGTCCGGCAAAATGGCGTTGGACGGCGACAGGTGGTCGGTGGTGATGTTGTCCGGCAAAATCGCCAGCGGCCGCATGCCCTTGAGCGCCCGGGCCGCCGCCATGTTCCCCTCCCAATAAGGCGGGCGACGAATATAGGTACTCTGCGGGCGCCAGTCGTAGAGCGGCTCGACCTGAGTACGCTGGCTCTTGTCGAGATCGAACATCGGGATGTAGGTCTGGCGAAACTGCTCAGGTCTAACCGAGGCCTTGACGATGGCGTCGATCTCGCTGTCATCGGGCCAGATATCCTTGAGCGTGATCGGATGGCCTCGGTCATCCACGCCCAGCACGTCCTTTTCGATATCGAAGCGGATGGTGCCGGCGATGGCGTAGGCCACCACCAGCGGCGGCGAAGCCAGAAACGCCTGCTTGGCGTAGGGATGAATGCGCCCATCGAAATTACGATTTCCCGAGAGCACCGCCGTGGCGTAAAGGTCGCGCTCCTTGATCTCCTGCTGAATTTTCGGGTCGAGGGAGCCGGACATGCCGTTGCAGGTCGTGCAGGCGTAGCCCACCACGCCAAAACCAAGCGCCTCGAGCTCATCCATCAGCCCGGCATCCTCGAGATACATCGTCACGGTTTTCGACCCCGGCGCCAGCGACGACTTCACCCAGGGCTTGCGAAGAAGCCCCAGCCGGTTGGCGTTGCGGGCGATCAGTCCCGCCGCCACCATGTTGCGCGGGTTGGAGGTGTTGGTGCAGCTGGTGATCGCGGCGATGATCACCGCGCCGTCGGGCAGCCGGCCGTCGAGCTCGTCCTGCTGCGCGGCCTCGTAATTGATCGCGATGCCGCGGCTGGCGAGCTCCGACGTCGGCAAATGGGCGTGCGGGTTCGACGGCCCGGCCAGCGTGCGTGCCACGTTCGAGAGATCGAAGCGCAGCACCCGTTCGTACTCCGCGGTTTCGAGATCACTGGCCCAAAGCCCCGTGTGCCTGGCGTAGGTTTCCACCAGCGCCACCTGCTCATCGTCGCGCCCGGTGAGCTTGAGATAGTCGATGGTCTGGTCGTCGATATAGAACATCGCCGCACTGGCACCGTACTCCGGCGTCATGTTGGAGATCGTCGCCCGGTCGCCGATGCTGAGCGCGTCCGCGCCTTCGCCAAAGAACTCGAGATAGGCGCCGACCACGCGCTCACGGCGCAAGAATTCGGTGATCGCCAGCACCATGTCGGTACCGGTGACACCCGGGGCTAGTTTGCCCGTCAGCTCCACGCCCACGATATCCGGCAGCCGCATCATCGAGGCGCGCCCAAGCATCACGCTCTCTGCCTCGAGCCCGCCCACGCCCACCGAGATCACGCCGAGCGCGTCGACCATCGGCGTGTGGCTGTCGGTGCCCACGCAGGTATCCGGAAAGGCAACCTTCGCACCGGAATCGATTTGGCGACACTGCACCACCGGCGACATCTTCTCCAGATTGATCTGGTGCATGATGCCGTTGCCCGGCGGAATCACGTCGACGTTCTCGAATGCGAGCTTGGTCCAGTTGATGAAGTGAAAGCGGTCGTCGTTGCGCCGCTCTTCGACGGCGCGGTTCTTCTCGAACGCCTGGTCGTCGTCGCCGTTGTGCTCCACCGCCAGCGAGTGATCGACGATCAGCTGGGTCGGCACCACCGGGTTGACCTGAGCGGGGTCGCCGCCGCGCTCGGCGATGGCGTCCCGTAGCCCGGCGAGATCGACCAGGGCGGTCTGGCCGAGAATGTCGTGGCATACCACCCGCGCCGGGTACCAGGGAAAGTCGAGATCGCGCCGGCGCCCGATGAGCTGGGAAAGCGCATCAACCAGAAGCGCCGGCTCGCAGCGGCGTACCAGCTGCTCGGCGAGTACCCGCGAGGTGTAGGGCAGCGTTTCATAAGCGCCCGGGGCGATCTCTTCGACGGCCTGACGGGCATCGAAGAAGTCGACCGGCTCACCGCCCATTAGCGCGCCGGGCAGCGTCTTGCGGTAGTCGCTATTCATGATGGCCTCCTAGTCGCGCTCTTCGATCGGCACCCACTCGCTCTTTTCGGGGCCAGTGTAGTCGGCGCTCGGGCGAATGATGCGATTGTTGGCGCGCTGTTCGAACACGTGCGCCGCCCAGCCGGTCAGCCGGGACATGACGAAGATCGGCGTGAACAGCTTGGTCGGAATCTCCATGAAGTGGTAGGCGCTGGCGTGGAAGAAGTCCGCGTTGCAAAAGAGCTTCTTCTCGCGCCACATCACCTTTTCACAGCGCTCGGAGACCGCATAGAGCGTGGTGTCGCCCACGTCTTCGGAAAGCTTTTTGGACCACTGTTTGATGATCTCGTTGCGTGGGTCGACCTCGCGGTAGATCGCGTGGCCAAAGCCCATGATCTTCTCCTTGCGCTCGAGCTTGCCGAGCATTTCGCGCTCTGCCTCGTCCGGGGATGTCCAGTCCTGGATCATCGCCATCGCCGCCTCGTTGGCGCCGCCGTGCAGCGGGCCTCTGAGCGAGCCGATCGCCCCGGTCACGCAGGAGTGCATGTCGGAAAGCGTCGAGGCACAGACCCGCGCGGTAAAGGTCGAGGCGTTGAACTCGTGCTCGGCGTAGAGAATGAGGGATACGTTCATCACCCGGGCGTGCAGCTCGGAGGCCGGTTCGCCGCGCAGCATGTTGAGAAAGTGCCCGCCCACGGAGATATCGTCGGTTTCGGTATTGATGCGCACGCCGTCGTGGCTGAAGCGGTACCAATAGCAGATGATCGAGGGCAGCACGGCGAGCAGCCGGTCGGCGACGTCCTGCTGCTCGTCGAAGCTCTCCTCGGTCTCCAGGTTACCAAGCATCGAGGTGCCGGTGCGCATCACGTCCATCGGGTGGGCGTCGGCGGGGATCTCTTCGAGCACTGCTTTGAGCGGGCCGGGCAGGCCGCGCAGCCCCTTGAGCTTATCGATGTAGTGGTCGAGCTCGGCCTGATTGGGCAACTTGCCCTTCAACAGCAAATACGCGACCTCCTCGAATTTGGCTTTCTCGGCCAGCTCCTTGATGTCGAAGCCGCGGTAGGTGAGCCCGGAACCGGTCTTGCCTACGGTGCAAAGCGCGGTACTGCCCGCGCTCTGCCCACGAAGCCCGGCGCCTGCCAGCGGTTGTTTGTCAGCCATGGTGCGTCTCCTCAATGCTTTTTATAAGTACTTTTTTTAGGTACTTTTTTAGGTGCTTTTTGTAAATACTGTCTATCAGTACCGTTTATAAGTGCTGCTTATGGGCGTTTTATAACTGCTTTCTGTCACTGCTTTTACAGGGGCCTTTTTATCGCCGCCTTGTAGAGCATTTTGCTCAGCGCTCGTTTTGCTCGCTGAACAGCGCGTCGAGCTTCTGCTCGAAATCGTGGTAGTTGAGAAAATCGTAAAGCTCGTCGCGGGTCTGCATGGTATCGACCACCTCACGCTGATGGCCGTTGTCGAGAATGCTCTGGTAGACCTTGAGCGCCGCGGCGTTCATGGCGCGAAACGCCGACAGCGGGTAGAGCACCATGGCGCAGCCAGCCTCGCCAAGCTCGGCCTGAGTGAAGAGCGGCGTGGCACCAAACTCGGTGATATTGGCCAGAATCGGCGCGTCCACGCGGGTACAGAACGCGCGGTAGTCGTCGAGGGTGTGCACGGCTTCGGCAAAAATAGCGTCGGCGCCGGCCTCGATACAGGCGTTGGCGCGCTCGATCGCGGCATCCAACCCCTCTTTCTGGAAGGCGTCGGTGCGCGCGATCAGGTAAAAGTCCGGGTCACGCCTGGCATCTGCCGCCGCCTTGATGCGATCGACCATCTCACTCTGCGAGACGATCGCCTTGTTCGGCCGGTGACCGCAGCGCTTTTGGGCCACCTGGTCCTCGATATGCACCGCCGCCACCCCGGCGCGCTCCATTTCCTTCACGGTGCGGGCGATGTTGAACGCGCCACCCCAGCCGGTATCGATATCCACCAGCAGCGGCAGGTCGGTGGCCCCGCAGATGCGGTGGGCATCCTCGACTACATCGTTCATGGTGGTCATGCCCAGATCCGGCAGCCCGAAGGAAGCGTTGGCCACCCCGCCGCCGGAAAGATAGATCGCTTGGTGCCCCACCCGCTCGGCCATGAGCGCGGTGTAGGCGTTGATGGTGCCAAGAATGGGCAGCGGACGCTGATCCTGCAGCGCCTGGCGAAACCGGGCGCCCGGGGTGAGCGAAGAAGGTGCGTGCGTGGACATGATCTCTCCTGTCGATGTTGTTATAAGATGGTTGTTATAAAAAGGGTGTTATAAAAAAGCCGCTATGAATCGGTCTGGCCGTCGGCCAGCATCGCCGCGTAGCGGTCGGCGACGTTTTCGCGGGAGGCGCTGACGTGGCGACGCATCAACAGCTCGGCAAGCTCGGCGTCGCCGGCTTCGATGGCATCGACGATGCGATGATGCTCCACGAAGGCGCGCTGGGGCCGGGCGCCGCTGGCGCTGAACTGGGTGCGGTAGAGGCGCACGAGATAGTAAAGATCGTCGCAGAGCAGGTTCATCAGCATTCTGTTGTGGCTGCCCTGCACGATCAGGTAGTGAAAATCGAGATCGCCTTCGCGCTGATAGTAGGCCTCGCCGCGCTGCAGATCCGACTGACTCTCGTGCACCGCCAACACGTCGCGCAGCCCCTGAATCTCTTTTGGCCCCATATGCTCGGCGGCCAAGCGGGCGGCCATGCTCTCGAGCGCCTCGCGCACGTCGAATAGCTCGATCAGCTCCTTCATCGAGAGCTTGACGACCCGGGCGCCCACGTGTGGCACGCGCTCAATCAGCCGGTGCGCTTCGAGTCGGCGCATCGCTTCTCTCAGCGGCCCGCGAGAGATACCGTAACTCTTGGAGAGCCCGGGCTCGGTGATCTTGCTCCCCGGCGGCAGCTCGCCGCGCACGATGGCACTTTGCAGCTGGTGAAACACCCGCTCGGCCAAGGTGCGCACTTCCGGCGTATCGGGATCGAATGCGCTGTCAACGCGCGGCTTGGGCACTTTGCTAATGGCGGTCATGGCTAATTGTCGACAATAAAGAGAGTTACCGGCACTTTAGCCCGCGACCCACCGAGCGTCAACCGCACTCAAGGCGCGTTTTATGGCACTTTGGTGGGAGAAAACAAAAGTTCTGCCCCGAAATGTCTACAATTCAGGCGAAGAGAAAAACTAAAATGATGAGCACCACGCGTGGAAAATAAGCCGATGCGCGACTGGCCCTCGACGAGCACGCTCACTAGAATAACCGGCCCAACCGCAAGGCACCGAGTCATGAGCGCGTCGTTCACCATTACCGCCCTTCCCTACGCCCAGGACCCACTGGCGCTGTTTGCCCGGCTCAAGCACCGCCCAGGCGCCATCCTGCTCGACAGTGGCCGCCCGGCGGCCAAAAGCGGGCGCTTCGATATTCTGGTCAGTGACCCTATCGCTACGCTCGAGATCGACGCGCGCGGCGCCGTGGCGCTCGACACCGACACGCTTGTACCGCCCAGGGCGCTTCTGGACGACCCTTTCGCGCTCAAGGCCTGGCTACTCGCGCAGCTTCCCCCACCCGTCGAGAAAAGCGAGCTTCCCTTTATGGGCGGGCTGATGGGCTACTGGAGCTATGAGTTCGGCCTCGCCCAGCAGGGCATCGAAAGCCGCCACGAGAGCGCCACGTCGCTTCCCGCGGCGCGGCTGGGGCTTTACGACTGGTGCATCACGCTCGACCATCACGCCGACCAGGCCTGGCTGGTCGCCTCCCCTGCGCGGCGAGACACGGTTCTTGCGTGGCTCGACGCGCCCGCGCCCGAACCAGATGACTTCCGACTGACCGGGGCGTTCGAGGCCGAGCTCGATCAGCGCGCCTACGTCGAGCGCTTCGAGGCGGTACAGCGCTACATTCGCGCCGGCGACTGCTACCAGATCAACCTGGCGCAGCGCCTGTCCGCCCCTTTCGAAGGCGATGCGTGGCAGGCCTACCAGCGGCTTCGCCGCGCCACGCCCACGCCGTTTTCCGCCTTCATGGCCTGGAAGGATCAGGCGGTGCTGTCGCTGTCGCCGGAGCGCTTCATTCAGGTGGCGAGTGGTGAGGTCGAAACCCGCCCGATCAAGGGCACCCGCGCTCGGGGCAAGACACCGGCAGAGGATCAGGCGCTGGCCGAAGCGCTTTTGGCCAGCGTCAAGGATCGCGCCGAGAACGTGATGATCGTGGATCTTTTGCGCAACGACCTGGGACGGGTATGCCGGCCGGGCAGTATTCACGTGCCCAAACTCTGCGCGCTCGAAAGCTACCCCAACGTGCACCATCTGGTCAGCGTGGTACAGGGCACGCTGGCCGAGGATCAGTCGGCGCTATCGCTTCTAGCGGCGGCGTTTCCCGGCGGCTCGATCACCGGCGCGCCCAAGTTTCGCGCCATGCAGATCATCGACGAACTCGAGCCCTGCCAGCGCAGCGTCTACTGCGGAAGCCTTGGCTACGTCGACGTGCGGGGGCATATGGACACCTCGATCGCGATTCGCACCATGGTGGCGGATCAGGGCGCGCTGCACGTCTGGGGCGGCGGTGGGCTGGTAGCAGACTCACAAGCGCAGGAGGAGTACACCGAGACGCTGGATAAAATCTGCCACCTGATCGGTGCGCTGGAATAAGTGACAGGCTTTTTGATTCTGAAAGTAATATAAAAGCCAAACCAAACGGTATTGGGGCGCGCGCTATCTCCTTTGGTAGCCTAGCGTTCGACGTTTCGCTCAAAGCGCAGGAGGCCGCATGTCGTCAACACTGGAAGCCATGAATCGCGATCACGCCAATGACCCCCACGTCCTGATCGAATGGGCATTGAAACAGGGCGAGCGCCCGATCTGCACGACCAACTTTCGCCCCTTCGAGGCGGTCATTCTGCACATGGCGACTCAGGTGCGCCCGGACATCCCGATCGTCTGGATGGACAGCGGTTACAATACCGAGGCGACCTACCGCGTTGCCAACGAGATCATCGAGCGGCTGAACCTGAATATCGTCAGCTTTTTGCCCAAGCGCACCCGCGCCCACCGTGAAGCGCTTGAGGGCCCCGTGCCGGGTATCGACGACCCGCGCCACGACGCCTTCACTCAGGAAGTCAAAATCGAGCCGTTCGAGCGCGCGCTCAAGGAGATGCGCCCGGACGTCTGGCTGACCGCGCTGCGCGCCGAGGACACGCCGGAGCGCGCCAAAATGCAGCCGCTGAGCCAAAACGCCGACGGCCTTTTGAAAGTGGCGCCGCTTCTGCACTGGAGCGCAAAGGATATGTACGAGTACCTGCAGGCGCATGATCTCCCCAACAACTTCGACTATTTCGACCCCACCAAGGTGGAAGAGAAGCGCGAGTGTGGCCTGCACCTGCAGCACTAGGCGCTGGATAGCCCGCTTCTACCAAAAAAGGCGCCGCTAAGCGGCGCCTTTTCGTTGGCGAGTACGGGGTGAGCGTGAATAAACTCAGTACTCGGGCAGCTCGACGCCCTCGAACAGCCCCTGCTCCTGACGCGGGCCGATGTTGAGCGCTTCATCGACGCGCTCGCGCGTCAGGTGCGGGGCGAAACGGGCGAGAAAATCGTACATGTAGCCGCGCATGAAGGTGCCGCGGCGAATGCCGATTTTGGTGGTGGAGCTTGCAAACAGGTGGCCGGCCTCCAGCGCGACCAGGTCGCTATCCAGCGCCTCATCGACCGCCATATGGGCGACGATCCCTACGCCCATGCCAAGGCGCACGTAGGTCTTGATCACGTCGGCATCGGCGGCGGTGAGTACCACGTTAGGCGTAAGCCCCCGGGCCTTGAACGCGTCGTCGAGCTGCGAGCGGCCGGTAAAGCCGAACACGTAGGTGACCAGCGGGTGCTCGGCGAGCGCCTCCAGGGTCAACGGCCCATCGAGCTCAGCGAGCGGGTGGCCCTTGGGCACCAGCACGCAGCGGTTCCAGCGGTAGCAGGGCAGCAAAATCAGATCGGTAAAAAGCTCCAGCGACTCGGTGGCGATAGCGAAATCCGCCTGGCCTTCGCTGACCATCTGGGCGATCTGCTTGGGCGTGCCCTGCTGCATGTGCAGCGCCACTTCCGGATATTTTTGGGTGAAGGCGCTTATCACGGGCGGCAGCGCATAGCGCGCCTGGGTGTGCGTGGTGGCGATCGCTAAACTCCCACGGCGTTCGTCGCTGTGCTCCTGGGCCACCTGCTTGATGTTGTCGGTAAGCTTAAGCACCTGGCCTGCCAGCTCGATGATCGACTCCCCCGCCGGCGTTACACGGGTGAGGTGCTTGCCGCTTCGAGCAAAAATTTCCACGCCCAGCTCGTCTTCCAGAAGGCGGATCTGTTTGGAGATGCCGGGCTGAGACGTAAAAAGGCTTTGAGCCGTGGCCGAGACGTTGAGATTGTGCCGGTTCACTTCCCAGATATAGCGAAGTTGCTGTAGCTTCATGTGATCTACCTTGCGTCCCGAAGAAGCCGCTCAAAGCGCCTCTTCTGCCATACGTTCGCGCGCGGCGACCCAAAGCGGGCCAAACCGCTAAACGCATAAATTTGAATAAAAAATATTCCCTTAATTCCCTTATAGTATAAGAAATATGAAAGCCTGGCACCCTATAATTTAATCGCCCCAAGCGGTCAGAGCCGGGTGAAAGTTGCCAGTTTAGGCGGCGGGCGCTACCATCGTGGCACCTGGCGCGATAAACATGCGCTATTCTATCGCGTAATAGCCGTTGCTCAGTGAAGGCAACGAATCGTAAGAGCAACGTAATCAGGAGATGTAAATGGCTACCAATGTAGATGTCACCAACGCCAATTTCGAACAGGAAGTCCTCAACGCCGAGCAGCCGGTGCTGCTGAAGTTTTGGGCCCCCTGGTGCGGCCCGTGCAAGGTCATGGCACCGGTGGTCGACGAAGTAGCTTCCGAGCGCGGCGACGGCCTGAAAGTGGTCAGCGTCAACGTTGACGACGCCCCGGAGATCGCCGCTGAACAGGGCGTTCGCGGCGTCCCCACCGTCATGCTGTTCAAGTCCGGCACCAAGGTCGCTTCACTGGTCGGCGCGCAGTCCAAATCCCAGCTGACGCAGTTCATCGACCAGAACGCATAAGGCTCAATGCCCAGCGTCTGGCGCTGACAAGGCGCCTAAACGACACGGGGCTACCGCTTTCGCGGTAGCCCCGTGTCGCGTTTGGGCCCTGCTGTTCATCCGGTTATTCGCTGGTTTCCGGTTTCTTGATTAAAGGCTCCGGGTCCGGCTTTTTGCGCCGCCAGGGCGCCTTACTGGGATCGCCACCGTGATTGACGCTTCGCCGCAGCTGGCGCGTACCCGGCCCCAGAAGATGGGCAATCCAGCGCGTCTGCGGGTGGCTGTCGAGCGCGATCTTGAGCGTCATGGTCAACACCACCGACAACAGCATCCCCGCCGCACCGAAGATCCAGCCCCATACCACCAGCGACAAAAACGCCACGAAGGTGGAAAGTCCCAGCGCCTGTCCCATGACTCGCGGTTCGATCAAATTCCCCATGACGAAGTTGATCACCAGATACGCCGAGGCCAGCATCAACGCCTGCAGCACGCCCCCATCCTGAGCGACGAGCAGCAGCAATACCGGCGGCACCGCCGCCAACGCCGAGCCGATGTTGGGAATGAAGTTGAGCGCAAAGGCAAGTACGCCCCAGAGTAGCGGAAACTCGACCCCGATCATCAAGCACGAAAGCCACACCAGCACGCCGGTTGCCAGGCTGATCACGGTCTTGATCGCCAGATAACGCTTCAACGTGGCGCTGAATTCGGCGAAACGCTTGAGGCTCGGCGCCGGATTCTCCAGCGCCCGAGCCACCTTGGAGCGAAAGTTGAGCGTCTCGAACAGCATGAACATGACCAGCAGCGACACGACACTGCCCTGCATCATGATCGCCCCGACTTCGCTGACCAGCACTGCCACCCAGGAGCCATCGTCCTCCATCGCCAAGGCACTGCTCAGCTGATCCGGGTCGATGGCCACGCCGCGAGCGGAGAGCGTATTGAGCATACTCCAGTAGTGCTCGTAGAGACGCGCCTCGATATCCGGCAGCGCGTCGATGAAGGTGCTGAAGCTATTGACCACCAGCACGCCGAGCAGCAAAAAGAAGGCGGCCAGCACCACCAGCGTGATCAACGCCGCCATGCGCATACCGACACCGTGGCGGTGCAGCCAATGCACCGGCGAGGTACACACCACGGCGATGAAAATGGCCAGCAGCAGCGGTACCAGTAGATCCGAGCCAAGCTTCATCCCCGTGACGATGACCACCAGCGCCGCGATCGCCAGCGTCGCGTTCAAAGGGATGCTGCGATAATCCTTATCCGACAACTTCTGCATGGCCCATTCCTTGAGATTGATCCTTACATAATGGCTGCTCGCCGCTCAATTAACAAACGGTGCATATAATAAGCAACTGTTTTACGACTACGCTTGATAAGTGAACTTATTGCCGGCGTGATCTTCCAAGTCGTGTTCGCTTAGAGCCCTTCCCGGATCACTTCGACGGACGCTTTCGTCCAGCGCTTTTACAAGGAATCGTTTTATGACTTTAAACCCGTACGCTCGCTCGATGATGAAACTTCGCACTCACGTAGCCGGCACGGCCCTGGCCGCCCTGCTCTGCGCCGGTGCCGCCCAGGCCTCGACGATGCCGACGCAGCCCCCCGGGCTTAGCGTTCAGGCCCAGTCCTTCGTCGAAGTCGAACCGGACAAGGCGAGCCTCTCGGCCAGGCTTTGGGAAAACACCCCCGCCGTGTCATCGCTCGACGATAGCGAACAGGGCGCACTTGGCGAGGCCCGCCAGCGCCTGGAAGAGCGCTCGCGCCAGCTGATCGAGGCGATGGAAGAGGCCGGGCTGAGTGAGCGCGCCATTAGCGCAGGCTCGCTTAACGTCTATCAGGAGCAAATGAACCAGCCCCAGGGCCAGGGTGGCGAACAGGAGATGATGGTGCGCACGCGGGTCGAGCGCCCCTTCGATATCGAGCTCTCAGACATCGACCGGCTCAAAGACGTGCTGGACGCGCTGGTCGATGCCGGCGTCAACGCGCTGGACGGTGTCCAGTTCGATCTCAAGGACCGCGAAGCGGCGACCGACGAGGCGCTGGTGATGGCGCTCGAGAAAGCGCAGCGCAAGGCGGAGCTCATGGCCCAAACCCTGGGCGCCGAGCTCGGCGACGTGCAGCATATCGCCGAAACCCAGGCCCCGGTGTTCCAGCCGCGCATGATGGCGATGCGCGCTGAAAGCGCCCCGAGCGGCGCCAGCGATGAATCCAACGCCGAGTACCGCCCCGGCATCATTCGCATCGATGCCGGTGTCAACGTCGAGTGGGCGCTCGCCGGCCAGAACGACGGCGAGCGCGGTGACGAGCGTGGTGCTAGAGAGCGAGACGCTCGAGACCACCAAGATACGGACGCAGCGGCTCAGGAATAACGACCGAGCCATCCGCCTGCTGGTGATTCTCCAGAACCGCCAGCAGGCAGCGCCCCACTGCCAGCCCCGAGCCGTTCAGGGTGTGAAGCAGCTGGGGCTTTTTCGTGTCCGGCTTGCGGTAGCGCGCCTGCATGCGACGCGCCTGAAAATCCTCGCAGTTGGACACCGACGAGATCTCGCGGAAGGTTTCCTGGCTTGGTAGCCACACTTCCAGGTCATAGGTTTTCGCCGCGCCAAAGCCCATGTCGCCGGTGCACAGCGTTACCACGCGATACGGTAGCTCCAGCGCCTGCAGGATCGCCTCGGCGTGGCCGCGCATCTCCTCCAGTGCCTCGTAGCTCTTCTCCGGCTCGACGATCTGCACCATCTCGACCTTGTCGAACTGGTGCTGGCGAATCATGCCGCGGGTATCGCGCCCGTAGGCACCTGCCTCGCTACGAAAACACGGCGTGTGCGCGGTCAGCTTCATGGGAAGCTGGGCCTGTTCGACGATCTCGTCACGCACGAAGTTGGTAAGCGGCACTTCCGAGGTGGGAATCAGGTGGTACTCGCGCTCGTCGTCGAGCTTGAACAGGTCCTCGCCGAATTTCGGCAGCTGCCCGGTGCCCATCAGCGAGTCCCGGTTGACCATGTAGGGTACGTAGCACTCTTCGTAGCCGTGGGACAGCGTCTGGGTGTCCAGCATGAACTGGGCCAGCGCCCGGTGCAGGCGCGCAATCGGCCCACGCATGACGGCAAAGCGCGCGCCGGTGAGTTTTGATGCGAGTTCGAAATCGAGATAGCCGGATTTCTTGCCCAGATCGACGTGGTCGAGCACCTCGAAATCGAAGGTTCGCGGCGTACCCCAGCGGTGCAGCTCGACGTTGTCGTCTTCGCTTTTGCCTTCGGGCACGCTTTCGTGGGGCACGTTGGGAATGCCGCTGACCGCATCGTCCCACTCGGCATGCACCGTGGCGAGTTCCTCCTTCGCGGCGTCGAGACGACCACCCAGATCGTCGACTTCGCTCAGAAGCGGCTGGATATCCTCACCCTGAGCCTTGGCCTTGCCGATCGCCTTCGATCGGGTGTTACGCTCGTTTTGCAGCTGCTCGGTCCGGGTCTGCAGCTCGCGGCGGCGCGACTCGAGCGCCTCGAGACCCGACGTGTCCAGTGCATAGCCGCGCTTGGCAAGCTGTGATGCCAGCGCATCCAGGTCGGTACGCAGCAGTTTCGGATCGAGCATGAAGACTCCTTGGCCTAAATCGGTTGAACACGGCGCACGCCGCCGGTGATAAAGCGCCCTATTGTAGGCAAAAGCGCGGCAAGGGGCTACGCCAAGCCCGCCTTGCGAAGGCCAGCATTGAGATCCAACCCATTTATCGGCAATCTGAGGCATCGATTTCCTTTAAAGGCACCGCGCTCATGTCGACCGCTTTTGATCAGACCCTGCAGGCCATCGATGCGCTTCACGGCGAAGACCCTCGCCACGTTGAGGCGCCCGGCGGTGAATCGACGCCGCAGGAGCTCGCCTACGCCGAGCGCATGACCCATTGGCTGTTCGCGCTCGAAAGTGCGCCGGCTGAGCTATTGCAGCTGGCGGTGCGCGCTCAGCATCTGCAGCGTTGGAAAGTGCCGCGCAGCGACTATCCCGAGGGGCGGGTCGGCTATTTGACCTGGCGGCGCGATCAGGGCCTGCGCGCCGGCGAAACCGTCGCCGAGATCATGACCAGGGCCGGCTTCGATGATGAAGACGCCAAACGGGTCGCGGATATGATCGCCAAGAAGGGGCTGGGGCGCGACCCCAACGTGCAGACGCTGGAGGACTGCGCCTGCCTGGTGTTTCTGGAGAACCACTTCGCGGCGTTTGCCACCAAAATCGAGCACGACCACATGGTGCGCATCGTGCAGAAAACCTGGCGCAAGATGTCCGAGCGGGCCCATACGCTTGCGCTATCGCTGCCCATGACGCCGGGCAGCGCCGCGATCGTCGAACAAGCTCTGGCAGCGCCGTAACGCGTCGAAGATGCACGCGCGGCCGGGCTCCGGTAAAGTAGAGCGCCTCTTCTATTCGCTGCAATGACGGCTCGACCGACCATGATAGCTTCGCTTGATTCGCGCAAGATCCCGTTTTCCGGCCTGGGCGAGCGCTACATGCGCTTTTTGCAGGCACTCAAGGCGCGTGGCTTCGAGGGCGAGATCGCCCCGGACCACGCCAGCCGCACGGTGCTTGCCACCGATAACTCCATCTACCAGCGCCAGCCCCAGGCGGCGGTGTTCCCGCGTCACGCCGAGGATCTGGAGCGCCTTGCCCGGCTCGCCGTCGAGCTGCCCTACCGCGATATCGTGCTCACCCCGCGCGGCGGCGGCACCGGCACCAACGGGCAGTCGCTGACCGACGGCCTGGTAGTGGACGTCTCGCGCCACATGAACCGAATTCTCGAGATCGACGCGGACAATCGCCGCGTGCGCGTTCAGGCCGGCGTGGTGAAGGATCAGTTGAACGCCGCGCTCAAGCCTTACGGGCTTTTCTTCGCCCCGGAGCTTTCGACCTCGAACCGCGCCACCATCGGCGGCATGATCGCCACCGATGCCAGCGGCCAGGGCAGCTGCGTCTACGGCAAGACCCGCGATCACGTACTCGAGCTCGATACCGTACTGCTCGGCGGCGCCCATCTGCACAGCCGAGCGCTCGACGCCGAGGAAGAAGCAAAGGCGCTCGAGGAGCCCGGGGCGCTCGGGCGCGTTCACCGCGTCGCGGCCAGCATCATCGATGAGCAGCGCGCGCTGATCGAGGCGACCTTTCCGCCGCTCAACCGCTGCCTGACCGGTTATGATCTGGCGCACCTGCGCGATGATCAGGGGCGGCTGAACCTCAACAGCCTACTGTGTGGCGGCGAAGGCTCGCTTGGTCTGGTCAGTGAAGCGGTGCTCAACGTGCTGCCGATCCCCAAACACTCGACGCTGATCAACGTGCGCTACCCGGGCTTCATGGAGGCGCTGCGCGATGCCAAGGCGCTGATGGCCAGCGCCCAGCCGACCTCGATCGAAACCATCGACGATACGGTGCTCAAGCTCGCCATGGAGGATTTCGTCTGGGACGGCGTGGCCGCGTTCTTCCCGGAAAGCGACCCGCCTACCGGCGGTATCAACCTGGTCGAGTTCAGCGGCGACGACGAGGCCGCACTCGCCGAGCGGGTGGCGGCGTTCACCGAGCACCTCGGTCGTGACGCCACCGTTACGCGGCTGGGCTATACCGAGGCGCGCGGCCGCGAGCAGATCAGTACGGTTTACGGCATGCGCAAGCGCTCGGTGGGCCTTCTGGGCAACGTGCAGGGCGAGAAGCGCCCGTTGCCGTTCGTGGAGGACACGGCGGTGCCGCCGGAGCACCTGGCAGATTACATCAGTGAGTTTCGCGCGCTGCTCGATGCCCGCGGGCTCGACTACGGCATGTTCGGCCACGTCGATGCCGGCGTGCTCCACGTGCGCCCGGCGCTGGACATGAAGGACCCGGCCCAACAGGCGCTGATTCGCGAGATTTCCGATGAGCTCGCCGCGCTCACGCAGAAGTACGGCGGGCTTTTCTGGGGCGAACACGGCAAGGGTATCCGCTCGGAGTACTCACCCAAGTTCTTTGGCAAACTCTACCCGAGCCTGCGGCGCGTCAAGGCGGCGTTCGACCCCCACAACCAGCTGAACCCGGGCAAGATCGCTACACCTGCCAGCGACGACCAGGCGCCTTCGACGCTGATCGCCGTCGACCGCGACCCGATCGAGCGCGACCCGGTCGTCCGCGACCCGGTCGTCCGCGACCCGGGGCTATTGACCATCGACGGCGTGACCCTTCGCGGCGAGCTCGACCGTACCATCGACGAGCGCGCCTGGCAGGCGTATGACGCCGCGGTCTACTGCAACGGCAACGGCGCCTGCTACAACTATGACGTCGACGACCCGATGTGCCCCTCCTGGAAAGCGACGCGCGATCGTATCCACTCCCCCAAGGGCCGCGCGAGCCTGGTGCGCGAATGGCTGCGCCTGCAGTCCAACGCCGGTATCGATGTGGTCGAGGAGTCGCGCAGGAAAAAGGCCGAAACGGGCTTTGGCTTTGTCAAAAGCCTGCCCAAACGGATCAGCAACACGCTCAGCCGCGAGCAGCATCACGATTTTTCCCATCAGGTGTACGACGCCATGGCCGGGTGCCTGTCGTGCAAGTCCTGCGCCGGCCAGTGCCCGGTGAAGGTGAACGTGCCGCAGTTTCGTTCGCAGTTTCTGGAGGTTTATCACGGGCGCTACCTGCGCCCGGTGCGCGACTACGTGATCGGCGCCACCGAGTGGACGCTGCCCGGGCTTGCCAAAATGGCGCCGCTCTACAACGCCGCGATCCAGAAGCCCTGGATGGAGCGTTTGATGCGCCGGTCGATCGGCATGAGCGACTCGCCGACGCTATCGCGCGCCAGCGTGAAAAAGCAGCTGCGTGCCTGGGGCGTGGCCGAGGCCACCCCGACCTCGCTTGCGCTTCTGACCGAGCGCCAGCGGGCGAAAAGCGTGATTCTGGTGCAGGACGCCTTCACCACCCACATGGAAGCGGACCTGGTGCTGGACGTGGTAGAGCTTCTGCACCGCCTGGACGTGCGCGTGTTCGTGCTGCCGTTTGCAGCCAACGGCAAGCCGCTGCAGGTGCAGGGCTTTCTCGGCGCCTTTGAGCGCACCGCCGAGAAACAGGCCAAACGCCTGCGCGCGCTGGCCGAATTCTCGATCCCCTTCGTCGGCATCGACCCGGCCATGACGCTGACCTACCGCCAGGAGTACGTGAAGGCGCTCGGCCGTGAGGCCGTGCCCGACGTGCTGATGCTGCAGGAGTGGCTGGTGACCCAAACCCAGGCGCTGGCCTCGTTCAAGGGGCGGCTGGCGGACCCGGGCTACCGGCTCTTGTCCCACTGCACTGAAAAAACCAACGCGCCGGGCAGCCCGAAAGCCTGGCAGCAGGTGTTCGCCGCCTTTGGCCTCGAGCTCGAGCTTCTGGCCACCGGCTGTTGCGGCATGTCCGGCACCTACGGCCACGAAACCCGCAACGTCGCCACCTCGAAGGTCATCTACGCTCAGTCCTGGCAGCCCCAGGTCGAGGCCACGGAGAACGCCGACCGGCTGTTGGCCACCGGCTATTCGTGTCGCAGCCAGGTCAAGCGCTACTCGGAACGTACGCTCGCGCACCCGCTGCAGGCGCTGCTGCGCTGCCTGAAAGCCGCCGCGCCGGCGTAGCGCCTTGCAAAGCGAAAAAGCCCCGAGCGCGATCGCCCGGGGCTTTTTTTATTTCTGCGCTGACCAGTGCCAGGCAAACAAAACGGCGCTAGAAGAAGAGCGCGCCGAGCGCCTGGCCCGGGTCATCCTTGCGCATGAACGCCTCGCCCACCAGAAAGCCGTTTACGTGGTGATCACGCATCTTCGCCACGTCCTCGCGGGTCAGAATGCCGGACTCGGTGATCACCGTGACGTCCTCGGGAATACGCGGCAATAATTCGATGGTCGTGTCGAGGTCGGTCTCGAAGGTGTGCAGGTCGCGGTTGTTGATGCCGACCAGCTTCAACTCCAGCGCCAGCGCCCGCTCGAGCTCCTGGCCATCGTGCACCTCGACCAGCACGTCCATACCCAGATCCGTCGCCTGACGGTGCAGGGTTGCCAGGGTTTTGTCATCCAGGGCGGCGGCGATCAGCAGAATACAGTCAGCGCCGATCGCCCGGGCCTCGGTGACCTGATAGCCGTGAGTGATGAAGTCCTTGCGGATGACCGGAAGCGTACAGGCGTTTCTCGCGGCGATCAGGTCGTCCTCGTGGCCCTGAAAGAAGTCCGCATCGGTGAGCACCGACAGACACGCCGCGCCTCCGGCCTCGTAGCTTTCGGCGATGGCCGCCGGGTCGAACGCTTCGCGGATCACCCCGCGCGAGGGCGAGGCCTTTTTCACCTCGGCGATGATCGCCGGATCCCCCGCGGCGATGCGTCGGTTGAGGGCGTCGATGAAGCCGCGCGTCGCGCTCTGCTTCCGGGCAAGCGCGAGCAGGTCGTCTTCAGAAACCGCCTGACGGCGGGTGGCGACTTCTTCATCCTTGCGCGCGAGAATGCGCGTCAGAATGGTGGGCGTTGAGGAGCTGGACATGAGAATTACTCTTTGAACACGCTGGTAAAGTGCGAAAGCTCCTTGAGCTTTTCAAGCGGCAGTTTGGAGGCCTGGGCATCCTGGGCGACGGCCACACCCTCTTTCAGGGAGTCCGCAATACCCGCGCAGTAGAGCGCCGCGCCGGCGTTGAGCGTGACGATATCCGCCTCCGGGCCGTCGCCGACCAGCGCGGCCTTGACCAGGCGTAGGCTCTCCTCGGCGGTCGCCGCCTTGAGCGTGGCAAGGCTTTGACGCTCGATACCAAGCGCCTCCGGCGTAATGGTGTACTCGATGATCTCGCCATCCTTGAGCTCCGCCACCTGGGTGGGCGCGGCCAGCGATATCTCGTCGAGGCCATCCTCGGAGTGCACGACCATGGCATGACGGCTGCCGAGTTTCTTGAGCGCCTCGGCCATCAGCGGCACCAGGTGCGGGGCGTAAACGCCGAGTACCTGATTGGGGGCGCTGGCCGGGTTGGTCAGCGGCCCCAGAATGTTGAACAGCGTGCGCACGCCCATTTCGCGACGCGGGCCGATGGCGTAGCGCATCGCCGGGTGATGGTTGGGGGCGAACATGAAGCCGACGCCGACCTGCTCGATACAGCGCGCGACCTGCTCCGGGGAAAGATCCAGATAAATACCGGCGATATCGAAAAGATCTGCGCTTCCCGACGAGGACGACACGCTGCGGTTGCCGTGCTTGGCCACGTGGGCCCCGGCGGCGGCGGCGACGAAGCTCGACGCGGTGGAGACGTTGAACAGGTTCGCGCCGTCGCCGCCGGTGCCGACGATATCCACCACGTTGTCGGTGAAGAGCCGCACCGGGCGCATCAAATCGCGCATTACCTGGGCGGCGGCGCTGACCTCGACGGCGCTCTCCCCTTTCATGGAGAGCCCGACCAGCAAACCGCCGATCTGGGCGTCGGAGGCTTCGCCGGTCATGATCTGATGCATCAGCGTGCGCATGACGTCGAAAGATAGATCTTCACGGCGCATCACCGCGTTGATGGCGTCTCGCATTTGCATGAAAGGACAGGCCTCTTTACGTAAAAAAGTGAGCAGTCAGCTGCGCGTTAGAAAATTGGCCAGCAGCGCGTGACCCTGACGGGTCAGTATCGACTCAGGATGAAACTGCACCCCTTCGATATCAAGCGTTCGGTGGCGCATCCCCATGATCAGCCCCGGCGTTTCGTCACCAGCCGTCGTCCAGGCGGTGACCTCGAAACACGCGGGCAAGCTTTCGCGCTCGACGACCAGCGAATGGTAGCGGGTCACCTCGAGCGGCGTTTCCAGAGCGCGAAACACGCCAATGCCCGTGTGCTCGATGGATGACGTTTTACCGTGCATCACCTTAGGCGCCCGCACGACCCGCGCCCCGAAGGCCTGGCCGATCGCCTGATGACCCAGGCACACGCCCAAAATGGGCAGCGTGCCGGCAAAGCGCTCGATGGCCGAAAGCGACACGCCCGCCTCGTTGGGCGTACAGGGCCCGGGGGAAATCACCAGGTGCGACGGCGCCAATGCCTGGATCTCATCAAGCGTTATGGCGTCGTGACGATAGGTCAATACCTCGGCGCCCAACTCGCTCAGGTACTGAACGATATTGAACGTGAAGCTATCGTAGTTATCGATCATCACCACACGCGGTGTCTTGTCCGCTATCGCCACGCTTACCCCATCACACTGATCAATCGGCTAAAAACGATGATACCCTAACCGGGCAGCGCGTTGCAGTGGTCAGGCGATATCAACGCCCCGCGGGCACTGGCAAGACGCTCGTGCAATTATTATGATCTGGCGTTTTTTAACGAGGAACATTTGGAATGAAGCACCGCGCCATCCTTGGGAGTCTATTGGTCGCCGGTTTGTTGGCCCTGGCCCTCCCCGTGCAGGCCGCGCCCTCGTATAAAGTGATGGCCTCGTTTTCGGTGATCGGTGATTTGGTACAACGCATCGCCGGCGACGACATCAGCGTCGAGACCATCGTGCCCCGCGGCCAGGATGTGCACCGCTGGGAGCTGACCCCGCCCAACGTGCTGGCGATCGAAGAGGCGGATATCGTCTTCTATAACGGCTACGGGCTCGAGCCCTGGCTTAGGCACGTCGAGGCCATGGCGGATCAGCGCCTGCGCCTCAAACCCGTGGCCGAGCGGGCGCAGTTTGAAACGCTGCCGGTGACGGTGGGCCGGCTCCATGGCAGCGTCGACCCGCACCTGTGGATGGACCCGGCCGGCGCCAGCGCCTACGTCGACGTCATTGCGCGCACCCTGGGCGAGCAGTATCCGGAAAAGCGCGACGCGTTCGAGGAGCGCGCCGCGCGCACCCGCGAGTCGCTGGCGCTTTTGAGCGCGCGTCTCACTGAGCGCCTGGAAGGTATTCCCCAAACCAACCGTGTGCTTTATACCAGCGAAGCCGGGATGGCGTATTTTGCCCGCGCCTTCGATTTCGACTACGCCGCCATCTGGGGCAGCAGCAGTGAGCGCCTGGGCAGCGCCTTCGATATGGCGGTGATGAGCGAGCGGCTGACCCACACCCGCCCACCGGCGCTTTTTTACGAGAGCACCACGCCCTGGATTCACATGGATGCGCTATCGCGGGAGAGCAATATTGCGCTCGCCGGCCCCTTGTTCGTCGATAGTCTCGGCGACACCGACAGCCCCGCCTATAACTACCCGGGCATGCTCAACTACAACGCCGAGCTTCTGCACAGGGCGCTCGGCGGCGCTCGGCCCTGAGCCGGGGCATTGTCAATCGAGTAGCGCGGTGAGGCTCGCCACGCAAAGATCCGGCCGGCTCGCCTCGATCGGCTCCCCGTGGTTGTAGCCATAAGGCAGGGCGACGGTGGCGAACCCCGCCGCCCTGCCCGCCTCGATATCGTGTTTAGAATCCCCCACCATCACGCACGCCTTTGGCGCTGCGCCCAGCGTATTTGCAGCGTGCAGCAGCGGAAGCGCACTCGGCTTTTTCTCGACCAGGGTGTCGCCGCCGATACAGAGCGCGAACCAATTCAACAGGCCGAAATGTTCGAGAATCGGCGCGATGAAGCGTTCGGGCTTGTTGGTGATTAGCGCAAGCGCGAAGCCGGCCTCATCGAGCGCGGCCAGCGTCTTTTCAACGCCATCGTACACACGGGTATGGGCAAACGGCGCGGCGCCGTAGTGGCGCATGAACGCCTCGTACGCCTGGGTCAAAAGCGTGCTGTCTGGCGCCTCACCCAGCGCCCAGGTCAGGGCGCGCTCGACCAGCGACCGGGCGCCGTTGCCCACCCAGTCGCGCACGTTGGCCTCGTCCGGGGCGCGAACGCCGACCTCATCGAGCGCTTTTTGCACGCCCACGGCCAAATCCGGCACGGAGTCGATCAGGGTGCCGTCCAAGTCGAAAGCGATGAGCCGCTTGTCCGTTAAAATCGCGTGCATGAAACCTTCCTGTGGTGTTGTCAAGGAGCTGTCGAAAAGCGGTAAGCTCAGAGTGCCAAAAAGCACGCCCTGCGTCAGGCGAAAAGACGATAAAACCGCGCGCCGCCATTCGTCAGAATCAGTAGAAAGCACTATGCTGAAGCCAAATTTGCCAAGGAGAAGCCAGTGACTCACCCAAGGATCGTCATCGTCGGCGGCGGCGCGGGAGGCCTTGCGCTCGCCACGCGTTTAGGGCGCACGCTCGGCAAGAAGCAGCGCGCCGAAATCGTCCTTCTGGACCGCAGCGCCACCCACGTCTGGAAGCCGCTGCTGCATGAGCTGGCCACCGGCGTGTTGAACTCTGCCATGGACGAGGTCGACTTTCGCGGCCACTCCAGCGCCCACGGTTACCGCTACCAGCGCGGCTCGCTGTGCGGGCTCGACCGGGAAAACAAAACGTTGAGCCTGGCCCCCATTCTCGACGAGGATGGTATCGAGGTGCTGCCCGAGCGCACCCTCACCTATGACTACCTGGTGCTCTCGCTTGGCAGCGTCTCGAACGACTTCGGCACCAAGGGCGTGGCCGAGCACTGCCACTTCATCGACTCGCCCCAGCAAGCGAAGCTCTTTCAGCGCGACATGATCAACACCTTCCTGCGCTACACCGACCCGACGCTTCGAACCCACACCACACTAAGCGTCGGGATCGTCGGCGGCGGTGCGACCGGGGTGGAGCTCGCCGCGGAGCTTCTGGACGTCACCCGTCTGCTCAATGCCTACGGGGTCACCAACGTCGACGACAACCAGATCAGCGTTCACCTGATCGAGGCGGCGCCGCGCATTCTGCCCGCCCTTTCCGAACGCGTCAGCCAAACCGTTCACAAGGAGCTCGAAAGCCTGGGCGTCAACATCCATCTGGAAACCGCGATCAAGGAGGCGCGGGAGTACGAGCTGGTCACCGGTGACGGCGAAACGATCGAAACCGATCTGAACGTCTGGGCTGCGGGCATCAAGGCGCCGGACTTTCTCGCCGAACTGGGGCTTACGGTGAACAAGAGAAACCAGGTATGCGTCCAGCAGACCATGCAGAGCGTCGACGACCCGAGCATTTTCGCCATGGGCGACTGCGCCAGCTGCCCCCAGGGTGACGACTCCACGGTGCCACCCCGGGCCCAGGCCGTGCGCCAGCAGGCGGGGGTGTTGGCGGAAAATATCACGCGGGCGCTCGAGAGCAAGGAACTCAAGCCCTTCAAATACAAGGATAACGGCTCGCTGGTGTCGCTTGCCCGCTACGACGCGGTTGGCAACCTGATGCGCGGTGGCGCCTCACGCGGACTGTTTCTGGAAGGCTGGATGGCGCGCAACGCCTACGCCTCGCTCTACCGCATGCACCAGGTCTCGATTCACGGCGTACCGAAAACCGGACTGACCTGGGTGGTGGACAAGCTAAACCGTTATCTGAAGCCGCGCATGAAGCTGCACTGAGCGCGACCTGATGATCTTCCAGAACGAGTGGCCTGCTGAATTTAGCGGCCTATCGGATTAGTGGCCTGCCAAAGCCTGGCGCAGTGAGCCGATCACGCTGTCGTAGCCGTTCGGATCGCTTTTGCTGTGTGCATTGAAGATCGCGGAGCCGGCGACGAACGTATCCGCGCCGGCCTCCCTGATGGCCTGGATGTTATCCACCTTGACGCCGCCGTCGACCTCCAGGCGAATCGGGTGCGGGGCGGCGTCGATACGCGCGCGCGCTTGCCTGAGCTTGTCCAGCGTCGCCGGAATGAACGACTGCCCGCCAAAGCCCGGGTTGACGCTCATCAGCAGCACCATATCGATCTTGTCCATCACGTAGTCGAGATAGGAAAGCGGCGTGGCCGGGTTGAACACCAGTCCCGCCTTGCAGCCGGCGTCGCGAATCAGCTGGAGCGAGCGGTCGATATGCTCGGAGGCTTCCGGGTGAAACGTGATGTAGCTGGCACCGGCCTCGATGAAATCACCGATCATGCGATCCACCGGCTTGACCATCAGATGCACGTCGATGGGTGCGGTCACGCCGTGGTCTCTAAGCGCCTTGCACACCATCGGCCCAATGGTCAAATTCGGCACGTAGTGGTTGTCCATGACGTCGAAGTGGACGATGTCGGCGCCAGAGGCGAGCACGTTGTCGACCTCTTCCCCCAAGCGGGCGAAGTTGGCAGAGAGAATCGAAGGGGCGATGAGAAAATCTTTCGCGGCGGTCATAAACGCTCCAGGGTAAAGCGGGCGCGCCTCAAAGGCGCTGACAAAGCGCGCATGATACCAGAGTCCGACGTTTCAGCGCCTGTCCGCTTAGCGGCGAGGGAACGGTCATTATTCCCCAATCGAATATAAAGGCAGATTGTAATTCCTGAAACACAGGACTAACCTTGTCTTATCGCGAAAACGTCTATGGCCAGACCGACTCTACCGATCTCCATGGACGCCGTGCTTGCATGATCGCTCGGCACCTCGCTCACTCCTACTTGCCTGCCAACAAAAGGAAAGATTCGATGCGCTTACCGCTTGCCCTCTCTGCTCCCTTCACCCGCACCGCGCTGGCCCTTGCGCTCGGCGCCACCGCTGCGGGTGCGACCGGCACGGCCATGGCCCAGGAGCGCGAGCTTCTGAACTCGTCCTACGATATCGCTCGCGAGCTGTTCGCCGCGATCAATCCGGACTTCATCGAGTGGTGGGAGCAGGAGCACGACGAAGAGGTCAGCGTGAGCCAGTCCCACGGCGGCTCCTCTGCCCAGGCGCGTGCCATCATGCAGGGCCTTCGCGCCGATGTCGTCACCTTCAACCAGGTGACCGATGTCGACGTACTGGCGGACGCCGGGCTGGTCGACGAGGATTGGCAGGACGCGTTCGACAACAACGCCTCGCCCTACTATTCCACCACGGCCTTTCTGGTGCGCAAGGACAACCCCAAGGGTATCGAGAGCTGGGACGATCTGGTTCAGGAAGACGTCGAGCTGGTATTCCCCAACCCGAAAACCTCCGGCAACGCACGCTACACCTACCTCGCCGCCTGGGGCTTCGCCGATCGTGAATTCGAGGGTGACGAAGAGCAGATTCATGAGTTCATGCGTACCCTTCTCGCCAACGTGGCGGTATTCGACACCGGCGGTCGCGGCGCCACCACCAGCTTCATCGAACGCGGCATTGGCGACGTGCTGATCAGCTTCGAGTCCGAGGTGAACAACATTCGCCGCGAGTACGGCAGCGACGATTACGAAGTCATCGTGCCGCCAATGAGCGTGCTGGCGGAGTTCCCGGTCGCGGTGGTCTCGGAAAACGCCGAGCGTAACGGCAACGAGGACCTCGCTCAGGGCTATCTCGACTACCTCTAC
The DNA here is from genome assembly GCF_031954225.1 of Halomonas sp. PAMB 3232. NCBI lineage: Bacteria > Pseudomonadati > Pseudomonadota > Gammaproteobacteria > Oceanospirillales > Halomonadaceae > Halomonas > Halomonas sp. PAMB 3232. Next base: position 2,451,068 of record NZ_CP134865.1, read on the forward strand.
ACCGAAGAGGCTCAGCGTACGCTGGCCGGCTTCAATTACCGCGTTCATAACGACGCCGTGGTAGAAGAGTTCGCCGACGAGTTTCCGGAAACCGAGCTCTTCAACGTCGACGACGTCTTCGGCAGCTGGGACGAGATCATGGAAACGCATTTTGAGAGCGGCGGCATGCTCGACCAGCTTCAGCGTCGCTAACGGCTCGGCATGAGATCCGTGAGCTTTCGCCAATCCGGCAGCGCGCGCGTGCTGCCGGGTTTTGGTTTGTCCATGGGTATCAGCGTGCTGTTCATTTCGCTGGTGCTGCTTTTACCCATCACCGGGCTGTTCGGCCAGCTGGCGGGGTTGAGCCTCGCCGAGTACTGGTCGATCGTTACGGAAGGCCGGGTGGTGGCAAGCTATATGGTGACGCTGGGCGCGGCGGCGGTGGCTGCATTGGTCAATGCGGCGTTCGGGCTGCTGTTGGCCTGGGTGCTGGTACGCTACGAGTTTCCCGGCAAGCGGCTTCTGGACGCGCTGATGGACCTGCCCTTTGCGCTCCCCACCGCCGTGGCCGGCATTACGCTTGCCACGCTCTACGCCAGTAACGGCTGGATGGGTCGACTGCTCGAGCCGCTGGGGTTTCAGGTGGCCTACACCTGGGTGGGCATTGCGCTTGCCATGGCGTTCACCAGTATTCCCTTCGTGGTGCGCACGGTGCAGCCGGTGCTGGAGGATCTACCGGCGGAGATCGACGAGGCGGCAATGTCGCTCGGCGCCACCGACGGCGTCGCGTTTCGCCGCGTGATCATGCCGCACCTGTGGCCAGCGCTGGTCACCGGCACCGGGCTCGCCTTCGTGCGCTCGCTCGGTGAGTTCGGGGCGATCATCTTCATCGCCGGCAACATGCCCTATGAAACCGAAATCACCGCGTTGATGATATTCGTGCGCCTGCAGGAGTACGACTACGCCGGCGCCTCGGCGATCGCCTCAGTCGTGCTGTTCACCTCACTGGCGCTGCTGCTCGCGATCAACGTGTGGCAGGGGCGCTTCGTTCGTCGTCTGCACGGAGGATCTACCTGATGCGCCGCGTGGGTGATGCACCGCTGGTACGAAATATCCTGATAGCCGCCGCCGTTTTCTTATCGGCGCTGTTTCTGCTGCTGCCGCTGGTCGCCATTTTCGCCCAGGCGCTGTCCAGCGGCGTGATGGTGTTCTGGGAAAACGTCAGCAACGTCTATACCCTGCACGCCATTGGCCTGACGCTTTTGATCGCGCTGATGACCATTCCGGTGTGCCTGGTATTTGGCGTGGCGCTGGCCTGGCTGGTCACCCGGTTTCGCTTTCCCGGTCGGCGAATTCTGCAAACGCTGATCGACATTCCCTTCGCGGTATCGCCGGTGGTGGCAGGGCTCGTTTATCTGCTGCTCTACGGGCGTAACGGCTGGATCGGAAGCTTTCTGGACGGCTACGATATCCAGCTGATGTTCGCCTGGCCCGGAATTTTGATGGTCACCATCTTCGTCACCTGCCCGTTCGTCGCCCGTGAGCTGATTCCGCTGATGCAGGCCCAGGGCACCCGCGAAGAGGAAGCAGCGGTGACCCTGGGCGCCTCCGGCTGGACCGTCTTTCGCCGCGTCACGCTGCCCAACATCAAGTGGGCGCTTTTGTACGGCGTCATTTTGACCAACGCCCGAGCAGTGGGTGAGTTCGGCGCCGTGTCGGTAGTGTCCGGGGCGATTCGCGGCCAGACCAACACTCTGCCGCTGCACCTCGAGCAGCTTTACCAGGATTACAATGCGGTCGGGGCGTTTTCGAGCGCGGCGCTGCTGGCGCTGATTGCGCTTTTGACGCTGGCGACCAAGGCGGCCCTTCAGCGGCGCGCCACCCGCCGGGAGGCCATTTTATGAGCATCGAGCTACACCATATCGCCAAGCACTTCGGCGCCACTCAGGCGCTCGAGCCGATCGATCTCAACATTCATGACGGCGAGCTGGTGGGCCTTCTGGGGCCGTCAGGCTCCGGCAAGACCACGCTTTTGCGCATCATCGCGGGGCTCGAAAACGCCGACCGCTCGCCCACCCCGGGTAAAATTCTGTTCGGCGAGCGCGACGTGACCCACGTGCACGTACGCGACCGACGCATCGGCTTCGTCTTTCAACACTACGCGCTTTTTCGCCACATGAGCGTGTTCGATAACGTCGCCTTCGGTCTGACCGTGATGCCGCGCAAGGACCGCCCATCGAAAGGCGAGATTCGCGCGCGGGTCTTTCGGCTTCTGGAAATGGTCAAGCTCGAGCACTTCGCCAACCGCCTGCCGGCCCAGCTCTCCGGCGGTCAGCAGCAGCGGGTGTCGCTGGCACGAGCACTTGCGGTCCAGCCGGACGTACTGCTGCTCGACGAGCCTTTCGGCGCGCTGGACGCCAAGGTGCGCCAGGACCTTCGCCGGTGGCTGCGCCGCCTGCACGAAGAGCTGGGCTTCACCAGTGTGTTCGTCACCCACGACCAGGAGGAGGCGCTGGAGCTCTCCGACCGCGTGGTGGTCATGAGTAACGGCCGCATCGAGCAGATCGATACGCCCGAGGCGCTCTACCGGGCACCGAAAAACCGCTTCGTGTTCGAGTTTCTGGGCGACGTCAACCATCTGGAAGGCCACGTCAAAAACGGCGTGCTCACCTGCGGCGATGCGAAGCTCAAGGTCGACCTACCGGATGGTGACGAGGAGCTCTTGCTGCGCCCCCACGAGGTGCGCCTGGCGGAAACGTTCGAGCCCGGCGTTCACCTGCCGATGACGATCACCGCGTTTTCGCTGGTCGGCGCCGAGGTGCGCGTGGAGCTCGAAGCCGACTGGCTCGGCGCGCCCTGGCTTGCCACGGTACGCCACTCGGATTTCGAGCGCCTGAAGATCCATCGCGGCCAGCGCCTTTACGCCCACCCAAGGCGCTGGCACCGCTTCAAGGACGACGCGGCGAAGACACGCCAGCCCCACTAAATGAAGGCGCCGCTGACCAGCGGCGCCTTCGCGTTCATCCGGCGCGCAGCTGGCGAAAGGTCAGATTCACCCGCGCATCCGTACACTTTTTGGTTTTGGGCAGGCTGTGCCACCAGTGGGTCTGGGTCGCCCCCTGCATGATCAGAAGGCTGCCATGTTCCAGCAAAAGCGAGACGCGCTCGCCGCTCGCCTTGTGCTTGAACGAGAAACGCCGCTCGCCGCCGAGCGTCAGCGAGGCGATGATGCCTTGCTCGGCAAGCTCGCGCTCGTCGTCGCTGTGCCAGCCCATGCCCTCCTCGCCCGAGTGGTAGAGATTGCACAGGCACGAATCAAAGCGCGCCCCACTTGCCCGCTCTACCCGCTCTTTCAGCGCCTGCAAAAGCGCCGGCCAAACCCGCGCCCGTTTGGTCTGACCCGAGTAGGTGTAGGTGGCCGGCGCATCGGCGTACCAGGCGACCTTACGCCGGGTGATGATGTCACGGCCGAACATCACCACACGCTCGTGGGCCCAGTCGAGCTCTAAAACACAGCGCGTGAAGTAGGCGCTTGCCTCGCGCTCGGTGAGCACCGGGCCGAGGTAAAACGCCTCGCCGTCGTGGGGCAGCAAATTGGCCGGCGGCGGCGTGTCGAAAAGCGCCTCTTGCTCCATGAAAACTCTCCAGAAACGTGCCTTTGGGTTTGCATGTACCCGACGCGCGAGCGCAGGCTATACTGGCCTTTTTAACCATCGCGGAGAAACACCATGCTTCGGCGTCATTTTTTAACGCTCACCACGGCGCTTGTCGCAGGCGCCTGGCTTACCGGCTGCGCCAGCCCCCAGTACCTTCAGCTAAGCCCGGAGCGCACCGCCGAGGTGCCCAAGGCGGGCTCGGGGCAGCAGGTCAGCGTCGCAGCGGTCGACGCCCGTGAAAGCGAAGTGATCGGCACCCGCGCCGGCGGTAGCATGTCCACGGCCCAGATTACGGTCAACAGCCACGAACTGGTGCCGAGGCTTCAAGCCGAGGCGGAGCGCGCGGTGCGCGAAATGGGTTTCAACCCCACCAGTAGCCCAGTGCAAAACGCCCCGAGCCTGACGCTGGAGCTTGCTAGCCTGCACTACGGCCAAGCCGACAGCGGCCAACCCCTGGTCGACGAAGCGCGCATCGAAGCGGTCTTTCGCGCCATTGCGCAAAACCGCGGCACCACCTACACCGGTACTTATACCTCGCGGCGCACCCAGGGCTACGCCATCAAGCCCGGTGAGGCGACCAACACGCGCATGATCAACGATTTGCTCAGCGACGGCATGAACCGCGCGTTCAGCGACCCCGAGCTTGCAAGGCTTCTGGCCCGCTAACCGCGCCGCTACCTGAAGGCGCGGGTCACGCCGGCCCGCGCCGCTTGAGCGCCCACACCTGCTCGCTGACGCCGCGCGCGTCCGCCTCACGTTGTTCCAGCAGCGTCAGCGCAAAGTTTGGCGACAAAAGCCGTCGAATCTCCTCTTCCGCTACGCTGTAGGGCGGGCCTTCCTCGCCATTTTCGTGGGTCACGCTGATCAAAAGCCCTGCCGCCCCGGGCGGCAAAAGCTGCGCCAGATGAAACGCGTAGCGCGCCCGGGTGGCCGGGGGCAGCGCAATCAGCGCGGCGCGGTCGAAAAACGCGTCGAGCTGCGAGGCCTGGCGGCGGGTAAGATGGAAAAAGTCGCCGCACCAAAGCTCGACATTGGCCTGGCGGGCAATATCGAACCCGGTATGGCGGTAGCGCGACACTCCAAGCGGGCGCTGCGCTAAAAACTGCGCCACCGCTTCCGGGGCGAGCTCGATGCCGAGTACCGCATGGCCGCGCTCGGCAAGCCAGCGCATGTCCAGGCTTTTACCGCACAGCGGTACCAGCACCCTGGCGTTTTGGGCGACGTTCAAATCCGGCCAGTGTCGAACCAGCGCCGGGTGGGTCACCGATTGGTGAAAGCCGATACGCCCTTCTTGCCAGCGCTTGCGCCACGCGTTCTCCATCGATACCTCTTGGCTGGGCGCTTAGAACCAGCGGTCGCGTTTTTTACGCCGGCGCGGCAGGTGCGGCACGATCAGCCCCACCAGAAGCCCGGCCCCGGCCACGCCGCCTCCGTACATGAAATAGCGCATCAGAAGATCCTCTTCCTGGGTGTCCAGGCGAGCCTCGAGCGCGCGCACCTGTTGGCGAGACTGATCGGTTACGCTTTCGAGCTCGCGGTTGCGCGCTTCGAGCTCGGTAATACGCTGCTCGCGTACCTCGAGCGTCTCGCGCATCGAGGAGACGCGCTCCTCCCAGGTATCGTTGATACCGTCGAGCTCCTGGGTGAGTTCACCGACCTGGTCTTCGAGTTCGGGAAGCTGCTCGCGGGCGCTCGGGGTTTGCTGCAGTTCGTCGCTGAGCACCCATACGGCGTCACCGCCGCTGCCGCGTACGCGGGTGTAATCGCCGCTCTCTTCGAGCACCTCGACCTCTTCGCCGGCGTTGAGCGTTCCCACGATACGGTAGCCGTCGGTGGGGCCGCTACGCACGAAGGTGCTGAGCTCTTCGCTGACCCAGGCCTGACTATCGTTTTGGGCGAGCGCCGTAGAGCTTGCCCCACCCATCAATAAACCGGCACTCGCCAGACAACCCATGAAACGAGACTTTTTTACTTGCATGACTAACATCCTGATCAAAAAACACGTACGTCGAGCATCGTTGCCTAAAGGAAGGCGCGCCCGTACGCTTACCTTTCACCGCGAGGTGGCAGCGGGAAGGGACGAGTAAATTCCGCGACGCGGCTATCGCTTTTGACGACTTTCAGCGGGCCTTCACGCTCGACTTCGTCGATCCGCACGATGGCGTTGAGCGGCAGGTAGCTTCGCTTGACGCCCTCGAAGGTGCGCTGCAGTTTTTCAGCGCCCGGGTCGACCACCACCCGCGAAACATCGTCAAAGACAAACTCCTCGACTTCAATAAAGCCCCAGAGTTCGCTTTGAAAGATCTCTCTGACGTATAAATCCCACACTTCACCCTGCTGGTGAACCACTACCCGATAGATTGGCTTGGGCGCCATTCTGGCGTCGTCCTCTTGGCGTTTAAAGGTCAAAAACTCGATCCTAGACTATCATAACTCTGGGCTTGCCCTTTACTGCCGCGTGCACGTTTTACGCGTTACTCCCCTTTTTCAGGGCGGCGGCTCGGGTATTGTTTGGGTGACCGAGTGTGTATGGTGGCGTCAATGCAGACGGTTTTTTCCCCACAGGAGTTACCAGCATGGAAAAGGATTCGAGCAAGGGGTATATCGCCCTACTGGGTTGGAGCCTGAACGCCATCGAAGCGGCGGAAAAGTTCGACCGCCGCTACATCGTGGTCGCCCCGGACTGGGCCGAAGAGTATTGCCAACAGCACAACATTCCCCACGTGGCCTGGAACTTCGAGCGTCTCAACGACCGCTCGCTCGAAATCGCCGAAACCCTGAAAGAGAAAGGCGTTGACGTCGCCATCCCGCTGTTCGAAGAGACTGTGGAGTGGGCCGGCGCGATCAACTCGCTGCTGCTCGACAACCCGCGCCTTTACGGTCAGTCGCTATTGCTACGCGACAAGGCCCTAATGAAGCGCCGGGCACAGCTGGGAGGCATTCGCGTGGGCATTTTCGAAGAAGCCCACGACAAGGAAGACGTCATCCGCTTTTTGAAGCGCGTCAACCAAACGCTTTTGAAGCTCGACGGCGACCCCAACGACCCTATTCACCTCAAGGCCTTCGATAAGGCCGGATGTCTTGGCCACCGCGTGATTCGCACCCCGGATGAAATCGATTCGATTCCGGAAGAGGAATTCCCGGTATTGATGGAGTCGCACCTGGACGGCTGGGAGTTCGCCGTCGAGGCGTGGATTCATAACGGCAAGATCGTCTTTTTGAACATTTCCGAGTACGTGACCCTGGGTTATTCGGTGTTCGTGCCCGCCTCGCCGGAGCTCGAAAAGTATCGCGAACAGATCACCCAACAGATCGAGAAGCTCATCAAGACCTTCGACATCGAGTTCGGCCTGATTCACCCGGAGTACTTCGTCACCAGCGACGGCGAGATGTACTTTGGGGAAGTCGCCTACCGCCCACCGGGCTTCAAGGTGTTCGAACTGCTCGAGCGCGTTTACGGCTTCAACGCCTACCAGGCCTCGATGCTGGTATTCGACCCCAAAACCACGCCGGAAGAGGTCGCCGCCTTCTTTCCCAAGGAAGTGGTCGATGCCGACGGCTTCGCCGGCTGCTTCGGCGTCTACCCCCGCCGACGCGTGGTCAGCCGGCTGGAAATTCCGGAGGAGACCGAGGATCACCCCTACTTCGAGTCACACGAGCTTACCTCGCCGGTCGAAGAAACGGTCACCAAGCGCACCGCCTTCGGCACCCACTGGGGGCTTATCTATTTTCGCGGCGACGACGCCCACACGCTTCGCGATCTGCTAAAACATCAGGAAGACCTCGACTTCTATGTATAATCCCCGCGACTGCAGGGAAAAGGAGTCGCTGTGACGACCGCCGATGATCAAACTTCGTCCCCTCTGCTGAGGGGACTTTTGGAAAAGCTGGACGATGCGCTTAAAAGGCTCGAGGACGCTCCCGCCTTCGCCCGGCCCGACAAGCTCCCCCGCGTTCTGGATACCGCCCGCCGCGTGCTGCTGCAACCAGGCGGCTGCCAGGCCTGCGAGGCGCGCGCCGCGACGTTTGAATCCGCCGCCGTGTTCCAGGGCTCCGACTGGGAAACCCCGCAGTATCTCCAGCCCGCCCTTGCTGCCTTTTCGCTCAAAAGCGCCCACGCCCACGCCCTGGTGATCGAGGCGCTCAGCGAGCTGCGCCTTCTGGCCGTGGCCAAAGGCGAGATCGATCATCCGCTGATCACCCAGGCGCAGGCGCACCAACACCTCACCCAGGTCATGGCGCTCAACCTGACGCTACTGTTCGGCGCGCCAACCGAGGCCGAGCGCGAAACCCAGGGCAGACTGGCGGCGATTCCGCGGGCGCTTTTTCAGCATCTGGCCGGGCGAATCGGCTACGAGCACATCATCGACCGGCTGATCGACGAAATCTGGCGCATTCTTCAGCAGCGCCCGGTGCAGGTCGACGGCATCAAGCAGATGATTACCCACATCGCGCTGTGCCAGGCCGACCCATCGATCGATCTCGGCGCGAGCGGCCAGGGTGCTGACCGGCTGGTCAGCTCCCTGTTTGGCCCCACCCAGGCGTGCCGCGAGGATCCGGGCGTCGAGGTGTTTCAGACGCGGCTGGCCGGCATGGACAGCGCCGCGCTGCAGGCCGAAGCCACCGGCTTTGCCCGCGCCATGCACGACACCGGGCTGGTGTCGCCCTACCACGCCGTGCTAATGCGCTTTTGTCTCGATGAAAGCGATTACCTGATCAGCGAAGCGCTCGGGCTCTCCTCCACCGGGCGGGACTGTCTGCTGTGCTACCGCGAGCTGGTGCACGCGTTGATTCGCGAAAGCGTCTACCCCGCAACTGCTCAGGCGGTGTACGGCCTGGCGCTGATGCTCGAGCGTGGGATTCTCTATCAGCCGCCGGTGGCCCCGGCAATGTGGCGTCAGCTCAATCTGGCGCTATCACCGCCAGCCAAAGCGCGGTTGAGCGCGACCTACGGCGACGAGGTGAGCCCCCACGCGCGGCTCATGGAGGGCGTGCTGTGCCTTTTAGGGCTACCGCTGGGCGTGGGCCAGGGCAACAACCCGACCTGCCAGTCGGCGCGGGCGCTTTCGATGTGGGCCTACAACGATCCGGACTACCTGCTGCAAATGGTGGCCTGGGCGACGCGAGACGATGAAATCATCATGCACTTCGAAGGCCAGCCGATCTCGTCCAGAGAGAGCGGCGCGGGTGTGGCCACCTCCCTTCCCATGGACCTGGACCCGGTCTCGCTGATCGTGGTGCCGCACCTGGATCGCATCTACGCCGAGATGGGGCGGCGCTGTATCGGGCGTGAAGGCGACCCGCACCGCTGGGTCAACCCGGAGTTTCACGGCTGGTGGTCCGGGCGCGGGTTTCGTATCAACGTCGATGTACAAAGCGGCCGGCTCGTCGAGGTCGAACGCTTCATTCGCCACTTCTACGCCAGCTACCATCCGTTCTACAACGGCAACCAGCCGCTGATTCACCCCCAGCCCGCGGGCATCGCCGTGACCGACAGCGCCGGACGCTTCGTGGGCTGGCACGCCATCACCATTCTTCGTGCCTCGCTCGACCCGACCGACACCATGCGTGTCTACTTCTTCAACCCCAACAACGACAGCGGCCAGGATTGGGGCGACGGCGTGCGCGTGAGCACCGCCGGGTTTGGCGAGCGCTTCGGCGAGGCCTCGCTGCCGTTCGAGCAGTTCGTCTCGCGCCTTTACATCTATCACCACGACCCGCTGGAGCGCGGCGAGCCGGCCACGGTCTCTCAGGACGTACTCGAGCGGGTCACGGGCTACCTGCACCGAAGCTGGGGCGAGCCGCGCCTGCCAGAACTCGAATGCTAAAAAGCCACTCATCCAACCGCTAACGAACCATTTACTCCCCCGATATGATGCGACTCGACCAGCTGCTGGCGACTTTGGGCCTCGCCAGCTCCCGCACCCGCGCCCAGCGCCTGATCAAAAACGGCCGGGTCCGCCTTGAAGACGGCACTGCGCTGACCCGCGCCTCCCAACCCTGGCCACCCGAGACGCGCTTTGTCATCGACGACGACCCGGAAGAGCGCTACGTCTCTCGGGCCGGGCTCAAGCTCGAAGGCGTGCTCCAGACGCTTGGGCTTCGCCTCGATGACATTGGGGTGCTCGATGTGGGTCAGTCTACCGGTGGTTTCACCGACTGCGCCCTGCGCTTTGGTGCGCGCCACGTCATCGGCGTGGAGGTCGGCCACGGCCAGCTCGACCCGGCGCTTCGCGCGGATACGCGGGTGCGCTGTCTGGAAGGCTTGAACGCCCGCTCGATGAGCAGCTCGCAAGCGCTTCTTGAGGCGCTGTCAGAGCGGTCGATCGGCGTCGCGGTCATGGACGTCTCGTTCATCTCGCAAACGCTGATCATCCCCGAGATCGCGACGCTGCTGCCCCCAGGTGGCCGGCTATTATCGCTGGTGAAGCCGCAGTTCGAGCTCGACCCCGGGGCGCTCGATAAGCGCGGCCTGGTGCAGGACGCAAGGCGCTTTATGGAGGTCGAGCGGCGTATTCGCCGGTGCTGCGAGGCAAGCGGTTTTGAGATAAGCCACTGGCAGGAGAGCCCGATCACCGGCGGCGACGGCAATCGGGAGTTTTTGCTGTTGGCGAGCAAGGCCTGAGCAAGCAGGACAAGAACATTCAGGGCCCCAACGAAAAGGCCGCCCGCTAGCCCGTCGAGGGCGGCGGCACGTTGGCCGACTGCACCTTGACCGGCTCGCTTTCGTCGCGGTGCAGCCAGACGTCCATCTGCTCGAAAGCCACCCGAATGCCCGCCTCGCGAAACAGCGCGTCTACCCGGCAGTTCACTTCGTCGGCAGCAAAGAGCCGGTCGAGCAGGTCGTTGACGAAGATGCGCAGCTCGAAATTCAGGCTGTGCGGCCCGTAGCTTACGCAGAACACCTGAGGCTCCGGGTCGGTCAGAATGCGCGCGTTTTCATCGGCGGCCTGGCGCAAAAGCGTATGAACCCGCGCCAGATCAGAGCCGTGCGAAACACCATAGGTCAACACGACCCGCGTGACGTTGTCGGAAAGCGACCAGTTGATGAGCTGGTCGGTCACGAAGGTCTTGTTGGGAATGATGATCTCCTTGCGATCGAAATCCGTGACCGTGGTAGCGCGAATGCGGATCCGGCTAACGGTACCGTGCAAATTCCCAAGCGTGATGGTGTCGCCGATACGGATCGGGCGCTCGAACAGGATGATCAGCCCCGAAATGAAGTTGGCAAATATCTCCTGCAGCCCGAAGCCGAGCCCCACGCTGAGCGCGGCCACCAGCCACTGCAGCTTGTCCCAGGAAACGCCCAGGGTTGCCAGCGCCATGACCACGCCGGTGCCTACGATGGTGTAGGAGAGAAGCGAGGTGATGGCATAGGAACTGCCCTGCTTGAGCGAGAGCCTGGAGAGCACCATCACCTCCAGTAGTCCGGGCAGGTTGCTCGCCATGATGAAGGTCACCGCCACCACGAAGAGCGCGGTGAACAGATCGGCGATCGACAGCGTATTGCCGACGATATCGCCCTCTTCGGCGTCCCACAGCGACACCTGATCCAGATAGCCCAGCACCGAGAGAAGATCCGACCACACCAGGTACAAAAGCGTCATGAAGCCGATCAGCAGAATCAGCTTGGACAAACGCAGCGACTGGCTGTTGATCTGGTGCATGTCCAGCGGCGGCTCTTCGACCACCTCGAGCCCGCCTTCGGCCCCCTCCTGCACCTGGGCCCGGCGGCGCGCCAGCGCCCGGCGATAGGCAAGACGACGCGCCGCCACGGCCAGACTGCGCACCACGGTGGCTTCGATGATGATCCAGAGCCCGAGAATGTAGATCGTCATGGCAAAGCGCCCCACCAGGCGCAGCGCGGTGTACTCGAACCCCCAGGCCACCAGGCTGAACAGCACCAGCGGCACCGCGGCGATGGAAAGCCCCAGCAGCAGCCGGAAGAGGCGCACGCCGAAAAACGGCACGTGGGCGAGAATCAGCTGGGCCAGCCACCAGCTCATCGCCGCTAACGCCACGAACAACAGCAGGAGCGCGATGGGCCGCTGGATCAGCGGCGTCTGCATCGGCTCGGAGATCGTCGCGATCACCAGCACCAGCGATAGCATCAGCCCAAGCCCGCCCAAAAGCTTGCGAAGCCGAGCGCTGTAGCCCGCCGACCAGGTAAAGTGGCGCTCGGCCACACCATCCGGCACCAGAAGCCGACGCCCCCAGGCGATCGCCCCCCAGCTCAGCGCCAGCTGCAAAAACGCCATCGACAGGCTTTGAAGCGCCGTGCCCTCGGTGGTTTTGAGCCCCAGACCAACGCCGGCGAGCACCAGCGGGCCGGGAAGGGCGAGCAGCGCGTTGAGTAGCACCGCCTTGGGCGTATGGCCCTGGGTGTCGCTTTTGAGCCGGCCGATCTGCGAATGAAGAAGCGCCAGCCGCGCCTTGATACGCGCTCTGAGAAAGATCAACAGTAGGCTGATCAGCATCAGTGGCGCGCCGCTGAGCACCTGCCATGAAAGCCCCTGCCAGCGGGTGGGTAGAAGGTTTCGCCACTCGCCTTCACGCCACTCGATGCGCAGGTTTTGCGGCAGCTGGCGTAGCCAGGTGAGATCCAGCGGGCGGCTGCTCGCCACCCAGAACAGCTGCTCGTCAATGGTCGAGCGCAACGTGCGCGAGATTTCCAACAACTGCTGCTGGTTGAGCTGCAGCTCGATGGCCGCGCTCAAAAGCTCACTGTAAGCCTGTTCGAGCTGCTCGACGAGCTCGCGCCGGGACTGGTAGAGCCTTGAAAGAGAGTCGACGAGCCCGGCGGTGACTTCGACCCCGGCCTCCTCCAGACGCTGGTTGGCCAGCCGCTCCCCCTGTCTGAGCTGGTCGCGTTGGCGCACCAGATCGAACTGCTTCAAGCGCAGGTCGGCGATTTCGTCCTGTAGATCGCGCCGGGGCGCGATGCTGGGCAGCGACTGGCGCTGCTCGACCAGAATGCGCGACAGAAGCTGGCTACCGCGAATGGCATCGAGCTGCTCGTTGAGGCTTCGCTGGAGCTGGCGCACGTGATCGAGCTGACGCTGCGCCTCGATGTTTTCACGCACGATGCCGTTGGCACGGTCGGTGGCTCTTAAAAGCTCGAGACTCAACGCCTGGTTGATCTGCTGGGCGCTCAGCACCACCGGGTGCCCTTCGGCCACCAGCGGGTCCTCGCGGGCGGCATCGGCGATCGCCTGTTCCGAGGCGAGCCGGCGCTGGCGGTCGATCACGCCCTGAAGCAGGTTGAGCTGCTGCTCCTTTTCATCGATCTGCATCGACAGAAGATCACGACGCCGCTGGGCCAACTCGCGCAGGCGGCTGTTGGCGCTGAGCTCACGCTGGTTGAGACTGATTTCGCGCTCGGCCAGCGCCCGGCCCAGACGCAGCTGAATCAGTTCGGCATCGTTTTGCGCCGAGAGCTGGCGGTCGTCGAGCAGTGCCTCGCGCTCGTCCAGCTCGCGGCGCAGGCGTTCGCTTCGCTGGAGCGCATCGGAAATGGCCTGCTGCGCGCGTTCGGGCAGAGTCTGAGCGGCCAACAGCTGGGAGTTGGCGTCGGCAAGCTGCCCCTGGAGCTGCTGCAGGGCGGCCACCGCGTCGGCCTGGCGGCTTTCCAACCGCGATAGCGCCATGTCGCTCAGGTCTTCGGCACTAAGCGCCTGACGCGCCTGTTCGGCTTCGTCGAGCTCGCGCTCCAGACGCGCCAGCGTCGAGGGCGCGTCATCGGTGCGCTGCTCGAGGGTGGCGAGACGCTCCTCCATCGCCTCGAGGCGCTCATAGGCGTCCAGCGAGGCTTGCAGCGACTGAAGATCGCTTGCCTGCTGAGTGCTTAACTCCCCTTCCGTCGCCTCTAGCTGGTCAAGACGTTCGCTGAGCTCTTCCTGCGATGGAACGCCCTCGACCTCGACCGCCCAAGCGCTGGCGCCCGTGACGACGAGTAACAGCGCCATCAGCGCCAAACCACCCACCCATCTCCCAACCGCACGTTTCATCTCGACGCGTCGCCCCGCTGACAGATCGCCCGCCATGGCGGGAAAGGGCGCCATTGTCCTGGGTAATGCGTACTTTCGCAATCATCGCTAGTTGACTTAAACGCCAAGGCTGTATAGAAAGCCCTGTTAACTCACTCCTTCACCTCGCGAGCCTCGTTCATGGTCAATAAACCCCGGTTGTTTGCAGCACTGTTCGTGCTCATTGGCGCCTCTCCGCTCGCGTCGAGTGCCTGGGCGCAGCAGTCGCCTGACGAGATCGAGGCGCGCATTCGCGCGCTCAACGTCGAGCTCTATCAACTGCGCCAGCAGCTTCAACAGGTGGAAGCTCCCGAGGAGCGCGCCGCCGGCATCGAACCCGAACCGCAGCCGGAAGAGGCCGCACTGGAAGACTTGAGTGAGCGGCGCATGCTCGAGCAGGAGTCGACGCGCAACCCCTTCGCGATCACCACGCACCGGACCAACTATCTTTTCCCGGTGAGCTACAACACCAACCGGGATGCGGAAAGCTTTCGCGAAATCACTGACGAAAACGGTCCGGACAACGTCGAAGTGAAGTTTCAGTTCAGCGCCAAGTTCAACCTGGTGCAGGACCTGTTTGGTGACGTGGGGGATGTCTATTTCGGCTATACCCAGAGAAGCTGGTGGCAGGCATACAACACCGAGGCCTCCTCGCCTTTCCGGGAGACCAACTACGAGCCGGAACTCTTCATCGACTTCGATAACGCCTGGACGGCGCTTGGCTGGGTCAACACCCGCAACCGGATCGCGTTCAACCACCAGTCCAACGGCCGCTCGGACCCGCTCTCGCGTAGCTGGAACCGATTCTACCTGGAGAGCACCTTCCAGCGCGGCGACTGGGCGCTCACACTTGCCCCCCACTGGCGCGTACCGGAGTCGGAAAGTAGCGACGACAACCCGGACATCGAGCGCTTCATGGGCTACGGCGACATCCGTTTGGCCAAGCGTTTGAACCATAATCACGAAATCGCCGGGCAACTGCGCGGTAATCCCTCGGCGGGCAACTACGGCACGCAAATCGACTACAGCTGGCCGGCGTTCACCAATCTTCGCGCACACCTGCAGTACTATTACGGGTACGGCGAGAGCATGATCGACTACGACAACCGGGTCCACCGGCTGAGCATCGGGTTTAGCCTGAACCCCATGTTTAGCGCCTCCGGGCTCGACCGCTAGGCAAGGTTGTCTATTCGGTAAGGGCTGCTATGCTGATAGCGGTTATCGTTTCATTCATACGTCAAAGGAAGACATCATGGCCAAACGTAATTCCGACAGTTCAGCACGTGCCGACCAGCTCAAAAACGACCTTCGCTACCTGAGCGAAACCGTCGAAGAGCTGGTCAGCGCCACCTCCAAGGATGCCAGCGGTGAAATGCGCGGCCTTCGCGAGCGCGCCGAGCGTCGTTTGAAAGAGACCCGTTCACGTTTGGAAAGCGCTGGCGAGCATCTCTACGAAGATACCCGCGAGTCGCTGTCCAACCAGGTTGATTGCTGCGACCGCTACGTTCGCGAAAACCCCTGGACCAGCATGGGTATTGGTGCCGCCGCGGGTCTGGTAGCCGGACTGCTGCTCGGTCGTCGCTAATGGCCTTGGGTCCTACCCAACGCGTATTCTCTGCCGTCAAACGCCTGCTGGGCTCACTGGTCGCCAATAGTGAAACCCGCCTGCGTTTGGCGGTATTAGAGCTCGAAGAGGAACGCGCACGTTTACTGGTGCTTTTTCTGCTGGCAGGCGCGAGCCTGCTTTTGCTTTTACTGGGCGTGGCCACGTTGACGGCGCTGGTCATCATCCTTTTCTGGGATACTTACCGCATCACGGCGATCGTTTTTAGCGCCGGCGCTCTGATTTTCGCAAGCCTGCTTTTCGCCCTGATTGCCCTTCGTCAGGCAAAGAGCCACACGCTGTTGAAAGAGACGCTCAAGCAGCTGGCAGCCGACCGGGCGCTTTTGGAGGCCAACCAGTATGACCACCCCGACCAACACCGCTAGACCCAGCCGTGCCGAGCGCAAGGCAGCGCTGTTGCTGGAACTCGAGCAGCAGCGGGTCGATATTCTGGTCGATAGCGACTACCTGCTCAACGCCGCTCAGCCGCTCGAGAACAGCCTGAAAAGTTTCAAGCTGCCGCTTTTCGCCATTGGCGGTATTGCCGCGTGGCGTCTGGTGCGCCATCCGGGTGGCGCCATGGCCGCCGGGCGTAAGGCGCTGGCGGGGTACATGCTGTTTCGCAAGTTCAAACTGCTGGCCAAGATCGCGACCTGAAAAGTGTCGGTTGACGCTTTCCAAAACGCGCGCCTCGGCGCGCGTTTTCGTATCTGACGTGTGCCGGTAGCGATTAAAGCGCCTGGGCGCAGGCCACTCCGCTCGCCCAGGCCCACTGAAAGTTGTAGCCGCCGAGACGCCCGGTGACGTCCAGCACCTCGCCAATGAAGCGAAGCTGGGGCAACTCCTTCACCTCGAAGGTTTTCGAAGAAATCGCATCGGTATCGACGCCGCCCATGGTCACCTCCGCGGTACGCCACCCTTCCGTGCCGGAAGGTTTCAACGTCCAGCCGTTCAGCCGCTCGGCCCAGGCGTCGATCATCTCATTGGAGGCCTGCGCCAGCGGTAGGTGCGTCTGCCCGTCGGGGTACCACTCGATCAGCGCCTGGGCCAGGCGCTTGGGGAAGTGCTCGCCAAGCCAGGTCGATAGCAGCCGCCTGGGCGTTTCCTGACGCGCTTTCAGGAGTAACTCCCGGGCCTCACAGTGAGGCAGCAAATCAATAGAGAGCGCCTCGCCGGGCTCCCACACGCTCGAGATTTGCAGCATCGACGGCCCGGACAGGCCCCGGTGGGTAAACAGCAGCGGCTCTTCGAAACGGTAGCCTTCGTGGTGGACGGCCACCGGTACGCTCACCCCGGAAAGGGCGCTGGCACGCGCCTTCCAGGTATCGCTCAGGGTGAGCGGTACGAGCCCCGGCCGGGTGGGCAGTACCTCGAGCCCGAACTGGCGGGCAAGCTCATAGCCAAAGCCGCTCGCCCCCAGGGTGGGGATCGAGAGCCCGCCGGTCGCCACTACCAGCACGCCCGTGTCGATTCGACCGCGGGAGGTATGAAGGCGCATGGCATCGCCCGCGCGCTCGACGCGCTCGATGCGGGTATTGAGCGACACCTCGGCGCCGGCCCACTCGCACTCGGTCAACAAAAGCCGCACCATCTCTTTCGCGGAGTCGGCGCAAAAGAGCTGGCCCGGGGCTTTCTCGACGTACTCCAAACCGTGGCGCTCGACCAGCTCGACGAAGTGCTCCGGGCGGTAGCGCTTGAGTGCCGAGATGCAAAAGTGCGGATTTTGAGAGTAAAAGTGGTGAGGCGCGGTGTCCATGTTGGTAAAGTTACAGCGACCGCCCCCGGACATAAGGATCTTCTTGCCCGCCTTGTTGGCATGGTCCAGCACCAGCACCCGCTTGCCGGCGTAGCCGGCCTGGGCGGCGCACATGAGACCCGCCGCCCCCGCGCCGATGATCACGACATCAAACACCATACCCGACATCCTCGAACCAGCAGAAAGTCGGCCATTCTATCAGGTATGAAGCGCTTTATTGTGCCGGCCCCCTATTTCGGCGAGCGCTGCACCGGGGGCGCTGTTTCGGGCAGCGCGGCGAAAGCGTTGCATTAAACGCCGCGCTGAACGACCCTGCGCATGCACTGCGCCCCGAGCTAACACGGCCCTTGACCGAGACCCGTATGCCTGCCCACAACCGCCTTATCGATCTGTTCTTTAGCGTGATCCTCATGCTTGCCCTTGCCCCACCGGCCTTCGCCCAGCCGCTGCCGACCGTCATCGGCCGCTACGCCGAGGCGGGCAACTGGTCGGACCCGCTCGAGGCGCTGGGCACGCTCAGCGCCGATGAAAGCGTGACGCTCGCCGCCACGGTGACCGAGCGCATCGCCGAGATCAATTTCGACGACGGCGAACAGGTCGAGCGCGGACGGCTTTTGATTCGCCTCGACGACGCCGAGGAGCAGGCGCTGTTGCGCGCCGCCCAGGCGCTTGGCGCCGAGCGTGGCAACGCCTTGAATCGCGCCACGCAGCTGCAAAACCGAAACCTCGCCGCTCGCGCCGACGTCGAGGATAGCCAGGCCCGGCAGGATCAGGCCCAGGCCCAGGTGCAGGCCATCGAGGCGCAGCTCAAGGACTACCGGCTGCATGCTCCTTTCAGCGGCCGGGTTGGGCTTAAAGAGTTGAGCGTCGGCGCGCTGGTCACGCCGGGCATGGCGCTGGCCACGCTCGACAAGCTCGACGTCATGAAGCTCGACTTCAGCGTACCGGAAGTGTTTCTCGGCCGTCTCTCGCCGGGGCTCGCGCTCAGCGCCACGACCGCCGCCTACCCGGACGAAGTGTTTGGCGGTGACATCGCCAGTATCGGCACGCGCATCGATCCAGTCACCCGCAGCGTCGACGTACGCGCCCTGCTCGACAACCCCGGGCTGCGCCTTCGCCCCGGGATGCTGATGGAAGTCACCGTACGCCAGCGCCCGCGCGAGGCCATCATCGTTCCCGAAGCGGCGCTGGAGCCCAGCGGCGACCGCCACTACGTCATGCTGATCCACGCAGACGGCGACACTTACCACCTGGAGCGGCGTCAGATCACGATCGGCGAGCGCCGCGTGGGTGAGGTGGAAGTGCTGGAAGGCCTCGACGCTGACGATCTGGTCGTGATCCACGGGCTACAGCTTGCCCGCGATGAGCTGGAAGTGCGCCTGCTCGGCGTCGTCGATGACGACACCGGCGTGCGCGAGCTTCTGGAGGCGGACCGCGGATGAAGCTTTCGGACATCTCGGTTCAGCGCCCGGTCCTGGCGTTGGTCATCGCCGCGCTGATCATTGCGTTTGGCGTGCTGGCGCTGGACCGGCTGCCGCTGCAGGAGTACCCCACCGTCGATCCACCGATCGTCAGTATCGATACCCGCTACCCCGGCGCCTCGGCCAGCGTGGTCGAAACGCGCATTACCCAGGTACTCGAGGATCGCATCGCCGGGGTCGAAGGGATCGAGCTGATTACCTCACAAAGCGAGGATGGCCGCTCGCGTATCGAGATCGAATTCGCGATCACCATGAACATCGACGCCGCGGCCAACGATATTCGCGACCGTATCTCCGGGGCGCTGAGAAATCTTCCCGACGATGCCGACGCGCCGGAAGTGACCAAGGCGGACAGCAGCGAAGAGATCGTGGTGTGGCTGAGTCTATCCGGCGCCGAGTACTCGATCACCGAGCTCACCGACTACGCCAACCGCCAACTGGTCGATAGCCTGTCGGTACAGCCCGGCGTTGCCCGCATTCGCGTGGGCGGCGGGCGCGACTACGCCATGCGCGTCTGGCTCGATCGCAACGCGCTGGCGGCCCGAGGCCTGACCGTGGGCGACATCGAGGATGCCCTGCGCGCCGAAAACGTCGAGCTGCCCGCCGGCTCGCTCGAATCCGCCGACCGCCAGTTCATCGTGCGCCTGCCGCGCGCCTTTGCCACCGCCGAAGACTTCCAGCGCCTGGCGCTGGACCAGGGCGAGAGCGGCTATCTGGTGCGCCTTTCGGATGTCGCCCGCGTCGAGGTGGGCTCGGTGGAGGATCGCTCGGTGTTTCGCGCCAACGGCGTGCCGATGGTGGGCCTTGGGGTGATCATGCAGTCCACTGCCAACGTGCTGGCGCTGTCCGAGGCGGTGCAGGGAGAGCTTGAACGGCTGCAGCAAACCCTGCCGGACGGCATGACGCTCGAACTCAACTACGACGCCTCGCTGTTCGTCGCCGGCGCCATCGACCAGGTCGTTTCGACGCTGTTCATCGCCATGGCGCTGGTGGTCGTGGTCATCTTTCTTTTTTTGGGCAACCTTCGCACCACGCTCGTGCCCGCCGTCACCGTACCCATCGCGGTCATCGGCGCCTTTACGGCGCTGGCGGTCATGGGCTTTTCGATCAACCTGCTCACGCTCCTGGCGCTGGTGCTCGCCATCGGCCTGATCGTCGATGATGCCATCGTGGTGCTCGAGAACATCAACCGGCGCATGTTCGAGTACGGCGAGACCCCGCTGGTCGCCGCCTACCGCGGTACCCGTCAGATCGGCTTTGCGGTGATTGCCACGACTTTGGTGCTGGTCGCGGTGTTCGTGCCCTTGAGCATGCTTCAGGGCGATATCGGCCGGCTGTTCTCCGAGTTCGCCCTGACCATGGCCGCGGCGGTGGTGTTCTCGACGCTTTTGGCTCTGACGCTCACGCCGATGATGGCCTCGAAAATTCTCAAGCCCGGCATGCACGAAAGCACCATCGGCCGCGGCGTGCAGCGGCTTTTGAGCGCCACCCAGCGCCTTTACCGGCGCGTGCTGCTGCTGACGCTCAAACTGCGCTGGCTGGTGGTGGCGCTGTTTTTACTGTTGATCGCCGCCACCGCCTGGCTTGCCTCGATTCTTCCGAGCGAATACACCCCCCAGGAGGATCGCGGCAACTTCATCGTGCTGGTCAACGGCCCGGAAGGCGCCACCTTCGAGTACATGATGGACTACATGGACGAGATCGAAGCGCGACTCGACCCCTTTCTGGAAAGCGGCGAGTTCGAGCGCGTGGTAGTGCGCGCGCCGCGCGGCTTTGGCAACATCGAAAACTTCAACAGCGGCTTTCTGATCATCGACATGGCGCCGTGGGGCACGCGGCGAAGCGCCTGGGCGATCATGAACGAGGTGCGCGAGACGCTCGCCACGCTCCCCGGTGTGCGCGCCTTCCCGGTGATGCGCCAGGGGTTTGGCCAGCGCACTCAAAAGCCGCTGCAGTTCGTGCTCGGCGGCGGCTCTTATGAAGAGATCGCCGGCTGGCGCGATACGCTGCTGGAGCACGTGCGCCGCGACAATCCGCGCCTGACCGCGCTTGAAAGCGACTATGACGAAACTCAGCCGCAGCTTCGCGTGGAAATCGACTACGCCCGCGCCGCAAGCCTCGGCGTGACGGTCAGCGAGATCGGCCGCACCCTCGAGGTGCTGCTCGGCGGGCGCAACGTCACCCGCTACGTCGATGACGGTGAGGAGTACGACGTCATCGTCGAAGGCGACCGGGCGCGGCAAAACAGCCCCCGCGCGCTGGACAACGTCCAGGTGCGTTCGCGCCGGAGCAACGAGCTGATTCCGCTCTCGAGTCTGGTGACGCTCTCCGACTTCGCCGGCGCCAGCACGCTCAACCGCTTCGACCGCGTGCGCTCGATCACTATCGAGGCGAACCTGGCCGATGGTTACACCCTCGGCGAGGCGATCACCTACCTGCAGCAAGCGGACGATGAGCTGCTGCCCGAGGCGGCCCAAACCAGCCTGGCCGGGCCCTCGCGGGACTATCAGGCGGCCAGTGGCGCCACGACCTTTTTGCTGGTGCTTGGCGCGGTGGTGGTGTTTCTGGTGCTGGCGGCGCAGTTCGAGAGCCTTATCCACCCGCTGGTGATCATGCTGACCGTCCCGCTGGCCATGAGCGGCGCGCTGCTCGCCCTGCTGCTCACCGGTCAGTCACTGAATATCTACAGCCAGGTGGGGCTGGTGCTGCTGATAGGGCTGGCGGCGAAAAACGGTATTCTGATCGTCGAGTTCGCCAACCAGCTGCGCGACGAAGGCGCCGCGTTTCGCGAGGCGCTCGTGGAGGCCTCGGTCACCCGCCTTCGCCCCATTCTGATGACCGCGATCACCACCATGGCAGGTGCCGTGCCGCTGATTCTCTCGACGGGGCCGGGGGCGGAGTCGCGCCTGGTGATCGGCACGGTGATCATGGCCGGCGTCGGGGCGGCCACGCTGTTTACGCTTTTGGTCGTGCCGGTGGCGTATGATCTGCTCGCCCGCCACACCGGCTCGCCCAACGCGGTCAAGCGCCGTTTGGAGGCGGAGATCGCCGCCGCCGACCGGCGTGTTTGAGGCCAACGAAAAAGGCGCCGAAAGGCGCCTTTTTCAATCACTCGTCAACGCTTAACCACAGTCGCCGACGCGCTCGCCTTCGATGGTGGTGTCCATCGTGAGTGCGCCCATCGGGGACTCGGTCACAATCGTGACGGTGCCATCTATCTGCTCGCCCATAAAGCTCATTTCGCCGTCGATGGTCGCCTGGCCACCGTCGGCGCTGCAGGCCATGTTGTAGGAGAGACCGTCAGCGTTCATCTCCTGGCTCAAGAGCTCGCAGCCCTGCTCTTCCTCGATCAGGCCGAATTCGGCGCTGTCGAGCTCTTCCTGAGTGATGCACTGACGCTCGGTTTCGGTTTGATCCGGAATATCCATATCGCCGCTTACGCTGGTCACGCTGACGAACTCCCACTCGCCCGGCGTTACGTTCGGCGTCTCTGCCAGAGCCGTCATCGGGAGGGCCAGCGCGGCCGCCACTACCATGTAACGTTTCATCATCGTTGTCTCACCTGTTGATCGAAAAACCGCCGACCCATCCTACCTGATTCTGGCGACCGGCGCCCACCCGGGCTCTGCTACACTGAATCCACCCGTGTTGTGCACGCCCTCACCCTTTGCGAGAGATCCTCATGGACGACGAAGCCCTCATCGAACACGATTTCGACTGCCCCTACTGCGCCACGGCGCTGACCTTCATAATCGACACGTCCCAGGGCAGCCACACCACCTGGGAGGATTGCCACCGCTGCTGCGCACCGATTCAGGTGCAGGTGGTCATGTCGCCGATGACCGGTGAGATCGACGCGATCACCACCGGGCGCGACGACGACGTACTTTGACGATGAAGTGCCTTGACGATGAAGTGCCTTGACGTCGCTGCTTGCCTTTACTCGGCGCTTTGGGCTTCCCGAATCAGCATGAGCCGGCGCTTCTCGCTTCGCCGCATGACGTACCAGGCGAGCAGCGTAGCGATCGCCACGATCAAGATGATCAGCGTCGCCAGCGCGTTGATCTTCGGCGACACGCCAAGGCGCACCGAGGAAAACACCACCATCGGCAGCGTATTCGCCCCGGGCCCGGACACGAAACTTGCGATCACCAGATCATCCAGCGACAGCGTAAAGGCCAGAAGCCACCCGGCGACCAGCGCCGGTGAGATCACCGGCAGCGTAATGCAAAAAAAGGTCTTTAGCGGCGGTGAACCCAGATCCATCGCCGCCTCCTCGATCGAGCGGTCCATTTCGCGAAGCCGCGCGGCCACCACCACCGCCACGTAGGCGCTACAAAACGTGGTATGGGCGATCCAGATCGTCGCCATGCCGCGATCCGCCGGCCAGCCGGTCAGTTGGGCCATCTGAACGAACAGCAGCAACAGCGAAAGCCCCGTGATCACCTCCGGCATCACCAGCGGCGCGGTCACCATGCTCGAAAGCGCGGTCTTGCCGCGAAAGCGCCCGAACCGAGTCATCACGAAGGCCGCAACGGTGCCCAGACACACCGCCATGCTGGCGGCGAAAAAGGCGATCTTGAGGCTCGTCCATACCGCTTCGAGGATCTGGCGATCCTCGAACAGCGCCCCGTACCACTGGGTGGAGAACCCGGCCCACACCGTGACCAGTCTGGAGGAGTTGAACGAATAGACCACCAGCACGGCCATCGGCAAATAGAGAAACAGAAGCCCGATGACCAACATGACCGTCGTGAACGAAGGAACGCGCGGCTTGACACTCATTTTTCGAGCTCCCGGGACTGATAGCGGTGAAACCAGACGATGGGCACGAGCAGCAGTAGCAGCATCACCATCGCCAGCGCCGAGGCAACCGGCCAGTCGCGGTTAAGGAAAAACTCCTCCCACAACACCTTACCGATCATCAACGTATCCGGCCCGCCGAGAAGCTCGGGGATCACGAACTCCCCCACCGCCGGAATGAACACCAGCATCGACCCCGCGATGATCCCGCCCATGGAGAGCGGCAGCGTCACCTTGATGAAGGTATTGAGCCTGCGCGAGCCCAGGTCCGCCGCCGCCTCCAGCAGCGCGTTATCGAGGCGCGTGAGGTGTGCGTAAAGCGGTAGCACCATGAAGGGCAGGTAGGCGTAAACGATACCGACCACCACGGCAAAGCGGGTGTTCATCATTCGAAGCGGCGACTCGATCACGCCAAGGCCAAGCAACAGGTTATTGATCAGTCCGCTGTTGCTCAAAATGCCCATCCAGGCATAAACGCGGATGAGAAACGACGTCCAGGAGGGCAGCATCACCAACAGTACCAGCACCAGCTGCCAACGAAGCGGCGCCCGCGCCATGGCGTAGGCCATCGGGTAGCCCAACAGCAGACACGCAACGGTCGAGATGAACGCCGTCTTGATCGACCCCCAGTACGCCGCGGCGTAGAGCGAATCGGAGAGCAGGAACAGGTAATTGCCCAGGTTGAGAAACACGTGCAGCACCTGGTCGCTGTACTCGATCAGCGGGCCAAACGGCGGGATGGCCACCATCGACTCCGCCAGGCTGATTTTCAGCACCAGTACAAAGGGCAATAAAAAGAACAGCGTCAGCCATAAAAGCGGCAGCGCGATGACCGCGCGGCGGCCTAGCTGCAGGCGCTTCAAACGCGTCGCGATGTCAAACGACTTCATCAGGGGCGCTCCTAAAACCACGCATTAGCGGTTAAGCACGATGGCGCTGTGATCTTCCCAGTAGACGTACACGCTGTCTTCCCAGGTGGGCCGATCCCCGCGACGCTCGACGTTGGCCATGCTCGCTTTGATGATCTGATTTGATGCGGTACGCACGTAATAAAGCGAGTAGCCGCCCAGGTAGGCGATATCGTCGACCTTACCCGCCTCCCAGTTGTAAGCCCCTTCAGGCTTTTCACGCGACAGCCAGATTTTTTCCGGACGCAGCGCCGCCCACACGCGCCGGTCAACGGCCTGGGTGGTGATACCGTGGTCGATGTAAATCGGTCGCGACAACATTGGCGTCTCGATGGTGCAGTGATCGGCAGCATCCGCCACGATCTCGCCCTCGAATAGATTCACCGTGCCGACGAACTCCGCCACCATGCGACTCGCCGGGCTTTCGTAGATATCCACCGGCGAGCCCACCTGTTCGATCCAGCCGTCGGCCATGATCGCCACGCGGTCCGCCATGGTCATCGCCTCTTCCTGATCATGGGTGACCATGATGCAGGTCACGCCGACCTGTTCGATGATCTCGACCACCTCGAGCTGCATTTCGGTGCGAAGCTTTTTATCCAGTGCCCCCATCGGTTCGTCGAGCAGCAGAAGCCTTGGCCGCTTGGCCAGCGAGCGCGCCAGCGCCACCCGCTGACGCTGGCCGCCGGAGAGCTGGTGCGGTTTGCGCTTGGCAAAACGCTCCATGTGCACGAGCTTGAGCATTTGCGTGACCCGCTCGTCGATATCTGCCTTCGAGAGCTTGTCCTGCTTGAGCCCAAAGGCGATGTTCTGCGCCACGTTCATGTGGGGAAAGAGCGCGTAGGATTGAAACATCATGTTGATCGAGCGCTTGTGCGGTGGCGTTCGCGTGATGTCCTCACCGCCGAGCAGAATGCTGCCCTCGGACGGCGTCTCGAACCCCGCCAGCATGCGTAAAAGCGTCGACTTGCCAGAGCCGGAGCCGCCCAACAGCGCAAAGATCTCGCCGCGCTTGACCTCGAGATTGACGGTATCCACCGCCAACGCATCATCGAAGCGCTTGCTCAGACGCTTGACCTGCAGCACGACGTCCTCGGCAAAGCGCGGGGTCTTACCGGCGGTACGCGTAGCGCTTGACTCCGGCGTGGTGTCCTTCGACGGGGTCGTCGTGTCCATGCCCACTCCTAAAAAGGGCCTGAGAGCAGGCCCTGACGATAAAGCGCGGGCAGCTCACCTGCCCGCCGTTTGAACGGCGCGCCTTAGCGGCCGGATTTGACCCGGTTCCAGATACGCGTGCGCTGACGCTGGAAATTTTGCGGCATGTCGCGGGCGACATACAGGTTCTGCATCACCTCGGTTTCCGGGTAGATCGCCGGGTCGTTCAGGATCTCCTCATCGACGTAGGCATCAGCGGCGGCATTGGGGTTGGCGTAGCTGACATAGTCGGTGATCTCGGCGGCAATTTCCGGGTCGAGAATGAAGTTGATGAAGGCGTGGGCGTTTTCCGGATTCGGCGCGTCGGCCGGCACGGCCATGACGTCGAACCAGAGTGCAGCGCCCTCTTTCGGAATGGTGTAGCCGATCTCGAAATCGCGTCCGGCTTCCTCGGCGCGCTCGGCGGCCTGGAAAATATCGCCGGAGTAGCCCGCCGCCACGCAAATATCGCCATTGGCGAGATCGGAAATGTAGCGCGACGAGTGGAAATAGGTGATGTCGTCCCGGACGCTTGCGATCACTTCGCCGGCGGCGTCGAGATCGTCGGTGCTGTCGCTGATCGGATTGAGGCCCAGATACGCCATCGCCGCGGGCAGCATCTCTTCGCCGGTATCGAGCATGGAAATGCCGCAGCCGGCCTCACTGAGCGCGCCGGTGATTTCCGGGTCGAACAGCAGCGCCCAGCTGTCGAGCGGCGCATCGTCGCCCAGAATCTCGGTGACGCGCTCGACGTTATAGCCGATGCCGTTGGTGCCCCACATGTAGGGAATCATGTACTCGCTTTGCGAGTCGATGGCTTCCAGATTCTCCATCAGCTCCGGATTGAGGTTCTCCAGATTCGGCAGCGCACTCTTGTCCAGCGGCTGGTATACGCCGGCCTGGCGCTGGCGCGAGAAGAAGTGCGAGGAAGGAACGACCACATCGTAGCCGGAGCGGCCAGCCAGCAGCGCAGCATCGAGGGTTTCGTTGCTGTCGTAAACGTCGTAGGTGACGTCGATGCCGGTGCGCTCGGTGAACTTCTCGAGGGTTTCCGGCGCAATGTAGTCGGACCAGTTATAGATGCGCACCTCAGCAGCGTGAGCGCTCGCCGCTGCAACGCAGGAAAAGGCCGCAACGGCCGCGGAAAGCTTGTGGATGTTCCCCATCAGGTGGCTCCTTGTAGAAATCATGAAAGACCAGGGCGGCTATCCGCGCGCCTTGCCCGGGCGGCGGAGGTATCGCCTGATGGCCGATAGCTGTGCCAACACTCAAATTAGCACCTGCTCGTCGCCTGGCAATTTTTTGCGCCGGGAATTCTGCGCGGCTGGCTCCCCCACCGCAAGGGCTGGCCAAAAAATTGTTGCATTACTAACGCCTCGACCCCACCTACGTCTGGTGACGGCGTAGCCGGGCGGCTTTGAGAGGCGCTCGAAGTACCTTGAACGAGCACGCTATCGATAAAGGCGCTTGCGATAGCATGAGACTATGGATGATATGTCCATTCTCAATTTTAGCTATCAGCCGTTCGCCGTTAGTATGATACCCGTATTCAGAAGCCACTACCCAATCACTTGGAGACGATCTTAATGTCCTTGATCAACACCGAAGTTAAACCGTTTAAAGCGACTGCTTACCTCAATGGTGAGTTCATCGACGTTACAGAGGCCGATTTGAAAGGCCAGTGGTCCATTTTCTTCTTCTACCCGGCCGATTTCACGTTCGTTTGCCCGACCGAGCTTGGTGACCTGGCCGATAACTACGAAGAGTTCAAAAAGCTGGGTGTGGAAATCTACAGCGTGTCGACCGACACCCACTTCACCCATAAAGCGTGGCACGACAGCTCCGAGACCATCGGCAAACTTCAGTACCCGATGATCGCCGATCCGACGCTGAAAATTTCGCGCAACTTCGAAGTGCTGATCGAAGAAGACGGCTTGGCCGAGCGCGGCACCTTCGTCGTCGACCCGGACGGTAAGGTTCAGATCGTCGAGATCAACGCCGGCAACATCGGCCGTAACGCCGAGGAACTGCTGCGTAAAGTGAAGGCCGCCCAGTACGTTCGCGAAAACCCGAACGAAGTGTGCCCGGCCAAGTGGAAAGAAGGCGAAGAGACGCTGGCTCCGTCGCTGGATCTCGTTGGCAAAATCTAACGCCAACCCGCCGATTCGCCTGAACGCGTTTACCGTTTCGTGATGAATCGGCCTGCACCCGGGCCCTGCCCGGGTGCATCGTTTTAAGCCCTCGAAAATAGTGCCTCCAGGGCTTAAAACGCTCCTTGTATTCGAAACATCTATCCGAAACATCGCTCGATTTTTTAACCGCTTGTATTGCTCCCGTGAAGGCCTTTCAGGCCTGCCATCGGTCGAGCCCAATCAACGCCGATTGCGAGGACCCCACTGTCATGTTGGACGCCAATTTAAAAAGTCAGTTGAAAGCTTATCTGGAAAAGGTGACTCAACCGTTCGAGATCGTTGCGTCCCTCGATGACGGTGCCAAGTCAAAAGAGCTGCTCGGCCTGTTGGAAGACATCAAGAGTCTGACCGACAAGATCACCCTGCATACCGACGGCCAGGACGCACGCACGCCGTCGTTTGCCATCAACCGCCCCGGCGAAGAGACCGGCGTGGTTTTCGCCGGTATCCCCATGGGCCACGAGTTCACCTCGCTGGTGCTGGCACTGCTGCAGGTGGGCGGCCATCCGCCCAAGACCGCACAGGAAACGCTTGATCAGATCAAGGCGCTCGACGGCGAGATGCGCTTCGAGACCTACTATTCGCTTTCGTGCCAGAACTGCCCTGACGTCGTTCAGGCGCTGAACCTGATGGCGATCTTCAACCCGAACGTCCACCACGTGGCCATCGACGGCGCGCTGTTTCAGGACGAGGTCGAAGCGCGTGAAATCATGTCGGTGCCGAGCGTCTATCTCAACGGCAAGCCCTTCGATCAGGGCCGCATGACCATCGAGCAGATTCTTGCCAAGGTGGACACCGGTGCGGCCGAGCGCGACGCGAAGAAACTCAGCGAGAAAGCCGCCTTCGATTCGCTGGTCATCGGCGGCGGCCCCGCCGGCGCCTCGGCGGCGATCTACTCGGCGCGCAAGGGCATCAATACCGGCATCGCCGCCGAGCGCTTCGGCGGCCAGGTGGTCGACACCCTCGGTATCGAGAATTTCATCTCGGTCTCCTACACCGAAGGCCCCAAGCTGGTCGCGGCACTCGAGCAGCACGTCAACGACTACGACGTCGACGTGATGAATCTGCAGCGTGCAAGCCACTTCAAGGCCGCCGAGGTCGAGGGCGGGCTGCACGAAGTGACGTTCGAGTCCGGCGCCACGCTCAAGAGCAAGACGCTGGTGCTGGCCACCGGCGCACGCTGGCGCGAAATGAACGTGCCCGGCGAGCGCGAGTACCGTAACAAGGGCGTAGCCTACTGCCCCCACTGCGACGGCCCGCTGTTCAAGGGCAAGCACGTCGCCGTGATCGGCGGCGGTAACTCCGGCGTCGAAGCGGCGATCGATCTGGCCGGTATCGTCGGTCACGTCACGCTGGTCGAGTTCATGGGCGAAATGCGCGCCGACGCGGTGCTGCAGAAAAAGCTCAAGAGCCTGCCCAACGTCGACATCATCCTCAACGCCCAGTCCACCGAGGTGACCGGCGACGGCAGCCGCGTCAACGGCCTGATCTACAAGGACCGCAACACCGACGAGACCAAACACGTCGCGCTCGAGGGCATCTTCGTCCAGATCGGGCTGGTGCCGAACACCGAGTGGCTAAAAGGCTCACCAATCGAAATGTCGCCCCACGGCGAGATCATCGTCGACGCCCACGGCATGACTTCCGTGCCCGGCGTGTTCGCCGCCGGCGACGCCACCACTGTGCCCTACAAGCAGATCGTCATCGCCATGGGCGAAGGCGCGAAGGCCTCACTGGGTGCCTTTGACTATCTGATTCGGAACTGATCGATTCAGAATTGCGAAGCGCGAAGGGGTATTTCGCCCCTTCCCTTGTTCGACGTAAAAAAGCCCGCTCAAAGCGGGCTTTTTTACGCTTAAATCTCAAGACCGAGCGCTTCCCTGATCCCTGAGCTTGCTCAAACCTGACTCTGGTCGTGGGCACTCTGCTTCAAATAGTGCAGCAAATATGCTACGAACCCGGAAAGATAGTGCTCGACATCGTCGATGCGCACGCGAAAGCTGTGGTGGCGGATGAAGAAGCTGCCTTCGACGCGTTCCGGGCGCTGGAAGAACATCGCAAGCTCAGGCCAGAAGTGGCCGTTGAGCAGGTAGTGGGCGCGCGTCTCCAGCGCCCGGTAGAAGCGCTCGACGTCGATCAGCGCTATAAGATGGCGATGCTCGGGTGTGGCCTGCAGGCGCGCAATCATCTTGTGCGCTGCCATCATCAGCTCCAAAAGCGTGGGGAAGGTGGTAATCCGCCCCTCCACAAAGCCCAGGTACCCGGCGACGTTTTGAAGCCCGAAGCGGTAGTAGCGCTCATCAGGCCGGTAAAGTGTTAACTCATTGACGCAGTAGCTCAGCCAGTGATCGTGCGCTTTCCAGTGCTCCTGGGCGATGAAGTACTCAAAAGCGCGCTCGACGACCTCGAGCCAGCGGGCATCTCGGGTCAAGCCGTACAGGCGCATCAGCCCGAACGCCGCTTCGCCATCGTAGTAGATGATACGAAACGCCTCCTTGACGCTGAGGTCGGATGCGTTCAACACATGATTGAAGCCACCGCTTTCGAGCTGACACTGGCGGATACCGAGCGCCACCTCTTCCATTAGCGGCAGGTACTGCTCGTCACCACTCAGCTCGGTGTATTTCGAAAGCGCCAACAGCGTGACGCCACTGCCGCCAAGCTTGATCTCGCCGTTGTCCTCCAGCAGGTACGTCACCTGCTCGCCGCGATGCGTAAAGCGTTTCAAAAGCCGCGTGGTGAGGTGCGAAAGCGCGGCGTCGATCGCGCGCTTAAGCGACGCGCTTTGGGTCACCTCCCAGGCTTCGAGCATGCTGTAGATACTGCTGGCGTGGCGCAGGGTGTTGTAGCCGTTCACCTGCCGATCAAAACAGGGGTGCAGGCCATAGATAAAGCGCCCGCTCGGCTCGACCTGATCGGCGAGAAATTCGCTTGCGCGCTCGATCAGCGTACGTGTGATCTCGGGCGTGAGTGTTTCGATGACGCGCCGGCCAGTGTCGCGTCCTTCCTCGCCACCGGAGTAGCCGTGTAAACGCCGCACAGGCTGGTCGGCGGTCACCAGAAGCGCATCGGTGGTAAAGGTGAACACGCGCTGGTGGGGGCCGAAATCGATCTCCGTTTTGGTGCCAAAGCGCTCGCGGGCGTAGCGCAGGAAGTTTTTCTGATTGAGCTCGGCGTGGGGCACCTTGACGCCCTGATAGAGCATGGCGTTGGCGTTAAGCTCCTGCTCGAGAAAGGCGCGCTGGCACCCGCCGTCCAGCGCGATGCCGCGGCGAAAGTAATTACGCTTGTGCTTTTTGAGCTCGGCGGCCAGGCTCTCCCAGGTGTACTCGGCAAGCTCGCGCGTCCAGTCAAGGCGCAGCCAGCGTACCGCCGCCTGTTCGCTCAATTTTCCGGCGAGCGTCTCACTCAGCGCTTGCCAATGCTCGCTATCCGCCACGCCGTAGGCGTTGACTACAATGGCGCGGTGGGTGGCATCGGTGACGGACACGAACAGATGAAGCGGCGCATCCAGCGGGCCTTCCAACGCCTCGTCGAGCGCCAGGCGCGCGCGCTCGAGGGCGTCGCTCAGCGCCACTGTCGCAACGCCGCTCTGCCTTGAAGCCGTTTTCAACACCGGCACTTGAAACGCTGGCGCCACCTGCTTTTTCTTCCTTGCACGCTGAGCACGCCTGGCCTGACCAAGACTTTTCGAGCCGGTAGATTTCGCCATGATTCACCCTTTTATCGTTGTACGCTGCGATGCCGAATTATCGCGGCCCGCACACCGGGCAGGCCGGATCGCGGGGGACCTGAAAGTGGCGCCAAGTGCCGCGCAGCCCGTCGAAGGTGGAGAGCCCACGGTGTACCTGGCCCGCGCCGCTTAAAAGCTTGACTGCCTCCAGCGCCTGGAACGCGCCGATGACGCCGACCAGCGGCGCGATGACGCCGCTGTCGGCGCAGCTCGGTGCTTCATCGCCGCCTTCACCCGGCGGGTAGAGGCAGGCGTAGCAAGGGCTTTTAACGTCGCGCGGGTCGAACACGGCGAGCTGGCCGGAGAAGCGGATCGCCGCGCCGGATACCAGCGCCACGCCCGCCGCCTGGCAGGCGACGTTGATCGCGTAGCGGCTGGAGAAGCGGTCGGTGCAGTCGAGCACGACATCAAAGGTGGCGGCGAGCGTGGCGAGCTCGGCCTCGCTCAGGTGGTGCTCGATGGCGGTAATCTCGCACTGCGGATTGAGCGCGGCCATGCTGTCGCTTGCCGAAACCGCTTTGTTACGACCGATGTCGGCGTTTTGGTGGGCGATCTGGCGCTGCAGGTTGGAGAGTTCGACGGTGTCAGCGTCGGCAATCGTAAGGTGACCCACGCCCGCAGCGGCCAGATAGAGCGCCACCGGCGAGCCAAGCCCGCCAGCGCCGACGATCAGCGCGCGGGCATCGAGCAGGCGCTGCTGGCCGTCGATATCGACCTCGTCGAGCATGATGTGGCGGCTGTAGCGCAAAAGCGCCTGGTCATCCATCATGGTCCCTTCTCCTCGAACTCGCTGACCTCCGGCACGTGCAGGCTGAAGCTCTCCTTGACCTCCTCCATCACCACGTAGCTTTTGGACTCCTTGACGCCAGGCAGCGTCAGTACGACGTCGCCCAGAAGCTGCCGGTAGGCGGACATTTCCGGAATCCGGCACTTCAAAATGTAGTCGAACTGCCCGGACACCAGATGACACTCCTGGATCTGGGGCAGCGTTTCCACCGCGCGGCGAAACTCGTCGAACACCGCCGGCGACTGGGTCTCCAGACTGATCTCGACGAACACCAACAGGTTCGCCTTGAGCGCCTGCGGGTCGAGCATCGCCTTGTAGCCGCGAATGACGCCGGCGCGCTCCAGACGCTTGACGCGCTCCAAACACGGCGTGGTCGAAAGCCCGACCTCGGCGGCGAGATCCACGTAGGAGATACGCGCGTTGTCCTGCAGCACGCGCAGAATCCGTAAATCGATGCGATCCAGCGCCTTGTTTTTGGTTTTCATGCGCGTTTCATCTTCATGAGTGTTCGCCTTGGTAATTCTTCGCGCCCTCGATCGACGCCGGCATCCGCCCCAGCGTGACCCGCGCGTGCCCGCCCAGATCGACGAGGCTCTCGACGTCCAGGTAGCCCGCGCTTGAAAGCGCCTGACGCACTGCATCGGCCTGACGATAGCCGTGCTCCAGCAGCAGCCATCCGCCCTGCTCGAGATATTCACGGGCGCAGCACACCAAATGAAGCAGATCGGCAAGGCCTTCGCCCGCCGCCACCAGTGCCGAGCGCGGCTCGAAGCGCACGTCGCCCTGGCTCAGGTGCGGGTCGGCTTCGTCGATATAGGGCGGGTTGCTGACGATGATATCAAAGCGCGGCGCGACGTCTTCCTGCGCGAGAGCCTCGAACCAGTCACTCTGGATGAAGTTGGCGTTTTCGAGCGCCAGCCGCGCGGCATTTTGTTCGGCAAGGGCCACGGCATCAATACGCAGGTCGAGTCCGCTCACCTGCCAGTTTGGGCGCTCGCTGGCAAAGGCGAGCGCAATGGCGCCGGTGCCCGTGCCCAGATCCAGAAACTGGCCGCTGGCGGCGCCGGCGCGCGCAAGCGCCGCCTCGACCAGGGTTTCGGTGTCCGCCCGCGGGATCAGCGTATGGCGCGAGGTCAAAAGGGGCAGCCCCCAGAACTCGCGCTCGCCGGTCAGGTACGCCACCGGCTCGCCCTGAGCACGGGCAGCGATGAGCGCCTCGAAGCGCGCCCGCGCCCAAGGCTCGCAGTCGCGGTCGCCCCAGGTGTAGAGCCAGGTCAGCTCGCAGCCGGCGGCGTGCATCATCAAAAGCTCGGCGTCGCGCCGGGGCGAGGGCGAGCCCGCGTCCGCAAGGCGTTTGGCCGCCGCGTTCAACAGCGCATCGAAAGTCATCAGGCGTCCTGAAGGGCGGAAAGCTGCTCGGCCTGATACTCGTGAATCAGCGGCTCGACCACGTCATCGAGCTGCTCACCGCTGACCACATCCAGCAGTTTATAGAGCGTCAGGTTGATGCGGTGATCGGTGATACGCCCCTGAGGGAAGTTGTAGGTGCGGATACGCTCGCTGCGATCGCCGGAGCCGACCAGGGAGCGGCGCGCGTCTGCCTGTTCCTGGCGTTGGGAATCCACGGCGTTTCGCTTGAGCTTGGCGGCGAGCAGCGACATCGCCTTGGCGCGGTTTTTATGCTGGCTGCGCTCCTCCTGACACTCCACGACCACGCCGGTGGGCAGGTGGGTGATGCGAATCGCCGAATCCGTGGTGTTGACGTGCTGGCCGCCGGCGCCGCTGGAGCGGTAGGTATCCACGCGCAGATCCGACGGATTGATGTCGATGTCGCCAACGTCATCCACCTCGGGCATCACCGCCACGGTGCAAGCGGAGGTGTGGATTCGCCCCTGGGATTCGGTGGCGGGCACACGCTGCACACGGTGCGCGCCGGACTCGAACTTGAGCCGGGCATAGACGCCGTCGCCCTTCACCCGGGAGATCACCTCTTTATAGCCGCCCTGCTCCCCGTGGCTGGCGCTGACGATCTCCACCCGCCAACCGCGCTTTTCTGCGTAGCGTGAATACATGCGAAACAGATCGCCGGCAAAAATCGCCGCCTCGTCGCCGCCGGTGCCGGCGCGCACTTCCAGATACACGCCACGGTTATCATCCGGGTCCCTGGGCACCAGCAGGCGCTTGAGTTCGACCTCGAGAGCCTCGCGCTGCTCGCGGCCCTCCATCAGCTCCATCTCCGCCAGCTCACGCATTTCCGGGTCGCTGTCGCCGCTCAAGGCCTCGGCGGTGGCGATGTTCTCTTCGACCTCGCGGTAGCGCTGCCAGGCCGCGACCAGCTCCTCGAGCTCTGCGTACTCGCGGGAGTAGTCGCGAAAGCGCTGCTGGTCGTTGATGACTTCGGGCTCGGAGAGCAGCATCGCAAGCTCTTCGAAGCGGTCGGCAAAACTGTCCAAACGTTGGCGCAACGTCTCTTTCATGCGGGCGTATCATCCTTCTGGCGTTTAGCCGAGGGCGCGGGCTTCTCAAACGCGGGTTTTGGGGAAAGCAAAACGCGCGGCGCCGCGCTCAGCACTGCGTGATCTTCTTCGGAGGCCGCTTTGCGAAGGGCCAACGTCGGCTGGTGCATGAAGCGGTTGGCGAGCTGATGGGCAAGGCGCTCGACCACTTTTGCCGGGTCTTCGCCGCGGGCCAGGCGTTCGAGCGCCTGGTCGCGGCTTTCGTCGCGAAGCGCTTCGCCGTGGCGGCGGTAGTCGCGGATCAGCTCGCCGCCGCCGCGCACTCGGCGCTCCTGCTCCCAGCTTCCCACGCCGTGTTCGATCAGCGATTCGGCCTGGTCGGCGGCCACCTGGCGGTGGCGGCGATTCTCTTCGATCACCTCCTCGAGGTCATCGACGGTATATAAAAAGACGTCGGCAAGCTCACCCACCTCCGGCTCGATATCCCGGGGCACGGCAATATCGACCATGAACACCGGCCGGTGGCGGCGCTTTTTTAGCGCTCGTTCGACCATGCCCTTGCCCAGAATCGGCAGCGGCGAAGCGGTCGAGGAGATGACGATGTCGGCGTGTTCGAGCGCCGCCGGAATCTCCGGCAGCGTGATCGCCTCGCCGCCCAAACTCGAGGCCACGTTCATGGCGCGCTCGCGGGTGCGGTTGGCCACGGTGAGTTTGCGCACGCCAGCCTCGCTCAGATGGCGTGCCACAAGCTCAATGGTTTCGCCGGCGCCGATCAGAAGCGCACTTGCCCGGCCGAAGTCGTCGAAAATGCGGCTCGCCATGCTGACGGCGGCGTAGGCGACCGACACCGGGTTCTTGCCGATGCCGGTTTCAGTGCGCACCTGTTTGGCCACGGCGAACGTGTGCTGGAAAAGACGCTCGAGCTCGCCGCCAAGGCCCCGGGCCTCGCGCGCCTGCTGATACGCATCCTTTAGCTGGCCGAGAATCTGGGGCTCGCCGAGCACCATCGAATCGAGCCCTACGGCCACGCGCATCAGATGGCGGGCGGCGGCGGCGTCGAGATAGTGATAGGCGCAGCGAGTCAGATCCTCGACGTTCAGGCCGTGAAAGCGGCCCAGCCAGTCGAGCACCGCGCGCTCGCCGGCGGCGTCAGTAACGCAGTAGAGTTCGGTGCGATTGCAGGTCGAGAGCACCGCCGCCTCGTGAATGTTCGGCAGACAGCGAAGCTCGCCCAACGCGCTTTCGAGCTGCGTAGGGGTAAAGGCTACCTGCTCACGCACGGCAACGCTTGCGGTGCGGTGATTGATTCCCAGGGCAAGAAGCGTCATGCGTTATGCGTCTTCGCTAGTGGATCGGTCGTGGATAAACGGCGGCTCGACTCTTGAGCGGGCGAGTCCTTTGAGCGTCAAACGCTCGACAGTGGCGAAACCGCCAATGAGACGGCTGCGGTGGTCGAAATTGCGCTGACACGAATCGTTTTCAAGGTGTAGCATTCTACCACAAACCACCCGGTTCTGGCGCCACCACTTTGCCGCAGCCCCGCAAGCCGCTATGCTGACAATTCGGCCACCTGATTGAGATACGCATGCCCTTTCGCGCGACATTAACGGGGTTACCCCGCTGGCCTTTGGCGGTCACGCTGTTGTTAAGCGGCTGTCAGGCGACGCCTTCGAGCTCGGTGGGCGGGCTACCCGCTTTCATCGATGACCCCATGGCCTCGGCGCCGCCGATCACGCGCGGGCTCGACGCCGAGGGGCTGCGCACGCTGTTGACCGCGGAAATGGCCGGCCAGCGCGGCGATTTTAGCCGCGCAAGCCAGGGGTATCTGGCCGCTTCACGCCGCTACCCGGTGGCAGCCCTTGCCGAGCGCGCCACCTTCGCCGCCCGTTTTGGCAACGACACCGCGCTCATGGAAACCTCGGCGCTGCGCTGGCGCGAGCTTGCACCCACCGCCCAGGGGCCCAATCAGTTTCTGGCCACGCTTTCGCTCTCGCGCGGCGATTGGCTCGACAGCCTCGAGCAGCGCCTGGCGATCGTTTCCGCCGGCGGCAACGGCGAGATCGCCGCGTTCGCCGAACTGGCGGTCGCGGAAAACGCCCCGCTTGGACTGTTGATCCGCCCGCTGCGCGATTTTCTCGACGAAAGCGCTGGGATCGCGCCGCTGGGTGACGAGCAGGAGGGCCAGGTTGATGTGCTGTTGGGAACCGCTTTGATCGAAGCCGCGCTTGGCAACACCGCCCAGGCCCAGGCGCGTCTGGACGAGGTCGCAAGCCAGGCCCCGGATCTTGAGTCGCTGTGGCTCGCCCGCGCCCGACTGGCGCTGGAAACCGGCGATCATCAGGGCGCGCGCCGCGCCGCGCGCCGCGGGCTCGAGCTTGCCCCCGACGACGTGCGCTTCGTACTCATGCTCGCCCAGGCCAACATTCGCCTCAATAACCTCACCCAGGCGCAGGAGCAGACCGACGCGCTGCTCGAGCGCCACGGCGGCGGGCCGGATTTGCGCGTGGCGCTGGCCCAGCTCTATCTGGAAGAGGGCCACCCGGACCCCGCCTACCGATTGCTGCAGCCGATGATCGGCGAAGAGAACATTCCGGATCTGGCCTACTTTCTTCTGGGCGCGATCGCTCAATCCGAAGGCGACATCGATAACGCCCTGATCTACTACCGTCAGGTGCGCGAGGGCAGCGAGTTCCTGCCCGCCCGGGCCGCCGCCGCGCAGATGCTGATCGAGGAGGATCGGCTGTTGGATGCGCGCGCCTTTTTACGCATCGAGCGGATGCGCTATGACGCCTACTTCAGCGATCTGGTGCTGCTGGAAGTACAGCTGCTCGACGGCCAAAATCTCGCAAGCGAGGCCGACGCCCTGCTCGACCGCGAGCTCGCCCGCACCCCCGCCGATACCGGCCTTCGCTACCTGCGGGCCATGCGCGCCTTCGAGCGCGGTGACCTTGCGGCCATGGAGCGCGATCTGCGCTACATCATTCGCAGCGAGCCGGACAACGCCAACGCGCTCAACGCGCTGGGTTACACGCTGGCAGACACGGATTCCGGCGAACGGCTTGAGGAGGCCCGAGCGCTCATCGAGCGCGCTTATGAGCTCGAGCCGGACAACCCGGCGGTGCTGGATAGCATGGGCTGGGTGCTGTTCAAACAGGGCGAGCCCGACGAGGCGCTCTCCTGGCTCGAAACCGCGTTTGCCCAGATGCCGGACCAGGAGGTCGCCGCGCACCTGGCCGAGGTCCTCGATGCGCTGGGCCGCGTTGATAAGGCACGCGCCATCGTTCGCCGCTTCCAAACCGGGCGTGGCGATACCCCGGCGCTCGACGAGCTCTTGCGCCGCCGCCCGGCGCTTGGCACGCCTTGAGACACCCTCTTTAACCCTTTTTATTCTGAATGAATCAGAATGCATCACCGATACGGAGCTTCACCATGTTGACCGCTTACTCGAACGCCTCGCCTTTCAGCGCCTGGGCCCGCCCGGCAAAAGCCTTTCTGACCGGCGCCGCACTATTGGCGCTGGCCGGGTGCGCCACCCAGGCCCCGATGGACGACAGCGGCCGACAAGAGGGCCAGTGGGAGCGCCAGCAGGCCGAGGTCGAAGCGTTCGATAGCTGGACGCTGATCGGCAAGGCCGGGCTTAGAACTCCGGACGAGAACACCAGCGCCAACCTGGACTGGAACCAGACGCCGTTTTACTTTCGCATGCTGATCAGCGGCCCCTTCGGCGGCGGGCGCAGCGTGCTGGAAGGCCGCGAGGGCCGCTTCTCGCTGACCACCGGTGAAGGCCGTTTCGAAGCCGAAACGCCGGAGGCGCTGATGGAGGAGCAGCTTGGCTGGTCGCTGCCGGTACGCGCCATGCCCGACTGGGTACGGGGCCTTCCAGGCGATGACTCCGACTATCAGCTCGAAACCGACGAGCTCGGCTTTCCGCGTCATCTGGAGCAGGACGGCTGGGAGATCGACTACCGCGACTGGGAAGAGGTCGAAGAGATGTGGCTGCCGCGGCGTCTGGTCATGAACTATGACGAGGTGCGCATCACTCTGGTGGTGAACCAGTGGCGCCCGCGCGACGACCAGGAGTAAGCGGTGACAGGCACGACGTCTACCATGAAGCTTCCGGCACCGGCGAAGCTCAACCGCATGCTGCACGTAACCGGCCGCCGTGAGGATGGCTACCATACGCTGCAGACGCTTTTTCAGTTCATCGACCTGCAGGACAGGATCACGCTCTCGCCGCGAGACGATGGAGTGATCGCGCTCGAAAACGACGTCGATGGCGTGAGCTTCGATGACAACCTGATGGTGCGCGCCGCGCGCACCCTGCTGCCCTACCGCCGTGACGCGAACCAGGGCGTAAGCCTTGGCATCGATAAGCGCCTGCCCATGGGCGGAGGCTTGGGCGGCGGCAGCTCCAATGCCGCCACGGTACTGGTCGGGCTCAACCGGCTATGGAAGCTCGAGCTCTCGCTGACGGCACTGGCGGGCATCGGGCTCTCGCTGGGCGCCGATGTGCCGGTGTTCGTTCATGGCCATAGCGCCTGGGCCGAGGGCGTGGGTGAGGTGCTTACCCCGGTCACCCTCGACACGCCCTGGTTCGTGGTGATCCACCCGGGGGTGAGCGTGTCGACCCCAGCCATCTTCCAGGACCCGGAATTGACACGCGCAAGCCGCCCCATTACTATGGCGCGCGCACTGCAGGGGGGAGCGGCCACGTGGCGTAACGACTGTGAAGCAACGGTCAAAAAACGCTATCCGCCGATCGCTTGTGCGCTCGAGTGGCTCGAGCAGTTCGCACCCGGCCGCGTAACCGGCACCGGCGCGTGTCTGTTTGCCGCGTTTGAAACCCAACGCGATGCAAACGCCGTCGCTGAACAGGCGGGCCAACGCTATCAGGCTTGGGTGACGCGCGGGCTCAACACCTCTCCTCTACACGATGCGCTGGGACGCTGAAAGCGCCCGGTCATCACATTGGGTTATTGCTGGGGTATCGCCAAGTGGTAAGGCACCGGTTTTTGGTATCGGCATTCCCAGGTTCGAATCCTGGTACCCCAGCCAACCTGCCCATGATCCAACGTTTTCTCCCCTGATCCCCAACGCTGCAAAGGTGGCTGCACGTGTCAAAATTGATGGTTTTCACCGGGAACGCCAATCCCGAACTCGCTCGTAAAGTGGCTGAGAGCCTGGACAGCCGGATGGGCAACGCCACGGTGGGCCAGTTCAGCGACGGCGAGATCGCAGTCGAGATCAATGAGAACGTGCGTGGCAAGGATGTCTTCATTCTCCAGTCCACCTGTGCCCCGACCAACGACAACCTGATGGAGCTGATCCTGATGGTTGACGCCCTGCGTCGCGCCTCGGCGACCCGCATCACCGCGGTGCTGCCCTACTTCGGCTACGCGCGCCAGGATCGTCGCGTGCGCTCCGCCCGCGTGCCCATCTCCGCCAAGGTCGTGGCCGACATGATGGTCAAGGCCGGCGTCGACCGCGTGATGACCATGGATTTGCACGCCGACCAGATTCAGGGCTTTTTCGACGTGCCGGTGGACAACGTCTACGGCTCGCCGATCCTGCTCGACGACATCGAGCGCCAGAACTACGACGATCTGGTCGTGGTCTCGCCGGATGTCGGCGGCGTGGTGCGCGCGCGCGCCATCGCCAAGCAGCTCAACGCCGATCTCGCCATCATCGACAAGCGTCGCCCCCAGGCCAACCAGGCCCAGGTGATGCACATCATCGGCGAGATCGAAGGCCGCACGTGCGTGGTGGTCGACGACATGATCGACACCGCCGGCACGCTCTGCAAGGCCGGCGAAGCACTCAAGGACCACGGCGCCGCGCGCGTGGTGGCCTATGCTACACACCCGATCTTGTCTGGCCCCGCCATCGACAACATCACAAGCTCCGTACTGGATGAAGTGGTCGTGGCCGACACTATTCCGCTCGCCGACCATGCGCGTCGCAGCGGTAAAATTCGCCAGTTGAGCGTTGCCGGCCTGATTGCGGAAGCGATCCGCCGGGTCAGCAACGAAGAATCCGTCAGCGCGATGTTCCACTAACCGTTCACGCGAGCGTGGACACCGCCTGACGTTATAGCCCCCTCGGGGCCCTGAAAGCGTCGTCGACTGGTCGCGGTCGGCGGGGTTTTCTTACTTAAACCAAGAGGCACCAACATGTCCGATTTTACTTTGAAAGCCGACGTTCGTAACGACCTGGGGAAAGGTGCGAGCCGCCGCCTGCGTCGTGCGAACCAGCAAGTTCCCGCCGTGATCTACGGTGGCGAAACAGCGCCTGTCTCCATCGCCGTCGAAAAGACCGCGTTCTACAAGGCGATCGAAGACGAGTCCTTCTTCTCCTCGGTCATCACGCTGGACGTCGAAGGCAAGCAGGAGCAGGTCGTCGTTCGTGATCTGCAGCGTCACCCCTACAAGCCGCTGCTGACTCATGCCGACTTCATGCGCGTTGACGCCACCCACGAAATCACCATGAACGTGCCGCTGCACGTCGTGGGCGAAGCGAAGTGTGTCGGCATCAAGGACCAGGGCGGCGAGCTGCACGTGCTGAACAACGAAGTGGCGATCAGCTGCTTGCCGAAAGACCTGCCGGACTACCTGGAAGTCGACATTTCGAGCGTCGAGCTGGGTACCACCCTGCACCTGTCCGACCTGACCCTGCCGGCCGGCGTTTCTTCCGTGGATCTTGCCCACGGCGAAGAGCACGACCACGCCATCCTCAACATCACCGCGATCAAGGATCGTGTTGAAGACGAGGAAGAAGGGGAAGGCGAAGAAGGCAGCGCCGAGTAAGCGCAGTCGTCATTACTCCCGTGCAGATTGGGCCATGCCCGCATGGCCCATGAATGCTAAAATCAAGCGCTTCGGCGCTTGATTTTTTTTGTCGGGCCAGCGGCCGAGACACTTTTGAACGTTGGAGGTGGGAACATGAGCCAGGTAACGGCGATCATTGGGCTGGGTAACCCCGGCCCCGAATACGACGCAACGCGCCACAACGCCGGGTTCTGGCTGGTGGACGCGCTGGCGCGACGCGCCCATACCGAGCTTC
Source organism: Halomonas sp. PAMB 3232 (assembly GCF_031954225.1). Taxonomy (NCBI): domain Bacteria; kingdom Pseudomonadati; phylum Pseudomonadota; class Gammaproteobacteria; order Oceanospirillales; family Halomonadaceae; genus Halomonas; species Halomonas sp. PAMB 3232. Next base: position 2,492,700 of record NZ_CP134865.1, read on the forward strand.
GCCCGGAAAAGAAGTTCCTCGGGCGCTATGCCAAGGCGCAGCTCGACGGTCATGAACTTCACCTGTTGAACCCCACCACCTTCATGAATCGAAGCGGCGCCTCAGTGGCCGCGCTTTGCCAGTTTTTCAAGCTCGCCCCGGACAACCTGCTCGTCGTCCACGACGAGCTCGACCTGCCGCCGGGCCAGGCGCGCTTCAAGACCGGCGGCGGCCACGGCGGCCATAACGGCCTGCGCGACATCATCAGCGCTTTGGGCAACCAGAACGCCTTCCACCGGCTGCGTATCGGTATCGGTCATCCGGGCGAGGCACGCCAGGTGGTTCACTACGTATTGAATCGCCCGGGCAAAAGCGAGCAGGAAGCGATCGACCACGCTATTCAGGCGTGCGAGACCACCCTCCCCCTGGCGCTCAAAGGCGACTGGGCGAAAGCCATGAACCAGCTCCATAGCGTAAAATAGCCAAACGTTTCCATTTCAAGGCGGCTTTCTATCAAGCGCGCCCCGGTCAGGACATTCCCATGGGTTTTAACTGCGGTATCGTTGGCCTACCCAACGTAGGCAAATCCACGCTCTTCAACGCGCTCACCAAATCCGGCATCGATGCGGAAAACTTTCCGTTTTGCACCATCGAGCCCAACGTCGGGATCGTGCCGATGCCGGATCCGCGCCTCGACAAGCTCGCCGAGATCGTCAAGCCTCAGAAGGTACTGCCCACGACCATGGAGTTCGTGGATATCGCGGGCCTGGTGGCCGGCGCCTCCAAAGGCGAGGGCCTCGGTAACAAGTTTTTGGCCAACATTCGCGAAACCCAGGCGATTGCCCACGTGGTGCGCTGCTTCGATAACGACAATGTGATTCACGTAGCCAACCAGGTCGACCCACGTGCGGACATCGAGACCATCAACCTGGAGCTGGCGCTCGCCGACCTCGACACCGTCGAAAAGGCCAGTCAGCGGCTGGTACGCTCGGTAAAGGGTGGCGACAAGGATGCGGTGGCGACCAAGACGATTCTGGACAAGATCCAGCCGCACCTGGCCGAGGGCATGCCGCTTCGAAGCTTCGGGCTCTCTGATGACGAAAAGCAGCAGGTGAAGAGCTTCGGCTTTTTGACCCTGAAGCCGACGATGTACATCGCCAACGTCAACGAGGACGGCTTCGAGAACAATCCGTATCTCGATATCGTCCGTCAAATTGCCGAAGAGGAAGGCGCGGTGGTGGTACCGGTGTGCAACCAACTTGAAGCCGAAATCGCCGAGCTCGACGACGAAGAGCGCAGCGTCTTTCTCGAAGAGATGGGCATGGAGGAGCCGGGGCTCGACCGCGTCATTCGCGCCGGCTACGCCCTTTTGGGCCTGCAAACCTACTTCACTGCCGGGGTGAAGGAAGTGCGCGCCTGGACCGTGAAACAGGGCGCCACCGCCCCGGAAGGCGCCGGTGTCATCCACACCGACTTCCAGAAAGGCTTCATCCGCGCCGAAGTCATCGCCTATGACGATTTCGTGAGCCTGGGCGGCGAACAGGGTGCCAAGGATGCGGGCAAGTGGCGCCTGGAAGGCAAGGAGTACATCGTCAAGGATGGCGACGTGATCCATTTCCGCTTCAACGTCTAGCGCTTGATTGAACGCCTGACGCACTCGGCGGCGGATAAACCCGCCGCCGAACAAGGAAGTACTTGACGAGCGGCGGCACGCTTTGTAATATTCGCCCCCGTTGAACGGCTACATAGCTCAGCTGGTTAGAGCACATCACTCATAATGATGGGGTCCCCTGTTCAAATCAGGGTGTAGCCACCAGCTTCAAAAAAAACCCGCTAACTTCGTTTAGCGGGTTTTTTGTGCGCCCGTGAAAAGTGTGCGCCTCAATAAAGCGCTGGGCGATTGAGGAAGGCGACCAGCGCGCGGGTCAGGTGTTCGACATCCCGGGTACCGGCGGTTTCACGAATCGAGTGCATCGCCCACTGTGGCACGCCCACGTCGATGGTCGGCACGCCGATTTCGGTGGCCGTGATGGGGCCGATGGTGCTGCCGCAGCCCATGTCGGCGCGGGTGACAAACGACTGCACCGGCACGCCCGACTCGCGGCACACGTCACGAAACAGCGCCCCGGTGACGCTGTTGGTCGCGTAGCGCTGGCTGGCGTTGACCTTGATCACCGGGCCGCCATTGATGGCCGGGCCGTGGCGCTCGTCGTGCTTGTCGCGAAAGTTGGGGTGCAGCGCGTGGGCGTTATCGCAGGAGATCATCACGGACGACTGAATCAGCTGAATCAGCGCCTCCTCGCCCCCCTTCCCGACCTGGGCATTGATGCGCCGGAGCACGTCGCCCAAAAACGGCCCCTGAGCGCCGCAGGCGCTGGCGCTGCCCACTTCCTCGTGATCGTTGGCGATGAGCAGCGCGCCCTGCTCACCGTCGCACGCCAGAAGCGCCTCCAGCCCCATGAAGCATGACAGCAAGTTATCCAGCCGGGCGCTGGCCACCAGCTCACGCCCCACCCCGACCAGCGACGGCGGCTGCAGATCGTAAAAGCCGAGCTCGAAATCGACGACCTCGATGCCCTTGAGGCCGTGTTCACGCTCAAGCCAGCCCTTCAACAGCGAATCGAGCGTAGCGTCGCCGCTTTGCATCAGTACCGGCGCCATTTGGGTTTGCGGATTGATCGCTCGGCCGGCGTTGACGTCACGATCCAGATGGATCGCCAGGCTCGGGATCATGGCCACGGGATCCGCCACGTTGAGCAGCACGCTTTCGAGTCGGCCGTCGGCGTGGCGAACGTGCACCCGCCCGGCCAAGCCCAGATCACGATCGAACCAGGGCGCGAGCAGCACGCCGCCGTAGACCTGCACGCCAAGCTGTAGCCAGCCCGCCGAGCGCTGGGTCGCCTCGGGCTTCAATCTGAGCCCGGGGCTGTCGGTGTGCGCGCCGATCATGCGAAGGCTTTCGAGGCCGTTTTTATCGCCGGCGGGCAGTTGAAAGGCGATTATCGAGGAGTCGTTGCGGGTCACGACGTAGCGCTTGCCCGCCTCGAGCGTCCAGTCGGCGCGCTCGTCAAGGCGAATGAAGCCGTTTTCCTCGAGCCGACGAGCCATCGAGCGGGTCGCGTGCCAGGGCGTGGGCGAGCCCGCCAGAAAATCGCACAGCCGCGCCAAACGCGGCGCATCAAAAGAAGTGTCGAGCGCGGTCAAATCAATGCCCTCTATCAGAAAATCAGTGAGTATCACAGAGTAAATGACCTGCTACAATGCTCTTGGCCTGCGTAACTCATGGGCTGACTGAATGTCCAGAGGACACGAGTGACTATAAATTCCGGGAGAGCCTGACTGATGAGCTTGTTTGTAACGCTTACGCGCTCGGCCGCCGTTGCCGTGATGCTGGCCGTCGCCAGCCCGGCGCTTGCGCAACTCGCGCCGACCGACGAACAGCGCCAAGCGGCAGTGGAGATTGGGGATGCGCTGCGCTACGGCCACTACGCCAATATCGACTTCGACGCACAGTGGTCTCAGGAGGCCTTCCAGCGCTATCTGGATATTCTGGACAACCAGCGTAGCTATCTGCTCAGTCGCGACATCGAGCCCTACCGCCACCTGGAAGAGGACATGGATCAGGTGCTGTTCGAAGGTGACCTCGATGAGGCCTTCGAGCTCTACAACCGCCTGAGCGAGCGCCACACCGACCGCCTCGAATGGCTCTTGACCCGCCTGGACGACGGCCTCTCCTTCGAGTTCCAAAGCGACGAGCGCCTGGAAGTCGACCGCGAAGAAGCGCCATGGGCAACTCAGGAAAGCGAGCTCGACGAGCTGTGGCGCAAGCGTCTGGAAAACGACGCGCTGACCCTGTCGCTGGCCGACCAGGACGAAGAGGAGATCGAAGATAACCTGCGCCAGCGCTACGAAGGCCAACTCACGCGCCTGGAGCAGACCGAATCCGAAGACGTGTTCGGCATTTTGATGGCGGCGATCTCCAGCACCATCGACCCCCATACCGGCTATCTCTCACCGCGCCAGAGCGAATCCTTCGACATTCAGATGAGCCTGTCACTGGAGGGCATCGGCGCGCTGCTGCAGGCCGACGGCGAGTACGTGAAAGTCGCAAGCCTGGTGCCCGGCGGTCCCGCCGAGCGCGCCGGCGTGCTGGAACCCGCCGACCGTATCGTCGCCGTGGGACAGGACGAGGGCGAAATGGTCAACGTGGTGGGCATGCGCCTGGACAACGTGGTCGATCTGATCCGCGGGCCAAAAGGCTCCACGGTGCGCCTGGACGTGGTGCCCGCCCAGGCGGTCGACATGACCCGCTCGCACATCGTCGAGATCACCCGCGACACGGTCAGCCTCGAAGATCAGGCCGCTCAGAGCGAAGTGATCGAGGTCGAGCGCGACGGTGAGCCGCACAAGATCGGCGTGATCGACGTGCCCACCTTCTACGTCGACTTCGACGCCTGGCAGGCGGGCGAAGAGGAGTATCGCAGCACCACGCGCGACGTTGCCCAGGAGATCGAAGCGCTCAAGGCGGAAAACGTCGAGGGCATCGTGCTGGATCTGCGCAACAACGGCGGCGGCGCGCTGCAGGAAGCCAACTCGCTGATTGGGCTGTTCATCGACCGCGGTCCGACCGTGCAGGTGCGCGACGCCCAGGGGCGCATCCAGCTCTACGGCGACACCGATGCCGGTACGCTCTACGACGGCCCGCTCACTGTGCTCACCAACCGCCTCTCGGCCTCCGCCTCGGAAATCTTTGCCGGCGCGATTCAGGACTACGGCCGCGGCCTGGTGGTCGGCGCCGATACCTTCGGCAAGGGCACCGTTCAAACCCTCAACGAGCTGAGCCACGGCCAGATCAAGCTGACCCGCGCCAAGTTCTACCGCATTTCGGGAGATAGCACGCAAAACCGCGGCGTCGAACCGGATATCACGTTCCCCAGCCTGATCGACCCGGAGCGCATCGGCGAGAGCAGTCTCGATAACGCCCTGGCCTGGGATACGGTGCAAAACGTGCAGTATCGCCGCTACGGCAACCCGGAGGACTTCATTCCCGCGCTGACCATGCGCCATCAAAAGCGCGCCGCCGAGAACCCGAACTTCCGCTATCTGGAGCGCCAGTCGACGCTCGCCCGCCAGCTTCGCGAACAGCACACCACCGTGAGCCTGAACCGCGAGCAGCGCCAGCGCGAATTGGAAGCTCAGGAAGCCGAGCAGCTCTCGCTGGAAAACCAGCGCCGCCGGGCGCTGAACCTACCGGAGCTCGACGAGTGGCTCGACGCCCGCATGGACAACGCCAGCGGCGAGCCGATCGACGAAACCGAGGAAGAGGATGAAGAGATGCCGGTGGACCGCGCCCACGTGCTCGAAGCCGCCGAGATCATGCTCGACTACACCCACATGAAAAACGCCCAGCGCATGGCCCAGCGCTAAGCGCCGGAGCCACTCGAATCAGCCGCGCCCTTTCGAGGGTGCGGCTTTTTTCATGCCCGCACGGGCGTACTGAAGCGTGAAGAAGGATAAGAGCGTTTTAAGGACACGCAAATATCAGGCGCTGGAAAAGGCCTGTAATGACTGCCAGAGAGGCAAAGGAGTCAGTTGAATCGAACGAAGATGAACTGCAGAACCGGCGTGCGGTTAAAAAAGACGAGATTGGCTCCCCGAACAGGACTCGAACCTGTGACCCAATGATTAACAGTCATTTGCTCTACCAACTGAGCTATCGGGGAACGTCTTGAAATCGGTGCTTAGCGGCGGTTGGCTCCTCGAACAGGACTCGAACCTGTGACCCAATGATTAACAGTCATTTGCTCTACCAACTGAGCTATCGAGGAACTGCTTATGCTACCGCTTTTGCTAAGGCGTTTGAGGCGAGCCAGATGTTGGCTCCTCGAACAGGACTCGAACCTGTGACCCAATGATTAACAGTCATTTGCTCTACCAACTGAGCTATCGAGGAACTGCTCAAACACGGTGCGTAGTATACTCATAGAAACGCCTGGGTCAAGTATCGATTGTACAGCGCTAGCCGCTGGTTTGTTGTATCCGTATAATGACTGCCACTCTAAACGCACCGGCACGCGCCTGTGCCCGACCGATATTTCATTCATTTTCGTCCCAGACGATTCATAGACGACAGGTACCGATGGCGAAGAAGCTCTTCATCAAAACGCACGGCTGCCAGATGAACGAATACGACTCCTCTCGTATGGCGGACCTGCTGGGCGAGTCCCATCAAATGGAACTCACCGACAACGAGAAAGAAGCCGATGTAATCCTGCTCAATACCTGCTCCATTCGCGAGAAGGCCCAGGAAAAGGTGTTTCATCAGCTGGGGCGTTGGAAAAAGCTCAAGGACGCCAACCCGGATCTGGTGATCGGGGTCGGCGGCTGCGTGGCGAGCCAGGAAGGCGAGGCGCTGAGAAAGCGCGCGCCCCACGTGGATATGGTGTTCGGCCCGCAAACGCTGCACCGCATTCCAGCGATGATGGATGCGCGCAGCGATGCGGCGGCTTCCGGCGGCAACATGATCGCCGCGGTGGACGTCACCTTCCCGGAAATCGAGAAGTTCGACCACCTGCCAAAGCCCACCTCCGACGGCGCGACGGCGTTCGTGTCGATCATGGAAGGCTGCTCGAAGTACTGCACCTTCTGCGTGGTGCCCTACACCCGCGGCGAAGAGGTCTCGCGGCCTTTTGAGGCGGTGATGGACGAGGTCATTCACCTGGCCGACCAGGGCGTGCGTGAGATCAACCTGCTGGGTCAGAACGTCAACGCCTACCGTGGCGACAACCAGCTCGGTGAAGAGATCGATCTGGCCGAGCTGATCGCCTGCGTGGCGGCGGTGGAAGGTATCGACCGCGTGCGCTTCACCACCTCGCACCCGGTGGAGTTCACCGATAGCCTGGTCGAGGCTTACGCCGAGATTCCGGAGCTCGTGAGCCACCTGCACCTGCCGGTACAGTCCGGGTCTGACGCGATCCTGTCGGCGATGAAGCGCGGCCACACCCGCGACGAGTATATCGCCAAGATGGAGCGTATCCGCGCCAACCGCCCGGACATCAGTTTCTCGTCGGACTTCATCATCGGCTTTCCCGGTGAAACCGAGCAGGATTTCGAGGACACGATGGATCTGATCCACCGTATCGGCTTCGACCACTCCTTTAGTTTCGTCTACTCGGCGCGCCCGGGTACCCCGGCGTCCGGCCTCGAGGATGACACGCCGGAGAGCGTCAAGAAGCAGCGCCTGAAGATTTTGCAGGACCGCATTCTGCAGCAGGCCGGGCAGATCAGCCGACGCATGGTGGGCTCGACCCAGCGCATTCTGGTCACCGGCTTCTCGCCGAAGGACCCGGGCCAGCTCTCCGGGCGCACCGAGAACAACCGCGTGGTGAACTTTCGCGCCGCCAACCCGGCAGAGCTGATCGGCTACTTCGTCGATGTCGAGATTACCGAAGCGCTGCCCAACTCACTGCGCGGCGAGCTCGCCTCTCCCGAGCGATATTGAGGCTGATTTAGCCCAGGTAATTGCCCAGGTCCCGCCTGGGCATTAAGCTCTGAGTTACACACATCAACGAACGGGTCGACAACTTTTGAGCCAGCCATCCTCTCAGGCCAACCGCATCATCACTTTAAGCCTTGAACCCAACGATCCGCAGCGGCTAGCAAGCCTTTGCGGTCAGCGCGACGAGCACCTGAAACTGATCGAAGACCGGCTGGACGTCACGCTGAGAAACCGCGGCAACATCTTTCAGCTGGCGGGCCCGGCCAACCGTATCAAGGCGGCCTCGAACGTGCTGGAGCACCTGTACCGCGAAACCGCGGCCAGCGAACTCTCCCCGGACACCGTGCACCTATTCCTGCAGGAGTCGGGCCTCGAGGCGCTGGAAGACGAGGAAGAGAGCGAGGACGGCAGCGGTGACGTGATCATGCGCACGCCACGCACCATGATCAAACCGCGCGGCTTGAACCAGCAGCGCTACGTCACCAGTATCCGCGAGCACGACATCAACTTCGGCATCGGCCCGGCGGGTACCGGCAAGACCTACCTGGCGGTGGCCGCGGCGGTCGAAGCGCTCAACAGCCAGGAAGTGCGCCGTATTCTGCTCGTACGCCCGGCGGTCGAAGCCGGTGAGAAGCTCGGCTTTCTGCCAGGCGATTTGGCTCAGAAGATCGACCCGTACCTGCGCCCGCTCTACGACGCGCTTTACGAGATGATCGGCTTCGAGCAGGTCGCCAAGCTGATCGAGCGTCAGGTGATCGAAATTGCGCCGCTGGCCTACATGCGCGGGCGTACGCTCAACAACGCCTACATCATTCTCGATGAGAGCCAGAACACCACGCCGGAGCAGATGAAAATGTTCCTGACCCGGATCGGCTTTGGCTCGACGGCGGTGATCACGGGGGATGTGACCCAAGTCGACCTGCCCAAGGGCCAGCGCTCGGGGCTCATTCAGGTGCTCGACGTTTTGAAGGACACACCGGGGATCGGCGTGACCCACTTCGCCGCGAAGGACGTGGTGCGCCACCCCCTGGTTCAGCGCATCATCGAAGCGTACGACGCCTTCGAGTCCCAGCAGGAAGCCGAAGAGCGCGCCCAGCGCGAAGCGCGCCAGCAGGAGCGCGAAGCCCGAATGGCCGCGCGTGACAGCGCCCCGCGCTGGGACGGCGGGCGATGACCGATATCGTGATCGACCGCCAGGTGGCGGTCAGCGCCGACGATCTCCCGACGCTTTCACAGCTCACCCACTGGGTGGGCTGTGTGTTTTCCGAGCACCCGGAGGATTCACGCCACGAGCTGACCATCCGCTTCGTCGAACCCGACGAAAGCCAGGCGCTGAACCGCGACTACCGCGGCAAGGACAAGCCGACCAACGTGCTCTCCTTCCCCTTCGAAAGCCCGCCGGGCGTGGATCTTCCACTATTGGGCGATCTGGTGATCTGCCATGATGTTGTCGCCCGCGAGGCCGGCGAGCAGCAGAAATCGCCGAGTGATCACTACGCCCACATGGTGATTCACGGCACGCTGCACCTGCTGGGGTACGATCATATCGACGACGACGAGGCCGAGGTCATGGAGGCGCTGGAGCGAAAGCTTCTGGCCCGCCTTGATATCGCCGACCCCTACTGCGTATAACGTTCACTTTCGACGTTTGACGCCACATTTGTCCGACACACTCGTTCGTAACCAAGAGACCTGACGCAATGAGCGAAGATCCATCGAGCACGTCCAATCAAAAATCCTGGCTCGAGAAACTCTTTAGCGCCCTCACCGGTGACTCCGATGAGCCCAGCTCCCGCGACGAGCTCCTCACCTTCCTGCGCCACACCGCCGGCAAGCTGAAGCTCGACCAGGACGCCATCATGATCATCGAAGGCGCGCTCGAAATCAGCGACCAGCAGGTGCGCGAAATTCTCATTCCCCGCTCCCAGGTCTCGGCGATCGCCATCGATCAAGCCAGCGACGGCTACCTGCCACTGATTCAGGAAACCGGCCATTCGCGCTACCCGGTGATTGGTGAGAACCTCGATGACATCAAGGGCATCCTGCTGGTCAAGGATCTGCTGCCACTGCTCTCCCAGTCCCAGGAGCGCCGCGACGCCTTCATGTTGGAGGACGTGCTGCGCCCGGCGATGTTCATTCCCGAGTCCAAGCGGCTCAATAGCCTGCTCAAGGAGTTTCGCGATACTCATAACCACATGGCGATCGTGGTCGACGAGTACGGCGGCACCGCGGGCATCATCACCATCGAGGACATTCTCGAGCAGATCGTTGGCGATATCGAAGACGAGCACGATACCGACGAAGAGGACGCCATCCGCCGACTCGACAACGGCCATTTCGCCATCCGCGCGCTCACCCCGATCGAGGACTTCAACGAGCGCTTCGATACCGACTTTTCCGACGACGAGTTCGACACCGTCGGCGGGCTGGTCATGCAGCAGTTCGGCCATTTGCCCGGGCGCGGCGAGTACACCTGCTTCGGCGGCTGGCGCTTTACCGTGCTCAACGCCGATAATCGCCGGATTCGCCTGCTCGAAGCGCATCCTGACACCAGTGACGCGTCCGGCTCGGCCGATACCGACGACGCCGATTGACGCCACCGCTAACAGGATGACACGACCGTGTTGACGTCCCCTTTTGCGCTTCAAGTGCTGGCCGCGCTGGTGGCCGGCGGCTTTACTACGCTGACCGCCTCTCCCTTCGAGCTGTGGTGGCTCGGCCCTGTCGCCGTGGCGCTGCTGTTTTTCGGCCTCGAGCGCCTCACCCCGGCGCAGGCCGCGCTCAAGGGCTGGGCGTACGGGGTGGCGCTGTTTGCCAGCGGTACCTCCTGGGTCTACGTCTCGATTCACGACTACGGGTATACCGGCGTGCCGCTGGCGGTATTTCTGACCGCGCTGTTCGTGACGGTGCTGGCGCTTTTCTACGCGCTGACGTTCTGGGTGTTTCGGCGCTTTTTCGCGACCCGCCTGACGTTCTTGAGCTTCGCCGGGCTCTGGGTACTGGGCGAGGTGCTGCGCACCTATCTCTTCACCGGCTTTCCCTGGCTGCTGCTGGGCTCGGGCTACGTCGACTCGCCCTTGGCCGGCTGGGCGCCGCTGGGCGGCGTCTATCTCTTGTCGCTGCTGGTCGCGCTCAGCGCCACGCTGCTGGTCGGCGTGCTGCGCCGGCGCTTTTGGATGGCGCTACCGCTGGCGGCGATCTGGCTGATACCGCTGGCGCTTCCGAGCCAGTGGACCACGCCGGCCGCCACGCCGACGCGTGTGGCGCTGTTACAAGGCAATCTTTCCCAGCTGATCAAGTGGACGCCGGAAGGCCAGCGCGCCGCCGCCAACATCTACAGTGAGCTGACCCGCTCGGTCGCTGACGACGCCGAGCTGATCCTCTGGCCGGAAACCGCGGTACCGATGTTCGAGTACCAGGCGCGGCCGGTGCTCGAGCGCATCCAGGCCACGCTTTCGCCGGACACGTCGCTTCTGACCGGCATCGTTCAGCTGGACGAAGAGAATCGCTACTTCAACAGCGTGATCGGCGTAGGCAACGTCACCGGCAGCTACCAGAAATCGCATCTGGTGCCCTTTGGTGAGTACCTGCCGCTGGAGAGCCTTCTGCGCGGGGCGATCGACTTTTTCGACCTGCCCATGTCGAGCTTCACCAAAGGCGATGCAGTGCAGGTGCCGATGCAGGTCGGCGATCTGCGCATCGGTAACGCGATCTGCTATGAAATAATTTATCCACAGCTGGTGGCCAGCCGGGCGCTGGAGAGCGATGTGATCGTCACGATTTCCAACGACACCTGGTTCGGCGCCTCGATCGGCCCGCACCAGCACCTGCAGATGGCGCGCCTGCGGGCGCTGGAAAACGGCCGCTATGTGCTGCGCGCCACCAGCAACGGCATTACCGCGATCATCGACGCCCATGGCCAGGTGGTGAGCCGCGCGCCGCAGTTCGAAGCCACGGCGCTGACCGGCGAGTTCTACGCCATGACGGGGCAAACGCCCTTCACCCGCCTGGGCAGCTGGCCGGCCTGGCTTCTGGCCGCTCTAATGGGCGCGTCAGGCGTGGTGACCCGGCGCACGCGCACGACGCTGCTTTAAGCACCAGGGTGCGGCATTATGGAGCAGCCGGGGCGCTTGACCGGCTTTGGGGCGCTGGCATAATGACGCCATGACTACTTCTCGCCCGTTTCTACTGCTGATCGTCGCCCCGCTCGCCTTTACGGCGGTCATCGGGGCGGTGATTTTTGGCAATCAGGCGCTCTCCTCCAACAAGGTGGACGACGAGATTCGCCAGGCGATCGCCGCCGAGCTTGCGACCTCGGCAAGCGTCGAGCTTACCCAGCTGCAGGAAGTGCAGTACGGCTACGGCGTGTGCGGGCTCTACCAGACCGCCGAGTCCGACAAGGGCCTCGCCTCGTTTTTCTACGACACCACCAACCATCGCCTGATTCTGGACGTGAACTCCCGCGCCTACACCGCCAACTGCGGGCTCTCGTCGGTCTGCTGACGCAAAACGGTCACTGCTCGATCACGGTTGTTCAATGATTGCCGTTAGCTGATGGTCGTATCCAAAAAAAGCGCCTTTTCAAGGCGCTTTTTTGCGTTGAGCGCATAAGCGCTTAGCCTTCGTCGATCACGCGGCGAAGGTCGGCCAGCACGTCCTGATTCGAATGCGGGTCGCGCACCAGAAAGCGCGGCTGGCCTTCATCGTTGAAGGCGAACACGGCGCTGGAGTGGTTGACGATGTAGTCCCCGCGCTCGTTGGGCTCCTCGAAGCTGTAGGCGATACGGTAGCGGTTGGTCAGCGCGTCGATCTCTTCCTTGTCGCCGGTCAGCCCGGTGAATTCCGGCCCGAAGGCGTCGGTATAGCGCTTGAGCACCTCCGGCGTGTCCCGGTTCGGGTCCACGGAGATCAACAGCATCTGCACGTCGTCGCGCTCGTCGTCATCGAGCTCATTGAATATCGAGGCGAAGCGTGCCAGCGTCAGCGGGCAGACGTCCGGGCACTGGGTGTAACCGAAATACACCAGCGTCGTCTTGCCCCGATACTCCTCGGCGCGAGCGGGCTCGCCATCGTCGTTGGTCAGCGAGAATTGAAGCGGCGGCATGATCTCTTCGATATCCGTGGTGCGAAACTCTTCGTCGCTACACCCGGCCAGCAAGGCGACCGCCAGCAGCGGCCACGCGACTTTTTGCATACTCGGTACTCTCCTTGCGATGGTCACGTTCTCGGCGATCCTCCAGGCGGCGCGTATCAAAGCGAGGTGGGCGAGACGACCTCGAAGGTCACCGGCAGCGTTTCGCCATCGAACTCGAGGGTCACCTCGACGCTGTCGCCCACGGCGAGCGGCACCACGCGCTCCATGAACATCAGGTGATGCCCACGCGGGGCAAAACTGAAGGTTTCTCCCGCCTCGACTTCGACATTCTCGACGCTTTGCATGTGCGCCATGCCCTCGTGCTCGCTGCTTTCGTGCATCTCGACCGCCTCGAACGCCTCGGTATCAGCGCCGGTGAGCGTGACCGCCTCGTCGCCGGCGTTCTCGAGATCGAAATAGCCGGCCCCTGGGGTATTACCGGGCAGCAGGCTCAGGCGCGCGTTGGACACGCTGATATCGCTTGCCTGAGCGCTCGCCGCGCCCAGCAACACGGCGGCGCCGAGCAGCGCTGACACGAGCGGGCGTGGGGTGTTGGATAAAACGTTCGCCATGACGAGGCTCCTGAGTGTTGAATCGAAACGACAGCGCCCAAAGCGCTTTGTTGATGGCTACTACCTTAGCGCTCTTTGGCGCCGCTGCCACCGCAATGCGACAATTTGTCCGTTAACGGCGCGCGTAAAAAAGCCCGGCGGTGCCGGGCCTTGAATGCGCTGGCGGCTATGCGCTGGTCGGCTCGCTGCCTGTGTCGTTTGGGCCATTGTTGGAGGTGGTTTCAGGCGCCTCTGCAGGTGCTTCTTCAGACGGCACTTCTCCCAGCACCTCGGGAATGGTTTGGCGCACGTAGCGCCCGGGCGCGGCTTCGATCACGCTGAGCTTGCCACTGCCGGGTACGCGGGCAGCCACGGTTTTCTGCGTATCGGCGTAGCCATTCTGGGTCATCCACGCCTGCCAGTGCGGCCACCAGGAGCCTTCGTGCGCCTGGGCGCCTTCGAGCCACTGCTCAGGCTCGGCGGGAAGTGCATCGTTGGTCCAGTAGCCGTACTTCTGCTTGTGCGGCGGATTGACGATACCGGCAATGTGGCCGGAGCCGCCCAGCACGAAGGTCACCGGCCCCTTGGGCAAAAGCGCGCCAAAGTAGGTGCTGTTCCACTTGGCGATGTGGTCCTCTTTCGTAGAGACGAAGTAGCTCGGCGTGGAAACCTTCGAAAGGTCGATCTTCACGCCGTCGAGCTCGATGCCGCCGGGCTCGACCAGCCGGTTCTCCAGATACATGTGGCGCAGGTACCAGCCGTGGGTCGACGCGGGCAGGTTGGTGCCGTCGGTGTTCCAGTAGAGCAGATCGAAGGCGGCGGGCACGTCGCCTTTCAAGTAGTTGTTGATGAAAAACGACCAGAACAGATCGTTTTCGCGCAGCAGGTTGAACGTGTAAGCCATTGAGCGCCCGTCAAGGTAACCCTTGAGGTTCATCGAGTGCTCGATGCCCTGCACCACGCCTTCGTTCAGGAACACGCCGATGTCGCCCGGGTCGCGGAAATCCTGCAGCGTGGCCATGTAGGTCACCGACTTCACCTTACGCCCGCGCCTAGTACTGTTGAGATACGCCACCGTCGAGGCAGTGAGCGTGCCGCCGACGCAGTAGCTCATCAGGTTCACGGATTTCTCGCCGCAGGCGCGCTCGATCGCCTCCATGGCGCTGATGGGCCCCAGCTGCATGTAATCCGCCCAGGTGATGTCGTGCTGCTCGGGCCCCGGGTTGCGCCAGGAGATCAGAAATACCGTGTGGCCCTGGTCGACGAGCCACTTCACCAGCGAGTTGTCCTCGCGCAGATCGAGAATGTAGTACTTGTTGATCCAGGGCGGCACGATCAAAAGCGGCGTCTTGAACACTTTCTCCGTGCTCGGCGTGTACTGAATCAGCTGCATCAGCTCGTTTTCATACACCACGGAGCCCGGAGTGACGGCGATGTTGTCGCCGATGCCGAAGGCCTGGCGGTCGGTCATGCGAACGTTGATCCCCTCGGCGGAGTTGGCCAGGTCCTCGCGAAGTCGCGAAAGCCCCTCGACGAGATTCTGCCCTTTGGTTTCCAGCGTCCGCCGTACCACTTCCGGGTTGGTGGAAATGAAGTTCGACGGCGACATGGCGCTGACGAGCTGGCGGGCGTAAAAGGTGAGGTTTCGCTTGCTCGCCCCTTCAAGACCGTCGAGGTTGCCGATCAAATCGTCGACGGACTGCGAAAACAGCAGGTACTGCTGCATTAGCGCCAGATAGAACGGCTCCTGGGTCCAGGCGTCGTCCTTGAACCGGCGATCGCCCCTGGCGGGCTGGATCAGCGGGGTCACCGACTCCCCGGAGAGCGTGCGCAGCCCCTGCTGCCACAAAAGCCACTGATCCTGCATCAGCCGCGCCTGGGTTTCCCACAAAAGCGTGGGGTTACCCATCAACGACCGGGCGGCGGCCTCGAAGCTTTGGCGCATGTCGCTGTACACGGAATCGGCGGCGTCGCTCGGCGCCATTTTGGCCAGAAGCTCTTCCATCAGGCCCTGATACTGCTCGCCGACTTTCTCAAGCGCCTCTCTCCAGACCACCAGCTCTTCCTGGCTGAGCCCTTCCGGCGCCGCACTCCACGCTGACTGCATAAGCCCCTCCCCTCATGCTCTCTCTTTTCGCACCCACTTCGCACTCGGTGCGCGCTTTATCCCTGGATCCAAAAAAGACGGCGCCCGAAGGCGCCGTATTGAAAGCGTTTACTTTTTACGCGTGGACTGGCTGCTGGGGTCGCTTTTGGCACCCCCCGCCTGCTCGCGCATTTGCTCGCCGGCGGCGCTGGCCTGTTCACGCATCTGCTGGCCGGCGTTGCTTGCCTGCTCGCTCATTTGGCGGCCAGCGTCGCTGAAGAGCTTCTCCATTTCGGATTTGAACTGCAGGCTCATCTCGCTCATCGCGCGGGCATCTTCCTGCATCTGCTCGGAGAGCTCTTTCATCATCTCGGCTTGCTTGGTCCCGAAGTTCTTCAGGCTTTCCGCGTCGCTGACATCGGTGGCCTTGCGCAGCCGGTCGGTGCCCATCTGGCTGTAACGCTGCATCGCGTCCAGCTGGTAGTGGGTGAGTTTTTCCATGTTGTCGAGCATCAGCGAGTTCATCTTGCGCATCGGCTCGAACATCTGGCGGGTCTGGCTACTGAAGGCGTCGAACATTTTATCCTGCATGGTCCTGTCTCCTTTCAAGGCAATGAGGCGGCATTCACGTTGGCAGATGGGTGTTGTAGTGCTTTTTCGTACGCGCCGCTTGAAGGCGATACCGCGTACTCCTATCCACGAAAGCAAAGCAGAAGGCACGCCTGCCTGCGGCCAAAGCGCTTTGCCACGCGTTGTCTTGCCCGTTCAGCGCCATCCAGAACCCGCTTTTGCGGCGTTTTTCAAACCAGAAGGGCGCGCCCTCTTTTTAACCCGAAACGCTTGCCCGGCGCTATCGAAACAGCGTAACGATTGCCCTGGCGTTTAGCAACGCAGCCCCGAGCTATTCTTTGGCCCGCGAGCGTGACGAGGCGCTGGCCCGCGCTTTGGACGCTGGCTTCTCCGGCTCGGCCTCGGGCGCCTCGCTTCCCGCGTTGGCGCTGGCGTTACCCGCCTGTTTCAGCATGTCCAGCATCATCTGCTGGTAGGTACCGAAGTGGGCAAGGCCCTGGGACAGCCCCTGGGAGAGTCCTTGAGAAAGCCCCTGCTGCATCATCGGCTGCTGCAAAAACGGGCGCATCAGGCTCATCGGGTCGTAGCCTTCGACACCCGACTCCATCTGGCGCTGGATGCTGGTCAACAGGTGCTGCTGAAAGGCTTCGACGTCGGGCAGGCCCAGCGACTGGCGAAACTCTTCCGGCGTGAGATCGAACTCGACGTTGATTTTCATGGCCGACTCCCCTTGCGTGATGTGGCTGAATTGCGCGTGACCCGTTGAGCGTTCTGGCGACTCGCCGCCAGAAGGGGCGGCGGTCTGCTCTTGTGTGAAGTGTAGCAGCGCCCTGCGTTCGGGTTTAACGCTGATTCAGGCGCGGCGTATCGACACGAACGTCGCCGTTCTGACCGCGATGGCGCAGCAGATGATCGAGCAGCGTGATCGCCATCATCGCCTCGGCAATGGGCGTGGCGCGAATGCCCACACAAGGGTCGTGGCGCCCCCTGGTGATCACTTCGACCGGCTCGCCGTGCACGTCGATCGAGCGCCCGGGCGTGGTGATGCTGGAGGTCGGCTTCAGCGCCAGGCGCGCGACGATCGGCTGCCCGCTCGAGATACCGCCGAGAATACCGCCGGCCTGGTTGGAGAGAAAGCCCTCCGGAGTCAGCTCGTCGCGGTGCTCGGTGCCGCGCTGGGTCACGCTTTGAAAGCCGGCGCCGATCTCGATGCCCTTCACCGCGTTGATGCTCATCAGGCCGTGGGCAAGCTCCGCGTCGAGGCGGTCGAACACCGGCTCGCCAAGGCCCACCGGCACGCCGTCGGCGATCACGGTGATCTCGGCGCCGATCGAGTCCTGGTCGCGGCGCAGCTGGTCCATGTAGCTTTCGAGCTCGGCCACGCGGTCCGGGTCCGGGCAGAAGAAGGCGTTCTGCTCGACGCTCTCCCAGCCCTTGAAGTCGATCTTGATGGGGCCGAGCTGACTCATGTAGCCGCGCACCTGAATGCCCTGGGCGGCGAGCACTTTCTTGGCGATGGCGCCGGCGGCAACGCGCATGGCGGTTTCACGGGCGCTGGAGCGCCCGCCGCCGCGGTAGTCGCGGTGGCCATACTTGTGGTGGTAGGTGTAGTCGGCGTGGGCCGGGCGGAACTGCTCCTTGATTTTGGAGTAGTCCTTCGAGCGCTGGTCGGTGTTCTCGATCAAAAGGCCGATCGAGGTGCCGGTGGTCTTGCCCTCGAACACGCCGGAGAGAATGCGAACCTCGTCGGCTTCCTTGCGCTGGGTGGTGTGGCGCGAGCTTCCCGGGCGGCGGCGGTCGAGCTCGACCTGCAGCTCCTGCTCGCTGATCTCGATTCCCGGCGGGCAGCCGTCGACGATGGCGCCAAGGGCCACGCCGTGGCTCTCGCCGAAAGTGGTCACGCTGAAAAGCTTGCCGAACGTATTGCCAGACATGTCGCTAGTTCCTTACGCAAAAGACGCCGCGTGGGCGTCGAGTTCCGCGGCGCTGATGGCAAAGACGCCCTGGCCGCCGTGCTCGAATTCAAGCCACATGAAGCCGACCTCGGGAAAGGCCGCCTCGACGTGGCGATCGGAGTTGCCGACCTCAACGATCAGCCAGCCGTCGTCGGTCAAGTGATTGCGCGCCTGGCGCAAAATGCGCCGCACGATGTCGAGCCCATCAGAGCCTGCGCCAAGCGCCAGCGCCGGCTCGTGGCGAAACTCCGCGGGCATGGTGGCCAAATCGCGCGCATCGACGTAGGGCGGGTTGGAGACGATCAGATCGAAGCGCTGGCCCGAGAGCCCGTCGAAGACGTCGGATTCGACCGCGCGCACCCGGTCGCCGACGTCGTGGCGGGTGATGTTCTGCTTCGCCACCGCCAGCGCATCGGGGCTCAAGTCCGCCAGCGTCACGTGGCTGGTGGGCAGCACCAGGGCCGTGGCGATACCGATGCAGCCCGAGCCCGTGCACAGATCGAGCACGTGCGCCGGCGGTTCCTCGTCGAACCAGGCGCCGAAGCCGTCGAGAATCAGCTCGGCGATCGGCGAGCGCGGAATCAGCACGCGCTCATCGACATCGAAAGGAAAACCGGCGAAGAACGCCTCGCCCAGCAGGTACGGCAGCGGCGCCCGAGTAGTGATCCGCCGGCGCACCAGCTCGATGATGCGCTGGCGCTCGACGGGCAGAAGGCGCGCATCCTGAACGCCGGGGTCGACGTTCCAGGGCAGGTGCAGCGCGCCCAGGCACAGCGCCACCGCCTCGTCCCAGGGGGAGTCGGTGCCGTGGCCGTAGTGCAAACCAGCGACGTAGAACTCGCTGGTCGCCCAGCGCAGATAGTCGCGCAGCGTGATCAGATCGCTGGCCAGCGCCGACTCCGGCAGGGAAAGCGTTGAGGGAGAAGTCTCGGCATTGAGGTGCGTGGTCACAAGGGCTCCTGGCTAGGCGAGCCGAAAGCGTCGGGCTTCCGGCCCATCAAGGGGTGAAACGTGAAAAACGTCGTTGGCTTAACATCGGGAAATGATTGTACCTTCGTCGTCGCCCGGTTCACAGCGCCGCCAGGGCCGCTATACTGTGCCGTTCACGCCATCGTCCACACCGCCGTTTTTTCATTTTTTGTGAGCCTTTCATGTCGCGACGCCGCCACTCGCCCAACGATGAAGAGATCAGCGCCTTTCGCCAGGCGCTCCAGGAGGCCGGGGTGCGCCAGATCAAAAGCGACCTGGCCGACCCCGGCCGGCCCAAACGCGAGCGCGACGCCCAGGCAGCGCGCCGCCAGGCGGCGGTCAAGCAGGACGCTCAGGTCACGACCGGGCGCACCTCCGATGGCCGGGTCGAGGCGGTGCGCCCATCGGAGTATCTCGAGTTCAGCGTGACCGATCTGCCCTACCGCACCTTCAGCCAGCTCAAACGCGGACAAACCTCCTGGCAAGCGGGACTGGATCTTCACGGCTACACCCTGGAAGAGGCGCGCTTGGAGCTTGAAAGTTTTCTGACCGACGCCGCCGCCCAGCATCTTCACTGCGTGCTGGTGGTCCACGGCAAGGCCTGGGGCGCGACGGCGGATTTTCCGGTGCTGAAAAGCCACACCAACGCCTGGCTTAGAGAGTGGCCCGGGGTGCTGGCGTTTTGTTCAGCGGTGGACGCCGACGGCGGCACCGGCGCGGTTTATGTGCTGCTGCGAAAGCGCGGCCGCTAGCGGCTACTCGGCAGCGTCCGAGGCAATGCCCGGCATGCGCCGCTCAAGCGCTTCGTCGGCCAGATGGCGGCCGAGGCGAATCAGGTCGCGGGCGCGGTGAAATTCATAAGTGCTGCACACCGTTTTCGGTACCTCGATCAGCACGTCCGGCGGGTAGCCCGCCACCTTGTACTTGGCCAGTGCCGCCTGGGTGATATCAAAAGACTCCAGAATCATGTCGAGCTTGCCCCACTCGCGCTGCCCACGCGCCTCGATGCTCTCCTCTTCGACCCACTCGTCGTCCTGGGCACCAAAGCCGTCCCATAGCCGTTTCGTCGCCGCGCGCACGCCATCCATCCAGCCGCCCAGGTTGGCGTCGTGGTCGCGCTCAAGGCGCGTGCGCTCGTCCTGCTCATCGACGAGCAGAAGCTCCTCGAGGCTTACGGGCTGAGGGCTCTGGGCAGTGACGTTCACCGCCACGACCAGATCCGCCTCGTGGGCGGAGAGAATCGGCATCATCGGCAGCGGATTCAAAAGCCCGCCATCGACCAGCACCTGATCGCCCAGATGCACCGGGGTGATCACCCCCGGCACGGCGATCGAGGCGCGAATGGCGCGCAAAAGCGGGCCGCGCTGAAACCAGACTTCGCGCTGACGGACGAGATCCGTTGCCACCGTGGTCACTGGAATGGGCAAATCCTCGATCAGCGTATCGCCGATCAGCGCCTCGAGCTTGTTCATCACCTTGTTGGCGCGCATTGCGCCCATCGGGCTCCAGGTCACGTCGACCAGTTTCAACACGTCCAGGTAGTCCAGGTTGCAGACCCACTCGCGGTACTCGGCCAATTTGTTCGATGCGTAGATGCCGGCGATCAGCGCGCCCATGGAGCAGCCGGCGATCGAAATGATCTCGAAGCCGCGTGCCTCGAGCGCTTCGATCACGCCGATATGGGCATAGCCGCGGGCACCGCCGCTGCCCAGCACCAGGGCGACCTTCTTGCCGTGACCGTCTTGTTGAGGAGAAATATGGCTTAACGCTTGCTCTGTTGACTTGCTCATTCGACGTTCCGATCTGTTCCGTTTTACCCATTCATCTGGCGTTTGCAGTAATCCACGATGGTGCCGACGACGGCCTCGACGGCCTCAGCCTCCAGGTGCAGATGATGGCCACCCAAAAGCACCTGCCGCGTCAAATCAGGCACCTGCTGGCGGGCCTTGTGCGCCCAGCGGCGCTCGCCCAGAATGCCGCGATCGCCCTCGATAAGCAGTACTGGCGCCTGAATACTCGCCAGCATCGCCAGCACCTGCTCCGGCGTAAAGCGCACCAGCGACGGCTTGAGCAGGCGCGCGTCGGTGCGCATCTCGAGATCGCCCTGGGAGCTTGCCCGGGTATTACGCTCGACCACCGGGGTGATGGTCGACGCACTCACCGGCGTCACGCCGCCGGCCACCCGCGCGCCGACCGCGCGATCAATATCCGCGTAGCGCGGCGTGCGCGACGCCTGACGTCGGTGGGCCAAAAGCCCCTTTCTCAGCTGCTCGGTGCTCTGCTCGGCCTCGGTATTGAGCGCCCCCAGTCCGTCGATGAGCAGCAGCTTCTCTACGCGTTCGGGCAGCGCGGCGGCCAGTAGGCAGCTCACCGCCGCCCCCATCGAGTGAGCCAGAAGCGTGGCGCGTTCGATTTCCAGCTCGTCCAGCGCGTCGAGCACATCGAAAACGTAGTCCCACAGCGCGTAGTCGGTTTGGTCGGGCCCGTGGGCGGAGTGGCCGTGGCCGCGAAAATCGAGCGCGACGATGCGAACGCCGAGCGCGCGCGCCAAATGCGGGGCCAGGCGCGTGAAGCTTGCGGCGTTGTCCAGCCAGCCGTGCAGCGCCACCCAGACCGGCGCCTCGACGCTTCCCCATGCAAGGCCCGCCAGGCGGCCACTGGCCAGCGACAGGGGCCTGGGCGCGGTGCTTGCCACCTCCACCATAAGCGTTCTCTCCGTGTGCGCGTTTTTCGTTTGATGACGCCTTATGGCGTAAACGTTACCATGCCGGGCCCGGTGCCTGGAGCGCCGCGTTTTCAAAATTCTGCGCGCCACGCTCGACACGCGCTGATACGCCAACCGTCATCCACCCCTTCGCCAGATGAGTACCGTTATGAAACCTCGCCGTGATACCCGCGCCCGCAATGCCGTCTTTTTCATCGCCGTTACCAGCGCCATCGTCGTGGGGCTTTGGCTCGCACGTTGAAAACGGGGCACGTTGAAAACCGGACACGGCCTCAACCTTGCATTTCAAGACTCGAATAATAATACTGTATATACATACACCACTTGATTGTTCGAGGACGTCACGATGCCGTCTCAACCCGCCCACGTTGCGACAGCCTGGCCGTTAACCTTTCAACCGCTGGCGTTTCCCACCCTGTACGCGCGTGCCGGCTTTAGCGGATTTCCCTCGCCGGCCCAGGATTACGAGCAGCGCACGCTGGATCTGAACACGCGGTTGATCAAGAACCCGACGCAAACGTTCTACCTGACGGCGATCGGCGACAGCATGGAAGGCTGGGGCATTTTCCACGACGACCTGCTGGTCGTGGACCGCAGCATCAAGCCGCGCCTTGGGCACATTCTGGTGGCGCTGCTCGAGGGCGAGGTGTTGATCAAGCGCTACGCGCTCTACCAGGGCACGCCGCACCTATGCTCCGCCCACCCGCTCTACCCACCGCTGCCGCTATCGGGCACCGAGTGCCAGCTGTGGGGCGTGGTGCGCGCGGTGATTCACGAGTACGTGTCGTGATCGGCCTGGTCGACGCCAACAACTTCTACGTCAGCTGCGAGCGCGTTTTCCAGCCCGAGCTCGACGGCCAGCCGGTGGGCGTCATGAGCAACAACGACGGCTGCATCATCGCCCGCTCGGAAGAGCTCAAGGCCATGGAGATCCCCATGGGCGTGCCGGCGTTCAAGCTCGAGGGGCTGCGCCGCGCGGGACGCATTCATCTCAAGTCATCGAACTACGAACTCTACGGCGACATGTCAGGAAGGCTCTGCCAGCTTCTGCGCGATGCCTGCCCGGCGGTGGCGCCCTACTCGATCGACGAAATGTTCGTTTATCTGGACGGGCTCTCACCCGAGCAGTGCCAGGCGGTAGGAGAGGCACTTCGCCGCCGAATCCGCCGCCACCTGGGGCTTCCCGTCTGCGTCGGGCTTGCCCCGACCCATACGCTGGCCAAGCTGGCCAACCACGCCGCCAAAAAGCGCGCGCGCTACCAGGGCGTTTGCCTGCTGGACGCCGCGTCCAGAGAGACCGCGGCGCTATTAAAAGAGCTTCCGGTAGGCGAGGTGTGGGGCATCGGGCGGCGGCTGGCCGAGCGGCTGGCGGTGCAGCGCATTCACACCGCCTGGGATCTGCGCGAGTGCGACCACCACGACCTTCGCCGGCGCTTCTCCGTGGTGCTGGCGCGCACGGCGCTCGAGCTTCGCGGCACGCCGTGCCTTTCCATGAACGCGGTGGACGAGCCGCGCCAGCGCATCATGACCTCGCGCTCCTTCGGCAGGCCCACCGGCGACAAGGCCGACGTGTACAGCGCGCTGAGCCGCCACGCCCAGCGCAGCGCCGAGAAGCTACGCGAGCAGCGAAGCCTGACCCGGGCGGTGATGATCTTTCTCGCCACCAACCGCCACCGCCAGGACCAGCCGCAGTATTTTCCCCACGCCATGATTCCGCTCGCCGCCCCCAGCGACGACACCCGCGTGGTGCTGGCCGCGGTGCGCGAGGGGCTCGAGCAGATCTACCGGCCGGATCACCGCTTCATGAAGGCCGGCGTGATGCTGCTGGATCTGGTCGACGCCGAGCAGTATCAGCTCTCGCTTTTGCACCAGCCGCCGCGCCACCGTCATCACCCGGCGCTGATGGCTACACTCGACGACATCAACCGGCGCATGGGCCAGAACAAGGTGCGCTTTGGCGTCGAGCCGGAAGAGGCGTCCTGGCACCTGCGCTGCGGCCACCGCTCGAACCGCTTCACCACCCGCTGGGGCGAGCTGATGAAAGCCGGCACCCATCCAGGGGCCATCGAGGCGTGTGCCGAGCGGAAGAAGCCGCTACCCTAAAGGGCCTACTCGAAGTTACGTTATATCTCATGCCGCTTACCCGCCCCGACAGGGAGTTCGCCCCCGCCCCGGACCGCATCCAGCGTTTCGCAAGCCGCTACATCGGCCGCCGCCTGACCCGCCATAAAGCGCTGGGCGCCCCGGACATGGACGCTGTGAAAAGAAGCCGCCGCTGGGTGATCGTTTGGGCGGCGCTGGCGGGAATCGTCTCGGGCACGCTGATCGGCGGCGCCGAGTGGTGGATGCGCGAGATACTCGTCGACGACTGGGAGGCGCTATCGCTTCGCGAACAGCTGCCCTACTGGAGCGGCTACCTGGCGTTCGCCGGCGTGGTCACGCTGCTCGAAATCGGCTTTCTTTACTGGAACTCGCTGCGCGGCGTAGCGCGCATGATGCACTTTTGCGGACTCGACTACCGCCACCGCTCGCCCCAGACCCCCACGGTGGAGCTGACCCTGCAGGGCGCAGCCCGGGTGGCGCTGGAGTACCCAAGCCCCGGTAGCCCCGTTTATGGCGTCGACCCACACGCGTATCTTCGCGGCTGGAAGCTGACGCTGCGCGCCCTGCTCTACCGGCTCAAGGTCAGCCTGAGCAGTTTCCTGCTTCGCATGGTCATGCGCCGCCTGCTCGGGCGGCTGACCCTGCGCGGCTTCGTTCCCTTTCTTGTCGCGCCGCTCTACGCGTTATGGAATGCCTGGATCGCCGCCCGCGTGACCGAGGATGCCTGCCTGCTCGCCCTGGGCCCCCAGCGCATCGACCGACTGATGCCGCGCATCGAGCGCGCTCCGGAACACATCCGCCGCCTGCTCGCCCAGGGCGTGGGCGAAATGATCATGCGCAACCAGCACCCGCATCCGAACCTGGTGCTGCTGCTTTCGCGCGTATTGGCCACGCTTCCAGGCGCCCCCAGCGACCTGACCGTGGCGTGGCCAAGCGCTCTGGACGAGTTTGCGCGACTTGACGAGGGCGAGCGCGCACCGCTTCTGGAAAACCTGACCCAAGCGGTGCTGTTGAGCGGCGGCTACCGCGGCGCGCGCAAGCGATTTTTACGCCAGGTCTTCGCCCGCTGCCAGACACCGCTGACCCATGAGTTCATCGCCGGGCAGCGCTGCGAGATGGCATCGAACGATCAGCGCGGCGCGAGCGCCTGACGCAGACGCGGGCTTAAACGCTCCCCAACCAGAATCATCAGCAGCAGAACGCCCAGCAGGTACGGCCAGTGCTGAGCGAACACGACGCTATAAAGCCCCAGCACGTCGGCAAAGATCACCAGAATGCCCAAGGGGCTTACGTAGCGCGCCATCAATAGCCACAGCGCATAGAAGCGCGGGCCGAGCCCGAGCTCATCGCGCATCACGTTCTTGTTGAGCAAAAACCCGGCGACGAAAATGGTGCCCAACCCGCCCAGCGGCATCAGCCAGCGCGAGGTCAGATAGTCGAGCCAGTCAAAGAAGGTCTTGCCCGCCAGCGTCCAGTCCGCGCCCACGTTGAACGAGAGCATCGCAGCGGTGCTGATCAGCCACAGCACGATGCCGGTGCTCCAGGCCGCCGAGCGGCGCGTAAAGCCCTTGTTGTCGCAAAGCCAGGAGACCGTGGCCTCGACCATGGAGATCGACGAGGTGAGCGCGGCCATCGAGAGCATGATGAAAAACAGCGCGCCGAACAGCGACCCCAGCGGCATCGCCTGAAAGGCAACGGGCAGGCTCATGAAGATGAGCCCCGGCCCACCCGCCGGGTCCATGCCGTTGGCGAAAATGACCGGGAAGATGGCAAGACCGGCCATGAGCGCGACGAGCGTATCCGCCAGCGCGACGCCGAGCGTGGTGCGCCCGATGGAGGCGGTCTTGGGCAGGTAGCTGCCGTAGGTCAAAATCGCCCCGGCGGCCAGCGATAGCGTGAAAAACGCGTGTCCCAGCGCGGCCAGCATCCCGGCGCTCGAAAGGCTTCCCGTGTTGAACGAAAACAAAAACGCAAAAGCCTCACCGAAGCCGCCGGAGAGCGCGCCGAAGCCGATCAGCACCACCAGCATCAGCACCAGCCCGGGCATCATCCAGCGCACGCTCTTCTCGATGCCCTCCTGAACCCCCTTGCCCACGATCACCATGGTGACAAGCGTCACCAGCGTGCTCCAGAACCCCAGATTCCAGGGATTGGCGTTATTGGCCTCGAACACCGCCGCGAGCTCGTCGACACTGCCACCGCTGAGCCCGCCGCTGAGCGTCTTCCACAGGTAAGAGAACGACCAGCCCGCCACGACCACATAAAACGACAGGATCATGAAGCCGGCGAGCATCGACATCCAGCCCAGCACCGACCACGTCGGTGAGCGCCCGGAGCCGGTTGCCATGCGGCGAAAGGCGTCGACCGGGCTTCCCTGGCCACGCCGGCCAAAGGCGATCTCGGCCATCATCACCGGCACGCCCACGGCCAGAATGCAGATCAGATACACCAGCACGAAGGCGCCGCCGCCGTACTCGCCGGTCATATAGGGAAACTTCCAGACGTTGCCAAGCCCCACTGCGGAGCCGGTCGCCGCCAGCAGAAATCCCCAGCGGCCCAGCCACTGCGCGCGCGGTTGTTCAGAAGACGCCATGCCTTTTCCCCTGCCTTGAAAAAAAGGCGACATCCTGGCGGATTTGGACGTAAAAGCCCAGGGGTTTTGCGCTAGAGCGCGCGCGCCTCGGCGTCCAGGCCCTGGGCGGTGTGATCCACGCGCTTGAGTATGAGCAGAATCACCGCGCCCAGCGCCACCAACGCGCCGGCCAGCCACAGCCCCAGCCGGTAGTCGCCCACGGCTTCGGCAAGCGTTCCGGTCACCGCCGGCGCGATGATTTGCGCCGCGCCGTAGGCCAGTGTCAGCTGGCCCATCAGCCTTGCCGGGTTATCCGGATAAAGCCGCCCGGCCATGGTCAGCACCAAACACACGCAGCCCAGAAAGGTGCCGCCATAAAGCACTGCGCTCAGCAGCAGCGCGGCCAGGCTCGTGCTCCAGAGCGGAAGCCAGATCCCCACCACCTGAATGGCCATGGCAAGCCCCAGCGCCCCCAGGTAGCCCAGCCGCCGGGCGACGAAGTCCCATATCACGACCGTCAGTGCTGCGGACAGGCCCACCAGCGCAAACGCCCAGTTGCCGGTACCGGCAAGCAGCGGTTCGCGCTCGACGATGGTGACGAGGAAAGTAGCGTTGACCACGTAGCCGTACCCGGCGCAGAAGTAGGCCGGTACCATCAGGCGCAGAAAGATCATGCTGACGGGGCGAGTCGTGGCGGGTCTGGGCGCGGCGCTGGCAGCAGGCTTTTTGGGAGAGGGTAGCCACCGCCAGGCGGGCACCACCAGCAAGGCGCCCAGCGCGGTCAGCCAAAGCCACTGGCCGCGCCAGTCGATGGAAAGCGAAAGCAACCCCTCCACCGCCAGCGCCGCCAGCACGATGCCAAGCCCCAGGCCCGCGAAGTGAATGCCAAGCTCGCGTCGGCGCTTGTGTTCGATCAGCCAGTGCAGAATCAGCCCCGAAGCCAACAGCATCGAGGCGCTGCTGGAAAGCCCGGCCAGAAAGCGCAGCAGGGCCCAGAGCCAGACGCTTTCGGTCAGCGCCATGCCAAGAGTCGTCACCACCGCCAGCAAGAGCCCGGCGCGGTAGAGCTTATCCTTGAGCGCGAGACTCCCGGTCGAGGCGGCGAGCACCGCACCCAGCATGTAACCTGCGTAGTTGAACGCGGCCAGCCATCCGCCTTCGGCGTCGTTCAAGAGCCCGTCGCCCTGCATCACCGGCAACAGCGGCGTATAGGCAAAGCGCGCAACGCCCACACACAAAAGCTGGCTGAAAATACCGGCGAGCAGCACCTTGTAGCGCTGCAGGGAGATCGAGGCGGTCAAGGGCGGCTCCGTTACCTTACATGCATTATTGTTGAACCATCAACGCATGATAAGGCGTCCGGCGCCAGCCGTCATGACCACCTAAGTCGAGTCAGCGATTCGTCGAGCGATCAGGGCACAGCAGAGAGCACGTTCTCGCTGGATTTGTGCCAAACTGGATAGCCTACTCACAAGCCAACATGGAGAGTTTTACATGAGCGAAAGCGCCAAACCCTGGACGCAGCCAATGCCCGAGGCGCAGTTCGATTTGATGCGCAACATCATTGCCGCCCCCAGCCCGGTCGGGCTCGAAGGCGCGATGACCTACGGCGTCTTGAAGCCCTATTTCGAGAGTTTCGCCCCAGAGGAGTGGAAGCTTCATCAGTATCGTGGCAACGCCGGCGTGGTGCTGGATACTCACCCGGGCCAGGACGATATGTTCAAGATCATGCTGGTGGGCCACGCCGACAAGATCCGCATGCAGGTGCGCTCGATCGGCGAGGACGGCAAGATCTGGATCAACACCGACTCGTTTTTGCCGACGGTGCTGATCGGCCACGAAGTCATCCTGTTCAGCGAGGACCCGGAGGCGCCGGGCAGCTATCGCCGGCTGGAAGGCGGCACCGTCGAGGCGCTGGGCGCCATCCACTTTTCCGACCCCGGTGTCAGAAGCGGCGAGAAAGGCATCAAGAAAGAGCAGATCTATCTGGATCTGCAGATTCACGGCGAGAACAAGAAGCAGCAGGTGCTGAACCTGGGCGTGCGCCCGGGCGATTCGATCATCTTCAACCGCCCGATCAAAAAAGGTTTCAGCCCCAACACCTTCTACGGCGCCTACCTGGATAACGGCCTGGGCTGCTTCGTCACCGCGGAAGTGGCGCGCCTGGTGGCCGAAGCCGGCGGCACGAACAACGTGCGCGTGATGTTCGCCATCGCAAGCTACGAGGAGATTGGCCGCTTCGGTAGCCGCGTGCTGGCCGGTGATCTCAAACCCGACGCGCTGATCGGCATCGACGTCAACCACGACTACGTGGCCGCCCCGGGCATCGGCGACAAGCGCATGCAGGCGCTGGAGATGGGCAAGGGCTTTACGCTGTCCGTCGGCTCGATCGCCAGCGAGCAGCTCAACCGCATCATCGCCGAAACCGCGCGCCAGAAGGATATTCCCATGCAGCGCGATATCGTCGGCGTGGACACCGGCACCGACGGGATGGCCAGCGTCCTTGCCTCCATCGATAGCGCCGCGACCTCGCTGGGCTTTCCAACGCGCAACATGCACACCATCTCCGAAAGCGGCAATACTCAGGACGTGCTGGCCGCGATTCACGTACTGGCCGAGACGATCCAGCTGCTCGACAAGGTCGATAACATCAACGAGCTGTTCTTTGATCACCACCCACGGCTCGACCAGGCAAGCGAGCTTGTCCACAAGGGCAGCGACAAGCCCGACAGCGAAAAAGAGAACGACGAAAAAGAGAACGACGACAAGTAAGGCATCTGCCCCCGGCCACGCCGGGGGCTTCGCTTTGGGCCAATCCTCTACCGCCCTTCTCCTGCACCCTTCTCCTGCACCCTTCTCCTGCTCCCTTTTCCAGTGCCTTTTTTCAGCCCCCTTCCCTCCCTTGACTCAGCACGGGTCAAGCCCGCTTCCCCCTTCATGTGGCTCCCCAAAGGCGCAAGCCATACACGACCAAAGTCGTATGCATTCGACCAACGTTTTATAGACGTAAGTGGTAGCATCCCGCTCGCCAACGATTTGTTACGTATTCGCTTATCTTTTTCAGGGAGTTAGCCATGAGTTCATTGACCGACCAGTGGCGCCGCTGGGTGCCGCTACTGGCGGGGCCGCTACTATTCGCGCTTGTTCAGTTCGCGATGCCGACCACGCTGATCGATCCGATGCCGCGTATCGTGTTGGGTTTGACGGTCTGGATGGCCGTCTGGTGGGTGACCGAGCCGGTGCCCATTCCGGTCACCTCCTTTCTGCCCATGATTTTGCTGCCGCTGACCGGCGTCATGCCCATGGACGAGGCGGTGGTGGGTTATGCCAACCCGGTCATCTACATGTACATGGGCGGCTTCATCCTGGCGATCGCCATCGAGCGTTGGAACCTGCATCGGCGCATTGCGCTTTCGATCGTCAACCGCATCGGCAACAGTCTTCGAAGCATCGTATTGGGGGTGATGATCGCCTCGGCGTTTCTCTCGATGTGGATCTCCAACGCCGCCACGGCGCTGATGATGCTCCCCATTGCCGTGGCGCTTTTAGGCGAACTCGACGAGCGCGACCAGTTCGAGAAGAACCAGCGCGACGCCTTTGCGCGCACGCTGCTGTTGACCGTGGCCTACTCGGCGTCGATCGGTGGGCTTGCCACCATCATAGGCTCAGTGCCCAATGCCATCGTGGTGGCGATGATTCCGCAGTTCTTCGATGTCGAGATCAGCTTTTTGCAGTGGATGATCTTTGCGCTGCCGCTCACGCTCTTGCTGCTGATCTTCCTGTACCTTTATCTCACACGCGTCTACTCGAAAGTGCCCAACAGCCGCCTGGAGGTGAACTTCGTCGCCCAAGAGCTTGAAGCGCTGGGGCCGATCACGCGCAACGAAAAGCGTGTGCTTGGCGTATTCGTCATCACCGCGCTTGCCTGGGCGCTGCGTGGCTGGCTGGCGCCGTATTTCGATCTGCCCATCAACGACACGCTGATCGCGGTGATCGCGGCGGTGTCGCTGTTCATCATTCCTGCGCACCACGAAAATCGTAGCCTTCTGATCTGGGATGACATGAAAAACCTTCCCTGGGGGCTTTTCATCCTGTGGGGTGGCGGCATGGCGCTGGCGGCGGCGTTCAGCGCCAGTGACCTGACCGGCTGGATCAGCGACCAGCTCGAACTGCTGGATGGGGTGAGCTACTTCTGGCTGCTGCTGTTCATGGTGGCCTTGATGCTATTTCTCACCGAGATCATCTCCAATACCGCGACGGCCAACATGGCGATTCCGATTACCGCTGGGCTTGCCTCGGCGATCACCACCGGCAACCCGCTGGGGCTAATGGTGGCGGTGGCGTTGGCCACCACCTGCGCGTTCATGATGCCGATCTCGACGCCGCCCAACGCCGCGGTGTTCTCGAGCGGGCGCATCACCATCAAGCAGATGGCCAAGGCCGGCTTTATCATGAACATCGTAAGCGCCCTGGTGATTACGCTGTTCGTCTACTTCATCGTACCGCTACTGCTGCCCTCGCCCCTGTAAGGCGCTGGCTTACCCACAAAAAAAGACCCGGCCATCCGGCCGGGTCCAGTACGAGCATGTCCTCCCTGAAGACTTTCGCAACCTCCTGTCGCGCCTCCCTGGTTTAGCCAGCATCCTGCTTGCTCCCTCCTGCGCCCTCCCGGCGTCTTGCCTACCATGCGCTCGCAATGTGTCAGCCGCATGACAAAATTAAAACGCGCTTGTTAACCCAAATCAGTGGCACAGCGCGAGAACCCGCTTATGCTGAAAGAGTAGCAAGGGCAAAGGGAATTGAGCTCTTTTACGCGAGACCCCACAACTCAATAACAGCAGGAGGTTAGCGTGCGGGATATCATGATCAGTCATACCGTGGGCGGTTTGGATATCATCTGTCGCCATTGCGGAAACGCGGAAACCGTCAAAACGGTCTATTTCAAGCATTTTCGTCTGGAAGGTACCGGCAAGCAAAGCGCGACTCTGCGCTGTCTGGCGTGCCAAACCGGTATGGACGTACCGCTTGATCAGCTCGGCCCGCAGTATCTGGACAAGGCCTGTTGAGCACCAAAACGCCAGCGCACTAAAAAAGCCCCGGCCGATAGCGGCCGGGGCTTCCCCGAATCTTCCTTAACCCTGCTCCATAAACGTCCCGCTCATGCATCCTTGTGAGTGCAAACCTCCTGTTCGCCTCTTCCTTCTCGCTTCTCCCTAAGCAGTGCGCACACAGTGGACCCTATAGAGGGCAAACGATTTATCCTGGGTTAACCAATGCCGAAATTCACCGGTTTTTTTAGCCTGCAAAGCGATAACGCCGCAAAATATGAGCAAAATTTGGACAGAGGCCCGGTTTTCTACACCGGAATCATTTACGTACTAGGCAGGTACAATAAAAATATAATTTTATCTTGTACACGCCTTGGCGTTGTTCTATAGTCTGTAGTGTTCGCGGTAAGGAAACCGCTTCGCGAAGGATCGCCCGTTCAGGAAGAACGAAGTCTTCAAGGAGTGAACGTACTCAGGATGAGTACCCAGCGTTCAAGGATGAAAATAGCTCAGGATCGAGCGTTTACGTCTCAAGGAAATGAGAAGCTCAGGACGAGCAAGCAAAATACAGGGAAGGCCAGCAGAGGCAACGAAAAAGCACCCTTTTTTAAGGGTGCTTTTTCGTATCTGCTCCAAAACCGGCCGTAAAGCTCTTTCCCGTTCACGATAGCCCAAACACCGCGCCCTGATCGGCTGGATCGAAATTTTCCTGGAAATAGCAATTACATAACACCGCATCAGACCACTACGCTCAAGAGTGTCCACCAAGGAGGTCGTTATGTCTGAACAACAGTGTGCATGCCCCAAATGCGAGTGCGCCGTTAACGCGGAGTCCATTGAAAAAGATGGTCAACGTTTTTGTTGCCAGTCCTGCGCCATTGGCCACACAGACGGCAGCGCCGACTGCGGCCATAACTGTCAGTGCGGCTAACGCCGCTTAAAGCGTAGCGTTAGCCGAGCGCCCGGTCGTCATCGACGATCGGGCGCTTTTTGTATAGCGAAGCACCGCGAGGGAATGCGCCGTGCGTAACCAGGCACCTTGCACTAAGCTTTGAGGGTTTAACCAACGGATCAGGGAAAGAAAATGCCATCAACCACCGCCATCGTTGTTATCATCGTCATCATTGCCGTGCTGGGCATCGGCTTTAGCGGCGCGCTGCCTTTTTAAGACCGCTAAATCGAACGAGACGAAGGGGCGCTCGAAGCGCCCCGCTCTCGTTGTATCCCTGTTTGAGGCAGGCGCCACTTCAAACGGCCCCCATCGATGACACCAAGGAGCTCCCATGCCACTACTCGATAGCTTTACCGTCGATCACACGATCATGAACGCCCCGGCGGTTCGCGTTGCCAAGACCATGACGTCTCCCTCTGGCGACACCATCACCGTGTTCGATCTGCGCTTCAACAAGCCCAACGAAGACATGATGGGTGAAAAAGGCATCCACACCCTGGAGCACCTGTTTGCCGGTTTCATGCGCAACCACTTGAACGGCGACGGCGTCGAGATCATCGACATTTCGCCCATGGGCTGTCGTACCGGGTTTTACATGAGCCTTCTGGGAAGCCCCTCGGAAGAGCGCGTCAGCGAGGCCTGGCTTGCCTCCATGCGCGATGTGCTGGCACTCAACCGCATGGACGAAATTCCCGAGCTCAACGAATACCAGTGCGGCACCTACGTGATGCACTCGCTGGACGACGCCAAGCAGATCGCCCAGAACATCATCGACCAGGGCATCGGCGTGAACAAGAACGCGGATATCGCGCTAAGCGAAGAGCGTTTGTCGGCGCTGGGCAACGACGTCAAATAACGCGTACGTCCGGACACTAAAAAGCCCCGCCATGGCGGGGCTTTTTCATTTCCGGCAGCGCTTGAGCTGCCTGTCTTTACATCGTTTAGAGGCGCTCGTCGAGCCACTTCTTGACCGCAAACTGGTCCTGCGAGCCGGCGGGCAGCTCATCGCGAATCAGTTCCTCTCCCTTGTGCAGCGCGGAGATCGGCGCCGAGGCGGAAAGCACCATGTTCAGCATATAGAGCACTTCGCTTCCGTGTTTGGGGTCGAAGGTCGTGCTCTCTTCCGGCTCGCCGCTCACGCGCGGGTCGTTGCTCGGGATGTCGTCCCAGCTGTAGTGGTCCAGGCTCAGATTGATACGCTGAAAGTCCGCCATGAAATACCTCGATCATCCAATGAGTGTCGTTGCTCCATTACCGCCGCCGACCATGGCCGACAGCCCTATCAGGGTAGCAAAGATGGGGGATTTAGCGCGGGCACAGCGCCAGATCGAGACAAATGAAGGCGGTTGTTTAATCCATGTAATGAAGTTGGCGCTGACACGGGTCACTCGCGTACTCGCGGCGGCTTCTCGGGCCACTCGGTCAGGGTAAGCTCGCCTTCGATCGCCTCCACCACCTCCTCGAACTGATCCGGGCAGTGCTTGACCCCGCACTCCCACACGACGATCACCCGCCAACCCAGCGCTTCGAGCTCGGCGCGCTTGCGCACGTCGCGCTCGACGTTTTCGCCCAGTTTCTCCTGCCAGAACGTTTTCTGGCTGGCCGGCGTGGTGGCGTAGAAGCAGCCCTGGTGGCGGTGCCAGAAGCAGCCGTTGACGAAAAGTGCGACCTGATAAAGCGGAAGGATCACGTCCGGCTTGCCGGGAAGCTCGACCGAGTGCGCCTCGAAGGACATATGGCGCCGTTCGAGCTCGGCCTGCACGAAGCGCTCCGGCGCGGTGTTCTTGCCCTTGATGGAAGCCATCATTTTCGAACGCGTGGAACGATCAACGATGTCGGTCATGCGAGTATCCGCCGGGAAGGTCTTCAAAGCGTAGCACGCTCGGCCTACCTTTACCGCCGCGCCAGACCTCTAGCAAAAGCTAGCGCGCCAGCGGTGTTTCGAGTTGGGACTCTTTCTGTATTGGACGGTTTGCTTCTATGTTAACGGCGGCGAGAAGGCGCGGTTTCATCAGCCGGGCAACGGCTTCGAACACCGGCACGACCACCGAGTTGCCGAACTGGCGATACGCTTGGGTATCGGAGACCGGAATGACGAAGCGGCTTTCGCCGGGCGCATCGAACCCCATCAGCCGCGCGCACTCCTGAGGCGTGAGCCGCCTGGGCCGGTTACGCTGGTTGGCATCAGTGTAAAAATCCTCGGCGTCGTCGAATCCGCGGTCGACCAGAATCTCCGAGCCATCCTTGTGATAGCGCGCCGAGAGCGTGCGGGCCACATCATTCTCACGCGTCAGCCCAAAGCCGAAACCGTTGCCCTTTTCGCGATGCTTTTGGGCGTACTTGTAGAGGTACTCCCAGAGTTTGGGCGTGAGCACGTACTTGTCGTTGACCTCGGCATCGAGCAGCTCGCCAAAGCTCGACGGTTGATCCGGGTAGAGGTTGGCGATCTCTTTCAGGCTGAAGCCTTCGTGAACGTTCAGGTCGCGGCGAAAGCCGACCAGCACGATGCGCTCGCGGTGCTGCGGAACGAAGTGCCTGGCATCGATCACTTTTGGATCGCGCCCTTTCGGCGCATCGACATCGGCCACCTCGTAACCCAGCTCGTCGAGTGCTTCGCAGATTACGCGAAAGGTCTTGCCCTGGTCGTGGCTCTTGAGGTTCTTGACGTTCTCCAGCACGAAGGCCGCCGGCCGCTTGGCCGCGAGAATGCGCGCCACGTCGAAAAAGAGCGTGCCCTGAGCGTCGCACTCGAACCCGTGCTTGCGCCCCAGCGAGTTCTTCTTCGATACGCCCGCCAGCGAAAACGGCTGGCAGGGAAAGCCCGCCAGCAGCACATCGTGGTCCGGTACGTGGCGGTCGATATGGCGGTAAGCCGCCTCTTCGTCCACGGAGAGATCCGCACTCAGAGTCAGCTCGCGAATGTCCTCGTTGAAGCGATGTTTGAGCGGATCGCAAAAGTGGTTGGCCTTGTAGGTGCGCACCGCGTACTTGTTCCACTCCGAGGTCAGTACGCACTCCCCGCCAATCGCCTCGAACCCTTTGCGAATCCCGCCGATACCGGCGAACAGATCCACAAAGCGAAACGCCGGTTTAATATCGTTTGGCTTGGGCGCGGGCAGCATGGCGATCATGCGTTGACGCGCGGCCGGCGTCACACTTGGGCTCGCCTTCCCCTTCGCCCAGCGGTTGACGGTTTCCCGACACCAGCGCCCCGGCTCCACTTCCGAAAGCGCTTCAGCGATCGCCCGCTGGTCATAAATTTCCAGCAGCTTTTCCAGCAGCGCGTGCTCGCCAAATTCGGCGTAGGGCGATTCATCCGCGCCGGCAGCGTTATCGGTATCGAAAGAAAGGGCCATGAAACTCTCTGGGTCAAAGGTGTGACGAGATGAGGGATTGTATGCGGATTGGGAGGGGATCGCGAGGGGTACCAAGGAATGTGGCACTGCTGTCGAAGTGCTCTACCGAAGTCCAACCGAAGGCAGAACCAAAAGCTTTCCATTGTGCATCGCCAGCGTCACCGATGACGATGCCTACAGCGGTGTGAAAGCCTATTGGAATGAAACTTTTGGCACTGCGCAAAACCGTTCTCGCCGGTACGGACGACAACACCAGGCAACTGCGCCCGTCCTGCATGGCGGGCGCTCATCGATTGCAGATCGTCTGGCGGCAAGCCGCGCTTGCTCGCGCCACCTTTCGCGAGGCAGTCCTTTCGCTAGTTAGTCGAAGCTGAAGGATTTCGGGTGACTGGAGGGCTCGGCGTCATCGCTGGTTTCATCTTCTACACAAAACAGCAGCACCTCATAGCTATCGCCAGCGCCGTCGGTGCAATAGCGCATCGTGCGCGGGTCGATCGATTCGGCCTTATCGCGCAGTTGGTCATAGGACTTTTGCTCCTGCTCAATACAAAAATCATACATCTCGTGGCTATTGCCAGAAATTTCCTTGCAAATGGCCTCAACTTTAAAGCGCGGTATATCGGCAGCCATGGCCAGGTTTGATAGGACCAACGTGGATAACGCGAGTACGGTTTTAATGACCATTCGCTCTCCCTGTATCGATCTACACAATTATTGCATCAGCATGAGGCGAGGCACTGGTAGCCAGGAAAAGAGCATAAAAAGATTAACCAAAGCACCCTGCTCTTTAGCCATGCCGGGAAAATGCTTAAAAACCAGAAACGAAAAAGGGGAACCAAGCTGATGCTTGATTCCCCTTTTCATATTCGGTGGCGGAGGGGGAGGGATTCGAACCCTCGAAGCCTTTCGACTTACACACTTTCCAGGCGTGCTCCTTCGACCACTCGGACACCCCTCCGCATTTTGTCTATCGGTCCGGGCGTTGCCTTTCCCAACAGAACGGCGCGTATTTTAGGGGTTAAGGTATTAAATAGCAAGTCTTTTCCGCATTCAGCTCAAAACGGCGTAGGTACCGCGAGCTTCCAGACAGAGAACGTCGTGGCAGTAGAGCGTCTGCACCAGCGTAATACGGCCCTTTCCGCGAGTTTCGAGGCGGCTTGCAAGATCATCCGGGCCCTGGGGGGCTTCGGGTTTGCATATCAGCCGATAGTCGTGGGTGACCGGGGCCAGAAAGCGCTGGGAGGCATCCGCAACCACCACGTCGCGCGCCAGGCCCTGCTGGCGAAGCCAGAGTGTGGTCCAGCACCAGCCCAGCAGCGTGGTTTGGGCGGTCAGCGCGCCGCCAAAACCGGTGCCCTTGTCATTGAGCGAGGGCGCCAGCGCAAGCTCCCATACCAGATGGTCGTTATTTCGGCTCATCCTCTTGAGACCGAGGGCGTCCACCATGGGGATCGCTTGGGTCAGCCAGCGCTGAAAGGCGTCCAGGTCCTCCTCCCCCTTTTCGGGAAGTGACAAGCGTGGGAATGGCGTACCGGGCTCGCGAGACGTGGCCATGCGACCTCCTCGACGTATCGGGTTAGTTCCAGCGCTCGACGAAGTCGCTGACATCGTGGCGGGCCAGCGGCTTGTGGCGCCCGCCCAAACTGCCCAGGTAGATGAACGCGACGACCTCATCGTCCTCTTCGAGACTCAGCCCCTTGCGCACGACCGGGTCGAACGCGTACTTGCCGCTTCGCCACATGGCGCCCAGCCCCAGCGCGTGGGCGGCC
The DNA here is from genome assembly GCF_031954225.1 of Halomonas sp. PAMB 3232. Taxonomy (NCBI): domain Bacteria; kingdom Pseudomonadati; phylum Pseudomonadota; class Gammaproteobacteria; order Oceanospirillales; family Halomonadaceae; genus Halomonas; species Halomonas sp. PAMB 3232. The sequence goes on from NZ_CP134865.1 coordinate 2,529,967, forward strand.
AGCAGAATGCCGTGGGCGGCGCAGCCAGCGGAGATGACCTGCTCCATCTTGGGTACCTTGGGAAGCTCCGGCGTCACGCGGGCGATGACCGCGATGATCATCGGCGCGCGAAGCGGCTTCTGGCGCGCGGCGTTGAGCGTATCATCAGACGCGCTGGGGTCTTCCTGGAACTCCGCTTCGGCGAACAGCTCGCCGAGGCGCTCGCGTCCTTCCCCACTGAACTCGATGAAACGCCAGGGGCGCAGCTCCTTGTGATCCGGCGCGCGCAGCGCCGCCTGGTAAAGCGCTTCGAGCTGCTCGGCGCTGGGCGCGGGCTCGGTGAGCTTGCCCATGGAGCTCCGTTCGTGAAGAAGCGTCAGTGCATCCATTCTGCGTCCTTTGATTAAGCCGGCCTGTGGTGAGCGCTCTACTTTAGCGCAACGCCTTACTGTCTTGCCAGACGCAGCGACCCCGGCGGCGCCATTCCCTTCGTGGCCCGCCAGGGGCTGATATCGAGCCCGCCCCGGCGTACGTAGCGCGCCAGCACCAGAAGCTCCTCGGGATCGGCGCGCTGCATCACATCGGTAAAGATGTGCTCGACGCAGTGCTCGTGAAAATCCTGGTGCTGGCGAAAGCCGATCAAATAGCGCAGCAGCCCTTCACGGTCGATCTTTTTGCCCTTGTAGCGAATCATCACGCTACCCCAATCCGGCTGGCCGGTGACCGGGCAGTTGGATTTCAGCAGGTGCGAGTAGAGGGTTTCCTCGATGACTTCGCCATCGGCACTTAGATGATCCGCGCTCGGGGTGTAGTCGTCGACGGCGATATCAAGCGCGTCCAGGCATTCGCCGGGCAGGCGCACCGGGTCGAGGGCGGCATCGTCCACGTCGAAAAGCTCGACGCCTACCGCGGCACCGGCCACACGGGAAAGGTCCTCTTTCAAAACGCCTCGCACCGCGTCGATGTTTTCAAAGCGCGTCTGATTGAAGCTATTGAGGTAGAGCTTCCAGGATTTGGATTCGATCAGGTTCGGCGAGCTTGCCGGCAGCGTGAAGCGCGCCACCGCCACGACGGGCTTGCCACGACCATTGAGCCAGGACACTTCGAAGGCGTGCCACTCGTCCTCGCCGATGAAGGGCAGCGCGCCCTCCTCGATGCCCAGCGGCGCCCGGTTGGCGGCGCGGGCAATGGGGAAGAGCAGCGCCGCGTCATACTGCTCCGGGTAGGCGGAATCGCGCCCCAGGGGCGCGTGTTCCAGAGTATCGGGGCGGTGTGCCATGACAGACTCCTTAACTGCGAATGCCGCGACCGCGCTCGAGCATGAACAGCGCGACGGTGAACAGCACGACGATGAACGCGAACACGGCGGCCAGCGCCCAGCCCACGGGAATGTCCGACACGCCCAGAAAGCCGTAGCGGAACACGTTCACCATGTAGAGGATCGGGTTGAGCATCGATACGCCCTGCCAGAAGTCCGGCAGCATCGAGATCGAGTAGAACACCCCGCCCAGATAGGTCAGCGGCGTCAATACGAAGGTCGGCACGATCGAGATGTCGTCGAACTTGTTGGCCAAGAGCGCATTGATGAAGCCGCCGATGGAGAATAGCGCCGAGGTCAGCACGACCACCAGCAGGGTCAACAGCGGATGCTCGAGGCTAAGCCTGGTAAAGAACAGCGACACGACCGTGACGATCAGCCCCACGCCCAGCCCGCGCGCCATACCGCCCAGAATGAAGCCGGAGAGGATCACCCAGTTGGGCATCGGCGAGACCATCATCTCCTCGACCGAGCGCTGAAACTTGTTGGAGAAGAAGCTCGAGGCGACGTTGGAGTAGCTGTTGGTGATCACCGACATCATGATCAAGCCGGGCACGATGAAGTCCATGTAGCTGAAGCCATCCATCGCGCCGATGCGTGAACCGATCAGGTTGCCGAAGATGATGAAGTACATCGCCATGGTGATCGACGGCGGCAAGAGCGTCTGCGGCCAGATCCGAGTGAAGCGCTTGATCTCCTTGATCACCAGCGTCCAGAGCGCCACCAGGGTTTGCGTTGCGTTCATGCGGAGGTCTCCTTGGAGCTCGGCTCATCGATGGATTTCTGGCCCTGCTCGACCATGGACACGAACATTTCCTCGAGCCGGTTGGCGCGGTTGCGCATCGACACCACCTTGATGCCCTGGGCGCTGAGCGCCTCGAACACGGTGTTGAGCTCCTGGCCCCGCTCGATCGCCAGCGAAAGCTGCGACGGCTCGATCTGCTGGATCGCGAAGCCTTCGATTTCGGGTACGGTGGTGATCGGCTCGGCCAGGTCGAGCAGAAAGGTTTCGATGTCGAGCTCGGCGAGCAGCTCACGCACGCTGGTGTTACGCACGATGTCGCCATTATTGATGATGGCGATGTTACGACACAGGCTTTCGGCCTCTTCCAGGTAGTGCGTGGTCAAAATGATAGTGGTGCCCTCGTCGCGATTGAGGCGACGCATGTACTCCCACATGCTGCGTCTAAGCTCGATATCTACGCCGGCGGTGGGCTCGTCGAGAATCAGGAGCTTCGGGCGGTGCATCAGGGCGCGGGCAATCATCAGGCGCCGCTTCATGCCACCGGAGAGCATGCGCGCGCTGCCGTTTCGCTTGTCCCAAAGGCCGAGGTCGGTGAGAAGCTGTTTGGCCCGCGGAAGCGCCTCGCTGCGCTTCATGCCGTAGTAGCCCGCCTGGGCCATGACGATATCCAGCACTTTCTCGAACTGGCTGAAATTGAACTCCTGGGGCACCACGCCAAGCTGATATTTGGCTTTAGCGAAGTCCTTGTCGATGTCGATGCCGAAGATGGAAACCTTGCCTTCGGTTTTTTGCACCAGCGAGCACACCACCCCCAGGGTGGTCGACTTCCCCGCGCCGTTGGGTCCCAACAGCGCAAAAAAATCGCCCTGCTGGACGTCGAGATCGATACCCTTCAGGGCGTGAAAGCCGTTGCCGTACACTTTGGTAAGGCCACGGATAGACAATGCCGGTTCGGCCATGAACATGTCCTGTCAGCAAAAGAGGATAAACAGTATAGAACGCCCATAGATGGGGGCAGTCGGGATCGTTTTCAAGCTAACGGCTGGGCGCGCCTGAAAATCGGAAACGGCAAAACCGTCGCTACCGTGTAATAGCGAACCGATCGAAAAGTAGGGGATAAAAATTGGAGCGGGAAAAGAGATTCGAACTCTCGACCCTCGCCTTGGCAAGGCGATGCTCTACCACTGAGCTATTCCCGCTTAATACTGGAAGGCGCGAAATTGGCGTCCCATAGGGGGTTCGAACCCCTGTTACCGCCGTGAAAGGGCGGTGTCCTGGACCACTAGACGAATGGGACACATCAACGTCATATGACGCTTGGAGCGGGAAAAGAGATTCGAACTCTCGACCCTCGCCTTGGCAAGGCGATGCTCTACCACTGAGCTATTCCCGCTTATCAATTTTCGCGTTCGGAGTGGCGTCCCATAGGGGGTTCGAACCCCTGTTACCGCCGTGAAAGGGCGGTGTCCTGGACCACTAGACGAATGGGACACGTTATGGAGCGGGAAAAGAGATTCGACCGGGCTGGCGTTCCATCGGACTGGCGCCCCAGCTCTCGACCTGCACATCTAAACCACACAACCAAATTGGAGCGGGAAAAGAGATTCGAACTCTCGACCCTCGCCTTGGCAAGGCGATGCTCTACCACTGAGCTATTCCCGCACTCCGATACCTTGACGATGAAGTGGCGTCCCATAGGGGGTTCGAACCCCTGTTACCGCCGTGAAAGGGCGGTGTCCTGGACCACTAGACGAATGGGACGTTTCATTGCCTCGTCGAGGTGGCGCGTATATTACTCAGAGGGCCTTTTGATGTCAAGCCACTGATTTTCAGTTTGTGATTTTACTTACGCTCGACCCGAGTATCGAGCTGGCGTACAGCGCCGCCGCCCTTCTTTGTTTCTTCCCTTCTTCCCATCGCAGGCGCGGCGCTTGTTACAAGCCACTGGCCGCTCACCGTGCGCCGGTTGGGTAAAGCCGCGCTTATCGCCTAAACTGAACCCTATGCCGTCATGAGTAGTCCAAGCGATACCTATCGCTTTGAAGAACCAACGCTTTACCGACACACGCCATCAAGGAGGCGCCCATGGCCAAGATCGAAAAAACGCCGGAGCAGTGGCGCAGCGAGCTCAGCGCCGAGCAGTACCGCGTGGCGCGGGAAAAAGGCACCGAGCGTCCGTTCACCGGCGACTATCAGGTCAGCGACGAACAGGGCATTTATCACTGCGTCTGCTGTCATGCACCGCTGTTTGAAAACGAGCACAAGTTCGAGGCTGGCTGCGGCTGGCCAAGCTTCGACCGGCCGCTGGGGAGCCACAGCGTCGAAGAGCACAGCGATACGAGCCACGGCATGACCCGTACCGAGGTCGTCTGCTCACACTGCGATGCCCACCTGGGCCACGTCTTCCCGGATGGGCCGCCGGACACTACCGGGCTTCGCTACTGTATCAATTCGGTGTCGCTGGAGTTTCACCCCAACGAGTAATGGCGCCCCCGGTTTCCGGCGCATCCACATGAGTCGCACACTCGCGGGCTGGCATTCTGATAGAATGGCAGCCCGTTTTTTTGCCCTTTGATTGCGCTTTCAGGAGAGTTCCATGCTCGGCTGGTTTCCCGGACACATGAACAAGGCCCGCCGCCAGATCAAGGAGGCGCTGCCGGAAATCGACGTGGTCATCGAGGTGCTCGATGGGCGTCTGCCCTACTCCAGCGCCAACCCGATGCTGGCCGAGTTGACCCGCCACAAGCCGGTTTTGAAGATTCTGACCCGGGCGGATCTGGCCGACCCGACGCGCACCAGCGAATGGGTCGCGCATTTCGATGCCCAACCCGACACCCGAGCGCTGGCGGTGACCACCACCCAGAGCCGCGAACTCAAGAAGATCCCCAAGCTCTGCCACGAGCTTGCCGGCGCGGTGCGCGCGGACCGCGACGTGCGCGTGATGGTGATGGGCATTCCCAACGTGGGTAAATCCACGCTGATCAACGGCCTGGCCGGGCGAAAGATCGCCAAGACCGGTAACGAGCCGGCGGTCACCAAGCGCCAGCAGAAGGTGCGCATCGACGGGCGCGTGGCGCTGATCGACACGCCCGGGGTACTGTGGCCCAAGATCGAGGATCAGGCGAGCGCCTACCGGCTGGCCGCCAGCGGCGCCATTCGCGACACCGCCATCGAGTACGTGGACGTGGCGATCGTCGCCTGCGCCGAGCTCGCCAAACGCTATCCCGAGGCGCTCAAGAGCCGCTACAAGCTCAAGGCGCTGCCGGTTTACGAGGCGCTCCCAACGCCTCAGAGCGTCGACGCCGACGGCCCCACGCGCCCGGACTTTCTCGCCCTGGCGGGCTTCGACGGCCATGCGATCCTCAAGGAGATCGCCGCAAAGCGCGGCGGCCTGCGCCCCGGCGGCGAGGTGGACTGGCACCGCGGAAGCGAGGTACTGCTGCACGAGCTTCGCGACGGCAAACTCGGGCGCATTACGCTGGAAACCCCGGACGACATCCCCGCCCCGGCGGACGAGATCGATGCAGGTGAGACGCCCGCCGATAACGCCGAATTGGGCGCAGACAGCGCAGGCCCCCACGCGCATAATGACCAGTGACTTCGCCAATCGACCCCGTTGACCAATAACCCGACCAACCAAGGTACTCTGGGACACTTCATGGACACGACGCACCCCGTAGACTCATCGCTCACAGAGCCGCAGCCGCTCAAGAAATCGAACAAGCTGCACAACGTCTGCTATGACATTCGCGGCCCCGTTCTCGAGCACGCCAAACGGCTGGAGGACGAAGGTCAACGCATTCTGAAGCTCAACATCGGTAACCCCGCCCCCTTCGGGTTCGAAGCGCCCGAAGAGATTCTTCAGGACGTGATGCGCAACCTGCCCACCGCTCAGGGCTATTGTGACTCCAAGGGGCTCTACTCGGCGCGCAAGGCGATCATGCAGGAGTGCCAGCGCAAGGAGATTCCCGGTGTGGGCATCGAGGACATCTATATCGGCAACGGCGTTTCCGAGCTGATCGTGATGTGCATGCAGGCACTTTTGAACGACGGCGACGAGGTGCTGATTCCCGCACCGGACTACCCGCTCTGGACCGCCGCTGCGCACCTGTCCGGCGGCCATGGCGTTCACTACCGCTGCGATGAGCAGGCCGACTGGGCACCGGACATCGACGACATTCGCGCCAAAGTCACCAGCCGCACGCGGGCGATCGTGCTGATCAACCCCAACAACCCGACCGGCGCCGTCTACCCGCCGGAGGTGGTTCGCCAGGTGTTAAAGGTCGCCCAGGAGCACCAGCTGGTCGTATTTTCCGATGAAATCTACGACAAGATCCTTTACGACGGCGTCGAGCACACCGCCACCGGCGCGCTTGCCGATGACGACCAGCTCGTGATCACCATGAACGGGCTGTCCAAGAGCTACCGCTGCGCCGGCTTTCGCTCCGGCTGGATGACCATTTCCGGCACGCTGGCCAAAAAGCGGGCGCGGGACTACATACAGGGCCTGACCATGCTCGCCTCGATGCGTCTGTGCGCCAACGTGCCGGCTCAGCACGCCATTCAAACGGCGCTCGGCGGCTATCAGTCGATCAACGATCTGGTGCTGCCCGGCGGGCGACTTCTGGCCCAGCGCGATATCACCGTGGAAAAGCTCAACGCCATTCCCGGGGTATCCTGCGTCACACCCAAGGGCGCGCTCTACGCCTTTCCGCGGCTGGACCCGGCGATCTTCAATATCAAGGATGACCAGCAGCTGGTGCTGGATCTGCTGCTGCAGGAGAAAATACTCCTGGTACAGGGCAGCGCGTTCAACGCCCCGGATACCGACCACGTGCGGATCGTCACCCTGCCCTGGGCGGATCAGCTCGGCGACGCGCTGGATCGGTTCGCCAACTTTTTATCCCGCTATCGTCAGTAGACGCTGGAAACTGGCGCGCGATAACCGACTCTAACCGCTGAACGTCAACCGTTTAAAATCCTGAAGGAGATCACTACGATGATGCGTATTCTGCTGTTTCTGGCCACCAACCTTGCGGTGGTGCTGGTAGCAAGCTTTACGCTGCGCCTGTTTGGCGTGGAAGGCTATTTACGAAGTCAGGGCATCAACTTCACCGGCCTTTTGCTGTTCTGCTTCATCATTGGCATGGCGGGCTCGATGATCTCGCTGTTCATGTCGAAGTGGCTGGCCAAGCGCTCCACCGGCACCGTGCTGATCGAGGCGCCCTCCAATTCCACCGAACAGTGGCTGGTGGACACCGTGGCCGAGCTTTCCCGCGAGGCGGGCATCAAGACGCCAGAAGTCGGTATCTTTCCGGCGCAGCAGTCCAACGCCTTCGCCACCGGCTGGAACAAAAACGATGCGCTGGTCGCGGTATCGGCGGGGCTACTCAACCGCATGCGCCCGGACGAGGTACGCGCGGTACTGGCCCACGAAATCGGTCACGTGGCCAACGGCGACATGGTGACGCTGGCGCTGATTCAGGGCGTGGTCAACACCTTCGTCATGTTCTTCGCCCGGGCCGTGGCGCACCTGCTCGACGGCTTCTTGAAAAGCCGCGGCAGCGAAGGCGGGCTTGGGTTCATGGGCTACTTTGCGGTGGTCATGGTCGCGGAGATCGTCTTTGGCATCATCGCCTCGGCCATCGTCGCCTGGTTTTCGCGCTTTCGCGAGTATCGTGCCGATGAAGCCGGCGCCAGGCTTGCCGGCACCAACGCCATGGTCAACGCGTTGGCGCGTTTGAAAGCCGAAACCGAGATGCCGGATCAAATGCCCGACACCATGCGCGCCATGGCGATCACCAAGGGCCAGACCCGCTCGCTTCTGGAGAAACTCTTTGCCAGCCACCCGCCGCTGGATGAGCGCATTCGCGCGTTGAAGGAAGCGGCCTATCGCCAATAAGCGCTTATAGCCAGCCCTTTTAAAAACACTTGCTACGCGATCGCGAGGCGCCCTGGACCAGCCGGTTCAGGGCGCCTCGCTTTTTCATGCCCTTGAATGCTCACGTGACCAGCGTATACAGCGCCGAACGCACGCATCCTCGCCCGGCCGCCTTGGCCTCGTAAAGCAGCTGATCGGCCGCCTTGATCAGTACCGACGGGTCGTCGCCGGTCACACAGCGCGTGCTGGCAACGCCCAGGCTGATCGTCACTACCGGCGCGACATCCGAGGTGCTGTGGGGCAGCGCCAGCGCGCGAACGGCGGCTTCGAGCTCGAGCGCCTTGCGCGTTGCGTCGAATAGATCCGTGCCCGGCAGCAGGCAGATGAACTCCTCGCCGCCGTAGCGCGCGACCAGATCCCGGGGGCGGTGAATATGTTGTTTGAGCAGGTCGGCGATGGCCTTCAGGCACTCGTCGCCGCTTACATGGCCGTAGTGATCGTTGTAGCGCTTGAAAAAGTCGATATCGAGAAAAAACATCGACAGCGATAGCTGGTCCTGACGACAGCGCCGCCACTCCTGGTCCAGCCGCTCATTGAAGTAGCGACGGTTTGCAACGCTAGTGAGCCCGTCCTTGAGGGCCAGTTCGTGAAGACGCTGATGCTCCTGCTCGCGGCGGCGCAATACCGCCGTGGAAATTTGCAGCGCCGCCGAGCGCAGCCGATCGGCGCTCTCTTCGAGCATGCCAGAGTGAAGTGGCGGCGCGGGCTCGTGGGTACGGGCCAAGCGAATGACGTGACCATTGACGCCAGGTAACTGGGTGACCGTTAGCGAGCGCCGGCCATTGATGTACTCGAATTCCGGTGGCAGTGCCTGCGCGTCGAGCCAGGAAAGATCCAGCGCCCGTTCAGGCAACAGGCAAGCCTCAAGAATCGCCGTGGCGCTCACGCCCGGGTTGAGAAGCGTCGCGGCATCGGCGAACTCCTCGGCAAACCCGGCGTTCCAGTCGACCAGACGCTGCTGGGCATCGAAGACAGCCATGCTCTGAAGGGGCGCTGGATCTCTATTCATGCAGGGCGCCGGCGTGCAGCCGTTCGAGCGCCAGCTTCGTTCCTTCTATGCGCGCGCGAATCTTGGCCAGCGCGGTTTCCCGCGAGGTGGAAACATCGTCGCAAAACGGTGAAAAACCGCAGTCGTCGGTGGTACCCAACTGCTCGAGCGGGATGAAGCGAGCCGCCTGCAGCACGCGCTCACACACCTCTTCGGGGGTTTCGATACGCGGGTCGTTGACATCGATCACGCCGATAAAGGCGCGCTGCCAAGGCTTTAAATAGCGCGCAACGATTTTGAGTCCGCGCTCCGGGTCCGCCTCGCCGGCCATGGCGATGTAGAAACTGCCGGCCTTGAGCTCGAACAAACTCGGCAACAGCTCCGCGTAGTCGACATCGGCGCTATGAGTGGCGTCGTGGTCAGCGCCTGGGCAGGTGTGAACACCGATACGCTGGCGCTCCTCCTCGGTGAGCCGTGCCAGTACCCGGTTGTTGAGTTCGATGAAGCTATCGAGCACGCTGCCGCTGGGGTCGAGCTTGAGCGCCAGCCTGCCCTCGGTAAAGTCGATCTGCACCTTGTCGGCCCCCGCGGCGAAGCAGCCGCGGATCTCTTTCTCCTGCTCGTCGATCAAATCCTCGAGAAACTGAGCGCGGCTGTAGCCCTCGATTGGCTCGGAGGGGTAAAAAAGGCTCACCGCCGAAGCTGAGATGATCGCCTGCTTCATGGGCAGTTTCGTGTAGTGCCTCGCTTTTACGAGCGTGTCGGCGGCAGAGAGTGCGTAGCGAAACGGGCCGGATACCAGCCGCGGCAGGCGGCGCACGTGGCCATCGCTGAAGGGAATTTCGAGACCGTCCGGGGCGAAGTTGTGACCGCCCTCGACCAGATAGGTGGCAAAGCCATGGGTCTTGCGCTGCTCGCCGTCGGTGATGATCGGCGAGCCGGTGGCTTCCAGCTCGCTCATGGCTTGCTTTACCGCTTCATCAAAAAGAGCCTGCATGGCTATCCAATCCAGCTGGCCCGCATTGTACTCGCGCTGGGCCTGCATCAGCGCTTGTGTACGGGGAAGGCTTCCGATGGCCTCGGTCGGCAGGATCGTGATTCGTTTATCCATGACGTGCGGTCCTCGTCGGGTAGTTTGTTCGATATAAAACAACCTGCCGGGCCCGTGCAAGCGTTATCTATCGCGCTCGCCGCTATGGCGCCTACTCGATGCATCGGGCGTTGAAGCCCGCCCCAGACAGCACAGCTTCGAGTGAGCGCGCATCGCCCGACAACTGAACCTCCAGGGTGGCGAACTCACGGCGCAGCGGATAGTTCGTTCGGCAGTCATCGAAACCGGCCGCCGCCCCGCGCTGGCGGCACTCTCGTTTGAGCGCCTGCCTATCGCGGCGCACGTCGTAGACCGCTCTCATACATAAACGTAGCGCATCCTCGACGGGCAGCGCACCTTGTAAATGCACCGCTCTCAATGCAGGCGCTGGGCAAAGGCTGGAAAATGACGGCCCTTCGGGCAGGTTTAGCGTTTGCGTCAGCGCCTGTTGAATCATGAAGGTGCCGCGCAGCTTGCCATCCAGGCTGTGGCCGGCAATGTGGGGTGTGCCAAGCGCGACCCGCTCGAACAAGCCGGCATCGATGGCAGGCTCACTCTCCCACACGTCCAGCACGGCCTCGAGATCACCGCGCGCCGTTAGGCGCTCATCCAGCGCCTGGCCATCCACACAGTCGCCGCGCCCGGCATTGATCAGCACCGTGTTGGGCGCAAGCGCCGCGAGCCGCTCGGCGTTGAGCAGATGGCGGGTTGCATGCTCGCCTTCGCGTACCAGCGGCGTGTGCAGGCAGAGCACGTCACAGCGCTCGATGAGCTCATCGAGCGCGACGAAGCCTTCGGCCCCCTCGCGCTCGGCCCGCGGTGGGTCGCACACCAGTACCGCCAGCCCAAGCGCCTTGAGGCGCGCCCTGAGCCGCCCGCCGACGTTGCCCGCGCCCACGATTCCAACGGTGCGCTCGAACAGCGACCAGCCGCCCTGCTCGGCCAACGTCAAAAGGCTTGCCAGCACGTAGTCCACCACCGCCTCGGCGTTACAGCCCGGGGCACTGGCAAAGCCGATGCCGAGCTCGTCCAGAAAGTCGAGGTCGACGTGATCCACGCCGATGGTGCAGCTTCCCACGAAGCGCACCGGGCTCTTTTGGAGCAGCGCCGCATCGACCTGGGTGACCGAGCGCACGATCAGCGCGTCGGCATCGCTTACGTCCTGGGCGCTGATCTCGCGACCGGGGCGACGCAGGATATCGCCCAGGTGACCAAAGCAGGTGTCGGCGGCGGGAATGTTCGCATCGATGACGAGTTTCATAGGCGTTTCAATATCCGGGCTTTACAATACGTTGGAGGCGCGCGAGGCGTGACAGGACGTATTCAAGGAGAACAGGTTTTGAGGAGACCATAGTGATCGTACGCTGGGAAACCGACCATGACTATGTGCTGGTGCATATTCACCAGGACATGTTCGGCGACTGGATCTTCAGCCGCGCCTGGGGGCAGATCGGCACTCAGTTCGGCGGGCTGAAACATCAGTTGGCCGATACCCGCGAACAGGCGCAAATGTGGCTCGACGACGAGGCCACCATCCAGGCCTCGCGCGGGTTCGATAAAGTGCTGGAAGCCGACGACCACACCCCGGAAGCTCAGGACGCGATGCGCCAGCTATCGCTTCTGGACGCGCTATAACGCCGTTTTAGACCCGGTGGCGCAGCGTGAAGACGTGGTGCAGATTCGTTCGCCGCTGAAAATCCGGGTCGAAGGTGTTAGCGGTGATCTCTTCCACCAGATAGCGCTCGGTGAGCGCTTCGTCGAGCTTGAAGCGGCGCTGGTTGTTGGAAAACACCAGCGTGCCGCCGGGGGCCAGCCGCGCCATCGCGAGTTCGATCAAGCGCGGGTGGTCGCGCTGCACGTCCAGGGTGTCGCGCATCTTCTTCGAGTTGGAGAAGGTCGGCGGGTCCATGAAGATCAGATCGAACTGGGTATCGGCGCGCTCGAGCCAGCGAAAGCAGTCCTCGCGCACTACCCGGTGGCGGCGCTGGTCGAGATCGTTGAGCGCGAAATTGTCCTTGGCCCACTCCAGATAGGTGTTGGACATGTCCACGCTGACGCTGTCGCTCGCCCCGCCGAGCGCGGCCTGTACCGTGGCGGTCGCGGTGTAGCAGAACAGGTTCAAAAAGCGCTTATCCTGAGCCAGCTCGCCGAGCATACGCCGCACCGGGCGGTGATCCAGAAAAAGCCCGGTGTCCAGGTAGTCACGCAGGTTGACCCACAGCCGGGCATCGCCCTCGCGCACCTCGAAACGCTCACCGCTGGCACCGCGCTTTTGGTACTGGGCGTTGCCAACCTGGCGCTCGCGGCGCTTGATGTAGATGGCGCTTGAATGCACGCCGAGCGCCTCGGGCAGCACTTCGAGCGCATCGAACAGGCGCTTTTGCGCTTGGCCGGCGTTGATCGACTTCGGCGCGGCGTACTCCTGCACGTGCACCTTGTCGCCATAGCGGTCGACGGCCAGCGCGAACTCGGGCATGTCCGCATCGTATATCCGGTAGCAGGTCTCTCCGCTCTGCTTGAGCCACTTCTTCAAGCGCTTCTGGTTCTTGGCCAGCCGGTTGGCGAACATTTGGGCGTTCTCCGAGACCTGGCGCTCGCCGCTTACCGCCTGCGCGGCGGGTTGGCTCTCCCCTTGCTCGATACGCTCATCGCTTTCGCTCGCCTGAGGCGTCGCGTCGATCTCCATCAGCAGCAGCTGGGCGTCGAGCGCGGCGTTTTTCAGCGCGTACTGCTTGTGGGCGCGAAGCCCGAGGCGATGGCCCAGATCCGGGTTGCCGGTAAACACCGCCAGCGTCCAGCCAGGAAAGAGCGCGCGCGCCTTGTCGCCAAGCGTGGCGTACAGGCCGACAAGCTCCGGAAGTTCGCCCAAGCGCTCACCATACGGCGGGTTGGTGATGATCAGGCCGCGCGACTGATCGAGCGCCTCGGGCCGGGTGAGCTGTGACAGACTCTGCCCGGCCAGCTCGATCAGCGCGGGCACGCCGGCGCGCATGGCATTGGCCCGGGCCGAGGAGATTGCCGCCGGGCTCTGATCGAAGCCGTAGAGCGTGGTCTTGCAGCGTTTTCGCCCGATCGAGGCGCGCGCCTGGGCTTCACGCTTGAGCTCCTGCCAGATAGCGACGTCGTGGCCCGCCCAGCCTTCGAAGCCAAAACGCGGGCGATGCAGGTTGGGAGCCTGATCGGCGGCCATCAGGGCCGCCTCGATCAACAGTGTGCCCGAGCCGCAAAGCGGGTCGACCAGCGCCTCCCCTTGCTTGGCGCGCTCAAGCCAACCCGCCCGCACTAAAAGCGCAGCGGCCAGGTTTTCCTTGAGCGGCGCGTGACCGACCTCCTTGCGATAGCCGCGCCGGTGCAGGCTGTCGCCGGAAAGATCGACCCCCAGGGTCAAATTCGCCCGATGAAGATGGGCGTAAAGGCGCAGATCCGGCGTTTTGGTGTCGATGTCCGGGCGCGGCAACCCCGCCAGCGCCAGCGAATCCACTACCGCGTCCTTGACCGTTTGCGCGCCAAAGCGGGTGTGGCGAATCTGGTCGCTGCGCCCGTGAAAATCGACCGCCAGGGTGTTACCGGCGCTAACGTGCGACGGCCAGCTCACGCCGAGCGCAGCACTGTAAAGCTCGGCGGCGCTCTGTACCATCGTCGCGCGCTTGATCACGAGTACGACTCGGTTGGCCAGCCGCGACCAGAGACAGGCGCGGTAAGCGGTTTCGAGATCGGCGCTGAAGTAGACCCCGGCCACCGTGGCCTTGTCCGGACGGGCGCCCAGCGCCAAAAGCTCATCGAGCAGAAGGCTTTCGATGCCTCTGGGGCAGGTGGCTAAAAACTCTAGCGAGGCGTTCTGGCTGGGCTCGGTCATAAGCATCGGCGCGCGTAACCGCGCGAAATTCCTGTATATGGCAAATGTGTTTACGTTCGATGACAATTTGGGGGTCGACAAGGGACCATATCATGGGCTAACAATAAGAGAGTAGCTACTTAAACGCATGCGTACATTGTCAGGGTTTGACGCCGAACGACCAACCTTTGCGTCGACGCAAACCCTTGGCTTGTCGAGTTGTTCCGGGTCGTTATGCACGTGAGTGCCGAACCCGTGGCCCGGAACCTACTCGCTCTTGAAGTAAGCTCCGAGGCTGCTTCCGGTTTTTTTCATCGCGCCGGTTAGCCGCTTCATACCCAAGGCTTTCATAAGAGAGGTCAGCCAATGAAACGACAAAAGCGTGATCGCTTCCAGCGGGCATACGTTCACGGTTACAAAGCGGGTGTCACGGGTCGCTCTCGTGACGATTGCCCAAGCCAGGACATCAATTTACGCGAGTACTGGATGAGCGGTTGGCGTGAAGGTCGCGGTGATCAGTGGGACGGCATGACGGGCGTCTCCGGTATCCATAAAAACCCGATGGTCATGACCTGACCCGGACGTTTTTCAAACGAACCTTCAAAACCAGATTTAACCGACCAAGCCCGCCTGTTTTCAAGCGGGCTTTTTCGTGCCTGACCGCGAGACTTTACTCCTTACCCCTTACCCCTTCGCAAGCGCCTTGGCGCAGCCACTCACAAGTTTGGGGCCTTCATAAATGAGCCCGGAGTAGAGCTGCACGAGATCCGCGCCGGCAGCGAGCTTTTCCTGCGCCTTTTTAGGGCTATCGATGCCGCCGACCCCGATGATGGGCAAGCCCGGCAAGTGCGCGCGCAGCGCGCGAATGATCCGGTTCGAGGGTTCGAACACCGGCCGCCCCGAAAGCCCGCCCGCCTCTTCGGCGTGAACATGACCTTTCACCGCGCTGCGCTCGACGGTGGTATTGGTCGCAATAACGCCGTCAAAAGCGTTACGTGTAATGCTTTGAGCGACCAGCGCGATCTCCTCATCGCTCATGTCCGGAGCGATCTTGATCAAAAGCGGCACCCGGCGCCCGGTTTGCGCATCCAGTTCATTGGCGCGCTCGCGAAGAGGCCCAAGCAGCGCATCGAGCTGGTCGCCGAACTGCAGCGTTCGAAGCCCCGGCGTATTGGGCGAAGAGACGTTCACCGTCACATAGTCCGCCACGCCATGCACTGCCTCCAGGCACGTCAGGTAATCGCCCAGCGCCCCGTCCACCGACGTCGTGAGGTTCTTGCCGATATTGATGCCGACCAGCCCCGCATAGCGGCGCTTTTTGACCTGCTCGACCAGGTGCAGCACGCCCTTGTTGTTGAACCCGAAGCGATTGATGATGGCGCCATGCTTGGCGAGGCGAAACAGGCGCGGCTTGTCGTTGCCCGGCTGGGGTTTGGGCGTCACCGTACCCACCTCGACAAAACCAAAGCCGAGCGCGCCCAGTGCATCCAGGTGATCGGCGTTTTTATCGAGCCCCGCGGCCAGCCCCACGCGGTTGGCGAACCTGAGCCCCATCAGCTCTACCGGATCGCTCACTGCGGGCCCATATAGCCGCTCGACGCCGCCCGCTTGATAGAGCTTGTCCAACGCGGTGAGGGTAAGGCCATGCGCGGTTTCAGGGTCGAGGCGAAACAGCAGCGAGCGGGTGAGCTGATACATCGAGGGCTCCGGGCATTCATCGAAGGGTGGCGATAGCGTAGGCAACAGAATCGGGCGGGAGTATACCTTAAAGCGGTGGGTGTCGCAGAAATGCGCCGAGGCCATGCATCACAACGCGGCATCTGCCCACAAAAAAGCGCGCCCCGCAAAGCGGGGCGCGCCGGGTCAAGCGAGTGGACCGCCTAGCCTTCGCTACCGCTTTCGGCCAGATCGACGAGTTCGCGTACGGCCACGGCAAAGAGCGCAAAGCCGCCCTCGGTGCCGCCGCTCACCTCTTCGATCAAACGGCGCCAGCGGCGGTGAAGGTCCGCGTGCTGCTTGAGCCACTCATCCACCAGCTCCTGGGTATCGCGGCTGCCGGCGTCCATGTTGAGTACGCTGATGGTCAGCGCCAGCTGCTGGCGGTCGATGTCGTCACGGAAGGTTTCCCGCGCCTGGGCCTGCCAGGCATCGCGCACCTCGAGCTGGGTCACCTGACGCGTCATCCAGGGCAGCTCCAGGCGGCTGCCGATTTCGTGGAATACCTCGGCCACGCGCTGGGGCTTTTCGTTGGTGCTGCGCGCGGCGAAGATGATCCCAAGCCCGCCGTAAAGATTGGGCGCGCCGGCCACGGTCGAGGCCAGTGTTTCCGGTACACCCTGCTCGACGAGCTCGTCGCGGCGCTTGAGCCACTGCGTTTGCTCCTCGCCGCTTAGAAGCTCGCCGATGCTCTCCTGAAGCTGCGAAAGCCGCGGCCGGAAGTATTCGATCGCATCCTGGGTGGAGAGCCCCATGTGCAGGCGCACGAACCAGCGCGTCGCGCGGCGGATCAGGCGCATCAAATCAAGCATCATCGAGTACTGAACGCGGTTGGGCACCTGGTTGTCCAGCGCCTCGATCTGGCCCCACAACTCATTGAAGTTGAAGGCGTCGCGGGCAATCACGTAGGCGCGGGTAATGTCCGCGCGGCCCGCGCCGGTAGAGTCGATCAGCCGGCGAATGAACACCACGCCCATGTGATCCACCAGATCGTTGGCGACCTGGGTGGCGACGATTTCACGCTTCAGACGGTGCTCGTACATTTCCTTCTGGTAGCGCTCGACCAAAACGGAGGGAAACAGCCGCTCGAGGTGGCGGTCGATGTAAGGATCGTCCGGCACGTTGGACTCAATCAGATCCCCCTTGAGCGTGCTTTTCGCATAAGACGTCAGCACCGATAGCTCGGGCAGGCGCATGCCTTCGTTATTGCTGGCGCGCTCCTTGAGCACTTCGTCCGAGGGCAAAAACTCGAGTTCACGGTCGATCTGACCGGCGCTTTCGAGCTCGCTGATAAAGCGCCGGTACGGCCCGGAGCCCTGGCGGGAGAGCATTTCAGACAGGTCGATCGACTGGGTCTGACGGTAGTTGTCCAGAACCACGAGCTCGCCGACCTCATCGGTCATCTCGGCGAGCAGCTCGTTGCGCTGCTTCTCGGTCATGTCGCCGCGCTTGACCACCTCGTCGATCAGGATCTTGATGTTGACCTCGTGATCCGAGCAGTTCACGCCGCCGGCGTTGTCGATGAAATCGGTGTAGACGCGCACGCCTTTTGCCGCGGCTTCCATGCGCCCGCGCTGGGTCAAACCGAGGTTGCCGCCCTCGCCCACCACGCGGCAGTTGAGCTCATTACCGTTGATGCGAAGCCCATCGTTGGCCTTGTCGCCCACGTCGGCGTCGGTCTCCTCGGAGCCCTTGACGTAGGTGCCGATACCGCCGTTCCAGATCAGATCGACCTTCGCCTTGAGCATGGCGTTGATGAGCTCGTTAGGCGAGAGCTTGTCGGCCTCGATATCGAAGACCTCAGCCATTTCCGGGGTGATCGTGATCGACTTCGCGCTGCGGCTGAACACGCCGCCGCCCTGGGATATCAGCTCCTGGCTGTAGTCTTCCCAGCTCGAACGGCCCATGTCGAACATTCGCTTGCGCTCGGCAAAAGAGGCGTCGGTATCCGGATTGGGGTCGACGAAGACGTGCAGATGATTGAACGCCCCGACCAGCTGGATCTTGTCGGACAGCAGCATGCCGTTGCCAAACACGTCGCCGGCCATGTCGCCGATGCCGACCACGGTGAAAGGATCACGCTGGGTGTCGAGATCCAGGTTCTTGAAGTGACGCTTGACCGACTCCCAGGCACCGCGCGCGGTGATCGCCATCTTCTTGTGGTCGTAGCCGTTGGCGCCGCCCGAGGCGAAGGCGTCGCCGAGCCAGTGGCCATACTCCAGTGAGATCGCGTTGGCGTAGTCGGAAAACGACGCCGTGCCCTTGTCCGCTGCTACCACCAGATACGTATCGTCCTCGTCGTGGCGCACCACGTTCTGCGGCGGCACCACTTCGCTTCCTTCGAGATTATCGGTCACGTCCAGCAGCGCGCGGATGAAAATCTGATAGCAGGCGATGCCCTCGTTCTGCACGGTTTCGCGGTCGGCGTTTTCCGGCATGCGCTTGCAGACGAAACCGCCCTTGGCGCCGACCGGCACGATCACCGAGTTCTTGACCTGCTGCGCCTTCATCAGCCCCAGCACCTCGGTGCGGTAATCCTCGAGGCGCTCGGACCAGCGCAGCCCGCCGCGCGCGACCTTGCCGCCGCGCAGATGAACACCCTCGACCCGCGGCGAACACATGAAAATTTCGAACATCGGTCGCGGCTTGGGAATGCCGGTCACTTTCGTGGGTTCGAGCTTGTAGGCGATGTAATCCTTGAATTCGCCCTGCTCGGTTCGCTGATAGTAGTTGGTGCGAAGCGTCGCCTTGATCAGCTCCATCAAGCGGCGCAACAGCTGGTCGTCGCTGAGACTCGCCACGCCGTCGAGATGCTCGTTCAGGCGCTCTTCGCAGGCTTGGGTGTCGTGAGACTCGACCTCGGGGTCGAAGCGCTGTTGGAACAACTCGACCAGGCTCTGGGTGATCAACGGGTAGTTGGCAAGCGTGGTGGCGATGTAGTCCTGGGACATGCCAAAGCGAATCTGCTTGAGATAGCGCGCGTAGCCGCGAAGCATCGCGACTTCGCGCCAGTCGAGCCCGGCGCCGAGCACCAGCCGGTTGAAGCTGTCGTTGTCTGCCTGGCCTGCCCAGATGCGCTGGAACGCTTCGCTGAAAATATCGCGCATCTGGCTCATGTCGACCCCGGTGCGCGAATGCTCGAGTTCGAAGTCATGAATCCAGTAGCGCGCGTGGGGGCTTGCGATATCGTAAGGGCGTTCACCCTGCACGCGCAGGCCAAGATTTTCCATCATCGGCAGCACGTCAGAGAGCGGAATCTGACTGTCGCGATGATAGAGCTTCAGGTTCATGCCGCCGACCTGCTCTTCCATCGGCCGGTAGAGCGACAGCGACAGCTTTTTGTCGCCGCGCAGCGTTAACAGGTGCTGGATGTCGAACACCGCGGTGCGGGCGTTGAAGTCCTCGCGGTAGCTTGCCGAAAACGCCTGCTGGAACCGCTCCATCAGCTCGTTAGTGCGCTCTTCGCCAAAGCCCTCGCTCATGGCGTCAAAAAGCTCGTCGCGCCAGCTGCGCGAAAGTCTCGACACCTTGTTCTCGAGCCGTTTCAAATCGTAGGGGGTGGGCGAGTCGCCCTTGAAGCGCAAAATGAGCTGGATGCGCGCCAGCACCGACTCGGAGAGGTAGGTGTTGAAATCGCCAAAGCGGGCGTCGAGCTCGTCGCACAGCATGGTTTGAATGCGCTGACGTAGGTCGGTGGAGAACACGTCCCGCGGCACGAACACCAGGCACGAATAGAACTTGCCGCTCACGTCGGTGCGGATGAACAGGCGCACCTGACGGCGCTCGCGGATATTGAGAATCCCCAGTGCCGTCTCGGCAAGCTGCTCGGTGTCGATCTGGAAAAGATCGTCACGCGGGAAGACTTCCAGAATCTGCAGCAGCTGCTTGCCGTTATGACCGCGCGGGTTGAAGCCCGCAATATCCATCACCGCCTTGAGTTTGCGACGCAATAGCGGGATGTTGCGCGGCGATTCGTTGTACACCGTGGCGGTGAACAGGCCGAAAAAACGCCGCTCGCCGATCACGTTGCCGTCGTCGTCGTAGCGGTCGACGGTGATGTAGTCCGGGTAGGTAGGGCGATGTACGCGACTATGATGCGCACTCTTGGCGAACGACAGAAGTTGCGGTACCAGCACGAAGCCACTTTCGTCGACGCCCTCTTCGGTACGGATGCGCTCGCGGTAGCGCGTCTGATTCAGGCGGAAAACGCCCAGCACGCTATTGGGATCGCGCTCGAGTTCGCCGTCCTTCAGGTAGTACTCGTCGTAGCCCAAAAAGGTAAAGTTGTCTTTCAAGAGCCACTCGAGAAATGCGATGGCCTCTTCGTGGTCGTCCGGGTCGAGCTGCGGCGGGCAGTTTTTCTCGAGCTCCTGAATGGCCGAGGTGATCTGATTGCACATCGGGTCGAAGTCTTCCACCGCGGTGCGCACGTCGCGCAGCACGTTGTGAAGCTTCTCCTCCATATTCGACAGCGCCTGTGGGTCGGTCTGACGATCCACTTCGATGACGATCAGCGACTCTCGCGCCTCCGGGGCGTTCTCGTCGCGCGGCGTGGTCAAGGTCTCGAGGCGATGACGGTCGTCGCGGTCCACGGCGAACACGGCGTTTTGAATCGCGTGAACGGTCAAGCCCCGGCGGTTGAGCTCGATGCGCACCGAATCGACCAGAAACGGCATGTCTTCGTGCAGCACCGCCACGAAGGTGTGGTGCGACTGCCAGCCGTCCTCTTCGAAATCCGGGTTGAAAATGCGCACCTTCGGGCTTTGCGGGTCGTGGTGCAGCAAAAACTGCCAGATCGATAGCGTGGCGCCGTAGAGATCGTCGAGACGGCGGTCGACAAGATCCTCCACCGGGACGGTGGCGTAAAAGTGGCGGGCGAACGCTTCGATACACGCCGCCCGGTCCGGCTCCAGCCGCGCTTCCAGGCGCTCCTGCAGCTGTTTCAAAAGATCTTGTCGACTCTCATCACTCGCAACGTTGTGCATCCATCACCTCGATTGCCTGGGCCGGTGGGGCCAAAACGAACAATAATCGGCCTTGGGGCCACGATTTCCGTTAGCTTACTGTAGCAGCTCGCTCCTCTCTAACCATCTGCCAACTTGCTTATGGAGTATGCCGTACTGGCATCAAGGTCATTTATCGCTTTACCAGCACCACGCCACACTCACAGTGGTGGGTAAACGGGAACTGGTCAAACAGCGCAAAGCGCTCGATGTCGTGGGTTTGCGTCAAAAGCGCGAGATTGTCGGCAAGCGTTTGCGGATTGCAGGAAATATAGACGATCCGCTCGTACTCGCTGATCTGCCGACAGCTCTGCTCATCGAGCCCCGCCCGCGGCGGGTCCACCAGCACGGTCGAAAAATCGAAGCTATCGAGTTCCATCTCGGCGACCCGGCGCCCGGTTTTCTCGCCTTTTAACGCCAGCGAAAACTCCTCGGCGGACATCCGCGCCACCACCGCGTTCTCAATATGGTTAGCCTCGATATTAACGTTAGCACTGGCCACCGACGTACGAGAAATTTCCGTGGCCAGCACGCGGCGAAAATTACTTGCAAGCGCGATGGTGAAGTTGCCGTTACCGCAGTAAAGCTCCACCAGATCGCGCCCGGTTTGATCACGGGTCGCTTGCCTTGCCCACTCGAGCATGGTCTGGCAGATGTGGGCGTTGGGCTGGGTGAAGCTGTTCTCCACCTGCTGGTAGTCGAGGCTGCGCCCCTCCACCGTCAGCCGCTCCCAGACGTGGTCACGCGTCAGCACCAGGCGCTGCTTGCGCGAGCGGCCGATGATCATGATGCCCAACGTCTTCTCCAGCGCCTGCGCCTCAGTTTCCCAGGCCTCGTCGAGCGGTCGGTGGTAGATCAGCGTGACCAGCGCCTCGCCGGAAAGCGTGGTCAAAAACTCGACCTGAAAGAGTCGCCGCCTGAGCGTATCGCTTTGCAAAAACGCCTCTCTAAGCTTCGGCATCAGCGCGTTGATACGCTCGCTGGCCACCGGGTACTGATCCAGACGCACGACCTTTTTATCCTTGGGATCACTCGGGTTGACCTCGAACATGGCGTAAAACAGGTCGTCGCCTTCGTGCCAGATCCGAAACTCGCAGCGCTGACGGTAATGGCTCGGCGGCGACGCGTAGACCTCGAGCGCTGGCGGTGAAAACGGCGCGAACAGCGCCTCGACGAACGTGCGCTTTTCATCGAGCTGCTCATCGTAACGTTGGGGGTCGACAGCGGGAATGGCCAAGGGGGCTCCTTAAAAAGTGATCAGCGCTGCCCTCGCTCAGGGCAGCGACAAGCGGTGCGGGGCCTTGAAACCGAAGGTCTCGAAGCCGCGAACGAGGTGGTCGGCGTCGGCGGTGGTGAAAGAGCGCCCATCCTGAGGGCCGCGGGCGTGGGGCATGACGTCGACGACCCGGCGGGCAATGGCATCGCCGGAGTCGATCCATTGAAGCGGCCCAGGCGCCAGGGTTTCGAGCACCGGCTTCAACAGCGGAAAGTGGGTACAGCCGAGCACCACGGTATCGAGCGGACATGGCGCGGTCACCGCCTGCCAGAGCGGCTCCAGCGCATGCTGCACGCGTGCGTGATCGACGTGTTGGCCGGCAAGCCAGGCCTCGGCCTCGGTGACCAGGGCGTCGGCCGCCACTTTGGTGACTTCGCAGTCGCTGGCGAAGCGCTCGATCAGATCCTGGGTGTAGGGGCGGTGCACCGTGGCGCGGGTAGCCAGAAGGCCGATATGCCGTGTTCGGCTTGCAAGCGCGGCGGGCTTGATGGCGGGCACGGTGCCGATCACCGGAATGTCCAGCGCCTCGCGAAGCCCACTCAGTGCCAGGGTGCTGGCGGTGTTACAGGCCACGACCAGCGCGCTGGCCCGACAGGCGGTGACCGCCGCTTGGCATACGGACAGAATACGTCTGGAGAGCGTAACGTCGTCGCGCAGCCCATAGGGCAACCAGGCGTTATCGCAGGCGTAGCACAGGGGGATATCTGGATGGCGCAAGGTGAGCGAGCGGGCCACCGAAAGCCCACCGACACCAGAATCGAAGATCAGGACGGGCCCGCTCATGGCGCCCCGCCCGGGCCAATGGATGAGTAAGCCACAAGCGCTCTCTGGGTGTTTAAAAGGCGCCAGTTTAACACGCCCGAAAGGCTCGGGCGCGCGTGGTCTTAGAGGTCGGGCACTTCGGCGTTATTGAGCTCGGCGTAAAGCTCGGGATAGGCATTTTGCAGGCGCTCGAGCTCCTGCTGCGCCTTGTCCGGCAGCGCCTGGCGAAGTGCTTCCAGATCCTCGTCAGTGAAGTACTTGTCGATCAACGGGAACAGATGCTCGCGCTCGTGGCGAAGGTAGGTGCGATGGGCGTCGAGGTAGGTGCTCAAGTCCTCGGCGAAACGATCCATCGGCAGCACGTTGTCCATCAGGATCATATCGATATCATCAGAGAGCTGGGCCAGGCTCGGCTTGAGCTGGCGGTAGTCCTCGGCCATCTTCTCCATGAAAGGCAGCTCTTCCGAGGCCTTCTCCTCCAGGCGCTCCACGCAGATCTTTTCCAGAGGTGTGGCGAACTCGTCCATGTAAGCGAGGATGTAGTCCACGACTTCACGCATCAGCTTGAAGTTGGGCCGCTCGCCTTGCACCAGCGTTTTTTGCTTAAGCTGAAGCACATGAAGCATGCGCGCCATATTGGCATGGTCCAGACGCAGTTGATTTAACATGAGCCAAACTCCTTAAATGGTGGTCGAGCCTTACCTTCAAAGTCCCTGTCAAGGCATTGGACACGCGCTGGATAAGCAATGTCTACTACACTGTGACAACTAATTTTTAGCAACTGACCTTTGATAACCTATCTTTAGCAAAAAATCCGTGGCAACGACGGCGCTTCGAGACACCGCGTTACAAAGCGTATGTCCTAAGGTAGCCTGCCGCAACGCGCTTTGCCATAGCAGGACCCGGCGACTCTCGACGCCCTGACGCACGAAGGATAAAGACATGGACCTTTTTGACAGCGCCGAGGCCCCGCCCGCCGACGGCGCCCCCCTCGCCTTTCGCATGCGCCCGCGCCACCTGGACGACTACGTGGGCCAGCAGGCGCTGGTCGGCCCTCATAAACCGCTGCGCCAAATGGTCGAGTCGAAAAGCGTACGCTCGATGATCCTCTGGGGCCCGCCTGGGGTGGGCAAGACCACGCTTGCCGAGCTGTTGGCCCGCGCCTCGGACTCGGCGCTGGAGCAGCTAAGTGCCGTGATGGCCGGGGTGAAGGAGATTCGCGCGGTGGTCGAGCGCGCGCGTCAGACCCGCGCGCAGACGCTGCTCTTTCTGGACGAAATCCATCGCCTCAACAAGAGCCAGCAGGATGCGCTTTTGCCCCACGTCGAATCCGGGCTATTGACGCTGATCGGCGCGACCACCGAAAACCCCTCCTTCGAGGTCAACTCGGCGCTTTTATCCCGCACCCGGGTCTACGTGTTGAAGCCTTTAAGCGAGCAGGAGTTGATCGACGTGATGCGCCAGGCGCTCGAGGACCGCGAGCGCGGATTGGGCCGGCGGTCGATCGAGCTCGAAGAAGGCGTGCTCCAGGCGTTGGCCCGCGCCAGCGCCGGCGACGCGCGCCGGGCGCTGGGGCTTCTCGAGACCGCCTGCGACTTCACCGAGCAGCGCGGCGAGCGGGAAGTGCTGGCAAAGGCGGCGCTTTTGGATGTGATCGGCCACCAGTCCAGCGCCTTCGATAAGCAGGGTGACGCCTACTATGATCTGCTCTCGGCGATCCACAAATCGATTCGCTCCTCGCGCCCGGACGCCGCGCTTCTCTACATGGCGCGCTTCATTCAGGGCGGCGGCGACCCGCTGGACGTGGTGCGAAG
This sequence comes from Halomonas sp. PAMB 3232, assembly GCF_031954225.1. Classification (NCBI taxonomy): domain Bacteria; kingdom Pseudomonadati; phylum Pseudomonadota; class Gammaproteobacteria; order Oceanospirillales; family Halomonadaceae; genus Halomonas; species Halomonas sp. PAMB 3232. Next base: position 2,554,434 of record NZ_CP134865.1, read on the forward strand.
GCTCAGCGCCATCGCCTCGGAAGACGTGGGTAACGCCGACCCGCGGGCGCTGCCGCTGGTGATCGCCGCCTGGGATGCTTACCTGCGCCTGGGCGACTACGAGGGCCAGCGGGCGATCGCCCACGCCGCCATTCACCTGGCGGTCGCGCCCAAGAGCAACCGCATCGACCGCGCCTGGAAAGCGGCGCAGTCGTTCGTCAATAGCCAGCCCCAGGTGGACGTGCCGAGCTACCTGAGAAACGCGCCGACGAAGCTAATGGAGGAGCTCGGCCACGGCGAAGGCTACCGCTACGCCCATAATGAGCCCGACGGCTATCCGGCCGGCGACGCCCACGACTGCTGGCCCGAGGCGCTGCCCAAAACGCGCTTTTTCGAACCCAGCACCCAGGGCCAGGAGAAGCGCTTTGCCGAGATCATGGCCTGGCGCGAGGCCAGAGACGAAGAAGCCAACCAGACGCCGGGAAGCGCCTGATTGGCTTTTAGAGACTGACTTTAAAGCCGCCGGCTTTGAGCCCCGGTCAGCACCGGGGCCAAGGCCGCCTTCTCCTAGTAGGTTTCGCGAATAACGTCGGTGCCTTCGGGAATCTCGAAATCGAAAAGGCTGCGGTCGACACGTCCGTTTTGCACGATATCGTCGAAGGTGATCAGCGTGCGCTGGCCGGTGCTGTCGGTCATCATCAGCTCGCTCAGGGTCTCGCCTTCGAACACCATGGAGAGCTCTTCGAACAGCGTCTCGTTGGAGGTCGGCACGAGCGTGAACACGTCTTCGCTGCCTTCCTGGGCGTAGAAGACGTCGAAGTTCTCAGTCAGATCATAGGCGCTCCCCGAGAGCAGCAGCGCCGGGGTGTGGGAGACACGGTTGTCCATTGCCTGCACCGTGACCTGCTCCAGATCCGGGTCATAGAGATAGACTTCGCTTCCGTCGGACACCACTACCTGAGCGTACGGGGCTTCGACTTCCCAGCGCAGCATGCCTGGGCGGGATAGCCACATTTCACCGCGCGCATCCTGCAGGCGCTCACCGCCGCTGCCGCTGATCATCTGCTCAAACGATGCCTGATAGCTCTCCAGCGGCTCGAGACGTTCAGAGAGACGCTCGGCGGCCTCGTTGGCAAACGCCATCGGTGCTGCGAAGGTCAAACCCAGTGCGCTGGCCGTCAGCGCCAGCGAAGAACCGCGCCGTGTGTCTTGATCGCTCATTACCTTACTCCCCAGGCAGTGTTGCCAAATGGCGGCACGCGCGTGCCGCAACGGTTTTGATATTTGGACAGGAACATCCCTGTGTCCACACTCAGACGCTCATCGCGCCCCGGGGTTTCACCGGTGGCGCGACTTTCACGCTTGTTGCACGATTGATGCCTCACTTATTGGCCCACCGGCGGCGGGGCCAGCACTTCGCGGGCACCGTTGGAGCCCATCGTCGACACCACGCCGGCGCCTTCCATCGCCTCGACCAGCCGCGCAGCGCGGTTGTAGCCGATCTTGAAGCGGCGCTGCACCGCGGAGATCGACGCCTTGCGGGTCTCGGTGACGAACTGCACGGCCTCGTCGTAAAGCGCGTCCTGCTCGGCGTCGTCCCCATCGCCGCCTTCGGCTTCGAGCCCGGCCAGCGCATCCGCGGAAACGCCGCCGGAGAGGATTTCATCGATGTACTCCGGCTCGCCGCGGCGCTTCCAATCCTCGACCACACGGTGCACCTCGTCATCGTCGACGAAGGCCCCGTGAACGCGGTTGGGTGGCCCGGAACCGGCGGGCAGGTAAAGCATGTCGCCGTGGCCCAGCAGGCTCTCGGCGCCGCCCTGATCGAGAATCGTGCGCGAGTCGATACGCGAGGAGACCTGAAACGCCATGCGCGAGGGAATGTTCGCCTTGATCAGGCCGGTCACCACGTCCACCGACGGGCGCTGGGTAGCGAGAATCAGGTGAATACCCGCGGCGCGGGCCTTCTGCGCCAGACGCGCGATCAGCTCCTCGACCTTCTTGCCAACGATCATGAACATGTCGGCGAACTCGTCGATCACCACCACGATATAAGGCAGCTTTTCGAGCACCGGCGGCGTCTGGTGCATCTCCCAGGGCTGCGGCTCCCAAAGCGGGTCCGCGACCTGAGCGCCGGCGCGCTCGGCTTCATCCAGGCGCGCGTTGAAGCCGGCGATGTTGCGCACGCCCATCGCGGCCATCAACTTGTAGCGCCGCTCCATTTCGGCCACGCACCAGCGCAAGCTGTTGGCGGCCTCTTTCATGTCGGTGACCACCGGCGCCAACAGGTGCGGGATGCCGTCATACACCGAAAGCTCGAGCATCTTGGGGTCGACCATGATCAGCTTGAGCTCGTCCGGCGTGGCTTTTAACAGCATCGAGATCAGCATGGCGTTCACACCTACCGATTTACCCGAGCCGGTGGTACCAGCGACCAGCAGGTGGGGCATCTTGCCAAGATTCGCCACGACGGGACCGCCGCCAATATCCTGGCCCAGCGCCATGGTGAGCGGCGAGCTCTCCTGCTGGTAGCGGTCGGAGTCGATCACCTCGCGCAGGCGAATCATCGCCCGGTGTGGGTTGGGGATTTCGATACCCACCGTGGGTCGACCGGGGATCACCTCGACCACGCGCACGCTCTTGACCATCAACGAGCGCGCCAGATCCTTGGCCAGATTGCTGATCTTGGAGACCTTCACGCCAGGTGCGGGTTTGATCTCGAAGCGCGTGATGACCGGGCCGGGCCAGGTGTCGACCACGTCCGCCTTCACGCCGTAATCGCGCAGGCGCACCTCGAGCAGCTCGGCCATGTCACTAAGCTGCTCTTCGGTGTAGTTGGGCTGATGCGGCTCCGGCGGCGTAAGTAGCTGGTAGCTTGGCACCTCGCCTTCGGGCTCGTCTTCGGTTTCGAACGCCGGGCGCTGATTCTGTAGATGCTCGACGGTCCAGAGCGTGGGCCCGGTATCCGGCTCCGGCGCGGCGCGCTCCTGGGTGAACGTCGGCTCCTGACGCGCTTCCCGCGGCGCGACCGAGGCTGGGGCCGGTGCAGGCGTTGTAGTGGTAGCCGGCGCCGGGGTCGGCGCATACGCGGGCTCGATCTCTTCGTCGTCTTCCCACACCGGCTCGGGCACGACTTCCGGCACCCTGCGGGGCGGCTCGGGCGCGCTGGCGCTCAGCGGCTCGCGCGGCTGGGCGCTCCACGGCTGAGGCGACACGTCGTCATCGATAAGCGCGTCGTCGGACGCGTCATCCTCCTGGGGCTCGTCGATGAAAAAACGATTGGGCGGCACGGGCTCTTCATCGCGCCTTGACGCGCGAAGCGACAGCGGAACTTCATCGCTGTCGGACGGCGTGCTCCAGGGCGCCGGCTCAACGGGCGCTTCCTGCTCGGCAGGGGCCGGGCCAAAGGCCGCAGGCGCCGGCCGCGGCTCGGGCTCGGGCTCGGGCTCGGGCTCGGGCTCGGGCTCGGGCTCGGGCTCGGGCTCGGGCTCGGGCTCGGGCTCGGGCTCGGAAGTAGGCTCCTCAACTCGAGAGGGTGCCGCAAACACGTTGGACACCGGCGCTGTTTCTTCCGGTACTTGCACCGGCGTGGCCGACGTCGGCGCTTCGGTGTTCTCGGCCTCGAGCGGTGTTTGGGCGCGTGCGGACATCGGCTCGCTGGGCGCAGCGTCTACCGGGCGCGACGCCATCGGTGCGTCATCGAGCGGCGCGTGTTCGAGGCGGGTATCTTCGCGCGGCGTCTGCTCGGCGGGCGCTTCTTCAACGGGAGGCACTTGCGTTGCCGGCGTCTCGTCGGTTGAAGCGCTTGCCGTCTGCGTCGCGTCGTCTTCTGCCAACGCCTCGGCATTAGAGGCTGAGAGCGTGGGCTCGGCGCGGGCGGGTTTTACCGCCGCCGGCTTGCTCGGGGCGGGCTCGGCGGCAGGCGGCTGCTCGCTGGGAGCCGGCGGCGCGTAGTGATGGGCCGCAGCCTCCCAGGGAATCGAGGTATCGGTGGTTTCGCTTTGATCGAAGGCGGCCATGCGCGGCTCGCGGCGGCTGCCTTCGCGGGCCCGGGGAGCGGCGTCCGCACTGGCCGCCGCGCTCGTCTCAAAGCGCGCCGCCTCGGCCTCCTGCTGCTCACGCGCTTCTCTCTCCTGGCGGTTGCGCTCCTTGAACTTGCGTGCTGCCTCTTTGGAGGCGGCCTTGATCGAGGCGCGCTCTTCACGCTTTTGCTTGCTTTTGGCGCGGCGATCGCGCCAGCCGGCGCCCAGACGACAAAAGCGTTTGCCGAGCTCGTCGGCCACGTTCAGCCAGGAGAGGCCGGTAAACAGCGGAAAGCCGATCAAAATGAGCGCGGCGGCGATCAGGCCCACCCCGCCACTTCCCACCAGCGGGCGCAGCGTGCCGACCAGGCCCTCGCCCAGAATACCGCCGGAGGCGTAGGGCAAAATGCTGTCGGGGTGATAAAAGTGCAGCGCGCCGAGCATGGTGGTGCCGAACATCAACAGCACAAGCCCCCCGGCATGCACCGCAATGGCGACCGGGTCGATCTCGAAGCGCACCTGGCGTGAGCGCATCAGCCACCAGGCGGCGAAGCCGAACATGCCGGGCCACCACAAGGCGCTTGCCCCCAAAAGTGAATAGAGCACGTCGGCAAGCCAGGCACCCACCGGGCCCATCCAGTTGTGCACGTCGGTTTCCGGCCCCTGGTAGGACCAGCCCGGGTCTTCCGGCTGGTAGCTGAACAGGGCCAGCAATAAAAAGACGCACAGCGCCAGCAGCACCACGACGACGCCTTCGCGCATCGAGCCCTGAAGGCGCAGGCCGAAACGCCGCGCCTTATCCCTGGCGGCCTTGACCCGAGTGGACTGGGCCGACGTCGATGGTCGACGCGAACCGCCCTGCGTTCGCTTGTCTACCGTCTTGTTTACTTTCAAGCGATTCTCCCTTTACACCTGGTGGCGTCGTTAATCGACTTGCGAGTTTGCATCATACCGAGCATCCTTTCGCCATCACAGCGCTTGTCGCTTCGAGTTGGCGTTCAAACGCACTCGCGGCGTTTTTTCGAGACGATCACCAAGGCTGTTTCCAAAGGCGACAAGGAGTCCTTCATGCTGCCCTGGCTTTCATCGCCACTACCCGCCTTTCCGGAGACCGCCAGCGCGCTCGACACGCCCAACGGCCTGCTCGCCGCCGGCGGCGCGCTGACCCCTCGCTGGCTCATCGAGGCTTACCGCCGCGGGGTCTTCCCCTGGTACAGCGACGGCGACCCGATCCTTTGGTGGAGCCCCGACCCGCGAATGGTACTGGCGCCTTCGCAGTTCAAACTGCGGCGAAGCCTTTCCAAGCGCCTGCGCAATGGTGGCTTTCGCGTGACGCTGAATCAACACTTCGATGCCGTGATCGACGCCTGCGCCGCGCCCCGCCAGGGCGAGCCAGACACCTGGATCAACCCGGACATGCGCGCGGCCTATTGCCATCTTCACAGCCTGGGCATTGCGTACAGCGTCGAGGTCCACCAGGACGACGAACTCGTCGGCGGGCTTTACGGACTGGCCATGGGGCCGGTATTTTTCGGCGAGTCGATGTTTTCGAAAGCGCCGGATGCTTCCAAGGTGGCATTGGCGCACCTGGCGCGCGCCATGGCGGACAACGGCGGCGCGCTGATCGACTGTCAGATGCATACGCCACACCTGGAGCGTTTGGGTGCCGCCCCCATCGCCCGCGCGACGTTCGTGAGCTATCTTGAACAGTGGCTGCCGGAAAACGCGTTCGACCTGACCGGTCACCACCCGGTCGTTCCGGCTTCGCCCTGGCTCAACGCCGTACCCGCCGCCTATTGACGCGAGGGTCAACACTCAAGGAGATAGCCGTGAGCAGCAGCGCCTCCCGCGGCCCGGTCCGCGATCTACGCTTTTTTCTGACCGTGCCCCACGCCTGCAGTTACCTGCCGGATCAAAAAGCGACGACGCTGTTTCTGGACCCCAAGGAAGCTCCCTCCCACGGCGTGTACGATGCGCTTTCGCTGCTGGGCTTTCGCCGCAGCGGCCGGCACCTGTATCGGCCTCACTGTGAAGGCTGCCAGGCGTGCCAGTCGGTGCGCATTCCCGTCGCGCAGTTCGAACCCAATCGGACCCAGCGCAAAATCGCCAAACGTAATGCCGATGTCACGACGCGCGTCGTGGCCGCCCATTACCATAACGCCCACTATGCGCTCTACGCCCACTACATACGCGCGCGTCACAGCGACGGCGACATGTACCCGCCAAGCCAGGAGCAGTATCGCACCTTTTTGACCCTCGACCAGCCCTACGCCAACCTGATGGAGCTTTACCTGGAAGAACGGCTGATCGGTGTCGCCGCGTTCGATCGCCTCGAGCACGGTCTCTCGGCGATCTACACGTTCTTCGCCGTGGATGAGGAACTCGACCGGCGCTCACTGGGAACGCTTGCGATCCTGAAGCTGATCGAGCTTTGCCAGCAGCAGGACTTGTGCCACCTGTATCTGGGCTACTGGATCGAGGAGTGCCGGAAAATGCGCTACAAGCAGGCGTTTTCTCCGCTCGAGGTGTTGGAAGGGCGCCGCTGGCGCGCGCTCATTCGCTAAAACGGCGCGCTTTTTTGCCTTGACGCCAGCCTTGCGGCACAATATAGCGCTGCTTACCAAGCCCTTGTAAACGATTTTGCCAGTTGACTCGTATTGGCCGACGGCTGTATCGGGCAACCCTGGTTTTGGTAAACCTGGTTTTGACAAGCAAAGTTCTTGGCCACCACAGTGCCAGCGAATCTGTTAAACTGGCAACGACGATATTAAATAAGTGAGGATTTGCCTATATGGCACGCGAAGACCATATTGAAATGGAAGGCGTCATTGTCGATACCCTTCCCAACACCATGTTTCGTGTCGAGCTCGAAAACGGCCACGTGGTGACCGCCCACATTTCGGGCAAGATGCGCAAGAATTACATCCGCATTCTGACCGGTGACAAGGTCAAGGTAGAGCTGACCCCTTACGACCTTTCCAAGGGCCGCATCGTTTACCGTTCGCGCTAAACACCCAACGCTTTCGTGCTTATTTGAACTGGCGTAACCGCCCCCTTCGTTACGCGCACGAGCACGAGCGTTTCTCCTCTTTTACGGCGCCTCAAAATGACAACGCCCCGTCAATGACAGGGCGCTGTACGCGGTTGAATCTTACGCGTTGACCGTTACGGGGCGTCGGCCATTTCAGCTTCGGTCGAAAGCGAAAGCTCCCCTTCTTCCAGACTGACGTGCACCGTACCGCCATGCTCGGCCAGCTCGCCGAAGAGAATCATCTCGGCCAGCGGCTTTTTCAGTTTCTCCTGAATCAGGCGAGCCATCGGGCGTGCGCCCATATCCGGGTCGTAGCCCTTGTCCGCCAGCCAGTCGCGGGCCGAGTCGTCCACGTCGAGCTGTACGCGCTTCTCGTCGAGCTGCGCCTGAAGCTCGATCAGGAACTTGTCGACCACATTGCGCACCACGGTCATCGGCAGCGCGCTGAACTGAATGATACCGTCCAAACGGTTGCGGAACTCCGGTGAGAACGTGCGGCGGATGACTTCCATCGCGTCCGTGGTGTGATCCTGAGTCTGGAAACCGATCGAGCGGCGCGATGCCTGTTCGGCACCGGCGTTGGAGGTCATGATCAGAATGACGTGGCGGAAGTCCGCCTCGCGGCCGTTGTTATCGGTCAGGCGGCCATGATCCATCACCTGCAGCAGCAGGTTGAAGACTTCCGGGTGTGCCTTTTCGATTTCGTCGAGCAGCAACACGCAGTGCGGCTGTTTATTGACCGCCTCGGTCAACAGGCCGCCCTGATCGTAGCCGACGTACCCGGGCGGCGCGCCGATCAGGCGTGACACCGTGTGGCGCTCCATGTACTCGGACATGTCAAAGCGCACCAGATCGATCCCCATGATGTGCGAGAGCTGCTTGGCGACTTCGGTCTTGCCCACACCGGTGGGGCCGGCGAACAGGAAGCTGCCCACCGGCTTGTCCGGCGCCTTGAGCCCGGCGCGGGAGAGCTTGATGGCCGCCGCCAACGAGTCGATCGCCTCGTCCTGCCCGAACACCAGCATCTTGAGGTCGCGGTCGAGCTTTTCGAGCAGCTTGCGATCGGAGCTGGAGACGCTCTTCGGCGGGATCCGCGCGATGGACGCCACCACGGCCTCGACCTGCTCGACATCGATGGTGTCGACCCGCATCTCAGAGGGCAGCATGCGCTGATGCGCCCCCGCCTCATCGATCACGTCGATCGCCTTGTCCGGCAGATGGCGATCATTGATGTAGCGATCCGCCAGACGCGCGGCGCTCTCGAGCGCCCCGTCGGTGTACTTGAGCTCGTGATGCTCTTCAAAGCGCGAACGCAGCCCCTTGAGGATCTTGATGGTGTCGTCCACCGAGGGCGCCGGCACGTCGACCTTTTGGAAACGCCGGGCAAGCGCGCGGTCCTTCTCGAAGATACCGCGAAACTCCTGGAACGTGGTCGAACCGATGCAGCGAAGCTCACCGGAGGAGAGGAGCGGCTTCAACAGGTTCGAGGCGTCCATCACGCCGCCAGAGGCGGCACCTGCACCAATCACGGTATGAATCTCATCGATGAAGAGAATCGAATTGGGCTGCTTTTTGAGCTCACTCAAAAGGCTTTTCAAGCGCTTTTCGAAATCGCCGCGGTACTTGGTACCAGCGAGCAGCGCGCCCATATCGAGGGAGTAGACCACGGCGTCGGCGATGACGTCCGGCACGTCCTCTTCGACGATGCGCTTGGCCAGGCCTTCGGCGATCGCGGTCTTGCCCACGCCGGCTTCACCGACCAGAAGCGGGTTGTTCTTGCGTCGGCGCGCCAGAATCTGAACCACGCGCTCGAGCTCATGATCGCGCCCGATCAGTGGGTCGATCTTGCCCAGACGCGCCTGCTCGTTGAGGTTGGTGGCGTAGCCGGTCAGAGGGTGTGCGCCGCCTTCGGCACTGGCTTCTTCCACATCGTCACCCTCCTGCTGAGAAGATGTATTCGACGAATTGTGACCGGATACCTTGGAAATACCGTGGGCGATGTAGTTGACGGCGTCGACCCGCGCCACGTTTTGCTGTTTCAGGAAGTAGACGGCCTGGCTCTCCTGCTCGGAAAAGATGGCCACGAGCACGTTGGCGCCGCTGACTTCGCTTTTACCCGATGACTGTACGTGAAAAACCGCGCGCTGAAGCACGCGTTGAAAGCCAAGCGTGGGCTGGGTTTCGCGCTCGCTCTGACCTTCGGGAATCAGTGGCGTGGTCGAATTGATGAAATCCTGCAGATCGGACCGCAGCTTGTCGAGATTGGCCCCGCACGCTTTGAGCACATCGACGGCGGACGCGTTATCCAGAAGCGCTAAAAGCAGGTGCTCGACGGTCATAAACTCGTGGCGCTTTGAGCGAGCCACGGTAAAGGCCGTGTTCAGGGTCAGTTCAAGTTCTTTGCTCAGCATGGCAGTCCCCTTTTCGCTACTCCCCGGGGCGTATTCACCCGGGACTTGCGTCGGATCAGTTTAATCGACCGGCACTTTCAACATCGGGTACAAATGCCCCGCTTGCAAGCCCCACTGCCACTTTTTTTCAACGTTTACCGGCGCGCTTTCGCGCGTTCTCCGGCGCTTGTCTCAGTCGGCAGCTTCGATGTCGCTCATGAGCGGATGCTCGCATTCGCGGGCGTATTCGTTGACCTGATGGCTTTTCGTCTCCGCGATGTCGCGAGTGAAAATACCGCAGGTACCTTTGCCCTGGGTGTGCACGGCCAGCATGATCTCCACGGCCTTTTCGTTATCCATGTTGAAAAAGCCCTGGAGTATTTCGATGACGAACTCCATCGGCGTGTAGTCGTCGTTGTGCAGCACTACTTTATACAGCGGCGGCTGGGCGAGTTCGGGCTCTGACGTCTGTACGTCCAGGTCGTCGTCGTGCTCGGTCGATGCCGAGCATGTCATGCCTGACACCAAAGCATTCAGGCAAGGATTCTCAAGATTGGGCATAAAGCGTTGCGTATCGTCTCTGTGCTGACAGGCGAAGATGTGGCAAGCAGGCTTGCTATAAGACGCCCATGCTCAGCAAGGGTTCATGGAAAAGACAAAATTATCACACTGGGTCATACAAAAAACCCCCGCCCGCCGAGCGGACGAGGGTATGTACCTCCAGGCGGGCGTTAGCCCTTGGCGACCAGCGCCAGCGCCTCGTTGAAGGTCTGGCTCGGACGCATGGCCTTGCTTGCAAGCTCACGGTCTGGGTGGAAGTAGCCCTTGAGCTCGACCGGCTTGCCTTGGGCGCCGTTGAGTTCGTCCATGATGGTGGACTCGTTGTCGCGCAGGGTTTTGGCAAGCTCGGTGAAAAGCTTCTTCAGCTCGGCGTCCTGGTCCTGGGCGGCGAGCGCCTCGGCCCAGTACAGCGCCAGATAGAAGTGGCTGCCGCGGTTGTCGATTTCGCCGGTCTTGCGCGACGGCGACTTGTTGCTGTCCAAAAACTTGCCGTTGGCTTCATCCAGCGCGCTTGCCAGCACCGTGGCGCGCTGGTTGTCGAAGGTAGAGCCCAGGTGCTCGAGCGAGGCGGCCAGCGCCAGAAACTCGCCGAGCGAGTCCCAGCGCAGATGATTCTCTTCGACCAGCTGCTCGACGTGCTTCGGCGCCGAGCCGCCAGCGCCGGTTTCGAACAGGCCGCCGCCGTTCATCAGCGGTACGATCGAGAGCATCTTGGCGCTGGTGCCAAGCTCCATGATCGGGAACAGATCGGTCAGGTAGTCGCGCAGCACGTTGCCGGTGACCGAGATGGTGTCCTCGCCGCGGCGAATGCGCTCGAGCGACAGCGCCATCGCCTCGACCGGTGCCAGAATGCGAATATCCAGACCGTTAGTGTCGTGCTCCTTGAGGTAGGTCTCGACCTTTTCGATCAGCTTGGCGTCATGGGCGCGGTTGGCGTCGAGCCAGAAAATCGCCGGCGAGCCGCTTTCGCGCGCGCGGTTGACTGCAAGCTTGACCCAGTCCTTGATCGGCGCGTCCTTGGTCTGGCACATGCGCCAGATATCGCCGGCTTCCACGTCGTGGCTGAACAGCGTCTGGCCACTTTCGTCAGTCACCACCACGGTGCCATCCGCCGGGATGTGGAAGGTCTTGTCGTGGGAGCCGTACTCTTCGGCTTTCTGCGCCATCAGGCCAACGTTGGGTACGCTGCCCATGGTGGTCGGATCGAAGGCGCCGTTTTTCTTGCAGTCCTCGATCACGCTCTGGTAGATCGTGGCGTAGCAGCGATCCGGAATCACCGCCTTGGCGTCCTGCAGCTCGTCATTGGCGTTCCACATCTTGCCGGAATCGCGAATCATGGCGGGCATGGAGGCGTCGATGATCACATCCGACGGTACGTGCAGGTTGGTGATACCCTTGTGCGAGTTGACCATCGCCATCGGCGGGCGCTCCTTGTAGAGCGCGTCGATGTCGGATTTGATCGCCTCACTCTGCTCGGAAGGCAGCTTCTCGATCGAGCTGTAAAGATCGCCCAGACCAGAAGCCGGGTTGAAGCCGGCGAGCTTGAGTGCATCGGCGTGCTTGTCGAGCACGTCCTTGTAGAACTCCTCGACCACGATGCCGAACATGATCGGGTCGGATACCTTCATCATGGTGGCTTTCAGGTGCAGCGAGAAAAGGATACCGCGCTTTTTGGCATCCTTGATTTCGCTGTCGATGAAGTTACGCAGCTTACGGCTGCTCATGAAGGCGGCATCGACCACTTCGCCCTCCTTCACCGAAAGCCCGTCTTTCAACACGGTGCGGGTGCCGTCTTTCTGCTTGAGCTCGATCTTGAGCGTGCCGGCGGATTCGATGATCGCGGACTGCTCGCTGCCGTAGAAGTCGCCTTCCGACATGTGCGCCACGTGGGAGTCGGACTCCTTGCTCCACTCGCCCATGCGGTGCGGGTACTTGCGCGCGTAGTTCTTGACCGACTTGGGCGCGCGACGATCCGAGTTGCCCTCGCGCAGCACCGGGTTTACCGCGCTGCCCTTGGCCTTGTCATAGGCCGCCTTGATGGCCTTCTCTTCGTCGTTTTGCGGCTCGTCCGGGTAGTTCGGAAGATCGAAGCCCTGGCCCTGCAGCTCCTTGATGGTCGCTTTCAGCTGCGGACCGGAGGCGCTGATGTTTGGCAGCTTGATGATGTTGGCTTGTGGAGTGGTGGCAAGCGTACCGAGCTCGGCCAGGTCGTCACTGACGCGCTGCTCGTCGCTCAAACGATCGGGAAACTGCGCCAGCACGCGGGCCGCCAGAGAGATATCGCGGGTTTCGACGACGATACCCGCCGAGTCGGTAAACGCATCGACAATCGGTAACAGCGAATACGTTGCAAGCGCGGGGGCTTCATCGGTGAGCGTGTAGATGATCTTCGGCGTTTCGGACATTGTGCGTTAACCTCGTTTCTCACGGTGACTAAAAATTTCCGGGCGGCTCGATGGTGCGGGCCAGGATCAAGCCTGGCGCTTGGCCACGAATCAAAGCGTTTCATGCAAGCGACGCCATGACGATAGTGTCATCATAACGTTTAGTATTTGTGTAATTCAGCGCTGCACTTTACTCCTTTATGCGATTGTCGACAAATTCACCCCGCTTCAAGAGAGCCCGATGAGCACGCTCTATCTTCTGCACAAGCCCTATAAAATGCTGTCCCAGTTCACCGATAGTGAGGGGCGCGCGACACTCTCCGACGTGATCGACGTCCCCAACGTCTACGCCGCGGGGCGGCTGGACTACGACTCCGAAGGGCTGCTGCTGCTGTGCGACGACGGCGCGCTCATCCACCAGATCACCCATCCGCGCCACAAGCAACCCAAGACCTACTGGGTTCAGCTCGAAGGCGAGATCGACGACGAGGCACTCGCCGCGCTCAAGGCCGGCGTGACGCTAAAGGATGGCCCGACCCGCCCAGCCAAGGCCCGGCGCATCACCACCCCAGCGGTGGGATCGCGCGTCCCGCCCATCGAGCCCAAACGCCATCCAAACACCAGCTGGATCGAGCTGACCATCACCGAGGGGCGAAACCGCCAGGTGAGGCGCATGACCGCCCACGTCGGCTTTCCCACGCTGCGCCTGATTCGCGCGGCCATCGGCCACTGGCGCCTCGACGACCTGGCCCCTGGGCAGTGGCGTACCGAAACCCTGCACGCGCCGCAAAAACCCGCTGCCAGAGGCGGTAAACAGAGCCCGAACAAGAAGCCACGCCAGGGCCAAACGCCTCGCGCGGGTCAGAAACCAGGTCGAGGGCCACGCTCATGAAACGCATCCACACCACCGCGGCCTGTGTGATCGAGCGCGACGGGCGCTATCTGATGGTCGAGGAGGAGCGCGGCGGCCCGCACACGCTTTTCAATCAGCCGGCCGGTCACATCGAGCCCGACGAAGGCCCGATGGCGGCGATTTTGCGCGAGGTCGAGGAAGAGACGGCCTGGCGAGTGCGCCTGAGCCACTATCTTGGCCTCGAGGTGTTCCACACCCCGGAGAAGACCTTTCATAGCCACGGCTTCATCGCCACGCCTGAGGTATGGCTTGCCACGCCGCTGGACCCTGACATCCTCGCCACTCACTGGCTAACCTTCGATGAAGTCAGACAGCTTGCGACCAACGAGCGGGTGCGAAGCCCGCTGGTGATCAAGCGTCTCGAGGCCGCCCGCGCCGGGCGCGTTTACCCCCTGGCCATCATCAGCGAGTGATGCCGCGACTGCCCGTATGACGCGGTGGGAAGCCGGCGTTTTACTCGGCGCCCTTTGACTCGAAGGCCAGCCCCCGCATCGTGTATAATCGCGGCCAACTGCATATCACTTGACGAGGATGGCAATGACATCCACACAGAACGCTTCCACTCCGGGCGCCGGAGTGCCGGCCACCGGAGCGCCGGCCGCCGGGTCGCCGGCCGCCGGCAAGGTGATCGTCGGCATGTCCGGCGGCGTCGACTCGTCGGTCTCGGCGCTTTTGCTGTTGCAGCAGGGCTATGAGGTCGAAGGCCTGTTCATGAAGAACTGGGACGAGGACGATGGCACCGAGTACTGCACCGCGAAGGAGGACCTGGCCGACGCTCAGGCCGTGTGCGACAAACTCGGTATCAAGCTGCATACCGCCAACTTCGCCGCGGAGTACTGGGACAACGTGTTCGAGCACTTTCTCGAGGAGTACAAGGCCGGACGCACGCCGAATCCGGACATCCTGTGCAACCGGGAAATCAAGTTCAAGGTGTTCCTCGACTACGCCGAAATGCTCGGCGCCGAGCTGATCGCCACCGGCCACTACGTGCGCCGCGGCGAGCGCGGCGGCCGTGCGCGGCTTCTGAAGGGGCTCGATACCAACAAGGATCAGAGCTACTTTCTGCACGCCGTACCCGAAGCCGCCATCGCCAGAACGCTCTTCCCCGTAGGCGAGCTCGAAAAGCCTGCGGTGCGCGCACTTGCCGAAGAGTTCGATCTCATCACGGCGAAGAAGAAGGACTCCACCGGTATCTGCTTTATCGGTGAGCGCCGCTTCAAGGACTTCCTGCAGCAGTACCTGCCCGCCCAGCCAGGCAAAATCGAAACCCTCAGTGGTGATGTCATCGGCGATCACATGGGCTTGATGTACTACACCCTGGGCCAGCGTCAGGGCTTGGGGATCGGGGGGTTGGCCAACTACTCCGAGGACCCTTGGTACGTGGCAGGCAAGGATCTCGAGCGCAACGTGCTCCAGGTCGTCCAGGGCAAAACCGACGAGCACCTTTATACCAACGCGCTCTGTACCGAGGCGATGGACTGGGTCGCCGGTCAAGCGCCGGTCGCCGAGGGCCGCTTCACCGCGAAAACGCGCTACCGCCAAAGCGACTGCCCCTGCGCCGTTCGCAGCCGCCCCGATGGCAGCGTCGAGGTCGTTTTCGACGACCCGCAGTGGGCAGTCACCCCGGGCCAGTCGCTGGTGCTCTACGACGGGGACGTTTGCCTGGGGGGCGGTGTGATCAGCGCGACCTGGAACGTTGCCGAGGTCGCCGCATGAGCTCGACCACACCGATTCATCGCGCGCCGGACTCTCCCTCGGCGCGCCAGACGCTGGCGCTGGCCGGCGTTTTTCAGGCGGCGAGTCTGGTCGACGAGCTGGCCCGCACCGGGCAGGTCGACACCCGCGCCTGGGAGACGTTGATCAACGCCACGCTCGACACCAATCCGGCCAGCTTCGAGGCAATCTACGGCGGTCACCCCAACAATCTGCGCCGCGGCCTCGAGACACTCGAGGCGCTTTCCGGGCGCAAGCAGGCCAACCCGGTGGTGCTGCGCTACGGCTTCTCCATGCTGATGCTGATGAACAAGCTGCGCAGCGACACCGCGATGATGGACGCCCTGGGCGAAAAGCTCGCCCACGCCCAGCATCAGGCGGAGCACTTCGGCCCGACCCACGAAAACGTGATCGCAAGCCTGGGCGAAGCCTACCAGCAGACGCTTTCGACGTTCAAAACGCGCATCGTCGTTCAGGGCGACCCGTCGCTTTTACAGACCCGCATGATGCCCGAGCGCGTACGAGCATGCCTGATGAGCGGCATTCGCTTTGCGCTCTTGTGGCACCAGCAGGGTGGGCGGCGCTGGAAGCTGGTGTTTCAGCGCAAGGCGCTGCGTCGCGCCCTCGATAGTTTCAATTAGGCCTTTGGCCCTCACGATCCCCCGTTATTTTTGGAAATCTTGCCATGCAACTCACCGCTTTG
Organism: Halomonas sp. PAMB 3232; assembly: GCF_031954225.1. Classification (NCBI taxonomy): domain Bacteria; kingdom Pseudomonadati; phylum Pseudomonadota; class Gammaproteobacteria; order Oceanospirillales; family Halomonadaceae; genus Halomonas; species Halomonas sp. PAMB 3232. The sequence goes on from NZ_CP134865.1 coordinate 2,570,130, forward strand.
ACCGCCCTCTCCCCCGTCGATGGCCGCTACGCCGACAAGGCTGCCGCGCTCAGGGAACACTTCAGCGAATTCGGCCTGATCCGCGCCCGCGTGATCGTCGAGGTGCGCTGGCTGCAGCGCCTGGCCGAACACGAGGGCATCGCCGAGGTCAGCCCGCTCTCGAGTGAAGCCACCGCGTTTCTTGAAACGCTGATCCGCGAGTTCTCGGTGGCGGACGCCGAGCGGATCAAGGAGATCGAGCGCACCACCAACCACGACGTCAAGGCGGTCGAGTACTTCCTCAAGGAGAAGATCGAGGGCAACGCGGAGCTTCACGCGGTGACCGAGTTCATTCACTTCGCCTGCACCAGTGAAGACATCAACAACCTCTCCTACGGCGTCATGCTCCTCGACGGCCTGAACGCCATGCTGCCGACGCTGCATCAGGTGGCCGACGAGATCGCCAAGCTCGCCATCGCCCACGCCGGCGAGCCGATGCTCTCGCGCACCCACGGCCAGACCGCAAGCCCGACGACCCTGGGCAAGGAGATGGCCAACGTCGCCTATCGCTTGAAGCGTCAGCTCAAGCAGATCGAGGCCGTCGAGGTGCTGGGCAAGATCAACGGCGCGGTGGGTAACTACAACGCGCATCTGACGACCTACCCGGAAATCGACTGGGAAGCCAACGCGCGCACGTTCGTCGAAGGGCTGGGGCTTCGCTTCAACCCCTACACCACCCAGATCGAGCCGCACGACTACATCGCCGAGCTGTTCGACGCGATCGCCCGCTTCAACACCATTCTGATCGACTTCGACCGCGACGTCTGGGGCTACATTTCGCTTGGCTACTTCAAGCAGCGCACCGTGGAAGGCGAAATCGGCTCCTCCACCATGCCGCACAAGGTCAACCCGATCGACTTCGAGAACTCCGAGGGCAACCTGGGCTTGGCCAACGCGGTGCTCAACCACCTGGCCCAGAAGCTTCCGATCTCGCGCTGGCAGCGTGATTTGACCGACTCCACGGTGCTTCGAAACCTCGGCGTGGGTCTGGCCTACGCGCTGATTGGCTACCACGCGAGCCTCAAGGGCATCGGCAAGCTCGAGGCCAACCCGACGCGCCTGGCCGAGGATCTGGACAACAGCTGGGAAGTGCTCGCCGAGCCGATCCAGACCGTCATGCGCCGTTACGGGATCGAAAAGCCCTACGAAAAGCTCAAGGAGCTGACCCGCGGCAAGCGTATCGACCAGGCAGGCTTTGCCGCGTTCATCGACACGCTGGAACTACCCGCCGAGGTCAAACAGGAGCTGAAGGCGCTGTCGCCGGCAAGCTACATCGGCAACGCCCGTGCCCAGGCGCAAGCGCTGCCCGAGCGCCTGGATGCGCTGTAAGGCGCGCCGCTCAACCACCCGTTCACCAAGGATATCGCCATGAGCCACCGCAACGAGCCGCTGACCCTGCTGGGCGATCTGACGCCCGACGAGTTTTTGAAAAACTACTGGCAGCAGAAGCCGCTGCTGATTCGTGGTGCGATCCCGGATTTCGTCAGCCCCCTGGATCCGGACGAGCTGGCAGGCCTTGCCTGCGAGCCGGGCGTCGAGGCGCGGCTGGTCGAGGAGAACGGCCCCGACGGGCCCTGGCAGGTGAGCGCCGGGCCCTTCGATGACGCCACCTTCGAGCGCCTGCCGGCAAGCCACTGGAGCCTGCTGGTTCAGGCGGTGGATCACTACGTACCCGGCGTTGCCGCGCTGATGAAGGAGTTCGACTTTCTGCCCGGCTGGCGTCTGGACGACATCATGGTGAGCTACGCCCCGCCCGGCGGAAGCGTCGGTCCCCACGTCGACCAGTACGACGTGTTCCTGCTCCAGGGGCGCGGCCAGCGCCGCTGGCAGCTGGGTGGGCCGCAGCCGGACGACGCGCCGATCATCCAGGGCATCGATCTCAAGATTCTCGAGACCTTCGACATCGAGCCGGACTCCGACTGGACGCTGAACCCGGGCGACATGCTCTACCTGCCGCCGGGCTGGGCGCACCACGGCGTAAGCCAGACCGACAACTGCATGACGTATTCGGTCGGCTTTCGCGCGCTCTCTGCGGACGAGGCGATCACCTCTTTCGCCGACTATCTGGGCGAGCAGCTGCCCGGCTCGAAACGCTACAGCGACGCCGGCATGGCGCCTGTGGAGCATACCGGCGAACTCGACGACGCCGCCATCGAGCGGATGCGCCATTTCATCCTCTCGACGCTGGACCAGCCCAAAGAGCTCGCCCAGTGGTTCGGCCGGGCGATGACTCAACCAAAGTATATGGACCAGGTCATGCCGCTGGAGGAGCCGCTTGACGAAGAGGACCTTGTCGCGCAACTACACGCCGGCGAGCCACTTTTCCACATGCCCGGCTCGCGCATCGCCTGGCGCACCGAGGCCGGGGTGACCACGCTATTCGCCGACGGCGACGGCCTGCCCTGTACCGAGCCCTTGGCGCGGCGCATCGCGGACCCGGCCCCGCTGTACGCCGATGTTCTCGAGCTCGACGGCGCCGCGGCGGTGCTCACCTACCTGGTCAACGCGGGTAGCCTTGCCTTCATGGATGACGACGACGAGTAGCGTCGATTTCAAAACCGTCACGCTCAAAGCGCCGCCTCCCAGCGGCGCTTTTTTTATGGTTGGTGAAAAAAAACGACCCAGTCGCGCCGTTCGCGTAATGCCGTGTCGTTTAACTACGACGACGTCTGCCCCGAAGTGTCAATTGCTGCGCTGCACCACCTTGTCGATAGTAAAGACACACCCGCCCCGACTGGCGCGGGAAACGCGGCCCAGGGGCCGACTGCGAACATGACCGGAGAGTGCGACATGACAGGACTTCTCGACGACATCAAGGCAATGGCTCAACTCAAGGAAGCCCAGGGCGGCAAGTGGAACGCCATCAAGCCCGAGTACGCCGCGCGAATGCGTGCCCAGAACCGCTTTCATACAGGGCTCGACATCGCCCGCTACACCGCGTCCATCATGCGCGCCGACATGGCGGCGTTCGATCAGGACCACGCCCAGTACACCCAATCGCTGGGCTGCTGGCACGGCTTCATCGGCCAGCAGAAGATGATCGCGATCAAGAAGCACTTCGGCTCCACCAAACGCCGCTATCTGTACCTGTCCGGCTGGATGGTCGCTGCACTGCGCTCCGAGTTTGGGCCGCTGCCGGATCAGTCGATGCACGAAAAGACCTCCGTGGCCGCGCTGATCGAGGAGCTCTACACCTTTTTGAAGCAGGCCGACGCCTGGGAGCTCAACCACCTGTTTCGCCGGCTCGACGACGCCAAAGCGGCCGATGATCGCGGTCAAATCGAAACGCTGACCCGCCAGATCGACGAGCACGAAACCCACATCGTGCCGATCATCGCCGATATCGATGCCGGCTTTGGCAACGCCGAGGCCACCTACCTGCTGGCGAAGAAGTTCATCCTCGCTGGCGCCTGCTGTATCCAGCTGGAAAACCAGGTCTCCGACGAGAAGCAGTGTGGCCATCAGGATGGCAAGGTCACCGTGCCCCACGAGGATTTCCTCGCCAAGATCAACGCCGTTCGCTACGCGTTTTTGGAACTTGGGGTGGACGATGGCTTGATCGTTGCCCGCACCGACTCGCTCGGCGCAGGCCTGACGCAAAAGATCGCCGTGACCCACGCACCCAATGATCTGGGCGATCGGTACAACGCCTTTCTCGACGGCGAGGAGATCGCGAGCGCCGAGGAGATCCAGAACGGCGACGTGGTCATCAAACAAAACGGCAAGCTGGTCAAACCCAAGCGCCTGGCCTCAGGGCTTTACCAGTTCAAGCCCGGCAGCGGCGAGGATCGCGTGGTGCTCGACTGCATCACCAGCCTGCAAAACGGCGCCGATCTTCTGTGGATCGAAACCGAGAAGCCCCACGTTGGCCAGATCGCAGCCATGGTCGACCGTATCCGCGAGGTGGTGCCGGACGCCAAGCTCGTCTACAACAACTCGCCGTCGTTCAACTGGACGCTCAACTTCCGCCAGCAGGTGTTCGACGCCTGGCAGAAAGAGGGCAAGGACGTATCGGCCTATGAGCGCGACAAGCTGATGAGCGCCGAGTATGACGCCACCGAGCTTGGCAGGCTTGCCGACGACTGGACCCGCGACTTCCAGCGCAGTGCCGCGAAGGACGCCCACGTGTTCCACCACCTGATCACCCTGCCCACCTACCACACGGCGGCGCTCTCCACCGACAATCTGGCGAAGGGCTACTTCGGCGAGGAAGGCATGCTCGCCTACGTGGCCGGCGTCCAGCGCCAGGAGATTCGCCAGGGGATCGCCACGGTCAAGCATCAGGACATGGCCGGCTCGAACATCGGCGACGACCACAAGGAGTTCTTCCACGGCGACGCGGCGCTCAAGGCCGGAGGCAAGGACAACACCATGAATCAGTTCTAAGGCGCTTACCCAGCGGCGCGCTCGCCCCCACCCACGGCGCGCCGCTTTCGTTCAAGCCCCTTGTACAGCTCTTGCACAAAACGCCGGCGTTAACTAAAGTCTCAACGCGTCGCCGCGCTCGAAGCGTCGTGTCGAACGTATGAGGTTCGCCGCCCGCGTGCACGGCCTCTGCACACTGTTTGCTCGATTTGGCCACTCAAGCGCCAAATGTGACCTTTTTAAAGTTCAGTGACCTTTTTGACCCTTGGGTAGTCAAAGCGTTTAACTTTGGTTATTTTTAACGAACAGCGTTTGATAACCGTGACACTCAAAGCAGCCGCTCGCGCTGAGAGAACTGGAGGTTTTACATGAAACGACTTTTACCCGTTGCCGCCCTGAGTCTTTTGACCCTGGCCGGCTGTGCGAACACCGCCCCCTACTCCGGCGACGTCTACCGCGGTAACCAGGCCCAGACCGGCCAGAGCGTGAGCTACGGCACCATTGTCGCCATTCGCCCGGTTCAGATTCAGGCCGACAGCCGTGCGGGAGGCCTTCTGGGCACCGGTGGCGGCGCCATCATCGGTGGCCTTCTGGGTAGCCAGGTCGGTGGCGGTAGCGGCCGTCAATTGGCGACCGTCGCGGGTGCGCTGGGGGGCTCCGTGGCCGGCAGCTCCATCGAGGATCGCGCCAACCGCGTCAGGGCGCTGGAAATGGAAATTCGCCGCGATGATGGCAGCGATGTCGTGGTAGTTCAGCGCGCCGACCGCCAATTCCAGGCCGGCCAGCGAGTGCGCCTGATCGGTAGCGGTGGCAATCTGAGCGTGGCGCCCTATTAAGCGCTTCTCCAGCGTATGTACTGAACAGCAAAAGCCCGGCCAATGGCCGGGCTTTTAGCATGGACGCTTGAATCCTGCGCCGGAATCGATGTGACGTGCCGAGATTAGTGCGACAGACCGCTCGCCCAGTTGGCGAGCTTCACCACGGCCAAACCGATCAGCGCGAGCAAGATGGCGACCAGCAGGATCTCGACCGGGTTGATCAGCGCGGTCGCACCCAGCACGGCCAGCGCGATGATCCAGACGTAGCGGCTCTCGCCACGGCTTTTCAAGGCGGCAGGCAGTACCTTATCCAGCCCTTCACTGACGCCGTTGTCCCACCCCTTGTAGGCGAAATAGGCAATCAGAACAAAGGCAATAACCCATAAAATCATGACGGTGGTCATAAAAGCTCCCGGAAAAACGGTTTGAAGAAGCGCGAAAAAGTGAGGCTTAGAGTATCGCCGGGCTGTTTGACACGCAATACCGATCATTGTTCGAGAGGTCGAAAAACCGCTTCGCGCCCCCTGACAAGCGGGCTCACACACGTTACCATTATGGTACATGCACTCACCGAAAGGTTATTCAATGCAAATTGCGCAGAACTCGGTTGTCGCGTTCCACTACACCCTGACCAACGATGCAGGTGAAGTGCTAGACAGTTCTGAAGGCCGCGAGCCGCTGACCTATCTGCACGGCGCTGGCAACATCATTCCGGGCCTCGAAAAAGAGCTCGAAGGTCGTAATGAAGGCGAGAAGCTGAACGTCAAGGTAACTCCGGAAGAAGGTTATGGCGAAGTTCAAGAGCAGCTGATGCAGGAAGTGCCGCGTGATGCCTTCCAGGGCGTCGAAAGCGTCGAGCCGGGCATGCAGTTCCAGGCCCAGACCGAAGGCGGCCCGCTGATGGTCACCGTCAAGCAGGTCGAGGGTGACACGGTCGTTGTCGACGGCAACCACCCGCTGGCCGGCCAGCACCTGAACTTCGACGTTGAAATCGCCAACGTCCGCGAAGCAAGCCAGGAAGAAGTCGAGCACGGTCATGTACACGGCGAAGGCGGCGTCGAGCACTAAGCTCTTCCCACCTGACTCGACAGTGTAAAGGGCGGCCCTCGGGCCGCCCTTTTTGCGTCTACTCAAAGCTACTTGCTCAGACTTCCGGAATCAGCACCAGCTGGCCGTGGCGCACGCTGCGCGACGAGGTCACTTCGTCGGAAAACTGCTGCAGCGCCTGGCCGCTGCCTTTCAAGAGCGCCACTTCCAGGCAGCTGTCGGCATTGATATGCACGTGAAGCGTCGAGAGCGTCAGATCATGATGGTCGTGGGAGTGGCGCGTCAGGCGCTTGGAAAGCTCGCGAGCGCCGTGATCATAGACATAGACGAGCGCGCCCATATAGGTCGCCTCCGGCGTCGCCTCGGCCTTGAGCCGGTTGAGCCCGCTTCGCGCTAGATCGCGAATCGCCTCGGAGCGGTTCTGGTAGCCCCGTGCATGCATGAGCGCATCCACGTCCCTGACCAGGTCGTCGTCCAGAGTGAGCGTTACTCGCTGCATACAGGTCTCTCTATCGCTGGTTTTCGCGCCGCTCGAACCGGTAAAGGCCAAGCGCAATGAAAAAGGTAACGCCCAGCAGCAGCCAGGAGCCAACCGCCACGCCCGACCACTGCGCCCAGCGCCAAAACGGCTCGAGCCAGAACCCGCCGACGCTCGCCCCCAGGTAGTAAAACACCAGATAGAGCGCCGAGGCGCTGCCGCGCGCGCCCTGAGCGTAGCGCCCTACCCAGCCCGAGGCCAGCGAGTGGCAAAGAAAAAAGCCAAAGGCGTTGATCAATAGCCCCAGCATCACTAGCCACAGCGGCGATAAGAGCGTCACTCCGGTGCCCAGCATCAAAATGAGAATACCCGCGCCCATGCAACGTGCCGGCGAAAAGCGCTGCGCCAGCCGCCCCGATACCGTCGAGCCGAAGGTGCCGCCGAGATAGGTCAGAAAGATCAGCCCCAGGGCGCCGGCGGCGAGCTGATAAGGTGGCGCCGCCAAGCGAAAGGTGATGTAGCTGTACTGGTTGATGAATATAAGAAAGTTGAGCCCTCCCAGCACGTAGGCGGCCAGCAGCACCGGCGTGCGAAGATGGCCGGCCAAATCCCGCAGCGCCTGGCGAAGCTCGAAGGGCTTGGGCACGAATGCCTTGCTATTGGGTAACAGCCGCCAAAAAAGCAGACAGCCCAGTAGCGTCATCGTCCCGACCGTCAAAAACGCCGCGGCCTCGCCGCCAAGCGTCGCGGCGAAGCCGCCGACCACGCGCCCGCTGATGCCGCCCAGGGAGTTGGCGCCAATATAGAGCCCCACGGCGCTCAAAAGCGCCGGCTTGTCGAACTCGTCACCCATCCAGGCGATGGCCACCGCCGGCAGCCCGCCGAGCACGAAGCCTTGAACGAGCCTTAATAGCAGTAGCGTCTCGAAATTGGGCGCCACGGCCAGCAGCAGCGACAGCGCGCCGGCGGCTACCAGCGTCACGCGCATGATCGTCTCGCGGCCGATCGCGTCCGACAGCGGCCCAAAAATCAAGAGCGCAAACGCCAACGACAGAGTCGCGGCGGACATCAGAAGGCTTACGCCGAGGGTGGAGACCTCAAACGTCGTCTTGAGCGCCGGCAGCAGCGGCTGGGGCACGTAAAGATTGATGAAGACGAGAAAGGAGCCCAGGCAGAGCGCCGCCGTGGCGCGCCACCAGGCACGGGTTTTAGCCTCGATCATCGCACGTCCATCGACGAAAACGCCCGGCCGCTGGCCACCGCTTCATCCATCCCCGTAAGAATTAGAAACCGCCCAGGCTTGCCAGGTGCGTGGGCTCCAGCGCGCGACGCGACTGCCAGTAGTAGCGCTGCCAGTAGCTGTTTTGCATGCTCGAAATGATCACGCCCTGGGAGGAGGAGGCGTGCATGAAGTAGCCGTCGCCCATGTAGATGCCGACATGGTTGTAGGGGCCGGGGGGTCGGAAGAAGACCAGATCGCCCGCCTGAAGCTCCTGGCGGTCGATCAAGCGTCCCTCGTGGACCTGATCGGTGGTGGATCTTGGCAGATCCCGGTTGAACGCATCGCGGTAAATGTTTCGAACGAAGCCGGAGCAGTCCACCCCGCGCTGGGTGGTGCCGCCGATCCGGTAAGGGGTGCCGGACCATCGCTCGTGCTGGGCGAGCAGCGCGTTCTTGATCATCATTGGTGGCGGGGTCTGGACACTGCTTAGCGAGTTCAGGGGGTTGTCGACGGGCGACATTTGCGCGTTCTGGCCATTTTTAAGCCCGGGAAGCGACATGGCAAAGTAGTCGTCCGGGGGCTCTACACCGTGGCGGGATTGGGAACCGGCACACCCTGCTAACAAGGAAAAAATTACACAAGCGCCCACTACACGGGCAGCTGTCACAGACCAGTGTGGCAACGAAACCATGCAAACAACCCCTTGAATTAATGACCCGAAACCAAGCTTTTTTCTAGCCAAGGACTATAAGCCAATTACAGGCCCTTTGGCGAGCCTCAATGTAATATCCGCTGGTCCCCCGGGAGCGTATCGATATGCAGCGGCGCAAAGTGGCGCGGGCGGGTGCCGGGAAAATCCAGGCTGGTCCAGGGGCCGGCAAGAATCGGCGCGCCGCTGAGCCAGGCGACCATGGCTTGGCGAAAGCCCGCCAGAAACTCCTCGCGCTCCGGGGTTTCGCCCATGAAAAAGGAGAAGCCAGCGTACATGCCCGCCGCGTACTCCTGCCAGCCCGCGTAGTGGGTATCGGCGAGCTGATAGGCGCGGTCCAGCGTGCGGTTGAAGGCGTTTTGGTCGAGCCACCCAAGCTGGCGCCCGGCGATCGCCAGATCCATGAGCTGGGCGATGTCCCAGGCGGCCATGTCGACATCGTTGCAGCCGTCCTCGTTGTCACGCACCCGGCGAAGGCGCAGAAGGTGGTGGCGCTCCTCCTCCACGCACTCGCCGGACTCCAGAATGGCGATCTCGCTTTCGAGCCGCTCCGGGTTCAGGGTATAGGGCGCGTAGTTGATCTGGTACTCCTGACGATCACCGGACTCGAGCATGAAGCCGAGAAAATCCTGCATGTCGGCAGCGCTCGACAGGTGGTAGTGGGTATCGACCCACTCGCGAATCGAGGCCTTTTCGCGCTCACTCTCGATCTGAGGCTCGCTCCAGACGGCGCTATTGAGCGGGCCGACCAGCGCCATGGCGGTGAAGTGGGTAAGGCTTGGCCGCTCGCCGGGCTCGCGCCAGCTACCCGGGTGCCAGTCCAGCCAGTAGAAAAGACTGCCCGGGTCGTCCAGATGCCAGGCGATCTCGCCGATCAGCGAGTCGTGCTCGGGCTCCGGCAAACACCCTTCCCAGGCGAACCAGGCTTCCAGCAGGTGTTTGGGCGAGGGATAAAAGCGGCACAGGCAGCTCTTGAGAGCGTCGGCGTACTCGGTCAGCGCCTTGCTTTCGAACAGGTGGCTATCAAAGGCCATGTAAAGATAGAAAGCGAACTTCTCGGCCATGTGAATGGTCGCGGCATGGCGGCTGACGCCCTTGAGGCTTTGAAGCTGGCGGGCGTCGTCGACGCTCGGGCGGCCAAAGAGGGTTTGCGCCGGCGGCATGACGCCGTGCACGGCGTCGGCGGCGAGCTGGTTCAGGTGGTGCGCCTGGGCGGGCAGCCAGTAGCGCTCAAGCGCCCCGGCGCCCTCGTCGGCGTGCAGCGACAGCGCGTCCTGCAAATAGAGTGCGGCATCAGCGCGACGCTTCTCGCCCATGAAGGCACCCGGGTCGACCTGGCGCAGCAGCGCGTCGGGTTCGCGCACGCTCGCCAGCGCCAGCAGCCAGTGGTGGCCGCTGGCGCGAAAGCCCTTAATGCGCGTGCGCGAGGCGCTTTGGGTGGCACTATCCAGCAGCGCGTTGGGGGCGATGTCCCAGGGGCTGCAGGCCGCCTTCAGCAGCAGCGTAGCATGGGCCCCCGGGGTCATGTCGCGCCGATCGATGCCCTCGAACAGGCTCTGACCACGCCGATAAGCGGCCAGTAGCGCCGGCCAATCGCCATAGCGCTGGCCAATCAAATCGGCGCTGTGGGCGGCGATGTCGTCCGCCTCGGCCTGGCTCAACAGCCCGCTACAGGCCCCGGCCCAGGCGAGTTCGACGATGCGCAGCCAGTCCCAGCCAGCCCAGTCGAAGGGCTCGTTCTGGCTGACAAACTGCACCAGCACCGGCGCATAGGCGGAGTCGTCGTCGGCGCCGCGCTGCCACTCCAGGCGCTGTGCCTGGTCCATTTCGAGTAGCTCCCGGGCTTCGATATCCCAGCGCTGGCGATCGCCCTGGGCGCTGAGCCAGAGCACCACACCCAACAGTTGGTCGCGATCGTCGACCTGCCATACCCGCGAGAGCCACTGGCGCGCCTCGGGCCAGTCGCCGGGGGTGGCCGGGTAGCACATCACCGGATGAAACAGCGCGCCGAGCCGCCAGGGCCGAGTGCCCGGCGCCTGAGGCCAGAGTGCATTCGGGGCCGGCGCCTTTACAAGCGCCTGCTCGAACGCTTCCCAGCTGACCGTGTCCGCCTCTTTTTCGCGTTGGGTCAGCGTTTGGCAGGCGTCCAGAAAACGCTCGTGGGCGCGCCTGGAGGCACGCTCGCCAAACGCCAGGCGCAAATCGCGAAGCCAGCTGCGCAGGTCGTGATACTCGCCGCCGATCCGGCGCATGACGTGGTGCGCCCAGGTACAGGCCTGCGCTTGGGTCAGCCAGCCGGCGGCGCCAGCCAGCGCGCTGTACTCGAGTGCGCCCAGCAGATGGTATGCCGGGGCGCTCGTTGCCCCCAGCCCGTGCAAAAACGTCTCCACCAGCTCGCCGCGGTGGGAAATACCCAGTGCCTTGAGCCGTTTTTCGGCTTGTACGCTATCCAGCGCTAGAGGATGCGCGGTAGGCACCCCGTCGCACAGCAAAAGCTGTTGGGCCCACCAGGCGGTTAATGCATCGGACAAAAGACACCTCGAAAACGACACTCGGCAACGCGCCGGCACAAAGCGCCCTAGTGTAACGGAAACTGCAGTCCAGGCCGATAGCGCGCTTGAGGGTTTACACAAAAACACCGCCCCGGAGCAGGCTCCGGGGCGGTGTTTTTAAACGCTTGGAAACGTCTCGCCGGTTGGAACGGGCGCCGCTTTAGCGGCCCCCTTTATCCGGCCTTGCTCAGGCTTACGCCTTGCGTACCTTGCTGATGACCCACAAGAGCACGACAGCGCCTACGGTCGCGGTGACCAGCGAGCCGATGAAGCCACCGGCGGAAAGTCCCAGCAGGCTGAACAAAAAGCCGCCGATCACCGCCCCTATGATCCCCACGCCAATGTTCGCGATGATGCCAAAGCCGCCACCGCGCATGATGTTGCCGGCGATCCAGCCAGCCAGACCACCAATGATAAGCCACGCTAAAAAGCCCATAATACCTCCCTGGTTTTTCGATATAGGCGCCGGTTTTACCTACCGGGCGCGCTTGTCCTAACATAGCACACAGTCACCGCGATGCGCCTGGTTTATGTGCAAGGCGGCTTAGGCCGTGTGAAGGCTTGAGACCGCCTGGCGTATCGGCCCACTACCCGCTCTGCACCACCACTATTCATTCTCCAGAGGAACGCCCATGATCCCCGATTCGCTGCAAACGCTCGTCGACGACGTCGACGGTCAGTCCAACGCCCGGTGGCAAGACCGCGAGGTCGTCGTCTTCAACATGGCGTGGGGGGAGATGGTCGTGAGCCTGCAAGGCGCCCAAGTGCTGCACTTCAAACCCAAAGGCGATAGCGCCGCCTGGCTTTGGGTCACACCGACGCCTGCAGCGCTTCCCGACACCATTCGCGGCGGCATTCCGCTGTGCTGGCCCTGGTTCGCCGATGAACGCTACGCCGACGAGTCACCCGAGCGCGACGGTCCTTTCCACGGTCTGGCCCGCCAAGCGCCGTGGCGCCTCGACGCGGTGGACGAGCACGCCGAAGGCATCGAGGTGCATCTCTCCCCTAATGATCGCCTGCACAGCCTGCTCACCGCGCGGGTCGTCATTCAGGCCAACGCCCAGCGTCTAAACGTCGAGCTGATCAGCGAGAACATCGGCGAGACGCCGGTGAAGATGAGCGGCGCGCTGCATACATATCTCGGCGTGGCGCACACCCACCAGTGCCGCTTGGAAGGCCTGGCCGGGGCGCGCTACCTGGACAAGCTCAAGGACTTCGCCGAGGCCGAGCAGCAGGGCGTGCTCGCCGTACACGGCCCGGTCGATCGCATTTATCACACCAACGAAGCGGTTGCGCTGAGTGACGGTGAGCGCACCCTGCGCGTAGCGAAGCAGTCGAGCGACTCCACCGTCGTGTGGCACCCGGGCGATGCCCTGCCCGCGGACACGCCGCAGGAGGCCGGCTTTCGCTTTGTCTGCGTGGAAGCTGCCAACACCCGCCTCGACCCGGTGTGGCTGGTGCCCGGCGCGCAGCACCTGTTAGGCACGACACTGAGTCTGGACTAACCCTCGCCGTTAATCGCCGGTTAATCAGCGCTTTGCTAAGCTTGAAAGCATCACCTGTCGATCGTTCACCGCAAGGAACCACTCGCATGCCCCAGCCGTTAAGTCGGGAGCTCAACAACCTGTTGGAGCGCGGCCGTGACCGCCAGCTAAGACTTGCCGTCACGGGGCTCTCTCAGGCCGGCAAAACGGCGTTTTTGACCTCGCTGGTCAACCAGCTTCGTCACGCGGGTCTCGAGGCGAAACTCGATCTGCTGCCCGCCGCCCGCGAAGGGCGACTTTTAGGCGCCAAGCGGCTCAACCAGCCAGACCTGGGCGTGCCGCGCTTTCCTTATGACCCTGGCATGGCCGCGCTCGACGACACGCCGCCGCGCTGGCCGGCGCCGACCCGAGGTATCAGCGAACTGCGCCTGGAGCTTCGCTTCAAGCCGGCGCAAAACGGCTGGTTCACGCCGGAGACCGCTAAGCTGACGCTGGATCTGTTCGACTATCCCGGTGAGTGGCTTCTGGATCTGCCGCTTCTGCAGCACGATTTCTACAGCTGGTGTCAGGCCCAGGCGCAGCACCAGGGCCCGCACCGCCGGGCGCTATTCAATGAGTGGTACGCCTCGATAGAGGCGCTCGACCCGGCCAAACCGGTCGACGAAACCACGCTTGCCAGCATCTCCAAGCAGTACGCCGACGGGCTCAAGCGCGCCAAGCAGGCAGGCTTTTCGGATCTCCAGCCGGGCCGCTTTCTGCTGCCCGGCGAGCTCGAGGACGCACCGGTATTACAGTTTTTCCCGCTGCCGGATTTGACTCAGCCCCAGGAGACCCTGGACACGCTGCCCGATGAAAGCCTCTACGCCACGCTCAAGGCGCGCTTTCGCTACTACCAGCAGCAGGTGGTACGCCCCTTCTACCGCGACCATTTTCGCCGTTTTGACCGCCAGATCGTGCTGGTCGACGTGCTGGGCGCGCTCAACGCCGGGCCCGAGCGCTTCGAGGATTTATCGAACGCCCTTGGCCAGCTGATGCAGAGCTTCAACTACGGCAAGCGCAGCCTGCTCACGCGGATGTTCGCCCCGAAAATCGACCGGCTCGCGATCGCCGCGACCAAGGCGGACCACGTCACGCCCGATCAGCACGCAAACGTAGTCACGCTTCTCGAGAGCCTTCTGGCCGAGCCGCTGAAGGATCTGCGCTACGCCAACGTGCCGGTCAAGGCGTTTTCACTGGCCGCCATTCGCGCGACCCAATCCCGTGAAGTGCAGGAGAACGGCAAGCGCACCCCGGCGCTTAGAGGCACGACCCTCGAGGGTGAGGACGTGCTGCTCTACCCGGGTGACGTGCCGAGCCGGCTGCCCACCGCCGAGTTCTGGCAGCGCCAGGGCTTCGACTACCCGAGCTTTCGCCCGATGAGCCGCAACACCGATGCGCTCGATCACATCCGCATGGACGCCGCCCTCGACTGGCTGATTGGAGACAAGCTGCAATGACCACCCCCAACCCGCGCCGCCAGTTCAGCCTCGACGACACGCCGCTGGATGATGAGCCGCTGCGCACCCACGAGCGCTTCGACCCGCTGCGCGAGGACCACCCGTTGACCGAGCCCGAGGCCCGCGCCCTGCCCGAGGCTAACCTCGGCGCGCCACGCAAGCGCCGCTGGGGGCTGATGTTCGCGCTGATCGGTGCAGGCGGGCTGGGGGCCGCCGAGTTCGCCACCGGCATTCCCGACGCCATCGAGGGCTCGGCCTGGCTAAGCGTGGCCTGGCAAGCGTTTGGTTTGGGGCTGATCACGCTGGGCGGCGCGTCGCTGGTCAAGGAGCTTGGCCGGCTCAAGCGCCTCAAGCGTCACGATCGGCTGCGCGAGGAGCTGGCCACGCTCCCCCACTGCTCTTTCGAGCAGTCGAAGGCGCTTGCCGAGAAGCTGAAAGTCCAGCTCAAGCTCAGTGACGACGACCCGCACTGGCAGGCATTCACGCGCGCCTGCCAGCCGCACCACAGCGGCGCGGAGGTACAAACACTGCTTTGCTATCACCTGCTCGCCCCCCGGGATCGCCGCGCGCAGCAGCTGATCACGCGCATGTCCGGTGAGACGGCGCTGATGGTGGCGATCAGCCCGCTGACGCTGGTGGACATGGCGCTAGTCGCCTGGCGAAGCCTCGCCATGGTCGACCGGCTCTGCCGGCTTTACGGGCTGGAGCTTGGCTACGCCAGTCGCCTGCGCCTGTTTCGCAACGTCCTGCACAACATGGCCTTCGCCGGCGCCACCGAGCTTGCTTCTGATGTCAGCATGGACATGCTCTCGCTCGACTTGACTGCCAGGCTTTCGACTCGCGCGGGCCAGGGCTTGGCCACCGGGCTCTTGAGCGCACGCTTGGGCCTTCGCGCCCAGCGCCTGTGCCGGCCGCTGGCATTCACGCCCGAAGAGCAGCCCAAACTCTCCGATCTGCGCCAGTCGCTTTGGCGCCAGCTCAAACGGGCCGACAAGGAGCCCGCCCCGCGCGCTGACCGCTGACCGCTTGGCAAGGACGACCGCGTCAGGCGATACGCTGTTCGCTATCGGCATCGAACATGACCGCCCGGCTCATGTCGACTCGAAGCGCCAGCCGATCCCCCGGGGCAACCTTACACTTGGGGCCGACTCGGGCGGTGACTTCCTCTTCGCCCAGCGGCAGGCGCAGCAGAATGTCCGCCCCGGTCGGCTCGACCACGCTGACCGTCGCCGCCATTGGCGTGCCCTCTGCCTGGGCGCCGAGGCGCGCGTCCTCCTCGCTGAAATGCTCCGGGCGCAGGCCAAGAATCACCGTTTTACCGATCCGCTCGGCAAGCGCTTCGGTTGTCCGCGCCGCGGGCCAGGGGAGCGTCAGGCGCTCCTCGCTCGGGGTCTCGATACGCAGTTGAATTCCGCCGTTTTGTTGCTCGAGCGTGGCGCGAATGAAGTTCATCGAGGGCGAGCCCATAAAGCCCGCCACGAACATGTCCACCGGGTCGTTATAGACCTCGTCGGGCGAGCCCAGCTGCAGAATGTGCCCGTCACGCATCACCGCGATCTTGTCCGCCAGCGTCATCGCCTCGACCTGGTCGTGGGTGACGTAAACGATGGTGGTGCCCAGGCGCTGGTGGAGCTTCTTGATCTCGGTGCGCATATCCACGCGCAGCTTGGCGTCCAGGTTCGACAGCGGCTCATCGAACAGATACACCTTGGGCTCGCGCGCCAGCGCCCGGCCCATCGCCACCCGCTGGCGCTGCCCGCCGGAGAGTTGGGCGGGCTTGCGCTCGAGTAAATGCGAGATCTGCAAAAGCTCCGCTACCCGCTCCACCGCCTCGAAGCGCTCGGCCTTCGGCACCTTGCGCATCTCGAGACCGAAGCTGATGTTCTGGCGCACCGTCATGCTCGGGTAGAGCGCGTAGGACTGGAACACCATGGCGATATCCCGCTCGGCGGGGGTGCGCCCGGTCACGTCCTCGCCGTCGATGCGGATGTGCCCGCTGGTCACCGGCTCGAGCCCGGCAATGGCGTTCATGAGCGTCGACTTGCCACAGCCGGACGGCCCCACCAGTATCAGAAACTGTCCCGACTCGATGGAAAGGCTCACGTCCTTGAGCACCCGCTCGCGGCCGAACTCCTTGCGTACCTGGTCGATTTCAAGCGCTGCCATAAATACGTTCCCGTGATTATTGTTGAAGATTGGCCGTTAGCCCTTGACCGAACCGGCGGTCAATCCGCGCACGAAGTACTTGCCCGCCAACACGTAAACCACCAGCGTCGGCAGTGCAGCAATCATCGCCGCCGCCATATTGACGTTGTACTCGGTAACCCCGGTCGAGGTGTTCACCAGGTTGTTGAGCGCGACCGTCACCGGCTGGGTGTCGTGGCCCGAAAACGCCACGCCGAACAGAAAGTCGTTCCAGATCTGGGTGAACTGCCAGATGATCGACACCACGATGATCGGCGCCGACACCGGCAGCAGAATGCGCCAGAAGATGCGAAAGAACCCGGCGCCATCGAGCTTCGCCGCCGACACCAGCTCATCGGGAATGCCGACGTAGAAGTTGCGGAAAAAAAGCGTCGTGAAGGCGATGCCGAACACCACGTGCACCAGCACCAGCCCCGCCCGGGAGCTTGAAAGCCCCAGCCAGCCAAGCGTCTGCGCCATGGGAAGCAGCACCACCTGAAACGGAATGAAGCAGCCAAAGAGCATCAGGGCGAACACGACCTCCGCGCCCTTGAAGCGCCACTTGGTCAAGGCGTAGCCGTTGAGCGCGCCGAGTGTGGTCGAGATCAGCACCGCCGGAATCACGATGGCAAATGAGTTCCAGAAGTAGCCCCCCACCCCCTCGCAGCGCATGCCGGTACACGCCTCACCCCAGGCTTTGGTCCAGGGGGCGAGCGTTGGGTTTTGCGGAAGCGCCAAAAGCGAGCCGGCGGTGATTTCGTCCAGCGGCTTGATTGAAGTGATCAGCATGATCAGAAGCGGCAGCGCGTAGAAAAGTGCGGCCAGAATCAAAACGGCGTAAAGCGCGCTGCGCGAAAGGCGCGCGCCAACGGTTTGGCGACGAATGGCATCACCCATGGCGGCGGCTCCTCAGTTCCGAATAGAGATAGGGAATCAGAATCGCCAGCACCCCGCCCAGCATCAGCATGGCGCTGGCGGAGCCCAGCCCGATCTGAGCGCGGTTGAAGGCGTGGGTGTACATGAAGGTTGCGGGCAGGTCGGTCGCGTAGCCCGGCCCACCGCCGGTCAACGCCACCACCAGATCGAAGCTCTTGATCGCGATATGGGCCAGAATCATCACCGCGCTGAACACCACCGGGCGCAGACACGGCATCACCACCCGCCAGTAAATGCGCGGAAGGCTCGCCCCGTCGAGCTGGGCGGCCTTGACGATGCTGTCGTCGATGCCTCGAAGCCCGGCCAGAAACAGCGCCATCACGAAGCCCGAGGCCTGCCATACCGCGGCGATCACCAGCGTATAGATCGCCATGTTCGGATCGACGATCCAATCAAAGCGAAACGACTCGAAGCCCCAGCCCTGCACCATTGCCTCGATGCCGAGCTGCGGGTTCAAAAGCCACTTCCACACCACCCCGGTGACGATGAACGATAGCGCCATCGGGTAGAGATAGACGGTGCGCAGCGCTCCCTCCTGACGGATTTTCTGGTCGAGCAAAATGGCCAGCAAGGCACCAATCACCAGGCACACCACCACGAACAGCGCGCCGAAAATCATCAGGTTGGTGGAGGCGACCCACCAGCGGTCGTTGGCCATCAGCCGCGCGTACTGCCCGAAGCCGACGAAGTCGTAGCTTGGCAGCATGCGCGAGCTGGTCAGCGACAGCACGAACGTCCAGAGCATGAAGCCGTAGACGAAGAACAGAATCACGGCCGCCGAAGGCGCCAGCACCAGCCGCGGCAGCCACGCCTGCAGTCGGCCGGACGCCGTCGGCCGCCGGGCCTTCGGTGATATCGAGTGTGTCATGGGGAAATCTCGCCGGTCAGCAAGGCGCGCCGCCGGGCGGCGGCGCGAAGATCAAAGAACGTTTAGAACGAGGCCATCTGAGCGGCGCTCACCAGGCGCTCGGCAGCCTGATCGGCGGGCATGTTGGCGTCATTGAAGTAGTTGGTCACCACATCGAAGATCGCGCCCTGCACATCGGCACGCACGGCCATGCCGTGGGACATGCTGGGCACCAGGCCACCGGTTTCGGCGGTGCGCTGGAAATCCGCCAGCGATTGCTCGGCGCAGCTGTCGAACTCGCTCATGTCGAGATCCGGGCGGGCGGGAATCGAGCCCTTGGCCAGGTTGAAGGCTTCCTGGAAGGTGGGTTCGAGTACCAGCCGCGCCAGCGCCTGCTGGGCCTCGCGTTCGCCGTCGTCGCTGACGCGGAACATGGCGAGGCTATCGATGTTGAACGAGAAAGCGTCTTCACTGCCAGGCGCTGCGGCGCACAGGTAGTCTTCGCCAGCAGTAAGCCCGGCGGCGGTGAACTCGCCCTTGGCCCAGTCGCCCATCAGCTGAAAGCCGGCCTCGCCCTCGATCACCATATTGGTCGCAATGTTCCAGTCACGCCCGGGCATACCCTCGTCCATCAGCTCGCGCAGGCGTTTGAAGGTCTCCAGCGCCTCGATCATTTGCTCGCTTCCCAGCGCCTCGGGGTCGAGCTCGACCAGCGACTGGCGGTAGAAATCCACCCCCTGGCTTCCCAGCACCACGCTCTCAAAAATCGTGGCGTCCTGCCAGGCCTGGCCGCCGTGGGCAAGCGGGATAAAGCCCGCTTCGCGAATCGCCTCGCCAGCGGAGAACAGCTCGTCGAGCGTCGTGGGCATTTCGACCCCGGCGGCGTCCAGCACGTCCGGGTTGGCCCACAGCCAGTTGACCCGGTGAACGTTGGCCGGCACTGCCACGTAATGACCGTCGAAGCGCATGATATTGGCGACCACCTCGGGCAGCAGCGCGTCCCAGTTCTCCTCGGCGGCGACGTCGTCGAGATCGCCCAGAAGTCCGAGCTCGCCCCATTCCTGAATTTCCGGCCCCTTGATCTGGGCCGCCGACGGCGGGTTGCCAGACATGGCGCGGGATTTCAGTACGGTCATTGCGGTTTCACCGCCACCACCGGCCACGGCGAAATCTTCCCAGCCGTAGCCTTCGGCCTCGAGAAGCTCCTTGAGCACGTTGGCCGCGCGGGCCTCGCCGCCGGAGGTCCACCAGTGGAGGACTTCGACATCGCTTGCCTGGGCCGAGGTGGTGGCGGCCATCGAAAGCGCAAGGCCGAGGGCGGATTGGCGCCAAGTCGGTAGAGGCAAAGCAGGTAGACGCAAAGTACGTAGAGGCAGAGTAGGTAGACGCAGCGTGGACATGGTGGCTCCTGGCGTTGTTATTGTCGGCGCCTGAGGCGGCGCGGATCGACTGTTATAAGACGTTCGACATCGAGGGCCAAATTCGAGCGTGCCCTTTACGTGAGGGTACGCCGCCAGACAGGCAAACGGGAGTCTCGCTTTCCTACAAAGTGTTGGCGCTTTATTACAAGCCGGTAACATTGGCCTGACGGGCAAGCGTGAGCGTGGCGACGAGCCCGCCGGCGGGATGATTGGCAAGCGTGATATCACCGCCATGGGCGCGCGCGATGTGCCGGGCGATGCCGAGCCCCAGGCCGCTGCCGCCGGTGTGGCGGCTACGTGAGGCTTCCAGGCGCACGAACGGCGAAAAGACCCGGTCGAGCTGTGAATCCTCGATGCCGGGGCCGGCATCGCGAATGCGCAGCGTCACGCGCTCCGGGGCGTCGATGATCTCTACCCGGGCGTGCCGGCCGTAGAACACCGCGTTTTCCAGAAGATTCGAGAGACAACGCTTGATCGCCAGCGGCTTGACCACCAAAGGCGCGGCCTGACCGGTGATCTCGACATCGCCGCCCTGCAGGCGAAGCTCCAAGGCGTGATGAAGCGCCAGCGCTTTGATATCCGTGGCCGCGGGCTCCTCGTGCAGGTCGAGCCCCTTGACGGAGGCCAGCGCCCCCTTGACCAGTTCGGAAAGCTCGTCGAGCGAGGCACAAAAGCGCTCGCGCTGGCGGGGGTCGTCGAGCATTTCGGCGCGAAGGCGCATCCGGGTAATCGGGGTTTTCAAATCGTGGGAGATCGCCGAAAAGAGCCGCTCGCGCTCCTCGACCTGCTCGCGTATGCGCCGCTGCATACGGTTGAACGCCGCCGCCGTCGCGGCGACTTCTCTCGGGCCGCTCTCCTTGAGCGGCGGGCTATCCAGGTCGTCGCCGAGCTGCCGCGCGGCGCGCGCGAGTCGCGCCAGGGGCCGGGTGGCGCTTTTGATGCTTAAAAGTGAGAGCCCCAGTACGCTGATCAACACCAGCACCCCCACCAGCAGGCGCTCCTCGGAAAGCCAGGCACGGGCGCTGAAAATATCCGGCACGCCGAGCAGCGTGGCGACATAGAGCCACATGTTGGGCGCAAGCTCGAGCTGCACCACCAGAATCGGCGGCGACAGCGGCTCCATCAAGAGGCTGTGCTGGCCCCAGCGCGGCGGCAGATCATGCAGCAGCACCTCGTTATTGAAAAGGCGCAGCGTATCCGGGCGCGAGAACTCGACGACGACATCCTCGATGGCGAGCTCGCGGGTCAAAATGGTGTGGACGTTGTCCACCACCAGCGCCTTTTCCGGGCCGTCGCCGATATCGACCACCGGGATGCGCCGCTCGTTGACGCTGACGAAAAAGCGCGTGCCGCCCATGTTGCGCAGCTGGTCGAGCACGATATGGCGATAGTCCACCGGCAGCGAGCGAAAGTACTTCATGGTCGCGGCGATGCTTTGCGCCATATTGTTCGATAGCTCATCGAGCTGTTCGAGCTGGCTGGCGCGTACCTGAGCGCTCCAAAGCGCGTAGCTGCCCGCTTGGGCCGCTAGTACCCCAATGATCATGATGATCACGAAGCGCCCGCGAAGCGTGGCCGGAAGCAGGCGTTGAAGAAGTCGTTTCAGCGTCATCACCCGACGGCATCGACCCGGGCGGTGAGCACGTAGCCCGCCCCGCGCACGGTACGAATCAGCTGGGAGTGCTGGGCATCCTCGCCCAGGCGCTGGCGCAGCCGGCAGACGTGAACGTCGATGGAGCGATCCAGCGGCGGCGCATCGCGCCCTCGGGTGAGCGTGTAAAGATCGTCGCGGGTGATCACCGTCGCCGGGCGCTCGAGAAACACCTGTAGAAGCTGAAAGTCGGCGCCGGAGAGCGCAACCTGGGCGCCGCGCTCGTCGGTCAGCTCGCGGGTGGTGCGATCAAGCTGCCAGGCGCCAAAGCGCACCACCCGGGCGTCTTTGACGCTGGCCGGCGCCGGGGCG
Source organism: Halomonas sp. PAMB 3232 (assembly GCF_031954225.1). Taxonomy (NCBI): domain Bacteria; kingdom Pseudomonadati; phylum Pseudomonadota; class Gammaproteobacteria; order Oceanospirillales; family Halomonadaceae; genus Halomonas; species Halomonas sp. PAMB 3232. The sequence continues at coordinate 2,591,691 of NZ_CP134865.1, forward strand.
TGGGCGCGACGCAGCACCGCCTTGATGCGCGCCAAAAGCTCGCGCGGGTTGAACGGCTTGGCGACGTAGTCGTCGGCGCCGAGCTCGAGCCCCAGAATGCGGTCGGTATCGTCGCTACTGGCGGTGAGCATGATGATCGGCAGATCCCCCTGGCGGCGCAGGCGGCGGCAAATGGCGAAGCCGTCGTCGCCGGGCATCATCACGTCCAGGATCAAAAGGTTCGGCGTGCTCGTCGCAAGCGTTTTGAGCAGCGAATCGGCCCCGTCGGCGGTCTCTACCCGGAAACCGTGGCGGCCCAGATAATCCGCCAGCAGCTCGCGGATCTCCGGGTCATCGTCGACGACCATGATGCAGTCACTCGAGGTGGTCATGATAAGCGGGTTCCGGCTCATTATCGTTGGGCCACGATAATGGTGGAGAGCCCGGCCCGCTACAAGCGCCTATCGACCAAGGTGGTAGACGCCCTGCCCTGCCTTAAAGCCCGAAACGCTCGCGCAGAAGCTCGGCCACCCCCGCCTCGTGGTGGTGGCCGATCTGGCGCCCGCGCCCCAGCCGCCCGGCCATCTCCGGGTGGGCGTTGGCCATGTAATGCGCCTCGCCGGCGAACGCGAGCATCTCCACGTCGTTCAGATTGTCACCAAAGGCGAGGCACTCATCGGCGCGCAGGTTCAGGCGCTCGAGCAGTGCGGCAAGCGCCACGCCCTTGTTCACCCCACCGGCCATGATCTCGAGCGAATTCGGCGTCGAGTAGGTGACGTGCAAGTCATCCCCGCCGATCTGGCGAACGCTTGCCTCGATGCGAGCGAGCTCCAATGGGTCGCCGCCGTACAGCACCTTGCCGATGCCGTTGACCGGCATCTCGCTTGCCGGAACCACCTGATAGACGAAGCCGGTCGCGGCGTGCATCGCCAAATGCCCCGGCGACTCGGAATCGATATACCAGGCGTCGTCCAGATAAAGGCTCAAGCGCACGTTGGCCGGGCGCTCGAGTTCGATCAGCGCCCGCGCCTTTTCCGGGTCGACGTGGTGGGCCGCGAGCAGGGTGTCGTCCGGGGCGTGGGTGTAGGCGCCGTTGCTGCTGATCAGATGCATCGGTACGCCCAGCTCGTCGCGAAACACCTTCATGTCGCGGTAGTGGCGCCCGGAGGCGAGCGTGAGCTGGTGGCCCTGCTCGGTGAGCGCGCGCAGCACCTCGATGGTGCTTTCGTGCAGCACGTGATCACTTCCCAAAAGCGTTCCATCCAGGTCGGAAACAATCAGCCGGGGGGTCATGGTGGCTCCTTGGTCGAGGGCGTTAACGAGGGGCTTGGTCAGGTTTTTCACGCGCTTCAAACGGCTGGCAAGCTTAACCGATTATCAGAGCCGCAGGTAAGTCATTGACCTTGCGAGCCGGAGGCGATATCGACTCGCCGAGCAATTGGCGCGGTGGGCGGGAATCCGTATAGTGGCAGCCTACTCTCGCCAACTGATTGAACTCATGCTGCAAAATAATTCCGTGCTGGCTCAGCTCAAGCAACAGATTCGTGACACCACGCCGCGCGCCGAAGGCGTGATCAAGGGCACCGAGAAAGGCTTCGGCTTTCTCGAAACCGATGCCGGCGACTCCTATTTCGTGCCGCCCCCCGCCATGAAAAAGGTGATTCACGGCGACCGGGTCGAGGCAGTGATTCACGAAAACGGCGACAAGAAGTCCGTCGATCCGGAGAAGCTGATCGAAGCCGGCCTCGACCGTTTCGTCGCTCGCGTGCAAAAGCGCGAGGACCGCCTGGCCGTGGTGCCGGATCACCCGTCGATTCGCAACGTCATCAAGTCGCGCATCAAGCGCAGCCTGGACGAATCGAGCATCGGTGACGGCGACTGGGTCGTGGCGCGCCTCGTTCGCCATCCGTTAAAGGCGGACGATCGCGGCTTCTTTGCCCAGATCGACGAGCTGGTGGCCAAGGCGGACAACCCGGCGGTGCCCTGGCGGGTGACCCTGGCTCGCCACGCGCTCGAGCAGGCAAGCCCGGAGGCCGGCAGCGACTGGCCGCTGCGCGAGGAAGGCCTTGAGCGTGAAGACCTGACCGCGGAGCCCTTCTTCACCATCGACGGTGAAAAGACCAAAGACATGGACGATGCGCTGCGCATCACCACCCGCGACGACGGCGGCTGGGATCTCTCGGTCGCCATCGCCGACCCGACCGCTTATGTGGACGAAGAGCACGCCGCAGATCTGGAAGCGCGGGTGCGCGCCTTCACCGTCTACCTGCCGGGCCAGAACGTGACCATGCTGCCCGAGCAGTTGGCCGACGACCTCTGCTCGCTGTGGGAGGGCAAGACCCGCCCGGCGCTGGCCTGCACGCTGACCGTCAACGCCGACGGAAGCCTGGGCGACTACCGCTTCTTCGCCGCCAACGTGCAGTCCCACGCCAAGCTTGCTTATGACCGCGTTTCCGATTGGATCGACGGTGAAGGCGACTGGGCCCCGGCGGATGACATCGGCGAGCAGCTCAAGGCGCTCCAGGCGCTGACCGAGGCGCGCACCGCCTGGCGCAACGAGCACGCGCTGGTGTTCAAGGATCGCCCGGACTACGTGTTCGAGCTCGATGAAGCGGGCAACGTGTTGGCGATCAACACCGAAGAGCGCCGCATTGCCAACCGCATGATCGAAGAGTCGATGATCGCCGCCAACGCCTGCTGCGCGGATTATCTGGCCGCTAACATCGGCCACGGCATCTTCAACGTGCACCGCGCGTTCGAACCGGAAAAAGCCGAAGCCGCCCAGGAGTTTCTCGCCGGTCAGGAGATCGAAGTGGCCCTCGAGGCGCTCACCGAGCTCGACCACTACAAGGAGCTCAAGCGCGCGCTCGAATCCCGCGACGACGCTTGGCTCGACGCCCGCCTGCGCCGTTTCCAGGGTTTCACCAGCATGTCCGCCCAGCCGGGCCCGCACTTCGGTTTGGGGCTGGCCGCCTACGCTACCTGGACCTCGCCGATTCGTAAGTACGGCGACATGGTCAACCACCGCTTGATCAAGCGCGTGTTGAAAGGCGAGCAGGCCCCGGCCGAAGCGAGCCAGGCACTGACCGAGCAGCTCACCGAGCGCCGCCGGCTGAATCGCATGGCCGAGCGTGACGTGAAAGACTGGCTCTACGTGCGCTTTTTGACGTCGGCGGCCCAGAACCAGGACGTTTTTGAGGCCGAGATCATGGCGATCAACCGCGGCGGCATGCGCGTGCGCCTGCTGGCCAACGGCGCTACCGCCTTCGTGCCCGCGCCCTTGATGCACGCTGACCGCGACAAGGTCGTGATCGACGACAAGGAAGGCCGCATCCAGATCGAAAGCGAGGAGCGCTACAAGCTCGGCGACGCCCTGCGCGTACAGCTCGTCGAGGCGCGTGAAGAAACCCGCTCGCTGGTGGCCAAGCCTGCCGCCTAAACGGTGTTGAAACGCGAAAACGGCGGCGCCTTGAGGCGCCGCCGTTTTTTTATGTCCTGAAACTCGCCGCGGCGGGTCAGGTCGTCGCGTGGCGAGACGGCTTCGACGCCGCTCGATCGTTTTGAGCGTAATGAGGCTGGGCAAAGAAAAAGCGCAGCATTTCGCGGCTCGCCTCTACTCCCCTGGGGTCGGTATAGCTTCCCGACGCGCTGCCCCCGGCCCAGGCGTGGCCGGCGCCGTGCAGCGTCCACTGCTCCAGCCTGGCAACCCCTTGACCGTCGCGATGTACCCGGCGCGTATAGCGCTGGCCGGCGCCGGACGCCCCCTGCTCGGTGGTGGCGCCGAGTCGGCTAGCGGCGTACTGCGCCGCCACGCGCTCGGCGTTTTTTGGATGCACGGTGGTGTCGCGGTCGCCGTGGAAAACGATGGCCGGCACGCGGCACTCCTGCCCCTTCGTGACGGCGGTGGCGCCCTGCCCGCCCTGCATTGCGGCCAGCGCGTCCGGAAGGCTTTTGGCAACGCCGTGGGGCAGCCCCGAGTGCACGCCAACGGCAGCGTAAAGCTCCGGATACGTCATGGCCAGGGTAGTCGCCATGGCCGCGCCTGCGGACAGCCCGGCCACGAACACCCGCGAGGCATCGAGATGATAGGCGTCCAAAACCTGGCGCGTCATGCCCGCCAGAAGCTCGGGCTCGCCGCCGTCGCGCGCCTGGTCCTGGGCCTTGAACCAGTTCCAGCACTTCGAGGTATTGGCGCTTGCCGGCTGGGCCGGGTAGAGCACGCAAAACGTCTGCTCTTCGGCCAGCCGGTTCATGGCGGTGCCGGCGGCGAAATCGTCCGGGTTTTGGGTGCAGCCGTGCAGCATGACCACCAGCGCCAGCGGCTGTCCCCGATAGCCGCTCGGCGTGTAGAGCTTGTAGTCGCGTGCGCCGATACGGTTGGCAAAGCGCCCGGCGGTGAAGGCGCCGGGAGTGGCCGGCGCCAGGCGCTCGGGCGCAGCGTCAGCACTCGTCGCGCCGCCTTTCATACCGGCCCACTGCTGGCGCCAATCAAACGCGTGGGGCTGGCGCGGTGCTTCGAACGGCTCGAAGATGCGCGCCTTCACCTCGCAGGTGCTATCAAACACGTTACCGGTTTCGGTCGACGCGGGCTCGGGGTCATCTGCGCCAGGCGCGCCCCCTTGCAGCACCCGCATCGCCTCAGTGAGCTTTCCGGCGCGGGTAAGCCGCGTCGCTTCTTGCATTCGCTGGGTACGGGTTACGTCGATCATGATCGATACCTCATGGACACATCAATGAATACGTCAGTGGATGCGGCCTGACAGCGCCGCCTTGACCGCTTTGCTGGCATGCAGGGCGCCGAGCACCACGACGGAGTCGATCGTCGCGGCGGCGAGCTCCGGGGTGACATCGTCGGCGATCGTCGCCATGCCGAGTACCTGGATCTGCAGGGTTTCACCCGCCGCCTGCAGCGCTTCCAGATCCGCCCGGCTGTAGTGCGTAAGCCCCAGCACGAAGGCCTTACGCGACACGGTTTGCTTGACCACCTCGGCGTGGCTCGCCAGCTGGTTACGGATCGCCGTGCGGATCAGGTCGGTGCGGTTGGCGTAGAAGCCTTCCTGAACCAGCAGATCGATCTGCCCCAAATCGACCACGCCCAGGTTGATGGTGATTTTTTCGCTGGTGTCGCCGGTCTTGCGGCGCAGCTCGTGAACGCTCATGAAAACTCCTTTCTACATTAAAGATGGCCTATGGAATCTACATACCATCCATATGGATGTTATATTAGACTCGCTTGAGCAATAAGCAAGATCTTTCGATGTAAAGGCGGTAATGAAACGTGCTCGATGCGGCAAGCGATGCCGCTGTCGCATAACTGACTTGTTTTCTCGCTAGGCTAAGCGATCACTACGGCCGGCGGAGACGACCTTGCATATTGCCGACATCACCATGTTTCACGCCCCGGCTAGCGGCGGCGTGCGTACCTACCTGCAGGCCAAGCACCGCGTGCTGCAAGCGAACGGCGTTCGCACCAGCCTGCTGGTGCCCGGCGCCGAGCGCGACAGCCTGAACGATCGCCATACGCTGCCCGCGCTCAACCTGCCGTTGGGCCAGGGCTACCGCTTTCCGCTGCGCCGCGGGCCCTGGCGCGAAGCGCTCGTGAACCTTGCACCGAACGTCATCGAAGCCGGCGACCCCTACGTGACCGCCTGGGCCGCGCTCGAGGCCGGCCAGCGCCTTGGCGTTCCGGTGGTGGGCTTCTACCACTCTGATCTGCCCCGGCTGATGGGCGACCGCTTCGGCCACCGCGTACAGCGCCGCCTGATTCGCTACGTGGCCGATCTCTATAACCGTTTCGACAGCGTGCTCGCGCCCTGTCAGGCCATGGCGGATCGTCTTCTGGACTGGGGCGTCAATGACGTGCGCGTTCAGTCGCTGGGCGTGGACCTCGAGCGCTTTCATCCGCGCCATGCCGACCCTGCCTTGCGAACGCGCTACGGGATTGCCGAGCACAAGCGGCTGCTGATTTTCGTCGGGCGCTTTTCACGGGAGAAAAACATCGACGTGCTGCTCTCGACCATGAAGCACCTGGGCGAGGAGTATCATCTTCTGCTGATGGGCCCGGGGATGCCGACGCGCGTGCCCGCCAACGTGACCAGCGTGAGCCGCTGCTGCGGCGCTTTCGAGGTCGCGGCGGCGCTGGCCGCCAGCGACGCGCTGCTGCACGCCGGCACCCGCGAGACGTTTGGGCTGATCGCCCAGGAAGCGATGGCCAGCGGCCTGCCGGTGGTGGGCGCGCGCGCCGGGGCGCTGATCGAGAACGTGCCGTTGGGCGCCGGCGTGTTATGCCCGCCGCTCGACCCCGCCGCCATGGCCGATGCCTGCCGGGCACTGTTCGATAACGACATCGCCGCCAGCGGCCGCTATGCCCGCCACTTCGTCGAGCGCCGGTTTGGCTGGGAAAGCGTTATCGTTGACCTGCTTGGCCACTACAAAACGCTGGCCGGCGAGCAAAGCCATGTCCATCCCCGCGCTCTCAGCCGCTAAGCCTACCCGGCGCCTGCACGCGCTGCCGGTGGTTTTGCTGCTGGCGGCCGTTGTCGCGCCCCTGGTGCTGGTTTTGCTGGCCGGCGGGCGCGAAGCGCTTTTATACGCCCGGGCGTTTCCAACGAGCCTGCTGGGGCTGATGGTCGTCATTGCCGCGGTGTGCTGGAACATCAACGCCCTTCGGCTACGCCTGATGCTGGGAATCGGCACGCTGAATCAGCGCAGCGCGCTGGGTATCGAGCTTGCGGCCAAGTTCGCGCTGTGCGCCACGCCCGGCGGCAGCGGCGGCCCGGTCACACTGCTGGCGCTGCTTTCCAGGCGTGGCGTGCCGCCGGCCAAAGGCACCGCGGTGTTTCTCATCGACCAGGGCTGCGACTCGCTCTTTTTTCTGAGCATGCTGGGCTTGGCGGTCGCGGCCTCGCTGATCGGCGAGACGCGCTGGCCTCATCAGGGGCTGATCGAGGCCGCCCTGCTGGGCCTTGGCGTTTTGATCACGCTCTTCGTGCTCGTGATCCTGTATTTACCCAGGCTTTTGCGACTGCGCCCTAAAGCGCGCCCGCAGGCTGTACGGCGGCGCTGGCTGGCGCGGCGGCTGCTGCGCGGCCGGCGGGCGCTGGCGATGACATTGCGCCTGCCCAAACCGACGCTTGCCGCCATTTTGCTGCTCACCGCGCTTCACTGGATGCTGCGCTATAGCCTCTTGTTCATCGCGGTGATCGGCGTGGGTGGCCAGGCGGACTGGCTCTGGACGTTTCTCATTCAGATGCTGGCGATGGCGGCCAGTCAGCTAAGCTTTTTGCCCGGTGGTGCGGGCGCGGCGGAGCTGGGGGTCGGCACCCTGCTGCTGCCCTTGATGGCGCAAGAGCAGGCGGCGGCGGCGGTGCTGGTGTGGCGGCTGGTGAGCTATCACCTGTATCTCGGCGTGGGAGCGCCGGTATTTTTGCTGCTGGGCGCGCGCTGGCTCAAGCGGGTGTAAACGAGGCGCAATAAACAACCAACGGCCAGAGACTAAAAAGGGCACCCGAAGGTGCCCTTTTGACGTACGCGTGAACCGAGCGGCAACACTTACCAGCCGGTCGCTTCCTTCAGCGCATCGCCGATGTCGGCCAGCGAGCGAACGGTTTTGACACCCGCCGCTTCGAGCGCGCCGAACTTATCGTCCGCCGTGCCTTTACCGCCGGAGATGATCGCACCGGCGTGGCCCATGCGCTTACCGGGAGGCGCAGTCACGCCCGCGATGTAGGCAACGACCGGCTTGGAGACGTTGTCCTTGATGTAGGCCGCCGCTTCTTCTTCCGCGGTGCCGCCGATCTCGCCGATCATGACGATCGCTTCGGTTTTCGGGTCCTTCTCGAACATCTCGAGGATGTCGATGAAGTTGGAGCCCGGAATCGGGTCGCCGCCGATGCCCACACAGGTGGACTGGCCGAAGCCGTGATCAGTGGTCTGCTTGACCGCTTCATAGGTCAGCGTGCCCGAGCGAGAGACGATGCCCACACGGCCCGGCTGGTGGATATGACCGGGCATGATGCCGATCTTGGTCTCACCGGGGGTGATGACGCCGGGGCAGTTCGGGCCGATCAGGCGAACGCCGAGCTCGTCGCATTTTACTTTCGCTTCGAGCATGTCAAGCGTTGCAATACCTTCGGTGATGCACACGATCAGCTTGATACCGGCATTGGCGGCTTCAAGGATGGAGTCCTTGCAGAACGCCGCGGGTACGTAGATCACGCTGGCTTCGGCGCCGGTTTCCTTGACCGCTTCTTTCACGGTGTTGAAGACCGGCAGGCCCAGATGCGTTTGGCCGCCCTTGCCCGGCGTGACACCGCCGACCATCTGCGTGCCATAGGCAATCGCCTGCTCGGAGTGGAACGTGCCCTGGCCACCGGTGAACCCCTGGCAGATGACCTTGGTGTTCTTGTCGATCAGGATACTCATTACTTGCCCTCCGCTGCTTTGACGACCTGCTGAGCGGCGTCGCTCAGGCTGGTGGCAGCGATGATGTTCAAACCGCTGGAGGCCAGCTTCTCGGCACCCAGCTCGGCGTTGTTACCTTCCAGACGCACGACGACCGGTACGTTGACACCAACCTGCTCGACGGCACCGATGATGCCTTCCGCGATCATGTCGCAGCGCACGATACCGCCGAAGATGTTGACCAGTACGGCCTTGACGTTGTCGTCAGACAGGATGATCTTGAACGCCTCGGCTACGCGCTCTTTGGTCGCGCCGCCGCCTACGTCCAGGAAGTTGGCCGGCTTGCCGCCAGACAGGTTGACGATGTCCATGGTGCCCATCGCCAGGCCCGCGCCGTTGACCATGCAGCCGATGTTGCCGTCGAGCGCTACGTAGTTAAGCTCCCACTTGGCCGCATCCGCTTCACGCTGGTCTTCCTGGCTCGGGTCACGCATTTCCTGCAGGTCCGGATGACGGTACAGCGCATTGCTGTCGAGGCCGAGTTTGGCGTCGAGGCAGTGCAGGTTACCTTCATCGGTAATGACCAGCGGGTTGATTTCCAGAAGCGCCAGATCCTTGTCGTGGAACAGCTTGGAAAGCCCCAGGAAGATCTTGGTGAACTGCTTGATCTGGTCGCCTTTCAGGCCCAGTTGGAAAGCGAGCTCACGCGCCTGGTAGGGCTGTGCGCCGACCAGCGGATCGATCTCGGCTTTCAGAATCTTTTCTGGTGTCTCTTCGGCGACGGTTTCAATGTCGACACCGCCTTCGGTGGACGCCATGAAGACAACGCGACGGCTGGTACGATCGACGACCGCGCCCAGATACAGCTCATCGGCGATGTCGGTGCAGTTTTCGACCAGAATCTTGGCAACCGGCTGACCTTTTTCGTCGGTCTGGTAGGTGACGAGATTCTTGCCCAGCCACTGCTCGGCGAAGGCTTTCGCTTCTGCCGGGTCCTTGATCAGCTTGACGCCGCCCGCTTTACCGCGGCCGCCTGCGTGAACCTGAGCCTTGACGACCCACATTTCACCGCCGATTTTTTTGCACGCTTCTACCGCTTCTTCCGGCGTGTCCACGGCAAAGCCCTTGGATACCGGCAAGCCATAATCGGCAAACAGCTGTTTGCCCTGATACTCGTGAAGGTTCATCGATTCATGCCATTGGTTGCATGTGACTCGAACGATGGCCGATGCCGGGCACCGGCCATCCCCGTGCCTCGATCCGAAAACCGGCCGAGGCGTTGCGCCACCTCAGGGTGACGCCTGGTTATTACACAATCTATTGACTACGCAGCGTTGTTAGCCAGCGCCGTCACGGACTTACTTGCGCTTTTTGCGGTTCGCCATGTGAATGGCGTGCCCGTCCACGGCCAGCGCGGCTTCGTGTACCGCTTCCGACATGGTGGGGTGGGCATAGCAGGTCAGCGCCAGATCTTCGGCGCTGGAGCCAAACTCCATCGCGATCACGGCCTGTGCGATCAGCTCGCCGGCGTGCTGACCGACGATGTGTACGCCCAGGATGCGATCGGTTTCGGCGTCGGCGATCACCTTGGCGCTACCTTCGGTGGCGTTGTTCGCCATGGCGCGGCCGCTGGCAGCAAACGGGAAGGTACCGGTCTTGACTTCGATACCCTTGGACTTGGCGTCCTGCTCGGTCAAACCGACCCAGGCAACTTCCGGGGCGGTGTAGATGACACAGGGAATGGCGTCGTAGTTCATCTCGGCTTTATGGCCGGCGATGATGTCCGCCACCATGATGCCCTCTTCTGAGGCCTTGTGCGCCAGCATCTGACCGCGAACGCAGTCGCCGATGGCGTAAACGCCCGGCACGTTGGTGCGGCACTGGTCGTCGACGAAGATGAAGCCGCGCTCGTCGAGCTCGATGCTGACATCATCACTGATCACGCCCTTGGTGTAGGGGCGACGGCCAACGCAGACGATCAGCTTGTCGAAGGTGATTTCCTGCTCGCCGTCACCGTCGGTGTACTTGACGACGACTTCGTTGTCCTTCACTTCGGAACCGGTGACGCGGGCGCCGAGTTTGATGTCCAGGCCCTGCTTTTTCAGCAGTTTCTGGGTTTCCTTGGCAACGGTCGTGTCGACCATCGGCAGGAAAGTGTCCATCGCCTCGAGCACGGTGACGTCAGAACCCAGACGGTTCCAGACGCTACCGAGTTCCAGGCCGATGACGCCGGCACCGATCACGCCCAGACGCTTAGGCGCGTCCTTGAATTCGAGCGCGCCGGTAGAGTCGACGATCAGATCGTCGGTCAGCGGCGTCGGCGGGATTTCGACCGGCACGGAGCCGGCGGCGATGACGATGTTGTCGGCTTCGTATGTGGTGGCGTTGCCGTCCAGGTCGGTGACTTCGACCTGGTTGTTGGCAACGACTTTACCGGTACCGTCGATCGCGGTGACGCCGTTGGCCTTGAACAGCCCAGAGATGCCGCCGGTCAAGTTCTTAACGATCTTGTCCTTGCGGGCCATCATTTTGGTGACGTCCATGGAAACGTCGCCGGCCTGAATGCCCAGGTCGTCGAAGTCGTGCTTGGCTTCGACGTACTTGTGCGAGGCTTCCAGCAGCGCCTTGGACGGAATGCAGCCCACGTTCAGGCAGGTACCGCCGTGAACCACGTTGCCTTCCTTGCCCTGCCACTTCTCGACACAGGCAACTTTCTGACCCAGCTGCGCGGCGCGAATGGCGGCCACGTAGCCACCGGGGCCGGCACCGATAACGATTACATCAAACTTGTCAGCCATGTTGGCTCCTTTCGCTTGGTGACCCTGAATGCGTGCGGCTCGATTGTGCCAATCGAAACACGACGTCGGGGCCTTGTGCGATAACTTGAAACACCTGAACGGAATGTCGAGATTCGCCGCCGGGCCTTGACCCGGCGGCGAAAGACGTTACACGTCGAGCAGCAGACGCGCCGGGTCTTCGAGCAGTTCCTTGATGGTGACGAGGAACTGGACTGCGTCCTTACCGTCGATCATGCGGTGATCGTAAGAGAGCGCCAGGTACATCATCGGGCGCACTTCGACCTTGCCGTTGACCGCCATCGGGCGTTCCTGGATCTTGTGCATGCCCAGGATGGCCGTTTGCGGCGGGTTGATGATCGGCGTCGAGAGCAGCGAGCCGAAGATACCGCCGTTGGTGATGGTGAAGGTACCGCCCTGCATTTCGTCGATGCCGAGCTTGCCGTCACGGGCACGCTTGCCGAAGTCGACGATGCCTTTTTCGACATCGGCGATCTTCATGGCGTCGGTGTCGCGCAGTACCGGCACGACCAGACCGCGGTCGGTGGATACGGCCACACCGATGTCCTGGTAGCCATGGTAGACGATCTCGTCACCGTCGATGGAGGCGTTGACGTCCGGGAAGCGCTTGAGCGCTTCAGACGCCGCCTTGACGAAGAAGCCCATGAAGCCGAGCTTGACGTCGTGCGCCTTCTGGAAGGTGTCCTTGTACTGCGCGCGCAGGTTCATCACCGCGCCCATGTCCACCTCGTTGTAGGTGGTGAGCATGGCAGCGGTCTGCTGGGCTTCGACCAGCCGCTTGGCGATGGTCTTGCGCAGACGCGTCATCGGCACGCGCTTCTCGGCGCGTTCGCCTTCCGCAGCGGCCGGTGCGGCGGCTTTCTTCGCCGGGGCGGAGGATTTCGAAGACTTCTTGGCGCTGCCGTCTTTCACGGCTTTTTGCACGTCTTCCTTCAGGATGCGGCCACCCTTGCCGGTACCTTCGATTTTCGCCACGTCGAGATCGTTTTCGGCGATCATCTTGCGCGCCGCCGGGGCGACGATCTTGTCGCCGACTTTCTCATCGGCGCCTTCGTCGCTTTCGCTTTCAGAAGCCTTGCCGGCGCTGTCGTCTGACTTGCTGTCGCCGCCTTCGCTACCGCCGCCTTCAGAGAAGATGGCCAGTACCGCTTCGGACTCGACCTGGCTGCCCTCTTCGGCCTTGATCTCGGCAAGCGCGCCGTCCGCCGGTGCGACGACTTCAAGCACGACCTTGTCGGTTTCGATGTCCGCCAGCACTTCATCGCGCTTCACGGCTTCGCCGACTTTCTTGTGCCAGGTAGCGACGGTGCCTTCCTGAACCGACTCCGGGAAGCTCGGTGCCTTGACGTCGTGCTGCTTGCCGCCGCCGGATTTTTCCTGCTTGGGGGCCTGCTTCTCGTCGCCGCCGTCTTTTTCCTGCTTCTCGCCGTCGTCTTTTTCGGCTTTTTCGGCTTTCTCTTCACCGCCGCCGCTTGCTTCGCCGATCTTGCCCAGCACCTGCTCGGACTCGACGGTATCACCCTCTTCGGCCATCACGTCGGTCAACGTGCCTGCTTCCGGGGCCACGACTTCGAGTACGACCTTGTCGGTTTCGATCTCGACGATCAGCTCGTCGCGCTCGACGCTGTCACCCGGCTTCTTGTGCCAAGCGGCGACCGTGCCCTCGGCAACGGATTCCGGAAAGGTTGGCGCTTTGATATCAGTTGCCATGTCATTTCCCTTAATAGGTTCTCTAAACCCGGTGGCCGCTTATAGGTTAAAAGCGTCTTCCACCAGCTGGCGCTGCTGTTCAGTATGAACGGACATGTAACCTGCCGCGGGTGCCGCAGAGGCCGGACGTCCAGCAAATTTCAATTCGCGGCCGAGGCCGTTTTTGAGCATGTCGGCGACGGTGCGCATGTGATGCTGGCTCGGGTACCAGGCGCCCTGGTTCATCGGCTCTTCCTGACACCAGACGATATCCTCGAGGTTCGGGTACGTCTCCAGCACTTCGAGAAGCTCTTCCTTCGGGAAGGGATAAAGCTGCTCGAGGCGAATGATCGCCGTGTCGTTACGCTCGTACTCGGCGCGCCAGTTGGCGAGATCGTAGTAGACCTTGCCGGCACACATGATGACCCGCGTCACTTCTTCCGCCGGGCGCTCGGCCTGGTCGGGCAGCACCATGTGGAATTTGCCCTGAGCCAGATCCTCGAGACTCGAGGTCGCATCCTTGTGGCGCAAAAGCGACTTCGGCGTCATCACGATCAGCGGTTTACGCAGCGGGCGGATGACCTGACGGCGCAGCAGATGGAAAATCTGCGCCGGCGTGGTCGGCACGCACACCTGCATGTTGTGCTCGGCGCACATTTGCAGGAAACGCTCCAGGCGTGCCGAGGAGTGCTCGGGGCCCTGACCTTCGTAGCCGTGAGGCAGCAGCATGGTCAAGCCGCAAAGCCGTCCCCACTTGGTCTCGCCGGAGGAGATGAACTGATCCACCACCACCTGGGCACCGTTGAAGAAGTCACCGAACTGCGCTTCCCAGATCACCAGATCGTTGGGCGCGGTGGTCGAGTAGCCGTATTCGAACGCCAGCACCGCCTCTTCCGAGAGGATGGAGTCGTGAATGGTGAAGCGCGGCTGACCATCGGCGATGTTCTGCAGCGGGACGTAGGTGGTGCCGTCCTTCTGGTTGTGGATCACGGCGTGGCGGTGCGAGAAGGTACCGCGGCCCACGTCCTGACCGGTGATGCGGATCGGGTGGTGCTGATCCAAAAGCGTGGCGTAGGCCAGCGTCTCGGCGAAGCCCCAGTTCACGCCCATGCCGCCGGCCTGCATCTTGCGCCGGTCTTCATAGATCTTGGCGACCTGGCGCTGCACGTCAACCCCGTCCGGGATTTCGCACATCTTCGCGGCGAGCTGCTGCAGGCGCTTCATGTCGACGGTGGTATCGGCATCACCGGACCACTCGTGGCCAAGGTACGGCGCCCAGTCGACGAACAGCGACTTGTTGGGCTCCTGAACCAGGGCGTTGGCGACGTGATTACCGGCGACCAGATCGTCGCGGTAGGTTTCGATCATCGCCTTGGCGTCCTCTTCCGAGAGCACGCCTTGCTCGACCAACCGCTTGGCGTAGAGCGTACGCGAAGAGGCGTGGTCCTTGATCTTGGCGTACATCATCGGCTGGGTGCCGGAGGGCTCGTCCGCCTCGTTGTGACCACGACGGCGGTAGCAGACCAGATCGATCACCACGTCCTTCTTGAACTGCTGACGGTAATCCAGCGCCACCTGGGCTGCGTGGATCACCGCGTCCGGGTCGTCGCCGTTGACGTGGAAGATCGGCGCCTGAACCATCTTGGCGATGTCGGTGCAGTACTCCGTCGAGCGGGCGTCCAGCGGGTTCGAGGTGGTGAAACCGACCTGGTTGTTGATGACGATATGCACCGTACCGCCGGTCTTGTAGGCACGGGTCTGGGACATCTGGAATGTCTCCATGACCACGCCCTGGCCGGCAAAGGCCGCGTCGCCGTGTACGTTGATCGGCAGCACCTTGCTGCCGTCGGTGTCCTGACGGCGGTCCTGACGAGCGCGCACCGAGCCTTCGACTACGGGGGCGACGATCTCGAGGTGCGACGGGTTGAAGGACATCGCCAGATGCACTTCACCGCCGGGTGACATGACGTTCGAGCTGAAGCCCTGGTGGTACTTGACGTCGCCGGAGCCGCGCTCGATCACTTTCTTGCCGTCGAACTCGTCGATCAGATCCGCCGGGTTCTTGCCCAGAATGTTGACCAGCAGGTTCAAGCGGCCGCGGTGGGCCATGCCGATCACGACTTCCTTGGTGCCGTAGCCGCCGGCGCGCTGAATCAGCTCGTCCATCATCGGCACGAACGTCTCACCGCCTTCCAGACCGAAGCGCTTGGTGCCCGGGTACTTGGAAGCGAGGTAGTTTTCGAGGCCTTCCGCGGCGGTCAGGCGCTCGAGCACGTGCTTGCGCACGTCTTCGCTAAACGTGGGCGCACTTCTGACCGATTCGAAACGGCGCTGCAGCCAGCGCTTCTCTTCGGTATCGACGATGTGCATGATCTCGCAGCCGATCGAGCGACAGTAGGTCTGCTCGAGCGCGTCGACGATGTCACGCAGCGGGGCCTTGTCGATGCCCAGAAAGAAGGAGCCGGTCTGGAATTCGGTATCGAGATCCGCTTTGGAAAGCTGATGAAAGGACAGATCAAGATCCGGAATGGGGGTAGGATTTCGCAGGCCAAGCGGGTCGATATTCGCCTTTTGATGGCCGCGAAAGCGATACGCGTTGATCAACTGCAGGACCTTGACCTGCTTTTTGTTCTCACCGCTGTCGACCTGGGCTACGCCCTGACCGGGCCGGCTTTCGCGGCCAAGCTGATAGAACTGATCACGAATGGGGCTAAGCGGAACATCCTGGGAGGCACTGTCGTCGGACTCGCGCAGCTCTTTGAAATAGCGGCGCCACTCGTCGGGGACAGAATCGGGATCGTCGAGGTACTGCTCGTAAAGCGCTTCCACGTAGTGAACATTGCCGCCACTCACGTGAGAGGAACGCCACATCAACTCCATTATGCCTTGTTGCATCTCTCGGTCACCCTACACTGATGGGGTGGTATCGGTATCGCTGCACCATGCGGCGACATCGCTTGTGCCCTGCCGGCGGGGCGATTCAAAGACCGGCGGCACCGACCAAAGGCCGGAAACCTTCACGTGGTTCAATATCCAGCAATTCGCTAGCAGTTCATGCTCAAAAGCCGGTACAAGGGCACCGGCTTTTAAACGTGGCTGTTTGATACTGCGACGCAGCGTCGCACCACATGTCGTACTCTATGATAACAAGCGAAGCGCCGGGATTTAAGTAACTTTGTACGACAACCTGCACTTCACTTGTCTTTTTTCAAAAGATTAACGAGTTACGTGGCATCCGCCAGCAGCATTTCGCGAATCTTGCCGATCGCGCGGGTCGGGTTGAGCCCTTTGGGGCATACCGCCACGCAGTTCATGATGCCGCGGCAGCGGAACACGGAGAACGGATCTTCCAGGTCGGTCAGGCGCTCGCGGGTGGCGTTATCGCGCGTATCCGCCAGGAAGCGGTAGGACTGCAAGAGCCCCGCCGGGCCGACGAACTTGTCCGGATTCCACCAGAACGACGGGCACGAGGTCGAGCAGCACGCGCACAGAATGCACTCGTACAGACCGTCGAGCTTGTCGCGGTCTTCCGGCGACTGCAAACGCTCGATGGCCGGCGCCGGGGTATCGTTTTGCAGGTACGGCTGGATGCGCTCGTACTGCTTATAGAAGATACCCATATCCACGACCATGTCGCGGATGACCGGCAGACCCGGCAGCGGACGCAGGGTCAGCTTGCCGTTTTTGACCACGTCGGACAGCGGCGTGATGCACGCCAATCCGTTTTTGCCGTTCATGTTCATGCCGTCGGAACCGCACACGCCTTCGCGGCAGCTGCGGCGAAACGCCAGGCCGCTGTCCTGCTCTTTCATCATGTGCAGAACGTCCAGCACCATCACGTCGCGACCCTTGGTGTCGACCTGAAACTCCTGCATATAGGGTGCGGAGTCGGTTTCCGGGTTGTAACGGTATATCGATACCTGAAGATTGGACATTGTGACTCCCTCTCAGTACACAGACTGACTCAGTACGAAGATTAGTAGGTACGAACCTTCGGCTCGAACGTATCAACGGTTTTCGGCTTGAAGTTGACGTCGCGCTGCTTCAGCTCTTTAGTGAGCGGGAAGTAGAGCGAGTGTTTCAGCCAGTTGACATCATCACGGTCAGGATAATCGTAGCGCGAGTGCGCACCACGGCTCTCTTTACGCTCGAGGGCAGCAATCGCCGTTGCTTCAGCCACTTCCATCAGGTTATCGAGCTCGAGCGCTTCAACACGCGCCGTGTTGAAAGCGTTGGACTTGTCCGGCAGGTGCGCGTTGGCAATACGCTTACGCAGCTCGGACAGCTTCTGTACGCCTTCCTGCATGTTGTCCTCTTTACGGAACACACCGAAAGAGTTCTGCATGATGTCCTGAAGCTCGGCCTTGAGCTCGGGAATGCTTTCGCCACCTTCGGACTCGTTCCAGCGGGTGATGCGCTTCATCGCAGTTTCGATGTCGGACTCGGACGCGTCCAGGTACTCGATACCTTCGTTGAGCGCGCCTTCGATGAACATGCCCGCTGCGCGGCCGAAGACCACGAGATCCAGAAGCGAGTTGCCGCCCAGGCGGTTGGCGCCGTGCACCGATACGCAAGCTGCTTCGCCACAGGCAAACAGACCGTTGATGATCTGATCTTCGCCGGACTCGTTTTGCATGATGGCCTGACCGTGAACGTTGGTCGGGATACCGCCCATCATGTAGTGGCAGGTCGGTACGACCGGGATCGGATCCTTGGCCGGGTCGACGTGGGCGAAGGTCTTGGAGAGCTCGACGATCCCCGGTAGACGCTTGCCCAGTACCTCTTCACCCAGGTGATCGAGCTTCAGGAAGACGTGGTCGCCCTTGTCGCCACAGCCGCGGCCTTCGAGGATCTCCATGACCATGGAGCGAGCAACGACGTCGCGGCCGGCCAGGTCCTTGGCGTTGGGCGCGTAGCGCTCCATGAAGCGCTCGCCATCCTTGTTGATCAGGTAGCCACCCTCGCCGCGGCACCCTTCGGTGACCAGCGTGCCGGCACCGTAGATACCGGTCGGGTGGAACTGCCACATCTCCATGTCCTGCATGGGGAAGCCGGCGCGCAGCGCCATGCCGATACCGTCACCGGTATTGATCAGGGCGTTGGTGGTCGAGGCGTAGATACGACCCGCGCCGCCGGTGGCGAGCACCGTGGCCTTGGATTTGACGTGAACCACTTCACCGGTCTCGATGCACATGGCGATACAGCCCACGACGTCACCGCTGGCATTCTTGACCAGATCCACCGCGTACCACTCGTTCAAGAACGTGGTGTTGTTCTTGAGGTTGTTCTGGTAAAGCGTGTGCAACAGCGCATGGCCGGTACGGTCGGCGGCGGCGCAAGTACGCGCGGCCTGGCCGCCTTCACCGAAGTTCTTCGACTGGCCGCCGAAGGGGCGCTGGTAGATACGGCCGTTATCGAAACGCGAGAACGGAAGCCCCATGTGCTCGAGTTCGAACACCGCTTTCGGGCCTTCGGAACACATGTACTCGGCAGCGTCCTGGTCGGCGATGTAGTCACCGCCCTTGACGGTGTCGTACATGTGCCAGCGCCAGTCATCGTCCGGGTCGGACGAGGCGATCGCGCAGGTGATGCCGCCCTGAGCCGATACGGTGTGCGAACGGGTCGGGAACACTTTAGAGAGAACCGCTGTCTTCTTGCCGGACTTGGCAAGTTCCAGAGCAGCGCGCAGGCCAGAGCCACCGCCACCGATGATGATGGCGTCAAACGTCAGGCTACGAAGGTTAGACATGGATTAAGCTCCCCACAGAATTTGAATGCCCCAGACCAGGTAAACGAAGATGGCCAGAATGATGAGCGCCTGGGCACCGACACGCAGACGAGTGGACTTGAGGTAGTCGGTGGTGACTGTCCAAAGGCCAATCCAGGCGTGCGCGGCGATAGAGATGAAGGCCAAAAGCGAGAAGATCCGCATCCAGATCTGGTTGAAAAGCCCGCTCCAGGTGTAATAGTCAAGGTCGGGGTTGAACAGCAGGTAGCCCACGATGAACAGCGTATAGAGCGCAAGAATCACGGCGGATACGCGCTGCATGAGCCAGTCGGAGAGGCCGCTACGACCGAAACTCGTAATGTTGGTTACCATACCCAAACTCCTGCCAAGATGATGAGGACTGCGCTAACGACGACGGTGATCTGCGCTTTTTGAACGCTACCTTCCAGGGTGACACCGATATCGGCATCCATCAGCAGGTGCTTAATACCCGCCACGAAGTGAAAGGCCAGCGCAGACAGCAGGCCCCAGGCAACGAACTTGGCGAGAATGTTGGTGGCCAGCGCGTCACGCACGGCATCGAAACCGGCCGGTGAAGAGAGGGATTCCCCCAGTGCCCAGAAGGCAAAGATCAGGCCGACGAACAGGATGACACCCG
Source organism: Halomonas sp. PAMB 3232 (assembly GCF_031954225.1). NCBI lineage: Bacteria > Pseudomonadati > Pseudomonadota > Gammaproteobacteria > Oceanospirillales > Halomonadaceae > Halomonas > Halomonas sp. PAMB 3232. The sequence goes on from NZ_CP134865.1 coordinate 2,610,964, forward strand.
TAATACGGTGTGTGATCGACGTCAGCGCTGGCAGAGGAAAGTGGATTGTCGAAAGGTCCAGGTTTACGGGTCGTTTGCTATTCACGGCGTTATACACACTCTTTTGGCCCACTCTGCGAAGGTTCGGGCTAACCCCGAGCGGGCAGTGGTTGCTGGAAGGGGCTCGGCCGTTGCCAAGTCGCATCCGACTAATTAGAGGTCGGTCGCGCGCGGTGGATTATAAGAACCTTCGCCCCGGCTTACAAACCGAACACAGGTCTAACTCGACTGTAACTGCAAAAAATTGCTGCCAGGTAGAGTCGATTTTGCGTTGCAGCATGACTATAGTATTCGATAGACCGCTAGCTTCATAAGCCTGTTAACCGCTTTATTCTAGTACGTCTGAAGAATAATTTCTTCACCCGCCCCCAGAAATTAGACAAAAGCACGACGAGATAATAGCTTTTGTACAATTACGGCGACTATTAAGGCTAATTGACAAAAAGTCGCACGCTTCTATAGTAGGCGAGCCTTTTCGCCGGCGCGGTAAGCGAAACAACGACTTTACGTCCCAAACCGAATTCGAAAGGAGGCCTTCATGGCTGACAGGAAAGCGACCTTGACGGTAGACGGTCTTGACCCGATCGAGCTACCCATTTATTCCGGCACGCTGGGCCCCGACGTCGTCGACGTCCGCGGTCTGGGTGGCGAAGGCCTGTTTACCTACGACCCTGGCTTCATGTCCACCTCTTCCTGCCAATCCGCGATCACTTATATCGATGGCGGCAAGGGCATGCTGCTGCATCGCGGCTACCCGATCGACCAGCTAGCCAAAGAGTCCAATTTCGTAGAGGTTTGCTACACCCTGCTGTTCGGCGAACTGCCGACTGAAGAGCAGTACGCGGATTTCGAAACCCGCATTCGTAACCACACCATGGTTCACGATCAGATCAACAACTTCTTCAAGGGTTTCCGCCGCGACGCGCACCCAATGTCGATTCTGTGTGGCGTCGTGGGCGGTCTGGCCGCGTTCTACCATGACCATATGGACATCACCCAGCAGGAAGATCGTGAAATCAGCGCCATTCGCCTGATCGCGAAGATGCCCACGCTTGCCGCGATGTCGCACAAGTACAATGTTGGCCAGCCGTTCAACTACCCGCGCAACGACCTGAGCTATGCAGAGAACTTTCTCTACATGATGTTCAGCAACCCGTGCGAGGAGTACAAGATTAACCCGGTCTACGCCAAGGCGATGGACCGCATCTTCATGCTCCACGCCGACCACGAGCAGAACGCCTCCACCTCCACGGTGCGCCTGGCAGGCTCGACCGGTGCCAACCCGTTCGCCTGCATCAGTGCCGGCATCGCAGCGCTTTGGGGTCCGGCCCACGGCGGCGCCAACGAGGCGGTACTGGCGATGCTCGACGAGATCGGTGATGACTCGGAAGAGAACATCCAGCGCTTCGTCGACAAGGCGAAAGACAAGGAAGACCCGTTCAAGCTGATGGGTTTTGGCCACCGCGTCTACCGCAACTTCGACCCGCGCGCCAAGGTGATGAAAGAGAGCTGCGACGAAGTGCTGGCCGAGCTCGGTATGGCCGACGACCCGCAGCTCAAGATCGCCAAGCGCCTCGAGCAGATCGCGCTGGAAGACGAATACTTCATCGAGCGCAAGCTCTACCCGAACGTCGACTTCTATTCCGGCATCATCCTGAAGGCCATGGGCATTCCGACCAACATGTTCACCGTGATCTTTGCCGTATCACGTACCATCGGCTGGATCTCGCACTGGAACGAAATGCTCAGCGAGAGCTACAAGATCGGTCGCCCGCGCCAGCTCTACACCGGCCACGACAAGCGCGACTACCCCAGCAAGAAGTAACGCGCCATAGTGCATGAGCAAATACAGTGCATGAGCAAATCATGCACCATCAAGAGGCCGCCTTAGGGCGGCCTCTTTGCGTCAGGGCGAATACGCACATTGCGCCCCCCGCCTTGCCCGGCACGCCATGAGCGCCGCAGCGCCCTCTCCTGCTTATATATAGCCAATCAATAGCTACCCCGTGAGCAAGCACGCTTTCGCCACAAGAAGCTTTTCAGAGCCCCTTACACCCCGTGCACGGCAAGTACCCACCGCATGTAAAAACCATGCACAGCGCCGCCTCTTCGAACGCTAAAAAGTCGACGATTTCGACCATTTTTGCCTTGACAATTTTCCAACACGGCAAGGAAATCGCGTTTTCCACACTATCTGTGGATAACCCTGTTTACAACCATCATAAAACGTCCCGAAATCGCCATGAACAGTGGCTTTTCTTTAAATTGGTTACTTTTTGATCTAATGTAAGTTGCTGATTTTATTAAACTAATCTTAAATCGCTGATTTTTTGGGCAGTTGGACAGCTCTTGTGCACAACCCGCCCTACGGAACAGATCAAGTGGACAAGTCAAGCCCAAAAAGGCAAAAAATGGTTTGAATCGCGAGGTTCAAACGACAGAAATTCTCGCTAACCCATGTTAAGGGTGCGATATAAAGAGGAGTTAAAAAGAGTGTTTCTGAAGGAAGGATTGTGGCGTCCCATAGGGGGTTCGAACCCCTGTTACCGCCGTGAAAGGGCGGTGTCCTGGACCACTAGACGAATGGGACGTGTAATCACAAACTTGCGGTGGTGGAGCCTAGCGGGATCGAACCGCTGACCTCGACACTGCCAGTGTCGCGCTCTCCCAGCTGAGCTAAGGCCCCACGTGTCGTGAAGACGATGCGTATAGTACTGATTAGCCTCGCCTTCGTCAACCAGAAAAGCGGCGAATTCACGCTCGGCTTAAAGCACGGCCCGCCCGGTTGGCGGGCCGTGGCTAACGAATGGGGGCCTAGAGCGCGCGAAACTCTTTTTCGAAGCGTTTCGCCTGCTTTTTGGAGACCCCACCAAGCACGACGATGGCGTGACGAAGCCGCGCGCGGGTCACGTCAGAGCCCAGAATCGCCATGGCATCCATGACCGAGGTGCTCGCGCTCGAGCCGGTGATGGCAATGAACACCGGCGCCAAAAACGCCTTCATCTTGAGATCGAAGGCGCCGGCCAGCGTCTGAACCTCGGCCAGAAGCGCCTCCTTGTTCCAGGCCGGCACCGTTTCGAAGCGCCACACCAGAAACTGCAGAAGCTTGACCAGCTCCTCGCGTTCGAGCTTCACGCTTTCGAAGTCGGCTTCCGTGATGGCGGGCAGCCCGGAGAAGAAGTGGCCGGCCAGCGGCGCGACCTGAGAGAGCGTTTCCACCCGGGTGCGCACCTGGGGCAGAATCTGGCGCACATACTCTTCGTTGAACGCCCATTCTCTGAGCGCCTTGAGCAGCGCGTCATCGTCCATGTCTTCACGTATATAGACGCCGTTGAGCCAGGTGAGCTTTTCGAGATCGAACACCGGCCCGCCCAGCGATACGCGCTGGATATCGAAAGCGTCCATCATCTCCTGAAGGCTGAACTTCTCGCGCTCGTCGGGCATCGACCAGCCCATGCGGCCCAGGTAATTGGTGACGGCCTGGGGCAGAAAGCCCATGCGGCGGTAGTAGTTGATCGAGGTCGGATTCTTGCGCTTGGAGAGCTTCGACTTGTCCGGGTTGCGCAACAGCGGCATGTGGCAAAGTACCGGCATCTCCCAGCCAAAGTACTCGTACAGAAGCTTGTGCTTGGGCGCGGAGTTGATCCACTCCTCGCCGCGCAGCACGTGGGTGATCCCCATCAGGTGATCATCCACCACGTTGGCCATGTGGTAGGTCGGCATGCCGTCGGACTTGACCAGAATCTGGGCGTCCACCTGAGCCCAGTCCACCTCGATGCGACCACGCAGCATATCCTCGACTACGCACACGCCTTCGACGGGAACGTTCATGCGCACGACGAACGGCCAGTTCTCGGCTTCGCGGCGCGCCTGCTCGGCGTCATCCAGCGCCAGATCCGCCGGTTTGAGCGCCAGCTGCAGGCCGGCTTCCTTGCGCGCCTCGCGAAGCTCATCGAGCTCTTCGCTGGTGCGATAGCATTTGAAGGCGTGGCCGGCGTCGAGCAGCTTCTGAGCGTGCTCGGCGTAAATGTCGCCGCGCTCGCTTTGCCGGTACGGGCCGTGCGGGCCGCCCACGTCCGGGCCTTCGTCCCACTCGATGCCCAGCCAGCGCAGCGAGTCCAGAATCATCTGCTCGGATTCCGCCGTCGAGCGCACCTGGTCGGTGTCCTCGATACGCAAAATGAATTCGCCGCCCTGCTTTCGCGCAAAGCACAGATTGAACAGCGCAATATACGCCGTGCCGACGTGGGGGTCTCCCGTAGGAGAAGGCGCTATACGCGTGCGTACGGTCATTCAGATATCCTTTTAACATCGAGCGTGGGCGCCATTATACGCGCCCAATGATCATCAGACAGCCTATCGATGGAACATCCTGGCCGGTTTGGCGTCCTAACGAAAGTTGCTAAGGATATAGCAGCTGCTTCCGGAGGGTCTTTGCTATTTTGGGCACACTGCCTATGATGCATGACCGTGCTGACGCAACGGCTCGTTGCATCAGCAGGAACAGACTCGCCATTGGTATCAATGGAAGTAAATCAAACGCGTTTGTTTGGCTCATCGATGGGAAAATAAAATGGAATCGCTTGGATCACGTATTAAACAGCTCAGGCAACGAGTGAAGCTGAACAAAGCTGCTCTTGCCCGAAAAGTTGGCGTGTCGGATGTCACGATATCGTATTGGGAGTCGGGGGCGATCAAGCAGATCGGCCACGAGCGCTTGGTGGCGCTGGCCGATGCACTGGAGTGCTCGCTTGCCACGCTGCTCGAGGGTGATAGCGCCCCGCCGCTTCTGACACTGACGCACCAGGGCCCCCTTCCTTGGGAGCAAGTGCAGGCGACGATGCTCACGCCGCCGGCTCATCTGCCGCTTAAAATCGACTGGAAAGCGCCCTGCGTGATGACCACGCCCGCGGCCAAAACGGATTTCGCTCCCGCCTCCCCGGGTGATCTCCTGCTGCTTGGCCCGACGCACGTGTTCCACAAGGCCGGTCACTATCTGGTCAAGCGTGACGATCACTTTCAGCTGGCGCATTTTGCCAAAACGCCCAGCGGTGAAGAGATTCACGCCGTCGTACTCGCTCACTGGTGTCCTGCCTAAAGCACCCTGTTCACTCTTCAATCACGTCCACCTGGTCACGCGTACGTCTTGGCTCGCTCCCCACCAAAAAGCGCCGTGAGTAGGTGGCTACCTGCCCCAGTCCATGGCGAGTTTGGGTAACGAGCTCGCCTGACAGGTTCTCGCCTTCACGACCGATCACGTCCTGCACGGTTTGCGGCTGAACGCTGCCCTCGCTCGACTGCACCTGCACGAGGTACCCGCCGTCCGGCAACCCGCTACCTGAGCCAAACGGCCCAGCCGTGAACTGCCCTTCGCTGATGGTCGTGCGCGACTGCCAGCGCACGCGACTGATTTCACGCTCCACGATCACCTGAACCCGCGTGCCGTCCGGCAGATTCGATGTTCCCTCGACCATCAAGCGTCGATCGGTTCTCAACTCGGCGTGCAGCGAAAATTCGACCTCGATCAGCGCGCGCTCGGGTTCGCTCGTGGTTTGCTCGACCACTGCATCGCTCGGCACTTCCTCGACCACCCGCGGCTCATCCTCCATCTGTTCGTTACAGCCGGAAAGCCAAAGAAGGCTCACCGCCACCGCCGCGATACCACCGCGTGCTTTCAACATACCGTTTCTCCCCACGAACCCGACCTCTACGCTATACCATTAAAGGTGGCGGCGCGTCATTAGCAGTCGCTTGCAAGCCAGCGGTATTCGCTCAGCGTTTGCGCAGTGTAGCCGTGGGAATCGGTTTTCAGCTCGCTGATGAACGCGGTGGGGCTATCGAACGTCAGCGTATCGACAGAACGCATGGCGCTGTCGCCCTCACCACAAGCCACCGATACCTTCGCCCCACCGTCGCGGTAGCCGATTTCGACATCGTTACAGGAGACCTGCCCCCAAAGCGCTTGTACCACGCCCTGCGGGCTTTGCGCCTGCTCCGGCGTCAGGCACAAGGTATCGGTCGCGCTAGAGACCGGCGCATCATCTTCAGCGCGCGGCAGGTTGAACGTCGTCATATCGACACGCCACAACCCGGATTGAAAGTCGTCCTGCGCCCACAGCGTGCAGGGCATTAAAAGGGCTAGTAGGGCCAATGAATTAAGACGTGACATGGGGTTCTCTTGGTTGCATGGTGGATGAGCGAGGATAGAAGATCCGATAAGGGCTTGAATACTTTTTTAACAGCCACGTCGGTCAGCACCGTCAACAGCTCAGTCTGGTGGACACCCCCGCAAACGGAAGAAGACCGCCAGCGCAGCCAACAGCTCATGGCCAACATGGATGCGCTGAACGAGAAAATTGGCAAGGGAACGGTGTGCTTGGGGCTACCGGAGAAGAATGCGCCGTGGCATTTGCGGTGTGCGCATCGTAGACTGCGGTATACGACGAAGTGGGGGGAGTTGATGAAGGCGTATACAGATGAAGGAATAGCAGTCGCGAAATAAAGCAGAATTATTTTATTAATAATAAAATTACTTTTTTAAATTTCGCACCCGCTAACACAAAAGAAAATAAAGAAAAAACCAACATTGAAGAAGCTGAGGATATAATCAGATTTTTATAACACTCATTAGCAACAACATGACCACAAAGAGCTAATATCGCGGAAACCAAAAGCATCCCAGCAGTAGAAAACAGCTGAGACACTAGCACCTTGTAATGACCGGTTAGCCGTAAATTTCTTATAAAATCCCTGTCAGATATAGCAATAAGAATTGACAATGAGGTCATTAGGAAACCAAATAAAGTCGCACTAATTGTGGCAAAAGTAGTGGCTGTCAATCTCACATCTTGGTAACTACCAAGAGAATCATAAGTCAAGCAACCAGCACCGATAGCGACCAAAATACTAACTAAGACGGCGATCCGGCTCTCCAAAAATTTCATCAATATCTCCTTTTCGCTCGCTGTAAGCCCTCTGCAAAGCGGAAAACATAGAGTCTAGCACGGGATACCTTCCTCGCATTTCAACTTCTTCATCTGCTGTCATTCTATCTGCGATTAAATCAATTGGATAATCATATACATCGTCGGTTAGCTTAACTCTAGCAACAGTAGTACTTCGCTCATTCGCCAAAAGAGCAATAGATTCTTTTATACGATTCGATAAAGAATGTTTTTCATGATCTGAAGATCTCCGATCAGCGCTAAGGGCGACTCTAATACGTGAACCATTTGCCATATCTGAAAGCATCGCCATTCTCTTACCCCAGTCATCTTCAGGAAAAAGATCAGGATTTGTAGGCGTAGCATATGAAAGCTCTAAGCTAACAGGTTTTAGATCGTCATCTAGCAGCCTTTCAAAAGAGTCTTTTTGAAGAATTGGGTTAAACACTATCGTTTCACCAGCATAACAAGTTAAATACTCTGAAAGCCTTCCAACTCGCGCAGCGTGGCCGTTTCTTTGAAAAACAATAACACACTTATCTTTTTTAACAACAAAATGATTTTTTTCAATTAACCCTTCAGAACCTTCTAAACCAAGTTCACGCTCAGTTCCGTCAGGGCTACCTGCGTGAGGTAAATCAGAGGTCCTAAACTTAGCCAACACGCCTTTAATTGTATTCCCTGACTTATCCAAGGATCTCAGCTGATAATCAAAAGAGCCAAGTCTATAATGGGGTGTAACATCAAGTTCACCAATCTCTTCTAATATAGAAAAAATGCAAAACTTTGAGTCCTGTGAATGATGCAGCCCAGAAAAAAAATCAAGATTGAAATTTTTTCTATCGTAGTTTGTATCATGCATAAAAACCCCTATTAATATTTATAAAAGTAAAAACATTAGCTAATCACTGACACTCAAACCACCCGCCCAATCCAAATCTCAAACCTCTCCAGAATCTCCAGCCCCCTCATGCACCGCGACTCAAAAAGGCCACTGCACAAGTACCCCCTCCTGTTCCGAATTGATGCATTCGTATAGAGACTGGTAACTCTCCCAACCATCGTGTTGCATGCTGCCCATACACCAGTCGACGACAGACGGATAGATCCTGTCCCATGCCTCGCTCAACAGCTGATGGGCGATCTTTTCTTGCTCCAGGCACGACTCATAAACATCATGTTCGGAGTACTTGTTCGTTTCACGGCAGTCGGTCTTGATATCGAGGTGAGGCACACCATCGGCGCTGACGGGCAATGCCAGTGCCCCCCATAAAGCGACCCACCCGATGCTAGCGGCTCGAACCGCGCTCTTCATCATCACTTCACCCGCTCAATACGAATCTCACACTGCCCCAGAATCTCCAGATCATGCATATCCTGGGGATTGATCATCTCCGGCTGGAACAGCTCATTATCACTCATCAGACGCAGCGCGCGCCCCGGCTAACCGTTGACCCCGCTCGATACTAAGCTCGCCACTCACCACTACCCCTTTCAACTTCGGGTCATGGCTTGCTCGGTTCCCTGCGCCCGCTGTTGCGTACTCCTCAGCTCAAAGCAAACAGGGCAGCACTACCGCTCATCACCTTCAATTCTGTTAAGCAAGCTTAACCCACCATTCCTTGCATCACTATCGCAATTGCGTCCACTTTTGGTCTCAATTGTTTTGCTCGATTCCAATGCCGGTAGCCGGAAACTGCCCTGAGCATTCCTATCGCCTTTCGGGCTTCTTGCGCTGTGAGTACTGCCCTTTCTTCCGTACAATACCGCCAATCCCATTGATCGTGCATGAAACGACCCGCCATAAACTGGCCTTCTGGCGAGCCAAGGCTCGTCGCTACCAGTTATGTGTCGCGGTCGTTTCAGCCACCCTCACATTATAGCTATATATTTATACAGCTAAAGAACCGATTTCCATGACCGATTTAACGAACGAAAACAGCGCCGACCGGGGCCGCCGCTTCTCGGTGGCGCCGATGATGGACTGGACGACCCGTGACTACCGCGCGTTCGCCCGCACGTTGACCAGGCGCACTCTGCTCTACACCGAGATGGTGACCACCGGCGCGATTCTCCACGGCTCGCCGCGGGAGCGCTTTTTGGGCTACACCGAGGTGGAGCACCCGATCGCGCTGCAATTGGGCGGCAGCGATGCCGGCGAGCTTGCCGAGTGTGCGGCGATTGCCGAGGCCTGGGGCTATGACGAGGTGAACCTGAATGTGGGCTGCCCCAGCGACCGGGTGCAGAACAACCTGATCGGCGCGTGCCTGATGGGCTATCCGGAGAAGGTGGCGGCGGCGGTGAAGGCGATGCAGGCGGCGGTGTCGATTCCGGTAACGGTGAAGTGCCGTATCGGCATCGACGACCAGGATGAGGACGCGGATCTGGCGCGCTTTATCGATATGGTGGCCGAAGCCGGCTGCACCACGTTTACCGTGCACGCGCGCAAAGCGTGGCTGCAGGGGCTGTCACCCAAGCAGAACCGCGACGTGCCGCCGCTGAACTACCCGCGCGTACACCGCTTGAAAGCCGCCAACCCCGCGCTTCACATCGGTATCAACGGGGGCATCAAGACGCTCGAGGAGTGCCAGGCGCAGCTTGCGCACGTGGACAGCGTGATGGTGGGCCGTGAGGCGTACCAGAACCCGTGGCTGCTGGCCGGGGTCGATCAGGCCATTTTCGGAGAACCGGGTCCGGCCATGAACCGGCTGGACGCGGCGCAGGCGTTTCGCCCTTATATCCAAACGCGGCTCGATGAAGGCGCGAAGCTCAACCACATCACCCGCCACCTGCTGGGGCTTTTCCAGGGCTGCCCGGGCGGGCGGCGCTTTCGGCGCCACCTGTCCGAGCACGCTCACAAGGAAGGGGCGGGCCTGCGCCTTTATGACGACGCGCTCGGTTTGATCCGCGAGCCCGACACCGCGGCATAAAAAAAACCCGCCACGGCGTACCGTGGCGGGTGGGGCTTACCTGGCGCTTGAAAGACTCGGTTTACTTGCCGGCCTTCTGGCGGTTTTCCATCACGCCCTTTTCGACGCGCTCGCCGATGGTCTGGTCGACGTTCTTCCAGTACTCGAATACTCGCGACAGCACCGGCTCTTCCACGCCGCCGGAAACGTGCCCGACGATGTTGTTTACCAGGCGATCACGCGCGGCGTCGTCCATTACCTTGTTGACCAGGTCGTTGGCCTGGTTGAAGTCGCCGTCGTCCGGACGCAGCGTGTAGGCGGCACGAACGAATTCACCATCCGCTTCCCATACCGCGTCTTCCGGATATGCGCTCGGATCGGCGTGGGCGCCGCCCTTGCTGTTGGGTGCGTAGACCGGATCGGACGTATTGGAAATACGCATCCGCCCGCCCTTGGCGTAGCTGTTGACCTGGCTTTTCGGCGCGTTGACCGGGATCTGCTGGTAGTTGACGCCCAGGCGAGCGCGGTGTGCGTCGGCGTAGGAAATGACGCGCGCCAGCAGCATCTTGTCCGGCGAGAAACCGGTGCCCGGTACTGAGTTGCTGGGCTGGAACGCCGCCTGCTCGATCTCGGAGTGGAAGTCCGTCGGGTTGCGGTCGAGCGTCATCTTGCCCACTTCCTGCAGCGGATAGTCGTCGTGCGGCCACACCTTGGTCAGATCGAACGGATTGATGCGATAGGTTTTGGCGTCCTCGAAGGGCATGATCTGCACATGCAGTGTCCACGTGGGGTTGTCGCCGCGCTTGATGGCGTCGAACAGGTCGCGACGGTGGTAATCCGCATCGGTACCCGCCATTTGATCGGCCTGTTCCTGGGTCATGCACTTGATGCCCTGGTCGGTCTTGAAGTGGTACTTGACCCAGAAACGCTCGCTTTTATCGTTGACCCACATGTAGGTGTGGCTGGAGTAGCCGTTCATGTGGCGCCAGCTGGCGGGTACGCCGCGATCCCCCATCAACCAGGTCACCTGGTGGGCGGACTCCGGCGAGAGCGTCCAGAAATCCCACTGCATGTCGTGATCGCGCAGGCCGTTATCGGCACGGCGCTTTTGCGAGTGGATGAAGTGCTGGAACTTGAGCGGGTCGCGCACGAAGAACACGGGGGTGTTGTTGCCCACCATGTCGAAGTTGCCGTCTTCGGTGTAAAACTTCAGCGAAAAGCCGCGCGGGTCGCGCCAGGTGTCCGGGCTGCCCGACTCACCGGCCACCGTCGAGAAGCGCGCCAGCATTTCGGTTTTCTTGCCCGGCTGCAGAAACTTTGCGCGGGTATACTGGCTGACATCGTGAGTGACCTCGAAATGGCCAAACGCGCCGCCGCCCTTGGCGTGGGGCTGGCGATCCGGAATCATTTCCCGGTTGAACGCCGCCATCTGCTCCATCAGGTAGTGGTCGTGCAGTACGATCGGGCCGTCCGGGCCGACGGAAAGCGAGTGCTCGTCGCTGGCTACCGGAATGCCGGCGTCCGTGGTGGTGGTGTTGGATTTACCGTTTGTCATACCCTTCCTCCATGTCACGATCCGGGGCCTCGAGGGCCACCTTTGTACGGGCCTTCTTGGCCACTAATGCGTTCCAACTGGTGCTTTGATCCACAGTTATAGCCAGGATGTCACCATCATGCCACGTGGCGGCGCCAACCCCTGCCTATAGTGTCCATAGTCAAAGACGATCAGCTTCGCTTTGATTGGGGGTTTCAAACTATGACACCCCGCCGCCGGATTCGTGGCGCAACCGGCGCGCTTTTTTATCGAAGGCCGGCAGCGCACGCATTTCGATACAGCCCCTCACTACAGCACTTCACTACAGAATTTAATACATGGGATCGGTCACCGGCTCGAGACTCGACTGGAAGCTCTCGATAGCGGTTTCCGCCTCCTCGATCTCGTCGAAGCGGGCAATGTGATAGAGCGCCTCGCCTTCGTTGGCCAGCGGCAAACGGCTCATGCCGATCACGATGCCATCGGCCATTGAAACCACATCGCCCTCATCGTTGCCGAAGGGGTCCGCCACCCGGCCCAACACTTCGCCCTTGGCGACCCGCGCGCCCAAACGCACCTTCGGGCGTAGAATGCCGTCGATCGGCGCACGCGCCCAGCTCGAACCATTGGCCAGTTCCGCCGGGGCGGGCAGGCGGCGGCGCTGCTCGCCGGAAAGCATCTTGAGCCTGCGCATCACGCGCAGAATGCCGCGCACGCCCGGGGCGATCGCCCACTCGTCAAAGCGCAGCGCCTCGCCGGCCTCGTAGGTGAGCACGGGAATGCCGCGGGACTGGGCGTAGTGGCGCAGGCTGCCCTCGCGAAGCTCGGCGTTGAGCACTACCGGCGCCCCAAACGCATCCGCCATGCGCGCGGTTTCGCTGTCGGGTTCGAGCTGAGCGCGAATCTGCGGCAGGTTGGTGCGGTGAATGGCACCGGTGTGCAGGTCGATGATGTGCGTGGCGTGGTCGACGATCTCTTCGCGCAAGAGTGCGGCGATGCGTCCCCCCAGTGAGCCCTTGTCGCTCCCGGGAAAGCAGCGGTTCAAATCGCGCCGGTCCGGCAAGTAGCGGGTCTGCTGCAAAAAGCCGAAAACGTTGACGACGGGTACGGCGATCAGCGTACCGCTCAGGCTATTGATCGAGCGCGAGCGCAAAAGCCGGCGCACGATCTCGACGCCGTTGATCTCGTCGCCATGAATGCCGCCGCACACCAGCATGACCGGCCCCTCGCGGCGCCCGTGGACGACCTCGATGGAGATATGCAGCGGCGTATGTGTGTAAAGGCGCGCCACCGGCACGTCGATTTGTAGACGTTGGCCGGGTTGAAGGGTGTGGCCTGCAATCTGAAACGGGGCTTGTGCCATGAGCACTCCTGATGAGGGCGTGGGCGCGCAAGAGCGAGCGCCGGCGCTGGATGATCTATCGCTTATCGGCCGCGTGAGGCGTTGATTGAGCGCGCAAATGACGTCGGTCAGTTAACCATACAGTTTTGAATGTAAAACGGCGGTGTTTAAGATAAAATATCGCTCCTTCGACGTCGTTACCAGGGTTGCTTTTATGGCTAGAAAAACCAAGGCAGAAGCGGCAGCCACGCGCGAAGCGCTGCTGAACGCGGCCGAAGAGGTGTTTTTCGAAAAAGGCGTCGCGCGTACCTCGCTCGAGCAGGTGGCCCGCCACGCCGGCGTCACTCGCGGAGCGGTTTACTGGCATTTCAAGAACAAGGGCGATTTGTTCATGGCGCTGATCGAGCGTGTGCGCATGCCCTTTCAGTCGCTGGTCGAGGAGGTTCAAAACGTCGACCCGGACATTCTGCCGCTGGACGCGGTGCACCGCGCGTGCCTGGCGGGCATGCACCGTCTGGAGCAGCCTCACTACCAGCGCACGCTCTCGATTTTACTGCACCGCTGCGAGTTCTTTAGCGATATCAATCCGCTCGAAATGCAAAACGAGATCAACGAAGAGTGTTTTGACGAAATGCTCTGCCTGTTTGAAATGGCCCACGAACAGCACCAGCTTCGTGAAGGCCTGACCCCGCAGGTATCCACCCAGCTCTTGCAGGCAACGCTTGGCGGGCTCTTTCATGACTGGCTGCGTGCCCCGGACCGCTATTCGCTTAGCGAGCGCGGCGCCGAGGTCATCGACGCTCTCATCCTGCTGATACGTCGCTAGCGGTTTGGCGTTTGTCACCATCGCAAAAGCCCGCCGTGCTGGCGGGCTTTTGCGTGATGGCCAGAGTAACAACGCGCTAGTTTGAGTGCGCCGTTTCCTGATGCTTGTGGCGCAGGCGTAGCTGGTTCAGACGCTGTCGCGTCTCCATGTAAGTCTGTACCTCGACGCTACGGTAGGCCCCCTCCTCTTTTAGATATTTCACCAGTACCCGGCGCTCGCCTTCGGTAAAGAAATCGTCCTGTTTGCAGTGTAGATTTACCTTACAGCCCGGTTTTCCCTCGACCACGGCCTCGGCATGCTCTGCTCCGTCGAGCGCGGTCACCTTCACGGTCACACCTAAAAGGCTGCGCCGCTTGAAGGGCGCAAAGCGGTAGAGCCCGCGCGCCATGCCTTGGCAAATAACGGCGGCCAATGGGGATGCCACGGCCAGTGTGGCCCAAAGAATCACGACACCCAGCGGCACGCGCAACATGCCCAGATCCAACCAGCGCAGCACTAGAAGCTCCAGCGCCAGCGAAAGCGCACCGGCGAGCAGCATCAATACGGTCAGCGCGAGCGTGGCGGGTACGCCGATAAAGCCAAGCGAGACCAATGTGCTTGCCATGTGATCATCACGCAGGCTGTCACGCTCGAAAAGCTCCAGCGGCGCCAGTCGGATCAGCACCAAAAGCCAGTAAAGCGCTAAAAGGCCCAGCACGAAGGTGAAGACGATGGTCGGAAAATTCAGAGCGGCGGAGAGAATCGGTTGCATGGCGTGCCTCCTCCAGGTGATTGCCTGGTCGGTTTGGCCTGCTGTTATGGTATTGGATGCAGACTCAAACGGTTCATTAGCAAGTCTAGATCACACTACTCGTCTCTGCCCAGGCGCGCCTTGACACCGATCAAGCGGGCAAAAAAAAGCGGGCCCGAAGGCCCGCCTGAATCACCAAGCGATCACTGTGGATCGTGGGCGATGCGATCATCACGCTCATCGCGCCCGTCACTCGAACCGCGCTGATCGTTTTGATCGTGCTTATTGCCGCCCAGCTTGCGCCGCATCCAATCGGCGCTGTAGGCGATCATGGCGTAGAACGTGGGAACGAACAGACTGCCCAGAATCGCCACCGACGCCATGCCCACCGCCACCGTGGTGCCGATATGGTGGCTGCTCACGTCACTCGCGCCGGTAGCCAGCGCCAGCGGCAGCGTGCCGAAGATGAAGGCCAGTGACGTCATTACGATCGGCCTAAAGCGCAGCTCCGCGGCGGTAATGGCCGCTTCGCGAATGCTCTTGTTCTCTTCCTTACGCTGAAGCTCGGCAAACTCGACGATCAGGATGGCGTTCTTCGCCGCCAGCCCCACGACCACCAACATGCCGATCTGCACGTAGACACTGGTATCCAGCCCGCGCAGCACGATACCCGCGATACCGCCGAAAAAGGCGAACGGCGTGGCGGTGAGTACCGCCAGCGGCAGTGCCCAGCTTTCGTACTGCGCCGCCAGGATCAAAAACACCATCAAAATACCGAACACAATGGCAATCATGGCAGCATTGCCCAGGTTCGCTTCCTGATAGGCGGTGCCGGTCCAGCCCATACCCCAGTTGGGACCGAGGGTGTCGAGCACGACCTCTTCCATCGCCTGGATCGCCTGCGCGGAGCTGTAGCCGGGTGCCGCGCCGCCCTGGAACTGGGCACCGGTATAGACCCCAAAGCGCGACACCACCGACGCACCCACCTGGCGCTCGAGGGTTACGAACTCGGAGAGCGGAATGCGATCGCCGCTGCCGCCACGCACGTAGACATTGTTCAAGTCGTCCGGCGTTTTACGGAATTCGTCCTCGTTTTGCAGATACACCTGGAAGTTACGGTTCTGATAGCTGAAGTAGTTAACGAAGCCGTTACCGAAGGTGTTGGCGAGCGCCGAGTTGATGTTCTCGAGCGCAACGCCATAGCTCAGCGCCTTCTGCTGATCGATGTGTGCCTTGTAGGACGGCACGTTGACGTTGAACGTCGAGAAGACCTGGGAGAGCATCGGGTGCTGGTTCGCCGCGCCCATGACCTTGAGCGAGGCTTCGTAAAGCTCGCGGGTCGAGGCGCCATCGAAGGACTGCAGGTAGCCGGTGAAACCACCGGTGGTCGAAAGCCCCATGATCGGCGGCACGTTGAAGGCCATGGCGCTACCGCCATCGATACTAGCCCCCAGCTGCATGATGCGCCCCACCAGCGCGTCGGCGCTCAAGGTACGTTCGCCCCAGGGCAGCATGTTGACGAAGATGACCCCGCGCGCGGTGTTGACCGCACTTGCCAGCAGGTCGTAGCCCGCCACGGCCGAGGCGTACTCGACGCCCTCGATCTTTTCGATCTCGTTGCTGAGCTTCGCCATGTAGGTCTGGGTGCGATCGAGCGAGGCGGCGTCCGGCAGCGATATGCTGGCCAGCACGATGCCCTGATCGGTTTCCGGCACCAGCGTGGAGGGCGTGGACACGTACATCCAGTACGAGCCCGCCCCGATGGCCACAGTGATCGCCAGCGCCAAGAGCCAGAAGCGCACCAGCTTTTTCACACACCACATGTAGGCCGCGGTGATACCGGCGAACAGGCGATCGAACAGACGCAGCGGCGTGCGAATGGCGCGGCGAAACTTCGACGGCCGGTCGTGATTGAGGTTGTGCTTGATGAAGATCGCCGACAGCGCCGGGGTGAACGTCAGCGCCATCAGCGCCGACAGCGCCACCGAGATCGATACGGTAATGGCGAACTGCTGATAGATCTGCCCGGTGAACCCACCCAAAAACGCCACCGGCACGAACACCGCCGCCATGATCAGCGAGGTCGCGATGACCGGCCCGCCGACTTCGCGCATGGCCTGAACCGTGGCGTCGCGTACGGTGATGTCATCGTCTTCGCTGATTACGCGTTCGACGTTCTCGACCACCAGAATCGCGTCATCGACCACGATCCCGATCGACAGCACCAGCGCGAACAGCGTCAGCAGGTTAATCGAGTAGCCAAGCACGTAAAATCCGGCGAAGGTGCCGATGACCGCCACCGGCACCACCGACATGGCGATGACGGTAAAGCGCCAGTTCTGCAAGAAGATGAATAGAATCACCGCGACGATCAAGAACGCTTCGATGAAGGTGTGAAGTACGGTCTCCACAGAGGCATCGATAAACAGCGTCGTGTCGTAAGGCGTGACGTACTCGAGCCCCGGCGGGAAGCGGGATTCCAGATCCTGCATCGCCGAGCGCACCGCTTCGGCGGTGGAGAGCGCGTTGGCGCCAGGCTGCTGGTTGATGATGATTGGCGTCATGGTGGCGCCGTTCAAGCGCGCATCCACGCCGTAAAACGACGCGCCGAGTTCGATGCGGGCCACGTCCTGCAGGCGCAGCGACGAGCCGTCCGGATTGGTGCGCAGATAGATATTGCGAAACTCGTCCGGGTCGGTGAGTCGCCCGCCGGCGGTGATGGTGTAGGTGTAGGCGCGCGGCTCGGACTGCGGTTCTGATGCCAGGCTACCCGCGGGAATCTCGGTGTTTTGCGTGCGTATGGCGCTGGCGATTTCGCTCGGCGTCAGGTCGTACTGCGCCAGCTTGTCCGGGTCCATCCAGATACGCATGGCGAACTCGCCGCCGCCGAGTACCGAAGCATTACCCACGCCGGGCACCTGACGCAGCTCGTCGAGGATATTCAGCGTGGCGTAGTTCTGCATGTAGACGCGGTTGTAGTCGCCGTTGGGCGAGGTCAACGCCACCAGCATCAGAATCGAGTCAGAACGCAGCTCGACCGTGACCCCTTGCGACTGCACCTGCTCGGGCAGCTGCGACAGCGCCCCCTGCACGCGGTTGTTGACGTTGATGGTGTTGATGTCGCCGTCGGTGCCGATGTTGAACGCCACGCTCAGGCTCATGGAGCCGTTGTCGGAGCTGTTCGAGGTCATGTAGAGCATGTCCTCGACACCGTTGATCGCCTCGGCCAGCGGTGCGGCCACCGTTTGTGCCACGGTTTCGGCGTCGGCGCCGGGGAACTGCGCCTGCACCGACACCGTTGGCGGCACCACGCTTGGATACTGCTCGATCGGCAGTATGCGCATGGACATCACGCCGATCAGCGTGACGATAATCGCCAGTACCGTGGCGAATATCGGTCGGCCGATGAAGAAGTTAGAGAAATTCATTATTGCGCACCCTCTTCTCCCTCACCCGTCGGCATGCCGCCGCCAGCCATCTCGGAAGCCTCTTCGGCCTGCTGGCGCTCTTCGCGCGCCTCTTCCTCTTCGACCTCCTGGACGATGTCGTCGGCGTCACCATCGAAAGGCTGCGGGTCGATGGCCGTGCCCGGCTCGAGGCCGGAAGGATCGCCGACGATCACGCGATCGCCCTCTTCCAGCCCGTCGACGATGATCTGCCAGGGGCCGGCCACGTCACCGAGCTGCACGGTGCGCTCGCGGGCCTTGTTTTCATCGTCCAGGGTGTAGACCCGCGGGCCCATCAGGCCCTGAGTGACCGCGATCTCCGGCACGGCGATCACGTTATAGCGCTTGAGACCGTCCAAACGTACGCGCACGAACTGACCCGGCAGCACGGCGGCGTCCGGGTTGTCGAAGGTGGCCGACGCCTGCACGGTGCTGGTGCCGTTGTCCACGCGTGAGCCCAGAAAGTCCAGCTCGCCGGCGAGCTCGGCGTCGTCGCTGCCGCTCAAGCCCGGCACGCTCAGCCGCGCAATGATCGTCGAGTTGGTGTCGCTGTCGCGTAGCTGGCGGCGAAGCTCGAAGGCGTCGCGCTGGGGCAGCTGAAAGCGGACTTCGAGCGGGTCGAGCGGGGTGATGGTGGCAAGCTCCGTGCCGCTGGTCACCACGTTGCCCAGGTTGATCTGGCTCAGGCTGATCATGCCGCCGACCGGGGCGGTGACATCGGCGTAGTCCAGATCGAGACTAGCGCTGGAGAGCGCCGCTTCGGCCTGGGCGACGCTTGCCTGGGCAACGCGCTGATCGGCCTGGGCCTGGTCGTACTGCTGACGGCTCACCGAGTTCTGACGCAAAAGCTGCTCGAAGCGCTCGGCGTCGCGCTGGGCGCGGGCGTACTCGGCCCGCGCGCTTTGCAGATCCGCCTGGCGCTGATTCACCGTCGCCTGATAGCGGTCGGGCTCGATGGTATAGAGCGAATCGCCCTGCTCGACCATCTGACCGGGTTCGAACAAGCGCTCCTCGAGCGCGCCGTCGACTCGGGCGATGACCACGACTTCGTTGTCGCTTCGCAAAAGCGAAGGATAGGATTGATCGATCGGCAGATCCTGGCGCTCCACCTCGGCCACCGCCACCTTATGGGGTGGCTTCTCCTCGGAAGATTGCTGCTGCTGTTGAGGCTCTTCATCACCACCGCAGGCGGTCAGCGCCAGCGCCGCGATCAGCGTCACTAGACTCGCTCTCGTTGAGTGAATCGCTCTTCTCATGCGTCGAATTCCCATGTATGGCTCTTTTTTTGGCGATCGATGATCGATGGATCGCTCTTCTGACGACCGGCGTTCTGATGACCGGCACTCTGACGACCGATGTTCTGGTGACTGACGTTTCAAGGGCCTGCTACGCGATGTCGCCTGTCAGGCCTTTGGTATCAGTAGCCGCCGGGCTGACCGACACCCACGCCGCCGTTACCGACCTCTGGCTGACCAAGGCCCTGCGGGGAGCCGCCCTGCTGATAGCCGCCCTGCGGAGAGACGCCCTGCTGATAACCGCCCGGGCCGTAGCCACCGCCGTACCCGCCACCATAGCCACCGCCGTATCCACCGGGCTGGCGACGCGCGGGGGCGTACTCGGCCGCGGAGTAGGTCGTGGAGGAGGAAGAGGAAGAGGATTCACGCCGCGGCGGGGCGCCGATATCCATCGCGCTCTCATAACGGTCGCCGTCGCTGGTTTCCGGCAGCGTGAAATTAACGTCTTCGCCGGTCAGCCAGCCGTTGACCTCTTCGAGCGCCGCCACGTCCAGAAGCCCGGACTGCTGGCGCAGCGAGAGCAGGTTGATGACGTAGTCATAGCGTGACTCGGCGTAGTTGGCGATCGCGTTGTAAAGATTCTGCTCGGCGTTGAGCACGTCGACGATGTTACGCGTGCCCACCTCGTAGCCGGCCTGAGTCGCTTCCAGCGCGCTTCGGGTGGAAACGATCGCCTGCTGGCGCGCGTCGACGGTTTCGACGTTGTTGCTCACCTGCGTGTAGAGCGAGCGCACCTGTTGAATCGTGGCGCGGCGCTGGGATTCGAAATCGTACTGGCTGCTTTCGAGCTGGAAGGTGTTCTGGCGAATGTTGGCGCTGGTGCTACCGCCGGTGTAGAGCGGCACGCTCGCCGACACGCCCACCTGGCCCGAGGCGTCGTGGCCGCTCAGGTAGTCGATATCGGAATCGGCGTACTGGTAGTTGGCGAAGGCCGACAGCGTCGGCAACCGCCCGGCGCGGGCGACCTCGACGCCGGCGCGGGACACCTCGATACCGGCGCGCTGGGCCAGCACCTCGGGGTTTCGCTCGAGCGCCTGGTCGACCCAGTAGTCACGCTCGCTGGGGGCGGGCAGGCCAATGGGCATGTCGCCCAGGGATTCGATATTGGCGTAGCGACGCCCGGTGAGTCGCTCCAGCGCCTCAAAAGCGACCTGCAGGTTGCTCTCGGCGGTGATCCGCTCGGCGCGGGCCTGGTCGAAGCTCGAACGCGCCTCTTCCACTTCGGTAATGGCGATCAGGCCGACCTCGAACTGCTCACTGGACTGCTCGAGCTGACGGCCGATCGCCCGCTCCTGGGCACGCCGGGCTTCGAGCACCTCATAGGCGCGAAGAATATCGAAATAGGCCGTCACGACGTCGATCAGAAGCTGCTGCTCGGTCGCCGCCAGCAGGTAAACCTGCTGGTCGATCTGACGCTCGGCCTGGTCGACCTGACGCGCCGTCGCGGCGTTAAAAAGTGCCTGGGTGGCCTCGAGCGACAGCGACAGCGAGTTGTAGCTATCCTCATCGCCACGTCCGCCGCCGATCGCAGCACCTGCGCCACCGTCGGTGGGCGCGCCGGTCTCAAAACCACCCGCTGATTGGCTTTCGAACTGGCGATTGTGGGTTGCGTTACCCGAGGCGTTCACCTGAGGCAAAAGCTCGCCGCCCACGACATCGCGCGCTGCCTCGACACCGGAAAATTCGGAACGGGCGGAGGCGAGCTCGGCGTTGTTGTTGAGCGCATCGCGGGTAATGGTGATCAAGTCTGCCGCCTGAACGGGCAGCGCGATCGAGCTTGTCAGCACGGCTAACATTAAAGGGCGAAGGGGGGCATTGACTGCCCAGTGTGCCAGTCGCATGGGAGTGCCTCTAGGTGTCAACGTGGGATAGTGCGCCACACAATGGGGGTGTGAAAGGGTGGCATTATAGTTACATTCATGTATGTATGCTAGCCTTGAAGTTCGGCCAAAACTGTGTCCGGCCAGAGGTCAAGTCTAACGCAACTTACTTTAGTCGAACGTGCAAAAAGTGCGCATGTCTCGTGCCCGTTTTTAGCCCGCTCGCTCCACTCAGGCGCGCGAGCGCTCCAGCGCTTTCATACAGCGCTCTACCCCGCCAAGGTACATGTCGCCAAACAGCAGCACGTGATTGAGCAGCGGATAGAGCTGGAAAAGCGCTTCGCGACGGGGCCAGTCCTGCGGGGCGAAGCCGTTCCAGTAGGCATCGAAAAACGCCGCACCGGGCTCGCCAAACAGCGTCAGCATGGCAATATCCACTTCGGGATAGTGGCGATACACCGCGGGGTCGATCAGCGCGGGGCCTTTCGCGGTATAGAGCACGTTACCCGCCCACAGATCGCCGTGCACCAGACACGGCGAGGCGTCCGGCAGCCACTGTTCGAGCGTATGCGCCTGAGTTTCGACACGCGCATAAAGTTCAGGTGTGATGAGGCGCTGATCGAGACAGGCGCGAGCGAGCGCCAACAGGCGGCGCTCGCGCTGAAAGGCCCGGCCGTCGCTCATGGGCGCGTTGGGTTGGGGAGTGCGTCCGCAGGCGTTGTCGTGTAGCCAGCCGTGCTCACTGCCGATCACGCCGTGAAGCTCGCGAAGCCCTTCGCCGAGTTGGATGTCGCCCTGGGTGGAGCGGGGAACGGTGTGCAGCGCCTCGATCACCAGCCACTCGCCGGCCTGGCCCAGGACCTCGGGGATGATCAGCGAGCTGCCCGCCCCTTTCAGCGCGCGAAGCCCTTCGGCTTCGCCGCGCAGGCGCGCCGGGTCGTCCTGCTTGATCACCACCGCGCCCTCGGCGGTGTCGAGCTCGAATACCGCGGCGATATCGCCGCCGCTCAAGGGCGTCAAGGCGCCGCGGGGCGAAAGCTGCAGCACGCTTAGAATCTCGAGTAGCTCGGCGTTCATGGCGCTCTCCCCGTGGTCGATGGCGGCCTCAACCGAGAAATGGATCGAGGGATGGGTCGTGTGGTGCCAAAACCCTACAGGGATAAGCGTATATCAGGCAATGCCGTGGCGCTCGTTCAGCGCCTGGCGATAGCGCTGATAGACGTGGCGGTAGGCGTCGACGCGCTCGGGGTCGGGGTCGGCAAGCGAGGCCGCGTCCAGATGCACCAGCCGCTGACAAAGCGCCTCGAGTGTGGTGCCCTGCGACTGCTGCTCGCACCAAACCGCCTGCAGGGCAGCGCCGAGCGCGGCGGCGTCGGTGATCTCCGGGCACACCACTTCGGTACCGGTGATGTCCGCCACCATCTGGCGCCACACCGGGCTTTTGGCGCCGCCGCCGCTCAGGCGAATCTGACTCGCCCCGGCGGTGAGATCGCCCAACAGATCCAACCCGTAGCGAAGGCCGAAGGTCGCCCCTTCGACCACTGCGCGGCACAGGTTGGCCTGGGTCATGTTCATACTCGTAAGCCCTAAAAAATCGCCTGAGGCGTTGGGCAGCATCGGCACCCGCTCGCCGTTGAAAAATGGAAGGCAGGTCACGCCGTCGGCGCCGATCGAAGCCCTTGCCACCCGCTCGCCAAAGGCGTCGAGATCGAGCCCAAAAAGCTCGCGCACGCGAGTCGTGGCGGAGGTGACGTTCATGGTGCAGATCAGCGGCAGCCAGCCGCCGTGGCTGGCGCAGAAGTTGGCCACCATGGCGTTATCGCTTTCGACCGGCTCGGGCGAGTAGGCGCACACCGTGCCGGAGGTGCCCAGGCTCAGCGTGACGATTCCGCGGGCGATGTTGCCGGTGCCGATGGCGCCGAGCATGTTGTCGCCGCCGCCGCTCGAGACCACCACCCCATCACTCAAACCAAGCTCAGCAGCGATACGCGGGCGCACCACACCTGCAGGCTCACAAGGCGTTAAAAGGCGCGGCAGCACCTGGGCCGGATCGAGTTCCGGGGCGATCTGGCCAAACACCTCGGTTTGCCAAACGCGGGCGCGGGTATCGAAATAGCCGGTGCCCGAGGCGTCGCCGGCCTCGGTGACCCGCTCGCCGGTGAGCCAGAAGTTGAGGTAGTCGTGGGGCAGCAGGATCGTGGCGATGCGCCGGTAGGCGTCCGGATGATGGCGCTTGAGCCAGGCGAGCTTGGAGGCGGTATAGCCGGTTTGCAGCACCAGGCCGAGCTTCTCCAGACACCCCGCCTCGCCGCCCAAACGCTCGACCAGCATGGTGTTCTCGCTGCTTGTCTCGGTATCACACCATAGCTTGGCCGGGTAGACCGGCACCCCATCGGCGTCCAGCGCCACCATGCCGTGCTGCTGGCCGGAGACGCCGATCGCGCGCACCGCGCGGGCGTTGACCCCGGCGCGCTCGATGGCATCAAAAAACGCGCCTCTGAAGGCAGCGAGCCACTCGGCGGGGGCCTGCTCGCGGCGCCCGTTCGGCCCTTCTTCCAGCCGGTGGGCGCGGCTGGCTTCACCGAGAATGCCCCCTTTTTCGACATCCAGCACCACCACCTTGGTGCTTTGGGTGCCGCAATCCACACCGATGTACATCACGAGCTTCCTTTAGAGGCGAGCAGTGCTTGAAGCGTAGCGCGCGCGCCGCGTTCGTGCAGCAGTGAAAGCGCCTTGAGATACGCCGCCATGAAGCGCGGGCTGTCGGCCAGATCGCCAAAGAGCTCGCGGTTGTCGACGAACGCCTCGGGCCGGGTACGGTTGTCGCGGGCGATCGCCATCAGCGGCTCGCGCAGCGCGTCGACCACCTCGATTGGCTCGCCCTGCTCGTCCACGCCCTCGGCGTAGCGCGCCCAGCTGGCCACGACCGCCGCGCTCATTGCCATGTCGCCATCGTGGGCAAGCTGGTGGCGAATCACCGGCACCAGCCACTTGGGGATACGATCCGAGCTTTCGGCACAAAGCCGTGCCAGGGTGTCCCTGATTTCCGGGTTGGCGAAGCGCTCGATCAGCGTGCGCTGGTAGGCGTTTAGATCGATACCCGGCACCGGCGCCAGCGTCGGCGCGCCCTCCTCTTTCATGTAACGGCGCAAAAACTCGACGAACAGCGGGTCCTGGCACACCTGGTGGGCGTAGCGGTAGCCCGCCAGATAGCCAAAATAGGTCAGCGCCTGATGGCTCGCGTTCAAAAGCCGCAGCTTCATCAGCTCGAACGGCTCGACGTCGTCGACCAGCTGCACGCCGGCCGCCTCGAAAGGCGGGCGGCCCGGCGGGAAGTGATCCTCCAGCACCCACTGAGTAAAGGGCTCGCACACCACCGGCCAGCCGTCCTCGACGTCGAAGCGGCGGGCAAGCTCGTCGATATCGTCGGCCACGGTGACCGGCGTAATGCGATCGACCATCGAATTGGGAAAGGCGACGTTATTCTCGAGCCACTCGCCGAGTTCGCGCTCGCGCGCCGCCGCAAACGCCGAAAACATGCGCCGGGCCACGTCGCCGTTGCCCTGAATGTTGTCGCAGGACATCACCGTGAACGGAGAAAGCCCTCGCGCGCGGCGGCGCACCAGCGCCTCGACCACCAGCCCAAAGGTGCTGGCCGGGCGCTCGGGGTCGCTTAGATCGCGCTTTATGAGCGGGTTGTCCAGATTGAAAGCGCCGCTGACCGGGTGAACATTGTAGCCGCCCTCGGTCACGGTGAGCGACACGATCCGGATAGCCGGGTCCGCCATGGCCTCGATCACCGCGTCCACATCGTCCGGGGCGAAAAGGTAATCGACCATGCTACCAATCACGCGGGGCTCAAACGTGCCGTCGGGGTGCTTCACCACTAGCGTATAGAGGTGATCCTGGCGTGAAAGCACCTCCTGCATGCGCTTGTCGCCAGGCATCACGCCCACCCCCATAATCCCCCAGTCGAGCGCTTCGCCCTGGTTCATGAGCGTGTCGAGATACATCGCCTGGTGGGCGCGGTGAAAGCCGCCCACGCCGATATGCACGATGCCGGCGCTCACGGCGCGGCGATCATAAGTCGGCACGGTAACCGCGGCGTCAAGCGCGGTCAGCGCCTGTTGAGTGAGCCTAACCATGGCAGTCTCCTGAAAAAAGGGGGCGGGACGACAAGCGCCGGGAGCGCCTACAAAGAGGAGTTGACGGTCATCGCGCCGGTGCTCCAGGACGCGACGAGCGCGTCGAGCTCATCAAAGCGCGCCATCACCCGCCAAGCGCCGGCGTCGCGTAGCCGCTCGGCCTGGCGCTCGTCCAGGTGGCTGGCCCCGACGAAACCGACCACGGTCAGCCCGGCGGCAACGGCGGCACGCACGCCGGCCACGCTATCCTCCACCGCCAGGCACGCCTGAGGTGGTAGCTCGAGTTTTCTTGCCGCCAGCAGGTAAAGGTCCGGCGCGGGCTTGGGGTTTGCCACCTGCTCGGCGGTCACGATCAGCGCCCCATCGAGCACCCTATCGAGCCCCGTGGCGGCAAGCGAGGCCTCGACCCGGCGGCGGTGACTGTTGGAAACCACGGCGGTGACGTGAAGGCACGCTGTGATCGCCTCACTCGCGCCTTCGATGGCGCGCAGTTCACGGCTTAAACGAGCCTCGATGGCCGCATCCACCTGGTCGACGGCATTATCTGGCAGCGTATGGCGGCTCAGCGTCTGCAGGTGGGCGATGATGTTAGCGGTGGTCATGCCGAGCGCCTGATTCAGCTCGGCGGCGACGTCCACGTCCGGCAGCCACGCTTGAAGATGCGTTTGCAGGGTATGCTCGGCGAGAATTTCGCTGTCCACCAGCACCCCGTCGCAGTCGAAGATAACGGCCCTCATGGCGCCGCCTCCTCGCTTTGGGTACCGGCCTCGGCGCGGTTGTCCTGGCGTGTGAGCGCGGCCAGCGGGTGCGCTTCCAGGCTTTCGAGCGCAACTCCTTTTGGGTCGAACAGGTGCGCTCGGCGCGCGTCGAAGCCGAAACGCACCGTGTCATTCACGCGGTAGGCAACGTCGCCGTCGGCCATGATCGTCAGAAGCTGGCCCTCCATCTCGACGTAAAGCGAGGTTTGCCCGCCCAGGCGCTCCAGCACCTGAATGCGCCCGCCGAGCGTACCGGCCGCCTCAATCGAAAGGTGCTCCGGGCGCACCCCAAGCTCGAGCGTAGCGCCGGGCGCGACGCCTTCGCCGTTGACCGGTACTCGGCAGGCAGCGCCGCCGGGCAGCGTCACCTCGACACCGTCCGCGCCGGCGGACACCACCGTCACCGCGAAGAAGTTCATCTTCGGCGAGCCGATGAACCCCGCCACGAAGCGGTTTCGCGGGTGATGATAAAGCGCCATGGGCGAGCCCACCTGCTCGACCACGCCGTCGTGAAGCACGACGATCTTGTCCGCCATGGTCATCGCCTCGATCTGGTCGTGGGTGACGTAGATCATCGTGGCGTCGAGTTCTTCGTGGAGCCTGGCGAGCTCGATGCGCATCTGCACTCTGAGCGCGGCGTCCAGGTTCGACAGCGGCTCGTCGAACAAAAAGATGCTGGGGTTTCGAACGATCGCCCGGCCGATGGCGACCCGCTGGCGCTGGCCGCCGGAGAGCGCTCGGGGCTTTCGATCAAGAAGCGGTTCGAGCTGCAGGATCTTCGCTGCCTCGAGCACCCGGGCGCGGCGCTGCGCCTTGGGCACCCCGGCCAGACGCATGGAGAAGCCCATGTTGTCCGCCACGCTCATGTGCGGGTAGAGCGCATAGCTTTGAAACACCATGGCCAGGCCCCGGTCGGCGGGGCCGATATCGTTCATGCGCTCGCCATCGATCAGGATATCGCCGCTGGTGGCGCTTTCGAGCCCGGCGATCATGCGCATCAGGGTAGATTTGCCGCAGCCGGAGGGGCCGACGAACACCACGAACTCGCGGTCCTCGACGTCAAGGTTGACCCCCTTGATGACCTCGGTGTCGCCAAAGCGTTTGACGATGTTGTGGAGGGCAAGCGTTGCCATGAAAAACTCCTTACTTGACGGCGCCGAAGGTCAGGCCACGGACCATCTGTTTTTGGGTCATCCAGCCAAGGATCAGAATCGGCGCGATCGCCATGGTCGAGGCCGCCGAGAGCTTGGCCCAGAAAAGCCCTTCGGGGCTTGAAAACGAAG
Source organism: Halomonas sp. PAMB 3232 (assembly GCF_031954225.1). Taxonomy (NCBI): domain Bacteria; kingdom Pseudomonadati; phylum Pseudomonadota; class Gammaproteobacteria; order Oceanospirillales; family Halomonadaceae; genus Halomonas; species Halomonas sp. PAMB 3232. The sequence continues at coordinate 2,638,035 of NZ_CP134865.1, forward strand.
CGATGTAGGCGGTCAAGGGAGCGGCCTTGGACGAGGTCAGATTGAGGCTCCAGAACGCCTCGTTCCAGCTCAGAATGACCGACAATAGCCCCGTGGAGGCGATGCCGGGCAGCGTCAGCGGCAAGAGCAGATACACCACCTCCTGAAGCGTGGAGGCGCCGTCCATCCGCCCGGCTTCGAGGATGTCCCGCGGCATGTCCTTGAAGAAGGTGTAGAGCATCCAGACCACGATGGGCAGGTTCATCAGGGTGTAGACGAGAATCAGCCCGGTGCGCGTGTCCAGAAGCCCGACGTCGCGAAAGATCAGGTAGATCGGCACCAGCACGCCGACCGGCGGCAGCATCTTGGTCGAGAGCATCCACAGTAGCGTGCCCTTGGTACGCCGGGTGGGCAAAAACGCCATGGCGTAGGCCGAGGGAATGGCGATCAAAAGCGCCAGCGCAGTAGAGCCGAAGGCGACCGCGACGCTGTTGAGCGCAAAGCGCGCGTAGCCCGAGCGCGCCTGCACCGCCTGGTAGCTTTCGAGCGTGGGCGAGAAAATGAAGCTTGGGTCGGCGATCGCCGCGGTTTCGGTCTTGAAGCCGGTGAGCACCATCCAGAGGATGGGAAAGAAGATCACCAGCGCGACCGCCCAGGCCAGCAACGCAAGCAACAGCCGCTTGAAACGACCCGAGCCGCCGGGGGCGGTGTAGGAATTGGGCGTACTCATGAATAATCGCTCATGTCAGTCATCCAGGTTCTCAGTCATCCAGGCTCTCAGTCATCCAGGTTCTTGGCGACCATGCGCACCAGAAAGATCGCCACGATATTGGCCAGAATGATGGCGACTACCCCGCCGGCGGAGGCGATGCCGACATCGAAATCCAGCAGCGCCCGGATATAGATCAGGTACGCCAGATTGGTGGTGGCAAGCCCGGGCCCGCCGGAGGTGGTGACGAAAATCTCGGCGAAGATCGTGAGCAAAAAGATCATCTCGATCATGATCACCACGCTGATCGCCCGCTTGAGGTGTGGCAGCGTGATGTAGAAAAAGATCGCCACCGGCCCCGCGCCGTCCATGCGTGCCGCCTCGACCTGGTCCTCGTCCAGCGACTGGAGCGCGGTGAGCAGAATCAACAGCGCAAAGGGCAGCCACTGCCAGGCGACGATGATGATGATCGAGGTCAATGGGAGCGACGAGAACCAGTCGATCGCTGGCAGGCCGAACTGACTGGAAAGCCAGGCCAGCACCCCGCTCGTGGGGTGCATCATCATGTTCTTCCACACCAAGGCGCTTACCGTGGGCATGACGAAAAACGGCGAAATCGCCAATACCCGGGCCACGCCCCGGCCCAAAAACGGCTGCTGGAAAAGCACCGCCAAAAGCGTGCCGCCGACCACGGTAATAGCGAGCACCCAGCCCACCAGCAAAAGCGTGGTGCCCATGGCGGACCACAGCGCCGGGTCGGTGAGCAGGTACTCGTAGTTTTCGAACCCGGCGAAGCCGGTCATCCCCGGCATCAAAAGGTTGTAGCGCTGGAAAGAGAACCAGACGGTCATCCCCAGCGGTATCAGCATCCATAAAAGCAGCAGCGTGACGGCGGGCGCCTGGAGCGACAGCGTCCTGAACCCGCCGACCCTGCGGCCCGATGCACGTGTTCTGGTCATAACAAACCCTGCCCGCAAACGTGGAAACGAAAAGGCGCCCGCGGTGGCGGGCGCCTGAGGGTCAGTCGTAGTAGCCGGCGCGCTGCATGGTGCGCTCGGTGGCGCGCTGGGCGCTATCGAGAGCCTGCTCGACGCTGGTGTCGCCGGTGAGCGCGGCGGCGATGCTCTGGCCGACCTGAGTGCCGATCGACTGGAACTCGGGGATGTTGACGATCTGCACCCCGGTATAGGGGTTGGGCTCGAGGGTCGAGTCGGTGGGGTCGGCGTCCTGAATCGCCTGCAGCACGAAGTCGGCAAACGGCGCCGCGTCCTGGTACTGCGCGTTGGCGTAGGTCGACGCGCGGGTGCCCGGCGGCACGCTGGTCCAGCCCTCGGTCTCACCGACCAGCTCGATGTACGCTTTCGAGGTCGCCCAGGTGATGAACTCCTTGGCGGCGTCCTTTTTCTCCGAGGAGGCCGGGATCGCCAGTGCCCAGGTCCAGAGCCAGTGCGAGCCCTTGGGCGTTTCGGCCACCGGCGCCGGCGCAAAGCCCAGGTTGTCGGCCACGCTCGACTCGTCCGGGTCGTAAAGCTTGCCGGCGGCGGAGGTGGCGTCGACCCACATGGCGCAGTTGCCGCGGGCAAAAAGCGCCAGGTTCTCGTTGAAGCCGTTGGAGCTCGCCCCGGGCGGCCCGTAATTACCCAACAGATCGACATAGAATTCGATGGCGTTCTGCCAGGGCTCGGAAGTGAGCTCGGGCTGCCACTGCTCGTCGAACCAGCGCCCGCCGTAGGTGTTGACCAGGGTGGTCACGAACGCCATGTTCTCGCCCCAGCCGGGCTTGCCGCGCAGGCAGATCCCCGCCAGCCCCTCTTCGCTGCCGTGCAGCTGCTCTGCCCAGTCGCGCACCTGATCCCAGGTGGGCTGATCCGGCATCTCGATGCCGGCCTGCTCGAACAGATCCTTGCGGAAATACATCATCGAGCTTTCGGCGTAGAACGGCAGCGCGAACGGCGTGCCGTTCAAGCTCAGGCCGTCGCGCACCGAGCCCAGCAGATCATCGATGTCGTAGTCACTCGGCAGGTCGTCCAGCGGGGCCAGCCACTCGCGCTCGGCCCAGATCGGTGCCTCATAAGCGCCGATGGTCATGACGTCGAACTGGCCACCGCCGGTGGCGATATCGGTGGTCATGCGCTGGCGCAGCACGTTCTCCTCGAGCACCACCCAGTCCAGCGTGATGTCCGGGTGCTCGCTTTCGAACGCGTCGGTCAAACTCTGCATGATGACCATGTCGTTGTTGTTAACGGTGGCCACGGTGATTTCGGTTTGAGCCTGGGCCTGACCCGCCAGCGCGATACCGGCGGCCAGCGCGCAAAGCGGCCAATGAGGGGCGAAACGCATACGGCACTCCTTGAACGGATAGTGTCTTGTTATGGTGCTGATGTTTTTGATCATTGTTCGAACAAATGATCGTCTTTAACGCAAAAAAAAGCAAAGCCCGCGGGCTAAGACTTTACGCTAACACCGCCAGTTGAGCGCCACGCCCGCCAAGACAAGGGCTCACGGCGCCTCGAGCACGTAGCGCGCAGCGGCTTCGTCGGTGATCAGCCCCTTGAGCCAGCCGCCGCGCAGCGCGGCCAGAATCGCCGGCCCCTTGTCGCGCCCGCCAGCGATCGCCACCATCGTCTGCTGGGAAAACGCCGCGAGTGGAAGGCTGGTGACACGCCGGGTGATCGAGCACTCGATCAGCTCGCCCTGCTGGTTGAGCGGCCAGCCCAGAAGCTCGCCCACCGCCTCGAGCGCCAACAGCTCGTCGAGCTCGGCCTGGCTGATAAAGTGATCCTGATAAAGGGTTGCCTGGCCATCGATGCGCCCCACCCCGATGAATGCCGCTTTGGCGGCCGCCGCGACCTCGCCGATCGCCTTGAACAGGCGCTGGTCGAGCAGCGCGCGCTTCTCCTCGATGGACTGCGCCACCACCGGCGCCGGCAGCAAGAAGCGCTCGCCGCCGGTCTTGTCCGCCAGCGCCATCACCGCATCGAACCGGTTGGCCGAGCCGTCCCGGGCGACGTTGCCAATCAGCGATACGAAGCGGTGCTGGGTGCGCTCGATACGCCCCAGCGCCTCGACGGTGGCGCGCACCGAACGCCCGGCGCCCAGCGCCAGCGTCAAGGGTTCGCTCTGCTCCACGAAATGGGCAAGGCGCCGGGCACCGGCCACCGCCAGATAAAACGCCGCGCTTTCCGGGGCGCCGGTCTGAGCCGGCACCACGTCGCAGTAGCCAAGCCCGAAGCGCTCGCCAAGCGCCCGGCCCAGCGCCATGCACGACGAAATGGGGTGATCGATCTGCACCTTGATCAGCCCCTCCTGGCGGGCCAGGGAGAGCAGGCGCTGCACGCCCGGGCGCGAGACCCCCAGCTGAGCGGCGATGTCGTCCTGGGTCAGCCCACCGACGTAGGAGAGCCAGGCCGCTCGGGCAGCCTGGTCCAGCTTGACCTCGAATTTATCCATGGCGTGGCCTGGTCATCATCGTGAAAACGCCTATAAAAACCGATCGACTGCGAACCCGCGCCAGAGCCTTGTCGGCACTAATCCGCGACCATGGGTGTACGTCCGACTTTTAGAGCAATCGTTCACACCGGCGAAACCGTTATTAGCCGAGCGCCTCAGGCGCTGCCGAAATAGCGCTCGCGATCTTCCGGGGTGATGGTGCTCATGTGTAGCGGGAAGCGGCCGCTTTCGCGGTCCTCGAAGAAGTGCTTGAGCGTGCGCTCGATAGTGGGAAAGGCAAGCTCGCTCCAGGGGATGTCCTGCTCGGCGAACAGCGCCACCTCGAGGCTCTCTTCGCCGGCGCCGAATTCGCCTTCGAGCTCGGCCAGAAAGATCATGTAGACCTGGTTGATATGGGGCAGGTCGATGAGCGTGTAGAGACTTTCGATCTCGACCTCGGCCTTGGCCTCTTCCCGGGTTTCGCGAAGGCCGGCCTCGCGGGTGGTTTCGGCGTTCTCCATGTAGCCGGCGGGTAGCGTCCAGTAGCCCTTGCGCGGAGAGATCGCGCGCTTGCACAACAGCACCTTGTCGCCCTTGACCGGCAGCGTGCCCGCCACGATACGCGGGTTCTGGTAGTGGATCGTGCCGCAGGCGTCGCACAGGTAGCGCGGGCGGTCGTCGCCTTCGGGCACGGCAAAGCGGACTTTTTCACCGCACTGGCTACAAAAATTCATGTTGGCATCTCAACTGCTGATAAGGTGTGGCGATCGACCCGGTGCCGACTGCCCTTTCGAGCGCACATTCGACGGAAACGCCATGTTAGAGAAACTACGTAAAGAGCTGCAACACTATCGACCAAAAGAGTTGAGCCGCGCCAAACTTTTACAGGCGGCGGTACTGCTGCCGATCGTCGACCGTCCCGAGCCTACGCTTTTGTTCACGCGCCGCGCGCGCCATCTCTCGACCCACAGCGGGCAGGTAGCTTTTCCCGGCGGCAAGCGCGAACCCGGCGACCGGGATCTCTATCACACGGCACTGCGCGAAGCCGAAGAGGAGATCGCTTTGGCGCCCGATCAGGTAGAGCGTATCGGCCAGCTTTCCGACGTCATTTCGCTGCACGGGCTCTGCGTGACGCCTTGGGTCGGCATCATCGCACCGGATCTCGACTTGAAAGCCGACCCCAATGAGCTCGACGCCATTTTCGAAGTGCCCTTGAGCCACTTCCTGGACGATAAAAGAACCTACACCGATGTCATCGACGTGGACGGCGTTGCCCACTACGTACCGAGCTACCAGATCGACGATCACGTCATCTGGGGGCTTTCTGCGATGATGCTGGTCGAGCTTCTGGCCAAGGGCTTCGGCATGGAGATCGACCTCTATCAGCGCCCGGCTGGCACGCTCAAACACCACCCGCCCCGCACTCAGCGCACGCCTAAAAAAGCCGATATCGACGTCGCCCCACAACGCCGGAGCAGATCATGACGCACGCCCACCTTTCCCCCGTCGAGGCGTTTGACTCGCGCGCCGAAGGCGAGCTGATCGATGCACTGGTCGAACAGGGCTGGTACGTAGGCAAGGGGGTGATCGACGCGGGTCTTTGTCAATCTCTGGAGCAGGAGCTTTTCCGGCTCAAGGACGCCCAGGCGCTCGAGGAAGCGGGGATCGGCCGTGGGCGCGAGCACCATCTTCGCAAGGACATTCGCGGCGACGCCATCCACTGGCTGAACCGGGAAAGCGAAGCGCAGCGCGTGTACCTAAGCGCCATGCAGCGCCTGCAGGTCGCCCTCAACCAGACGCTATTTTTGGGGCTCTTCGAGTACGAGGCGCACTTCGCTCACTACCCGACCGGCGCCTTCTACAAGCGCCATTTGGACAGCTTTCGCGGCCGCGCCAACCGGGTGGTCTCGACGGTGGGTTACCTGACGCCAGAGTGGCCCAGTGACGGCGGCGGCGAAATGGTGATTTTCGACCCCCGGGAGTCGGAGCGCGAAGTGGCACGCGTAATACCCGAAGCTGGCACCTTCGCCTGCTTTCTCTCCGATACCATCCCTCACGAGGTGCTGCCCACTCGCTACCCAAGAAGCAGTATCGCTGGCTGGTTCCGGCGCAACGCCTCGACAGGCGGCGTGCTCGACCCGGCGCGTTAATCTGAATTAAAAAAACAGTTCAAGCGACTGTAAAAAAATTGAATAAAGGCTTTTTAGAAAAATCAGCGTGTATAGTTATTGCAAAGCCATTCACAGCGTCTACCTTGAGAAGTGTCCGCGCAGTAAAGCGCACGACAGGATCAACGAGCTACCCCCGTAGTTTCAAGCCTGATCGCACGACACGCCCTATATGCCTTTGGGCACGCAGGGCGTAAAGCAAGAAGCGGTATTACTACCAGGAAAATAGCCAGCTGTCTTTTGAAGACACTTTCGATCGAGTTTTTAGAGGCTGTGGCTATTCAAGGTTGAGGTATCGGGTTAACGCCCATGCCTTACTACGAACGCAAGGAGCAATCGCAATGAAAATGATCAAACCCGCTTTTCTCGGCACGCTGATGGTACCGGCCTTCATGTTCGCTGCAGGCGCCAACGCCCAGTCCGACAACGCCGCCGAGCCGAACGCGCAGTCCGACAACTCAGCGACCATGCAGCACTCCAACGACATGGACGCCACCTACCTGACGTCTGCGCCGCAAAACAGCTTCCACGCTGATGCACTGACGGGTAACGCGGTACTCAGCGCCGTTGAAGAAGACGAAGAGATCGGCACTATCAACGATCTGATCATTGATATGGATGGCCAAATCCAAGCGGTCGTAGTGGGTGTCGGCGGATTCCTCGGCATGGGCGAAAAAGACGTCGCCATCGAGTGGGATTCTCTGGACCTGACCATGGACGAAGACAACGATGACTACGTGATTCGTGTCAACGCCACCCAGGAAGCGCTCGAAGAAGCCGAAGGCTACGAGCGTGATGGCAACACCGAAGAGATGAACAATGACGGCATGAACAACGATACCGGCATGGAAAACGATGCCGATATGGACGACGAAGAAATGGACGCCAATAGCTAATTCCATTAGGTCCACGCTAAAAGCCCCGGCTTAGGTCGGGGCTTTTTTATGGGTATAAAATGAAGTAAGACCTATCGCCCGCCCTTTCAGGGTGGCACTTGCTCAACAGCGGCCACTATTTTTTCCATTAAAAAGGCGCTGTCGAAGACAGCGCCTTTAATCGGACTCAAACTAACCCATCAACGGCTTAGCCTTTGAGTTTGGCGTTCATGGTCACTTCGGCTTTCAGCACCTTGGAGACCGGGCAGTTGGCCTTGGCGGTTTCCGCCGCTTCCTGGAACGCGGCGTCGTCGGCACCGCTGACGGTGGCTTCGACGTCCAAATGAATTTTAGAGATATCGAAGCCTTGATCGCTTTGTGACAGCGTAACTGTCGCTTGGGTGTCGATGGCGTCGGCGGTATAACCCTTGTCGCCCAGAATCATTGAAAGCGCCATCGAGAAGCAGCCCGCGTGTGCGGCGCCGATCAGCTCTTCCGGGTTGGTGCCCTTCTCACCTTCGAAACGCTGCTTGAAGGAGTAGCCGGCATCCACCGCGCCGCTTTCGGTCGCGATTTTGCCCTTGCCATCTTTTAAGCCACCTTCCCAATGCGCATTCGCTTTACTATCCATGGAACACTCCTGTTGCCATCAATTGCCTGGTTACTCAAAAGGGCCGGGAAACCATCCCGTTATCCCATCTCCAAGCGTAGCCTACTTTAAGCGAGATTGCCGATAAGCGGCTTTCTCACAACGTAAAACGCCATACTTTAAAAGGCTACCGCGAGTAAAACCGCACGCCCTCTCGGTGTTCTCGTACTTTCGTCTCTTTCATGCGCGTAACGGCGCTGGCGCAGCCGCTGCCCCCACACGAATCGTCGTTTCGCCGCGCTGGTCGAGCGTGGCGTTTTGTCCAAAGTAGCCGCCCTTGAGCGCGGGCTGCGTCTTGAGCTTGACCAGCGTGGCCAGAGGCTCGGCGGCGGTGGGGATGACACCCAGGCGTTGGTCCACGGTAATGATGGTGCAGCGCTTACAGGGTTTTCGAAACGTTAGCCGCGCCGCGCCGTCGATGTCGAGCGCCTGCCAGCCGTTTTCCGCCCAGGCCTCAAAGCCGTCGAGTACGATGTTGGGGCGAAAGCGCGCCATTGGCACCGCGGCCTGACCACGGGCCTCGAGCGCTTCGTTGAGTGCGGCGAGCGAGCAGGTGGTGGTCACCAGATACGGATAGCCGTCGGCGAAGTGAGTATCGGCGACGTCGCCGTCCATATAGTCGGCTTCAACATGTCGGGTGAAGCCCTGGGCAAAACGCACCAAACAAAGCCCCTGGGCCTGCTCGCCCAGCGCCGCCACCAGCCAGCGCGACACCTCTTCACGCTCGGCAATGGCCTTGCAGTGATCCTGCCACACCGTGACCAGACGAATTTTGCCCGCGGGCTCCTCGAGCGGTATCTCGATCTCGCCGGCATTGGGGTGTGAAAGCACCAGCGCCTGGTCGGTCAGCGCCACCTTGATGCTTGCAAGCGCAGGGAGCTGACGCTGAGTCACGAAGCGCTGGGCGGAATCGACCCACATCCAGCGACGGTCCCAGGCCAGCCCCTGGGGCGTGGCCACCGCCTCGTCAAGATCGATTCCCTGCAGGGATTTTACCGGATAGATAGTCAGCTGCTGGATCTTCACATTGGCGCTCCGTGGCGATGTCGAGTCGCTACTCTAGCGAACTCCAAAGGCGCCCACCAGCGCGTCAAAGCGTCTCGCCCAACTCGATGCGATAGCCCAGATCGAGCACCCGGTGGGCGTCACTGTCACTGTTTCCGTCACTGCTTCCATTTTTGTCGCTGTCGATATCGATGCGCTCCAGCAGCGTTTTCGCCGCCGCCTCGCCGATCATTCGGCGCGGGGTGATGACGCTGGCAAGCCTGGGCGTCATCGCCTGGCCAACATCGTGGCCGTGAAAACCTGCCAGCGCCATCGTCTGCGGCACGCGCACGCCCAAACGCAGGCACTCGTAGTAGGCGCCGATGGCGACATCGTCGTTGGTGCAGAAAAGCCCGTCGGCGTTCGGATAGTCGCGCAGCACCGTCTGCATCAGCGACGCCCCGACGCTGTAGGAGGAGCGCTCGGCGCTTTCAAGCGTGACCGGCTCGAGCCCGTGGCGGGCCATGGCGCGGGCGTAGCCCTGCTCACGCTGGCGGGTGCGCTCATCCAGACGAACGGCAAGATAAACGATGCACCGGCGACCGCGTGCAATCATGGCGCTGACCATGTCGTCGGCGGCCTGAACGTTGTCGTAGCCCACCGCCTGGTGCAGCGGCGGACGGTGGGTGTCCATGATTTCGACGATGGGAATACCCGCGGTTTCCAGCATGCGCAGGCTGCGCGGCGAGTGCTCGTGATCCGACAAAATCACGCCGTCGACGTTGTAGGACAAAAGCGAGGCGAGGCTTCGCTCCTCGAGCGCCGGACTGTAGCCGTAGTGCGAGAGCATCAAATGAAAGCCCGCCGGCTCGGTATGAGTCTCGATGCCGAGGATGACGTCGGCGAAGACCTGGTTGGTCAGCGAAGGGACGAGCACACCGATGGAACGGCTCTTTGCGCGTGAAAGAAGCTCCGGAGCGCGATTGGGAATGTAGCCCACCTGCTCGGCGGCGCTGAAGATACGCTCGCGTAGGCCTTCGGAAACCGTTTGCGGGTCGCGCAGACAGCGGCTGACGGTCATTTTCGTCGCACCGACGCGCTCGGCGATGTCCTGCAGAGTGGGGCGTTTTTTCTTCACAAGTCGCGGGCCTTTGATCGAACGCGCAGGGCCTACTCACAGGTCGGCGCAAAACGCCCAGTGTATCAGCGCTTGCCGAGCAGGCGCGTGGTGAAGCGCTCGGCAATGAGTTCGGGTGTGAGCGTAATCGAAAGCGCTTGCGCCTCCTGCTCGTCGGGCGCCTCCAACGCCTCGAGCTGGCTCGCCAGCATCGCCTCACCCTTGAAGAAGTGATCTTCGCGAGTGGTTAGGCGCTCCTTCAAAAGCGCGTGCTCGCCTTCGAGATACAAAATTTCGAGCGCCGGGTCGCCGGTTCGCAGGCAGTCGCGATAGCGCTTTTTGAGCCCGGAGCAGGCGATCACCACGGTTTTGTCCTCGCGGCGATACGTATCGAACAAACCGGCCAGGGTTTCCAGCCACCCCTGGCGGTCGCCGTCGTCGAGCGGCGTGCCGCTGGCCATTTTAGCCACGTTGGCGGGCGGGTGGTAGTCGTCGCCGTCGATGAACTCGGCATCAAGCCTGGCGGCGAGGCGCTGGCCCACCAGGGATTTTCCACAGCCGGAAACGCCCATGACCAGAATACGGTGGGAAGTGGCGGTCATTCGTTTTCGTCTCCCAGAGGTACGCGGCGCTCGACCGTTTTTTTGAAAAAGAGAAAGTAACACACCGGCTGTGCGCTCGATCGACGGCACCTTGTTACCGGTAACAATGTAGCGCAAAAGGCTAACCAGCCCCCGGCGGCGTGTCAAAGCAAAACGCCCTTGCTTCGACTAACGTCCAACAATAGCGATATGGGCAAAGAGGTACTACATTACCTCCAGCTTATGGGTTCCAACGATCTACCCTCGTCTTTTGCTCACGAAAAGGAGATGTCATGTCTATCGAAAAAATCGCTTACCGCGCTGAAGCCCACGTTAGCGGCGGCCGCGAAGGCCACGCCAAATCCTCTGACGGCGCGCTGGATGTCGATCTCAGCACGCCCAAAGAGCTCGGCGGCGCCGGCGGCAGCGGCACCAACCCGGAGCAGCTCTTCGCCGCCGGCTATGCGGCGTGCTTTCTCGGCGCGCTCAAGCACGTCGCCAGCCAGGAGAAGGTGAAGCTGCCCTCGGATGCGAACATCGACGCGTTGGTGGGCATTGGCGCCGTCGAGGTCGGCTTTGCCATCGAAGTCGAGCTCAAGGTGAGCCTGCCCGGCATGGACAAGCCCGCCGCTCAGTCGCTGGTCGAGAAAGCGCACACCGTCTGCCCCTACTCCAACGCCACTCGCGGCAACATCGACGTTACCCTGACCGTCGTTTAAGGCTTGGCGGCGTCTTCCAGCGACCAGGCCACCGCCTTCGCCGCGTGCAGGGCGGTGGTATCGAAAAGCACGACGCGGGTGTGTCGCTGCTCTACCAGCAGCGCGATTTCGGTACACCCCAGAATCACCGCCTCGGCGCCCCGGGTCTGCAGACCTTCGATGATGTCGAGATAGCGCGCTCGCGACGCTTGCTTGATCTCGCCACGGCAAAGCTCCTCGAAGATGATCCGGTGAACGCTTTCGCGCTCCTGGTCCGTGGGAATGACGACGTCGATGCCGTAGCGCTCCTTGAGCCGCGCCTTGTAGAAATCCTGCTCCATGGTAAAGCGCGTACCCAACAGCCCAACCCGCTTGATGCCGTCTTTCTGGCACTGCTCGGCGGTGGCGTCGGCAATGTGTAAAAGCGGAATGCCGATGGCCGCCTCGATCGCGGGCGCCACCTTGTGCATGGTGTTGGTGGCCAGCACCAGACAGCCCGCGCCGGCGTGCTCCAAACGTTTTGCCGCCTGGGCTAAATACTCGCCGGCCGTGTGCCAGTCACCGGCGCGCTGCAGCGCCTCGATCTCGGCGAAATCGACGCTCTCCATGATGATTGAAGCCGAATGAAAGCCGCCCAGCGCCTCATTGACGCCTTCGTTCAACGCCTGGTAGTAGCTTTGCGTGGACTCCCAGCTCATGCCGCCCAGCACCCCGATTGTTCGCATTCGCCTCTCCTGTCGTGATGTTCTGTCGTGACGTTCTTTTGTGAAATTCTATCGCGCAGCTCTATCTTGCAGCCCTGTCGTTCATTCGTTTGTTTGCGTAAAAACTAATACAACATACACCCTTGCAGACGGGTGTCACTAGCCCCATTGATGACCAGAGGCTACGTTACAAGGGTCGGGTTTCAAGCGCCCATCACCTCGATGCGCCACCCTATCGATAGGCCACTATTGAGCGACAAGGAGCAGTGACGATGAGTGATAGCTACACGCCGCCCCGCGTATGGGAGTGGGAGGCCGGTAACGGCGGCAAGTTCGCGAACATTAACCGCCCAACGGCGGGCGCGCGGGAAGAGAAGCCGCTGCCGGTGGGCAAACACCCGCTTCAGCTCTATTCGCTGGCCACGCCCAACGGCATCAAGGTCACGATCATGCTCGAGGAGCTTTTGGAAAAAGGCATCGAGCAGGCGGAGTACGATGCCTACCTGATCGACATCGGCGAAGGCGACCAGTTCGGCAGCGGCTTCGTCGAGATCAACCCGAACTCCAAGATCCCGGCGATGATGGACCACAGCGCCAATCCGCCCCAGCGGATCTTCGAATCCGGTTCGATTCTTCTTTACCTGGCCGAGAAGTTCGACGCCTTCTTGCCGCATGAGCCTGCCAAACGTACCGAAACGCTCTCCTGGCTTTTCTGGCAGATGGGCAGCGCGCCGATGCTCGGGGGCGGCTTCGGCCACTTCTACGCCTACGCGCCGGAAAGCTACCAGTACCCGATCGATCGTTACACCATGGAAGTGAAGCGCCAGCTCGATGTACTCGATAAACACCTGGCCGAGAACCGCTACATGGCCGGCGACGAGTACACCATCGCCGACATAGCGATCTTCCCCTGGTACGGGGCGCTGGTGAAAAACCGCGTTTACGAGGCGGCGGAGTTTTTGCAGGCGCACACCTACGAGAACGTGATGCGCTGGGCCGATGAGATCGACGCGCGCCCGGCCGTCAAACGCGGGCGCATGGTCAACAACGTCAAGGGCGACGAAAGCGAGCAGCTCAGAGAGCGCCACGACGCCAGCGATTTCGAACACAAGACCCAGGACAAGCAGTGACGTCTGATGGTGTTCAAACGCAAAACGGCCCCTTTCGGGGCCGTTGTCATTGGCGGGTACCGTCAGGCGTCAACGTCTGATCACAGGCGGCGCACGTCCTCGAGACTCGAGCGCTTTTGCGCAGGTGTTTGAGTGACTACGCTGAGCGAGCCGTCGGTTTCGAGCACCACCGCAGACACGTCGGCCACGCTCGAAAGTCCGCTTGCGCGTACCGCCGAGTGCACCTCGTCTTCGGTGACGCGCGCCCGGTAGAGCGCTTGTTTCAGAAACTCACCTTCGTATAAAAGCATCAAGGGCTCGCCGGTGACGGCGCGTTTGACCCAGCCGACCCGCACACTCAGCCACGTAATCAGGTACTGAAGCGCGATCAAAAGCGCCAGTGCCAGCGTACCTTCGGCCAGCGCCACGTCTTTTGAAAGCAGCACCGTCGCCAGCGTCGAGCCCAGCGCCACCGTAACGATCATGTCGAAGGCGTTCATCTTGGAGAGCGTGCGGTTGCCGGAGAGACGCAAGAACGCAATCAGCACGACATAAGCGAGCACTCCGACCACCAGCGTGCGTACCAGGCTTTCCCAGCCACTAAAGAACATCATATCCATCGGTAATCGCCGCTTTTTGATCCATGGACATTGAGTGTAGTCACTCAGGGCAAGGAGCCAAGGCGGATGATGCCAATCGCGTCAGGTCGGGTCGCCGTGGCGCTTTTGATACTCACGCCACCACTCGGCGTAGGAGCTGTTTTCCGGAGCGCGCTCGTTTTCGTCCGGCGCGCCGTCGTCCCACCACACCGGGCCGCGCTCGCCAAGCGCGACCTTCGCCTTTTGCACCTCGCTTCTGGCTTTTTTGAGCGCCTCGTCGTCGTTCTGATCCTTGGCGGTCTTGACCGCGCGGCGCGCCTTCATCAACGCGTTGACGTGAGTTTGCTCTTCGTCGTCGTCAAGCGCTGGATTGGTGGCGCGCCAGAGTCGGTTTTTAGCCACGAAGTAACGGCCATCGGGGGTGTGGGGAAACGGCGCTTTCGCCATGAAGCGATCCTCTCGGAATGTAAACACTCCAAGGATAGATCGCCTCGGTGATTTAGAAACGTTTGGTCAGGGTAATCGAGCCGATGGCGTCGTGGCTTTGCTGGCCGTCGAACTCGCGCGAGCGCGCCAGCATGGCGTAGTTGACCTGCCAATCGTTCCAGCCAAGCGCCAGCCCCGCGGAGGCGTCGCCTACCCACTCCTTACGATCCACCGAATGGCTCGACGAAAAAACGTTGCCGTCCAGCGTCAGATTGTGCGCCATGTAGTAGCCGTCGACGCTGGCAAACAGGTACCACTGCCACCCGCGGGTCGCGTCGAACTGCCCGCGATTGCCCGGGTTGGGCGTCAGCGTCGGTACGCCGCTGGCGTCGTCGCCCCAGCGTACGCTGTAACCGGCGCTGGCGTAGGTGTAGAGATTACCCAGCGCCGCGCCCACGCTCGGCCCGTGGGCGAACTGCTTGCCGGCCAGGGGCGTATCGACCCACCACTGGCGGCGCAGGGTAAGGTTCAAAAGCGGCTCGTCACTTAGCTGGTTATCCCACCCGCGCGGGCGGTCGCTGCCGGTGACGTGGTGAACTTCGCGCTGAATGCTGTCGGCCAGCGACGACGGCCCCACCAGCCCCACGTCCAAATGTAGATCCGTCGATCGCGTGATGTTCGATGTCATCGGCGCGTCTTCATAAAGCGACACGCCGCCGAACACGAGCCCGGCGTAGGGGCGATCGCTTTCGATCAACTGCGGCTGTTGAATATCGTTCGGGGTGTAGATTTGATGCACCAAACGAAACGCTGCCTGGTCGGCCTCGCCGATGATCGGCTCGGGTAGCGCGGCCGCCAGGCGCTGTGTCCAGCTATCAGGTGACGGCGCATAGCCGTAGTTGAGCTCGAACCCACTGGTGAAGTGGCCATCGTCGGCGCTTGCCAAGCCGTCGTTTTCGATCTTGAACGTAAAACGGCTATCGTCTGCCAACGCCAGTGGCGACGTCAGCGCCAGTGTGATGGACAAGATCAGCGGGTTCCGCCTTGCGGCAGAAGGAATGCGCATGTCTCTTTCCTTGGAGATTCGGGGATCGGGTAAGCATAGTCGTGATGAGCGCCTTGAGAAAAATGCCTCACGCTGAGCAAATTCGCTTATAAAAGTCGCTTATAAACGTGTTTGATTGTATGTAATCAAACAAGCGTTCGGCAAGCGACTCGAACAATCCTCAAGGCCTGTCAGACCCTCTCCCGACGTCGAACGCGTGGATCGGTTTTTTAGCGCTCGCGCACGAGCCATTGCGGGGTGATTTCGTGCTGGCCGCGATCGTCGGTCACGTAAAGCGCGCCGTCGCTGATCATGACCGCCCAATTGATCGCTCGCGGCAACTCTGTCGCTATCTGCGCCAGCGCCTGCTCCGGCAAACTCGCTACGTGCAAATTCTTCAGCGACGACACGCCGGGCAGCACCTTCGCTTCCCACTGCTCCGTGCGCCCGTAAGCGAGCAGCGATACTCGCTCGGCGCGCCGCGAGCACCAGGTCAAGCGCTCGGCGTCGGGCTGACCCACCTCGATCCAGTGCAGCACGCGCCCGTCCAGGCTTTTCTCCCAAAGTGCCGGCTCGTCGACATCCGATAGCCCCCGGCCAAAGCCCAGCGCCTCGCCGTACCAGAGAACAAACGCCAGCAGCCGCGCGCAGAGCCGCTCCTCGGTCTCGGAGGGGTGGCGGGCCACGGTGAAACGCAGCGTTTCATACACGTTGCGATCCAGATCGGTCAGATTCAGATCCACTTTATAGGGGGTCGCGCTTAGAGCCATCGGTCGTATCCAGAGTCGTTTGGCGGTCAGTGTAACGGATTCGCTGCCGCGGGTCTTAAACGAAGGTCGAGTGTCTGCGGGACGTGGCGATGATCTACCATGCGTATGCCTCGATGTTACCGATAACATTACGCTTGATCGTCCCACTTTAGACCCCGGAGCCTGCTTATGGACGGATGGACACAAACGATGTCGGCAGGCCCCTTGCTGGGCATTGCTACCGCTGCCGTGCTGCTACTGCTGCTGCTGATCATCAGATTCAAGGTGCACGCCTTTCTCGCCCTGATTTCGGTCAGCTTTTTGACCGCGCTGGTCACCGGCATTCCTTATGACGCCATCGTGCCGACGCTGGTGCAGAGCTTTGGCGGCACACTCGGCGCCGTGGCGCTGCTGGTGGGTCTTGGCGCCATGCTTGGCAAGCTCGTCGAGCACTCCGGCGGCGCACGCGTGCTGGCGGATCGCATGATTACCCTGTTCGGCGAGCAGCGCGCGCCGCTTGCCCTTGGCGTCGCCTCGCTGCTGATGGGCTTTCCGATCTTTTTCGACGCCGGTTTGATCGTCATGCTGCCGATCATCTTCGCCGTGGGCCGCCGGCTTGGCGGGCCGATTCTCTTGTATGCCATGCCCGCCGCCGCGGCGTTTTCGGTCATGCACGTGTTTTTGCCACCCCACCCGGGGCCGGTCACCGCTGCCGAACTGTATGACGCCAACCTCGGGCTTTTGATGCTCACCGGCGTCGTCATCGCCTTTCCGCTCTGGTGGATTTCCGGCTACATGTGGGGCCAGTTCGTCGCCAAACGCCACCCATTTCCACTCGACAAGGCGCTGTTTGGTGAAGTGAAGGACGATGAGGTCACCCACCCGCCAGCGGTCGGTACGGTGATCTTCATGCTCCTACTGCCGCTTTTGCTCATATTCATGAATACGGGGCTGGACTTTCTGCGCTCGCTGGGCGCGGTGGACAGCGACCAGGGGTGGTTTCAGCTGATGCGGGCGCTTGGCAGCACGCCGGTGGCGCTGTTGATTTCCGCGCTGGTCGCCATGCTGGTGCTGGGCCGGCGTCGCGGGGTCGAGGGCAACGCGCTGGAGAAAGTGCTGGACTCCTCGCTCGGCCCGATCTGCTCGGTGGTATTGATCACCGGCGCTGGCGGCATGTTCGGCGGCGTGCTGCGCGCCTCCGGCATTGGCGATGCGCTCTCCGATTCGCTGGGCGATCTGGGCTTTTCCGTCATCGTGGCGGCTTACCTGATCGCGGTCATCCTGCGCCTGGCCCAGGGCTCGGCGACCGTGGCACTGGTGACCGCAGCCGGCCTCATGGCCCCGGCCGTTGCCGGCGCCGACTTCAGCGCCATGCAGATCGTGGCGATCACGCTGGCCACTGCCGCGGGTTCGGTCTTCGCCGGCCACGTCAACGACTCGGGCTTCTGGCTCGTCGGCCGGCTTCTGGGTATGGACGTCAAGACCACGCTCAAGACCTGGACGGTACAGCAGGCACTCGAGTCTTTGGTCGGCTTCGTCTTCGCTTATGTGATCTTCGTCCTTTTCTAGTCAAACCGCATGTCCAGGAAAACCGCATGAACCCGACACTTTTCGACATTCAGGATAAACTCGCACTGGTGACCGGCTCCTCCCGGGGGCTGGGTAACGCCCTGGCGCGGGGCCTTGCCCAGCAGGGAGCACGCGTCGTTCTGCACGGCCGTGAGCAGGCTCAGGTCGAGCGTCAGGCGCAGGCGCTGGCCGAGGAAACCGGCGCCAACGTCGAGGCCGTGAGTTTCGATGTCACCCATGCTAGAGCCGCCAAAGAGGCGCTCGAGGCGCTGGTCGAGCGCTGCGGCGCACCGGACATTCTGGTCAATAACGCCGGCCTGCAGCGCCGGGCGCCGTTCAACGAATTCGCGCCCAACGACTGGGATGCGCTGGTCGCGACCAACCTGTCGAGCGTGTTTTACGTCTCTCAAGTCGTCACTCGCGCCATGAGCGAGCGCGGCTCGGGCAAGGTCGTGAATATCGGCTCGGTACAGTCGAAGCTCGCCCGGGAAACCATTGCGCCCTACTCCGCGACCAAGGGCGGCGTGGCCCTGCTGACGCAGGGAATGGCGGCGGATCTCACGCGCTTCAACATCCAGGTCAACTGTATTTCGCCTGGCTACTTCAAGACCGAGATGAACACCGCGCTATGGCAAGACCCGGACTTCAACGCCTGGGTGGAAAAGCGCACGCCGGCACAGCGCTGGGGGCATTTCGACGAGCTGGTCGGCACGCTGATCTATTTGTGCTCCGGGGCGTCGAGTTTTGTCTCGGGACAGAACATTTTCGTCGATGGCGGTATGACGTCGGTCGTTTGACGGCCCTCTAGAGGAAACGCCCTATGCAAGCATTAGTCATTCACGGCAAGCAGGACCTGCGTGAAGAGACCCGCTCACTGCCGGCGCTGGCCGCCCACAAGGTGCGGCTGCGCATGGCCTTCGGCGGCATTTGCGGGTCGGACCTTCACTACTATCACGAAGGGGCCAACGGCGCGTTCGTGGTGCGCGAACCGCTGATTCCCGGGCACGAAATGGCCGGCGTGATCGAACAAGACCCCAGCGGTACGTTCGAGCCGGGCACGCCGGTCACGCTGCACCCGGCGACCTTCGGCATTTGCGAGCCGGGGCTTGAAGAGAAACCGCATCTTTGGCCCCAGGGCGCCTATCTCGGGTCGGCCTCGACCTGGCCCCACACCCAGGGCGGCATGAGTGAGTATCTCGACGTGGACCCGTCCATGATTCGCGTGCTGCCCGCTTCGCTTCCGCTATCGCGGGCGGCGCTTGCCGAGCCGTTGGCGGTGGCCTTGCACGGTATCGAGGTGGCCGGCGGCGTCGCCGACCAGCGTGTGCTGGTGTGCGGCGCCGGGCCGATCGGGCTACTCGCCGCCGCGGCGGCGCTGGCCAAGGGAGCACGCGAGGTGAGCATCACCGATGTGCTCGAAGGCCCGCTCGCGCGCGCACAAGCGCTGGGCGTTTCGGCCACCTATCGCATCAATGAGCAGGCACTCCCCGACGAGGCCTTCGATGTGGTGCTGGAGTGCACCGGCGTGCCCGCCTCCATCAACGGCGCGATCAACGCGGTGCGGCGTGCGGGCATCATCGCCCAGATCGGCATGATGCCCGCGACCGCGCAGCCCATTGCCCTGGCACCGCTGATTTCAAAGGAAGTTCAGCTGCGCGGCTGCTTTCGTTTCAGCCACGAGATCGACGAAGCGATTGCCCTGCTGGCGAAAGACGCGCGCTTTGACGATGTCATTACCCATGTGCTGCCGGCAAGCGATGCGCAAAACGCCTTTGCTATCGCAAAGGACTCCGAACGCTCCGGCAAGGTGCTCATCGAGCTCTGGCCCGCCGGATAGAGCGAGCACGAAAAAGCGGGCCGAGGCCCGCTTTTTTTGTTGGTGCCGACTTAAAAGTTCGCCTTGCGCTTCTCCACAAATGCGCTCATGCCCTCTTTCTGCTCCTCTCCCGCAAAGCAGAAGGCGAACAGGCTCGTTTCGAGCGCCAGGGCGCTGTCCAGGTCCTGATCCAACCCGTCGTGGACCGCCTGCTTGGCGGCGCGCACCGCCTGGCGGCCGTTGCCACCCAACTGTTTGGTCAGCTCCTCGGCGTAGCTTGAAAGCTCGGCTTGAGACATGACGCGGTTGACCAGTCCGATACGTAGCGCCTCTTGGGCATCGATCTTGCGCCCGGTGGTGACCAGATCGATCGCCATGGCAGGACCCACTCGGCGCGGCAGGCGCTGGGTGCCGCCAAAGCCTGGAATCACGCCGAGCAAAACCTCCGGCTGGCCGAAGATGGCGTTGTCGCTGGCCACTGCCCAGTCGCAGGCCAGCGCCAACTCGCAGCCGCCGCCCAGGCAGAACCCGTTGACCAGCGCCACGACCGGCACCGGAAGACGCTCAAGGCGCTTGATGGTGGAAAGCGCTTGGGCGGCGAAAGCGCGCGCCTGCTCGGGCGTTTTGTCGCGCATTTCGGTGATGTCCGCCCCGGCCACGAAGGCTTTCTCGCCGGCGCCGGTCAAAAGAACGGCGCGAAGATTGGCCTGGCCCTCGAGTTCGCTCAGGTGGGCGGCAAGCGCTTTTAGTACGTCGCTGTTGAGCGCGTTCAGCGCCTTGGGGCGATTGAAGGTAAGCGTTACGATGCCGTCGTTATCGTTTTTTTCGATCACGTTGTCGCTCATGCTGACTCCCTGTTGTTGGCGTTAGTGAACGGGTAATTCGCGCTGGCGCTAGCGTTGGTCGAGCCCTCGGGCTTCGTCGCGCAGCACGAACTTCTGGATCTTGCCGGTAGAGGTTTTCGGCAGCTCGCTGAAAACGACCGTTTTGGGGACCTTGAAGCCCGCCAGCCGCTCGCGGCAGTGGGCGATGATCGCGGCTTCATCGATATCGTTATAACCTGGCTTCAGGGTGACGAAGGCGCAGGGCGTCTCGCCCCACTTTTCATCCGGCCGGGCCACGACCGCCGCGGCTTCCACGGCGGGGTGGTCGTAAAGCGCGCTTTCCACTTCGATGGTCGAGATGTTTTCACCGCCGGAGATGATGATGTCCTTGGAGCGGTCCTTGATCTCGATATAGCCATCCTCGTGCCAGACCGCTAGGTCACCGGTGTGGTACCAGCCGCCGGCAAGCGCCTTTTGGGTCGCATCAACGTTCTTCAAGTAGCCCTTCATGACGTTATTGCCGCGCATCAGGATCTCGCCGATGGCCTGACCATCGCGGGGGACGGGCTCGAGCGTCTGCGGGTCGGCGACGCACAGCGCCTCGAGCATATGATAGCGCACGCCCTGGCGGGCCTTGATTTTGGCCCGCGCTTCGAGGGGCAATGCATCCCAGGCGTCGTGCCAGGCGCACACCGTCACCGGTCCGTACACCTCGGTCAAACCGTAAACGTGGGTGACCTCGATGCCCAGCTTCTCGACCCCGGCAATGATGGAAGCCGGCGGCGCCGCACCAGCGGTCGTCGCCTTGACCGGATGGTCGAAGACGCGCTTTTGCGCCTCCGGCAGATTCACCAGCGCATTGAGCACGATCGGCGCGCCGCTGAAGTGGGTCACCCGCTCCTCCTCGATCAGCGCGTTGATGCGCGCCGGGTCCACTTTTCGCAGGCACACGTTGACCCCGGCTCGGGCGGCGATCGACCAGGGGAAGCACCAGCCGTTGCAGTGAAACATCGGCAGGGTCCAGAGATAGACCGGATGGTGGGGCATCGCCCACTCCATGATGTTGCTCACCGCGTTGAGATACGCTCCGCGATGGTGATACACCACGCCCTTCGGGTCACCGGTGGTGCCGGAGGTGTAGTTCAGCGAAATGGCCTGCCACTCATCATTTGGCAACCGATAGGCGTAGTCCGGGTCGCCCTCTTGCAGCAGCGCCTCGTACTCTATCTCGCCGATGCCTGTCGACTCGCCGAAAAACTCCTCATCGCGTACGTCGATGATCAGCGGCTTGTCGGCCAGCCCCTCCACCGCCTGTTTGATGACATCCTTGAACTCCGGGTCGACCAAAACCGCCTTCGCCTCGCCGTGGGCGAGCATGTGGTGAATGGCGTGGGCGTCCAGACGGATGTTGAGCGTATTGAGCACGCAGCCGGCCAGCGGCACGCCGAAGTGCGCCTCGAACATGGCCGGTACGTTGGGCAGCATGGCGGCCACGGTCTGGCCGGGTTCGATGCCGCGCTTTTCAAGGGCGCTGGCAAGCCGGCGACAGCGCGACCAGGTCTCTGCCCAGCTTAAGCGACGCCCGCCGTAAACCACGGCCGGGTAGTCCGGATACACCGCCGCCGAGCGCTCGATGAACGTCAGCGGCGACAGCGCTACGTAGTTCGCCGGCGTCGGCGGCAGATCCTGCTCGAAGATCGTGTTCATGGGCCGTCCTGTTGTCTTTATTGTGCTGGAATGGTCGTGCGCCGGGCGTCGAACGTTGGGCGCCCGGCGCCGGTTCGCCTAGTGGGCGCGGCTATCGAACGCCTCCAGACACTCGACTCCCGCCTCGATCACCGCGCGCTGGGCAAGCCCCACCGGTAGCCACTGGGTGATCGCAAAGCGGGCGCTGGCGAGCTTGGCCTGATAGAACGGATCGCTTTGGTCGGCGCGACTGGCGATCAGCGCCGCCTCACCCATTTGCCAAGCGCACAGCACGTGGCCGGCAAGCGATAGAAACGGCGTGGCGTAGGCCTGCACGGCGTCGACGCCGCGCGTCTCGTGCCGGCCCTCTTCGAGCACGATGGCCATCATCGCGCGCAGGGCCTCAGCGCCCTGGCCAAGCGCTCTGCCAAGCCCTGCAAGCGCTGTGTCCTCACCGAGCGCCTGTGCGGTCTGTTCGACCCGCTCGATCAGCCGCGTCATCGCCTGGCCGTCGTCGCGCTGCAGCTTGCGCCCGGCCAAATCCAGCGCCTGAATACCGTTGGTGCCTTCGTAGATCGGCGCGATGCGGGCGTCGCGCAGAAGCTGGGCGGCGCCGGTCTCCTCGACGTAGCCCATGCCGCCGTGCACCTGAATGCCGGTGGAGGCAATATCAACGGCCTGGTCGGTGGAGAAGCTTTTGACGATGGGAATCAGCACGTCGACCAGGGCCTGAGCCGCCTCGCGCTCGCCGGCATCTTCGCTGTTGCGCGCGATATCGAGCTGGCCGGCGCAGTAAAGCGCCAGCGCCCGGAGTGCGTCGGTGCGCGCACGCATGGAAAGCAGCATCCGTTTGACGTCGAAGTGCTCGCCAATGGTGGTCTCGACACCGCCGCGCTCTTTGGAGAGTTTGCCCTGCACGCGCTCATTGGCGTAGGCCAGCGCGTGCTGGCAGGCGCGCTCGGCCACGCCAATGCCCTGGATACCGACCTTGTGACGCGCCTCGTTCATCATGGTGAACATGTGGTTGAGCCCGCGGCCCTCGTCACCGACGAGATAGCCCACGGCCCCGCCCTGCTCGCCGAAGCTGAGCGTACAGGTGGGCGAGCCGTGAATGCCGAGTTTGTGCTCGAGCGAGGCGCAGACGACGTCGTTGCGCTCGCCGAGCGAACCGTCGTCATTGACCAGAAACTTCGGCACCAGAAACAGCGAAATACCCTTGTTGCCCTCCGGGGCGCCCTGCTTGCGCGCCAGCACCAGGTGGACGATGTTTTCGGCGGCGTCGTGCTCGCCCCAGGTGATATAGATCTTCTGGCCGCTGATGCGGTAGTGATCCCCTTCGGGAACGGCTTTGGTGCGTACCTTGGAGAGATCGGACCCCGCCTGGGGTTCGGTCAGGTTCATGGTGCCGGTCCAGCGACCTTCGACCAGCGGGGTGAGGTAGATCTTTTTGAGCGCGTCGCTTCCGTGGTGCGCCAGCGCTTCGATTGCCCCGGCGGTGAGCATCGGGCAAAGG
This sequence comes from Halomonas sp. PAMB 3232, assembly GCF_031954225.1. NCBI lineage: Bacteria > Pseudomonadati > Pseudomonadota > Gammaproteobacteria > Oceanospirillales > Halomonadaceae > Halomonas > Halomonas sp. PAMB 3232. The sequence continues at coordinate 2,661,264 of NZ_CP134865.1, forward strand.
CCAAGCGCCATGTTGGCGCCATGAAGCATCTCCTGCACCGCGCTTGCGACCACTTCCGGCAGATTCTGCCCGCCCAGCGCATTGGATACGCCGATGCCGTTCCAGCCGCCTTCGACATAGGCCTGGTAGGCGGCAGCGAAGCCCTCGGCGGTGGTCACGCTGCCGTCCGGGTGACGCGTCGCGCCCTGCTGGTCGCCCACGCGGTTGAGCGGGCCCCACACGTCGCCGGCCAGTTTGGCGGCCTCTTCGAGCACCGCCTCGACCAGATCCGGCGAGGCCTCTTCGAAACCGGGCAGCGATAGCGAGCGATGCGAAAGCATCTCCTCGAGAACGAAGCGTAGATCGCGAACCGGCGCGACATAATCCTTCATGGCAACTCCTTGGCTTGAATAGAGTGACGCCCTGAAGCGCCTGGGCGTTAAAACCGCACGATCGACTCATGGTAGTCAAACGAGCGTTTTGACACTATTCATCCAAGGTATCACGTCAGCTGATAAGCGACGCCGGGAACGTTCGCTTTGATGCGGCGCTCAAGGCGCGCGGTGGGGGCGGTGGATTTCGACGGTTTCGACGTCATCAAAGTAGGTGATGTGCACTTCGTCCGCCGCCGGCGGGCCGACCACCGGCTCCGCCACGTGAACCTCCGGCAGTACCTGGGAGAGATCCTCCAGGTGCTCGTGCTCCAGCGCCCCCTGCACCAGCTCTTCGGTGATGACGAGCTCGGCGCCGGCACTGGACATGGGGGTCGTGGCGGTGAACGGCGCCACCGGCAGCGGCGCCGGACGCACGCTGCGTCGCCAGCCAAAGAACAGCAAAAAGAACAGGCTCATCGCACCGAAGGCCCAAAAAAGCCCGGTATCGCCCACCGCCGTCATCACCGGTGAGATCAAAAGCGGGCTGACGGTGGCGCCAATGGAGTTGATCAACAAGAGCCCCTGGCTCATGCGCACCAACGCGCCCGCCGGGGCGCGGTCGGCGGCGTGACTCACCGCGACCGGGTAGAAGGCGAACACGCCGCCGCCGAGCAGAAACAGCAATACCGCCAGCAATGGCGTGGAGAGCGGAAGCCACAGCATCGCCCCGGAAATGACGATACAAAACGCGCTGATCCCGATCAGCACCATCTGGCGGTCGTGGCGATCCGACCAGCGCCCGATCGGATACTGCAGCAGCATGGCGCCGAGAATCACCACCGCCATCATCTGCCCGACCTGGCTTACGCTCATGCCGATACGCTGCAGGTAGAGCGGCAGCAGCGAGTAGGCCGCGGCCACCACCATGCCCGACCCCAAACTGCCCATCACGCCGGTCGGGGTCATGGTGATCAGCCGGTGCGGCGGCAAGGGCTCGGCGTGCTCGATCAGTGGCGAGACGCGCGGAATCATGGCCATGGGCAGAACAGAAAGCGACGCCAAAAGGCCAATGACCATGAACGGCGCGGAATCACCCATGGCGTTGGTCACGCCGAGCAGCAGCTGGCCCACCACGCCGGCGGCGTAGAGCGCGATCATGTAGAGCGCGAGCAGCCGGCCGCGCACCTTTTGGTCGCCGGCGGTCAAAAGCCAGCTCTCGATGACCAGATACACCCCGACCGTTGCCCAGCCGCCGATCAAACGCAGCGCGAACCAGGCCCAGGGGTCGAAGAAGAGCCCTTGCAGCAACACGGTGACCGCCACCAAGGATGCAAAGCTTCCGTAGGCGCGAATGTGGCCGATGCGTAGCAGCAGGCGGTCGTTGAACATGGCGCCAAAGGCGAGCCCGATGAAGTAGGCCGACGACACGATACCGATCAGCGTGGCGGATTCGCCCGCCGCGTCCAGACGCAGGGTGATCAGCGTGGCCAGAAAGCCGTTGCCGATGCCCAGAATGAAAAGTCCCAAAAGCGGCGCAAGCGCCATAGCCAATAGTTGCCGCGACATGCCCACCTCACCCTGCCTTGTCCAAAAGCGCTGAAACCCACGGCCCTTCGCTGCCGACCGTCGCTTGCGTTAAAAACCGATCGGTAGAATCGATTAGAGAACACAGTCTGGCAGGAAAACGGGCGCGCAATTATTACGCGCAAGGCCCTAAAGTCAACGCTTTTTATCGCTTAAATCGATCGCTCGAACGCCCGCCGCGCCGCACCACGCTGGTGCAGGCGTCATTTTGCATGCCCGGCGGGAGCGGCCAGGGTAAGATGAGGCTTTCAAAACTGATCGAAGGAAGGTGGCATGCTCTCAGGCCTGGACCATTTGGTAGTCACGGTGACCGACATGGGGCGCGCGGTGGATTACTACTCCCGCGTGCTGGGACTCGACGTGCGCTACCGCGACGCTCAGCGGGTCGACCTGATGCTGGGCGACACCGCGCTCAGATTGCACCAGACCGACACCGATATCGCGCCGATCTCCGCCACCCCGACGCCTGGCAGCCTGGATCTTTGCCTGCGTTGTCAGCTGCCGCTTGCCGAGTTCATGGACCACCTGGCAGCACTCTCGGTCGAGATCGAGCTTGGCCCGGTGGAGCGCCAGGGCGCCAACGGCGCCATCGAGTCGGTTTATCTGCGCGACCCGGACGGCAATCTACTGGAAATCTGCCGCCCGCTGGGACGCTGAATCGGCCTTTGACGTAATGATAAGCCCCGCCCGGCACGCTATCATGGGCAGCCTGGGCGCCCGCGAGGCGAACATCTTTGAGTGAAGGAGCACGCATGCGCCACAACGCGAATGAAGAGCCCATCGAGGGTGAAGTCGTCAACGAGCGCGTTCATGAGGAGACGCGCGAGCCGGCTCCCAAGGCCGATACCACCGTCGCGCTGGTGGTCTATGCGCTCTATCTGGCCAATTTTTTCACCGGCTTTACCGTGATCGTCGGCGTGATCGTCGCCTACGTCTATCACGGCCGCGGCCCGCACTGGCTCGACGAGCACTACCGCTATCAGATCCGCACCTTCTGGATCGGGCTTTTGTATCTCAGCGTGGCCTCGCTGCTCACCCTGGTACTGATCGGGTTTCCGCTGCTGCTGGCGGTCGCGGTGTGGTTCATCGTGCGCTGCGTGAAAGGGTTCAAGGGCATTCAGGACAAGCGCCCGCCGAGTGACGTCAACGGGTGGCTGCTGTAGACCATGAGCGGATCGACCTCTTCTCGTCTGCAGGCGCTGCAGGCGCGCACCATCAGTGCGCTGTGGCGACGCCTGTCGCGCTGGTCACTCACGTCGCTCTGGCGCGGGGCGCGGCTTTTGGGCCCGGCAGTTTACGGGCTCAGCAAACGCGAGCGCCGGGTCACGCACACCAATCTGGCCGTGGTCTACCCGGACATGCCGGTTCGCAGCCGCAAGGCGCTGGCCCGGCAAAGCCTTCGCCACTCGGCGGCCACCATGCTGGAGCTGGGTCACGCCTGGCTCGCCCCGCCCGAAACGGTCCAGGCGCATATTCTCGAGGTGCACGGGCGCGACAAGCTCGACAGTGCCCGCGCTGACGGGCGCGGGGTGATCGTGCTCGCCCCCCACTTCGGCAACTGGGAAGTGCTCAATTTTTGGCTGTCGAGCCACTTCCCCTTCACCGCCATGTACGAGCCGCCCAAGATCGCAGAGCTCGAGCCGATCATCCGCCACGGCCGCGAGCGCATGGGGGCGAGTTTGGTACCGACCAACCCGCGCGGCGTGGCCGCGCTTTTGAAAGCGCTCAAGCGCTCTGAGGCGATCGGCATTCTGCCGGACCAGGAGCCAAGCTGGGGCAGCGGCGTGTTCGCGCCGTTTTTCGAGCGCAGCGCCTATACCGCTACGCTGTTACCCAAACTGGTCGCCCGCACCCAGGCGCGGGTGGTGACCGGCGTGGCGCTCAGAGTGCCGGGCAAGGGCTTTGCGATTCACTTTCTCGATGCCGACGAACGCGTCTACAGCGAGGAGGACGTCACCTCTGCCACCGGCGTCAACGCAAGCGTGGAGGCCTCGATCGCGCTCGACCCGGCACAGTACCAGTGGGAGTACAAGCGCTATCGCAAGGTCGTCGAGGAGACCCAGGGCGTGGCCAACGTCAAAAGCTACCGCCTTTACTGAGCTGCCCCGTTCGCTGTCTTTGCGTTTTTAGACGCAGCGCCGTTGCCAAAATCCTCCTGCAGCCAGTGGCGTAACTCGCTCATACGGGGCGCGCGCTCGGTATCATCGAGTGCCGGCAGCGCCCCATCGACGAAGCCGCGCTTGCGAAAGGCGTCCAAAAGGGACGGGGCGCGACTGAACACGTGAACCGGCACCGCTGCGCTTGCGTTCTCGCCGGTGATCAAGGGCGCGGCCTGATGATCGCCCATCACGATCAAAAGCCCCGTTTCATCCAGCGCGCGCTCGGCAAAGCCTGCCACGCTTGCCACCGAGTAGTTCACCGACCAGCCGTAGTGATCGCGAATGCGCTCCAGGTCCTGCCACAGCACCTCGGGCGGATCGGCGGCGTTTTCCCAGGGACCATAGATCGACCCATCGCCGATCATCGCCCAATTCTCGAGTACCGGTAGAATCGGCGTCCAGGGCGCGTGACTCGAGATCAGCGTGATCTGAGCGAACAGCGGCCCCCGGTCGAGCTGGCGCCGCGCCACGTAGTCCAGCGTGAACTGATCCGGCATGGTCACCCAGTTGAGCGCCGGGCCCTGATAGGGCAGGTTGCGCGCGGTGCGAATCTCCTGAAAGCCGTAGGCGAGCCCCTCGGGCCAGGCCAGCGTAATGCCTGGCATGACGGTGAGCGAGCGCTGACCGGTGGCGTGGAAGTCATCGACCAGGCTCGCGTGGGGGCTTTCGAGCATCAGCCGGTACCAGAGCTGGTTGTCGATCCAGCGCCCGCTGAGCACGCTGGCGTGGGCAAGCCAGGACTGGCCGCCGCGTATCGGCGCCTCCAAAAGCCCAGAGACCACGCCAATCCCCCGCGCTTCCAGGCGCGAGTCCATCTCGTCAAGGGTCGCTCGAATCAGCTTCGCGTAGCGCGGATCAATCAGCGCGCTCACCCCGTAGGACTCGATGAACGTCAACAGCACGTTACGTCCGGCAAGCCCGGGCAGCGCCTGGGCCTCGAGCGGGCGCTGCTCAAGCTCGGCCTCGAACGCCAGCCGCGCCTGGTGGGTCGCCCGCACCTGCTCGATTTGAAAACGCGTGGTGTCGATGAGTGGCAGCGCCCCACGCTCGACGACGCGCAGACCCTGGTAGTGAAGCCCGCAGAGCACCAGCGCTAACACCGCGAGCGCGGCCGCTGCCTTCCCCGACACCCGCTCGAGCGAGAGCGCGCGTTTGGGCGAAAGCAGCGCATAGATCAATAGCAGCATGCCCACGAGTGACAGCGCGCCAAGCGCCATGATCAAGGTGCCGGCGAGTTTGCCGACGTTGCCGGAGAGCAGATGATAGATCGAACGCACGAGCGGCACGTCGAGATACAGATTCAGCGCGCGACCAAACGCAGCGTGGGTAGCGGCGTCGCCCAGGTGGGCAGCGCTGACCAACCCCACCCACAAAACGACCAGCGCCGCCAGCAGCCGACGCCAACCGCGCGCGGGAATCAGCGCCAACGCGGGGGCGAGCATCCACACCTCGAGCGCGACCAGCGGCATTCCCAAATGTTCAAAGCGCCACCAAAGCGGCGCAACCAGCATGATATTCAGCGCAGTGGCGGCGATTAAAACGCGAAGCATGGCATCATCAACGGCATGAGAAAAAACCCTGTAGGCGAGGCGAAGAGTAACCTTTATAGTGAATGCGTGGCGCGCGTACTTTCGTTAAACGCTCACGCATCGCTATAGTGGTTTGAACGTTGGACAAGGGCGTTCGAGCTTGCCCGGGAACATAACGATAGTCAAAACGCCCGCTGCCATAATAGTTATAAAAACCGATTCCGGTGCCAGGTAATTGATTACCCATGGCCTTTGAAGGAAGGGACCCCGTTTATGAAAGGTCGTATTGGCACACAGTGGCTTATCGCGCTTGGACTGGCGAACGCCTCGATCTCCCAGGCAGACGACACCTTTTTCGATAACGTTATCGAGCGCGCCAAAACGCTGGCCGAGGCCCCGTACACGCCCCCCAACGCCCCGCTTTCAAGCGCTCTCGAGAACCTGGACTACGACGCCTACCGCCAGATTCGCTTCGACCCCGAACGGGCCTATTGGCGCGACGAAAGCCCGTTTTCGCTGCAGCTGTTTCACAGCGGCTTTCTATTCAAGGAACCCGTCACCCTCAATGTCATCGACGACGGCCAGAGCGAGCCGCTGCCTTTCCAGCGCGACGATTTTCGCTACGAAGGCCAGGCCCGGGCGCTTTCCAGTGAAGACCTCACCGATAGCGGCCACGCCGGCTTTCGCCTGCACTACCCGATCAACGACCCCGACTACCGCGACGAGGTCGCGGCGTTTCTCGGCGCCAGCTACTTTCGCCTGGTCGGGCGCGACCAGGTGTACGGCCTCTCCGCCCGTGGGCTCGCCATCGATACCGCCTCGAGCAAGCCAGAAGAGTTTCCCCGGTTTAGCGAGTTCTGGTTTTTCAAGCCTCAGCAAGGCGACCAGACGCTCACCTTTCTGGCGCTGCTGGATAGCCCATCGATCAGCGGCGCCTACCGCTTCACGCTCACGCCGGGCGAGCAGACGAACCTCGAGGTCGAAGCCGAGCTCTTTGCTCGCGAGGATATCGACAAGCTCGGCGTCGCGCCGCTCACCAGCATGTTCGCCTTCGGTGATGTCACCGCTCATCGGCCGGACGATTTCCGCCCCCAGGTGCACGACTCTGACGGGCTTTTGATGCACACGGGCCAGAACGAGTGGATCTGGCGCCCGCTCTCGAATCCGAGCGACACGCGCCTGTCGCTTTTCAGCGACGACGACCCGGCCGGATTTGGCTTGATGCAGCGCGAGCGCGATTTCGACCGCTACCTGGACATGGAAGCACTCTACCATCGCCGCCCGAGCCAGTGGGTCGAACCGCTGGCGAACTGGGGCCCGGGCCACGTGGAGCTCGTCGAGCTGCCCACACCGGACGAAACCCACGACAATATCGTCGCCTACTGGGTCTTCGATGCCCCGCTCGAGGCCGGCGAGTCACTGGCGCTTCACTACCGCACCTACACGCTGAACGACACCCCCGAGGCCTTTGACCAGGCGCGCGTTTTTCGCACCCGTCAGGGCCAGGCGGGGCTTGCCAGCGACCCGGCCGCGAAAGCGCAGCGCCAGTTCGTCGTGGATTTCGAAGGTGGCGCGCTCGAAGGCCTGAATGACGACGCATCGATAACGCTTTTCATCGATACCGGTGAGGTCGAGGCGCGCGAAGCCCACGTGCTCGCACTGCCAAGGAACCGCTGGCGCGCAAGCTTTCGCGTTCCGGCCAACGCGACGAGCGACATCCGTCTGCGGCTCGAGATGAACGGCGAGCCGATCAGCGAAACCTGGAACTACGTGTGGACTCCCGATGACTGAACAGCCGATCACTGCCGTCGCCATCCCCGGGCTCTTCTGGCGCCGCGCCTTCTATACGCTGGCCGTGCTCACCACCAGCGTGGTGGGGCTTCTGGCGATGCACCGCGTCGTCGATGATCTGGCGCTGGGGTGGCAAATCGCCCTGCTGACGCTGTTCGCGCTGACCTTTAGCTGGATCGCCATGGCCTTCTGGGGCGCGGTGTGCGGGTTCGTGCTCTGCGCGCTGCGCCTGGACCCGCTGTCGCTGCGCCGTTTGCGGCCAACGCCGCCCAGCGCCTACCGCCTGGTGAGCAAGACCGCACTGGTCATGCCCATCTATGCCGAGCCGCCGGTGCCGACCATCGCCGGGCTCGAGGCGACCTGCCGCTCGCTTTTGAGCCAGGCACACACCGAAGGCGGCTCGCTTGCCATCGGCGAGCACTTCGACGTATTCATCTTGAGCGACACCCAAACCCAGGCCCAGGCCCGTGAAGAAGCGGCTCACGTGGCGGCGCTGCAGCAGCGCCTGGCCGGTCAGATCAACGTCTACTATCGCCGCCGGGAGAAAAACGAAGGACGCAAGGCAGGCAACATCGCCGAGTTCTGCCGGCGCTGGGGGCGGCGCTACGACTTCATGGTAGTGCTCGATGCCGATAGCCTCATGAGCGGCGCCACGCTTTTGCACATGGTGCACCGGATGCAGCGCGAGCCCCGCGTCGGTTTGATTCAGACCGTGCCGATTCCGGTGGGCCAGCGCACGCTGTTCGGCCGCTGTCTGCAGATCGCCTCGGCGCTTTACAGCCCCATGCTCGCCGCTGGGCAAAGCTTTTGGCAAGGCGATGCGGCCAACTACTGGGGACATAACGCCATCATTCGCACCCGCGCCTTCATGGCCCATGCCGGGCTCCCCGCCCTACCCGGCAAGGCACCGCTCGGCGGCGAGCTTTTAAGCCACGACTTCGTCGAAGCCGCCCTGTTGAAACGCGCCGGCTGGCAGGTACTGCTGGATACCTCCGCCACCACGGCGGTATCGCAAAAGGTGCCGCATGCTGGCGCCTCGCACAACAGTTTTGAGGCGATGCCAAGCAACTTTCTCGACTTCGCCAAGCGCGACCGGCGCTGGCTGCAGGGCAACCTGCAACACTTGCGCCTGCTCTCCGGCGCCGGATTTCACCCCATTAGCCGGCTGCACTTTCTGTTCGGCGCCTTTGCTTATCTTTCGTCGGTCGTGTGGCTGGGCCTTCTGGTCTGCACCAGCTTGCTGGTCGGTGTGCAGGCCATCGCGCCGCCTCAAAGCCCCGCGTTTCCCCCGCTTTTATCGGTGGGGCTTTTGTGGATTACGCTGTTCATGCTGCTCGCGCCAAAGCTTTTGGGCTATTTGCTGACGCTTTCGCAGTGCCCGCACGCCTTCGGCGGACGTTTCAAACTGACGCTTAGCGTGCTGTTCGAACTCGCCTTCGCCGCGCTCATCGCGCCCTTGATGATGGCCTGGCACAGCCTGTTCATCGTCAACGTGCTGCTTGGCCGCTCGGTGGAGTGGCAAACCCAGCACCGCGGCGAGCGCTCGCTCGCCTGGCGTGAAGCCTGGCGCCACACCTATTGGATGACGGTGTGCGGCGTGATTTGGGCCGTCGCCATGGCGGCGTGCTCGTTGCACGCCTTTTTCTGGCTGACGCCGGCCTGGGCCGGGCTCGTACTGGCCACGCCCATCGTCAAATACTCCAGTAGCGGTACCTGGGGCGGCGTCGTCAGCCACCGGCTGGGGCTTTTGAAGACGCCCAGCATTACCTACCGCCCCACGCTTCTGGAGGACTTTGCCGCCCTCAGCGCCCGGGGCGATACGCCCGACCACGCCCCGCTCGAAGGCGTGGTCGCGCCGCTTCCCGGCGAGCTGGTCGGTGAGATGCCGTGTCAGTCGTTTCGATGTTTCGACAAGCGTCCTGCCAGCGCCTCGGCCCGTGAGCCCCACTGATGCGCCTTGCGCTCGGTCAACGGCTTAGAAGCGGTGGTGGCCTGGCACGCTCGCTGATCGTCTACTGGCGCCCCGGGCGACAAAAGGGGCTCAGGCGGCTGTATCATCCGTTCATCGTGCCCGGCGACATCGCTTTCGATATCGGCGCTCACCTGGGCGATCGCAGCGCCGCGTTTCAGGCACTCGGCGCCAGGGTCGTGGCACTCGAGCCGCAGCCGGCGCTGGCGCGCTGGTTTCGCCGCCTCATCAAACACGATGACATCACGCTATTGCCAGTGGCGGCGGGCGTGGAGCCGGGCCACGCCGAGATCGCGATCAGCAGCGCCAACCCGACCCTTTCGACGCTCGCCCACGACTGGCGCGGGCGCATCGGCACGGAAAACCCGGCGTTCAAGCACATTGCCTGGGAGCGGACACTTCGCGTCGAGGTGACCACGATGGACCGGCTGATCGAGCGTTTCGGCATGCCCTGCTTCATCAAAATCGATGTGGAAGGTTTCGAGGCAGAGGTGCTCAAGGGCTTGAGCCACGCCGTGGCGGCGCTGTCGGTGGAGTTCGTCGCCGGCGTCTTGCACGTAAGCCACGCCTGTATCGAGGAGATCACCCGACTCGGCGACTACCGCTTCAACGCCATCGCCGGCGAGCAGCGCGCCTTTCGCTTTGCCACGTGGCAAACCCCGAGCGCCATTCGCCGCTGGCTCGACGACGGCGCCGACGGGCTCGCCTCCGGCGATCTTTACGCTTGTCGCGTCGATCATCCGGTGGTGGCCAACCCCGTCTGACACCGAAAAAGGAGTTTCATGATCTACCACTGGCAGGCGCTGAGCGCGCCCCAACTCAAGGCGGTGGCCGCCGACGATGCGGTGGCCGTGCTCACCTTGGGCGCCATCGAGCAGCACGGCACTCACCTGCCGCTCGCCACCGACCTGATCATCGGCGAAGGGCTGCAACGCGCAGCGCTCGAGGCGCTCGATCCATACATCGACGCGGTATGTCTACCCTCGCTTGCCATCGGCGCAAGCGATGAGCACGCCAACTTCGCCGGCACGCTGAGTCTTCCGCCAGCGCTTGCCATCGCCACGCTCGAAGCGCTGGGTGAAAGCGTGTGGCGGGCGGGGTTCAAGAAGATGGTATGGATCAATAGCCACGGCGGTAACAAGGCGGTCATGGACCTGGCCGCGCTCACGCTTAGAAAGCGCTTCGACCTGCGCGTGGTAAAAGCGACCTACACCCGCCTGCCGCCGCTCGACGGCGCCATCGACGCCGAGGAGCTGCGCTATGGGCTGCACGGCGGGCTGCTGGAAACGGCCATGATGCTGCACCTGGCCCCAACGCTGGTCGACCTGCAGGGCTACCGGCCCGCGGCGCCTGCGCGCCCGCAAAGCCCGGATCACCTGGTCGCCCCCGAAGGCGCGGCAGCGTTTGCCTGGCTTGGCGAGGATTTGAGCGCCCAGGGCGTGGCAGGTAACGCCTCAAATGCCGAGGCCGCGCTTGGCAAGCGGCTGGTCGAGCACTACGGTAAAAAGCTTGCCCGGGTGATCGAGGAAACCGCGGCGCTGCCCCCTTTCGTGCCGACTCACGGCACGCCCACTGACTAAATCTTTCTTACCCACTTGAAAGACAGCGCGAGCGCTGAGCGCTCGCACGACTGATCGCTCAATGGCCGCGGCTCTCCAGCACTTCGTCGAGCAGGTGGCCGGCGCGATTGGCTTTGGCGCTCAGGTAGCGGTGGTTTTGATCCGTGACGCTGCCATAAAGCGCCTGGCGCGAGGCGACTTCGACGCCGCCGGCTTCCAGCGCCTGCATCTTGAGCGGGTTGTTGGTCAGTAGCTGCACCTTGTCGATCGCCAGTGCTCGCAGCATATCCACCGCCACCGCGTACTGGCGCTCGTCGTCGCCAAAGCCGAGCACCTGGTCGGCATCGACGGTATCGAGTCCGCCATCCTGCAGGGTATACGCGCGAAGCTTGTTGGCCAGGCCGATTCCCCGACCCTCCTGGGCCAGATACAGGAGCACTCCGCCGCCCATCGCCTGAATGTCCGCCACCGCGTTTCTCAGCTGCTCGCCGCAGTCGCAGCGCAGGCTGGCGAACAGGTCACCGGTCAAACAGGCCGAGTGCATGCGAAGCGGCACCGGGCCTTCCATACGTTCGGGTTCGCCGATCACTACCGCCACGTGCTCGCGCAGCCCGTCCGGCTCGCGAAACAGTACGAAGCGGCTCTCGACCGCCTCCTCGAGCGGAATACGCGCTTCGCTGACCCGCTTGAGCATCCCCGGCGCCCCGGCCAGGCACCTGGCGGCCTCGTCGGCGTCGATCTCCAGAAGCTCCGCCTTCGCAAGCTTTTGGTCGATCGCGGGTGCCTGGGCATCGCTAATCTCGGCGCAGAGCGCGGCGGGAATGAGCAGTGCCCGGCGCATCAGCGTCAACGCGGCGCGTTCACCGCTGCCGGCGGGCTTGAGCCCGGTGAGCAGCGTCGACGAGGAACTCGCTTCACTCTTGGCCACGGCCAGCCGGTGCAGGTCGCTTTCGCTGATCTGCTCGTGAAGCGGCAGGCTCGCCGCCTCGGCCTTGAGCGACATGCCCATGGCCTCGAGCCGGTGGCGCGTCAAAACCATCGAGGGCCGTGAGCCGGACAGGCTCGCCAGCGTATCGACCGAGTCGCTGCCTTCCAGGGCCTGCACTAGCAGGCGCTGATCGCCGGTTTTCAAAATGACGGGAAGCCCGCGGCGAATGTCGAAAATAGCGCGTTCAATGTGATACATGTAGGCCTCCTGGTTGCCTGGTCGAGCGGGCAAGGGTCGCTGCTTGCGCTGGGCGTATGCCCCTGGCATGATTCCACGTTGTTCTCTTCATGGAGGCGTCATGCCCCACTCCAACGGTGTTGTAGGTTCTGACGGTACGGTTTCTGGCTTTGAGGGCGCTTTGATCGAGCGTGAAACCGCCTGGCGGTGGTTGCTCGACCGGCGCGCCGGCGTTCTGGACGGCTCGCTTCGTGTCGATGACGAAGGCCATTGGCAGTGCGATGACGCCAGAAGCCTGACCATCGAGGCGCGCTCGATGCTGGAGTGTCTGGCACCGCTGGCGGTGCGCGAGCGCTGGACGCTGGCACAGCTGGGTCAGAGCCTCGACGGGCGTATCGCCACCGAAAGTGGCCACTCGCATTACATCAACGGCTTCGAGAGCCTGGTGCACCTGCACCGGCTCAGGGCGTTGGCGGACGCGGTGGTGGTGGGCGTGGGCACCGCGATGGCGGACGATCCTCAGCTCACCGTGCGCCACGTCGAGGGCCGCCACCCGGTGCGCGTGGTGCTCGACCCGCGCGGGCGGGCGCGCGCCACGCTCGGCGTGTTGCAAAGTAACGAGCCTCCCACGCTGCACGTGACCGGCCCCGGGGTCGACACCCCGGAAAGTCGTGCCACACACTGCGTACTGGCGCTCGATGACGCCGGTCAGTTCGACCCCGCTGACGTGGTCGCGCTGCTTCACGAGCGCGGCTACCAACGTATTCTGGTCGAAGGCGGCGGCATCACGATTTCGAAATTCATCGAGGCCGGTATGATCGACGCGCTGCATCTGATGGTAGCGCCGCTTTTGATCGGCTCCGGCCGGCCGGGACTCCAAATGACGCCGATCGATACGCTGGAGAGCGCGCTGCGTCCCCGGATGCGCACCTTTCGCTGCGGTGACGATACGCTGTTCGATGTCTGCCTGAACGCCGCCGCCGTTTGACGGCGTCGCTTTGCCACGGCGGCCAAGAGCCACCCAGATGCCCGGCAGGCTTGAAAGCATCACCAGTACTCCGTAAGCAAGCGAAATGGCTACGCCCTGGGAGGACGGCAGCCCAACGAACATCCAGATCGTGGCCGCCGCGCCTTCGCGCAGCCCCCACCCGGCGATCGACAGCGGAATCAGCATCGCCAGCAGCAGCACCGGCGCCAGCGCAAGAATGCTCAAGGCGCTTTGCTCGATGCCGATGGCGCGGGCCGCACACACCATGACCAGGCCGTAGCTAATAACAATGGCAAGGGATGAGGATAACTGCCAGTACCAAACGCGGCGTCTCAAAAGGCTTCGGCGCAGATCGCGCCCAAACGCGCTGCACCAGGCCGGCAGCGCCCCGGTGCGGGCCAGCCCAACCCCCAGCGCCAACAGGCCCGCCCCGAAAAGCGCAAGCCCCCCCAGCAGCGTGACGATGCCGGTGATCCCCAGCGAGCGGTGCCAAAGCGGCGACGCGCAAAGCGAAAGCACCATTAAAAGCACCACCGCGGCCTGGCCCGAGGCGCGCTCGAGCACCACCGCTCGCCAGGCGCTTGCCCGGCTGGCGGACTGCGTGGCGTGGCGATGGGCGCGGCCGGCATCGCCCAGCACGCCGCCGGGCAGCAATTGATTGACCAGCAGCGCCAGATAGTACTCGGCGAGCGCGTAGCGGTAGCGAAGCGGCACCTCCAGGCATGTGGCAGTAAGCCGCCAGCGCCAGGCGCTCAGCATTACTTGGGCTACGCTGATGAGCAGCGCCAGCGCCGCCCAACCCGGTGAAAAGCGCGTGACTTCACGCACGATGTCGCCAGGATTCACCCAAAGCGTCACCGCCCCCAGCAGCGCAAGACTCATCAAGGCCCGCTGCACCCAGGTAGTTTTAAGCCAAACGAGCGCGCGCACCGGCTACGCCTTGTCCGCGGGCAGGGCGAGCAGATCCTGATGGCCGACCCAGACCCCGAGCACGCCTGCGCGAACGCCTTTCAGGCGCGCATCGCGCCACTGGGCGATGCGGCTTGCCTCCATCGGTGCCTGCTCGGTCATCGCCTCGGCAAAGCCTTCGATGAGCGAGCACGCCAACGGCCGCCGTTCGCGGTCGCCGGCCTCCAGCCGCCAGGGCGTATCCGCCTGTTCGACGCGATAGCCGCGGGCGTCAAGCGCTTGGGCAAGCGCCGTTTGCGCCGCGCCGCCGAGCGCGCTGCCAAGCCCCTTGTCGCGAGCCTGGTGGGCGTTGAACAGTGAGCGCGCCCACCGATCGTCACCGTCTTCGAGCGCCTCGCCGCGCTCATCGAGAAAGCACCACTGCCCGGTGACGCTCAGCGCGATCAACACCGCCTGACGCTTGTCGGCACACCGGTCGGCCAGCGACTCGATCCACGCCTGTGAGACCAGATCCAAAAGCGCCGAGGCGCTGACGAGCCGAACGGATGCCAGCGCCGGGTGGTCCAGGTCCGCAATCGACGCGCAGTGAACCTCGACGGATACGGGCTCATGGCTTGCGCTCGTAAGCGCCTCAGCCCGGGCTTTCGCTTCATCAAGAAGCTGTTCGTCGTGATCGAACAGCTGCCAGGTGTGTGCGCCCTGGAACAGCGGCGCGAGAAACTGCAGGTTGCTGCCGCGCCCACAGCCAAGATCGGCAATGACCGCCTCACCGGGCTCGCGGGCAAGCCACTCGCCGGCTTTTTGCGCAAGCTCGCGGCTTCGCGCCCCAATGTCGACGCGTTCTCTAAGCGTCAGCCAATCGGCGGCGAAGCGGCTGCCTGTCGAGAAGTGCGCCGGACGCTTCAGTGCCCGGGTGAACGCGGCGCCAGCGGCTTGCCAGTCACCGAGCGCCTCGCGCGCCTCACGCGCTCCTTCATAAAGGCGGGCGCGCAGAGAAGTGTCGCTCAGAAAGCGCCCGAGTGCCTCACCAAGCGCCTGGCTGTCGCCGGGGGGCACGCCGAGGCCGGCGTTTTCAGGCAGCGTATCCGCCAGTGCCCCGCCGGTGGTGGTGATCACCGGCAGGCCATGGGCCAGCGCCTCGGTCACCACCATGCCGTAGCCTTCGTACCAGGAAGGCAGCACCAGCGCGTGAGCGCCGCGGTAAGCGGCTTCCAGCGTGTCGGCGTCGCACTCGCCGTGAAGCGTGACCATCGAGAGGTCGTGGCGCTCGATGAGTGCTGCGACCTCGGCGGCAAAGGCTTCGTCGCGCGGGGCGCCGTAAAGGTCGCACTGAAAGCGGCGTACCTTTAGCCCGGCCAGCGCCTCGATCAGCACGTCCTGGCCCTTGCGCGGGGTGAGCGTGGCCACGCACAAAAGCCGAATCGGCTCGTCATTCAACGGCGCCTGGCTGATGGGGGCCGGCTCGACGCCGGGCTCGACGACCGCTATGGGTGCGCTCAGGGGCAGCTGGTACTGCCTGGCAAGCTCGTCCAATCGACGCGCGGTGAAGCGGCTGGTGACGACGATGCGGGTCACGCTTTGAAGCCCCTCGAGCTCGCTCGTGTGCAGCCGCGCTTGGGTTTCCTCCTCCAGACCCTGCTCGTCACCCAGCGGGTGGTGCAGAAGTGCGGTGATATCCAGGCGCGCACCGTGGGTGGCGACGATGTCCGGCAGGCTCCCCATGACCAGCCCGTCGATGATGACGCGCTCGCCATCGTCGAGCTTGGCAAGCGCCTCACCGAACTCTCCCGCGGCCCGGTCGCAGGCCAGCGGAAACTGACCGCCGAGCTCGACCACCTCGACAGAGTGACCCTGGCCGCGCAGCGCATCGACCATGCGCGCGTCATACATATAGCCGCCGGTGCGCTGGTCGAGCGCGCCGGCCACCATCAGTGTGAAGCGCTCGCTCGATGCGGGGCTTTCGCTCAAAGCGCGGCTTTGGCTCATAATGCGCCTTCGTAACTTGCCCACGCCACGTGGGACTCGTGAAGCTTCACTTCCATGTGGGTAATGCCCTGGGCGGTGGTGCCCATCCTCCCCTCCTTGATCCCTTTGGCCAGCGCATTGAAAATCACGCCAGCCATGAATTCGGTGGTGGTGTTCTTGCCATTGAACTCGGGCACCTCGTCCAGGTTTTGGAAGTTGTAGCTCGCCAGCACCTCCTTGAGCGTGTCGCTGGCAAGGCCTATGTCGATCACCAGACCGTCCGTATCGAGCTCCGGGCGCTGGAAAACTACATCGACCACGTAAGTGGCGCCGTGGGTGCGTTGGGCCGGGCCGAAGATTTCGCCGTTGAAGCTGTGGGCGATCATGAAGTGGTCGCGAACGCAGAGACGATACATGGGAACATCCTTTTTTGATGTCGCAAGACATGAATAAGCGTGAGCAGCGCTGTAATCAGCCGGTCACGGGATAGGTAATGCGGTGGCAAAGCGCCTGGCTTCGAGGGCCGAACAGCGAAGGCGCCGCCTGGGGAAACTCGTCGAACGTGCACTCGCCGCTGATCAGGTGATCGAGCCGTTCATCCTTTAAAAGCTCGAGCGCAAGCATCAGGCGCCGGCGGTAATCCCAGCGCGGCTTGAGCGCGGCGGGCAGCTGGCCGACCTGGCTTGCCTTGATGGAGAGTCGCTGTGAGTGGAAGGCGCCGCCAAGGGCAAGCGCGGTGTCGCCTTCGCCAAACCAGCTCATCTCGATCAGGCGCCCTTCGCTGCCCAGAAGCGACAGGCCCAGGCGCAGCCCTTCACCGTGGCCGCTGGCGTGAATCACGCCGTCCTGGTCGGTCGGGGCGTTGTCCGGGGTGCAGAACTCGACGCCCAGCGCGGCTGCCAGCGCCTGGCGTTCGGGGTTGATGTCGATGAGATGCACGCGGGTGCCGGGGATCTGGGCGCACAGATAGGCCACCAGCGCGCCGACGACGCCGGCACCCACGACGCAGAGCCTTTCGCCGGGCTGCACGCTTGCATCCCACACGCCGTTGATGGCGGTTTCCATGTTGGCGGTGAGCACCGCGCGCTGAGCGGGGAGTCCTTCCGGCAGCGGTACGACGGCGCTTGCCGGTACGACGTAGCTGGTTTGATGCGGGTAGAGGCAGAAAACGGGTTTATCGCGCAGCGTCTCCGGCCCCTTCTCGACCACGCCGATGCTGCAGTAGCCGTACTTCACCGGTGTCGGGAAGTCGCCGGCCTGAAAAGGCGCGCGCATGCGGGCGTACTCGCTGGGCGGCACCCGGGCGTTGAACACCAGCGACTCCGTTCCCCGGCTGACGCCGCTATAAAGCGCGCGTACCAGAACCTGGTCATCCAGCGGCGCCTCGAGCGTTTCAGGTCGGATCTCGGCCGTGTGAGGGCGTGTGATCCAAAGAGCACTGGCGGTTTCCGTCAGCGGCATAAAAACAATTCCCTGTGATTAATCCGTTCTTATCGTTCATCATTCAAGCATTGCCAGGTTTTCGCCACTTTTCAATGCCATCGGTGCTTTTCATTTGCCTTCGGTGGCGGTAGCCTGGAAGCCGAAGCACCCACCGCGGTCAAAATGCCGCCTTCATCCATGTTCGCTTCGGGGCACGGGCTCGATAACCCTAACACCTCGAACGCAGAAGAATCCCTATAACGATCGCGCGGTCGAGCGCCGCTTTGTGAGTCGCCATGCCCTTTGTGTTCCCTGTTGCCAGAACGCGCCCGCGCCTTTTTACCCTTTTCGAACTGGCGCTGGGCGCGGGGCCTTTGATCGCGGCAGGCACGATCCTTTCGCCACTGCTCGTCTCGACCGCCACCTGGGCGGTGACGGCGGCACTTTATGGCGTCATCGCCCTGCTGACGCTTTGCTACTGGGACCGCGGACCGCTTGGCTGGGCGAACCGGGTGACGCTGGCCCGCGCCATCCTGGTCGCTATCGTGGCCGGGGCGCTGGCCGAGCGCGCCTTTATCGAGGCGATCTGGCTGTGGCTCGCCGTGGCGCTCGTGTCGCTGGCGCTCGACGGCGTCGACGGTTTCGTGGCGCGCAAGACCAACAGCCACTCCCGCTTCGGCGCGCGCTTTGACATGGAGCTCGACGCGCTGATGATCCTGCTGTTGTGCATTGCGCTGTTGAAGCTCGAATCCCTCGGTGCGTGGGTGTTGATGATCGGCGGCATGCGCTATGCCTTCGTGCTGGCAAGCTGGCGCCTTGAATGGCTGAGCGCGCCACTGTTTGAAAGCTTTCGCCGCAAGACGGTGTGCGTCTGGCAGGTCGTGGCGCTGCTTCTGGCACTCACGCCGCTCACGAGTCATACCGGCGCAACGCTTCTGGCACTGAGCGCGCTCATCGCCTCGCTCTACTCCTTTGGGGTCGACGTGGGATGGCTTTACCGGCGCCGCCTTGAGCCGTGAACGCTCGCCCCGCGGTGGCGGGCAGCTGCTACACTGGGCGCCGTAACCCTGTCGGAGCCCACCGTGACGCGTACCCACCACCCTACCCCCACTTTTCAACTGCGCCTGGCGCTGCACCGCGACGTGATTCTCGGCCCGGGCAAGGTGGCGCTTTTGGAAGCCATCGACGAGAGCGGCTCGATCTCGAGCGCCGGGCGAGCGCTCGGCATGAGTTACAAGAAAGCCTGGCAACTGATCGAGACCATGAACGGCCACTTTCTCGAGGCGCTGGTCGAGACCCACGCCGGGGGCAACGAGCGCGGCGGCGCGCGACTCAGCGCCACCGGGCGCCAGGTGATCGCCCACTTTCGCGCTCTGGAGCGGCGCCTGGCCATGGAAGACGCCGAGGACGCCCGCGCCCTGCTCGAGCTTCTGGCGCCCGGGGCGGCCGAGACGAGCGCTTGCGATAACGGCGCTTGATCATTGATCGGGTTGGTTTTAATCTCCGCTATATCCAAGCGGAAATAACGGAAATATCTACAATGACTCTCGCCTCGCCCCGCACGCTCGGCGCCCTTGCGCTGGTCTGCGCGCCGCTATCGGCTCACGCCGCCGAGAACGTTCAGATCGCCGCCGCCGCCTCGCTGACCGATGCCATGAACGAAGCCATCGCCGCCTTCGAGGCGACGCACGATATCGACGTCACGCCGGTCTATGCCTCGTCGTCGACGCTGGCACGTCAGATCGCCAACGGCAGCCCCGCCGAGGTGTTCGTCTCCGCCAACCTCGACTGGATGGACTGGCTCGAAGCGCAAGGGGTTGAGGTAAGCGCGCGCGAAGACCTGCTGCACAACCGCCTGGCGCTGGTCAGCGCCAGCGACACCGCGTTTGAGACGTTCACCCCCGGCGACGGCGCGCCGATCGAGAATCTTCTCGGCGCGGGTGACCGCCTGTCGGTGGGCGACCCGGACCACGTGCCGGCGGGCATCTACACAAGGCAGGCGCTGGAGACGCTCGGCGAGTGGGAGGCACTCGCGCCGCGCCTGGCGCGGGCAAGTGACGTGCGCGCCGCGCTGGCGCTGGTCGAGCGCGGCGAAACACCGGCAGGCGTGGTCTACCAGACCGACGCCTTCGCAAGCGACACCGTGCGCGTGCTGGGGCTTTTCCCGGCGGAGAGTCACGATCCGATCACCTACCCGGCGGCGCTGGTCGGCGCAAAGGAGAGCGAAGCCGCACGGACGCTCAGAGAGTGGCTCGAAAGCGACGCGGCGCTGGCTATTTTCGAGGCTTACGGCTTCGACACCGCCATCAGCCGACCCTGATGCTAACGCCTGCGGAGTGGGAAGCGATTCGGCTGAGCCTTTTGATCGGGCTGGCCGCCGTGGCCTGGATTCTGCCACCGGGTATCGTCATGGCCTGGTGGCTGGCGCGCTTCGAGTTTCGCGGCAAGGCGCTGGTTGACGGGCTGATCCACCTGCCGCTGGTGCTGCCGCCGGTGGTGGTGGGCTATCTGCTGCTGGTGGCGCTGGGCCGCCAGGGGGTCATCGGGGCGTGGCTCTACCAGTCGTTTGGCGTGTCGCTGCCCTTCACATGGCAGGGCGCGGCGGTAGCCAGCGGCGTGATGGCGTTTCCGCTGTTGGTGCGCGCGCTGCGCCTGTCACTCGAAGCGGTGGACCCCAAGCTCGAAGCCGCGGCCAGCACCCTGGGCGCCGGGCGGCTGCGGGTCTTCACCACGATCACCCTACCGCTGGCGGTGCCGGGGCTCTTGACCGGTACCATGCTCGCCTTTGCCCGGGCGCTGTCCGAATTCGGCGCCACCATCACCTTCGCCTCCAACATTCCCGGCGAAACCCGCACGCTGCCGCTGGCGCTCTACACGCTGATTCAGAGCCCGGGGCGAGAAAGCGCCGCGGCCAGGCTCTGCGTGCTGGCGATCGTCATCGCGCTGGTGTCGCTGATCGCATCGGAATGGCTAGCCAGACGCACCAGACAGAGAGTGCAGGAGCGCGATGCCTACTGAACCCAGCCCCCCGGCCACCGGGCTTTCGCTTGAGCTCGAACAGCGCCTGGGGGCGTTTCAGCTGAGCGCCGCGCTTGACCTGCCCGGGGCCGGCGTGACCGGCGTGTTCGGCCCCTCCGGCAGCGGCAAGACCAGCCTGCTGCGCCTGATCGCCGGGCTCGAGCGCCCCAATACCGGCCGCATCCAACTCGGCGAGCGAGTGCTGGTGGACAGCGCCAAACGTATTTTCGTGCCCCCCCACCAGCGCCGGCTGGGCGTGGTGTTCCAGGAGGCGCGGCTGTTCCCCCACTACCGGGTGCGCGGCAATCTCACCTACGCCATGCCGGCGCACGCTGCACCGCGCTTTGACGACCTCGTCGAGCTTCTCGGGATTGGGCACCTGCTCGAGCGCATGCCCGGGGCGCTCTCCGGCGGTGAGGCGCGCCGGGTCGCCATCGGCCGGGCGCTTTTGAGCGACCCACAGATGCTGCTGATGGACGAGCCGTTGACCGGGCTCGACGGCGCGCGCAAGCAGGAGCTTCTGCGCTATATCGCAACGCTTACGCGTCAGGTGGACATCCCGGTGGTGTACGTCAGCCACGACGCCGACGAGATCGCCGCCATCGCCGACCACCTGGTGGTAATGGGCGCCGGGCAAGTGGTGGCAAGCGACACCCTCTGCGCGCTGTTGCAGCGTCTGGATCTTACCGAGACGCTTAAAGCGTTCGAGGCCGCCTCGCTTCTTGAGGCCACCATCGTCGATCACGATGCGGCCTATGGGCTCACCCAGGTGGTTATCGACTCAGGCGCATCGCACGACTTCCCGAGCCTTACAATTCCCGCACCGGCGCTGGCGAAGGGCCAGCGCGTTCGGCTGCACGTGAAGGCCCGCGACGTTAGCCTGGACCGATCAATCGCGCCGTCCACCAGCGAACTCGACGCGCTGCCCGCGGTGATCGAGGCAATGACGCGCCTGCCGCAAACGCCGCATCAGATCGAGGTTCGCCTGCGCGTGGGCACGCAGACGCTTCGCGCGCAGCTCACGCGAAAGGCGTGCGACGCCCTGGCGCTTGAAGAGTCCATGGCGGTCACCGCGCTGATTCGCCGGGTGACGCTTTCACCGATTTGAGCGCCGCCCCAACCGATAGACATTTGACCAACCGCCAAAACGACAGCGCCCCGCCCGGTTGACCGGGCGGGGCGCTGTCGCGCTATAGCGCGGCTAGAAAGCCTTGGGAAACATCATTTGCGGCAGGTACATGAAGATACCGGGCAGCAGGATCACCGCAATGATCACCAAAAGAATCAGCCCGATCAGCGGCATGACCGCCACAAAGGCGCGCGGCATGGAGACCTCGCCGATCTGCGTGGCGATCAATAGACAGATGCCGTAAGGCGGCGTGATCAGCCCAAGCGTGAGCGAGAGAATGACCACCAGCGCCATGTGCACCTGGTTGATATCCGCGGCCACACAGAGCCCCTGAATGATCGGCAGGAAGATGATGACCGCGGTGACCGGGCTCAGCACCGTGCCGATGATCAGCATGCAAATCATCACCATCAGCATGATGCCGATGCGCGTTTCGGTAACTGACAGGATGAAGTTGGCGACCTCCTGAGCGATGCCCAGATACGAGATCAGCCACCCCATGATGCCGGCGGAGGCCACGGCGAACATCGGTAGCGAAAACGCCACCACCGAGTCGCTGAGAATGCCGGGCAGCTGGCGAAAGCGAATGGCGCGGTAGAACACGAACGCCAGCAGCATGCCGAGCAGTACCGCCACCGACGCCGCTTCGGTGGCGGTGAATACCCCCAGCGTAATGCCGCCCAGAATGATCAGCGGCAGCAGCATCGGCGGGGTCGCGGTGACCGCGGTTCTCCCCATCTGGGCGAACGAGAACGTGCCCGTCGCCTTGATGCCGTGCTTTTTGGCGATGTAGTAGACGTAGCCCATCTGCATC
This sequence comes from Halomonas sp. PAMB 3232, assembly GCF_031954225.1. Classification (NCBI taxonomy): domain Bacteria; kingdom Pseudomonadati; phylum Pseudomonadota; class Gammaproteobacteria; order Oceanospirillales; family Halomonadaceae; genus Halomonas; species Halomonas sp. PAMB 3232. The sequence continues at coordinate 2,683,618 of NZ_CP134865.1, forward strand.
AGCCCGACCAGCACGCCAGGCAGCACCCCGCCCATGAACAGCGCGCCGACGGAAACGTTGCCGAAGGCACCGTAGATGACCATCAGAATCGACGGTGGAATGACCCCGCCGAGCACCGACGAGGCCGCGGTCAGCGCCACGGCGAACGGCGCCGGGTAGCCGGATTTCTTCATCGCCGGAATCAGCACCGCGCCAACGCTTGCGGTATCCGCCGCCGCCGAGCCGGACAGGCTAGCAAACATCATGGAGACCATGACGTTGATATGGCCAAGCCCGCCGCGGATGTGGCCCACGGTGCTGTCGGCGAAGCGCAGCAAACGGTCGGTGATACCGCCGTCGTTCATCAGCCTACCCAAAAGCAGGAAAAACGGCACCGCCAGCAGCGGAAAGGAGTTGATGCTGGCAAACATCTGGTTGACCACCGAGGTCAACGGCAGGCCCAGCTGCAAAATGGTAATGATCGAGGCCAGCCCAATGGCGAAAGCGATCGGCACGCTCAGCGCGATCAAAAGCAGGAAGCTGCCGATTAGGGTCAGTAAAGGAGTCATGAATCGATGGCCTCGCTTTGGCTTGCGGCCTCTTTTCCGCGGGCCAGCATCTTGATGTCTTTCAAGAGAATTTCGATGGAGAACAAAAACATCGCCACGCCCGCCACGGGCATGGCGGCAAAGACGTAGGACATCGGCGTGCCGAGCGCCACCGAGCGGCGGTGCCAACCCATGTCCACCAGCACGTTGCCGTTGACCACCAGCACGTAGATGACCGGCAGACAGGCGATGCTTCCAAACAGGCGCAGCGCGCGCTGGGTGACGACGAAATGCGAGGGCAAGACGTCGACCACATAGTGTTGGCGCCGACGCAACGCTACCGCGGCGCCGAGAAACACCGACCAGACGAAGCAGGACATGGCGATCTCATCGGTCCAGGAGACCGAGATGGCCAGCACGCTGCGGGCAAACACCTGGTAGAGTACCGTCAGGATGAAGATCGCAAACAAGCTGCCAGCAATCAGCGTCAGTACCCTCTCCAGCACATCATTGATCAATCGCATGCGTTCATCCTTTCAAGCCAACGGCGCCTCCCGCAAGGCGGAAAGCGCGCGATGTGCGGCATTCTTTAAAGGGCGCGAATCGTCTCGAGCAGCTCGGTCAAACCGCGCTCTTCGGCGAACTCGTCGTGAAGCGGCAGCGCCCGGTCGATGAAGGCCTGCTTGTCCACCTCGGTGACCGTCACGCCCAGCTCTTCGAACTGCTGGATGAACTCGGCGTCGTACTCTTCGCCCTTGTCGGTACCCAGCTCTCCGGCGTGCTGCGCGGCTTCCAGAATCAGCGCCTGATCCTCTTCTGAGAAACGGTTGAAGCGGTTTTCACCGATCGAGATGTGGCTCATCATGATCTGGTGCTCGGTCTTGGCGTGGTACGGCGCCACTTCATACAAACGGCTGGAGAAGTAGCCGCTGATGGTGCTTTCGAACGCGCCCACGACGCCGGTCTGCATGCCGGTGTAGATTTCCGTCCAGGGCAGAGACGTGGTCAAGGCGCCATAGGCCTGCCACATGTCGGCGTCCAGCCGCGAGCCGGTCACGCGCATTTTCACGCCTTCCAGATCAGAAGGCTCGGTGACCGGACCGACGTTGGTGCTCAGGTTACGCGTGCCGCCGCCGGTCAGGCTCAACAGTTTGAGACCTACGTCCGCTTCAGTCACGGCGTTATCGAAGTACTCGAACACCGGCGAGTCCGGTGCGGTGGCGGCGCGGAACGTGTCCATGTCTTCGAACAGGTAGTTGAGACTGAAAATTTCGAAATCCGGCACGTAAGGTGAGACGTTCATGACGCCGCCGATGATCATGTCGGTGGTGCCGATGCGGATCTCGTCGACCATGGTCTGGTCGTTGCCGATCTGGCCGCCCGGGAAAATCTGCACGGTGATGCGGTTATCGGTGGCTTCCTCGATTTCCGCCTTGAACGCCTCGGCGGCATCGATCCAGGGGTGCGGCGCACTGACCACCGTCCCAATGCGCAGCGTTTCGGCCAGCGCCGGTGTTGCCCCCATCATCGTGACTGCGCCGAGTACCGCAAGCGTTGAAATAGAGCGTTTTGTCATGATAGTTCCCCTGTCAGGCGGTTTGTGATCATTAGTGAACGGTGGTGGGTAACGAACAATCGATACTCAGGCGTTGGAAACCGGCTCGCCGAGCGTGTGCATCAGCCGGTTGGCCCAGCCAAATAGCGTCGTCGACAGCGTCAAATCCAGGATCTCCTGCTCGTCGAGCCCGACGTCGCGAAGCGCCTGGATATCGCTCTGATCGACGTTCGGCGGCGTCTCGGAAAGGCGCATGCCAAAGCGCAGAATAGCGCGAGTCCGCTCGTCGAGCTCGGCCTCCTTGCCGCGCAGGAAGATATCCTTCATCACCGCGTCACTGCCGACGATGTTGTTGTAACGATGGGCGTGCACCGCCGCGCAGTAGATGCAGCGGTTGACCACCGAGGCCGCCACGGCGCCGAGCTCGCGCTCCTCGCGGCAAAGCCCGCCCTTGTCGTACATGATGCCATTGAAAAGCGAGGTCCGAATACGCAGCGATTCCGGGTCGTGGGCCAGTACCAGCACGTAGTCGGAGATTTTGGTGTTCGACGGCGTCTCCTTGAGCGCCTCGCGCTGGGCCTCATTGGCGTTGTCGAAATCGACCGGCGTGACGTGGGGCCGCCAGGTGGGAATACGCGTGGTGAACTTGTGAATGACGCGACTCATTGCGTTTCTCCCATGACGCTCAGCACCGCGGTGACGCGCAGCTGATAGTTGACGAAGGCGACGAGACCGGCCAGGCGTACGATGTCGGCATCGATGAGTCCCGCTTCGCGCAGCGCTTCGATATCGGCTTTGGTAGCGTCCTTGGGCGAGCGCGTGACCAGATCCACGTAGGCCACCATGGCCGCCAGGCGCGGCGCATCCGCGCCAGGCGTGGCGTCGGGGTCGGCCAATCGATGCGGGTCGGCGTCGGCGCCGTAGCTTTCCAGCAGCGCCTGATAATGGGTGATCAGGCCGGTTTGGCGGCAGATTTTCGCCATGCGGCAGGCCAGTGCGGCGCGCGCGGCCCGCGGTACGCCGCCTTCCTCATTCGGCAAAAGCGCAGCGTCGTGGGACTGCTCGGTGAGATCCATCAGTTTACCGCGCATGGTCAGCGCCTCGAAAAGCGCACCGCTGTCCGATACGTTAGCCGCGGTCTCGATTACATGTGCCATTGATACACTCCTTGGGCAGGCGGACCATCAATCATTGGGTAGCGGTGAAGCCGTCCATTCATCGCCCTGAAGCTCCGGGGCGTCGTAGTGCTGTAGCTGCTGCCAGTGACGCTCCACGTCCTCCTGATAAAAGCGCGAGGCGATGGCGCTGGCAAGCCAACTCGCGCCTTCGCTGATACCGGGGATATCGCCGCTCACCTTGCCAAGGCTGACCGACGCCCCGTAGTTGAAGCAGTGAATGTTTTTAAGCCAGGGGGCGCTGCCGGGTTCGCGCTCCTGAAAGGCGAAATCGCGCCCCACGTAGGGGAATTTGCCCAGCTCGTCGTGGGCAAGCTCCTCCGGGGGCTGGTAGCAGTCGCGCCAGAGCAAAATGCGGTCAGCGTAGCCGGCAAGCTCGGTGCGCGCCAGCGGGTCGATCTCAAAGCCCGTGCCCAGGATCAGAAAGTCGCCGCGCACCTCGCCCTGGCGAGTGGTGACGACGATCTCGTCGCCCTCCATACGGGTCGCTTCGACGCCGCACTCGAAGTGGAAAAAGGCATTCTCGTGGCGGCTGACGCGCATCGTCGAGCCCCGGGGCGGCGGCGTCTGGGTGATGAACGAGTAGTGCATGATGCGCCAGCGCCAGTCATTACTGAGCCCCGCGTAGCCGTGGGTGAAGCCGAACGAGCCGATGCCCATCATCTTGTTGATGGTCGGCATCTGGGCGCGGCGGATCAAAAAGCGAACCTCGGACGCACCATGCTCCAGCGCCTCGGCGGCGTTGTCGACCGCGGACGCTCCCACGCCGACCACGATCACCCGCTTGCCTTCAAGCGCGGCGAAGTCAACGTCATCGGCAGTGTGCGCCCAGGCCTTTTGCGGCAAGCCTTCGACGAAGCCGGGAATTTTCGGCCCGCCGGTACCGTCGCGCCCGGTCGCCATGATCAGCTTGCGCGTCAGCACCGTTTGGGCGGGTGCCCCGTCACCGGAAAGCTCGAGGCGTAGAAGGTCGCCTTCGGGTGTGACGTGCTCGACGTTGACGCCGTTTTCGACCGGCAGCGCCAGCACCTCGCGGTACCAGTTCAGGTACGCCATCCAGGTGGGGCGCGGGATCTTGTCGAGCGCCTCCCAGGCCTCACTTCCGTACTGCGCCTCATACCAGGCGCGGAAGGTCAGCGAGGCAAAGCCGTAGCTCGGCCCGGGCAGGGTCTTGGGCGAGCGCAGGGTTTCCATGCGCGCGTAGTTCAGCCACGGCCCCTCGAGCCCTTGCGGGTTGCGATCGAAAATGCGCAGATTGCGAATGCCGCCAGACATCAGCGCGAACGCCGCCACCAGCCCGCACTGGCCACCGCCAATGATGATGACGTCGTGAACGTGCTCGCCCTGCTCCCCGGTGCGGGCGGGCACCCAGTTCGCGGGCGGCAGGTTCAGACACGCGAGATCAAAGCGTACGCGCTCGTTGAGCGCCTCCAAACCGGCACCCGCAAGCGTAGGGGAAGAAGAAGTCGTCGTCATGGTGTCATCTCATCCTGGGAGCGCACGGCGTCCTCGGCCTCATGAGGCCACCAGAACCAGCGTATCGGTGTATCGGAAAAGCGCGGCTCAGAGGGAAGCTCGGCGCGCCTGGCAAGCTCGACAAGACGTTCGGCCTCGGCGAAGGGCTCACATCCCTCTCTTGAAGCGGCGCGCGAACGCGCGGGATCGAGCAGTTCATCCAGCGTGGTGGCCGCGGTGTCGATCGAGGGTGTCGGATAAACGCCGTCGCGCACCGTCCAGGTGCCCGTGCGTTCGTCGACGCTGTAAAGCTTCATGAGTAAGGCCGCGTGACGTGCAATAAATTCGACCGCCGATATTACATAGTTAGCCGTCTCATTGCTAAAAAAGAAGTGAAATCCGAGCCTTACCCAGCCCGGACGATATAAGCTTCTTCCATTTCGGACTAACGATTCGTGCTCGAAGGCGGTGTCGGCGTCGATATTCAAAAGCGCATGACCGTAGGGGCCGGCGCAGGAGCAGCCGCCGCGCGCCTGAATACCGAACAGGTCGTTCAGTAGCGCGACGATGAGATTATGGTGCACCTCGCGCTCGCCGGCGCGCACGTTGAACGAGAAGATCGAAAGCCTGGGCGCGTCGCTCGGCCCCAGCAGCGTCAGGTTGTCGAGGCGCGACCAGCGCGCCAGCGCCAGCTTTGCAAGTTCGGCCTCTCGCGCCTCGATCCGCTCTTCGCCGATCATGGATTTGATGCGAAACGCAAACCCGGCGCGAATGTCGCCCAGAATGTTCGGCGTGCCGCCCTCCTCCCGGCGCTGAATGTCGCTGACGTAGCGGTGGCCATCCGCGGTGACATAGGACACCGTGCCGCCCCCGGCGACCGAGGGCACGGCGTTGACGCACAGCGCCCGGCGCACGATCAAAACGCCAGAGCTTCCCGGCCCGCCGACGAACTTGTGGGGTGAGACGAACACGCCGTCCAGGTGATCGTTACACCCAGTGCCCGCCACGTTGATGGGCACGTAGGGACCGCTGGCGGCGTAATCAAACAGCGCGATGCCGCCATGGGCGTGCATCAACCGGGCGATCGCCGCCACGTCACTCTTGACGCCGGTGACGTTGGAGGCCGCGCTGAACGCGCCGATCAGCCGCCGCCCCTGGAAACGTGAAAGCGCCGCTTTCAGCGCGTCCAGATCGATCAGCCCCGCCGCATCAAGCGGCACACGAATGATTTCGGCGTCACACTCGCGCCACGCCAGATCGTTGGAGTGGTGCTCGTAAGGCCCCAAAAACACGACCGGACGAGCCTGATCCGCCGCCTGATCAAAGCGAGCGAGCCCCAGCATCTTCCAGCAGCGGTCGATGGCGGCGGTGGCGCCGCTGCCGGCAAAGATCACCGCGTAGTCGTCGGTGGCGCCGACGGCGCTGGCGATCTGGCGGCGGGCGTCCTCGCGCAGACGCGTGGTGATGCGCCCGGTGTAGGAGGTTTCGGTATGAGTGTTGGCGTAGTACGGCAGCACCTGCTCGCGCATCGCCCGCTCGACGGTGCCGAGCGCCCGCCCGGAGGCGGTGTAGTCGGCGTAGAGTAGCGGGCGCGGGCCGAAGGGGCCGGCGATCGGCTCACCTTCGCCGATGACGTCATCGGCAAGGGTCGTCATCCAGTCAGATGCCGCCGAGGGGCAGCTCGCTGGTTTTCTTGACTTGTTCCATGGAGAAGCAGGATGTGACATTGCTGAGCTCTATTCTCGCGATGAGTCTTTTGTAGAAAGCGTCGTAGGCAGCGTTGTCGCGCGTGATGACCTTGAGCAGATAGTCGAACTCGCCGGCCAAACGGTTCACTTCCATGATTTCGGGAAAGGACTGAACCACGTCCTGAAACGCGTCCAGCCAGGCCTGGGTATGCTTGTCGGTCTTGATCATCACGAAAACGGTCAGGCCGAGATCGAGCTTGTGGGGGTTCAATACGGCGATACGCTTCTCGATCACGCCCTCTTTTTCCAGGCGCTGAATACGCCGCCAGCAAGGGGTGACAGAAAGCCCCACTTTCTCGGCCAACTGCGCAATAGATACGCTATCATCCCGCTGAAGCTGTTCAAGAATTTTTAAATCGAAACGATCAATAAGCAATTTATTTCCTTTTTATCTTTTGAAGAGAAATATTATTCCTTATAGAGCATTGGATACCCAATCCAAAGAAATAATTTTTCAGCCCTGCCTGGAACAATTAAAACGGTATCGACTTCAATGATGACAATCGCTTACCTACCCCAGCCCACGCATTCACCCAGCGCTTAAATTGTTAGCCAAGGCTATACAAGTTATTGGTTATAAAGTTTATTTTTTGAAACACCTACTCAGTGCAAGAGACTACCGTGCTAGTATTTCGATACTTGAACGGCAGGGTTCGTCGCCCTGATCGTCTGCCGTTTGAAAGCGCTTCTTAAGCCACACGAGTTCCCCCGCCATGACGCCCGTTGCCCTTGTCCTGCTCGCTTTTTCCATGTCGGCAGATGCGTTCGCCGCCTCGATCAGCAAAGGCGCCGAGCTTCGCCGCCCGCGCTTTCGCCACGCGGTGGGTATCGGGCTGGTCTTTGGCGTGATTGAGGCCATTACGCCGGTACTGGGCTGGGCGGCGGGGGTGGCGTCGCAGCGCTTCGTGCAGGCCTGGGATCACTGGGTGGCGTTTGCGCTGCTGACGGCGATCGGCGCGCACATGGTTTACGCCGGGCTGAATAAAGAGGACAAAATCGAACACCGCCGGCAGACGCTCTGGCTTTTGATACTGACCGCCACCGCCACCAGTCTGGACGCCATGGCCGTGGGCGCGAGCCTCGCCTTCATCGAGGTCGATATCGTCACCACGAGCCTCGCCATTGGCCTTGCCACCACGCTGATGGCCTCGATCGGTACGGTGCTCGGCCACCGGCTAGGCCGCTTCGTCGGCCATTGGGCCGAGCTGATCGGCGGCGTCGTGCTGATCGGCATCGGCTGCGCCGTGTTGGCCGAACATACCGGTGTGTTCAGTTGATCAACGCTTTCAGCCACTCGATTAACGCCTGGTGGTTCAGGCTGTACGCCCGCCAGGGCGCCGGCGTGTAGTAGCAAAGATGTGAATCGACCGACTGGGCTACCTCGACCAGCGTGGCGTTGTTGATGTGGTCGGCCACCAGCGTTTGGGAACAGAATACCAGCCCTTTCCCGGCGACCGCCTCGGCTATTCCGTAAAGCTCCTGATCGAAATAGGTAGGCGCGAACGCCTCATCGGTGAGGCCGCTTTGCGCCAGCCACTGAGGCCAGGGCGGTGACGGAAGGCGCCCATTCTTCCAGCGGGTCAGGTACACCGACATCGGCTGGGAATCTCTCATCGCCTGGACAACGGATGCCGTTCCATAAAGGCCGAAGCGCTCCGTCTTCAGAACGCGGGCGTTCTCCACTCGGCGCGTATCGCCCAGCCGGATACAGAGCTGGCTAACCGGGGAGCCCATCGTTTCGCCGGTCGAAACATCCACGTCCAGATCCGGATAGCGTCGTTGAAAGTCGTGAAGCCGAGGAATCAGCACCAGTGCTGCAAATGAGGAGGTGGATTCTACGCGCAGGTGCGAGGCGCCTTGAGCGATATCTTCTAGCGCCGTCTCGATGGTACGAAACCCACTGGTCGTTGCCTCGGACAGCCGATGCCCCGAAGGAGTTAGGGTAATCTGACGATGATGGCGGTCGAAGAGCCGAACGCCGAGCCGCTTTTCCAAATTGGCCACGTGGTGGGACACGCCGGTAGGCGTGAGAGCCATCTCTTCCGCCGCCTTCTTGAAACTGCCCAAACGCGCTGCGGACTCGAACGCCTTGATGGCATGTAGTGACACTTTCACAGTGCTGGCATCCCGTTTTTAATTCTCGGGTGATTTTAACTCATCCATGCAACGTTGCTACTCGTTTGTCCCGTACCGCTTGAAAGCCCAGTATGGCGACTTCTTTTCAGCAACGGCAAACCTTATCATGCGCACCCTACTTCATCTGGACGCCAGCGTTCGCACAGTGTCCAACCCAGTACCCAGCCATGACTCAATTTCCAAAAAGATCGCCCGCGCGTTCATCGATGCGTGGCAAAGCGTAGCGCCCGGCGATGAGATCATTCACCGTGACGTCGGTGTCGCCCCGCCCGCCTTCATCGATCAAGCCTGGATAGGCGCCGTTTTCACGCCCGAGGCGAGTCGGAGCGAAGAGCAGCACCGGCACCTGGCACTTTCCGATCAAATGATCGACGAACTGACCCGATCAGACATCGTCGTGCTCTCGTCCCCCATGTACAACTACGGCATGCCCGCGCCGCTGAAAGCGTGGTTCGATCAGGTCATTCGTATCAACAAGACATTCAGTTTCGACCTGGCGCGCGGTGATGCGCCGCTGGCGCCGATTCTCTCGGGTAAGACGCTGGTACTACTGACCTCGAGCGGCGAGTTCGGCTTTGGCAAGGGTGGTGTGCGCGAGCACATGAACCATTTGGGCCCGCATATTAAAACGCTGAGTCACTACCTGGGCGTCGAGACCTTTCACGAGATCGGCGCGGAGTATCAGGAGTTCAACGACGAGCGCCACCGCCAATCGCTGGCTCGAGCGTTTGATGAAGCCAAAGCGTTGGCTACCAGGCTGAGCGTTGAGCGTTGAGCGTTGAGCGTTGAGCCAGAAGGATCGTCCATGGAGGAAGCGAGACCTGGTGCTGTCTAGCTAAGCCGCCGAGCAAAAGACCAAAACGATTACGGGGCGCCGAGGCGCCCCATAATCATGATCATCCGTTCGTGAGCTCAAACACAGAAGCCCGCGCTTGTTCGATAGGGATCAGAACGTGTACTCGATACCCACTACTGCCACCGGGTAGATGTTGTACTTGTCGAGTTCGTCTTTAAGGTCGTCTTCTTGCTCGCGCGCTTCGCGCTCGGCGATCGCTCGAACGAACGGAATATCGAGCGCATCGCCTCGCGGGGTAAGAGACACGCTGGGGTCGATCCAGAAGGCCCCCACTTCGGCATAGAAGCCCAGACCCTGTTTGGCGCTGTTGCGCCAGCCAATACCCAGGTAGGGCTCCACGCCGTCTGAAAGTTTGCCCACGCCATCCAAACGTGCGCTATTGGCATCGATGGGAATACCGCCAAATTCATCGAACGTTTCGCCGCCCGTGTAGCGACCCACCGCCTTGAGCTGAATATCGGGCCTGACGGCGCCGGCCGAAACGAAGAAGCCGTTTTCAGCCCATGGGTAGACGTCGAGTTTCAGGCTGTAAACGTTCATGTCGACTTCGCCGGTATAGGTAAAATCGCCGTTGGTATGATCCAGGTCGTCGTAGTTGAACCCGCTATAACCTGCGGTCAGCGCCATATGATCATGAAAGCGCCAGCTGGCGTTAGCGCCCAAACCGGTAGTGCCGGCGCTACCCGCGACCGACCAGCGACTATCGGCCATGGCGACAGTACTGGCCGCTAGCAAAAACGACCCGGTCAATAAAACGGTGGCAAATCGATACATGCAGCAGCCTCAACGTGAAAGTTTTAGAGCGGCGCCGATCGGCGCCAACTGTTTGGTTGAAGCGAGTTTACGTAAGAGCGCTTTAGTCTATTGAAAGAAAAGCGAAGTGTTAGGCCAGTATTTACCCAACGACACTTAACGTTACCAAACAGTCAGCGCTAACCACTAACAAGTAGTTCTCGTCGACTCATCACTTTTGGGTAATTCAAGTGGCTCAGGATTACCGGCTGTGTGTATGTCTGCGCGCTAAAATCCTAGGCAAAATTCCACACGGCTTTGGGGCTGAAGCTGCCCCAGGGGTCTTCGCCGTTGAAAGGCCCAACGTAGAGCACGTGCCGGTTGCGCACGACCCACTCCATGCCGTGTTCGGGCTCCCAGTCGCACTCGAGCTCCATATGCACCACGGGCGTCGCTTTTTCGAAATGGGGGACGATCAATAGGCTCGGGGTAATGTGTGTGAGCACCTCGCGAGGCGTTGCAAACTCTCTGGGCAGTTCCCCGCTCTCGCTTTGATAGGTCTGGCAGTAATGCTCGGTGGCTTGGCAAAGATGATCGATCACCGCGTCATCGAGCTCGTTGAGGTACGCCGCGCAGTGTTGCACGCCGTCGGGGTCGCGCTCCAGGCTCAGAAACGGAATGTAGCGCTCGAACAGGGCGCAGTACACCTCGCCTTCCAGACCATCCTCACCATCGGTGACTCCCCGAACCATTTTCATAGTGCCTCCTGCCAAGTTGTTTAGCGGGTGCGACCAACGAACGCCATGTGCAAAAGCGGATACGGCTTGCCAAGACCGTCCACCGGCGAACGGCTCTTCACCTCGAACCCCAGTCGCTGATAAAAGCCTAGCGCCTGAGTATTTTGTTCGTTCACATCGACGTTGCTCACGCCCTGGTTAAGCGCCTGATCGACAAGGGTTTTACCGATGCCCTGACCCCGCGCTTGCGGAGCGATGAAAAGCATTTCGAGCTTCCCATCCGCCACGCCGCTGAATCCGAGGACTTCGTCGCCATGCCCCTTGGCGATGCGCAGTTCCAGCACGTCGAAGAACTGCTCGAAGATCAGCGGCTTGAGCATCAATAGATCCTCTTCGGCCAGAAAATCGTGGGTGGCGCGCACCGAAGCTTCCCAAAGTGCGATCAATGCCGGGTAGTCGGACTGGGTGCTCGTGGTGATCTCGAAGTCCGCACGCGCAGACGGCGTCACGGCGATGAACCAGGCCGGATGCATGGCGTCGAAATCGGTACGCACGTTGGCGGGCAGATAGCTGGCGCTATCAAGCACCACCGATTTCCCCTTTTCGCGCTGAAACACCGCCCAGTGCCAGAAGTGCTTGCCGTCGCGCTGGTGGGGCTTGATCGCGATCAGCGCCAGATCCGGCAGCGCCTGCCAGCCCGTGAACGGAAGCTCTTTCGGTGAGGTTGCGACTTGTTTGTGCGCGAGCAGACGACGCACGTAATCCGTGCTCGACCAGAGCGACTCATCCTCGGCGTAGATGCCCATCGCGTTGGCGCGGGCTTTCATGTCCGCGTAAGTGAGGCCGAGAATCGTAGCGGCGGATGCGATGCCGCAGCCGGTGGGTTCGCGTTGTATGACAGGGGTAAGCAAGAGAGTGTCCCGTTGTGCGCGTAAGAGGCCAAAGCGGCGGCGACATTTATATTAGAAATGTATCACGCGAGCCGCCGAGATTTAACCGACGCGCTATTGGGTTGACCGCTCAATACCGGCCATCGTGAGAATCTCCTCGGTAGGAACGTGCACCAATGCCGCCGCCGTCCGTTGGAAGGCGCGAATGGCACGGTTAGCGATGTACATGCCGGTCCGCAAGGCTCGACTTCCGGGCGTTGATAAAGCCATTCGTCTAATCCCACTGCGTTTAACGCATGAATCATCTACATTCGCCATCATACGGCGATCTCTCACGCTGACTCGGTTCGCTCGTGTAACGCTTTTCGTCCTCTTATGAGAAGGAACATCATGCGCGCTATTTCGAGTACCTCCTTCGCGGTGTTTGGGGCCGGGTTGATCGCCATCGGCTATGGTATCGCGCGGTTCGCTTTCGGGCTTTTCGTGCCGCCCATTCGTGAAGAGCTTGCACTGAGCACATCAGTTATTGGGCTGATCGGCTCGCTGCCGCTGATCAGTTTCGTGCTGGCAACGCTGATAGCACCGGCCGCGGCCAACCGGCTAGGCGCGCGGCTGGCCGCCATTGTCTCGGGTCTATTCGGCATTCTGGGGCTGGCGCTCATCAGTCAGGCGTCCAACGCGCTCATGCTGGGAAGCGGCGTATTCGCCTGCGGTATCTGTACCGGGCTGATGATGCCAGCGCTCACCACCGGCATGCAGGCAATGGTCAAGCGTTCGCTGCACGCCCGGGTCAGCTCGGTCATGAACGCCGGTACCAGCGTGGGGATCATGGTGGCCGTGCCCACGGTGCTTTTCATGGCGGATGCCTGGCGGCTGGCCTACGTGTCGTTTACCGTGCTGGCCGCGCTTGGCGTGGTGGCAACCTGGTTCTTTTTACCCTCGATATCGCCGGTCACGCCCGCCAACGCCGCGCCGCCCCCGCCACTTAACGCGCTGCCCTGGTCGCGGCTTTTAAGGCTCACCCTCTTTGCGTCACTGATGGGGTTCGTCTCGTCTGCCTATTGGATATTCGCGCCGGACCTTGTGATTACGCTGGGCGGCCTTTCCGCCAGCACGACGGGGTGGCTCTGGTTCGCGGTGGGGCTTGCCGGGTTGGGCGGCGCCTTCGTGGCGGATCTGGCTGATCGCAACAACCCGCCCATTACCCAAGCGCTGATGCTGATGATGCTCTCGGCCAGCCTGTTGCTACTTGCCGCGAGCCCCTCTCAGCCTTTGCTTGCGATCTTTTCGGCGCTGATTTTCGGTTTGGCTTACATGAGTCTGACCGGGCTTTATCTGATGACCGGCATTCGCCTTCTACCCGGACGGCTCTCGGTGGGGCCGGTGCTGCCTTTTCTTGCCGTCTCGCTGGGTCAGGCAACGGGCTCGCCCGCTATCGGCGCGCTGATCAACGCCTTCGACTACGCTACTACGTTCTCGGTCATTGCGGTGCTGGGCATCGTCATCGCGCTGCTGTCGCCGCTGTTTCCTGGTCACATTTATCAGGAAAACGACGACGAACTGGACGAGCAGACCGGCCTGCAGGCCGCCTACGATCATCAGTTAAGAGACGAAGCCGGCGAGCCGTTGGAAGACCCGTTTCAGGATAGCGAAGAGGAAGGTGCGATCACGAAACCCAGCAGGCACTAAACGCTGCACGTTTGAGTCCCCCTGCCGCGCGCGCTCGGCAGGGGGACGCTTACTGCAAAGGTAGTTTACTGCACGGCTAGCCCCTCGAGCAGCGCTTCATGAAAACGGGCCGGCGCCTGAATCTGCGGCGAGTGGCCGAGTTCGGGAAATTCGACCAGCGTGGCCTCGGGAATGGCATCGCGGGCCTGCTCACCCAGCACGTCGTAATGGCCCAGGGTGGCCTGCACGTCTTGTGAGGCGCGACCCTTGCCAATCGCGGTGTTGTCCTGCTCGCCGATCAGCAGAAGCGTAGGCACTTCCAGCTCGCCAAATTCGTACACTACCGGCTGGGTGAAGACCATGTCCGAGGTCAGCGCCTGGTTCCAGGCCACGCGCTCGCCGTCCTCGCCTTCGTACATGCCTGCCAGCATTTCGACCCAGCGGTCGTACTCCGGCGCCCAGGTATCCGCGTAGTAGGTGCTTTGCTGATACTCGCGAATGCCTTGGGCGGTGGTTTCCAGCTCGCTCTGATAACCCTCATCGATGCTCTGGTACGGCACGCCGAGCGCCTTCCAGTCCTCGAGACCGATCGGGTTGACCATGACCAGCTGCTCGGTGTGCTCCGGGTACATCAGCGCGAAGCGCGTGGCGAGCATGCCGCCCATGGAGTGGCCCATGACGGTGGCGTTTTCAATGTCCAGCTCGTCGAGTAGTGCGTGGGTGTTGGCCGCCAGCTGGTGGAAGCTGAACTGGTAGTGCGCGGGCTTGGTGGATTTACAAAAGCCGATCTGATCCGGCGCGATAACGCGATAGCCCGTCTCGACCAGCGCCTCGATGGTGCCTTCCCAGGTACCCGCGCAGAAGTTCTTGCCGTGCATCAGCACCACGGTGCGACCGTTGGCACTGCCCTCGTCAGGCGCAACGTCCAGGTAGGCCATCTGCATGTCCTGCCCTTGAGAGCTGAACTCGAAGCGCTCGACCGGGTAGGCGTATTCGAAGCCGGAAAGCTCGCCGTCATAAGTGGGGGTATTGTCAGCAAAAGCGGTGCCGCTCGTGCCTACTGCGAGGGTGGCACCGATAGCGCTTGCCAGCAGCGCGCGGGAAAAGGTGGGGCTTGCCATTGGGAATATCCTCTCATCCATGAATGGGGTAGCACCGATGAGTATGGCAAGCCTGAAAGAAATGCGCTTAAAACGCCCCCATTTAGAAACCCGACACAATACATTACCCCCTGAACGTATCGATATACAGCGCTTCCACTTTATCGCGCGCCCACGGCGTTTTACGCAGGAACTTGAGCGATGATTTAACGGAGGGGTCGTTGTTGAAGCAGTTGACGCGAATTTCTTTATACAAGCCCTCCCAGCCGTAGTGCTCGACCAGGCGGGTGACTATCGTTTCAAGGGTCACGCCGTGAAGCGGGTTATTGGGCTGTGGCGGGTTCATCGAATTACTCTCCGTATCGGTTTCAAGCGCCCTGCCAGGCCGGGCAGCCGGTTTCATACTTTAACAGACCCGCCCGTGGCCGAGTTCGACAGGTTGCACTACGATTGAAACCGTTTTCCCTGATATCGGCAGATACACGAATGCGCACACTCTCCCGCAAGAAACAGATTCTGGGCCTTATCGGCTGGCTGGGGCTGGCCTATCTCGCCGCCGCCATCGGCGCCGTGGCGTCCATCAACGCGGCCGACTTTTACGCCTCGCTCGAACAGCCCAGCTGGGCGCCGCCGGCCTGGCTGTTCGGGCCGATGTGGACAACGCTTTATGGCCTGATGGGCATCGCCGCCTGGCTTGCCTGGCGCGAGCGCGGTGCGCGGCCTGCGTTAACCGTATTCGTGGGGCAACTGGCACTGAACGCGCTGTGGAGCTGGCTGTTCTTCGTCTGGAATCTGGGCGCTATTTCATTCATCGGCACAGTGGCACTGTGGGTATTGATACTGGTGACGCTGGTGATGTTCTGGCGGCTCAAGGCACTGGCCGGTGTGCTGCTGATACCCTACCTGGCTTGGGTAAGCCTGGCCTGCGCATTGACTTGGAGCGTGTGGCAGCTCAACCCGCAGGTGTTTGGATAACGCTGCACACAGCTAAAAAAGCCCTATCGACCTGGTATTACACCGCTTCATCAGCGTTTGGGCCGCCGCCATCGCGGCCCACCACGACCTGATTTCGGCCGGCGCGCTTGCCAATGTACAGCAGCTGATCGGCCTGCTTGATCAAGGCGTCGAGGTTCTCCCCTTCCGCGTTGGCGGCCGCGACGCCGATGGTCACGCTGGGGCTTTGCGTTCCCATTTCATCCGGCAGTGACAGGTTGGACACCTCCCTTTTCAGCCGCTCGGCCACTTTTTGCGCGTCATCGAGGTTGGTATTGGGCAGCGCCACGATAAACTCCTCGCCCCCAAAGCGCCCAATCACATCCGTTGGACGCAGGGACTCTTCGCAGACCTCGGCAATTTCCGCTAATACCTTATCGCCATGGCAATGTCCGCAGGTATCGTTAATGCGTTTGAAGTGATCCACGTCAATCATGAACAAACTGAAGGGTGCCTGGCCGGACTGGGAGCGTTGCAGCATTTTGCCGGCCAGCTTCATGAAATGACCGCGATTGTTGAGATTCGTCAGCGCATCGCGCTCGGCACTCGTGCGCAGCTGCTCTTCGAGCAACTTGCGGCTTATAATTTCCTCATTTAGCGCCTGGTTTCGACCGCGCTCGTTATTGAGCAGCGCAAACTGCACGCGCTGCAGACTCTCCATACGCAGCAGGGTGGAAAACCCGATAATGTTGGCAGTCAACAATAAAATTGCGGTGCGGGTAACATCGACCAGATTAGCGTCCGTGAACGCCACCAACGCCACCAAAAAGCCGCTAGTCAGGTACAGGCTGACCAGCGTGACCACGGTAAGCCGATTGGGAATAAAGAGATAGAACCCCAGGACCGCAACGACGGCCGCGATGATTTGAGTAGAAAAGCTTTCGGGACGCAGGGGCACGATCAAAATAATGCCCGTCGCAAGCAGCCATAGCGGTAGCGTGTACCATCCATCCACACCAATTTTACCGCGCCGAATCTTGAAAGCGATCAGTAAGCACGTGCTCACGACTGCAAGGCGCAAGGCCAACAGCAGAAAAAACTCGAGCGCTAACCCCAGCAGAAAATAATCCGACAGCACGTAGATGCCAAAGATAAACGCCCCAATGCCCAGCGCCAGGCTGTACTCGTTACTCAGGCGCTGCTGAATGGAGTGGCGATACGCCGTCTCCAGGTCAGAATCGCAAAGCTGCCCCGTCAGCCGATGGATGCGATATCGATCTTCTTCTATTACCAAACCCCCTCCCCGTAACGCTGCCATCTTTTATCGCCGTTCGCGGCGCATGGCGCTTTAAAAAAAGCGTCTGAACCCGGCGCGTGGCATGGCGTTACATTGTGCGATTTTTTAACCGCTCTACACGTAAAGCCAAATTGAGCTGAGCTCTAACGGCTCATTGAACCCTTGATTGATGACAGGTGCATGTCCTCACGATACCTGGCCTGCCACTATATTCAGTCAAATCTTATCCGGAAACACGGCGCTGGAATACGTTTCTCACGCTGTTATTTTCTACGCCCTTTCCCGAATCAAAAAAGCGTTTTAAAAGATGCCGTAAACGCCGTTATAACCTGTATCAAAACAATGCCTTTCGATTGTTTTTTTAATCCCTCTCTTTGCACCAGAAAGCTTTAGCATGCTAACAATACCAATACTTCAATAATGACAGGGAACCATCGCATGGAAGCTTTTATCTCCTTACTGCCGCCCATCGTGGCGGTCGTGCTGGCCCTTGCCACCCGGCGGGTCAACGTTTCGCTGTTCGTCAGTATCTGGATCGGCGGCTGGCTGGTGGCGGGCAATCCCATCGCCGCGGTGGGGCAAACCTTCGACTGGTTCGCCGAGGTGATGACCGACGAGTGGAACGCCCGTTTTCTGGTTTTAGTGGCGCTGCTGGGCGCGGGTGCGGCCTTCATGCACCGCACCGGCGGCTCCCAGGCACTGGCCCGGGCGCTGGCCAAGCGCATTCACTCGGGCCGGACCTCACTCCTGCTCACCTGGGCGCTGGGCATGGTGATCTTCTTCAATGATTACGTGAACTCGGTCATCGTGGGCAACGCCACCCGCGATTTGACCGCGCGCCAGCGCCAGTCCCGCGAGAAGTTGGCTTGGGTGATGGATGCGACCTCCGCGCCCATGGCTACCCTAGGGCCGGTGTCGGACTGGATCGGCTATCAGGTTTCGCTGATTGCCGGGGCACTCGTGGGGCTAAGCTTCGCCTCGGCGGAGCCCTACCGGCTCTTTCTGCTGTCGATTCCCTGGAACTTCTACGCCCTGCTCTGCCTGGCCTCAATACCCATGATTCTGCTGGCCGGGGACTTCGGCCCCATGGCAAAAGCCCAGCGCCGCGCCGAGGAGACCGGTGAGCTAGTCGCCCCCGGCGATACCCCGCTTTCCAACGTGGATGCGGACCTGGGCGAAGTGCCCGAAGGCCGCGGGCGGCTGTGGCACTTTCTGCTGCCGCTGGTGGTGCTGATTAGCGTGGCCTGCTGGGGGCTCTGGTACACCGGCGGCGGCGCCGAAGGGGCAAGCGTGATGGACGCCCTGGAGAATACCGACGTGAGCGTGGCGCTTTCCTGGGCGGCCTTCGCCATGGTAATGACCGGCATGATCATGGCACTTTTCCAACGCCAGACGCTCAAGGACTGCGAAGAGACGCTGCTGGCCGGGTTTCGCACCATGCTGCCGGCGCTCGTGATCATGGTGCTGGCCTGGAGCATCGGCACCGTCACCGGAGCGCTGGGGACCGGCGAGCACGTGATCGATGCGACCCGCGACTGGCTCTCGCCCGCCCTTCTGCCGCTGCTGATCTTTTTGATCGCCATGGTGATCTCGTTCGCCACCGGCAGTTCCTGGGGTGCGATGGCGATTCTCACGCCGATTGCCGTGCCGCTGGCGTTCGAGCTTTCCGGCGGCGACGTGGCGCTGGTCAGCATGGCCATCGGCGCGATCTTCTCCGGCTCGATCTTCGGCGACCACTGCTCGCCGATTTCCGACACCACGGTGATGGCCTCGATTTTCGCGGGCTCGGATCATATCGCCCACGTGCGCACGCAAATTCCCTACGCGCTGGTGCCTGCGAGCATCAGCGGGCTGCTGTATATCGCCTCGATGGTGGTGGAGTCGGTGTGGGTGCTTCTGGTGGCGGGGCTGATGGTGCAGTTTGGGGTGTTGATGGCGCTGGGGCGGTTGGGGCAGCGCCAGTACAGAGGATAACCCCTACTCCGGGCGTTTGTTGATCAAGCGCCCGGCGCAAAACTTCTGGCGGGCGTTGAAGCAGCTGCGTGAGTAAAAAGTCATTGCCTGTCGCTCATAAACGTACAATAATTCGTACAGTACAACATTATGTACAGGAAAATCACTATGGATGCTATTAGTTATACCGCCGCCCGAAGCCACTTGGCCAAAACCATGGAGCAGGTCTGCGAAGACCATTCGCCTGTCATCATCACCCGCAGTAAAGCGCCTTCAGTGGTCATGCTGTCGCTGGAAGATTTCGAAGCGTTACAGGAAACCGCCTATCTACTACGTTCACCTAATAACGCGCGACGCTTGATGGACGCAATGGACGAATTGGAAAAAGGCGGCGGCCAGGAAAAGGAGCTACTTGAGTGAAGCTCGTCTTTGCCGAGAATGCTTGGGAAGATTACTTGTACTGGCAAAAAACCGACAAGAAAATTCTTGGTCGGATCAACAAGCTGATCAAGGAGATTCAGCGGCAGCCGTTTGAGGGCGTTGGAAAACCCGAACCGCTCAAGCATGGCTTTGCGGGCTACTGGTCCCGGCGAATCAACGATGAGCATCGGATCGTTTATAAGGTAGCGGACGATGCACTGCTAATTGCGCAGCTTCGGTATCATTATTGATTAATAATTAGTAGTCGACCTTCTATTCATTTGGTTTCGGGCTGTGTATAACGGCTGCTTAAGGGGCGCCGTAGGCGTCCCATTTGAAGCACTTGTTAGAGGTTTTCTGGTACAACAGGGAATACGTTGATGGCTTCCCAGTCCCTTTTGGCCGATGAGATAGATATTCTATTCTCTGAATTAAGGGCTTCTTGAGGTATGAGCAACCTGACTCCATCTATCTCAATGGAGAAATCTGCACCTGCCCACTCTGGAAAGTCAATTTTATATTCTGAGAATGATATTGTTGAATCCTCAATTTCGAATAAAGGATTGATTATTATTTCTCTGCGCGCAGACCTGATTTTAAGTTTCCCATCCGGTAAAGGTAATAAACCTGGTAGGTCATCCGAGAAGCCTTGTAAGTTAGACACGATTCTCTCATATATCTCTCTTGCTAGAGCTAAAAAATACTCACCCTTGCCAAGGTCACCTTTCACATACATAACTATTAATGTGTAAAAGTCATCCAATACTCGTTTGGATAATGTCATGGAATACATTGTACTTTTGAATACATATTTAACACAAAGCTTATTATGATCAAAATCTATCCCATTAGGGTTGTGGACCATAGCATTTCGAATGACTTTGGCTATTCGATATAGACCAGAGAATATTATCTCGTAGTCATTCGTTTTTGGAAGACTCTGATATTTCTGCCTGAACGATTTTCCTTCGCTTTCTGGATTAACCGTATCTGCAAAAACATCGAGCATTGAAAATGTGATTATAAATTTTAAGTTTTCATTTTTATTTAAATGGTTGTTCTGAGAAAAGTTACAGGCAAAAGCCATATGTATCTCTCGGTCTTTTTCTTCCTTCAGAATGACGTGATTAATGTCCGGATAATTGATTTTAAAATCCGTTTTATCAAGAAAATTTAAGGTTTCTTGGATGTATGGAACCATTTTGATAAGAACTCCTAACGCCCGCAGCATGCGCGGCTTTGTAATGAAGGCGCAGCCGCAATGAAAAAGCCGTCGCTGTGCCTGCGATTGTTAGGGCGGTGTATGTATCTTAAGACCACGGATCAAGTTTTTCTGTTTTTCTGGTATCTGAAAACGGTGAATTCCGACTTCACGCCCCTTGGCTGGAAAAAATCATGGCTAACATACGCCCATCATCAACACCATAGTCAGCTACTGCCGCACCCGCGAAAATCGCCTGGTCACTGACACGTTCAAAGATATGGAACTGTGGTTCGATAACTCGTTTACGCCACTGCAAGTGACCTGAAATAGTTACGGAATCCAAGCGGAACGGGGCATGTCCTTCCAATCTCAGATAAACCTCGTCATTTGACAGGTCAAGCGTATGAGTATGCGGCCAAGCGGGCCCAGTCATATAACCCTCCGCTTCATTGTACATATTGTACGGAAAGGTCTTAAGCACATTACTGGCGGGACTTTGCGTACATAAGAGCCCTGTAGATCGCATCAATACTTCATTCAAGTAATCAAGCATCGTCGAATACTGCTGATGCTTCTTTCCCTCAGGCGAGAACAGCGGCGTTTCGTCTCCGAACGAGAAAGACTCTGGCCCGGTAGTAGAAATAAAATAGCTCTGCCACTCAGCCCAATATAACAAGCTACTTTGAAAGTGAGCCAAAAATTCGCCGGGTGTTCCAACTCCAGGAAAGTCTGGGAAATTTTCTGCTATTGGACGATCCCAAGGCAGCATGCTGTATAGATCTACTTCGTGTCTCTTTGCCTTGGCCTGAGCCCCATCGGTGTATCCAGAAGTTGAAAAAATAGCTTTGTGAGTAACTCTAGGCATGTCAGCCAACTTCAGAATGAGCTGCTCTACCGCAACTACGTCCAGGGGCTTACCCTCGTGTTTTACCTCAGAGGCTTTAAAAGCAGACACTTCACCGTTTGAGTCAGTGACGGTGACCGTCACATCGACATCACGCTCTTTGCCGGCAGCTTCATCCAAGACCATGTTCCCGATCGTGACATCGACAGCTTTTGGGTCGTGCCTTAAGCAGCAAAGGCCAACCAAGTACTGAACCATCATTGGTGTGAGCATGTGCATAAGCCCTAACAGTGATTACATAGTCGGCCGCATAACCCTAATGAACGTGCCGGCGCGTTCATTGAGGTTATCTAGCCTCTCTAATCAAATCTACCTTATTGATTCTATTACTAGCAAAGCAAATTTTGGCTAATTATCCAAAATTCGCGTGCTGGCAAGATTTGCCATTCTCAATAATACTGTATATAAATACAAATAAAATATTCATGCAAAAGGATGCCTCCATGAAGTTAATGGATAGGGTCCTGGCTACCTTGCGGATAAAACGTTATAGCGCTCGCACTGAGAACAAAGCTCGCCTTAACAGCGGTGAGGCGGCTCCCGTTTGATTGGCGCGATAGAAGGTTTCCCAGCACGTTGTGTTATCGCTGTTCAATGTCAATGCTCCCAAGTCGCAACATGCCTTGATAATGAGTATTGATGTCCCATTAGTTAAATTAACTCGTAGCAACGCTAACCACTCTTTTGTACTTCCCTCCACCGTCCTAAACTCGTCTAGTAAATTGCTTATCGAAGGGCCAATGGTATCCACCAGAGATGGCGCAGAGCGTGTCTTTTGGATGTTCGTTATTCCCACTGAACCTGATTCAGGCGATATGTTTGGTCATAAATACGCTATTCGGGTCTTCTACATAATCTTCGAGAGGTGGGCATGGTTTGAAGTCAAACGAGGCGTATAGCTTCCTTGCTGGCTCGAAATAATCCATCGAACCGGTTTCCAGACTCAGTTGAACATATCCGTTCTTTTTTGCCTCATCGACGATGTGTGAAAGCAACCGGGACGCAACGCCCTGCCCCAGGTAGCTTTTTGCCGTGCGCATGGATTTGATCTCTCCATGCTCTCGAGACAGGCGTTTTAGCGCGCCGATGCCTGCCAGCTGCGAGCCGTCCCATACCGCCCAGAAGGTAATGTTGGAGCCGCGCAACCCTTCAAGGTCGAGCGCATGGCGACTCTCGGCGGGTGCCGTGGGGGCCATTGATGCAAGGTGCTCGCTTATCAAGCTGATCACTTCGGGACTATTTAAATCATCAATGCGTATATCCAAAGCGACTCCTTGGTTTAATGGGGCCATATAATGATTGATACGACGAGCTTGTCGATTGGAGTGAACCGCCTGGCAAGTTCATTGACGTGATACTCTCCTCAAATAAATCTACCCCATCGATTATCAAAGAGACAAAGCAAATTTGACGGCAGTTTCATGGCATCTACAGCGTCGCTTCAATACATCAAGGCGTTCAAGGCTAAACGAGCCATTTTATAGATGCGTGCCAAATGAACGCGCCGTTGAACACTCAATGCTCAACGGCGCGTTTGATAATGGACAGACGCAACGTCCTCTCATTAATAATGGCATGCTTTAAGACGGGAGGCTGCGCAGCTGGATGCGTGTCAGCGTTTGCTGCCGGTAAAGCGATCAGGCGACAGATTCGCCGCGTATTGCGGAAGCTCATTGCCATCGACCATATCGGCAATCAGTTGCCCGGTATGAGCCGACAGCGTCAAGCCCAGGTGACCGTGTCCGTAGGCCAGGTAGAGGCCTTGATGCTCGGCTAATTCACCGATGGCGGGCAAACCATCCGGCGTCGAGTGACGCACTCCAAACCAGCTCTCCCCCAGGGTAACCGGCTGGCCGAAGAGCTCGCCTCCCCACTGGCGCAATTGCTCCCAGCGTCGCTCGTCGGGCAACGCGTTAGCGGTCTTGAACTCGGTGGTGCCGGCCATTCGCACGCCTCCCTCCATGGGCGTAGCGTAGAAGTGGTGCGCCAGCCAGCCCACCGGACGTGTCAGGGCGACCGGTGTTTCCAGACGAATGTGGTAACCACGCTCGCTGACCACGGGCAGTTTTATATTCAGCGCTTTTAACAGCCGATTATTGACCATCCCCGCGCACAGCACGACCTGATCGACTTGGACCTGCTCGACATGAGCCTTACCGCTGCCGGCATCAGCGCTGTCGATATCAGGGTAGTTGACCGATAGCTGCCACCCACCATCACGCTGGGCGCTTAGCTGAGTCACCTCTGCGCGATGAAAGTGAAGCCCTTGGCTCACCAAACACTGATAGAGAGTCCGGGTCACCGCCAATGGGTTTTTAAGGTGGCGGGTAGCGGGAAAATAAAGCGCGCCTTCCAGCCCCTTGGCGGCCAATTCAGGCTCCAGCTCGCGGACTTCCTCGGCGGTTAATGCCCGGCAGTCAAGACCATCGCGGCGCTTATTGGCAGCGGCTTGCTCGATCCCCTGCGCCGCACTGGCATCGTTGCGTACAATTTGTAGACACCCGCTGTCGGCAAACAGCGTCGGCGCATCCAGCGTATCGAGAAGTGCATGCTGGGCAGTCACGCTATTTTTGATCAGCGACAGCAAATCTGCCTTGTTGCGAGCAAAGCGTGTTGGGGTCGCCGCGCTTAAAAAGCGCCGCCCAAAGCCCATCAGTGGCAATGCATAGCGCGGGTCGATCGAGAGCGAAGCGTCCGCACGCGTCAGCTCACGAGGAAGGCTACGCAGGGTCGCCATGCTGGCCAATGGATCCGTGACGTAGTTGGCAATCATGCCGGCATTGCCAAAAGAGGCTCCTTCTCCGGGCGCTCTCGGGTCATACAGGTGCACCTGGTGGCCGCGCTCAATCAGAGAAGCGCATACAGATAGTCCCACGCTGCCCGCTCCAATTACAGCGATGTTTGTCATTTCAAAATTCCTTATACGCTCCTGAGCGTTGATCGTTCAGGGGCGTGAGTCAGCGTGACGCGCGATTAGTTATCGCGGTAAAAGCGCCAAGCGGAAATCCCGACACCGATGGCAGCGATTACGCAAATCAGGCTTGCGGCATACAAGGCGAAGGCATAAAAGGTCATGGCAATATTCCTTATTGGGTGGGTGTCGAGGCATCAGGCCGGATCTGGCTAGCCGCCGAGTCGATAGGCGGTTGGCGGAAAAAGCGATACACCAGTGTGAACACGACCACGTTGCTAATGACCCCAGCGATGAGCGCAGTCAAGCCCGTCATGCCCTGCATATCCAGCGGCCCCCACTTCCATAAGGTGGTGATCAAGGCGCCCCCCAACATGGCGGCAATTGCCGAGCGTGCGCAGCGCAAATTGAGCAGCACTGCGAAAACGAAAGGCAACAGGATCGTCGGCGCCCACAGGGAGTAACTCAGTAGCAGCGCATCGACGATGGACGTTGCGTAAAGCGCAAAGATCACCGCCCCGACACCGATCACCAGGTTCACGAGCCGCTCAATCCATAGGCGACGTTTTTCGCTTACCTCAGGCTCAATAAATGGCTTGTAGATGTCGCTGACGAAAATGACCGCCGCAGAGTTCAGGTAGGAGTCGGCCGTGGACATGACCACTGCAAGAAGCGACGCCAACACTAGGCCGGTCAGCCCCACAGGCAGAGCATCACGTATCAGTGCGGGCATAGCCTGATCCGGTGATATGTTCGGGTAAAGCACCAGTGCAACCAAGCCGATCGTGGCGCTCACAAAGTAGAACAAAAAGCCAAAGCCGCCCGCCAAGGAGTAACCAATTTTGGCATGACGCGAGTCCGGTGCTGACAGGGCGCGCTGGGTATATGGGGGGACCAGCGTTTCACCCAACAGGAAGGCGACAAAAATGCTGATGAACATGCCGATCGAATAGTCCCCCATGAGACTAAAGTGTGCCTCGGGGAGACGCTCTACCAATGCCGCCGGCCCCCCCAGGTCGTGAACTCCGATCAACATGGTGAGAGGTAAAAAAATCGCCAGCATCAAAAACTGCACCACATCGGTCTGGATGACGGCCCACATTCCTCCCAGGGTGGAGTATATAAGCACTACCGCCATGCCGATGAGAATACCCGTGGACACTTCGATGCCAAGGATCATGTGAAACACGGTCCCCACCGCCAGCGCTTGTGCGCCCAAAATGCCGACACAAAAGATCAGTGAAAAAATGCCGGTAAACAAGCGAGCGCTAGCACCAAAGTGATAGGCCATGATGTCCCCGACCGTTTGAGCGCCTATATAGCGCTTCAAACGTGGCGCGATGAAGAGCCCAGCGAGCACGGTTGCAATCGGGAAGGCTGAGGCCGCAAACATGAAGACATAGCCTTCTTCGAAGGTTTTGCCCGCTCGCCCCATGGAGGCGCCCCCGCCCAGAAAGGAAGCGGCAAGGGTAGCGAATAATATCGGCCAGATAATCTTGTTGCCCGCGACCGCGAAATCAGAACTGTTGGAGACTTTTTTCGCACTGCGGTAGCCAATCACGATAAGAATAGCGAAATACAGGAGTAGACCGAGCAGATCGACCAGGTTCATGAGATCACCTTCGTTGTTTCTTTTATGATGAGTCTTTCAGCATCCTTTCACTGTGATATAAATACAATTAAAAGATGACTATGAACTCATAAACAAAATCTTGAGCCAACGATGATGAAACTGCGCTATAGCTTTCGCCAGTTGCAGATCTTTCAGGAAGTAGCCCGCACCGCCAGTCTCTCCAAAGCCGCACGCCGCCTAGATTTGACTCAGCCTGCTGTGAGCACGGCTATCGCTAACCTTGAGCAGGAGGCAGGATTTTTACTTTTTCGACGCAACCACTACGGAACCGAGCTGACCCCTGAGGCCAAACATCTGGCCGAGGGCGTGGATAAGGTGCTGTCCTCGGTCAGGCATTTAGAAGAGCTTTCGGATCTCATTGGCCAAGGGCACTCCGGCAAACTCACCATCGGCTGCATGCCCGGCCTCTCGCCAACCGTGATACCCCGGACAACCTCGGCTTATCTGGCAGAACACGAAGCTAGCCGGCTGTCGCTGCAAACCTTCAGTACACCCAAAATTGCCGAGTGGGTATCCGAAGGACAGTTTGATCTTGGGGTCATTGAGGCAGAGAGTGATCTTCCGGAATTGAGCATGACCCGGTACCAACTCAGAATGCATTTAGCGGTGCCTACCTCGAGCGAACTCGCCTCTTTTGCCGAGCTTTCTCCCGAGCAACTTTACGGTCAAAACCTGATTACGCTCGATGAGAATCATCAAAGTACCGCCAAGCTTAAACACGTACTCCTTCAAGCCAACGTCCCCTTTCGCCGTGGCCTTGAGGTCCATCTCTTCTCTTCCGCGATTGCGTTAGTCAATGAAGAGCTGGGCGTCGCGCTGGTGGATCCCGTTACCGCTCACGGGTTTCTTAAACGCCGGGATTGCCAAGTCACCATGGTGCCATTTGCGCCCCATATCGACTTGGATATTGCGGTCGTAACGTCACGCTTTCACGCCTTGTCACGTCAGTGCCAAGGGTTTTTGCCTTACTTACACGCGAACCTCACCGCTTGGCAAACGCTTGCACAGTCAGCCTCTCCCTGGAACACAGTGACTCCCTGAACCGCTGAGGCACAGGACCGTAAGGTAAATGGTAGATGCGCTTCAACGTTAGCCAGCCCCCGGCTTATTGATTGTTTGCCTCGTTCACGCCCCTTGCATCCTCCCTGATCGCCCCCTAGACTCCCCCAGACAACTGCTTGACGGGGTGCCGGTGAATCCGGCTGAGATGGCGCAGGGCGAGCTTCAAGCTTCCAAGCGCTGGTCCCGCTGAACCTGATCCGGCTAATGCGCTTATTTGAAAAGCGCGGGTACCGGCGTAGGGATCAAGCGATGGCGCCGGCAATCTCTGTGCATTTCACGCCACACTTCCGCGCCATTTTCTCGATCTTCTCGCCTACCCTTCGGATCTCTACCACCGGAGGATGTATGGGCTACTGCTTCACCGACCTTACCACCGCGTGCCAAAACGACTGGCGCGCTTATATCGAGCACGATTTCGTCCGCCAATTGGGCAACGCCACGCTCCCTGAAGAATCCTTTCGCCACTACCTGAAGCAGGACTACCTGTTTCTGATTCACTTTGCCCGTGCCTACGCGCTGGCGGCCTACAAGAGTCCAACCCTTGCCGACCTGCGCCAGGCTCATGAGGGCATGAAAGCGATCGTGGAGGTGGAGCTTGGGCTGCATATCGGCTTTTGCCGCGAATGGGGCATCTCGGAGGAGGAACTGGCGAAGCTTCCCGAGGCGCGGGCAACGATGGCCTACACCCGCTACGTACTGGATACCGGCAGCCGCGGCGACCTTCTGGACCTTCACGTGGCGCTGGCCCCGTGCCTGGTGGGTTACGGCGAAATTGCCAACTGGCTGAACGCCCAGAGCACTACCGTGCGCGGCGGCGATAACGCGTATGACGCCTGGATCGCCATGTACGAAGGCGAGGAGTTTCAGGCGGCGATGCGCGCGGAGCTTGAGTGGCTGAATACGCGCTTGGCCGATGTCACCCCGGCGCGCTTTGAAGCGCTTACGAAGATATTTCGCGACGCCACGCGCCTGGAAATTGATTTCTGGCAGATGGGTCTGGATTTGGCCGATTGATACGCCTTTATAAAAACCATAACGAGAGAGTCTGATCATGAGCCGCACTCAACACTTCCTGGCTGAAACCGCCCAGGTCGACGCCGCCGCTATCGCCCCGCTGCCCGCTTCGAACAAGGTGTACATCGAAGGCTCGCGCCCGGATATCCGCGTGCCGTTTCGCGAAATCACCCTGTCGCCGACCACCACCAGCGGCGCGGATGAGCAAAACCCGCCGCTGCTGGTCTACGACACCTCCGGCCCCTACACCGACCCCGCTGCGCAGATCGATCTGCGCCAGGGGATTCCTGAGCTGCGCCGGGCGTGGATCGAGGAGCGCGGCGATACCGAATTTCTCGAGGGTTTAACCTCAGAGTACGGCAAGCGCCGCGCCAACGACCCCATGCTTGCCCAGCTGCGGTTTGATCTCAAGCGCACGCCACGCCGGGCGGAAGCAGGCAAGAACGTGACCCAGCTCCACTATGCCCGCCAAGGGATCGTCACCCCGGAGATGGAGTTTATCGCCATTCGTGAGAATCAGCGCCGCCAGGCGCTTGGAACGGCGGAAGTTGAGCGCATTCTAGGCCACCAGCACCGTGGCCAGAACTTTGGCGCCAGCATACCCGAGGAGATCACCCCCGAATTCGTGCGCGACGAAGTGGCCCGCGGCCGGGCGATCATCCCCAACAATATCAACCACCCGGAAAGCGAGCCGATGATCATCGGGCGCAACTTCCTGGTGAAGATCAACGGCAACCTGGGCAACTCGGCGGTAACCTCTTCTATTGAGGAGGAAGTCGACAAGATGACCTGGGGCATCCGCTGGGGCGCGGATACCATCATGGATCTCTCCACCGGGCAGAACATTCACGAAACCCGCGAGTGGATACTGCGCAACTCGCCGGTGCCCATCGGCACGGTGCCGATCTATCAGGCGCTGGAGAAGGTCAACGGCGTGGCGGAAAACCTCACCTGGGAGGTATTTCGCGACACGCTGATCGAGCAGGCGGAACAGGGCGTGGATTACTTCACCATTCACGCCGGTGTGCTTTTACGCTACGTGCCGCTGACTGCGAATCGGGTTACCGGCATCGTCAGCCGCGGCGGCTCCATCATGGCGAAGTGGTGCCTGTACCACCATCAGGAGAGCTTCCTGTATACCCACTTCGAGGAGATCTGCGAGATCTGCAAGCAGTACGATGTGGCGTTTTCCCTCGGCGACGGCCTGCGCCCGGGCTCGATTGCCGATGCCAACGACGAAGCCCAGATGGCCGAACTAAAAACCCTGGGGGAGCTAACCCATATCGCCTGGAAGCACGATGTGCAGGTGATGATCGAAGGTCCGGGCCACGTGCCCATGCACCTGGTGAAGGAGAACATGGACAAGCAGCTCGAGTACTGCGATGAGGCGCCCTTCTACACCCTCGGGCCGCTGGTCACGGACATCGCGCCGGGCTATGACCATATTACCTCCGGTATAGGCGCTGCCATGATCGGCTGGTTCGGCTGCGCGATGCTCTGCTACGTCACTCCCAAGGAGCACCTGGGCCTGCCCAACAAGGAGGATGTGAAGACGGGCATCATCACCTACAAGATTGCCGCCCACGCGGCGGATCTTGCCAAGGGGCACCCGGCGTCGCAGCGCCGCGACAACGCGCTCTCGAAAGCGCGCTTCGAGTTCCGCTGGGAAGACCAGTTCAACCTGGGATTGGACCCGGACACGGCGCGGGAGTACCACGACGAAACGCTGCCGAAGGATTCAGCGAAGGTGGCGCACTTCTGCTCCATGTGCGGGCCGAAGTTCTGCTCGATGAAGATCAGCCAGGAGGTGCGCGATACCTATAAGGATCGCGATTCGCTTCTTGATGCTCAGCAAGGCATGGAAGAGCAGGCGGAGAAGTTTCGCCAGACAGGCAGCGAGCTTTACCAAGAGGTATAGAGCGTGACGGCGATTTTGCTAATGGACGGGCTCACTCTCCTTTTATGAACAATGGAGTAGTTTCGTCCAAATTATTTGACCAATTTGTGACCGCATGCAACGTTACCAGCGGGTGACGTATCTTTTGCAGAATCAAATCGTTGTAACGATGTGCCCAGGCAAAGAATACGTCGCAGCACGCTAGCAGCCGAACTGCTGAAAAGCATGGCCTTATAACGCTAACAAGAGCTTTCAGCCTTACGTGAACAGGAAAAAAACAATGAGTACCCCACAAATCGGTCGTCTCACGACCTCGCCTCAGCAGGCGGCCTCACGGCCGGTGCTGAGGCAATTGCTTATGACGACCACCCTGGCGCTTGGCGTATCGAGCACCGGTGCGATGGCGCAGACGATCGGCAATCCGGACGCTGCCCGCCACCTGGAGCCGCTGCCGGACTGGCAGTTCACGACCGATGACGTCGATCCCGCCGACGATACAGCGACGGCGACAGGCGATGGCTGGACGCAGGTCAACCTACCCCATACGTGGAACGCGCAGGATGGCAGCGAGGGCGGCGATAATTATTATCGCGGCGACGGCTTCTACCAGACCACGTTCGAGGTCACCGATGATCTGGGCGACCGGCGCGTGTTCGTGCAGGTCGGCGCGGCGAATGAGATCGCCGAGGTCTTCGTCAACGGCACGAGTGTGGGAACCCATGCCGGCGGCTACAGCGCATTCCGGTTCGATGTGACCGATGATCTGGTGCCGGGCGAAAACCGTATCGTGATCCAGGTGAACAACGCCCCACACCGGCTCGCCCCGATCGATGCGGATTTCACGTTTTTCGGTGGGCTCTACCGCGACGTGGCCCTGGTCGAGGTCGCACCGGTCCATGTCGATCTAACCGATTCCGGCGGCCCGGGCGTCTATCTGACGACCCAGGACATCAGCCCGGAGGAGGCTACTGTCGAGGCTCGGATCAAACTGGCCAACGACGGTGCGGATGACGCCACCGTTACCCTGCGTACCCAGGCGCGCGACGATACGGGCACGGTTGTCGCAGAGAGTGAGACCTCCGTCACGCTGGCCGCGGCGCAAAAGCAGGAGCAGGTGCTTGATCTCAAGATCGATCAGCCGCGGCTGTGGCAGGGACGGGCGGATCCTTATCTCTACAGCGTCGTCACCACGGTGACCGACGCCGAAGGAAACGTACTGGACGAGGTGACGGAACCGCTCGGCATCCGAGAGATCAGGATTGACCCGCAGGAAGGCTTCCTGCTGAACGGTGAATCGGTGCCCTTGCGCGGCGTCAGCTATCATCAGGACGTCGAAGACGGCGGATTTGCCGCAACCGAGGAGCAGAAGCGCCGCGATTTCGACATCATGGACGAACTCGGTGCCAATGCCGTCCGCCTGGCGCATTACCAGCACAGCCGCAGCGTCTATGATTTGGCTGACGAATTCGGGATGGTGACCTGGGCGGAGGTTCCGGTGATCAGCGAGGTCGACCTGACCGACGCCTATGCCGAGAACGCCCGGCAGCAGATGCAGGAGCTTGTGCGCCAGAACTACAACCATCCCTCGATCGCGGTCTGGGGTATCTGGAACGAGGTCTCGCTGCAAAGCGACAGTGACGTCTCCTCCTTGCTGACCGAGCTAAACGCGCTGGCCAAGTCCGAAGACCCGTCGCGGCCGACGACCGCCGCCGTTCTGGGGCGTCTTGGCCCCGATGAGGCGGTAATGAACGTCACGGATACCGTCGGCCAAAATCTCTATTTCGGCTGGTATTACGGCAATCCGACCGGCGATCTGGGTGCCTGGCTGGATGAGCTGCATGCGGCTGCGCCCGATCTCCCCATCGGGGTCAGCGAGTACGGCGCGGGTGCCGGCCCTTCGATCCAGTCCGAGACGCCGTTCCAGCAGGACCACACCGAAACCTATCAGGCCAACTACCACGAAGAAGCCTACCTCCAGATGAAGGAGCGGCCCTGGCTCTGGTCCACGTTCGTCTGGGCGATGTTCGATTTCGCCTCCGACGGCCGCGACGAAGGCGAAGCTCCCGGCATCAACGATAAGGGCCTCGTGACGCGCGACCGCGAGACACGCAAGGATGCCTTCTACTGGTATCAGGCCAACTGGAGCGAGGATCCGGTCCTTCATCTCACCGGCAAGCGACTCATCGAACGTCAGCGCGGCAATACCACGGTCAAGGTCTATTCGAATCTGCCGCAGGCCGAGCTTTTCCTGAACGGTGAGTCGATGGGTGTCGTCGAAACCCCTGACAGCCGCCGTCTGACCTGGGACCTCGAGCTGGCCTCTGGCACCAACAGCGTCGAGGTGGTCGCCGAGGTCGATGGTGACACCATGACGGATACGGCAGAGTGGGAACTGGTCACCAACGACGACACGCTGCTGACATCGGGCGTCATCGCCGTCGATGGTATTCAGGACCGCGTACTGAACCTGCCTTACGACACTGTCGTCGACGACATGCAGACCCTGTTCGATCTACCTTTCGGGGCGCACTTCGATTTCGGCGATCGCGCGGGTGACGCGCCGCTGTCCGTCGACGATACCTTTGACGTGGTGGCACAGAATGGGGACCGGCGCACCTACACCATCGACGAAGGCGCGCTCTCCGTCGCGCGACGCGTTCAGGCCAACCGCGAAGGCGTTGGTCGCGGCCTGCCGGACGGCCCGGCGACCTTTGCCGTGGATGGTAAAGCGGACTTCGTGACTGACATGTCGGAAGGCGGTTACTGGCACACCCGCGACGTCCTGCCAATACCCGCCTGGATCAAGGTCGACCTTGGGTCCGAGTACTATGTGGATACCGTCGAGACGAGCTGGTTTGATCCGTCCTCCTCGGTTGAAGGCACGGGGTTGCTGACGTACAAAATCGATACTGCCCCGCAGGAAGAGCGCAGCTTCGCGGTCTTTAACGAAACCTACGAGCCGGTCATCGATACACGCGACACAACGGAAACCGGAAAGACGGAGGACGACATTGACCGGGTTGCGCGCTACGTCCGTGTCACTATCCAAAGCTCCGATTACTACATGATGCGCGGTGGAGAACCGTTCCAGAACAAGGGGCTGACAGAACTGTCCGTTCTTGGCGGGCTGATCCACTCCGACGAGGTGGAGATCGACTATCGCGCCAAAACGATTCAAGCGGGGTCCCGGTCCGTCGAGGAAGTCGCGGCGCAGCTTGAGACCGTGAGTGACGACGACCAGGTCACCGTCGAGGACGGTGCCATCGTGGTCACCGCGGCGGATGGCCTGCGGCGTGAAAGATACGACGTGATCTCGAACTAAGGCCTGAGGCGCCGGATAGGTGCGGCCCTTGCCCTGCCGGGCAAGGGCCGTTTTCGTCAGGTACGGTTTGCCTGTGCCATCAGGCGATGAAAAAGAGAGTCGCTGTGTAGCGCCAGGCGCTACACCAAACGCCCCCGATCGTTAGCGCGGTCGGGGGCGTTTTTTTAATGGCGCATGCCCCTCCCGTACGTTAGGCGGGTTATGCTTTTAAACCGCTACTCCCATGAGCCAATGTGTACACGCCAGTGGATTCGATATGATTAAAAAAACATCGCTGCTTGCCTCTCTCGCGCTGCTGGCTGGCGGCGCCAGCCTCGATGCTCAGGCCGCCGAGACCGATTTGCTCGGCTATATTCCGGCCAACGCCCCCTACTTCATGGCCACGCGGGAAACGCTGGACCAGCAGGAGGTGTTCGCGTTTTATCAGCGCACGATGCTGCTGGGCGACGGGCTCGAGCGGGATCTGGAGGCGCTTCGCGAGCAGAGGCGAAATGAACCCAACGAGCAGGCGCAGGCCTTTTTGTCGCTTGTGATCGCACTCGGCGAAGAGTTCGAGGACATTGACACGCTGGAGGACGTTCACGCCCGCGGTATCAACGTGTCGCCGAACGTCGCGCTTTACGGGCTGGGCATTCTGCCGGTGATGCGCTTCGAGCTGGAAGACGACGCGGCGTTTCGCGACACCTTCGAGCGAGTGGTCGAGCGGGCGGGGCTTACGCCGCGCATCGGCCGCGTCGAGGGCACCGACTACTGGCGGATCACACCGGAAGACGACGTCGAACTCATCCTCGCCATCGTCGACGGCCAGGCGCTGGTTTCCTTGATACCAGGTGATGCCAGCGACGAGCTGCTCGCTCAGATACTCGGCAAGCGCCTGCCGGATGAAAGCATGGAGGAGTCCGGCGAGATTGCCGAGATCGAACGCCGCTACGGCTTCACGCCGCTGGGTACGGGGCAAATCCGTACCGCGCGGGTGTTGAGTGAACTCGGCTCGCCCCGCCATCCCGCGACGCGCGCACTACTCGACGCCCTCGGTGAAGAGCCGCTGGACCTTACCGCCTGCCAGACCGATATCGACCGCTTGACCGGGCGCTTTCCCGGCCTGACGGTGGGCTCGCGCGCGTACGATTTACGAGGCCGCTCGGAGGTCAACCTGATCGTGCAAACCGATGAGGAGGTCGTGCGTGACCTTCGCCGGTTGGTGACGCCGGTGCCAGGGCTCGGCCAGCGGGATGGATTGGCAAGCTTTGGGCTGGGGCTCGACCTATCGGTGCTTTTGGAGCTCGTGGACACCTACGCGCGCCAAATTCGCGAGGCGCCGTTTAGCTGTGACGACCTCCAGCAGCTCAACACCCTGTGGGACGAGACCAGCGCGCTGACCAGTGACCCGATGGCGATGATGATTGCCCCGGCGCTTTCCGGGCTCAATGCGCGTATCGACCGGCTCTACCTTGCCAAGGGCGGCCCCATGGCCACGGGGCTTTTGACCCTGGCGTCATCGAATCCCATGACGCTATTGGAAAACGCCGCCGCCTTTTTGCCCGAACTCAGCGAGCTATCGCTCATGCCTGACGGCGAACCCCGGCGACTCAAGAGCCGCCAATTGCCTGCGCAGGTATCGACCCTTTACGCGGCGATGTCGGAATCGGCGCTGGCCCTGGGCGTTGGCCTCGATGACCCGTCAACGCTGACAAACGGACTACAGGCGCCGGTCGCCGATGACGACCTGCTGCTGAATATCTTCGCGACCGGTGATCTTTACACGGCTTTGGCGGATCTGCTGATCAAATCGCCGCAGGAGGACGTCTCGGAAGAGGACATCGCTCAGCTCAAACACTACGGGGAGATATACGACAGCCTGGAAGTGCGGGTATCGGTCGGTGATGAAGGGCTTGAAACGAGCTTTGCCATGGATATGGCCGATTGAGTGGGTTTGAAACGCCCGGTTCGTGAACGCTTGGTGTAGAAAGCAAAACAGGGGCCCGAGGGCCCCTGTTTAATATCCTGACGAATGTCGTTACTTCTTCTTGGCGGCGTCTTTCAGCTCACCTTTACCTTTTTGCGCTTCGCCCTTGGCCTGCTGAGCGTGACCCTTGGCTTCGGTCTTGTCGCTGCCGGTGACTTTACCCACGGCTTCCTTCACTTTGCCAGCGGCCTTGTTAGCGGCACCTTTCGCTTTGTCTTCGTTTGAATTTGACATGATGATTACCTCTAATCCGTTAGTAGGAAATACGCTGCATGCGAGGAAGACGTCGTTGTCTATCAGCAGTGCAGGTATTTCTTAGAGTAGACGGTGCGAAAAAAGTTGCCTCAATTTCTTTTTGGCAGCGCCGTGGCCGTCCATGCATTGAGCAATGAGTGAAGGCAGGCCATGACCATCAGCGTCACCGCGAGGGCTACGAACATGGAGGAGAACCGATAAAGGGCACTGTAAACAAGGTCCTGGCTTGGCCCGAGCGACTGACCGAACAAAATGCCCAGCGTCGTCATCCCGCCAAACCCGACGCCAGAGCCACCGGCCTCGCGCACGTGTTCGCGGGCGAACAGCATCAACCCCAACCAGTAGATCACGATCACCAGCAAAAAGTGGTGGCTCTGGGAGTAAAGCAAAAGCTGGATCAACAGCGCCATGTTGCAGCCCAAGAGCGTACCGATGATCCGTCTGATCGAGGAGACCTGGGCCCCGGCGTAGCCCATGGCAAACAGCACCAACACCGTCGCCATCTGCGCGGAGAGCGAATCGCGCAGATCGAAGGTTTGAAATACGACGAACGATAGCGTCGCGGTAATGCCGCCCAGCAGGGTTTCGTGGCGAATCTGCGCGGCGGTTTTCTCCACGCGTGGCGGCGGCTGGCGCGGCGAGACGTCGGGAAAGAGCGTGTGCATGAGCATGGCGATGATCACCGCCAGCACGCTCGCTAAAAGGTTCGCCCCCAAAAGCTCGCTCAAATCCACGCCTGGATAGCTTGCAAAGTGCAGCAGAACGCTGAGCGTGACCACGCCGTTGGCCCCGTACAGAAACAGCGGCCCCTTCGCCATCAGGTTGAAGCGAAACAAGAAGATACCCAGCACCACCAGCGTCATCACCACCGGCATGTGCTGCAAAAGGCCGATGATCAGGCTGACCTCGACCACGTTGAAAGCGGCGTTGCCTAGAAACTGGCGAATGATCCCGGCATTGAGCAGCGGCACCATGCCGAGTAGAAACATCGGAAACACGGTAAAGAAGACGCCATAGTTCCAGCCCATCAGCTTGCTGATCACAAAGCCAATCGTGGCCCCACCGGCGACGCGAAGGCACTGACGCAGGCCGTTTTCATCGAGGATCGCCGCTCGGGCGCCTTTCGCCGGCGGGCTTTCACCGCGTTTTCTACGCCAGGGCGTGATCGACCAGACGCGCCAGCGGCTCGTGCGGCTCTGGCCGGTCGATGCGCCTTCCGGAGAGGTCTCCAGATCGCTCGTGCCGGTGGGCTCGGTCGGCTCAGTAGACATAGTGCAGCCAGCTGATCAGGTGTACCTGCAGCCAGGCGAACGGGTGCGCCAGCGTATGCTCGCCGGGCAGAAGCTGAACGCTTGCACGAGCACCGCTCGGCGGCATCTCTTCCAGCGGCGCGTCGAGTGCCACGTGCAGGCGCAGGCGCTGGGCATCGCGCACCCAGCGATCAGATGTGGGAATATCCGCAAGCTGACCGTTGGCGCTGACCTGGCCCTCACGCACGCCGGCATCCAGCGCCGTGACGTGGCCTGCGAAAATATGGCCGGGCAGCGCGTCCAGTACGACCTTCGCTTCGTCACCCACGCGCACGTGGCGCAGGCTCTTTTCGCGAAAGTCCGCCACGATGTCCACGCCGCCTCCGACCAGTGCCAGCACCGGCTGGCCCGCCTGAACGTAGTCGCCGGCCTGAAGCTGCAGATTGGTAACTTGCCCCGCCTCCAGAGCGCGCACCTCGGTGCGCTCCAGGTTCAACTGAGCGTTGGCCAGCGCGTTGCGGGCCTGGCGCAGCCGCAGGTTGGCATCCCCCTCCTCGCCGAGCTGCGCTTCCAGGCTCGTAATCTTCGCCTGGGCGGCGCGCACGTCGGCATTGGCGGTGTTCGCCGCCGAGACCCGCTGCTCGTACTGCTGGCGCGAAATGCTCTGGCGCCCCACCAGCGACTGCGCACGCTCGCGTTCGCTGTTGAGCTCGCTGGCGTTTGCCTGGGCTGCGCTTAGCGAGGCCCGCGCCGCGGCCAGGTCGGCCTGCAGCCGGTCGTTCTCCTGGGCAGCCTGCTCGACGTTGAGCTGCGCTTTCTCCACCGCGATCTCGTAGGGCGCGGCGTCGAGGCGAAACAGTACGTCGCCCTTGTCGACGTGCTGATGATCGCGCACGACGACCTCGACCACCGGCGCGCTCAGCTCCGGGGCAATACGCGTGACCGGGCGCATGATGCGCGCCTGCGGGGTCAGCGGCATGAAGCTGTCGGCCACCAGAAAATAGACGAACAAAAGGGCAAAGGCAGCCAGGGCTACCCTTACCCATCGGGTAAAGCGCTGATCGGGAGACATCGGGATTCACTCGTCAAAAAACCCCGGCGTGGACGGGGTCTGTTCAAATAATACCTTAGCCTACACCATAATTAGCGTGCTAACAATGTGCTCGACTGTTCGTTCGCCCATTAAAAAGCCCCACGCGAAGGTGGGACTTGCCGCTTTGGCGCTTTTTCATCGCACCGATTAAAAACGGTAGCGAAGCCCCAGGCTCAGGGCGTCAAAATCGTACTCCGACGGGCTCAAGTACCGCATCAGGTCGGCGCTCAGCGCGAAGGTATCGTTGATGTCGACCTCGGCCCCGCCCCCAAACGAGATACCGTCTTCGCGGCCGCTGCCAAAGCCGTCCGCCATTGGCGGGGCCTGAGCATTGCCCCCCATCAACGAACTTTCGAAAGGCCGAGAATCACGATTCCGCCGACCACGACGGCGCCACCCAATAGCTGCACCGGCCCGAGCGTTTGCCCCAGTACGAAATAGCCAAATACCAGTGACGCCACGGGCTCGATGTTCATGACCGGGGCGTTGCGCGCCATATCCAAGCGAGGTACGCAGATCAAGAGCGTCGAGAACCCCGCGCCGTACAAAAGCGCCAGCAGCGAAAGCCCGACCCAGCCCTGGCTGTTTTCCGGCAAGCTCATGCCGCCGGGCACCACCCCAAGCGCCGCGCCAATGATCATTGCCACAAACACCGTCTGCATGGTCAGCAGGCTTCGAAGCGTACTGCCCACACCCGCCAAGCGATGCTCGGTGATCCAAAGCGCGCTCGAAAACACGAAGGCCGAAAGAAGCCCCAGGGCGATGCCCAGCGCCCACTCGCTGCCGAGCGTTTCGGCCTGGATCAGCCAGGCAGGGATATCCAGTACGACCAGAAGCCCGAGCAAAATGGTGCCCATGATCACGCACTGCCTGAGCGAGGGGCGCGCCCCGCCCAGCGCCCAGGTGAGCAGCGCCAGCTGAATGGGGAAGGTGTTGGCGAGCAGCAGCGCGATCACCACGGGAAGCCTGGCGACCGCGGAGTAGAGCGCGAGACTTTGAATGGTGATCAAGCACCCCACCGCAAGCTGCCAGGGCCAGGCGGCCCTGGGTAGCCACAGCCGTTTTCGCTTGACTGCCACCAGCGTCAGCAAAATGGTGCAGGCCACGCCCGAGCGCGTGAGGATTGCCAGTAACAGCCCGGTGCCGTTATCGAAGGCGAGCCGCGCAGAGACGTGATTGGCCGCGAACGCGCAGGCCACCGTAACCAGCAGCGCCAGGGCCAGCTTGCGCGGCAACGGGGAAGAGAGCGAAGACATAGCGAAGAGTCGCCTCAGGGTCAGTAATCGGGAGATGAAACTCGCCATGTTACAGGGTTAGCCGCGGCGCAACAGCGCAGAATCACAGCGAACCGGCATGATCGAGTAAGCGGGCCTGCAGATCGCGCTCGGGTGATGTCATCCAGTGGCGCAGGTGCGGCACTGGTCAGCGAGACTCGAGTAGGCCTGTGTACCCAAAGAAAAACGCCCAAAGGTGAAACCCCTGGGCGTTTTTTAGTGCAGGTGATGATCGCGTGACCTAGGCCAGCGGTACCACTGCCTCGAGTACCATTACCAGGCTCATGGCGGTGATCGTCAGAATCGAGACCCCGAAGACCTGCTTGGCCCAGCGAACGTCATCGGTCAGGCGATAGCCGCGAAGCGCGAGGTAGAGCCAGTAGCAGCCCATCACCAGCGCCACGCAGAGATAGCCAAGGCCCGCTTGACTTGCCAATCCCAGTGCCAACGAGGCGGGAATGAACGCCACGATGTAGCCCAGGATGTGGTGCTTGGCGGTTTTGATGCCGCGCACCACCGGCAATACCGGAATCGATGCCCGCTGATAGTCCGCGTAGCGAAAGATCGCGATGGCGTAGGAGTGCGGCATCTGCCACAGGCAGAAAATCACCAAAAGCGCGATCGCGCCGCTGTCGAACGTGCCGGTCACCGCGCAGTACCCCACGACCGGCGGCATCGCGCCGGAAAGGCTGCCTACCAGCGTGCCGTACTCGGAGTGGCGCTTCATGTAGAGGCTATAAATGCCCACATAAACGCCCCAGCCGATCACGGCCAGCGCCACGGTCAACCCGTTGGTGCCCAGCGCCAAACACACCACACCGCAAACGCCCAGAAGCGCCGAGAGCCCCAGCGCCTGGGTGATCGACACGCTGCCGCGAACCAGCGGGCGATGGCGCGTGCGCGCCATCAAAGCGTCGATATCCCGGTCGATTACATTGTTGCAAGCACAGGCCGACCCAATGATCAGCGCGATGCCAAGCAGCACGGCGGCGAAGGTCACCAGATCGAACTGCCCCTGAGCGGCCAGGAAGTAGCCCCCGATGGCGGCAATCAGATTGCCGCCGATGATACCGGGTTTGGTCAGTTCCAGCAGATCCTGCCGCCGGCTAGGCATCGTGGTTAGCCGATCATCATGTTGATGTGCAGATGATGCATGATCCACAGGGAGCCTCCTACCACGAGGGCGAGAATAGAGACAGTGAACACGAAGGACATCATGCCCCACCCTTCGTCCGACTTGGTGTTCAGGTGCATGAACATGACCAGCTGAACGAGCATCTGCATCACGGCCGTGATCACGATGATCCAGACCGTCACCGGCGTGCTGAACAGCCCCATCATGACCGCCCCGAAGGGAATGATCGTCAGTACCAGCGACAGGATCAGACCCAGTACGTAGGACTTGGTAGAGCCGTGATCGGCCGACGGTTGGCTAGAAGAAGAACTCATCTCAAAGCACTCCCATCAGGTAGACGAAGGAGAAGACGCAGATCCAGACGATGTCCAAAAAGTGCCAGAACAGGCTCAAGCACAGAATGCGCGGACGCGTCGCAGGATTGATGCCCTTGGTCTGAA
The DNA here is from genome assembly GCF_031954225.1 of Halomonas sp. PAMB 3232. Lineage (NCBI taxonomy): Bacteria > Pseudomonadati > Pseudomonadota > Gammaproteobacteria > Oceanospirillales > Halomonadaceae > Halomonas > Halomonas sp. PAMB 3232. The sequence continues at coordinate 2,724,160 of NZ_CP134865.1, forward strand.
GCTGAACCAGCATCACCAGAATCCAGATCATGCCGAAAGTCACGTGCAGGCCGTGAGTGCCGACCAGCGTGAAGAACGCCGACAAGAACGCGCTGCGATCCGGACCGTAGCCTTCATGAATCAGGTGATGGAATTCGTAGAGCTCCATGCCCAAAAACATCAGGCCCAGTACGAACGTGACGATCAGCCACATCTTCACCTGGCCGACACGGTTGGCGTTCATTGCCAGAACGCCCATGCCGAAGGTGAAACTACTGATCAAAAGCGCAAAGGTGCCGAACAGGATCAGCGGCAGCTCGAAGATATCGGCGCCGCTCGGCCCGCCCGCCGTGCCCTTCATGAGCACGGCGTAGGTGGCGAACAACGTGCCGAAGATCACCAGGTCACTCATCAGGTAGACCCAGAAGCCGAATACTTTCGTACCCGCTACGTCATGATGATCATGATCGTGGTGTTCATCGGCATGGGCGCCATGGTGCATTGTATCTGTCGCCATTACGAATGTGCCTCCAAACGCTTGAGGTGCGCCTGCTCGATCCGTTCGACTTCGGCGGCCGGCACGTAGTAGTCAATGTCGTCGTTGAAAACGCGCGCGAGGAAGCTCACCAGCGTACCCACGGCGCCGACGATCGCCAGCCACCAGATGTGCCAGATCATCGCAAAACCAAAGATCATGGCGAAGACACTGATGATCGGGCCAGCCCAGGTGTTCTTCGGCATGTGGATGTCCTGGTAGTCCTTCTCTTCAGCCTGCTCGATGCCACGCTGCTTTTGCGTCCAGAAGCTGTCGATATCACCGACCACTGGCTCGTGCGCGAAGTTGTAGAACGGGGGCGGTGAAGAGGTGGACCACTCGAGCGTACGACCATCCCACGGGTCGCCGGTCACATCCTGGTTCTGCTTGCGGTCACGAATACTGACGTAGAACTGAATGATGGTACACGCGATACCACAGGCGATCAGCACCGAACCGACCCAAGCCACGATCATCCAGGGCTGCCATTCGGCGTTCGGGTAGGACTGCATGCGGCGCGCCGCACCGTAGAAGCTCAGCACGTAAAGCGGCATGAACGCGGTGTAGAAACCGGTGATCCAGAACCAGAAGGAGCGTTTGCCCCACTTCTCGCTCAGCGTGAAGCCGAAGGCTTTCGGGAACCAGTAGGTCAGACCCGCCAGCATGCCGAATACAACGCCGCCGATGATCACGTTATGGAAGTGCGCGATAACGAACAGGCTGTTGTGCAGCACGAAGTTCGCCGCCGGCAGCGCCAGCATGACACCGGTCATACCACCCAGAGTAAAGGTGATGATGAAGCCCAGCGTCCACAGCACCGGCGAAGTCAGCTCCAGACGACCGCGGAAGATGGTGAAGATCCAGTTGAAGACCTTAACCCCGGTCGGAATGGCGATGATCATCGTCATGATGCCGAAGAAGGCGTTAACGTTGGCCCCTGCCCCCATGGTGAAGAAGTGGTGCAACCAAACGATGAACGACAGCACGGTGATCGCAACCGTTGCCCAAACCATGGTGTGATAGCCAAACAGACGCTTACGCGCAAAGGTCGCGATGACTTCAGAAAAGACACCGAACGCCGGCAGAATCAGGATGTAAACTTCCGGGTGACCCCATGCCCAAATCAAGTTGACGTACATCATCACGTTGCCGCCAAGCTCGTTGGTAAAGAAGTTCATACCAAAGTAGCGGTCGAGCGTCAGTAGCGCGATGGTCGCGGTCAGAATCGGGAACGAAGCGATGATCAACACGTTGGCGCACAGGGCAGTCCAGGTGAAGATCGGCATGCGGAACAGCGTCATGCCTTTGGTACGCATCTTCAGGATGGTGACGAAGAAGTTGATACCGGTCAGCGTCGTACCGATACCGGATATCTGTAGTGCCCATATCCAGTAATCCACGCCGACCCCGGGACTGTACTCTATTCCCGATAGTGGCGCGTAGGCCAACCAACCGGTCTTGGCGAACTCGCCCAGTACCAGTGAAACGTTGATCAAAACCGCCGACACGGCGAACAGCCAGAAGCTCAGGTTGTTCAAGAACGGGAAGGCAACGTCGCGCGCGCCAATCTGTAGCGGTACGACCAGGTTGATCAAACCGATGACCATCGGCATCGCCACGAAGAAGATCATGATCACGCCGTGGGCGGTGAAGATCTGGTCGTAGTGATCCGGCGGCAAAAAGCCCATCGAGCCGCCAGCGGCCAGCGCCTGCTGACTACGCATCATGATGGCGTCGGCGAAGCCGCGCAGCAGCATGACCAGGGCCACGATGAAGTACATGATACCGAGTTTTTTGTGGTCTACCGAAGTGAACCACTCATTCCAGAGCCAGCCCCACTTACGAAAGTAAGTCAGTGCGCCTAACAGCGCGATGGCTCCCACAATCATTCCCAAACCCACGACCACAATAATAGGATCGTGTAAGGGGATTGCTTCTAAGCTTAATTTACCGAACACGGCTTACCCTCCCGCCTCGTTGCTGATGAGCTCATCGTCATCTGATCGCTCACCCTCTTGGTTGTCGGTCGATTGATAGGCTTCATTGGTATCAACGGCCGGTGCACGGTCTGCGTCCTGCGTGTCCGTCTCAGGGTCGGTTCCCGTATGGAAACTGCTTACTAGCCGCTCGTAGAACTCCGGCGTCACATCCGAGAAGTACCGGACATCGACGAACGAGGAGCGTTCGGCAAGCTCGGAGTAGCCTTCGGGATACGTCAACGGCTCACCCTCGGCGCGCACCTGGTCTACCCACGTCTCGAAGTCTTCATCGGAGGTCACCAGCGCATCGAAGACCATCCCAGCGAAACCTGCGCCGCTGTAATTGGTCGAACGACCCCAGTAGGTGCCGATTTCGTTACCAACGAGGTGAACGTCGTTATCCATACCCGCCATCGCGTAGATCTGAGTTCCCAGGCGCGGAATGAACAGCGAGTTCATCACCGAGCCGGAGCTCACACGAAAGCGTACCGGGCGATTGACCGGCAGAGCGACTTCGTTGACCGTGGCGATGCCCTGCTCGGGGTAGATGAACAGCCATTTCCAATCCAGCGAGATCGCCTGGATTTCGAGGGTCGGCTCATCACTTTCCAGCGGACGGTGCGGGTCGAGCTCGTGAGAAGAGCGCCAGGTAATCACCGCCAGAATGGCAACGATGACCACGGGCACCAGCCACACGATGGCCTCGATCAAGTTGGAGTGCGCCCAATCCGGCAGGTACTGTGCCACGGTGTTGCTACGGCGGTAGTGCCAGCCGAAAGCGACCGTCAGCACGATGACCGGAATGACCACGATCATCATCAAGCCAAAGGAGCTCAAGATCAGCGAACGCTGCGCTTCACCAATATCGCCCTTGGGGTCCATCAGGGCCGAGCTACAGCCTGCAAGGAGCAAGCACAGCGCGAGGAGCACGAAGAAAGTGCCACGCCTGCGCCATTGGGAGGGTTGTTGCATGGTGCGATCTCGTCAGAGTTGCGTTTCAAAACTAGTCGCCAGACAGCAAGCCAAACGATATGCCATATAGCAGACCAACTAGCACCCCATATTTTTCCCAGGGCACTAGAGCAACGCCTGATAACACCGGGAAAAATATGCGCTACCGCATGGGGTTGGTAGCGAACCTGGCGTGCGTTTCACGCACAAACACAAGCACGAACATTTTCTACCGATTACGTGCGCGCAGAAAGCGACGCATTGCCGCACCCTGCTCGTTTAAAACCGTTAGTGATCGCGCTTAAGGCCAGGTGATTGCGATGTCCGGCATAGAGGCCAAGCCGGCCTCAAATCGCTTTGAAACCTGCTCATCATCTGTCACCAATACATCGAAGTCGCCAAGGGTAGCAAAATAGGCCGGTCGAACAACACCCATTTTGCGCGTATCGGCGAGTAAAATTCGCTTTTCAGCGGTCGCGATGGCCGCCTTTTTGGGCGCGACTTCGTGAAAATGAAAGCAGCTTACGCCCTGGTCATCGTCGATGCCGGCCGCCGTTATCAGCGCCTTGTTGATGCCAAGACCACGGATTTGCTCCGCCAGTCGCTCTCCCCCAAAGGACTGAGACGCGGGGTAGTAGAGCCCTCCCAAAACGATGAGCCGCACGTTGGGAAGTTTGGCCACGCTCGTGGCCACGTTGAGCGCGTAGGTGACGACGGTGAGCGCCTTGAAACGCGCCAGAAAACCCAGCAGCGGTAAAAGCGTCGAGCCGCAATCGATGAATAGCGTATCGCCCTCGTCGATGAACGAAAGCGCACGCTGGCAAAGCCGGTACTTGGCCGGATACCCCAGCGCCTGCTGTTCGATGAGATCATAGGCGCTCGCCTGGGGAGACACTTTGATCAGCCGCCCGCCAATCAGACTGATCGACTGCGAGCAGGTATGCAGGTCGCGCCGGATGGTCATTTCGCTCACGCCACAGAGCGTCGCCGCATCGCGCAGATGCAGCGTCCCCTCGTTGACCAGCGCTTCTCTTAAAAGAGTGAGTCGCTCCTCACGACGATCGCTCATGCTGTTTCTGACCTCGCTCGAACCATGATCGCAAACACGGTTTGTACATACTTTTTATCAATACTGTTTGTAGATACGGCGTTCAAAAGATGCCTGCAATCGTGCCTAACAAGCAATGCCTGCAAACGCCGGTTGCAAATCGGTGTTAAAGGAATAACACTGAATGTTATAATTATAACATCCGCCAGCCCGCACCGATGATCACACTCTCAGCGCATATCGATTTCGTACTCTATAAAAACAGAGCGCGGCGGCGCTATTTCGACCATTTGAGGCCTTATGACTGCTCAACGCTTTACCCTTGATTCACAGCGCACGGTAACCCGTGGTGCCCTGACGCTACTCGCCGGCGCCCTGATCGCCTCTCCCACACTGGCCGATGAGCCCGAGCCGCAAACCCTCGACCGGCTCTGGTCGTTTGGCAACGTCTCGGTCAACTACCTGGACTGGTCCAACGGCACCGAGCGTCGCACGGCGAGCAACGCCGCCAAAAGCGATTTCACCTATGTAGAGCTCGAAGGCGGTGTGGGCTTTAGCTGGGGTGAATTCTACGGCTTTTTCGATTTCGAGAACCCGACCAACGATCAGTTCGACGAATCGAGCAACGGTCAGGATAACTTTCGCACCGCGGGCAAGGTCACCTCGCACATCTACCTGGGTGACACGCCCTTCTCGGTCTACGCCCACATCTACGATTTCCGCGACTACGGTTTCAATAGCCGCGAGCAGGATCAGATCCTCGGCTTCGGCTATCGCGCCACTTTCGATAACGGCTTCTGGTTCAAGCCCTTCATCGGCCCGGCGCGGGTGCAAAGCGACGGCTACACGGGCATGAACGGCTACATGGCCGGCTGGGTCGCGGGTTACGACTTCACCGCGTTCGGTCAGGGCTTTGGCATCACCAACTGGCACGAGCAAACCTTCGATCGTGACAGCGACTACCTCGAGCAGAACTACGTGAACGGCACCGCGGGCAGCACCGGCACCAACGGCGCGGTAGGTCTTTGGTGGCATCCGGCGGATCTGATCACCACCGGCATTCAGTACCGCTATTCGGACAACAAGTTGGGCGCGCCGAACGTGTATCAAAATGCGATGATCTATACGGTCAAGCTCAACTTCCTGTAACCCGAGGCGTGCCTCGCGAATTTAAGGGATCTCCTTATGACACTCCTCATGAGCCTGGTCGGTATGGCCACCCTGGTGATCATCGCCCTGATTTTCTCCTATGACCGCAAATCCATACGCCTGCGCACGGTGCTCGGCGCCTTTGCCATTCAGGCGGGGATCGGGGCGTTCGTGCTTTACATTCCCTTCGGCCAGGTCTTTCTGGAGACGATCTCCGCCGGGGTGAGCCAGGTGCTGGTCTTCGCCAACGACGGTATCGACTTTCTGTTCGGGGGTCTGGCGGACGTCGAAAGCATCGGTTTCGTCTTTGCCGTGCGCGTTCTGCCGGTCATCATCTTCTTCTCCTCATTAATTGCCGTGCTCTACTACTTGGGGATCATGCAGTGGATCATCCGGATTCTGGGCGGTGCACTGCAGAAAGCACTCGGCACCTCACGCACCGAGTCGCTCTCGGCCACGGCCAACATCTTCGTCGGCCAGACCGAGGCGCCGCTGGTGGTGCGCCCGTTCATCGCGCGCATGACGCCGTCGCAGCTCTTTGCCGTGATGTGCGGCGGGCTTGCCTCGGTCGCCGGATCGGTGCTCGCCGGCTACGCCCAGCTCGGCATTCCCATGGAGTACCTGGTCGCCGCCTCGTTCATGGCCGCCCCTGGCGGGCTGTTGTTCGCCAAGCTGATCATGCCGGAAACCCGGGACAACCAGGATGCCGATAGCATCACCAAAGTGGACGAGGAGCTCAAGGAGCAGGAGGACAAGCCGGTCAACGTGCTCGACGCCGCAGCCTCCGGGGCAAGCTCCGGGCTGATGCTGGCCGCCAACGTGGGCGCGATGCTGCTGGCATTCATCGGCCTGATCGCGCTGGTCAACGGCATTCTGGGCGGAGTCGGTGGCTGGTTCGGTTTCGAGTCGCTGAGTCTGGAGCTGATTCTTGGCTGGCTCTTCGCCCCGCTGGCGTTTTTGCTCGGCGTTCCCTGGTCCGAGGCCACGCTTGCCGGCTCCTTCATCGGCCAGAAAATCGTGGTCAACGAGTTCGTCGCGTTCATTAACCTGGCGCCCTACATCGATGGGGAACAGGTGGTGGCCGCGACAGGTCAGATGATGACGCCACATACGCAGGCCGTTTTGTCCTTTGCGCTGTGCGGCTTCGCCAACCTGTCCTCGATCGCCATTTTGCTGGGCGGGCTTGGCAGTATCGCGCCGACAAGGCGCAACGAGATTGCCCGTTACGGTGTCAAAGCCGTACTCGCGGGGACGCTTTCGAATCTCATGTCGGCGTCGATCGCGGGCTTTTTCATCGCCCTGGGTAATGTCGCGGCATAAGCCCTGTCTCAGGCGCTAAACTGAACGGGCACGGCCAAGCGCAGTGCCCGTTCGTTTTTTACCGGCCTGCTTTTCGTGCGCATGCTTTTACACTGTTTCTCTTGACACCAATTTTCTTAATACCCCATTTTTTTCAACACCAACGTGAGAACGCCATGACTGCCTCTTCCGACCTGATTCAAGCCGCTAAACAAGCGCTCGCCCTGATGGACGTCACCAGCCTCAACGACGACGACACCGATGCGCGCATCGAGTCGCTTTGCCAGATGGTCAAAACCCCGGTCGGGACCCCAGCCGCCATTTGCGTCTACCCACAGTTCATCGTAACCGCGGCCCGCGCGCTCACCGCGCACAACCTGAAAGATCAGGTGAAGATCGCCTCGGTCACCAACTTCCCCGCCGGCGGCGATGACATCATGGGCGCGGCGCGGGAAACCCGCGAAGCCGTGGCCTCCGGCGCCGACGAAGTCGATGTGGTCTTCCCCTACCGCGCGCTGATGGCCGGCGACGAAGAGACCGGCCGCGAGCTGGTCGAAATGTGCAAGGCAGCCTGCGGCGGTCAGGCGCTTTTAAAGGTCATTCTGGAGACCGGCGAGCTGAAAACGCCCGAACTGATCAAGCGCGCCAGCGAACTCGCCATCGAAGGCGGCGCCGACTTCATCAAGACCTCCACCGGCAAGGTCGCTACTAACGCAACGCTTGAAGCCACCGAGATCATGCTCGGCGCGATCAAGGAGAGCGGCCAGGATGTCGGCTTCAAGGCCGCCGGCGGTGTGCGCACCGTCGAAGAGGCCGCTGAATACCTGAAACTCGCCGCCGACATCATGGGTCCGCACTGGATCACCCCGCAGCACTTTCGCTTCGGTGCCTCGAGCCTGTTGGGTGACGTGCTGATGACCTTGAACCCTGACGCCGATGCCGCGACACAAGAAGGAGGCTACTAATCATGGCACACCTGCTCCCCCAGGAATTCATCCGCCTCAAGCGCGACGCCCAGGCGTTGCCTTTTGATGAGATCAAGCACTTCGTTCAGGGCGTGGCGGACGATCGCATCAGCGATGCCCAGATCGGCGCCTTCACCATGGCGGTCTTCCTCAACGGCATGAGCCGTGAGGAAGTGGTCGCGCTGACCACCGCCACCCGTGACTCCGGCCACGTCATGCAGTGGGATTCACTGAACCTGTCAGGACCGGTGGTCGACAAGCACTCCACCGGCGGCGTCGGTGATCTGGTGTCCCTGGTGCTCGGCCCCTGGGTCGCTGCCTGCGGCGCGTTCGTGCCGATGATTTCCGGGCGCGGGCTCGGCCACACCGGCGGCACACTCGACAAGCTCGAATCGATTCCCGGCTACGACCCCTACCCTGCTCCCGAGCGCTTCGGCCAGGTAGTGAAATCCACCGGGGTCGCCATCATCGGCCAGACCGGCAACCTGGCGCCGGCGGACAAGCGCATTTACGGCGTACGCGATGTGACCGGCACGGTGGAGTCGATTCCCTTAATCACCGCCTCGATCCTCGGCAAGAAGCTCGCCTCGGGCCTCGACGCGCTGGTGATGGATGTGAAAGTCGGCAGCGGCGCCTTCATGCCGACGCCGGAAAAATCCCGCGAGCTTGCCGAGAGCATCGCCAACGTGGCCACCCAGGCCGGCACGCCGACCACCGCGCTTCTGACCGACATGAGCCAGCCGCTGGCGCCGTGTGCCGGCAACGCGGTGGAAATCGTCGAGACACTGGCGCTTCTGCGCGGCGAGCGCGCCAATAGCCGCGTGATGGAGGTCACCCGCGAACTCGCCGTCGAGATGCTGATGGCCGGCAAGCTCGCCGCCAGCCGCGATGAAGCCCTCTCGATGCTCGAAAAAGCGCTGAACTCCGGCGCCGCTGCCGAAATTTTTGCGCGCATGGTGTCCGAGCTCGGCGGCCCGAACGACTTCATGGAGCGCTCGGAGCACTACCTGCCCAAAGCGAACGTAGTGAAGCCGGTCTACGCCGATGAGGCCGGCATCGTGAACCGCATCGACACCCGCGCGGTGGGCATGAGCGTGGTCGAGCTCGGCGGCGGGCGCCTGCGTAACGACGCCAGGGTGGATCACAGCGTTGGCTTTAGCGCGATTGCAGAAATCGGTGCTCGCGTCGATGCTGATCGGCCGCTGGCAATGGTGCACGCGGCGAGCGAAGAGGCCGCCAACCGCGCCGCCGAGCAGCTCAAGGCCGCGATCATTTTGGGCCAGAGCGCTGTCGACGCCGACACGCTGATTCAGGACACCTTTAGAGGAGAAGCCTAATGCGACGCGCGATTGTAGTGGTACTCGACTCCTTCGGCATCGGCTCGGCGCCAGACGCCGCGGCGTTCGGCGATGAAGGCGCCGACACCCTGGGTCACATCGCCGCCGCCTGCGCGCGTGGCGAGGCGGATACCGATGACCGATGCGGCCCCCTGAAGCTGCCCAACATGGGCAAGCTCGGGCTTTTCCACGCCCACCGTGACGCCACCGGCGCCGTGGCCGAAGGCGTCGAGCTTCCCGAGGAGCTGACCGGCGCTTACGCCCACGCCCAGGAGATCTCCAGCGGCAAGGACACGCCTTCCGGGCACTGGGAGATCGCCGGCGTCCCGGTGCGCTTCGACTGGGGCTACTTCCTCGATAAAGAGCAGAGCTTCCCGCCGGAGCTTCTGGAAAAAATCAAGGACCAAGCCGAGCTTCCCGGCACGCTCGGTAACTGCCACGCCTCGGGCACCGAGATCATCGCGCGCCTGGGCGAAGAGCACGTCCAGTCCGGCAAGCCGATCGTCTACACCTCGGCGGACTCGGTGTTTCAAATCGCCGCCCACGAGGAGCACTTTGGTCTCGAGCGCCTTTACGCGCTGTGCGAAACCGTGCGCGAGCTGCTCGAGCCCTACAACATCGGTCGGGTCATCGCCCGCCCGTTCGTGGGTGAGAGCGCCGATAGCTTCGAGCGCACCGGTAATCGCCGCGACTACAGCATCGAGCCGCCGACGCCAACGGTGCTGCAAAAGCTCCAGGAGTCCGGCGGCGAGGTGGTGTCGATCGGCAAGATCGCCGATATCTACGCCCACTGCGGCATCACCCACAAGGTGAAGGCGAGCGGCCACGACGCGCTGATGGAGGCAACGCTTGGCGAGATCGCACGTACCGATAGCCGCGACAAGCCAACCTTCATCATGGCCAACTTCGTCGATTTCGACTCGCTCTACGGCCACCGCCGCGATATCAAAGGCTACGCGAGCGCACTCGAGCACTTCGACGCCCGCCTGCCGGAGCTTCTGGACGCGCTCGACGAGGACGATCTGCTGGTGCTGACCGCGGATCACGGCTGCGACCCGAGCTGGAAAGGCACCGAGCACACCCGCGAATACGTGCCGATTCTGGTGCATGGCGCCACCTTTACGCCGGGCCCGCTTGGCAAGCGCGATACCTTCGCCGATATCGGCCAGACCCTGGCTGACTACTTCGTACTGCGCGCCCTCGACGACGGCGAGAGCTTTTTGCCCCGCGTCGCGTGATCTTCAACCGGTGACTCAAGGAGTTTTCATGGCAACGCCGCACATCAACGCAGAACCCGGCGATTTCGCCGATACCGTGCTCATGCCCGGCGACCCGCTGCGGGCGAAGTACATCGCCGAGACTTATCTGGAGAACGTGCGTCAGGTGAACGACGTGCGCGGCATGCTCGGCTTCACCGGCACCTACCAGGGCGTGGACGTCTCGGTGATGGGCCACGGCATGGGCATTCCGTCGGTGTCGATCTACGCCAAGGAGCTGATCACCGATTACGCGGTAAAATCGATCATTCGCGTAGGCTCGTGTGGAGCGGTACGCGACGACGTCAACGTGCGCGACGTGGTGATCGGCCTTGGCGCCAGCACCGACTCCAAGGTCAACCGTATGCGTTTCAACGACCACGACTTCGCCGCCCTTGGCGATTTCGAGTGGGCGAGCCACGCCGTCGCCGCCGCCAAGGCGCAAAACGTGCCGGTCAAGGTGGGCAACATCTTCTCCGCGGATCTGTTCTACAACCCGCAGGAGCACATGGCCGAGCTGATGAAGCGCTTCAACATCGTCGGCGTGGAGATGGAAGCCGCGGGGCTTTACGGCGTCGCCGCCGAGTTTGGTGCCCGGGCGCTGACGATCTGTACCGTTTCGGATCACATCCTCAAGGGCGACTCGCTCTCGAGTGCCGATCGCCAGAACACCTTCAACGACATGATGACCGTCGCGCTCGAGGCCGTACTGCGCGACAAGGGCATGCACGCCACGGAGAAAGCATGAAGGTAGAAACCACTCTGCTCGAGTCGCTCACCCAGGCGCTCGGGCGCGCCTACGTACCCTACTCCGACCACCCGGTGGCCGCCGTAATGGAGACGCCGGACGGCGAGCGTTTCGTCGGCTGTAACGTCGAGGTAGCGCACTATAAAGGCATCTGTGCCGAAGGGTCGGCGCTTTCCGCCATGGTGACCGGCGGAAAGCGAACGCTTGCCCGCGTTTTTGTGATGGGCCCGGGCGAGCACCTGTGTACGCCCTGCGGCGACTGCCGTCAGCGCATCCGCGAGTTCGCCACGCCCGAGACCGAAATCCACGTCGTCTCCCGCGACGGAGAGGTGCTCAAGACCTACACCATGGAGACGCTGCTGCCGGATGCCTTCGGCCCCGAGCAGTTGCCGCCGCGCTAACGCGTGCTCGTCTCAGGCGCCGGCCGACCCCGGCTGGCGCCGATTTTCGAATCCTCGTATGCTGAGAGGCCCCTTTCCTTCTCGCCTGTCTCAGGAGAAACGCCATGGCGGCTCTGTTGCCCAACGTCGACCCCAACGGTCTGCTCGAATACTCCGTGGTCTACACCGACCGCTCGCTGAACCACATGTCCCAGCGCTTTCAGGACGTGATGCGTGATATCTCCGCCACGCTCAAGGAGGTGTACAACGCCGATTCAAGTGTCATCGTGCCCGGTAGCGGCACCTTCGGCATGGAAGCGGTGGCCCGCCAGTTTGCCCAGAACGAAAAAGTGCTGATCGTGCGCAACGGCTGGTTCAGCTACCGCTGGACCCAGATCATCGAGATGGGCCGGCTGACCGATGACCACACCGCGCTCAAGGCGCGCCGCCTCGACCCGGCAAACGCCCGCTCGCCCTTCGCGCCGGTGCCGGCCGCCGAGGTCGCCGAGCGCATTCGCGCGGAGAAACCCGCGGTGGTGTTCGCCCCTCAGGTTGAAACCTCGGCGGGCGTGCTGCTGCCGGATGACTATATCCGCGAGGTAGCCAGTGCCGCCCGTGAAGTGGGCGCCTTGTTCGTGCTCGACGCCATCGCCGCCGGGACGCTCTGGGTCGACATGCAGGATCTGAACGTCGACGTGGTGGTCAGCGCCCCACAGAAAGGCTGGAGCGGCCAGCCCTGCTGCGCCATGGTCATGCTGGGAAGCCGCGCCGTCGAGCGCCTGGAGAACACCCAAAGCAACAGTTTTGCCTGCGATCTGGGCAAGTGGCACGCCATCATGCAGGCGTACGAGAACGGCGGCCACGCCTACCACGCCACCATGCCCACCGACGCGCTCACGACACTGCGCGACATCATGCAGGAGACCCGCGAGTACGGTCTCGACAAGGTGAAGCAGGAGCAGATCGACCTGGGGCTGGAGGTACGCGCCATGCTGGCCCGCCAGGGCTTTGATAGCGTGGCCGCCGAGGGCTTTCAGGCGCCGGGCGTGGTGGTCAGCTACACAGACGATGCCGGCATCGTCGGCAAGCTTGCCGGGGCCGGCGTGCAGGTCGCCGGCGGCGTGCCGCTGATGTGCGACGAAGGCGACGACTTCCAGACCTTCCGCATCGGGCTTTTCGGCCTGGACAAGCTGCACCACACCGAGCGCAGCGTCGACAAGCTCGAGCGCGCGATCGAACAGGTAAAGACCTGAGCGGAAAGTCGTGAACGGTAAGTATCGAACGGTAAGTAGTGAAGCGTAAGTCGAGAAGCGCCCTCAGGGGCGCTTTTCGTTGGCAGGGGCGATGGCCTCATCGACCCGCTCGACGTCGACGATTCCCGAGCGGCTGACCACTACTTTCCAGCGCGCCAGGTGCGGGGCATCTTCGCTGCCGGTTTCGCGAATCACCAGGTTGAACAAATGGCGACGCTCGACGCTTTCCCGCACCGCCTGGCCCTCCTTCAACCGGTAGATATGGTGCTTGCCCTTGCTCATCAGCCGGGTGAGCAGCGAAATGTCCAGCGTCAGGGTTTCGCGGGTGTGTTCGTAGCCACTCAAAAAGCGCGTGGGCGACATACGTGACTGCGACCGATAGTGCAGCACCTGCTCCTCGCGCTGAGTGACGCTCCGGTGGCGCAGGTTCTTGATCTCCTCGTCGAGTGATTTGAAGCGCTTGTAATTGAACCACTCGAGCTGGCGGCCGACGACCACGTCGCGCGTGGCGTCCTTGTACTGACGGCGCCACTTGGGCCGGCCCTTGCGCAGAAGTCGCCATAGGGTGTTGCGCAGATCGTCCTTGAACACCTCACGCATGGCGTACAAAAGCGCCATGGCGAGCACGAACAGCGCGGTGATATCGCCCACCACGTCGCGTACGCGCAGGATTCCCAGCGTCACGAACGCCATGACGACCGCCGTTGCCAGCGCCTTGACCACGCGCTGCTCGTTCTGCCCAAGCTCTAAAGACTCCTGTTTCAGGGTGATCGGGTACTCGATCAGCCGGCGCAGCAGGCGCATCTTGTTGGATATGCGGGTAGGGTCGGCCATGACCCGCTCGGCGTTGTACTGACGCTCGCGCCGGTGGGCGTTTTCGACTTCGCAAAGCGCGATCAGCTGGGCGCGCACCGGGTTGAAAACCCCACCCCGCGGCAGGTGCGCCACCAGAGCCAAACGCTGCTGCTCGGTGAACCAGGAGAGGTAGTTATCGATGTTGGCGAAGTACTTGTAGAGCGTTTCGTCGCTGGGCTCGTTGCGCCGGAGCCGCTTGAGAATGCCTTCGCTGAGCTCGTTGACCTCGTCGACCTTGTCCATCAGCGCCTGACGCTCTTCGCGCTCGGAATCCGTCAGCGGCTCCTTCTTGTCGAGGCGCAGTGAGCGGGTATCCGCCAGCACCTTCTGTACTGCCTGCTCCAGGGCGAGCACGTACTGGTAGGCGTACAGGCTCAAACTCAGTCGATAGGATTCGCTACCCAGCCGGTTGCGGCTCGCCAAACGGCTGTGCACCAGCGGCAGGTGATACTGGTCGCTGTAATAGGTGCGCGAGACATGAAGGGCGCTGTGGAAAAAGGCGTCTTCGCTCACCAGCTGGGTGCTCAGTCCAAGCTCGCCGGGAACGAACAGATAAACATCCAGCGTATGCGACGTCTCCTCTTTCAGCCGCCGGGTCAGGCTAAGCTGAAAGCTGTTTTTACGCTCGACGTTGATCACCTGGGCGCGGACTCCCTCGCGGCAAGAGCGCATCAGCGGCTCTTTAAGGCATTGACCTGGTTAATGATCTCTTAGCATAGACCAGAATGGGGCTTGCCATCGATCAAGGGGCAAGCGAGTATTGCTCGTTGACTCTTCACCACCGCAGGGAGCCCGAATGCCCGCCGCCCGCTTCTCTCGTTTCGAGCGTGTGCTGATCGAAAGCCGTAGCCGGGTGGAGTCGGCGGCGCTGCTATTGCTGGCCTGGGTGCTGTGCAAGCGCCCGGAGCTCTCGCCGACCCAGCGACTTCAGCGTTTGGCCCGAGCCGGCGCGCAGTTTCGCTACGCTACCGGGCTCAAACAGCTGCTCGAAATCGCCGGCGAGCAGGACGTGAGCGCGCTGCAGCTGGCCGCCGAGGTCGTACAGAGCGAGTCGACCCCGGCGCGGCGACTCACCATCCTGCAGCAAGCCATCGGGCTTGCCACCGACGACGGCACGCTATCGCCTTCCAACCACTACGTGCTGCGCTTTTTAGCCGACGTGTTGGCCTTCGAGCCCGCCGCGCTCGCCACGCTTTTTGGCGAGCTGACCGGTCACGCGCTCACACCGGCCGAAGACATCAGCCGAAGCGACTATTGGCTGCGCGAGGACGCCGCCTTTCGGCAGGCCCAGGCCGAGCGCGCCCGGGCCGAACAGCAGGCCGAGCAGCAGCGCGCCCGCGAAAGGGAAAAGGCGCGGGAAAGAGCCGAGCAGGCCAACGAGCAGGCGCGCCGCGAGCGCGACCGCTCCGAGCGCGCCTCCAACAGTGCCCATGACCCTTCCGGCGCCTACAAAAGCCGCCGGGCGCTGGCGGTGCTGGGCCTTTCCCCCGGCGCTACGCGTGAGGAGATCCGTCGCGCTTATCGACGCCTGGCGCAGCTCCATCACCCGGACCGTGCCTATGCCAAAAGCGAGCACCACGTGGCGCTCGCCTCGCAGCGTTTTCAACGGATCAAAAACGCCTATGATTATCTGATCAAGGCGAGCACCTGACGACACCGCACGATACGACTGAGCAAGACACGCCACCAAACCCAACAACCGAGAGTCCTGCCATGCGCGACCTTTATCAACGCCTCGCCGTTTCGCCGGTGGCCGACCAGCCTACGCTCGATTCGGCACTGAGCCGCTGTCCCAACAGCGCCCTTCGCCGCGACGCCGAAGCGGCGTTGGGCATTGCCAGCCACCGCGCGCGCTACGACGAGGTGCACCGCACGCTTGGCGACATTGGCCGGCTACGCGCCGGGCTCGGGCTCACCCACGCCCCGCACTGGCAAATTGACGCGGCCAACGACTTCTCGATGCCGGCGGACACCGCCCCGCCGCGCGTCGAGACGCTGGATCGTCGCGTCGCCGCCGCGGTGTCGTTTTTCGATCGCTGGTGCAGCGCTCAAGGGGTTTGGCTACTCGTCACCGTGTTCGCCATGGGGGCTGGCGTAGGCCTCGCTTTGGGGCTGCCCCTGCTCGCGTGGCTTGGTTTTTTGTGACTTGGTCTGCTGCGATGTAGCCTGCTGTGCTGTGCGCTCATCCTTGCGCTTTTCCGCCTGGGTGGGGCGCGGGGCTGGCTTGGGCGGCGCGGGGCGCTGGCGCGGGCCTTGCGGCTCTTCCCCGCTGGCATCCATGAAGAAATCGGTGCCGGCACTCTCCTCGATCTCTTCCTGCGAGCGAGGCTCCATGCTGAGACTGAGCCGCGGCACGCCAAGATCGATGTTCTGCGCTTCCATCCGCTGCTTGAGCATCAGGTTGAACGCCCGCGAGACGTCCCACTGCATCTCCGGGGCGGTGCGAAAGCGCATGCGCAGAATCGGGCAGCCATCCTCGAAGCCCTGCACGCCCTGCATCTCCAGCGGCGACCAGATGTAATGGCGCATCATCGGGTCCTTTCGAAGCTCCTGGGCGGTCTCCTGCATCAGCGTGATGGCGTCGTCGATGCGCATGTCATACGGGATACGAATGCGCATCAGGGCGATACCGAACTGGCGCGACATGTTGTGGATCGACTCGATCCGGCTGAACGTGATGATATGCACCACGCCGTCGAGATCGCGCAGCTTCACGGTTCTTAACGTCAGGCCTTCGACGGTGCCCATGTGGCTGTTGATCTGGACGAAGTCATCCACCGCCAGCGAATCCTCGATCAAAATGAAGATGCCGGTGATCAAATCCTGCACCAGGGTCTGAGCGCCAAAACCGATCGCCAGACCGATGACACCGGCACCGGCGAGTAGCGGCGTGACGTTGACGCCGATATTGGCCAGCCCCACGATCACCGCAATGATCAAAATGGTGACGAAGATGACGTTACGAATCATCGGCGTGATCGTCTGGGCGCGGGCCTGATTGACCCGCCGACCCCGCGAGCGTGCCGACGAGGTCAGCGCCCGCGAAATGGCGGTATCGGCGAAAATCCAGACAAGCCAGGCGATCAACACGGTCGCGCCCAGACTCACCAGTGCCTGGCCAATGCGAGCGCTGGCCACCGCCTGCTGACCGAGGCCGAACAGCGAGCCGCCCCACACTTGCATCGAGAGCTCAGCGAACACCATCCACGCGCACAGGTGCGCCAGCACGAAACCAAAGCGTTCCAGGCGCTTGCGGTACTGGCTATGGCGGCGGCGATGGCGGCGCTTGGTCAGCCGCTCGGCTTGGCGGCGTAAAAGCCCGGTCACGACCAGCGTGACGACCAGAAGGCTCGCCGAGACGATCGAGCGGGCCAGGGCCGTGGCCACGTCGCCTACGGTGATGAAGATCGCCAATAGCGAGCCGCCTACCATCAAAAGCGCCGGAATGTGCCAAAGCCCGCCCAGGGTGCGGACCATTTCAACCGCGGCGCTGGCGTCGCGGCGCTGCTTGTAGGGGCGGTTGCAGATTAAGTGGCGAATCGGGCGCTTGAACTTGATGATGAAGCGAGCCGCTAAAAGCGCCGCCAGCATGTTGGTGAGCACGGACACCAGGCCTGCGAGCTCGACGCCAAGCAGGTCGACCAGGCGAACCGAGTTGACCGCGTCACCCAGCGCAATCAACGCGCCGATCAAAAAGAGTCCGCGAAGCGCCTGGTTTTGCAGCTGCTGTACCGCGGTAAAGCGGTGGCCACGACTGAAAAACGCGATCACCGTTTCGAACACCACCGACAGCGCCCGCCCGCACAGGCATATATAGGCCACGACCAGCACCAGCGTACGCCCGGAGCTCGCGGATAGTAGCTGGCCAATGCCGAGCACGATCGCAAAGGAGAGCGCCCAGGGCAGCATGCGGCGGAAAAAGTGCGCGACCAACAGCCGCGCCTTCGGATCGCGCGGCAGATCCAGCGGCCAGTCGCGGCGGGTCGCAATCAGCCGCCCAAAGGCGATCATGGCGATCAAAAGCGATACCCAGATGGCGGCCAGAATGGCCGCGTCGACGATCTCACGAATCGCCTCACCCTGGTTGGTACCGTCGTTGAGAGCGCGCAAATCCTGCGCGCCCTGCAAAAGCTGGCGCGACCACTCGTCTACCGGGGAGTGGCCAGACTGCGCCTGGTCACCGATATCGCTCAGCGTGTCCGCCAGCGCCCCCAAAAGGCCCTGGCGGTCGGAGCTCTGCTGCTCGGTGGCCTCGGAGGTGGTTTGCAGCTCGCGAAGTGATTGCAAAAGCGCCTGGCGCTGGTCCTCGTTCTCCAAAAGCCTGATGACATCGGACAGCGAGTCCTGAAACTCGTCGCTGCTGACCGAGGCCGGCTCTTCGCTGCTGCTTTCGCTGCCGGTAAGGCCGGGCAGGCTCACGCCTTGCGCCTGCGCCGAGCCCAACCCCAAAAGCGCCCACAGCGCGATACCTAAAACGAACGTGATCAACCAGGGCTTTCGCACATGCTCCTCCGGGCGTAATGGCTGCGAGCCGGTATGGGTAGTCGGCGTTGGGGCGCGCTGTATTCACCGGCCAGGACGAATACCGCTTAGTCTGTCGCCTGACTATGATAGGCTGACGGAACAAACGTTCACCTCAAGGATATAGAGATGACGCTCCAGGCGCCCCCCCACCGCTCGACCCGCCGCGGCCAAACGCGCCAGGTCGGCGTGGAAATCGAATTTGCGGGGCTGCCTCCGCAAGAGACCGCTCAGCTCGTCCAGACGCTGTTCGGGGGCGAGCTTAACGTGGTCAGCCCGCACAGGCTACTGGTGCGCGACACGCGTTGGGGTACCTTCGGCATCGAACTCGACACCCAGTACGCCCATCCCGACCAGGCGCTGGTCGAAGACGCGCACGCCGACGATAGCGAATGGGCGCGCCAACAACATCTTAGACGCGTCGAGTTTCATCGCAAAACCCGCGAGCTGATTGGCGATATGGTCACGGGGCTCGTGCCCACCGAAATCGTCTGCCCGCCGGTGCCCTGGGACGAGCTCGAAGCGCTCGATACGCTGTTCAAGGCGCTGCGCGAAAAAGGCGCCAAGGGGACCGACGCCAGCCTGCTTTACGGCTTCGGCCTGCATTTGAACCCGGAAGCCGCCGCGCTCGATGTCGACTACCTGCTCTCGATGCTGCGCGCCTATCTGCTGCTGGCCCAGTGGCTGCGCGACGAGATAAAGGTGGACATCACCCGTGAAGTGCTGCCCCACGCCAACCCGTTCCCGAAGGAGTATGCGCTCAAGGTACTCGATCGCAACTACGCGCCAGACCTTGACGGCTTCATCGATGACTACCTGCACTTCAATCCGACACGTAATCGCGAGCTGGATCTTTTGCCGCTGTTTGCCCACCTGCGCCCGGAGCATTCTCACGCGCTGTTACACAATCAACTGACCAAACCGCGCCCGACCTTTCACTACCGGCTGCCCAACGCCGAGCTTTCAAAGCCTGGCTGGGGCTCGGCAGTGGAGTGGAACCGGTGGGCCGAGGTCGAAAAGCTCGCCGCCGACCGGCAAGCGCTCGACGCTCGCTGCGACGAGTATATCGCGCGCAATGCTCAGTCCTTGACCACGCGCCTGAAAAACACTCTGCGGCGCTTGTTCAAGCGCCGCTGATATCAGTAGACGAGATACGGTTTTTATGACGCGCCCGCTTATTGGCATCACGACTTCCGATCAAAAAAGCCACCTGGCCTGGTGGTTCGACTGGTTCGCCGTTTGGCGCCATGGCGGAAAGCCTGTACGGCTTTCACCGTCGCGCCCGCGGCCAGAGGCGCTGGATGGCCTGATCATCGGCGGCGGCGACGATATCCAGGCGCACCTCTACGGCGGCGAAGTGCAGCTCAACGTCCGCCTGGACCCGGCCCGCGACGAGCTCGAGCTTGCGCTGCTGGCGCGCTTCATTCCAAGCCACACCCCGGTGCTGGGAATCTGCCGTGGCGCACAGCTGATCAACGTCCACCAGGGCGGCACTCTGGACCCGGACATCTACACCACTCACGAGGGACTCAAGCGACGGCGCACGGTACTGCCCAGAAAAACGGTGGATATCGTCACCGGCAGCAAACTACACGGGCTTTTGAACGTGAGCTGGTGCCGGGTCAATAGCCTTCACCACCAGGCGGTGAACGCGGCTGGGCGCGGCATCAATATCGTTGCCCGCGACCGCGACGGGCTGGTGCAGGGCATCGAATCCGACAACCACGACTTTTTGATCGGCGTACAGTGGCACCCGGAGTGGTTGATTTTCAACCGCCCTCAGCAGCGGCTGATCAGCGCGCTGGTGAAGGCGGCGAAAAAGCGCCGCCAGGTCTTGAATAGTAATTCCTGAGCCTTAAGCCTTGAGCGCGGCAATGGCAGCGTCGTAGTCCGGCTCATGCTTGAGTTCGCTGACCAGCTCGCTGTGCAGTACGGTATCGTGCTGGTCGAGTACCACGACGGCCCGGGCGCAGAGTCCCTGCATCGGGCTGTTGGTCAGCGCCACGCCCCAGCGCTCGAGAAACGCCGGATGACGAAAGGTCGACAGCGTCTCGACGTTGTCCAGCCCCTCGGCCCCGCAAAAGCGCACCGCGGCAAAGGGCAGGTCGGCGGAGACCACCAGCACGACCGTGTCCGGCAGGCTCGAGGCCAGCTCGTTGAAGTGGCGCGTCGAGGTCGCACAGGTGGGCGTGTCGATGCTCGGAATGATGTTGAGCACCTTGCGCTTGCCAGCGAAGCTTTCAAGCGTCACGTCCTCGAGATCGCGGTTGGTCAACGTCATTGAGGGCGCTTTGGCGCCGGCTGGGGGGAGTTCGCCGGCCACGTCCATCGGCGCGCCGCCTCGTGTGATTTGCTGCATGGTTGAGTCGTCCCGTGTTATAGGTGTTCATTGATGAAGGTCGTGCAAAACATCACGGCCAGTATGGTCCGCCCTCTCTTGCCATTCGACCGCGCACCGCGAGTATGCCATGCCCTTAGTATTGATCGTAAAAACCGGCGACGCTTTTCCCGAAGTCGTCGAACAGCACGGTGATTTCGGTCCGCTCTTTGAGCGGCCGCTCACGCGCGGCAACCCCGCCCTCACCGTCAAGGTGTGGGACCCACGCGCCGAGCCCGACGCGCCGGAACTCGACGGCCTCGACGCCATCGTGATTACCGGCTCCAACAGCATGATCAGTGACGCCGAGCCCTGGAGCGAAGCGCTCAAACCCTGGCTGCGAGCGGCGCGAGCGCGCGATATCGCCATGCTCGGCGTCTGCTATGGCCACCAGCTCATGGCCGAGGCGTTCGGCGGCGTGGGCGGCGATCATCCGAATGGTCGCGAAGCGGGCACCTTCGAGATCGAGCGTAACGAAGCCTCCAACGCCGATCCGCTCTTTAGTCAGCTCCCTACCCGCTTCATGGCGCACCTGACCCATGGCCAAACGGTGCTTAAAGCACCGGAAGACGGCGTCGTGCTGGCCTATAACGACCACGACCATCACCAGGCGATTCGCTATGGTACCCGCCAGTGGAGCGTTCAGTTTCATCCGGAATTCAACGCCGACATCCTGCGCGCCTACCTCGAGCGCGTGAAAGACGCGCTGATCGACCAGGGCAACGACGTCAGCGAGCTGATCAACCGCATCCGCGAAACGCCCGAGGCGTCCAGCCTGCTCGAACGCTTCAGCCGGCTGCTGTAGCCGCACCAGAACACTCAGCGCGCGCGGCGCTTCTCGTCGCGTCTGGAAGCGAGCCGATCGGCAAGCCGGGTAGGCTCAGGCAGCTTGGTGCGACCCAAACAGCACAGTACCCAGCCAAGGGCGGTGTCGACCGACACGCGGTGGCCAGGGGATACGAAGATCGGCTTGACGTTTTGTCGCGAGCGCAGCACGACCCCCAGAGTTTCGCCTTTGGCCGTCAGCGGGCTGTAGTCGCCGCGCTCGCTGCCCACTTCATCAAAGCGCCCGTAAAGACGCGACTTGGCAACGCCGATGGTGGGCAGGTCGAGCCAGAGCCCCAGGTGCGCGGCCACGCCCAGCCTTCTGGGGTGCGCGATGCCCTGCCCGTCGACCATGACCAGCTGCGGGAATTGCGAAAGCCTGGCAAAGGCACCCAGGGCGGCGGGAATTTCACGAAACGACAAAAGCCCGGGCACGTAGGGCATGCGGGTCGGCTCGCGATGAACGACCTGCTCGACCACCTCCAGCGCCGGCGCCTTGCCGGCGTCCCACTTCAGCAGCACCACCGCGGCTCGGGTGGTAGCGCCCTGGTCCTCGAAGCCGATATCGACGCCAGCGATGAGGTCGACGTCGTCGATCCGATCCCTTGATTCCAGCCGTTTGGCAAGCTCGCCTTGCAGCGCGACGGCGGCCCGGGGCTCAAGATTCCAGTCGTGTAGCGGTGCCTGCATGGCTCTTTACTCCTGTAGCGACGTTGATCAAGCAGTCTAGCGGGCAATAAAAAACCCCGCTCGAAAGCGGGGTTTTGGATCGTGCGAAAAAGCGCTATTTGATCAGGCGCGTTCGCGGCGACGAACCGGCGCATCGCCGCCTTCGTCACGACGACGGCGCGGTGCGCGTTCCGGCGCGCTGTCTTCGCTGATTTCCAGCGGACGACCGGCGACGCGAGCGCGGGCCATCTTGGCCAGAATCGTGGAGGGCAGGTTGCTCGGAAGCTCGACCACCGAGAAGGCGTTGCGAATATCGATACGACCGATACGCGCACCTTCGATACCGCCTTCGTTCGCCAACGCACCGACCAGTTGACCCGGCTTGACACCGTCCTTGTGGCCGACGGAGACACGGTAGCGGGTCATGCCTTCACTCGGCGTGCTGGAGCGCTCGCGGCGCGGCTTGGCACCGTCACGGCCGCCTTCACGAGCCGGACGCTCGCGCTCCTTGCGCGGTGCCTGCAGGCGACCGATCGGCGCTTCGTCGGCGCGGGCCATGGCGGCAAAGGCGCAGGCAAGCTCGATCGGGTCGTGACCTTCGCTGACCAGACGCTCGACCAGCGTGCGCTGCTCTTCGGCGCCGGCGGTCAGGGCAGCGACGACGCGCTGATGGAACACTTCGTCGCGGTGCGCGCGAATGGCGCTTTCGTCGGGCAGCGGCATCTCGGTCATTTTCTGACCGGTGGCCTGCTCCATCCAGCCGACCTTACGGCCTTCGCGGAAACCGGCGAACGTGATCGCGATACCGCTACGACCGGCACGGCCGGTACGACCGATACGGTGGGTGTAGGCTTCCGCGTCCTGGGGCAGATCGTAGTTGACCACGTGGGTGATGCGCGGAACGTCGAGGCCGCGCGCCGCAACGTCGGTGGCGATCAGCACGTCGACCTTGCCACGCTTCAAGCGCGTGATGGTACGCTCGCGCAGGCTCTGGTCCAGATCACCGGAGAGGCCAGCGGCGTTGATGCCGCGCGCGGTGAGCTGCTCGACCAGCGTGGTACACGCCGCACGGGTACGTACGAACACGATCGCCGCATCGACGGGCTCAACCTCGAGAATACGCGACAGCGCCTCGAGCTTGGCGCCGCCATCGACGCGCACGATGCGCTGCTCGATGTTTTCGCCGGTGGTGGTCCTGGACTCGATGGCGACCTTGACCGGATCGACCAGGTAGCGGTTAACGATGCGCTCGATTTCTGTCGGCAGGGTCGCGGAGAAGAACACGCGCTGCGCGTTTTGCGGGGTATCGGCGACCACGCGTTTGACGTCGTCGATAAAGCCCATGCGCAGCATTTCGTCGGCTTCGTCGAGCACCAGTGCCGACAGGCCGTCAAGCTTCAGGCTGGCACGGTCCAGGTGGTCGATGATACGACCCGGTGTGCCGACCACGACCTGAGCGCCGCGCTTGAGCGCGCCCAGCTGCTCGCGGTACTCCTGACCGCCGCACAGCGTGGCGACTTCCAGGCCCTTGAGGTTTTGACCATACTTGGTGAACGAGACCGCGACCTGCTGAGCGAGCTCGCGGGTCGGCGCCATGACCAGCACCTGAGGCGCGCGGCGGTCAAGATCGATACGTGACAAAAGCGGTAGTGCAAACGCCGCGGTTTTACCGGTACCGGTTTGGGCCTGGCCCAACATGTCACGGCCTTCCAGCAGCGCAGGAATGGTTTGCGCCTGGATCGGCGAGGGGGTTTGGTAACCCTGTGCTTCAACAGCAGAGAGAACGGCAGGCAACAAGGCCAGATCGCCGAAGCTCGGCGAGGCGACAGAAGTCGAGGTCATTAATCACACCTTGGTAGGCCGGCATGGCCGGCAAAAAACATCTAAAGCGTCTTCGACACGTTGAAAAGCGCAGTCGCGCTGTAGGCAAACGCCGCCGGGCGGCTGAATGGCTAAAGGAGTCAAAGACGCCGGTCGCACCTGGCATTCGGTTGGCAAAACAATGAAACGCGCCAACCGCTGTGGCGACCTTCTGCGTCGATTTCACCCGGTTGGTGAAATACTGAAAACGCGCCATCTTCACAGCATCGAACATCGCGTCGGGATGTTCCTGCAAGCGCACTGCGTCGTGGCAGTCAAACGCTTAGCGTCATGATGGAGGGGTCAACACATGCGAGGAGCGCGAATACTAACACCCATGAATGCCTCTGACCAGTCTTTTTACTTTACCCAACCTGGACAGGCGCGCTTGCGCTTGTCGACATATGGTCTAGAGTTTTAGTGGCAATACCGCGTTATATGATCAAGGAGAGAGACCATGAACTGGGATCAGATCGAAGGTAAATGGACCGAAGTCAAAGGTAAGGCGCGCTCCAGCTGGGGCGAACTCACTGATGATGAGCTGGATCAGGTCGCCGGCAAGAAGGATCAGCTGGTAGGTAAACTGCAACAAAAGTACGGCCTGGAGCGTGAAGAGGCCGAAAGACGTGCCGACGATTGGGCCGATTCGCTTTAAGCGCCCCCTATCGAACGTTCGTCAATCAGTCGCAGTAACGAGCGACACCCGCTTTTCAGTACCCGCCTCCGTCACTTTATTCAGGCGGGCTCGGTCAACGAAAAGCCAGTTTGAGTTAAACCCCTTCGGGTTAAATGAGTTAAACCCCCTCGGGTTAAAGGAGTAACGCGATGAAGAAATCACTGCTATTGACTGCCATGAGTGCAGCCTTACTGGCTGGCACCACGCTGAGCGTTCAGGCGTCTCAAGAGCCTCAGGGCGTTTACTCCGCAGACGACATTCTGGACGCAGACGTCTACTTCGCTAACGGTTCCGGTGAAGAGATTGGCGATGTTGACGATATTCTGTTCGACGATGATATGCGCATCACTGCATTGGTAATAGAGAGTGGCGCGGTACTCGGCCTTGGCGGTCGCGAAATCGTGGTCGACACCGACTATTTCACGCTCGAAACCAGCACCGAAGGCGATGGTGAAACCGAGCATCGCATCATGCTGAATGCGACGCCGGAAGAAGTCGAAGAATTCCCGGCGTATGACCGCGACTGGTGGGAACAAACCCAGGCCAACGCGCGCGATGCGTGGCAGACCACTCGCGACGGCGCCCAAAGCGCGTGGCAGTCCACGCGTGAAGCGTTCGACAACGATGACGAGCCGCAACCCCAGCAGTAAACCATTGACGATGTCCTTTCAAGACATCTCACTCAAAGGCCGCCCTTCTGGGCGGCCTTTTTAGTACGGGAACAATTGTGGCGGGGGAACAAGACCATCAGCGGCGACGAATGCCCTGTCCGCTCAGGCGCTCGCGGTCGTGGGCGCGCTCAAGATCGAGCGCGGGCCCCACGGGCACGATACGCGTGGGATTGATCGATTCGTGGCTGTAGTAGTAGTGGCGCTTGATATGATCCAGATTGACCGTTTCAGCCACGCCCGGCCACTGGTACAACTCGCGCAGGTAGTTCGAGAGGTTCGGGTAATCCTCGATGCGTCGAACGTTGCACTTGAAGTGGCCGTGGTAAACCGCGTCGAAGCGTATCAGCGTCGTAAAAAGGCGAATATCCGCTTCCGTCAGCCACTCCCCGGCCAGGTAACGCTGACGCTCGAGGCGTGCTTCGAGTCGGTCGAGCGAATCGAACAGCGCCTTGACGTGCTTTTCGTACACCGACTGCTCGGTCGCGAATCCGGCCTTGTAGACGCCGTTGTTGACGTTGTCGTAGACGTCCTCGTTGACCTCGTCGATGACGTCACGCAGATCGCTCGGGTAGAAATCCAGATCATTGCCGGTCAGCGTATCGAAGGCACCGTTGAACATGCGTACAAGCTCCGCCGACTCGTTATTGACGATGGCGCTGCGCTTTTTGTCCCACAGCACCGGCACCGTCACGCGCCCGGTGTAGTCGGCCTCGGTCATGGTGTAGAGCTCATAATGATAGGCTACGCCGTTGACTCGATCGCCGCTCGAGCCTTCGGCCTCGTTGTAGGTCCAGCCGTGATCGAGCATCAAGGGGCTCGTATAGGAGACGCCAACCAGCCCCTCCAGTCCCTTGAGCTTGCGCATGATCAGTGCGCGATGCGCCCAGGGGCAGGCCAGCGACACATACAGGTGGTAACGATCCTGCTCAGCGGGGAAGCTCGCGCGATCCGCGTCGTCGGTTTTGCCGACCCAGTCGCGCAGCTTGGCCGATTCCCGGACGAACTCGCCGCCGTGTTTTTTAGTGTCGTACCACTGATCGACCCACTCACCTTCCACCAATAGTCCCATTGCGCGGCTCCTTGCTGCATTGCGTTGATGCTCTAGAGCATAGCGCGCCATCAAAACGGCTCAAGCGGATGTTTTACCCTTTACCGTTCGAGAAAATAGAATCTCGCGGGCAACGCTCGCCGACCGCCTCTTTCAGCACCTGAGCCATGGCGTGGGTCGCGGGGCCCGCCCGGTCCCGATCCTTGAAGATCAGCTGAAACGGGGCTTCACGCGTGCCGCCGGCGGAAAGCGGCAAGGCCTTGAGCTCGCCGCGCTCGAGCTCGGCGGCGATGCGGGTGATCGGCATCCACGCGAAACCGAGCCCACGCTTGATCATGTCGAGCGACGTATTGAGATGGCTCACTGTCCAGCGCTGCTCGGCCTTGAGCCAGCCGGCATCGACAGACTCTCGTGTCGCCGAGTCGCGCACCACCAGCTGGCGGTACTGTGCCAAATCACGCAGGTCGAGCGAGCGCTCCAGTCCGTGAAGCGGGTGCGACGGGTGCGCCACTGCGATAAAGCGCACGTTGACCAGCGGCTCGCCCAGAAAGCCTGGCACTTCCATCCCGGAAATCACTAAATCGGCACTGCCGTCGAACAGCATCTCGACACCGCCATTGAGCACGCTCTCAAAAAGCTGAACCCGCACCTGCGGATAAGCTTCGGAAAAGCGCTCCAGCGCCTTGGCCTGGGCGTCTGCCGGAAATACCTGATCGATGGCGACGGCCACTTCGGTCTCGAGCCCTTCGGCCAGGCGCAGGGCTATGTCCTCGATGGAGGCGGCGCTTTCGATCAGCTGGCGCGCCCGGCGCAGCAGAAGCTCGCCGGCCTCGGTCAGCCGCACCTGCCGCCCGACCGGTTCCAGCACCTGTACGCCCAGCTGCTCTTCAAGTTTATGCACCGCGTGATTGAGCGTGGAAGGACTTTTATGTATGGCTTCAGCGGCGCGTGCAAAACCGCCATGATCCACAACCGCAGCGAGCATGTGCCACTGTGCAAGGGTTACCCGAGACATTTCGATTTCCTCGACGCTTAAAGCGTATTTGTGCGCTTGGTCTTCGAAAAAACCATACCAGAATGGCAGTGACGGCGAATAGACACGGTACCCTTCCTTTACGGGTTAAAAAATCAAAAAAACAAGGGAACTTTTCTTAAAACATGTATAACATCGCCCGATATCGCAGACTCGGCCGTTTCTCGGTCAATATGGCTTGAACGTTACAAAAAAAAACAAAATACCGGGAGTCACGCATTTAATCGTTAGTGCGCATTTAATTAGCGGCCTAACAAGCAAACCGTACCGCCAATTGACGGTGTTCAATAGCGAACATCCCGCGGGCACTCTTGTACAAAAAAGCGCGACACAACTCGTACTCTCTGCAGGCCAAATGCGTGATGATTCTTTGTCTTCACCCGAGCCAAAGGGGCAGCCCGTCAGCGTTTGCTTGACGAATCTTGTACATTGCGCTTTACACCCCGACACTCCTGTCTATATTTTAAACGAGAAACGATACAAGTCGTCACCCCTGTACAAGCTGTTTTCAGGGGTACCGGCAACGGGCAAACTATTGAAGCAGAATTAGCAAACACTGTTTCCTTTGAACGCCCCGTCTCACGGGCTTTCGCGCTAACGCGAAAGTTCGCTTTCTGTATGCAAATACAGTCTATTCACCCCCTACCCCATGGGGTATTGTTCCCGAGCTTGTTCATTTTTACGTTCATTTTAACTTCGAACTCGGCGGTCAATTTACCCATGTTGCGAATCCTCCATTCGCTGCCTCGCACGCATAAGTTATTACTTTTACCCGTGGCCACGATGGTCACAGTGCTGGGCACACAGAAGCTGCTAACAACGTATCAAGACCTGAATTCCCCACGTACTTCGCTTGAAAGCGTGCTGGTTCCGCTTTCAAGCGACGCCGTTGCAACGGTCCCCTCCCTGCACCAGGAGCGGCGCCCGGTTGCCGAAGCGATCGACCGCGCCTCTCGCGCCATCGACGCGACTCGCGAACAAATTCCGCTCAAGGACCTCGCGCCTCGTGAAATCGTGGATCTCGACGTCATTGCGACCGCGGAAGCCTCCATGGCCAGCGAAATCGACGCCCGACCCCAGCTTGACGATGGCGCCATTCACATGGCGGTCGTGTTCGGCACGCTGACCAGTGGCATGCTCAATATCGACGACCCGAGCGCCTACGGCCCGGTCGAGATTGCCGATGCCTCTTCTGCCGACATCGTCGATGATGCTACCTCTTACGAGGACTACGGCATCGAGCTGTTCGACGACATCTCGTTTCTCGACCTCGAACTCGCCGCCGAAGAGCCTTACGTTCCCGAGTGGCAAACCCACATCGTCGAGTCAGGGGAAACCTTTGCGCTGGTCGCGCAAAACGAGCTGGGGCTGGGTTACAGCGAAGTCGCCGCGCTACTGGACGACATGCCGGACCCGCGGATTTTGACCAACTGGCGTGCGGGTAACAGTTTCGACTACAAGGTCGACGAAGATGGCCGCCTACTCTCGCTTCGCATGATGAAGGATATCCGCGATGGCGTGCTGCTCGAGCGTGACGACAACGCCTTCGCTTCGACCGTGATCGAACGCCAGGGCGAGCCGGTGCAGCGCCTGTTCGCCGGCAGCGTCAGCGGAAGCTTCGCGCGCTCCGCTCAGGCCACCGGCCTTTCGAGCGGCTCGGTGACCGAACTGACTCACCTGCTCGAGCAGAAGCTCGATTTTCGTCGCGACAGCCGCCGGGGTGACCGCTTCAGCGTGTTGGTCGAGTCCGACATGATCGACGGCGAAACGCTGGACTCACGCGTGCTGGCGGTTCAGTACGACGGCGAGCGCATGGATCTGACCATGGTTCGCAACGCCGGCGATGACAAATTCTACACGCCGGACGGGAGCGGATTGGAGCCGGGCTTCGCGCGCTACCCCTTCGAAGGCAGTTACCGGCTCTCCTCCAACTTCAACCCGCAGCGTCGTCACCCGGTGACCGGTCGAATCAGCCCCCACAACGGAACCGACTTCGCCATGCCCATCGGCACGTCGGTCGTCGCGCCGGCGGACGGTCGCGTCGAGCGGGTCGCCAACCACGCCGCCGCGGGCCGCTACGTGGTCATTCGCCACGACAACGGCTACCGCACGCGCTACCTGCACCTCTCCAAGCCCCTGGTCAGCGTCGGCGAGCGCGTCACCATGGGCGAGCGCATCGCGCTTTCCGGCAACACCGGCCGCAGTACCGGTCCGCACCTTCATTACGAAGTCATCGTGAACAACTCGCCGGTCAACGCCATGAACGTGGAGCTACCGGAATCGTCAGGCCTGTCCGGCGATACGCTGATCGCTTTCCAGAATCAGGCCGAGCCCATGCTGGCCGCGCTTGAAAGCGGCGAAACCGGCACCGTTAGCGTCGCCAACTACCAGCGCGGCGAATAACTCAATCACCGCGCACGAAAAAGCCGCCTGTCGAGGCGGCTTTTTTCGTTTCACGCGGGTTGACGTTCCACGTTAATTTACGTTCTACACCGATTTATCTTCGACGCTCGCGGCGGGCGTCATACCGGGCGGCTGAGTGCCGCCAGGAGTGCATCGTCGTGGCGGTAGATATCGTCGCGAAACTCGATTTCCCCTTCGGCGTTGGGCCAGGCCGTCAGGTAGTGAAGCTGTACCGGAATGCGCTGGGGCAGACTCACGTTCTGATCGCTGCGCCCACGCTGGATCAGTGAATTGACCTGGTGCTGACTGCCGCTATCGCGAAGCAGCAGCTGCGCCAGCTCACTGATGCCTTCGACCCGGATACAGCCGGAACTCAGCGCGCGATCGGCGCGCCCAAACGCCGCTTTCGAAGGCGTATCGTGCAGATAGATCATGTCGTCGTTGGGAAAGCGCACGACCAGGCGCCCCAGTGGATTGCTGCTGCCCGCCACCTGGCGCAGCATGACCCCGCCCGGGTTTTGCCAGTTGACCGATGACGGGTTTAGGCGCTCACCGTCGGGGCTCAACACCTGAATGTTACGCGCAGAAAGATAGTCCGTATTGCTACGGACTCGTGGCAGCACGTCCTCGCGCATGATGGTCGGCGGAATCGTCCAGGTCGGATTGATGGTGAGGTGACTGATCGAGGAGTGGATCATGGGAGTCGCGCGCTGGGGCGAGCCCACCACGACTCGAGCATTCCACTGCTGGCCGTTGGGCCGCTGATAGTGGAGCTGGTAACCGGCCACATCGACCCATACGCGTGCGTCGCCATCGAAATGCGCCAGCCAGCGCGCCCGCTCGAGATTGATGCGCAGCTGATCGATACGCGCCGATAACGGCGTATTGAGCGCGTGTCGCGTGCGCTCGCCGACCACCCCGTCCGCCTCGAGCAGGTGCCGGCGCTGAAAGCGCTTGACCGCGCTTTCCACCGTGGCGTCGAAACGGCGCTGGTTGTCGTCGCGCACTCGGGCATCGATCATCGGGTAAGCGTCGTCATCGGCGGCAACCAGACCATTTTCACCCCAGAGGGCGAGCCGCTCGCGCAGCGTCACCACGTCATCGTCGGTGTCGCCAAGTCTGAGCGCGGCTTCGCGGCCGCCTAGATAAGGCGCGCTCGCCTCGCCGCGGCGCTCGAGCGCGCGATACTCACTCAGGGTCTGGCGAAGCTTACGGTAGGCACTCGACTGCGGTCGCGCCGCTTCGAACGCCGCCTCCACATCGCCCTGGGCCAGCGCCATGCGCACCTGGCCCATGCTGTAAGTACGCACCGGACGCTCGCCGCTCCACTGCGATCCCAGCGTCTGCGGGTCCACCTTGCCGCGCGAAAGATGATCGAGCGCCAGCAGCAACGCTTGTGTGGCCTTGATATCGAAGCGCGCCTGAGCGGCGGCCCCCATTTGCTGGCTCAGCTTGAAATCGTCGACGAGCTCCGCACCGCGGTAGTCGCTGGGGGTCAGGCCGTCTTCGTCGAGTCGTGCTATCGCCGCCGCGAGAGACTCCACCCGCGCGGCATCCTGCCACACCCGCTGATTCTCCCGGCCCTGATAGAACTGCTGGAGCGGCTGATCGTTGGCGTAAGCGTTTAACTGCTGGGCAAGCGCCGGTTGAGCCGATGTGTCGGCGTAGGCATGATGGATGGCGTGCGGCAGCGGCAACAGCGCGGCGACCATGACGGCGCGCATCGCCCAGTGGTGGATCGATGCATTCTCGTTCATAACCCCTCCATGGGTTACTATGCAGCGTCGCATGCCAACCCAATAAAGATACGACATGCGCAACTGACGTTTGGTTTTGCCAACACCGGTTTCAACCTCGAACCCGGCGCTATTGCCCTGCCACGGGCCTGTAAACGCAGGCTAGTGAAAAAAGCCTTTTGCAAACGGGCTGGACGGGCACTGGCGCGACCAACAATGGCTTTATCGCTCGGCGTACCCCTAATGATAGTAGGTCTGACACTATGCGGCTCGGATTAGGCATTTTTTCACGTTTACTCATTCTTTCCATTCCGCTTGCAAGCACCGCGGCTCACGCGGACTCCTCCCCTTTCTACGCTCAAATGGACGCGGTAAAACCCGCCGGCGTCTCTTCGCTCAACCATCAGCTTCAGCTGCTCGCCCCGGAGGCCACCCCCAGAGCGCTCGAGCTCGCCGCCCAAGCGCTCTCCTGTGCCGACCCCGGCGCCGAGCGCTTGGCCGTCATCGACTATTCGCTGCCCTCGACCGAAAAACGCCTGTGGGTCTTCGATCTGGCGCACAATCGGCTGCTGTTCAAGGAGCTGGTTTCCCACGGGCGCGGCTCGGGTGACGCTAATGCCGAGGTGTTCTCCAACGTCCCGGAGAGCCACCAGTCCAGCATCGGGCTCTTTCGCACCATGAACAGCTACTACGGGCGCAACGGCTACTCGCTGCGCCTGGACGGGCTCGAGGCCGACGTCAACGACCAGGCCTTTGATCGCGCCATCGTCATTCACGGTGCAAGCTATGTCAGCGACGACTTCATCACCCAGACCGGGCGGCTGGGCCGAAGTCACGGCTGCCCCGCGGTGCGCGAAGAGGTCACCTACCCGCTGATCGATAGCCTGAAGGAGAATCAGTACGTCTTCGCCTACTACCCGGACGCGCAGTGGATAGAGAATTCCGCGTTTCTGCGCTGCCCCAACGGCGGGGCCGGCATTTACCAGCTCGCCGCCTCGACGCACTAGCCTGGCCAATCAAGACCGCCGCCGCGCGGCGCCGTTGAAGCGCCCGCTTTCGCGGTGGTTTTTTTCTGCCAGGCTTAGACTTTCGAAGCAACCAGGCGAGGAGGCGGCATGGCGAACGCGAAAACGCTGGATCTGGCGCTACAGGGCGGCGGTGCTCACGGCGGCTACACCTGGGGGGTGATCGACCGCCTGCTGGAAGACGACCGCATCGAGATCGAAGGCATTAGCGGTACCAGCGCCGGCGCCATGAACGGGGTGGTCATGGCCGATGCGCTGACGAGAGGCAACAAGGAGACCGCCCGCCAGGCGCTGCGCGATTTTTGGCAGGCGGTCAGCCGCGCCGGCATGGCAAGCCCAATCCGCCGCTCGCCGCTGGATATCCTCACCGGCAACTGGAGTCTCGATCAGTCGCCAGGCTATGTCGCCATGGATTTGATGAGCCGGCTCGTCTCGCCCTACCAGCTCAACCCGCTGAACCTCAATCCGCTGCGCACGATCGTTGACGAGCATATCGATTTCGATCGGGTGCGACGCTGCGACCAGCTCAAGCTGTTTGTGGCCGCTACCAACGTGCGTACCGGCAAGCAGCGCGTCTTTCGCCGCGAGGAGATGACGCTGGACGCGGTCATGGCCTCGGCCTGTTTGCCCTTTGTGTTCCAGGCCGTGGAAATCGACGGCGAGGCTTACTGGGACGGCGGCTACATGGGAAACCCCGCGCTGTTTCCGCTGATGGAAGAGTGCGGCGCTCGCGACATCATGCTGGTGCAGATCAACCCGATCAGCCGTGACACTCTGCCGACCACCGCCTCGGCGATCATGAACCGCCTGAACGAGATCACCTTCAATGCCGCGCTGATCAAGGAGATCCGCATGATCGCCCTGCTCAAGCACGCTCTCAACGAGCAAGGCATCGAAAACTGCTACCAGCAGGCGCTGTTTCACCGCATCAGCGGCGAGCAGGCGCTCGAGGATCTGTCGGTGTCGAGCAAGATGAACGCCGAGTGGCCATTCTTGTGCCACCTGTTCGAGCTGGGCCGCGCCGCTGCCGACCGCTGGCTCGATGAGAACTTCGATGCCCTCGGCGAGCGCTCCACGCTCGATATCGATACCGTCTACATGAACGAATAGCCGCCCCGGGCGCCCCATTTTGATGCAGCGACCCCGCATCACGGCGCGCCCGCTCTCCCCTCCCAAACGCTAATACGCTGTCATTTCGATAAAAATCGCCGTCTGGCGACATAATTGCTTTGTATTTATCGATAACGACAGGCGTGGACCAGGCCCAACGGGTACGAGTGCGTCGAGTAGGCCTTCAAGGGCGAAGGCGTCTTCTCGTACGCCGCCGGCGCGAAAGCGCGGCGGTCTCAAAACTCGTTCGCGCTTGGTGAGGTTCCCATGGATATTCGCAACAAGGCTAATCGGATTCGCCTGTTCAGCTTTTCGACGCCGCAGATGCGCGCTTTTCACTTCTCCTGGTTTGCCTTTCACATCTGTTTTTTCGGCTGGTTCGGCATCGCCCCGCTCATGGCGGTGGTGCGCGACGATCTGTCGCTCACGCAAACCCAAATCGGCAACACCATCATCGCCTCGGTGGCGATCACCGTTATCGTACGGCTCTTGATCGGTGTGCTGTGCGACCGGCTGGGGCCGCGCAAGACCTACACCGGGCTGCTGCTGGTGGGCTCGCTGCCGGTCATGGGTATTGGCCTGGCCGACAGTTTCGAAACCTTTTTGCTGGCCCGGCTGGCGATCGGCGCGATCGGTGCCTCGTTCGTCATTACCCAGTACCACACCACCATGATGTTCGCCCCCAACGTGGTCGGCACGGCCAACGCCACCAGCGCTGGCTGGGGTAACCTGGGCGGCGGCACGACGCAGATTCTGATGCCGCTGATCTTCTCGGGGCTTTTGATGCTGGGTGTCAGCGAGACGCTCGGCTGGCGCCTGGCCATGGTGGTGCCCGGCGTGGTGCTCTTCTTTACCGGTATCGGCTACTGGTTCTTCACTCAGGATGCGCCGAACGGCAGCTTCGCCGAGCTGAGAGCCCGGGGCGAACTACCAAAAGCCTCCGGCGAGTACGGCGCAATGAGCAGCTTTTTGTCCGCGGCGAAGGATATCCGCGTGTGGGCGCTGTTCGTGGTGTACGGGCTCTGCTTTGGGGTCGAGCTCACCATCAACAACATCGCCGCGATCTACTTTTTCGACCACTTCGAGCTGACGCTGGCCACCGCCGGCCTGATCGCGGGGCTGTTTGGCCTGATGAACATTTTCGCGCGCACCCTGGGTGGCGTGTTTTCGGATCTGTTCGCCAAACACGGCGGGCTGAAAGGCCGGGTGCGCTGGCTGTTTATTGCGCTGGTGTGCGAGGGCATCGCGCTGATCGCCTTCTCCCAGATGCACGTATTGAGTCTGGCGATCGGCATCATGCTGGTCTTTAGCCTGTTCGTGCAGATGGCCGAAGGCGCCACGTTCGGCGTGGTGCCGTTCATCAATAAAAAGGCGCTGGGCGCGGTGGCGGGTATCGTCGGCGCCGGCGGCAACGTCGGCGCGGTACTGGCGGCGTTTCTGTTTCGAAGCGAAAGCCTGACCTATCAGCAGGGGCTTTTCTATCTGGGCCTGTGCGTGCTGATGCTGGCGGGTAGCGTGCTGGTGGTGCGCTTTAGCGATGCCACGGAAGCCGAGGAGGCCAGGGCCTATCAGGACGCGCTCGGCGAGCAAACCGGCGCAGGGGCGCTGTCGCTGCGCTAGACACTCACTCCCGGCCTTGCGACATCAAAGGGCCGGGCACACAAGGAGCGCTTCATGGCTTCTGGTCGCACACTGTTACTTACGGCACTGCGCTTTGATATCGACAACCTGCGCCACCTGGCGGCAGCGTGCGACATGGTGGGCGATATCAGCCGTTTCATTCACGTGCTTCAGCGTGAGCGCGGCGCTTCTACCATTTATCTTGCCTCGAAGGGCAAGCAGTTCGCGACCCGGCGCACCGAGTTCATGGCATGCAGCCAGCAGGCCGAAGCGCTGATGCGCACGCGGTTGGAAGCGCTTTGCGAAAAGCCGCGCCCCGAGGCCGGGGCACGGCTTTTGCGCCGAATCGCCACCGTCTGGATGGCGCTCGACGACCTGCCCCGGCTGCGCGAGGCGATCGACGCGCGCGAGCTAACGCCGGATGGCGCCACCCGGGCCTTCAACGACATAATCGGCGGGCTTTTGGCGATCGTGTTCGAAGCCGCGGACACCGCCGCCGACCCGGACATCACCCGAGCGCTGGTCGCCATCTTTCATCTGATGCAGGGTAAGGAGCTTGCCGGCCAGGAGCGCGCCTGCGGCGCCTTCGGCTTTACCTACGGACGCTTTGACGAGCCGCACCGGACGCTGTTCGAACGGCTGACCCAGGATCAAAACCGTTGCTTCGACATCTTTCTGGAATTCGCTGGCGCCAACACCCGGGAGAGCTGGCACCAATCGCTTTGTAAGCAAACGCTTACTTACATCGAGACGCTGCGCGAAAGCGCCCACCGCGGCGAACGTGCCCGCTCTGATAGCGACGCGCGCATGAGCGAAACCTGGTACGCGCTCGCCACGCAGCGCATCGATGGCCTGAAGCAAGTGGAGGACACCGCGATTCTTGAACTGGCCGCGCTATGCCACGTAAAAATCGAAGCGGCGCAGCGGGCTTTTGATGAGGCGTACACGCCCCGCGTGCGGACACAGCCTGCGCCGTGCGAGCAGCTTCTGGCGCTGGGCGAGGATCGCGCGCTCGGTGATCTCACGATCAGCGCGCTCGCCTCGCCGCTTAGCCGCTCGCTGATCGAGCTCACCCACGCCCAGTCCAGCCGCCTTCAAGGGCTTAGCGACGAGCTGGAAAACACCCGTAAGGCGCTTCGCGAGCGCAAGCTGATCGAGCGGGCCAAGGGGTTGATCATGGCGCACCAATCGATGAGCGAAGAGCAGGCGTACCGCTTTTTACGCAAGACCTCGATGGATCAGAGCAAAAGCATGGCGAGCATGGCACAGTCGATTCTGGATCTTTCGAGCATGCTATCGCGCCCAACGCCTTGACGGCGGGCCTTGACCGGGCGCGGCGGGTTTGCAACATCCAGACCCATTGACCATGCTAAAAGGCCCCGTTGAAACATTGGCAAGGAGCGCTACCCATGCAGGATCGTGTCATTCTCATCACCGGCGCCTCGAGCGGTATCGGCGCCGCGACGGCGCGCGCGGCCGCGCGTGAAGGCTACAAGCTGATACTCGCCGCGCGCTCGACGGACAAGCTCGAAGCCCTTGCTCAGGAACTGGGACGGGAAAATCTATTGACCGTCGAGCTCGACGTTACCGATATGGAGCAGCAGCGCGCCATGGTCGAACTAGCGCTGGAAACCTTTGGGCGCATTGACGCGGTGTTCGCCAACGCCGGACAAGGCGGCTCGACCGGCGGCTTCAGCGAAGCCGACCACGCGCAGTGGAAGGAGATGATTCTCACCAATGTCTACGGCGTGGGATTAACGCTTCAGGCCTGCCTGCCGGCGCTCAAGCGCTCCGCGGGCCACGTACTGCTCACCGGCTCCGCCGCCGGGCGCACCACCATTCCCGGCTCGATGTACAGCGCCACCAAGTGGGCGGTCACGGGCATTGGCTATAATCTTCGCGAAGAGCTTCGCGGCACCGGCATTCGCGTCACGCTGATCGAACCCGGCATGGTCGATACCCCGTTTTTCGACGAGCCCCCGGAGCAGGCACTCGAGGACAAGGATATCGCCAACGCCGTCATCTACGCGCTGAACCAGCCGGCCCACGTGGACGTCAACGAAATTCTCATCCGCCCCACGCCGCTGCGCGAATAGTCATCCCCCGCCTTTGCGTTCGGCGGTATCGACAGCGTCAACAGCGCGCTGTCGATACCGCTCCCTTGTTTTAGGCTTGGCTCGCCCGCATAACAGGGTATTAACAAGCGGGCTAATGAGTTTTCTGAAAACATGAATTTCATGAAAACGACCATCGTCAGCCGCTTTTCACTCAACGTGCAGGTGAATCATGAGCCAACTCGCCGAGACCGCCCTATCGGTACTGGATCTGGCACCCATTCGCGAAGGCGGTAGCGCCGCCGAGACCTTTGCCAACAGCGTCGAGCTTGCAAAGCGCGCCGAGGGACTGGGCTACACGCGCTACTGGCTGGCGGAGCATCACAACATCGCCGGCATCGCCAGCGCCGCCACCTCGGTACTGATCGGCCACGTCGCGGGCCAGACCTCGACGATTCGCGTCGGAAGCGGCGGTATCATGCTGCCCAATCACGCGCCGCTGGTCATCGCCGAGCAGTTCGGCACGCTGGAAACGCTCTACCCCGGGCGCATCGACCTGGGCCTTGGCCGGGCGCCGGGCTCGGACGGTGCCACCATGCGCGCCATGCGCCGAAGCGCCCAAGCCGGTGTGGACGACTTCCCCGCCCAGCTCGACGAACTGACGCGCTACCTGGGCGACGCCGCCCCGCATCAGCAGGTCAAAGCGGTGCCCGGCCAAAGTACCCATGTGCCCATCTGGCTGCTGGGCTCGAGCGGCTACAGCGCCCAACTCGCCGCGCGTTTGGGGCTACCGTTCGCCTTTGCCGCCCAGTTCGCGCCGGGCTACCTGTTCGAGGCGCTGCGCCTTTATCGGGACAACTTCCGCCCTTCTGACGTGCTCGACAAACCCCACGCCATGGTCGGCATGCCGGTGATCGCCGCCGACACCGACCAGATGGCGCACTACCTGGCCACCACCGCCCAGCAGAAGTTTCTCAACCTGATTCGCGGACGGCCTACCACCTCACAGCCGCCGGTCGAGCAGCTCGATTGGACGCCGATGGAGCAGGCCCAGGTCAGCCAGTTCTTGGGCGCAGCCATCATCGGCGGCCCGGATACCGTCAAGACGGAACTCGAAGCGTTTCAGGCGCGCACTGGCGCCGATGAACTGATGATCAACAGCGACTTCTTCGACCAGCAGGACCGGCTAAGAAGCTACGAAATCGTCATGGAGGTCGCGCGCTAGCCTCATCTTTCCTTTAGCGGCAGCGGTGCCAGGCATCGCTGCCTGAATACTTTAACGTCAGCGGATAGCGCCATGTCTGATCACACCATCGCCCCCATGACCCGGGAGGACTTCATCGCTTTCTGGCCGGTTTTCCACGACATCGTCAGGGCGGAGCAAACCTACGCCATCGACCCGGCAATCGACTTCGAGGCGGCCTATGCGCTCTGGTGTGAAGCGCCGCTGGCCAGCCGGGTCATCAAGGACGCTGAAGGCACGCTGCT
Organism: Halomonas sp. PAMB 3232; assembly: GCF_031954225.1. Classification (NCBI taxonomy): domain Bacteria; kingdom Pseudomonadati; phylum Pseudomonadota; class Gammaproteobacteria; order Oceanospirillales; family Halomonadaceae; genus Halomonas; species Halomonas sp. PAMB 3232. The sequence continues at coordinate 2,763,010 of NZ_CP134865.1, forward strand.
GGGCGCCTACTACCTGAAGGCCAATGCGGCGGGGCCGGGCAACCATGTGTGCAACTGCGGCTACATGGTCTCCCCCGCCGCTCGCGGCCAAGGCGTTGCCCGCACGCTGTGCGAGCATTCTCAAACGCTGGGTAAGGAGCTTGGGTTCAGTGCCATGCAGTTCAACGCCGTGGTGGCCAGTAACGAAATAGCGGTGGCGCTGTGGCAGCGGCTCGGCTTTGCGATCGTGGGGACGGTGCCGGGTGCCTTTCGCCACCCAACGCTTGGGCCGGTCGATACCTACGTGATGCACAAGTTTTTGTAGCCTCGACTGCTCGTCTTACGCCTTTGGGGGTGAAAGCCTGGCGCGACGCTCCAATAATTTTACCCATGGTTGCAATCGGTTACATGCAAACGGCGCGCTTTTAGGGTAGCTTCACAGGCATATCCGGCGGCCAAATGTGGCCTGCTCTTATCAACCGGCTGGCCAACGTTCTCCCATGGGGCATTTTTTCGCAGAGTGGTCCTCGCGCTTTTCACTGCGCACGCGCTTTATCGCCCTGATCGCCGCGCTGGTGTTCGCGACGACGCTCATGCTGGGCTGGGTCGCCTCAAGGGAGTCGGCTCAGCAACTCGAAGCGCATATCGGCTCGGCCTCTTCCCGCGCCGCCTACCAGATGGTGAACATGCTCGATCGCAGCATGGACGCGCGCATCAAACAGGTGAACCTGCTGTTAGCCATACAAACGCTTGGCCGCGATACGCAGCCACACGTGCTCAGACGCCAGCTCGAACGCCTGCAGGATAGCTTCAATATCGTTTCGTGGATCGGGCTGACCGACACCCAGGGCACGGTGCGCGTGGCCACCGACGGCATTCTCGAGGGCCTCTCCATCGCCCACCGCCCGGTGTTCGTCGAAGGTCAGCACCGGCCCTGGGTGGGCGATGTGCACGAAGCGGTCATGCTGGCAAGCCTGCTTCCCAGCCCCACCGGCGAAGCGCTCAAGTTCGTCGATATCGCCACCCCCGTGCACGACCGAAGAGGAGAGTTCAGCGGCGTGCTCGCCGTTCATTTGAGCTGGGAGTGGGCGGAGTACATCGAGCGCACCCTACTCGCGCCCGCCGAAAAGCAGCAGGACGCCGACCTGCTGCTGCTCTCGAGCGACGCCACGGTGCTTTTGGGCCCACACGAGCTGCTGGGCCGCTCGCTGAATTCGCTCAAATACGTTCCTCGACCGGGTAACACCACGCCTAGCTGGGCGGTCGAAACCTGGCCCGACGGCCAGCGCTACGTGACCGGTTACGCCAGAAGCGGCGGCTTCGAGGATTTCGAAGGGCTTGGCTGGGTGGCGATCAGTCGCCAGCCCGTGAGCGACGCCTTCGCCCCTGCCAAGCGGCTTCAAGCGGCGATCATGAGCATCGGGCTATTGCTGGCGGTCGTGTTCGCGGCGGTCGGATGGTGCGGGGCCTCCTTCATCGTGGCGCCGATCAAGCGCCTGGCTCAAGCCGCCGACCGTATCGGAGAGGGGGATCAGGCGGGCATCATCCCGCTGGAGCGCGGCGCCAGCGAATTCAAGCGCCTTTCCGTTTCGTTGCGCGAGATGGTGGGGCGGCTGTCGGATCAGCGCCAGACCATCAGCCGGCTGGAGGATTTGGCCAATAGTGACCCGCTGACCGGCCTACCCAACCGCGCCTTCTTGATGCAGTACCTGCAGCACGCCGTGCCCGAAGCGCAGCGCCATTTACAGAACATGGTGGTGATGTACATCGACCTGGATGGCTTCAAGCGGGTCAACGATGAGCTTGGCCACCACGCTGGCGACCTGCTGCTCATCGAGATCACCAACCGGCTGAAAAACGCGCTGCGAAGCGGCGATGTGGTAGCACGCCTGGGCGGCGATGAGTTCGTCATGGTGCTCAAGACGCAGCCGGAGTATCTCGAACCGCTCACCCATGAAGTGGGAAGGCGGCTGCTCAATGCCATCGAGCGCCCCATTCAGCTCGCCGAGGGGCAAACGGCCACCGTCGGCTGTAGCCTCGGCGCGGCCTGGTGGCCGCACCACGGCGAGCACATCGAGACGGTGCTAAAGCTTGCCGATAACGCGCTCTACGCGGCGAAAAGCCAGGGCAAGCACCGGCTGGTCATTCATCGCCCCGGCCGCTAGCGCCACGACACCGCTCGAGCGCACTCTGGGCGGCATCGCTGCCCATGGCCGAGAGCTTCTCGATGTTGCGCTCGGGGATCGCGTCGGTATCGCCATAGAACGCGATCGCTTTCTCGACGCTCGCCTCGCGCAGGATGTGCACCATGGCGTAGGGCGAGCGGTTGGTGTAGTTGGCGGCGTCTTCCGGGTCGGCATCGGCGAAGCAGTAATCCGGGTGAAAGCTCGCCAGCTGAAAGATACCTTCGAAGCCGAGCTCCTCGACCAGATGTTCGGCGAGCTCGAGAAAATCCAGGTAGTGATCGAAGCTCTTGAACAGCGTCGGCAGTACCAGAAGCGTGGTTTCGACCTCGTCGTGATGGGTGAGCCAGTCGAGCTCCGCAGCCAGCTCCTCGAGCGCCACTTCGATCTTTTTGGAGCGTACCACCTGCACCCGCACGCGATCCGCGTCGAGCTCGCGCTTGGCGAAGGGGCAAATATCGTGCGCGACGATAAACGTTCGTACCCAACAAAGCGTTTGCTCGATTACTACCTCATCCGTTACCGCCATGGCGCCCTCTTCCATTATCACTTTCTGTCGTCACTGCCCGTTATAGCCGCCAGCCTACGTGTGCTGGCGGTAGTGCGCCAGCGCAACCTCAAAAGATTGGCGAATATGATCGTCCATCAACTCCCGGCCGGCCTGGACGTCGCGGGCAAGCGCCAGTTCCACCAGTTTTTGGTGCTGATCGTCCAGCGGCTGACGGATCACCGGTGGGTTGGCGCCCAGCCGGCGGTAGCGGTCGAACTGGTCGTGGAGCTGCTCGATGAAGCGAATCAGCCATGCCGAGCCACAGGGGGCGACCAGCGTGCGATGAAACCGGGTGTGCAGCGCCTCCCAGGCCTCACCCATGTCCTGGGTTTTATCCGCGCGCTTGAGCCGGTGAGCCGCGCCCAGCAGGTCCGCCTCCCACTGGGCGTCGCCCTGGGCGATGGCGCGCTCGAACGCCATGCCCTCGAGCTCGAGGCGAAGCCGCGTGATGTCCTCGAGCTCGGCTTCGCTAAGCCCGGGCACCCGAAAACCACGCTGGTTCTCCTGCACCAGCAGCCCAAACGCGGCGAGCTTGTTCAGCGCCTCGCGCAGCGGGCTAAGCCCCACCTGATAGCGCTCTCTCAGCGCATTGATCGCCAGTTTCTCTCCTGCGGCGAAGCGCCCGCGCACCAGATCCTGACGCAGCGTCTCAAAAATGCGGCTCGAAGCCGTGCCGCCAGGCGGCAGCGCATCGTTGTTCATGGTGGCGTCTCCAAACAGTGATACGAAATACGCGGTGATAAAAATCGTCGAGATGATATGCTTTAAAAAAATAATCGATTTTTTTATAAAACATATGATAAAACGCCTTTAACGATGGCGCACCGCTTTTCTCAAAAGCCTTCGACAAAACGACGACGTACAAGAGCGATCACTTCGATGACACTACCGGCACTATTTTGGGCCTTTTTTCGCGTGGGCATTTTCGGCTTCGGCGGCGGGCCGTCGATGATTCCGCTGGTTCATGCCGAGGTAGTCAAGCGTCACGCGTGGCTCACCGACGAAGAGTTTGCCGACGTTCTGGCGATCGGCAACACCCTGCCCGGCCCGATTGCGACCAAGATACCGGGCTATATAGGCTACCGGGTAGGCGGCACGGCAGGATGTCTCATGTCGGTGCTGGCCGTGATCGGCCCGATGATCGTCGCCATGATCGTGATGCTCGGCGTGTTCAGCCGCTACCGCGATGTCGGCTGGATTCGCGGCATGGGTCAGGCGGTGATTCCGGTGGTCATGATCATGATGGGTCAGTTGACCTGGGACTTTTGGGAAAAATCCAAAGCCTCGCTTGGCTGGCTTATAAGCATTGCCATCGCCCTGGTGGCCGGCGGGCTGATCTATGGGCTCGGGGTCCACCCGGGACTCATCATCGGCGCCCTGCTCGCCTCGGCGCTCCTTTCGCCCAAGCGCAAGCCAAACGCCGCTCGACAAAAGCCTCCGGAGGAGTCCGCATGATTTACTGGGAGCTTTTTCTGGCGTTTTTCATTCCCAACATCATTGGCTATGGCGGCGGCCCGGCCATCATCCCGCTGATCGAGGCCGAGGTGGTGGGTCGCTACGGCTGGATGACCTCCCAGGGCTTCGCCGAAACCCTGGCACTGGGCAACGCGCTGCCAAGCCCTATCGCCACCAAGATGGCCGGCTACATCGGTTATGAGGTCGCCGGTGCCCTGGGGGCGCTGGTGGCGGTGCTGGCCACCGTGGTGCCGTCGCTTCTGCTCATGCTCGGGGCGCTCGGCCTTCTTTACCGCCACCGCGAATCGCCGCGCGTCAAACGCATGAGCCAGTGGGTGCGCCCGGTCATCGCCGTCATGATGGCCTGGCTCACGCTGGGCTTCTTTCTGGAAGGCGTTGAAAGCGCCGGTATCATTCATACGCTTTTGATCGGCATCGCAGCCGCCGCAGCACTGGTCTGGCTGAAAGTTCATCCGGCATTCGTCGTGATCGGCGCGCTGGTCTATGGAGCCCTTTTGCTCGGGTGACGACTTGCCCCGTTGTGGATGCCTTACTGCGTTAGAGAAGTACCCAATTAAAACAACAACTGGATGCACGCGCTCGCTACTCGGCTGTTTCGGCAGCCACCCAACACACCACCTCAATCATAAAGGTGTATAAAAATGACGCGTTTCACACTCTTCCCAAGCACTACCCTGACCGCCATCGGCCTGAGCTGTGGCCTTGCGTTGAGTTCGCTGGCCCAAGCGGATTACCCCGAACAGGATATACGCCTGATCATTCCCTACGGCCCCGGCGGGGCTACCGACATCATCTTCCGTTTGGTGTCGCAGAAAGCCGAAGAGACTCTGGGCGAGTCGATCGTACCGGTCAACATGGCCGGCGCCGGCGCAACGCTTGGTTCGCGCAACGTTAAGGATGCAACCCCCGACGGCTATACGCTGCTGGGCAGCCACGACACCATCGCGCTATCCAACCTCGCGGGTATGGTCGATTACTCCTATGACGCCTTCGAGCCGGTCGCGCTTCTTACCCAGACAATCAATATCCCGACCACCTATTCCGGTCACGAGGTGCAAAGCGCCGACGAGATCGCCGACTACGTAAGCGAGCATCCGGGCCAAGCTCGCTTCAGCATGATCCCAAGCTCGACCGACCATTTCTTCTGGGCGCAGTTCTTCCAGAAGGCGGGTATCGACATGGCCGACATTCGCCTGGTGGGCTACCCCGACACCGGTGAACAGGTGTCGGCGCTGATGGCCCAGGAAGTCGACTTCGCCATGTTCAACTTGCCCTCCGGTGGCGCCTTCTATGAAGACGGCTCGTTCCGCGCGCTGGGGATCGCGCACCCGGAACGCCTCAAGAGCATGCCGGATGTACCTACCCTTCGCGAACAGGGCATCGAGATGGATCACTCCACGAGCCGGGGTATTTTCGCGCCCAAGGGTACTCCGCAAGAGATCATCGATACCATCGCCCAAGCCTATGGCGAGGCGCTCGAGGACGAGCAGCTCCAGTCGCGTATCGAAAACGAGTTCGGCTCGATCGTGCGCTTTCTCGCCGGTGACGAGTATCAGACGTTCTTGACCGAAAATCAGCAGTCACTTTCCCAAGCGGCCGAGAACATCGATTTTCAGAACTGATCCGACCGTCACGTCACACGCAAGCCTCCAGGTACTGCCTGGAGGCGCTGGAGGCCTAGAACATGCTTACCCTAACGAAAGACCGGGCGCTTTCGCTCGCGCTTTTGGTGATAGTGGCTGCCATGTGGGTGGAGTCCGGCTCGATTCGCCCGCCCACCTCCTGGCAGCCCTATGGCTCGGCGCTGTTTCCCCGCATATTGCTGGTCACCATCGCGGTGCTATCACTTCTGGTGCTGGTGCGCTCCTTCATGGTTTCTCAACGCGTGGCATCGCCCTTCATGAGCCGCGCCAAATGCTGGCTTAACGAACGCAAGATCATTCTGGCGCTGTTCGCGCTGTTCGGCTTCTATGCGGCGCTGCTGCCAGTAGTCGGCTATATCATGGCGACCGCAGGCTTTTTGATCGTCTCCCAAGCGCTACTGCTGGGTATCGACACCCGGCGAAAGTGGGTCATCAACCTGAGTATCAGCGTTGTCCTGGTGGCGCTTTTGTACGTCATCTTCCGCTACGGGCTCAACGTCTGGCTGCCCTAACGTCGAGGTACAACTCATGACCAATTTCTTTCTTCAGGCGCTGGCCGAAGTGGGCAGTCCCTCGGTACTGGGTCTGATCGTCATCGGCGTGCTATTTGGCATCATCGGCGGCAGCATTCCCGGTTTTACCGTCACCATGGCGATTCTGGTGGTGTTTCCGTTTACCTTCGCCATGGATCCGGTCAGCGGGGTGTCGCTGATGGTGGGGGTCTTCGTCGGCGGCTATTCCGGCGGTATCGTCTCGGGGGTGATGCTGGGCATACCGGGCACGCCCTCTTCCATTACCACGGTGTACGACGGCTACCCTATGGCCCAGCGCGGCGAACCCGGGCGGGCACTGGGCATCGGCATCGTGGCATCGTTTCTGGGCACGATCATCAGCGTGGCGGTGCTGGTCTTCTTCGGTCCGTTGATCGCCGGGTTCAGCATGAACTTTCGCCCTTGGGAGATCACCGCGCTGATCGTATTTGCGCTGACGCTGGTGGCGGGGCTTTCCAACGGTGCGCTGTTGAAAGGGCTTTTGGCCGCGGCCATCGGCCTGTTGATCACGACCGTCGGGTATGATCGCAACAGCAACCTGCGTTTCGACTTCGGCCTGCCGGCGTTGGGCTCGGGCTTTGAAATTCTGCCCGTCATGATCGGGGTGTTCGCCTTCTCACAGCTGCTGGGCAATATCGAAAAGCTGCGCGATACCCAAGGCGATCAGCAGAAAATCAACACCAACGTCACCATTCCCTACCGGCTTATCCTTAAGGATATGGGCGCGCAAAAGCTCAATACCCTGCGCTCTTCGCTCATCGGCAGTCTGATCGGCGCACTGCCCGGCACCGGGGGCACCGTGGCCAACTTCGTAAGCTACGATCAGGCCAAGAAGTTTTCTCGTCATCCGGAGGAGTTCGGCAAGGGCACGCCCAGCGGTATCGTCGCCTCAGAAGCCTCCAACAGCGCCGTGGCCGGCGGCGCCTTCGTGCCGACGCTGGCGCTGGGCATTCCGGGCGATCTTCCCATGGCGATTATGATGGGGGTCCTGATCCTTCACGGCATCACGCCAGGTCCTTTGATGTTCGAGCAAAACCCGGTGCTGGTCGGCGCGATCTACGTGAGTCTGCTGATGGGGGCGGTCATCATGGTGCTTTGCAACCTGCTGCTGATGCGCTGGTTCGCCAAAATATCGTTGATTCCCCAGCAGGTGCTGGTACCGGTCGTCCTGATGCTCTGCGCCATCGGCGCCTACGCGCTGAACAACAACCTGTTCGATATCTGGGTGCTGTTCATCTTCGGCGTGGTGGGGTACCTGCTCTGGAAAGCCGAGGTGCCGCTGACGCCTCTGATACTCGGTGTGGTGCTGGGCAACAACCTGGAGCGTCAGCTGTTTCGCGCGCTCGAGCTCGACGCCAACTGGCTCACCTTCCTGACCCGGCCGCTGTCGGCGCTGTTTCTGGCCTTGGCGGCGGCGTCCATCGTGTTCTCGCTTTATCAGGACCGCAAGGTCAGGCGCGCCAGACAGGCAGCAACAGGCAATACACCCTAAGCGCCCTAGAGCGCACCATGAGGAACTTGACATGCAACACGACGCTCTTTACTACCCCAGCGCCTCGCGGCGAATGACCACCTTTGGCAAGCGCGGCATGGTGGCCACCTCCCAGCCGCTGGCCGCCCAGGTGGGCATCACCATTTTGCAGCAAGGCGGCAACGCCGTGGATGCGGCGATCGCCACCGCCGCTGCGCTGACCGTGGTGGAACCTACCTCCAACGGCATCGGCAGCGACGCCTTCGCGATCGTCTGGGTGAACGGGAAGCTGCACGGATTGAACGCCAGCGGCCAGGCGCCGAAGGCCGCCACCATCGAGGCGATGAAAGCGCTGGGCCATGACCGGATACCGAGTCACGGCATGCTGCCGGTCACCATTCCCGGCGCCCCGGCCGCCTGGGCGGCGCTGTCCGAGCGCTTTGGCAGGCTCCCCTTTGCCGAGCTGTTGGCACCGGCCATCGCGCTTGCTGAAGAGGGTTTTGCAGTCACCCCGGTGATTCATCAGATGTGGGCCGAGGCGGTTCATACCTACGGCGCTTATGATGACCCCGCTTTTACGGCCTGGTTCGACACCTTCGCGCCCAACGGCCGCGCGCCGCAGCCCGGCCAGACATGGGCCTCCCCCGGCCACGCCGAAAGCCTCAGGGCGATTGCCGAGACCCGCGCCCAGACGTTTTACACCGGCGAGCTCGCCGAGCGTATCGATGCGTTTTCTCGCGAACACGGTGGCTTGCTGCGTAAGGAAGACCTGGCCGGTTACGCGCCGGAGTGGGTCGACCCGATCGGCGTGCGCTACCAGGGCCATGATATCTGGGAGATTCCGCCCAACGGCAGCGGGCTGATCGTACTGCAGGCGCTGGGTATGCTCGACCAACTCGAAGAGAGCAGCGATACGGTCGAGACCCTGCACCGGCGCATCGAGGCGACCAAGCTCGCCTACATGGACGGCTTCAAGCACTTGACCGAGCGCGGCGCCATGGCGCACACCACCGAGCAGCTCTTGAGCGACGAGTACCTGAAATCGCGCGCCGCGCTGATTGGTGAGCAGGCTGTCGACCCGACCCACGGCAACCCGTTTCAGGGCGGCACGGTGTATCTCGCCACCGCCGATGAGGAAGGCAACATGGTGTCGTTCATTCAGAGCAATTTTCACGGCTTTGGCTCGGGCATGGTCGTCCCGAAAACCGGCATCAGCCTGCAAAACCGCGGTAGCTCCTTCTCGCTCGACCCGGACCACGCCAACGCGCTCGCCCCCCACAAGCGCACCTACCACACCATCATCCCAGGCTTTATTACCAAAGGCGATCAGGCGGTGGGCCCCTTCGGCGTCATGGGCGGCTACATGCAGCCCCAGGGCCACGTGCAGGTCGTCACCGGGCTTTTGAACGATGGGCTCAACGCCCAGGCGGCGCTGGACATGCCGCGCTGGAAGTGGGTCGAAGGTAAAACCATCGAGGTCGAAGCCGACTTCCCCAATCACCTGGCGCTGGCGCTTGCCCGGCGGGGGCATAAAATCGTCAAGGTCGCCGATTCGATCAGCTTCGGCCGTGGCCAGATCATTTTGCGCAATGCCGAGTCCGGCGTGCTCCAGGGCGGGACCGAGCCGCGCACCGACGGCGCGGTGCTGCCACTTTGAGCCCATAAGCGCAGGATCACCTGGAGGTCCGGGGCAAAGCGTTGCATCATGGCGCTTTTCCCCGCGTTAAGGGTGGTCGCCTCGCATGGCCCTGTTGAGCTCTACATCGTCGATTGCCGGCTTTTTCAGCGTGTTTCGCTACAGCCGGCGGGCGCTTTCGCTGGTGTGGGACACCTCGCGCTGGATGACGCTAGGGCTTGCGCTGTGCACGCTGGTGGCCGGGGTGCTGCCGGCGGTGGCGGCCTGGGTGGGCCAGCTGATCGTCGACGGCGTGGTCGGCGCCATGCAGACGTTTGAAGCCGCCGAGGACCCGGTGCTTTGGATCATTCTGGCGCCGGTGCTGTGGCTGGTGGCCCTCGAGGCGCTGATCATCGCGCTGATGGCGCTGGCTCAGCGCGGGCTCGCCGCTCAGCAGTCGCTTTTGCGCGCGCTGCTGGGCCAGAAGGTGAACGTGCTGATTCTGGAAAAAGCGGGCACGCTATCGCTTTCCCAGTTCGAGGACTCCGAGCTCTACGACAAGCTGACCCGCGCCCGGCGCGAGGCCTCGACGCGGCCGCTGGCGCTGGTGACCAAAACCTTCGGCTTTCTGCAAAACGCGATATCGCTTTGTAGCTTCAGCGTGCTGCTGGTGCAGTTTTCGCCCTGGGCGCTGTTGATTCTGGCCGCCGGCGCCGTGCCGGTGTTCGTTTCTGAAGCGAAGTTCTCCGGCGATGCCTTTCGCCTTTTTCGCCGGCGCTCGCCGGAAACGCGCATGCAGAGCTACCTGGAAACCGTGCTGGCGCGCGAGGACAGTATCAAGGAGGTCAAGCTCTTCGGCCTGGAGCCGCTGTTTCTGAGTCGCTACCGGGCCATCTTCGATCGACTGTTCGCCGAGGATCGGCTTTTGACCCTCAAGCGCGAAGGCTGGGGATTTCTGCTGGGGCTTTTGGGCACCGCCACGTTTTATATCGCCTACGGCTGGGTGGTGCTCGAAACCGTGGTCGGCGCGATCACGCTTGGACAGATGACGATGTACCTGATGGTATTCAAGCAGGGCCAGTCGGCGCTGTCGGCCATTCTCACCGCGATCAGCGGCATGTACGAGGATAACCTCTACCTGTCCAACCTTTACGACTACCTGGAACACCCCACCGAGGCAGAAGGCGGCACGCTGACCCAAGGCAAGGTGCCCGGTGACGGGCTGCGCTTCGAGAGCGTCACGTTCGCCTACCCAAATGGGCGCGTCGTACTTCGCGATATTTCGCTGCACCTGGCACCGGGCCAGAGCCTGGCGCTGGTGGGCGAAAATGGCTCGGGGAAGACGACGCTGATCAAGCTGTTGACGCGGCTCTACTCGCCCGTTGAAGGTCGCATTCTGCTCGATGGCAGCGACCTGCGCGATTGGGAGGCGCAGACGTTAAGAAAACGCGTCGGCGTGATCTTCCAGGACTTCGTGCGTTATCAGCTACCGGTGGGCGAAAACCTGGGCGTGGGCGACATCGACGCCTTCGATGACCAGAGCCGTTGGCAGCAGGCGGCGCACTTTGGGCTGGCCGATGGTTTCATCGAACAGATGCCCGCCGGCTACCAGACCCAGCTTGGCCGCTGGTTCAAAAATGGTCAGGAGCTTTCCGGCGGCCAGTGGCAGAAAGTAGCGCTTTCGCGCGCCTACATGCGTAAGGAGGCGGATATTTTAGTACTCGACGAGCCCACCGCCGCCATGGACGCCGCCGCCGAGGCCGACGTCTTCGCCCGCTTTCGCGCCCACAGCCGCGACAAGATGACGATTTTGATCTCGCACCGCTTCTCCACCGTGCGAAGCGCGGATCTGATCCTGGTCATGGACCAGGGTCATATCATCGAGCGCGGCACCCACAACACACTGCTGGCAGAAAATGGCCGCTACGCGCAGCTTTTCCGTTTGCAGGCAAAGGGTTATCAATAGAATCAAGAGGGGGAAAGAGGGGTGTCATATCGCACCTGTCAACTCAATCTCGCAAAAAGGTAAACAAGTGTGAACAGTGATGTATAACACTCGCCATAACTCACACTTTAAGACTACCTTCTACTCATTATATCCTACTTAATGAGTATTTCTCATGAACCGTTTCCGTCTTATAAAAGTGAAGTATGCGCTGGTGTTCATCGCCGTCGCCCTGTCGCTTCTTCTGGTCGTGCTGGCTGACACGCAGCTGGTCAACACGGTCAAACATCGTCTGGATACATTTATCGACCACTACATTCCTGCCTCGACGGCCACGCTCAACGGCGACCGTGACCTCTACCAGGCACGTCTTGCCGAGGTAACGACGCTGCTTACGCCGGCCGGCTCGACACGCGCCGCCGAGCTTTTCGACGAGTTTCGCGACAACGCGCAGCAGGCCCAGGAGCGCATGGCGCTCTATCTCGAACGGATGCAGGACTATCCAGCGCTGACATCGCAAACCGACGGTTTCGAGGCGCTTTACAGTGCCTGGCTTTCGAGCGCGTCGCAGGTATTCGATCTGCACCAACGCGGCCAGTTGACCGAGGCACTGGCGCTGATGAACGGTGAATCGCTCGAGCGCTTCAACGAGCTGCGCGCCGTTTATGACATCGCAGGTGAAAGCATCGAAACCGCCATTTACGAAGCCGAAACGGCGGTCGTCGAGCGTATCCAGTCGCAGCAGATGGCGACGTTTCTCTTTGCCCTGGCGGTGTTCGTCATCGCGTCACTGATTGCCGTGATGGGTCCTCGGATGATGTCCAGGGCGCTTCGTCAGATCAGCCGGCGCATCGATGACATCAGTAACGGCGATGGCGATTTGACCGCGCGTATCGATAGCCAGCGCCGCGACGAGATCGGCGAGCTGGCGCACGCTTTTGATGGTTTCATTCGCCACATCGACAAGACGCTGCAGAGCGTCAGCGCCAGTACCGCAAGCCTCACTCACGCCTCGACAGAGATCGCGACCGGCAGTCAGGAACTCTCCGCGCGTACCGAGCAGGCCGCCGCCAACCTGCAGCAAACCTCGGCCTCGATGGAGGAGATCGCCGCGGTCGTCAAGGCCGCCTCGGATTCGGCGCAACAGGCCGATCAGTTGGCGCTTTCCACGCGCGAGCTCGCGCAGCAAGGCCAGCACTCCATGGCGAGCGTCGAGCAGACCATGGACGACATCAGCACGTCGTCGTCGGAAATCAGCAGCATCGTGACGCTGATCGAGGGCATCGCGTTTCAAACCAACATTCTGGCGCTCAACGCGTCGGTGGAAGCGGCGCGGGCCGGTGAGCACGGTCGCGGCTTTGCAGTGGTCGCTCAGGAGGTGCGCATGCTTGCCAGCCGCTCGAGCGAAGCGTCCAGCAACATCGCCGCGCTGATCGCTAGCTCCATGAGCCGAACCGAGGTGGGCGTTGGCCAGGTCAAGCATACCGGGCGGCTGATGGCAGAGATGGTGAAAAGCATCGAGCGCGTCTCTGACGTTATCGCAGAAATCAGCGCCGGTGCCCGAGAGCAGAGCGTGGGCATCGGTCAGGTCAACGATGCGGTGAGCGAGCTCGACGGCATGACGCAGCACAACGCCTCGATGGTCGAAGAGTCGAGCGCGGCGGCGGCAGAGCTTAGCGCTCAGGCGGCACGACTTGGTGAGTTGGTGGGCGCATTCAAACTCAGCGAGACACCGTCACAAGCTTCCACACCACGCGCGCTTGCCAGCGCCCCGCCTGTTTCCAGGCCTTTGGAGCGCCGCCTCTCGCCGGCGCCGGCTCAACCCGAGTGGACCGCCTTTTGATGCCCGCCTCGCTGGAGCAGGGAGTGACGTTTGCCTTTTCAAACGCTCATTTATCTCGGGCACTGAATTTATTCAAACATCAGCCGATTGGATTCAATAACGAACAACGTTCAAAGGACAGGGTATGGCCGCTACGGCGCTTGTAATCGATGACGACAGGGACGTCCAGCTACTGAGCAAACTGCTGCTGGAGCAGCATGGTTTCGCGGTCGAAACGGTGGGCAGTTTAGGTGAACTGGTTCGTCAACCCTCGCTGCTCGAGGCAACGCTTATTCTCCTCGATCTGGAGCTTGGCGAGTTTACCGGTCTCGATATTCTCGATTACCTCTACGACCTGCGCCTGAACGCGGCGATTTTGCTGATTAGCGCCAACGCCTCCGAGAACGTGACCCGCGCCATCGACGCCGGCCGAGCGAAGGGGCTGCAAATGCTGGGCTTTTTGCCCAAGTCCGGCTTCCTGACCGGCCTGCCGGCGTTTCTTTCACCGCTCGAGGCGAAGGCCGGGATGCCAACGGCCGAGGACCTCACCCAGGCCCTCGAGGGCGGCGAGCTGTTTTTGGTCTATCAGCCCCAGCAGGATTTGCAGCGGGGCGCTATTAAAGGCGTCGAAGCGTTGGTGCGGTGGCAACATCCGACGCTTGGGCTGCTGTTTCCGGATAGCTTCATCCCGATGGCAGAAAAGCATGGTCTGATAGGCGCGCTGACCTGGCAGGTGCTCGAACTTGCGCTGGCCCAGCAGGTCCGCTGGCAGGCCAAGGGCTGGGCTTTGAACGTCGCCGTCAACGTCCCGGCGGATTTCGTCAAGGAGGAAGGCGTCATCGAGTCGTTCAAGCGACTCAAAAGCCATTACGTCACGGGGCCGGCGCGCCTGACGCTGGAACTAACGGAGTCGGTGGGAATAGAGTGTTTGAACTATGCGCGCCACGTACTGGAGGCGCTGCGCGATCTGGGCTGTCGTTTGTCACTCGATGATTTCGGCACCGGCTACTCCTCGCTAAGACAGCTCTACCGACTTCCCTTTGACGAGCTCAAGGTGGATCGCAGCTTCGTCTCATTGATGGAGCAGGACGACGCCGCGCGCGCGATTTCGCTTTCCGTGATCGATCTGGGCAAACGCATGGGGCTCGAAGTCGTCGCCGAGGGCATCGAGACCCAGGTGCAGCTCGATCTGCTAACCGAGGCGGGGTGCAGTATGGGGCAAGGGTATTACCTCGCCCGACCGCAAAGCGCGGCGGCTTTTGAGCAGTGGCTGGGGGAGCGTCGCTCACACGAGTCGGCTCAACCCGCCAGTACCCCCTCCTTCTCGAGCACCTGCTGAGTCAACGTTTTCAAGGCGGGCAGACGCGCCACCCCGTCGTTCAACTCCTTCAGGGGCGCCTCGAGCGCCCGGCGCTCCATCTGGCTTGCCCACTCGGCGATGGCCGAACAGCCAAGCGATGACGCCGCCCCCTTGAGCGAGTGTGCCTCCTGTTGAAACGCCTCGCGTCGCTTGCCGGCCAACTGGCTCGAAAGTTTTTCCCGGCGCTCGTCCAATCGATTTAGAAAGGTTGTCAAAAGCGTGTTCAGCGCTGCGGCATCGAACGTCTCCTTGAGTTCCGTGCAGGTATCCGGGTCGAGCACACGGGTATCCGGCTGGGCAACGCAGCTCACGGCAGAAGCCCTCTCTTTCGCCCTTGCCGCCTCTTCGGTTCGCGCGTTCGACGCTTCACACAAAGGCGATGGCGATAGGTGGCGACAGAGCATCTGGTACAGCTCGTCGCGGGTAAAGGGCTTATGAATCATGTCGTCCATACCACTTTGCATACAGCGTGCGCGGTGCTCCGGCATGACGTTGGCGGTCATGGCGACGATCGGCAGAGGTGAAAGCCCGTGTTCGCGTTCCCGAGCGCGCCACTGCTCGGTGGTTTGCAGCCCATCCAGCACTGGCATCTGCATATCCATGAGCACCAGATCGATGTCGTCGCGCCGTTTGGCCAGCAGGGCAAGCGCCGACTCACCGTTTTCAGCAATGCTTGCGCGCTGGCCCAGCCGCTCGAGCATTTGGCACGCGACGGTCTGGTTGAGCGGATTATCCTCGACCACCAGAATGTGTCGGTTTTGAATAGTGCAGGATTGCTCGCTTTGCGGAGCGTAAACCTCCGGCGCCTCACAGGTAGGCAGCGCCAACGTGAACCAGAAGCGACTGCCTACGTTTTCCACGCTGATGACACCGATCTCGCCTCCCATCGACTCGACCAGCCGCTTGCAGATTGCAAGCCCCAGCCCCGTGCCTTCGTGGCGGCGAGACATCGACGTATCGACCTGGGAAAACGCTGAAAACAGCAGGGCCTGATTCTGCTCGCTGATGCCGCAGCCGGTATCGCGAATCTCGAAGCAGACCATGCCCGGCGCCGAGGCGGTCACCGCGCACTTGACGAACCCTTCCTCGGTGAATTTCAGAGCGTTGTTGATCAGGTTCATCAAAATTTGGCGGATGCGTGCGCGGTCGCCTATAACAAAGCGCGGCAGATCGTCGGCTTGGGTAGCATCGAACGCCACGGCGCGGGCCTGCGCCTGCAGCGCGTAACCGGAGCAGAGCTCGTCGATGCACTGATGCAGATCGAAGGGCTGGGCGTTGAGATCCAGATAGCCCGACTCGATCTTGGTGTAGTCCAGAATATCGTTGATCGCGCAGCGAAGGCTCTCGGCGCTTCGCTTGATGGCCAACAGATAGTCGTTGGCCGCCGGCGTTTTTACCTCATCCGTGAGCAAATCGGCCATGCCGACGATGCCGTTGAGCGGCGTGCGTATTTCATGGCTGACGATCGCCATGAACTCCGACTTGGCGCGGCTGGCGGTTTCCGCCTTTTGCGCGGTCGCGTTGAGCTCCAGACTCTGCTTTTCCAGCGCCCGCGCCTTGGCCAGATTCGATCGCCCCTCGAGCACCAGCGCCCGCACCAGCAGGGCACCGGAAAGCATCAACAGCGTAATCAGTATCAGCGCAAGCCCATAGAGCCGGTTCAAGCTCTCCCGCTCCTGGGTGCGGGCCTGCACGACGCTTGCGTTGGTTTCGACCAGTACTTCCGCGGTCAGCGCTTGCAGGCTCGTTGCCCGAGCACGCAGCGATTCAAGCAGCGCCGGCGAGAGGCCTTCCGGGTTATCCCACAGATCTTCCAGCAGCGTATCCAGCGCCGTGATCTCGACTAGGGAATTCTCTACCCGCGTGCGCAGGCTATCGACCTGGTCGATCTCCTTGCCCATGTCTCCACGTTGAAGCAGCATCTGCCGGCTATAGAGAATTTCGAAGCGGGTCAAAAGCGCCTCGGCCGAGGCGCTCTCGGGGGCCGCCTGTAAAAGCTCCAGCCGAAACTCCCGCGCCTCGCGGTCGAACTGGTAGGCGGACCAGAGCAGATTTTCGAGCAGGCGATTTTCCAACGCGTACTGGCGGTAATAGATCATGCCACCGGTGGCCAGCGCCGAGAAAAAGAAAAGAATCGCCGAAAACGTGGCGATTCTGGCCCCATTGGAAAAGTAGCGCTGGAGTATCTTCATCGGGGCAGTCTTCCCGTATGGGCTTACTCGATGTCGAGTCGGTTGACCTGCCACACCGAGCGGGTGAGCGTGAGTTCGTTCAAAAGATTCGGGTCATCGTCGAAGGGATAGATCACGAACAGCGGCCCCTGGTCGCGTACGCGAAGCGGCTCGCCGTCGGCGCGCATCGCAAAGATCACATCGTACTGATAGAAATCGCTGACCGGTATCGTCGCCGCGTAGTCATTGAGCGCCGTGACCCGCACCTGGTCGCTGTCGCTGCCAACGGCTTCGAGTAGCGCGCGGCCCAAAGGGCCGGAAAAATTGACCGCGCCGTCGTGCCAGGGCGTATGCGTGAGGGTGTCGTGCTGCTCGAGCGCCTCCAGCATCGCGCGATCAAAATGCGCCTCGTCACCGACGTTGGTGTTGTCGAGATTGCCCGACACGACGAGCAGCACGGGCCCCTTGGGCGGCTCAAGATTTTCGCCAGCGGCCGATAAAGAGAGTAACAGTAACGCGGGGGCAAGGGCGACCGGGTAGCGCATGGTGTCAAGACTCCTGGTAAGACGCGGATCTCCAAGCCTTGATTATAGATCGGCCGCTCAACGCCTAACTGTGAACCTTTGTGTCGATATGCTCGGCGCGATGACAGATACGTCTTTTGGCCGAGAGCGAAGCCAGACAGCGAGGACTCACCCATGCATATTGGTGTATTGGAAGACGACCCGGATCAGCAGGCGTACATCGAGCAGTGCCTGGCGGTCGAACAGCATCGGGTGTCGCTGTTTGGTCGTGCAAGCGAGCTTCGTCGGCACATGGATCAGCAGCTTTTCGATTTTCTGATCATCGACTGGCGGCTGCCCGACGGCTGCGGTATGGATGTGGTGGGGCATCTACGCCGCCACGATGGCTGGAAGGGGCCGATTCTCTTCATTACGGCAAGCCAGCAGGAGGAGGACGTGGTGCAGGCGCTGGAACAAGGCGCCGATGACTTTCTCGCCAAACCGCTACGCCCCAGAGAGCTGTTGGCGCGAATCAACGCGCTCGGCCGGCGCACCTGGCAGTCGCCGGCGCCGGCCGCCGCAAGTATTGGCGATGCCTACTCGATGGATAGCGACCAGCGCCAGATTTATCTTAACGCCGAACCTGCGGACCTGACGGAGCGCGAGTACCGTTTGGCCGCGCTACTGTTCAGCAAGCTCGGCGCCACGCTCACACGGCCGCACCTGTTGGAGCTGGTGTGGGGGTTGAAGGGGGACCTGCCGACTCGCACCGTCGACACCCACGTCAGCCGCCTGCGGCGCAAACTGGAGCTCGACGGCCGCCACGGGCTGCGCCTGCGAAGCGTCTATCAGTCCGGCTATCGGCTGGAAAGCTGCGTGCCAACGGCCTAACCCGCGCTACTCATCCCAATCGGGCGCCATATCCGGGTTGGCGATGCGCTCACCGCGGTCGAGGGTGGCGATGTCGGCCATTTCCGCCTCGCTTAGCTCGATGTCGAACGCCTTGATGTTGCTTTCGATATTGCGCGCCTTGGTGGAGGATGGAATGGTCACGAGCCCGCGCGCCTTGATCCAGGCCATGGTGATCTCCGCGGGCGTGACGCCGTGAACGCCGGCGATCTGCTTGAGCACCGGATCCTCCATTACCTTGCCCACCGCCAAGGGCATGAACGCGGTGACTTCGATATCGTTCGCCTTGCAGTGATCCACCAATTTGCGGTTTTGCAGGAAGGGATGCACTTCGATCTGGTTGGTGAGAATCTCGCCCTCGCCAAGAATGTCGATGGCCTCGTCGATCTGGGCGATGGTGAAGTTGGAAACGCCGATATGGCGCGCCTTGCCTTCCGCCTTCACTTCCTTGAGCGCGGTGAGGTAGTCGCGCATCGGCACCTCGTCGTTGGGTGACGGCCAGTGAATCAGCAGAAGGTCCACGTACTCGGTCTTGAGTTTGGAAAGCGACTCGTCAACGCTCGCCTTCAGCGCCGCCGGTTCGAGCTGGTCGAACCACACCTTGGTGGTCAGAAAGATGTCGCTACGCGGGACGCTCGAGTCGCGAATCGCCTCGCCAACGGTCGATTCGTTGCCATAAAACTGGGCGGTGTCGATATGCCGGTAGCCGGCTTCCAGCGCGGTATGAATGCCCTGCTTGAGCGTGTCGCCTCCCAGGCGATAGGTACCGAAACCGGGATTGGGTAGCGTGCTTGCGGTCATGATCAGTCATCCTTTTCCAGTGAGACACATGCGTGTGTCATCGACGCAGTGAAGATATGGGGCGTCTTGTGTCGACTTCAACCCATGACCCAGGCGCGCCGTGCGCGGTTGAGGTAGACTGCTCGCTTCGCCTGCTAACGAAAAGCCCGCCATGCCCGCATCTGACGACGCCGCCCTGCCTCTTCACCGCCAGCCCGGTTTTCTGAGCTTTCTGCTGTCGCGACTGGCGGCGGTCTTCGCCATGCAGATCCAGGCGGTGGTGGTGGCTTGGCAAGTGTACGATATTACCCGCGATGCCATGTCGCTGGCCTACGTCGGGCTTGCCCAGTTCATTCCCATGGTGCTTCTGCTGCTGCCCGCCGGCGACGTGGTGGACCGCTTCGCGCGCAAGCGCATTTTGCAGCTCAGCTGGGCCGTGCAGGGGCTTTGCAGCGCGCTGCTGTTACTCATCGCGCAGACCGACCCGCAGAACGTGGTGCCGATCTATCTGGTACTGGCGCTGTTCGGCTGCGGGCGGGCGTTCACCGGCCCGACGCTTCAGAGCATGCTGCCCAATCTGGTGCCGCGCGCGCAGTTGCCCCAGGCCATCGCGCTGAACAGCTCGATCATGAAGATCGCCGTGATCACCGGGCCGCTGCTCGGTGGGGGGCTCTACGCACTCGGCGGCGGGCGGCTGGCCTACGCGGTATGCCTGGGCTGCTTCATCGTCGCGCTCGCCTTTTTGCTGTGGGTGCCGGTGCGTTTTGTTGAGAAAGCGAAAGCGCTCGAAAGCACCGCCTGGCAGCGCTTCTCGGCGGGCATCGCCTACATTCGCCATCAGCCGATCATTCTCGGCGCCATCTCGCTGGATCTGTTCGCGGTGCTGCTTGGCGGCGTGGTGGCGCTTTTGCCCATCTACGCCCAGGAAGTGCTGCAGGTCGGCGCCCAGGGGCTTGGCGCGCTACGAAGCGCCATCGCCGTTGGGGCGCTGCTGATGGGGCTCTATCTCGGCGTGAAGGGGATCACCCGCCGGGCGGGGCACGTGATGTTCGCTTCTGTTGCCGTGTTTGGTCTGGCGAATCTGGTGTTCGCGCTGTCGCATCTGTTCTGGGTATCGATGCTCGCCATGCTGGTCGCCGGGGCCGCGGACATGGTCAGCGTCTACGTGCGCACCACGCTGATTCAGCTGGCAACGCCGGACGCCATGCGGGGGCGAGTGAACGCGGTGAATATGCTGTTCATCGGCTCGAGCAACGAGCTTGGGGAGTTTCGTGCGGGCAGCATGGCGGCGGCGATGGGCGCGGTGCCCGCCGCGCTGATTGGCGGGGTGGGCACGCTCGCCGTGGTGGGCACCTGGATGAAGCTCTTCCCGACGCTACGCCGGGTCGACCGTTTCGACGATGCCCGCTGAGTGCGCCGCGGGGCTCGTCGCCACCATGCTGACCACGCTGCCCACCACGATCAAACACGGCGACGGCAGCGGGTGTGCGGCGAGTTTTGCAGGCATGTTTTCGAGCGTGCCGATAAGCGAGCGCTGCTCGGGCTGGCTGGCGTTGGCCACCAGCATGACCGGCCAGTCGTCCGGCAGCCCCGCTTGGCGCAGGCTTTGGCAGATCGCCTCGACTTTCGAAAGCCCCATGTAGAACACCAGGGTTTCGTCCTTGCGCGCCAGTGCGGCCCAGTCCGGCGCGCCGCCTTCACGGCAAAGCTGAGCGGTGACGAAGCGAAGCTGCTGAGCGTGGCCGCGGTCGGTCAGCGGAATGCCCATACTGGCCGCCGCCGCGGAGGCCGCCGTGATGCCGGGCACGATGCACGCCTTGATGTTCGCTTGGGCCAGGCTCGCAAGCTCCTCACCCATGCGCCCGAACACGCCCGGGTCGCCGCCTTTCAGGCGCACCACCGATTTGCCCGCCTGGGCCAGGGTGACCAGCCGTGCGCCGATGTCGGC
Organism: Halomonas sp. PAMB 3232; assembly: GCF_031954225.1. NCBI lineage: Bacteria > Pseudomonadati > Pseudomonadota > Gammaproteobacteria > Oceanospirillales > Halomonadaceae > Halomonas > Halomonas sp. PAMB 3232. The sequence continues at coordinate 2,783,916 of NZ_CP134865.1, forward strand.
CTGGGGCACGCTGTGGTGGCCGCGGCTCTTGCCCACGTAGTAGCGCTCGGCGCCGGGGTGGATTAGCGCGAGTACGTCGTCTTCCACCAGCCGGTCATAAACCACGGCGTCGGCCTGCATCAAAAGCCGCGCGGCCTTGAGCGTGAGAAGCTCCACGTCGCCGCTACCCGCGCCGACCAGGTACACCGTGCCCTTCTCGCACTCGCCGCGTATCGGCAGGCACTGCCGCTCTTTCGCAGGCGCCACCGAGGACCATACGTGCCTGCCCACGCGCGCGAGCGCCTCAGGCCATTTGTGTCGCAGGTGCTTGTTCAAAACGCGCACGGCCCCGCTCCTCTTCCAGTAGTGATTTGAGTTCAGGCAAGCAGCTTCCGCACTGCGTGCCGCAGGCAAGCCGCGCGCCCAGCGCCTCGACGCTGTCATCGCCGGATCGTATCGCCTTTTTGATCACGCGCTCGCCCACCTGATGGCAGCTACACACGACCGGGCCGGTATCCTCTGCGCCGCTGTCGCAGCCCGCCAGCACGCGGCGGCGATGTTCAAACGTAAGCGAATGGTCGTTGAACCGCGCCGACAGCCAGTCGGTGCCGGGAAGCTCCCGGGGCGGGCCCACCATGAGCCACCAGGCCAGGCGGCCATTATACACACCTGCACCACGAAACCTGTTCGCCGCCGCGTCTTCGCTGAAAAGCGTAGCGGGCGTGTCCAGCCACGCCTCTATTTGGGCGGGCCAGTCGTGAACCGGGGTGGTGCTCGCCAGCTGAAAACGCACGCAGCCGGCCATGGGGATACGCGCCCAGTAATCGAGCGCTTGCCAGGGCATCTCTTCCGGCAAGGCGTCATCGCGCAGGATCAGTGTCGCCTGCCAAGCCGGTTCGAGCGAGACAACGTTGACCGCGCCGTGCTTGGTTTCCGGCTGGCCGGAGACCGGATCGGTGCGTCCGACCAGCAGCGCCCCGCTGCGCCCGGCGCCGGTGAACTGATCACTCCAGTGCATGGGCACGAACACCTCGCCCGGGCGCTGGGCGCTTGAAATCCGCACGCGCCCGCGATACTCACCCTCTTTCGCGTTGATAATCGCCAGCGCCTGATCACTAAGCCCTGCCCGCTCAGCATCCGCCGGGTGTAGCTCGATGAACGGCTCGGCGCGGTGGTTCATCAGCCGGGGCGCGCGGGCGGTGCGCGTCATGGTATGCCACTGATCGCGAATGCGCCCGGTATTGAGGCGCAGCGGATAGCGCGGGCAGAGCGTCTGCTGCGGCGGCGTCGGCGTAATGGGTATGAATCTCGCGCGCCCGTTTGGCGTGGCGAAAACGCCCTGTTCGAAAAGCCGCGCCGTGCCGCGGGGCGCGCTTGCCGTGACCGGCCACTGAATCGGCGACAGCGCATCATAAGCGGCCCGGTCGCGCCCGGCCAGCGCCGAGATATCGAAAAGCCGCCGGGTGGCGCCTTCGTTTTCAAAGCCCGAGAGCCTGGCGTGCTCGTCGAAGATCTCCCAGGGGTGGGCGTAGGAAAACGCCTCACCAAAGCCCAGTCGCCCGGCCACGTCGCAGAGGATCTGCCAGTCGTGGCGCGCCTGTCCCGGCGCGGGGAGCAGACCACGCTGGCGCGAAAGCCGCCGCTCTGAGTTGGTCACGGTACCGTCCTTTTCCGACCAGCCGCTCGCCGGCAACACGATGTCCGCAAACGCCAGCATATCGGTGTTCGCCACACACTCGGAGACGATCACCAGCGGGCACTTTTCAAGCGCCCGGCGCACCCGCGCGGCGTCCGGCAGGCTCACCGCCGGATTGGTCGCCATTACCCACAGCACGGTGATTTCGCCGCGCTCGATCGCCTCGAACAGCTCGATCGCTTTATAACCGGGGCCTTCGGGAAGCTGGGGTGTGAGCGACTCGGTCGCCCAGAACCGGGTCACGCAGTCGCGCGCGCCTGGCGTGTGATAATCCATATGGGCGGCGAGCTGATTGGCGAGCCCGCCCACCTCGCGCCCGCCCATGGCGTTGGGCTGGCCGGTGATCGAAAAAGGCCCGGCACCGGGCAGGCCGAGCTTGCCGCCGGCCAGGTGGGCGTTGATGATCGCGTTGCACTTGTCGGTGCCGCTGGTGGACTGATTCACCCCCTGGGAGTACAGCGTCACCACGTGCAGATGGCGGGCGAACCAGTAGTAGAACGTTTCGAGGCGCTCGGCATCGATATCGCAGGCTGCGGCTACTTCCGCGACGCTGGGGGCGCTCTTTTGCGCCGCTTTGAGCGCCTCCTCGAAGCCGTCGGTATGGCGCTCTAGATAGATACGATCGATATGGCCGCGCTCGACCATGAAGGCGAGCAAGCCATTGAACAGCGTGGCGTCGCTGCCGGGTTTGAGCCCGAGGTAGAGATCGGCGATATCGCAGGTATCGGTCACCCGCGGGTCGATCACCACCACGCGCATCAGCGGGTTGCGCTCTTTGGCGAGCTTCACTCGCTGGTAGAGCACCGGGTGGTTCCAGGCCAGATTCGAGCCGACCAGCACTAAAAGCTCCGCCTCTTCCAGGTCCTCATAATTGCACGGCACCGCGTCGGCGCCGAAGGCACGCTTGTAGCCCGCCACCGCCGAGGCCATGCAGAGCCGCGAGTTGGTATCCAGATGCGGCGTGCCGAGAAAGCCCTTGAAGAGTTTATTGGCCACATAATAATCCTCGGTCAACAGCTGACCGGAGAGATAGGCCGCCACGGTGTCACGTCCGTGGGCCGCCTGCAGCGCGGTGAGACGCTCGACCAGTGCCGAAAGCGCCTGGTCCCAGCTGGCGGGAACGCCGTCGAGGCGCGGCTGCAAAAGCCGCCCCTGCTCGCCCAGGGTGTCAGCCAGGGCGCTGCCCTTGACGCAGAGCCGCCCGTAGTTGGCCGGGTGCGCTGGGTCCCCCTCGACGGAGCAGACGCGCCCGCCTTCCACGGTCGCGTTGATGCCGCACCCCACGCCGCAGTAGGGGCAGGTGGTGGATACGGTGTACGAACTGCCTGGCGCTTTGTGCATCGAATCTCCCGCGTTTTATTTGGCCCAAACGCAAAAAGCGCCCAGGAAGCCTCGTTGGAAGCTTGCCTGGACGCCGTTGTCTCAGGGACACCGAGCAGGTGCCGTCGTTAACGATGTTCTTTCGGCGCTTGGAATTGTTGGTCGCCGCTCTTTGTTGTTGTCGGGCCGCGCTTGTTATTGGAGTGCGCTAAATCGCCCGTAACATTTGTATGTTTGTTTCCCCCTCTTCTCTGCAAACCATGGGCCGTCTCGCTGAAAAAGGAAAATAACGCTTTTAAAACAATTACATTATAAATCGATGAAAAAAATGCTTTTGAGCGTCCGACTTATCCTGGACGCAGGCATGGAGCCATTGACGTGCAGCCTGAACGCCCCGCGCACCACAAGAGCGCACCAGGCGTTGAGCGATCACCGGTCACGGATACTCAGAAAACACTTAAGCCACTGAAAAACGGCTTGAAAAAGCGCTATTGGTGCGCCTGGCGAGTTTCTTGCCTTGAGTATGGGAGCGCGCCGCCAACGAAGGCATGTCGCGCCTGATTCGCCATTTGGGCAACGACGCCCCTAACTCCCGCTTTCACCGGCGGCGTTAGGGGCGTTTTTCGTTTTTGGCGCCCGCGCCGGCGTCGCCCCGAACAAGGAGGCCCCATGCGCTCTTTTACATATCCAGACGCTTGCCGTGATGAAAAGCGGCTCGACCGCGAATCGCCTCACCTGGTCATCATAGGTAACGGCATGGCCTGCCACCGCCTGCTCGAAGCCCTGGTCAAGGCGCCCGACCGGCCAGCACGCATCACCGTGATCGGCGAAGAGCCGGTGCCCGCCTATAACCGCATTCTGCTCTCGCCGCTTTTGAGCGGTGAAACGAGCCGCGATGGAATCACGCTTCGTGACGCGCGGTGGTATGCGGATAACGCCATTACGCTTCGCCTGAATGAGCGGGTGCTGGCCATCGACACCGCCGCGCGCCACATCGATACCGACCGGGGCCGGCTCGCCTTCGACACGCTGGTGCTCGCCACCGGATCACGGCCGACGCTGCCCGACATTCCCGGCATCGAGCTTGACGGCGTTCACACCTTTCGCAACCTGGGTGATGCCGGCGCGCTCGACGCCATCGCTCGGCGCGGCGGTAAAAGCGTCGTCATCGGCGGTGGCCTGTTAGGGCTGGAAGCCGCGGAAGGACTGCGCAAACGTGGCGGCGACGTCCTGAAGGTCAGCGTGCTGCACCGCAGCACCTGGCTGATGAACCGCCAGCTCGACGCCGAGGCCGGCGGGCTTTTACACGCCGTGCTGGCGCGTCGCGGGCTCGACGTTCACACCGGTGCCTCGATCGTCGCGATCGAAAGCGACGGCCAAAGGCGCGTGGCCGGCGTCACGCTCGAAGATGGCCGCACGCTCGAGGCCACTAGCGTCATCGTCGCCGCCGGCGTGACGCCCAACAGGGAGCTTGGCCTGCACGCCGGGCTTGACTGCGAGCGCGCGATTTTGGTGGATCACCACCTTTGCACTTCCCACCCGGCGATTTTTGCGCTCGGCGAGTGCTGCCAGTTTCAGTCGCATACGTTTGGTCTGGTCGAGCCGATCTGGCGCCAGGTCGAGACACTCGCCCAGGTGCTCAGTGGCGCCCCCATCACGCCTTACCTTGAGGCGCCCACTGCTACCCGACTCAAGATCAGCGGCATCGACCTTTACGCCTTCGGCCCCGTCGAGCCCGAAGACGCCCACGACACCCTTTATTACTGCGACCCCGAGGCCAACGAGTACCGCCGCCTGCTGCTCAAAAACGGGCGCATCGAAGGCGCGGTGCTGTTTGGCGATACCGCTCAGGGCCCGTGGTATTTCGACCAGGCCCTCAAAGCAGCGGATCTCAGCACAGCGCGCCCGGCGCTCATGTTCGGTCAGGCGGACGTCGAAACGCTTTTAGCGGCGGACACCGCCCACCCCTCCCCCACCCAAGAGGCGGCTTAACCATGACAACCAAACAGAATCTGCTGATCATCGGTAACGGCATGGTCGGCCATCACCTGGTCGAACGGCTGGTCGAGGCTGGCGCGTGCGAGCACCTCACCATCACCGTATTTGGCGAGGAGCGCCACCGCGCCTACGACCGTGTTCATCTCTCCGAGTACTTCACCGGCCGCGACGCCGAGTCGCTGGCGCTGTGTGACACCGACTATTACGACGTTCAGGGTGTCACGCTCAAAAGCGGTGAAAAGGTGCTAGAAATCGACCGCGAGGCGAAGCACGTGATCACCCCTCAGGGGCGCTACGCCTACGACCATCTGGTGCTCGCCACCGGCTCCTACCCGTTCGTGCCGCCGATCGAGGGGCGCGATGAGCCGGGATGCCTGGTCTATCGCACGCTGGAGGATCTCGACGCCATCCGCGCCGCCGCCGAGCACGCCACCAACGGCGTGGTCGTCGGCGGCGGGCTTCTGGGCCTCGAGGCCGCCAACGCGCTGCGCGGGTTGAACCTCGACACCGCGGTGGTGGAGTTCGCCCCACGCCTGATGCCGATGCAGGTGGACACCGATGGCGGCGCGCTGTTGAAGGAAAAGATCGAGTCGCTCGGTGTGCAGGTGCTGACCGAGCGCGCCACCCAGCGCATCGAAAAAGGCGAGCAGAGCCGGCTGCGCCTGGTGTTTCAGGACGACAAGATACTCGAGACCGACCTGATCGTGTTCTCCGCCGGGATCCGCCCTCAGGACGACTTGGCCCGCGCCTGCGGGCTCACGCTTGGCGAGCGTGGCGGCGTGGTGATCGACGATCACTGCCGCACCAGCGACCCGGCCATTTTCGCCGTCGGCGAAGTGGCGCTCTGGAATCAGAGTATCTTTGGGCTGGTGGCGCCGGGCTATCAGATGGCCAAGGTGGCCGCCACCACGCTCACCGGCGGCGAGGCCCACTTTGGCGGCGCCGACATGAGCACCAAACTGAAGCTTATGGGCGTGGACGTCGGCGCCATTGGCGACGCCCACGGCGATCGCACCCCCGGCGCCCGCATGTTCCGTTACCTCGACCCGCTGACGCAGGTGTATCGCAAACTGGTGGTCTCGAGCGACGGCAAGAAGCTTCTGGGCGCCATGCTGGTGGGTGATAATAGCGCCTACGATACCCTGCTTCAGTACTACGCCAACGCCCTCGAGCTTCCCAAGGAGCCCGCTTCGCTGATTCTGCCGCAAGGCGGCGTGGCCCCCACACTTGGCCCGGACGCGCTGCCGGCCACCGCCATGATCTGCTCGTGCCATAACGTTACCAAGGCCAGTATCTGCAGCGCCATTGATGCGGGCGCCAGCGACGTGGGCGCGGTAAAAAGCGATACCCGCGCCAGCACCGGCTGCGGCGGCTGCGCCTCGCTTTTGAAAAGCGTGGTGGACCATGAGCTGACCACCCGCGGCGTCGAGGTGGACACGTCACTGTGCGAGCACTTCGCCCATACCCGCCAGGCGCTTTACGACATCGTGCGCGTGGAGGGCATCAAGACCTTCAGCGAGCTGATGAAAAGGCACGGCAATCCGCACACCCAGGGTCTTGGCTGCGAGATCTGCAAGCCTGCCGTCGGCTCGATTCTTGCCTCCTGCTTCAACGAGCCGATTACCGACGCCGCGCATATTCCGCTGCAGGATACCAATGACACCTTCATGGCCAATATGCAGAAAAACGGTACCTATTCGGTGGTACCGCGCATTGCCGGGGGTGAAATCACGCCAGACAAGCTCGTGGTGCTGGGGCAGGTAGCGCAGAAGTACGGCCTGTACACCAAGATCACCGGCGGCCAGCGGATCGATCTGTTCGGCGCCCGGCTCGAGGACCTGCCGGATATCTGGGCAGAGTTGATTGACGCCGGCTTCGAAACCGGCCACGCCTACGGCAAGTCGCTGCGCACGGTGAAGTCCTGCGTGGGCAGCACCTGGTGCCGCTACGGCGTGCAGGACAGCGTGGGCATGGCGATCCGACTCGAGAACCGCTACAAGGGGCTGCGCGCGCCGCACAAGATCAAGTTCGGCGTTTCCGGCTGCACTCGCGAATGCGCCGAAGCGCAGAGCAAGGATATCGGCATCATCGCCACGGAAAATGGCTGGAACCTCTACGTGTGCGGCAACGGCGGCATGCGCCCGCGCCACGCCGAGCTCTTCGCCACGGACCTTGACGACGAAGGCCTCTACCGCACCATCGACCGCTTTCTGATGTTCTACGTGCGTACCGCCGACCGGCTACAGCGCACCTCGGTCTGGCGGGAAAACCTCGAAGGCGGGCTGGAGTATCTGAAAGAAGTGATTCTCGACGACAGCCTGGGCATGAGCGAGGAACTCGAGCGCCAGATGCAAACCGTGGTGGATAACTATCAGTGCGAGTGGGCGGGCGCCATCAGTGACCCGGACAAGCTCAAGCGCTTTCGAAGCTTCGTCAACGACACCCGCCCGGACCCGTCCATCATCATGACCTCCGAGCGCGGTCAACTGCGCCCGGCCTGATCATCGACCGATTGTCTTTCAAGGAGACCGTTATGACCCCAGCCGCTCTCACGCTCAATGATGTATCCGCGACCGCCTGGCAGCCCCTTTGCCAACGAGCCGATCTGGTGGCGTTTTCCGGCGTGGTCGCCTGGATTGATGCGCCCCAGGGCGAGCCCTGTCAAATCGCGCTTTTCTACCTGCCGGGCCAAATGCCGGAGCTCTACGCGCTGGATCATTTTGACCCCTTCTCCAACGCGTTCGTGATCGGCCGGGGGATCGTGGGCGATATCGACGCTGAGCCGGTGATCGCCTCGCCGCTTTACAAGCAGCACTTTCGCTTGAGCGACGGCCAGTGTCTCGAGGACGAAAGCGTGCGACTTCGCACCTGGCCGGTACGCCTTGAAGGTGAGCAGGTCTGGATCGAGGCATAGAACCAAAACCCAGAACCGAAACACAAAACTGAGACGCAGACGCGCGCTGGATATTAGCGCCTAGCGCCCTACCGCGTAGCCCTGCATGTGTCGGGCCGAGGCGCCGGCGTGAACCATGTCGTCATAATGCGCGACCGCGCACACCCGGCCCAGCGCCCAGTCGTCCTGAAGCGCCACGTCGTGACCGCGCTCGCGCAGCGCCTCGAGGGTCGGCTGCGAAAAGCGCCCTTCGATCAACAGCCGACCCAGCACGCTTTCACGGGGATGGAACGACGCCGGAAAGTGGCGAATCTGGAACTGCGGAGCGTCGATGGCGCGCTGCAGGTCGAAGCCGTAGTGCAGGATGCGCAGCAACGTGGTGAGGCTCCACTGATCCTGCTGGTCGCCGCCGGGCGAACCCAGAGCGAGATACGGCCTGCCATCCCGGGTCACCAGCGTCGGTGTGAGCGTGGTGCGCGGGCGCCGGCCGGGCATCAGGCTGCTGGCAAGCCCCGGCGTCAGCCAAGTCATCTGCGCGCGAGTGGAGATCGAAAAGCCCAAGCCTGGAACGCTGGGCGAGCTTTGCAGCCAGCCGCCGCTGGGGGTGGCAGAGACCATGTTGCCGAACCGGTCGACGATATCCAGGTGCACCGTATCGCCTTCCACGCTTGGCAGCGGTGCGAAGGTGGGCTCGCCGCCGCCGGGACCGATGGTCGGTTCGCTGCCAGCAAGCGCCATGATGGAAGCGATATGCGCCTCGCCCTCGAGCCCCGGGCGAATCTCCATGGAGGCGCGTTCGCCGATCAATTGACGGCGCGCCCGGTTGTAGTCATCGCTCAAGAGCGTTTCGATCGCCACCGTTTGGCCGCCATCACCGTACCAGGCCTCGCGGTCGGCAAAGGCGAGCTTCGCGGCCTCGGCCACACGATGGACGAACTCCGGGCTCTGCGGGCCAAAGGCGCTGAAATCGGTGTCCTTCAAGAGCGCCAGCTGCTGCAGAAACACCGGCCCCTGGGTCCAAGGCCCGGCCTTGTGCACCTCCACACCGTGGTAGCGATAGCTGACAGTGGGCTCGACGGTTGCCGACCAGCGGGCGAGATCGTCGCCGGTGAGAAAGCCTGCGTGCTTCTCGCCGGTACTGTCCATTACCGGCTGGCGGTAGAAGGTGTCGATCGCCTCGGCCACAAACCCCTTGTAGAACACCTCCCGCGCCCGCTCTATCTGCGCCTGACGATCAGTGCCGGCCATCTGCGCTTCGCTGAGAATGCGCCGGTAGGTGGCCCCAATCCGAGGCGAGCGAAAAAGCGCCTCTGCCCTGGGGGCCTCGCCGTTGACAAGCCACTGCTCAGCGGAGCTTGGCCATTCTTGCTTGAAAAAGTCGATCACCGGAATGATCGAGGAGACCGCTCGCGAAAGCAGCGGAAATCCAAACTCTGCGTAGCCGATCGCGGGGGTGAGCACCTCCTCCAGGGAAAGCGTGCCGTAATCCCGCAGCAGCAGCATCCAGGCATCGAAGGCTCCTGGCACCACCGCAGGCAGCAGACCCGTGCCCGGCACCATCCTGAGCCCCAGCGTTTCGAACGCACCGAGCGTGGCTTTTGCGGGCGTCACGCCTTGGCCGCAAATTACCCGGGGAGCGTCATCATCATGGCGCATGGCGATGATGGGTACTTCCCCGCCCGGACCGTTCAGATGCGGCTCGACGACCTGCAGCACGAATCCCGCGGCCACCGCCGCATCGAAGGCGTTGCCGCCTTTTTCCAGAATCGCCATGCCGACACTTGAGGCAAGCCAGTGGGTCGAGGTAACGGCACCAAAGGTGCCCTTGATCTCCGGGCGGGTCGTGAATGGCGGCATGAGGGGGAATCCTTACTCTAAAAATGATGGGTCTAGCGCTTGAAACTACCACGTTTTGCAGGCAGGATCATTAAAGCTATATAGCTATTTATAGCGCGACATCCTCATTCTAAAATTGACACGCCGCCCACAGGCTTTCGGCTCGAGATGTGCCCATGACACTAGAAAAGATCGTTGAAGCCTCGCTCCCCCATTTCGCCGATGCAAGTCATATCGGGGTACCCAAGTACGCACGGTTCTACAACGCGATCAAGGAAGCCGTGCAGACAGGCATTCTCATTCCCGGTGACAAGCTTCCTTCCGAACAACAGCTTTCGGCGAAACTGCCGGCAAGCCTTGGCACTCTGCAAAAGGCACTGAGGGCGCTGTCCGATGACGGAATCGTGGTGCGCGAACACGGCCGAGGCACCTTCATTCGCGACCCGGAAGTGAAGTTCGAGGACATTCGCGTATTCCGTTTCATGGATCAGGGTCGCCCGCTCGATTTGACCCTGCAGGGCCTGGGCATTTTTGAGGTCACGCCCGAGGCGGACGTTGCGGATTTCCTGGGAGGCGCCAAACGCTGCGCGGTCATCAAGCGTCGGGTTCAGGTTCAGGGCGAGCCTTGGACCTACAACGAATTCTATATGCCCTTGGCCTATGCCGACACGCTCATGAACAAGCCTGCCGGCGAGTTCGACGGCCTGTCGCTGCACGAACACCTGTTCCAGACCAAGCGCATCCTGACCTCGCGTTTCGAGCATCAGCTGGGCATCCACGCATTTTCGAGCGAAGCGCGAACCGCGCTTGCGCTAGGCGACACCGTGCGCCAGGGCATGCTCTGGCGCGTGCGCGGCTACACCAGCCAAGGCCGTCCGACCACGTTCCAGCGCTTCGAGATCCAGCCCGGCCATCGTGACATAGAGCTCAGCAATCAGGCCGTTCAGGATCACCGCGTGTAATCATTCAATTGATCCGTCACTTCCCCAGACCTCTTGAAGAGGCACCTCTTCCCTATAAAAAAGGTGATGACATGACAGAGAAACAACTTCCCTCACTGATCGATCTCCGCCGCCGACAGCTGCTCAAGGCAGGCGCCCTGGGGGTCGGTATCGCCCTTTTCCCGGGCATCCTGCAGGCCGCGCCCCGCCGTGAACTTCGCTGGGGCTCGGCGAGTCTGGGCTCTACGGGCTATATCATCATCGAGGCCCTCGCCCAAACGGTTCAACGCGAAAGCGAGCTGCGCTCGACCACGCTTGCGACCTCCGGCGGCGCTGAAAACCTGGTGATGGCAAGCCGTCAGGAGATCGATTTCGGTCAGACCACCTCTACCGACTGGCCGCCGGCCACCAAGGGCGAACGCCCCTTTCGCGAGCCGATCGACGCCCGCCAGGTGTTCGCCTACACCGTGTGGAACATTCCGCTGATCGTGCGCGCCGATTCCGACATCCACTCGCTGGCCGACTTGGCGGGCAAGCGGGTGATGCCGTCCACTGCCGGCGGGGCGACGGCCATCATGCACCAGACGATTCTGGACGCGGCCGGCGTCGCCGACGAGGTGGACTGGACCTACGGTTCCTGGAACGACACCTTCAGCGCTTTCCAGTCAGGCGCGGTGGACGCCATTCCCTCTACGTTGACCAACGGGCGTCCTTCGCCGGCACTGGCCGAGATCGACAGCACCGTCGCGTTTCGCGTGCTGCCCATCGATCCCGAAGTGCTCGCGCGCGCGCAGCAGATCAACCCCGGTCTTCTCTCCACCACGGTATCAAGCGATCAGTGGGACAAGGTGGACGGTGACATGCTGATGCCGGCGATCTCGGGACTGCTGGCCACCCACCCTAGCGTCTCGGACGATGACGTCTACGCGGTATGCAAGGCAGTGTTCGACAACGCCGAGCAGGTGCGCCGTATCGGCTCGCAGCTTCAGGATGTCAGTATCGAATTCGCTGTGGAGTACCTTCTGAACGGCTACCCGGTGAACGCCGGTGCAGCGCGCTACTTCCAAGAGCAGGGCGTATGGCGTGATGAGCTGACCATCGCCGACCCGGTCTCCGCCTAAGCCGACGCGTGCCGCCCGAGGGCGGCACTCTCTTACCTTGCGAAGTTCGTCACCATGACTCCTAAGCTGCTCGATACAAAGCGCGGATATCTCAATACCGCCAATCTGGTCCTTGTGCTGACGCTGGTAATGGTCGTCACCCACCTCACTCAAGTATTCAAGTACTACCTGCCTTCGGGCCAGTTCAAAGCGCTGCACCTGGGGCTTGCACTGTTGATCATCTTTGCCACCGCCCTGGGCGAGACCCGCCGCGTCTGGATGCGCGCGCTCTACGGTGTCTGCTTCGCGGTGGCCGGTTACGCGATGGGATATATCCTGATCGAATACCAGGGGCTGATCACCGATCGAGTGTTCGGGCCCGAACGCGCGGATGTGGTGGTGGGCTGTCTGCTGATTGCGGTCAGCCTCGCCGCCGCCTGGCAACAGTGGGGCGCAACGATTCCGATCATCGGCATTCTGGGCCTGCTGTACGGCTATTTCGGCAATCTCATTCCCGTGGAGCTGCTCTACCATGGGGGAATGGGCTTCGAACGGCTGGTTTCCTACGCGTCGATCCCCAACTTCCAGGGGGTGCTGGGCTCGCTGACCGAACTCTCTGCCGGTACCATCTTCATCTTCATGGTGTTTGCCGGACTCTTGAAATCCACCGGCGGCATCGACTTCATCATGGGATTCGCCACCAAGCTCGCTGGCAACTCCCGAGGCGGCCAAGCGAAGATCGCCGTGCTCGCCAGCGCCTTCATGGGCATGATTTCGGGCAGCACCGTGGCCAACATAGCCAGTACCGGCACGATGACCATCCCTACCATGAAGCGTACCGGCTTCAAAGGCTCGTTCGCCGGGGCAGTGGAAGCCGTGGCGTCCACCGGCGGGCAGATGACCCCCCCCGTGATGGGCCTGACCGCCTTTCTGATGGTGGGCGTCACCGGGCTTGCCTACGACGCGGTCATCCTGGCTGCCACGATCCCCGCCGCGCTCTACTACTTCTATCTGTTGCTCGCCGTTCATCTGCAGGCGGCGCGAGACGGCATTCGACCTACCCGCGACGACACCGATACCCAAGCGCCTCCAGCCAAGGTACTGCTGGCGCGCTTCGGGCACCTTCTCATCGCCATCGCCCTGTTGGTCTATCTGCTGGTCAGCCGTATGCCGCCCGCCTATGCCGCGGGCTACGGGTGCCTAGCGATTGTCGTGCTGGAACTGATCAGCAGCGCAGTGCGCCATTACCGCACACCGCTTGCAGGCGTGGGCGCGGCGGCGGCGCGTATCGTGGACGGGCTTCGCGACGGCGGCTTCAGCGGGGCGACCATCGCGGTAATCGTCGCGGTCATCGGCATTTTCGTTGAAGTGCTCACCGCTACCGGCTTCGCTCAGAAGCTTTCGTATCTGATGCTGAGCATTGCCGACGGCCATCTGGGCGTTCTACTCTTGATCGCGGCGGTGGCCTGTTTGATCTTCGGGCTGGGCCTTCCGACCTCGGCGGCCTATATTCTCGTGGCCCTGCTCACCGCCCCGGCGCTGATCGACATGGGCGTAAGCATGATGGCCGCCCACATGTTCGTGCTGTATTTCGCGGTGTTCTCGGCGCTCACTCCGCCGGTGGCGGTGGCATCCCTGATCGCCGCGCGCATCGCAGAGGCGCCCTACTTCATCACTGCCATGCAGGCGGTCAAGATCGGGCTACCGGGCTTCTTCCTGCCGTTTCTTTTCGTCGCTCGACCGGAGCTGCTGATGCTGGAAGGTAATTGGCTCGATCAGTTGCTGGTCACATTCATCAGCGCCCTGGCGCTGGCGGCGCTCAATGTGGCAATGGTTGGCCAAGGGTTCACCCGTACGTCCTGGCCCGTTCGCCTGCTGCTTCTTGTGGCTGCTACGCTGACGCTGATACCGGGGGCACTGGGCACCATGATCGGCTGTAGCGTCATCGTGATCATCCTGGTGGCGCAGCGGACCATAAAAGCCAGACGCCTACAGCCTGGCTGAGCCGTGCACGTTTCATGACTTGCCATCAAAAAAGCACCGCCCGATGGGCGGCGCCTGGTTGTCTTGACCGGTTATTCTTATTCGTCGTCGAGAAACGCGATCAGCGCCTCGTTGAACTCGTCGGGATGGGTGGCGTTGATCCCGTGGGGGCCGCCCTTGATCACTTCGAGCCTGGCATCGGGAAGCATGTCGCTTGAACGCTTTCCGCTGACCTCAAGCGGTACGATGCCATCGGCATCGCCGTGGATGATCAGTGTGGGCAGCTTCATCTTTGGCAAGTCCTCGCGAAAGTCGGTGTAGCTGAAGGCCTTGACGCAATCGAACGTCGCTTTCGGCGAGGCAAACGCCGCGATGTCGCGGTGATACTGACGATTCGGTTCGCTGACCAGGTCGCTTTTGTCGCCGGCGGTGAAAAAGTTTTTGGTGAAGTCTTCCAAAAACGCCAGTCGGTCACCGCGAACGCCGTCGAGAAACTCGTTGATGGTTGCGTCATCGAGGCCGCCTTCCGGGTTATCATCGGTCTTGTACAGGTACGGCGGCACGGCGGCGGCCAGCACCGCTTTGCTGACGCGCTCGGTGCCGTAGTGGGCGATGTAGCGCGCCACTTCGCCGCCGCCCATGGAGAAGCCGACCAACGTGGCGTCGTGAACGTCGAGCGCATCCAGCAGCTTCTTGAGATCCGCCGCCAGAGTGTCGTAGTCGTAGCCACCGTCGGCCTGGGTGGATTTGCCGAAACCGCGGCGGTCATAGGTGATCACCTTGTAGCCCGCCTCGACCAGCGCCGGCACCTGCGGCTCCCAGGAGCGGGAGCTGAGCGGCCAGCCGTGGATCAGGACGACGGGCTTACCCGCCCCGTGGACTTCGTAATAGAGCTCGACCGGCGTTCCTTGTTCGGTTCCAGCGTTCAAAAGCGGCATCGAGTCACCCTCCAGATTGGTTGAACAGTCGTCTGAACACGTGGTTGAACGTGCTAACGGCTTGTCTTGAAAGGCTAGTACAACTCCCAAAAGCTTTCCAAAACGTCGCCGGGCGGGAAAATTGCTATGCTGAGGCGGAGTCGAATTGTCGCCAACGTTGCCACAGGAGAGCCAGCATCGGTGAAGACAGAAGCGAGTACTCTGGGATTTTCCGCCTTGATGGCGCTGTTGATCGGCGTGGTCGGTATTGTTGCAACGCTTGCCACCAACTCGCAGGCGATCCTGCTGGACGGGCTTTTCAACCTGATCTACTTCGTGGTGGCGCTGGTCACCATCAAGGTGAGCCGGCTGGCGAGCCAGCCGGACAGCGACGCCTATCCGTTCGGCTACAGCTATTTCGAGTCGCTGGTCAATTTGTGCAAGGGGCTTTTGATTTTTGGAGTCTCGATCTTTGCGCTGGTGGACGCCATAGCGGCGCTGTTGACCGGCGGGCGGGAGATCGCGGCGGGCATCGCCGTGCTCTACGCCGTCTTTGCCACGCTCGTCTGCTCGCTGACCGCTTGGGTGATGCATAAAAGCGAGCGCCATGTCGCAAGCCCGCTGGTCGCTGCGGACAAACTCAACTGGGTGGTGAACAGTATCATCTCTGCGGCGGTGCTCTCGGCCTTTTGTCTGGTGATGCTGTTTCAGTACCTGGAATTCGAGCGCGTTCTGCCCTACGTCGATTCGATTCTGGTCATCGCCGTGGTGCTGCTGTGCCTGGGCGTGCCGGTGCGCATGGCGGGCCAGGCACTCGGTGAGCTGGTCAACAAGGCCCCTACGGAGGAGGTCGCGGCGCCGGTTCGCGCGGCCGTGGCCCAAGGGCTCGAAGGCGTCGAGGCGCTGGAGGTGCGCGTGCGCATCGTGCGCCCGGGGCGGCTCTTGTACGTGATGGTCCACGTGGTGCTGCCCAGGGAAGAGGATTCGATGTCGCTCACCACCCAGGACCAGCTACGCGACCGGGTCGATGAGCAGGTGCGCCGCCACTATTCGCCCGCGGTGTGCGACGTCGTCTTTACCGTCGATACCCGCTGGGCCGCGCCCACCAGCGGGCTGTTGGTTCGCCAAATTCATTAGGCGAAATTGCCCCAACGCTAATGCAGCCGACGCTTGAGCGTATCCGAAGGGCGCTCGTTGAAGAGGCTTTTATAGTCGGTGGCAAACTGGCTGAAGTGGGAAAAGCCGTGGTTGGCGGCGACATCCGAAATGGTGGCGCCGCTTTGAGACAGCAGCTCGCGACGCACGTCGTTGAGGCGCGTGGCGCGTAGAAACTGAACCGGGCTGATGCCCAGAATGCTCTCGAAGCTGTACTGCAGCGTGCGCCGGCTCACACAGGCGACGCTGCAAAGCGTACCAATACTCACCGGCGCCTGCTCAACGCTTTTAAGATACGCCTGCACGCGGTCGACCACCGCGCGCCGCCGTGCGTAGCTGGGCGCGGCGCGGGTATCCAGCTGCGCGTGCCCCAGCAGCGTGATCACGCCGTGAAGCAGCGTTTCTTGCTCCGGCAGGCCGTTCGAGCCTGCGCTGTCCTCGCGCAAAATGCGCGTGACCTGGTCGGTGAACCAGCGGATATCGCGATCATCGATCGCAAGGCGCGGCGTCGAGGCCCGGTTCAAGTGCGCCAGATCCACCCCTTCGCGCTCGGCAAGCGTGGCAAGCGCCTCGAGCGGCACCACCATGCTCATGAGATCACAGTGTTCCGGCGTCATCAGCTCGACCGCGCGGCTGCCCATGCGCCATATGACCTCGTTGCGTTCGACGCACTGCCCATCGACGCGCACACCTTCGTGACGCACCGGCAGCGCTATCCACAGCGAATCGTGCCAGGGCGCGCAGTGCTGGTGAAGCGCCAGGCGGGTATATTCGTTGATGACCTGCACGCCGTCGAAGCAGCACTCGTCCACCCGCCCGGTAAAATGGCCGGCGCTACACTGGTTGTACTCCTGCTCCCAGCGCGTCAGGTTGAGCGCCTGCTCGTTGACCTCAAGGCTGACGATGCTGCGCCGCTTGGGTGCAGACGCAGGGATAGCTGGCCCATTATGGGGCACCGGGGCGAAGCTGGTGGGTTGGCTCCCAAATGCCCGCGCCCCCAAGGTACTTACCTCGGGGCGATTGACAGGATTGCGCGCGGTGGCGCTATTGGTTGCTGCTCTGGTTATCATTACGCTGTCCGGACTACTTTTGCCGAATTTCGATACCGCTCTCGGATGAGGCTCTCTACTCTCGAATAACAAGCAAGATTCATTCCTTTTACATCGCTTGTAGGCGAGACGATGCAAAGGGCACTAATAAAAGGGCAAAGGCGGGGCCTTGGCCGCGTCGTCGGACAACGGGGAGAATATCCATGGGGAACGCAGTCGATCAGGAGTACCTGGCCAAGCGCCAGCTCAAAAAAGGCACCGCCGGCTGGATATTGCTGGCCGGGCTTGGGGTTTCCTACGTCATTTCCGGTAATTTCGCCGGATGGAACTTCGGCCTGGCCGAGGCCGGCTGGGGCGGTTTTTTGATCGCCGCCGTGCTGATGGCGATCATGTATTTCACGCTGGTGCTTTCGCTTGCCGAAATGTCGGCGGCGATTCCCGCCGCCGGCGGCGGCTACAGCTTCGCCCGCCAAATCATGGGCCCGGCCGGCGGATATCTCACGGGGCTTGCCGTGTTGATCGAGTACGCGCTCGCGCCGGCGGCCATCGTGATCTTCATTGGCTCTGCCGTCGAGGAGCTTGTGGGTATCAACGGGCCGTTGGTCTATGCACTCTTTTACGCCGTATTCATCGGGGTCCACCTGGCCGGCGTCGGCGAGGCGCTGAAGGTCATGGTGGCCATCAGTGCGCTGGCGGTCATCGCGATTCTTGCCACCGCCGTGGCGCTGGTGGGCGATTTCGATAGCGCCAATCTGTTTACCATCACCGCCACCGATGGCGAAGGCGGCTGGCTGCCCTTTGGCTGGTACGGCGTGTGGGCGGCGCTGCCGTTCGCCATGTGGCTCTTCCTGGCGGTCGAAGGCGTACCGCTGGCCGCCGAAGAGGCGCGCGAGCCTGCCCGCGACATGCCGCGCGGCATCATCGCCGCCATGGCGTTTCTGCTCTTCACCGCCGCTCTGGTCACCTTTCTGCTCGCCGGCGCGGCGGGTGCCGATGTGATCGCCGACAGCGGCGTGCCGCTGGTCGATGCGCTGAACGTGACCGGACGCCCAGGGCTGGCCACCGCGATCAACGTGCTGGGCCTTGCCGGCTTGATCGCCTCGTTCTTCTCGATCATCTATGGCTACAGCCGCCTGGTATTCGCGCTTTCACGGGCGGGGTATCTGCCCAAGGCGCTGTCGCTGACCAGCAAGCGCAAGGCGCCGGTGTGGGCGCTGGTTGTGCCCGGTGCGCTCGGGTTTCTGGTCTCGCTGACCGGTGAAGGCGATCTCATTCTGGCCATGGCGGTGGTCGGCGCGACCCTCTCCTACGCGCTGATGGCGCTGAGCCATATCCTTTTGCGCCTGCGCCGCCCGGAGCTGGTCCGCCCCTACAAGACGCCCGGCGGCGTGGTGACCTCCGGTATCGCGCTGATCCTCTCGCTCGTCGCGCTGACCGGGGTGTACGCGTTCGACCCGCGCGCGTTCAACTACACCATCGTGCTGTTTTTGTTGGGCGCGGCCTACTACTTCGCCTACGCCAGACACCACCTGGTGGCGAAAACCGCCGACGAGGAGCTGGCGCTGATTCTCGACGCCGAGCAGGCCGCCGAGAAGCTCGACGACACCGCCGCCTCGCGCACCTGAGCCAGCGCCCCAAGGAGAGACGATGTATACCTCGACCCTGCTGGCTCGACTCGAAGAGCGGCTGAGCGCCTCGCTTGGCGAGTGGCACCTGCCCACCGATACCCATATCGAGCTTCTGACCACCTCGGAAAATGCGACGTTTCTGGCGCGCTGTCCGTGGACCGAGCGCCGGCACGTGCTGCGGGTTCACCGCCCGGATTACCACAGCCGGGAAGAGATCGAATCGGAGCTTGCCTGGACGGCGGCGCTGCGCGCTGACGGGCGCATCACGACACCTGCGCCGCTGCTGACCACCGGCCAAAGCCCGGTCGTCGCGTTCGACCTCGACGGGCAGCGCTTTCATGCGGTGGCTTTCGAGCACCTGCCCGGCGACGCCCCGACCATGAACGAGACGCTGCCCGACTGGTTCGAGAAGCTCGGCGCCCTCACCGCCACGCTGCATGACCACAGCCGGCGCTGGGCACCGCCGGCGGGCTTCGTGCGCAAGCGCTGGCACCTGGCGTCGATGATCGGCCCCGAGGCGCTGTGGGGCGACTGGCGCCGCGCGCCGGGGCTTTCACCGGCAGACGAGCGCGCCATCGAGCAGGCGGTCGAGCAGATTCACCGCGCGATCGACACGTATGAGGCGCGCGTCGGGCGCTACGGGCTCATCCACGCCGATTTGCGCTTGGCCAACCTGCTGGTCGAGGGTCGCGAGCTTGCGGTGATCGACTTCGACGACTGCGGCTTTTGCTGGTACGCGTTCGACTTCGCCGCCGCCATCAGCTTTTTCGAGCTCGACCCGCTGATTCCAACGCTTCGCGAGGCGTGGATTCGCGGCTATCGACGCGTTGGCGACTTCGACGCCGAGGACGTCGCCGCGCTCGACACGTTCATCATGATTCGCCGCATCATGCTGAGCGCCTGGCTTGCCACCCACGCCGATAGCCAAGCAGCCCAGGCACTCGAGGAGGACTTCATTGCGGGCACCGCCACGCTCGCGCGCGCCTACCTGAGCACCGCGCGCGACGCCGCTCGAGCTTGAGGAGACCAGCATGAGCGATACCCGCGGCATTCTCGACCAAAACGCGTTCCGTTTTGAGCAGCTCGACCCCAACGACACGGCGCTGGGCGCGCTGGTGCAAAAGCGCCTGACCACCGTCGGCCCGACCTCGATGCTTTTTTACGAGCAGCCCCTGCACCTGGTGCGCGGCGAAGGCGTGTGGCTCTTCGACGACCAGGGCCGGCGCTATCTCGACATGTACAACAACGTGCCTTCGATCGGCCACAGCCACCCGCACGTCACCCAGGCCGTGACCGCGCAGATGGGCACGCTCAACACCCATACCCGCTATCTGCATGATGGCATTCACCGCTACGCCGAGCGCCTGCTGGCTACCCTCCCCGATTCGCTTTCACGGCTGGTACTCACCTGCACCGGCAGCGAAAGCAACGACCTGGCGCTGCGCCTGGCGCGGCACTGGACGGGCAAGCGCGGCGTCATCGTGTCCGAGGCGGCCTATCACGGCAACACCGCGGCGGTGACCGAGGTTTCGCCCGCCTCCTACAAAAAAGGCGCCCCGCCGGACAGCGTCTACGTGATCCCCATTGCTGACATGCCCGGCACCGATGACCCCGCCGCCTGGTTCCAGGCACAGGTAAAGCGTGGGGTAGAAACGCTGAATGCCCGCGGCCACGGCTGCGCCGCGCTGCTGGTGGACTCGATCTTCTCGAGCGACGGCGTTATCGCCGACCCGCCCGGTTTCATGGCGCCCGGCGTTGCCTGGCTGCAGGCCCAGGGGGGGCTTTTGATCGCCGATGAAGTGCAGCCTGGCTTCGGGCGTACCGGGGCTGGGATGTGGGGCTTTGCTCGCCACAATGTAACGCCGGATATCGTGACGATGGGCAAACCCATGGGCAACGGCTTCCCCATGGCCGGGCTTGCGGCCGGCGAAGCGCTTCTGGCTTCGCTCAACGCCGAGGTGGGCTACTTCAATACCTTCGGCGGCTCGACGGTGGCCGTGGCCGCGGGCATGGCGGTACTCGACGTGCTGGAAAACGAGGCGCTGATCGACAATGCCAAACGCCAGGGCGACACCCTCAAGGCGGCGCTGACAGCGCTTGAGCCCCGCTTCGAGGCGATTGCTGCGGTGCGCGGCGCGGGGCTGTTCGTCGGGCTCGATATCGCCACGCCCGAAGGCGCCCCCGACGCAGCGCTGACCGCTCGGGTGATCAATGTGCTCAAGGAGAACGGCGTGCTGATCGGCGCGGCGGGCCTTTACGGACATACCCTGAAAATTCGCCCGCCGCTTTGCATCAACAATGAAGAGATCGCGCTGTTCGTCGATACGCTGACCCGCACGTTTGAGACGCTCGAGCGCTAAGGCGCATGCTCACTCGACCGAGGGGATCGTCGGGCGTGCGACCCGGTAAGCGGTCAGCGCGCAGGCCATGAACAGAAGCGCGCCGTAAAGGCCAAACGCCCAGCGATAACCCAGCGCGTCGACCAGCAGACCTACGATCATCACCGGCAACGCGAAGCCCACGTAGGCCAGCAGAAAGTAGCCGGCACTCGCCCGACTCGTTTGTCCCTCGGCGCGCGCCATGACCGCACTCAGCCCGCCCAGGTAAATGAAGCCGTAGCAGGCGCTGCTGGCTGCCAGCGCGCCGAGCAGCACCGCCCATAGGGTGCCACTGAGCACACCCCACCCAAGGAGCACGTAAGAGAGCGGCAGAATCACAAGCCCGCCCTTGACCGCCCTTTGCGGCGCCAGCCGGCGCGCCCAGGGCTGAAACAGCACCCCGGCGCTGCACACGCCCAGCACGACGAAGCCGCTATACACATCGAGCCCGTGGGTGCCAAGTGCCGAGGGCAACACGGCGATCACCAGCCCAACCGTGCTCCAGGCCAGCAGGATAGCGACCCCGAACGGCAGTGACCCGGGTGGGTAGGCCGGCAGGCGAAACAGCGACGCCGGTTGCGTATCGAGATCGCGCGACATATCCGGCAGCGTGGCGACCCCGAGCAGCGACACCGTACCCGCCCCCAGAAAAAGCCCCGAGCTCCAGAGAAGCGCCTGGGGCGAGTAGAGCAGAAACGCACTGGTGAGCGCAGCTCCCAGCCCGAACCCCAAAGCACTGCTCAGCGTCACGTAGGCAAGCGCTTTTGACAGCGATGGCCCGCGCCACAGCCACTGCACGTAGACCGGCGCGATACTGGTGACGAGCCCCATGGCGACCCCGAGCATCCAGCGCGCCGCGCCCAGGGTAAATAGAGACGGGGCAAGCATCATGCTCAGCGTGGCGGCCAGGCTCAAAAGCAGCGCAACCACCAGCGGCGCCCGATAACCCAGCCGCTGCGCCAAACCGTTGAGCCAGAGTAGCACCGGCAGCACCCCGGCGACATAACAGGCAAAGGCGATCGTCGTGGCTCCTACCCCGGCCCCGGAGGAAGCGGCAATCCGCTCGTACAAGGGCGCATGAAGGTTGACGGCGCAGGCCACCAGGCAAATGGCTAGCGTCAGGCGTAACGCGCAGTGCTCTCTCATCATAGGTCCTTCTCGATAAGTGAAAGAGGCCACGTTCTCACCCACCAGGCAAGCGCGTAAGGTACACTCGTCTCTGTTTTTAAAGCACTGTTCACGGATTTTAGGGGGAACAGTGATGTCGACGAGCGCCCCATGAAACTCTCACTCAATCGCAGGGCCAGTACGCCGCTGGCGCGCCAGCTCGAAGCCGGCCTTCAGGAGTGGATCGATCACCGCCGCCTGACCAGCGGCGACCGGCTTCCCTCCATCCGCCACTTGGCCACCACCCACGGAGTTAGCCGCAACGCGGTGATAGAGGCCTACGAGCGGCTGGTCGCCAGCGGGCGTGTACGGGCCAAACCCGGCGTTGGGTTTTTCGTTGCCACGCCGAGCAATGAGCCGAGCCCGCTTGGAGCAATCACCAACGGCCTGTGGGGGCTGTTCGATCAGAAGGACAATGCGCTCAACCTGGGCTGCGGCTGGCTACCCTGTCATTGGCTGGAAAGCGAGGAGCTTGCCTACGCGGTTCGCCAGGTTACGCGCACGAACCGCGCAGCGCTTCTGGATTACGGCACCCCCACGGCTCGCCGACGCTTCGGGCGCTGCTGCAGGAGCGGCTGCGCGGGCTTTCCATCCACGCCGATGCCCAGCAGATCGTCACCACGGCCAGCGCCAGCCATGCGCTGGATCTGGTGCTCAGATGCCTGGTCAAACCCGGCAATACGGTCTTCGTGGAATCCCCCGGCTACTACAATTTGTTCGGGCTTTTACACCTGCACGGCGTGCGCGTGATTGGCGTTCCCCGCCTGGCCGACGGGCCGGATCTGGACGCACTTCAGGCGCTTTTGAAGACGCACCGCCCCACGCTTTTTTATATTAATAGCGTGTTTCAAAATCCAACGGGCAGCACGCTCTCCGCCACCGTGGCTCACCGCCTGCTGCAGCTGGCCCAACAGCACGACTTCATGCTGATCGAAGACGACATCTACGCCGACCTCCAGTCGGTGCCAAGCACACGCCTGGCGGCGCTGGATGGCCTCGAACGCGTGCTCTATATTGGCAGCTTTTCGAAAACGCTTTCCGCATCGCTACGCGTCGGTTTCATCGCCGCGCCGAGCGCGCGGGTGCAGCCGCTGGTAACCACCAAGATGCTCACCAGCATCGTCGGCGCCCCCTTCGCCGAGGCGGTCATCGCCACGCTGATCGAAAACGGCAGCTACCGGCGCCTCACCGAGCGCTTGGCGACGCGGCTTACGCGCCATATGGGCAGCGCGCTGGTTGCACTCGACGATGGAGGTTGGAGCGTATTCACACCGCCAACGGGTGGAATGTTCGTGTGGGCGAGACCACCGATAAAAAGCAGTGAAGTTCTCGAAGAGCGCGCCCGCGATTGCGGCGTGGCGTTATCGCCAGGCCTGCTTTTTTTACCTGAGTCTGACGGTACACCCTGGCGTCGATTGAACGTAGCCTATATGCAGCACGAGAGCGTTTTGACATTCATTCGCACCTTTCAATGAAGTCGGGCACCCGAAGGTGCCCAATGCGATCCCGATTCCACGTTCGTCATTACTTCAGAGACGTTTTGTGGCTCGATGCGGTAAAGTCCGCCGTTATCTTCATCGGTGAACACGTAGAGAAAGCCGTCCAGGCCTGGATGCACATCCCGGATGCGTGCGCGAGTATCCGCCAGCAGCATCTCCTCATGAATGACTTCGTCATCATTATCGAGCACCAACCGGTACAGCTGCTCGTGCTTCAAAGAGCCTGCGAACAGGTTGTTCTGCCACTCGCTGACATCGCCGGTGTAGAACGTAAGACCTGAGGCCGCCATGAACGCTTCTCAAATTTGGATAGCCGGCGTCATACCACGCCTCGCGCCCAAAATCGATATGCTCATTGGTGGTGTACTCGGTGTCGATGGCGCTAAACGTCCTTCCCCCTTTGGCTCAATCATTCTCTACTCATTTAGATACGATTAGCGCACCTCAAGCGCATCTACAGCTTGGAGGAGCTTTCAGAACGACAAAAATGGCGCTTTGTTAATAAAGAGAATGCCCTTTTTACTTTATAGCGATTCAATTCATCAGCGAGTTCAGTTCGTCAACGAGAGTTTTGGGGAGGCTCATCCCGTATCGCATCGTACGCTCGCGAGCCTCAAAACGCCGCTGAGAGGGTAAGCGCGCTCCTTGACCGAGGATATCGTCGAACAGGGTTTCCGCATGGCGTAAGTGATGATCGGCTTCACTGCCCAGAAAGGCTTGCGGACACAGTGCAACGACGAGTTCGCCGTGTAACGGCTTGCCGGTTCCTTCGGTATTGGCTGGTGTGGTCTCGTGACCTAACACGTCGCCGATCAAGGGCCCGGCCATTAGCTCGATCATGGTGGAAAGCGCTGAGCCTTTGTGTCCCCCGAAGGTGCGCATGGCGCCAGCTAATGCTTTGGTGGGGTCGCTGGTGGGGTTGCCTTCGGCGTCCATCGCCCAGTGAGTAGGAATGGACTCGCCAGCCCGGCGACGCAGCTCGATCTCACCTCGGGCCACTTCGCTGGTCGCAAAATCGAAAGTATAAGGAGGGCTTTCCGGTCGCGGCCAGGAGAACGCTAGCGGGTTGGTGCCCAGAAGTGGCCGTGTGCCGCCGGCTGGCGCCACGAATGGATGAGTCGGCGTCATGGCAATACCGACCAGCCCTTGGCTCGAGATCGCCTCCACTTCCGACCATAGCGCCGAGAAGTGAAAGCAGCGATTGATCGCCATGGCAGCCAGGCCTTGGCGCCGAGCCTTTTCAATCAGCATCGGCAGCCCCGTCTCGAAGGCAAGCAGTGAGCAGCCGCGCTGAGCATCGATTCTCACCACACCGGGGGCTTGATCGATAACGTCAGGCAGCGCATGTGTGTCAACGCCACCGTTGCGCGCCGTTTCCACACAGCCGATCAACCGATACAGGCCATGGGAGTGGCACTCGTCTCGCTGGGCGGCGAGAACACTTCGTGTGATCGCTTGGGCATGCGCCGGACTAAAGCCATTGTGCTGAAGAACGGTCAAACTCAAAGACTGCGCCTCTTCTAGCGAGAGGAGAACTGTTTCGCTCATGCGTGTTTTCTCACGTTCTTGTCGGTTATCAGCATTAAAAAAGCAGGTCATCGACCTGCTCGGTTACTATCTTTTTCAAGGCCAAGGTAGACCTTTCTTCTTTCAGCTCGCACAGGGCGGCGTCTTTAAATACTTCTACTTATAGGAGTAGTACGTCTTGTAGGCCCGCTTCAAATGCCGATGCATGGCGATATTGGCCGCTTTGGCGTTGCGCGCCAAAATCGCTTCCAAAATGTCGTCATGCTCCTGCCCCACTTTTTTCAAATACTGGAAACTGGTTTGGACGTCCGCCTCTACCAAGCCCAGCTTGGCCCGAGGAATGGTGCCAACATCCCATTGTTCGTAGATAGTCACAAAGGCCGGATTATGGGTGGCTCGAGCAATAGCGGCATGAAACGCCAGATCTTCGTCCCGTGCCTGAGTCGTCTTAAGACAGGCCTGAAGAAATGCTTTATGTAGTTCGGTCAAGCGCTCTTGATCCTGCTGATCATATCGGCTGGCCGCCAGAGCGGCCGCTTCCGGTTCGATCGTCAAGCGCAGCTCGAGTATGTTCAGGATATCGTCAATAGTGCGCAGTCGGATCTTTTTTTCTGGCGTGCGATTTTCAGGAGTCGAGCGCAGGATTCGGGTACCGATCCCACGCCGCGTTTCGACCAGACCCTGAGACTTGAGATGGGTGATAGCCTCGCGTATGACGGTTCGACTGACGCTGAACATGTCGCACAGCGCACCTTCGGGAGGGAGCTTTTCCCCGACCAGAATTTCCTGACGGGCAATGATACCTTCCAGTTGCTGAGATACCTGCCGCGACAAGCTCCCTCCGTGCACCAGAGGCTGTATGCCTAAACGTTTCATACGAAACCCACTCTCACTCAGATCGATAACTCAGGGTCTTTAGCGCCCTCCCATGCCTGGTACTATAAAGTATTTACCGAGCTTTTTAATGGTACGTATGACGATCAGTCGTCCGGATGGCCCGAGGAAGCGAACTTGCCACCTTGATAGACCACCTCTGGATCATCAGCTGCGGGAACGTCCCCTCTCGCCTCGACCTCTTCACGCCACTGCTCAGAGCTGTACTTGGGCTTCCAACCCAGAAACGATACTTGTTGGTTATCCCACCACTGCTCCGCATTGTCGGAAACACCGTAAACCACGGTATTACCGAGCTTGGGCGCCAGAAACGCACGCTCGAACAGGCTCATCAGATCTTCTACGTGCAGCCAGGTCGCTAGCATGCGCGTATCCTTGGGCTCGGGGAAACAGGAGCCAATACGCACGCTTAGCGTCTCGATACCAAACTTATCGAAATAGAGGCTGGCAAGATCTTCACCAAAGCATTTTGACAGACCGTAAATGGAGTCCGGACGATGCGGCACTTGTGTATCGATCTTATGAGTACGCTCGTAAAACCCAATGGTATGGTTGGAGCTGGCGAAAATAATACGTGGCTTGCCTGAATGGCGGGCGGCTTCATACAGGTTGTAAGTACCCACGATATTAGCCTGCAGAATTCCCTGCCAGGGTTTTTCAAGTGACACGCCGCCTAAATGAATAATGCCGTCACACCCTTCAACCAGTGCCTTGACACCTTCATAGTCGGCCAGATCGCAGGTCACGATCTCTTCATGCGACGCAGGATTGTCGATATCGGAGATATCGGAAAGGCGAACGTTGTTAGCCAGCTTTTGAAGATAAGGGCGAATTGCCTTGCCTACGCCGCCAGCAGCGCCTGTCACCAGTAATCTATTGAGCATGTTGGTTCTCCTTGGTAAATGTTCTCGTTCGGTGGTGAATCGTTCTGGTCGTTAAAAGTCGTAAAGAAACGCCGGATTATCGACCAGTATTTTCTTGCGAGTCTTTTCGTCGGCCCAATCAAGCAAAACGTCGAGCTGTTCGGCATCGCTTGGATAGTGAGCGCGGTTGACGCCTACATGCGGCCAGTTGGCTCCCCAGATGATGCGATCTGGCGCATGGTCGATCACGCGCTTGGCGATAGGCGCCACATCGGAATACTCCGGCCCGCCGGTCTTGCTGGTTTCATAGGCGCCGCAAATCTTGAACCAGGCGTTACCTTTGTCGATCAGGCGGAGAATATCATCGACGCGTCGATCATCGGCGGGCACCGGATCGATGAACTTGCCAATATGATCGATGATGTAACGACCCTCGATTTTTTGCAGTTCATTGTAATAATCGTCCAGATCGCGGCCGTTGAACTGCACCATCAGATGCCATCCCATGTCCTGAATGACCTTTTCCACGGCCAGCATTCGATCGATACCTACCGCGCCACCGGGCAGTTGCATGATGCGAGCACCGCGCACGCCCTGTTCATGAAGGCGCTCAACGTCCTGACGAGAAGCGTCGGGTGTAATGACCGCAATGGCACGGGCGACCTCAGGGCCAAACTGTTTCAGTGCTTCGACCAACGCCGAGTTGTCAGCTTGGTAAGCATTGGGTTGAGTAACGACCACACGCGACAATCCCAACCACTCCTGCAGTTTGCGATAGTTTTCGACCGTTGCCAGCTCCGCGATGGGCGGACCGCCTTCCTGGGACTCGAACCCCGGTAAGAAGATATGAGCATGACAATCCGTGGCGCCGGCCGGCGCTTTCAAACACGGAGCGGGACCGGTTAACGGGCGAGTGTTTTCGGGTATCGACATCCAGCCTCCTGCTGATTGAATAAGACCGCTTGGCAAGCTTGTGGTTATTTCACCGCATCGATCAATTTGGTTAGCTGCTCACGTTCGGACGCGGTCGGCATCACTAAAGGCGCACGCACGTCTCCAGCGGGTTTTCCAACGATGTTGGCGCCCAACTTTATCAGGCTGACGGCATAGCCCTGTTTTCGATCGCGCAGGTCGACGAAGGGAATGAAGAAGTCCTGCGTGAGTTTTTTTACGGTCTCGTGTTCGCCGGCTCTCAAGGCCTTATAGAACGTCGACGCCATGTCGGGAACAAAATTGAAGACTGCCGAGGAGTACGTATTGACTCCAATAGAGAGGTAGGCTTCGGCAAAAATTTCAGCGGTGGGAACGCCGCCAATATAAGCAAGTCGGTCACCAACGGTTTTGACGATCTTGTTGAGTGCCTGAATATCGCCCTTCCCATCCTTGAGTCCGATAAGGTTCGGGCACGCCTCAGCCAGGCGTTTGACGGACCCAGCATCCATGACGCCGTTACCGCGATTGTAGTAAATAACGTTCAGCGATGTGCTCTCACAGATTTCGCACGCATACTGAACAAGTCCTTCCTGAGGGCACTCTGTCAGATAGGGGGGCATGAGTAGAATGCCGTCGGCCCCGGCTTCTTCGGCGATTTTTGCCTGAGCCTTGGCTTGTTCGACACTTTGGCCAGCACTTGCAACAATAGGTAGCTGGCCGCCGATCGTCTCGACCGCTGTGGTCACCACTTCACGAAAGTCCTCAAGCGAAAGGCTGAAAAACTCTCCCGTACCTCCAGCCACAAACACCGCTGAAATTTCATGACTGACAAACCATTTCAGGCGTTCCTGATAGCTGTCGCGAGCGAATCGGCCCTGATTATCGAAATCCGTAACTGGAAACGACAATAAACCATCCGAAATGGACGCCAGCGTTTTTTCACGTGAGAAGTGCATGAAAGATTTCCTATATGATGTCTGGTTAAAATACATCACACAAACACAAGAGGCAGTCGAAGCTGGATCAATACAAACCAACCGAGTCTGGCAAGGGTTCAGCCTCAGAGCGTTAGCAGGCGGCCAGCTTCGACCAGCGGTAATAATACGCTTAAAAACGGTAGCTGTAGGTCAACTGGACCGCATCGTTGTTTTCGCCCGCATTATAAGTAGCACCATCACGAATTTCGTCCTTACGTTTGTACGTCAGCGCCAGCGTATTGGCTTCGTTGACCCTATAAGCGGCGCCCAATTCATGCTCCCAACGGTCGCTGTTTCCGGTATACATGCTACCTGTATCGCCCAGCACATAGGCATAGCTGGTATTCCATGCCAGACCTATATTGTCGGTCAGCGCATAGCCGATATACCCGTCGAAACGATTCACACGAGAGCGGTCCCCCCCCCCTTCACTGAAGGTCTGATACTCGTAGCGATAGCGTGCACCAACACGCCAGTCATCACTGACTCGGTAATTGAGCCTTACCATAGGCCGCATGGTTTCCGAGCCGGGGTTGAATTTGTACTCGATCTTGGGCTGAATCGACCACCGCTTAGCTTCGTCCAACGTGTAGGTATAGCCTAGACCAAAAAGGTTTTCTGCCAACTCGGGGCGACCACTGATTTCGTCTCGCCAGCGGCGCTGATGTTCATAGGCAATACCGATATCGTTATCGAAAACATGGCCTATTCCAAACTTCACCTTGAAGTCCTGGTTTTCTCTAAAGGTTTGCTCGTACTTGGTTGAAATAGTGGTTGAGCTTGCCTGGCTCAGACTGCAGGAGAACATGGCTAGGGTAGCAAACCCAATTACTAACGTTTTATTTTTCATGAAAATCACCTTGGTAAAAATTTTTGTTATTGCTGATGTGTCTGGCGTATTCAGGGGACCTCACTCCCTTCGTAGTATTTATGACATATGACTTTTATGAAGGTCCCGGCTAACCAAAGCCGGGACCTGCTGTTGTGATGGTTACTTGTAGGCGACTTGCGCCTGGATCTCTTCGGCTTCTTTCATGGCGCGCTTACTGGAGCGTGCGGAAAGGAGCATGAGCATGGCAGGAATCATGAGAAGCGCGCCGCACAGCAGCATGATCAGACGCCCGTTTGTGGAGTTGGGTAGAAGTGAAAGTCCCATGACCATGACGCTACCGATCAGAATCAAACGCCCCAGAATGATCTTCTGCCCATAGTCCACTGCGTCGGCGGCCGGGTCGGCATCGGTGCTTTCCACCGGTGTTTCCCAACGGCGCCACATTTCCTCTCGTTCGGCAGCGCGCTCAGTAGAGTGTGCTTGTGGCTTATAGAACAGGCTACTGAGCAAGAAGAAGCCACCGGTGATAACGGCGTGAGCTCCGATTGCAAAGGCGACGCGAAAATCGGACCACTCACGCGTAGTGATATCCATGCCCATGACGCTGCTCACAAGCTCCGGGCTCAACCAGGCGCCAACGCCGTAGGAGACCATGCAACCCACTACGAGCGTGCCCCACCCCGACCAGTCCGGCGTTTTACGAACGATCAAGCCAAGCATGGCCGGAATAGTGATCGGGAAGGTGATCAACGCGCTGGCCGTCAGCAGGATTTCAAACAGGCTCATGCTCTTGAGCGAGTTGATAAACAGACTGATCCCAATGATGATGGCACCAAAAATCAAGGTGACCATACGCGATACGCGTAGCATTTCCTGCTCGTTCGCATGGGGTTTGATGATCGAAAGGTAGAAGTTGCGTACGAAGAAACCCGCGTTGCGATTCAGCCCCGAATCCATCGAGGACATACTAGCCGCGAACATGGCCGCCATGAGCAGCCCCAGCATACCTGCAGGCATGTATTCACTAACGAAGCCCACGAAGACCGCTTCATTGGCGCTAGCGCCTAACGTGCTAAAGTTCTGAGCGAAATCAGGACTGTATGCGTGCATGAACCATGCAGGGAAGAACCACACAATCGGGCCGACCAGTGCCAGACAAAGCGTGAACAGCGCGCCCAAGCGGGCATTCTTGCTGTTTTTGGCGCACATGTAGCGATAGCCGTTGAGCGTATTGTTCATCATGAAAATCTGCTTGATGATGAGCATGAATACCCAGAAACCAAAGAGCCACGCGTAGCCGTAGCCGCTGCCGGTCAAGAACTCACCGTCGTAGCTGGAAACGATGCTGCCAATGCTTTCGGTGTTGCCCCAGGCAACGATAAAGCAAACGAACGTGACCGACATGATGATCAACATCTGAACATAGTCAGACGCTACTACGGCCCAGGCACCGCCGGTTACCGACATTGCCACCACGGCGATGCCCGCTAGCAAAATGACCGTTTGAAGCGGCACGTCGAATACTGCCGAGGTGATGATAGCGAGAGCGCTCAACCACGTGGCCGCCGATACCAAGCCATCAAACATGCTGAACCAGATAAAGGTCTGTTCGCTTGGCTTACCAAAACGCATTTTCAACGCCTCGGCCGCCGTCACCACACGCAGCTGCCTGAACCGTGGCGCGAAATAGACATAGTTGAGGAAATAGCCAGCAGCATTGGCCATGAACAAGAAGATGATGGCGAAACCACTGACATAGGCCTGAGAGGCGGCACCCGTAAAGGTCCACGCAGAAAACTGCGTCATGAAGGCGGTCGAGCCCACCAACCACCAGAGCATGTTACCGCCGCCGCGAAAGTAATCACTGGTATTGGTGTTGAAGTTTTTGAAAACCCAACCAATAACCACGAGAAAAACGAGGTAAATCAGTATTACCCATACATCGATACTCATGATGAGCCCCTTTTACTTTATTGTTTGAATATCGGCTTTGCCGAAGTGGTGCATCTGGCGCGTCGGCTCATGAATGCTGAAAGAGCCAATCGAATCTGGTTGGTTTAATAGCTCTCCAGTATGTTGTCCTTGATGTAATCGAAATTGATGCTTTCGCCCAATCCCGGACGATCCGGCAGGTGAACGAAGCCTTGCTCGTCCATTTCATCGACGATGACGTTGAGATAGCCAGGCGCTTCGTCGTAATCCATGTGCGGGTGTAACAAGCCGCGCTCGTACCACTGGCAGTTGGTAATGGCGCCCACTACTGCCAGATTGGGTGCACCATTACCATGAATTTCACAGTCCATGCCAAACGCTTCTGCCAAGTGTGCAGCCTTGATACAAGGCGTAATACCGCCGCCATTGGCAACGCCGGCACGCAATATGTCGCAGGCATTGTGCTGAACCCAGCTGGCACGACTCTGATGCTTGCCGCCCAAGGTTTCCGGACCGATGACAGGAACATCTACCTGCTGTGTCAACCAGCGGTAGGACTCCATGGAGTCTTCAGGCATCGGCTCTTCGAACCAGGCGAAATCCAGCCGAGAGAGTGCGCGGCCGATTTTCAGGGCATCCAGTCGGTTGTACCAGTGATAACCGTCCAGCATGAGCGCAATGTCAGGCCCTACGGCTTCACGCACGGCTTCACAGGCGCGAATATCCATCTCCACGCTGGGTGCGAAGCTGACCGGCGGCATCCAGGTATGCAGCTTGATCCCCTGATAACCGCGCGCGACCAAATCCTGTGCGAATTGGGCGTACTCTTCCGGAGTCGATAAGCCTCCCCGGGTTTCATCACCACACATGGTGCTGGCGTACGCCTTGACTTTGTGACGGGCGCCGCCGAGCAACTGGTAAACCGGCACACCCAGCTGCCGGCCGGCCAGATCCCAAAGCGCCTGATCCAGAATGGCCATGGCTCGGTCGGTGAGCTGGGCCCCGCTACCGCGCTGACGAAGCCAAAGATCCTGCCAGATCAATTCCCTGCAGTGGACTGGCTTACCCAGGGCCGCCTTCTTGAAATACTGCTCCACGATGTAAGGGCGGATCAGCTCTTTGGGCGCGAAAGCGTAGCCCTTGTTGCCATCCTCGGCTGTAACGCTGAGCATGGCAATCTGGGCTTCACTGGCCTTACCGGCGTGGGCATGGCCTGCGCTATCCCGCGCTAACCTGGACTCATAGCGGATTACATCTACTGAAATTTTTTCGATCTTCATCGTGTCTGGTCCTGTTTTTGTGTCGGTCGATGTTTAGCCTTACGCGCAAGGTAATACATAATATGTTTAACATTAAAGAGACCTTATCTACTCAACAACATAGACAATGGTATGAAGCAGATCCTAATTTCGTGACAGATACCAACTATCCCATTGAATGAAAAAGATTTAATGACCGAAAACAAACAACCATTTTTCGTTTTCTGCGCGATATATATGAGACTACTGAAACTCTGGATGAGCAATTCCGACACAAGGATCACACATGGTTGCCGTGATTTTTAGAAATCACGTGGTGCCACGTCGCTTCTCCTAAAAAGCCATTTCTTCATTTTCTGTGTCGCAATTGATGAACAAGAAATTTACAGCGCTGTGAGAATACGCTACTTGCTAACAAGCATCCTTATACCGCCACTTTAACAATTGATATCTATTAGCCCTCTCTTTCATCGCTTACCGCGTTTTCATTTAGTATTGGCTAGATCAGTATTGGCCAGAATGGCCACATCACTTCAACCGCTCTGTCAAATTCTGATATCACGAACGCGCATACGCGTTCCACCTCACATTGCTTTGAACTCACGCCAGCCATACCTCTCAAAAACCTTTATATATTAATGACAAGACTTATAAATGGAGCAAGAAGGAAGCGGTTTCAAACCGCTCATGTCGGTTATCGAACACGAGCTTTTAAAGAGCAGCGGACCACAGGATATCGTTTGCCACCCCACTTTACCCATTTCCCGCATGAACGATAAATATAAGGTGTCGATCAATACTGTTCGTTACAAAACTGAGGATTTGACTCTGCTTCTAGTAGTTTTTCTACCGGTACAGAAAATATTTATAAAGCTCGAATATGCATATTTCGTTCGATAGGTACCTTCTTCTCTCCCCTAAAAAGAGAGCCTTGCCAAGACCTTTTTGTGTTCAACGTAAATATCACGCTCACCTTAAAACTTCTTACTGGCTAAAAAACGCTCATAAAAATTCAAAATTCCTACACACAGCGGCTACCTCTTAGCAGCCGTACAATTGCCAGACCATATTGTTAGTTATCGCCTGAATAATCAGACAAGCATTTTTACCACATCGATTTTTTGAGGTAAGCAAAAACCCGGGTCGGGTAGAGACACAACAGGACGGCTTGCAAAAGCGGGAAGACTTATACTTTAAGCTAATATTAGCAGTCAAACATACTATGTATTATTTTTAATCAACAAAGCACATGGACTGCCATAAAGCTATTAGTGGCTTGGCTAAAACAATCATAAATACAGTTATAAACATAAGGTTTTTCATGAAAAAAATCGCAACGCTTGTCTTTACTTTTGTCTCACCTGCACTAGCGACTTCGCTTGTTCATGCCGATGACGTCTCAGAGCTGGTTTGGGAAAGTATTACGTTTGGTCAATCCACCGATTTGAATTTTGGCTCTACCATCCTTCCCGATAAAGTGGGTACCAACGAGGTAACCCATGACGGTGAACCTGTCGCATCGGGTGCTCTGCTCGAGCATGTCACAATAGAGAGTCGCGGCGGTAAATTAGCCAACTCTCATGAGGGGGGAACTTTTTATTATACAACGCTACCGACCGACCAGAATTTCGTACTTAGCGCAACGCTCACGCTCGAGCAGTTAGGTCCCGAGACGGGCGCCACCCCCAATCGACAGGAAGGCGCCGGGATCATCGTGCGCGACGTACTTGGCGCCCCACGCGCTAACCCTCAGCCCGTCGGCCACGAAGAGTTTCCGGCAGCTTCCAACATGGTCATGAATCTGTTGCGCTCGCATAGCCGTGAAAACGATGGCCTGACAAACGCAACAGCAGTGTACCGCGTAGGCATTCAGGACCCTTGGGGAAATCCTGGCAACCTGCTTAGCAAGGAAGATTACGCCGAAGGAATGGAGTATGGGGGCGAACATCGCTATCACATGAGTCTAGCGCGTACCGATGAGCACTTTAGCGTTAGCTTCGATGATGGTGATCAGGTCCATCGTCATGAATTAAGTGACGCCCCCGCCAACCTGGTCAAGATTCAGGACCCGGATCATCAGTACATCGGCTTTTTCGCCGCTCGAAACGCGCGGCTTGGCGTATCGGATATCACCCTCGAGCTTTCCGACGCCGACACCCAACAAGCCAAGGCCTATGAAGCGCCACCGATGCCGCTGGTCTGGTCCGTCGCCTCCCCCGAGCTCGTTACCACGGATGATTACGCGCTTCAGGCGATAGCCAATTACGCTGGAACATATAGCGTTTCTCGAGAAGGAGAAGCGCTCGGCGAGGCGCAAAAGTTAGACGCCGGGGAGCTTTATCGCTTGCCGCTGGAAGTCAACGAGCTTATGGAAGTGGCGCTGACGTTCGACCCTTCGGATGGGCCGGGCACTACACAGGAAATCTCCTTAACGCTCGAACCGGCCAGCGTTGCCGACCCCTACAACCTGTACGTATCGCCGGAAGGCCGCGAAGACCAACCAGGCGATCTTGAGAACCCCTTGGATCTGGCCTCGGCTATTACTCGCGTTGCGCCGGGCGGCACCATTCACATGGCCGATGGTGAGTACGAAGCGATCGAGATTCCGCTTGGCGCCAGCGGCTCGCCCGGGGCATTAAAACGGCTTTCCGGTGAAGGCGCGGACGTACGCTTTACCGGTATGGTGTCGCATAACGCACACTATTGGCAGCTGGACCACTTGGAAGTCGACGGCGAGCGATTGATCGTTCATGGCAGTCATAACGTCTTTGAACATATCGTGACCCACGGCGCGCCGGACACAGGGTTTCAGATAACCTCACCCGATGACGTGGGTCGCGCGCTCTGGGCAAGTCACAACACCGTGCGCTACAGCGAAAGCTATAACAACGAAGACGCCTCGGGTATCAATGCAGATGGATTTGCCGCCAAAATGCGTATTGGTGACGGCAATTCATTCGACCACTGCCTTTCCCACCACAATATCGATGACGGCTGGGATCTGTTCAACAAGGTCGAGGATGGCCCCAACGGCGTTGTTACTATTACCAACTCCATCGCTTTCAACAACGGTCAAACACTGAACAATCAGCAGGCTGGCGGTAATCTGGGTAATGGTTTCAAACTGGGCGGAGAAGGCCTGCCTGTCGCGCACACCGTGGAAGGCAACTTGTCGTTCAACAACGGTATGGATGGCTTTACCGACAACTTCAATTCCGGGCCGCTTACTATCAGCAATAACGTGGCAATCGACAACGCGCGGTTTAACTTCATCGTTCGCCAAAGTCCTTATGGTGATCAGCTCGAGCCGGCCACGCTGACGGACAACGTGTCACTTCATCTCTTGAGCGAAAGCCAGTACCACGATAGCGTCCATGGCGATATCAAAAGCGGTAACTGGTTTATCCAGGAGGATGACGTCTCAGACGCAGACGCCCCGTTCGATAAGCAAACCCTTGATGACATCAAGACATTACTGCAGCGTGATACCGGTACGGTAAGCGAGCAGCGCGAGCGGGCGCTGCAACTACAGCGATTGGTTTTCGATTGAATTAAAAGAGCGCCTGAAGCCTTTGCTTCAGGCGCTCTTTTAATGAGAACCCCGTCAAACTGCGCCCTGATTCTTGCCCATCACGGTGAAGTCCTGGCGCAGTTTGTCCGCTTCAGGAGCCTTCATGAGCAGAACACTTCAACATGAAACCGTACTCCCCCTCTGGAACGAGCCTCCTGCAGGTACGCCAGAAAATCTGCAGCCGAACGTGGAAGAACGCTCAGGCAATCCATTTCGTGCGAACCGAGCGCTTACCGGTGTCGTGACCCCCAGCCTGACAGCCTGGGTACCCGAGCAGCCAAACGGCGCCTCGATCATCATCGCTCCCGGGGGCTCATATCGCCGAATTGTGCTGGATAAGGAAGGGCTCGAACTCGCCCGACTTCTGGCACCGCTGGGCGTGACCTGCTTTCTGCTGACCTACCGTCTACCCGGAGAAGGCCACGCAAACCGCGCCGACGCGCCACTGGCCGATGCGCAGCGCGCGATACGTATGCTCAGAATCCACGCCGACGAGTGGCGTCTGGATCCCAAGCGAATCGGCTTTCTGGGATTTTCCGCCGCGGGCCATCTAGCCGCGTCGCTTGCCACTAACCATGACCGAAACACGTATCCCCTTCTTGAAAAGGAGCAAGGCGTGTCTGCGCGCCCCGATTTTTTGGCACTGGTTTATCCGGTCATCACCATGCAGGACTCGGACGTACATACCGGCTCCCGCGACGCTCTGCTGGGCGAAACGCCCTCTTCCTTACAAAAGGATGAGCGCTCACCGCAACTGAACGTTACCCGCCAAACGCCCGAAACCTTTATCGTGCATGCCGATGACGATCCATCGGTATCACCCATGAACGCCATAACGTTTTACTGCGCGCTCCATCGCGCTGGCGTGAAAGCGGAGCTGCACCTTTTTCGCGACGGCGGCCACGGCTTCGGTATCGCCGGCGCGCAGGCCCTGCCAGTTGCCAAATGGCCCGATCTTTTATCCGACTGGCTGATGCGAATCGGTGCGCTAGCTGTCGGCAATGAATCCTTTGGGAACGACCAATGAAAAGACTTTCGACGATAACGTTGGCGCTGGCGGCCTTGCATACCGCTCAGGCCGACCCACAGGGCGTCACCGAGGACAACCTCCCGCTTTTTCATCAGGCGCTCAAGGAGCGCATGACATTTCCGCTTGCTTACGAGGGCGGCGACCCAAGCACTTGGCGTGAACGTGTGTTGCCCGAGGTACGTGCCAGTATCCTGCCCTACACCGCCTCTCGTCCGTTCGACGCCAAGCTCATCGACGAGGTCGATCGAGGCAGCTTCGTTGCTCGTCGTATCGCCTTCAACGTCACTGATGAAAGCCGTATAACGGCGCTATTGCTCGTTCCAAAGGGGGAAGGCCCTTTTCCGGCAGCGCTGATGCTGCATGACCACGGCTCGCGCTTTGATATCGGCAAGGAGAAGTGGATTGCCCCCTGGTACGACGAACAGCGGCTAAGCTCGGCCACTGAGTGGGCAGCCCGATTCTTCTCAGGCCGGTTTCCCGGCGAGGAATTGGCCGAGCGTGGCTACGTCGTCTTGGCTGCGGACGCGCTCGGCTGGGGAGACCGTGAAGGCAACGGCTATGAGGCACAGCAGGCGCTGGCGGCCAACCTGTTCAACCTGGGCTCTTCGCTGGCGGGGCTGATCGCCCTCGAAGATGTGCGCGCCGCGGCGTTTCTAACAGAGCTTCCCGACACCGACCCGAACCGGGTCGCTGCGGTCGGCTTCTCGATGGGTGCGTTCCGGGCATGGCAAGTGGCCGCGCTCTCTCCGCACATTAGTGCCACCGTCGCCAACGCCTGGATGGCGCAGGCAAAGGGGCTGATGGTGCCGGGCAACAACCAGCTGCGCGGCCAGTCGGCCTTCAATATGCTGCACCCGTCCCTGCTCCAGCTGCTCGACTTTCCCGACGTGGCGGCGCTAGCGGCTCCCGCGCCCATGCTCGTCTACGCCGGTGAAGAGGATACGCTCTTTCCGCCCAGCGCGGTCGAGGGCGCCATGGCGCGCATGCATGACGTCTGGCGCGCCCATGGCGCCGAGGAGCATCTGACGACGCGCCTGTGGGAAGACAAGGGGCACGTCTTCACCGCCGATATGCAGGACGCCGCCTTCGAGTGGCTCGATGCGCAGCTCCGATAACCTCGATTGAGATCGTCAAGGCGCTGGCATGGCCTAGCGTTGACTAAATGATCCAGTGGCCGGCGCCCCACGGGCGCCGGCCTTTTTTCACTCGCGGCTGAAAGCGTGCTCGAGAAGCTCCCGGGTATAGGAGTGGGTCACGTTGCCCTCGACCAGATCATCCCGGGAGACGACCTCGACGATTTGGCCGGCTTGCATGACGGCAACCCGTTCACACAGGTGAGCGATGACGCCCAGATCGTGGGAAACCATCAGGTAGGTGAGCTGATGGCGCTGGTGCAGCGAGGCGAGCAGGTTAAGGATTTCCGCCTGGACCGAGACATCCAGAGCAGAGGTCGGCTCGTCAAGCAACAGGATGCTCGGGTCCATAATGATCGCCCTTGCAATCGCCACACGCTGACGCTGGCCGCCCGAGATCTGATGGGGGTAGCGCGGCAAAAACGACGCATCAAGCCCTACATCCGTGAGCGCTTTCTCGATGCGATCCGCCTTGTCCGCGACGCCCTTGATCGCCAAGGGTTCGCTCAGGATCTTTCGAATCGTGTGGCGGGGATGCAGGGCGCCGAAAGGATCCTGGAATACCATCTGGAGGGTATCGCTGCGCTTTTTGGGCGGCGTCTCAGCGATCGAGCGCCCCTCGATTTCGATTGCGCCCTCCCAACCCTGAAACTGTCCTGCCAGACACTTGAGAATACTGCTTTTGCCCGAGCCTGATTCGCCGACGAGCCCGAAGCACTCCCCCTTTCTTATCTCGAGGGAGATGTCGCTCAGGATGCGCTTGCGCTTGGTGAAGGTCGAGATATCGAAGGAGAGCGAGTCGATGGCGATCATGGCGCGCCTCCTTGGGTGAGCCAGGCGGGATCGCGGGTCATCACCGGAAGTGTTGCCCGGCGGTGGCGCAGGCTCGGCAGCGACTCCATCAGTCCCCGCGTGTAGGGATGCGAGGCGTTGGCGAGATCACTCGCCCTGATCGATTCGACCACCTGGCCGCTGTACATCACCAGCACGCGGTCGCAGAACTTCTTGACCAGGTTGAGATCGTGGCTGATGAAAATGAGGCTGATGTTCTTTTTCTCGATGAGCCGGGTGAGGATATCGAGCACGTCCTGCTGCACAGAGACATCGAGCGCCGAGGTGGGCTCATCGGCGATGATGATGTCAGGCTCGGGAATGACCATCATGGCGATCATCACCCGCTGACCCATTCCGCCGGAGATCTCGTGCGGGTACTGGTCATAAA
This sequence comes from Halomonas sp. PAMB 3232, assembly GCF_031954225.1. Lineage (NCBI taxonomy): Bacteria > Pseudomonadati > Pseudomonadota > Gammaproteobacteria > Oceanospirillales > Halomonadaceae > Halomonas > Halomonas sp. PAMB 3232. Next base: position 2,823,628 of record NZ_CP134865.1, read on the forward strand.
CGTGCTCGGGATCACTGATGCTGACCTCGCGCAGCATATCGAGCGCCGCCTCCCGGGCGGCTTGGCGCGAGATGCGCCGATGCACGCGAAGCGCTTCGGCGATCTGGTCGCCCACGCTCACCACCGGGTTCAACGAGAACTTCGGGTCCTGCATGATCATCGAGATATGCTGGCCGCGGATGGAGCGCATCGCCTTTTCGCTACAGGTGAGCAGGTCTTGATCGCGAAACGCGAGTCTCTCGGCGCTCACTTGGGTGGAGGGCGAGTTGAGGCGCAGAATCGCTTTCCCCACCGTCGACTTGCCCGATCCAGACTCGCCGACGATGGCCAGCTTCTCGTTGTTCAGGATGAACGATACGTCGCGCACCGCGTGCTTGGCGCCATCATCGGTATGAAACGTGACGTTGAGTTTTTCGACTGTCAATACGCTCATGGGTACTCCTCACTCGGTGCGTGGATCGAGAAGATCGCGCAGGCCGTCGCCCAGCAGGTTGAAGGCCAGGCTGACCAGCATGATAGCGGCGCCGGGAAACGCGACCAGCCACCAACTTTCGAGCATGTAACTACGCCCAGTGGAGATCATCGCCCCCCACTCGGGCAGCGGCGGCTGGGCCCCCAGACCCAGAAAGCCGAGCGCGGCGGCGGTCAGAATAACTGTTGCCATGTTCATGGTCAGGCGCACGATCAACGAGGGGAGACACATGATAGCGATGTAGTGAAACAGGATACGTGCGGCGCTGGCGCCCTGAAGCTGCGCAGCCACCACGTAATCTGATTTTCGAAAGGTCATGGTTTCCGCGCGTGCTAAGCGCGCCACCGGTGGCCAAGACGTCAAGGCGATAGCAATCACAGCATGCTCGAGACCCGGCCCAAGCGCGGCCACGAACGCCAGTGCCAGCACCAGACTCGGAAACGAGATAAAGATATCGGTGATGCGCATGAAGACGCTGTCGACCCAGCCGCCGAAGTAGCCGGACATGGTACCGATCAGAAGCCCCACCGGCCCAACGATGACGGTTACGAGAAAGATGATGTAGAGCGTTACTCGTGAGCCGTAGACGACTCGACTGAAGATGTCACGGCCATACTCATCGGTCCCGAACCAGTGGGCCGGCGAGGGCGATGCCAAAACACGCGTCAAGTCCTGAGCAAGCGGATCGTGGGTCGCGATCCAAGGCGCAGCGATCGCACAGATCAAGAGTATGGCGACGATGACCACACCCGACGCACTTAAAGGGTTCTTGCACAACTTTTTGAACGATTTAGTCCACAAGGCTAGCATCGAGTAGCGCGCACTAGGCCGCGCCGCACGCGCATCAAGACGATGCTCCATCGCTTGGATAGTTTTCATTATTGGGTCCTCGGATCGAACAGCTTGTAAAGGACATCGGAGAGCAGATTCAAGAACACGAACACCAGCCCGATGAACAGCACCGACGCCATGACCGCGTTCATATCTCCCATCAAGAGACTATCGGTCAAATACTGGCCAAAACCAGGCCAGGCAAAGACCGTCTCTATCAGCACTGCTCCTTCGAGCAAGCCGCCATATGCGAGCGCCACGATGGTCAGAAGCTGAACGCGAATGTTCTTGAAGGCGTGCTTCCAGATAACACTTCGCTCGGAAAGCCCCTTGACTCGGGCGGTCTTGATATACTCCTGGGAGAGCTGTTCGAGCATGAAGCTGCGGGTCATGCGGCCAATGAAGGAAACCGAATTCAGGCCGAGAATTAGTGCTGGCAAGGCGATATGACGTACTGCGCTAAAGAAAGCCTCGATACTGCCGGAGAGCAGAGTGTCGATCAGATAGAAACCGGTATAGCTCGTGAACATGCCGTCGTAAGCAAAACCGATGCGACCCGCGGCCCCCGCCCAATTGAGCCACGCATAGAAGATAATCAGGCCGACCATGCCAACCCAAAATACCGGTGTTGAATAGCCGAACAACGTGATCAAGCGCGTCAGGTGATCGCCCAAACGCCCACGATGGGTCGCGGCATACACCCCCAGCGGTACCCCCAGCCCAACGCCTACCATGATAGCAATAGTGGCGAGCTCAATGGTGGCGGGGAGCACACGTAGAATGTCATTCACCACCGGGCTTCCCGTCAGAATAGCGCGCCCAAAATCGCCGGACAGCATATCCTGTAGATAATAGACATACTGAACCCAGATAGGGCGGTCGAGCCCCATTTGCTCAAATACCTGCTGGTAAGTAGAGGTATCGGCATCGGGGCCGATGACCGCCAGCACCGGGTCGATCGGCATTAGCCGCCCGATCACGAAGGTCATCGTTAAAAGCCCGAACAGGGTGATGAAAACGACACCCAGTTTTTTCGCAATACTCAGATAGCGTGATCTTGTCATTATTATCTCCTCGCAGTTGAAGCCTTCGACGGCGATTGTCAGCGCTTGGTGATGGATCTCAGGCGCGTCATCGCCGCTGGATCATCGCGATACCCTTCGACCTCATCCCGTACAGCAACGGTATTGACCATCTGCGAGAAGGGAAACAAAGCTCCCACGTCCTCTTCGTAAAGGGACTGGATCTCGCCATATAAGCGATTTTGTACGTCGCTATCCGACTCCGCCACGGCTTGTAAAATCAACTCATTAATACGCTCGTTCTGATAGCCGGTTCGCCAGCCCTGAAAGTTGGTGAGCCGTGCCGCATCGTCGTTGTCCGGGTTAAACAGAAGCGGGGTCAGATTGGAGTCCGGATGGGGCGCCATTCCGCCACCGCCTCGCCCTACGAGAATATCGAAGCGACGATCGCGCATGGCGCCATAAATCTGGTTGCCCGTGCCGGTGATGATCTCGGCATCAATACCGATGCGCTGCAGGCTGCTTTGCAGGTTGATCGCCACATTGATGAAGGGAGACTCGTTGAGCGCACGAATGGTGGTAGTAAAGCCGTTTTCGTACCCTGCCTTGGCCAGCAACGATCGGGCCTGCTCGTTGGAAAGTGAATACATCGGTTCAGGCAGCGTAGCGGGCAAGCCTAGCTTGACTGGGCGCTGATGAAACTCGCCGTAATACGACATGATGCTGTCGTTGACACCCTCGTAGTTGATAGTGCCGCGGATGGCCCGTCGTACATTCTGATCGGCCAGAATCTCGTTTTGCATGCTAACGGCAACGTAGTAAAGGGTACCGCGCTGAGTGGTCTGTAGATCGACGTCCTCTGCGTTTTCTAACGCGCGAATATCGGGAACCGACATACCGATGGCGACATCGAGATCACCTCGTTCGATCATCAGCCGCATGGTCTGAGATTCCTTGAGGTTGCGCATTGCTACTCTGGAAAGCTCAGGCACCTCGCCCCAATACTCCTCATTGCGAGTCATGACGATTCGGTCCTGGGGAATCCACTGTTGCAGAATGAATGCGCCACTACCCGCTGCGTTAGTGGTTAGCCACTGGTTTCCCAGATCGTTTTCCTGTTCATGAGAAAGCACCAGCTTCTTATCGAGAATGAACGCACTGGGACTGGTTGCCAGGGTATATAGCACTAACTTGGGATCGAGCTTTCGGGGAAAGCCGATCACGACCTCATGAGAGCTTGGCATCGACACAAGCTGTGACATGTTCTCTTGGCTGTAACCCAATGCCTTCCAGGTCGTTGCCAGCGCCATGTTGAGTTCCATGACTCGCTCAAGACTCCATACCACGTCTTCAGCGGTAAGCGGGTTACCCGAATGAAAGTTAATGTCGTCACGCAGCGTAAACCTGATCGACATATCATCGTCGGCGATTTCCCAATCACTAGCGATGGCGGGCAAAATCACGGTCGGATCTTCTGGATCCAGCTCGATGAGCATGTCGTAAAGGTTGGCATTGACGAAGGCGATATCGTTGCCCGTAGATGCCGCCGGGTCCAACGAAAGAATATTATTCATCTTGAAGGCGATGATCAGCTGGTCGCTTGGCGTATTGGCGTGGGCCGTAGTCATCCACAGCAACATTAGCAGTGCGCTGACACAACGTGAAAATACGCAACTGGGAAGGAAACTCATACCATACTCCGTCAGGTTAGCGGGAGGTCGTTGTATTTATGCTCGGTAGCGTTTTCCTGGCGCTTACCAACAAAACTGAAAACGCCTTGCAGGTTAGCCCTAGTCATATACTTCAGTAAGTTATAACGAAGCTCCTTATTGGTAATACATAATACGTTTAACAACGTACTGCTATTGCGTTGCGCCGACACTTCCCCATTAGTCTAAAAAGACGTCAGCTTGTACCAGCGCGCTACGCTCGTACAGTTCAGTCATCCATCGCATTAATGAAACTCTCAGGCCAAGAGCCAGAGTTCTTGAACAGTTAAGTCAAATACCCTACAGATCCGGCTCGAGAAAATACCCGCGGGCTCAAGGAGTGCTAGTCACGTACTGGGCGTAGGTATCGCGGGCGCGCTCAAGGTGCTGCTTCATTGACTTAAAGGCCGCCTTGCTGTCGCGCTTGAGAATGGCTTCCAGAATGCGCGCATGCTCACCCTGAACCCCCTCAAGATAGCGCTGAGAAGAGAGCGGGTTGATTTCGCTATTGGACAGTTTGGCTCTGGGAATGACACCCTGACTCCAGTGCTCGTAGAACGACTGGAAGAAAGGATTTTTGCTCGCCTGAGCGATGGCAAAGTGGAACAGATAATCCTCTTCACGCGCCTGTGAGCGTGCCACATAAGCGCTGGTGAAGGCGTGATGCTGTTGTTCGAGCCGCGCTTGATCGTTACTGTCGTAGCGCAGCGCCGCATGCTCCGCCGCCGCCGGCTCGATCGCCAAGCGCAGCTCAAGCAAGTGAAGAATGTCCTCGACCGTAGTCGGATTGATCTGCTTTGCTGGCAACGCCTCGATCTTCGCGGCGCGCAGCACTGAAGTTCCGACCCCACGACGGGTTTCGACCAAACCCAGCGATTTCAAATGGGTAATGGCTTCACGGATGACCGTGCGGCTAACGCCGAAGGAGTCACACAGGCTGTTTTCGGTGGGCAACCTCTCCCCCACCTCCACCTTGCCTTCGGTGATGAGTGTCTCCAACTGATCCGCCACATGAACCGAAAGGCTGCCCCGTTGGGTCACCCGATTCACCTTGAACGCTTTCGTCCGGGAAGTTTGACTGACCATACACGCTATCCATTCCTTATACTTGGGAAGTACCTTTATAGTAAAACCGATGAAGCGTGAGCATTCATGCACCGCTGGGGGTAGCCGAGAAGAGGGCAGTAAACTTGCTGCCCAAATACCCTGTCTTATGATCGCGTATCAACCGGGTCAAGGCTCTCAGCTTTCGGATCACCTCAACCCGTTTAAACGACTTCCTCTTCGAGCTTTACGTTTTCAAGCGGCGCAATACTGGAAAGCCTGGCCCAGTTGTCAAATGTAGAGTCGCTGCCTCTCGTCGAGGCTCCCGAATGTCATCTAAAAAGACCGGGAAGCGTCAGCGACACTGCCGGAATATAGGTGACCAACATCAGCGCCACGAACAGCGCCAGAAAGAACGGCCAGATGGTGCGTACGGCGTGCTCGATCTTGATCTTGCCAATGACGCAGCCGACGAACAGGCACGACCCGACTGGTGGCGTACACAGACCAAGCCCAAGGTTCATCATCATGATGATACCAAACTGAATCGGGTCCATGCCGAACTGCATGGCCACGGGCAAAAAGATCGGCGTACAGATCAGGATAAGCGCCGCCATATCCATGATCATGCCCAGAATCAGGAGGATGATGTTGAGCATCAAAAAGATGACCAGCGGCCTGTCCGAAATGGAGACCAGCCCCGTGGTCAGCATTTCGGGCACGTTGTAAAGCGCCAGCAGATACGAGAAAGCAGATGCACACCCCACCAGAATCATGACCAGTGACGTGGTCTTGACCGACTGAATGACGGCCGCCCTGAAGGACGCCCACGTTAGCTCACGATAGACCAGTGCCGTCACGACAATGGCGTAGATCGCTCCAAAAGCGCCGGACTCGGTCACGGTCAGAATACCCGATAGCACGCCGCCCACAATGATCACTGCAGTCATCAGCCCCGGAAGCGACGCCACCAGACTCAGAAACAGCGCCTGCCAACCCGGAAAAGCCTCACCTCGATAGCCACGCTTCACCGCGACGATATACGCCGCGACGGCCAGGCTCAAACACATCAGAATACCCGGTACGATCCCGGCGATGAACAGCTGTGTCACCGAGATACCGCCACCGGCGGCCACGGCATAAAGGATCATGTTGTGACTGGGAGGAATCACCACCCCGGCAACCGACGAGGTGACGGTCACGTTAACCGCATAATCGGCGTCGTAGCCTTTCTCCTTCATGACCGGAATGAGCAGCGAGCCCAGCGCTGACGTGTCGGCTACCGCCGACCCGGAGATACCGCCAAACAGCATCGAGGAGCTGATATTCACCATCCCGAGGCCACCGCGCATCCGCCCCACCATGGCCGAGGCCAGCCGCACCAGCCGCGTCGATATCCCACCGTGGAGCATCAACTCGCCGGCGAATATGAAAAACGGGATCGCCAGCAGCGAAAATACCGAGATACCGGACAGAATGCGCTGAAAGGCCACGAACAGCGGTAACCCTTCATAGAGAAAGGTCGCCACCGCCGCCAGGCCTACAGCGAAAGCAACCGGCGCCCCGGCGATCAGGCCCAGAAAGAAAAGTCCAAACAGTATCAGAAGCCCCATGGCTCAGGTCCTCTCAGTAGAGCGAGACATCAATCGTTTGCCGATATCGGCGGCGGCGAATAAGGCAATCAGCACGCCGCAGATCACCAGGGGGGCGGCGCGATAACTTTCCGGCAGTCCTATCATGGGAATGGCACGCTGCGTGTTGGTCATGACCAACTGCCAACCTTGAACCGTCATGAACGCACCAAACGTCAGTACGAACAGATCAGAGATGTGGTGCATCAGCCCACGCAAAAGCGGCGGAAAACTCTCACGGATAAAATCGATATTAAGATGGCTTCGATACCGTACCCCGGCGGCAGCCCCCAGGCAGGTGATGTAGACCACCAGCACCAGGGACGTCTGCTCGACCCAGGTCGGAGTATCGTTGAGCACGTAGCGCCCGAACACGAGCCAGCCGAAAATGAAGATCAAAACGACCAGCATGAGGCCGGCCACGCCGACGCAGAGACCGGCCACTCCATCCAGCGTGCGATCGAGTGAGCCTTTTGAAGCCCGGACCTTCTGATCGCTCGGCGTTTCAGTTTCTATACTCACGGCACCGTTCCTTTTATCTCCCGGCGGCGCCTGGCCGCCGGAAAACGATTCAACGAAAGATTACTGAGCGGCGCGAATCTCTTCGATCAGCTCGCCGGTGCCGGGGTTGTTGGCGATGAACTCTTCGTACATCGGCTCCATCAGCGTCTGGAAGGCCTGTTTGTCGTCGACTTCATTGATCTCGACGCCGGCATCCAGAACGATCTGACGGCTCTCTTCAGAGCTTTCGACCCACAGCTCACGCTGCATCTCGGAGGCTTTCATGCCTTCGTCGCGAACGATCTCCTGGTCTTCCTCGGAGAGCGCGTCCCAGCTCGCCTTGGCCACGCACAGGCACTCGGGAATGATCAGGTGCTCGGTGAGCGAGAAGTAGCCGGCGGCTTCGTAGTGGTTGCTGGATTCAAACGACGGGTAGTTGTTCTCGGCGCCGTCCAGAACGCCGGTGGTCAGACTCTGATACACCTCGCCGTAGGCCATCGGGGTCGCGTTGCCGCCGAGCGCTTCCATCATCTGCACGTAGAGGTCATTGTTCATGACCCGAACCTTCAGGCCGCGAACGTCTTCCGGCGTACGGATGGGACGCTGGGTGTTATAGATGCTGCGAGCGCCGGAGTCGAACCAGGAGAGTACGACCAGGCCCTTGTCCTCGAGCGCATCCGCGAAGCGCTCACCGATTTCGCCATCCATGACCGTGTGCATGTGATCGACGTCGGTAAATAGAAACGGCAGCGAGAAGACGTTGGTTTCGGGCACGATCGGCCCCATCGGGCCCATGTTGAAGTTGGCGAAATCGAGCGCGCCGTTGCGGGTTTGCTCGATAGCGTCGGACTGATCGCCCAGTACGCCGTTGTTGTAAACACGCGGTGATACGCGCCCTTCCGTGCGCTCGTCGACGGCCTCGGCGAACGCTTCAAGCGCCACGGTGTTGGGGTAGCCATCCGGGTGAATATTCCAGCCGCGCCAGTCATCGGCCTGAGCTGAAACGGCGGCGGCCAGAAGGGTCACGCTGGTAAACGCCATGACCGTTTGACGACGGATTGATGCTGTTTTCATCGCTTGAAACCTCTTTTTATGTCGTTGGTTTTACAGCTTCCATTGAGCGAGCTGACTCATCAGACGCTCGACGCAGGCAGGGGGTATGTCCACTTGCCTATCGATGCAGACGGCTTGCATCGACTATACTTGCGAAATCGTGATGGCATCTGGCGTCATGCCTACAAAGCCTTTTGCGAGTATTTTTTGGGGAGGTTTGGTAAACACTGCCCAAATTTCGTTATTCTTGGAAAAAGGTTTACCAATCAAATCATTGTGAGAGGCTTTTGTAGTACATCATACAAAGAACATGAATCAAATTAGCCAACATATTTTTTCGCGGCAAGTAGAAAAAAGTCTAAATAGACTAAAGTTTCAAGGTTCTCCCCCCCTACCAAAGTAGACTCCTTTGCCCCAATCAAGAGTAAGCGCTTTTTTTAAGGTTTAATGCCAAGCCCCTGATTTGTGCTATCGCTTTTAACCAGTAAAAAGTGATCGATCAAAACCGATATTAAAAATTCGGCGAGCGTAACGAGTCGCGATCACCGCCGATTAAAAGAGAATTTTTATAGCGCTCCCTAACGTCGAGATATTTCATTCAACAGGATGAAGGTCGTAGCAAATCTACAAGTACTCTGCTTCGTTAAAACGTGGCCGCGTAAAACATAAACGATCGATCAGGCATAAAAGCGCCTTGATTCAATCGTCTTTTTTAAAACAGCGTCGATCTGAAAACCGGCTCGCCCGCACGCGGGTTATATATCAAAGCGAACGACCCGGTTTGGATCTCAGACACAATGTGAGTTAAAGCGTGGATTAAAACGTGAATTAAAAGAGTTGCCTACTATTACCGAAAACGATCGAGTCGCCGTAAGCGACTCGTCCAACCGGTTTAACGTCTTGCTCGACGGTGCGGATGTAGGTCAAAAGCCGGGGCCGCCCAACGCCAGGTTCTGTCTGCTACTTCGCCAGCTGACACACACGCTGCCAGATGTCCTCGTCCAGAGAGAGCGTTACCGATGAGGCCTGGCGGCGACGGTAAGTCGCCTCGCCGGGCCAGCGTACGGAGGTGCCAGGCCTGGCCGGAGTCGCGTCACCCAGATGCGCCTTGATGCTCGCCACAATCGCCTCGCAGGTCGCTTGACCGGACATTTGAGCCGGGTCGAACACCATGAAAATCTGGCAGCTCCCTCCCCCGCTTCCTTTCTCGACTCGATCGATCGCAGGCGTTGCTCGCCCGTTGGACAGCAGCGCCGCGAGGGCATCGAGCAGAACGGCAAGCCCGGATCCTTTCCAGTAGCCAGTGGGGAGCAGTCTGCGCGTGGCAGCGATCGCGGCCGGGTCGCGACTCAGCTCGCCGCGTTCATCGAAGCCGCCGTCTACCGGCAGGAACTCGCCGGCCGAGGCCAGCGTTTGAAGCTTGCCATAGGAGAACTGGGACATTGCCATATCGAGCACCAAGGGCCCTTCTGCGTGGGGCACGCCCATGACCAGCGGGTTGTTACCGATGGAGGGCGACGAGGCGCCCCAGGCCGGCATGCAGGACTCGGTATTGGTCCACATGAGGCTCGCAAAGCCCTGCTCGACGGCGTGCCAACCGTAGCTGCCGCCGCGCATCCAGTGGGTGGTGTTACGCAGCGCCACCAGCCCCATTCCGTGCTCTTTAGCCAGCGCAATGGCCCGCTCGGTGGCGTATAGCGCATTGATGACGCCGATGCCCATGTGCCCATCCAGCACCTCGATCGCGCCGAGCGCATGCACTTTCTCGGGTGATGCGTTCACGTCGACCCAGCCTTTTCCCACGTACTCGATGAACCGGGGAATACGGCCAATGCCATGGGAGTGGACGCCGTCTCGCGTGCTCTCGGCGTGAAGTCGCGCGCAGACCCGGGCATGCTCGGCCTTGAGCCCCGCCTTCAACAGCGCTTTTTCGAGCGTATCGCGCAAGGTATCGAAACTGACGTCGGCCATGACGGCTCTCCTGTATCCTGTAATCGTTGTTTTGTCGTCAATCAAGGCATGGCTTCGCGCCTGTTTCCGCTCGATATGACCTAAAAAGGCCACCCGAAGGTGGCCTCGATGACATCAACGCAACATCCAGCGAGTGCGTTGATTACTGCTCGCGCTTACCGTCTACCAGACGACGCAGCTTGAGCGGGTTGTCGTTTTTGATGGCTTCGGGCAGCAGACCTTCCGGCAGGTCCTGATAGCAGACCGGACGCAGGAAGCGGTGGATCGCAGCGGTACCCACCGAGGTCGTGCGCGAGTCGGACGTGGCCGGGAACGGGCCGCCGTGAACCATGGCGTCACACACTTCGACGCCGGTCGGCCAGCCGTTGACCAGAATACGGCCCGCCTTGCGCTCGAGCGTGGGCAGCAGCTTGCGCGCTGCGTCCAGATCGGCATCGTCCATCTGAAGCGTTGCGGTCAGCTGGCCTTCGAGATGCTCTGCGACCTTCATCAGCTCAGCTTCATCGGCACACTCGACCACCAGCGACGTCGAGCCAAAGACTTCGCCCTGAAGCGCTTCGCTTGAGAGGAAATCCTGAGCGCTGGTCTTGAACAGACCCGGCTGGCACTGGTTGGGGCTTTCGCCCTTCTGACCACGCGCCACTTCCTGCGCCTTGCCGCTCTCCTGCAGGCTCTGAACGCCCTGCTCGTAGGCTTCGAAAATGCCGGGCGTCAGCATGGTTTGCGCGCCGCTTTGCTCGACCGCCTCGCCTGCCGCTTTCAGGAACGCGTCAAGCGCCGGGCCCTTGAGTGCAATGACCAGACCCGGGTTGGTGCAGAACTGACCCGCGCCCATGTTGAGCGAGCCAACGAAGGCCTTGCCCATCTCCTCGCCGCGCGCCTTGAGCGCCGCCGGCAGCGGGAACACCGGGTTGATCGAGCTCATTTCCGCGTAGAAGGGAATGGGCTCCGGACGCGACTGAGCGGCCTTCCAAAGCGCGATACCGCCGCTGCGCGAACCGGTGAAGCCGGCCGCCTTGATGCGCTCGTCGCTGACCAGCGCGGTGCCGACTTCACGGCCCGAGCCGAACATCAGCGAGAACACGCCTTCCGGCAGACTGCACTTCTTGACCGCGGCCTGAATGGCGCGGCCGACCAGCTCGCCGGTACCCGGGTGAGCGGCGTGCGCCTTGACGATCACCGGGCAGCCCGCAGCGAGTGCCGACGCGGTGTCACCGCCGGCCACGGAGAAGGCCAGCGGGAAGTTGCTGGCGCCGAAGACCACGACCGGGCCCAGCGCGATGTGACGCTGACGCAGGTCGCCACGCGGCATCGGCTGACGATCCGGCATGGCCGGGTCTACGCGAACGTCCAGCCACTCGCCGGCGCGAACGGTTTTAGCGAACATGCGAAGCTGGCCACAGGTACGGCCGCGCTCGCCCTGAATACGTGCCTGGGGCAGTCCGGACTCCGCCACGGCACGCTCGACGAGTGCATCGCCCAACGCTTCGATTTCGTCGGCGATGGTTTCGAGAAAAACGGCGCGGTCTTCAAGCGACGTTTCCCGATACGCATCGAAAGCATCCCATGCAAGCTGGCAGGCTTGATCTACCTCTGCTTGCGTACCGCCAGCATAGCCAGGCTCCAGCCGCTCATTGGTAGCCGGATTGATGGCCTGAATGGGATCACGAGAGCCCTTGACGGCTTTCTGTCCGATCAGCATTTCACCTGTTAGATTCATCTTGCCTCCTGCGATGAGAGTGGTTTTTCTGGCTGTCTGACGCATCCGTCAGACAACCCAAGCGAGCTCATGATCCTTCCCGAAGACGAAAAGTGTAGCTCACAATCGAACGCGTGTAGTTTAACAAACCCGCACGCGGGTAATTGGCATTGAGTGACTAATCGCCGCCCTGCTCGGACGCCACGCGTGCCTGGCTCGAGCGATAGTTTTGCCACAGGGTCAGCGCCAGCAATCCAAGCGCCACGACCAGAAACGCCAGACTAATGGGGCGTGTGAAAAAGGGCGTCCAGTCCCCCTGGAAGGACTGCAGCCCACGGCGCAAATTGGCCTCGGCAATGGGCCCCAGAATGAGCCCCAGAATCACCGGCGCGGTACCAAAATCGTAGCGATTGAGAAAATACCCCAGCACGCCAAAACCAAGCATCAGATAGAGATTGAAAACATCGCCATCAACGCCGTAAACGCCGATGAAACAGAACACCAGAATGGCCGCCAGCAGCTGTTTTCTAGGCACCATCAGCACGCGAATGAACAGCTTGATGCCCAGACACATAATCAAGAGCATGAAGATGTTCGCCGCCAGGTACGCCAGGAAAATGCCGTAAACGGTGCCACTTTGATCGGCAAAAAGTAACGGCCCGGGCGTAATGCCCTGGATCATCAGGCCGCCCAGCAGCACCGCCGTGGCGGCTTCGCCGGGAATCCCCAGCGCCAGCGTCGGAATGAGTGCCCCGCCCAACAGCGCGTTATTGGCGCTTTCGACAGAGACGATGCCCGGTGCGTGCCCGGTGCCGAATTTATCCGGCGTTTTCGAGAACCGCCGCGTTTGATCGTAGGCGACCAGCGAGGCAATACTGCCCCCGGCGCCGGGTATCGGCCCGACCACCGACCCCGAAACGATGCCCACCAAAACCGCTTTCCAGTGCGTCAACGTTTCGATGAACCGCGGGCGGGCAATATCGATCCGATGGGTGCTCTGCTTCATTCGCTCGTTCGGGTCGTACTCGAAGGTATCCTTGAGCACTTGGGACACCGCGAACAAGCCAATCAAGGCGGGCAGCAGATTGACTCCGGTCAGCAGCGAGAGCTCATCGAACGTAAAGCGCCCCACGCCGGTGATGGGGTCGGTGCCGATCGTCGAGATAAAAAAGCCGATGATACCGGCGATCAGCCCCTTGATCAGCGACTTGCCCGCCACGGACGCGATGATGACGAGACCAAAGATACTCAGAGAGAAGTACTCTGCCGGCCCGAACCGCAGGGCGAATTCGGCGATGGGCGGCGCCAGCAGGCTGAGAATCACCATGCTGGCAACACCGCCAAAGAAGGACGCCACGATCGCCAGACCCAGCGCCCGCCCTGCTTCGCCTTTTTGCGCCATTGGAAAACCGTCGAAGGTGGTCGCCACCGACGAAGGCGTTCCGGGAATGTTGAGCAAAATGGCGGGGATCGAGCCGCTGGCCCCTGCCCCACAGAGCGCGCCCAGCAGCATGCCGATTCCCGCAACCGGCGGCATGCCGAAGGTCACGGGTAACAGCAGCGCGATCGCCATTGCCGAGGTCAACCCGGGTAGCGAACCCATGATGATGCCCAGCAGCGTGCCGCCGGCGATCGCCAGCAAGGTGCTCAGCTGAAGCACCATGCCCAGGCCTTCGAGATAACCGGAAATCATGTAAGCCTCCTAAATATCAACTCGAGGATGTCCGGTCACGTCGGGAGCGGAATTTGGAAAAGATCGGTAAAGACGTAAAAAATACAGCCCGCCAGTACGACCGAGAAAATCAGTGCGAACAAAACCGACAGCCCTTTTTTCGGCGCCGACAGCGTCGTCCAGGTACCGCTAATCACGGTCAGCCCCATCACGCATAAAAAGATGAATAGCGCTGTGCTGGCGATGTAGCCAAGCCGTTCGAACGTATAGATATACGCAACGAGCGCGGCAATGATGAACCCCCACTGGGCCACACCGCGCGCCGGAGAAGTGGCGCTGGAAGATGGCTCGGCGCCACGTTTGCTCCGCCACTGCCGGGTATCCTTGATCAGGCAGGGAATGGCCAGAATAAACACGAGGGCAGACAGAAACTGCGGAAAAAAAGAGGCCGACAGATCGCCGGGTATGTCGACGTTGGGCAAGGCCGACGCCGCGACGAACGCACTTGCCGACACGATCAGCAGGAAAATATCAAACAGCGGCTTTCCAATATCACGTTCCATACGATTACCTGGCAACTTTTATACCCAAGCGAGAAACGCCTGGTACAGCCACGCTGTCAGGCACGGGGTGCCCAACAGCGCATGGGGGTCGCGATTACTGAGCCAGATCACCCGCGGCTTCGCGCATGATAGTGGCCGATTCATCGATAAAGGCGTCGAGTTCTTCACCATAAAGCGGTGCAAGCTCTGTCCCCAGATTGTTCGCCGTTTCTTCATAGGAGCCGTCTTCGACGATCTGCTGAATGGCGGCGACCCACGCCTCTTCCACTTCATCCGGCAGACCTTTCGGGCCTACGATGCCGCGCCATACGGTCAGCGTCAGGTCATAACCGGACTCCTGGAACGTCGGCACGTCTGGCAGGTTGTCGCTGCGCTCGGCGTAGGTGGTGGCGAGCGCGTTCAAGCGGCCTGACTCGAGCGCGGAGCGAAGCTCGGCACCGCCCAACACGACGGCTTCGACGTGCCCGCCCATGGCAGCGGAAATGGCTTCCGAGCCGCCCGGGTAGGGAATCAGGTTGAACGTGGTATCCGTACGATCGGCGATGGCGTTGGCGGTGATATAGGCCGACGAGCCAACGCCGGAAGAGCCAACGCGAATGGACCCAGCCGAAGCCGCTTCTACCAGGCTTTCGAGATCCTGGTAGGGGCTGTCGCTGCTGACCGCGACCAGGTAGGGCTCTTCAACGATCTTGGCGATGAAATCGAAATCATCGTGGGTGAACGCCACGTTGCCCATCGCCTCGAGTGTGAGCATCGCGTTGCTGGCTGCCAGCAGCGTGTAGCCGTCCGCCGGCGAGGCAACGGCGCGCGACATGCCGACCGCACCACCGCCACCGGCGATGTTACGAATCACCAGCGTTTGGCCCAGCTGCTCTTCGATCAAGGGCTGAAGCGCACGCACGAACGTATCGTTACCGCCGCCGGCAGAGAACGGTACGATCATGCTGATGTTTTTGGTGGGGTAATCCGCAGCCGCCTGGCCTGCGGCCACCATCGTGATGGCGAGCGTGACACTACCGAGTAGCTTTTTCATTGTTGATTGACCTCTTACTCAGGTTGAAAAACCCGGATAGTGAGCGAGTCATATCCGGGCATCGACGGTTAGCGAACCAGCGCTGGGCGCTTGGGATCGAACGTCCATCCGTCGATCAGGTACTGCATGGCCGTGGCATCGTTGCGGCCACCGGCGGGTAGGCTGCGATAAAGCGCGTGGGCTTTCTCGATTTCGGCCATGTCGATGTCGATGCCAAGCCCTGGCGCATCGGTGACCGCCACCTGGCCGTTTTTGATTTCCGGCGGATTGTGCGTCAAACGCGCATCGCCTTCCTGCCAGATCCAGTGCGTATCCAGCGCCGTCGTGCGCCCAACCGCGGCGGCACCCACGTGGGCAAACATGGCCAGCGAAATATCGAAGTGATTGTTGGAGTGGGAACCCCAGGTCATGCCATGGTCCTGGCATAGTTGCGAGACGCGCACCGCGCCAGACAGCGTCCAGAAGTGTGGATCCGCCAGCGGAATATCGACCGAGCGCAGCATCAGCGCGTGCGCCATTTCACGCCAGTTCGTCGCCACCATATTGGTGGCCACCGGCAGGCCCGTTGCATGACGGAACTCGGCGAGAATCTCGCGGCCCGAGAATCCCTGCTCCGCTCCGCACGGGTCTTCGGCGTAGGCGATGACGCCATGCAGGTTCTTGCACAGCGTGATCGCTTCCTGAAGTGACCAGGCGCCGTTGGGATCGATCGTGGTGCGCGCTTCGGGAAACGCGTTGTGTAGCGCGGTGACCGCCTCGATCTCCTGCTCGCCGGGAAGCGCCCCGCCCTTGAGCTTGAAATCCTTGAAGCCGTAGCGGTCATGAGCCGCTTGCGCGAGTTCGACGACCCCCTGCGGGGTCATGGCCGCCTCGTCGCGCAGGCGATACCAGTCGTGGTTAAGCCCCTGCGTACCCCGCCGGAAATCCAGCGGTGTCGAATGCCCTTCTCCGATAAAGAAGAGATAGCCCAGCACATCGACCGCGTCGCGCTGTTTGCCGTTGCCCAATAGCTCCGCCACGGGCACGCCCAAGAACTTGCCCATCAGGTCAAGCAGCGCGGCTTCAAGTGCCGCGACGGCGTTGATGCGAAGCTCGAACGTCCAGGATCCCTTGCCAAAATCCTCGAAGTCAGCGCTCTGGCCATCACGGTTGAGTGAGGCGACCAGCGAGCGCAGCTTGCCAAGGGACTGACCCACGACCAGCGCGCGCGCTTTCTCCAGCGACTGTTGAATCGTATCGCCGCCGGGCGCTTCACCCACGCCAACGTTGCCGGCGCTATCCGTGAGGATAATCAGGTTACGGGTGAAATACGGGGAATGGGCGCCACCGATATTGAGCAGCATGCTGTCACGTCCGGCAACGGGAATGACACGCATGTCGGTGATAGTGGGCGTATTGGGGGTGGGCATACACGTCTCCATCGATCCATGCGCGCATGAACCATCATTTGCATTCGCCGGGCAACGACGGGCAGGCCGCGCTACCCGGCGATTTTTTCAAACGCTTAGAGCGACTTGGCGTTCTCGACGAGCTTTTTCAGCTGACCGACTTGATCGCTGTTGGGCATGGTCAACGGCGCGCGTACGCGGCCACCGGGGTAGCCCACGATGTCAGCGCCGGCCTTGATCAGGCTCACCGCGTAGCCAGGCGTGGTGTCGCGAAGCGTGACGAACGGAATGAAGAACTCGCGCGTGGCCTTGGCAACGAACTCGCTGTCGCCCTGACGCAGCGCCTTGTAAAACTTGACGGCCATGTCGGGTACGAAGTTGAAGACCGCAGACGAGTAGGTGCTCACGCCGATCGCCAGGTACGCTTCGGCGATGATTTCGGCCGTCGGTACGCCGCCCACGTAGCCAAGGCGGTCGCCCAGCGTCTTGATGGTGATGTTGAGCGCCTGCATGTCGCCCTTGCCATCTTTCAAACCGATCAGATTGTCGCACTGGTCGGCCAGCGACTTGACGGCGTTGACGTTCAAATAGCCGTTGGCGCGGTTGTAATAGATAACGCCCAGGTCCGTCGACTGGCAGACGCTCGCCGCATACTCGACGATGCCTTCCTGAGAGCACTCGGTCAGGTAAGGAGGCATCAGCAGGATACCGTCGGCGCCGGCTTCCTGAGCGATCTTCGCGTGCTGCTGGGCAAGCTCGGCGCTTTGGCCGGCACTGGCGATAATCGGCACGTGGCCACCGATCGTTTCGACCGCAACTTCGACGATTTCGCGGAACTCGTCCAGGGTGATGTTGAAAAACTCGCCCGTACCACCGGCGACAAACAGCGCAGAGACTTCATACTCCTTCAACCACAGCAAGCGCTTGCGATAGCTGTCGGCATCGAATTTGCCATTGGCATCGAAGTCGGTCACCGGGAATGACAGCAGGCCATCGGTAATGGAGGCTTTAAGCTCTTGTTTAGAAAAATTCATTACAAATCCTCTTGTTAGTTTAGCAAGCTAACGTAGCTGACGATGGTGCAATGCCCCAACGCAGGGCGCTCGAAACGAGGGCAGCAGCAGTATATTGGTGCATATTGTCATACATCATACAAATACACCTCTAGACTTTAGGCTAATCCTTCATGAACTCAAAATGAGTCCTGGTATTTTCCCTGGCTAACCGGCCGATCGCTTCATAATACGGCTGTAGTAGCTCGACAAGGCGCTTTTCATGGAACACCTAAAGGCTAATACTCGGCGCTTACGGGTACCCGCTTCTTTCGAAGCGCTGACACGATCGACCAAACGATCAATGCAGCGATCATGGCGAAGAAAGTGGCGCTCACCGGCCTCTCGAGGAAGACCATCAAATCGCCACGGCTAAGCAGCATGGCGCGACGGAAGTTCTCCTCCATCAGCGGCCCCAAAATGAACCCGAGAAGCAAGGGCGCCGGCTCGAACCCCAACAGTAAAAACAGACATCCCATCACGCCAAACAGCGCGACCAGCACGATATCCATGTTCGAGTAATTAATGCTGTAAACGCCGATAACGATGAAAAGAATGATCGAGGGATAGAGAATCGGATAGGGTATCTTCAAAAGCCTTACCCACAAGCCGACCATCGGGATATTGAGAATCAAAAGCAGCACGTTCCCAATCAAAAAGCTGATGACCAGCCCCCAGAAAAGATCCGGACTATCGGAAATCACGTTGGGTCCAGGCGTAATGCCATGAATCAAAAGCGCCCCCAGCATCAGCGCCATGACCGCATCGCCGGGTATCCCCAGCGTCAGGGTAGGAATGAACGCTGACTGAGCGGCGGCGTTGTTGGCGCTCTCCGGCGCCGTGATTCCTTCGATGGCGCCCTTGCCAAATTTTTCCGGGTTTTTCGAAATTCGCTTTTCCACGGCATAGGCGATGAACGACCCTATCGAGGTGCCGGTTCCCGGCAATATACCGATGCCCGTTCCAATGCCCGTTCCCCTCAACATCGGGAAAATGCTCTCCTTGATATCGCGTCGAGTCGGCAGCAGCGATTTGAACGTGATCTTTTTGTCGTCTTTTATCTGGATCACTTTGCCAACGTTGGCCACCACCTCGGTGACGCCAAAAATGCCCATGGCAATGGCAACGATATTCAGGCCGTCATAAAGAAACGTGAAACCAAAGGTGTAGCGCTGAAGCCCGGTGCTTACATCGGTCCCCACCACGCCCAGGATGAGGCCGAACACGACCGCAGCCAGCCCTTTTGCCGGATTGCCCTGTACGAGAATCGCGGCCGCCACCAGCCCTAAAAGCATCATGGCGAAGTAATCGGCCGAGTTGAAAGCGACGGCGAAGTTGGCCAGCGGCGGGGCGAAGGCGGCCAGCACGATCACGGTAATAAAGCTTCCCACGAACGACGCGATCGTCGTCATGAATAGCGCAACGCCGGCCCGCCCGTCCTTGGTCATGGGATACCCATCAAGGCATACCACCGACGAAGAGGGCGTACCCGGCAGGTTCAACAAAATAGCGGCCGTCGACCCTCCGTATTGAGCGCCGTAATAAATACCGGCCAGCATGACCAGAGCCGTCGTGGCGGGCACGTAGTAGGTGAGCGGTAGCAGCATCGAGATGGCGGCCAGATGCCCCACCCCGGGAATGACGCCGATCAGCATCCCCACGGTGACGCCCAGCGCGCAGTACATGAGATTTTCGATGGTAAAAGCAACAGAGACCCCGAGCGCCAGGTTATTTAAAATTTCCATTAGAAACTCCAGGGAAACAGGCGAATGGGCATGTTAAGGCTCAGGATAAAGACGAGGTAGGAGATCAAACACAGCACCAACCCCAGCGCGGTGAGCTTGATGGGCTTGAAGGTTTTTTCACTAAGACCGCATAGATACACCAGCATCATGGTCGCCAGGAAAAGCCCCGCCGGCCTCATGAGCAAGGCGAAGACCACGATCGCCACCGTGATGCATACCAACGCTCTCACATTGAGTTTGGGAAACGCGGTTGCCGTTTTAGCCGACATTGCCATGGTGACAAGCCCAAGAACACAAAGCGACATGCCAAGAAAACGGGGAAGATAGCCGGGCCCCATGCTCCTTAGACTGCCCATGTCATACGCCTGCGCCTGCCAGAGAACGAGCGCCGATATGAGCAGGCAAAC
This sequence comes from Halomonas sp. PAMB 3232, assembly GCF_031954225.1. Lineage (NCBI taxonomy): Bacteria > Pseudomonadati > Pseudomonadota > Gammaproteobacteria > Oceanospirillales > Halomonadaceae > Halomonas > Halomonas sp. PAMB 3232. The sequence goes on from NZ_CP134865.1 coordinate 2,843,421, forward strand.
GAGCCCTGCCAAAAAATCGCGGTTGGTAAATATATGCATGGCGCGCATCTCGTATCCAAAAGAACGTAGCCAAAGAACGTAGCCAAAAAACAATGCCCTGCTCTTTCAAGCAGGACATGTTTGAGTCAGTTCACAGGAACACGATTATTGACCGATACCCGCGCTTTCAATGAAGCTTTCAAGCTCGCTTTTCTGCGCCGTCATCCACGCTCGCAGCTCGTCAGGTGACTCGGACGGCCTGGCTTGGCCACCCTGCTCGGCGATTTTCGCTTGAAGCTCTTCGGTCGACAGGATGGCAGCAAGCTCGGCTTGAAGGCGCTCGGTGATATCGGGTGGGCTACCGGCCGTTATGAGAATGCCCTGATAGGTTCCATCAAGCTCGCCTGGAAGGCCCAGCTCTCGAAACGTAGGCACGTCGGGCAGCTCTTCAAGCCGCTCTTCCCCGGTGACCGCCAACGCATGCATCTGATCGTTCAGGACAAACGGCAGCGAAGCGGTCGTGCCGTTTAGCAGCATATCGCTTTCACCGGATACCACGGCGCGAGTCGCATCAGAGCCGCCTCGGTAAGCGATAACGGTCCAGTCCAATCCCAGCTCCTGGATCAACCGTTCGGTCGTAATATGGTTGTTGGCGCCAACGCCCGACGTGGCAACGGCGAGTTCGCCGGGATTGGCGCGGGAATACTCGACCATGGCATCGAAACTTTCGAACTCGTGATTGGGTGAAACACCCAGTACGTAGGGCGAGTACGACACCATCGTCACGGGGTCTAGGTCCGTTTCGATATCGTAGGCAACGCTTTGCAAAACACTGGGGGCGGCCAATAGCGCGGTCAAATCGGAAAGCAGTAGTGTATGGCCATTGGGGTCGGCCTTGGCAACGAAGTCGGCGCCAATATTGCCGCCCGCGCCCGCCTTGTTCTCGACGATAACGGGCTGACCAATCGCATCGGAGAGCTCCGGCGCTATATAGCGCGCGAGAATGTCGGACGTACCGCCTGGCGCAAAAGGCACAATGATCCTGACAGGCCCCTGAAAATCCTGAGCCATGGCAGCGCTTCCCGCCAGCAGTAGCGACAGCGACGCTGCGCCCACGAATAAACCGTTCATCTTGTTCATTATTATTGCCCCAGTTATTGGCTTTTGATTTTTAGATATTTGCAACCAACATCGTTTTTAAAGTCATATGTATTTAATCATACAGCTACAAGCTAGCCGCAGTTTCAGCGTTTGAACATACGACCAAAGTCAGTGTTTTAAACCACCCGAAAGCGGCGCACCACTAAGCGGTAACTTTTAAATCTCGATAGCCAACGAATCAAACTTTTCAGAAGAAATGACAAGCGGTATTGCAAGTTAAAAACGCAAAGTGTCCGGCTCTGAAGATAGGCTAAACCGTGGAGGGAAAATATTACCCGGCCCTCTCTTTTATTAATGATGCCAGGCCAAAAAAAGGGCCAAACAGGCGTTGAACGCCTGATGGCCCTTACCACTTTCTGATAAAACTCGTGTGTTAGCGAACCAGCGCCGGGCGCTTGGGATCGAATTCCCAGCCCGCGACCAGGTACTGCATCGCCATGGCGTCGTTGCGCTGGGTCACGTCCAGCGACTTATAGAGTCGATGCGCGGCCATTAACTGCTCTTCGTCGAGCTCGACCCCAAGGCCTGGCGTCGACGGTACCTTCAGCTTGCCGTCGCGAATCAAGAACGGCTCTTTGGTGATGCGCTGACCATCCTGCCAGATCCAGTGCGTGTCGATCGCGGTGATCTCGCCCGGACACGCCGCGGCCACGTGGGTCATCATGGCCAGCGAAATATCGAAGTGGTTGTTGCTGTGCGAGCCCCAGGTCATGCCCCACTCGTTGCAAAGCTCACCCACCATGACCGCACCCTGCATGGTCCAGAAGTGACAGTCGGCCAGCGGAATATCGACCGCGTTGAGCTGAACGGCGTACTGCAGCTGTTTGAAATCGGTCGCGATCATGTTGGTCGCGGTGGGCAGGCCCGTGCGCTTTTTGAACTCGGCCATGGTTTCGCGGCCGGAGTAGCTCTCTTCCTGACCGCAGGGGTCCTCGGCGTAGCTCAGAAGGTGCTTGATCGGATCCAGCACGCGAACGGCCTCATCGAGTTTCCAGGCACCGTTGGGGTCGAGCGTCAAGCGCGCCTCCGGGAACGCGTCGTGCAGCGCGCGGATGCAGTCGGCCTCTTCCTCGCCTCTAAGCACCCCGCCCTTGAGCTTGAAGTCCTTGAAGCCGTAGCGCTCATAAGCGGCCTTGGCCAGGTTGGCAACCGCGTCCGGCGTGAGCGCTTCCTGGTAGCGCACTTCGTCCCAGGCGTCTTTCGGGTCGGTCGCTTTCGGGTAAGGCAGGTCCGTCTTGCCCGGGTCGCCCAGCAGGAACAGATAGCCCAGCGCCTCGACTTCATCGCGCTGGCGGCCGTACTGCCCCAACAGATCCGCCACCGGCAGGCCCACGGCCTGGCCGTAAAGATCCAGAAGCGCCGACTCGAGTCCGGTGATGACGTGAACCGCCACGCGCAGATCGAAGGTTTGGCGACCGCGCTCTTCGCGCCCGTTTTTTGCAAGCGCCACGCGGGCGCTGTTCAGCGTCTGTTTGAACGCGTTGATGGTCGAGCCTTCGACGATATCGCGACACTGCTCCAGTCCCTTGAGAATGCCTTCGCTCGAAGGAATCTCCCCTACCCCCTTGTTGCCCGCATCGTCTTCAAGGATGACGACGCAGCGAATGAACCAGGGCGCGTGGCCACCGCTCAGGTTAAGCAGAAAACCGTCGTAGCCGGCAACGGGAACGACCTTCATTGATTTGATTTTGGGAAACATGGCGATTGACTCTCTTGTTGAAACCAGTGAAAGCGATAAAAGGTGTTCAGGTAACCGGCGCTGGATTGAAAAGCACCAGGTCGTTGTGAATGCCCAAACGGTCCGCAGCGGCCTGTTTACGGCCGCTGGCGATATCGAGGATAAGATGGAAAAGCTCCCAGCCAAGATCCTCGATACTGGCCTCGCCGGTGGCGATACGCCCGGCGTCCAGGTCGATGATGTCGTGCCAGCGCTTGGCCAGGTGCGAGTTGGTCGCCACCTTGAGCACGGGCACCATGGCAAGCCCGTAGGGTGTACCGCGCCCGGTGGTGAAGACCTGCAGGTTCATGCCGGCGGCCAGCTGGAGTGTGCCGCAGATGAAGTCGCTGGCCGGCGTGGCCGCGAAGGTAAGTCCCTTGCGCCGCAGGCGCTCGCCCGGGCCGATGACGTCGACGATCGGCGAATTGCCGGACTTGATGACCGAGCCCAGCGCCTTCTCGACCACGTTGCTCAACCCCCCCTTCTTGTTACCCGGGGATGGGTTGGCGCTACGATCGGCCTGGCCTTGCAAAAGATAGTCATCGTACCAGGCCATTTGATCGATCAGCGCCTGGCCGACGTCACGATCGATGGCTCGCGGGGTCAGCAGATGAATGGCATCGCGCACTTCGGTCACTTCAGAAAACATGACGCTGCCGCCGGCACGCACGATCAGATCCGTGGCAAAGCCCACCGCCGGGTTGGCCGTCACGCCGGAGAAAGCGTCGCTGCCGCCACACTGCATGCCGACCGCCAATTCCGAGGCCGGGCAGGTTTCGCGGCTTCGCTTGTTCAGGCGCTCGAGATGGCGCTCGGCCATGGCCAGAATGCCGTCGACCATCTCGCCAAAGCCTTCGAAGCTCTCGTCCTGCAGACTCAGTACGTTGGCTTCGGGATCGGCGGCTTCGGTATTTTCGTAAATCTTCACCGGGCGGTCTTCGAGCAGCGTCGAGGGCTGGAGTTTTTCACAGCCAAGCCCGATCACCATGATCTCGTTGCCGAAATTCGGGTTGAGCGCGATATTCTTGAGCGTGCGAATGGGCACGATCGCCGCCGGCGCGTTGATCGCCACGCCGCAGCCATAGCTGTGATTGAGCCCGACCACGTCATCGACGTTGGGAAAACGCGGCAAAAGCTCGCGCTTGATCCGCGCGACCACGTACTCCACGGTGCCGGCCACGCACTGAACACTGGTGGTAATCCCCAATACGTTCTTGGTGCCAACGCTGCCGTCGGGGTTGCGAAACCCCTCGAAGGTGTAGCCTTCGAGCGGCTCCTGCGCCGGGGGCTGGCGGGTTGCCAGCGGCAGCTCCTCGAGCGCCGGGGCAACCGGCAGGCGCACGTTGTGCTCGTTGACGTGCGCGCCGCGCTCGATGGCCACGACCGCGGTGCCGATCACCTCGCCGTAGCGCACAATGTCATCGTTTTGCTCGATCGGCTTGAGTGCCACCTTGTGGCCCTGCGGGATCGGCATCGTGGTCGTGCAGTCGTCGTTGATCGTCACCCCCGCTTCGAGGCCGCCATGCTCGATCACGATAGCAACGTTGTCGCTCGGGTGTACCTGAATAACGCGTGAATTAGTCGTTACGTGAGTCATGATGCGCTCCTGAATCGGTGTGCGAAGGGTCATGCATTTGACTCAGCTCCATCTTCTGCCGAGCGCGGGACTTGAAGCCCATCACGATGGCAAACAGCACGGATGCGGCAATCAGCCCCCAGAGCACCATGGCGATCGGGCTCTTGGTGAAGAAAATGCTATAGGTGCCGAAGGATTCAAGGCTCTTGACGAAGTAGACTTCCGCCTGGCTACCCAGAATGAACCCAATGATCAGCGGCGCGACTTCAAGCCCGATTTTCTGAATCAGATAGCCCAGCACCCCAAAGATCAAAAGCGTCCAGACATCGAACATGATGCCGTAATTGATCGCGTAAGCGCCCACCACACACATCATGACGATGAGCGGGTACAGAATGTGCTTGGGCACCATCACCACCTTGGCGATGTGCTTGATGGCAAAGAACATCAGTCCGAACATGATGAAGTTCGCCAGCACCAGCGCCGTCATCATGACGTACCAGGTGTCGTGGTTTTCCGGAATGAACAGCGGCCCGACCTGTATGCCCTGAAGGGTGAACGCGCCGATCAAAACGGCCGTGGTAGAGTCTCCCGGAATACCCAGCGACAACAGCGGAATCAAGGCGCCGCCAGTCAGCGCGTTGTTGGCCGACTCTGACGCGATCAACCCTTGCGGGGCGCCCTTGCCCATCTGCGAGGAGTCCTTCGCCAGATTCTTTTCCTGGGTGTAGGCGAGCACGGATGCCGCACTGCCACCCACGCCTGGCAGCATGCCGACGAAGGTCCCGATGAACGAGGAGCGCGTCAGATTGGTGAAGCTACCCTTGAAAATCGAGAACGAGAAACTGCCTTCCTTGCCGATCTTGATACGCTCACCGGCCATGTCGCGCTTCACGCCCTTTTCCGCCTCGAGCAAAATGGTGGAAATACCAAAAATACCGATCAGCACGGGCAGCAGTGAAAAGCCTTCGAACAGATAGGGTTCCATGAAATCGAACATCAGCCGGGTATGGCCGTTGCCGCCATCGGAGATGCTGTAATCACCGATCAGGCTCAGCCAGATGCCGATCACGCCGCTGAAAATGCCGATCAGCATGCTGCTGGAAAGCGAGGCGATGACGGAAAGTGCCAGCAAAATGATGAGAAACTTCTCCACGTAGGAGAACTTGATCGAAAAGTCGGCCAGAAGCGGCGCAAACAAAAACAGTACCAGCGCGCTGACCAGCCCGCCCACCAATGAGGCGATCACGCAGACGCGCAGCGCCTTTTCGCCTTCCCCCTTCTGGGCCATGGGGTAGCCGTCAAAGGTCGTGGTAATCGAGGACGGCGTGCCGGGAATATTCAACAGCACCGCCGGCACCATGCCGCCGGAAATACCGCCGACGTAGAGGCCCAGCAGCAGCGCAAGCCCGTGATTCAAGCCCAGCGCATAGGTCAGCGGCAAACACACGGCCACCGCCATGGTGGCGGTCATGCCTGGAATCGCGCCAAAGATGATACCCACGAGGGTGCCAAAGCTGACGAGCATTAAAAAGGAGAGATCGATAAAGGTTAGAAATTCCATGGCGATATACCCGCTCCGGTCACGGCAGAGTAATGGTGAAGAGCTTGGCGAGCACGAACCAGGCAAGCGTCGGTGCGACGATGGCATTGATCACGACGATGATGAGCGCTTTTTTCGTCCACTCGTGGAGATACATCAGTGACATGACCAGCACAAAAGCCATCGACACGAACAAAAAGCCATACCCGGTATAGGGGAACAGATCGCCAACCACGGCCATCAGGTAGAAGTAGGCACAGATCAGCGCCAGCGTGCCGAAAAAGCGCGCGGAATCTCTCGACTCACCGATGATGGGCAGAGTGCGTTCTCCGCGTTTGACCGCGGCCAAAAAAGGCACCACTTTCGTTACCAGAATGAGCGCGAACAGCCCAGCCAATACCCAGTGAACGATGTGGGGGAAAAACAGGTGCGACGTTTCGAAATCGATCGAAACGCTCAACGGATCTGACGCCATAACGGCTCCAAGAACGTAAACTCGGCGCGCGCCGGGCTCTCGGGAGAAAGTCCGTCACGCGCCTAGTTGGGGATGAGCGACCGATGGGCAGGCCCACCGGTCGCCGTTTGCTTAATCAAGGTTGCTGATGATCTCTTCGTAGCGCGACATTTTCTCTTGCAGATACTCGGAGGCTTCAGCGGAAGGCTTGAAATCGGGGATGAAGAAGGCGTCCAGTTGGGCTTGCTGAATCTCACCTTCGTCGTAGATCTCGGCCAGCGCCTCGTCGATTTGATCGACGATGCCCTGATCCATCTCCTTGTTATAAAGGAAGAAGAACTCCTTATCGAAGGTGAAGTTTTCGTCATCGCCCATGGTGACCGTCACGTTAGGCTCGACGTATTCGAGAAGCTGCTCGCGGCTTGTCTGACCCAGCCCCTCTTCCGGCGCCTGTTCGATGGTGTCCTGGCGCGCGGTCAGCCAGATAAAGCGCATGGCCTTCTGGTCGTCTTCCGGCAGACGCGTGTACTGCTCGTTGGCCTGGACACTGCCGTTGATGATATCGGCCTGGCCGTCGAACAGCTGCTGGTTCTTGTCGGACTGAGAGCCGGTATTGACGGCCACCAGGTTCTCTTCCTGGCCCGGATGCTCGATGGCAATCGCATTTTTAAGCGCGCTGTAACCGATCTCCGAAACGCCGCCAGGCTGAATGGCCACGCGCACGGTTTCGCCATTGCCTACCGCGGCGACGACATCGTCGAGCGTCTGGTAAGGCGAGTCCATGGGCACCAGGTAAGCATTGCCGGGGTTGATGGCGATCGTCGGCCCAACGGTGTAGTTCTCGAAAACGTCGTCGTAGCCTTCGACGCCGTAAAGATGGCCAAGATAGGACTGATCGTGGAAAATCATCAGGGTATTGCCCCGGGAATCCCGATCCAGCGTGCGAAACGCAGAGCTTGCGCCCACGGCATCGACTTTCATGTTCAAACCGAGATGCTCGGCCAGACGGTCTACCACGATGCTGGCATTCTGGTAGGTATCGCCGCCGGTCGAGGTCGACCCGATCACGACACGGACGTTGCCGCGTAGCTGGGCATCCTGCGCCATGACGACACCGGAACTCAGGGCGAGCCCTGTCATAAGACCAGCGACACTAACACTCATCAGCGTTTTTTTGGTTAGCATAAGCGTACCTTTTGCGTTCATAGTGAGTTGTTGCTTTAAAGAGAACGGCTCTTCGTCTCAAGGCCCTTGGCGACCTTCCACCACCTGATGGTTGACAACGTCTGGCGCACTGCAGGCGGTACTTTAGAAGTTATTGATAATACATCATACAAGTAGGAGATTAAGAACAAGCGCTGTACGGGGCAAGCGTAAAAACCGAAAACGCGACCAAAGTTTAATCCTTGATCAACGTTGAACTGTAAAAAACGGGTGTTTGTTCTCGAAACCGAATCAAGCTTTATGTCATGACGGCATCAAGACGATCGCAACGTTAAAGGTGCAGAACCAGATCCTCGCGAAAGCGATAACGGCCCACCTCCTCCGGATACCCGCCCGGATTGGCCACCACCCGCGTTCCCTCCTGCACCAGATCCACCGGCTCGTGCACATGGCCGTGAATCCAGAGATCCATGCGCCCCATCAGCGGTGCCAGGTGCGAGGCGAACGCCGGGGAGAGCACATCGCCGACGTATTGCAGGGGAATGCAGTCGCGAAGTGGCGCGTGGTGGCTGATGACCACGCGCGGGCCCTCAAAAGGTTCACTTAGCGCCTGGGTCAGCCAGCCGAGCGCCTCGCGATGAAGCGCCTGACTCGCCTCAGGGGTGAAAACCTCACCCTGCCCGTCGGTGATGATCTGATAATCCGGCATCAGCCGGCGGGCTTTCCGAGCACACGCCTCAAAACTGCGGGCGGGATCTTCGGCGTACAGGTTGAAATCGGTCCAGAGCGTAGTGCCATAAAAACGCACACCTCCCAGGGTGAGTGCGCGGTTGTCCAGAAGCTCGATACCCAGGCGCCTGGCTTCACGGGCCAGTGTTTGGCGTTGCTCGGTCAGATGAGTGTGGTAGAACTCATGGTTGCCGGGGACGTAGAGAATGGGCAGGTCGGGAAAGCGCGCCCGCGCCCAGCCAAGGCCCTCGGCGCCACGATGGATGTCGCCGGCGAGCACCAGAGCGTCCGCCTCGACATCGGGTATCATTCGCCCGCCGGGAAAGTGTTCGAGGTGCAGATCCGACAGTACGTGCAGGCGCATGGCATCTCCTTGAACGTCACTGCCCGCCCGTTGTGCGCGGGCGAGCCTGATGCTAACTACCTGATCACTAGCGTTTCAGGAAGTTGCTTTTCACCAGGTGGACGACTTCATCCATACGCCCACTGAGCACCGCCTTGGCGGAGTAAAGCGCGGTGGCAGCGACCTGGCCGGTTTCCACTTTCGGTGGCATGACCAGCTCCATCGGGTTGGTCATCACGTCCAGAAGCGCCGGGCCCGGCTGGGCCAGCCACTCGGTCACCGCGGCGTCGAGCTCGTCCTCGCGCTCGACGCGTTTGCCCCAGAGCCCGATGGCACGAGCGACATCGCCAAAGTTAGGGTTTTGAAGCTCGGTGTAGGCGTCGAGCATGCCCTCCACCTTCTGTTCGAGCTCGACGAAACTCAGCGACTGGTTGTTGTATACGGCGATTTTCAGCGGAATCTGGCGCTGCACCAACGTCAAGAGATCGCCCATGAGCATGGAGAGCCCGCCGTCGCCGCACAGCGCGATCACCTGGCGGCCAGGGTAGGCGAGTTGAATACCCATTGCTTGAGGATAGGCGTTGGCCATGGTGCCGTGCTGCAGGCTCGAAAGCGTCTTGCGCTGTGCGCCGGTGTGGATATGGCGCAGCATCCAGACGTTGACGCTGCCGGTATCGGCGGTGAACAGCGCGTTGTCATCACTTAGCCGGTCGATGGCGAGCGTCAGCTCCTGGGGGTGAATCGTCGTGTTGCTCTTCGTATCGTGCGCCGACTTCTCGAGGGATTTTTTATAGCGTTTCAGGCATTTATCGAGCCAGCTCGTGTGCTCGTTGGCCTGGACGCTTTGCACCAGCGCCTCGCAAGTTTCGGCGATGGTGCCAACGATGCCGACATCTACCGGATAGCGCTTGCCGATCTGGGTCGGCTCATGGTCGACCTGGATGATGTTCGCTCCGTCCGGATAGAACTGGGCAAACGCGAAACTGCAGCCGAGCAGCAGCAGCGTGTCGCACTCCGCCACCGCGTGGTAGCCGCCTTCCAGCCCGTATACGCCGGTCATGCCGACCTGGTAAGGATTGTCGTACTCGATGTAGTTCTTGGCCCGCGAGGTCCAGGCGATCGGCGCCTTGAGCTTTTCGGCCAGCGCAATCACCTGATCGCGTGCGTCCTCACAGCCGGCGCCAGCGAAAATGGTGATCTTGCCGCCCTTGTTGAGCTCGCGCACCGCCGGTACCAGCGCCTGGGCGCTGGGGCGAATCGAGTAGTCGAAGGTGTGAGCCTTGAAGCTCAGCTCGCCGGACGGTTTTTGGGTCATGACGTCGCCGGGCACGATCAGCACCGCCACACCGCGCTTGGCAATCGCCGCCTGGGCGGCCATGGCCGCCGTGCGCCCGGCCTGCTCAGCCGACACGATGGTTTCGCAAAACACGCTGTACTGCTTGAAGATCGCGCTTTGATCCACCTCCTGGGGAAAGTGGTTACCGACCTCGCCCAGCGCAATTTGACTGGCGATCAGCACCACCGGTGCGTTGTTACGGTGGGCGTCGAACAAGCCGTTGACGAAGTGCAGACTGCCCGGCCCGCAGGAGCCTGCACAGAGCGCAAGCTCGCCAGTCATGTACGCCTCGCCGCCAGCGGCAAAGCCCCCGACCTCTTCGTGGCGCACTCCCACCCACTCGATTTCGCTCGTCCTGAGCGCATCAGTGAAGTGGTTGAGCGAATCGCCTACCACGCCGTAGCAGCGCTTGGCGCCGGCGTCTTGTAGGGTATCGATCAGGATTTCAGCTACGTTCTTGCTCATTTGGCGACTCCGTTCGCGAAAGGGAAAACCTCCCCAAGCCTAGCTCCTGCTGCGCCGGTTTGCCGGATTAAAGCGCCGATACGGATAAAAATCGCTTAATGCTGCAGCGCAGCAAAAAAGCGACTATACTGTGAGTGTTCGCACACAAGGAGCACGCGAAAATGTCTACCATGTTGCAGGACCTCGGCCGTAACGAGGTATGGAACTTCTGGGAAGAGCAGGCCAGATGGCAGCGCTTGGCAGCGGAAGGATTCGCCGCTCACGTTGGCTAACGCAGGTCCTCTTAAAAGCGACCAGCATCGGCGCGAACATTGTTACCTACACCGCCACAAACACAGAGCCAGCGCCTAGCGCTGGCTTTTTAGTGTGGCGTGCTAGCGCTTTCTAATCGCGGGAGCCAAGGCGCTTTAGATAGGCGTCCTGGAGCACGTACATGCGCTTGACGTCACGGTAGCGGCCGTTGATGAAAAACTCCTGCACCAGATGTCCCTCCTCGATGAAGCCACAGTCGCGGTAAAGGTGCACCGCCCGGGTGTTCTCGACGGCGACGATCAGGTACACCTTGTGCAGGTTCAAAATGGTGAAGGAGTAGCCGAGCGCCTGATGGATCATCGAACGCGCGTAGCCACGCCCCTGATGCTCCGGGGCGACGATGATCTGAAACTCGGCGCTTCGATGGATGTAATCGATTTCGATCAGCTCGACCAGGCCGATGGCCACGCCAGCGGCATCCTGCACGACGAAACGGCGCTCGGCGTTGTCATGGATATGCTTGTTGTAGAGCTCCTCGAGCTCATCGAAGGATTCGTAGGGCTCCTCGAACCAATAGGACATGACGCTCTGGTTGTTGTTGAGCTCATGAATAAAGCGCAGATCGCTTCGCTCAAGCGCGCGCAGGTACAGAACCGGGGTCATCGTCGGACTCGCTGAGATGGCGTTCAAAGGAGAAAAAGTCGGCTAGTGGGTGTGGCGTGCCTTCGATCAGCGCGCGCAGAAGCGGTGCGCCCATCATCGAGTAGCTAATGCCGTTGCCGCCGTAAGCCAGGGCGAAGTAGACGTGCGGCCCCCACCGGTTGCAGGCGCCAAAATACGGCAGCCCATCCTCGGTTTCGGCGAAGGTGCCCGCCCAGCTAAAGGTCGGGTTGATCTCTAGATCCGGCCACAGGGCCTCGACCTTGCGGGCCAAACCATGGGCCTTGTCCATGACCCGTTCGTCGCGCCGCGCCGGAATATCGGTGTCATCGTCGTCGCCGCCGACCAGAAGCCGCCCTTCGTCGGTGGCGCGCATGTACAGATAGGGTCTGGCCGATTCCCACACCATCGTATGGCGCAGCTTGCCGAGCTTTTCCGGTGCAATGGGGTCGGTCACGAAGGCGTAGCTGCTGCGATTTTTCGCCACCGGCGTGGGAAGCCAGCGCTGCGACTCATAGCCCGCCGCGATCACTACCTTGCTCGCCTCGAGCGTGGCGCCGTTTTTGAGGCGCACCCGCACGCCGTCGGCGGTAGGGTCGATCGCATCCACTTCGGTGCGATCGAACACCTCGCCGCCTAGGCTCTGCAGGCGCTCGAACAATCGATACGCCATGAGATAAGGGTCGAGACTGGCGGCCAGCCGCGACAGGATCGCGCAGGGCGCCTTTATTCCGTAGGCAGTATAAAGCGCCTCGCGATCGAGCCACTGCATGTCGAAGCCGTGCTTCTCGCGCAGGGCGAACTCGGCCTCAAGCGCCGGCACGTCCTCTTCGCTGGTGGCGTAATAAAGGCTTTCGTGGCGCTCGAAAGAGACGTTACCGAGCTCTCCGGCGAGGCGCTCGAGCGTCAAGATGGCGTCGGCACAGCCCTGATACGCCATGACCGCGTGGCGCTCGTCGTAGCGCTGGGTCAAGTCGACCAGATGAGTATCGATTTCGTACTGTAAAAGCGCGGTGCTCGCCGCCGAGCTGCCCCAACCGATGTCGCGGCGCTCGACCACCACCACGTGGTGGCCGTGCTGGCAAAGCTCATCGGCGATCAGCGCGCCGGTGATGCCGCCGCCGATGACGAGCACATCGCAGGCATGGTCGTGCTCCAGTTGAGGAAAAGAGACAAGCAGGCCATTTTTCACCGCCCAGAACGGATAACCGCTTTTGAGATCCATTTCATCGCCTTTACGTGGCTGTACTGTGAACCATTCTTTTGTTACCTATGGTTCTGTTAACCATAGCGGCTGATGATCGTCTTGTCCGTAGCCTACGGAAAGTAAAGCGCCAGCCATGAAAGGAGCCAGCCCCGTGATCGATCTACGCAGCGATACCGTCACCCGACCAAGCCCGGCCATGCGCGAGGCGATGCTCGCCGCCGCCCTGGGCGACGACGTCTGGGGCGACGACCCCACCGTCAACGCCTTTCAGCAGGACCTGGCCGAGCGTGCCGGAAAAGAAGCCGCGCTGCTCTTTCCAAGCGGCACTCAAAGCAACCTGGTAGGTCTGATGGCGCACTGCGAGCGCGGTGACGAGTACATCGTTGGTCAGAGCGCCCACACCTACCGCTATGAAGGCGGCGGCGCGGCGGTGCTGGGCAGCATTCAGCCCCAGCCGATCGAAAACGCCTCGGACGGTACGCTGCCGCTTGAAAAGATAGACGCCGCGGTCAAGGCCGACGACCCCCACTTCGCCCGCACCCGCCTGCTGGCGTTGGAGAACACCATCGCCGGCAAGGTGCTGCCCGCGGACTACCTTCAAGAAGCCACCGCGCTCGCCCGTCAGCATGGCCTCGCCACCCACCTGGACGGCGCGCGGCTATTCAACGCCATGGTGGCCACGGATAGCTCGCTCGAGGCGATGTGCCGGCCGTTCGATAGCGTGTCGCTCTGTTTCTCCAAAGGGCTCGGCGCGCCAATCGGCTCGGCGCTGGTGGGCTCCCACGCGTTCATCAAAAAGGCGCGGCGCTGGCGCAAGGTGGTCGGCGGCGGCATGCGTCAATCCGGGCTCATCGCCGCGGCCTGCCAATACGCGCTCGATCACCATGTGGAAGGGTTAAAAGACGACCACCGCCGCGCGGCGCGACTGGGCGAGGGTCTGGCGGCGATGCCCGGGCTCACGGTGACGTCTCAGGCGACCAACATGGTGTTCACCCAGGTCGAGAAGGGCCATATCGCCTCGCTCGCCGCGTGGCTCAAGGAGCACGATATTCTGCTCGATCTGGTCTACGCCACGCGTTTTGTGGTGCATCGTGATATCAACGATAGCGACATCGAGCGCGTGATCGAGGTGATAAAAGCGTATTTCGACCGCCAGGCGTAAGTACTGGACGTAAGCACTAGACGTAAGTGCTCACAGCCGACGTAGCCCCCACATGAAATAGGCGCCGCCGATGAGCGAGGCGACCAGCCCCGCGGGAATGTCGTAGGGGAACATCACCTGGCGGCCAATGAGGTCCGCCAGCACCATCAACAGCGTGCCGATCAGGGCCGCACCTAAAAGATGCCACCAGGCGCGGGAAAAGCCCATCAGCCTCGCCATGTGCGGGGCCAGCAGGCCGATGAACGATAGCGGCCCGACCACCAGCGTTGCGCAGGCGGTGAGCACCGCCACCAGCAGCAACAGCGCCAGCCGCGCGCGGTTGAGCGCGATGCCGAGGCCCTGCGCGGTCGCCGCCCCCAGCGGCAGAATGTCGAGCCAGCGGGTGAAAGGCAGCGCCAAAAGTAGAAGCCCCGCCGCCGCCGCGCCAACCAGTGCCGCACTTGGCATATCGACGTAATAGGTGGAACCGGCAAGCCAGGCGATCACCTGCTGGCCGCGCGGGTCGCCGCCGGCCAGAATGACGCCGCGCACCGCGTCGAACAGCGCCCCGATGGCTACGCCGCTAAGCAGCAGCCGCTCCGGCGCAAAACCGCTTTTGCGATTGACCAGAATCAAAACCCCAAGTGTCAAAAGCGCCCCCAGCGTGCCCACGGTGACCAGCAGTGCGCTACTCGACGCCGGCAGCCAGTAGATGCCGAGAATCAGCGCGATCGCGCAGCCGCCGCTGATGCCCAGTACCTCCGGGCTTGCCATTGGGTTACCGGAGAGCCGCTGCAAGAGCGTACCCGCCACCGCCAGCATCAGCCCGCTGGCCGCTGCCGCGATCACCCGGGGGGCGCGCCACTCCATGACGGCGGCGTCGAAAGGCGACACCATGCTCACGCCCTGCCCGCTCTGCCCCACCATCAGGGCCAGCAGTATCGCGCCGATCAGCGTTACCAAAAGCTGCGCCGCCAGCCGCGCCGGCGCTTTGTGGCGGCGCAGCGCCACGTGGGACGCCTGGGGCGGGCGGTCGCTTCCAAGCTTCAAGCGTGGAATCAGCCACAGCAGCAGCGGCGCACCCAGTGCGCCGGTCACCGCGCCGGTGGGCAAGAGCGTTGTGAGCTGGCCAGAGAAGCGCTGCAGCAAAAGATCGGTGGTGGCCAGCAGCACCGCCCCCAGAAGCGCTGAAAACACCAGCCGCGGGCCAAGGCGCCGGGCACCGGCCATGCGCACGATGTTCGGCGCCGCCAGGCCGATAAAACCGATGATACCCACCACGCTGACCACGCTTGCGGTAATGAATACCGCGACGCCCAGCCCACCCAGGCGCAGGTACTTGAGCGAAAACCCCAGGCTTTTGGCACTGGCGTCGTCGAGTTCCAGCACCGCCAGCGGGCGTATCAAAAGCGCCGCGGCCACCGCGCTGAAAGCGAAGCGGATCGAGAGCGTGGCCACGCCCTCCCAGCCGTTTTGCGCAAGCGACCCCGCCCCCCAGATCAAAAGTCCCGCCAGGGTTTCATGATTGAACAGCAGCACCGCGGTGGCCAGCGCCCCCAGGTAGAGATTGACGACCAGCCCCGCCAGTACCACCACGACCGGCGCCAAGCGGCGCCGCCAGGCAAGCCCGAACACCAGCGCCATGGCCGCCGCACCGCCGCCAAGCGCCACCCACTCGCGCCCAAACGCCAAAAGCCCCGGCGCCAGCAGCGTGGCCAGCATCAGCGCCAGGTTGGCGCCGCTGGCCACCCCCAGGGTGGTCGGTGAAGCCAGCGGGTTACGCAGCACCTGCTGCATCAACACGCCGGCCAGCGCCAGCGCCGCACCGGCCAGTAGCGACACCGTAAGCCTCGGCCACCACGCAAAATGCAAAAGCTGCGACTCGACGCTTGCAGGATCGGACGCAAATAGCGCACGAAGACTAACGCTCAAACCGCCCTGGGCGGCGATGGCAGTGGCGAGCAGTACAAGAAGTGGTAGAGCCAACAGGCCGCAAGCCACTTTTGGCGGGATACGCGATGTCGACAGCACGGCTACCAAACGCCCGGTAAAACGAAAAAAACGAAATCAAGCGCAGTCATGGAAAGCCAGTCACAGGAAAAGAAGGAAACGATGAAAAGAAATAATTCGACGCCAGGATTCTAAATGATAAGTATTAACACTACAATTGGACGATTCATTTGCTCATACCCTTGGGAGCCGCGCATGTTCGACGTCCTGGACGCCCGCTTTACCGTCGCCGGCAAACCCTTGCTTCACCCCATCGCGCATACGTTCGAGCAAGGCAAGGTCGTCGGACTCATCGGCCACAACGGTTCGGGCAAGTCGACCCTGATCAAGCTGCTGGCCCAGCAGAACGCGCTATCCGGCGGCGACATCCTGTTCGACCAGCGCCCGCTCGCCCAGTGGGGGCACCGCGAGTTCGCCCGTCAGGTGGCCTACCTGCCCCAGCACCTGCCCAGCGCCGAAAACCTGACCGCACGCGAGCTGATCGGTTTTGGCCGCTACCCGTGGCACGGGCTTTTGGGCCGTCATACCCAGAAGGACCGGGACGCCGTTGAGCGCGCCATCGCCTTGACCCATACCGATGCCTTTGCCGACCGGCTGGTGGACACGCTCTCCGGCGGCGAGCGCCAGCGCGTTTGGCTCGCCATGCTGCTCGCCCAGGGCAGCCGCTTTCTGCTGCTCGACGAGCCGCTGGCCGCACTCGACATCGCCCACCAGATCGAGGTGCTGGCGCTAACGCGAAAGCTCTGCGACGAGCTCGACTTGGGCGTGATCATCGTGCTGCACGACATCAACATGGCTGCTCGCTACTGCGACGAGCTATTGGCACTCAAAAGCGGCCGGCTGCTGGCGCACGGCACGCCGGAGGAGATGATGCACGCTCAGACGCTGGAGGCGATTTACGGGCTGCCCATGCAGGTGATCGACCGCCCCGGCGGGCGCTCCCCCATCGCCGTGGCCCACTAAACGCGCCGATACGCTTGAAGAATTCGTCGGAAGCGGTTTAACTGATAACCATTATCGATTAATCTGGGCGCTGACAGGTCGATGTCTCGATGCCCCTGGAGTGCGACAATGCCCCTGGCTTTCTGCGAACCCGACATTCTACGCCCCACCACACTCGCCGAGTGCTACACCGACCGGCTGGCGCACCTGACACCGCCGCGCATCGGCGGTGCTCCGCCTGCGGGCGCCATCAAGGCATCGCGCTGGCGCAACCCGGCGCTTTTGGAGCAGAGCATCGCACCTTACGCGGCGAGCCTTCCCGGCGGCGATCGCCGCGCGGTCGCCTCACTCTGGTCCAAGTGGCTGTTTAGTTCGCTCACCGTGCCCACCGTTGTCTCTCACCTGCTGCTCGACCGAAACCTGCCGGTGTCGCTGGATGACGTATATGTGCTGCCCAACGAGCAGGGCTGCGTGACCGGGCTTTGGCTTGCCCATGAAGGCGAACGCATCACCACCCGCGATCCGGTCGAGCGCTTCTCGACGCTGATCGACGGGCATTGGGCGCCGCTGATCGAGCGTCTGTCGACGCTGGTAGGACTGGCTCCACGGGTGTTCTGGAGCAACGCCGGCGGCTATCTCGACTACTATGTCAACCTGCTGGCCGAGCACCCCGGCGTTCGCCCGAACGCCCTGACCGCTGCCCGCGCTCTTCTGGAGTCGCGCACCCTGGACGGCCAGCGCAACCCGCTCTACCAGCCGGTACGAAGCTACCAGCCCAAGGGATCGACAGAGGTCAAGCAGGTGCGCAAGCTCTGCTGTTTGCGCTACCTGCTCGACGAGTTCGAGGTCTGCAGCAACTGCCCGCTCGAAGGGTGCGATCGCCGCGCTCGGCGCTAATCGCTCCGCCTCCCACGCGTTTTTGCACTGTTGTTTTTAACTGTTGTTTTTAACTATTGCTTTTCACTGCGGCGTGATCTGCGCCACCGCGTCCAGGCTTGCCCGGGCGCGCTGCTCGCCTTCGAGCTCGAAAAGATGGCCTGCCGACATTTCCAGCAGCCGGTCGGCGTGCACGAAGTAGCTGTCATCGTGGCTGATGGCAAAAACGGTCGTGCCCATCGCTTTCAGGTGGGGCAACAGCTCGCGATAGAAAAGCCGGCGAAACTGCGGGTCCTGATCCGCCGCCCATTCGTCGAGCAGCAGCACATCGCGCTCCTCGGCAATGGCGAGCAGCAGCGCCAGCCGCTTTTTCTGCCCCTGGGAGAGCTGGATATTGGTGACGCGTGCGTCCGCCCACTCGAGCTTTTGCGCCATCTGCAGCCGCTCGAGCCAGCGTTCTACCAGTACCGGGTCTGACGGCCCGCCGCCTGCGCCCATGAGCTGATCAAACGCGTGAAAATCGGTGAATACGCTCGAAAAGCGCGCGCGAAAGGCGTCCCAATTGTGCGCATCGATGCGCGTATCGTCGATCTGGATGTAGCCGCCTTGCGGGCGGTAGAGCCCGGACAAGAGGCGCGCCAACGTCGACTTGCCGCTGCCGTTGCCGCCGATCAGAAACACCTGTTCGCCGCGGTGAAGGGCCAGGTTCACCGGGCCGACCTTGAATGCGCCCTGCCCGTGTGCGTCGCCCGGGTAGGCGTAGGTTACGTCCACCAGGCGGATGCACTGCCAGTCGCGCAGCGTGTCCTTGACGGCGAAGTCGGCGCGGTACTCGGCGAGTTCCAGGCTCTTGAGCTTGTCGAACGCGACCTGAGCGCTAATCAGTGTCGGCCAAGCGCCGATCGCCTGGATCAGCGGGGTACGCAGAAACAGAAGCGTCAGCGCGAAGGTGGCCGCTGCCGCCGGACCCGCCCAGCCGAGCACGTTGGCCATGAAAAACACCACGCCGATGGCGCCGAGCATCATGATGTTCGACCAGTTGCCGGCGCTCAGGTGATAGGTATCGGCGCGAATGATGTGATAAAGGTAGGTTTTGGCGTTGGTCGTGTAGGTTTCATCAAAAAAGCGCCGGGCGCGGTCGCGGTTGAGGGTGAGCTCCTTGCGCCCTTCGATGGCGGTCTGATAATCGCGGTACAAGAGATCCTCGCTTTCGCGCACCAAATGAAAGTGACGATACACCCTGGACACCAGCCACCAGCCGACCGCCATGGTCGCTGCCATCCAGAGCACGGTGACCAATACCATCTCCGGCGAGAGCCACGCCAGATACGCCACGCACGCCACGGTCATCACCACACCCTGCACGAGCTCCGGCAGGCGCACGAAGCCAATGGTGATATTGCGCACGTCGCTCGAAAGGCTTGCCAACAGCGTGGCGTTACCCACCCGCTCGATGCGCTCGATATCGGTATCCAGAATGCGCTTCAATAGCCGGCTGCGCAGGTTATAGACGAAGTAGTGACCCAACAGCGTCAGCGCCAGCTGAGTGGCCAGCGTCACGGCCAGCAGCAGCGTTAGAAGCCCGAGAAACGGCACCAGCACCGACAGCGTACTGTCGGCGACGATCAGGCGCTGATTGATGAACGCGATGACCCCGACGCCCAATCCGGCACTGAAAAGGCTCAGCCCGATGGCGCCTAAAAAGGGCCACCGGTAGTGCGTGAAGACCACCCGCAGCAACTCCATTCTCACCTCCCTCATTGGCTGGACGACGAATTGTGACGCACTCGGGCCCCAAGTCAATAAAAGTGAGTGATTTTCATTTACACCGACGCTCGAACGCTTGCGCCAATACCCCTGGTCCTGGTCGCCATAAAAAAGGGACCGGCCGCTTACGTGCCGATCCCTCATGGTTACTTCTTTACCGCGAATTCGTCAGTCGAAAAGACTCATCCGCTTGACGACGTTGTCGCGCTTGATTCGCCAGTGAAAGAGCGCCCCGCCCACGTGGAGCACGATCAGCACCAGAATCGTCCAGCCCAGCACTTCGTGCCAGCCAAAAAGCGTTCGGGAAAGTGCCGCATTCTCGCTCAAAAAGCCCGGCAGGTGCCAGACGAAGAACTCGACCGGATAGCCGCCGGTGGCGGTGGCCGCCCAGCCGATCAGCGGCATCAGCACCAGCGCGATATACAAAAGATGGTGCACGCTTTTACTCACCACCCGCTCGAAGGCGTTCAAGGGCGGGTCGTGATCCGGCACCACGAAAGCCGCCCGGGTGATGATTCGAAGCGTCATCAGCAGCAGGATCGTCACGCCCAGCGTCTTGTGGCCGGTGTACATCACGTTGGTCAAGGTGGTGCCCAACGCGTCGGCGGTGCGCTCGAACCCCCAGGTACCCAGGGTCAGCCCCGTGGCCAGCGACACGAGTACCGCCGCAGCGACCAGCCAGTGCAGCACTCGGTGAGGATAGATGTAGTGGTCCAGCTCATGCATCGGTGGCTCCTGACGCCCAGGTTCTGTCTGAAAAATGCGTGTGGGTAAAACTGCCTTTAACCTTATAACGCTTCGCCAATTGCCGCTAGCTGTTCGCGAATTAACTCGCCCAGCCGCTTGGCGGGTTCCGTTGGCCGATGCGGCGCCCGGTGCAGCGCCAGCTCAATCATCGGTAGCGCAGGCAATCCGCTGGCCTCGTCCAGCGGGCGCAGCGACGGCGTGAGCATACTGCGCGTGATGACCACCACGGCAAGCCCGGCGGTGACGATCGGCGCAAGCCCAGCCATCGACTGGCTGGTGTAGGCCACGCGCCAGTCGCGCCCGGCGGCCTGCAGCGCCTGCTCCGCCACTTCGCGAAACACGTCGGCGCCTGGCGAGTAGAGCGCCAGCGGAATCGGGTCGCTCAAAAGCGGCTGCTGATTCATGCCCACCGCCCATAACAGCGGCTCGCGCCGAATCACTTCCCCGCCTGGCGAGTTGCGCTGGCGCGTGACCAGCGCCAGATCGATATCGGCGTTCTTCACCTGCTCGACCAGATGCGCGCTGGTGCCGCAAATCACCGTCAGGCCGACCGCCGGGTAGAGCTGATGAAAGTAAGCGAACACCGACGGTAAAAGCGACGCGTAGTCCTCGGGGATCCCCAGAGTCAAATCGCCGGTCACCTGGCGCGCCTTCATGTCGCTGAAAGCTTCGTCGTTTTGCGCCAGCAGTCGACGGGCGTGGGCCAGAAGGCGCTCGCCTTCCGGGGTGAAGCGAAGCCGTCGACCTTCGCGCTCGTGCAGCGTGAGATCCAGCTGCGCCTCCAACCGGTTGAGCTGCATACTCACCGTGGATTGGGTATAGGAGAGCCGCTTGGCGGCGGCAGTTACGCTTCCAGTATCGGCGATGGCGACCAGCGTTCGCAAAAGCGAGAGGTCGAAAATCGGTGCGCGCATATATCACCGTTGTTGATAGGTATCATCATTAAAGATCGATATTGTGATATGTCACGAGCGATTATGCTGACCTCCACTTAAAGAAAGCAAGGTTTGTCTATCCGCATCGATCGTTAGTGAAGGAGCCATCATGTATCGCGTTCATCTCCCTACCCTGCCCGCTCGCGGCTACAGCATCGTAGCCGCCTCGATCGCGGTGGCGCTCTGGAGCGTCGCTCCGCTGTTGGCGGGCATGGCTCAGACCTCGTCGCCGCTGCAGCTGACCGCGCTGACGCTGCTGGCAGGCGCTTTGGCAACGCTGCCGCTGAGCCGCAAAACGGGAGTGAACACGATGCGCCCACTCTGGGCGATGAGCGTCTGGCTGGGGGTGCCGCTTTTGATTACCGGCGCGGTCAGCAGCTACTTCATCGGCATGCGCCTGGCGCCGGCCGCCGACGCGGCACTGATCACCTACACCTGGCCGGTACTGTTCGTACTGTTGAGCCAGTACAGCCGCCACAAGCGGCTGCGCCTTGAAGGCGTGATCGGCGCGCTGATCGCGTTTTTCGGCGCCTCGCTCTTGATGCTGCCTCAGGCACTTTCCGGTGGCTTCAACGGCGAGCTCACCGGCTACGCCATCGCGCTGCTTTCGGCCTGCTGCTGGGCGCTCTACTCCTGGTTTGGTCAAAGCGCGCCGGTGGCGCTAACGCCGCTTCTGCCGCGCCTGCTGTTGATCGCCTGCGCGTTAGCCACGGGCGCGAGCCTGGTGCTCGAAAACGACCTGACGATGCCGCAAAGCGAAGCGCTGCTGGCGGGTATTGCGCTGGGGTTGGGGCCTTACGGCATCGCTATGGTGGCCTGGGACAAGGCGCTGCGCCTGGGCCATTCGAGCCTGGTGGGAAGCCTTGCTTACGGCGTGCCGATTCTAGCCGCTCTGCTGCTGGTGCTGGCCGGCATGAGCGTGCTCGACTGGCGCCTGCCCATGGCGGCCATACTGGTCGTGGCGGGCTGCTTGAAGGCGGGGCGCTAGTACTACTCTCTAGTACTACTCTCTAGTACTACTGCCTAGCACTACCGTCTAGTACTACTGTGCCAAAAACAGCGGCAGGCAGCGCCGTCGTGCGACGGCGCTGCCGGTTACACGTCAAGCAACGCGGTTACTGGTCGAGATAGCGCGGTTTGGCGATACCGCGCAGTGCCTCCAGAGGAATCTCGAGCTCTGGCTGACCCACGGCGTAAGGGGCGATGTCGTAGACGTTGAATTTCACCACCCAGCGGTCCTCGAGCGGGGCGACGTTACGGGACTGGCTTAGCGGCCAGTTGGCCGCGAACGCGGCGTCCTGCTCGATCTCGTCGAGCCAGCGCTGATGCGCCTCGGTGACCAGCCGCTCGAAAGCGGCCTCGCGACCCTCGATCAGCATGTCGCCAAGCCCGACGGTTTCCCCTGAGCGCTCGTCGATCACCATGAACTCGGTGGCGGGCAGACCGTGCGCCTGGCCGCTAAAGTAGACGTAGCTATTGAGTTCCAGCGTCAACAGATCGTTGTGGTGGCCATACTCGTCGGCCTCCAACAGCGCTTCACTCGCCCCGCTTTCGGCAACGGAGGCGCCTTGACGCTCGACCTGATCGAAAAAGGCGTTAGCGTAGCCCGCCCAGGTCGTTTGGGCACTCGGCGCCCTGGCGCTTTCGCTTTCAAGCGGGGCCAACGCGATCAGCCGGCGGCGAAGCTCGCGCGAGAGCGTCTCGGATTTTGGAAACTCGAGTGCGGAGACCCGCAAGTGGGGGCACTGATCGAGCGCGCAGTCGGGGGCAACGAACTGCTTCTCCTGCGCCAGCGTGACGATCGCGTAGGGCTCGACCGGTTGAGACTGATAGCTTTGGCAGCCGCTGAGCAGCAGCGTCGCCGCGGCCAGTGCGCCCACTGTTAAACGTGGCATGATATTTTCCCTTTTGAGTTCCATTCCTTTGGTGTCGCGCCGAATTCGCTCGCTCGCGTGTGATCTTCGCGCGCGCCGACTTCATGCTCGACCCCTTTAAATGTAAACGCCCTTGCCGCACAAAGCGAACAAGGGCGTTTAGCATGATCGGCGGTGCCGCTGGGGTATCAGGCGTCCGGTTCGAGTTCGGTCGGCTCGAGTTCGGCGGTCAGTTCGAACAGACCGCTTTCACTGGCGCTATAGCCACGGGCATGCACGGTATAGGTGCCGGGCAGAAGCGAGGTTTCAAGCCGCGCGTTGGTGCCGGAGCCACCGTCGTCATTGGACTCGGACACACCGTTACCGGTCAATTCGAGATAGGTATCGAAGTGGCTCGAATCCAGCGCGATCGTCACCGCCGAGCTCTGTTCGACCTCGAGCTGGTAGGTCACGTCTTCGCCGCTGTACCAGCCGCTGAGCGTTTCACCGGGCGTCAGCTCGCCGCCGTTTTGAAGCTCGGTGCCCTCGGGCAGCTCGTTCTCTTCCACGGCGAGCGTGAACTGGCCGCCGGATGTGGTCTCAAAAGCGGTGCGGGCGACGATGCGGTAAGTGCCCGGTGCAAGGAAGTCCGCCAGGCGCGCATCGTAGCCGTCGCCACCGTCGTCGTTATCCCGGTAGTAGCCGTCGTCGTCGTGAAGCTCCAGGAACGCATCGACGTCGCTTGAGCGCATGTCGATCTGATACATCCCCGCCTCTTCGATCTCGAGGGTGTACTCGAGCGGGGCGTTGTTGTACCAGCCGGTCAGCGACTCGCCCGGTGCGATGGGGCCGTCGTTGCGAAAATCGCCGGCCTGGCCGCTCAGTGCGGCGGACAGCGTAAACATGCCGTTTCCGCTATCGTAGGTTTGCGCCTTGACGGTGTACTCGCCAGGCGCGAGGAAGTCGGTGATCTGGGCGTCGAGGTTGCCGCCGCTGTCGTCGTCCTCACGACGGTAGCCGTCCGGGCCTTCGATGGTCAGGTAGGCGTCGAACTCCTCGGAGCGCATGTCGATCTGGTAAAGCCCCGCTTCCTCGACCGTCAGCGTCACGACTTCTTCATCGGACTGCATCCAGTAATCCGCCGGCTCGTCGACGGCTAACGTGTCGCTGTCGCTGATTTCGACGGTACGCGGGTAGAGCGTGAACGGGCCGTAGCTGCTGGCGTCCATACCGCTGACCACCACCAGGTAATCGCCGCCCTCTTCGATGCGATAGCGAAGCGGGGCACCGCTGTCCAGCATCTGCAGATGGTCGTCGTAAAGCGTGACGGTGCCCTGGAGCGCGCCGTTCAGGCCCAGCTCGACCAGCGTGTCTTCGTCGAGCGCCAGGCGGTAGTAAAGCGAGCGGCTGCCGTCGTTGCCGTTGAGCTCGCCACTGGTGGTGAGCTCACCGCGAAGGCGCTCATCGAGGGTCAGGCTACCGAGCCCTTCGATGGAATCGATCGGGAGTGCCTGCTCGGTCTCTTCGGTATCGGCCTGCCCCGAGAAGCCGGGAACGTCCGGTACCACCTGGGCCACGAGAAAACCGGCGAGCGCGCCGCCCAGAACGCCCACGACGAGCGTTAACGATGAACTATTAGCCATTGAAAAAATTCCGTTGAATGACGTTTAAGGTGCGCTTTAGGGTCGCACATCCATTGTTATATCACACGATTCTTATAAAACGCACCGACGGTTTTGCATCGCCTTGTAACGCGAACAAGTGTTACACAAAAGAAGCACTTAAACGGTACCGATCAATTTAAATTATTTTTGGCGAACTAAATTCGAAACTTGGGGTACATCTTCGCCGATTATCGCAAAGCTTGCCCAACGCAGTTGGGGGCGTTACCATCGCGAAGCCTTTAGGCAAACCCTTTATTTATATGCACACGCTGATTAAAGAATGGCCGATCGAGATCAATAGCTGAGGTACTCCAATGGGAGTTCATGCAAACATCATCAAACAAGGTTTATTCGCGGCTTTATTAACGATGGCGTCCAGCACCGCTTTCGCCCAGGGCATCGACCAGCAAGGCGTAGCTTCCTTCTACAGCGACCGCTTCCAGGGCGCGACGACCGCCAGCGGCGAAGCCTTCGACCAGCAGGCGCTGACCGCCGCCCACCCTAGCCTGCCCTTCGGCAGCAAGGTGCTGGTCACCCGCCCGGATACGGGACAGGAAGTCGAAGTACTGATCAACGACCGCGGCCCCTTCGTCAAGGGCCGAATCATCGATCTTTCCAAGCGCGCGGCGCGCCAGCTCGGCATCGTGCGCCGCGGAACGGCCCCGGTCTTGCTGACGGTGGTCAACTAACCCGCCAACGACGCTTGGGCGTTGTGGACTTAACGGCTAGCGTACTCCCCGATGTACGATACCCCTTGAGCTACGTGCTCCACCTGTTGATTTCCGCCTTGCTCGATGATGAAAAAGCGGCCCCCATGGGCCGCTTTTATCGTTTCGACCACACCGGATATTTATTTATTAGCGATTGGCGAACTTGCCCGGGCGCCTATAGTCTTTAACAGGCTGTCTTTAACACGCCGTCTTTAACAGGACACGGCCGCTTGGCGGTGCCGCGAGACGATTCATCTACGCAGGAGGCTTTGATGCAGTCACGCTACTTTACGCTAACCGATTATCCGGAAGGGCTACCCCGCAGCGAGATTTTCAAACTCGAAACCCAGGAGCTTCCCGAGCTCGGCCCGGGCGAGGTGCGCGTTCGCAACCGCTGGCTTTCGGTCGACCCCTATATGCGCGGGCGGATGAGCGGCGTGCATACCTACGTTCCCCCTTTTGAGCTTGGCAAGCCCATGGACGGCGGTGCGATCGGCGAGGTGATCGAATCCAACGACGAGAAATTGAAAGTCGGCGACCGGGTCAGCCACATGGGCGGCTGGCGGGATATTGCCCAGGGGGCCGCCCAGGGCGTTTTCAAGCTGCCGGACCACGACGTGCCGGAGCAGGCTTATCTCGGTATTCTCGGTATGCCGGGCATGACCGCCTGGACCGGGCTTAACCGCATTGCCGAGTGCAAGCCCGGCGACAACGTGCTGGTGAGCGCGGCCAGCGGCGCGGTTGGTTCGCTGGTCGCACAGCTGGCCAAGGCCAAGGGTTGTCACGTGGTAGGCATTGCCGGCGCGGCGCACAAGCTCGCCTGGCTCGAGTCGGTGGGCGTGGAGCCGGTCACCTATAAAGAGCGCACCGCCAGTGAGCTGAGCGACGCTATCAAACTGGCAAGCCCGGAAGGCATCGACGTCTATTTCGAAAACGTCGGCGGCATCTGCCTGGAGGCGGCACTTTCCCAGCTCAACGAAGGCGCGCGCATCGCGGTATGCGGCATGATCGACAGCTACAACGCCGAGAAGCCCGCCCCGGGGCCCAGCAATCTTTCGCAGTTGGTGGTGCGCAAGGCGAAGATGCAGGGCTTCATCGTCGCCGACCACTGGTCGAACTACGGCTACTTCCTCAACGAAGTGGCACCCCAGGTCGCCGCGGGCAAGTTCGATTACAAGGAAACCGTGGAAGAGGGCCTCGAGCGCACGCCGGATGCCTTCCTCGCGCTGTTCGAAGGCGCCAATACCGGCAAGATGCTGGTCAAGCTCGACGGCTAACCGCTAGCCGCGCCAGCAGCGCCTTTTCAGCACCCAACAGGCCGTCGCGTACTCGCGGCGGCCTTTTTTCGTGAAAATCGGCAAACCCGTTCGACCAATATCCTATTGACGATTAAAATGTTCACCATAGAGCGTGCGCTAACCCATTGCCCTTTCGGGCCGCTTAATGAAGCGTCTTATCGCCCCTCGGCCGATGGGTTAGCGCATCAAGCGGGCGAGGACTCTCACGAGTCGCTTGCCCATCATGCGTGGTAACAGGGATATGGTATGAACGAACACAAACGCGCCCGCGCCGCCTGGCCGGCCGTGATTCTCGGGGTCGTGCTCGGCCTTGCGGGGCTGGCGCTGGCCGTGGGCGGCGGCCAACTAGTGAGCCTGGGCGGCAGCGCCTACTATCTGATCGCCGGTATCGCCGTGCTGGCCACGGGCATTCTGCTCGCGCTACGCAAGGGCGCGGCACTTTGGCTGTACGCCGCCACACTGCTGGCGACCCTCGTCTGGGCGCTGTGGGAAGTGGGTCTGGACTGGTGGCAACTGGTGCCGCGGGTGGCCATCCCGTGTCTGATCGCCATCGTCATGCTGCTGCCCTGGTGGCGCAAGCCGCTTGATTCACGCGGCGGGAGCCTGGCGCTAGGGCTTGGCGTGATTGCCTCTATCGCGGTCGCGATTGCCAGCCAGTTCACCGCCCCGGGCGTGGTCGAAGGCTCGCTTGCCGATAACCGCGCCAACGCCGAGGCCAACCCCGCCCAGGTCGCCGGTGACGACTGGGCCGCTTACGGCGGCACCAACGCCGGCACCCACTACTCGTCGCTCGATCAGATCACGCTCGACAACATCGGTGAGCTCGAGGAAGCCTGGCGCATCCAGACCGGCGATGAGCCCGGCCCCAACGCGCCGCCGGAGATTACCAATCAGAACACGCCGCTGAAAGTCAACGACCACCTTTATATCTGCACCTCGCACAGCCGCGCCATGGCGCTGTCGCCGGAAACCGGCGAGACGATTTGGGAGTTCGATCCCGAGATCAGCACCCAGGGCGCCGACGACTTCTCCGGCTGGGCGCACATGACCTGCCGCGGGCTCGCCTACTTCGATGCGGCCAACTATTCCGACAACGACGCTGAGGCTGATAACGACGCCAACAGCGAATCGGATAACGCGACGACCAGCGATGTCACCAACGGCGAGAATGCCACGCCTTCACTGCTGTTCGCCGAGCGCGACGCCTTCGCTATCGACGTGGCGATCCTCGAGCGGCTGAGCGCCCCAACGGCCACAGAAGACAGCGCCGTGCCGATGCTGAGCCAAACCGACGTGATGTGCCCGCGTAGGCTCTATCTACCCACGGCGGACGCCCGCCTGATCGCGCTCAACGCCGATACCGGCGAGCCCTGCGAAGGTTTTGGCGAAAGCGGCGAAGTGGATCTGACGCAAAACATCGGCAGCTTCGACCCGGGCGGCTACTACTCCACCTCGCCACCCACCGTTACCGAAAACCTGGTGATTCTGGGCGGCCACGTGACCGACAACAGCTCGGTCGATGAGCCCTCCGGCGTAATTCGCGCGTTCGACGTGCGCACCGGGGAGCTTGTGTGGAACTGGGACAGCGGCAATCCGGACGACACCGCCCCCATCGCCGACGATGAAACCTACACCCGTAACTCGCCCAACGTCTGGGCGCCGATCAGCGTCGACGAGGAGCTCGGGCTCGTCTACCTGCCCATGGGTAACGCCACGCCGGATCAGTTTGGCGGTAACCGCAGCGAAAACGACGAAACCTATAGCGCAGGGCTCGTAGCGCTTGCGCTCGACACCGGCCAGGTCGCCTGGGTCTACCAGTTCGTTCACCACGATCTATGGGATATGGACACGCCCGCCCAGCCGGTGCTGATCGACCTGAACACCGCTGATGGCGTTCAGCCGGCGGTGATCCAGCCCACCAAGCAGGGCAGTCTCTACGTATTGAACCGGGAAACCGGCGAGGCGATCGTGCCGATCGAAGAAGTGCCCGCCCCCCAGGGCGCGGTCGAGGGTGACCGGACCGCTGACACCCAGCCTCGTTCGGCATTGAACCTATTGCCAGCGCCGCTCACCGAGCGCGACATGTGGGGTGCCTCGCCGTTCGATCAGATGATGTGTCGCATCCAGTTCAACTCGCTGCGCTACGAAGGCCAGTACACGCCGCCGTCGCTCGAGGGCAGCATCATCTACCCGGGTAACGTCGGCGTCATGAACTGGGGCGGCGTTGCCGTCGATCCCGAGCGTCAGACGCTGTTCACCGGCGCCAAGTATCTGGCGTTCGTGTCCACGCTGGTCCCGCGTGAGGAGGTCGAAGGCGAACAGGGCTCGGCCAGCGAACAGGGGCTGCAAGCCAACGCCGGCGCGCCTTACGCCGTCGAGCTCGGCCCGCTGCTGTCGATCTTCAACCTGCCCTGCCAGGCGCCCTCCTGGGGCGACGTGGCCGGTATCGACCTGCAAAACGCCGAGGTCGTCTGGAAGCACCCCAACGGCACCACCCGTGACAGCATGCCGCTGGGCCTGCCGATTGGCCTGCCGGTCGGCGTTCCGGCGCTGGGCGGCCCGCTCACCACGGCGGGCGGCGTCACCTTCATGAGCGGCACGCTGGATCAGTACCTGCGCGGCTACAACCAGGAAACCGGTGAAGAGATCTTCAAGGCGCGCCTGCCCGCCGGCGGACAGGCCACACCGATGACCTATACCGGCGCTGACGGCCGCCAGTATGTGGTGGTCAGCGCCGGCGGTCACGGCACCTTCGGCACAAAAATGGGCGACTACGTGATCGGCTACGCGCTGCCACAGTAATCCCGCCGCTGGCCGGGTGCGTCATCCAGCCTTCAACGCAAAACGGGCAGCCCAAGGGCTGCCCGTTTTGCGTGTAACGCGCATTTAGCGGTTTAGAACGTAAGCTCCACACCGCCGTAGACGCTG
Organism: Halomonas sp. PAMB 3232; assembly: GCF_031954225.1. Lineage (NCBI taxonomy): Bacteria > Pseudomonadati > Pseudomonadota > Gammaproteobacteria > Oceanospirillales > Halomonadaceae > Halomonas > Halomonas sp. PAMB 3232. The sequence continues at coordinate 2,872,878 of NZ_CP134865.1, forward strand.
CGCCCCGGCGCCGGCTCATAGTAGCGCCCGAAGGTGCCGTTCAAGCGCACGTTGGAATAGTGCTCCCGGTCGAAGACGTTGCGCAGGCCAACAAACGCACTGAGCCTTGATCGCTCGTCGAGCTGCCAGCCGTCGCCGACGCGCAGGTTCACCAGCCAGTAGCTGTCCGCCTCGACCTCATTGGCGTTATCCGCCAGCAGATCGCCGATGTATTCGGTCTCGAGCGTGGCGAAGCGCTCGCCCATGCCTTCCCAGGTGAGCTGGCTGATCCAGGTCTGCTCCGGCAGGCCCGGAATGCGGTTGCCGTCGAAGTTTGCCGTGGGCGTGGCGAACTCATCGAAGGTGTAACGCGCGAGCGTCAGGGCGCTGTCGAGACGCCACTGATCCAAAAACTGCCAGCCAAGCGCGAGCTCCATGCCATCGCGGTCGGTATTGCCAGCGTTCTGGTAGAAGGTACGCCCGCCCTCATCGAAAGGCACCAGCTCATCACGCACGCGCACTGAAAAGAGCGCCAGATCGTAGTCGAGCGCAAGCGGCGCCACGTAGCCGCGAAGCCCCACCTCGCGATTCCAGGATTTCTGCGGCTCCACACTGGGGTTGAAGCCGCCGCCGGCCGGGTTGGCGAACTCGGCAAACGTCGGCGTTTCAAAAGCCGTGCCGGTATTGAGATAGACCTGATGCTGCGGGCGGTAGCGATAGCTGAGCCCCGCCGAGCCGCTCCACTCGTTGAAGGTCTGATCGCCGCTTTGATCGCCGTCGTCAAGGTAGCGGTCGTCGACCTCGAGCTCGACGCGATCGAAGCGCGCGCCGAGTGACAGCGTGAGCCGATCCGTCAGACCAAGATCGCCCTGGGCGAACGCGCCGGTGGCCGTCGCGGTCTGCTTTTCGCGGGCCACCTGCTCGCCCACCGCCCCCGCGCCGCTGACGTCGTTGCGAAAGCGGTCGTCTTCCTGGCGCGCGACATCCACACCGACGACGTAATCCAGCGGCAGCGTCCCGAGTTCGATGGCGTGGTGGTACTCGGCGCTGCCGCCAATATAGTCGCGCTCATAGCCCAGCCGGCTATCGCCGACGTAGGGCAGTTGCTGCTCGAAATCGCGCCGAGCGTAGAAGCCTTTCACGTAGAGCTCACCGGGGCCCGCGCTCAGATCCTCGTACTGCAGGCCAACCAGCTGCTGGTCGACGTTCTGGTGTGCGTCCAGCGCGACTGAATTGGGCGCGGCCAGGTGGCGGCCCCGGGTGACTTCGCGGGCGTTGAGCGCGCCCGGGTCTTCTGATCGCGGGTTGTCGAGCAGGTTGACGATCGCGGTCAAGGCGCGTTCGCTTCCCAGCTCGCGGCGAAGCTTGGCATTGAGCAGATACTTCTCGGTGGAGCTCTGCTCGCGGTAGCCGTCCACGTTCAAGCCCGAAAGGCTCACGTGGTGAGACCAGTCGCCATTCTGGCCACCATTTTGAAGCGAAAGCTTCTGGTAGCCGTCGCTGCCCGCCTCGACGCGCACGCTGGAACCCGGATCGCTGCGCCCATCGGCGGTGGTGATGTCGATTACCCCGCCGGCGGCGTTGCCATATAGCACCGAGGAGGGCCCGCGAATCACCTCGATGCGCTCGGCGCTGTCCAGGTCGATGGCGTCGAGCGCTGCCTGGCCATCGGGCAGCGTGTAGGGAATGCCGTCGACGCGCACGGTGATGCCGCGCACGCCAAACGGGGCGCGGGCGCCGAAGCCGCGAATGGCGATACGCTGGCCCTGGGCGAAGTTATCGCGGTTTTGCACGAACACCCCGGGCACGCGAACGAGCGACTCGTCCAGGCGCACGCGCTGCTGACCGCGCTGAATCTCGTCCTCACCCAGCGTCGACACCGCCGCCGGGGTAGCGTAGAGCTCGCGGGCGAGCCTTGGAGCGCTGACCTGGACCGGCGCGAGGGTGACCGCTTGCTCGTCGGGGGTCGTCTGGGCCAATACGGGCTGGACGCCCATGGCGCTGGCCAGAAAAAAGGTGGGCGGCAGCAATATCTTCATGGGGCCTCGATGGGTTAATGAGCGCAGTAACGCTTGGGCACAAGGCCCGGCAATAGAGAAAGAAGCGCAGGATAAGGGGTCAGGCTAGCGATGGCGAGCCGTCGGGGCAAACTTAAATAGCCGACGCTATAAACGTTAAACATTCGCACACTGCCTCAAGGGCAACTACACTTTTCGCTAAGCCGAGCGACAGGCCGTTGCTCGTTTATTGAATAAGCATTGGAGGCTTTATGGCCCTGACCGCCACCGACCCGATCAAGATACTTTTCGCCATTTTGCTGCCCCCGCTGGGCGTCTTCATGGAAGTCGGCTTTAAAGGCCATTTCTGGCTCAACATTCTGCTGACGCTGTTTGGCTTCATTCCTGGCATCATTCACGCGCTTTACGTGATCTTGAAGTACTGATCCTCACCCGCCGGTGACGAGATCGAAAAAACGGGGCGCCTTGAGCGCCCCGTTTTTTGTTCGAATTTTCATTCAGGCGTCGCGGCTGCGATCATGAGGCTTCAAGCGTCTCGTCATGAGTCTCCTCCACCACCCCATCGAGCGCCTCGCCTTCGCTGCGCGCGACCAGCGCCGTGCCGGTCAGATCGCCGGTCACGTTGAGTGCGGTTGCGCCCATACCCACCAGTGCGTCGATCGCGGTCAAAAGCCCCACCACTTCGATGGGCAAGCCCACTTGGGTAAAAACGGTGGAAATCATAATGATCCCGGCGCCGGGCACGCCGGCGGTGCCGACGGACACCAACGTGCCGATCAGCACGATCTGCACCATGCTGGCGAAATCCAGCGGCGCACCGATGACGTTGGCGGCGAACACCGCCGAGATCGCGATGCGAATGGCGGCGCCATCCATGTTCATGGTCGCGCCCAGCGGCAGGCTGAAACCGTAGATGCTTTTCGAAATGCCCAGCCGATGCGCCGCATTCACCGTCAGCGGCAGTGTCCCGGCGCTACTTTGCGTGGCAAACGCCGTGGCCAGCGGCGTTCGTGCCTCGCGAAAGAAAGTGCGAAGGCGCACGCCGAAAAAGCGTAGCGCCACGCAGTAAAGCACCAGCTGCACGGCCAGCGCCACGTAGAGCACCAGCACCATATCGCCCAGCGCCAACAGCGTGCCAAGCCCTTGCTGGCTGACGGTGCCAGCGACGATGGCGAATACGCCGATCGGCACGACGTGAAGCACGCCCGCCATCACTTTGAGCGTCACCTCGTTCAACGCCTGCAGCACTTCGTACAGGCGCTCGCCCAGCGCGCGCTGGTGCGAGGTCTGGCGCATCTTCAAAAGCGCGATGCCGAACACCAGCGCGGTGAAGATGATGCCCAGCATATTCAGTTCGACGAAGGCGCCGAACAGGTTGCTTGGCACGATGTTCAAAAGCGCCTCGACCACGCCCGGGTTCTCCGGCACCGAGAAGCTCATGCCCTCCTGGGGCGTGGTGTTGCTGCCCGGATCGAACAGCGAGGCCACGGCCAATCCCACGACGATCGCCAGCGCCGACGAGGCGAGATAATAGAGCAGCACCTTGCCGCCGATACGCCCAACGCTGCCTTCCTGGGATTGATTGATGCCCACCATCAGCGTGAAAAGCACGATCGGTACGATCAAAAAGGTCAACAGGCGCAGCAGCAAATCGCCAAGCGGTGAAAGCCACGCGATCAGCGTCTCGCCGCCGAACAGCCCGGTGAGCACCCCCAGCACCAGCGCGATGCTGACGCGCAGAATCAACGAGGTGCGCAGGTAGCCCTGCAGTAACGTTTTCATGATTCTTGCCCCAACTTGCTCAAATGAATACCGCCTCGCGGGCGAACCCGGCTGGGCGGGAGTATAGACGCCCTGGCGCGCTTTAACTCTCACCAGGCGTCACGCACTCTTTCAGTAATGTCTCCAATGCGTCATCCCGGGCCGCGTAATAGACCAGGCGCAGGTGGCGCTCGTCGTCGATGGTCAATGAAATATGCTCGACCTCCACCGCGCCGAGTGGCGCCACGCTGAGCGTGCGCACGCCCAAACAAGGCCCATGGATCTCCTGGTCCGGCCACCAGACGCGAAACTCCTCGTCGACCTGACTGAGCGTCTCGACCAGAGCATTCAGCGCCGGGTCCGCCGGGGCGCGGGCGGCGTCGCGCTTGAAGCTTCCCAGCATCTGCCGCGCTTGGGCCTGCCAGGGGTCGAACAGCGCGCGGATGGCCGGGTCGGTGAACAGCAGCCACAACAGGTTGCGCGCCTCAACCGCGTGGCGGGAGAAGCCAAACAGCGCATCGGCGGCGGAATTGAACGCCAGCACGTCCCAGCGCAGGTTGAGTACGTAGCTTGGGCGGGTCGGCAGATCCGCCATCAGCCGGTGTACCAGCGGCGGCACCTCGCACCAGGTCTTGCCGGGCTCCGACGGAAGCCGCTGGTGGGCCAGCAAAAACAGATGGCGCCGCTCGGTCGCATCGAGCTTGAAGATGCGCGCCAGGCGCTCGAGAAAGTCGCTCGAGGCGCGAATATCGCGGCCCTGCTCGAGCCAGGTGTACCAGGTCACACCGACGCCGGCAAGGGCGGCCACCTCTTCACGGCGAAGCCCGGGGGTGCGCCGGCGCGCGCCGCTGGGGAGCCCCGCCGCCTCAGGGGCGATACGCTCGCGGCGGCTTTTCAGAAACGCGCCGAGCTCGGGGCGGGTACGCGCAAGCGTTCGTGTCTGGACCACGCGGATACCTTTTGTAATAGCATAAAGGGTTAAATTGTACCCCTTTAAATCGCGCTTCAATATGGCGGCGTTCATTTTTTCACGCCCGACCGGAGCGCCCATGTCCCTCTCTTCTCGATCATCCTTTTCATCGTCAGACGCTACCCGTTTTTCGACGCGACTCAGCGTGGCGCTGATCGCGTTAGGCGCGTTTGCCCTGGGGGTGGCGTCCTACGTCACCGCGGGGCTGATACCGCTGATCACCCGGGAGCTATTCATTCTCGATGCGGCGGCGGCCCAGCTGGTCACGGCCTTCACACTGGCCTACGCCGTGGGCTCGCCGGTGGTCGTGGCGCTGCTGCCTGGCCGCTGTCAGCGCGAGGGGCTGATCGCTGCGCTGGTAGTGTTCGTGCTGGCCAACGCGCTCTGCGCGATGAGCACCAGTTTCATCGCACTGCTGATCTGGCGGGGTGTCGCCGGGGTGGCAGCAGGCGTGTACCTGGCACTCGGCATTGCGGCAGCGGGAGCCATTTCACGCGAGGGGCGTCGCGGCCAAGCGCTGGCGGTGATCATGGGCGGCATGGCCAGCGGCACGGTGCTGGGGGTGCCCCTGGGCCTGGCGCTGGCCGAGCGCCTCGGCTGGGCGGTGGCCTTCTGGCTCGTAGCAGCCCTGGGGGCCATCGCCACCGCCGGGCTTGTCATCAAGCTGCCTCGCCTACCCGCCCCCGCGCCAACGCCCTTGCGGCAAAAGCTTGCCATTTTGAAGCATCCGCCAACGCTTGGCATTCTGAGCGTGTCGCTGCTGGCGGCGATCGCCAGTCTTGGCATGTATACCTTTATCGCGCCGTTCATGGCCGCGCCCGCCTTCGGCGGCGTCTCGTCTATCGCGCTCTATCTATGGATATGGGGAGTGGGCGGCATCGCAGGCAGCTTTCTGATCGGGCCCTTCGTCGACCGCTACCTCGAGGCGCGCGTCACCCTGGTCATCATGCTAGTGCTGACGATGGCACTGATCGCTCTGCCATTGGCCGCGGCCCAGCACCCGCTAATGGCACTCTTACCCATCGCCTTGTGGGGCGCCGTGGGATGGGCGCTTCAGGTGCCGCAGAACAATCGGCTCATGCAGGTGCGCGCCCCTCATGGCGATGCGCATTTGGCGGTGGCGCTGAACGAGTCCGCGCTCTATCTCGGCAGCGCCCTGGGAGCCGGTGCTGGCGGGCTGATCCTCACCGGCGGGCTGTCGCCCTAGCATCTGGCATTGGCAGCGGCCGGCGCTGCCGCGCTGGGTGCTTTTTTGCAACTCTTGCTCCTTACCAGGGCGCACCGGCGCTGAGATCGCCCGCCGCCTGATGGCTTGCCGACCAGACGTGAAAATAAATGCAAAAAGGCTTTGACGCGTCGCGCCAATCGTGACACTGTGTGGCCAGTGGTTAGCAAGCAGCATGGTTTCAGAAGCGTACGATCTTTTCGGCAGCCTGATATTGTATTCCTTGTTTCACCCGCCACTTCATCTGGGTAATACCAGGAACGTTATAACAGCGCACATTGCGCGAAAGGATTTAGACATGGCAACTGGCACAGTTAAATGGTTCAACGACACTAAAGGTTTCGGTTTCATCGCTCCTTCTGACGGCGGCGACGACCTTTTTGCTCATTTCTCCGAAATTCAAGCTGACGGCTTCAAAACTCTGCAGGAAGGTGCAACTGTATCTTTCGACGTAACCCAGGGTAAAAAAGGCCTTCAGGCTTCTAACATCAAGCAGACTTCTTAATCCTTTGGATTAACTGTTTGAGCGGGCTCTAGCCCGCACTAAAAGGCCCGCTCATGCGGGCCTTTTTACGTTTGGGCGCTTCCCTCCAGCGCCCGTTATCACGCCCTGACCCACCGCTTGATCACCACGTCGATCGTCAGCGTCAGCGTCTCGAGCGCCTGCGCCCTCTCCCGCCCTTCACTACTGGCCCGGTAAAGATGCGGGGTCATCGTGAGCAAATCGGCAATCTCCCCGGCGCTTTCCAGCGTGAAGCGCTCGCTGACGTGGCGCGTATCCGCCAGTTCGAACCCGTCGGGCGTTGGGGTGTCGTCTGCGCGCGGCGCCTTGAGGCGGGGATAAATGATTTCGCGCAGCTCGCGCAGATGCTCGGGCCCGGCCTCGACCTGTAGCCAGACGCCGCCGGGCTTCAGCACGCGTTCGAACTCGCTCGCCACGGGAAAGCCGAACATGCACAAAAGCCGGTCGAGGGTCTGGCTCTGCACCGGCAGACTGGCGTTGCTACCGACCGCCCAGCGAATGTCCAGCACCGGCGACGGCGGGCGGCTTTGCCGGGCGGCGGCGAGCACTGCCCACTTCGAAATATCCAACCCCATCAGCGAAAGCGCGCCGTCAGACGCCTGCGCCAGACGGCGCAGGTAGTAGCCTTCCCCGCAGCCGGCGTCCAGACACGCCAACGGTTCGTTCTCTGACGCGCCTTCGAGCGCCGCGGCGCTGACCGCGTCGGCGATGACCTGATAGTGGCCGGCCCCCAGAAAGCGCTGACGCGCCGCCACCATGACCTTGCTGTCGCCGGGGTCGACGGAGCGCTTTTGCTGCACCGGCAAAAGGTTCACGTGGCCCTGTTTGGCGATATCGAAACTGTGCCCCGCCGCGCAGCGCCAGGCGCCGCTGATAAGAGAGAGCGGCTGACCATCGAGCGGGCATGCAAGCGATTGAAACGGAGTCGTCGACATAAAAGTGGCTCTTCATGGAAGGGGATGTGAACCCGGCACGGCGCCGAACTCGAAAACGTGGCCCTGTCGCCCGTCGGGTGAGCCAACCGGGTTAGCCAACCGGGTTAGCCAACCGGGCTTAAACGCAAAAGGGCTAGCGTATCAAAAAGCTGGCCAAAAAGTGGCGCCGTCCTACCAGGCGAGCACGTCATATCGAGTGCGAAAAGCGCGCAATCACTCGAAAAGCTTGCACCCGGGGCGCGCTTAAAAGAAAGTCTAGGCACTTCGAAACGACGAGGCTGACTCTTCATGTGGCACGTGTTAAGCGTCCAGGGCGTTTGGCCCTACCTGATCGCGATCTTTCTCAACGCCTTCATCGATCTGGGCCACAAGGTCGTGATTCAGAACACGCTGTTCAAAAGCGTCGAGGGCGGCGCCCAAATCGCGCTTACGACGCTGTTGAACGCGTTGATTCTGCTGCCATTCATCGTACTCTTCATGCCCGCCGGCTTCGCCGCCAGCGCCTTCGCTCGCGTGCGGGTGTTGCGGGCGTTTGGCTGGCTGGCGCTAGGCATCTCGCTTGCAATCACCGCGGCCTACTACGCCGGGCTTTTCTGGCTGGCGCTTACGCTCACGCTCTTGCTGGCGATTCAGTCGACGTTTTACTCGGCGACGAAGTACGCGCTGATCAAGGGCCTGTTTGGCAAGCAGCGCCTGGCCGAGGCCAACGGCCTGGTGCAGGCCATCACCATTGCGGCGATTCTGGGCGCCACCCTGGTGTTCACCGCGCTGTTCGAACAGCAAATCGGCGCAAGCGTCGCAACGCCAGGCCAGGTACTGGCCGTCGTCGCACCGCTTGGCTGGCTACTGGTAGCGGGCAGTTTGCTGCAGGTCGTGGCGCTTTATCGCCTGTCGCCGGATCAACCGGTGCAGCCGGCCGGGCGGCGCCAGTACAAGCGCACACTGAGCGCTAGCTCGATGCGCCAAAGCCTTCACCGCGTAGCGCGCCAGCCGGTGCTGCGTCTTTGCATCATCGGGCTTGCCACGTTCTGGTCCGTCGGCCAGGTGCTGCTGGCCACCTTCCCCGCCTACGCCAAGGGAGCGCTGGGCGTCGAGAGCACGCTGGTTTTGCAGGGCATTCTCGCCGCCAGCGGTTTGGGCATCGCGCTCGGCTCGACGCTTGCCAGCCACTTTTCGAAAAACCGCCTCGAAACCGGGCTGATTCCGATCGGCGCGCTCGGCATGGCGCTGGGGCTTATGTGTTTGCCGTTCATCACCTCTGCCTGGGTCCAGGCGCTCAACTTCGTTTTTTTGGGCACCATGGGCGGGCTCTTCATCGTGGTGCTCAACGCGCTGATCCAGTTTCACGCCGAGGAGTGCGAGCTTGGTTACGTGCTGGCGGTGAGTAACGCGTTCCAGCACCTGACCATGCTCGGCTTTTTGATCGTCACTGCGCTGATGGCGCTGGCCGGACTCGATAGCCGCTACCTGCTGGTGCTGATCGCCGCCGTGGCGCTGCTGGGCGGCGCCTACACCCTGGTAAAACTCCCCCAGAGTCTGGTGCGCTTCGTGCTGAGCTTTCTGCTCACCCGCCACTACCGGGTCTCGGTTCAGGGTCTGGAGCACCTGCCCTCCCGCGGCGGGGTGCTGCTGCTCGGTAATCACATCAGCTGGATCGACTGGGCGATGGTGCAGATCGCCTGCCCCCGGCCGGTGCGCTTTGTAATGCTCAAAAGCGTCTATGAGCGTTGGTACCTGCGCGGCTTTTTGAAAGCGCTGGGCTGCATTCCGATCGAGCGTGGCGAAAACGCCGAGAAGGCGCTGGAGGCGGTGGCGGCCCAGCTCAACGCCGGTGAGGTGGTGTGCCTGTTTCCCGAAGGCGCGATCAGCCGCACCGGCCAGCTCGGCGCGTTTCGCCGCGGCTACCAGCGCGCCTGTGAAAAGGCCAACCCGGACGTGGTCATCGTGCCGTTTTATCTGCGCGGGCTGTGGGGTAGCCAGTTCTCGCGCTCCTCCGAGCGGCTCAAGACCCTACGCCAGGCGCCGCTTCATCGCGCGGTCGTGGTCGCCTTTGGCGAGGCGCTGCCCAAAAACACCCCGGCGGACGTACTCAAGCGGCGCATTTTCGATCAGGCGACCCGCTCCTGGCATCACGCCCTGGAGCATCTCGATACCCTGAGCGACGCCTGGATCAAAAGCGTCAAACGCCGCCCGAAGGAGTCGGCGCTGATCGATACCGCCCGCCGCTCGCTCAGCGCCCGCCAGGCGCTGGGCGAAAGCGTCATGCTCGCCCGCCGGCTTGTTCCACTCAGCCCCCAGGCGCCGCTGGGGCTGCTGCTGCCCTTGAGTATCGACGGCGTGCTGACCACGATGACTGCGCTCACGGCGAACAAGACGCCGGTGCATCTCGACCCCGAGGCCGCTGACGTTTTCAAGGCGGTGCTCGCTCGCGCCCATATCACCACGATCGTCACCTCGCGCGCGTTCATCGCGCGCCTTGAACGCCGCGGGGTGGACGTCACCGCTTTACTTGCCGACCGGCAGGTGGTGTATCTGGAGGACCTGGTACCCGGGCGAGGCGAGCGCATCAAAACCGCGCTGGCGATCAGGTGCCTGCCGGCCTGGGTGCTGATCGGCCTTTACAGCCGGGCGCGCCGGCCAGGCGCCACGGCGGCCATCGTGTTTACCGGCGACACGCCCGAGCGACTCAAGGGCGTCAAGCTTAGCCACCGTAACCTGATGGCCAACGTCAAGCAGCTCTCGGATGCGCTCAACACCGAGCACGGCGACGCCACCATGGCAAGCCTTTCGCCGTTCAACGCCTATGGACTAACCGCGACCCAGCTTTTACCGCTGATCGAAGGGCTACCGCTTGTGTGCCACGAGGAGCCCAATGACAGCGTCGGTGTTGCCCGGGCGCTCGCCCGCTACCGGGTCAGCGTGCTGTGCACCAACGCCTCTTTTTTGCGCCGGCTGACGCAAAGCGACGACGTGCATCCGCTCATGCTGGAAAGCCTTCGCGTGGTGGTGGCCGGCGGCGAGCCGGTGGACGGCGAGCTCAGGGACGCCTTCGAGCGCAAGTTCCGCAAGCTGATACTCGAAGGCTACGGCGTGACCGAAGCCGCCCCGGTCGCCACGGTCAACCTGCCGGACGCGCTCGACGTCAACTACCTGCAGGTGCAGCGCGGCGCCCGGATGGGAAGCGTCGGCATGCCGCTGCCCGGCACCAGCATCAAGATCGTCGACGTCGATAACTTTCAAGAAAGGCCCACCGACGCCGTCGGCCGAATACTGATCAGCGGGCCTCAGGTAATGCAGGGCTACCTCAACGATGAGGCGAGCACGGCCAAAGCGCTCAAGGAGATCGACGGCGACATCTGGCTTGTCACCGACGACGACGGCTACCTGGATGCAGACGGCTTTTTGACGCTGGTGTCATCGGCGACTTCGAGATAGCCGCGCGGCTCGCCTGCGCGAATTTTCTTCACGCCATGCGCGGACTTTTCCCGATGGATTAGCGCATCGCGATGATCTAAATTACGCGCATTCCGATGACGTACCTCCCGGGGGCGTAGCCCCCACATCCTCGATCTACAAGGAGAGTTCGAATGACCAATCCCGCCATTGATGTTTTCGAAAATCGTCGCAGCCAGTACGCGATCGGCAAGGAGATTCCGCTAAGCCAAAGTGAAACGTCCGAGCTGATTCAAAAGGCGGTGAAGCTGGCGCCGTCGTCGTTCAACTCGCAAAGCTCGCGCGCAGTCATCCTGTTCGACGAGGCGCACGGCCGGTTCTGGCAGATCGTCATGGATACGCTGCGCGAAATGGTGCCGCCGGAGTCCTTTGACTCGACGGAGAAGAAAGTGAACGGCTTCGCCGCTGGCGCCGGCACGGTGCTCTTTTTCGAAGAGCAGGATGTGATCAAGAATCTGCAGGAGAAATTCCCGCTCTATGCCGACAACTTCCCGGTCTGGTCGGAGCACTCCACCGGCATCGCCCAGTTCGCGGTGTGGACGGCGCTGGCGGAGGCCAACATCGGCGCGAGCCTGCAGCACTACAACCCGATCATCGACGAAGCGGTGGCTAAGGAGTGGAACCTGCCGTCCACCTGGAAGCTTCGCGCGCAGATGCCGTTTGGTTCTCACGAAGGCGAATTTGGTGAGAAAACCTTCATGGACGATAACGAGCGTTTCCGCGTTTTCGCCTAGGCTCTGTCTGAAAAATGCCTGCGCTCACCTACTTTTCAGCTAGACCCCAAGCGCTGACACGACCTGCAGACCTAAAAAAGCCCCGCCGGCGCTCGCCGCGGGGCTTTTGCATGGCGCGCCGGTCAGTCGTCGCTTTCCGGCTTGGGCGCGGAGGTGGCCATGATGGTCTTCTGCATCTTGGCGCCCTCGCCCTTGGCGATGTCCTCTCGGCTGACCACCATGATGTCGCGCGGCCACCATTCGGGATGATGATCGCGGATGAAGGTCAGCATCTTCTCCCTGAGTTCGACCTCGGTGTACCAGCCCAACAGCGGCTCGGAGGTGACGAAGTAACAGGTCAGGGTTTGCTGCGAGCCATTTTGCGCCGTGACCGCGCACATCAAGCGGTGATTCTCGACCACGTGCTCCTGCTGCTCGGCGTACTCCATGAACTTCTTGCGCAGGGTGTTGATATTGGCGCTGATATGCAGCGTCAACTCCACGTAGCGGTAGAGCTTGGAGCTTTTGACCGAGAGATTCTCGAAGGGTTTGGAGACGAAGTAGGTCACCGGTACGATCAGACGACGCTCGTCCCAGACCCGCAGGCGAATGTAGGTGTAGAAGATTCCCTCGACGTAGCTCCACTGCCCCTCGAACATGACCAGATCGCCCACGCGGATCGGCTTGGCGAGCGATAGCTGAAACGAGGAGAGAATGTTGCCCAGTACCGCCTGACCCGCGATACCCACCAGCACTGCCAGCACGCTGGCGGAGGCCAGAATGGAGAGCCCAAGGGTCTCGAACAGCTGGATCTGGCTCAGCACGTAGAGCGACACGCCCACGACGGTGAACAAAATGATCGCCCGGCGCGCGGCGTAGAGCGAGGTGAGAAAGCGGCGCTCGTCGCGGGATTTGGTGTCGTCGATTTCGCCCACGAGCTTGCGCGCCATGTTGAGCAAAATGGTATCGACCAGGCGCAGCGCGATGGAGCCCAGACTCCAGGCAATGACCATGACCAGCAGTACCCGAAACGTGGTCGTGGCCATGGCGGAAAACGACACCACGTAGTCCAGCATCGTGCGGGTAATGAACGACATCACCAAAAGCGACACGGGCAGCTTGATGCGCGTAACGAAGATGCTGATACCGCCCGTGGGCAGCACGTGCGCCAGGAATACGACGACCTTGTTGACGACCCAGCCGAGCGCGGCGATCAGCAACAAAAACAGCGGAATGGCGATCCACTCCCAGACCATGAGCGGGCCCAGCGACACCTTCAAGCGCTCGGGAAGCTGCTCTTCGACCCAGGAAGGGCCGAAGGCGTCGTAGAGAATCGAAATGGAGGCCACGCTTTCGGGCATGATCAGCCAGACAGGCTCCTGATCCTCGACGTGATAGCGCCCCAGACGGATGTCGTAGGTCTCGCCACCGCTTTCGAGCGCCGAGATCTCGATATTCCGGCGCGGCTTACCGGCCATCGGGTTTTCGCCGGGGGAGCTTTCGATCACCGCATCCTGCCGGGCAGGCAGATTGGAGGTGGAGAGCCAGTCGCCGCGCTTGAGCACCTCGGAGAGCTGCATGGCAAGCTCGGCGCCGCGCTCGCGCTGCTCGCCAATATCGATATCGGAGAGATTGAGAATGTGCGCCGCGGCGGCGTAGTTCTCATCACGGGTCAACTGGAGAAAGCTTCGGATCGTGTCGCGCGGCGTCACGCGGGAGACGTCTTCGGGAAGCTCGCCAAGCCCCGGGTTGATTTCATCCACCGAGAACCAGAGCCCGTCGTCGTTGCCAGCCTCCTGGGCCTGAGCCTGGGACTGAGCCACACCGATGCACAGCCAGGCGAGCAGCGCCAACGCCTGTAAAGGCCACCACCTACTTCGTTTCATGCGAATTTCCATTGATAATACGGCCAGGCGAAAGCAGGACAACTAACGGCGGCGCTTGCTACAGTCACGACCGGTCGTACCGGCCTCGTATCGACCAGGGCCCGGTCGCAAGGGCGCAAAGCTTAACGCAACGGCGTCCAATTGGCGCGACAACATGAGTTAACCGCTACACTAAATCGTTCCAACTGCCATACCTCGCCAAGGGCGTGCGTCTGGTGTGACGATGATCGTTACCACTAAGGACATCATGGGTCTTCAAGAGATCACACTCGGCGGGATTTATATTAGCCCACTGCTCGTTTATGCGCTGGCCGGGTTTATCCTGACGTTGCTCATACGCACGCTGTTACACGTCGTGCTGTCATCGAAAGCGCTCTGGTTCGAGGCCTGGTTCGATGTCTCGCTGTTCGTCATTCTCACGGCGCTGATCGCCTTCGTTTTCACCGTTTTGCCAGGGACCTATTGATGCGCTCCTCGCTTCGCATACTGCTTACGCTGATCATGGTGGCGCTGGCCATTGCCGCCGGCACCTGGCTTTGGCGCTACTACCTCTATACGCCCTGGACGCGCGATGGCCGGGTACACGCCGACGTCATCACCATCGCCCCGGACGTCTCCGGCTGGGTCCGCACGCTGAGCGTGGGCGATACCGACTACGTCGACCAGGGCGACGCGCTTTTTCAGATCGACCAGGCGCGCTATCAGGCCGCCCTCGACCAGGCCCAGGCCGAGGTCAACCACCGCCAGGCCACGCTCGATCTTAACCGGGCCGAGGCGAGCCGGCGCAACCGGCTGGGCAACAGCCGTGCGATCAGCGAAGAGAACCAGCAGATCGCCCAGATCAACGCCCAGGTGGCCGCCGCGGACCTGGAGCAGGCCCAGGCGTCGCTCGAGGCCGCCAGACTCGATCTTGAGCGCGCCAGCGTCACCGCGCCGGCGAGCGGCCACGTGCTCAACGTACAGTTCAGTGAAGGCAACTACGTCAGCCGCGGCACGCCGGTCATGGCGCTGATTCGCGAAGAATCCTACTACGTGGTGGGCTACTTCGAGGAGACGAAAATGGCCTCGATCCGCGTCGGCGACCCCGCCGACGTCACGCTGATGCAGGGCAATACGCGGCTCAACGGGCGCGTGGCGGGCATCGGGCGCGGCATCGCCGACGCCAATACCACGCTCAACGCACAGCTTCTTCCTCAGGTGACGCCCACCTTCAACTGGGTGCGCCTGGCCCAGCGCATTCCGGTGCGCATCGTGCTCGACGAGGTGCCAGCCGATACGCTATTGAGCGTGGGCATGACCGCCACAGTGCGTATTCACCCGGACGACGCGTAGCCCCATGTCGCCGCTCGTCAAAACCTACCTGATGCCCGAACCGGCGGCGGTGAAGTTCGCCATCAAAACCACGCTGGCAATGATGCTGGCGCTTTACGTCGCCTTCGCCTTCGATCTCGAGCGCCCCTATTGGGCGCTGATTTCCGCCGCCTTTCTTCAAGTACGGCCGATGAGCGGGATGGTGATCGAGAAAGGCATCTGCCAGCTCGGCGGCACCTTCATCGGCGCCGTGGCCGGTATCGTGATCATGGCGCTGTTCGCCCAGGCCCGGGTACCGGCGATAATAACGCTGACGCTCTGGATCGTGCTGTGTACCTACGTAGGCTCGCTTTGGCGCAACAACTACACCTACGGCTGCCTGATGGCGGCGGTGACCGCGATGCTGATCGTGGTGATCGCCGGCGGCAGCACCCCGGCCGGCATTTTCGACGTGGCGGTGGCGCGAATGACCGAGCTGGGTCTCGGCGCGATTTGTGCCACCCTCGTAAGCTCGCTGCTGTGGCCCTCGAGGGTGGGCCAACATCTCGCCGACCAGGCCGATACGGTCATCAATCGCGCCTTTTATCACGCCGCACTGCGCCTTGAAACGAGCGACGATCGGGACGAGCTGCTCAGGGCGCTGCGCGAAAGCCTCGGCGCGCTGACCCAGCTCGAAACCGACAGCCAGGCCGCCCGTTTCGAAGGCCCGGAAGGCCCCGGGCGCATTCGCGCCTCCCACGTGCTCACCCGCCGCACGCTGCGCTTTTTGGCGAGCCTTCACGCGCTGGACCAGCTGTTGTCCGATCATACCGAGCGGCTGGACCCTCAAAGCGTGGCCATCGCCCGCGAGCTTGCCCAAGGCTTCACCGACGCCGAGCACGTGCAGGGCGTGGCCGGCGCGCGGCGCTATCTGCAGGCGCTGCGCGGCCAGGTACACGAAAGCGATGACCCCACACTTGCGCCGCTGGACCGGCGCCTGCGGCTGGGACTACGCGAAGTGCTGGGCCACGCGATGATCATGCTCGACGCCCGCGAGGCCATCGCCTCCCCCGGCACTTACACGCTCAAGGCCGGGCCGCTGGCCTGGCACCGCGACCGGCTAGCAGCGTTGATCAACGGGCTGCGCTCGGGGCTGGTATTCGCCGGGCTTGCGACGTTCTGGATCGTAACGGCTTGGAATAGCGCCATGGTGGCCATGATGCTCGGCACGCTGTTCTCGGCGTTTTTCGCCAGCCGCGATAACCCGGTGGCCGTCACTCTGATGTTCTACAAGGGGATGCTCGCCGCCATTCCCAGCGCGTTCCTGTTCGGTCACGTGCTGCTGGCCCAGGTGCATGATTTTCCGTTGATGGCCGTGGTATTCGGCACGCCGCTGTTTTTAGGGCTTCTGGGCGCGGCCAACCCGGCCACCATGGGGTACTGCCTGGCGTTCACCATCTTCAACATTCTGCTCACCATGCCGGGCAACGACATGGACTTCTCGTTTGACAGCTTCGCCAACCGCGCGGTGGCGGCGATCATTGGCCTGACCACGGTAGTCACCGCGTTTCGCCTGCTGCCGGGGCTCGGCACACGCCTTCGAAGGCGGCGTTTGATTCGCGCAATCTCCCGGGATATCCACGGCCTGCGCCGGCGCTCGATCACCCAGGGCGAAACCCGCTTCAGCGGCCATATGGCGGACCGCCTTTTGCAGCTCGCCCAGCACGACGACGTGCTGCCCCAGGAGCAGCGCCACCTCTTCGCGCTGGGGCTGACCGGGCTCGATGTCGGCACGGCCATTTTGCGCCTTCGCCACCGCTTCGACAGCGCCGATCATCCGGCCATCCAGAGTGCCCACCAGGCGCTGCTCAAGGCCCTGGCCCTGGGCTTCGAGCAAAGCGCCCGGGGCCACAGGTTCGAAGGCCTCGAGGCAGCGGGCGAGGATCTGAAGGCCGCTTTGCAAACGCACACCGACGATAGCCCGGCGCGGCTGGCGCTATTGACCGGGCTCATCGAGCGGCTGTCGCTTTCGCTCGACCGCCTGGCCGATACCATGGCGGCCCCGGCGGATCGTGCAAGCGACGCCCCGACCGACGCTAAAAACCCGGCATGAGCGTGGCAACGTTGAGACGTTCAGCGAACTTTTAGCCGCCCTGCTCATCCAAGTGAGCGGCCAAAAGGGTTGGACGAAGCGGCCTTTAGCATATAAACCGAGTAGAGCATAAAAACCGAATAGAACGCGCCCGCCGGCACTTCGCCTCGAGGCCTGCGTCAGGGAGACCACCATGCTGATCAAAATCGCCAAACCCGGTGACCTGCACGAATCCGATGTGACCCCCGAATCCGTTTACCTGAGCCGGCGGCGCTTTCTGGGCGGCGTGGCGGGTATCGGCGCGGGCCTTGCGCTTTCCGGGCGCGTCAAGGCGAGCGAGGCGTACACCGACGTGCCGAGCGGTGACGCGCCGGCCTGGCTCAGCGAGAAGATCGATCAGACCCAGTGGCGCGCCGTGACACCGGCGGACCCCGACAAGGACGCGCTGGCGCCTTTCGAAGACGCCAGCGGCTACAACAACTTCTATGAGTTCGGCACCGGCAAGAGCGACCCGTCCAAACGCGCGGGGAGCCTTTCAACCGAGCCCTGGAGCGTGGTGGTCGATGGCGAGGTCAACAACGGCGGACGCTTCACGCTCGAGGACTTCGCAAGCCCTTCACAGTTCGAGGAGCGCATCTACCGGCTTCGCTGCGTCGAGGCGTGGTCGATGGTCATTCCCTGGCTCGGTATACCGCTGGCTGACGTTATCCGCCGCGCCGACCCGACCAGCAAGGCCAAATACGTGCGCTTCGAGACCCTGGTCGACCCGGAGCAGATGCCCGGACAGCGTTCGTCGTTTGCGCTGATCGACTGGCCTTACGTTGAGGGGCTTCGCCTGGACGAGGCGATGCATCCGCTGACGATTCTGGCACTCGGCATGTACGGGCGCGAACTGCCCAATCAAAACGGCGCGCCGCTGCGCCTGGTGGTGCCCTGGAAGTATGGCTTCAAGAGCATCAAGTCGATCGTTCGCATCTCGCTGGTCGAGGAGCAGCCGGTCAACTCCTGGCAGTTGTTGGCCCCCAACGAGTACGGCTTCTACGCCAACGTGAACCCGAACGTGGATCACCCGCGCTGGAGCCAGGCGAGCGAGCGCCGGCTACCCAACAGCCTGTTCAGCCCCAACAACATCGACACGCGCATGTTCAACGGCTACGAAGACGAGGTCGCCGAGCTCTACGCCGGCATGGACCTAAGCGTCAACTATTAACTTCACAGGCGACCCGGGCAGGTAAGCATGGCAAAGCAGCAAGCCAAATGGCGGCTTTGGCGGGGGGCGGTCTTTCTGGCTGCCCTCGCCCCGCTGATTTACTGGGGGTTTCAGGTCTATCAGAACGCCGCCGGCCCGGAGCCGGGGCGCTATCTGCTGTTGAACATCGGCATTGGGGGGCTCTGGCTGATGCTGCTGACCCTGTCACTGACGCCGCTTTCAAAGCTCACCCGCTGGAAGGGCTTTGCGCTGATTCGCCGACAGCTGGGGCTCTGGACACTGGCCTACGCCACGCTGCACCTTTGCTGCTACGCGCTGTTCATCCTCGGGCTCAACTGGGCGCTGCTGGGCGCCGAAATCGTCAAACGCCCCTATATCATCGTCGGTATGCTGGCACTCATCGGCCTGACAGCGCTGGGAGCCACCTCCAACCGCGCCGCCATGCGTAAACTCGGCAAGCGCTGGAAATCGCTTCACCAGCTCGCCTACCCGATTCTGGCGCTGATTCTTCTGCACTTTTTCTGGGTGGTGCGGGCGGATATGGGCGAGTGGGCAATTTACGCCGCGATTGGCGCTCTGCTGCTCGCCTTGCGACTGCCCCCCATCGCGCGAACGCTACCCCGGTTTCGCCAGCGGTTGGCGGTGAAGTAGCGTCTTTTAAAACCACTCACTCGCCGAACCATCGGCGTTCACTCCAGGTGAATCGCGGGCGGGCGCTCGCTCACGTTGGGTGGTATGAACGAGTCGGAGCGCGCGCTCTCCCAGTACTTCTTGAACACCGTGTGCTCGCACGTCGACTCGAGCAGCTCATTGGGTTTCAAGAACGTGAACAGTTGATCGTAAGACTGAATCTCGTTGTCCGACACTCGGCGGATGATGTGATGCGGCCCAAGCTCACCTGGATGGTGAAGCCCCGCGGCGCCCAGCATTTCCGCCAGCGCTTTTAGCGTGTTCTGGTGAAAGTTGTAGACCCGCTCGGTCTTGTCGGCGACATCCAGGTGGCGGCTGCGTCGAGGGTCCTGGGTCGCCACGCCACTGGGGCACTTGTCCGAGTGGCAGTTGAGCGCCTGAATACAGCCTAATGAAAACATGAACCCGCGCGCCGAGTTGCACCAGTCGGCGCCGAGCGCCAGGGTACGGGCGATGTTGAAGCCGGACATCACCTTGCCCGCCGCCCCGACACGAATCTCGTCGCGAAGCCCCGCCCCCACCAGGCTGTTGTGTACCAGCATCAGCGCTTCGGTCAGCGGCACGCCCATGTGGTTGATCAGCTCCAGCGGTGCCGCTCCCGTGCCGCCTTCACCGCCGTCGACGACGATAAAGTCCGGGCGCTCGCCGGATTCGAGCATCGCCTTGACGATCGCGAACCACTCCCAGGGGTGGCCAATCGCCAGCTTGAAACCAACCGGCTTGCCGCCGGAGAGCGCTCGCAATCGCCCGATGAACTCCATCAGCTCCATGGGCGTCGAAAACGCGGAGTGGGCGGCGGGCGAGACCACGTCCTGGCCCATCGGCACTTCGCGCGCCTCGGCGATCTCTTTGGTCACCTTGGCCGCCGGCAGAATACCGCCGTGGCCGGGCTTCGCGCCCTGGGAGAGTTTGATCTCGATCATCTTGACCTGATCGATACTGGCGTTTTCGGCAAAGCGCTCTTCGTTGAACGTGCCGTCGTCATGGCGACAGCCGAAGTAGCCCGAGGCGATCTCCCACACCAGGTCGCCGCCGTGGATGCGGTGATAGCGGGAAATCGAGCCCTCGCCGGTATCGTGATAGAAACCGCCCTTGGCAGCACCCGCGTTCAGCGCCTCGATGGCGTGGCCGGAAAGCGAGCCAAAGCTCATGGCGGAGATGTTCAGCACGCTGGCGTGATAGGGCTGGGTACACCGCTTGCCGCCGACCCGAACGCGGAAATCGCGCTCTTCGACCTTGCTCGGCAACACCGAGTGATTGATCCACTCGTGCCCGGAGTGATACATCTGCAGCAAAGAGCCAAAGGGCTTTTTATCGCCTTCGTTTTTGGAGCGCTGGTACACCATTGCCCGCTGCTCGCGGGAGAACGGACGCTCGTCCAGATCCGACTGGATGAAATACTGGCGGATCTCCGGGCCGATGGACTCCAGGAAATAGCGAAAGTGGGCAAGAATGGGGTAGTTGCGGCTCACCGTGCGCCGCTTTTGCACCCGGTCATGAAGCCCCAGCGCCGTCAGCGCGCCGAACACGACCACCCCGGCGAGCCACGCCAACGAATACCAAACGCCCACCAGCGAGACCACCAGTAGCGCAAGGCACACGACCAGGGCGATATTACGCGGCGCAATGCGCGTCAATCCGCGAGCTTTGAACATGACAACGTGATCCTTGTAAATACGACCCCTGACCGGGGCGGCCCTACCGGCCGGATTGAAATGGCGAACACAGATAAGTGTTAGCTAATTATGGCGATCCATCAAATGGGAGGGGCGAACCGGCCGTTTCTGATATCGCGCACCGCGGGCGAAAGGCGATCACGACAACCGTTTCAAAGCGCGGCGAGACGCGGGCTACTTTTTCCTGAACGCTTCGCTGAAGGCTGCGGCCAGAATGCCCGTGGGCATGGCGATGAGGCCGATACCCGACACGGCGGTCAACCCGGCAAAGATCTTGCCAAGCGGCGTGATCGGGGTCACGTCGCCGTAGCCGACCGTGGTCAGCGTGGCGATGCTCCACCAGAGCGCCCGGGGCACACTGCCAAAGGCTTCCGGCTGAGCATCGGCTTCCACTACGTAAAGACAGGCCGACGAGAACAAAAGCAGCAGCCCCGCCACACCAGCACTTAGCCAGAGCTCGTAGGTGCGGGTTTTCAGCGCGCAGGCAAGCGACGACCAGGCCTGGCTAAAGCGCCCCAATCGCGCCAGCCGAAGAATGCGCGCCAGGCGCAAAAGGCGCAGGAGAAAGGCGTTGTCCTGATGAAAAAAGCCGATGAAAAACGGCAAAATCGCGACCAGATCCAGCAGCGCCCAGAACGACACCATGTAGCGAAGCCGCCCCAGCACGCCGCGATAGCGCACATCCTCTCCCACCGCGTACAGGCGAATCAGATATTCGATGGAGAAAAGCGCGACGAACAGCGTTTCAAGCGTCGCGAAAAGCGCCGCCGCCGGCTCACGAAGCGTCGGCTCGGTTTCGAGAATGGCGGTCAATGACGCGAGAAGGATCAGCCCGCAGATCACCCAATTGACGCCGGAAAGCCCTCGCTGTCTGCGGGTTTCCGGCGCCAACTGGCGGTAAAGCTCGGCTCTCGTCATGGGCTTTCTCGTCAAGGCGTCAAACGCTTTTCAGGATACTACGCCAAAGGCGCGCTGACACCGGCCCGCCCGCGCCCTCCCCTCACAAAAAAGCCTCTGGACGAACCAGAGGCTTTACGCTCGCGGCCGATCAGGAGTCGACGTGAAACGCCATGGTGGCGTTGACCGCCTTTTTCCAGCCGCCGTAGAGTTCGTCGCGCTTTTGCGCTTTCATTTCCGGCGTGAAGCGGCGCTCAAGCGCCCACTGCTCGGTGATCTCCTCACGGGACTTCCAGAAGCCCACCGCCAGCCCCGCCAAATACGCCGCGCCCAGCGCGGTGGTTTCGTTGACCTCGCAGCGCAGCACGTCGACGCCGAGAATATCGGCCTGAAACTGGCCCAGAAAGTCGTTGGCAATCGCCCCGCCATCGGCGCGAAGCTCGGTCAGCGCGATATCGGCATCGGCCTGCATGGCGGTCAGCACGTCGGCGCTCTGGTAGGCCAGCGACTCCACCGCCGCGCGGATGAAGTGCTCCTTTTGCGTACCGCGAGAGAGCCCGAACATCGCGCCGCGCACGTTGGAGTTCCAGTACGGCGCGCCCAGGCCGGTAAAGGCCGGCACCATGTAGACGCCATCGTTATCCTTGGCACGCACGGCGTAGGCTTCGGAGTCCGAGGCCTTGCCCAGCATGCGCAGGCCGTCGCGCAGCCACTGAATGACCGAGCCGGCCACGAACACGCTGCCTTCCAGGGCGTACTCGAGGGTGCCGTCCACTTCCCAAGCGACGGTGGTGAGCAGGCCGTTTTTCGACGGCGTGGCGCTGGTGCCGGTATTCATCAGCGTGAAGCAGCCGGTACCGTAGGTGTTCTTGGCCATGCCCGGCGTGAAGCAGGCCTGGCCGAACAGCGCGGCGTTCTGGTCGCCGGCGATCCCGGCGATCGGGATTTCCTGGCCCATCAGGTATTTCGGCAGAATCTGGCCGACCACTTCGCTCGAGGATTTGACCTCGGGTAGCATCGATTCGGGCACGCCGAAAAGCTCAAGAAGCTCCGGGTCCCATTTTCGCTCGCGGATGTTGAACAACATCGTGCGCGAGGCGTTGCTGACGTCGGTGGCATGCACCTTGCCGCCGGTCAGATTCCACACGAGCCACGAATCGATGGTGCCGAACAAGAGCTCGCCCTTCTCGGCTTTCTCCTTGACGCCGGTGACGTTATCGAAGATCCACTTGAGCTTGGTCGCCGAGAAATAGGCGTCGATGACCAGCCCGGTCTTGTCACGAATCATCTCGGCGTGGCCGGCTTCACGCAGCGCGTCGCAGATCTCGGCGGAGTGGCGCGACTGCCAGACGATGGCGTTGTGCACGGGCTGGCCGGTGTTCTTGTCCCACACCACGGTAGTTTCACGCTGATTGGTGATACCGATGGAGGCGATCTCGGCGACGTCCACGCCGCTTTGGTTGATGACCTCGGTCAACGTGGTAAGCACGCTGGTCATGATCTCGCGCGGGCAGTGCTCGACCCAGCCTGGCCGTGTAAAGATCTGCTCGAACTCGTGCTGCGCCGTGCTGGCGACCCGGCCTTCATGATCGAATAGCATTGCCCGCGAGCTGGTCGTGCCCTGGTCGATAGCGAGAACGTATTTTTTCTGGCTCATGAACTGTCTCTCAAACGTTGGCGTAAGAAATAGGGTAACGGGCGTCAAGCCGCGCTAGTAGACGTGGGCGGCAAGCCCGGCAAGCGTGCTGCCAATCAAGGGCCCGGCGATGGGCACCCAGGCGTAGGCCCAGTTGCTGCCCTGTTTGTGTTTGATGGGTAATAGCGCGTGGGCGATGCGCGGGCCCAAATCGCGGGCGGGGTTGATCGCGTAGCCGGTGGGCCCACCTAATGAAGCGCCGATCGACACCACCAATAGCGCCACCGCCAGCGGGCCGAGCCCGGAAGGTGTATTGCCGAACATGATGATGACAAAGATCAGCACGAAGGTACCGATAATCTCGGTCACCAGGTTCCACCCGTAGGCGGCGATGGATGGCCCGGTCGAAAACGTGGCGAGAATCGCAGGGGCCTGGTCGGTGGCGTCGTAGTGCTTTTTATAGGCCAGATAGCACACCACGGCGCCGATGAAGGCGCCGATGAATTCGGCGCTAAAGTAGGCAAGCGTAGTGGCTAGCGTAATCGGAATATTCGGTGCGTACTCGCTGGCCGGTCCCACCAAAAGCGCCAGCGTCACCGCCGGGTTGATGTGCGCGCCGGTATCGAAGGCAACGTACACCGCGCAAAATACGGCCAGCCCCCAGCCGAAGAAGATGACGATACCGTCGCTTCCCTTGCCATTGGTGTCGTTTAACAGCACGTTCGCCACTACCCCGCAGCCCAGTAGCGTCAATAGGGCCGTTCCAGCGACTTCGTGAAAAAAGATGGTTCCAAGCATGGCGTTCCAACCGGTACGTGTATCGACTCGCACGTCTGCCTTTCTTCATTACTCCGGCAAGCGCTGCGTGTTCTTTTTCGAAAACGTCGTTTTCATTTTTGGCATCCTATCGGCGCGATAATAAAAAACAATATAAAATTCCGAAAAAACCATAATATCGCCGATAAGATTATGATTTTAGTTAATTTACAGACTACTTAGACATTAGTTGAGCAACCAATTACCGCATATTGATAGTGACTTACGCGAAAGCGAAAAAATTCGACGTGTCAATTAACGAACACTTCGATTCAGGCCGATTGTACGCTCGAGCGCTGCCGAATGAGGACTGGCGCTCAAAAGGAATGTTGTCTGTCCCGGCGTAACGTCTCCTATACTCAAGCACACGGTCATCGACCGGGCACCTGAAAGCTTGCCATGGAGCGAACGTGTCCGGCGCACCGCACCGGGTCATCCATCAAGGAGGAACACCATGCAGACGACTGCACACCCCAGGGCTTATGGCGGCATTCACCCGCTTCATGCCGTTCTGTTGGCGGGCATGCTCCCGCTTTTTCTCGGCGCCGCCCTGTGCGACTACGTCTATTTCACCAGCTATCACATCCAGTGGGGTACGTTCGCTTCCTGGCTGATCGCCGGGGGTCTGGTCTTCAACGGTTTGGCGATTCTTGCCGCGCTAATCGGCGTTTTTCGCGCCGAGCGGCGCAAGGGGCTGTCGCTTGTGTATCTGGCGGTGCTGGTGGTGAGCTGGGTACTCGGCTTCATCAACGCCCTGGTTCACGCTAAAGACGCCTGGGCGATGATGCCCGCAGGCCTCATGCTCTCGATCGTCGTGGTCGTTTTGACCCTGGTCGCTCTTTTTCTCGGATTCACCCGCACGCGCGCTGCCGGAGTCGCCTCATGAATGCCTTTTGCCTCAAGTCTCGCGTCCACTATCTGGCGCCTCTTTCCGCCTTACTGGTGGCCACCAGCGTCAACGCCGCCGATGTCGAGCAGCCCTATGGCCCTAACCCAACGCTGCCGGAGCCCGAGCGCGGCCTGTTACCAAACATGACCGTGCCGGAGCCCGCTGAATGGGGCGATCAACTCCCCACCGTGCCCGAGGGCTATACGATCTCCGCCATTGGCACTGACCTTCTGGTGCCGCGCCAGACCATCGTGCTGCCGGGCGGCGATATTCTGGTGGCCGAAGGCAGCGGCGGCAACGCCCCGCAGCTCAAGCCCAAGGACTTCATCGCCGGGGTGATCAAAAGCAAGGGCAACACCTCGGTCGAAAGCGGCGATCGTCTGACGCTGTTGCGTCCCAACGGCGACGGCACCTATGAGCAGTCCGTCTTCGCCGAGAACCTGAACGCTCCTTACGGCCTGGCGCTGATCGATAACGATCTATTCGTGGCCAATCAGGATGCGCTGGTACGCTTTGACTACGAAGAGGGCCAGCGTGAGGCCAGCGGCGCGCCGGAAGTGATCGCCCAGCTTCCCGCCGAGATCAATCACCACTGGACCAAGGCAATGGTTGCCAGCGCCGACGGCGAGTATCTCTACGTCGGCATCGGCTCGAACAGCAACATCACCGAGCGCGGCATGGACGCCGAGGTGAACCGTGCCGAGGTGTGGGAGATCGATGCCGAGACCGGTGCTCACCGCCCCTACGCCACCGGCCTTCGTAACCCTACCGACTTCGCCATCCAGCCCGGTACCGATCAGCTCTGGGCGGTGGTCAACGAGCGCGACGAGCTGGGCCCGAACCTGGTACCGGACTATCTGACCACGGTACAGGAAGGCGGCTTCTACGGCTGGCCCTACAGCTATTGGGGCCAGAACGTCGACCCACGCGTTCAGCCGCAAAACCAGGAAAAGGTCGATGCCGCGATCGCCCCGGACTACAGCCTGAGTTCCCACGTGGCCCCGCTGGGCGTGGCGTTCTCCATTCCCGAGGTAGGCGATGAGTACGCCGACGGCGTGTTCGTCGGCGAGCACGGCAGCTGGAACCGCGCCGACCCGGTCGGCTACAAGGTGGTGTTCATCCCCTTCGAGAACGATGCGCCCGCCGGTGACCCGATCGATTTCGTCAGCGGCTTTTTGACCGAGGACGGCAACGCTCGCGGCCGCCCGGTCGGCGTCACCGTCGCCCCGGACGGCGCGGTGATCGTCGCTGATGATCTAACCAACGTGGTCTGGCGCATCGCCCCAGACGAGCCGGTCGTGACCGCCGCCAGAAGCGATGCGGAAAACAGCGAGGCCAACGAGACATCCAGCGCGGTCGAGCCGGCCTCGAACGAGGCCGATGATATCGATAGTGAAGAGACCGACACGGACGACGAGGAACCGGAAGCCCAGGAGTAATCGCGTCATCAGGCCGGTCGGTTAAAACGGTCTGTAAAAAAAGAGGGGCGCTGATCAGATGGTCAGCGCCCCTCATTCTTTTCTCTCGGTTCTTTTCTCTCGGTTCTTTCCTGTCTGTTTTTTCCTATCTGTTCTTCCCAATCTGTCTTTACGATTTTTCTACACGTCGAGGGTAAGCGCGGCGAGCCGCTCGCGGTCGATTTCGATGCCGAGCCCCGGCCCTTTCGGCAGCGCCAGTCGGCCATGATCCAAGCATAGCGGTTGGCTCAAAAGCGCCTCGCGCAGCGGGTTGTCGGCGGAGACGTCGAACTCGACCCAGGTCGGGGTGTGATCGCGCGCCGGGTGCGGGTGCGGCGCTAGCGCAGCGGCGTAATGGGCGGCAGCCACGATGCCCACCGCGCTTCCCCACACGTGAGGCGATATCCTTAAGCCGTTCAACTGCGCCATGTCGGCGATACGCAGCGCTTCGACGAAGCCGCCGCACAGATTGAGATCCGGCATCAGCACATCGACCCCGCCGGTCGCCGCCAGCTCGCGAAATTCCACTGCGTTGACCGAGGCCTCCCCCGCCGCGACGCGCCCCGACCGGCGCGAGGCCAGTCGCCGGAACCCGGGCAGGTCCTCCGGCGCGACGGGCTCTTCGATCCAGTAGGGACGAAACGGCGCGAGTGCCTCCATGGCTTCCAGCGCGATGTCCGCGGTGTAGGCGCCGTTGATGTCCGCCATGATCGCCACGTCATCGCCCAGGATACGCCGTGCGCTCGCCATCCGCTCGACGTCGCTCTTGATGCCGCGGCCGATCTTGATCTTGTAGCCCTCGAACTTACCGGCCACGCGCTCGAGCTGTGCCTCGAGCGAAAGCGCGGCTGGCTCATGGAAGTAGCCGCCGGAGGCGTAGACCTGGACCGATGCCTGCTCCTCGCCGCCGAGCAGGCGGTAGATCGGGAGCCCCAGCAGTTGGCCGATCCCGTCGTGCAGCGCGATATCCAGCCCGCTGACCGCGGCGGCGAGCTGGCTTTGAGCGCGCACGTGATAGAGCACGTTGGTCATGCGCCGCCAGATCACCCGATGATCGAAGGCGCTCTGGCCAATGTAGGCCTCGCGCAGAATGTCGAGGTAGCCACGCGTCGTTTTCGGTGGCCCGTAGCACTCGCCGACCCCCACGATGCCCGAGGCCAAGCGCACGAAGATCAGCGTCGCCATACGGGCGTGGCCGATTTCGCGAGCGCTGCCGTAACCGCCATCCGCTGGCAAAAAGCTTCCGATGGGCACCATGTCGATCGACTCGATCCGCGCACCCCGAACGGTGGCGGCGCCATCACGGGCAGTGTCGAGAGGTTGATTCATGCAAAAGGCTCCAAATTAGATGAGGCTGGGCAGCCAGAGCGTCAGCGCCGGAATGAAGGTAATCAGTACCAGCGATACCAAAAGGGCCGCGATGAACGGAAGCGTCGCGCGCACCGCGCGAGGAAAGGAGATATCGGCCACTCGCGCCAGCACGAACAGCACCAGCCCCACCGGCGGTGTCAAAAGCCCGATCATCAGGTTGAGCACCATGATGATGCCGAACTGCACCGGGTCGACGCCGGCCTGCACGGCCAACGGCAGGAGCACCGGCGTCAGGATCGTGATCGCCGCCACGGTTTCCATGAAGCAGCCCACCACCAGCAAGATCAAATTGATCAGAATCAGGATCAAAATCGGGTTGTCGGCCACCGCCATGACGGCGCCGGCAAAGGCCGTCGGTACGCCTTCGCGGGTCAGAATCCAGGCAAAAATGGAAGATGCCGCGACGATCAAGAGCACCACCGAGGTCATTTCGATGGTTTCACGAAACACGGTGATGATCTGGCGCCAGCCGGCGCTGCGGTAAACGAGCGTGGCCAGCACCAGCACGTAGGCCACCGCCGCGATCGCACTTTCAGTGGGTGTGAAGATCCCCAGCACGATGCCGCCCACGATGATCACCGGAATCAGCAGCGATAGCGCCGCGTGCACAAAGGTCGAGGCCAGCCGCGTCAGAGAAAAGCGCGCCCCGACAGGGTAGCCGCGCCGATGCGAGATCACCGCGACCATCAGCATCAAAAGCCCCGCGATCAGAAGCCCCGGCACGATACCGGCAACGAACAGCTGGCCGATCGAGGCGCCGGCCACTACGCCGTACACCACCAGCGGCAGCGACGGCGGGATGATCGGCCCGACCGTCGAGGATGCGCCGGTGATGCCCACGGCGAAATCGACGTCATAGCCCTGTTCGCGCATCGCCTTGATTTCGACCGCGCCAAGCCCGCCGGCATCGGCGATCGCCGCCCCGGACATCCCGGCAAAGATGACCGATGCGCCCACGTTGACATGGCCAAGCCCACCGCGCATCCAACCCACCATGGAATCGGCGAAATTGAAGATACGCTCGGTCACGCCGCACACGTTCATCAGGTTGCCGGCGAGGATGAAAAACGGCACCGCCAGCAACGGGAAGCTGTCCACGCCGCCCACCATGCGCTGAATCAGGACGATATCCGGAATGCGGTCGGCGGCGAGCAGGTAGATCAGCGATGAGCCGGCCAACGCCACCGCTACCGGCGCGCCGATCAACAGCAGTACGCCAAGCGCTGCGAAAAGCAGAATGATCATAGCGACGTTTCTCCTCGCCAGTGGCTGATTCCCTGGCGCGCGAGCCGATACGCCATCATCAAAAGGGCGGCGGCCACGAGCGTGTAGATCCACCCCTTGGAGATCGGCAGCGTGCTCATGCTGGAATTCCAGACCCGCTGGCCCACCTGCCAGGCAAGCCAGGCTACATAGGCGAAAAAGACCGCGCTCAGCAGGTTATTGAAACCCTTCAGCCAGCGCTTGCCGCGCTCGGGCAGCACCAGCTCGAGAATCTCCACGTAGATATGGCCGCGTCTCGAGGCCGCCCCGGCGGCGCCGATGAAGACCAGCAGTACCAGCAGCATACGAGCGCCCTCCTCGGTCCAGCCGATCGAGTGGTTGAACACGTAGCGCGATAGAAACTGCGCAAAGACCACGCCGCCGAGCAGTATCAGTACTCCAAGCGCCACGTGATCCTCGAAAACCCATCGAGGGGCGGGCGCATCAACCTCGGACGTGGCCGGTATAGCGTTAGCAGGCATGGCGCTAGCAGGTATGGCGTTAGACGAGGGCGGTGGCGCAGAGCCGGCCGCATCGTCGCGGCCGGGTGAGACATCCGCCGCCCGAGAGGTCGGGAGGTGTCTGTCCTCTGGAGAGTTCATTACTCGATCGCCTCCAGACGCTCGAGCTGTTCGGCACTCCAGCCCACGTCATCCGCGGTCAGATAAGGGCGCACCAGCGCTGCAAAGGGCTCGCGATCCACTTCGTGAACATTGGTACCGTTCTCCTCGAACCAGGTGACCAGTTCTTGCTCCTGCTGCTGAATATCCGCACTCCCCTTCTCGCCGGCCTCACGGAAGACCTCGCGAAACAGCGTCTGATCCTCTTCGGAAAGCTGCGACCAGGCGTCGCCGCTCATGATGATCGGCTGACTGTCGAAGATATGGCCGGTCAGCGAGATATCCGATTGCACCTCGTTGAACTTCATCGCCTTGATGATCGGCAGCGGGTTTTCCTGGCCGTCGACCACGCCCTGCTGCAGCGCCAAATACACTTCTGAAAACGCGATTGGCGTGGGGTTGGCGCCTACGGCGCGCGGGAACATGAGCAGAAGCGCTGCGTCAGGCACGCGAATCTTCATGCCCTGCATGTCCTCCGGCGTGAGGATGGGCTGGTTGGCGGTGACGTGGCGCTGGCCGAAGTAGATCAGACCCAGCGGCACGTGGCCGGTGGTCTCTTCGTACCCCTGAGCAAGCTCCTGAAACAGGTCGCTACGGGCGTAGGCGAGCCAATGATCGAAATTCCTGAAAACGAAGGGGGCACTGCCCAGGGCAATGGGCGGATAGGCGTTGCCGGCAAAGGCGTTACCCGTGTAGATGATGTCGACGACGCCCAGATCCAGCCCTTCGTTGAGTTCGACCTCATTACCCAGCTGTGAAGAGGGAAAGACTTCAACGGTGTGGCGACCTTCGCTGCGCTTTTCGATCTCCTCGGCAGCCCACTGCGCCCATTGGTGATGGCTATGGCTTGCCTCGTAAATGTGTCCGAAAACGAAGTCATTGGCCTGGGCGGTCGATGCCAAGGAAAGCGCCAAAAACAGCGCGGTAAGCGGATGACGTGCACGCATTGTTATCTCCTTATTAGAATGAAGAACCGACCCATGCAGTACACTTGGAATAGCAAATCAGCGCAATTTGTTTGTTTTAAAACCCATTGAAATGGCCTAAATAACTGTAAAATAAAGGTATTGATATCGACATCGAGTTTCAGGGCATGACAACAAAGACCAAAGTCGAAAAGACCAAAGCCTTATACGACGACATGCATCACTGGATACTACGCGGGCAGTATTTGCGCGGGGCCAAGCTTCCTACCGAAGCCGAGCTTTCACAACGCTATACGCTGAGCCGTAGCGCGGTCAGGGAAGTAACGGCGCGCCTCAAAGCGGAAGGCCTAATCGTCTCACGTCAGGGGGCCGGGCTCTTCGTCGCGACCCGCCCGACCACGGCGCTGGACGCGCCAAGTTTCATCGATAGCCGCCAGGACCTGGATGCGCTTTTCGATTTTCGCTTGTTGATCGAGACCGAGTCGGCAGCGCTGGCCGCACGCCGCCAGACGCCCGGCGATATCGAGCGCATTGAACAAAAGGCGCAGGCGCTTTGCGCGCTATTTCGCAAGGAACAACAGGGCACCCAGGAGGATTTCGACTTTCACCTGCAGATCGCTAAAACGTCCGGTAACAAGTTTTTGCTCAGCTCGCTTCTGGCGCTTCAAACCGGGGTCATTTTTGGCGCCCGGTTCAACCAGCCCAAATCCGAACGCGACCGTCTACTGCATTCACG
Source organism: Halomonas sp. PAMB 3232 (assembly GCF_031954225.1). Lineage (NCBI taxonomy): Bacteria > Pseudomonadati > Pseudomonadota > Gammaproteobacteria > Oceanospirillales > Halomonadaceae > Halomonas > Halomonas sp. PAMB 3232. The sequence goes on from NZ_CP134865.1 coordinate 2,903,910, forward strand.
CCAGGTGGCGCAAGAGCACGCCGCGATTGTGACCGCGCTGCATCATCGCGATGAGGTGAGCGCCCGCGAGGCCATGAAACGTCATATCGAAGCGTCGCGTTTGCGCATCAGGGTGTGAGCCTCGGTGTTATTGGCTACGCTTTCAAGGCCGGGCGTGTATCCACGCGCGCGGACATTCGCTTAAATCGGGTAACGCTGCAGGGAAGGCAGCGATGCGCGACCTCGCAAGCCGACGCAAGGAGAAACGCAATGATCGAAACCGTCGCAGAGCTCGAAAACGCGAAAAAAGCGTGTCAAAAGAAGGTGAACCGCAGCTCGAGCCTTTCCGCCGGCGCCGCCATCATCCCGATTCCGGGCGTGGACATCGGCTCTGACGTGGCGATTCTTCTGCGCTTGATTCCGCAGATAAACGAGCGCTTTGGCCTTACGCCGGAGCAGATCGACGATCTGGATACCCAGTCGAAGGTCATGGTGATGACCGCGATTTCCAACGTGGGCAGCAAGATGGCGGGCAAGTACATCACCCGCAAGCTGATTATCAACCTACTGCAGAAGATGGGTTTCAAGATCGCCGCCAAGGGGACGTCGAAATTCGTGCCGGTCATCGGCAGCGCCGTGGCCGGCACCATCAGCTACACCGCCATGAAGTACATGGGCACCAAGCATATCGAGGAGTGCTATCAGATCGCGCTCGAAACGCTGGAGCAAAAACAGGCGCTGCGCGAGCCTATCGACATCACGCCCGAACCGATCGAGGCGCCAGACGAGCCGCGCTAACGCTTGACGCCTCTCAAAACCCCACTACTCGGCGGCGCAGCGGGCGCAGGGCGAAAAAGCCCAACACCGCCAGCGCCGCCCACTCGATACCCGACGGCAACAGCGCCTGCACCTGCCCTGCCTGGCTGACCGGGTCGATCCCGACGTGCGCCAGCACCGCATCGACCAGCGCGCCCAGTGCCACCGTCACCACGAAAATGCTGCCCATGTAGATCGCCAGCGCCGCGGTGCCGAGCTCGCGGCGAAAGACGGCCAGCGTGGCAAGGCTCGTGATCGGGCCGGCCAGCAAAAACACCAGCGCCATGCCCGGGGTAATACCGGCGAGCAAAAGTCCCGCGGCGATGGGCGTGGCCGCGGCGGCGCACACGTAAAGCGGAATGCCGACGAGGGCCATCAGCGCAAGCGCCAGCGGCCCTCCCGAGAGGCCGGCCAGCGCGTCCGGCGACACCCAAGCCATCAGTACGCCGGCCAGCAGCAACCCGGCAAAGATCCAGACGCTGAAATCGTCCAGCAGCTCGCTGAAGGCGTAGCGAAGCCCGGCCAGCAAGCGACCCAACAGTGTGTCTGGCGCATCATGGGTCGCGCCACTTTGGTGGTCGTGAGTATCGTGTGAGCCACAGCAGCCACCGCATGACGCTTCAGGGGCCGCCACGGCGCGCTCTTTGGTAAAGCTGACCAGAATGCCGGTCACGATCGCGGTCACCAGGGCTCCCAGTACGCGCAACAGGGCCATCAAGGGGCCGAGCAGCGCACTGGTCAAAAAGATGGAGTCCGCCCCGACGCCGGGGGTGCTGATCAAAAACGCCGTGGTCGGGCCGCGCCCGGCCCCGCCCCGATGCAGCGCCATGGCCGTGGGAATGGCGCCGCAGGAGCACAGTGGTAGCGGCATACCGATGATTGAGGCGCGCAAAATGCTGCCCAAACCGGTACCACCCAGCCAGCGTGTGAGCATCTGCTCGGAAAGAAAGGCCTTGATCAGCCCGGCGACGAATAGCCCCAGCAGCAGCCAGGGAGCGGCACTAAGGGCAACGCTCAATAGCGCTTCGATCGTGTTCATGGCGACCTCCTGCTTGTACGTTCAGGGGAGAATGACTAGCCTAGACCCTGTAACCGTTACAGGGTCAAGCCATGAGCAATGTCTATCGCATCGGCGAGGTGGCCCAACGCACGGGCTGCTCACCGGAAAGCATCCGCCATTACGAAAAGCTCGGTTTATTGAAGCCACCCGCTCGCGGCGAGCAGGGCTATCGGTACTACAGCGACGAGGCGCTGTCGCGTATCGGCTTCATTCGCCACGGCCGAGAACTGGGGCTGGATTTGGGCACCATTCAGGAGCTTTTGACACTGTCAGATCAGCCGGAGCACAGCTGCGCCGTCGCCGACGATATCGCCAGCCGCCACTTGACGCATTTGGAAGAGCGTATTCGCGCACTGCAAGCGCTAGCCAATGAGCTGCGCCAGGTGGTCGATCAGTGCCGTGGCGGTACGGCTGCCGAGTGTCGGATCATTCAAACGCTTTACAATCTCTGATCGAAAACTCTACCAATAAAAAATAAAAACAATTCTCATGAAGATTTACACCAGATAACGGTTTTTATATCCTTTGACGTGACTTTCTATATAGCGTCCATTTATAAGGCGCATAACGTACGTTCAAGGGATCCTATGAAAACCGCACCTTTCGCCGCCAATGCGACCGTCACGGTTCTGGCCTCGAGCTGCCTGCTGTGCGCCGGTCAGGCGTTCGCACAAGCTGAAAACGAGTCTCAAACGCTCGAAACCGTGACGGTCACCGCCACCAACCTTTACGACAATGTCGGCTACACGCGGCGCAGCACCACCGCCGGCACGGGGCTTACGCTCACGCAAAGAGAGCTGCCCCAGGCGATCAGTATCGTGACCGAACAGCGCATTCGCGATCAGAACCTGGACTCCATCGAGGACGTGCTGGCCAACACCACCGGCATTTCCACCAACAAGATCGACAGCGAGCGGGTCAGCTTCAATTCACGCGGTTTTCGGATCAACAGCTATCAGTACGACGGCATTCCCACGCTCAACCGCGACGGCCGCTGGTACTTTGGCGAAGGCCGGCTCAACACCGCCATTTACGACCGCGTGGAAGTCATTCGCGGCGCCAACGGCTTGACGACCGGCTCGGGCAACCCCGGCGCCTCGGTCAACTTCGTGCGCAAGCGCGCCGATAGCCGCGAGTTCGAAGGCTCCATTTCCGGGACGCTTGGCAGCTGGGACGAGCGCGGCTCGACGGTGGATCTTTCGACCCCGCTCACCGCCTCCGGCGACGTGCGCGCGCGCTTCATCGGCGGCTATGAAGAAGGCGGCGCGTTTCTTGATCGCGAAGACAAGCGCCGCACCTTCGGCTACGGCGTGATCGACGCGGACGTCACCGACGCAACGACCGTATCACTGGGTTTTGACTACCAGGACAGCCACACCTCCTCGCCCACCTGGGGCGGGCTTCCGCTGTGGTTCGACGACGGGTCGCCGACCGACTACTCGCGCTCGTTCAGCGTCGCCCCCGACTGGTCCTACTACGATTTCGACTCCGAGAAGGTCTTCGCCGAAATTAGCCATCGGTTCGCCAACGGCTGGCAGGCGCGAGTAGTGGGCACCCACGAAGAGACGGACATGGACGGCAAGCTCGCCTACCCCTACGTGGAGGGGACGCTGCCCAGCCGTGCAGACGGCAGCGGCGTGTTCTTCTATACCGGCTGGAACCGTGGCCACCGCGAGGTCGACTCCGTCGATGCCCAGGCAAGCGGCCCCTTTAAGCTATTCGGTCGTGAGCACGAGCTGGTCGTCGGCGGAAGCTACAGCGACCAGACCAACGACTACGAGAACACTTTCATCGACGGCTTCGCGGTTGAAGATTTCAATAACTGGAACGGCACCGCGCCCAATGAAGGCTGGGCACCGTTTGCGCCGTCCGAGGCGTCGAGCACGCGGCAAAAGGCCGTCTACTCGGCGGCACGTTTTTCGCTGGCCGAGCCGCTTTCGCTGATCGCCGGCACGCGCTACACCGAGTGGGAAGGCATGACCCAGTTTCGCGGCCTGGACAGTCAGAGCAAGTACGAAGTCACGCCTTACGGCGGGCTGGTGTTCGATTTCGACGACACCTACTCGGCGTTTGCCAGCTACACCGAAATCTTCGAGCCGCAGAACTATCTCGACATTGGCGGCAGCTACCTCGACCCGGTCGAGGGCAAGAACTATGAAACCGGCCTCAAGGCCGCCTGGTTCGATGGCCTTTTGAACGGCTCCGTTTCCGTATTTCGCATCGAGCAGGACAACGTCGCCGCGGCCTTGCCGGGGCTTCCCGGCCAGACCGAGACGTTTTACGAAGGCGTCGACGGCATTGTCAGCGAAGGCTTCGAGGTAGAACTCAGCGGCGCGGTAACCGAGGATCTGGATTTGACCGCAGGCTACTCGCACTTTACGGCGACCTCCGATGAGGACGACTTCAATCTCAACCAGCCGCGCTCGCTGTTCAAGCTGTTTGCCAGCTACCACGTGCCCGCACTTCGCCAGCTAACGCTGGGCGGCGGCGTCAACTGGCAAAGCAGCCTGAGTGCCAGCAATCTCAGCACGCCGGCGGGCCTGCCTGAGCGCTTCGAACAGGGCAGCTACACGCTGACCAACCTGTTCGGCCGCTATGAATTCACTCCGGCACTCAGCCTGCAGGCCAACGTGGATAACCTGTTCGACGAGAAGTACTACAGCCACGTCAACGGCTACGGTGTCTACGGCGAGCCGCGTAGCCTCTCAACCACGCTGCGCTACGACTTCTAGGCGACTCGCCCCTCTCCGCCGCCCGGGCATGCCCCGGGCGGCGGCTTTGTTAAAGGAACCGTCCATGTACGCCCTCAAACGTCTCAAGGCGCCTGGCTTCAAGCGACTTGGCTTCAAGCGACTTGGCCGCAACAGACTCGGCCTCAAGAGACTTGGCCTGACGGCGCTGGCCGCAGCGGCTCTGCCGCTGTCGCCGGCCAGCGCTACAGACTACCCCTTGAGCATCGACCATGCGCTGGGCACCGCCGTACTCAAACAGGCGCCTGAACGTATCGCCACCGTCGCTTGGGCGAACCACGAGGTGCCGCTGGCGCTGGGCGTGGTACCGGTGGGCTTTGCCGCCGCCAACTTCGGCGACGAAAACGGCAGCGGCCTGCTGCCCTGGGTCGAGGCGCGCCTTCAAGCGCTCGATGCCCCCGCGCCGACGCTTTATGACGAAGGCGACGGCATCGACTTCGAGGCCGTCGCCGCCAGCCGCCCGGACGTGATTCTGGCCGGCTACTCCGGGCTTAGCCAAAGCGACTACGACACGCTCAGCCAGATCGCCCCGGTAGTGGGTTACCGCGAAGGCCCCTGGGCGACGAGCTGGCGCGACATGATTCGCCTGAACAGCGCCGGCATGGGCATGGCAAAAGAAGGCGACGCGCTGATTGCTGAACTCGAGGCGCAGATTCGCGAGACTGCCGCGCGCTATCCGGTGCTCGACGGCAAGACCGCGATGTTCGTCACGCATCTCGACCCCAACCACCTGGGACGGATCGCCTTCTACTCGGATAACGATGCCCGCGTGCAGTTCTTCCACGATCTCGGCCTCGCCTCCCCCCAGGTGGTGCTGGATAACGCCGCCGAAGGTCAGTTTTCCGGCTCCATCAGCGCCGAGCTGATCGACGAACTCAACGACGTGGATATTCTGGTCACCTACGGCGGTGAGTCACTGCTGGATGAGCTCAAGGCCAACCCGCTCACCTCGCGCCTGCCCGCCGTAGCGAACGGCGCGGTGGTGATGCTCGACGACAGCCCCCTGGGCACCGCCGCCAACCCGACGCCGATGTCGATCGCCTGGGTACTGGATGAGTATGCAAGGCTCCTCGCCGACGCCGCGCGCAAGGCCGAGTGACGCGATGCCCGCGCGCCCGAGCGCCTACCGCCGGTACCTGGCCAAGCGCCTGACCGGCGCGGCGCTATTGGTGGTGCTTTTGATCGGGGCCGCAGCGCTTTCGATCGCGCTGGGCGCGCGAAACGTCGGCTGGGCGGAGATTCACGCCGCGCTCACAGGCCAGGTGCAGAGCGTGGGCGACGCCGCCGTGGCCAGCCGCCTGCCGCGCACGCTGCTGGCGCTGCTCGCCGGTGCCGCACTGGGCGTGGCCGGCGGCGTCATGCAGGGGCTGACGCGCAACCCGCTGGCCGACCCGGGTCTTCTCGGCGTCAACGCCGGGGCCGCACTGGCCGTCGTGATCGGCATTGCCTGGTTCGACATGCAGACCAGCCTCGGTTTCATCATTAGCGCCCTGACCGGGGCGAGCCTTTCGGCGGTCGCGGTCTACACCATCGCAAGCCTGGGCCGCGGCGGGGCCACGCCGCTTCGCCTGGCGCTGGCCGGCGCGGCGATCACCGCCGCGCTCACATCGCTCACCACCGCCGTGATTCTGCCCCGGGGCGATATCTCGGGACTGGTGCAGTCCTGGCTGGTCGGCGGCGTAGGCGGGGCGACCTACGGCCAACTCCTTCCCATCCTGCCCTGCCTGGCGATGGGGTTCATCGTGTCGGTCGCCTCGGCGCGTAAGCTCAACCTGCTGGCACTGGGCGACGATACCGCCGCCGGGCTCGGCGAAAACGTCGTGCTGGCCCGAGCGATATCGGCGATCGGCGCGGTGCTCTTGTGCGGCGCGACCACCGCGGCGTGCGGGCCGATCGGCTTCGTGGGCCTGGTCGTGCCCCACGCCTGCCGCCTGCTGGTGGGCACCGACTATCGCTGGCTGTTGCCGTTCTCCGCCCTCGGCGGGGCGATACTCCTGATGCTGGCCGACGTGGCCGGGCGGCTGGCGGCGCATCCGGCGGAGCTCGACGTGGGCATCGTCACGGCGTTCGTCGGCGCGCCGGTGTTCATCTGGATCGTGCGCCGTCGCAAGGTGGGCGCGCCATGAAGCAGGCGAGTCTCACGCAGCGGGCGCATCTGAACGCGCTGCGCCGTGCCCAATCAAGGCGACGCCGGAGCGTGCTGATGCTGCTCGCCGCCGGGCTTTTGTTGGGCGTGCTGGTGACGCTCGCGCTGGGCCAGTCCTACACCCCGCTTTCCACGGTGGCGCGGGTGCTCGCCGGCATCGACGTACCGGGCGCGAGCTTCACCGTGCGCGAGCTGCGCCTGCCCCGGGCGGTGGCGTGCCTGCTCGCCGGCGCCTGCTTTGGTCTCGGCGGCGTGGCCTTCCAGACGCTCTTGCGCAACCCCTTGGCGAGTCCGGACATCATCGGCATCAGCAGCGGCGCCAGCGCCGGTGCGGTGTTTGCCATCGTCGCGCTCTCCTGGAGCGGGCCGGCGGTGGCGCTTGCGGCGGTGGCCTCGGGGCTTGGCGTGGCGCTTTCGATCTACCTGCTCTCCTGGCGCGACGGCGTGACCGGCGCTCGGCTGATCCTGATCGGCATCGGCCTTGCCGCCATGCTGCAAAGCGTAACGGCGTATCTTCTGATGCAGGCGCCGAGCTGGTCGCTGCAGGAGGCGCTTCGCTGGATCACCGGCAGCGTCAACGGCGTGCGCCTGGCGCAAGCGCTGCCGCTGGGTCTGGCGCTGACTCTGCTGGGCGGGCTGTTGCTGAGCCGACGCGCTGATCTCGACGCGCTGCGCCTGGGCGACGAGCTCGCCGCTGGGCTCGGCGTGCGCCTTGGCGTTACTCGCCTCGTCGTGGTGCTGGCGGCGGTAGGCCTGGTGGCCTTCGCCACGGCGGTGACCGGGCCGATCGCCTTCGTGGCGTTTCTTTCCGGGCCGATCGCCGCGCGCATCAACGGCCAGAACGGCTCGCTGCTCTGGTCGGCGGCGCTGGTGGGAGCGCTTTTGGTGCTCGCCAGCGACTACGCCGGGCAGTTCCTGCTGCCCGCCCGCTACCCGGTCGGCATCGTCACCGGCGTGCTGGGCGCGCCTTACCTCGTTTATCTGATCATTCGCGACAACCAACGCAAGGGCGCCCCATGAACGCATCCTCCCTGCAGGCCGACGCGCTCACTGCCGGCTACGGCGAGCGCCGCGTGCTCGAAAACGTCAGCGTCACAGTGACGCCCGGCCATATCACCGCCATCGTCGGGGCCAACGCCTGCGGCAAGTCGACGCTGTTGCGCGTGCTCTCAAGGCTGATCACCCCGGCCAGCGGGCGTGTGCTGCTCGACGGCCACGCCATCGACGGTGTCCCCGGGCGAAAGCTCGCCCGCCAGCTCGGCTTTTTGCCGCAGTCGCCCATTGCGCCGGAGGGCATCAGCGTGCTGGAGTTGGTCAGCCGGGGCCGCCACCCCCACCAGGGGCTGTTCAAGCGCTGGAGCGCAGCGGACGAGGCGGCGGTCGCCGATGCGCTGGCCGCCACCCATCTTTGCGAGCTTGCCGAGCGCGCGGTGGACGAACTCTCTGGCGGCCAGCGCCAGCGGGTGTGGATCGCCATGGCGCTGGCCCAGCAGACCCGCGTCCTGCTGCTCGACGAGCCCACCACCTTTCTCGACATCAACCACCAGATCGACGTGCTGGATCTACTCACCGAGCTCAACCAGACCCGCGGCACTACGGTCGTGATGGTGCTCCACGAGCTGAACCTGGCCGCCCGCTACGCCGATACGCTGATCGCCATGGCGGGCGGGCGCGTGTACGCGGCGGGGCCGCCCGAAAGCGTGCTGACCGAGCAGATGGTGCGTGAGGTGTTCGGCCTGGAAAGCCGGGTCATTGACGATCCGGTGACCGGCAAGCCGATGATGATTCCGCTGGGGCGCCACGGCGGCGTAAAGGCTAAATCACGGGCCAAGGTATCGCAGCCCAATGAATTAACGCCTGAGTACGAAAACGCCCCGCAATGACGGCGGGGCGATCAAGCGGCGCGAGGGAGCGGCGCTACTCGCTCATCTTCATCTCTTTCACCACCGCGTCGAGATGGCTCTGGTTGATCTCGGCGGGCGAATTGGCGCCGATCAGCGTCATGGTCACGCGCATGTCCGCGGCGATCAGCTCCAGAAGGTGCGAGACCCCCGCCTCGCCCCGGGCGGCCAGCGCGTAGGCGTAGGCGCGGCCGAGCAGCACGCCCTTGGCGCCGAGGGCCAGCATGCGCACCACGTCGAGCCCGGAGCGCACGCCGGAGTCCGCCAGTACGGTGAGTTCGTCGCCGACTTCTTCGACGATATGCGGCAGCGCCTGGGCGGTGGAGATCGCGCCGTCGAGCTGGCGGCCGCCGTGATTCGACACCACGATGCCATCGGCGCCCATGCGCTGCGCCTCGCGGGCATCGTCCTTGTCCAGAAGCCCCTTGATGATCAGCTTGCCTTTCCAGCTTTCGCGAATCCAGGCCAGCTCATCCCAACTGATCGAGGGATCGAAGTTCTTGGCCAGAAAACCCATGTAATCGTCCATGCCCATCGTGCGCTGCGTGTAGGCCTCGATATTGCCAAACGACAGCGGCTTGCCCTTGAGCCCCACGTCATACGCCCACTGCGGATGGGTGATCGCCTGGGCGTACTGGCGAAGCTTGGCGTTGGGGCCGGACATGCCCGAGCGCCGGTCACGATAGCGCGAACCGGGCAGCGGCATGTCCACGGTGAACACCAGCGTCTTCATGCCCGCTTCCCAGGAGCGCTCCAGGGCGTTTTTCATGAAGCCGCGATCCTTCAATACATAAAGCTGCGACCACTGCTCGCCGTGGGCATCGCGAGCCACCTCCTCGATCGAGCAGACCGACACGGTCGAGAGCGTATAGGGAATCCCCGCCTTCTCGGCGGCGCGCGCCGCCTGTACCTCGCCGCGCCGCGCGTACAGGCCCGTGGCCCCGACCGGGGCGAGCGCCACCGGCATCTTCCACTGGCTTCCCAGAATCTCGGTATCGAGAGTGGGCGTACCGCCGCCTTTCAATACCCGCTGGCGCAGCGGAATGCCCTGCAGCGCCTCGACGTTGCCGCGCAGCGTGCTCTCGGTCACCGAGCCGCCGTCGAGGTAGTCGAACAGAAAGCGGGGAATGCGCTGCTTGGCGGCTTGCCGGTAATCCGAAGGGCTTGAAATGATCATGGAATCGCCTTACCTCTCGAGACGGGAAACTGTGAAGCGTCCGTACCTCCAACGCCTTACGCTACCGGCTAGCGTACCAAGTAAACCCGCCCGGGGAGCGCCCCACTGCCCCCAACTTTAGTCTATGGAAAACTCACTCGGACGGCGTTCGACTCGCGCCTTTTACCTCGTGGGATCGATCGACGCCAGGAGACTGCGCGGCCATCAGCGCAGCGACCCACTCGATGAACACGCGCAGCCTGGCGCTGACGTGACGATGAGGTCGAAAGGCAACGAACATCGGCATCGGCGCTAGCTGCCAATCATCGAATAGCTGAACGAGCTCACCGCGAAGGACATGCTCGCGCGCCATGTAACCCGGCAACCACACCACGCCCAGCCCCGCCAACCCCGCCGCTAGCGCAGCGTTACCATCGTCGACGATTAGCCGGTAGCGCCCCGGGACACTGACACTTTGTGCACCGCGATAAAGCGTGGGGGCAAAGGCCGCCCCGCCACGCCACTTGAAGCCGACAACATAGTGAGGCGCGCCAGAAAGCGTTGCAGGATGCGAAGGCACGCCGGTTTTTTCCAGATATTCCGGGGCTGCGTAAATGCCCAAACCAAGCTCCCCCACGCGACGGGCCACTAGCGAAAGGTCGGTCAGCTCTGACCCGCGGATGACGCAATCCACGCTTTCATCGATCAGATCCACCCGACGGTCACTGACCCCCATGTCGAGCTGAATATCGGGGTACTGCGCCCAAAAGTCTGGCAGCGCGGGAATCAAAATCATGCGTGCAAACGGGCTGGGCACATCGATTCTAAGCCGCCCGCGTGGCGCGACGGCCGCATTGGATAGGCTGGTGTCGGCATCGTCCATATCCGCCAAAAGCTTAACGACACGCGCATAGTAGGCCGCGCCGTCCTCCGTGGTATTCACCTTGCGCGTGGTGCGGTTTAAAAGCTTGACCCGCAGCCTGGCCTCCAACTGCTGCACCAGCTGGGTGACGCTGGTCTTGCTGATACCCAGCGTTTGCGCCGCCCGGGTGAAGCTTCCGGTCTCGACAACACGGGCAAAAGCCTGCATGGCAGTGAAACGGTCCATGGCGACCCACTCCTTGTGATTGTTTGGAAAGAGCAAACAGTGCTGGGCAGGATAGCGCGTTTATCACGCCCTTGAGCCGACTTAAAGTAGCGTTATCAAGCACACTTTTTGCAGTAAACCACCAATGGAGAGACCGCTATGGCACAACGCGATGTCGTATTCCCCCATAAACGTCAGGCCCTTTACGAACAGAACGGTTATAGCGCGGCCGTGCGCGCCAATGGTTTTCTGTTTGTATCAGGCCAGGTCGGTAGTCGTGAAGACGGCACCCCGGAGCCTGATTTGGCACGCCAGATCCAGCTCGCCTTCGACAACCTGCAAGGCGTGCTGGAGGCCGCAGGGGCAAGCTTTGACGATATCGTCGATGTGACCAGTTTCCACACCGACCCTGAAGCCCAGTTCGAGAGCGTTCTGGCCACCAAGGCCCGGGCGTTTCCCAATCAGCCCTACCCGAACTGGACGATGATCGGCGTCAACTGGCTGGCCGGGTTCGAGTTTGAAATCAAGGTGATTGCCAAGTTGCCCGAATAAGCGCAACGCCAGCTCAGGCTCCTCGACGGTTAGCGCCCTGCTGCTAAAGTTAGAAAAGCGCCTAACGCGACGAGGAGCAGAGAATGAGCACACCCACGCTCGAAACGCTTTATCTTGAAGGCGATGTTCAACGCGGCTTTCCCAACTCACGGCTGCCGGTGCTGATTTACCGTGGCGTGGTCGCGCACGTTGACGCCGAACAGTGCGCCCAGGCGCTCGAGGCGCTGTTCGAGCAAAACGGCTGGCCGCCCGCCTGGCGCTATCACCTCTACGATTTTCAGCACTTCCACGCCGATGCCCACGAAGCGCTGGGCGTGTTTCGCGGCCGCGCCCGGGCGCAGCTGGGTGGCCCCGACGGGCCCGTCATTACGCTTACCCCGGGCGATGTGCTGGTGCTACCGGCGGGCACCGGTCACGCCTGCCTGCAGGACGAGGGCAATTTCTGCATGGTTGGCGCCTACCCACCCGGCCAAACGCCGGATTTGGAGCGCGGCAATCCGCAGGATTTCGACGCGTTGAAAGCGCGGGCCGCCGCCGTTGCTCTGCCTGCCCAGGGCCCGGTCGATGGCGACGCCATGACGTTCTGGCAAGCGCATTAAAGCGTGATCGTACCTGTCAGGTACGGCGCGACCCGCCCCTGAATCACGACGTACTCATCCTTCAGGTGAACCCGAAGCGTACCCTGACGTGCGCCGCCCTGACGCGCCGTAAGTGAGTGCTTACCCAGCCGCTTGGCCCAGTAGGGCGCAAGCGAGGTATGCGCCGAGCCGGTGACCGGGTCCTCTTCAACGCCGACCTTCGGGCCGAACCAGCGCGAAACGAAGTCTTCCTCCTGACCAGGCGCGGTCACGGCGACGCCCCTTCCCGGTAGCGCCCTGAGTTTTGCCATGTCCGGCGTGATCGTGGCGACGACCTGGGCGTTTTCCACCACCGCGATGATATCGTCGGCAATCAGCACCTCGTCGACTTGGGAAAGCCCCAGGGCAGCGGCGACCTCGTCTTTCAATGCAAGTGATGCGGGCGGTTTGGCGGGAAACGTCATGGCCAACGCCTCACCGTCGCGGGCGACCAACAGCTCACCGCTTCGCGTTTGAAACGCAAGCATCTCGGTATTCACGCCCAGCGCGTTAAAGATTACCCAGGCGGCGGCCAGCGTGGCGTGACCGCAAAGATCCACTTCGACCGTGGGCGTAAACCAGCGCAGCCGGTATCCCGCCCCCTCAGGTACGAAAAACGCGGTTTCCGATAGATTGTTTTCCGCCGCGATGGCCTGTAGCAGGGTGTCATCCAGCCACGCGTCGAGCGGACAAACGGCGGCGGGGTTGCCTTCAAACGGCCGGTCGGCAAAGGCATCGACCTGGTAAAGATCCACATGCATACAAGAGGCTCAAAAGCGAAAAAAGGAGCGCCATTTTATCATGGCGGCGGCGGGCACCAACACGCGGCGGTGGACGCCCTATCGATCTCGGGCCAGAATTCAGGGTTCTTGACGGCCCCAGGCCGGATGCCCGAAGACCTCGCCATCCGGCTCATGACAGGAGTAAATGCATGTCCGCCTACGTTGTACTAATTAAAGAACGCACCCACGACGAGCAGGAGTTCAAAACCTACGGTGAAAAAGCCAAGGCCGCCCGCGAAGGTCATGACCCTGAGCCGCTGGCGTTCTACGGCGACTTCGAGGTGCTGGAAGGCAGCGCCATGGAAGGCGGCGTGATTCTGCGCTTCCCCGACATGGACGCCGCCCGCGCCTGGTACCACAGCCCCGCCTATCAGGAGGCTCGAAAGCACCGCTTTCTAGGCGCCGACTACCGCGTACTGCTGCTCGACGGGCTGCCAGAGGGCTAACCCCCAGTGCGAACCGCCCCGGCCCGTTGGCAACAGCGGGCCGAGTTACCTACGCTCAAGTGAGTCTTTTCCTGTACATGTTTGACCACACAAGGAGTCAGCGATGAACATTCTGATGGTCGTGACCTCTCACGATAAGCTCGGCGACACCGGCAACAAGACCGGCTTCTGGCTCGAAGAGCTGGCCGCGCCCTACTACACCTTTCTGGATGCGGGCGCCAAGCTGACTCTGGCCTCCCCTGCCGGCGGCCAGCCGCCGCTGGACCCATCGAGCGACGCGCCGGACGCCCAAACCGACGCCACCAACCGTTTCAAGCAGGATCTTGACGCGCAGCACGCGCTGGCTCACACCCAAACGCTCGACGATATCGATGTCAGTGATTTCGATGCGATCTTCTATCCCGGTGGCCACGGCCCGTTGTGGGATTTGGCTGAAAGCGCCACCTCGGCCCGCCTGATCGAAGACGCCCTGGCCGCCGACAAGCCGGTTGCTGCGGTGTGCCACGCCCCCGGCGTGCTTCGCCACGTGCGCAAAAGCGATGGCAAACCGCTGGTCGCCGGGCGCAAGGTGACAGGCTTTAGCAATAGTGAAGAAGAAGCCGTGGGGCTTACCAAAGTGGTGCCGTTTCTGGTCGAGGACATGCTCAAGGAGCAAGGCGGCGAGTACTCGAAGGGCGATGACTGGAGCGCCTACGTGGTGGAGGACGGTCTTTTGATCACCGGCCAGAACCCCGGCTCCTCCGAGGCGACTGCCGAGGCGCTATTGAAGAGGCTCAAGCGCTAAATCCAACGCCTGGAACCTTGCGCTGCTCCCTTCGCGCTGAAACCCCTCACGCTGAAAATGATGCGCCTGACGCCCCGGTAATGCATCGATCCACGCACATTGGCTCTCTTCAACCTCCCCGGCTGAAGAGGGTTTTATGTATCTGCGGCACCACCAACACATTGCATGCCACCTTCGCTCGCTTGATCCAACCAGGCTCGGTACGCCTGACAAGAGCCCCATATTGAACTCTTCATTGCCAAAATCCTCAAAAGGTACAAGAATTGTACAACGTATAATTTTCGAGGATGCCTTTGATGGCGGATTTCAAGCAGCGCGAGTGGGTGAAATGGAAATGGGGTGACAACTGGGCCGAAGGTCAGGTCACCAAAAAGTACTGCGAGAAAGTGACGCGCAAACTTCAGGGCAGCGAGGTGACCCGCAAGGGTAGTGAAAAAACCCCCGCCTATCTGATTAAACAGGAGGACGGCAGTCGCGTTCTCAAACTGCACACTGAAATCAAGAAAGCGTAGCCAAGGAGGCCACCATGACGTTCGACGAGTTCGTAAAACTTGCCGGTCAGTCGAGTATCAAGGAACTGCACATCGAGTCTCATGAAGGCGATGTGTTCGTCTTTCGCGCCATGACCGACGATGACGAAGAACATGTACTGGTCGACCACCACGGCAAGCCCATACGTCCGCAGTCGCTGACCGACGCGCGCAAACGCTTGAGCGACGTGGGCGGGCTGGAAAACGTGCCGCTCTATCTCGTCCAGCAGGTGCCCTACGATGAAATGATCGGCCTCGACGCCGACCAGGAGTCCCACAAGACACCACTGACGCTTCACTCCGGGGCGTAGAAAGCGCTCCTCATAAAAACGGCGAGCGTCGAAAGCGCTCGCCGTTTCTTTGGCGCGCCGTGTTCAAGCGCCGCTCGGTTCGAGAGCATTGGTCGGACATGGTAAGTAAACGGCTCGATTGCGTCCGCTTGTTTTGGCCTGATAAAGCGCCTGGTCGGCGCCTTTTAACAGCACACCACCGCCGGTTGCGCGCATCGTTACGGCGGCTTCGGTGCTCGATACTCCGGCGCTCAGTGTCACCCAGGCGCTCGTGCTTGAGTCTTCGTTGGGTATTTCAAGCGCTTCGACCGTCTGGCACAGCCGATCCGCGATATGGCGCGCCCCCTGAGCGGCAGTATTCGGCAGCACGATGACGAACTCCTCACCGCCATAGCGCGCGATCAGATCCGAGGGCCTTGAAAGCCCTTCCTTCAAGGCGGCGGTGACGCGCTTGAGACATTCATCGCCCGCGTCGTGACCGTAGCGGTCGTTGAAGCGCTTGAAGTGGTCGATATCACACATGATGATCGAGAGCGCTCCGGAATGTCGTGAAAGCCGCGACCACTCGCGCTCCAACGCCTCGTCCAGCACCCGCCGGTTGGCAAGCCCGGTTAGCGGGTCGGTATTGCTCAGCGTTTTGAAATGGCGACTCAATAGCATCAACTCGCGCTCGGCATGATCGATCTGCTGGCGAAACAGACACAGAAAAATACCCAATAACGTCAGCACCCCAATGCCGCTGCCCACGTACATGACGTTCACCCAAGGGGCGGGAACCGGCGATAACGCTCTGGACGGCGTAAACAGAAAGTGGGCCGTCATATAGAGCGTACCCAGAAGCGCCATGTGAGCGATATATCGTCGTCGCCCGCGCTGCTTCATGAACACCAGTACCGCAGCAATGGTGAAGTAAAAAAGATGCACCCCGGCATCGGCACCGATCAGCGCGGTCACGACGAACATCTGGATATTGACGTTGATCAACAGCGTTCGCTGCGCCAGCCCGTAGCGCCGCATCCCATTGAGCACGAGCACTGACAAATACCCTAGAGTAAAAACGATATTGGCAGTAAACACGCTGTTGAAATAGGCGAAGTCGTACAAATAGTAGAACAGCTGATATGGAGCCGTCGCTACCGCGCCGAATAGCCCTATCTGGTTGGCCAGTTCGATTTGGCGACGTCGCTGCATGGTATTACCGGCCACGCCTGCCGCCCAAACCCATTTGACTCTCTTTAACATTGTAGGCGCCCTAAAAGAGAAGCTTGGAATTCAGCGCAAAAAGACGCGTGGCGAGACGTTTCAAGTGAGCGAGTAGCAGCCCATACAGACCGTTTGATCGCGTCCGTTTTTCTTGGCCAGATAGAGCGCTTGGTCGGCGCACTTGAGCAGGCGCTCGCCACTTTGCTCGAAATGCGTGCTGGTAAAGCAAGTGGAACTCGAGACACCGACACTGACAGTCACGATACCGCCTTTTATATGGGGATTGGGGATGGCCAAACGCCGCACAGCTTCGTTGATTTTTTCCCCCACGTGTCGAGCGCCCTGCTCGTCGGTCGCGGGCAGCACGACCGCGAACTCCTCGCCACCATAGCGCACCGCCAAATCCGAAGGCCGCTCGAGCACCTCCTTGATCGCCCAGGCAATTTGACGTAAGCACTCGTCGCCCCCATCGTGACCAAAATAGTCGTTATAGCCCTTGAAGTGATCGACATCGCACATGATGACCGAGAGCGTGCCCGGATGACGCGCAAGCCGCAGCCACTCGGCGCGCAGGGCCTCGTCCAGCGCGCGCCGATTGGCGAGTCCGGTTAGCGGATCGGTGCTCGAGCGGACCTGGAGCATCTGGCTGGTCGTCAACAGCTCCTTCTCGGTGTTCTCGATTTGGTGTCGAAAAAGATTGAGTAAGGCTACCATCAGCAGCAGCGCGCCGGAGGCGCTGCACACGTACATGAGATCCACCCAGGGATGGGGCACCGGCGTAATCGCGACTTCTGACGTCAACAATAGCTGAGTGCCGAGATAGAGCGCACCGCATACGAGCTGCCAGGCGACCAACCCCAGCCAGCAAAGCCCAGGAAACAAAAAGACCAGCACGGCGGCCTGGGTGAAATAGAAAAGATTAACGCCTACGCCAGAACCCGCCATGAGCGATGAAACGAACATGTGGGTGCTCACACACAACATGAGCAAATTGCGCGCCGCCCCGTACTCGCCGCGCCGGTTGAGCAGTAGCACCGTCGCGTAACAGGACATGAACATCAGATTGATAATGAATATTTCGCTAAAGTAAGCGAGATCGTAAAAGATATAGAAAAGCTGGTAAGGAAGAGGCGTAAAAAACGCAAAAATACCCAACTGATCACACACCAGAACCTGACGCTGACGCTTGGCGGGCAGCTCCCTCATATCGACGGCGCTTAGCTTCATCCATTGATCGAGCATTCTTCGTACTCCCAAAGCGCCGCTATCCTGCCGCGTACGTCAAAAAAACGGCCCGGTCGCGACCGAGACTCTTGGCCTGGTAAAGCGCCTGGTCTGCGCACTTGAGCAGGCTTTCACCCTCTTCCGCATTCAGGCCGTTACAGTTCAGCGCATGGATACTCGATACGCCGACGCTGACGGTGACAAAGCCGTCACCCGCGCCGGGATTGGGTATTTCAAGGCGTCGAACCGCCTCGCACAGTCTATGTGCCACGTGGCGCGCGCCTCGTTCATCGGTTTCCGGAAGTACCAGCGCAAACTCCTCTCCGCCGTAGCGCACGATGAGATCCGCAGGCCGGCTAAGCTCGGCCTGAAGCACCAGCGCGACTCGCTGCAGACACCGATCCCCCCCATCGTGACCAAAGCGATCGTTGTAATGTTTGAAATGATCCACGTCGCACATGATGACCGAAAGCGCCCCTGGGTGGCGGGTCAACCGCAGCCATTCGCGCCTTAAGGTGTCATCGAGCACCCGTCGATTCGCAAGCCCCGTCAACGGGTCGGTATTGCTGAGCGTTTCGAGCGCGTGGTTGTTGATCAAAAGCTCGCTTTCGGTGATCTCGAACTGATGGCGGTAGTGGAAAAGCAGCGTACCCAGCACCAGCAACACGCCCACGACGCTAAAACCGTGCAGCAGATTGGCCCAGGGCAGTGGCACCGGCGTATAGGCGGTACCGGAAGGAAACAAAACGTTCGCCGCGACGAAAAGCGCCACGCTGAGCAGCGTTAAACTCATCGAGAGGTACCACTGCTTACGGGGAAACAGAAACGACAGTGTCCCAGCCAGCGTGATATAGAAAAGAGGCACTCCGGCATCGACACTCAAATAGAACGCGCTAATGAACAGTTGCACCATGACCAGCGCCGTGAAAACGAGGCACGCCGTCATGTACCAGCGCCGATGATTGATCCATAAAATCGAGGCATAGCCGCCCATGAACAGCATATTGATGGTGAAATAAGTGCTATAGAGGTCGAAATCGGAAAGTATGAAGAAGGTCTGGTAACAGGTGCACATGAAGAACGCAAACAGACCCAGCTGGTTACACAGCTCGATTTGTCGACGCAGTCGCACGGGGTTGTCCGCCACACCCGGCGACCAGATTTTTTGAAGGTTACTCAGCATTCAGGGGGTTCCCGTTTTAAACGCCATACCGCGCTATATTCATCCATACCATCCATCCACTATAGGCACCCATTGACCGCAAGATAGTCGACCATAACGCGACGATTCGCCGCGCTTTTCAGAACCCGGAATTCATAAACAAGAGCGAACAGGCAACCCGCGCTCCCGCCTCCAAAAAAGATGCCTGCCGAGGCCGATTTACCTGCTCCAGAATGCTCTTTTGTCCCCTCCACCCGACAAGGCCCGGTCCTCTTAACGCTTGTCCATTCCAACCGTCTTTTGGGACATCATGAGCCTGAATTAATTTGGGTTACAGCTATGTATCGGCGCGGGGTCATCCGGCTTTATAGCCATACCATCTTTAAGCCGCGCACAGGGTACGGACGCGCAGCTAATAAACGAATATTCAACGACTCATAGAGATCCGATGGGTGACCAGCGCCGACGCCTAGGGCTTTTTGTTTCTGGCGCTCGTTCATCCCATTGCTTTTTTGTCACGACGTTCCTCGGAACGCCGCTTCTCTCGCAAGCAGCTGCATACCCATCTGACTACGCGCTTCTCGTTTCCAACCGGCTATATCACGGGGCTCTTGCTGTTCGACCTGGCAGCCTGGACAGGTACTGGCTGGATGGGCCCCCAGACTGCCGCGCCTGTACGCTATATAGGTACCAACGCGTCAGCCAAATTAACGTTAACCATCCAGACCGCTACGGATTATCCAGTGTTCAACAAATGCCTCTATCATAAAAAGTCTCTACAATAAAAAGCGTGTATAAAAAAACTTCTGAACAATAGGGCTAGGCTCTGTCTGAAAAGTGCCTGCGCTCGACAATACGGCGTTAAAAACTGGCTCGCGCGCGAGTCAGATCAGAATGCTCATTTACACGGTGTAAACTCCGTTTCTTCGCCAATTTTTGCCTTTTCTTATCTTCGCTCACCGACTTTTCAGGCAGACCCTAATCTTCAAAAGCGTTAATTAAATGTTCGCAAAACAACTGACTCATAGGCGGCAAGGTCTTGTCACTTAGCGTAATAATCGAAATAGTACGACGCAGTTTAGAGTCATCTACCGGAGCACTCGTTATATCGGGAAAGGCATGATCTTCCTTTGCCGCCGAAGGCAATACGGCAACGCCTAGTCCTGCGCTAACCATACTCGCTACGGTCATCATGTAGGTCGCTTCGCAGGCGGTTACGGGCGTCAAGCCCTCCCTGGCAAAAGCTTCTTCAACAACGGTTCGCAAACTTGTCAAGGCATTCAAGGTAACCAGTGGAAATTGAGCAATATCGGAAACACTTATTTTCTTCAAATTACCTAGCGGGTGTTCATGCGGAAAAATAACTTTAAGCGTTTCTGACTTCTTGAAAAGCGTTTTAACTTCTTTATCCCTGATCCACCCACCCGTAACGCCTATATCGACCTCACCTTCCTTTACCAGCTCGACAATCTTGTTATCGATGGCGTCGCGAACGATAAATTCAGCACCTGGATAGATGGCACGAAACTCCTTGATAACAAAGGGCAATAAAGAGGCAGCCACTGAAGGAAGAACGGCAATGCGCACAACGCCCCGCCTCATTGCAACGATGTCGCGCGCCTCGGTTACAACCGAATCAAGATCGTTGACCATTCTTTGAAATACGGGCAATAACGATGCCCCCACACGAGTAAGTTTTACAGTTCGCGTATTACGGTCAAACAAGCGAACATTTAACGACTCTTCCATATTACGAATCTGTATCGTCAATGCGGGTTGCGTCAGAAAAAGAGAAGTTGCGGCCTGAGTAAAACTCCCTAACTGGGCCACGGCAAGAAATGAGCGTATTTGACGAAAACTAAGATCCATAAAAATCCTTTATAATTACCATTTAATTATTTCAATTGTTTAATTGATTAGCCAGCTTTAACTTGAAACCAACCACTAGTAATCACACTCGATATCAATATTAGGCTTTAGTTCATAGCCTTTAGTCTTATACAAACAACAACGATAGGGTGGCGCATGCACAAAGTAAGAATTGGAGCTGGCGCTGGATATTCAGGCGATAGAATCGATCCAGCGGTAGATCTCGCCAGGCGAGGCAATCTGGATTTTCTCGTATTCGAGTGTCTGGCTGAGAGAACTATCACTAATGCCCAGCTGCAGTTGCTGTCCAGTCAACAAAAGGGGTATGACCCCTTCCTGGTCGCTCGCATGCAGGCCGTCCTAGGCCTTTGTCATCAGAACAACATACGCATTATAACCAATATGGGGGCGGCTGCCCCCTTGGCTGCGGCGCAGTGCATCCGTGATTTGGCACGTGACATGGGACTTGATTCGATACGCGTGGCAGCTGTCGTCGGCGACGATATCCTGACGCAATGCACGAAGAATAGCGCCTGCCTAAAAGAAGAACACGGTTATACGATTGCCGAACATCGTGACCAAATCATATCTGCCAACGCCTACATCGGTGCTGAGTCGATTGCCAAGGCTCTGGATGAAGGCGCAAACGTGGTCGTGACCGGCAGAGCGGCCGATCCCGCATTATTTCTAGGGCCGCTGATCCACTCATTCAAATGGGAAATGAATGATTGGGACAAGCTTGGCAAGGGAACTACGGCTGGTCACCTTCTGGAGTGCGCAGGGCAAATTTGCGGTGGCTATTTTGCCGATCCTGGCAAAAAGGATGTTCCGCAGCTGGCACACATTGGCTTTCCCTTTGGAGATATCTACGCCGATGGTCGCATCGAAATATCCAAGCTGGACAATACGGGAGGCTACATTACTCCCGCAACCGTCAAGGAGCAGCTTTTATATGAGATACATGATCCTGCCCGATATCTTCAACCAGACGTGATAGCGGATTTCAGCAATGTCTGGATCGAGGAGATAGCGACTAATCGTGTGCGTATTCATGATGCCACGGGGCATGCCAAGACCAACCATCTAAAAGTATCGATCAGTTATCACGATGGCTTTATTGGTGAAGGCCAGATTTCCTATGCCGGTATCGGCGCGGTCGCACGTGCGCAGCTGGCCAAGGACATCATTAAAGAAAGACTAACCGGCAATATATACCGTGACTTGAGAGTCGATTTCATTGGCATGAATGCACTTCACGGCGATCAGTTAAGCAGTGGTCATGAGCCGTATGAAGTGCGCCTTAGAGTCCTGGCAAAATGCGACTCCCAGGAGGATGCCGAACGCATTGGCAATGAAGTCGAGGCGCTTTATACCAATGGTCCATCGGGAGGGGGTGGCGCATGGAAATCGACGCGTTCTGCCGTATTTCTAACATCGCCACTCATTGCAGAAAGCCATGTACCCACATCGATCGTCTTCATGGAAACCGCCAGCTCATGATTCTGAGAGATATTGCTCATTGCCGAAGTGGTGACAAGGGAGATACCGCCAACATCTCCGTCATTGCTTATGAAGATAAAGATTACGAGTTATTGGTCAAGGAAGTCACGCCCGAACGTGTGGCCGAGCACCTGCGAGATAGTGTCAAAGGTACCGTTATACGTTATGAACTCCCCAGGCTTGGTGCGCTCAACCTGGTACTCACTCATGCCCTCTCAGGAGGTGTCGTAGGCTCTCTAGCGCTAGACGCCCACGGCAAATCATTGGGCTCGGCGTTACTTAGCTTGCCCATTGGCAGCCACACCAACAACCAAACCAGCAAGCTCGGATGAGCTGCACTACTCCTGACAGAATTCTTACAAGAGGCTCACATGAAAGATTTTGGTTGCTACATCGAGGGGACATGGCGTCCGGCAGAGACCAATGAGTGGATAGACGTGCATGACCCCGCCGACCAGAAAGTACTGGCTCGAATTGCGCGTGGTTCTGCAAAGGATATTGATCAAGCGGTCGCCTCCGCCCAAACAGCGCAGCAGGAATGGGCAACTCGACTACCAAGCGACCGGGCCAGAATTCTCTATAACATTGCACAGGTCATACGAGACAAGGCTGAAGAGCTGAGCATGATCGAATGTCGTGATGCCGGCAAACCCCTGGCACAAGCAAAGGCCGACGCCAATGCGGCAGCTCGCTTCTTCGAATACTATGCCGGCGTGGCCGACAAGATACTGGGTAACTCCATTCCCCTCGGACCGGATTATGTTGATTTTACCGTTCGTGAGCCCCTGGGCGTGACAGGCCAGATAGTGCCCTGGAACTATCCATTGCAAATTGCCTGTCGGGGCATAGCACCGGCGCTTGCCACCGGTAATGCCGTGGTACTCAAACCCGCCGAGCTTGCATGCCTGAGCATCTTCACCATTGCCGATATCTGTCAGGAAGCAGGCCTGCCGGATGGGCTACTCAATATCGTACCTGGCTTTGGTCATGAGGCCGGGGCCGCACTGGCGTCACACCCGGGGATCAATCTTCTCGTGTTTACGGGGTCTGTTGAAACGGGTACGGCGGTCATGCAGGCAGCCGCCAAAAACGTTACGCCCGTTCTTTTAGAGCTAGGCGGCAAATCTCCCAATATCATTTTGCCCGATGCGGAACTGGATACAGCCATACCCTTGATTATAAAGGCGGCCTTCCCTCATTCAGGACAGACGTGCTCGGCCGGATCTCGTGTTCTGGTGCATAGCTCGATAAAAGAGACTGTGATCGAGCGGCTTCGCGACTCGATCGATCAGCTGACCCTGGGGCGTGGACTGGATGATCCTGACCTTGGGCCTGTCGTGAGCGCTTCTCAACGACAGCGCATCGAGGACTACGTATTGCTGGGTCAGCAGGAGGAGGCGGATGTCTACACCGGCGGCCGATTTATCGGAGATGCGGATCAATCCACCGGCCATTTTGTAAAGCCGACCCTTATCTGCCCAGCATCCTCCAGCGCCAGGGTCGCGCGAGAGGAAATATTCGGGCCTGTCCTTACGCTGCTGCCTTTCGATACGCTCGAAGATGCTGAACGCCTGGCCAACGATACGGAATACGGATTGGTGGCGGGCATCTGGGGACGCGATATTGGACGTGCCCATTGGCTTGCGAATCGAATCAAGGCAGGACAAGTATTCGTCAACTGTTACGGCGCGGGTGGAGGTGCCGAAATACCCTTCGGCGGCTACAAGAAATCCGGGTTTGGCCGCGAGAAAGGCATGGACGCCATCCTCTCCTACTCCCAGATAAAGAACGTCTGCATACGCATCGATGCTTCGAACGTCAACTTCTAAAAAGACAATGACATGACTGACGCCAGCCTTTCAAAAAGCCACTGCCCCACACGTGTAGAGTTTGGACGCCAAGCGTGGACGCGTGTCGCGGAAATTGTCCAAAAGAACAACTGGAGCAAGGTACTGTTACTGACCGACCCGGGCTTGAAAGGAAGCCGTCTTCATCGATCGCTTGTCAGTTCATTGAAGAATCTGGGTATCGAACTTGAAGAGTTTGACGGCATCGATCCTGAGCCTACCGATAAAAACGTGGTGTCAGCAATGCGCGTAAGCAGCGCTTTATCACCACAAGTGCTGGTGGTGCTGGGCGGGGGAAGTGCCATTGATGTCGCTAAAGCAGTCGCCATCGTCGCAACGAACGGTGGAGAGATCAGTGATTACGAAGGTATCGACACGTTTGACGTGCCTCCCCTTCCGTTGATTGCCATACCCACGACAGCCGGCACAGGCTCAGAGGTCTCCGGTGCAGCGGTCATCACGGATACGCTGCGAAACAGCAAGATGGCCATACGTCATGCTCACTATGGTCCGGCCACGTACGCCATTCTGGATCCAGAGGCCATCAGTACCACACCACAGCACGTTGCCATTCATTCAGGCATCGATGCGTTCGTTCACGCTTTTGAATCCTATCTTTCCAAATTGGCAAACCCGTTCACTGATGCCCAGAACCTTCACGCCATCCGGTTGATCAGCGATAACCTTCGCCCCTACGTCGCTAACCGAGAGAATCAGGACGCAGCGTTCAATATGCTATGCGCCTCCTCCATGGCGGCCATGTCATTTGGCACGACCGGTACGGGTAATGTGCACTGCATGGCGATGGCACTGGGCAGTAAATATCCGATACCTCACGGGTTGGCGAACGCCGTTTGTCTGCCCCATGTCGCGGAATTCAACTTTATCGCCACGCCTCAACGATTTGCCATATTGGCCGCCACGATGGGCATCGATACGCGAGGATTATCGACATTAGACGCTGGCCGAAAAGCCATTACAGCGATCAAGGAACTCTGTGACGATTTAAACGTACCTCCTCGCCTACGCGACGTAGGAGTAGAAGAGAAGGATTTACCAGAAATTTCTGAGAAATGCTTCTTACTTGACTACAACCGCTGGAATCCACGATGGACGACTGAAAAAGACTTTTTGACACTCTTACAAAAAGCTTACTGACCAAGACCCTTTATTGAAAACAGCACTTCGAAAGAATAATTCCTAAAAAAATGGAGCACACCATGAAACAGTTCAGCCTCAAGAAACAGTTCAATCTCAAGAAACTTTGCATCGCTACCGCAAGCGGCATGTTGCTGGCCTCCACTCACTCGTTTTCCGACGACAAGATCGAGTGGACGGTCACCACCGTTTGGCCTGAAAGCCTTGAACTTATCGAAATAGACAAAGCCTGGGTAGACCGTGTCAATCGTATTACTGGCGATGACCTCGAGATTACCTTTTTCTCGGGCGGAACCTTGATGCCCAGTACCGAGGTTTTCGATGCAGTCGAAACAGGTGCCATTGACGCAGCAGGCGACTGGGGCGGTTACTGGGCGGGCCTTGATTCAGCTTTTTCTCCTCTATCGACTCATACCAGCCTCTTCAACGCCGCTGATTATCTCAACTGGATATTTGAATGGGGTGGTCTGGAGCTTTATCAGGAAGTTTACGGTGAATACGGCATTTATTACCTGCCTTTTGGCCTGGTAACGTCCGAATCAGGCTTTAGAGGAAGAACGCAGATCGATAGCCTTGCCGACCTGGAAGGAAAACGAATTCGACTGGCCGGTCGCGACCAGGGCCGCGTGCTGGAAAAACTGGGCGGCTCACAGGTGACGCTGTCGGGTTCGGAAATCTATCAGGCAGTAGAACGTGGCGTTGTCGACGCCGCCGAGTTCTCCATGCCTGGCGTTGATTTCAACGCTGGTTTTGCCGAAGTAGCGCCCTACTGGGCGACTCCGGGCTGGCACCAGACAGGTGGGGTACATGGCATCATGATCAATAAGGATGCCTGGGATGCGTTACCTGAACAGGTTCAGGAAAGACTCAAAGTGGCCGCTGAAGCCAATATGGCGTGGTCCTTAGCCTGGGCGGAAAGGAAAAATTCGGAAGGGGTGGCTGCCTTTGTCGATGCCGGGGTCGAGATAACGCGATTCTCTGAAGAGGACCTGGCGAGAATCCAGGAAGTCACCAATGAGATGATTCTTGAAAGCGCCTGCGAAAACCCCATGCATGCCAAGGTTTATCACTCGCAGATCAGCTACCTTCAGGAACATCAACAGTGGAATGAAGTATCCGCCCCCTTCAACTTGAGCAGGAACATTACCGATCTGCCTTCTCTCGAAGACATCGAAGCGTGCATGTAATTCTTGATGACCCAATCTGATAATCATCAGATTGGGTTTTTTAAGCGTGTGTGACGTTTGCCCTCAAGCCATCTCGAGCGCTGAAATGAAAAGATTATTCGTCATGATTGACGCCTTCAACGAAGGCGTCGGACGCTGCGTGGCTCCTCTTTTGGCAGTGATCACCTTCATTGTCATTTATGATATTGCCATGCGCTTCGTAATGGGCCGCCCCAGTGAGTGGGTCTTTGATATTACAAAGATGCTCTTTAGCGCCCACTTCATGTTGTTGGCTGCCTATGGATTACTTCATGGAAGTCATGTCGAGGTAGATGTCATCACTCGACTGTTCGATAACAAAAAAAGAACCATTATCAACGTACTGGGCTATCTCATATTCTTTATACCCTTTATCTGGATGCTCATATATTACGGCTGGGCTTTTTTCGAGCGCTCTTTTTCAAGAGGTGAAACTACCTATGGCATGACGGCCATCCCCCTTTATCCAATCAAGGGCGTCATTCTTGTATCGGCCATTTTGCTATTGATACAGGTTGTCTCCGTCATTCTTAAGTGCATTCATACATTAAAAGGTAGCAAGCCATGAGCCTGAGTCCTGAAATGCTGACCGTTGTCATGTTCAGTGGGTTATTGATCGGGCTTTTCATGGGCCACCCCCTCGCTTTTGTGTTGGGAGGAACCGCCGTCATTGGGGCCTACCTGGGGCCCGGGGAGCGCGTTCTTGGAACCATCATCAATAATATCTATGGCAACTCCATGGATAACTATGTTCTGGTCGCCATCCCTCTTTTTATCCTGATGGCACGCTTTCTCAACGACTCCAGCGTCACTGAGAAGATGTTTGAAGCCATGCGGCTTCTTCTTGCGAATTTAAGAGGAGGACTTGCCCTGACGGTGGTGATTGTCTCGGTGCTTCTGGCTGCAACGACCGGTATCGTAGGCGCCTCGATTGCCGTCATGGGATTGATCGCCCTCGCACCGATGCTGAAATACGGCTATCACAAGGGGCTGAGTTCCGGCGTGATCATGGCCAGCGGCTGCCTGGGGATCCTTATTCCCCCCAGTATCATGCTCATTTTGATGGCCAGCTACTCGCCCGTGTCGGTAGGGGCGCTTTTCGCGGGTGCTCTGGTACCCGGTCTCATGCTGGGCGCCATGTATGCGCTTTACGTATTAATTGTCTGTTTTATAAAACCCGCGTACGGGCCAAAAGTGCCTGCAGAGGAGCGCAGCCAGGTTTCCACCCCCCAACTCTTGCTCATGCTGGCCAAGTACGTGCTTCCCCCCATGGCACTCATACTGGGTGTACTAGGTGCGCTGTTTACTGGAATCGCAACGGCAACAGAGGCCTCGGCTATCGGGGTGGGGATTGCGTTCATCCTGTTTTTGATATTCGGCGATAGAAAGATCGGCACATGCTTCAATACGCTGCTCGAGGCGGGCAAGACCACCACCATGGTCATGTTGGTACTGGTCGGGGCAACGGCGTTTACAGGCGTTTTCTCTCGTGGTGGCGGCATGCAGGTGATCAACAATATCGTGCTCGCCATGCCTGGCGGTACGACAGGTGCCCTGATCGCGATCTTTCTGCTGGTGTTTGTTCTGGGCATGTTTTTGGACTGGACGGGCATCGTACTTTTAAGTTTTCCCATCATACTGCCCATCGTTCAGCAGCTGGGTATCGATATGCTCTGGTTCGTTGTCATGGTGGCCGTTGTACTGCAAACGTCGTTTCTTACGCCGCCCTTTGGCTACGCACTGTTTTATCTAAAAGGGGTTGCACCGGCAGGCGTTGAAACCCTGGACCTTTATAAAGCCGTCATACCTTTTGTCGCCATTATCATTCTGGCCTGCATCTTGATGTCCGTTTTTCCGCAAATCATTACTGGACTACCCAGCATACTTTTAAATAGTTAAGGAAAAACTCATGAAAAATGACAAAAAGAGAGAATACGATTATATCGTCGTAGGCAGTGGCGCCGCAGGAGGGATCGTTTCCTCTCGCCTTAGTGAAAAGCATCCGGGCAGCGTTTGTCTTATCGAGGCAGGATCGAGCAAC
This sequence comes from Halomonas sp. PAMB 3232, assembly GCF_031954225.1. Taxonomy (NCBI): domain Bacteria; kingdom Pseudomonadati; phylum Pseudomonadota; class Gammaproteobacteria; order Oceanospirillales; family Halomonadaceae; genus Halomonas; species Halomonas sp. PAMB 3232. The sequence continues at coordinate 2,932,015 of NZ_CP134865.1, forward strand.
TGGCACCCTTACCTGAATATACCGGCAGGGTTTATCAAGGTCATATTCAAACCCGCGTTTGCATGGCAGTTCTCCACAGAGGCCAATGCACTGACGCTCGATCGAAACATTCCCATTCCGCAGGGGCGTGTTCTCGGTGGTTCGACCTCGATCAATGGCCTCGTTTATAACCGGGGTTTGAAGTCGGACTACGACAACTGGTCGGCGCTTGGCAATGAAGGATGGGACTATAAAAGCGTCCTTCCGTACTTCAACAAGTGTGAGCGCCGGATCGGCCACGAAAAGAGTGAGGCTAGAGGCTCCGATGGCTTGATTTCGGTGACGGATTCGAACTGGTCGGATGCGGTATGCGACGCTTTCATCGAGGGCGCCTCTGAATTTGGTATCGACAAGAACCCGGATTATAACGGGGCCTCCCAGGAGGGAGTCGGATATTTCCAGCGCACCATCTTCTCGGGCAAACGCGTAAGCACTGCCAATACGTATATCAAAAGAGCCAAAAAGCAATTCGGCCTGAGTGTGTTGACGCATTCGCAGGTCACGAACGTACTATTCGACGGCAACCGCGCCATAGGTGTCGAACTCTTCAACTCGAAAAGCGGCGCAAAGGAAAAGATCTATGCCAACAAGGAGGTCATTTTAAGCGCGGGCGCAATCAACACCCCTAAAATTCTCAATTTTTCCGGGATTGGGGATAGCCAGGCTCTGGAAAAACTCGGCATCACGCCCGTTGTAGATCTACCGGGCGTCGGGAAAAACCTGAAAGATCACTATTCGATAAGAATCTCCAATCAAATTGAAAACGCGGTGACTATCAACGAAAAAGCGAAAGGCCCCAGACTCGCTCTGGAAGTTTTGAAATGGGTGGTTAAAAAGCCCAGCATCCTGAGCCTGAGCCCTTCTGTCGTGCATATTTTTTGCCGCTCGAGCGAAGACGCTCAAGAGCCCGATCTGCAAGGCGTGTTTTCGCCCGCCAGCTATCGAAATGGCTACGTTGGGGTGCTGGATAAATACCCCGGCATGACGTGTGGTTTCTGGCAGCACAGACCCAAAAGCACGGGTGAAGTAAAGCTGGTGTCCAGTGACCCCTTTGAGTCGCCCGCGGTACAACCCAACTACCTGCAGCATGAAGAAGATCAGGAAAAGATCATTCTCGGCGCCAAACTGGCACGTAAACTGATGGCAAGCGATGCCCTTGCGCCTTACAACCCTACCGAGACATTTCCAGGCCGCGAGTGCCAAACGGATCAGCAAATTCTCGACTTCTGTCGCCGTTATGGCGTGTCGTCCTACCATTTATGCGGCACCGCGAAGATGGGGCCGTCCAACGACCCGCTGGCGGTCGTGGATTCAAGGCTTCGGGTCAAAGGGATCACTTCATTAAGAGTGGTCGATGCCTCCGTCATGCCCGACATTCCCTCTGCCAATATCTGTGCCGCTACCATGATGATTGGAGAGAAGGCGTCAGACATGATCCTGGAAGATAACGGGAGAAGTTAACGAGGCGTCATGCTTGCATCCACTTCTTGATGAGCCAAACGAGAACTATTCCTGCGTCCAGGCGTCGTACAGGTGACTGCTACATGGACGTTGGAGGTCTACCTTGCTGATCAAGAAGAAAAAAGTGCGTTCTCACACTGAAGATCGTTACCTGGCGCTGGTGTTGGCCACGGCGGCGGGCATTCTCAACGCGATGGCGCTGGGCGCCTTCGGTTTTCTCCCTTCCCACATGAGCGGCAATGTCTCGCAAATATCTGATGAGGTCGCCAGCGCCGACACCCACGGCTTTTTGTTTCTGGCCACGCTGCTGCTCGTCTTCGTCATGGGCGGAATGCTGGCCCGCATTGTCGTGGTGTTGGGCCAACGCATTCGCACCATCTTCTGTTTGATCTTGCTGGCGGAAGGCGCGGCGCTGGCCGCGGTCTCGCTGTTCGAAATTCTGATGTACTCCCCGCGTTTCAACTCGGAAGTACTGCTGGCGCTGGGCTTTTTGATGGGAGTGCATAATTCGACCTCGACCCAGCTTTCCAACGGCCGCGTGCGCGCCACCCACGTGACCGGCACGCTGACCGATGCAGGTATCGCGCTGGGCTCGTTCATCTCGTCACGCTTTTCTCAGGACGCGGCGCTCGACCGGCGCTTTTCCCGCAAGCAGCTGTATACGCACCTGACCACGATCTTCTCTTTTCTGACCGGCTGTATCGCCGGACTCTTGTTGTTCGATCTGTTCGATTTCAAGGCGATGCTGGCGCTGGGGCTGTTTCTAATCATGGTCGCGGCCAGCGCTATCGTGATGACCGTGCGCACCGCCAGCCGGCTAATGGTCGTCAAACGCGCCCAGGTAGAAGGCTCATAATACCCGTAAGGTTCAGGCCCGTTGCGCAATGCCCGCCGTAAAGGCGGGCATTGGCAGGTACAGTGAGCGACTCCTCAAGCTTACTCGGCGAGCGCCTTGTGGAGCGTCAAAAAACGCATAATCGCTACCGCCACCGAATTAACCCGAAAACCGGTTACCCGGGTTCTCACGAAGGTTCTCCATCTCGCGGGCCAGGTGTGAAAGCATGGGAACGCGCGCCCCAGGCGACGCTGAAGGCGATCACCAGCAGCACCACCAGCGACCAGGGGAAGGCGCTGACTCCCAAGGAATCCAGCAGCATACCGCCCGCGACGCCGCCGCCCGCAATCGCGCCGTTCCATGCCACCACATTCATGGAAAGCGCCACATCCGCGCCACTTCCGGCGGTATCCGCCAGCGCGGTTTGCATCAAGGTGGAAGCACCGCCGAAGGTAATCCCCCACACCACAATGCCGATAAAGACGACCACGGAGCTTTGCGTGTTGATACCGAAAATGAACGCGGTGATTGCGAAGGCCGCCAGGCTTGTCAGCACCGTGATTCGCAAATGGCTGTCCACCAGCTTGCCGGCCATCCAGATACCACCTAGTGATGCAACGCCAAAGGTCAATAGCGCCAGATCAACCCGTTCGCCGAGTGCCGTGGCCGCCACAAACGGCGCAATGTAGGTGTAGAGAATATTGTGAGCCAGCATCCATGTGATGACCACGGCAAGCACCGGCCGTACACCCGGGGTCGTAAAGACGCTTCGCAGTGGCATGCGCTCGCCTTTCGGCTGGCCGGGATAGTCGGGAACCCTGGCCATTACCCATACTGCCAGCACCAGTGTCAACGCGGACATCACCCAGAAAGCGGTACGCCAGCCGGCGACCGAACCCATGTAGGTGCCAAGCGGCACGCCCAGAGACAGCGCCACGGGAATGCCGACCATCGCCACGGCCATGGCGCGCCCCTGTTGATGAGCCGCCACCATACGCCGCGCATAACCGGCGAGTAGACTCCAGGCAAGCCCGGCGGCCACCCCCGCAAAGAAGCGGGCAACCAACGTCAGGCCATAGCTACTGGACAGCGCCGTGACCGAGTTGAAAACGAAGAATCCGCCGATGGTAAGCAGCAGCACATTGCGCCGCCGCCAGCCGCGTGTCGCAATCGTCAAAGGAATCGCCGCCAGCATCGAACCCAGCGCATACGCCGTCACCATCTGGCCTGCCAACGACTGGCTGACCCCGAGGCCGTCACTGATTTGAGGCAACAATCCCGCCGGCAGCGTTTCTGTCACGATGCAGATAAAGCCCGTCATGGCCAGGGCCAGCAGGGCGGACATGGGCAGCTTATCGGACGCCGCCGATTCCGCTTGAGTAGAGGAGTAGGCCACAAAAAATACCCTTTCGAAGATGAGGTTTAACCCTGGGCAACAGGCAGCCAGAGCATTCCACGAAACATATGTATCGATCGGTACAAATATGTGGCGACGGGCTATTTATTGTCAAGGACTTTTGTATCGAGTAGTATTTAAGTCGCCCGTATTCAGCAACGCAAGGGAGTTCGACATGGCACAGATGGGGCGCCCCAGAGTGTTTGATCGACAGCAAGCCATCGAGCAAGCGATGCACCTTTTCTGGGAGCAGGGTTACGAAACAACGTCTCTAAGCCAGCTCAAGGCTCAGATCGGCGGCGGCATTTCTGCGCCCAGCTTTTATGCCGCTTTCGGCTCCAAGGAAGCGTTGTTCAACGAGGCGGTTCAGTGCTACCTGGAGAGCTACGCCCGGGTGACAGACGGCCTATGGGACGACGCCATACCGCCCAGAGAAGCGGTCGAGCTGACGCTACGTCGTTCGACGAAAATGCAGTGCGAATCGGGGCATCCCAAAGGCTGTATGGTGGCCCTGGGCACCATGAGCGCCTCAAAACCCGAGCATGCTCATATTACGAAGCCGCTGACCGTTTCACGGGCGCGCACTCATGCCGGGTTTGTACGCTGCGTTGAGCGTGGCATTGCCAGTGGCGAGCTCCAGGAAGGCACCAATGCTCAGGCCTTGGGCACGGCGTTCAGTAGTTTTCTGCTGGGGGTGTCGATATCAGCGAGAGACGGCGTCAAGTTATCAGCCTTCAATGCCTCTATTGCCGAGCTCATGAAGTTGTGGGACGCCGCATGCCACGAGCGGCACTGAGCAAACGTTGTTAGTACGGCGGGAGTAACGGCGTTTAAGCGACGGTTTTCAAGCCCCCCGGTTTTCAAGCAACGACTGAAAGAGAGGGCCTCGAAAACGGCCCTCCCGGGAGCTGATCACGAATTTTTAAGCCGTGAAGGAATCGCGCACGCCGCGCCCCGTGTTATCCCTACTGATACCTTATGCCGAATGCGCTTTTCTGAAAGGAACGAGGTGCAGCACACCCACCACCACCGAGCCTACCAAAAAGCCAATCACCGCCGAGCACAGCGTATTGAAGCCCCAGCCCAGCGCCCCGCCCAAAGTGCCGACGGATTCGTGGATGTTGAGTTCGATGTGATGCACCCAGTCATAAGGCGCGTTGAGCCAGCCCACGCCCTCCTCCCCCAGGTTGACCAGCAGAATATGTCCTCCGACCCAGAGCATGGCGATAGTCCCCACGAAGGCGATGCCCGCCAGCACCTTCGGCATGGCCGCCACCATGCCGCGGCCCAGCTTTTTCATCGTGGAGCTCTCTTTTTGAGCCAGCCTCAAGCCGATATCGTCCATTCGAATCAGCCCCGCGACCACACCGTACACCAGCACGGTGATCACCAGCGCCACGACCACCAGGCTCACCAGCTGCGACCAGAACCCCTGGTGGGCCACCGTCGACAGCGCAATGACCATGATTTCGGCGGAAAGGATCAGGTCGGTGCGAATGGCGCCGCTGACGATGCGCTTCTCGGCCTCCGGCCCTTTCATGACCGCGGGCGTCTCGTCTTCCTCCGCCCCGCTTAGCCGATGCCATACCTTTTCCGCGCCCTCAAACGCCAGATAGGTGCCGCCCAGCATCAAAATGATCGGCAGCAGCATGGGCAGAAAGTGGTTCAACAACAGCGCCACCGGCAGAATGATCAGCAGTTTGTTGCGAATCGAACCCAGCGCGATCTTTTTCACGATCGGCAGTTCGCGCTCGGCCTTGATGCCTTGAAGGTATTGTGGCGTCACCGCCGTGTCGTCGACCACCACCCCCGCCGCCTTCGCCGTGGCGCGCCCGGCGGCGGTACTCACGTCGTCGAGCGACGACACCGACAGCTTCGCCAATGCGGCGATATCATCCAGTAAGCCTAACAAGCCACCCATCATGGGGCGTTCTCCGTCTGTGAGGGCACATGCCATGCGTCAAGCATAACGCGAGTGGGCGCGGCTGACGCGATAGACTTAAGCGCTTTCAAACAAGCGCCGCCCTGACCCGCCGGGTAAACGCCTCGTTGGTTACGACGAGCAAAGCCGTTCCCATGCCGCTGCTGGCGCAGCTTTGATATCCTGACTCGCTCATCAACACCGCCATGGAGGCCTCGTGGGCCAGCAACCCCGCCCGGTCAGCGATCTCGAGCGCTACCACGCCCGCACGGTGCAAACCGGCTTGAAACTCATCAACGCCCTGGCCATGACCACTGGTGTCACTTCACTGTTTTGCGGTCTGGCACTCCCCGTGGCGTTTATGGCCGACGGCAAGCGTGTGCCGCTGGTCGCCAAATACGGGCGGCACTACCTGCTGCGTTATCATGCCGGTACGGCGCTCTGGGCGACTGCCCTGGCGGCGCTGACGCTGTTCGTCATCATGCAGCCCGTCACGACGGATTTTCTGGTCAGCATCAACTTTTTCTTGAGCCTTTTGGCCGTTGTGGGGTATCTCGCGGGGCTGGCGGTGGTTTCGTTGCTGGTTTTCAAGGGTTACCGAGCGCTGCGCCGACGCTTCGATCCCGGTTTCGATGAAACCCCGCACGAGGAAAGGTTGAAGGGGTAAGCGATGGTAGCTGGCCATCATGCCCCAACATCTCTTTAAACTTATAAGGAGCCCCGCTTGAGCAACCACACCCGCCCGCTGACCGCTCTGGAAAAGCACCACGCCCGCACGGTCTATCTGCGCGTGGTGTTCTTCAAATGGCTGCTGGTGCTATTGGGCAGTTTCTTTCTCGTGCTCAGCGTGATACTACCGGTTGCCTTCGTGATCGACGATACCCGCGCACCCCTGGCCCTGATCATCTTCATGGGCTTGCTGGATCTACTCGTGGTGGCGCTCGCCCTTTTCATCATGGCCCATGGCCTGGGGCGGGCCGCCACGCTCAGGCCTACCACCGCGCAACTGCGCGGTCGGCTGATCGAAAAGACGCATACAGCGAGTACAGGCAACGGCGGCGGGCGCTATACCGTGTACACCTATTTCATCGATGACCAACAGATTGTCTGGCCCGCCGGGGCCGAGCGCCTCTACAAGCCGCTGGTGGGTCAAACGATCACGCTGACGGTGGCCATGATCGACATGCGAAGCCGGGCCGGGCTGAAGGCGCTGCTCGAGGGGATCGGTATCGAAGCGCTCAAGAAGCAACCTGCCGCCGTGGGCGTGGTGCTCGCGTGCCCGCCCGTGATCGACGTTCACGGCGCGCTTATCAGGTACGGGCGTTACTATCTGCTGCGCTACCAGCTCAAGACGGCGGCGGCCATCGGTCTGTTCGTCGCGCTTTTCCTGCTGCCCTCTCTGTATCCGGCGACGACCGACTGGCTGGTGGGGCAAAGCCACGTCACGATGCTCGCAATTATTCTGGGGTGGGCCATTGGCAGCGTCGTGGTGACATATTTAATCGCTCGTGGCTACCAGGCGCTGCGTAAATGGCTGAATCCGGCGTATGACGATACGCCGCATGAGGAAAAGCTGAAGGGGTAAGCGCCGTCTTCCAGCGAATCGCCCCGTTTTAGCCTGACTGTCTCGTCATCACCCTGCTTTAGATCATCAGGAGTTCTTTTGAATCACAACGCCCGCCCGCTGACGGCTTTGGAAAAAACCCATGTGCGCACGGTTTACCTGCGCCTGGTCGCGCTTAAATGGGTGGCGCTGCTGTTCGGTGGGCTTTTTTGTCTACTCGGCTTGGCGCTGCCCGCAGCGCTGGTGGTCGACCCACAGGGCTTACCAGAATTGGCCGGCCTTTTCATGCTGCTGCTGAGCCTTTTTTTCCTTGCCGCTGGCACGCTTTTCCTCGCACTCGGGCTCAGGCAGGCGCTGAGGCAGAGAGGCGCGACCACTCGGCTTCACGGCACGCTGACCGAGGTCCGGATCAACGTTCGAGGTTCTGTCTATTATCGCTACTTGATCGACGACATCCAGATCATGTGGCCACCTGGCGCGCAGGATCTTTACGCCCGCTCGATCGGCCGCCCGCTCTCGCTGACGGTGGCCATGATCGACCTTGCCCCGCGCCAAAAGGTACACGCTTTTCTTGCACGCTGGGCCCCCAAAACGCTCAAGCGACAGCCATCGGGCTTCGCCGTCGTGCTCAACTATTCGCCCTACATCAATATTCACGGGGCGCTTGAAAAATACGGGTGCTACTTTCTGCTCTTGTATCAGCTCAAATGGGCCCTGGGGATGGGCCTTTGGGTAGCGCTCACGCTCCTGGTCATCATGCAGCCTTTTGTGCTCACGCTGGTGGCTCGCGGCTCCATTATTACATTCCTCCTGGCGCTCGTTGGCTATTTCATCGTCACCGGCCTGGTCTTTTGTGCAGTGATAAAGGGCTACCACACGCTGCGTAAATGGCTGAATCCGGATTACGACGATACGCCGCACGAGGAAAGACTGAAGGGCTAGCCTGTGCCGACGCGGCGCACGTGGTCCAGAAATGCGCGGAAAGCGGGCGGCTGCTGGGGTAGTAGATATAGAATCCCGGAAACGGCGGCGTCCAGTCGGCGATCAGCTGGATCAGCTTACCGCTTTCCAGAAAGGGGTCGACCTGATGGGCGAACTGATAGGCGATGCCTGTCACTCCCGCAGCAGATCAATAAAGGCCCGCAAATTGGGCGGCACATGGCGGTTATTGGGGTAGTAAAGGTACAAGCCGGAGATGTAAGGGCACCAATCCTCAAGCACCGTCACTAACGTCTCATCTCTAAGGTACGCGTGTGCATAGGGTTCCGGCACATACGCGATACCCAAGCCCGCCACGGCCGCCTCCACCATCAGTTGGCTGCTATCCAGCGTTATGGCGCCAGAAACATCAACCAACACCTCTTGGCCGTGCTGCTGGAATTCCCAGCGGTAGCGTTTGCCACTGGGCAACCTCTGCCTGATGCACTGGTGCAGGGCGAGCTCATCGGGCTTTTCAGGCATCGGTTTGCCCTGTAAATAACCAGGCGAGGCAACGGCAAGAAACCGCAGCTCTCCGCCAACAGGAACGGCAATCATATCCTTGGGGACCGCTTCCCTTAACCTTATCCCGGCATCGAACCCCTCCTCGACAATATCGACCAGTCGTCCCTCTGCCACCAGGTCAAGCTCGACATCCTCATACAGCGTCAGGAATCGGGGCACGACACGCGTAAGCAATAGGCGAATCGCTGCTTCACTGGCGTTGATCCTTAACCTCCCCGTGATCTTACCTTCAAGGCTTGAGGCTTCTTCAAGCAGGGTGTCCAGCTCCCCTAAAAGCGGGCCCAAACGCAAGAGTAAACGCTCACCACTCTCGGTCATCGAGACACTCCGCGTCGTTCGATGCAGTAGCCGCGTACCCAATCTGCGCTCGAGGGTTCGCAGGGTATGGCTTAGCGACGACCGACTAACGCCCATCAGATCAGCCGCACGGCGAAAGCTCTGGTGTTCGGCCACCGCCTTGAATGCTTTAAGGTCGGCTAACGTCGGCTTATTCATTGATGAACATGCTTCACTAACTTGTGCCAATTGTTGAGTATTCTATTAACAGTATTACTGGCCTAGCCTATCTCTCGCAACGCTCAATCGCTTCAAAGGAGATAATAAATGGCTAAAACCTGGCTGATTACAGGCACCTCGACCGGCCTTGGCCGCCTGCTCACTGAACGCCTGCTAGAACGCGGCGACCGCGTGGTGGCCACCCTACGCCGTCCCGGCGCCCTGGATAACTTGCTGGCCCAGCACGAAGAGCGCCTTTACGTGGTGAACTTCGACGTGACCGATACGCAGGCAATGAGACAGGGCGTAGCGCATGCCTTCGACGCTTTCGGACGAATTGATGTGGTGGTCAGCAACGCAGGCTATGGCATGTTTGGCGCCGCCGAAGAAGCCACGGACGAACAGATCGAGCGGCAATTAACGACCAATCTCAGCGGCTCGATTCAATTGATTCGAGCGGTGCTACCCCACCTGCGCGAGCAAGGCGGTGGGCGTATCGTGCAGGTATCGTCGGAAGGCGGCCAAATCGCCTACCCGTGTTTCAGTCTTTACCACGCCAGCAAATGGGGCATCGAAGGGTTCGTTGAGTCGGTCGCGCAAGAAGTCGCTCCCTTTGGCATCGACTTCATCCTTGCCGAACCCGGCCCCACCGCTACCCAATTCGGCGAAGCGCTGGACCGCACGACCCCCATGCCCGTATATGATGAAACACCCGCGGGCGAAACGCGCCGTGCGTTAGCGTCGGGGGCTTTCGCCATTAAAGGCGATGCGATTAAAACGGTGAACCGCCTCATCGATACCGCCGACCTTCCCTCTGCCCCGTTTAGGCTAGCCTTGGGCAGCACGGCCTATCACTCCATTAGCCAAGCGCTGACGCAAAGGATGAATGAACTGGAGACAAACAAACCGCTGACGCTGGCGGTCGATCAAGATGCGTTCATCGCCTAGAGCGTGCCCTAAACAGAGGAGAAATTAAGCCGATGACGGCGCCCTTTCGGCTCAATACCGAGAGCCGTAAAAATAAGCGGGCCAGCCAAGTAATGCGTCTCTGCCTACGAGGCAAGGCGTTCGCTGACGGTGACAGCAGGCGATGACTGCCTCTAACCGGCGCTTGCCAACCAATGAAATTCGCCGAGCAAAACGCTATTATCCGGCTCAGTTATTTTTATGCCGACTCCGTTCGCTTTCACACTCTTGCTGGACACGCCATGCACAACCTCTGGATTCCCGTCGTCGCCATTGTCGTCGTAGCGGGTTTGATCTTCGGCAGCCAGGCCTACTCCGAGGCCCAGCGCGATGCCCATATTTCTGAAGCGATTTCGCAGCGTCTCGACCGCCAAACGCCGGCCGAGATCTCCAACCTGATGAGCGTCAACAAGGGCTATGGGGTGTGCGGCGACTATGCGCTTTCAGGCGCCGAGACCGGGCGCTTTTACTACAACAGCGCCACCGAGCGGCTCGCAGTGGGTAGTGACGAGGCGCTGTACCAGGATAACTGCGCGAGCGTTACGAATTAATCTTCCCGAAATCCAGCCGAGCGCATTTGTAAACCAATCATTTGCACCTTGGTTAACATGGTGGCTAGAATAATGCAGTAAACCCATCCCATAAAAAAAGGTTACTGCCAATATGTACGATACGTCTCGTTCTTTCACACTCCCTACGCCTTCGGCTCTTTCGCACTACTCGCTGAGTTGGAAAATAGTCGCGGTCGTGCTGGGCTCTCTCTTTCTGACCCTGTGCTCCTATATCCAAGTGCCCATGGTGCCGGTGCCCGTTACGATGCAAACCTTCGGGGTACTGTTGATCGGCGCACTCTACGGCTGGCGCCTGGGCGCGCTGACCACGCTTGCGTGGCTGGGTCAGGCTGCCATGGGCCTGCCGGTGCTGGCGGGCGGTGCCAACGGCTGGGTGGCGTTTGCCGGGCCGACGGCGGGGTATCTATTCGCCTTCCCGCTGTGCGCGGCGCTGACGGGCTGGCTGGCCCAGCGCGGCTGGAACGGCCAGCGCGCAGCACTTGCCTTTATGGGCATGATGCTGGCCCACGTACTCTGCCTGGCCGCCGGCGGCGCCTGGCTTTCACAGTTCGTGGGCATGGAGCAAGCCATCGCCCTGGGTGTGACGCCCTTTTTGGTCGGCAGCGTGCTGAAATCGGCCCTGGCCACCGTGACGCTCAAGCTGATCGCCAGCCGCCACCGCGATAACGCGTGACCATCCGGCTACGCGGCCACCACCTGCTCTGCCTGCTCACCTATGTGGGCAAGGGTTACAGCACTGCCTTCGTGGCCAACTACGACCGACTCGCCGTGCGCCTTTCCAGCGCCGAGCCGGTAGCACTGGTCGCGGGGCCGGATGACATCTGCGCCCCGCTGTTGGCCCCCGCGTGCGAGGCGCCCCACTGCCTGAACGACAGCGTCATCGCACGTGACAGCGCCGCGCTCGAGGATATTAGCGAGACGCTGGGCCGCCCGCTGGCGGTTGGCGATCGCTTGAAACTGGATAGCGCCACGCTGGCATCGCTGAGAGCGGCCTTTCGCGTTGGGCGTATTCGGCGGGCGTGCGTTGACTGTCAGTGGCATTCGCTTTGTACGGGCGTGGCGGGGAGTGGTTATGCGGGAGTACGGGTCAACATTATTTGACCCTGCCTTACTCAAATTAGCTATTAAATCCCCCTAGACCTTGATGTCGGCCCTTGATACTAGCCTTGAAGTAGGTAACTCATTGTTGGCGAGCTTGTGTGAAAAAGAGGAGTGCTACTACGGCTTTATTTAGTACCACATGTTTCTTTCACTCAGCGTTTATTACTTGATGGCGCGCCCGTGTTGTGAAGATAAGACATAATGACCTCGACGGCGTGCGCTCGCCGCTCGGCCAGCCACTTCGCGTCGGCTAAATCCTGCTCGAAAATGATTGTTAGCGTGTCTCGCTGGTTTATATGAATGATCGACAGTGAAAGAATTGAGATGTAGAGCTGAGTCGGGTCGACGGCGCTACGAAACACCCCTGCCACCTCGCCGCGTTCGAGGGTGTCACGAATCATGCCCACCAGCGGCGTAGTCTGTTGCACCACCTTCGCCGATTTTCGTAGCATGCGACCACCCAGCAGGTTCTCGTTACGCACGAGGCTTGTAAACTCCGGGTGCTCGGCCATGTGATCGAAGGTGAACTCGACCAGCGCTTGCATACCCGCGACCGGCTCGAGATCGCTCAGATTGAGCGCTTTTTCCTTGGCCCGTAGCTCCTCGTAGACGTGCTCTAACACCGCCAGATAAAGGCCTTCCTTGTCGCCGAAGTAGTGGTACGCCATACGCACGTTGCATGCCGCGGCACGCACGATGCGCTGCATCCTCGCCCCGTCGAAACCGCACTCGCAGAACTCCTCCGTGGCCGCCTGTAGCAGGCGCTCGCGCGTCTCATTGGCGTTACGGCGGGTTTTCCCGGGCCGAGCGTTCGACGATACGCCCAGCGCCTCGCTGTCACTCATTGATACATCCTTGTTCTCTTGTGGTGTCTCACGCTATTGCCCTAACGCGATGCCATCGCTGCGCGGGTCGTGGGCTGCATAAAGCCCTTTTGAGGGGTCAATAAGCACTGCCCCAGGGTGGCCGGCCAGCGCGCTCTGAGCGGGTAGCGGGCTGACCTGGTGACCACGACGGGAAAGCTCTGCAAAGACCGCCTCCCCCGCGTCCTCTTCCAGTTTCAACGTATCACGTCCGTCGGAAAACGTGCGCCCTAAAAGAAAACGCGGTTTTTTCAGCGCGGTGAGCGGGTCCAGGCCGTAATCGATCAGGCGGGTCAGCACCGCCGCTAGGGTTTGCGGCTGGCCATCCGCCCCTTGGGTGCCATACAGCAGGCGCGGCTTACCATCGACGCGGTACATGCCCGGGTTCAGAGTATGAAAAGGCCGCTTACCCGGTGCCAGCGCGTTGGGATGAGATGGATCCGTGTTGAACGCCGCCCCCCGGTTGTGCCACAAAATGCCCGTATCGCCCACGCTGACGCCGCTGCCCCAGTCATAGTAGATCGTCTGCAGCATTGAAACGGCGTTGCCAAAACGGTCCGAAGCGGCCAGGTACACCGTATCACCATGCTGGTAAGCGTGGGGCCACGCCAGCGCGTTGTCTGCCTCAATATGGGTGGCCTGCGCATCGAGATAACGTGGCGAAAGCAGCTCTTCGAAGGGTATCGATGCAAAATCCGGGTCGCCCAAGTGGGCGTTTCGATCCAGAAAGGCGCGCTTCACTGCCTCGACCAGCAGATGGTAATAGTCCGCGCTTCCCTCTTCGATGCCGGCAAAATCGAAACGCTCGAGAATACCCATGATCTCCAGCGTGGTCATGCCTTGGGTAGGCGGGCGGTGGGCCAGCAGCTCGCCGCCCCGGTAAGGTATAGAGAGCGGCGACTCGACTCGCGCCCGCGTTGCCGCCAGGTCCTGAGCCGTCAACGGAGAGCCTGCCGCCGCCAGCCCGGCGGCAATCTTCGCGCCCAGTTCGCCTTCGTAGAAATCCCGGTAGCCATGGGCGGCCATCGAGCGCAGCGACGCGGCCAGCGCCGGCTGGCGCAGAATATCACCCGGCTCGGGCATTTTGCCTTCCGCCATGAATAGCGCCTGTACGCCGGGCATCGTCGCCATCTCGTCACGCCTGAAATCGAGCCAGAAGCGCTGCGAGGGCGTGACCTCAAAGCCCTGCTCGGCAAGCTCGATGGCAGGCGCCAGCAAGGCCTGCCAGCTCATCCGACCGCCACAGTGTTGATGCGAGATATCGTGGGCTTGGCCCCATGTGTCTACCGTGGCCGCCGTGGTCAAGAGTGACCCCGGCCCTCTAGCGGGTAGCGCGCCATCGTGCTCGAACTTGGCTTGGGGCGCCTGGCCAATGCCGGAGAGCGTGCGCACCCCGCCTTGGGCGTCGGCGATGATCATGAAGGCGTCGCCGCCCAGGCCGGTAAAATGCGGGTAGGTCACCGACAGGCAAGCGCCCATGGTGATCGCCGCCTCGACGGCGTTGCCCCCTTGGCGCAATACCTCGCGCCCGGCTCGGGTGGCGAGGGTGTGCGGGCTCGTCACCACGCCTTCCTGGGAGTGCGCCAAAGCGCCTGGGGCCGTGTTCGGGGAAGTTGCCACTATCGTCATCCTTGTTTCAGGCGTTTAGCCGCCGTACACCATATTGGGAAGCCACATGCTGACCGCAGGGAGGTAGGTCAGCAGCAGCAAGGCGATGAGCGCGATGCCGATAAAGGGCAGCGCCCCGCGCACCGTCTGCATGTAATCGACACCCTCAAGCGTCCCCGCGACGAACAGGTTGAGCCCGAACGGCGGCGTGAACATGCCGATCGCCCCATTCACGGTGAGCACCGCCCCCAGGTGGACCGGATCAATACCGATGCGCGTGCCCACCGCGTAAAACAGCGGCCCGAGGATCACCATGATCGAGGAAGCATCCAAGAACATGCCAGCAATCAACACCGTCACGTTGATCAGCAAAAAGATGTGGTAGGGGTTCTCAGAGAGCGACAGGATGGTATTGGCAAGCTGGGTGGCCAAGCCATTACTGGTCAGAAACCAGGCCAGTACCGAGGCCGCCGCGAGAATGATCATCACTTGTGCGGTCGTGGTCGCCGCGTCGACCATGCTCTGAAACAGCTCCTTGACGCTTTTCTCGCGGTAAATCAGCGCCGCGACCAGTAACGCGTAGACCACTGACACCGCGGCGGCCTCGGTGGGCGTGAAGATACCCAGATAAATACCGCCCAGCACGACGACGGGCACACCAAGCCCCCAGGAGGCGTCTTTCAGCCCGGCCAGCACCTCGCGCCAACTGGGTGGATCCATCGGGGCGACGCCATCTTTTTTAGCGCGATACCAGCAGTACGGTAGCAAGCACGCGGCGTATAAAAGCCCCGCGCCCACCCCCGCCATGAACAGCGCGCCCACCGACACCCCGGTGACCGCCGCGTAAACGATCATCACCACCGAAGGCGGGATGATAATGCCAAGCGAGCCGGAGGAGACCAGCAAACCAATCGAGAACGGCCCGGAGTACCCCTCCTTACGCATCGCCGGGTAGAGCAGTGATCCCACCGCAACCACCGTCGCGGGGCTGGAGCCGGAAATGGCGCCGAAGAACATGCTCGACGACACCGCCGTCATCCCCATGCCTCCGGTAAAGCGCCCCACCAGCAAATTGGCGAAGCGGATGATGCGCTGTGAAAGCCCACCAGCACTCATCAGGCTACCGGTCAGGATGAAAAACGGAATCGCCATGAGCGGAAACTTGTCCAGCCCCGCGAACAGCCGTTCGACGACGATGGCCAGCGGAATGTGGCTAAAGCTGCTCATCGTCGCCATGACCGAGCCGGCCAGGGCGATAAAGATCGGCGCCCCCACCAGCATCAACGCCGCCAACAGCGCTAAAAAAGTGATAACCATGGGCTCATCCAATCTGATCGAGGTGGGCGCTGGCCTGCCGGCGGCCGAGCAAAGCGCGGAAGAAATGCTGGGTAAAGCGAATGCCCATTAACAAGGCCCCTACGGGAATGGCCAGTTGCACGACCCACATGGGCGCCTGCAATGCCGAGCTTACCTGGCCGAACCGGTGGGTCTGCTCGGTGAGTTCGATACCGTAGAACACCAGAAAGGCGCAGAAGCCAATCGAGATCGCGTGCACCAGCAGTTCCAGAGCCCGCGCAATGGGCGGTGGGCTGAAGCGGCGTAGAATATCGATGCCGATATGAATGCCTTGCCGGGCGGCAACGCTGGCGCCCAGCAGCACCATCCAGACAATCTGGTAGCGCACCAACTCCTCCGCCCAGGAGAACCCAAAATTGAACACGTAGCGGGCCACCACGTTGGCAAAGAGGATGAGCGCGGCGGAGAGAATTAGCAGGCCGATCACGACCTCCTCGCTGCGCGACAGCCAGGCATCAAGTTTGCGCATGGCGCACTCCCAATCAGGACACTGCAAGGAAAAGAGAGCCAGCGGGATACCCGGCCGGCCCTCCCAAGAAGGAACGTTATTCTGCGCTGGCAATCGCTTGCTGGAACTCATCCATCAGATCGGCGCCGATTTCGCTGGCGAAGGCCTCGTGCACTGAGGCGGTCGCCTCACGAAACGCCGCCAGTTGCTCGTCATCGAGGGAGCTTACGTTGGTGCCACTGGCTTCGATGGTAGCGATGTAGCCCTCTTCGCGACGGGCGGTTTCTTCGCGCTGGAACGTGGTGGCTTCGCGCGCAACCTCGGTCAACAGCGCTTGGTCGTCCTCGCTCAGGCCATCGAACCAGCGCTGGCTGAACAGGAACGCGTAGCCCAGATACGCATGGTTGCTAATGACCACGTCCGATTGCACTTCGAAAAACCGCATCTGGGTAATCGACACCAACGGGTTCTCCTGGCAATCCACTACGCGCTGCTGCAAGGCGTTGTAGGTTTCCCCGAAGGCGATGGGCACCGGGTTGGCGCCCATTGCGCTGAACTGCTCCATGATGATGGGGCTCTGCATCACCCGTACCTTCTGGCCTTCGAAGCTCTCTGGCCCTTCAATCGCGTGGTTACAGGTGAACTGCTTGAAGCCACTCTCCCAGAACGTCACCCCTTTTAGCCCCACCTGCTCGGTGGTGGCGAGCAGATCGTCACCGGCTTGGCCGTCCAGCACGGTGTGCGCGACTTCCGGAGAAGGAAATAAAAACGGCAGGTCGACGATCTGCATGGCCGGCACGAAGCCCGAGAGCTTGGCGGTCGGGATGATGGCGGCTTCTACCGCGCCCATCTGCATTTGCTGGGTCACCTCGACATCGTCGCCCAGCGTATTGTTGGGAAAGAGCTGCACGGTGATCTCGCCGTTGCTGCGCTCCTCAATGGCCTGCTTGAAGCGCTCCGCTGCCAAATGCTGAGCACTGTCTTCTGGCAGGTCGTGGTGAAACTTCAGGTGTGTATTGGCGCTTGCAGTGCCGGCAAGGGTCAAAGCGCCCAGTGCCACGCTATAAGCAAGTACTTTAAGTTTGGCGTTGTTGAGTTGCGTTTTCATGGTGAGACCCTCTGCCAAGGCGCTGGTAGATGTAGCGCTCTACGTTGGTTGAGTTAAGTAACTGTTTACTTACCTCAGTACTTAGCAAGGATCGTGCCATGCCCGAGAAAGCCGTATTTCGTGGGCTTGATCGCATTCATAAGCCATTTCGTCGCACCATATATGTGCCTTAAGCACGAAGGTGGTGCGACGATGGGTAAATTTTCGCCAATATAAGGTTTTTATCTGGCTCGTAGGGTAGTGACCGTATGCTTCAAGCCTTTTCTTTAGGTGTACTCTCGGCTCACAAGATAGAGTCGAACTCAAGATACGTCTTACGGAGATGAGGAATGAAGCAACTAACCGGTGGCTGCTTGTGCGGCAAGGTGCGATTCGAAGCGCGTGGCGAACCGCAGAGTGTAGGCACCTGCCACTGCATGGATTGCCGCAAACACCACGGTGCGCTTTTCTACGCGGCGGCGGATTACCCTAGGAAAGCGGTCGTGATCGAAGGCGAGCCCGCCTGCTACCAGGGGCGCTACTTCTGCGCGACCTGCGGCTCATCACTGTTTTCGATCAGCGAGCATGAAATCGAGATACACCTTGGTGCCCTCGATGCACCGAACCAATTAAAGCCGACCTACGAGCTTTGGAATATTCGCCGTGAAGATTGGCTACCGCCCTTCCCTGACGTTGAGCGCCATGATCGGGACCGGAATCGAGCACATGTGCCACGCGGTAAGCTTTGAAATATGCCACGTGGGATCAACGCACTTGGAGATGCTTTCTAGCTTCAATTACCGAACGGTAATTTTTTAAAAGACCTTATCGCGTCTTTTCCATAAAATTACCGATCGGTAACTAGGTGGTGGCTACCTACCAAAAACAAACCTATAATTACCGAACGGTAATCAAAAGCAGGCTCTCCATGTCGACCGATAATGCCACCGCCCCTACAATCATTCGTCAAAGCGAAGAGCTGGGCCAACTGGTTCGCCAAATGCGCAATGAACAAGGCTTGTTGCAGATGGATCTGGCGGGCCTTGCCGGTACCGGCAACCGATTCATCGTTGACTTGGAGCGAGGAAAGCCCACCCTCCAGCTGCAAAAGGTGCTGGATGTATTGGACTTAATGGGGCTAGAGGTGGTCGTGAAGCGCAAAGGATCTAATCGCCATGGCGAGTGACGCCGTCCTGACGCTTTATCAAGGCGAGAGGCTCGTCGGGTGGCTATTTAATACGCATCCACTGCGTTTTGAGTACGCCCCGGCATGGCGTGAGCAATCTGACGCAGTGAGTCTCTCACCTTCACTGCCGCTTTCGCCGCTCGTTCACGAAGGCGATAGCGTACTGACCTATTTCGAGAATCTGTTACCGGAAGGCGACCTGCGCCACCAGCTGGAACTTCGCCACCACACCACCACCGTTTTTGGGCTATTGAACGCCATTGGCGGTGATACGGCCAGCGGCTTCACCCTGCTATCACCCAATGAATCACCCGTTTTACCCCATTATACGCCCACTCGTTGGGCGACCGTGGCGGCGCATCTACAAGCGCGCACCCAAGGCGCGTTATTTACACAACACGATAACGAGCCGCGTATCTCGCTCGCGGGGGCACAAAACAAGCTACTGCTGATGGTCATGCCGGATGGAAGTCCTGCCATACCGGAAGGCTCGGCCCCTTCCAGTCATATTCTCAAACCCGACATTCAAGGCTTGAAAGGTGTGTGGGCAACGGCGCTCAACGAAACGTTCTGCATGCAGCTGGCCGCAGAACTTGGGCTCGATGCGGCTGAGACGAGCTACCAGCCTTACACCCGCGCTTGTCTGGTGCGCCGGTATGATCGTAGGATTGATGCCCAAGGCAGTTTGCAGCGCCTGCACCAGCTCGATTTTTGCCAGCTCGCCGGCACGCCCTCAACCATTAAATACGAAAGTGACGGCGGCCCAGGCCTGGTTCGCTGCCGTGAGCTCTTGCAGCAACAGGGCGCACCGGCTAAAGACATGCAGCGGTTGATCGGCTGGCTCTTCTTCAACCTGTTGATTGGCAATAACGATAGCCATGCCAAGAACCTCGCCACTCTTTACACCGCTGATGGGCCACGGCTGGCACCGTTCTACGACTTGATGTGCACCACGCTTTACAGCGGCCTTTCGAGCCGTTTTGCCATGAGCATCAGCGGTGAAGACCGCCCCGGCCACATCGAGCGTTCACACCTCGAAGCATTGGCCCGCGCGCTGCGCTTTCAGCCACGTTACTTTTTGAAGCAAGGGCTCGAACTGGCCGAGCGAATGCCGCAAGCCATCGACGCAACAGTCGCCTCTCTGAGTCATGTAGCGGGTAAAGGAACCGAACAGACGTTGCTGGAACGGCTACAACGGCGGCTGTCAGGCAACTGCCGGAAAATGACGCAGCGGTGGGTTGGCAAGCGATGAGCATGGCGCTCGCTGATCGGAAGATGTGGCGGCGATAAAGCCCATCCGTTGAACTCGATATCAACCATCCTGTTTTGGCTAGCCCTTACAGCGCGCTCGCAAGGGTTGGCTCGAACGGTATCGAGTAACGCGTACTACGCCCGCCCCCGGGCAGTTTGACGAGGCATCCCTTCTCCAGCAGTTCAGCCAGGTCCCGGGTAGCGGTGGCCTTGCTCACCTTCGCCAGCGACTGATACTTGCGCGCGTTGATGCCTTGCGCGAACTCCACGCCGGCCGTATCCAGCAAGCGGTTCAATACCTTGATCTGGCGTTCGTTTAGTACAGTGGTCGCATGGCGCTGCCAGAAGCGGGTTTTCTCGAGCACCCGGTCGATTCTCGATAGCGCCTGCTCGAGTGCTGCTTTTAATGTATCCAGAAACCACGCAAGCCAGGGCGTGATATCCAGGCCGCCCTTTTGCGTGCTCTCGAGGTGATCGTAGTACGCCTCCCGGCGCGCCATGATCGCTGCACTCAGCGAGTAAAAGCGCACCGACTGCCGCTCGGCCTGGGCCAGCGCCCTATCCGTGACCGCGCGCGTCAAGCGCCCGTTGCCGTCGTCAAAGGGATGCAGCGTGACCAACCAAAGGTGAGCAATGCCCGCACGAATGAGCGGGTCGAGGTTCTCCGGCGGCTGGTTGAACCAGGCCAGGAACGCATCCAGCTCTGCTTCGAGCTGACGCCGCGGCGGCGCCTCGAAATGAACGGTGGGCCGATCGATTCGCCCGGAAACGACCTGCATGGGCTGTTCACCGCGTAGCTCGCCCACCCGCACTTTATCGATCACGCCTGGCCCCTGTACGAAAAGAAGGGACTGCCAATGGCACAGCCGCTCAAGAGTGAGCGGTTGATCCGGGTAGTGCGTCGCTTGCAGCAGAAGCTCGATGAGCGCCTCGGATTCAGGCGTCGTTCTGCCAGGAACACCGGCCTGATCCACCCCTAACTGGCGAGCCACCGACGAGCGTACGGAGCCTACATCCAACCGCTCCCCTTCGATCTCACTGGTACGGATGGCGTTCTGAATGAGTGCATCCATTTCTACGCTTGCATCCGCATGCTCGGAGGCTGATTCCGTTCTTCCCACCACCCGGCCTTGCAGTAGCCTGAGTTCGTCCAGCATGGGGCGTAAAGTGGGTTCACTCCATTCAAACGATGGCCAACCCTTTCGCTCCCAAATATACATGAGCCGATTACCCCGTCTATTTGGATCAATAAATGAGCCGAATATAGCGTTTATTCGGCTCAAATTGCAAAGTGAGTACAGCAGCGTCACTCAGCGGCTCATGATGGACTCTGCTTTTATTGCGGGAACAATGTTGTGCCTGACACTACCGGACAACCCGGCTGACAGTAGAGTCACGCCTCGCCCGACACGACTCCCTCTCTCGGTTACACTAGCGCGACCGCCTCCCAGCCTCTTCCCAATCTGTGATGCATCCTATGTCCATTGCCCAACGCCCTTCGAAGCTGAGCCTGCCGCAGGTCAATCCCGGTGTGTCGACGGTACTTGAGTATCTGCTGCTCACGTTTCCAGCCATGGGTGAAGCGACATGGCGTGAGCGCATGGCCACCGGCAAGGTGCACCGCGATGACGGCAGCTGGATTACGCCGGCCTCATTCTTCAAGCCCCATCTTCGCGTGTTCTATTATCGCGAAGTAGAAAGCGAGCCGAGCATTCCCTTCGCCGAGCATATTGTCTATCGCGATGAGCACATTCTGGTGGCCTACAAACCGCACTTTCTGCCCGTCACGCCCGGCGGGCGCTACGTCAATGAGTGTCTGCAACAGCGCCTGCGACAAAGCACGGGGATCGAGGCGCTGCAGCCGGTGCATCGTCTGGATCGAGTGACGGCAGGACTGGTGCTTTGTTCGCTGAATCCCGAGACCCGCCCGCTGTATCACCAGCTGTTCAAGTCACGACAGATTCACAAGACCTATCAAGCCATCGCCGAGGTAGACGGCGATACGTCATGGGTAGGTCGAGCGTGGGAGGTCAAGAATCGCATCGAGCCAAGCGAGCAGCGCTTTCGCATGCGCATCAGCGAGGGCGACGCCAATAGCCACTCGGTGATCCGCTGCGTGCAACAAACCGACACGCAGGCGCTGTTCGAATTACACCCCGTCAGCGGGCGCCGCCACCAGCTGCGCCTGCACATGCAGTCACTTGGCTGGCCGATTTTGCATGACCGCTACTACCCGGTGCTGCATCCGCTCTCGCCGGATGATGTCACGCGGCCCTTGCAGCTGCTCTCCAAGGGGTTCGAGTTCACTGATCCCGTTACACACGAGCCTAAGTGCATTGAATACTGTGGTGACCTGACGCTTGAATAGCGCGGTGTTATCAATCTTCTATCCTTGGCTATCCGAAGCGCGTCTTAAGCCAGACCAGTTTCATCCCGGCTATTGCATGCTTAGCTGAACGACACCGGACTGATCCTCTACCGTAACCTTTTGAAGCAAAAAGACGCACCGGCTAAAGACCTGCAGCGGTTAATCGGCTGGCTCTTCTTCAACCTATTAATCGGCAGCAACGACAGCCACGCTAAGAACCTTGCCTTCCTCTATACCTAGGAAGGCCCTCGATTAGTGTCCTTCTACATCTTGATGAGCACGACCCATTACAGCGGCCTTTCAAACTGTTTTGCGCTGAGCCTCAATAGTGAGGATCGCCCCGGCCACATAGAGCGCTTGCACCTCAAAGCGCTGGCCCGCGCGCTAGACTTTCAGCTCCGCTAATTCGTAAAGCAAGGGTTTGAACCTGCGGAACACATGCTGAACGTATTGGCCGTGAACTCGCTACGCTAGGCCCTTTAGCGCGCAAAGAAAGCGAGCAAACATTACTCAAGCGGTTACGGAAACAACTTTTAACTAACTGTTGCAAAATGCCGCAATGATTGACCCGCTAACAAGATTAATTCAGCTTCTACCACGGCACCAACTGGGATATTGAAAAGTGCGTCGAATCCATCGCGCAGGAAACCGCGCTCTAGGGCATCGATTTTATTTTCCGAACTCGGCCCCACAACCACCTCTTTTGGGGGACGTGCTGAATCACACCGAGTCGATACACGAATATGAAGTTACATTAGTCGGTGAGCTTCGCTACGCGCTGGCCACGGGCGCGTTCATCATTAATAGCGATGCACTGAAAACCGTTAATGGCATCATTGAAGCTGCCGACATTGCAATGCCACCGCTACGCTTAACGCTAGACAGTACGGTCTATCACTCCATTCATTGAGCGCTTACGAATAAAATGCATGAACTAAGGACGAGCAAAGCGATGATGCTCGCGGACGATAGCGATGCGATTATCGAACAACCCGCACTAAGTCCACAAAGATATCGATGAGCCAATTGTTACCTTTATTTGGCTCATGAATCAATCATAATACGGGCAAATTTTAATGTTTGCCCGGCCCCATAATATAAAACGCGACTTGGCTTACTTTTACGCTATGACTTGCAAACCACACCGGCAAGAAGTTACGTTTAAACAATAATGCAAAAAACTAGATCAGGTCATCAATCCAGCTATCTAAAGAACTCTTTGACTCCTCAATAAGCGATACTTCTTTGCACGCCATCTCATGATTAATAATATATGGAATATTAATTAACAAAAACTCGTTAACAGCATTAAAGTTTTTCACCAAATTACAATCTGATCTCTTCTTATTATTTACCTTATAAATTTTATCTGTAGAAAAATTCTCCAAGAAATCTTTTCTCTTGCTTTCTCCATCTAATAGATTATCGCTTTTATAAAAAACATTTGGACAAACCTTTCTAACAATAGGAAGAATATTTAGGCCTTCACCACCTATGATATTCACTGCCGCAGTTATACGCTCATTTTCATCATCAGTTTCGATCGAAACAATTTTTAGAGAGCTCAAAAACTTAGCATCATCGCCATTATTACTAAAAACTTTATTTATAAATCTAGAGAAAGCCAGCTTTCCAGAGTTACTATCCCCAAAAATAAAAAACTCTATCTCAGAATCAAATGTTAAAGATTTTCTAATCTCCAGACTTTCTTTAGGAATAGACTTTGGCAACAACGCATATTCATCACCCTCAAAATATATAATAAAATCAGATAATACTTCTTTAACTATTGTCCTTTTAAACCCTTCTGTATCTTCATTGGAGTATATGTCAAAAAAATTATCCAACTCACCTGACGCACTTTCTCTATATAAAGAAAGGAGTAACTCTCTATTCTTATCTTTTGTATCCCTATATACAAATGATGCCGCAAAATACTCCATTAAAGATTTATGTGACCATCGCACTGACTGACCTTCTTTTTGAAACAATGGCACAGTTTCCGTCAAATCTTTTAAATAACTTTGCGAGGAGCAAGATATAAAGTCGATCTTTTCCACTATTTCATGAATTTTAGTTCTTAACTCATGCATCGAGAATTCAACTTTACCTTTTCTCAAACAGTAGAAGGCTAATCTTCTTAAAACAACTTCAAAATTAGATGAGTCTAAACCCGAATACTTTTCTCTAAAAAAACCTCCTTTACTAGTAGCATCATGATGATTGAAAAGTGCATCATATACATTGGCGTAAAATATGTGCTTTTGGTTCGGTATTTTCGACCTATGACGATAAACACTGAAAAGGAGACAAACGTAAAGTGGTGTAGTTAAAAACTCATCAATAGTACTATCCTTTTTTTGCTTTATTTCCTGTATTAAACGCTCAGCTATCTCAGGGTCTTTTGAAATTCTCTTAATAACTTCATAACTTTCATTTTTTTCAAGAGGACGTACATTAAAGGATGAAAACGAGTAAAAAATATTAGCTACATCTTCGTCTCGAGAAGTAATTAGAATTTTCTCCTCACTAAATCTTTCTGAAAACTCTAATATTTTTTTAGCAATACTTTGCTTATCTTTATGTGGAACCTCATCTAACCCATCAAAAATAAATGCGAATCCTAAATTTTTAATAAAATTTTCATCGATATCACTTTCGTTCAAACCGAACATCTTTAGAATTTGACCAAGAATGCTCTCATCTTTAAGGTTACGTAATTCAACAAAAATTGGAGTATATTTTCTCTGAAGCACCAAGTTCAGGAAAACTCTTTTAGAAATAGTAGTCTTACCCATGCCAGCACTATCTTTTATCAAGACTTTATTATTATGGTGAAATATATCTATAACGTCGTCAACTTTGTAGCTTTCGCCACCCTCTTCCGAGTTAATTGTTAAAGGAACATAGATATCTTCTATTTTCTTAAACTCACCAGGATAAACTATAGTATTGACACAAGAACATTTTTGATAGGAAGTTGCAAGAAAGTGCTCTGATGCTTTAATAAACTTTCGTTGATTAATTAAACGAGCACTCTTTTTAGAAACTCGATCAGCAATATTATCAATTATTGGAGCTGTTATTCTTTTACCTGCTTCTAGAAAAAAAGCATAACTATAAGTCTCTAAAGTCACAAAATATCTCCATCTATTTTAATTCTTAATAATTATCAAATAACATACCAAAAATTACATATGATGCAATATTAATAAGCCCGCTTTAATGCGGGCTTAAATAGCCTTCTCGCCTAGTTACTCCCACTCAATAGTAGCGGGCGGCTTACTAGAAACATCATAAGTCACCCGCGAAACCCCTTCCAGCTCATTGATCACCCGGTTGGACACCTTCTCCAGCAGCTCATACGGCAGGTGCGCCCAGCGGGCGGTCATGAAGTCGATGGTTTCGACGGCGCGTAGCGCGATGACCCATTCGTAGCGGCGGCCGTCGCCGACCACGCCGACGGACTTGACCGGCAGGAACACGGCGAAGGCCTGGCTGGTTTTCTCGTACCAGCCGGAGGCGCGCAGTTCTTCGATGAAGATGGCGTCGGCTTCACGCAGGATGTCGGCGTACTCTTTCTTCACTTCGCCCAGAATCCGCACGCCCAGGCCCGGCCCCGGGAAGGGGTGGCGGTAGACCATGTCGTAGGGCAAGCCGAGTTCGAGGCCGAGTTTGCGCACTTCGTCCTTGAACAGTTCGCGCAGCGGCTCGACGAGCTTGAGCTTCATGGTTTCCGGAAGCCCACCCACGTTGTGGTGGGATTTGATCACGTGCGCCTTGCCGGTTTTAGAAGCAGCAGATTCGATCACATCCGGGTAGATGGTGCCCTGGGCCAGAAACTCGACGCCTTCGATCTTGCTGGCCTCGTCGTCGAACACGTCGATGAAGGTGTTGCCGATGATCTTGCGCTTGGCTTCCGGGTCGTTTTCGCCCTTGAGCTTATCGAGGAACAGGTCCTCGGCGTCGACGCGGATCACCTTCACGCCCATGTGGCTGGCGAAGGTTTCCATTACCTGGTTGCCTTCGTCCTTGCGCAGCAGGCCGTTGTCGACGAACACGCAGGTGAGCTGGTCGCCAATCGCCTTGTGGAGAAGTGCCGCGACCACGGAAGAGTCCACACCGCCGGAGAGGCCGAGCAGCACGTGGCGGTCGCCCACCTGCTCGCGTACGCGCTGCACCTGGTCTTCGATGATCTGCGCCGGCGTCCAGAGCTTTTCAGACTTACAGATATCCAGCACGAAGTGCTCGAGGATGCGCTGGCCCTGCAGCGTGTGGGTCACTTCCGGGTGGAACTGCACGCCATAGAACTGCTTCTCTTCCCACACCATGGCGGCGATCGGGCAGCTCGGGGTCGAGGCGGTCACGGTGAACTCGGCAGGGGCCTGGGCCACCTTGTCGCCGTGGCTCATCCATACGTCCAGAAGCGCCTTGCCGGATTCAGCGTCCACGTGATCCTTGATGCCGTTGAACAGGGCGTTGTCCGAGTCGATCTGGATCTGGGCGTAGCCGAACTCGCGCTTTTGCGAGCCTTCCACCTTGCCGCCAAGCTGCTCGGCCATGGTCTGCATGCCGTAGCAAATGCCGAAGATCGGAAGGCCCATTTCGAACACGCACGCCGGGGCGCGCGGGGATTCGAGCTCGGTCACGGATTCCGGGCCGCCGGCGAGGATGATGCCGTTGGGGTTGTACTCGCGGATCTCCTCTTCGGTGATATCGAAGGCGCGCACTTCGGAATAGACGCCGATTTCGCGCACGCGGCGGGCGATCAGCTGGGTGTACTGGGAGCCGAAATCGAGGATCAGAATCTTGTGGGCGTGAATGTCGGTCATGGCGGTATCTCTCAAGCAGTGTAAGCGCGGCCGCGAAGGCTTTGATAAGGCTCTAAAAGCAAGCGACGGGCCAAGGCCCGCCGCATCAATACTGATCCCCGGGGTTAGCTCACCCGGTAATTGGGGGCTTCCTTGGTGATCTGCACGTCGTGCACGTGCGACTCGTTGAAGCCGGCGCCGGTGATCTGCACGAACTCCGGCTTGGTGCGCATCTCTTCGACGTTGTGGCAGCCGGTGTAGCCCATGGAGGCACGCAGCCCGCCCATCATCTGGTGCACGATGGCGCTCATCAGGCCCTTGTAGGGCACGCGGCCTTCGATGCCTTCCGGCACCAGCTTCTCGGCACCGGCGCTCTTGTCCTGGAAGTAGCGATCCGCACTGCCTTGGCTTTGCGACATCGCGCCCATGGAGCCCATGCCGCGGTAGGCCTTGTAGGTACGGCCCTGGTAGAGCTCGACCTCGCCCGGGGCTTCCTCGGTACCGGCCAGGAGGCCACCCACCATGACCGCGCTGGCGCCGGCGGCAATCGCCTTGGCCAGGTCACCGGAGAAGCGCACGCCGCCGTCGGCGATCAGCGGAATATCGAACTCCTTGAGCGCGGCGGCGACGTTGGAAACGGCGGTGATCTGCGGCACGCCCACACCGGCGACGATGCGCGTGGTGCAGATCGAACCTGGGCCGATACCCACTTTCACGCCGTCGGCGCCGGCTTCGGCCAGCGCGCGTGCGGCGGCGGCGGTGGCGATGTTGCCGCCGATCACCTGAATCTCGGGGAAGTGCTCTTTCACCCAGCGGATGCGGTCGATCACGCCCTGGGAGTGGCCGTGGGCGGTATCGACGATCACCACGTCCACGCCGGCTTCGGCCAGTGCGGTAATGCGATCGGCGGTTTCCGGGCCAGTACCGACGGCGGCGCCGACCAGCAGGCGGCCGTCGCTGTCTTTCGCGGCGTTCGGGTAGGTGCGTGCCTTCTCGATGTCCTGGAAGGTGACCAGGCCACGCAGGTGGAAGGCGTCATCGACGATCAGCATCTTCTCGATGCGGTGCTCGCGCATCTTGGCCTTGCTGGTTTCGAGATCGGTGCCCTCGGATACGGTAACCAGGCGCTCGCGCGGGGTCATGATGTCGGCGACGCTGTCGCCCACGTTGGGCTGAAAGCGCATGTCACGCTCGGTGACGATACCCACCAGCGTTTCGCCTTCGACCACCGGGAAGCCGGAGAAGCCGAACTCGTTCGCCATGTTGAGCAGGTCTTCGAGCTTGGCGTTGGGGCTGACGGTGACCGGGTCCTTCACGATCACGCTTTCGTGCTTTTTGACCTTGCGCACTTCCGCGGACTGCTGCGCGATGCTCATGTTCTTGTGGATGATACCGATGCCGCCTTCCTGGGCCATCGCAATTGCCAGCCGCGCTTCGGTCACCGTGTCCATGGCGGCGGAAACCAGCGGAATGTTGAGCGTGATATTGCGGGTCAGGCGGGTTTTGAGGCTGACATCCTTGGGAAGAACGTCGGAGAAGCCGGGAACGAGGAGAACGTCATCGAACGTAAGCGCTTCTTGGGCCATACGTAGCATAGCGGCAACACCCATTGAACAGTGGGAAGATGGGGCGAGGAAAATTAATCGACCATTATAGCGTTTTCGGGGATGCATCATCAATGTGGAGGAGCGCTCGCGCGATGGCTAATTTCGAACAAGCAGTGCCGCCACAGGTGCTGAACTCGCTACGCGGCTGCCTCCATCCAGTAGTTGATCGAGGCATCCGACACGATACCGTGGCGTTTGCCAATGCAGTGATCGTCTCCTGGTAGCCGGTACTGCCGCACAAGTGCCGGTGCGCGACAAATGCGCTATGTTACGTGGCCTGATGTATGAATTCCCGAATCGATCTGGAAACGCCTTCATGAGTGCTCAACCGCCTACCGCCCTTTCCGTCAGCGACCTCAATAAACGCTCGCGCCAGGCGCTCGAGCGCGACATGGGCGAAGTGTGGGTAGAAGGCGAGCTTTCCAACGTCTCCAAACCCGCCTCTGGGCATATCTACTTCACGTTGAAGGACGACCGCGCCCAAGTGCGCTGCGCGCTGTTTCGCCAGCGGGCGCGGTTCGTGGCCGCGCCGATGCGCGACGGCGACCAGGTGAAGCTCAGAGGCAAGGTGTCGCTGTTCGAGCCGCGCGGCGACTACCAGCTGATCGCCGAGGCGGTGCAGGCGGCGGGGCTGGGTGAGCTGTTGGCGGCCTTCGAGCGGCTGAAAGCGCAGCTCGACGGTGAAGGCGTGTTCGTCAACGCCCGCCCCCTGCCCTACCCGCCACGCAAGCTTTTGATTCTGAGCTCGGCCAGCGGCGCGGCGATTCGCGACGTGCTGGCGGTTCTCAACGCGCGCTGGCCGCTGGCGGACGTAACGTTGATCCCCGTGCCGGTACAGGGGGCAGAGGCGGCGCCTGCGATGATTTCGGCGCTGGCGCTGCTCAACCGGCAAAAGCAGCTCGACCCGGCGCGTGACGCCGTGCTGATCACCCGCGGCGGTGGGAGCCTGGAAGACCTGTGGGCGTTCAACAACGAACACCTGGCGCGGGCGATTTTCAACTCCCGCCTGCCGGTGATGTCCGCCGTGGGCCACGAGGTGGATACGACGCTTGCCGACTTCGCCGCCGATGTGCGCGCGCCCACGCCCTCGGCGGCAGCGGAGCGGCTGGTGCCGGATGGACGGGCGCTTTTGCAGGCGCTGGGCCAAAGCGAGGCGCGCCTGACCCGCGCCGTTCGGGCCAGCCTTCAGCGTGAAAGCCAGCGGCTGGATCACCTGCGCGCCCGGCTCAAACATCCCGGCGAGCAGCTCGCGCAGCGCCGGCAACACGTCGAAACACTTTTCCAGCGCCTGCAGCGTGCCATGAACCAGATGCTTGGCCAGCAGCAGAGCCGTACCGCGCAGCTCGCCAAACGGCTGGCAAGCCAGGACATGGCAAGGCTACAGCAGGCTGAGCAGGCGCGCCTGGCCCAGCTCGACCGTCGCCTGAAAAGCGCGGTGGCGCGCACGCTGGAGGCGCGCCGCGCAAGGCTTTCGAGCGTTGCCCGCGAGCTCAACGCAGTGAGCCCGCTGGCCGTACTGGGCCGAGGCTACGCCATCGCTCAGGACAGCGCCGGCCAGGTGGTGCGCCGCGCCGAGGACACCGCGCCGGGCCAGACGCTGTCGCTGCGTTTGGGAGAAGGCCGCCTGAGCGTGGAGGTCAAACGCCGCCACAAAAAATAGCGCCCGGCGGTGGCCGGGCGCTATCAGCATGTCTTGCCTAATGTTTCATAGGAGCGCTAACGAGCGTTCACACCCCGTTTAACGCTTGGGCGGCTCGAGCGTGTCGTCGCCCTGGGTGTTGCCGGAGGGCGTGTCGGAGTCGGCCAGGCCGTGCTCTTTCTTGCTCTTGTCCTTGTCGTGGGGCGTCGGCTGCTTGCCCGGGTTGCCGCTCTGGCCCGAGGCGGCGTTGTGCCCCGGCATCGCCTCGTCGGAGTAGCGCATGTGCTCGCTGTCGGTGTCGCTCGGCGTATGGCGCGTGTCGTGCTCCTGATGCTCGTTTTGATGCGAGTCTTTCTCGTGCTGGTCTTTCTGTTGCTGGTCCTTGTCGGTTTCGTTTTTCATCTTCTCGGTCCTTTCGTGAAGAGAGTGCTGCATCTTATCGGCCTGCTGATGGCCCATCTCGGCGGCCTCGCCCATCAGGCGGTCGCGATATTCGCCCATATAAGCGTCTTCCCGCCGTGTTGAGGGTAGAAGCCCGCCAAGCGCGGCGCCAATGGCAAACCCCAGTGCCCCGGCAACCAGCGGGTGCTCCTGAATGAAGTCCGACGAGTGGCGGCCGGCGTCTCTGGCCCACTGCCCGGCGTCGTGCATCCCGTGCTGGGTGGAGCGGTACAAGCCTGAGGTCGTGTCGCGCATGTTGCCTCCCATGTGGTGAGCCCGTTCGCTGATATGGTGGACGGCGTCACTGGCACTGTGGCCCATGTGGCGGGCGCCGCCGACGACGCGCTCCTTCATGCCCGAGTTCATGCCCGCGCCCTGGTCGAAACCGGTATTCGGGTCGCTGTCATCGAACGCCGGCGGATGCGAAAAGGCGCTGCGCTCGGGGTGGTCAAACGGGGCGCCGCCTTCAAGACCCGCCGGGCGCGCGCCGCCCGTCAAGGCATCGGCGTACTCACCGGCAGGGCGGTCCACCCGATTGGAGAACGGCTGCGACATCGGCGGAGGGTTCATGCGCGAATCGAAGCGCCCTTGCGGGCCGCTGTGCGGGTAGGCTTCGGAATTGGCGTAGTGGCGGTCATCGCGCTGAGCGCCGCTGCGCTGGGCGGTCAACAGCCAGCCAAGCCCTGCCCCGGTGACCAGAAACGGAACCGGGTTCTCCTTGATGGTCGTACCCAGATTAGTGAAGAACTCGTTGGCGCCGCCGTGACGAAGGTAGTCGTAGGAAGCGTTGAACAGCCGCTGGGGTGAAAAGCGCTCCTCCAGCTCGCCAAGCGTGGAGTCGAGCCGCTCGCGGGAGTGCTGAATGTCCTTTTCGATCTCTTCGGGGGTGCGGTGATCCTTGTGATCGCTCATTTCAACGCCTCCTTGACGTTATGCTCGTGCTCCTGGGCCAGCTCCTTGTCCCGCTGTAAACTTTTTAGCGTGCGCTGCGGTGCCAAACGCTGCGCCTTGATCTTGTTGAGCCCCACGTTGAGCATGATCAACCCGATAACGGCGGTCACGACGCCGACGATGGCGGCGGAGAGCCAGGGGGTCATGTCCGGCGGCAGGATTTCGTTGAGCAGGGCGACCGCCGATGCCAGCAGCACCAGAAAGCCGGCGAAGATCACCGCGCCCGCCACGGCGATTGCGGCGATGCCGGTCAGGGCCTGATGGGTCTTTTCCGATACCTCGGCCTTGGCGAGTTCGGCTTCGCCTCGAACCAGGTCGGTTACCTCGCGGGTCAACGTCGTTAAAAGCGAGCCAACGGACGCTCCCTGCGTCGTGCTATTGCGCTGCGTTTCCATATAAGCCTCGTTCGTACTGGCCAATCGTTGAGCGTTAAACGCGTGGAGGGTTATCGCGGTGTGCGGTAAGGGTCGCGATCGCCGGGCAGCGGGTCGTCGCCGGGCCGGGGGGTAATTCTCGGCCGCGCGTCATTGGCATCAAAAGGCTCGCTCGGGTCGCGCTCGGCGCTGCTGCCGCCAGGCACAGGGCCGTCGTTATCGAAGGATGACAGGGGACGAGACGAAGGGTGCTGAGAGGTAAAGCGCGACCCGGCGGCGTTCATGTCCGTATGGCGCTCGCGGTAGTCGCCCTGACCACCGGAAGCCGAGCCGCGATTCACAGCCCCAAAGCCTTCAGCGCCATAATGGCGGGGGTCGTCTTGAGGGTTCTGGCGTCTGGCGTCGTATGCTTGCGAACCGTAGCCTTGTGAACCGTAGCCTTGTGAACCATAGCCTTGTGAACCATAGCCTTGTGAACCATAGCCATGAGAACCATTGCCACGAGAACCGCGCTCTTGGGAATCATGGTGCTGCGAGCTTCGCAGAAAGCGGGCAACGAGAAAGCCCGCGGCGATGGCGCCGCCAATGAAAACTGCCGGTTCGCGGCGGCTGTAGCCCTGAACGTCGTGGAAAACGCGCTTGAGATCCTTGTCGCGAAACTGGTTCGAGAAGTCGTCGGCAAGCGCTGCCGCCTTGCGTGCCTGCTGCGAGAAAAAGGGCTGGTGCTGGCTTTCGAACTCGTCTGCGGCCTGGTTCAGAACCTTCGTGAACTTGCCGGCTTGCTTGGCGACCAGCTCGCGCTGCTGCTCATAGAAGTGCTCGGCCTGGTGCTGGGCGGCGTCGCCAAGGTCGTGAGCGGCCTCTTTACCCTGGCTTTTGAGCCGTTCGGTATCGAGAGTATCGTGTTCCTGAGAGGTGTCAGCGCTTTTTGCGCCGCTGGCATCGGGGTGGGAGTACTTTCCTTGATCGCTCATTAATTGCATCCTCCATGCGTTGCATTGTTTGCAGCCGGGGTAGTGAACAAAATGAACTTTTAGCGCTGATAAACGCCATCCTTTTTATAACATGAGTTAACTACTTATTTTTAAAACTTCTTACAGACCACTTATGAACTATAGCGGGGGGTTAATAACTGTCAATTTTAAAACAACGCTTTTACAAAAAACTCCAGACACTTATTCCCAAAACCAACAAAATATTTATATTTCAATGATTTAAAAATAATTTAAAAACTTGAAATCTCGGCCGCAAGGATTATTAAAAAACCCCTTTAACTAATTCTTTTAAAAACAAACGCGTTTTCCTGAAATATAAGTAGACCATCCTTTTTTTTAAAAAAGTGTTAAGTAAAAATCACTTAAAGCAAACCGTAAAAGTGGCCAGGTTTGGCCCTTTCGTAACGTTGGACTAAGGTAAACGATGGTGCGACCCAGGAGCGGGTCGGCCATCGCTATACACCGCGTCGAAACGGTTACAAAGGAAGGAATCAATATGAGCGAGCAGAAACAGCCCCCGCAGCATCAGGACAAACAGCCCGGCGACGAATACGCCATGCACCCGGCGCCGGAGTACATCCGCGCAAGCTATCGCGGCTCCGATAAGCTCAAGGACAAGGTAGCACTCATCACCGGCGGCGACAGCGGCATCGGCCGCGCCGTGGCCGTACACTTTGCCCGCGAAGGCGCCGACAGCGTGATCGTACATCTGGAAGAGGATGAGGACGCCGAAGAGACAAAGCGCCTGGTGGAAGCCGAGGGCCGGCGCTGCCTGGTGCTCAAGGGCGACGTGGCCCAGCCGGTCTTTTGCCGCGAGGTCATTCAAAAGACCCTCGATGAGTACGGCAAGCTCAACGTGCTGATCAATAACGCCGCCGAGCAGTACGACTGGGACGATATCACCGATATTCCCGACGATCAGCTTTTGCGCACTTTCCAGACCAACATCTTCAGCCACTTCTACATGATCAAGGCGGCCCTGCCGCACCTCGGCGAAGGCGATACCATCATCGAAACCTCGTCGATCAACGCCTTCAAGGGCAACGACACCCTGATCGATTACACCGCGACCAAGGGCGCCATTCAGGGGCTGATGCGCTCGATGGCCATGTCGCTGATGGAGCGCGGCATTCGGGTCAACGCCGTAGCCCCGGGCCCGGTCTGGACGCCGCTGATTCCCGCCAGCATGAGTGAGGAGAAGGTCGAAAGCTTTGGCGGCCAGGTGCCGATGAAGCGCGCCGGCCAGCCCAGCGAAATGGGCCCCGCCTACGTGTATCTGGCAAGCGAAGACTCGTCCTACATGAGTGGCCAAACCCTCCACCTGAACGGCGGCGTGATTCTGAACACCTGATACGCCACGTTGAACGCACAAGGCGGCCTGCGGGCCGCCTTGTGCGTAGGTAGAGCGTAGGTAGAGCGTAGTTAGAGCATAGGGTAAAGCGATGATCGCGTGCGCGACGCCAGCCGCCTTTCAGGCGCTCTGGCGCGCCACGGGTTCGATCAGCACGTATTCGAACAGAATCGACTCGAACTGCTCCATGGGCGTGACCGACTTGAGCGTCTTGGCGCGCAAAATTGCCCCTTCCCAGCCGCTCAGAATGAAGCTGGCCAGCGCCAGGACGTCAGCCCGAGGGCTCACCGCGCCCTGGGCCTGGGCGGCCTGAAGGCAAGCCACGAAGTGCTGTTCCCAGCGCTGGAAGACCGTGTTCAGCGCGTCGCGAAAGACATCGCTTTGGCCGGAAAGCTCCTGGCCCAGGTTGCCGATCAAACAACCGGTTTCGTGGTTGCAGGTCTGCATGTAGTCCCGGCCGCGGGCGAAGTAGCGTTGAAGCCGCTCGAGCGGCGCCACGCTTTCATCTTCCAATAGCGCCTTGAGACCCACGGCGTAGTCGTCGGCGAAGCGCTCGATCACCGCCAACCCGAAATCCTCCTTACTGGAGAAGTAGTGATAGAACGAGCCCTTGGGTACTCCGCAGGAATTGAGCACGGCGTTGATGCCGGTGGCGTTGTAGCCGTGCTGAGCGATCAGCTCGGCACCGGTATCGATCAATTTGTCGCGGGTCGAGGTGTTTTTCATATCGTCCAGGCCTGTCGGTCAAGGCAATCAATCAACGTGAAGCCGGTCTAGTTGTTAGGATCGAGTGGTTAGATGCGGATGTTTTTATCAGCGCGTCACGTTGCACGCTCTTTACACATTGCTTGCCTAATCACTGCTTAACTGGAGTAGATGCTAGCATACTACGCTTATCTTCCAGCATTTTTAGCTTCCAGCCAACGGATGACGTGCGGTAATGACCCTTCTTGATAAAACGCCCGCCCGCCAGCGCGGCCGGGTGCGTTTGGGCGCCATCGCGGCGCTTTTGATTCTGGCCGGCGGCCTGGCCCTGGCCTGGTGGATTCTCACTCAGCCCCCGCGTATCGAGCGCCGCCCGCCGCCGCCGGCATCGCCCCCGCT
The DNA here is from genome assembly GCF_031954225.1 of Halomonas sp. PAMB 3232. Classification (NCBI taxonomy): domain Bacteria; kingdom Pseudomonadati; phylum Pseudomonadota; class Gammaproteobacteria; order Oceanospirillales; family Halomonadaceae; genus Halomonas; species Halomonas sp. PAMB 3232. The sequence goes on from NZ_CP134865.1 coordinate 2,967,308, forward strand.
GGTCGATGTCATCAGCGTCGAGCGCCGCGTTCAGGCCCCATCACTTTCAGGCTTTGGTCGGGTAGAGGCCGAGAAATCGACCATGATCTCGAGCCGAGTGGCCGGCGAGCTCGAACGCTTTGCCGAAGGCGTGGTACCCGGCGAAGTCGTAGAGGAAGGCGCCCCGCTTGCCTATATCGACCGCGCGGATCTCGAACTTGCGCTGCAGGATGCCCAGGCCCAGGTCGCCACCGCCGAAGCCGGCGTTGCGCTCGAACGCGCCGAGCAGCAGCGCGCCGAGGGCGACTACGCCCGCTTTGGCCGCGAGCTTACCGCCGAGCGCCGTGCGCTGGTGCTGCGCGAACCGCAAAAGCGCCAGGCCGAAGCCGCCCTGACCCAGGCCCGGGTGCTACGCGACCAGGCCGCCCTGAATCTGGAACGCGCCACGCTCACCGCGCCCTGGCGGGCGATGGTCGCCGAACGCACCCTCGGCGCCGGCAGCCTGTTGAGCCTGGGCACCGAGGTGCTGAGTCTGGTCGGCGTCGAACAGTTTTGGGTGCGCGCCTCGCTTCCCGGCGACACGCTTGCCTGGCTCGAGCCCGGCGATCGCGTCACGCTCACCAGCCAAAGCTGGCCGGCGGAGGAGAGCCGCGAAGGTGAGTTGACCTCGATTCTGCCGAATCTCGAAGAGAACGGCCTGCAGGCACAGCTGCTCGTCTCCGTCGACGACCCGCTGGCACTGGACCAGAACGGGCCGGCGCTGCGCCTGGGGGATGTCGTGCGCCTTCGCTACCACACCACCGCGCGCGAGGCGTTGATCGCCCTGCCCTCCTCGGCGCTGCGCCCGGGCGACGTGGTGTGGTGGCTCGATGACGACGACCGGCTCCAGAGCTCGACGGTGACGCTTGCCTACCGCGGCGAAGAGCAGGCGCTGGTGAGCGACGGGCTCAGCCCGGGTCAGCGCGTGGTCACCGCCGGGCTTGCCCAGCCGCGCGTCGGCCAACAGGTGCGCCCGCGCTCGTCCACTGAGGCACCGACCCAACCGGATGAGGAGAACGCCCCATGACGAGCAAGGGCCCGCTTGCCTGGATGGTGGATCACGGCGTCGCGCCGAACCTGCTGATGGCGCTGTTCATCGTCGGTGGCCTGATGGCCTCGCTTGCGATCAAGAAGGAGGTCTTTCCCGACTTCGAAAGCGAAACCGTGCAGGTCACCATCAGCTATCCCGGCGCCACGCCGGAAGATATCGAGCAGAGCCTTTTACTGCCGGTCGAGGCGGCGATCTCAAACGTCGAAGGGATCGACGAGCTGACCGCGACCGCCAACGAAAGCAGCGGCGTGGTGCAGGCCACGCTGATCGACGGCGTGGAGGTGATGCGCGTTTACCAAGAGATTCAGCAGGCGGTGAATGGGATCACCACCTTCCCCAACGCCGCCGACCCGCCGCGCTTTAGCCTGGCCGGTTTCTCCCGCGGCGTGGTGAGTTTGCAGGTGTACGGCGATGCCAGCCTTTCCGCGCTGCACGACGCCGCCGAAAACGTGCGCGCCGAGCTTCAGGCCAATAGCGGCATCTCCCGGGCGGAGCTTTCCGGCAACCGCGACCGTGAGATTCAGGTGCTGCTGGACGATGAGGCGATCGAGCGTTACGGGCTGGACCACCAGGCGCTTGCCGCGCGCATCGGCGAGGAAGCGCTGGATCTGGCCAGCGGCCAGCTCACCACTGCCGAAGGCGAGTGGCTGATCCGCTACCAGGGCCGGCGCCAAAGCGCCGCCGAGTTCGCGCGCCTGCCGATTCTGACCACCGCCCAGGGCGCACCGGTAACGCTTGGCCAGATCGCCCAGGTGCGCGAAGGCTTTGCCGAAACTGACCGCGAGGAGTTTTATAACGGCCAGCAGGGCCTCTCCGTCGAGGTTTTCCAGGTCGGCAATCAAACCCCCACCAGCGTCTCGAAGGCGGTGCAGGGTGAGCTCGAGCGCCTGCGCGCCGGGCTTCCCCCGAACATTCATCTGGACGTAGCCCGCGACAGCTCCGAGGTGTACGAGGACCGCCTGGGGCTTCTGCTCAAGAACGCCTGGATGGGCCTGGCGCTGGTGATGATTCTCATGGCGCTGTTTCTCGAGGCGCGCCTGGCGTTCTGGGTGACGCTCGGCATTCCCACCGCGTTTTTGGGCGCGATGCTGTTTCTGCCCTGGATCGGGGTGTCGCTGAACATGATGTCGATGTTCGCCTTCATCATCGCCCTCGGCATCGTCGTGGATGACGCGATCATGGTGGGCGAGAACATCTACAGCTACCGCGAAGAGGGCTATTCGCTGCGCGATGCGGCGGTCAAGGGCGCCAAAGAGATCGCGGTGCCGCTCACCTTCGCCATTCTGTCCAATATCGTGGCGTTCATGCCGCTGCTGTTTTTGCCGGGCTTTTTGGGCATGATCTTCGCCACCGTACCGGTGGTGGTGGTCACGGTCTTTCTGATCTCCTGGGCCGAGGCACTGTTCATCCTGCCAGCGCACCTGGCCCACAGCCACAAGCCGCGCAAGACGCCGGCTTGGCAGCGCCCGCTGGAGCGCCTTCGCCACGCCTTGCAAGGGGGCCTGCACGCGTTTACCTACCGCCGCTTCGAGCCGTTTTTGCAGCGCGCGCTGAATCAGCGACTTCTGAGCGTGAGCCTGGGGGTTACGCTGCTGGTGGTAGCGCTGGCCTGGGCGATGAGCGGACGGCTCGGCTTTTCGCTGATGCCCCGGGTCGAGTCGGACCAGGTGCGCGCCACCGTGACCCTGCCGATCGGCAGTAACATCAGCGTCAGCCGCGAACTCGGCCAGCAGTTGATCGACGCCGCCGAGACGCTCAGCGCCGAGGAGCCGACGCTTTCATTCGCCAGCACCCGCAGCCGGCTGGACGGTGAAAGTCTGGAAGTAACGCTGGATATCGCCAGCGAGAGTCTCGATCAGTGGCCGCCATCGCGCATCGCCGAGCGCTGGCGCGACGTGAGCGGCGATCTGGTCGGCGCGCAGTCGGTGCGCTTCGCCTCGGACGTGGGCGGGCCGGGCAGCGGCGCCGCGCTCAGCCTGCGCCTTTCCCACCCGGATACCCAGGTGCTGGAAGCCGCCGCCACGCGCCTGGCCGAGCAGCTCGGCGAATACGGCCTGACCGATATCGACAGCGGCCTGGGCGACGGCAAGCCGCAGCTCGAAATGCGCCTGTCCGCCGAGGGTCGCGCGCTGGGCCTGACCGGCAGCGACCTGGCCCAGGCGCTACGCGGCCCGCTGCAGGGCGCCACCGCTGTCGAGCAGTTCATCGGCCGCCAGGAGGTCAGTGTCGAGGTGCGCCTGCCCGAGCAGGACCGGGCGAGTCTGAACGAGCTCTACCGCCTGCCGGTGCGCACCGCCGATGGCTTGAGCGTTTCGCTGTCGCGGGCGGCCGATATCACCCTGAGCCAGGCCTCGAGCAGCCTGACGCGTATCGACGGGCGACGCATCATCACCGTGACCGCCGACTCCGACAACGACCAGACGATCAACCAAATGCTCGCCACGCTGCAGGAGGACGTGTTCCCTACGCTGACCAACACCTGGCCGGGGCTCGAAGTGGCCCTCGGCGGGCGCCAGCAGGACACCGCCGACAACCTCGCCACGCTCAGAACCGCCATGTGGCTGATGCTCGCCGCGCTCTATGCCTTGCTCGCCATTCCGTTTAGAAGCTACCTGCAGCCGCTATTGGTGCTGGCCGCCATTCCTTTTGGCCTGGTCGGCGCGGTGGCGGGCCATATGGTCATGGGCTTTGGGCTCTCGATCATCAGCCTGCTGGGAATGCTGGCGCTCTCCGGGGTGGTCATCAACGATGCGCTGGTGCTGATCGACTACGCCAATCGCAAGCGCCGCGAGGGTATGGCGGCGCGCGAGGCGATCGTCGCCGCGGCCACTCGGCGCCTTCGCCCGATCATGATGACCACGCTCACCACCTTTTTGGGGCTGGCGCCGATGATTCTGGAAACCTCGCGTCAGGCACGCTTCATGATCCCCATGGCCATCTCGCTGGGCTTCGGGATGATCTTCGCCACCGCCATTCTGCTCATTCTGGTGCCCTGCCTGTACCTGGGGCTTGAAAACCTGCGCGAGCGCCTGAGCGCCCCGCCGCAGCCAACCCCACAACCCGACCAAAGCGGTGGCGTATCATGACCCGGCTTCAAACGCTGTCACGCTGGCGTCCGTCGCGTCTTGGGTGGCGCCTGTTCGCGGTAATTCTGAGTGTCAACGTGGCGATCGCCGCCAGCACCTTTCTGGCGGTCTCCTACAGCATCGACCGGGGCTTCATCGAGTACCTGACCCAGGCTCAGGAGCGCCGGGCGACCCTACTGGCCGACGGCCTGGTGACCCGCTGGAACGGCCAGCGAAACTGGGCGTGGCTCGAGCGCTCCCCGGACCGCTGGCCTCGCGTGGTGCGCTTCGAGCTCGGCCGCGAGCGCGAGGAGCGCGCCTCTCCTTTGGGCGAAGCGCGAGACTTCGCGCTGCGCGACGCCGAGGGCCGCTTCGTCGTGCGCCCTCGCCCGCTGGGCGAGCCCAGCGACTGGCACTGGCTAACGCTTTACAGCGAAAGCGCCAGCGGCGGCGAGCGCTTGAGTATCGGCGAGCTGGGCTTTCGCTCGCCCCAGCAGGTCATGGAGCGCATGGAGAGCCGTTTTCTGGAGCGCCAGCAGCGCAACCTCATCGTTATCGTCCTGTCGTTGGTGGTCGCCTCGCTGCTGCTGGCCGGCGGGCTCTCCTGGTGGCTCGGCGGGCGCACCCGGGCGCTGGCCGGCGCCACGCGCCGGCTCACCGAAGGCGACTACCACATCCGCCTGCGCGCGCGCGGACGCGACGAGCTCTCGCGGCTGGCCCAGGACTTCAATCTGCTGGCCGAAACGCTGGAGGCGAGCCGCAACGCCCGGGCGCGCTGGGTATCGGACACCGCCCACGAGCTTCGCACGCCGCTGGCCGTGCTGCGCGGCGAGATCGAGGCGATGCAGGACGGCGTGCGAGCGCTCGACCAGGAGAATCTGGGGTCGCTCGCCCAGGAGGTCGATCAGCTCGAGCGGCTGGTGGCGGATCTTCGCCTGCTATCGCAAAGCGACGCCGGCGCGCTCGATATTCACCTGTCGCCGATGGATCTCAGCGACAGCCTGTTGGGCCGGCTCTCGGATGCCGACCGCTGGCTGGCGGACAGCGGCCTTGCGCTTTCCACCGAGATCGCCCCGAACGTCATGGTGCTGGGCGACCCGCAGCGTCTGCGCCAGCTCTGGAGCAACCTGTTGGATAACAGCTGCGCCTACACCGTGGCCCCGGGGTCGCTCGACGTTCGCTTGACCGTCGAGGCCCACCAGGCCGTGGTGATATGGCAAGATAGCGCCCCGGGCGTACCGGAAAGCGAGCTTTCACGGCTGACCGAACGACTCTACCGGGTCGAGGGCTCGCGCAGTCGCGCAAGCGGCGGCAGCGGCCTGGGGCTTTCGATTGCAAGCGCGCTGGCCGGCGCCCACGGCGCGACGCTCACCGCCAGCACCTCGCCCCTGGGCGGGCTTTGCTGGACGCTGCGCTTCCCGCTTCTGTCTTCGCGTTAGCGTTAGCGTTACATTAGCTTCACGCTGGATTTTCACTCTGGAGCCTCGAGTGCCCATGTCATCGACCGATTCGTACCCCGCCAACGCCTCACTTCTGATCGTCGAGGATGAGCCGAAGATCGCGCGCCTGATGGCCGACTACCTGACCGGCCACCACTTCGCGCCGACGCTGATCGAGCACGGCGACGACGTGCTTGCTTGGCTCGACGCGAATACGCCGGCGCTGGTACTGCTGGATTTGATGCTACCGGGCATGGATGGCACCACGCTCTGCCGCGAGATCCGCCAGCGCTGGCCGGCGCTGCCCATCATCATGGTGACGGCCAAGGTCGAAGAGGTGGACCGCCTGGTGGGGCTCGAGATGGGCGCCGACGACTATATCTGTAAGCCGTTCAGCCCGCGGGAAGTGGTGGCCCGGGTCAAGGCGGTGCTGCGCCGAAGCCGCGCCGCCGAAAGCGCCTCCATTGAGGCCGCCGCCCCAATCGCGCCGGTCACCCTGGACGATGAAGGCTGGGTGGCACTTGCCAAGGGCCAGGACCTGGGCCTCACCGCGGTGGAGTTTCAGCTTTTGCGCGTGATGATGCACGCCCCCGGGCGGATCTTTAGCCGCGAGCAGCTGATGGATCACATGTACCGCGACAACCGCATCGTGTCCGAGCGCACCGTGGATAGTCACATCAAGAAGCTGCGCAAAAAGATCACCGAAGCGCTCCCCGATCAGGAGATCATCCGCTCGGTGTACGGCGTCGGTTACAAGTATCAGCCTGAAGGCTGAGTGTCGGGGCCATTATCCACCTTGCGATTCACTTCTCGATTGAGAAACGCGATCGCCGCATCAACAGCTCCGCCGCGCAGTAGAAAAGCCGCAATGTGCCCGCGGCCGTGCTGCAGGTAGAGCTCGGCGGGTGTGCCCTGGGCGCGCAGCGCCTCATAAAAGTCCCGGGCGTGATCCACCGGCACTAGCCGGTCGCGATTGCCGTGGAAAAGGAAAAACGGCGGCGCCTTTGGCGTGAGCTGGCGAATCGGCGAGGCCTGCACGTAGGCGTCGTACACCTCGTCGCGGGTACCGCCGAGCAGGCCGATCACAAGCTCCCCGTCATCGAATTTCAACAGATCGCTCGGCAGCCCCCCGACCGCCGCGGCGCGAAGTCTGGTGTGCTCGCCGCCATACGGCTCGGCCAGCGGCCCCGTTTGGCTTGCCAGCGCCAGAAGGCTCACCAGGTGGGCGCCGGAGGAGTAGCCCACGCCGACGATGCGGTCGGTATCGACCCCCAGGCGCTCGGCGTTATCGTGAATCCAGCGCATCGCCTGCTGCAGGTCATGAAGCTGGGCGGGAAAACGGTAGCGCGGCGCAAAGCGATACTCGACGTTGACCGTCACATAGCCCTGCCCCGCCAGCTGGTGGGCAATTTTCTCCATATCGGCGGGGCTTCGCCCGCGCCAGCCGCCGCCGTGCACGATCAGCGCCGCCGGGCGCAGGCCCGCTTTTGGGGTGTCGGGCAGGCGCACGCGGGCGGTGAGCGGCTCGGGCCAGTTTGCCGGGGTATAAATTTGGGGGCTGAGCGATGTCGAGCGCACCGAGGGCGAACGCGCGGTTGGGGAGATGGCCACCTGGGCGATGGCGATCTCTCCGCTGGTGGCGAGGTGGGTCGCGCCGCAACCGCCGAGCAGTAGCGCCAAGCTCCCTGCGCCCAGCGAGCGGCGAATTATACGAAACGCGTGCATCGATAACTCCTTTTATCCGGATGCTTAGCCTATGAGAAGGTCACGTTGTTTGCACACTTTGTGCAACGACTTTACACCGGGCCGCTCGATACTGCAGGTGTCACCTTCGACAGCATCGCATCAAGGAGAGAAACCATGACGCTATCACTTCGCAAACTCTTCGCCCCGGCTCTACTGGCCGCCGCGCTGGTCCCCGTCGCGATGACCGCTCAAGCGCACCCGCACGACGGCCACGGCCAGGGCCGCGAGCAGATGCGCGAGCAGATGCAGGAGCAGCGCCAGGAAGTCTACCAGCGCGCCGAGATCGATGAAGAGAAACAGCAGGCGCTCAACGAAGTCAACAGCGAATTTTTCGAAGCGATGAAGACGCTGCACGACGAGCACCAGGCGCGCATCGACGAGATCCTGACCGAAGAGGAGCATCAGGCACTGCGTGAAGCCATGCGCGAGGTACGCCAGGAGCATCGCGGCGAGCGCGGCGGCGAGCGTGACCGTCACCATGGCGAACAGGGCGACGAAGCGGCCACGGCGACGGACGAGACCCAGACCGAGCAGTAAACGCCTCATCGATAGGTTGGGTTCCAAAGACACCGCCCGGCTCATACCGGGCGGTGTCTTTTTATGCCTTTAGTGCATGGAGGTAGCCCGCTGTCATCAAGGCCATTGGGCGAGGCCGTTGTGTAAGACATTAGGGCGGCGTAATTTATCCGGGTTCGCCATTGATCCCGAGGCTTTGCCATGTCCCACGCTCCCCGTCGCTTCCAGGCCCAACTTCCGCTTCCCGGCCGCGCCCTGCTGAACACCTGGCGCGAAGGCTACACGCCTGGCAAGCTCAAGCGGGACGTGCTGGCGGGGCTCACCGTAGGCGTGGTCGCGGTGCCGCTGTCGATGGCGCTGGCGATCGCCATCGGGGTGGCGCCGCAGCATGGGCTCTACACGGCGATCGTAGCCGGGGCCATCATCGCGCTGACGGGCGGCTCACGCTTCAATATTTCAGGCCCTACCGCGGCGTTCGTGGTCATTCTCTTTCCTATCGTGGCCGAGTACGGGTTGGGCGGGCTGCTCGTCGCCACGCTCATGGCCGGTTTGATTCTGGTGGCGCTGGGGCTCGCCCGATTGGGAAGCTTGATCCAGTACGTGCCCTACCCGGTCATTCTCGGCTTTACCGCGGGCATCGGTGTGGTCATCGCGCTACTACAGGTGCCCGGCTTTCTTGGCTTGAGCGATATCGCGCTTGGCAGCAGTACGCTTAATAACCTGGTGGTGATCGGCCGCGCGCTTCCCGAGCTTTCGCCGCCGGATCTATGCATAGGGGCGGCCACGCTTGCCACCTTGATTGCCTGGCCGCGCCTGAAAACGCCAATCCCCGCACCCCTGGTGGGCCTGAGCGTTGGCACGCTGGTGGCGCTTATGCTTGCCTGGGGCGGCATTGAGGTGGCGACCATTGCCTCGCGCTTTAGCTGGGAGGCCGATGGCGTGGCGGGTAGCGGCATTCCTCCTTTCGCGCCCAGCTTTGCCTTGCCCTGGCAGCTTCCCGGCGCCAACGATGATCCGCTGACCGTCGACTTCGCGCTGATCCAGGCGCTGCTCGGCCCGGCCCTGGCAATCGCGCTGCTGGCAGCCATCGAGTCGCTTTTGTGCGCCGTGGTGGCCGACGGCCTGACCCGCACCCGGCACGACTCCAACGCCGAGCTGATCGGACAGGGGCTGGGTAACGTGATCGCGCCGTTCTTTGGCGGCATGACCGCCACCGCCGCACTTGCCCGTACCGCGACCAATATCAAAAGCGGCGCCTGTTCGCCGGTGGCCGCGCTCGTTCATTCGCTGGTCGTGCTGCTGGCAGTGGTCGCGCTGGCCGGCGCCATGGGCTACGTGCCGATGGCGGCGCTGGCCGCACTTTTGTTCATCATCGCCTGGAACATGAGCGAGGCGCGCCACTTCGTGCACACGTTGAAAAGTGCGCCGGGCAGCGACGTGGCGGTGCTGGTCATCTGCTTTTTGCTCACCGTGGTGTTCGACATGGTGATCGCGGTGGCCGTGGGCATGGGCCTGGCCGCCGCGCTGTTCATCCGGCGAATGGCAAAGCTCACCCACACTCGCCGTCTGGAGGCGCCGGAGCCCGCAGCCGCCTTCCCGGACGGCGTCGCCCACTACCGGGTCAGCGGGCCGCTCTTTTTCGGCGCCGCCGAAAAGGCAATGGCGACGCTTCGCGTGATCGACCGCGACGTGCGCATCGTGGTGCTGGAGATGCAGGAGGTGCCGAGTTTGGACGCTTCCGCGCTGGTCGCCATCGACACGCTGCGCCGGGAGCTTGCCGAGCGTGGCGTCGGCATTATCGTGGTCGGTCTGGCGCCGCGCATGGTGTTAAAGCTCAAGCGCACCGGCATCCGCCGCCAAGCGGGCCGGTTCGCCGTGGTCCGCCAGCTCGAACAGGCCAGGCGGCTGGCGCGGCGCTGGCTGGAGTTCCGGTCTGAAAAACCGGCATGAAAAACCCGGCCAGTGGCCGGGTCGCTGTGTTTCGAAAGCCCGTGGGGCGAGTTAGAAAAAGCCCATCGGGTTCACGTCGTAGCTGACCAGCAGGTTCTTGGTCTGCTGGTAGTGTTCGAGCGCCATCTTGTGGGTTTCGCGGCCGACGCCAGACTTCTTGTAGCCACCAAACGCGGCGTGGGCCGGGTACTGGTGGTAGCAGTTGGTCCACACGCGCCCGGCCTGAATGCCACGGCCCATACGAAACGCCACGTTGATGTCGCGGCTCCACACCCCGGCCCCCAAGCCGAACTCGGTGTCGTTGGCGATCGCCAGCGCCTCTTCTTCATCCTTGAAGATGGTGACCGACACCACCGGGCCGAAGATCTCCTCCTGGAAGATGCGCATCTTGTTGTTGCCTTTCAGAATCGTCGGCTCGATGTAGTAGCCGCTGTCATAGTCACCGTCGATGCTCGCCTTGTTGCCGCCGGTGAGAAACTCCGCGCCCTCTTCGCGGGCGACATCCATGTAGGACATGATCTTGTCGAACTGCTCTTGCGATGCCTGAGCGCCGACCTGCACGTCGGTATCCAGCGGGTTTCCGCGCTTGATCGCCTTGGTGCGCTCGAGCACCTTCGCCATGAACTCGTCATACATGCTCTCCTGCACCAGCGCGCGCGAGGGGCAGGTGCAGACCTCGCCCTGGTTCAAAAACGCCAGTACCAGACCTTCGACGGCCTTGTCGACGAAGCTTGGCTCGGCGTTCATGATGTCGGCGAAGTAGATGTTCGGCGACTTGCCGCCAAGCTCCACCGTGGAGGGAATGATGTTCTCGGCGGCGCACTTCAAAATGTGCGAGCCCACCGGGGTGGAGCCGGTGAAGGCGATCTTGGCGATGCGTTTGCTCGTCGCAAGGCTCTGACCGATCTCCTCGCCGAAGCCGTTGACGATGTTGACCACGCCCGGCGGCAGCAGGTCGCCCACGATCTTCATCACCTCGAGAATGGAGGCCGGCGTCTGCTCGGCGGGCTTCAGCACCACGCAGTTACCGGCGGCAAGCGCAGGCGCCAGCTTCCACACCGCCATGAGGATGGGGAAGTTCCAGGGAATGATCTGCCCCACCACGCCCAGCGGCTCGTGGAAATGGTAGGACACGGTGTTGGCGTCGATATCCGCTGCACTCCCTTCCTGGGCGCGGATGCAGCCGGCGAAATAGCGAAAGTGATCGATGGCAAGCGGCAAGTCGGCGTTCAGGGTCTCGCGTACCGCCTTGCCGTTGTCCCAGGTCTCCGCCACCGCCAGAAGCTCGAGATTCTGCTCGATGCGATCGGCCATCTTGAGCAGGATATTGCTGCGCTCGGCGGCGGAGGTCCTGCCCCAGGCGGGGGCGGCCTTGTGGGCGGCGTCGAGCGCCTTTTCCAGATCCTCGGCGCTGGATCGGGGAATCTCGCAGAACACCTGGCCGTTGACCGGGCTGAGATTGTCGAAGTACTCACCTTTCACCGGCGCCACGAATTCGCCGCCGATGTAGTTGCCGTAACGCTTTTCGAAAGTGACGACGGCGCCGCTGTCGCCCGGATTGGCGTAGATCATGGTAAGGCTCCCAAGCATTATGGTGTTTGAAACCGCTCGCTCAGTGTTGGTCACCCGGCGCGGGAACGACATTAGCCAAACGTCGCAGTCGCCGTCGCTGGCACAAAAAAAGGCGGCCGAAGCCGCCTTTTGGTGTGAAACGCGTACTGTCAGCGCACGATCATCACCGAGATTTTCGCATGGTGCACCACGTGCTCGGCGTTGGGGCCAAGCACGTAGTCGGCGAACTTGCGCCTGGTGTGGGAGGCCATGACGATCAAATCGGCGTCGATTTTCTTGCCGACCTTGATGATCGCCTCCCAGGGTGAGCCGTCGATGATCACGCTTTGGGTCGGGATATCGTTTGGGACGTGCTCATCGATGAAGGCGGCCTGAGCCTCCTTCATCCCCTCGTGGGCCTTTTGCGAAAAGTCTTTCGGAAAATAGGCCCCCACCATCGGCATCTTGAACTCCGGCAGCACGCTCACCAGGTGCAGTGACGCGCCAAAGGTCTGACACAGCGTGGCGGCCACCGGCAGCGCCTTTTTCCACGAGCTCTCTTCGTTGAGATCCACGGGCAGCAGAATTTTCTGGTACATGGCACTCTCCTGACGTTTCACGTCGCCGCGGGTGCCGGCTCGTCCTTGCGCCGACGGCCGCGCTGCAATAGGACGACCAGCGCGAACAGCCCCAGCGCCGGCAGCCACATCCACTCTTTCGTCCAGCGATTCACCGGGGCCAGTACCTCGATGATCTCCTGATCGAAATCCAGGCCCAGATCCGCTGCGGGGCTGCCGAACTCGACCATGTCTACCAGCGTCTGGTCGCCGTCGGTGTAGAGTTCCAGCCCCAGGTTCTCCATACGCTCCTCGCCGGTTTCACCCTCCGGTACCGGTATCAGCATGTAGGTGGTCAGCGGCGCGCCGAAGGCGTCTTCGCCGGCGATCTGAATACGCAGGTTGCTGCCTTCATCTACCCGCCCCAGCGCCTCGACGAACTGCGCCGGCGGGACCGAATCATACGGGTCGTGAATACGATCCATGAAGAAGCCCGGGCGGAACAGGGTGAACGCGACCAGCAGCAGCAGAATCGACTCGTACCAGCGGTTGCGGGTAATGAAGTACCCTTGGGTGCCGGCCGCGAAGATCAGCATGGCGATGGTCGCGACGATGAAGACCACGATCCCCTGGGCCACGGTGACATCGATCAACAGCAGGTCGGTGTTGAAGATGAACAGAAACGGGAGTGCTGCGGTACGCAGGCTGTAGTAGAACGCCTGGAAGCCGGTGCGGATCGGATCGCCCCCGGAGACCGCCGCGGCGGCGAAGGAGGCCAGCCCCACCGGCGGGGTGACGTCCGCCATGATGCCGAAATAGAACACGAACAGATGCACTGCGATCAGCGGTACGATCAGCCCGTTCTGCTGGCCAAGCATGACGATCACCGGCGCCATCAGGGCCGAAACCACGATGTAGTTGGCGGTGGTCGGAAGCCCCATACCGAGAATCAAACTCAGCACCGCGGTCAGCAGCAAAATCACCATCAGGTTGCCGCCGGAGAGAATCTCGACCACGTCCGCCAACACCAGGCCCACGCCGGTTTGCGACACCGCACCGACCACGATGCCCGCCGTGGCGGTGGCGATACCGATGCCGATCATGTTGCGCGCGCCGGTGACCAGGCCGTCCCAGAGATCCCAAAGGCCTTCCTTGATGTCGGCGGCCATCTGACTACGGCCTCTAAAGAGCGCGATGATCGGGCGCTGGGTGACCATGATGAAAATCATGAACACGGTCGCCCAGAAGGCCGATAGACCCGGTGAAAGACGCTCGACCATCAGACACCACACCAGCACGACGACCGGCAGAATGTAATGAAGCCCCACCATCACCGTCGGCCGGGTTTGTGGAAGCTTCACCACCGCCTGGTTGGGGTCGTCGACCTCGAGTTCCGGGTAGCGAGCGCCGATCTTCAAAAGGCCGATATAGATCACCGCCAGCCCTACCGATACGACCCAGGGGGTCGCCTCGCCCAGCACCGGCTTGAGCCAACCCAGCCCGTAATAGACGCCGATGGAGAGCGCCATCAGCAGTAAAAGCCCGGTCAAAAAGCCGATCACCTTGTTCAACAGCGGGCGCGGCGGGTTGCCCGAGGGCAAACCGCGCATGTCCGCCTTCAGCGCTTCCAGGTGAACGATGTAAATCAGCGCGATATAGGAGATCAGCGCCGGCAGAAACGCGTGCTTGATGACTTCGACGTAGGAGATGCCCACGTACTCGACCATCAAGAACGCCGCCGCGCCCATGACCGGCGGCATGATCTGACCGTTGACCGACGACGACACTTCCACCGCCCCGGCTTTTTCGGCGCTAAAGCCGACCCGCTTCATCATCGGAATGGTGAACGTGCCGGTGGTGACGGTATTGGCGATCGAGGAGCCGGAGATCAAACCGGTCATGCCCGAGGCCACCACGGCGGCCTTCGCCGGGCCACCCTTGAAGTGGCCCAGCATCGAGAAGGCCACCTTGATGAAATAGTTGCCGGCGCCGGCCTTGTCGAGCAGCGCGCCAAACAGGACGAACAGGAATACGAAGCTGGTCGACACCCCCAGCGCAATGCCGAACACGCCCTGGGTGCCGAGCCACTGGTGGTTGATCAGCCCGCCCAGGCTCACGCCGCGGTGCGCGAGAATGCCGGGCATGTAAGGGCCAAAGAGCGAATAGGCGATAAACACCGCGGCGACCACCATCAAGGGTGGCCCGAGCGCGCGCCGGGTCGCCTCCAACAGCATGACGATACCCACCACGCCGACCACGATGTCCTGGGTGATCGGACGCCCGGCTCGGGTGGCGAGATCGTCATAAAAGATAAATAGATAAGCACCGCAGAACGCGGCCACGGCGGCGAACGCCCAGTCCTGCAGCGGCACGCGGTCGCGCGGCGAGCGCTTGAGCGCGGGGTAGGCCATAAAGGCAAGAAAGAGCGCAAAGGCCAGGTGGATCGAACGCGATTGGGTCGCGCTGAACACGCCAAACCCCAGCATGTAAGGCAGCGGCGAGGCGATCCAGAGCTGGAACAGCGACCAGACGGCGGCAATACCCACCAACAGCTTGCCCGGCGCCCCCAACGGTTTGCGCGCGCCGGTATCGCTTGAGGCAACCATATCGTCCAGGTCGTTTCGCGCGGCGCCCGAGGATGTTTTTTCGTCTTGCATACGCTTGTCCTTTTCAAGATCCGCGCCGGTCGATCGCGCCGTAGGCGACGCTTTCGACGTGATGTATAACGTCGCTTCCAACGAAAGCGCGGACACCCTGGGCGCCCGCGCTTGTCGTTCTCTCAAGGCGCTATCGGTACCTGCCGCCTAGCGCTTGTCGGCTCACTCGATCCAGCCACGCTCACGATAGTAGCGCTCGGCGCCGGCGTGCAGCGGCGCGGTCAGGCCGTCGGAGATCATGTCTTCTTCGTTCAGGTTCTCGAACGCCGGGTGCAGGCGCTTGAAGCGGTCGAAGTTCTCGAACACGGCTTTCACGGTTTCGTAGATCACGTCTTCGTCGACATTGGTGGAGGAGACGAACGTCGCCGCCACGCCGAAAGTTTCGACGTCTTCGTCGTTGCCGCGGTACAGACCGCCCGGAATCACGGAGCGGGTGTAGTAGGGATACTCTTCGATCAGGCTGTCGATTTCGTCACCGGTCACCGAGACCAGCTTGGCATCGATGGTGGTGGTCGCTTCCTGGATGGAGCCGTTGGGATGGCCGACCACGTAGACCATGGCGTCGATGTTGTTGTCAGACAGCGCAGCGGCCTGTTCGGCGGCGTCGAGCTGGGAGGCGAGCGCGAAGGTATCTTCGTCCCAACCAAAGGCGTCCATCACCACGTCCATGGTGTTGCGCTGACCAGAACCGGGGTTACCGATGTTCACACGCTTGCCCGGGAAATCGCTGATGTTCTCGATACCGGCGTCGGCACGGGCGACTACGGTGAGCGGCTCGCCGTGCATGGTGAAAACGGCGCGCATCTCTTCCCACGGGCCCTCTTCTTCGAAGTTGGCTTCGCCGTTGTAAGCGCGGTACTGCACGTCAGACTGCACCACACCCATGTCCAGGTCGCCGTTTTTCATGCCGTTGACGTTGGCGACCGAGCCGCCGGTGGACGGCGCGTTACAGCGAATGTTGTGCTCTTCGCTGCCGCGGTTGACCATGCGGCACACCGACTGGCCGACGACGTAGTACACGCCGGTCTGACCGCCGGTACCGATGGTGATGTAGCGTTCCTGGGCAACCGCCGGGCTTGCAAAGCTTGCCGCGGCAATCAGCGCGCCTGAAAAGGCTGCGGTCGAAAATACATGGCGCTTCATGGGCACACCTCTTTCTCTTTTGTGAGCATTATTCGTTTTAAACCACCCGTTTATCGGATCCCTTGGGCGATACCGTTCAAAACGCTTGTGAGACAGTCTGTTAACTCTATGGAGCGACTCTGCCAATCGGCGGCAAAGGTTCATTCACTTTAGCGAAAAATTCAACCCTTGGCGAAAACGCGTCCCCTCTTTCGACCGAGTATATGAAATCCCCGGTCAAACGCACGTTTAGCCTCACGCGCATTTTAAACGCTGGCGCCAGCCGCTTTCCCGGGCTCTACACGTTGTAGCCCAGCACCGTTGGCAGCCAGAGCGCGATACCGGGAAACAGCGCCACGATGGCCATCGCGCAGGCCATGGCGGCAACGAACACCAGCGCCCAGCCCAGCGTATGCTCGAGACGGATCTTTGCCACTTCCGTGGTGACCATCAAATTCACCGCTACCGGCGGTGTAAACTGGCCGATGGCGATGTTCATGGCCAGCAAAATACCGAACCACACCGGGTTCCACTCGAAGTGCTGCATGACCGGAATCAGAATCGGCATCAGGATCAAATAGATCGAAATGGCATCGAGCAGCATCCCGGCGATCAGCACCGCCAGCATCACCAGTACCAGCAGCAGCGCGCCGTTGTCGGTCAGCCCAATCATCCACTCCGCCAAATGACGGAAGGTGCCGAGCATGGTGCCCGCCCAGGCGAACACCCCGGCCAGTGCGATGATCAGCATCACGACGCCGGAGATGATCGCCGCCTCGCCCAGCAGCGCCCAGAGATCCTTGAGCGAGAGCTCGCGCGTGAGAAAAAGCCCCACCAGCGTGCCGTAGGCGACCGCGACGACCGCCGCCTCGGTCGGTGTGAATAGCCCCGAGCGCAGCCCGCCGAGAATCAGCACGGGGGCAAACAGCGCCGGCAGCGCCTGCTTGAACGCCGCGCCCACGCTCAGGCGCTCGGCATCGCTCTGCGGCGTGCTGCCCTCCCAGCCGTAGCGCTTGGCCAGCAGCATCGCCGGTATCAGCAGCGAAAGCCCCGCCAGAATGCCCGGGAAGAGCCCGGCGGCGAACAGCGCGCGAAGATCCACCCCGGGCACCACGATGGAGTAGAGAATCAGCGCCACCGAGGGCGGAATCAGAATCGCGGTGGAGGCGGAGGCCGCAATCAGCGTGGCGGAAAACGGCTTGGGGTAGCCCGCCTTCGTCATGCTCGGCAGCATCACCATCGCCACGGCCGCCGCATCCGCCGGGCCGGAGCCTGACATGCCGCCCATGATCATGCACACCAGCACCGCGACCAGCGCAAGGCCGCCGTGGCGCGGGCCGATCAGCGCCTGGGCGAAGCGCACCAGACGCAGCGCCACGCCGGAGCGCTCGAAGATCAGCCCGGTCAAAATGAACAGCGGAATGGCGATCAACGGGTATTTGGCGATGCTGTTGTAAGTGTTGGTGCCAAGCGTTGCCAGCATATCCGGCGAAAGCCCGGTAACGATACCGACCGAGCCCGCCAGCGCCAGCGAAAACGCCACCGGCACCCCGGCGATCAAGAGCCCGGCGAAGGCGAGCAGCATCCAGAGATCAGGGGTCATCGCGCAGGTCTCCACTCAATCGTTCGCGGGTCTGCTGAACGAGGCGCCAAAGCATCAGCGCCGAGAGCACCGGCAGCCACACCAGATACCACCACTGGGGCAGTCCAAGCCCGGGCGACAACGACTCCCACTGATACTCCTGAAAGGCGAGTTTGCCGCCGTACCAGGTAATCAGCGCCAGCACCAGAAACCCACAGGCGCCCTGGAAAAGAATCAGCGCGCCGCGCCATTTTTCCGGCAGCATGCGCTCGAGAAAGCTGATACGGATATGGCGGTTGCGCCGGAGCGCCACGCTGGCGCCGGCAAAGGTCAGCACCACCAGCAAAAACACGGAAAACTCTTCGGTAAACGAGAACGAACCGCCGGTCAGGTAGCGCGTCACCACGTTACCCAGACTGATCAACGAAATGACGATCAACGATAGCGCGCCCAGCCAACGCTCGAGGCGCGCATCGGAAAATGGTTGCATGATAGCCTCTAAAGGGTAGCGCTACCGGCCAACGCCGGTAGCGGATCTGGCGCTTAGCGCGCATCGATGGCCGACTGCGCCGACTCCATGAGCTCCTCGCCGATGCGCGGCGCCCACTTTTCCAGGACGTTTTGGGTCGCCTCACGAAAGGCCTGGTACTCGTCATCACTTAGCTCGGTGACGGTGACGCCGCGCTCTTCGATCGCCGCCAGGCGCTCGCTCTCCTGCTCGCGGGTCATGCTGATTTCCCAGGCGCCGGCCTCTTCGGCGGTTTCGCGAAGCCAAGTCTGCTCCTCTTCACTCAGTGAGCCCCACACCTGCTGGTTGACCGCGAAGATCAGCGGATCATTCATGTAGTTCCAGAGCGTCAGGTACTCCTGACCGACCTGGTCGATGCGCGCGGCGTCGAACACCGACAGCGGGTTCTCCTGGCCGTCGACGGCGCCGGTGGTCAGCGCGGGCTGGGCGTCGGTCCAGCTCATCTGGGTCGGGTCGGCGCCCAGCGCTGCAAAGGTGTCCTGGAACAGCGGCGAGCCGACGACGCGAATCTTGAGCCCGTCGAGGTCGTCCGGGGCGCTGATCGGGCCGCTCGAGTTGGAGACCTGGCGAAAGCCGTTCTCGCCCCAGGCCAGCGGCACGATACCGCGCGACTCGATCGCCTCGAACACCATGTCGCCCGCCTCGCCTTGGGTCACGGCGTCGACGGCGGCGACATCGGGGATGAAAAACGGCAGCGAGAACAAATTGAGCTCCGGCACTTGGGGCGACCAGTTGATGGTCGAGCCCACCGCGGCATCGATCAGCCCGGAGCGCATGGCGGAGAACTCGCGGGTCTGATCACCGGAAACCAGCTGCGAGTTGGGGTAGACCCGCAGCGTCAGCTCGCCGTCGCTGCGCTCTTCCAAAAGCTCGGCCCACTTTTCTGCCGCCTGCCCCCAGGGGAAGGCGTCGGACAGCACCGTGGAAACGGAAAGCTCGCGCGCCTGGGCGGAAACGGCCAGCGTCAAGAGCGCGGCACCGGTCAGGCCCAGGCCTGCGCGGGAGAGGTGGCGTGTCAGCGTCATGAGGATTCCTTTTTATCTGGTTTTTATAGGGGATGTGCAAGGGCGCGGCGGTCGTTGGCCCGCGCGCGCCTCGCCTATTGTAGGCACTTGAAGGGCGAAGGGAAGAGAGCCGGGCTGTTATGATGGTCGCGCCACTTTGAATCATCCTCTTTTCAACGACAGGACACTGCCGTGCCGCTACGCGATTTACTTCTGGGCCTTCTGGTCGTGGCCATCTGGGCGCTCAATATCGTCGTCATCAAGGTGGGCGTGGCGGAACTTCCGCCGCTGTTGATGACCACGCTGCGCTTTGCGCTGGTCGCCCTTCTGCTGGTGCCCTTCTATCCGGTGCCGCGCGCCCAGCTGCCGTTTCTGCTGCTGTTATCCGTCACCTTCGGTACGCTGCACTTCGCCATGCTGTTCATCGGCCTTGGTCAGTCCGAGGCGGGCACCGGCGCGCTTTTGGTACAGATGGGCACGCCGTTTGCGACGATTCTGGCGGTCGTCTTTCTCAAGGAGAAGCTGGGGCCCAAGCGGCTGGCGGGACTGTTGCTATCGTTTGCCGGCGTGGTGGTGCTGGCGGGTGGCCCCACGCTGCCCTCGCCGCTGCCGCTTGGCATTCTGCTTTTGAGCGCGCTGGGCTGGGCGGTGTCGCAACTTTTGATCAAGCGCGGCCCAGCCATCGCGCCGCTGGCGCTGGCGGGCTGGATCGCGCTATTCGCAGTGCCCCAGGTCGCGCTCGGCTCCTGGCTTTTCGAGAACGGGCAGTGGCAAGCCATTCGCTCGGCGGGCCTGGCCGGCTGGGGCGCGGTGTTCTATACCGCGGTGATGTCGTCGATCCTTGCCTACGGTATCTGGTACGCGCTGCTGCGCCGCCACCCGGTCAACAAGGTGGTGCCGATGACGCTGCTGGTACCGGTACTGGCGGTGGGGCTGGGGGCGCTTCTGATGGGCGACCCCCTGGGCATACACAAGCTCGCCGGCGGCGGCCTGGTGGTCGCCGGGGTGGGGCTGATTCTACTGCGTTTTAAAAAGCGCCGCCCGGCGGTTTAGGTCACCACCGGGCGAGCATTCAGGCGTCGGGCCGGCAGAAGCCGGCCAGCGCCGGCACGGAGACGCAGTCGCCCACCTGAATACCGCGCGCCTCGAAGTAGCCGGCGTTGACCTCCAGCGCCGAGGTGAACGGCGCGCCCGCCGGGTAGGTCGGGCACTCGCGGGCGGCCTCGGACTCGCACGGGGGCATGGTGTTGATCGCGACGATCCGCCCCTGGTCATCGATGAAGGCGATATCCAGCGCGATCAGCGTATTGAACATCCAGAAGGCATTGCCCGCGGGCTGCTCGCGCTCGAAGCGAAACAGCATGCCGCGCTCTTCGGGCAGGTGCTCGCGTCCCATCAGCCCTTTTTGGCGCTGCGAGATCGTCTCGGCCACTTCGACATCCAGCCGATGCGGGCCCTGCTCGGTGTGAATGGTCAGCGGCAGCGTCCCGGCCTCTGGTGCCGCCGCTTTCGCCCCCTCTGGCTCGGCGGCGAAGAGATTGAAGGCGGGGGTCGCTACGCTGGCGACGAGCGCCGCGCCCAGCGCGGTTTTGATGAGTTTGCGACGCGACAGGTTCATGAGGCGTCTCCGCTTGCGCTTTCGCGGGCGCTTTGATGCTGATCGGAAATCGACATCACCTTCATGGTATTGGTGCCGCCGTGGGCATTCATGTGATCGCCGCGCGTCAAAATGACGTGATCGCCGGGGCGTGCCACGCCCTGCTTGACGAGCATCTCGAGCGCCCGGTCGTTGAGCTCGGTCGCGCTCATCCGAGAGGTATCGAAAGGCAGTGACACCACGCCGCGATAAAGCGCCATGCGCCGCTGGGCGATGGGGTTATGGGCCAGGCCCACGATCGGCAGGCCCGAACTGATGCGCGAGGCGATCAGCGGCGTATAGCCCGAGGCGGTCATGCAGGCGATCGCGACCACGCCTTTCATGTGGTTGGCGGCGTACATCGCGGAGAGCGCGATGGTCTCGTCGGCCTGGGTGAAGCCTTCGTGGATGCGGTGACCGGACTCCTGAACGGTACGCTCGCGCTCGGCGCCCAGACACACTCGCGCCATCGCCTGAATGGTTTCGACCGGATAGTCGCCGGCGGCGGTTTCGGCGGAGAGCATCACCGCGTCGCTGCCGTCGAGCACGGCGTTGGCCACGTCGAACACCTCGGCGCGGGTCGGCAGCGGCGCCGAAATCATGCTTTCCATCATTTGGGTCGCCGTAATCACCGCGCGGTTGAGCGTGCGGGCCCGCTTGATCATGCGCTTTTGCACGCCGACCAGTTTGGCATCGCCGATCTCCACGCCCAGATCGCCCCGGGCGACCATCACCGCTTCCGAGGCCTCGATGATGCCGTCGAGCGTGGCCTCGTCCGCCACCGCCTCGGCGCGCTCCACCTTGGCGACCAGGCCGATCTCGGCGCCCTCGTCACCCAGCAGGCGCCGGGCTTCCTGCATGTCCGCGGCCGAGCGCGGAAAGGAGATCGCCAGATAATCGACGCCGATCTCGACGGCGGTCTTGAGATCCGCCTTGTCCTTGTCAGTCAGCGCCGGCGCGGAGAGCCCGCCGCCCTGCTTGTTGATGCCCTTGTGGTTGGAGAGCTTGCCGCCGACCACGACCTCGGTATGCACCTGCTGGCCCTCGACACGGGTGACATCGAGCACCACGCGGCCGTCGTCGAGCAGTAGCCGGTCGCCAGCGGCCACGTCCTCGGCCAGTGTCTTGTAGTCGCAGCCGACGCCGTGAATATCGCCGGCGTCGCTATCCATCGTCATATCGAGCACGAAGGGCTGGCCCTCCTCGAGCACCACCTTTCCTTCCCTGAAGCGCGCGATGCGAATCTTCGGGCCCTGCAAATCACCCAAAGCGGCCACGCTTCTCCCCAGCCGCGCGGCAATCTCGCGTACGCGCGTGAGTCTTTCGCGGTGGTCATCGGCGGTGCCGTGGGAGAAGTTGAGACGCACCACGTCCACCCCCGCCTTCAACATGGCTTCGAGAACGCCTTCGCGGTCGCTGGCGGGGCCGAGCGTAGCGACGATCTTGGTACGGCGAATAGGCGGTGCGGTGCGCTGGCTCATGGAAGTCCTGATCGTTGGTGAAGTTGGCTGACAGCTTAGCAAATTAATGTGACGAACAGGCAAACGCCCTCGCCGCTATTCGTCGAGAGCCACCACGATCTCAAGCGGGTATTCGTCGCAGTTGGCGCCCTCCCCGCCACGGTCGACCACCAGAAACTCCCCCTCGCACTCGAGCACCGAGTTGATCGCGTGCCAGGTGCCTGCGGCGTAGTTCACGCCCTGGCGGCCATCGGTCACGAACGCGCGCACCTCGCGTGGGTCGATCGTATCGCCCTTGGGCGCCACCACGACGATAAAGCGCTCGCCGTGCAGCGGCATGAAGGCCTGGCTGCCCTGGGGGTGGCGCTCTAGAAAGGTGAGCTCAAGCGGGAGCGTTACCGGTTGGCTGACGAAAATGTTGATCAGCGTGTGGGCGTTCTCGCCTAATGTTTCCACCCGCGCCAGATCGTGGTGGCGCTGGGTGCGCCCGGCGTTGATGGCAAACGAGGGCGACGTTCGGGCGTCGATCACCTCGCCAAAGGGGGCGAAGGTTTCCGCGGTCAGCGGCGCGGCGGTCAGTTCGAGCATATCAAACTCCTTTGGCCTGGGCGGGTGAGTTAAAACTTGAGCGCCGCGTGGCGGTTCACATCCTTGTAAAGCAGGTAACGAAACGGGCCCGGGCCGCCGGCGTAGCAGGCCTGCGGGCAGAAGGCGCGCAGCCACATGAAGTCGCCGGCTTCCACCTCGACCCACTGCTGGTTCAGGTGATACACCGCCTTGCCTTCCAGCACGTAGAGGCCATGCTCCATGACGTGGGTTTCATCGAAGGGAATCACGCCGCCGGGCTGGAAGTTGACGATGGTCACGTGCATGTCGTGGCGCACATCTGCCGGGTCAACAAAGCGGGTCGTCGACCAGCGCCCGTCGGTGTCCGGCATCTCGTTGGGCAAGATCTCCTGCTCGTTGGTCACGAACGCATTGGGCACGTCGATGCCCTCGACATACTCATACGCCTTGCGAATCCAGTGAAAGCGCACGGGCGCGCGGGTGTCGTTGCGCACCTGCCAATTACTGGCCGGCGGAATGAAGGCGTAGCCGCCGGGCGCCATGACGTGGCGCTCGCCTTCGAGGGTCAGCGTGAGCTCGCCTTCGACCACGAACAGCACGCCTTCGGCTTTCGGGTCGAGCTCGGGCTTGTCGCTGCCGCCGTCCGGCTGCACTTCCATGATGTACTGCGAAAACGTCTCGGCGAAGCCGGAGAGTGGCCGCGCCAGCACCCAGGCCCGGGTGCTTTCCCAAAACGGCAGGTTGCTGGTCACGATATCGCGCATCACCCCTTTCGGAATCAGCGCGTAAGCCTCGGTGAACACCGCCCGGTCGGCGGTGAGCTGAGTCTGCGGCGGATGGCCGCCCTGGGGGGCGTAGTAGTTATTGGACATTGTTGACTCTTTTAACAGGAAAACGGCGAACCCATCTTGTATACAAGATTTGATCGCCGTAGTGAAGCGTTCGGGCACCTCCAACTTGCGCCTTTACAGGCGTTTTCGCCTTCAGTGCCGTTTATCGAGGGAATGAAAATCTAGAGCACGGCGGAGATGAACTGCTTGAGTTCGGGGGTTTTAGGCTCGGCGAACAGCAGGGCCGGCTCGCCCTGCTCATGAATACGTCCCTGATGCATAAAGACTACGCGGTCGGCGACGTCGCGGGCGAAGCCCATCTCGTGGGTGACGAGAATCAGCGTCATACCTTCCGTCGCTAGCGCCTCCAGCACGCGCAGCACTTCACCCACGAGTTCCGGGTCGAGCGCCGAGGTCACTTCATCGCACAGCAATACCTTGGGGCGCATGGCAAGCGCGCGCGCAATGGCGACCCGCTGCTGTTGGCCACCAGAAAGCTGGGCTGGGAAAGCGTCGTACTTATCGGCCAGGCCCACCTTGGAGAGCACTTCGCGCGCCAAGGGCTCCACGTCATTACGCGCTTGGCCGCGCACCACGATCGGCGCCAGACAGACGTTTTCACCAACCGTTTTATGGGGAAAAAGGTTGAAGCTTTGAAACACCATCCCGACGTTTTCGCTCAGCGCCTTGGGCGACATGGAGCCCGCGTCGAGCTCCTTGCCGGCAATCGTGATGGACCCTTGATCGTGCGGCTCCAACTGATTGAGGCAGCGCAAAAGCGTGCTCTTGCCCGAACCGCTGCGACCGATGATGGCGATGACTTCGCCTTGCGCAACGTCGAGGTCGATACCCTTAAGCACCTGCAGGTCGCCAAAGGCTTTATGAACGTTATCAACGCAAACCAGCGTCATAGAGTTTTTTCTCCAGATAGCGCGCGTAGCAAGACAGTGGGAAGCAGAGCGCAAAGTAAAGAAGGGCCACCAGCGCGAAAATAGTGAAGGGCTCGAAAGTGGCATTATTGAGCATGGTGCCGGCCTTGGTCAGCTCGACGAAACCGATGATCGAGGCAAGTGCCGTTCCTTTGACGACCTGAACCGAAAACCCCACCGTAGGGGGCACCGACAACCTAAGCGCCTGTGGCAAAATCACGTGACGCATGCTTTGGTAATAGCTCATACCGAGCACCCGAGCGGCGTGCCACTGACCCTTGGCGACCGCCTCCAGACAGCCACGCCAGATATCGCACAAGAACGCGCTGGTGAAGAGCGTCAGCGCAATGGAGGCGGCAAGCCAAGCGGAAATCGGCTGGCCCAGCGCCGCAGCGCCGAAAAAAATCAAAAACAGCTGCATCAAAAGCGGCGTGCCTTGAAATAGATCGACGTATAGCGCCGTCAAACGCTGAAGCCAGCGCTGGCTCGACAGGCGCAGGAAGGTCAGCAGGATCCCGACCACGGCGCCACCGGCGAAAGCGATCAGCGACAGCACCACGGTCCAGCGCGCTGCCAGCAAAAGATTGCGCAGAATGTCCCAAAAGGTAAATTCGATCACCGCATCTCTCCTCGCTGATAGGCAAATACCCGGCTGCTCACCAGCATGAAGGCGCGGCGCAGGCCGAAGGCGAGTAGTAGATAGACCAGCGTAATCAGCAGATACACCTCGAAGCTTCTGAAGTTACGCGACTGGACGAAGTTAGCGGCGTAGGTCAGATCGAACACTGAAATTTGCGATACCACCGCCGAGCCGAGCATCACGATGATCGCTTGGCTGATTAGCGAGGGATAAACGCGAGCGAACGCGGGCACCAGCACGATATGGCGATAGCTTTGCAGCGACGACATGCCCAGCGCGCGACCGGCTTCGAGCTGACCCTTGGCCGTTGCGCCAATGCCGGCGCGCAGAATTTCAGCACTATAGGCGGCCAGGTTCAGCGTCATGGCGATGAGCGCTGCGGTGATCGCATCGATCTTGATACCCAGCCCCGGCAGGCCGAAAAAAATGAAAAAGAGCTGCACGATGAACGGCGTATTACGGGTGACTTCGACGTATGCGTTTAGCCCCCAGCGCACACCGCGCCGGCCGTGGGTACGCAGATAAGCGACCACTACGGCCAGCAGAATACCCGTCAGCGTGGTCACGACGGTCAGCACGACCGTTGTGAAAAGCCCTTTGAGCAAGTCGTCGGTGTAGGGCAGAAGCGTTTGAAAATCCAGTGATCCCATGGCGTCGCTCAGCTACCAAAACCGTCGGGTAGATCGGCGCTGAGCCAGCGCTGGGAAAGTTCGTTGAGGGTGCCGTCCTCGAGTGCCTGACCGATCAGACGATTAACCTCGGCCTTTAGCGCCGGTTCATTCTTGTTCATACCTACATAGCAGGGCGAATCCTTGAGCTGATAGATCAGCGAAGGCGCGCGGTTACTATTGCGTTCGGCGATCTCGGCGGCGACCAGGTTACCCGTGGCAACGTAATCGACCTGCCCGGACAAAAACGCCGAAATAGTGGTCGCATTGTCCTCGAAGCGCTGAATGGTCGTGGAGTCCGGTGCAATATTGGAAAGCTCCATGTCCTCTACCGCGCCGCGCGTCGCGCCAATGGTCATACCGGCCAGCTCTTTTGGAGTGTCGAGTCGCTCATCCGGGTCGGCGCTGAAAACGCCCAGAAAGAAAGGTGCGTAAGCATCCGAAAAATCGATTGCCGCTTCACGCTCGGGGTTTTTACCCAAACTCGAAATCACCAGATCGGCCTGGCCGGTTTGCAGATAGGGTATGCGGTTGGCGCTCGTCACGGTGATCAGTTCGAGCGTGACCCCCATCTCGTCTGCCAGATAGTTCGCCATATCGATATCGTAGCCGCGCGGCTGAAGATCCGGGCCGACCGAGCCGAAAGGGGGAAAGTCCTGAGGCACCGCGATCCGAATGGTGCCGCGTGATTCGATATCTTCGAGCGCATCGGCACTTGCGGTGGCGCTCACTGCCAGACTGCCAAGTCCGAGAATCGCCGCCACGCCGGTAGCGACGATACCGGACTGAAGCCGCTTGGCCAGACCTGACCTGCCATTTTGGGTGCTTTGATGTATCGCTTTCACGCTGCTCTCCTCTTGTGTCGGCCACTTTTGGCGTCGATTCGCTAAAGCACCGGTGAAAAAATCGTTTCATGAACGAGCTCAAGAAACTTTCGTTTCACATAAAGCAATAAGGAGACCAGCCGCAATAAAAAACCCTCTAAATAGAGGGTTAACTGCAATTGAAAAGATTTTCGAGTCATTAAATACGAAGCATTACCGCATTGATGCCAGCAAAAGGTGCGTTGCGTGATGTCCAGGCACCATTATTGACACGCATCCCAGTCGACGCTCATCACCGCAGTCTCGAGTTCGTCGAGCTCGCTATAACCGTCGCTGATCTGGCTGATACGTTCTCGCCCCTGAGCGAGGCGCTGATGCAGTACCGAATTGGCCAGTAGGCAGATCAGGCTGTTGGCCGTAGCGTAGCTGTCAAAAGCCGAAAGACTTTCGAGCGGCGTTTCCAAAAACCAGGTAGCTCGGGCGGCCATGCCTGTCGCCGTCGGGTCTGCGATCAACAGACAGCGGGCCGGTGAACGTGCCAACGCCTCTATCAGTTTGGACAGCGCGCGAGGCCGCCGGCGAAAACCGAACAGCACCACGACGTCGTCGGTGGTGAGATCGACGATTTCCTCGGCAAGCGACTGGTTGGGCTGTGGGGCCAGACGCACCTGAGCCCGTGCCTGGATCAGCTGCTGGCGAAAGTGTAGTGCCAAGGGGTAGCTGTTGCGAAATCCCATCACCACTACCTGGCGCGCCGAGCAAAGCGCGTCGACTGCGCTCGCTATATCGCCCGTATCCAACCGGCCCAAGCCGCGCTGCAGGTTTTCCTGCTCGCGCTGAAGGTGACGCGCCAGGGCGCCCCCGCCTTCCTCTGCCATGTCATCGGATTCGATGACCAGCGGCACGCCCAGGTTTCGAAGCTGACGGGCGTGCGTTTTGACGTTGCGAAAGCTCTCGAATCCCAGCCGCTTGAACAGGCGGCTGACGGTCGATTTCGACACGCCGGTCAGCCGCGCCAGGTCCGCGGCACTGTAGACGGCCAGATCGTCGAAGTGATCCAGAATGAAGCTCGCCACCCGCTGTTCCTGAGCGCTAAGCGATTCGAACTGGGCGGCGATGCGCTGTCCTATATGGGGCGTCATGGCTCTCCAAACGGATAAGGTTAAAGTGCCGGCGCCGGGTGATGCTCGGCCCAGTGGCGGGCGATGTCCACACGGCGCGTCACCCAGACGCGGTCGTGGGCTTCGATGTGGTCCAGAAAGCGCTGCAGCGCGCGAAAGCGCCCGGGGCGTCCCAGCAGGCGGCAGTGCATGCCCACGGAGAGCATTTTGGGCGCTTCCTCACCTTCGGCGTAGAGGACGTCGAAGGCGTCGCGCAGATAACTAAAGAAGTGATCCGAGGTGTTGAAGCCCTGGGGCGAGGCGAAGCGCATGTCGTTGGTGTCGAGCGTATAGGGCACGATCAGATGGTTGTGATCGCTGCCTTGGCTGTCGGTCACGCGGCTCCAGAACGGCAGGTCGTCGCCGTAGTAGTCGCTGTCGTACAAGAAGCTGCCTTCATCGACCACCAGCCGCCGGGTGTTGGGGCTGTCGCGGCCGGTGTACCAGCCTTCGGGCTTTTCGCCGTACAAGCGCTCGAAGATGTCCATCGCCTTTTGCAGGTGATCGCGCTCGATGTGTTCGGGCACTTCCTGATAGTGGATCCAACGGTAGCCATGGCAGGCAATTTCGTGGCCCAGCTCCTTGAAGGCGTGGGCCACTTCCGGGTGGCGCTCCAGCGCCATGGCCACGCCGAACACGGTCAGCGGCAGACCGCGACGCTCGAATTCACGCAGGATACGCCAGACGCCTGAGCGCGAGCCGTATTCATAGATCGACTCCATGCTGAGATGGCGCGAGCTGTAGCTCGCTGCCCCGATGATCTCGGAAAGAAACTGCTCGGAGCCGACGTCGCCATGCAGCACCGAGTTTTCCCCGCCCTCTTCGTAGTTAAGCACGAACTGTACGGCAATTTTCGCCTTGCCGGGCCAGTTGGCGTGGGGCGTCTTTTGCCCGTAGCCGACCAAATCGCGCGGATAGAAGCTGGAGGCCTGCTCTTTCGTGGACATCGTGGTATCTCCCTGATTGTTGGCGGGACTTCTTTGTATACAAGGTAAACAGTTCGGCGCCCGGTCGCAACGCACCCGCATTCCGGCAACTTTTACATGCCGGTTTTTACCGCCCTATCGAAGCGCTTATACAGTGCTTTGGGGCGTTTGGGTCTTACACTATGGTTCAACGTTAAAAGGGTTGCGCCGTGATTTAAAGCGCCTTATTTTCGTATACAAGATGACTTTTAATCGTTTACCTGTGAGTCGCTCAACGTGCATATACGCATCATCAATCCCAACACGACCGCCTCGATGACCCAAGCCATTCATCGCGCCGCCGAAGCGCTGAAAAGCGAAGGCACAACGCTGAGCGCCACACAGCCCGAGGCCGGGCCGGTATCGATCGAAAGCCATTTCGACGAGGCGGTGAGCGCCGTGGGCGTGGCCGAGGAAGTGCTCAAGGGCGAGCGCGAAGGCGGGATCGATGCCTATATCGTAGCCTGCTTTGGCGACCCCGGGCTTCTGGCCGCCCGCGAGCTGACCCGCGCGCCGGTGATCGGCATCGCCGAGGCCGGGTTTCACCTGGCGACCCTGATCAGCACGCGCTTTTCGATCGTCACCACGCTGGGGCGCACCGGCATCATCGCCGAGCATCTTTTAGAGCAGTACGGTTTTAGCCACCACTGCCGGCGCATTCGCGCCGCGGAAATTCCGGTGCTCGATCTCGAACACGACCCGGACGCGGCCTTCAAGCGCATCGTCGCCGAGTGCTGCCGAGCTCGCGATGAGGACGGTATCGGCGCGATCGTACTGGGCTGCGGCGGCATGGCGAATTTGACCCAGGCGATCAGCCGCGAGGTGGGCCTTCCGGTCGTCGAAGGCGTCAGCGCCGCACTGAAGCTTGCCGAGTCGCTGGTGGGGCTTGGCCTTCATACCAGCAAGCACGGCGATCTGGACTACCCGCGCGCGAAAACCTTTACCGGCAGGTTCAGCAACTATTCGAACCTCGAGCTGCCGCCAGGCGCGTAGCGCTCATCACCAGGCAACCGTTAATTACGAAGCAGCGCCAAGCAGGCAGAATCGCTGATACAGCAGTACCGTTTTATCGATACAAGCAGCATCCATAACGACAATACGAACACCGTTAGCACGCCACGCCGCAAGCGTCGCCCGAGCCATCGGGCAAAACTATAACATCGAATATCTTGCGAGGACGGTACGATGAACACGTCTGGTTTGACCTCGGAAACATCCCACCCGCCGGCGGACGCCGCCCAAAAAGCGATGGGCGCCGAGAGCCTGGCGCCGCAGCAAACCCGCATCATGGGACGCGGCTCCTACTTTCTGGCCTGGTTCGGTGGCTGCGTGTCGATTGGCACCTTCGCCATGGGGTCGAGCGTGGTGGGCACGCTCAACCTTTTACAGGCCACCCTTGCCATCGCCATCGGCTGCTTCGTCATCGGTGTGGCGCTGGCGATCAACGGCGCGGCCGGCTACAAGTACGGCATTCCCTTCATGGTGCAGGCGCGCTCCGCTTTCGGCTTCACCGGCACGCGCATTCCGGGCCTCGTTCGCGCGGTGCCTGCGGTGGTGTGGTACGGCTTTCAGAGCTGGATCGGCGCGGGGGCGCTGAACATGGTGTCAGCCACGCTGTTCGGCTTCGACAATCTGGTGTTTTTCTTCATCGCTTTCCAGCTTCTGCAGATCGCGCTGTCGGTGACCGGGTTTCAGGGCATCAAGTGGCTCGAGAACATCGGCAGCGCGTTTATCCTGTGCTCGCTGACCTACATGTTCTATGCCACGGTACAGCGCTACGGCGACGAACTGTCGGCGAGTCTGTTTACCATGGAAGGCTCCTGGGGCATGCCGTTCTGGGGCGCGACGATGCTGTTTCTCGGCATCTACAGCACCATGATGCTCAACGTCAGCGACTATTCGCGCGAGCATGAAAAAGGCACCGGCGGCGGCCTGTTGACCACCATCTACGCCATGTCGATTCTGCCCTGCACGCTGTTCATGGGGCTGATTGGCTACATGGTGTCCGAGGCGACCGGCACCGCCGACCCCATCCAGGTATTCGCCAACGCCGTGGATAACACGCCGCTTCTGATGACCACGCTTTTGTTCATCGCCTTCGCTCAGGTGACCACCAACGTGCTCAACAACGTGGTGCCGCCGACCTACGTGCTGATGGACGTGTTCAAGATGCGCTTTCCGACGGCCTCCATTCTGGTCGGTCTGCTGGCCTTCGCCACCTTCCCCTGGAAGCTGGTGCAGCCGGAATCCGCCGCCGGACTTCAGTTGTTCGTGCAGACCTACTCCGCCTTTCTCGGCCCGATCTTCGCGATTCTGGTGGTGGATTACTATCTGATTCGCCGGCGTACGCTGGATCTCGACAAGCTCTACGATCCGCAAGGCCCCTACAAAGGCGTCAACCTGGCCGCGGTGATCGCCATGGCGGTGGGCATCGTCGCCGCACTGATGTTCTCGGCGGTCTCCTGGTACGCGAGCCTGATTCCGGCGGGCGCGGTGTACTACCTGCTCATGGCGCGCTGGTCCGCCTGCCAACGCTTTACGCAATAATCGTTTGTCCCCCTGCCGCCCTCGGGCGGCCTTTTTATATCGCTTCACTCACAACGCCAAATACCCGCACAGGATGTCACCATGCATGAGCAACCGTCCCCGAGTGGACTCGATATCAAGCGTATCGACCCAAGCCTTTACAACGAAGACCTCGCCCCGTTAAAGCCCGAGGCGCGTAGCTGGGGCGCCTTCGAGATCTTCAACGTCTGGTCCAACGACATTCAGAGCCTGTTCGGCTACACCCTGGCCGCGTCGCTTTTTCTAACCTATGGCCTGAACGGCTGGGCGGTGATGGCGGCGATCATTCTCGCCGGCGTGGTGGTGATGTTTCTGGTCAACCTGACCGGCAAGCCCAGCGTGAAATACGGCATTCCGTTTCCGGTCATGGTGCGGGCGAGCCTTGGGGTGCGCGGCGCCAACCTGCCCGCCATGCTACGCGCCATCGTGGGTATATTCTGGTACGGCGTGCAGACCTACTTCGCTTCGACGGCGGTGGCGCTATTGATCACCGCCTTCATTGGTGAGCCGAGCGGCGCAAGCTTTTTGGGGCTCTCCCCGGTGGCCTGGGTGTCGTTCGTGATCGTGTGGGTGTTTCAGATCGCGATCTTCTGGCAGGGAATCGAGCGCATCAAGCACTTTTTGAACTGGGCGGGGCCGCTCGTTTACGTGGTCATGCTGGTGCTGATGGGCGTGGTCTGGTACCAGGCCGGCGATGAGCTTTTGCCTGCCATCGGCACCATTTTCAGCGGCAGCGGCGAGCCGGAGGGCGGCGCCGTGGCGGCGTTTTTCGCCATTGTCGGCACCATGATCGCCTACTTCGCGGCGGTAGTGATCAACTTCGGTGACTTCACCCGCTTCGTGAAAACCGAGCGGCAGATGAAGCTTGGCAACCTGTTGGGCCTGCCGCTGAACGTGGCGTTTTTCTCTTTCATCGCGCTGATCATCACCGCCGGCACGCTGGTGCTGTTCGGCGAGGCGCTGACCAACCCGGCGGATATCGTCGAGCGGGTGGACTCCTTGCCACTGACCATCGTCGCCGCGCTGACCTTCTTCGCCGCGACCGTCGGCATCAACCTGGTGGCCAACTTCATCCCGCCGGCGTACGACCTGGCGAACCTGTTCCCCAGCAGGATCAGCTTCAAGACCGGCGGTTTGATCACCGCGATCATCGCGTTTTTCGTCGGCGCGCTGTGGGTATCGGTGATCAGCCAGATCGGCGTGCCGGGCTTCGTCAACGCGCTTGGCGCGGTAGTAGCGCCCTTCTACGGGATCATCGTGGTGGACTACTACCTGATCAAGCGCCAGCACCTGAACATGGAGGAGCTCTTCTCTTCCGAGCGCAACAGCGCCTACTACTACACCAAAGGCTGGAACAAGCGCGCACTGATCGCCTTCGTGGGGGCGGCGGCGTTCTCGCTTTCCACCGTGCTGGTACCCGCGCTTTCCGGGCTCGGTGGCTACGGCTGGCTGATCGGTGCCGGTTTGGGCGGGCTGATTTACTACGTGCTGATGCGCAATTTCAAGGCGGCCCCTGCCATCGGCGCTCACCAGACCACCTGAGGCGCACACGTTGCGCGTTGAGGTAAGCCCAAAAGCGCCACCGGCCCGGGCCGGCGGCGCTTTTTTACGGATCGATTTATGCTCTGCAACGCCTTTACGCACTACCTCACCTGCCGTCATCGCTTAAGGGCATCGTTTCATAGCATCGCTCAAGAACATCGCTTAAGAACGCTATCACTCGCATGAATACGTTGCCATCGCACCAGCAGGCGTTCGCCAAAGGGGTCGTCACGCGCTCGGGCTATCGCGCCCTGAGCGATGCCGAAGGCTACGGCGCCGCCTCGAGCATTGGCGCTGGGAGCACTTATATCGCGCTACTCTGGCAGGCGTTCGGTGCGGGCGAGGCGCTATCGCTCTATTCAAACTCGGCGCCGACGCGCCATCCAGCCACCGCGGCCGAGCTTGCCGACTGGTGCCAAACGCACTTCCCCGACTGCTACGGCGAGTACCTCGCGCGGCGCACGCCAAAGCCCTCGGAGCCAAAACGCGGCTTTTGGCGCCGCTTTTTTGGCCGCTGACGATTTAGCGACAGTTCGCTATTCACCCCGCGGCGCAATGCCGAGGCTGCTCTTTACCCCTATCGCGTGAGGGTTTAGGTGAGGCGTTATGAAACAGCGCTGAGTTTCTCCAGCGTCAGGTGATTCTCGATCTCCTTGATGCGGTCTTCGGTGTGGTGGTTGACGTATAGCACCGTGGTTTCGCCGCCTTCGCAGATTTTCTCGATCAGCGCGAGCACCAGTTGGCGGTTCATGTCGTCCAGCCCCAGGCAGGGCTCGTCGAGGATCAGCAGCGGCGGGTGCTTGACCATGGCCCGGGCAATCAGCAACAGCCGCTGGTCGCCGTAGGAGAGCTTGTTGAACGGCTGATCCGCCCGCGCACTCATGCCCAGCAGCTCAAGCCACTGATCGGCGATTCGTTTTTGCTGATCGGTGGCCTTGGTATACACACCGATACTGTCATAAAAGCCCGAAATGACGACGTTCTTGCAGCTGGTGCTGACGCGGTACTCCCACTGCAGGGCCGTGGAGACGTAGCCGATAAACTGCTTGATCTGCCAGATACTCTCGCCGCTGCCGCGCTTGAAGCCGAACACGAAGATATCGTTGGTGTAACACTGCGGGTGGTCGCCTGTGATCAAGGAGAGCACGCAGGTTTTACCGCTGCCGTTGGGGCCACTGAGCTGCCAGTGCTGGCCTTGCTCGATCGTCCAGTCGAGGCGGTCGACGATCAGGGTATCGCCGTAGCGGATCGTCGCCTGGGTGAGTTTGACCAGCGGCTGGCTCGGGTCGAGCGCCGGCAGCTGGCTGGCAGGGTCCGCCTCGGGCACGCGCAAATCGCTGGTTTTCAAATGCAGCAGCTGATAAAGCTCGTTGTAAGCCGCTTCATCCTGGCGGTCGACCGTGAACGCCAGCCGCCCGCCTTCGCCACGCTTTTTACTACCTTTCACCGGTGCGGGGCGCTCCTTGTCCAGATAGGCCACATGGGTGATGAAATCCGGCATCTCGTCGAAGCGATTGAGCACCAGCACCATGGGCACGCGCTCGACGATGGCGGCCAGGTGTGCCTGGAGCATGGCGAGCGTGTCGGCGTCGAGGCCATCGAACGGCTCGTCCAGAATCAAAAGCGCCGGCTCGTTGGCCAGCGCCCGAATCAGCATGACCTTGCGGGTCTCACCCGTCGAGAGCTTGCGAAAGGCGCGCTCCAGCAGCGGCGCCAGGCCAAACTTTTCGACCAGTTGCTCGGCAAGCTCAACATCCCGGCAGTAATCAAAAATCATCTCCCTGACCGGCGTGCCCAGCGATACGACATCCATGATGTCGGCGTCGTCCTTTTTAAGCTCGGCGGCGATGAGCTCGGCCTGCGCCTCGAAGGAGACCAGCCCGACGCGCTTGGGAAGCCCCTCGATGCTGCCCGCCTCGAGCTTTCCAACGCCGGCCAGCGCCGCCGCCAGCGCCGATTTGCCGGCGCCGTTGGCGCCGGTGATCACCCAGTGCTGGTCGGGTTCGATGGTCCAGTCGACCTCGCTCAGGGTGAAGCGATCATCGAAGCTGATCGTCGCGCTCTTTAGCTGAATACTCGCAAGCGGAATCGAGGACGCCATGCAGTTGCTCCTTCGGGCTGGAAAAAGAGACAAAAAAGCCGGGCGTATCCTGGGGATAGCCCGGCTTCGATTTGACTAGCTAACGGCTAACCCAGGGGTTAAACGATCTTCTTCATATCGGCCATGTGACCACGCAGCACGGCGCCAACGGCTTCTACCGGGTGCGAACGCAGCGCTTCGTTGACGTCGATCAGGCGCGCGTTGTCCACGCCGTTGTCGTCGACTTCCAGACCCTTGCCGATAACGTCGGACTTGATGCCCTTCATGAAGTCGGCCAGCAGCGGTACGCAGGCGTGGTTGTACAGGTAGCAGCCGTACTCCGCGGTATCGGAGATCGTCGCGTTCATTTCGTAGAGCTTCTTGCGCGCGATGGTGTTGGCGATCAGCGGCGTTTCGTGCAGCGATTCGTAGTAGGCGGACTCGGCGATGATGCCCGCTGCGGTCATGGTCTCAAACGCAAGCTCGACACCCGCTTTCACCATGGCGACCATCAGGATGCCGTTGTCGAAGTACTCCTGCTCGGAGATTTCAACGTCGCCGGCCGGCGTTTTCTCGAAGTTGGTTTCCGCGGTTTCGGCGCGCCATTTGTGCAGGTTGGCGTCGTCGTTCGCCCAGTCTTCCATCATGGTGTGCGAGAAATGCCCGCTCATGATGTCGTCCTGGTGCTTGTTATAGAGCGGACGCATGATCTCTTTCAGCTCTTCGGCCAAATCGAAGGCCTTGATCTTGGCCGGGTTGGAGAGCCGGTCCAGCATGTTGGTCACGCCACCGTACTTCAGCGCTTCGGTGATGTTTTCCCAGCCGTACTGAATCAGCTTCGAGGCGTAGCCCGGGTCGATGCCCTCTTCGATCATCTTGTCGAAGCAGAGGATAGAGCCGGTTTGCAGCATGCCGCAAAGAATCGTCTGCTCGCCCATCAGGTCGGATTTCACTTCCGCGATGAAAGAGGACATCAGCACGCCCGCCTTGTGGCCGCCGGTGCCCACCGCGTAGGCTTTCGCCAGCGCCAGGCCTTCGCCTTTGGGGTCGTTGGCTTCGTGAATGGCGATCAGAGTGGGAACACCGAAACCACGCACGTACTCGGCGCGCACCTCGGAGCCCGGGCACTTGGGCGCGACCATGATGACGGTCAGGTCATCGCGAATCTTCATACCTTCTTCGACGATGTTGAAACCGTGCGAGTAGGACAGGCACGCGCCTTCCTTCATGAGTGGCATGACGGCATTGACCACCGCGGTGTGCTGCTTGTCCGGGGTCAGGTTCAGAACCACGTCCGCCGTCGGAATCAGCTCTTCGTAGGTGCCCACGGTGAAGCCGTTTTCCGTGGCGTTCTTCCAGGACTGGCGCTTTTGCTCGATGGCGTCCGGGCGCAGCGCGTA
The DNA here is from genome assembly GCF_031954225.1 of Halomonas sp. PAMB 3232. Taxonomy (NCBI): domain Bacteria; kingdom Pseudomonadati; phylum Pseudomonadota; class Gammaproteobacteria; order Oceanospirillales; family Halomonadaceae; genus Halomonas; species Halomonas sp. PAMB 3232. Next base: position 3,003,361 of record NZ_CP134865.1, read on the forward strand.
GGCGACGTCCAGGCCGCTGTCGCGCAGGTTCAAGCCCTGGTTGAGGCCTTGCGCGCCACAGCCAATGACCACCATCTTCTTGCCCTTCAGCGCCTCGACACCCTCGTCGAATTCAGAGCTGTACATGAAACGACATTTGGCAAGCTGCTCCAGCTGTTCGCGAAGCGTCAGGGTATTGAAATAATTAGCCATTCTGGATATCCCGATCTGTGATCAAACGCGGTCGATGTAGCCACACCGACACGAAAAAAGTGACCCGGTCGCTCGCTTCAAACGCCAGCGCCGAGTGGGTAGAGCCAATCTACCCAAAAACGACTCTTTCTTAAATTGATATATTTGCAACAGCACATCCCGTTTTTAACAAAACAGGGATATGATGGTGAAATGAACTTCAAACTTCTCAAACAATTTCTGGCGCTGGCGGAGACGCTGCACTTTGGCCGCGCAAGCGAGGCGTGTTTTGTGAGCGTGTCGGCGCTTTCGCGCAATATCCGCTATCTGGAAGACGAGCTGGGCGTGGCGCTTTTCAATCGCGACAACCGGACCGTGATGCTGACCCGGGAAGGCCAGCGATTTCTCGAGTACGCCCGCGAGGCCAGCAGCCAGTGGAACATGATTCGCCATGAGCTGACCGATAACCCCGGGGAGTTGAGCGGCGAGATCAGTCTGTATGGTTCGGTGACCGCCAGCTACAGCTTTCTACACGAGCTTTTGCGCCGCTTTCGGATCGCCTACCCGGCCATCGAGATCAAGCTGCGCACCGGCGACCCGGAACACGCCATCGCCCACGTGCTGGAGGGCAAGGAAGATTTGAGCATCGCCGCCAAACCCGCCCACCTGCCGCGAGGACTGGCCTTCAAGCCGATCGCCACCTCACCGCTTTTATTCATTGCCCCGCTCGAGCAGCCGGGGCCGAACGCTCCCACCGGCACGCCTGGCACGGCTGAGCAGTGGGCGAGTGTTCCCATGATTTTGTCGGAAAGCGGCGTGTCGCGTGCACGGGTGGACGAGTGGTTTCGCCGACAAGACATCTCGCCGCGTATCTACGCCCAGGTCACCGGGAACGAGGCGATCGTCAGCATGGTCAGCCTGGGCTTCGGCATCGGCGTGGTGCCTAAAATCGTGCTCGACAACAGCCCGCTCAGGGAGCGCATTCGCGTGCTGGACGTGGCGCCAAAGCTCGAGCCCTACGATATCGGCCTGTTCACGCTAAAGAAAAACCTGAAAAACCCGCTGGTCGAAGCCTTCTGGAGCCTGATGTAAACCTGCCCACAGCGACCATCCTTCAACCGGCAAATATCTGGCGCAAGTCCGGCACGCTCTCTTCCTCCTCCACCATCGAAAGCGAGGCTTCGATCGCTTTCAGGTGACGGCTCATGAACGCCGTAGCGCGCTCGGTCTTGCCCGCTTCCAGGTAATTGATCAAATCGTCGTGATCGTGGGACTCGCAGCCCAGATGACCGCGATGGCCGTAGACCGCGAGAATCAGCGACGAGCGCGAGCAGAGCCGCTCAACGAAGTCGGCAAGCGTGGCGTTGCCGGAAAGCCTTGCCAGATGCACGTGAAAATCCGCCGAGAGGCGAATAGCCACGCTCTGCTGACCCTCACGCAGCGCCTGGCGCTCGCGGTGGGCCAGGGTGCGAAGCGCGTCGGCATCCACCGCGGTCATACGCTTGGCAACGTCCGCCATCAGCCCACACTCGACCAGCTGACGCGCGTTGAAGACGTCGCGCGCCTCTTCCGCGGTCGGACGAGTGACGCTGGCGCCGCGGCGCGGCGTAAGGGTGACGAGCTGCTCCAGCGCCAGGCGCTGTAAAATCTTGCGAATGCCGGTCCGGCTGATGCCGAACACCTCGGAGAGCGCATCCTCGCGAAGGCGCGCACCGGGCTTTAGGCGCTGCTCGACGATCGCATCGCTCACCGCACGATAAATCGACTCGTGGCGCGCGTCGCCGTCGCTTTCAGGCGCGCGGCGCTTCATGGCGGCCTGCTCGTCGCTCATGGCGTCTCCTTGCAAGAAATAAATCGGGTGCCGATTTTAGGGTCTGTTTAGCTGCCACGATATGTCGAGTAACCATAGGGCGAGAGCAGCAGCGGCACGTGGTAGTGCTCATCAGCGCTAGCCACGCCAAAGCGCAGCGGAATTACGTCCAGAAAGCGCGGCTCGACGGCCTCGACCCCTTGCGTGCGCAGATAGTCGCCGGCGTGAAACACCAGCTCGTACTCGCCGGCCAGAAAGCGCTCGCCATCGAGCAGCGGGCCATCACAGCGTCCGTCGGCGTTGGTCACCGCACTCCCCAGGTGCTCGCGAGAACCGGCCGAAAGTCGAAAAACCTCGATCGTGATGCCGGCGCCAGGCGCGCCTGTCGCGGTATCCAGTACGTGGGTCGTCAGCCGTCCCATGGGCTCTCTCCTGTTATCGGCGGTGCGTTTGACCCATCGGTCAACACCTTGTATTGATCAAAGCTTAGTGGTGATACCATCGATTGTATACACCGCCCCCTCGCTCTACGCCAAGGAGAAGACGCCGTGACAAACGCGCATCAAGAGGCAACCGATTCACTCACCCCGGCCCCCAGCCAATGTTCGCTGGACGCGTTTTTAGCGGCTTATGGCGACGTGTTCGAACACTCGCCTTGGATCGCCGAGCAGGCCTGGCACCAGGGGTTGGATATCCCCCACGACGATCCGGCCGTGCTTGCGCAAACGATGAGCGATGTACTGCGCGCCGCGCCGCGCGAGCGTCAGATCGAGGTGATCCGCGCGCACCCGGACCTGGCCGGCAAGGCGGCGCTGGCCGATGAGTTGACCGACGCTTCGAAAAGCGAGCAGGCCGGCGCCGGGCTCGACCAGTGTTCAATCGAGGAGCTGGCGCGCTTTGAGTCCTTGAACGGCGCCTACCTTGAGAAGTTCGGCTTCCCCTTCGTGATCGCGGTGAAAGGGCTCGACCGCCACGATATTTTGGCGGCGTTTGAGACGCGGCTCAACAACACGCCGGACGAGGAGCGGGAAACCGCCATCGAGCAGATCGCCTGCATCGCGCGTTTTCGTCTGATCGCCAAAAGCGAGACCTGAGCCGCCGGTTATTTTCGTTTCGCCCACGAAAAAGCCGCCCCCGAGGGGGCGGCTTCGAAAGCGACCGGATTGATTACCGGTTGATGGTATCAGCGGCTTTCTGAGTCTGCTCTTCGGCCATTTTCTGGCTGTCCTGCATGAAGTCCTGACCGATCGAGGTGACTTTCTCGGAGTCGCCCTTGACGCGCTCCATGAAGTCGGACGCGGTTTTCTGCTGGGACTGCATGGCACGTTTGAAACCGTCGGCGTCCTTCACGTCAAGCCAGGTACGCGCCTGAGCGAGACTCATGTCCGAGTAGGCACGAGCGGCGTCCATCTGGGCACCGACGAGACGCTCGTAGTAATCGAGCGCGGCCAGGGTGTATGAGCGCATGGGCGATACGAAAATCGACTCAAACTGCTGTTTGGTGTTCTCTGCGGTCTTATCCATCACGTAACCTCCTGCCAGTTAGCGATTCGACGCGCATGTGGGGCGGTCGATACCAAAGCACTTGCCTTGTGTCCCCTAAAACTAGCAGTGCTTTTTGTGCAGCGCAACATGATTTTTGCCGCACTGCATCATTTCAGCCGTTGGGATGAGACCTATACCTCGCGCACCGTGGGTGCCTGGCCTGCCATACCGTCATGAATGGCCAGCATTTTCTCGAACCACCGCGAGATGGGCTGGTGCTCGTCGAACAGCGCCTCGCGTGACACGACGTGAGCCCACATGAAGCTTCCAAACAGCAGGTAGTCGGCGCCTGCCGGCGCGTCGCCGTCGAGAAAGGCGCTCTCTTTTAGCAGCGCGTTCACCGGCGTCAACACCTTGTCGAGCTGCTCGCGCCCCTGGGTGGGGTTGTGAAGCTCCTCAAGGCGCATCTTGAAGTTCGCCTCGCGGGTTTCGCGAAAATAGTCACGGTCGCCGGGATGAATGGCCTCGAGCAGGTCCATCACCACGATGCGAAACAGGGCCGGGCTAACGCTACGTTCGACGAAGAGTTTAAAAAAGAGCGCACGCTGATAGCTCTGTCCTTCACCAAGCAGCGGCGCGTCCGGATAGGTCTGATCCAGATAGCGCATGATCTCGAAGCTATCGGTCACCACCGTGTCGCCATCGACCAGCACGGGTACCTTGTCGTGATCGGCAAAAGCGATCTTCTCCTTTTGCTGAAAGCGCCAAGGCTCGGTGCGATAGGCGAGCCCCTTGTGCGCCATCGACAGGTGCACGCGCCAGCAGTAAGGCGAAAAACGCAGGCGTTCATCGCGCCCGCACAGGTCATAAACGATACGATCCATCGGTTCACCTCGCTTGAAAGACGACGTGTTCAGCATGGTCGCTCCCCGCGCCACAAACAAGCCCTGATGCTTGCCCAACCACCTACCTGCCACCCTATCTATTAGTCTAATGAAAAACGTCACTTCTCGTTGGCACCCCTGATGTTATATCGATCAAAAACAACGACTTGATTCAAAATCATCAGGTACAAGACAGCATCAATCCCCGCCGCTGACTGGTAAGACCAATTTTCCAATGTAGTCAGCGCGTTAAGCTGGTCGTATCGTTGGCCTGGGCTGCTTACGCGCCACAAGCGCCGAGCAGTGACTACTCATAAAAGCACCGTCGAACAAACAAGGGCTCTCCTCCATGAGTGAAACGATACTTGCATTACTGGCGTTCATGCCGCTGCTGCTTGCGGGTATTTTACTGATTGGCTTTAAAGTACCCGCCAGAATCGCCATGCCGCTGGTCTTCCTCACCGCCGCCGTGATCGGCCTGACCGCCTGGGACATGAGCTTTACCCGTGTGGCTGCCTCGACCATTCAGGGCCTGATTCAGACCGCCGGGCTTTTGTGGATCATCTTCGGCGCGATTTTGCTGCTCAACACGCTCAAGCACTCCGGCGGCATCATGGCGATTCGCAACGGCTTCTCCGGTATCAGCCCGGACCGTCGCGTGCAGGCGCTGATCGTGGCGTGGCTGTTTGGCTGTTTCATCGAAGGCGCGTCGGGCTTTGGTACGCCCGCCGCCGTGGCCGCCCCCTTGATGGTCGCACTGGGCTTTCCGGCGCTGGCCGCCGTGGTGGCGGGCATGATGATCCAGTCCACGCCGGTGTCGTTTGGCGCGGTAGGTACGCCGATCATCGTGGGCGTGGGCACCGGGGTCGACCGTAACGGGATCACCGAGGCGCTTGTTGCCAACGGCTCTTCCTGGGAGGTGTTTTTCAGGCTGATCACCAGCGAAGTGGCGATCACTCATGCCATCATTGGCATACTGATGCCATTGATTCTGGTCACCGTGATGGTGCGCTTTTTCGGTGCCAACAAGTCCTGGAAAGAGGGCCTGTCGATTACCCCGTTTGCCATTTTCACCGGCATCTCGTTCGTCGTGCCTTACATGCTGGTCGGCGTCTTCCTGGGCCCGGAATTCCCCTCGATGATCGGCGCCATGATTGGCCTGGCCATCGTGGTACCAGCGGCGCGCAAGGGCTTCTTGCTGCCCAAGGACACCTGGGACTTCCCCGAAGCGACGTCCTGGCCGGATGAGTGGATCGGCAACCTGCAAATCAAAATGGAAGACGTGGCCGGCCGGGCGCCGATGTCCACGCTCAGAGGCTGGATTCCCTACGTGCTGCTGGCGCTCTTTTTGGTCGCCTCGCGCACCATCGAGCCGCTTCGTGTCGCACTGACGTCGATCAACCTGAACTGGGCGAACATTCTCGGTGAAACCGGCGTGAGCGGCGGCGTACAGCCGCTGTACCTACCCGGCGGCATCATCCTGGCGGTCGTGTTGATTACCTACTTCCTGCACAGGATGAACGGCGGCCAGCTGAAGGCGGCGGTGTCGGAGTCCACTAAAACCATCTTCGGCGCAGGCTTCGTGCTGATTTTCACCGTGCCGATGGTGCGTATTCTGATCAACTCCGGTGTAAACGGAGCGGATCTGGTCTCCATGCCGGTGATGATGGCGCAGGCCGTGGCCAACGGCGTGGGCGATGTCTATCCCTTCTTCGCCCCGGCCGTCGGTGCGTTGGGGGCCTTTATCGCCGGTTCCAACACGGTTTCCAATCTGATGCTGGCCGAGTTCCAGTTTAACGTAGCGCAAACCCTGGGCGTGTCGACCGCCATGATGATCGCCCTTCAAGCCGTAGGCGCGGCAGCGGGCAACATGATCGCCATCCACAACGTGGTGGCCGCCTCTGCCACCGTGGGCCTTCTGGGCCGCGAGGGCGCCACGATCCGCATTACCATCCTGCCGACGATCTACTACCTGACGTTTGCCGGTATCATCGCGCTGATTGCCTTCTACGTTCTGGGGGTAACCGACACGCTGATGTAGCGGCTGCAGGCGTTTAGCGGGCCTGGCCCAACGCAAAAAACCACCCTTCGGGGTGGTTTTTTTATGCGCTTAACGTCGGCTTTTTAACCGATTTTCTTGAGTTCTTTGGCGTGTTGCTGGCCGCGCTCCACATAGCTTTGCGCGTTCAGCTTGAGCCCCTCCACTGCACTTTCGGGCAGCGTTTTCACCACCCGCGCGGGAGAGCCGACGATCAACGAGTTGGGCGGAAACACCGCTCCCTCCTTCACGAAAGCGCAGGCGCCGACCAGGCTGTTCTCGCCAATCACCGCGCCGTTGAGAATCACCGCCTGAATGCCGATCAGACAGCCATCCTCCACCGTACAGCCGTGCAGCATCGCCTGATGACCGACGGTCACGCCATTACCCACGGTCAGGGGAAAGCCGGGGTCGGCGTGCAGCACCGCGCCGTCCTGAATGTTGCTCTGCTCTCCCACCTCCAACCGCTCGGTATCGCCGCGCAGCACCGCCTGATACCAGACGCTGGCGCGGGCTTTCAGCGTCACCTGCCCGATCACATCGGCGGTCTCGGCAACGTAGACGTCGTCGCCGATGTCGGGGCGCTGCTCACCAAACTGATAAATGGCCATGCTCATTCCTCTTGTTCTGTTGGGTCTGCTTGCTGTGTCATCGTTTGTTAGCTGGGTCGCGTTAGCGTAGCGCCCGCGCTGGCATTCAGGCAATCACGAGGGCCTGGCCGCTCGAGCAAACGCTAACGCCACTCTTCAAGGCGCATCGCCGAGCGCTCCAACCGCTCGTTCTCGAGATCCAGCTCGCGCAAGAGCTCGGTGATGCTGGAAAGGTGCTCTAGCGCGACGCGCCGGGCGCCGTCGGCGTCGCCGGCGATGACGGTTTCGAAAAGTTGCTGGTGCTGGTGGTTGATCATCGCGCGCGGCGCCGGGCGGTGGTAAAGGTGCTTCACCGAGGCAAACACCGAGCTCAGCAGCAGATCCGTCAGGCTTTGCAGGGTGTGCACCAGCACCGGGTTGTGCGAGGCCTGGGAGATCGCCAGATGGAAGGCGTGATCAAAGCGCGCCAGCTGCTCCACGTCGATTGGCTCGGCGTGTTCGACGTACCCGGCCATCTCCTGATAGCGCCGGGTAATCAGCACGCGGTCCATCGAGGTGCCGCGGCGAGCGGCCAGGTACGCGGACTCCCCCTCCAGCAGCGAGCGCACTTCCAGCAAATCGAACAGCGTACGTGGATGGTCGCGAAACAGGTGCATCAGCGGCCCCTGCTGAGGCATGGGGAGCAGCGAGGCCACGACCGAACCGCGCCCCTGGCGGGTCTCGATGATGCTTTTACTGCGCAGAATGCGAAGGCCTTCACGCAGCGAGGCGCGAGAAACGCCCAGCCGCTCACATAGCCGGCGCTCGGAAGGCAGCAGCTGGCCCGGGCGAAACACCCCTTCAAGAATCAGCTCTTCGATTCTCGCTGCCACGTGCTCCGGGGCACGCCGGCCAAGCGAGGGTTCCATGAATGAGGATGTCACGCGGGTGTCTCCAACGGTAAAGGGGCGACCATCAACTGGTCAGACCATTGCACCACAGGCTGGACAGGTACACAAAAAAAGCTCAGATTAGCGGCTATCCCGTGACCTAGCGTTTTTAAAAAATCAGTACCCTAATAACAGGAGGGGATATGAATATCCTCTATGACGCGCGCCTCGACGGCGAGCTGATCGACCGTGACAAGCGCGAGGTGCTCACTGCCCTCGAGCGCGCCGCCCCGACGCTCACTCTGCTCTCTCGCGAAGAGGATCTACGCCCTTTCGAGTGCGACGGCCTGGCGGCCTACCGCGTGCTGCCCATGCTGGTGGCGCTGCCGGAAAACCTCGAGCAGGTCGAGGCGCTCTTGAAGTGTTGTTTCGAACTTGGCGTGCCGGTGGTGACTCGCGGCGCCGGCACCGGCCTTTCCGGCGGGGCGCTGCCGCTAGAACAAGGCGTTTTGCTGGTCATGTCGCGCTTCAACAAGATCATCGACGTCGACCCGGACGCCCGGCTTGCCCGGGTGCAGCCCGGCGTGCGCAATCTGGCGATTTCCGAGGCCGCCGCGCCTTTCGGGCTTTACTACGCGCCGGACCCCTCCTCGCAGATCGCCTGTTCGATCGGCGGCAACGTGGCGGAAAACGCCGGCGGCGTGCACTGTCTGAAGTACGGGCTGACCGTACATAACGTGCTGCGCGTCAACGTATTGACCATCGAAGGCGAGCACATGACGCTCGGCTCGGAGGCGTTCGATGCCCCGGGCTTCGATCTGCTCGCGCTGATCAACGGCTCCGAGGGCATGCTCGGCGTGGTCACCGAGATCACCGTGAAGCTTTTGCCCAAGCCCACCGTCGCCAAGGTGCTGATGGCGAGCTTCGACGATGTCGAGAAAGCCGGCCGCGCGGTAGGCGACATCATCGCCGCCGGTATCGTGCCCGGCGGGCTCGAGATGATGGACAAACTCGCTATTCAGGCCGCCGAGGACTTCGTGCGCGCGGGCTACCCGCTGGACGCCGAGGCGATCCTGCTGTGCGAACTCGACGGCGTCGAAGCGGACGTGGACGATGACTGCGAGACCGTGCGCCGGGTATTGGAAAAAGCCGGCGCTACCGACATTCAGCAGGCCAAGGACGAGGCCGAGCGGGCCAAATTCTGGGCCGGGCGCAAGAACGCCTTCCCTGCGGTGGGCCGCATGTCGCCGGACTACTACTGCATGGACGGCACCATTCCGCGCAAGGAGCTGCCGCGGGTACTCAAGGGCATCGCGGCGCTCTCTGAGGAGAGCGGTCTGAGGGTCGCCAACGTCTTTCACGCCGGTGACGGCAACATGCATCCGCTGATCCTGTTCGATGCCAACAAGGAAGGCGAGCTTGAGCTTGCCGAGGACGTGGGCGGCAAGATTCTGGAGCTGTGCGTCGCCGCCGGCGGCTCGATCACCGGCGAGCACGGCGTGGGTCGCGAGAAGATCAACCAGATGTGCAGCCAGTTCCAGGCCGATGAAATCACCGTGTTTCACGCGGTGAAGGCAGCGTTCGACGACAAGCGTCTGCTCAACCCGGGCAAGAACATCCCCACGCTTGCACGCTGCGCCGAGTTTGGCGCCATGCACGTGCACAACAACGATCTGCCCCACCCGGAGCTGCCGCGTTTTTAAAAAGGCCGCCGCGAACGAGAGAAAGGAATGACCATGACTGAACCAGCGACTGACCCAGCGACACGGGCGCCGGATCGCGATATCAGCGAGGCCCTTTGCCAGCAGGTGGCCAACGCCTACCAAAGCCGCGCGCCGCTGCGCATCAAGGGCGGCGACACTCGCGGCTTTTACGGCCGGCCGGTCGAGGGCATCACGCTCGATATGACCGAGCATAGCGGCATCATCACCTACGACCCGGTCGAGCTGGTCGTGACCGTGCGCGCCGGCACTCGCCTTGCCACACTCGAAGCCGCGCTCGCCGCAAAGCATCAAATGCTGCCCTTCGAGCCGCCGCGCTTTGGCCAGGCCAGTACCATTGGCGGCGCTGTCGCCACCGGCCTTTCCGGCCCGCGCCGCCCCTGGGCGGGCGCGGCGCGGGACTTCGTGCTCGGCTCTCACGTCATCACGCAAGAAGGCAAACTGCTGCGCTTTGGCGGCGAGGTGATGAAAAACGTCGCCGGCTACGACGTTTCGCGGCTGATGGCCGGCGCTCAGGGTACGCTCGGCGTGCTGGCCGATATCTCCTTCAAGGTATTGCCCCGGCCGGCGGCCACCGACAGCCTGCGCCTTGACGGCATGGGTATCGAGGACGCGCTAAGCACACTCTCCACGCTTGGCCGCGAGCCGCTGCCGATCACCGGCGCGGCCTGGCACCAGAACACGCTGTTCCTTCGCCTGGAAGGCGGCCAAAGCTCTGTGAAGGCGACCCGGGAGCGCCTGGGTGGAGAGCCGCTCGAGGATGCGTTCTGGACTCAGCTGCGCGACCACCAGCACGACTTCTTCACGCTGACCTCCGGCCGGGCACTCTGGCGCGCCTCGCTCCCGCCCCACACCGCGCCGCTCGATATCGACGTTGACGAGACGGATATTTTTTACGATTGGGCGGGCAGCCAGCGCTGGATCAAGACCCATGACGGCGAGGCGCTGCGCCGCGCCTGCCAACAGGCCGGCGGCCACGCTACCTGCTTTACGCCCGCAGCCCAGGGCGGGGCGGACTCGCCTTTCACGCCGCTCGACCCGGTCGTCGAGAAGTATCACAAAAGGCTCAAGGCCGAGCTCGATACCCACGGTATTTTCAACCCGGGCCGGCTGTACGCGGGGCTTTAAGGAGAGCTTTCATGCAAACGCACTTTACCGATGCCGATCGCCAGAAACCCCATATCCAGGAAGCCGAGCGGATTCTTCGCACCTGCGTTCACTGCGGTTTTTGCAACGCCACCTGCCCCACCTACCAGCTGTTGGGCGACGAGCGCGACGGCCCGCGCGGGCGCATTTATCTGATGAAGGAGCTTCTTGAGAGCGCGGACGACGACAGCCAGGTGACCGAGGAGACACGCCTGCATCTCGACCGCTGCCTGACCTGCCAGAACTGCGAAACCACCTGCCCGTCCGGGGTCGAGTACCACAAGCTATTGAACATCGGCCGCGCGGAAATCGAGCGCCGAGTACCGCGCCCGGCCGCCGAGCGCGCCACTCGCTTCGCACTTAGAAAGATGATGGTCGAGCCCAAACGCTTCAAGGCGCTGTTAACACTCGGCCAGACCTTCAAGCCGCTGGTGCCGGGCCCGCTCAGAGCCAAGATGCCGCCGCCCCCGGTGGACGCGGGCAAGCGCCCGCAAAGCGCCCACACGCGCCAGATGCTGATTCTCGAGGGCTGCGTGCAGCCCGGGCTTTCGCCCAACACCAACGCCGCCACGGCACGGCTACTCGACCGGCTCGATATCGGCCTGACGCCGGTTCAGGAAGCGGGCTGCTGTGGGGCGATCGACTTTCACCTGAACGCCCAGGAGGCCGGGCGCGAGCGCATGCGCGCCAATATCGACGCCTGGTGGCCCCACGTCGAAAGTGGCATCGAGGCGATCGTTCAGACCGCCAGCGGCTGCGGGGCGTTTGTGAAAGAGTACGGCGAGATGCTGAAAGACGACCCCGCCTACGCCGACAAGGCGAAGCGCGTCAGCGCCCTGGCCCGGGATATCGTCGAGATCCTGCGCGAGGAGCCGCTTGAGAAACTGAGCGTTCAAGCACAAAAGCGCCTGGCATTTCACTGCCCCTGCACGCTGCAGCACGCGCAAAAGCTTAACGGCGCGGTCGAAGGCGTGCTGCACCGGCTTGGCTTCACGCTCACGCCGGTGCAGGATAGTCACCTCTGCTGCGGCTCGGCAGGTACCTACTCGATCACCCAGCCGGAGATCGCGACCCAGCTTCGCGACAACAAGCTCGCGGCGCTGGAAGCCGGTGACCCGGAAATGATCGTCACCGCCAATATCGGCTGCCAAACCCATCTGGCGAGCGCCAACCGCACGCCGGTGCGCCACTGGGTCGAGGTCGTCGACGCCGCGCTCGCCTGATTGACCACCTGGCGCCTGCTCACGAAGCCGGGCGCCTGAATAATCGCTTACACGATAACGCAAAAGGAAACGCCGTATGAAAACCAAAGCCGTACTGGGTCACACCGATGTCAACCGCGTGCTCGACGCCGCGCAACAAGAGGCCGAACGCCAGGGCTGGGCAGTGACCATCGCCGTGGCCGACGACGGCGGCCATCTGCTGGGCCTTCGCCGCCTCGACGGCGCCGCCCCCTTCAGCGCCGATGTCGCCACGCACAAGGCGCGTAATGCCGCCATTGGGCGCAAGGAAACCCAGGTGTTCGAAGACATGATCAACGGCGGGCGCACGGCGTTTGTTTCCGCGCCGCTGACGGGCATGCTCACCGGCGGCGTACCGATCATGGTGGATGACCAGGTGGTCGGCTCCGTCGGCGTTTCCGGCGTCAAACCCGAGCAGGACGTTCAAATCGCCAGGGCCGGCGTGAGCGCGATTGGCTAAACGTCAGGCACACAAACACGATGACCCTGGGCCACGGCTCGGGGTTTTTTTATGCATAAAGCGTGAATAGAGGGTATTCGAGCGCGAAAGGGCTCAAATCAATTGATAAAAACGAATTGGAGAGAAAATATAAAGCAGGAAGGAAAAATCGATGGCGGACCGGACGAGACTCGAACTCGCGACCTCCGGCGTGACAGGCCGGCATTCTAACCGACTGAACTACCGGTCCACTTTTGGATCGACCATTTAAAGGCGGTTCAGAGGCGCTTTTAAATGGTGGGTGGTACTGGGTTCGAACCAGTGACCCCCAGCTTGTAAGGCTGGTGCTCTCCCAACTGAGCTAACCACCCAATAATCAACGCAGGCGCGCTTGATCATTTACTACATCAGGTTATCGTGGCGGACCGGACGAGACTCGAACTCGCGACCTCCGGCGTGACAGGCCGGCATTCTAACCGACTGAACTACCGGTCCGAATAGCGATAACTTGGCAATAAACGATGATGTGGCGGACCGGACGAGACTCGAACTCGCGACCTCCGGCGTGACAGGCCGGCATTCTAACCAACTGAACTACCGGTCCGCATTACATCAACTTTTACTGCTACACGTGCCAACCCATTAAAAATGGTGGGTGGTACTGGGTTCGAACCAGTGACCCCCAGCTTGTAAGGCTGGTGCTCTCCCAACTGAGCTAACCACCCGCTGGTCACGTGGCGCTGCATTCTACAGGGTTCGGGTTGGGTGTCAATACGCTGAAAGAATTTTGATTCAAATTAGCGTGTTGGCGACCAGGGCCCGGGGGCCTGCGAAAGCGCCGTCGAAGAATGCCGTAATTGCCCCCGGCGCGTCAATCAAAACTGTCATAATCTGATCCGAATCTCGCGCGAGGCTTTTCCCACCGGCGCTATTTAGCTCGGCGCCCGGCCAGGCTAGACTCGCCCAGGGCCTTGATGCCCTCTCGCGATCGATGGGATTCACTATGCAAACCGTACCACCCCGCACCGCTTCGCCCGTTTACAGCGATGTCTATAGCGATATTTACAACTACAAGGTCGTTCGCCAGTTCGCGATCATGGCCGTGGTGTGGGCGATCGTTGGTATGGGCGTGGGGCTGTTGCTGGCCGCCCAGCTGGTCTGGCCGGAGCTGAACCTGGGGCTTGCCTGGACGAGCTTTGGCCGGCTGCGCCCGCTGCACACGAATCTCGTCATCTTCGCTTTCGGCGGCTCGGCGCTGTTTGCCACTTCCTATTACGTGGTGCAGCGCACCTGCCAGACACGGCTCTATAGCGACCGGCTCGCCGCCTTCACCTTTTGGGGCTGGCAGGCGGTGATCGTCTCGGCGCTGGTATCGCTACCAATGGGCTACACCACCACCAAGGAGTACGCCGAACTCGAATGGCCGATCAGCATCGTGCTGGCGGTGGTGTGGATCTGCTACGCGATCGTGTTTCTGATGACGCTCAAGCGGCGTAGAACCTCGCACATCTACGTGGCCAACTGGTTCTTTGCGGCGTTCATTCTCACCATTGCGGTGCTGCATATCGTCAATAACGCCGCGCTTCCGGTCACGCCGATGTATTCGACTTCGCTCTACGCGGGTGCGGTGGATGCCATGGTGCAGTGGTGGTACGGCCACAACGCGGTGGGCTTTTTCCTGACCGCCGGGTTTCTCGGCATGATGTACTACTTCGTGCCCAAACAGGCCGAGCGGCCGATCTACTCCTACCGGCTCTCCATCGTCCATTTCTGGGCGCTGATCATGATCTACATGTGGGCCGGCCCGCACCACCTTCACTACACGGCGCTGCCGAGCTGGGCGCAGTCGCTGGGCATGGTGATGTCGATCATACTGCTGGTGCCCTCCTGGGGCGGCATGATCAACGGCATCATGACGCTTTCGGGTGCCTGGCATAAGCTGCGCACCGACCCGATCCTGCGCTTTCTGGTCACCGCGCTGACCTTCTACGGGATGGCGACCTTTGAAGGCCCGATGCTGGCGATCAAGACCGTCAATGCCTTCTCCCACTACACCGACTGGAACATCGGTCACGTTCACTCCGGCGCGCTTGGCTGGGTAGCGATGATCACCTTCGGCTCGCTCTATCACATGATTCCACGCCTTTACGGGCGCACCGCCATGTACTCGACGCCGCTGATCGCGCTGCACTTTTGGCTCGCGCTGTGCGGCACGCTTTTGTACGTCATGGCGATGTGGGCCAACGGCGTCATCCAGGGGCTGATGTGGCGCGCGGTCAACGCCGACGGCACGCTGATGTACCGCTTCGTCGACGCGGTCGAGGCGAGCCATCCGGGCTATCTCGTGCGCCTGCTGGGTGGGCTTTTGTTTTTGGCGGGCACGCTGGTCATGGCGTTCAATGTCTACATGACGATCAAGACTGCCTCGTCGCGCGCCGCGCTCGACCAGGCCCGTCACGAAAAAGCCAGTCATCGGGAGGCCCACCGTGAAGCATGAGCTGGTCGAAAAAAACGCCGGGCTTCTGGGCGCGCTGATTCTGGTGGCGATCAGCTTTGGTGGGCTTGCCGAAATCGTGCCGCTGTTTTTTCAAAAGGACGTCACCGAGCCCGTCGAGGGGCTGACGCCGCTGACCGCGCTCGAGCTCGAAGGGCGCGATATCTACCGCCGCGAAGGGTGCGTGGGCTGCCATTCGCAGATGATCCGCCCGTTTCGCGCCGAAACCGAGCGCTATGGCCACTACAGTGTGGCCGGCGAAGGCCTTTATGAGCACAACTTTCTCTGGGGCTCCAAGCGCACCGGGCCGGATCTGGCCCGGGTCGGCGGGCGCTACAGCGACGCCTGGCACCGGGCGCATCTTTACAACCCGCGCGACGTGGTGCCGGAGTCGATCATGCCCGCCTACCCCTGGCTTTTCGAGCGCGAGCTCGACGGCGCCGACACGCCGGCCAAGATGCGTGCGCTCAAGCGTTTGGGCGTGCCCTACTCCGACGAGCAGATCGACGGCGCCCGCGCGGCGGTCGAAGGCACCCCGGAGATCACCGCGCTGGTGGCCTACCTACAGCAGCTCGGCACGGTGCTGGAGGGGACGCGCTAAATGACGACCGGCACCTTTCGCGGGCTGATCACCCTGCTGTTGATCATCGCGTTCATCGGCATCGTGCGTTGGGCCTACTCCCGGCGCCAGCACAAGGCGTTCGACGAGGCGGCGAATCTGCCCTTCGCCGACGACGAGCCGCACGACGAGCGGGAGGACCGCCGGTGAGCGATCTGTGGGACAACGCCCTGCCCGATTTCTGGAGCGCCTGGGTGATCGCCTTGACGTTGATCACGCTGGTGCTGGTGGTCTGGGTGGTGGCGGCCAACGCCGGGCGCGACACGATATCCAATGATGAGCCGCACTCTCATCGCACCACCGGTCACGAGGTCGACGGTATCGAGGAGTTCGATAACCCCATGCCGCGGTGGTGGTTCTATCTGTTTGTGGCCACGGTGGTGTTTACCCTTGGCTACCTGGCACTCTACCCCGGCCTTGGCAACTTCAAGGGCCTTCTGGGCTGGAGCCAGCAGGCGCAGTGGGAAGAGGAGGTGGCCGCCGCCGAGGCGCGCTTCGGCCCGATTTTCGCCCGCTATCACGACGTACCGATTCCCGAGCTTGCCCAGAATGGCGAGGCCATGCAGATCGCCGGGCGGCTTTTCGCCAACAACTGCGCCGTGTGCCATGGCGTGGCTGCCCAGGGCGGTGACGGCTTCCCTAATTTGACCGACGACGACTGGCTCTACGGCGGCGAGCCCGAGGCGCTGCTCACCACGCTCACTCAAGGCCGGCGCGGCGTGATGCCCGCCTGGGCGCACCTGGGCGAGGAGGCCATCGAGGATTTGACCCAGCACGTGCTCGCACTCTCCGACCTGGAGCACGACGCCGCCCGCGCCCAAAGCGGCGCGCAGCGCTACGCAAGCTTTTGCGTGGCCTGCCACGGCGCCAACGGCACCGGCAACCAGGCCCTCGGCGCGCCGAATTTGACCAACGATATCTGGCTTTACCGCGCGCCAGACCAAAGCGTGGCGGATGCCATCCGCCAGACCCTGACCGAAGGAAGAAGCGGCGTGATGCCCGCCCAGGCGCCCTTCATCGGCGAGGCGCGCGTTCACCTGGTCGCCGCCTACGTTTACAGCCTGCGGTTTAAAAACGCCGACGGCGATTAGGCGCGCATTTGTCGCACCCGCGTTTGGGCCTCGATCACCCAGGACAACGAACGCGCCCGCGATTGTTGTTATGATCAAACGCCAAGCGCCCTTCGAGCCCTTTTCGCGAGACCGAATTTGATGCAGCCGATTCCCCTACAGGACGTCACCCCGCCGCCGGCTACGTTTGGTGAAGCCGGTGTGCGCCTGCGCGGGCATCTTTACGTGCGCGAGAGCAAGGGGGTATTTCAGGCGCTTCGCCGGCGGCTCAATGTGCTGTTGATGGGCGGCTTTTTTCTGCTGCCCTGGATCAATATTCAAGGCCGCCCGGCCCTCTGGCTCGACATACCCGGGCGCGAGTTCCACCTGCTGAGCGCCACGTTCTACCCTCAGGAGTTCATCCTGCTGGCGCTTTTATTCATCGCCGCCGCCTTTGGACTGTTCTTCGTCACCCGGCTTTTAGGGCGGGTGTGGTGCGGCTACACCTGCCCGCAAAGCGTCTGGACGTTTCTGTTCATGTGGGTCGAGCACCGCCTGGAGGGCTCGCGCCATCGCCGCCTGCGCCGCGATAAAAAAGGCCCCGCCGTTTGGGCCCCGCGTAAGCTCGTCAAGCACGCGCTGTGGGCACTGATGGCGCTGGCCACCGGCATCACGATCGTGGGTTACTTCGCGCCGATCCGCACGCTCGCGCTCGACGTCGTGACGCTCGAGGCCGGTGGCTGGGCGCTGTTCTGGGTCGGCTTTTTTACCTTCTTCACTTATCTCAACGCCGGCTGGCTGCGCGAGCAGGTCTGCCTGCACATGTGTCCCTACGCACGCTTTCAGTCGGTGATGGTCGACCGCGACACGCTCACCGTGGCCTATGATACTGCCCGCGGCGAGCCGCGCGGGGGTGAGCCCACGCCCAAAGGCGACTGCGTCGACTGCCAGCTGTGCGTACAGGTCTGCCCTACCGGTATCGACATACGCGACGGGCTGCAGTACGCCTGTATCCAGTGCGCGGCCTGCGTGGATGCCTGCGATACGGTCATGACGCGCCTTAACCGCCCCACGGGGCTGGTGGGCTACACCACCCAGAACCGCCTCGAGGGTCGTCCGGCGCCGCGCGCCTGGCGTTACAGAGCGGGGGCGCTTTTGCTGCTGGCGCTCACGCTCGCACTGCTTACGTGGGCGCTCACTCAGCGCGCGCCGGCAAGCCTCGAGGCCGAGCGCGCGCGCGGCACGCTCTATAGCGTCATCGAGGGCGGCGAGGTTCAAAACGTCTACCGGCTGACGGTGCGCAACCACGACCGCCAGGCGCATACCTACCGCCTGGGCGTCGAGGCGCTTACCGGCGCCCGGCTCGACACCCGCGCGATCGAGGTGCCCGGCGGCGGCTCTACAAGCCGAGTCGTCAGCGTGAGTGCGCCCGCCGGCGCCTCCCCCAGCCAGCCGTTCAGCTTCGTGCTTGCCTCCGAGTCGGGCGAGCCGCTGGCGCGGCGGCCGGCGCGTTTTTTGAGCGGTGAGAGGAGATAAGCCATGTTCGAGCCCGCGCCGCCGCCCTGGTATCGTCAGTTCTGGCCCTGGTGCTTGCTGACGCTTTTGCTCTCGTCGATGCTGATGAGCGTGGCCTTTGCGGTCGTGGCGCTCAACACCTTCGACGGCATGGTGGTGCAGGAGGACTATTTCGAACACGGCAAGATGATCAACGCGGTGCTCGAAAAGGCCGAACGCGCCGAGGCGCTCAATCTTTCCGCGACGCTCTACGTCGATCCGGTGACCCAGGACGTGGTGCTCGACCTCGAAGGCCAGGCGCGACCGAGCGCACTGGCGCTCAGCCTGATTCACCCCACCCGGGACGAGCGCGACGTGCGCCTGACGCTGACCCACCGCCGGGGCGGCCATTACGTCGGCCAGGCCCCGGTGGGGCTTGCCTACCGGCGCTACGTGACGCTTGCGCCGAGCCAGGCGCCGGATTGGCGGCTCAACGGCGAGATTACCCTGCCAAGCGACGCCGCGGTACGTTTGGCCCCGGCGGGGGCGCCGTGAGCGCGGCGTGTTACCACTGCGGCGCGCCGGTGCCCGCCGGCGCCTCCTGGACGATCACCCTGGACGGTGCGGCCAAACCGCTTTGCTGCCCGGGCTGCGAGGCGGTGGCCCACGCCATCGTCGAAGGCGGGCTCGAAGGCTACTACCGCTACCGCACCGAGCTCTCCCCCCGCCCGGCGGACGACCGCGCCCGTGCCGAGACCTGGACGGCGTTCGATCACCCGGAGCTGCAGGCGCAGTTCGTTCATCCGCGCGAGCGCGATGTCAGCGCCACGTTGGCGGTGGAGAACATCACCTGCGCCGCCTGCGCCTGGCTGATCGAGCACCATCTGAACGCACTGGAAGGCATCACCGGCAGCGCGGTGAATCTGACCGAGCACCGCCTGCGGGTGAGCTGGGACCCGGCCATACTCGCGCCCTCACACATTTTTGCCGAGCTGGCCGCGATCGGCTACGAGGCCATGCCCTTCGAGCCAGATCGGGCGCTGGCCCGCCAGAAGCGGGAGGCACGCATGAGCGTGCGCCGGCTGATCGTGGCCGCCGTGGGCATGATGCAGGTGGTGATGTTCTCGGTCCCGCTCTACGTGGCGGGGCCAAACGAGCTTGGCGATCACTTCTTCGCGCTATTTCACTGGCTGTCGCTCTCGCTGACCACGCCGGTGGTAGCCTTCTCCGCCTGGCCGTTTTTTCGCGCTGCCGCCAACGCGCTTGCCCACCGGCGGCTCACCATGGAGGTGCCGGTGGCACTCGCGCTGATGCTTGCCTATGGCGCCAGCGTCTACGCGGTGTTCAAGGGCCAGGGCGACGTCTATTTCGACTCCATCGCCATGTTCACCTTCTTTTTGCTGTTGAGCCGCCATATCGAAGCGCGCACCCGGCGCGCCGGCGGCAACGCGCTGAGCCACGCCCTGCCCGCCGCCGCGCTGCGCCTGGAGGACGACGGCGCGGAGCGGGTGGTGCCGGCGAGTCTTCTCAAGGCCGGCGAGCGCGTGAGAGTGAACCCGGGCGCCACGGTGCCCGCCGACGGCATCATCGAGCAGGGCGAATCGAGTCTCGATGAGTCGATGCTGACCGGTGAGTTTTTGCCGGTGACCAGACGCCCCGGCGGGCGCGTCATCGGCGGCAGCCAAAACGTGGAGAACGCGCTGATCGTGCGCGTCACCCACGCCGGGCGTGAGTCGACGATCAACAGCGTGCTCGACCTGACCGACCGGGCGTTCGCGCACCGCCCGCGGCTTGCCCGTATTGCCGACACCATGGCGCACCGCTTCGTGCTGCGCCTTTTACTGGTCACGCTTTGCGTGGCCACCGCCTGGCTATTCATCGACCCTGACCGGGCGTTCTGGGTGACGCTTTCGGTACTGGTGGTCACCTGCCCCTGCGCACTGGCGCTGGCCGCGCCCACCGCACTGGCGACCGGCCACGCCGCGCTTTACCGGCGCGGCGTACTGATCACCCGGGCCGACGCGCTGGAGGCGCTTGCCGGCGTGACCCGCGTGGTGTTCGACAAGACCGGCACGCTTACCCACGGCGAGATGCGCCTGGCCGCGACTCAAACGCTCGGCGCGTTAAGCGAGCCCCACGCCCGGCAGATCGCCGCCGCCATCGAGGCGCACTCAGAACACCCGATCGCCTCGGCGTTTCGCCCGTTTCGCGAGCCGGCGCTCAGCGCCTGCGACGTCGTGCGTCACCCCAATCAGGGCCTTGGCGCCACGCTCGACGGCAAGCGCTGGCGCTTGGGTCGGGCGGCGTTCGCCGCGGGCGACATCACACCGCCCGGGCCCGGCCAGTGGCTGTTACTCAGCCGGGAAGGCGCCGACGGCGCTTATATCCCAAGCGCCTGGTTTCGCCTCGAAGACACCCTGCGCGACGACGCCGCCGAGACCGTGGCCAGGCTCCAGGCGCTCGGTCTCGACGTCGAGCTACTTTCCGGCGACGAACGCGCTCCCGTCCAAGCGCTGGCCCAAACGCTCGGCATCACGACCTGGCAGGCCCGCGCCACGCCTGAAGAGAAGCTTGCGCGCATCCAAGCGTTACAGACCAAAGGCGAGCGGGTGTTGATGGTCGGCGACGGCATCAACGACGTACCGGTGCTGGCCGGGGCCGACGTGGCGCTGGCGATGAACGGCGCCACGGATCTGGCCCAGACCCGGGCCGACGCGCTGCTACTGAGCCCGCGTCTGGTCCGCGTGGTCGAGGCGCTCTCGCTTGCCCGTGCCACCCGCCGGGTGATGCGCCAGAACATCGCCTGGTCGGTCGCTTACAACGGTTTGGCGCTGCCGCTGGCCGCACTCGGCCTCGTGCCGCCCTGGCTTGCCGCGCTCGGCATGTCGCTGAGCTCGCTGGTGGTCGTCGGCAACGCCCTGCGGCTGAAACACGGCGCGCGCGGTCGCCGTCAGCATCTGCCCGCTCATCACTGGGAGCCCGCATGACGAGTCTTTATCTGTTGATTCCGCTGTCGCTTTTACTGCTGGCGCTGGCCGTCTGGGCATTTTTCTGGGCGGTGAGCAACGATCAGTTCGACGACCTCGACGGCCCCGCCCATCGCATCCTGTTCGATGACGACCTGGCCGCACCCCCCAGTCGCCGCCGGGCAAAAGCGCCCGCCGAGCGCGACGAGCCGCGCCGGTGAACCCCACCGGCTTCGATCTACCCCCGCTGCTTGCCGCCTGGGTATTTGGCCTGCTCGGCGGGGCACACTGCATCGGCATGTGCGGCGGCATCATGAGTGCTTTGGCCTTTGCGGTGCCGCCGAGCATGCGCCGCCCCGCGCGCATGGCCGGGTTGATGCTGGGCTACAACCTCGGGCGCATCGCAAGCTACATGGTGGCCGGGACACTTGCCGCCGCGCTCGGCACGCTGATCACCCTCGCCCCCGCCGCGCGAGTGGTGCTCGAGGCCTTCGCCGCGGTGATGCTGATCCTCATGGCGCTCTATATCGCCAACTGGTGGAAGGGGCTTTTGGCGCTGGAAGGGCTGGGGCGAAGGCTTTGGCGCGTCATCGAGCCGCTGGGCCGGCGGCTGATGCCGGTGGTGCGCCTGCCCCAGGCGGTGGCGCTCGGCGCGCTCTGGGGTTGGCTGCCCTGCGGGCTGGTGTACTCGATGCTCGCCTGGAGCATGGCCACCGCCGCCCCGGCCCAGGGGGCGCTGTTGATGGGCGCCTTTGGTTTGGGAACGCTGCCGGCACTGCTGGCTACTGGCCTGGCCGCGCGAGCACTTTCAAACCTCATTCGCCACCCCGCCACCCGCACCCTGGCCGCGCTCGTCATCATCAGCTTCGCACTCTACCAGCTCGGGACGCTCTGGCCCCAGGCGGCACATCACTGAGCGTTTGCCCGGCGCGTTTGTCGGGCTTTCTTGACCTGACGCAAGAAGCCGCCAAGCGCGCCGGGGTATCTTTTAGGCCGCCATCGAACGAACCTGGCGTTCGTTTCTCTGACCGGGAGCTTCCATGCCGACCTGCGCCCACGCAACCGCTGCCCCCTTTGCCCCCGTTTGGGACGAGGCGCTCGTGCGCCGTTACGACACGAGCGGGCCGCGCTACACCTCCTACCCAACGGCGCTTGCCTTTCACGACGGCTTCACGTGTGATGACTTCACCCAGGCGCTTTCGCGCAGCAACCCAAGCGGCCGGGCGCTTTCGCTCTACGTGCACATCCCGTTTTGCGAGAAGATCTGCTTCTACTGCGCCTGCAACAAGATCGCCACCAAAAACCGTCAGCTCGCCGAGCCGTACCTTTCGCGGCTCGACCGGGAGATGGTGCTCGCCGCGCGCCACGTGGACACCTCGCGCCCGGTCGAGCAGCTTCACTGGGGCGGCGGCACGCCAACCTTTTTGACGCTGTCGCAAATGGGCGATTTGATCGATCGATTGGATGCCCGCTTCGGGCTCTCGAGCGACCCGCACCGCGATTACGCCATCGAGATCGACCCGCGCGAGGCGGACGTGTTCACCCTGCGCCATCTGCAGTCGCTCGGCTTCAACCGACTGAGCCTGGGTGTGCAGGACCTGGACCCGGACGTGCAGCGCGCCATCAACCGCGTCCAGCCAAGGCAGCTGACCGAAACGCTGATGGACGAGGCGCACCGGCTCGGCTTTGGCTCGCTCAACGTGGATTTGATTTATGGCCTTCCACGCCAGAGCGAGCGCCGCTTTGCCGATACGCTCTCTCAGGTGATCGAGCTGGGGCCGGCCAGGCTTTCGCTTTTCAACTACGCCCACCTGCCCGCGCGCTTCGCGCCGCAGCGGCGCATCGATGAAGCCGAGCTTCCCGGCGCTGACGAAAAACTCGCCATGTTGCGTAAAAGCATCGAAATGCTGGCCAGTGCGGGCTACGTGCATATCGGCATGGATCACTTCGCCCTGCCCGAGGACAGCCTGGCGATCGCCCAGCGCGAGGGCACGCTTGCGCGTAACTTCCAGGGCTACTCGAGCCACGCGCAGTGCGATCTGATCGGGCTGGGCGTGTCGGCCATTTCGCGTATCGATGACGTTTACGCGCAAAACCCGGTCAAGCTCGACGACTACGCCGCGGCGCTCGATGAGGGGCGACTGGCGACCTGCAAGGGCCTTCGCTTGAGCCAGGACGATCTGATTCGCCGCGCGGTGATCGAGCGGCTGATGTGCGATATGCGCCTGGACCTGGCCTTGATCAGCGCGCGCTTTGACATCGACGCCGAGGCTTACTTTGCTGATGCGCTGTCACGGCTCGCCCAGGCCGAACGTGACGGTTTGATCGAGCGCACGGGCGCGGTGTTGAACGTGACGCCAATCGGGCGACTGTTGATCCGCCATCTGGCGATGGCCTTCGACGCTCATCTGTCGGCGCCGCTCGCCCAGCGCTACTCAAGAATCCTATAATGGGCACCTACGGTTTATAAGGAGATGGTAATGTCGACTCCCGCCCGCCAGCGCTCGGCGCTTTTGCAAGCCCCTCGCTGTCAGACCTGTAGCCTGAGCTCGCTGTGCCTGCCGCTGGCGCTTCAGATCGAGGATATCAGCCAGTTCGACGCGATCATTCGCCGCCGCGCGCCGCTTAAAAAGGGCGAGGCGCTGTTTCATCAGGGCGAGCGTTTTTCGAGCGTCTTTGCGGTGCGCTCGGGCAGTCTCAAGCAGGTCACCAGCGAAGGCTCGGGCTTTGAGCAGCTCACCAACTTCTATCTGCCAAGCGAGCTGGTGGGCCTCGACGGCATCGACGAAGAGACCTACCCGGGCAGCGTAATTGCGCTGGAAACCACCACCGTGTGCGAAATTCCCTTCAAGCATCTGGACACGCTTTCCGAAGAGCTTCCCGAACTCAGGACCCAGCTTTATCGCAGCATGAGCAAGGAGCTTCGCGACGACCGGCGCATGATGCGCCTTTTATCGCGCAAGACCGCCGACCAGCGCCTGGCGACCTTTCTCACGACGCTCTCGGATCGCTTTCGCCGCCGCGGCTACTCGCCCTACAGCTTTCGCCTCTCCATGGCGCGGGCGGATATCGGCAACTACCTTGGCTTGGCCGTCGAGACGGTCAGCCGCATTCTGAGCCGCCTTCAAAGCCAGCAGGTCGTCGCGGTATCCGGGCGGGAAGTGAACATTCTGGACATGGCCAGGCTCATTACCCTGGCCGATGAGGAAGCGGTAAACTGACGCTGGATCAGCCCAGGTTGAGCGCCGAAATACGCCCGGCCTTGAGTTCGGCCTGTTTGGCCTCGAGCCCCTGGAAGTCAAAAAGCGCGCGGTCGGCCAGCTGCGAAGGCGCCACGTTGGTGACCGCCTTGAACATGCTTTCGAGCCGACCCGGGAATTTCCTGTTCCACTCGGCGAGCATCTTCTTGACCTCCTGGCGCTGCATGTTCGGCTGCGAGCCGCACAGGTTGCAGGGAATGATCGGAAATTCCATCAGCCGCGAGAACTCGGCGATGTCCGCTTCCTTGCAGTAAGCCAGCGGGCGAATGACGATGTTCTTGCCGTCATCAGAGAGCAGTTTCGGCGGCATGGACTTTAGCGAGCCGCCGAAGAACATGTTCAAAAACAGCGTTTCGAGAATGTCTTCGCGGTGATGGCCCAGCGCGATCTTGGTCGCACCGATCTCCTCGGCGAAGCCGTAGAGCGAGCCGCGTCTGAGCCGTGAGCAGAGCGCGCAGGTGGTCTTGCCCTCCGGCGTTTTCTCCTTCACCACCGAGTAGGTATCGCGCTCGAGGATGTGGTACTCCACGCCCTGGGCGTCGAGGTAGCGCGGCAGCACGTGCTCGGGGAACCCCGGCTGCTTCTGATCGAGATTCACCGCCACCAGCGAAAAGTTCACCGGCGCGTTGCGCTGCAGATTGCGCAAAATCTCGAGCATGGTGTAGCTGTCCTTGCCGCCGGACAGGCACACCATCACCCGGTCGCCTTCGTCGATCATGTTGTAATCGAGAATGGCGTTGCCGACCTCGCGCCGAAGCCTTTTCTGCAACTTGTTGAATTCGCGCTTCTGTTTGACGTCGTGAAGCTCGGCTGAACCGTTGGACGCGACAGCTTCCAACGCGACGGGGTCGAAGTGATCGGGTTGCTGCATGGTGTACGCACTGCCGGTGATGAGGATAAGGCGCTCATTCTATCAAGACTCCCGCCCCCACCCAATAACGTCGAGCGCCGCTCACGCCTCGAGCGCGGCGTCGCGCGTCAGACGCATGTACAAAAGCGCGCAGGCGCTCGCCTCGCCCAGAAGCGACGTCGCACCGGGGGGCGTCAGCCGCGCATGGCGAAGCGCCTGGTCGAGATCCGGCGCCAGCCGGGGGTCGATCGACGAGCGCTTCTGACGGCGCTGGTAGAGGCGTTCGATATCGACCTGGGCGTTGGGCAGCTCGAAACCCAGCCGCTGGTCGAACAGCCGGTTGACCGGCCCAAGCGTTTGATCGAGCCCCCACCCAACGACCGGACGATTGCCAATGAACTCGGCGAGCGTGGCGATGTTTTCCGCCGTAGGCGCCATGAGCGCCGGGGTCGGATGCTCCACCTGGTGGCGGCGCAGCGCACGCCTTGCCACCGTGTGGCGATCGGCAAGCGTTGCCACCCAGGCGTTTTGGGTCAGCACGCGGCGCTCGTTGAACACCACTGCGGCCACGCTCAAAATCGGATCGGTCGGGGCGAAGCGAAACGCCAGCGCCACCAGCTCCTCGCCAAGATAAGGATGGAACAGCCACTCGAAGGGCGAACCGGCCAGCCGTCGGCGGTCGCTCTCGCGCTTGAACAAGCTACGCAGCGAGCCGCCAAAGAGTGAAAAGTGTCGAGTCGTCAATTGCATACCGCTATGAGTACTCCAGGTGGTATCGGTGGGTAAGGCGCGCCTTGAACTCCTTGACGATGTGCAGCGCCTCGCGCAGCAGGTCGCGCTCGAGCGACGACAGGCTCTGCACCACCACGTGGTTGGCGAGCGCCGCCTGGCCGTTTGGGGCCGCCAACTGCTGGCGCAGGCGAAGCTCGCTGAAAAGCGCCAGCGCCTCGCCCAAGTCCTCGGCGAAGCGATGTTCCAGCCGGCCGTCGGCCACCAGCGCCTCGAGGCGCTCGAAGGTGCTTTCGGCGTCGATGCGCCGCTCCAGCGCCATGGTGCGCACGCCATGCACGATAGGAAAAATCCCGCCCTTTTTGATGTCGATGCCGTGCTCGCGCCTTTTCAACGAGCCGAACAGCGTCAGCGGCGTGGAAAAACTCAGCGCCGCCCGCGCCAGATAGCTCAGCAAAAGCTCATCGTCGGCGCAGCGCGCGTAGAGCGCCTGGCGCACGCGCCGGGCAAGCTCGGCGTTGCCGGCCACGGCCCGGGCGTCGAGCATGATGGCAAGCTTCATGAGGCTGTCGCCGTCGCGCTTCTCGGCCCAGCGCTCGATCCGCGCCTGCCAGGTCGCCACGCTCCCGACCCACTCGGGGTTGGAAACCATGATGTTACCCGGGCACGGCGGGTAGCCCAGCTCGACCAGCGTACGGGTGAGCGCCTGCATCGCCGCCGGCGCCTCTGGCCAGCTGGCGTCGTCCGCAAGAATCAGGGCGTTGTCCTGGTCGGTTTTGAGAATCTGCTCGCCGCGGCCTTCGCTGCCCATCACCACCAGACAGCACCGCTGCGTAGGGGCGTCCGGCGCGCCAAAGCCGAAAGCCTTGTGATGGATGCGGGCGTTGAGCGCCGCCAGAAGTTCCATGACGAAACGAAGCTTCACCCCTTGGGCCATTAGCGCCCGCACGAGCTCCGGGGTGCGTCGGCTCGCCTGGGCAAGCGCCTTCAAGTCGCCGGCCTTTTCGATTTGAAGCCCCACCACGTAGCTGCGGCTCGAAAAGTAGCTCAGCACGTCGGGAAGCTCGACGATGCCGGCCAGGGCTTCGCCGTCCATCACGACCACGCGTGCGATCTGGTGGCGCGTCATCAGCACCAGCGCCTCGAACAGGTACTGCTGCGGGGTAACGGTGACCAGCCCCGTGGGCGTCAGCGCCTCGAGCGGCGTCGATGCCGGCGTTTTCTCCACCGCTAACGCACGCAGCAGATCCGTTTTGGTCACCATGGCGTAGCCGCCTTTTGCGCTTACCAGCAGGCTGTCGGCCTGCTGCGCCAGCAGCGTATGCACCGCCTGCTGGAGCGGCTCGCGGGCGTCGAGCACAAGCGGGGCGCGCATGCACTCACTCACCCGCGCCAGCATGAAGCCGGCCATGGTGATGCCGTCCACTGCGCGGCGCTCGGCCAAAAGTTGGGTCTTGTGGGCAAGCGTCTCCCGGAAAAATGCCTCGAAGGCCGGGTAGTGCTGACAAAGCGCGCTGAACGTCTGCTTTTGCAACACGTAGCAAAGCGTCTCCTGCTCTGCTTCGAAGCGGTAGCGACTCTTGCCGTTCAAAAGGCTGATCGCCCCGAACACATCACCTTCGGTGTAGTGGCCGATACGTGTCCGGGCTGCGGGCTCTGCCGGGTCGAGCTCGGCGACCTCGCCCTTGTGAATGATGAAAACGCCTTCGCCGGGCTGACCGGCCTCGAGAATGACGTCACCGGTATCGAAATAGGCGAGATCGAGTCCGTCGCGCACCCGCGCCGTGCCCGCTTCGTCGAGCAGGGAAAACGGCAGTTTTGAAAGGTCGACCTCGATCATGCGTCACCTGCTTAAAAAGCCACGCTCGCGCTGGATCCGACAATGGGAAAACGTTCGACCAGTGATGCGAGCTGGTTAAACCGTGTATACCCGCGGATAGTGCGGCGTTAGCGCTGATTGTTCTTATTACTACTTCCTGTGACTGACTACTTCCTGTGACTGACTACTTCCTGTGACTAACGCGGGTTACTCGCGCTTGTTACTAAAGTCTATAAACTCGACGCCCAACAAATACTTTTTAAAAGCGTCGAGTTTGAATAAAGCGTTCTAAAAAAAGAGTAGCGACGCTCGATAAAAACGACTGAAAGGAGATTAATTGGGTTAATAGACTATCGTCGCCTCCTTACCAAAGTCGTATTCAAGGGGCTTCAAAACGCCATTGTATAGAGTAATTTAGCGCTATTTTTCAGGTTGCCAATAGCGCCTTTAGTCCGTGATACCAAAGTCTGGATTTCTTTTTTCCATTTATTGGCCAGTATTAGCCTGAGTTTTGAAGATAACATTGCCTTAGGGCGTACGACTTATCGTGTCAGGTGGCAAGGAGGGAGTATCTGACGCTCGGTGGCGAGCACCAACCCGGCATAAAAATCGCTTTAAAGGGAACACGTTAATCGCTCGATACGGTCAGGCGCTTTGCGCCGGCCGCGTTTGGACACTTTCCAACCTTAAAATCATAAATGGAGAGCACCATGATAGCAGATGATAAATCCAACGCTGCTGCTTACTGGAAGGCCAACGTTCGCTTGATCACAGGCTGTTTGGTCGTTTGGGCGTTCGTCTCCTACGGCTGCGCTATCCTGTTTCGCCCGCTTCTGGCGTCCATTCCTGTGGGCGGCACGGATCTGGGCTTCTGGTTCGCCCAGCAGGGCTCGATTCTGACCTTTATCGCGCTGATCTTCTTCTACGCCTGGAGAATGAACAAGCTCGACAAGAAATTCGGCCTGGGAGAGTAAGCCAATGAGCCAGTTTGCCATCAACTTACTGTTCGTCGGCGCCTCCTTCGCGCTCTATATCGGCATCGCGATATGGGCACGTGCCGGCTCTACCAAGGACTTCTACGTCGCCGGTGGCGGCGTTCACCCGGTGACCAACGGCATGGCGACCGCCGCGGACTGGATGTCGGCGGCGTCGTTCATTTCCATGGCCGGTTTGATCGCCTCCGGCGGCTACGCCAACTCCACCTTCCTGATGGGCTGGACCGGCGGCTTCGTGATTCTGGCCATGCTGCTCGCGCCTTATCTGCGCAAGTTCGGCAAGTTCACCGTGCCGGACTTCATCGGCGAGCGCTTTTATAGCCGCACCGCCCGCGTAGTCGCGGTGGCGTGTCTGATCATCGCCTCGGTCACCTACGTTATCGGTCAAATGACCGGTGCGGGCGTGGCGTTCTCGCGCTTTCTGGAAGTGCCCAGCACCTGGGGCATCTGGATTGCGGCGGTCACCGTGTTCTTCTACGCGGTGCTCGGCGGCATGAAGGGCATCACCTACACCCAGGTGGCGCAGTACGTCGTGCTGATCGTCGCTTACACCATTCCGGCGGTGTTCATCGCCATGCAGCTCACCGGGAACCCGATTCCGATGTTCGGCATGTTCAGCACCCACACCGAGTCCGGCGTGCCGCTTCTGCAGAAACTCGACGACGTGGTCAACGCCCTGGGCTTCCAGGACTACACCGGCGATGTGGACAACAAGCTCAACATGGTGCTGTTCACGCTGTCGCTCATGATCGGTACCGCGGGTCTGCCCCACGTCATCATCCGCTTTTTCACCGTGCCGAAGGTGGCCGACGCGCGCTGGTCCGCGGGCTGGGCGCTGGTGTTCATCGCCCTGCTCTACCTGACCGCCCCGGCCGTGGCCTCCATGGCCAGGCTTAACCTGATGACCACGGTGTATCCGGAAATGACCGGTCAGGTCGAGGATTACGAGGCCGCCGCCGAACCGATCCTCTACGCCGACCGCCCGGCCTGGTTCCAGACCTGGGAAGATACCGGCCTGATCGTCTACAGCGACGTCAACGATGACGGCCGCATCCAGTTCTACAACGACACCAGCGAAGGCTTCACCGGCACCGCCGAAGAGCGCGGCTGGGCGGGCAACGAACTGACGGTCAATAACGACATTCTGGTACTGGCCAACCCGGAAATCGCCAACCTGCCGGGCTGGGTAGTCGGCTTGATCGCGGCGGGCGGTATCGCGGCGGCGCTGTCCACCGCGGCGGGGCTGCTGCTGGCGATCTCCTCGGCGATCAGCCACGACTTGATCAAGAACACCATCAATCCGAACATCAGCGAGAAAAAGGAGATGCTGGCGGCGCGGATTTCCATGGGTGGGGCGATTTTGCTCGCCACGTACCTTGGTCTCAATCCGCCAGGGTTTGCCGCACAGACGGTGGCGCTGGCCTTCGGGATCGCCGCGGCCTCGCTGTTCCCGGTACTGATGATGGGGATCTTCTCCACCCGCATGAACAGCGCCGGCGCCATCTGCGGCATGCTGGCGGGTCTGATCTCGACGCTTCTCTATATCTTCACCTACCTTGGCTGGTTCTTCATCCCCGGCACCAACATGCTGGCCAATACGCCGGATAACTGGTTCATCGGCATCTCGCCGCTGTCGTTTGGCGCGGTGGGTGCGATGATCAACTTCGCCGTAGCCTTTGCGGTATCGCGCGTGACCGCGCCGCCTCCCCTGGCGATCCAGGAGCTGGTGGAAAGCGTGCGCTATCCGAAAGGGGCTGGTGCAGCCGTCGAACACTAAGCCATAATCGAAGCCGCAAGGTTTCATAAAAGAAAGGTTTCACAAAAGAAAGGCGCGTGCGGGCTTCCTCCGGGAAGCCCGCCGCGTTTGAATTCGACTCAACGACCGCTTTCAGGAATACGCTTATGATCTGGCATCTGGTTGCCGCCGTGTTCGCCGCCCTGGCCGCGGCGGGTATCGGCCTTCTACTGCGCAAGCTCTCCGGCAATCGTTTGCCCAAATGGATCGTGCCGGTCATGGCCGGGCTTGGCATGCTCGGCTATCAGATTCACGTGGAGTACAGCTGGTTCGATCACAAAAAGGCGCAACTGCCCGCCTCCGCCGAGGTCATCGACAGCGCTGCGGGCACCGAAATCTGGCGCCCCTGGACGTTCGCGTTTCCGATGACCACCCGCTTTAGCGTGCTCGACCGCGACAGCCTCTCGCGCAGCGGCGACGTGGCGGAATTCATGCTCTACCACTTCGAGCGCCGCCATACCGACCTCGTGATTCCCCAGGGGTATCTGCTCAACTGCGACAACCGCGAACTCGTGCCACTCTTCAAGGCGAATCAGCGCCCGGACCGCGAGGGGCTTCGCACCCTGCGCCGTGACTCCACGCTTTTACAGCGCGCCTGCGCCGAGCCTGGCGCCTGATGTTTGGCGCCTGACGCGCCGGGCGATTTGGCCTAAACTGGGCGGCTTCGACGACTAGCCCGGCGTGGCTCAGAGCAGGAGAAAAGCATGTTTCACGGCGGGCTTCTCGTTGCGGTCTCTCTTTTATACATCGCGGTGCTGTTCGGCATCGCCTGGTTTGGCGACCGGCGCGCGCGCACGCGAGGCGCCAGCCGCCGCCGGCCGATCATCTACAGTTTGGCGCTGGCCATCTACTGCACCTCCTGGACGTTTTACGGCGCGGTGGGCCAGGCGGCTACCGCGGGCTGGTCGTTTGCGAGCATCTTCGTCGGCCCGATTCTGACCTTTCTGCTTTTCTGGCCGGTGTTGGCCAAGATGATTCGCGTGGCCAAGCATCAAAACGTCACCTCGATCGCCGACTTCATCGCCTCGCGCTACGGCAAGAGCCAGTCGCTCGCGGCCTTCGCGAGTCTGGTGGCGCTGATCGGTACCCTGCCCTACATCGCGCTTCAGTTAAAAGCGGTCTCCACCACCTTCAGCGTGCTGACCGAAAACAACGCGCCGACCGGGGCGCTTTTCAACGACACCGCCTTTTACGTGGCGATCGTCATGGCGGTGTTCGCGATTTTGTTCGGCACCCGCCATACCGATGCCACCGAGCACCACGAGGGCCTGATCCACGCGGTCGCCTTCGAGTCGCTGGTGAAGCTTTTCGCCTTCGTGGTGCTGGGCGCTTTCGTGACCTGGGGGATGTTCGACGGTTTGGGGAGCCTGATGGCCCACGCCGAAAGCGAGCTGGCGCTTCAGCGCCAGCTCGCCAACCAGGATTTTGGCCAGAGCTTCTGGGCGCAAACGCTGCTGGCGATGCTGGCGATTCTCTGTCTGCCGCGCCAGTTCCACGTTGCGGTGGTCGAAAACATTCACCCCGACGATGCCAACAAGGCGCGCTGGCTGTTTCCGCTCTACCTGCTGGCCTTCGCCTTTTTCGTAGTGCCGCTGGCCGCCGCCGGGCTCTATCTGTTCTCGGACACCGGCGTCGAGCCGGACACCTATGTGCTGGCGCTGGCCATGGCCTCCGATCACACGTGGCTGACGCTCTTAACCTTTATCGGTGGCTTCTCCGCGGCCACGGGCATGGTGATCGTCGCGGCGGTGGCGGTGTCGATCATGATCTCCAACGAGATCGTCATTCCGGCGCTTTTCCGGCTGCGCTGGTTCGATACCAAGGCCCGTGACTACGGGCGGCTGGTGCTGCGCGCCCGTCGCCTGACCATCGTCGCCGTCTTGGCGCTGGCCTACGGGTTTTATCAGCTGATCGTCGAGTTCACGTCGCTGGCCTCGATCGGGATGCTCTCCTTTGCCGCCGCCGCTCAGTTCGCCCCGGCGGTGATCGGCGGGCTCTACTGGAAGCGCGGCAACCGTTTGGGCGTCGTTGTCGGCATGAACGCGGGCTTCGCGATCTGGGCGTATAGCCTGTTGATGCCGGCGATGATCAATGCCGGCGTACTGCCAACGGCCTGGCTTGTCGGGGGGCCGCTGGGCATCGCCTGGCTCTCGCCGGTGGCGCTTTTCGGACTGAATCTGGGCGACAGCTTCACCCACGGCGTGATGCTCTCGCTCGGGGTGAATCTCTTTTGCTACATCTTCGTCTCTCAGGTGAGCTCCCAGCGGGTGGTCGAACGCATTCAGGCCTCGCTGTTCGTCGATAGCGTCGAGACCCGGCAGACCTCGGTCAACCGCCCCTGGACCGGGGCGACCACGGTGGGCGATCTGAAAGTGCTGTGCGAGCGCTTTCTGGGTGCCGGCCAGGTCGAGCGCGCGTTCGAGGACTACGCCCGGCGCGCCGGCAAGCCGCTGGACAGCGGTACCCGCGCCTCGATCGACGTGATCCAGTTCACCGAGCGCTTTCTGGCCTCGGTACTCGGCGCCTCTTCCGCGCGCATCGTGGTGAACTCGGCGCTACAGGGCCGCGGCATCGGGATTTCGGACGTCATCTCGATCGTCGATGAGGCCTCTCAGGTGCTGGAGTTCAACCGGGCGCTGTTGCAGGCGACCATCGAGAACATCAATCAGGGCATCAGCGTGGTAGATCAAAACCTGCGCCTGGTGGTGTGGAACCAGCGCTATCTGGAGCTGTTCCGCTTTCCCGACCACCTGATCCGCGTCAGCGCCCCGATCGATCGCATCTTTCGCTACAACGCCCACAACGGCGAGTACGGCCCTGGTGATCCGGAAGAGCACGTCGAGCTCTTGATGGCCAACATTCGCAAGGGCCAGCCCCACCGCTACGTGCGCTACCGTCAGGATGGCAGCGTGCTGGAGGTACAGGGCACGCCGATGCCCGGCGGCGGTTTCGTCTACACCTACCAGGACATCACCCAGCAAAAGCGTATCGAAGAGGCGCTGATCCGCTCGGAAAACAACATCCGTATTTACACCGACAACGTGCCGGCGCTGATCGCCTACTTCGATAAGGAGAGCCGGTATCTGTTTACCAACCGCGCCTACGAGCAGGCGTTCAGCATCGATCGCAACGCGGTGATCGGCAAACGCTTCGAGGACGTGCTGCCGGTCAAGCAGGCCGAGGAGCGCATTCCCTGGGTACGCCGGGCGCTGGGCGGCGAGCGGGTCAGCTTCGAGGTATCGATGCGGGTGGAGTCGAGCATGCGCTATATGCTCGTGACCTACACGCCCCACTTCGGCGACAGCCAGGCGATTCTCGGCTTCTTCGCGCTCTACCAGGACATCACCGAGCGCCGCCAGGCGGAGATTGCGCTCAAGGAGACCAACGAGACGCTGGAAGAGCGCGTGCGCGAGCGCACCCAGGCCCTCTCCAAGGCCAACGCGGCGCTGCGTCAGGAGAACCGTGTGCGCGCCGAGGCCGAAAACGCACTGCGTCAGGCCAAGCAGGTCGCCGAGGACGCCAACGCCTCGAAAACCCGCTTTCTGGCCGCGGCGAGCCACGACCTGCTCCAGCCCTTGAACGCCGCGCGCCTGTTCACCTCGGCGCTGATGCAAAACGAATCCGAAAGCAGCACCCAGCGCACCATCGGCCATATCGACAACTCGCTGCAGGCCGCCGAGGAGCTTCTGGGTACGCTGCTGGATATCTCCAAGCTCGACGCCGGGGCGCTGACCCCGCGGCGCAGCCACTTCGCGCTGGCGGACATCGTGCGTCCGCTGCGCGCCGAGTTCGACGTGATGGCCGATGAGCGGGGTCTGGATTTGAAGGTAGTGCCCACCGCGCTATGGGTCGACTCCGACCCGCAGATGCTCCGGCGCATCGTGCAGAACTTCTTGTCCAACGCGCTGCGCTATACCCAGCAGGGCCGGGTGCTGCTGGGGTGTCGCCGCCAGGGCGAGCGGATCAATATCGAGGTATGGGACAGCGGCCCGGGCATTCCCGAATCCAAGCTCACCGAAATCTTCCAGGAGTTTCGCCGCCTGGATCAGGTCTCGCGCCATAAGGAGAGCGAAAAGGGGTTGGGGCTCGGGCTTTCGATCGCTGACCGGATGAGCCGGGTGCTGGATCACCCGATCAAGGTGTGCTCCTGGCCAGACGTGGCCACGGTGTTCTCGGTGAGCGTGCCGATCGTGGCCGCCAGGGAAGCCGCGCCGGAGACGAGCGAGGCGCCCGCTCGGCGCGGCGGCAACAAGCTCGCTGGTGCTCGACTGGTCTGTATCGACAACGAAACGCTGATTCTCGAGGGCATGAGCGCGATGCTCGGCGGGTGGGGGTGTGAGGTCTTCACCGCCACCAGCATCGGCGGGGCGAAGTCGATCCTGCGTAACATGGACGGCGACCCGGACGCGATTCTGGCGGACTACCACCTGGATAACGAAGTCACCGGGCTGATGGCGCTGGAGGCGCTCTCCGAGCGGCTGGCGGGCGCGGTGCCGGGCATCGTGATCACCGCCGACCGTACCGAGGAGGTCGCCGAGGAGGTCAAGCGCTCGGGCTATCAGCTGCTGTTGAAACCGGTCAAACCCGCGGCGCTCAGAGCGCTTCTGACACGGACGCTGCAGGCGAGTCGGGCCAGAGATTGAGTGCTGCGTATTAGGAGTAAGCCAGGAGGTAGCGGGCTCGAGTAACCCGTAGCGGGGGTTTTTCGCCAGGGCCGAAAAGCGCTCCTGCATTTTCGGCATTCCCGACATCCATGTCGGTCAGATGGCGAAAGTAGCGTACAGGGAAGTATTCACAGCGCCCCGCGTAGGGTTGCTCGAGCCCGCGGCGCAACTTTTTGCTTGCCACAAAAGAAAACCTCGCTTATGGCGACCATAAGCGAGGCTCTCTGAAGGCGCGATCTCGATCAGGATTCGACTTTCGGCGGCTCGACCTCGAGCTTCTGGGCGGCGATGACGGCCTGGGTGCGCGAGTGGACGCCGAGCTTGCGCAAAATCGCGGTGACGTGCGCCTTGATGGTGGCTTCCGACACGTTGAGCTCGAACGCGATCTGCTTGTTGAGTAACCCTTCGGTGAGCATGTTGAGCACGCGAAACTGCTGCGGTGTGAGCGAGGCGATCGCCTCGGCAAAGCGCGACTCCTCCTCGCTGGTCTCTTCCAGAATCCCCGCCAGCGCTTCGGGCAACCACACTTCACCCTGGAGGATTTCGCCCACCGCCTCGGCGATCAGCGCAAGCGACGAGGACTTGGGAATGAAACCGGAGGCGCCGTAATCGATCGCGCGGCGAACCACGTAGGGCTCGTCGCTGCCGGAGACCACCGCGACCGGCACATCCGGCATGTGACCGCGCAGCTGGATCAGCCCGGAGAAGCCGTGGGCACCGGGCATGTGCAGATCCAACAAAATCAGGTCGGCGTCGGGGTGGCGGCTGACCGCCTCGGTCGTAGCGTCCATGGTATCGGCTTCGACGATCTCGGCCTGGGGAGCCAACTGACGCAACGCCTGGGTGAGCGCTGCCCGAAACAGCGGATGATCGTCTGCGACGATAAACTTATGGGCTACTGCCATGATATTCCTCCGGTTCCACGAGCGCGGGAAGTCTTCGCCGCAGCGACTGGCTCATTCGGTTGAAGCATGGTACCCCATGGGCTTTGAGATACAAAAGCACCACCACGCACAATTTATCACAGGTGGTCTGGCGCTAAAAAAGCGGTGCCGGCGTGAAGCCGGCACCCGAGCGGTTATGACCTGCGTTCAACTTAACATAGCTGACGCGTTAGCGCGTGCGTTTCGCTGGCGCTTGAACCGCCGCCCTGCGTGAAACGCTACTTCGATGCGCGGTGCTCGATCAAATCATCCACGACCGAGGGGTCGGCCAGCGTACTGGTGTCGCCCAGACCGTCGCACTCGTTGGCGGCGATCTTTCTAAGAATCCGGCGCATGATCTTGCCCGAGCGGGTCTTGGGCAGCCCCGGCGCCCACTGGATCACGTCCGGCGAGGCGATCGGGCCGATGTCCTTACGCACCCACTGAGTGAGCTCTTTCTTGAGCTCGTCCGTGGCATCGACGCCGTCGTTGACGGTGACGTAGATGTAGATACCCTGGCCCTTGATGTCGTGGGGGAAGCCCACGACCGCGGCTTCGGCCACGGCACTATGCGCCACGAGCGACGACTCGATTTCGGCGGTGCCCATGCGGTGGCCGGAGACGTTGAGCACGTCGTCGACCCGGCCAGTGATCCAGTAATCGCCGTCCTCGTCGCGCCGGCAGCCGTCGCCGGTGAAATACATGTTGTCGTAGGTCGAGAAGTAGGTCTGCACGAAGCGTTCGTGATCGCCCCAGATCGAGCGCGCCTGGCCAGGCCAGGCATCCAGAATGACGAGATTGCCTTCGGTGGCACCTTCGAGAATATTGCCTTCGTTGTCGACCAACGCCGGCTTTACGCCGAAAAACGGCTTGGTCGCGGAGCCGGGCTTGAGATCCGTCGCGCCAGGCAGCGGCGCGATCATGATGCCGCCGGTTTCGGTCTGCCACCAGGTATCGACGATCGGACATTTTTCGTCGCCGATGACGCGGTAGAACCACTCCCAGGCTTCCGGATTGATGGGCTCGCCTACCGAGCCGAGAATGCGCAGCGACTCCCGCGAGCTCGAATCCATCACGCCATCGCCGTGGGCCATCAGCGCGCGCACCGCCGTTGGCGCGGTGTAGAGGATGTTGACCTTGTGCTTGTCGACGATCTCACCGATACGCCCGTGGCTTGGGTAGCTCGGCACGCCTTCGAACATCACCGTGGTCGCCCCATTGGCGAGCGGCCCGTAGACGATATAGCTGTGGCCGGTGACCCAGCCGACGTCCGCGGTGCACCAGTAGACCTCGCCTTCCTGGTAGTCGAACACGTACTGATGGGTCATGGAGGCGTAGACCAGGTAGCCGCCGGTCGTGTGCTTGAGCCCTTTCGGCGCGCCGGTGGAGCCGGAGGTGTAGAGGATGAACAGCGGGTCTTCCGCGCCCATCGCTTCAATCTCGCACTCGGTGGACTGTTGATCGACCAGTTCATCGAACCAGAGATCGCGGCCTTCATTCCACTCGATGTCGCCGCCGGTGCGCTTGACCACCAGCACGTTCTTGCACACGTCGGTACCGTCGCGGGTCAGCGCGGCGTCGACGTTCTCTTTCAGCGGCACCTGCTTGCCGCCGCGCACCGACTCGTCGGCGGTGATGACGAGCTTGGAGTCCGCGCCGATCACGCGCTGGGCAACCGCATCCGGCGAGAAGCCGCCGAAGACCACCGAGTGCACCGCGCCGATGCGCGCGCAGGCAAGCATCGCCATGGCGGCTTCGGGAATCATCGGCATGTAGAGTGTCACGGTGTCGCCGCGCTCGATGCCCAGGGACTTCAGCGCGTTAGCGAGCTGGTTGGTGCGCTCAAAAAGTTCGCGGTAGGTGATGTGTTTGGAATCTTTCGGGTCGTCGCCTTCCCAAATGATCGCGGTCTGGTCGCCACGTTTTTCCAGGTGGCGGTCGAGGCAGTTGGCGGCGACGTTGAGCGTGCCGTCCTCGAACCAGCGGATATCGACATTGTCGCGGGCAAAGGAGGTGTTCTTGATCGTGCTCGGCGCCTTGATCCACTCGAGGCGCTTAGCCTGTTCGGCCCAGAAGCCTTCCGGGTCGTCGATGGAGCGCTGATAAAGGGCCTGATAGGTTTTCTGATCGGCCCACGCGTTGGAAGCGATGTGATCGCGCACCGGATAGACGTTTTTATGCTCGCTCATGACACAGCCTCGATCCGTGAAAATGCAGGGATTTTAAAACGTTAAGCCACAGCGCTCTGAGCGTGGCTTGCCTTTTTGATGATTCAGCATAAACCTACTTAAGCCCCCTTCCTCTTAGACATTGGTAGTAGCCAATTTGCCATATAAAACAGATGCTTAATGCTCTATTTTGGTTCACTTTCAACAATAAAGCGAAGCGCTGTGCCACATTTTCTACACGCGTAGCGCCGCCCCCGGCGCGCCTGGGCGTGGCGCTGGCCGGTGAAATAGTGGCTCTGGCAGTCGCAGCGGTAGTGGTAGGGCCGGCGCTGGCTGTGCGCGATATCGAAGCGATGGGTGACCCTGGGTGCGAGACCATAAAGCTCGCGCATTACGGTTTGCCATTCGCGCCCGTGGGGCTTGAGCCGCGGGCCGTTTTCCAGATGAAACACCAGCCAGTGAGCCATTTCGTGGGGGATGACCTCGTCGAAGTACGCCTGACGGTTATCCAGCAGCAGCGCCTGATTGAAGCGCAGCCCGCCCCGGCCCAGGTGCGCCTGGCCGGCGCTGGCGCCTTTCAAATCGAACCAGACCTTCGGCGCAGGCAGCGCCGGGTGAACCTCGCGAGCACAGGCGAGCGCCTCGTCGACGCGGGTTTGGGTGGCCTTAATAAGCGCGGAGGCGCTCAGTGCGTTTAATCGCTCGGGCGACCAGGCGGGCAGTGGTGAACGGCTCATTGATGATAAACTGACCCTTGAAGTGACGCTCATGAGTGTGAGCGCTCGCGCCGAATTTCTCAAAACCGATCGAACGAGGCCTTTTATGGCAAAGCCGCCTTCTGATGCCAGCAGTGACCACGCCGAGCAGCTTCCACCGGAGCCGCTGCTGGCCGACGATGAGCTCGACCGGCTCGACGACTTCCTCGACTCCGACCAGGTGGGTGAGGATGCGCTGGATCTGATCTCCGCCCACGGTTTTCTGGTGGCGTTGGCTGTCGCCCCCAGCGAGCAGCCCGTCGAGGCCTGGCTCGAGGAGCTTTTCCAGGGCGAGCCCGACTACCAGAGTGACGCCGAGCGCGAGGAGATCACTGCGCTTTTGACCCGGCTTCGCGACAACGCAATCAGCGTGTTGGAGCAGGGTGGGCTTCCGGAGCTGCCGTTCGAGCTGACTCTCGATGGCATCGCCCCGGAAGAGACGCCCATCGGCGACTGGTGTGCCGGCTTCATGGAAGCGGTGTTCAGCGACGAAGCGGCCTGGTTCCAGGACGACGAAGAGGCCGCCGCCACGCTGCTACTGCCCTTCATGCTGCTGTCGGGGCTTTTCGACGACGAGCCGGACATGGTGGAGCTTTCAAAGGATACCGCCCGCCAGGAAGAGCTGGTCGGCCAGCTGCCGGAACTCGTGCTCGACTTGTACCTGCACTACCGCGTACCGCCGGAAACGGCCAAGCCCAAACCACGGCCGAAAAAGCCCGCCGGCGGTAAAAAGCCGCCCAAGGGTCAAAAGCGCTAGGGCGCTATTTCAGCCAGGGCGCTATTTCAGCCAAAGAGCTATTTCAGGCGCGTTACCACCGCATCCAGCAGCCCGTAAAGCCACTCTCGCACGCGCTGGGGCCAGGGTCTGGACGCCCAGGCGTGGGCGTCGACCTCGTCGCTTGCGGCGAAGTTACGCTCGAACAGCGCCTGCACTTCTTCCGCCATGGCGGGCGAGCGAATCTCCTGGTTCGCCTCCATGTTGTAATGAAGATTCCAGTGATCGAAGTTGCAGGAGCCGATGCTCACCCAGTCATCTACCAGCACGAACTTGGCATGAATGAAGGTCGGCTGGAACTCGAAGATGCGCACCCCGGCTTTCAATAGCGCTTGATAAAAGCGCTGCCCCGCGTAGCGCACACCCGGGTGGTCGTGCTTTTGCCCCGGCAGCAGCAGGCGCACGTCCACGCCCCGCCTGGCCGCCCGGGCGAGCCGCCGTCTAAGCGCAAAGGTGGGCACGAAGTACGGGGTGCAGAGCCAGAGCCTGGTTTTCGAGCCGCGCACCTGAGCATGCAGCGAGTGGCGAATCGCCTGGTAGCGGTAGCCGCGCGCCGGCATCACTCGCCCAAACGCGCCGTCCTCGAAGTGCGGCGGCGCCAGGCGCGGGGCGAGCGCCGGGCGTGGGCTCTGTTTGTCATGGCGGGTCAGCGTCGAGCGCCATAGCCTTCGAAACAGCGCCTCCCAGTCCGCCACTGCCGGGCCTTCTACCCGTACCGCGATCTCGTACCAGGCCTTGAGGAATTCGTCCACCGCGCCGAAGCCGCCGGTGAACGCCACGCGCCCGTCGACCACCACGATCTTTCGGTGATCGCGACTCAGGTTGCGCGTCAGTGAGTGAAGCCCGAGCGGATTGAAAAACGCCAGCGCCACGCCGCCCTGCATCAGCCGCGTGCGGTCCGCGTTTTCAAGCCCCATGGCGCCGTAGCCATCGAGCAGCAGGTACACCTTCACACCGCGAGCGCAGGCGTCGATCAGCGCTTTGCTCAGCCGGTCGGCGAGCTCGCCGGACTCCATCAGGTAGAGTTCGACCAGCACGTAGTGCTCGGCGGCGTCGATCGTCTCGAGCATGTTGGGCAGAAACACCGCCGCTTCCGGCAGCAGGGTGAAGCGATTACCGTCGCGCCATAGAGGCGACATGGCGACTCCTTGGGCGTTAGCGTGATTTGGCAAGCGAGCGATGCACGTAGAGATCGTAGCGGCTGGTCTTGCCCATCAGCGTATGGTTGGGCGTCGGCCCCTCGATGGGCGGCGCCTTGCGCGGGCGCTTGACCACCACCCGGTGGGTGGCGACGTCCAGCGCCTGCTCCAAAAGCCTGGGCGCGTCGTCGTCGCTGCCGGCCAACCGCTGGAAAAGGCGCATCTCCTTTTTCACCAACGCCGATTTGTCGCGGTGGGGGAACATCGGGTCGAGATGAATCACCTGAGCTTCGAACGCCGCCTCTTCGATCAACGCGGCAAGCAAAGTGGCGCTGTCGCCCTGCTGTAACGTCATGCGCGCAGCGATCTCTCCCACCTCGGCATCGATCAGCGCCCGCTCCAGGCCGTCTTTTAATAGCGCGGCGATTGCCGGCACCCGCTCGATCAAAAGCACCGGCGCGCCAAGACTCGCCAGCACGAAAGCGTCGCGGCCAAGCCCGGCGGTCGCGTCCACGATACTCGGCGTCACGCCTTTGGCAAGCCCGCACGCCTTGGCCACGAGCTGGCCGCGCCCGCCACCGAACTGGCGCCGGTGCCCCGCCTTGCCGCCCACGAAGTCCACGCTCAGCGGATGGCCAAACACCTTGGGGTCGCCGCCCAGCGCCAGCCGCCCATCCACGGTTTGAAGCGCAAGCCCGTCGGGCAGTGTGCACACGCTCTGATCCGGGTCTGCGCTCACGCGGGCTTTTTCCAGGCCACGTCGTTTCGCAGGTACACCGGCTGCACCTCGATGGGCGCGCGGCCAGCGCCGGCATTAAGCCCGCGCAGGCCAATCCAGGCCATCTCCTCGGCCCGCGGTTCGAGATCCGTCAGGTGCTGCGTCATACTCGCCTTCAAGAGATCGTCGAACTGATCCCAGAGCGCGAAGCCCGAGCCCACGCCGACCCAGTCGGTTTGCTGGTCCGGCAGAATGACGCGGGCAGGGTCGATCACGACCTCGTCATCGCAAAGGCTCGCCAGATCCTCCCCGCAGCGCCAAGCGGCGGTGTAGACCTCGCCCATGCGCGCATCCAGGGCGGTGACGATATGGCGAAAGTGATGGCGCCGATGGGCCTGGAGTGCCAGCGCCTCGAGCGTCGACACCCCGACCAGCGGGCAGTCGAGCCCGAAGGCGAGCCCCTGGGCGGTGCCGGCGGCGATCCGCAGGCCGGTGAACGACCCCGGCCCTTGGCCGTAGGCGACGCCATCGAGCTTTTTTGGTGTAATACCGGCTTCCCCCAACACCTCGTCGATCATCGGCAAAAGCCGTTTGGTATGCGCGCGCGGGGTGTGCTCGAAGCGCGAAAGGCATTCGCGATGCTCGCCTTCGGCGCGAATCAGCGCCGCTGAACAGGCGCTCGACGAGGCGTCCAGGGCGAGAAGGTATGACGACATGGCGACTTGATACTCCAAACGGCAAAAGGCGCGAGCGCGTAACGCCCGGCCTTCGATACTCGAAAAAGAAGCGACGCCGGCGGCGAGCGTCGGCGCGTAGTGAGGGTTAGCTTAGCGCGTCTTTCACCTGCTGGGTAATATCGGCGACGCTGCCCACGCCTTTCACACGGTGATACTGCGGCGCGGCGTCCGGCTCGGCTTGGGCCCACTGCTGGTAGTAGTCCACCAGCGGCTCGGTCTGATCGTGATAGACCGACAAGCGGTTGCGCACGGTGGATTCCTGATCGTCCTCGCGCTGGATCAGGGCCTCGCCGGTGACGTCGTCCTTACCCGGCTCTTTTGGCGGGTTGTGGTCGATGTGGTAGACGCGGCCAGAGGCCGGATGCACGCGGCGACCCGCCATACGGTCGACGATCTCTTCGTCCGGCACGGCGATTTCGAGCACGTGGTCGATCTTCACGCCGCCTTCACGCATCGCGTCGGCTTGGGGAATGGTGCGGGGGAAGCCGTCGAACAGAAAGCCGTTCTCGCAGTCGGGTTGGCTGATGCGCTCTTTCACCAGGGCAATGATGATGTCATCGGACACCAGGCCGCCGGTCTTCATGATTTCCTGGACTTTCAAACCAAGCTCGGTGCCGTCCTTGATCGCCGTGCGGAGCATGTCGCCGGTAGAGATCTGCGGAATCTTGAACCGCTCGCAAATGAATCGGGCTTGGGTTCCCTTACCCGCGCCTGGGGCACCCAACAAGATCAAACGCATGGCACTGCTCCTCGAGTCGTAAAACGTGCAAAGGTGGATAGCATTCAAAGTAAAAAGAGAATGCAAAGACAATAACCGCGCGACCCCAGCGGCACAACTCTCCAAAAGCCTCAGAGAGCGGCTTTTTTTGCCTGGTGGGCGCCGGGTCACTGCCTAAAGAATCAAAACGCAAGCGGCGCCCATAAAAATGGGCGCCGCTTGCCATCCGTCGCTGCGCGCTTAGAGCAGCAGGCGGCGGATATCGGTCAGTACGTCGGCCAAGAACGCGGTGAAGCGCGCAGCATCGGCCCCGTTGATCGCGCGGTGATCGTAGGAGAGCGACAGCGGCATCATCAAACGCGGCTGGAAGGCGGCGCCGTCCCAGACCGGCTTCATCTGCGACTTCGAAACGCCCAGAATCGCTACTTCCGGCGCGTTGACGATCGGCGTGAACGCCGTGCCGCCAATCGAGCCCAGGCTCGAAATGGTGAAGCAGCCGCCGGTCATCTCGTCGCGTTTGAGCTTCTTGCTCTGCGCCTTCTTGCCAAGCTCGGCCATCTCTTTCGCGATGTCGATCAG
This sequence comes from Halomonas sp. PAMB 3232, assembly GCF_031954225.1. Classification (NCBI taxonomy): domain Bacteria; kingdom Pseudomonadati; phylum Pseudomonadota; class Gammaproteobacteria; order Oceanospirillales; family Halomonadaceae; genus Halomonas; species Halomonas sp. PAMB 3232. The sequence continues at coordinate 3,047,001 of NZ_CP134865.1, forward strand.
GGACTTCTTGTCGGCATCGCGCAGCACCGGCACCATCAGGCCTTCCGGAGTGTCCACGGCGATACCGATGTGGACGTACTTCTTCCACACCAGCGTCTCGCCGTCACCCTTGAGGCTGACGTTGAACTGCGGGAACTTCCTGAGCGCAAAGGCGCACGCCTTGACCAGAAACGGCAGCGGCGTGAGCTTGGCGCCCTGGGCTTCGGCTTCGGCCTTCATCGACTTTCTGAAGTTCTCGAGCTCGGTGATGTCCGCCTCGTCGAACTGGGTCACGTGGGGCACGTTGAGCCAGCTTCTGTGCAGATTGGTCGCGCCCATCTTGAGCAGACGCCCCATCGGCTTCTCTTCCACTTCGCCGAACTGGCTGAAGTCGACCTCCGGCACCGCCGGAATACCCGCGCCGCCGCTCGGCGCCTGGGCACCGGACTGAGCCGGCGCGCTCGCCTTTTGAGACAGCGCCTGCTTGACGTAGGCCTGCACGTCCTCTTTCAGAATGCGCTCTTTCGGGCCACTGGGCTTGACCAGCTCGAGATCGACGCCAAACTCGCGGGCGAGCATGCGCACCGCGGGGCCAGCGTGCACGAGCTTGCCATCACGGGGCTTGTGCGCCGCCATGGCCGCCTCGGGGCTTGGTGAGCCGCCGGCGCTTTCGCTCTTGCCACTCTTGTCGCCGCCCTTGCTTTTGCCGCTGTCGGACTTCGCTTCGGACTTTTTGGCGCTGCCCTCGGCCTGCTTGTCAGGGGCGGCTTTCTTCTCCTGCTTCTTGGCAGACTTCTTGCCGCCGCTGGAAGCGACTTCGATGTAGGCGATGACGTCGCCTTCGGAGACGGTGTCGCCCTCCTTGACGCTGAGTTCGACCAGTTTGCCCTTGTAGGGGCTCGGCACGTCCATCGACGCCTTGTCGGACTCGAGCGTGATCAGCGCGTCTTCTTCGTTGATCTCATCGCCGACAGAGGCGGCAAGCTCGATGACCGGCACGTCCGAGGCGCCGGAAAGATCCGGCACGCGGACTTCCTTGCGCTCGGTCGCGCCGCTCTCGTCGTCGCCGTCGTCCTCGTCTTCGCCCTCTTCGGCGTCTGGCGTCGCGACGTCGTCCTGATCGGTGGAGGCCTGGGGCTCGTCGTCGGCACTGTCATCAGTGTCGTCGTCATCGCCTTCGCCTTCGATCTCGATCTGACCGATCACGTCGCCTTCGGAGACGGTGTCGCCTTCCTTGACGGTAAGCGATACGATCTTGCCGCCGTGCGGGCTCGGCACGTCCATCGACGCCTTGTCGGATTCGAGCGTAATCAGCGCGTCTTCAGCGTCGATGCTGTCGCCTTCGCTGACCGCGACTTCGATGATCTCGACGTTTTCAGAGCCTCCCAGATCCGGGACCACGATGTCCACGGTCTGCTTGCCGCCGGCTTTTTTGCCGCCGCTGGACTTTTCGGCGCTGCCGGAGGAGTCGCTTTTCGGCGGCTCGTCGTCGCTCTGGCCATCGTCGCCTTGATCGTCATCGCTCTGATCGTCGGCGTCGGCGTCCTGGTCGTCCTCGGCCTGATCGTCGTCGCTATCGTCACCCTCGACTTCCAGCTCGACGATGTCGTCGCCTTCGGAGACCTTATCGCCTTCCTTGACCAGCACCTTGACGACCTTGCCGCCCTTGGGCGAGGGCACGTCCATACTGGCCTTGTCGGATTCCAGCGTGATCAGGGCGTCTTCCGCTTCGATGACGTCGCCTTCTGACACCGCAATCTCGATGATTTCGACATCGGTATCACCACCGATATCGGGAACTTTGATGATTTCGCTACTCAAGGTCGCGCTCCTTCCAAATCGGATCGAGCCGGCGGGTCACCCCGCCGGACTGCGGTTTAGCTGATCAGCGGGTTAGGCTTGCTGGCGTCGATGCCGTACTTCGCGATCGCCTCGCCTACCAGCTTGCGTTCGATATCGCCACGCTCGGCAAGCGCGCGCAGAGCGGCGACCACGACGAAGTGACGATCCACCTCGAAGAAGCTTCTCAGCTTCTCGCGGGTGTCGGAGCGGCCGAACCCGTCGGTGCCCAGCACGGTGTACTCGGTGGGCACCCAGGCGCGCACCTGGTCGGCGTAAAGCTTCATGTAGTCCGTCGAGGCGATCGCCGGTCCCTCACGCCCTTCCAGGCACTTGGTGACGTGCGGCTTTTGCACCTCGGCATCCGGGTTCAGGAAGGCTTCGCGGTCCAGCGTCAGCGCTTCGCGGCGCAGCTCGTTGAAGCTGGTGACGCTCCAGATGTCGGCGCCTACGTGCCAATCCTCGGCCAGAAGCTCGGCAGCGGCTTCGACTTCGCGCAGGATCGTGCCGGAGCCCAGCAGCTGAACGCGGCCCTTGTCGCCCTTCGTTTCGCGCAGCAGGTACATGCCCTTGACGATGTCTTCGGTGGGCACGTCCTCGAGTTCCGGATGCTCGTAGTTCTCGTTCATCACGGTCAGGTAGTAGAAGCAGTTCTCCTTGTCGGTGAACATGCGCTTCAAACCGTCCTGAACGATGACGGCGACTTCGTGACCGTAGGTCGGGTCGTAGCTTCTGCAGTTCGGAATGGTCGAGGCCTGGATCAGGCTGTGGCCATCCTGGTGCTGCAACCCTTCGCCATTGAGCGTGGTGCGCCCGGCGGTGCCGCCGACCATGAAGCCGCGCGCCTGCAGGTCGCCGGCCGCCCAGGCCAGATCGCCAATGCGCTGGAAGCCGAACATCGAGTAGTAGATGTAAAACGGCAACAGCGTGACGTGGTTGTTGCTGTAGGAGGTCGCGGCCGCCATCCAGGCCGACATCGCGCCCGCCTCGGTAATGCCTTCCTCGAGCACCTGACCTTTCTGGTCCTCGCGGTAGTACATGATCTGGCCTTTATCGACCGGCTCGTACTTCTGGCCGGCGGCCGAGTAGATACCCAGCTGGCGGAACATGCCTTCCATGCCGAAGGTACGCGCCTCATCCGGAATGATCGGCACGACGTACTTGCCGAGTTTCTTGTCCTTGACCAGGCCGTTCAATACGCGAACGAAGGACATGGTGGTGGAGACTTCGCGGCCCTTGGAGCCGCCGAGCTGAGAGGCGAAGGTCTTGTCTTCGAGACTCGGAATCTCGAGCGCTTCGAAATCGCTTTGGCGCGCCGGCAGGTAGCCGTTCAGGCGCTCGCGCTGCAGGTGCATGTACTTGAGCTCCGGGGAGTCCTCCTCGGGCTTGTAGTACGGCACTTCCTTGAGTTGCTCGTCAGACAGTGGAATACCGAAGCGGTCGCGGAATTTCTTCAGCGCCTCGTACTCCATGCTCTTGACCTGGTGGGCCTCGTTGGCCGCTTCGCCGTCGCCGGCGCCCATGCCGTAACCCTTGACGGTGTGCGCCAGGATGACGGTGGGCTTGCCGTTTTGGGTGTTCACCGCCTCGTGATAGGCCGAGTAGACCTTGAACGGGTCGTGGCCGCCGCGGTTAAGCTTCCAGATGTCCTCGTCGGAGAGGTCCTTGACCATCTCCTCGGTTTCCGGGTACTTGCCGAAGAAGTGCTCGCGGGTATACGCGCCACCGTTGGCCTTGTAGTTCTGGTACTCGCCGTCGACGGCTTCGTCCATGCGCTTTTGCAGAACGCCCTTCTTGTCCTTTTCGAACAGCGGGTCCCAGTGACGGCCCCAGACGACCTTGATCACGTTCCAGTCGGCGCCGCGGAACACGCCTTCGAGCTCGTCCATCACGCGGGAGTTGCCGCGCACCGGGCCGTCGAGGCGCTGAAGGTTGCAGTTGATGACGAAGATCAGGTTGTCGAGGTTTTCACGCCCGGCCAACGAAATCGCGCCCAGGGATTCCGGCTCGTCGCACTCACCGTCGCCCATGAAGCACCAGATCTTGCGGTCGTACATGTTCTTGAGCTCGCGATGATGCAGATACTTCATCACGTGTGCCTGATAGATCGCCTGAATCGGGCCCAGCCCCATGGAAACCGTCGGGAACTGCCAGTACTCCGGCATCAGCCAGGGGTGCGGGTAGGAGGAGAGGCCGTCGCCGTCGACTTCCTGGCGGAAGCTGTCCATCTGCTCTTCAGAGAGACGCCCTTCCAGGTAGGAGCGTGCGTAGATGCCCGGCGCCACGTGGCCCTGAATGTAGACCAGGTCGCCTGCGAAGTCGTCTTTTGCGGCGCGGAAGAAGTGGTTGAAGCCCACATCATAGAGTGTGGCCGAGGACATGAAGCTTGCGATGTGGCCGCCCAGCCCCGGGTTTGCGCGGTTGTTACGGATGACCTGAGCGATCGCGTTGTAGCGAATCAGCGAGCGGATGCGCCGCTCCATGAACAGATCGCCCGGCATCTGCGCTTCGCGATGAACCGGAATGGTGTTGCGGTGCGGGGTCGTCACCGAGAAGGGCACCTTCATCCCGTCCCGACGCATACGATCCGCCAGGCGGGTCATCAGGTAGCGGGCGCGATCTTCGCCCTCACGATCCAGTACCGATTCCAGGGATTCAAGCCACTCCGTGGTTTCGACCGGATCGAGATCTTCTCTTGTCTCCAGACTCATAGAGGTCTCTCCGAATGACGATAAATGACAATACGCCCGCTACCCTTTTGGGGATGGGGCGGCTGCGACGTTGAGCCGCCAGGGCCGATAGTGAGGCCGAGCTTGCGTGTCTGACAGATTTTGGGTTCTACATTCAGCGCTAGCGAGGTTAATGGCGCTTGAATGTAGCAGCGCTACACAGGGGCCATACAGGTTAGCCTTTTGTATAGAGAAGATACCGCAAAGTCGCTATTCTGCCAATTATCACGCAATGGAAATTCCATCCAAAACAACATATTGCACCGCAACATAATGCTTTTGGAAGGCATTTCCAAAGCCTCTAGAGCGCCAAATTGTAGTCAAACTACCGTTTTATTCTCTTGGGAATGAATTACTTTGGTGCGCTCGCACCTTTTTCACACCGGCAAGTGCGCGTTTTCTGACGCAGGTCACGAACGTGAAAGGCACTGACGATAGTAAGCCCAATCGAAACATGGGCCCGGGTCCTGCTTTCGAAGCGGTGCCACGTGAGCGTGGCTGGTGATGCGCTGCTCATTGAGTAGCGGGTAGCGCGCCATCAGCCAGCGCGTCAGCGTCGCCAGGCGTTCGTACTGGGCGCGGGTGAACGAGTGCTCGCCGTCGCCTTCGAGCTCGACGCCGACGGAGAAGTCGTTGAGCGCCTCGCGCGCGGCGCTCAAGCGCGGGTCGAACCAGCGCGAGCGGCCGGCGTGCCAGGCGCGGCGGTCGGTATCGACGAACTGCACGCAAGCGCCTTCGCGGCGAATCAAAAAGTGCGCCGAGACGCGAAGGTGCGCGATCGTCTCGAAAAACGGGTGCGCGTTTGGGTCGAGCGTGTTGGTGAACAGCGCCTCGATAGCGGGGCCGCCGAATTCGCCAGGCGGCAGGCTAATGGCGTGAATCACCAGAAGCGACACCTCTCCTTTCTCGCGGGCATCCTGGTTGGGCGAGTCGATCGGGCGGGCGCCGGGCCAGACGCCGGGCCTTTCGGACTGAGTCACGAGAGCGTACTCCTTTGACGGGCTAAACATCGGCGACTCAGGTCTCGACAGCGCTGAGCGCCTTGCTCATGCGGTAGCGTTTGAGCCACTGTCCGCCACGCTCGACCCACTGCTCGCCGTGGTTTTCGAACCCGCGGCGCTCCAGGCGCTCGAACAGCACCAGGCTTGCCTCGATATCGACCCGCCCGGCGCCCTGTTCGAGCAGCAGCCGCTCGGCGTGGATCAGCAAAGTGCTACCAATGCCGCGCCCGGCAAGCGATGGCCAGACGTAGAGCGTCACGATACGCGCGTTTTTAACGTCAAGCTCCAAAAAGCCAACACAGCGCCCGTCACACACCGCCACGAGCGTGGTGTAGAACGCGTGGCGCGCCGCCCAGGCACTCGCCTCGCGCGGCAGCGCGCAGGCCCAGGCCTCGCGCTCGGCCACGCCATAGTGGCTGGAAGCGCCCTGCATCACCGCGTGATAGAACACCTCGGCCTGATCCCCGGCATCGCGCGACAGCGCCTGGCGGTAGGTGATTCGGGCGGCGGCGGGCTTCGAGGATGAGGGCTCGTGGTGGGTCGACATGCACTACCTCGGACAGACAGGGCGCCAAACGCGCGCGGTGAAATGGCAGGGTTTATACTGGGTCATTTACAGCGGGCCGACTTTAGCCCGCCATTTTTCAAGCGTTCATCTCAGCACAAGGTTACGCGATGCACAACGCCGCGACTCATTCGCTTACCACCCTCGGGGTCATCACCAGCGACTATCCGGACAAGTTCGGCATTCCGCGCCAGCCGGGGCTGGCCCCCGCGGCGCGGGCGAGCCTCGAGCTGTTTCCGCCCTACAACGACCCGCTCGCGGTGCGCGGGCTCGAGGCGTTCAGCCACCTGTGGCTGAGCTTCGTTTTCCACCAGAGTCCGCAGCGGTGGACGCCGCTGGTGCGCCCGCCGCGCCTTGGCGGCAACCAGAAGGTCGGTGTGTTCGCCAGCCGCAGTACCCACCGCCCCAACCGGCTGGGGCTTTCGCTGGTCGAGCTGGCAGGCATCGAGCTTGACGCCGGCGTGCGCCTGCACCTGACGGGGTGCGATCTGGTCAGCGGCACGCCGGTCGTGGACATCAAACCCTACCTGCCCTGGGCGGAGTCGCAGCCCCAGGCGCGGGCGGGCTTCGCCCCCGAGGCGCCGGCGCTCAAGCGAGTGGTGTTTGGCGTGGCGGCGCGCGAGGCGCTAAGCCTGCGCACTGACAGCGCCTCGCTTCACGCGCTGATCGAGCAGGTGATCGGCCAGGACCCGCGTCCGGCCTACCATGCCGACACGGCCCGCATTTACGGGGTGCGCCTTCGCGATGTGGACGTGAAATTTCGTGGCCTTGAAGCAGATGCCACCACCCTGGAGGTGGTGGCGATCGAGCCGTACAGGCCGTAGCGCTTGGACGTCAGCGTTTAGGTGGGAAAGGTGATGCCGAGCCGGCGGCCGACTTCCTCGTAGGCTTCGATCACGCCGCCCAGGCCCTGACGGAAGCGGTCCTTGTCCATCTTCTCGCGGGTGTTGGCGTCCCACAGGCGGCAGCCGTCCGGGGAGAACTCGTCGCCGAGTACGACTTCGCCCTTGAACACGCCGAACTCGAGCTTATAGTCGACCAGTATCATGTCGCCTTCGGCGAAAAGCTGCTTGAGCACCTGGTTGACCTTGAAGGTGAGCTTTTTCATCTGAGCGAGCTGCTCAGGGCTCGCCCAGCCGAAGGTTTCCGCCAATGATTCGTTGATCATCGGGTCGCCCTTCTCATCGTTTTTCAAAAACAGCTCGAAGGTGGGCGGGGTGAGCTCGCTGCCCTCCTCGATGCCCAGCCGCTTGACCAGGCCGCCAGCGGCGACGTTACGCACCACGCACTCCACCGGGATCATGTCCATCTTCTTGACCAGACTCTCGGTATCAGAGAGCTGCTTTTCGAAGTGGGTCGGAATACCGGCTTCTTCCAGACGCTCCATGATGAAGGCGTTGAAAACGTTGTTCACCATGCCCTTGCGCGCCAGCGACTCCTTTTTCTTGCCATCGAAGGCGCTGGTGTCGTCGCGAAACGTCAGAACCAGCAGGTCCGGGTCATCGGTGGTGTAAACCGATTTTGCTTTACCAGCGTAGAGTTCGTCACGCTTTTCCATACAAGCTCCGAAATAGAATAAAAAACGTTAGCGCAGGTAGCCGGAAACGCGCTCGAGTAGTTCACGCTGGTCGTCAGCGCTTAGCTCGCGATCGCTTTCGTTGATCGCGCGCAGCACGCTCTGATTTCCCTGAGGCTCGAGCACCAGGCGAATGTTTTGGGTCATGCGGCGAACGTCGCGGCTGAAAACGACCTCGATCGGGTTACGGCTCTCTTCCGAGGCGGTCATGTAGTTGACCAAAAACGAATAGTTTTCCGGCGACTTCTCGAGCAGCTCGCGACGGTTTTCGACGGTGAAATCGAGCGTCAGGTAGTGGTCGAGCTCGGCCCAGACGCGCTCGGCGGTCTGCGGGATGGCCACTTCCCAGGCACCGTTTTGCTGGCGGATCTCGACCGTGCGCGCGTTGGAAAGCCGCTGGGCGTTCCAGGAGGAGGCGCTGGCGGTCGCGCTGCGCGCGCCCAGGTACTCTTCCAGCGCATCGAGGCAGTTGGCTGCGCTGCGCCCACCCTGCTCGCAGCGGACTTCACTGCTGCCGGCACGCAGCGCGCTTTGCAGCGACAGCGTCGCCTGGTTCGTTTCGATCACGCCCTGGTTGGCGTCGCTTCGTTGAATCCCCAACCCCCGGCTCTGGGCGAAGGCTTCCAGCTGCGGCCAGACCGCGCCGGTGTCGGCGGCCACGACCAGCCAGACGTCGCTGCCGACCTGGCGGCGCTCGACGAACTCCGGCTGCAGGCCGCTGCCCATCGAAAGCGACGGCGGCGGCGCGACATCGGCGGCGCCGTCGACCCGGCTTCCCTGTAGCGCGGCCTGGGGCACCGGCATGGCGTCGTTATAGCGCTGCGTGTTGCGACTCTCCGGCAACACCAGCGGCGGCGCGGGCCGCACGTCGGTGTAGTCGAGGTTACGGTCGTCGTAAAAGCCTTCGCGGGCGCAGCCGGCAAGCGCTACCCCCATTACGAGCGTCAGCGGTATCCATTTCAGCGCGGGTCTTTCAAGCATGGAGCTCATCAAGCCACCTTAAGTCAACAGTTCTCTCGCCCGGCACTGGCCGGGCCCAGGGGTCGGGCGCCGCGGATCACTCCTCGACGACGCCTGCCAACTGCAGCGCTTCACTCACAGTGGCGTGGTATTTTTCCGAAAGCCAGGTCAGCGGCAGGCGAATGCCGGCGTCCATGTAGCCCATGCGGTGGAGCGACCACTTGACCGGGATCGGGTTGGCCTCGATGCCCAGGTTGGTGTGCAGCGGCATCAGGCGCGTGTTGATCTGGTGCGCTTTCTCGCTGTCGCCGTTGACCGCCGCGGTGCACAGCTCGTGCATGGCGTTGGGCACCACGTTGGCGGTGACCGAAATATCGCCGTGGCCGCCCATCAGCATGAAGTCACAAGCGGTCGCGTCGTCGCCGGAGTAGAGCATGAAATCGCTGCCCTTCAAGCGGGCAATTAGATCCTCGGCACGCTCAAGGTTCCCCGTGGCGTCCTTCAAACCGATGATATTGTCGACTTCGGCCAGCCGCACCACGGTTTCGTTGTAGAGATCCGAGCAGGTGCGCCCCGGCACGTTGTACATGATGACCGGCAGCTTGCTGCCCTCGGCCACCGCCTTGAAGTGCTGGTAGAGGCCTTCCTGGGTGGGCTTGTTGTAGTAAGGGCAGACCGACAGGCAGTAGTCCGCGCCGACTTCGCTGGCGTAGCGGGCAAGCTCGACCGCCTCGGACGTGGCGTTGGCGCCGGTGCCGGCGATGACCGGAATACGCCCGTTGACCTCCTCCACCACGCTTCGAATGACGTCGAAGTGCTCGGCAAAGGACATGGTGGTGGGCTCGCCGGTGGTGCCCGCGGCGACGATGGCGTCGGTGCCGTTCTCAAGGTGGAAGTTCACCAGACGACGTAACGCCTCCCAGTCGATATCGCCATTGACCTTCATTGGCGTCGCCAGGGCGACTATGCTGCCTGTGATCATCCGTCTATTCCTCACCTGATAGCGGCGCCCGGTCGCCCGGGCGCATCGTTGCAAAAATCGTCGTGTTGAATCGATCATCGTTTCACGGCGCATCGCACTGCCTGCGCCCTGCCCTCGACCGCCACGCTCAAGGGGCAAATGGTACTCAGCGGATTCGAGCCTGTACAGCGTAAAGCGCGGCGAGTTTGCGCAAGCCGCCCTTCCGGGCCCGATCAGGCTTTGACACGGCGCGCCGCGTTGCGTGTAATCGAGCGCTCATCTCACGACTCTCACTTCACGACTCTCACTTCACGACACTCACTTGATAACATTCACTTGAGAACACGAACTTGAAAAACAGGAGCACGCTCATGGCCGTGGAATTAGGCAAACCCGTCCCGGATTTCAGCGCCCCCGCCACCGGCGATACCACCGTCGAGCTTTCGAGCCTCGAGGGCCAGCAGGTGGTGATCTACTTCTATCCCAAGGCGAGCACGCCGGGCTGCACCACCGAAGGCGGCGACTTTCGCGATCGTATGGAAAGCTTCAAGGCGGCCAACACGGTCGTCATCGGTGTTTCCCGCGACGGCCTGCGTGCCCAGGAGAATTTCAAGGCCAAACAGGACTTCAACTTCGAGCTGATCTCCGACAAGGACGAAACCGTGTGCCAGCTATTTGACGTCATCAAGCTCAAGAAGATGTACGGTAAGGAGCATCTGGGGATCGAGCGCAGCACGTTTTTGCTCGACAAGCAGGGCGTGCTGGCCCATGAGTGGCGCGGCGTCAAGGTGCCCGGCCATGTGGACGAGGTGCTGGAAAAGGCCCAGGCGCTCGACCAGCAAGGCGCCTGACAGCCGCTTTAAAGAGAGCGCTTTAACGCAAGCGCCCGCCCAATCGGGCGGGCGCTACTCGTTTGGGCGCTGACCAACTTTGGCGCTCGCTAGCGTAGCGGCGTACGGTCCTCGGTCAGGATCGCGTTATCCAAAGGCGTTGGCTGTAAATCAGTTCGGCGCGGCCAGGCGTAAACCAGCGCTTTCAAGAGCGTGGCCAAGGGAATGGCGAAGAACACCCCCCAGAAGCCCCAGATGCCGCCAAAAAAGAGCACCGCGACGATGATCGAGACCGGATGAATATTATTGGTCTCTGAGAACAGAATCGGCGAGAGCACGTTGCCATCCAGCGCCTGAAGGACGCCGTAGGCCAGAATCACGTAAGCGAACTGCTCGCTCAAGCCGAACTGAAACCCCGCCACCGCCGCCACGGGCAGGGTCGCCACCGCGGCGCCAATGAACGGCACCAGCACCGAAAAGCCGACCAGCACGGACAAAAGCGCGGTGTAGGGCAGCCCAAACAGCGTGAAGGTGAAAAACGCCACCGTGCCGACGATGATGATCTCGATCGACTTGCCGCGAATATAGTTGGCGATTTGGTGATCCATTTCGCGCCAGATGCGCGTCAACAGCGTGCGCTTTTGCGGCAAAAGCGAGAGGATGAACCCTACCAGCTGCTCGCGGTCCTTGAGCATGAACAGCACCAGAATCGGCACCAGCACCAGGTAGATGATGATCGACATCACGTTGCCAAGCGAGGTTAGCGACAGGGTCAGCGCGCGCTGGCCAAGCTGACTGATCTCGCGACTGGCCACGCCCACCCAGTTCTGCATCTGATCCGGAGTGATCAGGTTGGGGTAGCGCGCCTGAAGATCGTCGAGCCAGGCCTGGCCGCTGGCGAACATGCGCGGCGACTCCTGCGCAAGCCCCACGAGCTGGTTCCAGATCAGCGGCATCAAAAAGAACGCCAGGGTCAAAAGCGCCCCGACGAACACCACGAAGACGAGAATCACCGCCAGCAGATGCGGCACGCCGCGACGGGTGAAGATGTTCACCACGCCTTGAAGCAGAAAGGCCAGCACCAGCGCGGTGAAAAACGGCGCCAGCATGCGCCCGAACCAGATGATCGCGGCAAACCCGGTCACCAGCACGAGCAGCAGAATCAGCGCCTCTTCGTCGGAGAAGTAGCGCTCTACCCAGCTTTTCAGGATGCTGCGCATGGTCATAGGGATGAACCTCCCGCCTTGCGTATCCAGAAATGATAATGACCGCTTCTTTGCTCACGCCCTTCGAGCGTGTGGGCGCTTTGCTCGGTGAACGAGGTAATATCGCGCCACGAGCCCTGGTCGTCAGCCACGACTTCCAGCAGCTGGCCGGACGCGATCGAGGCCAACGCCTGTTTGGCCTTCAAAAGTGGCAGCGGACAGGCGAGCCCACAGGCGTCGACGACCGCGTCCGGCGCAAGCGGCACTGGCGCCTTTTGGTCACACCCTTCATCATCGGTCATGGTGACTCCCTTAAAATGCCTGGGCAAAGCTGGCATTGTGACATAAACCTGGTGTTCACCGATGCGCTTTCGCGTTTGATTTAACGGCACTTCCCGGCTCGAATCAACGTCTCGCCGCCCAACGGGCCGCGGTACGGATGCAAGCCGCAAGACCACAAGAGGATGCCATGTCGCACCGTCGTTTTCTGCAGCGCTCGGCCCTGGCGTTTACGCTGGTACTGGCAAGCGCTTTTCCCACCGCCCAGGGCCAGGGCTTCGATAACAGCCAGCTGCCGAGCCTGGGCGGCGCCTCGCCTTCGGCGAGTCTCGAGGAGTTTCGCCTGGGCCGCGCCTGGCTGCGGCAGTTTCGCGCCCAGGCGCCCCAGTGGCAGGACGCCATCGCCAACGACTACCTGAACGGCGTGGTGACCCGGCTAACGCCCTACAGCCAATTGGGCGGGCTGGACACCACGACGGTGATGGTCGATCACCGCGCGCTCAACGCCTTCGCCGTGCCCGGCGGCGTGGTGGGGATCAATTCAGGGCTTTTCGCCTTTGCCGAGGACGAAGGCGCGTTCGTGTCGGTCATCGCCCACGAGCTTGGCCACCTGTCGCAGCGCCACTACGCCCGCGGCAGCGAGCGCGCCGGCCAAACCCAGTTGCCAGCTCTGGCGGGGCTGCTCGCCGGCATGCTGATCGCCGCCAGCGGCGGCGGCGATGCGGGTATTGCCACCGCCATGGGCTCGCAGGCGGCGCTGATACAGGACCAGCTTGCCTACTCGCGGCGCTTTGAGCAGGAGGCCGACCGGGTCGGCCTTCAGGCCATGGCCGCCGCCGGTTTCGACCCGGAGGCAATGGTGCGCATGTTCGCCTCGATGCAGCGCCTGGCGCGCCTGCAGGGTGGCACCCCGCCGGAATTTCTGCTCACCCACCCGGTGTCGGACAGTCGCCTGAGCGACGCCCAGGCCCGCGTGGCCCAGCTCACCGTGGCGGACAGCTACCAAAGCAACACTCTCTACAACCTGATGCGCGCCCGGGCGCTGTTGAGCCTCTACCAGAACGCCCCGGAGCAGGCGCAGGCGCGCCTGGCCCAGGGCGGCGCCGAGGAGCCCGCGCGGCGCTACTTGAGCGCGCTGATCGACGCCCGCCGCGGCCAGGTGGACACGGCGCTCCAAAGCCTCGACGCGCTGGCCGCCGAGCTTCCGGACTACGCCATGATTCCCGCCTCGAGCGCCCAGGTTGCGCTCGAGGCCAACCGCATCGACGAGGCGATCACGCGGGCCGAGCGCTGGCTGCGCGTCATGCCGAACTACCTGCCGGCCCAGCTGATTCTGGCCGAAGCGCAGCTGCAGCGCGACCCGCAGGCGGCCTTCGATCTGCTACGCCGCGTCACCGAACGCTACCCGGAAAATCCGCAGGGCTTCAATCTGCTGGTCACCGCCGCCGGGCGCAGCGGCCACAAAGGCTGGGGGCACCTGGCCCAGGCGGAGTACCTGCAGCTGACAGGCCGGGTGGATCGCGGCATTCAGCAGCTCGGTATCGCCAAAAACGTGGCCCAGCAGGAAGGCGACACGCCGCTGGTCGCACTGATCGACCAGCGGCGCGAAGCGTTTCTCGACTACCGGGAGGCGCTTTCGTCGTTCAACTAGCCAACCAGCGCGCGAGCCACGCGGTATCGCGCGCCGGTAACGGCGCGGATAGAGAAACAAGCATCGAACAACGTCTAGACGAACGAAAACGCCCCTGACAGTGGACTGTCAGGGGCGCCGAATCTGGTGGGTCGTGCAGGATTCGAACCTGCGACCAATTGATTAAAAGTCAACTGCTCTACCAACTGAGCTAACGACCCAGAGTGCCATGTTGTACGGCCATTGCCGCACCGGCATCGCGTTCGAGTCTTGAGGGCCAACGCCTTCAGCGTCGGTGGTGGGTCGTGCAGGATTCGAACCTGCGACCAATTGATTAAAAGTCAACTGCTCTACCAACTGAGCTAACGACCCCCTCGAACGGATGCATATAGTACAGATCGACCCGGGATGTGGCAAGGCTTTTTGACAAGCGCCGTTAAAATAGTCGCGCCGCTCGCTGCCAGACAGCACAAGCCTTGTCGCTGCGCCCCGGGTTCATGACAATGCGTTTTCAAGGTCATGCTACCGACGAAACGACAAGGCGACCATCATGGCACAGCCCGCGCTGCACGATACCGACATCCTGTTTCTCAATCTGGACATGGGCAAAACGCTCACCGGCATCGAACACTCGGCGCTGGCCAGGGCATCGCTTTTCATCGATGAACTGGGCGTTCATCCCTTGATCGTGACGTTCCAGTATCGCCCAGAGCTTCAGCGCAACGTCGCTGCACTTCTGGGTAGCGAGCGTTACCACAGCGCTACGCGCATCAAGGGCCTCTACGACTGCCTGCAGGGGTTCGACGACCCTGCCCTGCCGGTACGCGAGCTCAAAGGCACGCTCCCGCCAGCGACCGACCCGAGCTTCATCGGTTACACCCCCGCCCCGGTCGAAGGGCACAAGGACGTGCGCTACCTCAACGGCCAGGGCCGGCTCTTTGCCTACAAGGTCTACTCGAAAGAGCATGGCGAGTTGATACACATCAACTACTTCGAGAAGGGTCAGAAAGTCGCGGCGGATATCTACCACACCACGGGACACCGCAGCAGTCATCGCTTGTACGATCCCAACTCCCGGCAACGAACTCACGAAATCTTTTATAGCCCCTGGGGCACGCCGCTTTTTTTTCGGGTATTCGAAAGAGAGGGAACCGAATCCTCGCCAGAAGAGAGGCTCGCACCCGGCTTTTATCTACACGCCTCGCTCACGACGGGGCAGTCTTTTTCTCAACCCACTCATGCTTCTTTCGAGAGCACCGCCACCGGTTTGAGGGCGATCGACCACATCCTCGGTCAGTGCACGTTTTTGGGCGACAGCACGGACTTTTCGCTTTACGCACTCAACGCCCTGACGACGCGACTGAAGAGTGAGAGGCTTTGGCTGCTCAACGACAAGAACAAGTTTACGTTCAAGGCCTCCGCGCTTTTGCGCGACACGCCGGTAGGCGCAAACCGAGAGAAGCAAATTCGTGTGTTCGGCGCGCTGCACAGCACACACTTTCAGGGTAAAGAGCTCGATACCAAGCTCAAGACCCACTACCGGGACCTGCTGGAAGGCCACGACGCGCCGAATGGCGTGGTGGCGCTGACCCAAGTGCAAACCCGAGACGTCGAGCGCCGGTTCCCGGATCAAAACGTAGTCACGGTGCCGCACACGCTCAGCGCCTCCTACAAGGCACTGAAAAGCGCCGACGGTGAAGGACCGCCCAGCCAGCGGGATAAAATCGTTTACGTGGCGCGCCTGTCGCCGGAAAAGCAGCACCTAAAGGCGCTCGAGATACTGGCCGAGGTCGTGAAGCACGCGCCGCAGGTGTGCCTGCACCTTTACGGCGAGGGCGGCGAGCGCGACAAAATCAAAGCGCGCATCGAGGCATTGGGGCTCGAGCGCCACGTCGTGCTCGAAGGCTACTGCAATGACATCGCGAGCATCTATCGCGACGCGCAGTGCGCTATTTTGACCAGCGTGATGGAGGGGTTCCCGCTGACGCTGCTCGAGGCGATGGCCTTTCGCTGCCCGGTGGTCGCCTTCGATGTCCGCTACGGCCCGTCTGACATGATCGTCTCCGATGAGACCGGCTTTCTCGTCGCGCCCAATGACACGACCGCGTTTGCCGAACACCTGACCCGTTTGGTGGTGGAGCCCGGTCTGGCCCGCCGCTTGGGAGACCACGCGCGGGCTCGATTCAAAACGCACTTCTCCCCATCGAGCGTCGCCAAACGCTGGGAAGAGACGATCATGGAAAGCTTTCGATAAGGGGATGGGTAATGGATTTGAGCGGAGGCATCGAGTGAATACTTGCTTCACGCCCCGGGTGGGGCGTGAAGGGCGAGCGTAAGCGCCCAGGAATCAGCGACGCTTGGGCTTGCGTATCGCCTGTACCGGGCGGCGTACTCGCGCTCGAACTGGGTGGAGGGGGGCATCAGGCGGTTGGCGAGTTAGCCGTCGGTGGTGAACAGCAAGAGGCCGCTGGTATTGATGTCCAGCCGCCCGATCGCGATCCAACGCCGGGTCGGTGATCGTGAGTCAGCAAAGGAGGCAGGCCTGAAAGATTGGGCCCGGCTTTTGTTGTACACCCAGTCAGGTTTCGGCGCTGGCAGCATGGATCGTCCGGATGATGAAACCGCCTAACGGTCCGAGCCGGCGGCTCGGACCTGGCTTGCCTAAACTTAGTAGGACAGACCATGAGCAAAGGGGAATAGCGTGTCCTCGGCCGCATAGCCCGGCGCATCAGAAGCGTTTTCGATCACCGCACCGAGGTTATCTGGCAAGGCGAAAGGCAGCCGGCCCACGGGCGCGAACTGGCCCGAGAGAACATCGAACAGTGCATCGTCAACCGCCCCAAAAGTGGCCAGCAAGGCACCGGCATCGCGCAGGCCGCTTTCAGCGTCGATAACATAGGGGTTGCGGAAGTCGATCGCAATGATGGTGCGCTGCGCTCCAACCTCGTTCATGACCTCGCGGATCACGGGAAGCGGCGGAAAGATGTCCCAGGACTGCGCCTCGGCCATGGTCGTGAAAGACAGCGCGTCGGCTTCCCAAGGCAGGGCGCCGCCGAACAGCAAGCCCAGGGCAGGCGAACCGGGACCGCCAATCTGTCCGTCATCCGCGCAGGAGGCGTTGAGATCGGGGGTGACGTTGCAATTGTCCTCGCCGCCCCAGACCTCACCTGTTCTCGGGTTCAGGTGCTCGGGGTTCGCCCCCCATTCCGGGTCGTTCGAGCGATAGTCGCCGGTGCCTGTATTTCGAACATAGACCCGGATCACCGCTGCGTCGTGGTCAGCCGCCGAGGAGCGTCCGTCGTCGGCAGTGCCCTGCGTGACCTTGAAGCCCGCTTCCGCTGCCATCCCGGCATCGGCGTTGAGCACGTAGATCTGCGCGCCCTGCGCAAGCGGCAACAGGTTATCGTTCTGCAACAGGACTATCGATTCACGATGAACCTGCGCGGCAAGCGCCAGATGGTCCGATGCGGCAACGATGTCACCAGCGGCGTCCTCATCCACATAGGGGTTCTCAAAGAGGCCCAGGGCAAACTGCTCGGTCAGCAGACGGCCGGCGGCCTCGGTGACGCGGGCCTCATCGATCAGGCCGGCTTCGACCAAATCCAGGATCTCGCCGACATCCGAAAAGCCCGACAGCACGTCATTGCCGCTGTTGATGGCCAGCGCGACCCGTTCTGGAACGGTGGCATCGGCAAAGCCCCATGCGCGGGACTGGATGATGCCGGTATCCGAGTTGACATAGCCCTGAAAGCCGAGCCGGTCGCGCAAAAGCCCGTTCACGGTCTGGGCCGAGAAGGAAAAACCCACCTCGTCAAAGGTCTCGCCTTCATGGGTCAGATCGACCGGAACGCCGTAATAGGGCATGATCGCGCCAAGCCCTGCATCGATCGCGCGCTGGAAGGGGGCGAGATGGGCGGCGAAAGCGCCCGACGGATAGACCTGGCGCTGACCAAACGAATAATGCGGGTCCAGCCCCTGCTCCTGCGGCCCGCCACCGGGGAAATGCTTCATCGTCAGCGCGACGGCAGACTCAGGGTCGACCGGGCCGCCCTGGAGGCCCAGCACCAGCGCCTCCATGATGTCCGCAACCGTGTCGCTGTCTTCCCCGAAGGTCTCGTGGACACGGTGCCAGCGCGGCTCGGTCGCCAGATCGGCCATGTAACCATACATGCCTCGCAGCCCGAGCGCGCGCCATTCGGCTGCCGTGACCTGCGTCAGCGCCTCGACCGGCGCCATGCTCTCGGTGCCCAGGACCGCTGCAGCGATGCCAAGCTCCTTGGGAAAGGCGGTCATCGCACCAGCCCCACCGCCGATGCCGAAACGTGGATCGCTTTCCCGATGATTTCGTGCATTGTCCTTGAACAGAACAGGAATGCCGGACGGCTGCGCCTCGGCCAGCTCCTGCACTGCGTTAGCGAAAGCCGCCATCTGCCGCGCCGTTACGTCGAACCCGCTACGCGAGGGGCGGCCGTCGCACGTCTGCGCCTTAGCGGCGATGGTGTTGCGCAGAATGAAGCGGGTCATGTGCTGCTCTGCGATCATCTCCTCGGCCCGCGTGCCCTCGGTCGTGCCGGCGCAGCCCGCGTTCAGCGTGTCGATCAGCAGCATCCCGGCGCGCTCTTCGATTGACATACGCTCCAGAAGATCCGAGACGCGGTCAGCAACCGGCAGGCGCCAATCCTCGTAGGGGTCCAGATTGCCGTTCCCGTTCGCGTCGCGGAACTGCAAGCCATCAACATCAAGGATGGCGCGCGCCCTTGTCCCGATCTCGGGCTGTGATTGCCCCAGGGCAGGCAGGCTGAAGGCTGCAGCAAGCGCGGCCGTGGCGACCAACATCGTCTTCATTTGTTTTTTTCCTCCATAAAAGCTCACATCAAACCTGCAATCCGGAACATCATTTTCCTCGGCCCCTCTTGTTAGGGGCTCATAGCGACATGGCTATATCGACAGACGCGACGACATCGAGTCCACCATTCGCGCGGCGCTCAAGGTATCGGATGACTGCGTTCACTCGATCAACGAACGGTGCCTTTTACGGTAAAAGGATTACTCCCGGGCAAATGGAAGTGCCGGTCCTCAAACCGTCTGTCGGCCCGAAATGGCCGAGAAACGCACCAAACGGCGCTCTTACACCGAGACCGGGGCTTTAATAAGCCGCACGAAACCTTCCCGAGTGCCAGGACCGCGATCGTCGATCGGTGGGCTTGTCGCAGCTTGAGACGGGGCAGTCAGCGTAGAACCAGGCGATGCTCAACCTGCCCAGCGCAGGAAGCCTTCGTGTCGCACGCTTTCCTCCACCTGCACGCGCTAACTCCCCCGACAGCTTTCCAATGCGCTTTAGGGCAGACCCTAAACGCCGGCACAGAGGAAAGAAAATTGATTCTGTCCCATATAGCTATTCACCCGGTAAATGCGCGGATACTCGTGTCATCCGAAAGGGCAGAACGCAATAGTGTATTAACCCCCGCAGCCAAGCCAGTACGGGATCGCTACTGGGGTGCGACTGCCAGCGGATGCTCTGCCCCGCCGGAAAGTCGAAGCGGGCAGGCTTGGTCGCCAGCCCACCCTGCGCAACCTCTGGCTCGGCGAGCCTGCGCTGAATCAGCGCCGCCAATAGGCTCATGTTGAGCTGGTTGAAACGCATTCAGTCTCCCTCCCCCAATTTACCGCATGAATGTCATCTATTTATCGAAGCAATTTTTTAATACCTCAGCCCAAGCCACATACTCGCCAAACATAATTCGCACCTGACCAGAAACAGGTGCCAGCGAACAAAGGAGGCTGACCATGCGTATCGTGGGACCCGATTATCTGGTGTTTGGGGTGGACGATCTTGAAGGATCGAAGACCTACCTTTCCGATTTCGGCCTGAAGCCGATTCAGCTCGACGCGACTGGCTGGCTCTTTGAGACGCTGGACGGTACCGGCGTCATCATTCGCACCAAGGACGACCCCAGGCTGCCCGCGCCGCTCGAGACGAAGAACATGCTGCGCCAGCAGGTCTATGGCGTTGAAGACAACGCGGCTCTCGACGAGATCGAGGCCGAGATGTCCAAGGACCGCCGCGTGACGCGGCTCGCGGACGGCGCGCTCGAGTTCAAGGATGACCTCGGCTTCGAGTTGCGCTTCCAGGTGACTATCCGCCGCGCGCTTTCGATGCCCGCAGAGAAGATCAACGCCCCTGGTGCCCCGGCGCAGCGCGCGGCGAACGAGCTTGGCGTCACCGACGACATGGCCGCCCTGCCACGTACGCTGAGCCACGTGGTGCTCTTCGTGCCCGACATCGACAAGCTGGTCCACTTCTTCTGCGACCGCCTCGGCTTTGTCATCACCGACGTGCTGACCGGCGCCGGCCCCTTCCTACGCCCGGCGTCCAACGACGATCACCACACGCTCTTTTTCATCCGCACGCCTGCCTACATGCAAGGCTGCGAGCATCTTGCCTTCCACATGGGCGGACCAACCGAGCTGATGGTGGCGGGCGACCGCTTCGTGCGAAAGGGCTACCAGACCTTCTGGGGGCCGGGCCGCCACAAGTTCGGCTCCAACTGGTTCTGGTACTTCAACAGTCCGCTCGGTGTGCATTTCGAATACGACGCCGACATGGACAAGCATGACGACAGCTGGGTCGCACGCGAGGCGCCGAATGGCCCCGAGGCGAGCCAGATGTTCCTGCTCCAATGGCGCGAGAAATGGGCGCCCGGCGGCGGGCCCGAAGGCGGTTCCGGCAAGCCATGAGCGACAGACAGCTAATCCTGTGCCACCGGGATGACGTGCCCGAGGGCGCGGCCCGCGGCTTTCTGCCCCTGCCCGACGCCCCTCGCAACGTCATCGTGGTGAAGCGCAACGGGCAGCTATATGGGTACATGGATTCCTGTCCGCACTACCGCGGCGGCACGCCCATGGCCTGGCGCAAGGACGCCTATCTCAATGGCGAGGGCACACATCTGGCCTGCCATGCCCATGGAGCACTTTTTAACATCGAGACGGGGGCCTGCGTGTCCGGTCCCTGCCTGGGACGAAAACTGACCCGCGTGCCTCTCAGCGAGGCTTTGGACGGGTTCATCAGCGTTCCGGCGCAGGTCGCCGGACGCTCAGAACAGGAGGGCTGATGATGGCAGCGGCAAAGAAGGTATTGGTGATCGGCGGCGGATTTTCCGGCATGTCCGCGGCAATTATGCTGGCACGCGGAGGCATCGAGACCGACCTCGTCGAGATCGACGCCGGTTGGCGCAGCTATGGCGCGGGGATCAGCCTGCACGGCGCGACCCTGCGGGTGTTCGCCGAACTCGGCATTCTTGAGGCCTTCAAGGCGACCGGGGCTGCGACCGACGGGCTGGTCGTACGCATGCCGCACAACGATCAGGTGATCGTCACGATCCCTACCCCGCCAATGCCCGGCACCGGCCTGCCCGGCAATGCCGCCATCATGCGCCCGGCGCTGGCCGCGATCCTCGCCGATGCCACCCGCGCGGCGGGTGTTTCGGTGAAGCTTGGCTGCAGTTTCGAAACGATCACGCAGGATGAGCTGGGTGTGGACGTCACTTTCACCGACGGCACCCGGGCGCGCTACGATGCGGTGATCGGCGCCGACGGGCTCTATTCCAAGACCCGCGCCACGCTGATGCCGGAGGCACCGCAGCCCGAATATGTCGGGCAGGCGGTCTGGCGCGCCGAGATGACCACGCCCGAAGGCATCGAGACCATCAACATGTGGCTTGGCAAGGGGCTCAAGGTTGGGATCAATCCGGTTTCCGCAGGCCGCTCGTACATGTTCGTCACCGAGGACCGCCCGACCAATGACTGGGTCGAGGAATCCGAGCTGTTGCCACAGATGATCGCCCTGCTCGATCAGTTCCCCTCGCCGACCCTCACCGCGGTGAAGGAAGGTCTGAGCGAAGAAAGCAAGCTGATCTACCGCCCGCTCGAAAAGATGCTGCTGCCGCAGCCCTGGCACGCCGGCCGGGTCATGCTGATTGGCGATGCCGTGCATGCCACCACGCCGCATCTCGGTGCCGGCGCCTGCATCGGGATGGAGGATGGGCTGGTGATCGCCGAGCAGCTGCTGCGCGCAGATACCGTGGCAGAGGCCTTCACCGCGCATGAATCGCGCCGTTGGGACCGCTGCAGCATGGTCGTCCACAACTCGGCGCGCCTGTCGGAAATCGAAATCACCGGCGGCGACCAGAAGGAACACAACAACATCATGAGCCGCTCGATGATGGCTCTTGGCGAGCCGGTCTGAACCTGCCGCGATAACATAACAATCAGGGGCACAAGGTCGGCCCACTAGAGGGGGGATGAACATATGACGGAAACACAACTACACGCCGGGTCTGTTCCGACGAAGGGAGAATTGGGCAAAACCGGGGCTATCGCGCTGATCGTCGGGCATTGTGCGGGTCTGATCGATCTGGTGGCGCTGCCGGTCTGGGTGGGTGCACTAATCGTGCGTTTCGGCTTCGGTCCGCGCGAGGCCGGGGCGCTGGTGACGCTGTTCCTGATCGGCGCGGTGATCGCAAGTGTTCTGACCGCCCGCAACTTCAACCGGCTGCCACGTAAGGCGCTGGCGGTGACAGGCTACGCGCTTTCGGCGCTGGCCTTTTTGCTGGCTGCTGGACAAACCGGTTTTGTTCCGCTGGCCGTACTGCATCTGCTGGGCGGGATCGCTACCGGCATGGCGCTTAGCCTCGTGCACGGCAGCATGGGCCGGGCGGCCAACCCGCACCGGCTGTTCGCCTTCGCGGGCGCAGGGCTAGGCCTCTTCGGGGTGATCTACATGGCCGCGGTGCCGCAACTGCTGGCGCTGCACGGCGGACAGATTCTGTTCTACACCTTCGGCGCGATCATGGCGTTGGCGGCACTGGCCATGTTGCTGGCATTTCCTAATGTGGCGGGGCATGCAAAGGGCGTAACGAGCCGTGCACCTTTCGCCGCAGGTGTGCTTGCCGTGGTGGCGGGTGTCAGCCTGATGACCTTCAACCAGGCGATGGTCTTTTCGTTCGTCGAGGTCATCGGCAATGCTCGCAACTTCGCCCCGCAAGCCATCGTCGGCACGCTGATCGCCCTCGGCATCGTGAACTTCGTCGGCCCGGCGCCGCTCGCCGCACTGTTGGAAAAGCGCCTCTCGGCACGCAGTGTCGTGCTGGCCGGGCCGGTCGTCCAGGCCACTTTTGCGCTGGTTCTGACCTTTGCCACGGTGCTGACCGTATGGGCGCCGGTCGCCGCGTTCTTTGTGGCGGTCCAAATCTTCACCCACACCTTCGCCTTCGGCCTGCTGGCGCGCATGGACCCAACGGGCCGCGCCGTGGCCGCGACCCCGGCGATGCTGATGACCGGCTCGGCGCTCGGTCCCATCATCGGTGGCATCCTGATGGAAAGCTTTGGCATCGGCGCGCTCGGCATGACCGCGGTGATCGTCGCCGCACTCTCTGTTACCTGCTTTGCCCGCGGCACCCGCGCGCAGGGCCTACCGAAAACAACAAAATCCGCCGCTTTGGCGGGTTCGTGACCAAGAAGGGGAACCCGGACATGATCAAGCGTACTGCAACCGCGCTGGCTCTTACCGCGTTGACAGCGTTGCCCGCGGCAGCCGAAACCACCTTTACCGTGCTCGGCAGCGGCGGAGGTCCGATCGTCAGCGCCGAGCGTTCGCAGCCCGCCAACCTGCTGCAGGTCAATGGCCGCAACATCGTGGTCGACGCCGGCGACGGCCTGTCGATCCGTCTTGCAGCGAAACGTGTGCGCATGGGCGATATCGACGACGTTCTGCTCAGCCACCTTCATTTCGACCATGCCGGCGGGCTGCTGGCAGTGCTTGGCCTGCGCTTCCAGACCAACCCGGCCAAGCCCGTGATGATCTACGGACCGCCGGGCACCGCCGCGCTGATCAACGGCATTGTCGAAGGCATGGGACCGGCGATGGAAGCCGCCTACGGCATGGAGGATGCCGAGATCATGACCCCCGAGCAACTGGTGCAGGTGCGCGAGATCCGCGACGGCGACACCCTGGAGCTTGGTGACGTGACGGTGACCGTGGCGAAGAACGCGCATTACAGCTTCCCCGACGGGTCCGACCTCGAAGACAAATACGAGTCGCTCTCCTTCCGCTTCGACACGCCGGATCGGTCGATCGTCTATACCGGCGACACCGGCTGGTCCGAGGAGGTGATCGCTCTGGCCAAGGATGCGGATCTGCTGGTCTCCGAATTGATCGATCTGCCCGCGGTGATGGAGAACGTGCGTCGCAGCGCGCCCGAACACCTGCTCGAAGAGATCGAATGGCACCTTGCCGAACACCATGTCAGCCCCGAGCAGGTCGGCCGCATGGCCGCGGAGGCGGGGGTGTCCAGCGTCGTCGCCACGCACCTCGTGGCCGGCGCTCATATCACGCAAGAGCAGACCGAAGGTTGGATTGAACAGATCCGCGCCGGTTTCGACGGTGAAATTGCCATCGCCGAAGACCTGCAGGACTTCTGACCTCCTGCCCGGTCATTCACGCCGTGAATGGCTGGGATCATGCTTTTCCATTTTCCGAATATTGGGGTCGTGTCTACTTTTCGGCCCGAAGGGCAAAGCGCCCGCTTACTGCGACACATCAAGGAGCTTATACATGGCCATGTTCGACTATTTTCCAAACTATGTCTGGAACCTTACGGTTTCCATCGCGCTCGCCTCGGGCGCGGAGATCGGTGAAATCATGGACATGTGCCAGCCGCTGCTCGAGAAGGCGAAGGATGGCGCGGACGCGGGAACCCAGGATTTCATGGTCGAATGGGTGCGGGTCGCCGACAAGCTGAGCGCCATCGCCGATGAAGAGGAAGCCGAGGGCAAGCTCTTCTCGGCCGGGGACAAGCGCAAGCGCGCGGCGCTTTACTACATCCTTGCAGAACGCATGCAGGGCCAGGGCGACCCTGAGCGTATGGTGACCTACAAGAAGGGGCTTGAGAACTTCCTGAAAGGCACCCGGCAGTCTGGCGAGAATGTGCAGCGCTTTGAAGTTCCCTATGGCGATAAGGTCATCCCGGTGCTCTACACGCCGGCGCAAGGCGTCTCTGGCCCGGCACCGGCGGTGGTTTATCTTAATGGACTCGATAGCTGCAAGGAGCTGCTCTACTGGTCGTTCCTTCCGCACGAGCTGGCCAAGCGCGGCATTGCAACGCTCTGCGTCGACCAGCCCGGCACCGGCGAGAGCCTGCGCCTACAGGATCTGCCCGCGCATTACGACAGCGAAAAATGGGGCACGCCGATCTACGAATGGCTGGCCGCGCGCGCTGACGTGGACGCGGACCGTATCGGCATCACCGGCATCTCGCTTGGCGGCTACTATGCGCCGCGAGTCTGCGCCAACGAACCGCGCTACGCCTCTGGCGCGGTCTGGGGCGCGAACCACAACTGGGCCGAAGTGCAGCAGAAGCGCCTCAAGCGCGAAGGCGAGAACCCGGTGCCGCACTACTGGAACCACGTGATGTGGGTATTCGGCACCGACGACATGGACACTTTCCTCACCAAGGCGTCTGGCTTCTGCCTCGATGGGCAGATGGAGAAGATCAAGGTGCCCTTCCTCGTCACCCACGGTGCTAACGACCGGCAGATCGCGCTCGATTACGCACACCAGAGCTACGATCAACTGGTCAATTCGCCCCGTCGCGAGCTGAAGATCTTCACCGACCGCGAGGGCGGGGTCGAGCATGTTGGCGCGGACAACATGACCTACGGCCGCAACTTCATCGCAGACTGGTTCGCCCAGACCCTCGGCGGGAGGCTTTCGGCAACCACGGGCATGGAGAGTTGACATGCGTTTCGCCACCCTGCCCGATGGCAGCCCCGACGGAAGACTGCACCTCGTCTCCCGTGACAACGCCCGCTGCATCCCCGCCGAGGGGGTGCAAACGCTGCTTTCCCTCATGGAGAACTGGGACGCCCATTCGCCTGCGCTTGAGGCGCAATACGCGGCGCTGAACGAGGGAGGTGGCGCGCCTTTCGATCCCACCGCCGCTCGTGCGCCCCTGCCCCGCGCGTGGCAATGGCTCGACGGCTCGGCTTACGACAGCCACGGCGATCTGATGCAGAAGGTTTTCGGCCTCGATCCCAACCCCAAGGGTCGGCCATTGATGTATCAGGGAATGTCCGACCGCTTTTATGGGGGCACCGACGACATCCCGCTGCCTTCCGAAGAGGACGGCATCGACTTCGAAGGCGAATTTGGGGTGATCTGCGATGCCGTCCCGATGGGCAGCACACCTGCCGAGGCCGCCGCACGCATCCGGCTGGTGGTGCAGATCAACGACTGGTCGCTGCGCCGCTTGGCGCCCATCGAGATGAAAACCGGCTTTGGCTGGGTTCAGGCCAAGCCAGCTTGCGCCGTTGCGCCGGTCGCTCTCACGCCTGACGAGCTGGGCGAGGCCTGGCGCGACGCGCGGGTCGACCTGCCTCTGACGGTCACGCTCAATGGCGCCTCCTTCGGCCATGCCGAGGGTTACCCAATGAGCTACGGTTTTGACGAACTGCTCGCCCATGCCGCGCATTCGCGCGATCTGGTGGCCGGAACGGTGCTCGGCTCGGGCACCGTTTCCAACGACAACTACCGCGAGGTCGGCTCGTCTTGCCTGGCCGAACGCCGGGCGATCGAACTGCTGGATGAGGGTGCGCCGAGCACGCCCTTCATGGGGTTCGGTGATCGCGTTGCCATGGAGTGCCGCAGCCGCGACCAGACGCCGCTTTTCGGGGCTATCGACCAGAAGGTCATCAAGGGAGGACGGACATGAGCCGCAGAATCATCGACCTTTCGGTCACGCTTACCGACGAGGTGCCCGCGGACCCGCCGGGCATGGGCCCAGCAATCGAGTACATGGATCACGAGGGCGGTGCGCGCGAATACGCGCAGATGTTCGGCATCCCCGTCGAGCACCAGCGGGATGGCGCGGGAGCGGCGGTCGAACGGCTGAAACTGTCCACCCATAACGGCACCCATCTCGACGCGCCCTGGCACTATCACCCCACCATGAACAAGGGCGAACGCGCCATCACTATCGACGAGGTGCCGCTGGAATGGTGCATGGGGCCGGGCGTGAAACTCGACTTTCGTCACCTGCCTAACGGCCACGTAGTGAGCGCCGCCGAGATGGAGGCCGAGTTCGCCCGCATCGGCCACGCGCTACAGCCCGGCGACATCGTGCTGGTCAACACAAGCGCCGGTGCGCTTTACGGCCAGCCCGGCTATGTCGCCGCCGGCTGCGGCATCGGCCGCGAGGCGACACTTTGGCTGACCGAGCGCGGCATGAAAGTCTGTGGGACCGATGCCTGGAGCTGGGACGCACCGCTCAAGGCAGTGGCCGAGAAGGCCAGGGCGACCGACCAGTGGGAGCTTTTCTGGGAAGGCCACAAGGCCGGGGCCGATACCGTCTATTGTCACATGGAGAAGCTTGCCAATCTCGACCTGCTGCCGGATACCGGCTTCGAGGTGATCTGCTTCCCGGTCAAGGTCGCTCGCGGCTCGGCCGGCTGGTGCCGCCCGGTGGCCCTCTTCGCGAACCAGGCTCAGGACTCATAGCCAATAGAGGATGATCGCCACACACTGGAAAAAGACCATCATCGACTCCTTTCGATAAAAAAGCCCGGCCCTCTTCGCAGCGAGTAGTAAACGCGAAGAGGGCCGGGCTGTTCGAGAATCTTAGCGGCGCTTGGGCTTGCGCATCGCCTGTACCGGGCGGCGCTTGTGCTTGTCGCGGCTCCAGCGGTTCTTCTCGTCCGGGGTGAGCTCGGGCACCTTGCGTGCTTCGAGCTGGGCAAGGGTGGCCAAATCGTCGATCTCGTCCTGGCTGAGCTCGATCCACTCGCCGGCCTTGGCCCGCTTGTCGAGGAAGATGTTGCCGTAACGCACGCGCTTCAGGCGGCTCACGGTCAGGTTTTGCGACTCCCAGAGCCTTCTCACCTCGCGGTTGCGGCCCTCCATGATCACCACGTGAAACCACGTGTTGATCCCTTCACCGCCGAACTCCTGCACGTCGGTAAAGCGCGCCGGGCCGTCCTCGAGCATGACGCCGTCGACCATCGCCTTGATGTGCTCCTGCTTCACCTCACCCATGACGCGCACGGCGTACTCGCGCTCGACCTGGGTAGAGGGGTGCATCAGGCGGTTGGCGAGCTCACCGTCGGTGGTGAACAGCAGAAGGCCGCTGGTATTGATATCCAGGCGCCCGATCGCGATCCAGCGTTCGCCTTTCAGGCGCGGCAGGCGCTCGAACACCGTGCGTCGGCCTTCCGGGTCCTTGCGCGTGCAGAGCTCGCCTTCGGGCTTGTTGTACATTAGCACGCGCCTGGGCACCTCGGCCTCCGGGCGCAGCGACACCGGGCGGTCGTCGAAGCTGACCTTGTCGCGCTCCTCGACCCGGTCGCCGAGCTTGGCGACCTGACCGTTGACCTTGACGCGGCCATCGCTGATCACGGTTTCCATCTCGCGGCGCGAGCCGAAGCCGGCGCGGGCCAGCACTTTCTGCAGCTTTTCGCTACCGGGGGGTGGGGTTTGCTTATTCTGGCTCATGGTCGTCGGACCTCTTGTCTGTCGACGCGGGCGGGTCACGTTTTTCCGCCGCGCGCGCCGCGAGCCGCGCCTCAAGATCGGCAAAGCTCAGCGGCAGGGTTAACGCCGTCTCGGCGTGGGGGTGGGCGTCGTCTTCTAGAGAAGCGTCGCC
Organism: Halomonas sp. PAMB 3232; assembly: GCF_031954225.1. Lineage (NCBI taxonomy): Bacteria > Pseudomonadati > Pseudomonadota > Gammaproteobacteria > Oceanospirillales > Halomonadaceae > Halomonas > Halomonas sp. PAMB 3232. Next base: position 3,075,248 of record NZ_CP134865.1, read on the forward strand.
CGTATCGGGGGGCGCATCCTGCCCGGTTTCGGCGCGTTCGTCCAGTGTCTCGACCGCTTCGGCCGATGAAGATTCCACGTCGTCGTGCGCCGCAGGCGCCTGGTCATCGATATCGAGCTCTTCCTGGCTGGTCAGTTCGTGCATCGGCGGCAGCGCGTCCAGCGTTTTCAGGCCGAAATCGTCGAGAAAACTTCTCGTCGTGGCGTACACCGCCGGGCGGCCCGGCACGTCGCGATGACCGACAACGCGAATCCAGCCGCGCTCCATCAGCGTGCGCATGATCGAGCTCGATACGCTCACCCCGCGCACCTCCTCGATGTCGCCGCGCGAGACCGGCTGGCGGTAGGCGATCAGCGCCAGCGTCTCCAGAAGCGCCCGGGAGTAGCGTTGGGGCCGCTCGTCCCAAAGCCTGGAGACCCACTGAGAAAGGCGCGGGCGAATACGCAGTTGAAAGCCCGAGGCGGTTTCGACCAGCTCCAGCGCCCCGGCCTCGTGGCGCTCGGAAAGACGCCCGAGCGCCTCGCGAAGCGTTTTGGGCCCGGGGCTTTCGCCGTCGAGAAACAGGGTCTCCAGCCGCTCCAGGCTCAGCGGCTCGCCGGCGGCCAGTAGCGCCGCCTCGAGAATCTCGTCCAGCGTCGTGCTTTTACCAAAGGTGCTGTTCGTCAGGGTCGTACTCACGGCTCATTCTCACCGGTATCCAAAGGGTCGTCGTCGGCACCGAAGGTGGCCTCGGCATCCTCGAAGGCGTCGCTTTCGTCCTCCTCGAGCTCGAAGGCGCTTTCGTCATCGGCCAGCGCCGCTGGCCGGGCGCGCACGTGAATCGGCGAGAGCGGGGCGTTCTGCACGATCTCGATCATCGCCTCCTTGGCAAGCTCGAGGATCGCCATGAAGGTGACCACTACGCCGCCGCGCCCCTCCTCCAGGGTAAAAAGCGCTTCAAACGGCGTGTAGCGCCCCTGGGCGTCGTCGCTTGCGAGCACCTCCATGATCTTGAGCATCCGCTCGCGGGTCGAGAGCACCTCGCGGCTCACCTGGTGGCTTTGGGTCAGCTCGGCACGCTTGAGAATCCCCGAGAGCGCGCCGAGCAGCTCATCGAGCTCGACGTCCGGGTGGATCACCCGGGTTTCGATCGGCGGCAGGCCCGCCTGAGCACTGAACCAGTCGCGCCCCACCCGCGGCAGCGTATCCAGCGTCTCGGCGGCCTCCTTCAAGCGCTCGTACTCCTGCAGCCGGCGAATCAGCTCGGCACGCGGGTCCTCTTCCTCCTCGCCCTCCTCCTTCGGCGGGCGCGGCAACAGCGTGCGCGACTTGATCTCGGCGAGCATCGCGGCCATCAAGAGATACTCGCCGGCAAGCTCGATCTGCATCGCCTTCATCAGCTCCACGTACTCGATGTACTGATGGGTGATGGCGGCAACGTTGACCGTGAGAATGTCCAGGTTCTGGCGACGAATCAGGTACAAGAGCAGATCCAGCGGCCCCTCGAAGGCCTCTAAAAACACCCGCAGCGCCTCCGGCGGAATGTAGAGATCCTCGGGCAATTGGGTGATCGGCTCGTCGAACAGCCGCCCAAGCGCCTCTACCACCGGCTCGTCGAGGGCGGATTCGATCTCGTTGTCGGGCTCCAGCGTTTCGCTCACGCGGGTGGTGTTCCTTGTTGGCACAAAGGCGGTGGTTCAATCAGGCGCCAGTGTAACAGCGCACGCCTTAGGTGACATCGCCGCCGGCATCGAAGGCCTTGCGGTAGCGCCCCTGGTAGTCGAAGAGCTTCTCGCGCAGCTGCCAGTGGCGTCCCACCTTGCGCCCTACCACGAAATCCGGACGGCGCAGCCGATGACGCTCGGCGACCACCTCCTCGGCAGACGTGGGCTTCCACTCGACGCCCGGGGCGCGAGCGTGGTCATGCAGAAAAGCGTGGTAAAAGGCGTGGCGCTGGGCGGCGGTTTCCAGCGCGAACCACTCGCTCAAGCTCGTCCCGTCCTCGTCGAAATAGGTGATCTTGAGCCGGGGAAGCCCTCGGCCGTTGATAGTGGCCTCGAGCGTCATGCCGCTGACCCGCAGTACCTTCGCGTCTTTCAGCTTCAGCGCGTCCTTGAGCTTGTCGTCGGCGTCGACCAGCAGCGTCTGGCAACCGTGGCAGCGCCTTGCGGCGATGTCGTTCTCGGCGCCGCACTGATCGCACACCTTGAAGCGAAAGCGAAAATCACACTGCACGCGCTTGCCGGCCTCATTTTCGACCAGGCCCTGGCAGCGCCGCCCAAAGTGCTCGATGACAAACTCGCCGTCGCGCTTGCCCCAGAACAGGTTGGCGTGTTCACAGGCCGGGCACACCACCTGCACCGGCTCGGCGTCGCTGTCCGGGCGCGGCTCGCCCACCTCCGGGGCGTAAAGATTCCAGGGATTGCCGGCGTAGTCGAGCACCAGGCAGTCGGTTTTGCCCGGCGATAGCCTGAGCCCACGGCCAACGATCTGCTGGTAGAGACTCACCGACTCGGTGGGGCGCAGAATCGCGATCACGTCGACGTGGGGCGCGTCGAAGCCGGTGGTCAGCACCGAGACGTTGACCAGATACTTGAGCGCGCGCGCCTTGAACGCATCGATCAGCCGCTCGCGCTCGAGTGCCTTCGTTTCACCGGTGATCAGCGCCGCCTCACCCTCGGGCAGATACCCCATGATCTCTTCGGCGTGGGCCACGGTGGCGGCGAAGATCATCACGCCCTGGCGCTCGCGGGCGCGCTCGATGATCTGCTCGACGATGCCGGGCGTGGCGCGGCTTTTGGCCACCACCTCGTTGAGCGCGCGCTCGGCGAACTGGCCGCCCTGGGCCGGCACCAGACGCGAGAAGTCATAGCCAGCAACCGCCATATCGAGGCGCTCGGGCGGGGTGAGATACCCCTTCTTGACCATCAGGCGCAGCGGCTGCTCGAACACGCAGTCGGTGAAAAAGCTCTCGGCGTCGCCGCGCACCATGCCGTGGTAGTGGCGGTGGTAGATAAAGCCCTGCCCCAGCCGATAGGGCGTAGCGGTCAGCCCGAGAATCTTGAGCGACGGGTTTTGGCGCCGGAGATGCGCGATCACCTGGCGGTAGCTCGAGGTCTTTTCCAGCGACACCCGGTGGCACTCGTCGATCACCAGCAGGGTGAAGTTGTCATCCTCGAAGGCATCGAGGTTTCTCACCACCGACTGCACGGAGCCGAACACCACCTGGCGGCTCGCCTCCTTGCGCTTGAGCCCGGCACTGAAGATATCCGCCTGGAGCCCGTAGGCCTGGTACTTGGCGTGGTTCTGCTCGACCAGCTCGCGCACATGGGCCAGCACCAGCACCCGCCCCCGCGCCAGGCGCGCAAGCTCGGCGATCACCAGCGACTTGCCGCTGCCGGTGGGCAGCACCACCACGCCCGGGTCGCTGCCGGCGCGAAAATGCTCGATGACCCGCGTCACCGCCTGACGCTGATAGTCACGTAGCTGCGGGAGTGAGGCGGTACCGCCGTCTACCGGGGAATCGCCTGCCGGATCGTTATCCATCAACTAGTTAGCCTGCTACTGAACTTTTTGGAAAAACGCGAATCACACGATCAGGGAGAGATGGTTTAACATTTTTTAAGTATCCGGGAACACAGGACGTTTCGTTTAAGGAGTGCGATATGCCCACCAATCACTTTAGCGCCGATTGCCCCAGCTGCGGTAGCCGCTTGAAGCGTTTGCCCGCCACCCGCCGCGACTCGGTCCACGTTTACTGTATGGACTGCGGCCATGACTTTGGCCGCTACGAAGCGCTGGTCGAGCGCTACCAGAAAACCCTGAGCGAGCTGGAGAGCGACCTCGAAGTGCCCACGGCCTCCGGGCAGAAGCCAGCCGAACTTCGCGCCCAGGAGTAGCCCGTGTGACACGCAAAGGTCGTTCTGTAGCGTTCTTGCACGCGTGCCCCAAGCGAAAGCGGTGACAGGAAAGACTCCCTGCCACCGCTTTTTTTCACCCGCCTTTGGGGCCGCCTAGCGCGGCCCCGGGCGCACTCCGGACATCAGCCCAGCCAGACGCGGGCGTTTCTGAACAGGCGCAGCCAAGCGCCGTCCTCACGCCACTCGGCGGGCCGCCAGGAGTTGGTCACCGCGCGGGTGACGCGCTCCGGGTGAGGCATCATGATGGTGACGCGGCCATCCGGCGTGGTCAGCCCGGTGATGCCCGAAGGCGAGCCGTTGGGGTTGGCCGGGTAGCGCGTGGTGACCTGGCCGTAGTTGTCGATGTAGCGAAGCGCGATCTGGCTGGATGACTGCATCTGGCGCAGATGGGCGCTGTCGCGAAACGCCGCGCGGCCTTCGCCGTGGGCAACCGCAATGGGCAGCGTCGAGCCCTCCATGCCGGAGAGCAGAATCGACGGGCTCTTCTCGACCCGCACCATGGCCACACGCGCCTCGAACTGCTCGGACTCGTTACGCAGGAATTCCGGCCAGTTTTCGGCACCGGGAATCAACGGTTTCAGCTGCGAAAGCATCTGGCAGCCGTTGCACACGCCCAGACTGAACGTATCATCGCGGGTGAAGAACGCCTGGAACTGCTCGCGGGCGCGCCCGTTGAACAGCACCGACTTCGCCCAGCCGCCGCCGGCACCCAGCACGTCGCCGTAGGAGAAGCCGCCGCAGGCGACCAGCCCCTTGAACTCATCGAGCGACACCCGCCCTTCGAGAATGTCGCTCATGTGCACGTCGACGGCCTCGAAGTTGGCCTTGTCGAACGCCCAGGCCATTTCGACCTGGCCGTTGACGCCCTGCTCGCGCAGCACCGCCACCGCGGGCTTGGCGGTATTGACATAAGGGGCGCTCACGTCCTCGTCGACCTCGAAGCTCGGCGCCGCGGAAAGGCCCGGGTCGCGCAGGTCCATCAGGTTGTCGAACTCGTTCTTCGCACACTCCGGATTATCGCGTAGCGCCTGCATCCGGTAGCTGGTCTCCGACCAGGTGCGCTGGGTCAGCTGGCGCGTGGTTTCCAGTAGCGGCTCTTCGAACAGCGTCACACGCACCTGGTCGTCGTAGCGCGGGCGCGCGATCACGCCACACGTTTCGAGACCGGCCACGGCGAACTGGGTCAGCACCTCTTCGGTGTGCGCTCGGTTGACCTGGATCACCGCCCCCAGCTCCTCCGAGAACAGCGCGCTGAACGCCTCGACCGGCTCGTCGATTAGCCAGTCGAGCTTGATCTCCAGGCCCGCGTGGGCGGCAAAAGCCATTTCGAGCAGCGTAACCAGCACCCCGCCGTCGCTGCGGTCGTGGTAGGCCAGCAGTTTGCCGTCACGGTTGAGCCCCTGAATCACCTCGAAGAACGCCTTGATGTCCTCCGGGTCGTCGACGTCCGGGCACTCGTCGCCGAGCTGGCCGTACACCTGGCCCAGCGCCGAGCCGCCCAGGCGATTCTTGCCGCCGCCCAGATCGATCAGGATCAGATCCGACTCCTCCTGCTCCATGTTGATCTGCGGCGTGAGGGTGGCGAGCGCATCGGTCACCGGGGCAAAGCCGGTCGCGATCAGCGACAGCGGCGAGGTGATGCTCTTCTCTTCTGCCTCGCCTTTGGCGTTTTCGCCCTGCCAGGCGGTGTGCATCGACATCGAGTCCTTGCCCACCGGCACGGCGATACCGAGCGCCGGGCAGAGCTCCATGCCGACGGCGTAGACCGCGTCATACAGCGCCTGGTTTTCGCCTGGGCGATCCGCCGCGCTCATCCAGTTGGCGGAGAGCTTGATGTCGGAGAGCTTGGCGATCGGCGCAGCGGCCAGGTTGGTGATCGTCTCGGCCACGGCCAAACGGGCGCTGGCCGCCGGGTCGATCAGCGCCACCGGCGGACGCTCGCCCATCGCCATCGCTTCACCGGCGTGGGTATCGAAACTGGCCGTAGTGACGGCGACGTCCGCCACCGGCACCTGCCAGGGGCCGACCATCTGATCGCGGGCGACCTGGCCTGTGATCGAGCGATCGCCGATGGTGATCAAGAAGCTTTTCGACGCCACCGCCGGCAGGCGCAGCACGCGATCCAGCGCCTCGCGCAGATCCAGGTTGTCGAGCATTACCCCGGAAAGTTCCGGGTGCTCGCGGGTGAACGCGCGCTCCATCTTCGGCGCCTTGCCGAACAGTACGCTCATCGGCAGATTGACGGGCTTGCTCTCGAAGTGGCCGTCGCGCACTTCCAGATGGTGCTCCTCGAGCGCCTCGCCGACCACCGCGTAAGGGCAGCGCTCGCGCTTGCAGAAGGCGTCAAAGGTGTCGAGGTCTTCCGGGGCGACGGCCAGCACGTAGCGCTCTTGGGCTTCGTTGCACCAGATCTCGAGCGGGCTCATGCCGGGCTCGGCGTTGGGCACCGCGCGCAGGTCGAAAAGCCCGCCGCGGTTGCCGTCCTTGACCAGCTCCGGCAGCGCATTGGAGAGCCCGCCGGCGCCCACGTCGTGGATGAAGCGAATCGGGTTCTTGTCGCCCATCGCCCAGCAGCGGTCGATCACTTCCTGAGCGCGGCGCTCCATTTCCGGGTTTTCGCGCTGCACCGAGGCAAAATCGAGATCCGCGCTCGAGGTGCCGGAGGTCACGCTCGATGCCGCGCCGCCGCCAAGCCCGATCAACATCGCAGGCCCGCCCATCACAATCAGCTTGCCGCCGACGGGGATATCACCCTTCTGCACGTGCTGGGCGCGGATGTTGCCGTAACCGCCGGCGATCATGATCGGCTTATGAAAGCCCCGGCGCTTGATGTCATCACCGCTAAGCACATCCTGCTCGTAGGTGCGGAAATAGCCGGTCAGGTTCGGGCGGCCGAACTCGTTGTTGAACGCCGCCCCACCGATGGGGCCGTCGAGCATGATTTGAAGCGCCGACTGCATGCGCTCGGGCTTGCCGTAATCGAACGCCTCCCAGGGCTGGACGAACTCGGGAATACGCAGGTTCGACACGGTGAAGCCGGCAAGGCCCGCCTTGGGCTTGCCGCCGATGCCGGTGGCGCCTTCGTCGCGAATTTCGCCGCCGGAGCCGGTAGCCGCCCCGGGAAACGGCGCGATCGCCGTCGGGTGGTTATGGGTCTCCACCTTCATCAGAATGTGGATCGGCTCCTGATGGGCGCCGTACAGCGCGCGCTCGCCGGCGGCGCCGGTCAGAGGCGTCGGGAAAAAGCGCCCGGCCTGGCTGCCCTTGATCACCGCGGCGTTGTCGCTGTAGGCCGAGAGCACGTTGTCCGGGGAGCTTGCGAAGGTGTTCTTGATCATCTTGAACAGCGACTGGGGCGTGGGCTTGCCATCGACCACCCAGTCGGCGTTGAAGATCTTGTGGCGGCAGTGCTCGGAGTTCGCCTGGGCGAACATCATCAGCTCGACGTCGCTCGGGTTGCGGCCCAGCTCACCGAAGGCGTCGACCAGGTAGTCGATCTCGTCGTCGGTCAGCGCCAGCCCGAGCTCGTCGTTGGCCACCGCCAGCGCCTCGCGCCCGCCCTGCTGGATATCGACCGACCCCAGCGGCGCGGGCTCGAGACGGGTAAAAAGCTTTTCCGCCTCGGCGTCGTCCCACAGCACGGTTTCGGTCATCCGGTCGTGAAGCTCGGCGGCGATGATTTCCCGCTGCTGCTCGTCGAGCCGCTCGCCTCCGACCTGGTACTCGATGCCGCGCTCGATGCGGCGCACGTCGCCAAGCCCGCAGTTATGGGCGATATCGGTCGCCTTGGTCGACCACGGCGACTGGGTGCCCAAACGCGGCACCACCCACAGGCGGGTCGGGTTATCGATCGCTTCCTGAGCGGTGAAACTGCCGTACTCCAGAAGCTCGGTCAGCCGACTGCGGGCGGTATCGTCGAGTGCTACCGCACAGTCGATGAAATGAACGTAGTGGGCGTCCAGCGCCGTCACTTCGGGAACGCGTTCACGCAGCGCTTTTAAAAGCCGGTCATGACGGAAGGCAGAAAGGGCGGGCGCGCCTCGCAGTTCGAGCATATCTGGGGGCCTCTAAAGCTAAGAGAGTTCGAGCGGGAAATCACCAAGCCGCAGTGCGACAGGCGCACATGATACTGGAAAGCGGCTTTGATACGAAATCGACAAGGTGACAGCGTCTATCGGGCTGGGTATGGTGACTGCCTGTTTTACACCGACCCCGCGCCATGCCGACACTGTACTGCCGACATTTTCTCGCCCACTACCGCCTTTATTGGGCCGTCATCAGCATTGTCTGGCTGACGCTGGTCCCCGCCGGCGCCGGCAAAACGCCGCACGAGCACCTGGACCGCGTACTGGAAAAGGACTTCATCACCGCGCACACCCGCACCACGCCCACGACCTACTTCGAGGGCCGCCAGGGGCCGACCGGCTTCGAGTACGAGCTTCTACATCGGTTTGCCGAGTACCTGGGCGTGAGCTTGAATCTCGACGCGCGCCACTCACCAGACGAGGTGCTCGACGCGGTACGCGGCCAGGGCGATATCGGCGCCGCCGCCCTGCCGCTTTCCCCCAATACGCCAGGGCTTCACTACACACGGCCGATCATCGACATGCAGCCGCTGGTGGTGTATCGCCGCGGGCTCTACGCCATCAACGGCCCCGCCGACCTGGAAGGGCTCACGGTAGGCACGCTCAGCGCCTCGGGCACCGAGCAGATGCTCGAATCGCTCAAGGACACGCTTCCCGAGCTTGAGTGGCAGGCCCTGGAGGGCAGCGAAATCGCCGAGCTTTTGGCGATGGTCGAAAACGAGGAGCTCGACGCTGCGGTGATTTTCGATCACCAGTTTCGCGTCAACCGCCTGTTTTTCCCCAACGTCGAGCGTGGCTTCGCCGTGGGCGAGCCGCGCTCGTTGGTTTGGGCGCTGCCCGCGGGCCAGGGGCTCGGGCTTCTGGAGGCCGCTGACCGCTTTCTGGACGAGCAGCGCGAAAACGGCGCGCTCGAGCGCCTGATTAGCCGCTACTTCGGCCACGACGACTATCTGGAGTACGTCGGCACGCGGACCTTTTTGAGCCACCTGGACCAGCGCCTGCCGGAGTTCGCGCCGCTGTTCAAACGCGCCGCCCTGGAGACGGGCTTTGACTGGAAGCTGCTGGCGGCGGTGGGCTATCAGGAGTCCCACTGGGACGCGGACGCGGTATCGCCCACCGGCGTGCGCGGGGTGATGATGCTGACCCTGCCCACGGCCAGCGACCTGGGCGTGCAAAACCGGCGCGACCCGGCGCAGAGCATCGACGGCGGTGCGCGCTATTTGAGAAGCCTCATGGAGCGCCTGCCCGAGGAGATTATCGGCGACAACCGCCTCTACATGGCCATGGCCGCCTACAACGTGGGGCTTGGGCACCTGCTCGATGCCCGCGACATCGCCCAAATGCGCGGCGGCGACCCGAACCTGTGGGCAGACGTGCGCGAGGCGCTGCCGCTTTTACAGCAGCGCCGCTGGCACAGCCAGACCCGCTACGGCTTCGCCCGCGGCGGGGAGCCGGTAATCTACGTGCGCAACATTCGCCGCTATTACGAAATGCTGAGCTACGTCGAGCGCAGCCGCCAGCAGTTTTTCCAGCTCGGCCAGACCGGCCTTGCCCAGACCGGCGCATCGCCTTGACGACACCGACCACCCGCACCGGGGCCGCTTGCCCCAGGGAGAGCACCATGCGAAACCGCTTCATCTCAACCGCGGCCGGGCTGACCGCCGCCGCGCTCTGGGTCGCGACAGCGCTCACCCCCGCCTTCGCCTTCGAGACCGGCGAGCCCCCGGCGCCGGTGCGCGTGGCGGACCGCGGGGAAGTGGTGCTCGACGAGGGCGCGCTTCGCTACCAGGTTTGGGACACCAGCGCGCTGGCCGGAAGCGTCGGCGTGGTGCTGCACGTCGCCGGCAGGCTCTCGGCCAAGGACCTGAACGCGCCGATCATCGAGGCGATCGAGGCCGCCCGGTTTCCCGACGAGCGCTTTCAGACCACCACCATCGTCAACACCGACGACGCGGTCTTCGGGAGCGCGATGTTCGTGCGCAAAAGCGTCGAGGGCAGCAAGCGCGACGTCCCCGAGGTGCAGTTCGTGGTGGACGACCAGAGCGCGGTACAGAGCGCCTGGAATCTCGAGCGGGGCGGCTCGGCGGTCATCGTCCACGACGCCGCCGGGCGCGTGCGTTTTGCCAAGGACGGGCCGCTGACGCTCTATGAGGTCAACCACGTCATGGACCTTCTCCACGCGATGCTCGACTCAAGCGAGCCCGAGCCGGGCAGATTCGACGCCCATGTGCTCGGCCAGAACGGACAGTGACGTTCAAGCACCGTGACGTTCAATGGCTGTGACTTTCAAACTCGGTGACTTTCAAGCACTGTCCGTTGATGTTAAAACCTTTTTCATGATGGCCTTCGATGAGCGCAGGCCTTGGCGAGCACGGCGCTGCGTGCTCGCCGCTTGATATAAAACGATGGCCACGAACAACGAAACGCCAGGGACCGCTTTGATGAATGCCGACGCCGACCAACTGACAAGCCACCGAGACCCAACCGAGGCGCTACGCGCGGCTCTGGAGCGGCGACTCGACGAGCGCCTGCCGGCGGCCCCCGAGAGCGAGCGGGTCGCCCGCGCGATGCGCGAGGCCACCCTGGCCCCGGGCAAGCGGATTCGCCCGCTGCTGCTGCTGCTGACCGCCCAGGACCTGACGGCCGACGCCGACACCGACGGCCTGCTCGATCTCGCCTGCGCGGTGGAGATGATCCACGCGGCGTCCCTGATTCTCGACGACATTCCCTGCATGGATAACGCCGAGCTTCGCCGCGGCCGCCCCACCATTCATCGCCAGTTCGGCGAAAGCGTCGCCATTCTGGCGGCGGTGGCGCTGTTGAGCCACGCCTACGCCATCGCCGCCGAGGCGCCCGGGCTTGAAAGCGAACGCCGCGCGACGGCGGTCTCGACGCTTGCTCGCGCGGTGGGCCTTCAGGGGCTGGTCGAGGGGCAGTTTCTGGATTTGAGCGAAGGCGCCGGCGCGCGCAGCGTCGATGCGATTCTCGCCACCAACGACCTCAAGACCAGCAAGCTCTTTAGCGCCACGCTGTCACTGGCAGGCCTGGCGGCCAACGCCGACGAGCACGCCCAAAAGGCGCTTGCGCTGTTCGCCGAAGATCTCGGTCAGGCCTTTCAATTGATCGACGATTTGGCCGACGGTGTGATGGGCACCGGCAAGGATCTTCATCAGGACATCGGCAAGTCGACGCTGGTGGCAACGCTTGGCGAGCGCGCCGTGCGCGAGCGCCTGGACGCTCACCTGGCCCGCGCCGACACGCACCTGGCCGCCGCCTGCCCCACAGGCGGGCGCACCCGCGCCTTCGTGCAGGGCTGGTTTCACCAGCAGCTCGCCGTGATCGGCGCGCCTTGAGCCGGCCAGAAGGAGCGCCCTCATGAGCCACTTCGCCATCGTGGCCCCGGCGCTTTACAGCCACGTCAAGGCGCTTGAGGCGCTTGGTGCCGGCCTGATCGCCCGCGGCCACCGGGTCACGTTCGTTCATCAGGCCGACGCTCGGCCGCTGGTCAGCGAGCCGGGCATCGGCTTTTTCGCCGTCGGTCAACAAAGCCACCCCGAAGGGCGCATGGCGCGCACGCTCGAGCGGCTAGCCAGCCCTTCCGGCGCCGGGCTCTTCGCCATGATTCGCGATCTGGCCGAGACCACCGACATGCTCTGCCGCGAGCTGCCCGCCGCCTTTGAGACGCTCGGCATCGACGGCGTGATCGCCGATCAGATGGAGTCCGCCGGCGCCCTGGTCGCCGAGGGGCTCGGTTTGCCGTTCGTGTCGGTGGCCTGCGCGCTGCCGGTCAACCGCGAGGCGGGCCTTCCGCTGCCGGTGATGCCGTTTCGCCTGGCCGAGTCTGAGCGAGCCCGCGGCATGTACGCCACCAGCGAGCGCATTTATGATCAAATGATGGGCCGCCACGCGAAGGTCGTCGAGCGCCACGCCCACGCCTTCGGGCTGTCGCCGCGCCGCGGGCTTCACGAGTGCCTGTCACCGCTTGCCCAGATCAGCCAGACGCCGCTCGCCTTCGATTTCCCCCGTACCGCGCTTCCCGACACCTTCCACGCCGTCGGCCCGCTGCGCCTGCCAAACGCCGGCGCCCGCCACCAACCCCTGGAGGCGCTGGCGCTTCCAAAGCGCTTCGTGTTCGCCTCGCTCGGCACGCTGCAGGGCCACCGCTTTGGACTCTTCAAGAAGATCGCCCGCGCGTGCCGCCGTCAGGGCAAGGCGCTGTTGATCGCTCACTGTGGCAAGCTGAATGACGCGCAGGAAGCGGCGCTTGTGCGCGCTGGGGCCACCGCGGCGGTCGGTTTCGTCGACCAGCGCGAAGCGCTTGCCCGCAGTGAGGCGGTCATCACCCACGGCGGGCTCAACACCGTGGTCGATGCCATCGACACCACCACGCCGATGCTGGTCGTGCCGCTGGCCTTCGACCAGCCAGGCGTGGCGGCGCGGGTGCTGTATCACGGCCTTGGCGAGCGCGCCTTCAACTTCTCGCGCCCGGCCACGCTGGCGCAAAAGCTCGCCCGTCTCGACGCGTTTGATTATCGTGAACGGCTCACCGCGCTTCAGGCGCCGCTTCGCGCCGCCGGCGGGGCTGACAAAGCCGCCGCCATCGCCGAGCAGGCGCTGACCACGCACCGCCCGGTTTACACGGAGAGCGCCCATGAAGCAGTCGTATGATCTCATTCTCGTCGGCGCGGGGCTTGCCAACGCCCTGATCGCCTGGCGGCTTGGCAAGCGCCACCCGAACCTCGACGTGCTGGTGATCGAATCCGGCTCCCGCCCCGGCGGCAACCACACCTGGTCGTTTCACCAGCACGATTTGAGTTCTGAGCAGCACGCCTGGATTGAGCCATTCGTGGCGCATCGCTGGCCCGGCTACGAGGTGCGCTTTCCCGCGTTCAGCCGGCATCTAAAAAGCGACTACCTGAGCGTGACCGCCGAGCGCTTTGCGAAGGTGCTCGAGGATGATCTCGGCGAGCGGCTTTTGACCGATACCCGCGTTGCCACCGTCACCCCGACCGGCGTGACGCTCGAAGACGGCACGGCGCTCACAGCGGCCGCGGTGATCGACGGGCGCGGCCCACAAGCGTCGCCGCACCTGACCATCGGCTATCAGTCGTTTCTGGGCCAGCAGTGGCGGATCAAAACGCCCCACGGGCTGACCCGGCCGATCATGATGGACGCCACCGTTGATCAACAGGGCGGCTACCGCTTCGTCTACAGCCTGCCGCTCGATGACCGGACGCTTCTGATCGAGGACACCCACTACGTCGACGCAGCGGATTTGGACCCGGCGCTGGCCCGCGACAACCTTGCCGCCTACGCCGAGCGTCAGGGCTGGGCGCTCGAAACGCTGGAGCGCGAAGAGCACGGCCATCTGCCGATCACCCTGGACGGCGATATCGACGCCTTCTGGCTGGCAGCCCAGAACCAGCCGAGAAGCGGGCTGCGCGCCGGGCTCTTTCACGCCACCACCGGCTACTCGCTGCCCCACGCGGTGGCGCTGGCAGACGAGATCGCCGCGCAGACGCATTTCGACGCCGCGTCGCTGTTCCAGCTGATCGAAGATTTCGCGAGGCGGCGCTGGCGGCAGCAGCGGTTTTTTCGCATGCTCAACCGCATGCTGTTTCTGGCAGGCCAACCGGGCCGGCGCTGGCAGGTCATGCAGCGCTTCTACACGCTGAACGACGGCTTGATCGAGCGCTTCTACGCCGGTCGGCCCACGCTTTTGGACAAGGTGCGCATCGTCTCCGGCAAGCCCCCGGTGCCGGTGCGCGAGGCCATCCCGGCCGTGCTTAAACAAACCCCTCGGCTGCGAGCTTTTAAAGATGAGTAAAACGATCGTAATTGGCGCGGGCTTTGGCGGCCTGGCGCTGGCCATCCGGCTGCAGGCCGCGGGCATTCCGACGCTGCTTCTGGAAAGCCGCGACAAGCCCGGCGGGCGGGCCTACGTGTACGAGGACGAAGGCTTCGTGTTTGACGCCGGCCCCACGGTGATCACCGACCCGAGCGCCCTCGAGGAGCTTTTCACGCTTGCCGGTAAATCGATCGACGAGTACGTCGAGCTCTTACCCGTCACGCCGTTCTACCGGCTTTGCTGGGAGTCCGGCGAGGTGTTCGATTACGACAACGACCAGGCAAGCCTCGAGCGCCAGATCAATCACTTCAACCCAAAAGACGTCGAGGGCTACCACCGCTTTCTCGACTACTCGAAGGCGGTGTTCGACGAGGGCTACGTCAAGCTCGGCACGGTGCCGTTTTTGAGCTTTCGCGACATGCTGCGCGCCGCCCCCCAGCTTGCCAAACTGCAGGCCTGGAAGAGCGTTTACGCCAAGGTATCGCAGTACATCGAGGACGAGCACCTGCGCCAGGCGTTCTCGTTTCACTCGCTGCTGGTCGGCGGCAACCCGTTTGCCACCTCGTCGATCTACACGCTGATCCACGCGCTGGAGCGCAAATGGGGCGTGTGGTTTCCCCGTGGCGGCACCGGCGCGCTGGTCAAGGGCATGGCGAAGCTGTTCGAGGACCTCGGCGGCGAGATACTGGTCAACGCCAAGGTCGAGCGTATCGAGATGCAGGGCAACCGCGCCCGCGGCGTGACGCTTGCCGATGGCCGCGAAATCCCGGCGCGGGCCGTGGCGTCGAATGCCGACGTAGTGCACACCTACGAAAAACTCCTCGGCCACCACCCGGTGGGGGCGAAGCGAGCCAAAAAGCTCAAGGGCAAGCGCATGAGCAACTCGCTGTTCGTGCTCTACTTTGGCCTCGATCACAACCACACTCAGCTCGCCCACCACACGGTCTGCTTCGGGCCGCGCTATCGCGAGCTGATCGATGAAATCTTCAACAGCGATGAGCTGGCCGAGGATTTCTCGCTCTACCTGCACGCACCGTGTGTCACCGACCCCTCGCTTGCCCCCGAAGGCTGCGGCAGCTACTACGTGCTGGCGCCGGTGCCACATCTGGGCACCGCCGCGCTCGACTGGGACGTCGAAGGGCCGAAGCTGCGCGAGCGCATCTTCGACTATCTGGAGAAGCACTACATGCCGGGCTTGAGAAGCCAGCTCGTCACCCACCGCACGTTCACGCCGTTCGATTTTCGCGATACGCTCGGCGCCCACCAGGGCTCGGCGTTCTCGATCGAGCCGATTCTGACCCAGAGCGCCTGGTTTCGCCCGCACAACCTGGACAGCCAGATCGACAACCTGTATCTGGTCGGCGCCGGTACCCACCCGGGCGCGGGCATTCCCGGGGTGATCGGCTCCGCCAAGGCGACCGCCGGGTTGATGGTGGAGCGGCTAACGTCAGAGAAGGAAAACGCATGAGCGAGGCGCTGCTCGATCATGCCACGGTGACCATGGCGGCGGGCTCGAAGAGCTTCGCCAGCGCCTCGAAACTGTTCGACCCCGCCACCCGCCGCGCCGCGCTGATGCTCTACGCCTGGTGTCGCCACTGTGACGACGTGATCGACGACCAGACCCTGGGCTTTTACAACGCGCCCTCGGAAGGCGAGCAAAAAGCGCAGAGCGAGGCGCGCCTGGCCGAGCTCAAGGCCCAGACCGCGCGCGCCTTCAAAGGCGAGCCGATGGAGGAGCCCGCCTTCGCCGCCTTCCAGGAAGTGGCGCTGACCCACGACATTCCGCCCTCCCAGGCCTTCGATCACCTGGAAGGCTACGCCATGGATGTGCGCGACGAGCGTTATGAAACCCTGGATGACACGCTGCGCTACTGCTACCACGTGGCCGGCGTGGTCGGGCTGATGATGGCCCGCGTGATGGGCGTGCGCGACGAGGCGGTACTCGATCGCGCCTGCGACCTGGGACTCGGCTTTCAGCTGACCAATATCGCCCGCGACATCGTCGAGGACGCCGAGGCGGGGCGCTGCTACGTGCCCGGGGAGTGGCTGCGAGAGGAGGGCTTGAGCGTTGCGGACATTCTCGACCCGAGCCAGCGCGAGGCGCTTGCGCGCGTCTCCAAGCGTTTGATCGCGGCGGCGGAGCCCTACTACGCCTCGGCGCGCATCGGCATCGAGCGGCTGCCGCTGCGCTCGGCCTGGGCGATCGCCACCGCGCTCGGGGTGTATCGCAAAATCGGTGTGAAGGTGACTCGCGCGGGCAAACTCGCCTGGAATGGGCGTCAAAGTACCGGGCGAAGTGAAAAAGTCGCGCTTTTGCTGGCCGGCGGGGCTAGCGCGCTGGGTTCTCGCGCTCGGCGGAGCTCGACGCCTCGCTCGATGAGCCTTTGGCAGCGCCCGCGCTAGCGGCCTTACGGCGTCGCAGCGTGGCCTCGAGCGTCTCCACCGGCGGGGCGTAGATGAAGCCAAACGACACGCCACCGTGGCGGCCCTTCACCGCGTGATGCAGCCGATGAGCCTTGTAAAGACGCTTCATGTAGCCGCGCCGGGGAATCAGGCTGAACGGCCAGCGCTTGTGCACGAGGCCGTCGTGAAGCACGAAGTAGATCACCCCGTAGGCGGTCATGCCGGCACCGATCCACTGCAGCGGCCACGCGCCGGCGGTGCCGTAGGCGATCAGCACGATGGCGAGTAGCGCGAAGACGACCGCGTAAAGGTCGTTGCGCTCGAACCAGCCGGTGCGCGGCTCGTGGTGCGAGCGGTGCCAGCCCCAGCCAAAGCCGTGCATGATGTACTTGTGGGCGAGTGTGGCCACCACTTCCATGCAGGCGACGGTGAGCACCACGATCAGCGTATTGAGCAGCACGTGCATCGTGCCTCCTTGGGCGGGTTAGCGGCGCTCTGCAAAGAACGCCTTCAGGAGCTTTTTCGAAGCGCCGGCCAATACGCCCGCCTCGACCTCGACGCGGTGATTGAACCAGGGCTGAGCGAGCAGGTTGGCCTTCGATTCGACCATGCCGGTGCGCGGCTCGGCGGCGGCGTAGACCAGCCGTTGGATGCGCGCGTGGACCATGGCGCCGGCGCACATCATACAAGGCTCCAATGTGACATACAGGGTGCAGCCGTCAAGGCGATAGTTGCCAAGCGCCTCGCCCGCCGCGCGCAGCGCGCGAATTTCCGCGTGGGCGCTGGGGTCACGGCTTTCGACCGGGGCGTTGTGGGCGGCCCCGATGATCTCGCCTTGTGGGTCGACCACCACCGCGCCTACCGGCACCTCGCCGGCGGCGGCCGCCCGGTGCGCCTGATCCAACGCCCGGTACATGTAAAATTCGTCGCTGCGCATCGGGGCGAACTCCGCTAAGGTAGCCAGTCGATCGAGAAAGCGGCTAAACGCCATAGGATACCGAGAATGAACGACGCGCTGAAGACGCTACTGAATCTGCTGGATCTCGAGCCCCTGGAGGAGACGCTGTTTCGCGGCCAGAGCCAGGACCTGGGCTTCCCCCAGCTCTACGGCGGCCAGGTGCTCGGCCAGGCCCTGGCGGCGGCGTCTCGCACCGTGGAGCCCGAGCGCCTGCCCCACTCCCAGCACGGCTACTTTCTGCGCCCGGGCGACCCGCACCGCCCGGTGGTCTACCAGGTGGACAACGTGCGCGACGGCGGCAGCTTCACGACTCGCCGCGTCACCGCGATCCAGAAGGGCCGGCCGATCTTTTTCTGCAGCGCCTCGTTTCAGAGCCCGGAAGCGGGGTTTACCCACCAGCTCATCATGCCCGACGTGCCAGCTCCGGAAACGCTGATCGAAGAGGGCAACGTCAAGCACGAGCGCTTCCCCGGCCACCCGATCGAGTTTCTGCACCTCGACCACAACCCGAGCCCGGCGGCGCCGGCCGGGCGTGGGCTCTGGTTTCGCATCAAGGGAAAGCTTCCCGAGGATCCGGCGCTTCACCGCCACCTGCTCTCCTACTCGTCGGACTTCAACCTCTTGACCACCGGGCTGATTCCCCACGGGGTCGAGTTCGGCGACCCGAAGCTTCGTATCGCAAGCCTCGATCACGCGCTGTGGCTGCACCAGGACACCCGCGTCGACGAGTGGCTCTTCTACTCCATCGACTCGCCCTGGGCCGGCAGCGCCCGAGGCTTGGCCCGCGGCAGCATTTTCGACCGCCAGGGGCGGCTCGTTGCCTCCACCGCCCAGGAAGGGCTGACACGCTATCCCCAGGCCTGATTCGTTGAAAAGGATCGCGGTTGGTGGGCCCAGAAGCAACCCTGCGCGGGGGCGCCATGAATACGTCCTTGTAGGCTACTTTCGCCATCTGACCGCCATGGATGGCGGGAATGCCGAATATGCAGGAGCAATCTTCGGCAATGGCGAAAGACCCCCGCTCAGGTTTGCTTCTGGGCGCAAGTATATTGGAGGGGCTCCACAGCCCTTCAATCAAAAAAAGCCCGTCAATGACGGGCTTTGTCGATCTGTTCGAAAGCTTTTCTAGCCGCCGTACACGTTATTGATCGTTTTCAGCGGATAGTGCGCCGGATACGGCTTGCGCGCCACCCCCGAATCCACGGCGGCCCGAGCGACGGCGGCGGAGACGCGCTCCAACAGGCGCACGTCTACCGGTGTAGGGATGATGTACTCGCGCCCGAAGCTCATCTCGGTGCGCTCGTAGGCGTTGAGCACCTCTTCCGGCACCGGCTCGCGGGCCAAATCCTTCAGCGCATGCACCGCGGCGAGCTTCATCGCCTCGTTGATGCGCGTGGCGCGCACGTCCAAAGCCCCGCGGAAGATGAACGGAAAGCCCAGTACATTGTTGACCTGATTGGGAAAATCCGAGCGGCCGGTGGCCATGATCACGTCCGGGCGCGCCTCGCGGGCGACGTCCGGGTGGATCTCAGGGTCCGGGTTGGTGCAGGCAAAGATGACCGGATCGGCGGCCATCTTCTTGACCTGCTCGGCGCTCAAAAGGCCGGGGCCAGAGAGGCCGATGAAGACGTCGGCGCCGTCGATGGCGTCATCAAGGGTGCGCATCTCGGTGTCGCGGGCGAATTCCGCCTTGTACTCGTTGATGTTTTCGCGCCCACTATGAATCACGCCGCGCCGGTCGAGCATCACCAGATTCTCGGCGCTGGCGCCGCAGCTGATCAGAAGACGCATGCAGGCGATCGCCGCGGCCCCTGCGCCCATGCAGACGATGTTGACGTCCTCGATGCGCTTGCCGGCGATCTCCAGAGCGTTGAGCATGCCCGCGGCGGTGACGATCGCAGTGCCGTGCTGATCGTCGTGGAAGACCGGAATCGAACAGCGCTCGATCAGCGCCTTTTCGATCTCGAAACACTCCGGTGCCTTGATGTCCTCCAGGTTGATGCCGCCCCAGGTATCAGCGATGCGCGCCACGGTGTCGATGAACGCCTGCGGATTCTCGGCGTCGACCTCGATGTCCACTGAGTTGATGCCGGCGAAGCACTTGAACAGCACCCCCTTGCCTTCCATGACCGGTTTGCTGGCCAGCGGCCCCAGGTTGCCCAGGCCCAGAATGGCGCTGCCGTCGGAAATGACGGCGACCAGATTGCCCTTGCCGGTGTAGCGGTAGGCGTTTTCCGCATCGGCGGCGATTTCGCGTACCGGCTCCGCCACGCCCGGGCTGTAAGCCAGCGACAGATCACGAGCGGTGGCGGTGGACTTGGTTAACTCGACCGATAGCTTTCCTGGAATGGGGTTGGCGTGATAGTCGAGCGCTGCCTGCCGGTTCGCGTCTGTCATGGTCAAATCCGTTATCCTAAAGTTGAAAAGTGCTTCAAGAGTATAGAAAAAGCCGAAGACCCTCAAGCGCCGTCAACTCGACTCTTGATTTCGACATTTGGCTACACGTTGACTAACTATGGAAACTTTTAAGCTCTATTTGGTAGAACTTATAACGAAGAGCGTGAGCCATAACGCTTTACTTATTGATGCGCCGCAGCATTTATGGAAAAATTTTTCATTATCTCGCAGGCATCAGTTCGTAGGCACAAGCTCGTGGGCACGAGTACGTGGGCATAAAAAAACCCACGCCGAAGCGTGGGTCTTTGGCACCCGGCACGTGGCCGGCAAGCGGGCGTTTTAGCCGCGCTTCATGGCAGCGCCGAAGCGCTTGTTGAAGCGCTCTACGCGGCCACCGGTGGTCGCTTGCTTCTGCTTGCCCGTGTAGAACGGGTGGCAGTTGGAGCACACGTCCAGAGAGAAGTCCTGACCAGAAGTCGAACCCACCTGGAAGGCGTTGCCACAAGAACACGTCGCGGTGACCGTGTTGTAATTCGGGTGAATACCTTGTTTCATCGTGAACCTCACTCGCTTATGCCGCCACCTGATCCGTTGCCAGGCACCGCATAGGGGGTTGAAATAACTGCTTAACCGGATAGTCGCTCACATAAAACCGGGTTGGTAAAACGTGTAGCGGGCGCATATTCTAGCAACTTTTACGCCGGAGGCCAATTGCCCGTTCCCTTTTCTTCAACGCCCGCTCCAAAGGCGCCCACGGCCCCCGGCGCGCTTCAGGTGGCCCTGCCCTCGCCGCTGCGTCAGCTGTTTGACTACCTGCCCGGCCGCGAGCCACCGGCCGGCGGCTGGCAGCCGGGACTTCGCGTGCGCGTACCGTTTGGTCGGCGCGACGTTGTGGGTGTCGTGATCAATTTGCTCGATCGAAGCACACTGCCCCGCGAAAAGTTAAAACCGATTTCCGAAGTGCTCGATGAGGCGCCGCTGCCGGAGGACTGGCAGTGGCTTTGCCACTTCACCGCGCGCTACTACCAGCACGGTCTGGGCGACACCATGCAGCTGGCCATGCCGGCAAGACTGCGCCAGGGCTACCCCATGGCCGGGCGCACCTTTACCCAGTGGCAGGCCGTTGGCGAGCAAACGCCGGACTCACTTAAAAATGCCCCCAAACAGGCCGAGCTTTACGCGCTTTTGCGCCAGCACGCTCACGGCCTGCCGACCCAGGCAATCAGCGCCCACGGCTATACCAAAGAGCAACTCAACGCGCTTGCCCGCAAGGGGCTAATCACCTCAACGGAGCTTGCCCGCCAGGCAGGCCGGCGGGCTGACACCGCGTCAAATCTGCTCGCCTCGCCGTCGCTTGCGCTCAACCGCGAGCAGGCAGCGGCGCTGGCCGCGCTGCACGAAAACCTGAACGGCTACCACCCCTGCCTGCTGGAAGGCGTCACCGGCAGCGGCAAGACCGAAATCTATCTGCAGCTGATCGAGGCGGTCGCCGCCAGGGGCAAACAGTCGCTGGTGCTGGTGCCGGAGATCGGCCTGACCCCGCAAACGCTTTCGCGCTTTAAAAGCCGCTTCAATGTACCCGTGGTGGCGCTGCACTCCGGGCTCAACGACGCCGAGCGCATGGACGCCTGGGAGGCCGCCGCCGACGGGCGCGCGCTGATCGTGATCGGCACCCGCTCGGCGATCTTCACGCCGCTGGCAAAACCCGGGGTGATCATCGTCGACGAGGAGCACGACGGCTCCTACAAGCAGCACGACGGGCTTCGCTACCACGCCCGCGATTTGGCCGTGGCCCGCGCCCACCATCACCAGATCCCACTGCTGCTGGGCAGCGCCACGCCGTCGCTCGAGAGCCTTCAGCGCGCGCTGGCCGGCGACTACCGCCACCTGCGCCTCACCCAACGCCCGAGCCGCCACCCGCCGGCCAAACTCGAACTTCTGGATCTTCGTCATCAGCGCCGCCAGGGCGGGCTGCTACCCGGCGCGCTCAAGGCGATCACGTCGACCCTGGCTGCCGGCAAGCAGGTGCTGGTGTTCATCAACCGGCGCGGCTTCGCCCCCAGGCTTGCCTGCCACGGCTGCGGCTGGATGGCGGACTGCCACCAGTGCGACGCGCGCATGACGCTGCACCGCCAGCCGCCGCTGCTGGCTTGCCACCACTGCGACAGCCGCCGGGCGCTGCCGGACGCCTGCCCCGAGTGTGGCAGCGGCGATTTGCGCGCGCTCGGCGCCGGCACCGAGCGCACCGAGGAGACGCTGACGGGGCTTTTTCCCGACACCACGATTCATCGCATCGACCGCGACAGCACCCGGCGTAAGGACAGCTTCGACCAGGTGCTCAAGGAGGTTCACCGCGGCGAGCCGTGCATTCTGGTCGGCACTCAGATGCTCGCCAAGGGCCATCACCTGCCCCACGTCACGCTCGTGGTGGTGATCAACGCCGACGGCGGGCTCTACAGCGCGGACTTTCGCGCGCTCGAGCACAGCGCCCAACTGCTCGAGCAGGTGGCCGGGCGCGCCGGACGCGCCGCCCACCCGGGCCGGGTGCTGGTGCAGACCCTGCACCCGGACGACCCGCACCTTGGCCAGCTGGCCGAGCACGGCTACGGGGCGCTGGCGCGCAACCTGCTCGAAGAGCGGCGGCTGGCCAAGCTGCCGCCGTTTGGCTTCATGGCGCTGTTACGCCTGGAGAGCCCGAAGGAGCCGGCCGCGCTTTCGCTTGCACAAGACGCTGCCCAGGCGCTGAGAGAGTGGCTCAAGGTAGCTAACGTGCAGGCGCGCTGTCTGGGGCCGGTGCCCGCGCCGATGGAGCGGCGCCAAAATCGCTACCACGTGCACGTGCTGATCGCCGCCGACAAGCGCAGCCAGCGCCACGCCGCGGCCAACTACCTGGTCCAGTGGCTGGACGCCCACCGCGAGGCGCGCAGCGTGCGCTGGTCGATCGACATCGACCCGCAGACGCTGGCGTAGACGCTGGCAAGCCCAAACAAGGCGACGAGCGTTCGCTTTCGAACCCGATACGGCTTTGAAAGTGAGCGCCAATTGCCGATAATGGCGGTTTTATGTGTACCGGGCCTTTTTGCGTCGATGCTCTCAAACGTCAACATCGACCGCCCCTTTATTACCGAACGCGCACGATTAAACGCACACGCCGCCACCCAAAATTTCGGATATGCAAATGAAAGAGACGATCACCTCCCTGCTCCAGGGCGCCATCGATGCGCTAAAGCATCAGGGCGTGCTGCCTGTTGATCTGACCCCGACGATCAAGATCGACCCGACCAAAGACAAGGCCCACGGCGATTACGCCACCAACCTCGCGCTGATGTTGGCCAAACCCGCAGGCCTCAAGCCGCGCGAGCTCGCCGAGAAGCTCCTCGAGGCGCTGCCCGAAAGCGACGCGATCGCCAACACCGAGATCGCCGGCCCCGGTTTCATCAACTTCTTTGCCGCCACGGACGCCGCCGCACAGATCATCGCGCAGGTGCTCGACGCCGGCGACGCCTTTGGGCGAAGCCTCGTCGGCCAGGGCGAAAAGGTCCAGGTCGAGTTCGTCTCTGCCAACCCGACCGGCCCCTTGCACGTTGGCCACGGCCGGGGCGCCGCCATCGGCGACTGCCTGTGCCGGCTTCTCGAGGCCACAGGGTATGACGTCACCCGCGAGTTCTACTACAACGACGCCGGCGCCCAGATCCAGAATCTGGCCCTTTCCGTGCAGGCCCGCGCCAAAGGGCTTGGCCCGGACGACGCCAGCTGGCCCGAAGACGGCTACCGCGGCGACTACATCAACGACGTTGCCCAAGACTACCTGGCCGGCAAGACCGTCTCTGCCGACGACCGGGAAGTGACCGGCAAGGCGGACCCGGAGGATCTCGACGCCATTCGCGATTTTTCTGTTGCCTGGCTTCGCCGCGAGCAGGATCTGGACCTCAAGGCCTTTGGCGTAGCGTTCGACGTCTACTTTCTCGAATCGTCGCTCTACGAGCAGGGCAAGGTCGAAAAAACCGTCGAGCGACTGGTCGCCAACGGCCACACCTACGAGGAAGACGGCGCGATGTGGCTGCGCACCACCGACTTCGGTGATGACAAGGACCGCGTGATGCGCAAGCAGGACGGCGGCTACACCTACTTTTTGCCGGACGTGGCGTATCACCACGACAAGTGGAGCCGCGGTTTCAAGACCGTCATCAACGAGCAGGGCGCCGACCACCACTCCACCGTCACCCGCGTACGCGCCGGTCTCCAGGCGCTGGAAGTCGGCATTCCGAAGGGCTATCCGGACTACGTACTGCACCAGATGGTGATGGTGACCCGCTCCGGCGTCGAGGTGAAGCTCTCCAAGCGCGCCGGCAGCTACGTCACGCTGCGCGATCTGATCGACGAAGTAGGCCGCGACGCCACGCGCTTTTTCCTCGCCGCGCGCCGGGCCGACTCCCAGCTCACCTTCGATATCGACCTGGCCCGCTCGCAGTCCAACGACAACCCGGTCTACTACGTGCAGTACGCCCACGCCCGCGTGTGCAGCATGATGAGAAAGGCCGACGCCGAATCCCGCGCCTTCGATTTCGATCAGGCGATGGCAAATCTGGCGAGCCTAGACAGCGACCAGGAGAAGGCGGTGCTCAATCGCCTGGCGCGCTACCCGGAAGTGGTCGAGCAGGCCGCCCGCGCCCGCGAGCCGCAGCAAATCTCCCAGTACCTGCTGGATCTGGCCGCGGACTTTCACACCTGTTACAACGCGGTGAAAGTGATGGTCGACGATGATGCCACCCGAAACGCACGTTTGGCGCTGGGCCTGGCCACCCGCCAGGTGCTGCGCAACGGGCTCGATCTCATGGGGGTCAGCGCCCCGGAGGAGATGTAAACCATGGCCAAAGCGCGCAAGCGGCCCAGCCGTCGCGGAGCGACCAGCCAGCGCAAGACGCCGAAAGAGCCCGGCAGCGGTTTTCGCCTGCCGGGCTGGCTCTGGGCGCTGGCCGGTATCGCCGTGGGGTTCTTTCTGGCCCAGCATCAGCACGGCACCGCCCCCTGGCAGGAGCAAAATGCCACGCCAGAGGCGACGGTGCTGCCAAAGCCGCCGGGTAGCGACGAGCGCAGCGCCGCGCGCCAGACCGAAGGAGACGCCGAGCCCTCGATGCCGACCTTCGAGTTCTACACCCTGCTGCCGGAAACCGAAGTCATCGCCCCGGGTGGGGCGCTGCCCTCGACGGTCAATCGCCCGGAAGCGCCGCCAGCCGATTCCAATACTGACGGCGCCTCCGGTGATGATCCGATCGCCCAGGTGATCGCCGCCAACACTCGCCCGGAGGAGCAGGCCCAAAGCGCCCCGGCAACGCCCGCCGAGCCCGCGGCACAAGCGCCCGCCACGCCCAATCGCTACATGCTGCAGGCGGCGTCGTTCAAGGAGTTAGGGGATGCCGAGCAGCTGCGCTCGCGACTTCGCAACCTGAGCCTGTTGGCCCAGATCACCGAAGTGCAGGCCAGCGGCGATATCTGGCACCGCGTTCAGGTCGGGCCTTACGAGGACACTCGCGAGCTCAACCGCGCCCAGGACCTGATGGCGACCCAGGGCATCGAGCCGCTGCTCATCCAGCTGCAAAACTAGCGCGCCCCGCGTGGGCGCGGCCATAAAAGCCAGGCAGAACCCTATGCGGGCGGTTGATTTTTTATCGACCGCCCGCATTTTGTGGTGAATCGCTCAGGTTTTTTACGCGCTTTAGTTGCGGCCGCCAGGCGGCCGATAAGTTATCGGGAGTCTTTTCTCCCTCAAGGAGTCATCTCCATGACCACGATCGTATCCGTACGCCGCGGCAACCAGGTCGCCCTCGCCGGCGACGGCCAGGTATCGCTTGGCAACACCGTGATGAAGGGCAACGCCAGCAAGGTGCGCCGCCTCTATCGGGGCAAGGTGCTCGCGGGCTTCGCCGGCGGCACGGCGGACGCCTTCACTCTGTTCGAGCGTTTTGAGGCGCAGCTCGAGAAATATCAGGGCCATCTGACCAAGGCCGCCGTGGAGCTGGCAAAAGACTGGCGCACCGATCGCGCACTGCGCCGGCTCGAGGCCCTTCTGGCCGTGGCGGATCACAGCGCCTCATTGATCATCACCGGCAACGGCGACGTCGTCGAGCCGGAGCGCGGCATCATCGCCATCGGCTCTGGCGGCAACTTCGCCCAAGCCAGCGCCCGCGCCCTTCTGGAAAACACCGAGCTCGGCGCGCGGGAAATCACTGAAAAATCCCTGCAAATCGCGGGCGACATCTGCGTATTCACCAATCACCACGTCACGCTCGAAGAGCTGAACATCGACGACCGTTGAGGCCTTATTCATGACCCAGATGACCCCCCGCGAAATCGTTCACGCCCTCGACCAGTACATCATCGGCCAGAAGGACGCCAAGCGCGCCGTGGCGATCGCTTTGCGTAACCGCTGGCGGCGCATGCAGCTCGATGCCGATCTGCGCCCGGAAGTCACGCCGAAGAACATCCTGATGATCGGCCCGACCGGCGTGGGCAAGACCGAGATCGCCCGCCGTTTGGCCAAGCTCGCCCGCGCGCCGTTCATCAAGGTGGAAGCGACCAAGTTCACCGAGGTGGGCTATGTCGGCCGCGACGTTGAGTCGATCATTCGTGACCTGATGGAAGCCGCGATCAAGATGGTGCGCGAGCACGCCAAGGAGGAGGTCGGTCACCGCGCCGAGGACGCCGCCGAAGACCGCGTGCTCGATGCCCTGCTGCCCCCGCCGCGCGGCCAGGAAGACAAGCCGCGCGAAGAGAACGCCACCCGCCAGTCGTTTCGCAAGAAGCTCCGCGAAGGCCAGCTTGACGACAAGGAGATCGAGATCGAGGTCTCATCCCAGGGCCAGGGCGTCGACATCATGACCCCGCCGGGCATGGAGGAGATGACCAACCAGCTGCAAAGCCTGTTCTCCAACATGGGCCAGCAAAAGCGCGAGCAGCGCAAGGTCACGGTGAAAGAGGCGCTGGTGCTCTTGCGCGACGAGGAAGCCGGAAAGCTCGTCAACGAGGAGGAGATCAAGGCCCGCGCGGTAGAGTCCGTCGAGCAGCACGGCATCGTGTTTTTGGACGAGATCGATAAGGTGGCCAAGGGCAGCGGCCAGTCCAGCGGCGGCGAGGTGTCCCGCGAAGGCGTGCAGCGCGATCTGCTGCCGCTGATCGAGGGCTCGACCGTCTCCACCAAGTACGGCATGGTCAAGACTGACCACATTCTGTTCATCGCCTCCGGCGCGTTCCACCTATCGCGGCCTTCCGATCTGATTCCGGAGCTTCAGGGCCGCCTGCCGATTCGCGTCGAGCTCGATGCGCTCACGCCCCACGACTTCAAGCGCATCCTGACCGAGCCTTCGGCCTCGCTGACCAAGCAGTACCAGGCGCTGCTCGCTACCGAAGGTCTGGACGTCGACTTCACCGAGGACGGTATCGAGCGCATCGCCGAGATCTCCTGGCAGGTCAACGAAGGTACCGAGAACATCGGCGCTCGGCGCCTGCACACCGTGATGGAGCGCCTGCTCGAAGAGGCTTCCTTCAAGGGCGGCGATATGGATAGCCCCCTGGTGGTCGATGCCGACTACGTCAACGCGCAACTTGGCGAGCTGGCGGTCGACGAGGACCTCTCGCGCTACATTCTGTAAGCTCGAGCGACCTGCGCGTTGCAGGTGCCGTTTTTACGCCTTACGGGCGGGTGGCGACACCCGCCCGTTCGTCTATATGCCCCGTTCGTCTCTTGAACAGGAGAGCCCGATGGAAAGCCCGATTCCCACCCACGTGCACTATCACAAGAAAAATCGCCTGCTGGAGCTCACCTACCCGGGCGATCGGCACTACCGCGTGCCGGTCGAGCTTCTGCGCGTCTACTCACCGTCGGCGGAGGTGCGCGGCCACGGCGCCGATACTGCCGTGCTGCAAACCGGCAAGCGTGACGTGGGCCTGATGGACATCAGCCAGGTCGGCCACTACGCGCTCAAGCTTCACTTCGACGACGGCCACGACAGCGGCCTCTACAGCTACGACTACCTGTTCGAGCTCGCCACTCAGCAGGACGCCTACTGGGCGGAGTATCTGCAGGCGCTCAGCGATGCCGGCGCCTCCCGCGAGCCGGCGGGCATTCAGTTCAAACAGCTTTGAGGCTCAAGGTATTGAAAATCGGTCTTGCCGCGCGCGAGCGCACGCTTGGGTTAAGTGACCCGGGCGCAGACAAAACCGTTGGGAGAAGGCTACAATACAGCCAACCTATCAAGCGATGATCGCCATATCATCGATATCCGCCTCGAACTCGGGAGCCCGTCGCCTCATGAGCCCCACACAAAAGCGCACCACCCATTTTGGCTATCAGGAAGTCCCGCTCGACGAGAAAGCCTCGCGGGTAGCGGATGTGTTTCACTCGGTGGCCGCGCGCTACGACGTCATGAACGACCTGATGTCCTTCGGCATTCACCGGGTATGGAAGCGCCTGACCATCGAGCGCGCCGGCGTGCGCCCGGGCCACCGGGTGCTGGACATCGCCGGCGGCACCGGCGATCTGACGCTCAAGTTTTCGCGCATGGTCGGCCCGCGCGGCAAGGTGGTGCTGGCCGATATCAACGCCTCGATGCTGAACGTCGGCCGCGACAAGCTGATCGACCAGGGCGTGGGCGGCAACGTCGAGTACGTTCAGGCCAACGCCGAGAACCTGCCCTTCCCGGACAACCACTTCGACTGCATCACCATCGCCTTTGGCCTTCGTAACGTCACCGACAAGGACGCCGCGCTGCGCTCCATGACGCGCGTGCTCAAGCCCGGCGGACGGCTTCTGGTGCTGGAGTTCTCCAAGCCCGGCAATCCGCTTCTAAGCAAAGCCTACGACGAGTACTCGTTTCGCTTTCTGCCGAAAATCGGCGAGCTGGTGGCGAAGGACGGCGAGAGCTACCGCTATCTTGCCGAATCGATTCGCATGCACCCGGACCAACCGACGCTGCAGGCAATGATGGAAGCCGCCGGGCTCGAGCGGGTGGAGTACACCAACCTCACCGGCGGTATCGTCGCGCTTCACCGCGGCATCAAGCTATGACGCCTGGCAGCGCAACGCCTCCCACTCCATTGACGCGACAATCGAGGCGCGCATGCGATTGACCCCGCCCCTGCTTCTGGCTGGATGCGAACGCACGCTGAATGCCCTGCTCGCCCGCGACCCGGCCGCGCCCAACCGGCTGGCGGCCCTCGCCGGTAGCCGGCTGCTGGTCCGGCTCGAAAGACCGCACCTGGCGCTTTTGCTCGCCTATCACGAAACCGGCGTCGACCTGCTGCCCGGTGACGATGTCAACGAGGCCGAGGCGGATGCGACCGTCGAGCTCACGCCGGAGACGTTTTCGGAGTGGCTCAGCGGCGCCTCGATCGAGCGGCTGATGTTCGACGGCAAGCTCGCGGTGCGCGGGCGTATTGGCCTTCTGGAAGCGACCCGCGATCTGTTTTTCGATCTGGAGCTCGACTGGGAAGGTGAGCTTGCCGGCTGGATCGGCGCCACGCCCGCCCACTCGTTGGCCGAAGGCGTTCGCCGCTTGAACCGCTTCGGGCTGCGCGCCAAGGACGAGCTGTTACAGGATCTCTCCGAGTACGTTTTCGAGGAGGCGCGGATGCTGCCGGGCCGGGCGCAGCGCGACGTGCTGCGCGACGCGCTGACCGATCTGGACATGGCCACCGATCGCCTGGAAGCGCGCCTCGATCGCCTGACGCGGCGTCTGAACGCGAGTCTCGACATCCAGGCCGCCGCCCAGGCTCGGGAGCGCTGTACATGAGCCTGCGGCTGTTCAAGATTCTATGGGTCATCGCGCGCCACCGCCTCGATACGCTGATCCCCATGGAGCGACTGCCGCTTTGGCTGCGCGGGGTGATGTGGTGTTTGCCGCTGCGCCTGATTCCGGTGGGCAAGCGCTCCCGTGCCGAGCGCCTGCGCCTGTCGCTGGAGTCACTGGGGCCGATCTTCATCAAGTTCGGCCAGATGCTTTCCACCCGGCGCGACCTTTTGCCCGACGACATTTCCAACGAGCTTAGACGCCTGCAGGATCAGGTGCCGCCGTTTCCCGGCGAGCTCGCCGTGGCGCGGGTGGAGCGTGAGCTCGAGATGTCCCTCGAAGAGGCCTTTGCCCGCTTCGATCACGCGCCGCTGGCCTCCGCCTCGATCGCCCAGGTTCACGCTGCCACGCTTCACACCGGCGAAGAGGTGGTGGTCAAGATCATCCGCCCCGGTATCGACGCGGTGATGCGCCAGGACATGGCATTGATGTACCGGGCCGCCAAGCTGATGGCACGAGTGCCCGAGGCGCGACGCCTGCGTCCAGTCGAGGTCATCCGCGACTACGAATCGACGCTGTTTGACGAGCTCGACCTTTACAAGGAAGCCGCCAACACCTCGCAGCTCAAGCGCAACTTCAAGGATTCGGCGCTTCTGTTCGTGCCCACCATTTACTGGCCCTTCACCCGGCGCCATGTCATGGTTCAGGAGCGCATTCGCGGCGTGCCGGTGGCGGATCTCGACACGCTGATCAAGCAAGGCGTCAACCTCAAGAAACTCGCCGAGCGCGGCGTCGAGCTTTTCTTCACCCAGGTATTTCGCGACAACTTCTTTCACGCCGACATGCACCCGGGCAACATCTTCGTCAACGCCGACAACCCGGAAGACCCGCAGTACATCGCCATCGACTGCGGGATCGTGGGAAGCCTCACCCGGGAAGATCAGGATTATCTGGCGCGCAACCTGCTGGCGTTTTTCCATCAGGACTATTACGAGGTGGCGGCGCTTCACATCGAATCCGGCTGGGTGGGGGAAAATACCCGCGCCAACGAGTTCGCCGCCGCCATTCGCACCGTGTGCGAGCCGATTCTCGAAAAGCCGCTCAAGGACATCTCCTTTGGCCAGGTGCTTTTAGGGCTTTTCCAGACCGCTCGACGCTTCAATATGGAAGTCCAGCCGCAGCTGGTACTGCTGCAAAAAACGCTTCTGAACATCGAGGGGCTGGGGCGTCAGCTCTACCCGGAACTCGATCTATGGAGCACGGCCAAGCCCTATCTCGAGCAGTGGATGAAAGAGCGCGCCGGCATTGGCGGGCTTTGGGAGTCGCTCAAGCGCCAAGCGCCGGAGCTTTCCCACCAGCTGCCCGAGCTTCCGGTGCTGGCCCACCAGGCCCTTAGCCGCATGGAGCAGGAGCACCGCCAGCGTCATCAGCAGGCCCACGCCATCACCCGGCTCGACGAGAAATTCACCCAGCAGAAAAAGCGCCACCACCGCCTGCGCGTTGGCATCGCGCTGGTCGCCGTGGCCCTTGCCTGGCAGCCGCTTGGCGAGTGGGCGCTGGCGCAGCCCTGGCAGGTGCTGGCCGCGGCCGGCGCCGGGCTGATACTGCTTTTATGGCAGTGACGGCGTTTGTGATACGCTAACCCCAAGACACGCCCGCACGTCTTGCGCGGGTTCGATTCGCGCCAACGCCAAGGATTTCGATGAGCACTACCGCGACCACGCCCGTTCTGGATCACCTGGCCCAGGTTCTTGCCGAGCGCCGCCACGCAGCGCCCGAGGCGTCCTATGTCGCCTCGCTGCATCACAAGGGTCTCAACAAGATTCTGGAGAAAGTGGGCGAGGAAGCGTTTGAAACCGTGCTGGCCGCCCGAGACGCCGAACACGGCGATGAGCAGGCGCGCCAGGCACTTATCGCCGAAACCGCGGATCTATGGTTTCATAGCATGGTGATGCTCTCGCACCTGGAGCTCGACCATCAGCGCGTACTCGACGAGCTTGCGCGGCGCTTCGGGGTCTCCGGCCACGACGAAAAAGCGTCCCGCTAGCCAAGCATCCGCGCCCTTTCCACGCGTTCTACGCCAAGGCCTTATGAGGAAACGACCATGTTAGGTGGCATCAGTATCTGGCAGCTCTTGATTGTATTGGGCATCATCATTTTGATTTTCGGCACCAAGAAACTGCGCAACGTCGGCACCGATCTTGGCGGCGCGGTGAAGGGTTTCAAAAGCGCGATGAGCGAAGAGGACAAGGAAAAAGAGAAAGCCTCCGAGAAGGATGCTGCCAAGGTCGCCCACGAAGAGCCGGGCAACACCTATGACGTGCAGGCCGAAGAGAAGCGCAAGGCCGAACAGCAGCGCGAAGAGCGCCCGTAAGCCATGCTGGATATCGGCTTTTTAGAACTGTTGCTGATCGGCATCGTCGGGCTTCTGGTACTCGGCCCCGAGCGCCTGCCGAAGGCAGCGCGCACCACCGGCATGTGGATCGGTAAGATCAAGCGCACGGTATCCGGCATGCAGCGCGAAATCAGCGCCCAGCTCGAAGCCGAGGAGCTGCGCCAGAAAATCAGCGAGCAGCAGAAAAAGCTCGACCAGAGCTTGAAGCAGGCCAAGCGTGATGTGGAAAGCATCGCCTCGCCCGCTTCGCACTCGAAGCAGACCAGCGAAGACACCGAAGAGCGCGCCGCCCGTGCAAGCGCTCGGTTAGACGATGCGCTCGAAAGCGTTCATGAGACGCCGGCGCCGCCAAGTGACACCCCGCCCGCCGAGGCCGACCCGAACAAGGACCGCACCCAGCCATGAGCAATCCGGGCGACTCTCAGCCTTCGCATAAAGACCAACGCCCGCGCGAGGATTTAAGCCAGGCGCCGCTGGTCGAGCATCTGATCGAGCTGCGCTCGCGGCTCATCAAGGCAGTGGCGGTGGTGCTGGTGATGTTTCTGGCGCTCTACGCCTTTGCCAACGATATCTACGGCTTTGTCGCCGAGCCCTTGATCGCGCTTTTACCGGCGGGCTCGCAAATGATCGCCACGGAAGTGGCCTCGCCGTTTTTGGCGCCGTTCAAGCTCACGTTGGTGGTGGCGGTCTTTCTGGCGATCCCCTTCGTGCTTCACCAGGCCTGGGCGTTCGTGGCGCCCGGGCTTTACGATAACGAAAAGGCGCTGGCGATTCCGATTCTGGTGTCGAGCGTGGCACTCTTTTACGCCGGCGCGGCCTTCGCCTACTACGTCGTCTTCCCGCTGCTGTTCGAGTTTTTTACCCAGACCGGGCCAGAAAACGTGGCGGTGATGACCGACATCAATCAGTACCTGAACTTCGTGCTGAAGCTCTTTTTCGCCTTCGGCGTGGCCTTCGAGATCCCCATTGCCACCTTCCTGCTGATTCTCTCCGGCGCCACCACGGTGCAGAGTCTGTCGCAAAAGCGCCCCTACATCATTTTAGGGTGCTTCGTGGTCGGCATGCTGCTCACCCCGCCGGACGTCATCTCCCAGAGCCTGTTGGCCATTCCGATGTACCTCCTCTACGAGGTGGGCCTGCTGTTTGGCCGGCTCGTGCGCCGGCGCCAGCTTCGCGCCGAGGCCGAGGAGAGCGGCGAGTAGCCGTTTTGCCTTGTTGTAATAAACATCGTTGTAATAAACATCGCTGTAATAAACATCGTGGTCATACACGGTGTCGTCATAAAAAAAGCCTCTGCGTCTGCAGAGGCTTTTTTCGCTGTGCTAAAGCGTTAGCGCCGGCTACTTTTTAGCCTGATCGATCATGTCGTTGAGCCGCTCGACCAGTTTGAAGATGCCGGTGGCGGCCTCGCCGATGCTTTTGGCCTGCATGTAGGCGGGGGTCGTCACGACCTGATGCTCCAGATCGACGACGATATCGTCGACGTCGCAGCTTTTGTGCAGCCCACCCATGGCGCTGATTGCCCCGGCAACGCCCGGGTCACGCCCGATGGTCACCGAAATGCCGTCGCCCAGAAGCCTTGGCACCAGTACCGGCGCAATGCACATCAACCCGATCGGCTTGGCGTCCTCCTTGAAAGCGGCAAGCGGGGCCTTGAGGCTTTCGAGCACGCTCATGGCGTCGCCCTTCTCGGCGAAGTCGCAGAGGTTTTTGGCCACGCCGAAGCCGCCGGGGACGATGACTGCATCGAAGTCATCGGCGTTAAGCTCGGTGATGGGCTGGATATCGCCGCGCACGAGCCGCGCCGACTCCTTCAGAACGCTTCGCGTCTCGCCTTCCTCGGCCTCCTGGGAGAGGTGATTGATCACGTGATGCTGGTCGATGTCCGGCGCAAAGGCGCGGTAGGCGATGCCGAGCTGGTCGAGGCGCAACAGCGTAAGAGTCGCCTCATGGATCTCCGATCCATCATAAGCGCCGCAGCCGGCCAGAATCACTGCTACTTTTTTGCTCATGCCTGTCTCCCTTGGTGATACCCATGATCTCTAACGGCGAGCGATTTAGTGGAATCGACACTCTAATCACTCTTCACCCCCTCCACAAGGCGGCTTTCGCCGTAGAGCATGGCTGATATACTCAAGGCCACGGACATTTTTGTCAGCGTCGAGCGGAGAGTACATTTGAGCACACCAGGCCCCCGTCAGTTTCCCGCCACCCGCATGCGCCGCATGCGCCGTGACGACTTTTCTCGCCGGCTGATGCAGGAATCCACCCTGACGCCCAGTGACCTCATCCTGCCGGTGTTCGTACTGGAAGGCGAGAATCAGCGCGAGGCCGTCGCCTCCATGCCCGGCGTCGAGCGCCTCTCCATCGATCTTCTGATCGAGCAGGCGCGCGAAGCCTTCGAGCTCGGCATTCCGGCGCTGGCGCTGTTCCCCGTGGTCGGCCCCGAGCATAAAAGCGAGTTCGCCGAAGAGGCTTACAACGCGGGCGGCCTGATACAGCGAAGCGTGCGCGCGCTCAAGGCGGCGCTGCCCGAGCTTGGCATCATCACCGACGTGGCGCTGGACCCCTACACCAGCCACGGTCAGGACGGCATTCTCGACGAGCACGGCTACGTGCAGAACGACCGCACCGTCGATACGCTGTTGAAGCAGGCGCTGTCCCACGCCGAAGCCGGCGCCGACGTGCTGGCCCCCTCGGACATGATGGATGGGCGCATCGGTGCCATTCGCCGGGTGCTCGAGCAGGACAACCTGCACAACATTCGCATCATGGCTTACAGCGCCAAGTACGCTTCGGCCTACTACGGCCCGTTTCGCGACGCGGTGGGCTCGGCGGGCAATCTGGGTAAGGCCGACAAACGCACTTATCAGATGGACCCGGCCAATACCGACGAGGCGATCCACGAAGTCGCGCTCGATATTTCTGAGGGCGCCGACATGGTGATGGTCAAGCCCGGCATGCCTTATCTGGACGTGGTGCGCCGGGTCAAGAGCGAACTTGGTGTACCCACCTTCGCCTACCAGGTGAGCGGCGAGTACGCCATGCACCGCGGTGCGTTCGATAACGGCTGGCTCGATGCCGACGCGGTGATCCTCGAGTCACTCATGTGCTTCAAGCGCGCCGGCGCCGACGGCATCCTGACCTACTTCGCCCTCGACGCCGCGCGGCTACTAAGCGCGAAGCGCTAACCGGGCGCGCGTGACACGCAACTGTCATCTTTCTCCTGCAGAATCGGGCGCAACACACTAAGGTCAAGGAAAGCGCCGACAAAGCGCGCCGCCCATTCTGCGGGGAATTCGTCATGGAGATGCAAACGTCAGACGCGACACCGCCTTCCGGTATTGATACGTCAAGCGCTGAAGGCGAGAGCCTTCCGCTTCGTATCAACCGCACCCCCACCGGCGTTCAGGCGAAGGAGGCGCTCGGCCAGACCGACCTGGACGACCCGGCGCTCTACTTCAACCGCGAGCTTTCGCATCTGCAGTTCAACATCCGCGTGCTCGAACAGGCCCTCGACGACGCACACCCGCTGTTGAACCGGCTGATGTTTCTGCTGATCTTCTCCTCGAACATGGACGAGTTCTTCGAGATTCGTGTGGCCGGGCTGAAACACCAGGTGGCGCTCAACGACAACGCCGCCTCCGCCGACGGCCGACTGCCCAAGGCAGTGCTGGCCGAAATTTCCGATACCGCGCATCGCCAGATTCGCCGCCAGTATCAAATTCTCAACAATACCCTGCTTCCGGCGCTGGAAGCCCAGGGGCTGCGCTTTCGCCGCCGCGACCAGTGGTGTGACGAGCAGCGCGCCTGGGTGCGCGCATTTTTCGATCGCGAAATCATGCCGGTGATCAGCCCGATCGGCCTCGATCCGTCGCACCCGTTTCCACGACTTGTGAACAAGAGCCTTAACTTCATCGTCGAGCTCGAAGGCAAGGACGCCTTCGGCCGCGCCGGCGGCATGGCGATCCTGCCCGCCCCGCGCTCGCTGCCGCGCCTGATCGCGCTGCCCAAAGAGCTCTGCTCTGAAGGCTTCTCCGAGTACGTCTTTCTTTCGTCGATGATTCACGCGCACGCCGATGAGCTTTTCCCCGGCATGCGCGTGCTGGGCTGCTACCAGTTCCGCTTGACCCGTAACGCGGATCTGAGCGTCGACCCGGAGGAGGTGTCCGATCTCGCTTCGGCGCTCAGGGGCGAGCTTCTGGCACGACGCTACGGCAGCGGCGTACGCCTGGAGGTGGCCAACAACTGCCCCGAAGGGCTGACCGGCTTTTTACTGCGCCAGTTCGACCTCACCGAGGACGACCTGTACCGCGTCGAAGGACCGGTGAACCTGACGCGCATGATGTCGGTGCTGGGCGACGTCGACCGCCCGGAGCTTGTGTATCGCCCCTTTACCCCGAGCATTCCCAAGGGGCTGAAGGAGGGCAGCCTCTTTAGCGCTATCCGCCAGCAGGACATTTTGCTGCATCACCCGTTCCAGGCGTTCTCGCCGATCGAGGATCTGCTGCGCGAGGCGGCTCGCGACCCGGACGTGTTGGCGATCAAGCAGACGCTTTATCGCACCGGCGCGGACTCCTCCATCGTCGGCGCCCTGGTGGAGGCGGCAAGCCAGGGCAAGGAAGTGACCGTGGTGATCGAGCTGCGCGCGCGATTCGACGAAGCCGACAACCTGCAGCTCGCCTCGCGCCTGCAGGAGGCCGGTGCGATCGTGATCTACGGCATCATGGCTTACAAGACTCACGCCAAGATGATCCACATCGTGCGCCGCGAAGGCGGGGAGCTCAGACACTACGCGCATTTGGGCACCGGCAACTACCACGCCAAAACCGCCAGGCTCTATACCGATTACAGCCTCATGACCGCCAATCAGGCGCTTTGCGCCGACGTTCATAGAGTCTTCCAGCAGCTTTCCGGCATGGGCCAGACGCGCAAGATCGACACCCTGCTCCACGCCCCCTTCACGCTGCACGCGCGGCTGATCGAAATGATCGATCGCGAGGCCCAGTTCGCCGCCCGCGGCAAACGCGGCCATATCATCATCAAGTGCAACTCGCTGACCGAGCCCAAGCTGATCAAGGCGCTCTACCGCGCCTCCCAGGCCGGCGTGGAGTGCGATCTGATCATTCGCGGCATGTGCAGCCTTCGCCCGGGGGTGAAGGGGGTGTCGGAGAACATTCGCGTGCGCTCGATCATCGGCCGGTTTCTCGAACACACCCGGGTGTTCCACTTTCACAACGGCGGCAAGCCGGAAACCTGGTGCGCCAGCGCCGACTTCATGACGCGCAACATGTTCCACCGGGTCGAGACCTGCTTTCTGCTCAAGGACAAGAAGCTCGCCAACCGCGTGCGCAAGGATTTAGAGACCTATCTGGTGGACAACTGCCAGAGCTGGATACTCGAAAGCGACGGCAGCTACCACCTGCAAAGCCCGGGTAAAAGCGACCCCATCAGCGCTCAGGAAACGCTGCTGTACGCCTATGCGTCGAAAAGCTAGCGAGGTGTGAGTGAGGCGTCAGTGAGAGAGTAGGATGTGTTATGGCGTACTCTGGCTTAGAATGAACATGACTCAACTGTTCATTCTTAATCGTGAATTTTTACCATGCTCGAACTACGCCATTTGCGCACTCTGATCGCGCTTCACGAAACCGGCTCGCTGGTCGAGGCCGCCGAGCGCGTTCACCTTACCCAGTCGGCGCTGTCGCATCAGTTGAAGGATCTGGAAAATCGGGTGGCAAGCCCGTTGTTCGTGCGCAAGACGCGCCCGGTGGAGTTCACTCGCGCGGGGCTTCGCCTTCTTGCGCTGGCCGACGAGCTTCTGCCTGCAGTGCGCCGCGCCGAGCGCGATCTGGCGCGGCTGGCCGGCACCGAGCAGGGCCGGCTTCACATGGCGATCGAGTGCCACAGCTGCTTTCAGTGGCTGATGCCAACGGTGGACTACTTTCGCGATCACTGGCCGGAAATCGAAATCGATATCCCGAGCGGCCACCACTTCGACCCGCTGCCGGCGCTGGCCAAAGAGCAGCTCGATCTGGTGATCACCGCCGACCCCCAGCCGATCGACGGAATTCATTACGCGCCGCTGTTTCGCTACGAAGGCCTTCTGGCCGTGGCGCGCCAGCACCCCTTCGCCAAAAAGAGCTTCGTCACCCCTCAGGAGCTCGCCGATGAGACGCTGATCACCTATCCGGTGGAGCATTCACGGCTGGACGTCTTCACCCAGTTTCTGAGCCCCGCCCAGGTGCGCCCTAAAGAGATTCGCACCGCTGAGCTCACCATCATGATGATGCAGCTGGTGGCCAGCGGGCGCGGCGTGTGCGCGCTGCCCAACTGGGCGCTGACCGAGTATCTGGAGCGCGACTACGTAAGCGCAGTGACGCTTGGTGAAACGGGGATCTGGAGCACGCTGTTCGCGGCGATTCGCGAGGAAACCCGCGCCACGCCCTGGATGCGCGATTTTCTGCGCACCGCGCGAGAAACCTCGTTTGCGGTGCTCAGCGGCGTCAAGCCGGCGACTCCCGACGAGGAATCAACAGCGTAAAGCGCGCGCCGCCGAGCTTCGGGCTTTCATCGACGGTGACGCTGCCACCGTGCCCGGACATGACTTTCTGCACGATAGAGAGCCCCAAGCCATAGCCGCCGGAGCTTCGCGCGCGGCTGTCGTCCAGTCGCGCAAAGGGTTTGAAGATGTCGCTGCGCGCCTCTACCGGAACGCCTGGGCCATCGTCCTCGACGTCGAAGCGCACCAGCTGCGGCTCGTCCCACACCCGAATGACGACCTGGCTGCGCCCATGGCGGCAGGCGTTGCTGACCAGGTTTTGCAGCGCCCGCTGCAGATAGCGCGGCTCGGCCAGAAGCTCTATTTCGCTATCCGCTTCGAGCGTGATCGAAAGCGACTTGTGCAGCGGCGTCAGCGCGTCGATCACGCGGTTCGCCATGGCCGAGCACTCCACCGGCACCATATCCAGCGGATCGCCGTGGTCCGGCCCGCCGCCCAAACGGGCGTAGGTCAAAATCTCGTCGACCAGGTCGTCGAGCTCGGCAATGTCGGCGTCGATCCCCTGGAGCTGATGGCGAATCGAGGGCTCTTCGGTCATATCCTCGACCATCTGCACGGCGAAGCGAATGCGCGCCACCGGCGTTCTCAGCTCGTGGGATACCGCGCGAATCATCTCCTGCTGGCCTTTCAACAGCGTCTGTACCTGGCTTGCCATGGCGTTGAAAGCCATGCCCAACCGGCCTAAAAAGTCGCCGCTTTCGACCTTCACGCGGGTTTCGAGCCGGCCGCTGGCAATACGCGTCGCGGCAAGCTCCAAACGCGCCATGCGCGCCTCGATGCTGCGCATGATCAGATAGATGATCAGACTCAGCACCGCCATGACGCCGATGAGAAGGGGCAGGTGAAGTCCCAGCGGCATGGTTTCGTGGCGTGGAATCGGGCCGACCTTCAACCACTGGTCGCTTTCGGGTATGCGATAGATAAACGATAGCGTCAGCTGCTCGGTGACCAGCCTTGTCACGACCTCGCCGCGCGCCAGCGCCTGGCGTTGAACGGTCGTCAGGTCTTCGGGCAGCGTCGTCAGCAGCGTCAGCGGCCAGTGGGGCAAGCGCAGCTCGGAGAGCAGCGCCGGGCGCTCGTCCTGTGGCGTTTGGCCGAGCCAGTCGCCGAGCAACACCACGCTTGCCTGCCACTGACGCTCGCTCCAGCCCATGAGGGTCGCGCTCAAAAGCGTTCCCTGCTCAAATGAACCGCCGGGAATGAGCTGGCGAAGCTGCCAGGGGTCCTCGTCGATCACCGGGCGACCGCGCTTGAGTCGGGCGGCCTCGAAATAGCCAGGCGCCGCGTCCGACACGGGAATGAGGGTCAGCTGCATGCCGAACTGACGGGCGAAGGTTTCCAGCCGCTCGGCGCGGCG
Source organism: Halomonas sp. PAMB 3232 (assembly GCF_031954225.1). Taxonomy (NCBI): domain Bacteria; kingdom Pseudomonadati; phylum Pseudomonadota; class Gammaproteobacteria; order Oceanospirillales; family Halomonadaceae; genus Halomonas; species Halomonas sp. PAMB 3232. The sequence continues at coordinate 3,114,934 of NZ_CP134865.1, forward strand.
CTCGGGCGCGAGCGCGGCAAGCTGGCGGGTCATCAGCGTCATGGGCAGGCTTGTCAGCTCTTCACGAAACTCTTCGCGGCGCACCTGCTCGATGAACGTACGCCCGCCGATGGAGATCAAAAAGACGATGCACAGGGCCAGGCCCAACAGCACGTAAAAGCGTAGAAAGGAGCCCTGGCTAGGCACGCGCGGCATGAGCCCTACCTCGTGGATACGCGTTCGCCACGAAGGCGCCGGCGCCGTCAGCTATCCTTGACAAAGAGGTAGCCCTTGCTGCGAACGGTCTTGATACGGTGCGGCTGATGGGGGTCGTCGCCGATCTTGGGTCGAATACGCGACACACGCACGTCGATAGAACGGTCCTGGCCGTCGTACTTGATGCCGCGCAGATCGCTGAAGATCTCTTCCCGGGTCAAAACGTTGCCGGCATTGCGCGCCAATAGCCAGAGAAGATCGAACTCGGCGCTGGTCAGATCGATACGCTCACCGTCCAGAAACGCCTCGCGGGTGGCGCTATCGATATCCAGATTGGAAAACTGAAGCCTTACTTCGCCGTTGGGGGCGGCGGGCGCGTCGGCGCGGCGCATCAACGCGCGCATGCGGGCCAGCAGTACGCGCGGCTGTACGGGTTTGGGCACGTAGTCGTCGGCGCCCATCTCAAGTCCCAGCACCTGATCCAGATCGTCGGTGCGGGCGGTCAGCATCATGATCGGCCCGGCGAAATTATGGCGAACCCGCCGGCAGATCGACAGACCATCTTCCCCGGGCAGCATCAGATCCAGAATCACCAGATCCGGCTGCAGCTCGAGAATGCGCTCGACCCCTTTGCCACCGTCGGCTTCCACGGTGACCTTGAAACCGTTGTTTTCCAGATAGTCGCGGGTTAACCCGGCCAGTCGCTGATCGTCTTCGATGATGAGCACGTGGTCTTTATCGGGACAGTCGTTCATGAGCGGCTCCCGCTTCCTTGATAATGGATCATTGCCTCAGTGGCCCAGCTTGTCTTAATAACATGGAGCCCCCTTCCATGGTAACACTTGCTTACCATTTATTAACGTTTGTGCCTTAAATTGCAAGAGGGCATTGATACGCATTTTCACGCACGGCACGCGATTTCTCCCCCGCCCCCGCTTGATTACCGTTTTGCGCCGCGATAATGTGGGCTCACTCGGTTGTCAACCTTTCATTTGGCTACTGGCAGGAGAGAATGATGAGTACTCACAAGACCAAAAGCGTCATCAAACGAATTTATGTTCCCACCCAGGTCCGCGATTTGCCCAACGGTGAAAAGCTGACCATTCCGGGCCACTACAAGGCCCCGCCGTCCAGCGACGACAACGCTCAGCATTGACGGCTCAGGCGCCTTGACCTGCTAAACAGGTTCGGCTCGCCCAGGCTTTACGGGCACGAAAGTTCGACAGGCACAAAAAAAGCAGGCCCGCACGGGCCTGCTTTTTTTCATGTTGCGGTAACGGCGCTATCCCTTGGGCCCGAACAAGAACCAGATGATGAGTCCGATGAGCGGGAAAAACAGCAGCACCAGGATCCAGATCAGCTTGGCAAGACCGCCCGCCGAACTTTTGGCGACTTTCACGATCGCCCAGATCACGATGATTAACCAGATGAGGCCCAGCAGACCGCCGACTTCGATTCCCATAACGACTCTCCTTGTGTACTGATATCCCTGTGTGACCCGCTTAGCATAGCACCTTGTGTTCAACATGCGAGGCCATGAAGCGACGTAGTGCCGGCCTCAAGGCGGCAGACGCAAAAGCATTTCGCCACCGGCGATTTCGATGGTGAAAAGACTCAGAAAGCTCATGCCTAAAAGCACCGTGTCGCGCTCCATGCCGGGGCTGATCGAACCCTGGACGTTGCTTGCCTGCAACCCCCCCAGCGCCACCTCGTCGAGTTCGGTCAGGTGCCCCTTCACACGGCCGTTGGCCGTATTGAACCAGGCACTGCGGCCGGGAGTGAGCGAGAGCCGCTCGGCAAGCTCGGTGGACACCGCCACGTAGGTGGCACCGGTATCGAGCAAAAACGTGACCGGCTCGCCGTTGATGCGCCCGGGCGCCTCGAAATGGCCGGAGCGATTGCGCGAAAGCCGCACCGGCGCGCCGTCGGGCGCCGAGTTGATGACGTGGGCGTTGGGCGTGGTCAGGTTCTTGAAGCCGCCGTCGATCAGCCAGGTGCCGGCGCCGATCAGCAGCACCCAGAAAAGCAGCATCATCACGATGCCGCCGCGCTGCGCGCGTTGCGATGTCATACACACCCCCGTCATCAGGTGCTTTGCCATGCCGTCGCCGCCTCGCGGCCGCGCCGTTCGTTGACACCAGCACAGATCAGCATCGCCGTTAAAAACAGTCCTGCACATAATAGGATAGAGGCTTGAAGGCCAATCAACGTTTGCAGCACGCCCAGCACGACAATGCCTAAAACGCCCGCCAGCTTGTTGGCGAGCCCCCAGAAACCGAAAAACTCGGCCGATTTGGCCAAGGGTGAAAATACGCCCACCAGCGCGCGGCTCGCCGACTGGCTCGACCCAAGACTCAGCCCCGCCAGGCACCCGACGTACAAGAAGACGTACTGCGCCTGCCACTGCCAGCCAAACTGGGCGTTGGCCCAAGCGGTCAGCTCCGGCGTTGCCCAGATAGCGACGATGGCCACCACCCAGAGCGCCAGCGTCATTTGATAGGTGCGCTTGGCGCCGAAAGTGTCCTGAATGAAACCAAAGCCCACTGCGCCGATGGCGGCAGTCACCTGCACGACGATGAACATGATGTTGCGCACGCCCTCGTCCCAGCCGATCACCTGGGCGCCGTAGATGAAGGCGAAGGCGATGATGATGTAGACCCCGGCCATCGAGAACAACAGCGACACCAGAAAGATCGTCAGGTCGCGAAAATGCCGCAGCTCCTTGAACGTGGAAAAAAGCTGCGCCGTGGCGATTTGCCGATACGACACGCCGCCGGGCCTTGCCACGCCGCGCTCCTTGAGCCACACAAAGGTCGGGATGGCGGCAACCAAAAAGAAGCCGGCGGCGAAAGGCCCGACCCAGCGGATGCGATCATAATTCTCGAGCGTGGCTTCACCCAGCACCACCAGGGTAAAGCCCGCCGCCAACAGCCCGCCGATATAACCCAGCGCCCAGCCAAAGCCCGAAATTTTTCCCAGCGACTGCGGCGGGCCGAGCTCGGGTAGAAAGGCGGCGATGAACGACTCTCCCATCGAGTAGGCGTAGTTGGAAAGCACGATCAGCAAAAGCCCCGCCACCACGTAGCCCGGCTCGACGAAGTACAGCATGGCGGTGGTCGCCACCGTCGCAAGATAGCTTGCCAGTAGAAAGCGCTTTTTCTCGGCGCGGTAATCCATGATGGCCCCGCAAAGCGGCGCGCTCACCACCACCATCAGGTAGCTTAAGGCCAGCGCCAGGCTCCACAGAAAGTTGGCCAGGCGAAAGCCGTCGCCGCGATCGCCGACGATGACGGTCGTGAATAGCTCGCCAAACACTACCGTGATGATGAGTAGCGTGTAGGCCTGGTTGGCGAAGTCGAACATCGCCCAGCCAAAAATTTCGCGCCGGGAGGCGTAGACCGGCGCGCTTTTCGACGCTTCAGATGACATATTCAGGGACATGGAGGCTCTCGAGCAGGCAGACTTCAACAAGGTGGCAATGCTCTACAGTAACGCGTAACCCGGTAAAAATGGGATGACAGAGGGCGAAAGTTGCTCTAATTTTTCGAGAAGCCATGCCGGGATATTGCTCAATGCCACACGGAGTCGCTGCAAACAAACCAGTACCGATGAAAAGCGTATCGTTGCTGGCGGGGCTTGCGTGGTGTTTTGCAGCGTTTGGCGACGACACCCCTTCACTTTCGCACTTCTCTTACGTCACCGAAGAGTATCCGCCCTACAATCACCTCGATCAGGGGTCGCAAACGGGCCAGACGATCGACCTGCTCAGGCAACTTTTTCAGCATACGCACACCCCCTTCGACCCGGCCCTTATTCAGAGCTACCCATGGCTTCGCGCCTATCAATTGGCGCTTGAAACACCGAATACCGTGCTGTTTTCGACCAACCGCACGCCGTCCAGAGAGCCGCTTTTCGATTGGGTCGGTCCCATCGCCATCGATCGGGTCGCGCTGATCGCCCGGCGCGAGGCCGGCATTACCCTTGATACCCTCGACGAGGCGGCCCGAGTCGGCCTTCGGATCGCCGCCATACGGGGGGACATTGGCGAGCTCAACCTGGCCGAGGCGGGCTATCCGGATCACTTGATTCACCGGGCGCTGGACAGCCAAAGCGCCCTCGCCATGCTGTTGAACGAGCGTGTCGATCTCTGGGCTTACAGCACGAGCGTGGTCGACTGGCTGGCCGAGCGCGCCGGCCACGCCCCCACCGCGCTCGAACCGATCCATACGCTGAGCCGCTACCCGCTCTACTTCGCTATCAATCGGCAAAGCGACCCCGCGCTGGTGGCGCACTTCCAACGGGCGCTGGCCGAGCTGCATGCGCTGGAAAACCCCTCGCTGGTGTACAAGGATGAGTAGCGCAGGGATGAGTAGCGCAAGGCGCCTTCACTGGCTCACCTTGCTGACGGCGATGCTTGTCTGCCCGTCGCTGTCGGCGCAAACGCCGACCTACCGGCTGAGCGTCAATACCGAAGAGTACCCGCCGTTCAACTATCAAATCGATGGCGTCATCGTTGGCGAGGCCACCGCGCGGCTGCGCCGGGCCTTTGACGAAACCGGTATCGACGCCCGATTTCAGCTTTTTCCCTGGGCGCGAGCGTATACCGAAGCGCGCTTTCGCCCGGACCACTGTGTCTATTCCACTACCCGTACGCCCGCACGGGAACTGATGTTTCGCTGGGCCGGGCCGCTTGCGATCAACGAATGGGCGGCGCTGGCGCGTACCGATACCACCTTTACGCCAACACGGCTGAGCGAGCTTGTTGGCCTGCGAGTGGGCAGCTTTCGCGAAGATGCGATTGGCGACTACGCCGAAAGCCGAGGTATCCGCATCATCCGGGCGCCGAGCGAGCGGGTGAACGTGGCGCGCCTGGAGGCCGGGTTATTGGACGTCATCGTGACCGGCCGGGCAACGGCTGAGGCCATCGCTGCCGAACGCCACGTGGTCCTGCGCCACCTGTTCACCTTCGCCTACATGCCGCTTTACCTCGCCTGTCATCCAAGCGTTCCCCATCACGTAATGATGCGGCTTCAGCACGTACTGCGAGCGACGCCATGAAACATCGCGCCCGGCTCGTCAGAGGACGCCTGACGCTAAAGCAGGCGCTTTTAACGCTGCTGATCGCTACCCTGATCAGCCTGGTATCGGGTAGCCTGGAGCTTCTGGGCCACGCTCATACCATGCGCCGAGACATCGAACAGCGCACCGAGCAGCAGATCGCGATCATCAACGGCGCGGCGGCGGAGGCGGCGTTTCAGCTCAACCCCGAGCTTGCCGAACAGATCGCCTCCGGGCTATTCAACGCAAGCGACGTCGCCTACGTCATGATTCAGGACGATTTCGGCCGGGTGCTGGCCAATTTCGATGCGCGTTCAGGACCGCTTGGCTGGCTCGGCGAGGCGCTGTTTGGCGACATGCTCGAGTACCAGGCGCCGCTTCGCTATTACGTGGACGATGCGCTTCCGGCGTCGCGCGTCGGCGAAATCCACCTGGCGCTCGATCACGAGCACCTCACCGCTCGATTTCTGGCGCGCAGCTTCAGCGTGGTGGGCATCAGTATTCTGGAAGCCTTTTTACTGAGCCTTTTGTTCGTGCTCTTTTTTCACGTCTTCATCACAAGGCCCCTGCTGCGGGTACATGCGGCCATTATCGAAACCGACCCGGCGCTGCCCGCCCAATGGCCCAAACCGCGGCTCAAAGGCCACCGCAACGACGAGCTGGGCCACCTGGTCGAGAGCATGGATCATCTGCTGCGTGAATTTCAGCGCGGTCTGGAGCAGCGCGATCACCTGCACCAGCTCTCGCACCATGACGGATTGACCGGCATCGCCAACCGCCGTTACTTCGACACCTTTCTGGAAAGCCAGTGGGCGCACGCCATACAGACCCAAACGCCGCTGGCGATCATCTTCATCGATATCGACTGCTTCAAGGCGTTCAACGACCACTACGGCCACACCACCGGCGACGAGACGCTCAAAAGCGTGGCGCGCACGCTCAATCGCTGCATCGATTCAAACACCGATCTTCTGGCGCGCTACGGTGGCGAGGAGTTCGTCTGCGTACTACCGGGCAAGGATCTTTACGCCGCGCTGAACACCGCCAACCATTTGCGTCAGGCCGTACTGGCCCTCGCGATCCCTCACGCCCAAAACCTCACCGACAGCGTGCTGACGCTGAGCATGGGCGTGGCCTGCCAACACCCCGCCCGCGATGAGTCCCCCAACCACCTACTCCAGCTGGCCGACGCGCGGCTTTACCACGCCAAAAACCGCGGGCGAAACCGCATCGAAGCGTTCAGGCCAGTATTTCCCGAGGCGTAAACTGCCCACGAAAAAAGGGCCGTGGTGGCCCTTTTCAAAATACCTTCTGCTTAACGTCTCTTCGGCGCTTATCGCTTTGTTTGGCGGCCCCGGGGGAAGGCGTGCCGGCGCCACCCCATCAGGTGAGCAACCAGTGCGCCAGCACTGCGGAGAAGCCAATGACCAGCGCCGTCAACACCGCCACGATCACGACCAGATCCAGCCACCGGTCGAAGACGGCGCTGTAGCGTTCGAGCGCCGCCCCCTTGGGCTGTCGTCGCGTGGCGCCGTGGCGTGGTCGAGCCATGAGCGCTTACTCCTGTAAATGGTTCGTTGGATAATAGATCAAGTCTAGCCCTTGATGCGACGATTGACCACGAGCGGCGCCCGGCGCAGGCGTTCGCGCTCGGCGTCACTCAGCTCGTCGGCTTCGAACGCATCGGCGCCGACCGGCGTATCGCCGTGGCGACGGTAGAGCTGGGTCAGCATCGAGCGGCGATCCGCCTGCAGCTCACGCACCAGCACGTACACCATCAGATAGAGAATGAAGGTAAAGGGCAGCGCTGCCAGCACCGCCGCGGACTGAAGCCCGGTCAGGCCGCCTGCCGCGATCAGCGTCAAGCAGATCGCCGCAATCAACACCCCCCAGGTCACCCGCTTGTAAAGCGGCGGGTTGATGGAGCCGTTATCGGTCATCTGCGCCACGATATAAGAGGCCGAGTCCGCCGAGGTCACCAAAAAGATGAAGATCAGCAGAATCGACACCAGCGAGAGAATGCTTGTGAAGGGCATCAGCTCGTACATCTCGAAAAGCGCCACCGTAATGTTCTCCTGAGTGGCCGCGGCCAAGCCTATGTTGTCGCCGTTGAGCTCCATGTTAAGCGCAGCGCCGCCGAACACGCCGATCCACAAGCACGCCAGCAGCGGCGGCATGATCAGCACGCCAAATACGTACTCCTTGATCGTGCGCCCGCGGGAAACCCGCGCCACGAAGGTCCCCACGAAGGGCGACCAGGCGATGACCCAGGCCCAGTAGAAAATCGTCCATTCGCTCGCCCAGGTGTTCGAGCTATAGGGTGAAATACGCAGGCTCATGCCGATGAAATTCTGGATGTAGTCGCCGATGCCCAGCGTAATGGTTTCCAGAATCGCAAGCGTTGGGCCGGTGATCAGTACGTAGAGCATTAGCCCGATACAGATGGCAAGGTTGAGATTCGATAGCCGCTTGATGCCCTTGTCGAGCCCCGACCAGGTCGAGAGCATGTAGGCGCAGAACATCACCGACAAGATGATGAACTGCCAAAGCGTGCTCTCCGGCACGCCGAACACCGCATTGAGCCCGCCGTTCATCTGTAAAACGCCCAGGCCCAGCGACGTCGCCACCCCCATCACCGTGGCCACCACCGCGAACACGTCGATCCAGGAAACGAAGGGGCGTAGCGCGGGCTTTTTCGCCACGATTGACGAGAGCACCGAGGAGACCAGCCCGGCCTGGCCCTTGCGAAACTGGAAGTAGGCGATGATCAGCCCCACCACCGAGAACGCCGCCCACTGATGTATTCCCCAGTTGAAGTAGCTGTACTGGATGGCGTAGCGCGCCGCGGCTTCGGTTTCCGGCTCAAAATCGCCGTAGGGCGGCTCGATATAGTGGCTCATCGGCTCGGCCATACCGTAGAACACCAGCCCCACGCCAAAGCCGGCAGCGAGCAGCATACTGATCCAGGAGAAAAAGGTGTAGTCCGGCTTCGAGTCCTGAGGGCCCAGCCGCACCTTGCCGTATTTGCTGAACGCCAGCCCGAAAAGAAACAACACGAAGCCAAACACCGATAGCAGGTAGAACCACCCCATATACTCGGTCACTGCCCCTAGCGCGGCCTCGGCGCCGCTGCCAAAGCGCTCCGGAAACGAAGCGCCAACGATCACCAGCCCAAAGATGATCACGGTAGAGGCGATGAATACCAGCTTGCCTTCTTTACGAACCATAGCGTTTCCCTGTGTCCCTGGAGCTCACCATCCCTGCCGGCCGCCCATGTCGAATGTATTATTGATCCAACCTCACGGCGCGAGTCGCACACCGTGGGCTTCAGCATAGTTGCCAAGGGCGCTGGCATCACGTTTTGGCCCCACCTCAGTTCAACGCTTTCCCTTTCAGGTAGGCGGTGGCGGTGACTACGCCCCTGGGGCAAGATGGTGCACGGGGGAACTCTCGCTTTTTGGTGCGTTCCAATGCTTGCCCATACTTTTTGGAGGCTTTTCATGACCAATACCCAACGCGAGTCGCAAAACGCGGCCTGGCAGGCGGCCCACCAGTGGCGAGCCCGCGCAGCCAATACCCCTTCAAACGGCTTGCTGGGCGCGTTAAAGCTCACTCTCATCTGGCTCGCTTTTGGCGCGCTCATGGTGGTCGGTTTGGTGTTCGGCCTTTTCTTCCTATTGGTCGGCTGGGCGCTGATGCCGTTCATGCGCCATAAAATGAAAAAGCGGATGGAGCAGATGCGGGCAGACCGCGCTCAGGACATTGGCGGCGGCTCGGGCTTTACTCACGGCGGTAATGAACGCGAAAGCGACGCCATCGAAGGTAGTTTCGAGGTGAAGGAGAAGTCTTAAATCGGGGCGCGAACGAAGGCAAACGTCGCACCCAGCACCAGCGGCATGACGACCAGGCTCCCCAAGTTGCCGATCAGCACCAGCGAAGCAACCCGCTGGGGCTCGGCATCGTACTGCTCGGCGACCAGGTAGTTCAACACCGCCGGTGGGAGGGCGGCAAAGACCAGAAGCGTTGCCAGCTGCAGTGAATCGAGCGGTAGCACCGCCATCAGCGGCAGCGCGATCACAAGCCCCGAAAGCGGACAGAGCAGCGCCCCTAAAAGCCCGGTGCGCCACTCGCCAAGATCCACCTCCAGCAGGCGCACACCGAGCGCAAACAGCATCAGCGGAATACACACCTCCCCCAGCATGTGCATCGCTTCCAGCAGCCAGCCCGGAAGATCGATCCCCGCCCCGTTGACCACAAGGCCCGCAATACTCGCCGCGACGATCGGCATACGCAGCGTCCGCGCAATGGAAGCGCGGGCGTCGACCATGTAAATGCCCACCGAGAAGTGCAGCAGCATTTCGACGATGAACACCACCACCGCCGCGGGTAGCGCCGCCTCGCCAAAGGCGAACACCAGAAGCGGTATGCCCATGTTGCCGGAGTTGTTGAACATCATCGACGGCAAAAACACCCGGCGGTCGAGCTTGAGACGCCCCGCCAGCGGCCACAAAAGCGCCCCAGAGCCGAGCACTACCAGCGCCGCCGCCCCGCCGAGCCAAGCATAGTCGGCCAGCGGCGCCTGGCGGTCCGCCAGCACGGCGAACACCAGAAGCGGTACGAACAGCTCCATGTTGAGCGTATTGAGGGTAGCGATGTTCGTCGTGCGCAGGCGCCCGTAAAGCGCCCCCGCCGCGGCGATTAGAAATACCGGTAAGAGCGTTGCGAGGATATGACCGGTCATCGACGCGCCCGCCGCGTTGACGCTTTTTTATAACGCTCTTTCATGGCATCAGCCCAGAAAACGCTGCCAGAGGCGGGAAACCGCGTCGCGGTGATGCGCCAGCGCTTCGACATCGCCCAGGGGCTTGTCGCCGGTCAGCGCCGCGCGGTGGGTGCGGCTGCGATAGGCCAGGTACGCCTCGCGAAGCGCCAGCGCCTCCTCCTCACCCAGGTAGTCGTGCTCCTCGAGCGTCTCCAGAATGCGCATGTTGTCCGGGTAGGTGGCAAGCGCCGGCGTCTTGTGGGAGAGCGCGAGCACGCCGTACTGGCAGAGAAACTCGATATCCACCATGCCGCCAGCGTCCTGCTTCAAATTGAACGTTGTCTCCTGCCCCTTGCCCGGCGGCGTGCCCAGGTGATCGCGCATCTTGCGACGCATGCCGATGACGTCCTCTTTTAATTTGTCGAGCTCGCGAGGCGTGGTCATAAGCTCAGCGCGAAGCTCAGAAAATTTTTCAGCCAGCGTCTCGTTGCCCGCCACCACACGGGCGCGCACCAGCGCCTGGTGCTCCCAGGTCCAGGCGTTCTGGCACTGGTACTCGCCGAAGGCCTTGAGCGAGGTCACCAAAAGCCCAGCGTTGCCGGATGGGCGCAGGCGCATGTCCACTTCGTACAGGCTGCCGGCGGGCGTGGTGGCGGTGAGCAGGTGGATGATGCGCTGCCCAAGGCGGGTATAGAACACCGGCGTGTCGAGCGGGCGCGGCCCGTTGGTCGTGCCCTTGCCGTCGCTGTCGTGCAAAAACACCAGATCCAGATCCGAGCCGTAGCCGAGTTCGATGCCGCCCAGCTTGCCGTAGCCGATGATCAGAAATGCCGGATCGAACTCGCTGGCGCCTTCGGGCACGCCGTGCTTTCGCGCCACGTGCTTCCAGGCCATCGCCAGCACGGCGTCGAGTATCACCTCGGCGATGTAGGTCAGGTAGTCGCTCACCTTCATCAAATGGCGCGTGCCGGCGATGTCCGAGGCGGCCACGTGCAGGGTCTTGGCGTGCTTGAACACTCTGAGCGCCTCGAGTTGCGCCTCCTCGTCGTCCTCCGGCAGGCGGTTGAGCGTCTGGCGCAGCTCGTCGCCCAGGGCGTCTTTATCCGCCGGCGTATAGAGCGTCTGGGGCGTCAAGAGCTCGTCGAGCAGAATCGGGTAGCGGGCCAGATGCTGGGCGATCCAGGGGCTCGGCGCGCACAGGCGCATCAGATGCTCGAGCGCGTGAGGATTTTCGCGCAGAAGCGCCAGGTACGCGGTGCGGCGCAGCACCGATTCGATCAAGGGCTGCACCCGCTCCAGCGCCGTATCCGGGGTGTCGTGTTCGGCCACGGCGTCAAGCAGCAGCGGCATCAGCGCGTCCAGGCGCTCGAAGCCGATACGCTGCATGCTCTGTACCTGGCGGGAGTGGTAGAAGCTTTTCAAGCGCTTCAATACCGCGGCCGGATCACCAAAACCCGCGGCGTCGAGCTGCGCCGTCGCCTCGTCCTCAGGCAGCTCATCGCGCCATAAAAGCCGCCACTGCTCCAGGCCAATACTGCCCTCTTCCGGGTCGGCAGTTTCCTCCTCCGGGTCGGCGATCACCGCATCGAAATGGCGGCGCACGCGCTCGCGGGCGGCGTCGAGCGCCGCTAAAAGCTCGGACCAGTTCATGTGCAAAGCGTAGGCCACGCGCACGCGCTCGTCGTCGTCGTCATCTGGCAGCATCTGCGTCTGACGATCGTCGAGCGCCTGAATGGCGTGCTCGACGTCGCGCAAAAAGGCGTAGTCAGTCAGAAGCTCGTCGACGACTTCAACGGGCAATAGCTCCAGCTTAGGCAGCTCGGCCAGCGCGCGTTTGAGCGAGGCGACCTGCAGCTCGGTGTCGCGGCCGCCGCGAATCAGCTGAAATGCCTGGACGACGAACTCGACCTCGCGAATGCCGCCGGGGCCGAGCTTGATGTTGCTCTCCATGCCCTTGCGCTTCACCTCGCGGTTGATCATCGACTTGAGTTCTCGAAGCGACTCGATCGCGCCGAAGTCGAGATAGCGCCGGTAAACGAAGGGGCGCAGGCTCTCAAGCAGCGCCTGGCCGCCTTCGATATCGCCGCCGACCGGGCGCGCCTTGAGCATCGCATAGCGCTCCCACTCGCGCCCCTGGTCCTGGTAGTAGCTCGACAGCATCGAAAAGCTGCCTACCAGCGGGCCGCCGTCGCCGAGCGGGCGCAGGCGCATGTCGACGCGAAAGGCGAAGCCATCAGCGGTCACCGCGTCCAGCGCGGCGATCAGGCGCTGGCCGAGCTTGGTGAAGTACTCCTGGTGGGCCAGCGGCTTGCGCCCGCCGCTGGTCTCGCCCTTCTCGGCGAAGGCGAAGATCAGGTCGATATCGGAGGAGAGGTTGAGCTCGCCGGCGCCGAGCTTACCCATGCCCAGCACCACCAGCCGCTGGGGGCGGCCGTCGCGACACGGCGCCGGCGTGCCCCAGCGCGGTGCGTAGAAGGCTTCGAGCCACCCAAGCGCTCCTTCGATCGCCACTTCGGCAAGCCAGGAGAGCGCCTGGGCGGTGTCCCACATGGCGTAACCGTTGCCCCGGTTAAGATCGCGCCAGATGATGCCCAGCATGCGCGCACGGCGAAAGCGGCGCACGACCCGATGCATGGCCTCTTCGTCCTCGACGCCGGACAGCGCCTCAGAAAGCCACGTCTGCTGGCGCGCCTTGTCCGGCGTGGCGTCGAGTTCGCCGTTGTCTGACAGTGTTTCGAGCCAGCCCGGGTAGCGGCCAAGCGTCTGCGCGGCGAAGTGCGACACCGTCAGCACCCGGTAGAGTTCAAACCGCCGGGCGTCGGTGAGCGTCTCGAAGAAGGCCGAGGGCAGCGGCTTATCGGTCATCGAGGCGACGTTGTCCGCCTTGTCGAGCGCCTCGAAAAGCTCGTTGAGTGCCTGCTCGGCGATCGGCGTGACCGCCTCGGGCGCATCTGCGAGTACCGCTGCGTTCCACTGCATAGCCACCTCCTGGCTGGCACCAACCCCGTCGGTGCTCTCTAAATCAGTGCTGTTTAAAAATGTAGACGCCTACCCGGCCAGCTTCACCCACCCAAGCACGCCCCAGGTCAGGCCCGCCATGATCAGCGAGAGCATCACCGCCGCCGAGCCGATGTCCTTCGCCCGGCCGGAGAGCTCGTGGTGCTCGGTGCCGATACGATCCACCACATTCTCCACGGCGCTGTTCAAAAGCTCGACGATCAGCACCATGAACAGACTGCCCACCAGCATCAGCCACGCCATCGCGGTGTCCGCCAGCCACCAGGCCAGCGGCAGCATGATGGTGCAGATGACCAGCTCCTGACGAAAGGCCGCTTCGTTTTTAAAGGCCGCCTTGAGCCCTTTCCACGAGTAGCGCGTGGAGTGAATCAGGTGGGTTATTCCGGTATGCCTTGGCTTCATCGCGCCATGTCGCTCTCATCAAGGTGGATTAGTGGGCCGTAATCATGGCATCCAGGTCGAGTGCAAGCGGGTCGAGCACCTCCGACCAGCTTAAGTAAGGCGTGGTGCCGGTGCCATTCACCAATACGCTAAACACCCCCCAGCGCCCCTGGGCCGTACGAAAGTAGCCCGCGGCGGCGCGCACCGCAAACGGCTCGTTGAGCGTACCGGTTTTCAGCATCACGTTGTTTTGAAAGCCCGGCGGGCCGCGGCGAATGAAGCGCATCACGCCGTTGGCCGGCGACTGAAACGCCGCCACGAAGCTTGGAAACAGCGCACTTTGATTGAACATCGCCTCGAGCATCGCGGTGACGCCCTGGGCCGAGGTGCGATTGCCCGTGGTCAGGCCACTGCCGCTTTCAAGCGTGACCGGGCCGTGGCCGGGAATCGAATGGGCGAAGGCCTCCAGCGCCTGGCCGGCCTGGTAGAGCTGGGCTTGGGGCGTCTCGACCAGATCGAGCGCCAGCACGTCGGCCATGTAGTTGTTGGAGTAGTTCATGGTGCGCAGCAAAAGCTCCTGCAAGGGCTTACTGTCCACCGCCGCCAGCCGGCTCGCCCCGCTCGGCCGCGCCGAGGTGACCCGCCAGGGGTCGCGCACGCGGATACCCGCCTGGCCCAGCATGCTCAAAAGCGTTTGGGCGGTCTGCTCCGCCGGGTCACCAACGCCGCGGTACACGTCCCGAGCGGCGGCGTTGGTCGAAATCTGACCGGTCACGCGCATCACGTCGCCGCGCTCATCGGTAATGCGCACGGCGCTTAGCTCGGTGCCGCTGTTGGCAGGCACGGTGCGTACCTGGTTGTCGATCGTGATCAAGGGCTGAGGGCTATCGCACAGCGACGCTTGCGCCGGCGCATTGGCGACAGGCGCCGGCGCCACGTTCACGCACCAGGCGCCGAAGTTGACGCCGGCGGAGGTGAGCGGCGCGCTGTAGGCGTTGGTCACGCGGGTCTGGGCGTTGCAGCGGTCGGTCGTGACGCACTCGACCGGGCCAAAGCGCCACTGGCTGACCACCAGCGCCCCGTCGACCTGCTCGACCCCGGCCAGTTGAAGGCGCTGCACCAGCCGCCACAGATCCTCGGTGGTCAGTCCCGGGTCGCCGCCGCCTTCGAACACCAGATCGCCGCGCAGTACGCCGGCTTCGACCGGCGCGCTGCTGACCAGCGACGTGGTAAAGCGGTGCTGAGGCCCGAAGCGGCTCAAAAGCGCCGCGCTCATGTAGGCCTTGGTGACCGAAGCGGGCGACAGCTGGCGCTCCGGGTTGATGCGCCCCAGCACCTGGGGGGTATCCGGGCCTAAAAGCCGCGCCTCGGCGCTGATCGAAAAGCCCTTGCTTTCGAGCTGGCCAAGGCGAGTGAAATCCGCCCACAGCGGCTGGCTGAACACTAACGCGGCCAGGGCCGCCCCTGCCAGCCGCGCCGGCCGAACAAACGTTGATAAACGACTCACTCTTACCGTCCTTGAATGCATGTTCATGTTGGAAACAGGTTTCGCGTCACGCCTGAATCACAAATTCGAGAGCCCTTGAGCGCCCACGGTGTGGCTTTGAAGCGTACAGGTCAGGCGCCAAAGCGGCTGGCCGCTCTGGGCGTACTTCGCCTCGAAAGGCGTCAGATAATCGGGGCCCGGCGTGAGCGACTCGACCGCTGCCTGCTGACGGGTGGCAAGCGCCACCGCCTGGGCGAACTCCTCAATGTAGATTTGCCAGTTCGAGCGCACCTCGAGTTGCCCACCCAGCGCCAGCACGGCGGGAAACACCGGGTGGCCGTGCCAGCGCATCTTCAGGTGCGCGGCCTTGGGGTACGGGTTGGGGTACAGCAGATAGTGGCGCTCGGGGGCCCAGCCTGCCGCCAGCGCCAGCCGCCAGAAATCGATGAGATCGGCGCGCACCAGCAGCGCGTTGTCCGGCGGCGCGCCGTGTTCGCGGCCCAGCCGGCTTTCGCTTCGATCCACCCCGATCACCGCGTGGTCCGGGAACCGCTCGGCCAGCCGCCTTGTCGAAAGGCCCACCCCGCAGCCGGCATCGAGAATCAGCGGCGCGCTCGTCTGTTCACGCCAGAGGCTGGCCTGCTCGAACGCCTGGCGGCTGTGGTCGGCCACGGGCTTTTTGAGCGGATGCGCCAGCGCGCGCTGAACGCGCCGGGCCAGATCCTGGTGGGGGCCGGGCTGATTGGAAGTAACGACTCGAGACGCGTGCTGCATGCCACCCTCTGAGGGAAAAACCACGATTCTATCAGTCTCCGGCGCGCGCGGCATGACGCCATTGCACCCCTGGTGCTATGATCGTGTCCATGAATGTCAGGACACTCGGCCAGGGTCTTTCAAGCGCCCCGCCGAGGCGTACGTTACCCAACTATCGCACCACGAGGAATCCGGCTTGTCACACTTACCGGTAATTGTCGGCATGGGCGGCATCAATCCTGCTGGCAGAACCTCGGGCCATCAGGCCTTTCGCCGCACCGTGCTTGATGCGCTACCTACTGATCAAAAGCGCCATACGCTGGAGAGCCTGGCGGCGCTAATGCGCTTGGCGATCCATACCGAGCAGGGCTGGCAAAATGACCAGGGCGAACCGATCGAGGCGCCCGCCGAGGCGATTTTCGAGCGCGTCTTGAACCACACGCTGATCCGGCGCAACGAAGATCCGCACTTTCTCGCCCCCGGTATGCCCGCCAGCCGCCAGGCAGAGATGGCCCTCGACACCCCGCTGCACTTCACGCTGCGCCGGCGCCAGCTGCCGGAGCAGCTGCCGGCCAACTGGGAAGTGAGCGACACCGAGGACGCCCGCCACGTGAAGGTCAGCGTGCCCGCCGGGGTGTTCAATGCGCTGCTGCCGGATGCCCAGACGCCCAAGGTCGTGGCCGCCGCGCAGTTGCCTACCGGTTTCGACCCGGCAAGCCTTTATCGCAGCGTGCACCACCCACGGGGGCTGTCGATGGCCATTTTCGCCGCCAGCGACTGCCTGGGCGCCAGCGGCCTTGAGTGGGAGCGGCTGCGCGAGCGCCTGGACCCGGACAAGATCGCCGTTTACGCCGGCAACTCCATTGGCCAGCTCGACGAGGCCGGCTGGGGCGGGCTGATGAAAAGCCTGGTGAGCGGCAACCGCGCCACCTCCAAGCAGATGCCGCTGGGCTACGCGCAGATGCCAGCGGACTTTCTCAACGCCTACGTGCTGGGAAGCGTCGGCAGCACCGGAGCCGCACTCGGCGCCTGCGCAAGCTTTTTATACAATCTGCGCCTGGGGCTTCAGGACATTCGCGAAGGCCGCGCCCGAGTGGTGATGGTGGGCACCGCGGATGCGCCGATCACCCCGGAGATCATCGAAGGCTTTCGCGCCATGGGGGCGCTGGCCGACGACGCCAGTCTCAAGGCGCTTGACGCCCTCGAGCTTCTGACCGACGCGGATTACCAGCGCGCCTGCCGGCCTTTCGCCCAGAACTGCGGCTTCACCATGGCCGAGGCGAGCCAGTTCGTGATGCTGATGGACGATACGCTGGCGCTCGAGACTGGCGCGGATATCCTCGGCGCGGTGCCGGATGTGTTCGTCAACGCCGACGGCTTCAAACGCTCGATCTCCGCCCCCGGCATCGGCAACTACATTACGCTTGGCAAGGCGGCGGCGCTGGTGCGCGACATGCTCGGCGACACGGCGCTCAAGCAGCGCACGTTCGTGCATGCCCACGGCACCAGCACGCCGAAAAACCGCACCACCGAGTCCCACGTGCTGCACGAAATCGCCCGCGCCAACGGCATCGATGCCTGGCCGGTGGTGGCGATCAAGGCGTTCATCGGCCACTCCCAGGGCTCGGCGGCGGGTGATCAGCTGACCAGTGCCCTGGGCAGCTTCCAGCACGACCTGCTGCCCGGTATTCCCACGCTGGACGCGGTGGCAAGCGACGTCCACGCCGAGCGGCTGCGCTTTTTCCAGACGCCGCTCGCCTTTAAGGCAGACGCCAGCTTCATCAACGCCAAGGGCTTTGGCGGCAACAACGCCACCGGCGTGGTGCTCTCGCCCAGCGTCACCGAGCGGCTGCTCGAAAAGCGCCACGGCGACCAGGCCATGCAGGCGTGGCGAGCGCGCCGCGAAGACGTCCGCGCCCGCTCGAAAGCGTACCTGGCCCAGGCCGACCGCGGCCACTACGCGCCGCGCTACCAGTTCGGCGAAGCCGTGCTCGAAGGCCCGGAGCTTGGCATCGACATGGACCGCATCCATATTCCAGGCTACGCCCAGCCGGTGTCGTTGACGGTGGATAACCCCTTTGGTCGGCTCGACGACGAGGAGAGCGCATCATGAGCGCCGAGCAACCCCGAGTGGCGGTCTACCCCGGCACGTTCGACCCGATCACCAACGGTCATTTCGATCTGATCGCGCGCGCCGCGAAGATGTTCGATCGCGTGGTGATCGCCGTGGCCGAAAGCCCTAACAAGAAGCCGGCGCTATCGCTGGATCAGCGCATCGCGCTGGTGGAATCGACGTGCCATGCGCTTCCCAACGTGTCGGCGGTCGGGTTCTCGTCGCTTTTGACCACCCTGATGGCGGATCTCGATGCGCGCATCATGCTGCGCGGCATTCGCGCCGCCTCCGACTTTGAGTACGAGCTGCAGCTTGCTAACATGAACCGGGCGCAGAATCCGACGCTCGAGAGCGTGTTTTTGACGCCGGCGGTCGAGAACTCCTATATTTCGTCGACGATCGTTCGCGAAATCGCGCGCCTTGGCGGCGATGTGTCCGCGCTGGTGCCCCCCAAGGTCGCCGAGGCGTTGGCCGAGCGCTTCAACGCCCCTTGAGCCCCATCACCCACGCGGCACCGCTGCGGCGGGCGAATCCGTCATTCACGAGGTAATAGCCATGTCCCTGATGATTACCGACGAATGCATCAACTGCGACGTCTGCGAGCCGGAATGCCCTAACGATGCGATCTCGCCGGGTGAAGAAATCTACGTGATCGACCCGGGTCTTTGCACCGAGTGCGTAGGCCACTTCGACGAGCCTCAGTGCCAACAGGTCTGCCCGGTGGACTGCATCCCGCTCGACCCGAACCGCCCGGAAACCAAAGAGCAGCTGTTGAAAAAGTATCACCTCATCACTGCCGCCTGACCCGCCCGTGCGCATCTGGGCGCTCGCCTGGCCCATCATTCTCTCCAACGTCACCGTCCCGCTTCTGGGGCTGGTGGACACTGCCGTGGTCGGCCACCTGCCGGATTCGCGCTATCTGGCCGCGGTCACTCTGGGCGCAACGCTGTTCGGTTTTCTTTACTGGGGCTTTGGCTTTCTGCGCATGGGCACCACCGGCCTGGTCGCCCAGGCCATGGGCCGCGAGGCACCCAATGACATCAAACATCTTTTGGGGCAGTCGCTTTTACTGGCGGTTTCGATCGGCGCGGCGCTGGTGCTTGCGAGCTCGCCGCTGATCGACCTTGGGCTGTGGCTGCTCGATGGAAGCAAAGAGGCTCAGGCGCTTGCCCGCGAGTACGCCGAGATTCGGCTTTGGTCTGCGCCGGCGGTGCTGGCCAACTATACGATTCTGGGCTGGTTTCTGGGCCAGCAAAACGCTCGCGTTACGCTCTACCTGCTGCTTTTGACCAACGCCGTCAATATCGCGCTCGATCTCGTCTTCGTGGTGGGTCTTGGCATGACCAGCAACGGCGTGGCGCTGGCAAGCGTCATTGCCGACTACAGCGCGCTGGCCTTCGGCGCGTGGCTGGTGGTTCGCCAGCTGCGGCTTCTGGACGGCGTCTTCGAGCGCTCAAGGCTCTGGCGGCTTCGCGCCTACCGGGCGCTTTTCAGCGTCAACGCGCACCTGTTCGTGCGCACCCTGGGGCTTTTGTTCGCCACCGCGTTTTTCACCGCCCAGGGCGCGCGCCAGGGCGATACGATGCTTGCCGCCAATGCGGTGCTTTTGCAGTTCATCATGCTGACCAGCTACGCGCTGGACGGCTTTGCCCACGCGGCCGAATCGCTGACCGGCCGGACGTTTGGCCGACGCGACTGGGCGGGCTTTGCGGCCACGGTCAAGGCCGCCGCGCGCTTTTCGTTTTACACGGCGCTGGCTACCGCGCTTGGTTTCGCGCTGTTCGGTAACGCCCTGATCGCGCTGTTGACCGGTCTTTTAGAGGTGCGCACGACCGCCGCCGAGTACCTGCCCTGGATGGTCGCCATGCCCCTGATCGCGGTGTGGAGCTATCTGCTCGACGGCGTATTCATCGGCACCACCGCGGTGCGCGAAATGCGCAACAGCATTTTCGCCGGACTTTGCGTTTATCTGCCCGCCTGGTGGCTCTTCCAGGGGTTTGGCAATCACGGGCTGTGGCTCGCCTTTACGCTGTTCATGCTCACCCGCTCCGCGGTGCTCGCCGGCTACTACGCCCGCTACCGGCGAAGCCGCTGGTGCGCCGCCCAGGCGGAGTATTGATCGCTGGCGGTTACCCATCCGCGGTTAACCCATCGGCGGGGATGAAAAAGGCACCCCAGGCTCGTATATTGAGCGGGCACTCCCAATAACGAATAAAGCGAGCCTCTTATGCTAAGGTTTATTGCCAGGCCTGCGGTCAAGCTGGTCGAGCGCTATCTCCCCGACCCCTATATTTTCGTCCTGCTGCTGACGCTGATTGCCTCCGTGGCGGCCATCGCCGTGGAGCGCCAAACGCCGCTTGCAGTGCTGCGCATGTGGGGCGACGGCTTCTGGGGGCTTTTGACCTTCTCCATGCAGATGCTGCTGGTACTGGTCACCGGCTTCATGCTGGCAAGCTCGCCGCCGGTCAAGCGCCTGCTGGCAAGGCTTGCGGGCACCGCCAAAAGCGCCGGTGGCGCGATCATTCTCGTCACTCTGGTGTCGCTGGCCGCGAGCTGGATCAACTGGGGCTTTGGTCTCGTCGTCGGGGCGCTGTTCGCCAAGGAGCTGGCGCGACTGGTGCGCGTCGATTACCGCCTGCTGGTGGCGAGCGCCTACTCCGGGTTCGTGGTCTGGCACGGGGGGTTGGCGGGCTCGATTCCGCTGACCATCGCCACCGACGGCCACTTCTCCGCCGATCAGATCGGCGTGATCGGCACCGGCTCGACGATCTTTGCATTCTTCAACCTCGCCATCGTCGTCTGCCTGTTCGTGGCCATCCCGCTGATCAACCGTTTGATGCTGCCGCCGGACGAGGAGAGCGTCTACGTGGATCGCGCGCTTCTCGATGACGAACCAGAGACGGTCGAGCGTGCCACCCGCCCGGCAGAGAAGCTCGAAAACAGCATGGGCCTGGCGCTGCTGGTGGGCGTGCCAGGGCTTTTGTTTTTGCTCGACCACTTTTTCCTGCGCGGCGGCGGGCTCAACCTGAACGTGGTCAACTTTCTGTTTCTGTTTGCCGCGATCGTGCTGCACCGCACGCCGCGCAACCTGTTGAACAGCCTGAACGAGGCGATCAAGGGCGGCGCGGGCATCGTGATTCAGTTCCCCTTCTACGCCGGCATCATGGCGATCATGGTGCAGTCGGGGCTGGCCGAGAGCATGTCGCAGTGGCTGGTCTCGTTTGCCAGCGCCACGTCGCTGCCGTTCTGGTCGTTCATCAGCGCCGGCATCGTCAACATCTTCGTGCCGTCCGGAGGCGGTCAGTGGGCGGTGCAGGCGCCGGTCATGCTGCCTGCCGCCGAGGCGCTGGGCGCGGACGTAGCGCGTATCGCCATGGCGGTCGCCTGGGGCGATGCCTGGACGAACCTGCTCCAGCCGTTCTGGGCGCTGCCGGTGCTCGCCATCGCGGGGCTCAAGGCCAAGGACATTATGGGCTTTTGCCTGGTTCAGCTATTTTTAACCGGCGTGATCATTTCCGTGGGGCTTGTGTGGTTTTGAGCGCCGGCGGTTTCACTTCACGGGCGGCCCGCGCAGGGCGGGCGCCCTTTCAGGCTTTCAAGAGCAGCTTATGACGGACACTTTTAGCGCTGACAGCGCCCTGCCGGGCCAGCGCGAACTCTCCATGACGGTATTGATGACGCCGGACATGGCCAACTTCAGTGGCAAGGTGCACGGCGGCGCGATTCTCAAAAAGCTCGACGAGGTGGCCTACGCCTGCGCCAGCCGCTACTCCGGCCACTACGTGGTCACCCTTTCCGTGGACCAGGTACTGTTCAAACAGCCGATCATGGTCGGCGAGCTGGTAACGTTTCTGGCCAGCGTCAACCACGTGGGCCGCTCCTCGATGGAGATCGGCATCAAGGTGGTGGCCGAAGACATCCGCGAAAAGCTGATTCGCCATACCAACAGCTGCTATCTGACCATGGTCGCGGTCGACCGGGAGGGCCAGCCCGCCCAGGTGGCGCCGCTGTCACTGAATACGCCGCTTCAGAAGCTGCGCTTTGAAAAAGCGGCGCTACGCAAGAAGCATCGAAAGCAGGCCGAGCAGGAAGAGAAGCGCGCCCAGCAGCACCTCAGAGACGACTAGCCCGCCGCCGCTTCGCCCACACCGAAAGGAGTCACCATGCTGGCCAGAGAGCGCCACCCCAAACTACCCCGCGCCGTGGAGTACGCGCACATCGGCTGGGACTTTTTCATTCTGGCCGCGGTGATCGCGAACCTGGCGCTGTTGCTGTTCGATTCGCTGTTTCTGCTCGGCTGGTTCGAGCAGCTGGTACAGCGCGCCTCGCCAGGCTTTCACGGCTTCTACGACGCCAAAATTCACAGCCGATTTTTCGCCATCGACCTGGTGTTCGTCACGATTTTCGTCATCGACGTGCTGCTGGGGTGGACGGCAGCGATCATCGAGCGCCGCTATCACCGCTGGTTCTTCTACCCGTTCATCCACTGGTACGACGTACTGGGCTGCATTCCGCTGGCGGGCTTTCGCTGGCTGCGCGCGCTCAGAGTGCTGTCGCTGGTCCACCGGCTCCACCGGTTAGGGCTGATCGACGTGCGCAACTGGTCGAGCTTTCGCTTTGTCATGAAGTATTACGACATCCTGCTCGAGGAGCTC
This sequence comes from Halomonas sp. PAMB 3232, assembly GCF_031954225.1. NCBI lineage: Bacteria > Pseudomonadati > Pseudomonadota > Gammaproteobacteria > Oceanospirillales > Halomonadaceae > Halomonas > Halomonas sp. PAMB 3232. The sequence continues at coordinate 3,137,355 of NZ_CP134865.1, forward strand.
TCTGATCGTATCGCGCTACGTTTGATGGGCAACGTGCAGCAGCAGATTCTGGCCGCCGACTCGCTGACCGAGCGCCTCGTCGACCGGGTGATCATGCCGCGCAAGAGCGAGCTGATCAAGGAGATCTCCCAGCGGCTGGAGTCCACCGTGGGCAAGGCGTACCAGCAAAATCGCCAGGAGATCATGACCTCCATCGACGCTTTGATCACGCGCACGCTGCTTGAGACCCCGGAGATCCAGCGGCTCAATCGCCTGCCCATGGGCGAAACCGCTTCCAGCGCCATGCAGGCCTCCCTGAGCGGCGTCGCCCAGCGGCTGGTGGACGAGTTGGCGCTGGGTATCCACTCACCGGAGTTTCGCCAAATGATCGAGCGCACCGCGGACAGCGGCTTCGACAGCTGGCTGACCGTGGACGACACCAGCGCTCACGTCACCGAGCAGGTGCTCTACGACATTCTGGAAATGCTCAAGGAGCAGGTGCGCCGGCAGCGCTGGAGAGACCGCTATGAATAGGTCACGTCATGGGCAGTGAGTGGCTGTTACTACTGGGGCCGGTGGCGCTTTTCATGATGTCGATGACGCTGACGCCGGGGCCGAACAACCTGATGCTGACCGCCTCCGGGGCGAACTTCGGCGTGCGCCGAACGCTGCCCCACATGGGCGGCATCGTCGGCGGCTGCTTCTGTCTTTATCTCGCCATTGCGCTGGGCCTTGGCACGCTGTTCGAGCGTTTCCCGGTGTTGCAATGGAGCCTGCGCTGGGCGGGCAGCGCTTATCTGCTCTATCTCGCCTACAGGATCGCCACGGCGCCACCGCCGAACCTGAGCGATACTCGCGCCAGGGGCAAGCCGCTGACCTTCGGCCAAGCGGCGCTTTTCCAGCTCGCCAATCCCAAGGCCTGGGTGCTGGGGCTTGCGCTGATCGCCGGGTTTCTGCCGGAAAACGGCCCGATGCTGCTCAACGCGGTGCTGCTGGTGGGGATGGCCGAACTCACCGCCCTGCCGTGTTTGCTGGTGTGGGCGGTGTTTGGCGTGGCGATCGGGCGCTTCATCAAGACCGCGGCGGCCTGGCGGGCGTTCAACGTGACGATGGGGCTTTTGACCGCCGCCTGCGTGGTGCTGATTCTGCGTTAGCCGCAGCGCAGCGCGGTGATGCGCCCGGCCTCGTCGAGCTCGATGTTGAGCCGGTCTTCGCGGTAGTCCATGGTCGCCACGCTATTGGGTGGCAACACGCGCACATCGCGCGCGCCGCTCTGGCTCATGAGCTCGCGCGAGCGCGCCTCGGTCAGCGGCTCGCCAACGGCCTCGAGCGAAGCGATATTGCAGGCGCCCTGCGAGGTAGCGCGCGGCGCGGTGTCGGCGACCCGGGGCGGCGGCGGGGCACTGACGTCCGGGCTGCTCGGCGCCTGGGCGACGCCGGTCTGAGCCGCACAGGCGCTCAGGAGCACACCGAGGGTCAGCGCGCCGGTGGTCGTGAGGCAGGTTCTAAGAAAGCGATCAAGATTGGGCATGTCACGTTTCCTTGTGAATGCGCGATGAAAAAGCCGCCAACGTGTAAAAGCGACGGCCCCAAACGAAAGAAGCAGGCGGAAAAACCTCCCGCCTGCTTCCTGGAGCACCCGACCGAGCTTACTCGGCGGCGTCCTGCACGGCCTGGCCGCCCGCCTGCACGTCCTTGCCTGCGCCGGAAATGGTGTTGCAACCGGCCAACGCTGAAGCGCTGATCAGCATAATGAAGCTTACGGCGAGTAGTTTTTTCATCATGTTCTCCTTAACATTCACGGGGTCGGAAAGCCTTCGCGTGTCACTATCACGCAGGCGTATAGTCAGCGTAACAGCGTTTTAACGATTCTGCCCGTTTAACGCCGCCACGTGCATCGATTTTTATGACAGCGCCCTTGAACTGTCAACGTTTTATCCCGGAGCCCACCCCATGAGCACTTTCGAGCTGGATAGCCGCCTGGCCGCCGATACCCTGTCGCTTGCCGACCTGCCGCTTTGCCGTGCGCTGTTGATGAACGACGCGCGCTTCCCCTGGGTGATTCTGGTGCCGCGCCGGCCAGGCGTGCGCGAGATATTCGAGCTTTCAAACGACGACCAAATGCAGCTTCACCGGGAGACCACCGCGCTTGGCCAGGCGCTTCAGCTGGCCTTTCAAGGCGACAAGCTCAACGTGGCAGCACTGGGCAACGTCGTCAGCCAGCTTCATGTGCATCTGGTGGTGCGCTTTACGCGCGATGACGCCTGGCCGGCGCCGGTATGGGGCAAGGGCGAGGCGGTGCCCTATAGCCCGACGCTTCAACGCGAGCGCCGCGAGCGGATTCTGGCCCACATGGATAAGCTCGACGTTTAGCGAATCAGGCGCCGGGGCCAAAGGGGGCGCTGCTCGAGCGCGCCGGCGGCTCGCTGAACAGTGGCGAGCTCGCCGGCTGATCGAAGCCCGCGACCGACAGCGACACGCCCAACGCCACGATCACAACACCTCCGGCCAGCGCCGCCCAGGCAGCGATCTTTTCGACCGCGCGGCTTTGCGATTGACGCGCCAGCCGCCGGGTCGCCCAGCCCCGAGCGAACACGCTGGCCAGCGCCAGCGCCGATACCGTAATACCGGTGCCCAGCGACATCGCGACCACTGCGCTGACGCCAACCCAAAACTGGCCTAAAAGCCCCGCCGCCCCGAGTAACAGCACCGCCCCGGAACAGGGGCGCAGGCCAATCGCGCCAACGGTCATCAGCGCGGTGCGCCAATCAAGCGCCTGGTCCGGTTCGACATGGTGCGCGCCGCCGCAGCAGTGGGCGCCGTGTTCATGATGGTCGCCGTGCTCGTGGTGATGATGCGGATGGAAATGGCCGTGGCTGGGCGCCGAGAGCAGCCCCGGGCCTTGCGACACCGGCGTCAACACCGCCGGCGCCCTGGAGCGATAGGCATGGCGCAGCTTTCGCGCCGCGCGCACGCAGAGCCAGACGCCCAACAGCGCGACCAGCAAAAAACTGCCCTGCTCGACCCACACCACCTGCCCCATCGCCTGGCGGGTCAAAAAGCCCAGCCCGAACACCAGCACGCCAACCATGACGATAGCGGTCACCCCTTGCAGGAGCGAAGCGGCAAACGAGAGCCCCAGCGCACGGCGGGTCGCGCCGCCGTGGGAGGCGAGATAGGTCGCCAGCACCGCCTTGCCGTGACCCGGGCCCGCGGCGTGGAATACGCCGTAGCCAAAGCTTACGCCCAAAAGCGTTAGCCACGCCGAGTTCGACGGCGTGCGCGCAAGCTCGGTGATCGAGAGCGTCAGCGCCCGATGAAGCTCGCGCTGCCAGGCGAGAATCTGCAGGCTCGCACCCTGGAACCAGAGCGTGGCCGCCCAGATGGCAAGCCCAATCAGGCCGATCACCAACGCAAGCGTGAGCCCGGTTTTAAAGCGCGCGCTCGAGGGCGACGCGTTGGAAGTTCGATGCTTATTGGTAAACGTGTTTCGGGCGGTAGGGAGCATGATCAGGATTCACTGCAGTCGATATGGCCGGTTTCGGCAAAGTAGCGACCGAGCTCCGGCTCACCCTGATCGCCCTTGTCCAGCAGCGCGGCCTGCAGCACAAGCTCCGGGTCCGGGTTGGCCTGGGTGACGCCGAGCGCGCAGGACGTCTCATCGCCAGCAAGCGTCAGCGCGCTTTCGGCTGGGGCGCCATCCTGCTCCTCGTGGACCACTTCGATGTAGTAGGTCGGGTCATAGATCTGGTACTCGAGCCGCGCACCGTCGAGGGCCACGGGTTCGGCCAGCGGCAGCGAGAACATGTACACCAGGCGGCTATCACGTTCATAGGTGGTGTACTCGCTCACCTCGCCCAGCGCCAGCGGCTCGCCGTCGAGCCAGGCTCGTGTGAAGTAGTGCTGCGCCGAGAGGTTGTCGCGAATGTCCTGGCCGAGCTGGTCGAGTCCCTCCTCGAAGGTGGCGTCCGCCACGTTTCGCAGCTCGTCGAACACGATCAGGCTGTAGAACGGGTCCATCCGCCAGATCTGGTCGAAGGCGGTGACGCGGCCCTGCTCATCGGTCACGACCGTCACACTGAGATCGATCCAGCCGTGGGGGTGGGCCTGCGCGCCGCTGGCCAACAAAAGTGAGCCGGCCGCAAGCAAGGCGCGTGTTAACGCAGAACGGTTCAAGGTGCCTCTCCCAGCCGCTGCTGCAGCTCGACGAGCCAGGGGTCGAGCAGGTACGGCGCCAGCGGCGTGGCGCCGCGCAGCGCCGAGACGCTCACCTGACTCGATGCGGCCTGGCTCGATGCGGTCTGATCCGAAGTGCCCTGCCCGGCAGCGCCTCGGGGCGCACCAGAAGGCTCGACGCGCAGCAGCAGGCGATACTCCGGCCAGCGGGCAAGCGAGGCCTCGGCGCGGCCAAGCGCCAGGTCCGCGTGGCGAATCACGTAGCCCTGAGCCACCATCAAATCCACCGCCTCGCGAAAGGTGCGCTCTGGCGTGGCGTTGAAGCGAAGCTCGCGCGGGTTTGCCGGCTGGGGGGTGGCGCAGCCGGCGAGTAGCGCGGTAGCGAGCACCAGCGCCGCAGCCTTGATGCTGGATGAACGCCTCATAAGCGGCTCCCGGTGTCGAAGGCGGGCAGCGCCGACTGAAAGCGCCGGCAGAAATCGTCGTCGCTGGCACTGCGCGACTCGCGCAGGTCGCGCAGGTGATCGAAGCGGCGGATATCGCGGGAGACGCGCACGTGATCGTTATGCACCAGTACGCTCACCCGCTCGCTCTCCACCGGGCGCTGGCCAATGCCGCCGCCAAAGCCAAGCCCCAGCCCTATCGATGAGCGATGGCCAAGGCCCAGGCCCAGGCCGCCAAACACGCGCACGCCGGAGCCGTAGTCGCCGTCATAGGGGTCGTAATAGCCGATCAGCTCGCGCTCCCTGCTCGCACTGATCAAGCCAAGCGCGGTATCGGTGTTGTCGAGCTCGAACTCCCACTGCTCGAGCAGCGCCACGCTCTGGCGCAAAACCTCCTCACCCGCCACGCCCTGGGTTGGAAAGTAGCATGAAGGCGCCGGGGCAGGCTCGGCGCGGGGCAGCCGGTCCGGCGTCGTCTGACAGCCCGCCAGCGCCAGCAGCAACACCAGCATCATTGGTCGTGACTTAATCTGTCGTGGCTTCATGGGTGCTCCCTCGGCGTTCGCGCCGGTTTTTATCAAAGGCCCGCCAAGCCTGGTGCGCACCGCCGCGCCGCGCTAAGCTCACTGCCAGAGCGATGGTTCCAAACCCCATTTCCAAGTAATCATTTCCAGACAATAAATTCACTATAAGGTTTTATGGAGATCGCGTTAATGAACGTCGTGCTTTGCCCGGATAGCTTCAAGGATGCCCTCGGCGCCGACGCCGCCGCTCACGCCATGGCCGAAGGCGTCAAGCGGGCGTGTCCGACGGCGGCCGTGCACCCCTGCCCGCTGGCCGACGGCGGCGAGGGAAGTCTCGAGGCGCTGATCAGCGCCACCGGCGCCGAGCGGCGCGAGTGCACGGTTCAGGACGCCCTCGGCCGGGCCCGGCTGGCACGCTGGGGCTGGCTTGCCCGCGAGCGTACCGCATTTATCGAGCTGGCAGAAGCGAGCGGCCTGCAGCACCTGTCGCGTGCCGAGCGCAGCGCCCTGCACACCAGCACCTTCGGCGTCGGCGAGCTGTTTCGGGCCGCACTCGACGCCGGCGCCGAGAAGGCGCTGCTGCTGCTCGGCGGTAGCGCCACCAACGACGCCGGCGCCGGCATGCTCCAGGCCCTCGGCGCCACGCTTAAAGACCGCGAAGACAACGCGCTGGCCCCGGGTGGGGCGGCGCTTTTCGAGCTCGAAACGCTGGATCTTTCCGGGCTCGACCCGCGCCTGGCGGGGCTTACCGTGGAAGCGGCGGTGGACGTGGACAACCCGCTATTGGGTGAGCGCGGCGCCAGCGCCGTGTTCGGCCCGCAAAAAGGCGCCACCCCGGACGATGTCGCCGCGCTCGACGCAGCCCTTGCGCGCTTTGCCGACGTCAGTGCCCAGGCACTGGGTGACGATCTTCGCGAGCTCGCCGGCGCCGGGGCGGCCGGTGGCATGGGCTTTGCCGCGGCGAGTTTTCTCGGCGCGACGCTCAAGCCCGGCATCGAGATCATCATGCGCCAGGCGAATCTGCCCGCGCTGATCGAGCAGGCAGACCTGGTCATCACCGGCGAAGGCCGCCTGGACGGCCAGAGTCTGGCTGGCAAAACGCCGATCGGCGTGGCGCGGGCGGCGAAGCGCTTGGGCAAACCGGTGGTGGTGCTGGCGGGAAGTCTGGGCGACGGCTGGCAGGCGTGTTTTGATGAAGGCGTCACCGCCGCCTTCGCCCTGGCCGACGGCCCGATGAGCCTCGAGGAGGCGCTACCGCGCACCGCCGAGCTGTTGAGCGCGCGCTGTGAAGGCGTGGTGCGGCTCTTCCAAAACCGCCCTACCGCAAGCGGCGGTTGAAAACCCGCGCGTTCGCCTGCACATCCAAGGCATAGGCGCGCGATACCGCTACGCTATGAAGGCGATACGCAAAACTCGTTTTATCGCGTATCGAGCGTGCGCTAACCTTTTTGAACGAATCGACACCCGTTTAACGGCTTACATGGAGACGTAGTGATGTCCGAGTTCAACAGCATTGGTCTACACGAAGACAGCGCCAGCCAGCTCGCCGAGAAGCTGAACCACCTGCTGGCCAACTACCAGATCTTTTACATGAACGTGCGCGGCTATCACTGGAACGTGAAAGGCAACGACTTCTTCCAGCTGCACGAGAAGTTCGAGGAGTTCTACACCGACCTTTTGACCAAGGTCGACGAGGTCGCCGAGCGCATCCTGACCCTGGGCCACAAGCCGGTGCATGCCTATAGCGACTACGCCAAGCTCTCGCGCATTCAGGAAGACAAGGACGTGTTCGACGGCCAGACCTGCGTAAAAGGCGTGCTCGACGGCTACCAGACGCTGATCGCGCTGCAGCGCGAAGTGCTGGCGCTGGCCTCCGACGCCGACGACGAAGGCACCGCCTCTCAGGCCGGCGACTACATCCGTGAGCAGGAAAAGACCGTGTGGATGCTCAACGCCTATCTGAGCAAATAACACCGCTCGACAAGTACACACGTCGCCGCTTTTTCGGCGGCTGGAACGAAAAACGGCGCCCTGGGGCGCCGTTTTGCTTCGTACTTTTACATCGTACGCGTCTAGCGTTTTTCTGCCAGCGCCTCGATCAGCGCGCGCAGCATCGTCCAGAACTCCGTCACGGAGGCAAGCTCGACCCGCTCGTCCGGCGAGTGGGCGCCACGAATCAGCGGGCCGAAGGAGATCATGTCAAGGTCGGGATACTTGGCGCCGAGAATGCCGCACTCGAGCCCGGCGTGGATCACCTTCACCGCGGGCTCAGAACCCAGCACCGCCTGATGGCGCGCCTTGAAGATCGCAAGCAAAGCGCTTTGCGGATTCGGCGCCCAGCCCGGGTAGCCGTTTTCCACCTTGACCCGCGCGCCCATCAAACCGAACAGCGCGCTGAACCGGTCGGCCAGCGCCTCGGCGGCGCTGTCGTGCAGCGAGCGCACCAAAGCGCACAGGTGCAGCCGGCCCTGCTCGAGGTTCAAAACGCCCAGGTTGTTCGAGGTTTCGACCACGCCCTCGACGTCGGCGCTCATGCGCTCGACGCCACAGGGGGCGGCGTAAAGCGCCGAGATCAGCATGGTGCTGGCATCGTGAGTCAAGGGCTCCGCCTCGACCACGGCCTCGACACGGCGCGCCTTGAGCGACACGTTCGGGTCACCGCTGCCAAGCTCCGCTTTCAGCACCTCTTCGAGCCTTGCGATCTTGTCGAACGCGGTGTCGAGCTCATCGATGGGCAGCGCCAGCGTCGCAAAGGCCTCGCGAGGGATGGCGTTTCGCAGCGTGCCGCCCTTGTAGTCGATCAGGCGGGCGTCGAGCATATCGAGGGCCCGCAGCGCCCGCACCAGAAGGCGGTTGGCGTTGCCCAGCGGCTTGTGGATATCGATCCCCGAGTGGCCGCCCTTGAGCCCGGTCAGCGCAAGTTCGATCACCGTCTCACGCTCGGCCAGCGCCTTGCCCGGCAGGCGCGCATCGACCATGACGTCGGCGCCGCCCGCGCAGCCAATGTAGGCCTCACCGCGCTCTTCGCTGTCCAGGTTGAGCAGAAGCGACCCGTCCAGCCAGTTCTCGGAAAGATTCAGCGCCCCGCCCATGGAGGTCTCCTCCTCCAGGGTAAAGAGCGCCTCCAGCGGGCCATGGGTGAGAGTGTCATCCTCGAGCACGGCCAGAATCGCCGCCACGCCGAGGCCGTTGTCCGCGCCCAGAGTCGTGCCGTCGGCGTGCAGCCAGCCGCTGTCGACGTAGGTGCGGATCGGGTCGTTATCGAAATCGTGGGGGGTATCGGCATTGGCCTGGGCGACCATGTCCAGATGGCCCTGAAGGATCACGCCGGGGGCGCTTTCACACCCGGGGCTTGCCGGTTTTTTGATGCGCAGGTTGCCGAAGTCGTCGCGGTCGTGGGCCAGGCCAAGCGCCTCGGCCCAGGTTTCGAGCGTCGCGACCAGCGCGGCTTCCCGGCCGGAGGGCCTGGGCGTGTTACACAGCGTACGAAAGTGGCGCCATACCAGCGTGGGTTCCAGCGCGTCCAGGTGTGCGTTCATGTGAGCTCTTTTTGATCCGTAACCGCCCTACTCTACCGCTGCGGCTCGCCCGGCGAAAGAGTGGCCTCACACAGCGCCCGCACCGCCTGGCGCAGCCGCTGGTTCGCCTCGCGCGGCGCGCGCGCGGGCGCGCGGTTCTGAAACGCCCAGGCGGTCAGCGTTTCGAGACTCGCACGAAGCGCCTCATCAGCGCAGCCGGCGCGCTCGATGTCCGCGCTCGCCCAGCGCGCCAGCGCCTGGAGCGAGGCCCTGGCGAGCGCCGGGTCGCGGTGCGCGTAGGCGACGTCCTGCGCGTCCTGCTGCTCGCGCGCGTTGAGCGCCGGCGCGGCGTCGCTCAAAAGCTGCGGGACGACGTTGGCGGGCAGCGCGGTCAGCTCAAACGCCAGAAGGCTCGAAAGACTCGCCTCGAAGCCCGCTCTGAGTGACGCCAGCACCGCCTCGCCCTGAGCGTTCAGCGCGCGGGCGACCATCACCGCGTACTCGCCGGTAGACGTTTCCTGAGTGACGCCCAGGCGCACCGGCAAAAATCCAAGCGCCCGCCAGAAGCGCAGAAGCGAGGCTTCAGCGCCGAAGGTAGCGCCGTAAAGCGCAACGCCCTGCGCCCGGGCGTCGCGCATATCCGCCTCGATCAGCGCGCACCCGAGCCCCTCGCGGCGACGCTCCGGGTGGGTGGCCACCCGCGCCACGCGGCGCCAGCGAGCTTCGAGCGCGGCGCGGCTGCCGGTGTGGGCGGCCAGCGACTGGGCCAGCAGATGCCCGCGCGGGCGACGCTCGCCTCGGGCCACGTCATCGGCAAGCGTCGCGTCGAAGCCGCCCTCCTCGAACGTGACCAGCACGGCCTGGGGCGCCTCTTCGCCGATCACGCGAAACCCGACGCCGGGGCCGTCCATCAGCTGGCGAAGATCGGACGGCGCGGTGCGGTAGTGCGACTGCACCAAAAGCCCGAAGAGCTTCTCCAGCAGCGCCGGCGCGGCGGCCAGCGCCGCCGGCGAAAGCGCGCGCGCAACCAGCGCGGCCGCGGGCTCGGCGGCGGGCAGCGGCGCGTCGAGCAGCAGCAGCCGCTTGACGATCGTCTCCAGCGGATCGAACGCGGCCCAGCGCACCGGCGTTTGCAATTTGGCGGCGCGCCAGAGCGGCGTGCGCCGGTCGAGCACGTCGCGAAAGCGAAGCGCAAAGCCGCGCCCGGAGCCTTCGTAGCCGTGCACGGTGGTGGCAAACGCCACGCGGGGAAAGGCGTCGAGCCAGCGCGCGAGCAGCGCAGCGGGAAGCGCCGCCGCCTCGTCGACCAGAAGATACGCGCCGTCGCCGCCTTCACCGCCCGCCTGCACCTGCGCGTCGAGCGCGGCGGGCGCCAGGTAGCGAAGTGCCTGGCCGCTTGGCAGCGCAAAGTGATCCGGCGTTTGCCACGCGCCCTGCGGGCAGAGCGCCTCCAGCCGCTCCGTCAGGCTCTGGATCGCCTCGCGCGACGGCGCGGTGACGACGATCTCGCTCACGCCGCTGTGCAAAAGCCGCGCGCAGGCGATGCCGAGCGCCGCGCTTTTGCCCCGTCCGCGGTCGGCGGTGATCACCAGCGGCCGGCGGCGCTTCAAACGAACGAGCTGGTCGACCACCTGCGCCTGGTCACCGGTGCGACACGCCGTGTCCGGGCAGACAAGACCGGGCGCACCGCTCGCGCCGAGCCGGGCAAGCGTGAGTCCGGCGCCGGGCTGCCAGCGCACGATGTCGCGGGAGGTTTTTAATATCCCGGCCAGACGCGCGAGATAACGCGCGGTGAGCGACGCCCAGGCGTGGGGATAGTCGCTCAGGCGGACGTAGTCCGGGTCCGGCGCGCGGCCCCATTTGGTGGGCGTGATCAGCACGCAGAGCCCGCCGGCGCTCAGCGTCCCCGCCAGCACGCCCAGAATGTCCGGGTCCAGCCCTTGGCTTCCGCTTACGTCAAGGATAACCAGCTGATGCTCGCCCCCCAGCCGGCGATGCGCCTTTTTGTTCGAAAGTGCTTCGACTGGCGCCTCCTTAGGGTCCGCGACCCAGAGCGGCGCTCGCCAGGCGCGGGCGTGCCAAAGCGCCAGCGCCGCCCGTCGGCACGCGGCGGGCTCGCCTTCGAGCCATACCAGCTGGCGCCAGCGGCGCCGCTCCAGGCGATACGAGTGGGCTACCAGCGCGCCAACGTGGCGCTCGAGCGCCCCGCTCACAGCGGCTCTCTGCAAAGCGAGCCCAGTGACCGCTCGCCCACGTACATCAAGCGATCTTTCAACGATTCTGAGGTTGGCGACATCGGCTCACTTTTCAACAGGTCGGATCAACTCGCGACCACCCACTATTTAATAATCAAAAACGCGGCGTTAACCAACTTCCATGGCGCGGGCGATCTACCACCATCGGCTATGGCGCGCGGGCCTGGCGAGTATGCTAGCTTATCGCTGTGGCGCACCCAAATTTACGTATACGTAAACCTGCGCTCGCTTTCCTGACCGTTTGCCAATATCAACAACACCACACGCTAACAGGGAACACATCATGAAACTTGCCTCGCGTTTTACCCTCACGGCCCTCGCCACGGGCGTGCTGTTCGCCTCCACTGCCCAGGCTCAAGAGCAGTGGACCATGACGTCCACCTGGCCGGATAACCTGGATCTGATTCAGATCGACCGTCACTGGGTGGAGCTGGTCAATCAGTTGGCCGGCGAGGAACTTCAGATCAACTTTCGCGCCGGCGGTACCCTGATGCCGGGCACCGAAGTGTTCGACGCCACCGAAACCGGCAGCATCGAGGCCGCCGGCGACTGGCCCGGCTACTGGGCGGGGCTCAACCCGGCGTTCTCGCCGCTTGCGACCACCACGAGCCTGTTCAACGGCGTGGACTACCTGAACTGGATTCAGCAGTGGGGCGGACGCGAGATGTATGAGGAGATCTACGGCCAGTTCAACATGATGTACCTGCCCTACGGCATCACCAACAACGAGTCCGGCTTCATGGGCCGTACGCCGATCGCGAGCATCGCCGATCTCGAAGGCAAGCGCCTGCGCCTTTCCGGGCGTGACCAGGGCCGCGTGCTCGAGCAGCTGGGCGGCTCTCAGGTGACGCTGGCCGGCGGCGAGGTGTATCAGGCCATCGAGCGTGGCGTGATCGACGCCGGCGAATTCTCCACCCCCGGCGTCGACTACAAGGCCGGTTTCGCGGAAGTGGCCGACAACTGGGCAACGCCCGGCTGGCACCAGTCCGCCAGCGTGTTTGGCGTGATGATCAACATGGACGCCTGGAACGCGCTGGATGAGAATACTCAGCAGAAGCTGCGCATCGCCGCCGACGCCACCATGGCCTGGTCGCTGGCCTGGTCCGAGCGCGAATCCAATGAAGCCACCCGCAAGTTCGTCGAGGATGGCGTGACCATCAACCAGTTCTCCGACGAGGATCTGGCGCAGATCCAGCAGGTGACCAACGACGTGATCGTTCAGGGCGCCTGCGAGAACCCGGACCACGCCAAGGTCTACCAGTCGATGGTCAGCTACCTGCAGGATTACGCCACCTGGCGCGACGTCTCCTACCCCTTCAACATGAGCCGCACCATGGACAACCTGCCGTCACTGGAAGAGATCGAAGCCTGCCTGTAAGGCGCGTTTACCGCCCCGGCCAGGCCGGGGCTTTCAGCTGACTGCGGAGGGCTTCCATGAATGCCATTGCCAAGGCGATCGACGCCTTCAACGAGCTGTTCGGGCGCCTGATCGCGCCACTGATCGCCGTGATGACCCTGATCGTGCTTTACGATATTGCCTCGCGCTTTTTTCTCGGGCGGCCCAGCGACTGGGCCTTCGATGTCACCAAGATGCTGTTTGGCGCCCACTTCATGCTGATGGCTGCTTACGGGCTCAAGCATCACGCCCACGTCGAAGTCGACGTGCTCAAGCGCCTTTTGTCACACAAGCGCCAAGCGGTGCTGACCCTGCTGGGCTATCTGATCTTCTTCGTGCCCTTCATCTGGATGATGCTGAAATACGGCTGGCTGTTTTTCGAGCGCGCTTTCAGCCGGGGCGAAACGACTTACGGCATGGTGGCGCTGCCGGTCTACCCCATCAAGGGCGTGATCGTGCTCGCCGCCGCGCTGATTCTACTGCAGGCGATCGCGATCGTACTGCGCGCCGTTATCGCCCTGCGTGAGGAACGCTCCCATGAACTTGAGTCCTGAGCTATTGGCGCTGGTGATGTTCGGTGGCCTGCTGGTCGGGCTGTTCATGGGTCATCCGCTCGCCTTCGTGCTCGGCGGGGTGGCGGTGATCGGCGCCTTCGTCGGCCCCGGCGAGCGAGTGCTGGGCACGCTGATCAACAACATTTTCGGCAACGCCATGGACAACTACGTGCTGGTGGCGATCCCGCTGTTCGTGCTCATGGCGAGGTTTTTGAACGACTCCGGCGTCACCGAGCGCATGTTCGACGCCATGCGCCTGCTGCTGGCCAATCTGCGCGGCGGGCTTGCGCTGACCGTGGTCATCGTTTCAGTGCTGTTGGCCGCGACCACCGGCATCGTCGGCGCCTCGATTGCGGTGATGGGCATGATCGCGCTGGTGCCGATGCTCAAGTATGGCTACAACAAGGAGCTCAGCGCTGGGGTCATCATGGCCAGCGGCTGCCTGGGGATTCTGATTCCGCCGAGCATCATGCTGATCTTGATGGCGAGCTACTCGCCGGTGTCGGTCGGTGCGCTGTTCGCCGGCGCCATGGTGCCCGGCGTCATGCTGGGCGTGATGTACGCGCTTTACGTGCTGATCATCTGCCACTTCAAGCCCTCCTATGGGCCGCCGGTGCCAAAGGAAGAGCGCGCGGAGGTGAGTACCGGCGAGCTCTTGAAAATGCTCGGCAAGTACGTGGTGCCGCCGATGGCGCTGATTCTCGGCGTTCTGGGGGCGCTGTTCACCGGTATCGCCACCGCCACCGAGGCCTCGGCGATCGGCGTGCTGATCGCGTTCATCCTGTTTTTGATCTTCGGCGATCGCAAGGTCTCCACCTGCTACCGCACGCTGATCGACGCGGGCAAGACCACCACCATGGTCATGCTGGTGCTGGTGGGCGCGACCGCCTTTACCGGCGTGTTCTCGCGAGGCGGCGGCATGCAGGTGATTCAGGATCTGCTGCTGGCCATGCCCGGCGGCACCACCGGCGCGCTGATCATGATGTTTTTGCTGGTGTTCGTGCTGGGGATGTTTCTCGACTGGACGGGCATCGTGCTGCTCAGTTTTCCCATCATGCTGCCGATCATCGAGCAGATGGGGATCGATCCGCTCTGGTTCGTGGTGATGGTCGCCGTGGTGCTGCAAACCTCGTTTCTCACCCCGCCGTTTGGTTACGCGCTTTTCTATCTCAAGGGCGTTGCCCCGCCCGGAGTGGAGATCGTCGACTTGTACAAGGCGGTGATCCCCTTCTGCGCGCTGATTCTGATCGCCTGCGTGCTGATGGCGTTCTTCCCGGTGCTGGTCACGGGCCTGCCGGGGCTGATGGTCGGCTATTGAGCCCTTGCCGCCGCCTTCGGGCGGCGGCGTCTTGTTCGATCTGCCCACGCTTCCCTCATCACACCGTCCTCCTTTCCTGGCTGCGCCGCTTCTCGCGCGGTGATACTATTCTCGGCCGCACTCTTTTCTCGTTTCAAGCTTTCTCGTTTCAAGCTTTTTCGTTTCAAGCTTTTTCGTTTCAAGCTTTTTCGTTTCAAGGACTGACGCGCCGCCCTGGAGGCCTTTCATGTCGACGCTCCCCCACTGCTCGCCCCGGGCCGCCTGCCGACTCGCTGGCGCCTTGTCGCCCTGGTCTTTGGCCCTTTTTGGCGTAGCCCTGGCAGTGGCGCTGCCGATCTTGATCGTGCTGGCCCACGTGCTGGTGCCGACCGACGGCATCTGGGGGCACCTGGCGAGCACCGTGCTTCCGCGCTATCTGATCAATACGCTGTGGCTGACGCTGGGAGTCGGGCTCGGGACGCTGATCATCGGCACCGGCTGCGCGTGGCTGGTGGTGATGTGCCGCTTTCCGGGTAAGCGCCTCTTCGAGTGGGCGCTGTTGCTGCCGCTGGCGGTGCCGACCTACGTGATCGCCTACGCCTATACGGATTTCTTTCAGGTGGCGGGTCCGTTTCAAAGCGCGCTGCGCGCCTGGTTCGACTGGCAGTATGGCGATTACTATTTCCCCAACATTCGCTCGCTGGGTGGGGCGGCGACGCTGATCACCTTCGTGCTCTATCCGTATGTTTACCTCTTGGCCCGCGCCTCGTTTCTGGAGCAGTCGGCGGGCATGCTGGATGTAGGCCGCACGTTGGGGCGCGGGCCCTGGCGGCTCTTTTTCAGCGTGGCGCTGCCGCTTTCACGTCCGGCGCTGGTGGGCGGGGTGTCGCTGGCATTGATGGAAACGCTCAATGAGTTCGGCGCGGTGCAGTTCTTCGGTGTGGATACCTTCACGACCGGCATCTACCGCACCTGGTTTGGGCTCGGCGAGCCGGTAGCCGCCGCGCAGCTGGCGGCGTGCCTTTTGAGCTTCGTGATCGTGCTGGTACTGCTGGAGCAGGTGTCGCGCGGCAAGCGGCGCTATTTTCACGCCGCAGGCCAGCGCCAGCCGCTGCCGGAGTATCGGCTGGCCGGGGGGAAAGCGGCGGCGGCCACGCTTGCGTGTGTGTTGCCGGTCGTCGTCGGTTTTCTGCTGCCTGGCGGCATTCTGCTCCACTTGGCGCTCACCCAGGGCGATGCGCTGTTGGGCACCCGCTTTCTTCGCTTCGCCTTCAACAGCCTGAGCCTGGCGGCCGTCGCGGCGCTGATCGCGGTGGGGCTGGCGGTCGTGTTGAGCTACAGCGTGCGGCTAAACGACACCGCGCCGGCCCGGCTCTTTACCCGCGTGGCGGCGATGGGCTATGCCATTCCCGGCTCGGTGGTAGCGGTGGGCATCTTGATTCCCTTCGCCTGGCTCGATAGCACGCTCAATGCCTGGCTGCACGCCCGCTATGGGGTGATCGTGGGGCTGGTGTTCAGCGGCTCGGCGTTCATTTTGATCTACGCCTACGTGGTGCGCTTTCTCGCGGTGTCGTTCAACGCCGTGGAGGCGAGCCTTGGCAAGGTGACGCCGAGCATGGACGCCGCCTCGCGCACGCTGGGCCACACCGCAGGCGCCACGTTAAGACGAGTACACACGCCGCTGATGCGCTCGAGCCTTCTGGCGGCGGGCATTCTGGTGTTCGTCGACGTGATGAAGGAGCTGCCGGCGACGATGATCCTGCGCCCGTTCAACTTCGACACCCTGGCGGTGCGCGCCCACAGCCTGGCCTCGGACGAGCGCCTGGCCGAGGCCTCGACCGCCTCGCTCGCTATCGTGCTGGCGGGCATCGTGCCGGTGATACTGCTCAGCGTGGCGATGCGCCGCGGCGCGGGAAAATGAACACCTGGGAGTGATCCAGGTCGATCTCCACCGGCTGGCCGGGCGCGGGCAGGTAGACGCCGGGCACGCGGGCGTGCAGGTGGGCTTCCTCACCGTTCTGGGCGTGGGCGCAAAGATGCACGAGGCTCGCCCGGCCCAGAAGCTTGGCCATGATCACGTGGCTTTCGCGGTGCTCGCCAATGGGCAGATTGAGCGCTTTTAGCCGCAGCGCCTCAGGGCGAATCATCACCTGCACCGCGGTGTCGTCCTCGAGCCACTCTGCTTTCAAGGTACCGATCGACGTCTCTATCTGGCCGTTTTTCACCACGCCTTCGAGCTCGTTGACCTCGCCAAAGAAGGTGACCACGAAGGGGTCTACCGGCAGGCAGTAGAGCTCATAAGGCGTGCCGGTCTGAACGATCTGGCCGTCGCGCATCAGCGCGATACGATCCGCCATGAACATCGCCTCTTCCGGGTCGTGAGTGACCAAGAGCGTGGCGGTGCCAAGATGCTTGAGCACGTGGAGCGTATCGTCGCGGATTTGATCGCGAAGCCTGGCATCCAGGCTCGAAAACGGCTCGTCGAGCAGCATCAAATTGGGTCTCGGCGCCAGCGCCCGGGCCAGTGCCACCCGCTGCTGCTGGCCGCCGGAGAGCATGTGCGGGTAGCGGCTGGCGTGATCCGCCATGCCCAGCTGTTCGAGCAGCGACTGCGCCCGCGGCGCTCTTTCGCGCCGGGGCAGGTGGTTGAGCCCGAAGGTGACGTTATCGAGCACGCTCAGGTGGGGAAACAGCGCCGACTCCTGAAACGCCAGCCCCACGCTTCGCTTCTCCGGCGGCCGGTGCGTTCGGCCGGGCCCGGCGATCTCTTCACCGTCGAGACACACCCGCCCCGTTTGCACCGCTTCAAGGCCCGCGGCGATGCGCAACAGCGTGGTTTTGCCGCAGCCGGAAGGCCCCAGCAAACACATGACTTCTCCCGGGTTGATCACCAGATCGACGCCCTTGACGACGCGATGATCACCGAAGGCGTGCTCGATGCCCTGAAGCGCGAGCGCCGGCGAATCGAAGGTGGGGGCAGTAGACGAGGTCATGGGCACTCTCGGAAAGGGGCAAGCCGCAGGGTTAAAAGCGCCATTGTATTTTCAATCCGCCGCGCTTTCATCCGTTAACATCAACGGATGCGTCTCGTTTTCATTTGACTTGACCCGCACGCGGGGAACCGTTTCAATACCGGCGAATGAAAACCATTATCAAATAATAAGCCCTCTAACCATTTGCCTTACGGAGAACAATCATGAAGAAGACAGGTATGAAAAATACAGTCATGAAGAGAACGCTGACCCTGGCGCCCCTGGCCGCCGCCGTGATCGGCGCGGGCGCCGCGGCCAGCGCCCAGGCAGATGAGGTCAACATCTACTCGGCCCGCCACTACGACTCCGATGAGGTGCTTTACAAGGCCTTTACCGATGAAACCGGTATCGAAGTGAACGTGTTGGAAGGCGACTCCGACCAGCTGATGGAGCGCATGCAGCGTGAAGGCATCGCCAGCCCCGCCGACGTGATGCTGACCGTGGATGCGGGCCGGCTGTGGCGCGCAGAAGAAGACGGCCTGTTCCAGAGCGTGGATTCCGAGGTCTTGAACGAGCGCCTGCCCGAGGCGATGCGCCACCCGGAAGGCCTGTGGTTCGGCTTCAGCCAGCGCGCGCGGGTGATCTTCTACAACCCGGAAACCGTTGACCCGAGCGACATCGCCACCTACGAGGCGCTGGCCGAGCCCGACCTCGAAGGCCGCGTGTGCATTCGCTCGTCGAACAACATCTACAACCAGTCGCTGCTCGCCTCTCTCATCGAGCATCATGGCGCAGAAGAGGCCGAAGCCTGGGCTCAGGGCGTGGTGAACAACATGGCCCGCGACCCGGAAGGCGGCGACACCGACCAGATTCTCGGCGTGGCCAGCGGCGAGTGCGACGTGGCAGTGGCGAATCACTACTACTACGCGCGCCTTCTGAACTCCGACGACGATTCAGAGCGCGAAGCCGCCGAGCGGGTAGAGATTCTGTTCCCCAATCAGGACGACCGGGGCACCCACGTCAACGTCGGCGGCGCGGGCCTTGTGGCCAACGCCCAGAACCCGGAAAACGGCATTCGGTTCCTGGAGTTCCTGGCCTCCGATGAGGCTCAGGAGATTCTGGCCGACCGCAACTACGAGTTCCCGGTGGTCGAGGGCGTGGCCAAGGACCCGCTGCTCGACTCCTGGGGCGAGTTCAAGCGCGACGACATCAACATGAGCCTGTTGGGCGAGAACAACCCGGAAGCGGTGCGTATTTTCGACCGCGTGGGCTGGCGCTAGGCTTTCGCCAGAACCAGAACGGCCCGCCATTCGGCGGGCCGTTTCGTTGTGGGCACCGCTCGCGCTAGTGCGCCTCGTCCCAGTTATCGCCGGTCTCTGCCTCGACGATCAGCGGCACTTTAAGCGCCGCCGCGCCCTGCATGCGTTGTTGCACTTGTTCGATGAACGTCTCGACCTGGTCCTCCTTGACCTCGAACACCAGTTCGTCGTGCACCTGCATGACCATCAGCGCGTCGAATTGGCTATCCAAAAGCCAGGCGTCGACGTCGATCATCGCCTGCTTGATGATGTCGGCGGCGGTACCCTGCATCGGCGCGTTGATCGCGGTGCGCTCGGCGCCCTGGCGGCGGGCGCGGTTTTGCGAGTGGATCTCCGGCAGGTACAGCCGCCGACCCAGCACGGTTTCGACGAACCCGTCTTCCGCGGCCTGGCGTCGGATACGCTCCATGTAGCGCGCCACGCCCGGGTAGCGATCAAAATAGCGGTCGATGTAGGTCTGGGCCTGGCCGCGCTCGATGTGCAGCTGTTTACCCAGCCCCCAGGCGCTCATGCCGTAGATCAGGCCGAAGTTGATCGCCTTGGCGCTGCGGCGCTGATCGACCGTGACTTTATCAAGCGAGGTGCCAAAGACTTCCGCGGCGGTGGCGGTGTGGATGTCGCGGTTCTCGGCAAACGCTTCCAGCAGGCCCTTGTCCTCGGAAAGATGCGCCATGATGCGCAGCTCGATCTGCGAGTAGTCGGCGGCGACGATCTTGTAGCCAGGCCGGGCAACGAACGCCTGGCGGATCTTGCGTCCCTCTTCCGTTCGGATGGGGATGTTCTGCAGGTTCGGGTCACTGGAGGAGAGCCGCCCGGTGGCGGTGACCGCCTGATGGTAGCTGGTGTGGACCCGCTTGCTGGCCTTGTTGATCAGCCGGGGCAGCTTGTCGGTGTAGGTCGATTTGAGCTTCGAGAGCCCGCGATGCTGCATGATCACCTTGGGCAGCGGGTAGTCGAGCGCCAGCTCTTCCAGCACCGCTTCGGCGGTCGAGGGCGCGCCCTTGGGCGTTTTCTTGAGCACCGGAATCTTCTGCTCCTCGAACAGAATCTCGCCGAGCTGCTTGGGCGAGCCGAGGTTGAACTCGCGCCCGGCAAGCTCGAACGCCTCGCCTTCGAGCTCGCGGATACGTTTATCGAGCTGCTGACTCTGCTGGTGCAGACGCTCGTCGTCGATCGCCACGCCGTTGCGCTCGATACGCGAGATCACCTTGATCAGCGGCAGCTCCAGCTTATCCAGCACCTCGGACAAGCGCCCTTCGGCTTCGACCAGGGGGCGCAGGGTGTCGTGCAGGCGTAGGGTAATGTCGACGTCCTCACAGGCGTAGGGCGCGGCCTCCTCGAGCGCGATCTGGTTGAAGGTGAGCTGCTTGGCCCCCTTGCCGGCGATCTCTTCAAACGAAATCGTTTTTTCGCCCAGGTACTTGAGCGCTAACGAATCCATGTCGTGACGGGTGGCGGTGGAGTTGAGCACATAGGACGCCAGCATGGTGTCGGCAAGCTTACCGGCCACAGAAATGTCGTAGTTGGCGAGCACCGAGATGTCGTACTTGAGGTTCTGGCCGATCTTGACGGCGTCAGTGCCTTCGAGAATCGGCTTGAGCGCGGCGAGCACCTCGTCGCGGTCGAGCTGGGTGGGCGCGTCGAGGTAGTCGTGGGCGAGCGGTATGTAGGCCGCCTCGCCCGCTTCCAGGCATAGCCCCACGCCGACGATCTCCGCCTCCATGTAGTTGAGGCTGGTGGTTTCCAGATCGAAACAGAAGCGCTTGGCGCTCTTCAGTCGCTTTAGCCACTTATCGAAAACCGTCTGTTCAGTGATGACGTGGTCCTCGCGCGCCGCGCTCGGCGTGGGCTCACTTTCGTCAGCGTTTGCAGCGACGGGCTCGCCGCCTTTCACGTCGTCGACGCCTTCGTCGCGGCCTTCGAGCAGCTCGGCAAGCCACTGTTTGAACTCCAGCGCCTTATAGAGCTCGGTGAGCTTTTCGCGGTCCGGATGGGCGATCTCGAGATCATCGAGGCCCACCGGCAGTTCGCAGTCGGTCTTGATGGTGGCGAGCTGGTAGGACAGGTACGCCTGCTCGCGGTGCTCCTCGAGCTTTTTCGGCAGCGTCTTGGCACCGCGAAAGCTCAGCGTTTTCACTCTCTCCAAATCGCCGTAGATGATATCGAGGCCGCCTTCCATGCCCTGCAGAAGGCCGATCGCGGTCTTCTCGCCCACGCCGGGCACGCCGGGAATGTTGTCGACCTTGTCGCCCATCAGCGCCAGATAATCGATGATCAAGCTGGGCGGCAGGCCGAATTTCGCCTCGACCCCGGCGACATCGAGGGTTTCATCCTTCATGGTGTTGACCAGCGTAATGTGGCCGTTGACCAGCTGCGCCATGTCCTTATCGCCGGTGGAGATCACCGCGTCGCGCCCGGCTTTGGTCGCGTGAAAGGCGAGCGTGCCGATCACATCATCCGCCTCGACGCCTTCGATGCATAGAAGCGGAAGACCAAGTGCGCGCACGCAGTCGTGCAGCGGCTGGACCTGGCTTCTCAGGTCATCCGGCATCGGCGGGCGGTGGGCCTTGTACTCGCGGTACATCTCGTCGCGAAAGGTCTTGCCCGGGGCATCGAAGACCACCGCCATGGGGCTTTTCGGATAGTCCTTGATCAGGCGCTTCAACATGTTGATGACGCCCTTCACGGCGCCGGTGGGCTGGCCATTGGAGGCGTTGAGCGGGGGCAGCGCGTGAAAGGCGCGGTAGAGATACGACGAGCCGTCGACGAGCACGATTGGAGCGCGGGCCATAACCGGGTTCCCTATTGATGAGTAGCGGTCGCAAAATGCGGATGGCCTTATGATACGCGCTCCCTGGCGCTATTGCAGAGACAGCGATGAAATCGTCTTAACGCTGCCAAGTGGCGCGCTGACTCGCTACAATGGGCGCTCAAAAATTCGGGCGAGAAAACGATGGCAGTATTCACCCCGCTTGGCGACGCGCAGGTCGCCACCTTTCTGGAAAAATTCGACGCAGGCCGACTCACCGCGCTCAAGGGCGTGGCCGGCGGCACGGAAAACTCGACCTTTTTCGTCACCACCGACCGGCGTGAACTGGTACTGACGCTGTTCGAGCAGGGGGAGCACGAGGAGCTGCCGTTTTTCGTCGAGCTGATGGATTACCTGGACGAGCACCGCATTCCGGTGCCCGGCCCGGTGCACGACCGGGAAGGCATTGCGCTTCAAAGCCTGGCGGGCAAGCCGGCGCTGCTGTTTCCGCGCATGCCGGGCAGCCATCCCGCTCACCCGAACCTGGCCCAGTGCCGGGCGCTGGGCGATGCGCTGGGGCGGCTTCACGTGGTCTCCCAGCACTTTCCCGGACAGCGCCCCAACCCGCGGGATCTTCACTGGCTTCAGGCGGTCCACCACAAGGTGCTGGGATATTTGAGCCCGGAAGATCAAACGCTGATGAAAAACGAGGTCGATGATTTCGAGGCCGCGTTCAATCAATACGGCGAGCTTCCCACCGGCGCGCTGCACGGCGATCTGTTCCGCGATAACACGCTGTTCGAGGGCGATACGCTTGGCGGTATCATCGATCTTTACAACGGCTGCACCGGGGATCTGCTGTTCGACGTCGCCATCGTGATCAACGACTGGGCCACGGACGACGATGGCAGGCTCAATCATGAGCGCTACGACGCCGTGCTCGGCGCCTATCTCGCCCGCCGGGCGTTTGTTGAGGCCGAACGCGCGCTGTGGCCGGTGATGCTGCGCATGACGGCACTTCGCTACTGGCTCTCGCGGCTTTTAGTGGTTTACGTGGACCCGCCGGCCCATGATCTGACGCCCCATGACCCGGAGCGTTTTCGCACCATTTTGAAGGCGCGCATCGCACACGGTGCGCTGCCGCTACCCGAGGTGACTGCTTAATGAGTGAATCGCTGACCGTAACGAATGCCGCCCAGCGCGCCCGCCGTACCTGGAACATCGATCAGTGGGGGAGCGGCTACTTCGACGTCAACGACCAGGGCCAGGCGCTGGTAAGGCCGCTGGGCAGCGACACCGACGGGCCGGTGTTGCCGCTCAACGCGCTGGCCCGCGAGCTTCAGGCCGCGGGGTTGCGCCTGCCGGTGCTGGTGCGGTTCAGCGACATTCTTCATGACCGGGTCGAGCAGCTTTGCAGCGCCTTCGACGGCGCCATGCAGGAAGCCGACTACGCCGGCGGCTACACCGCGGTTTACCCGATCAAGGTGAACCAGCAGCGCCGCGTGGTCGAAGAGATTCTCGCCACCGCCGAGCGCGGCAGCGGACGCGTGGGGCTCGAAGCGGGAAGCAAACCGGAGCTTCTGGCCGTGCTGGCGCTTTCCGACGCCGGTTCGTCTCTGATCGTGTGCAACGGCTACAAGGACCGCGAGTACGTGCGTCTGGCGCTTCTGGGCGAGAAGCTGGGTCACAAGGTGTATCTGGTGGTCGAGAAGCTCTCCGAGCTTTCGATGATTCTCGAGGAGGCGCGCGAGCTCGAGGTGACCCCGCGCATCGGCCTGCGCGCCCGGCTCGCCTCGGTAGGCAAGGGCAAATGGCAAAATACGGGTGGCGAGAAGTCGAAGTTCGGCCTTACCGCCAGTCAGATTCTCGAGGTCGTGGAAACGCTCAAAAGCCAGAACGCGCTGGAGAGCCTGCAGCTGGTGCATTTTCACCTCGGCTCGCAGATCGCCAACATTCGCGATATCCAGCGCGGGCTGCGCGAGTGCGCCCGCTTCTACCAGAACCTGGTGGCGCTCGGCGCGCCGGTCGATACGGTCGACGTCGGTGGGGGGCTGGGCATCGACTACGAAGGCACCCGCTCCAGAAGCGACTGCTCGGTCAACTACTCGATGCGCGAGTACGCCCGCAACGTGGTCAACGCCTTCGCTCAGCTTTGCCAGGAAGCGGATCTGCCCGCCCCGCACCTGATCAGCGAATCCGGCCGAGCGCTGACCGCCCACCACGCGGTCCTGATCACCAACGTGATCGGCGAGGAGCGCATCGACGACACGCCGCCGGCGCGCGATGACACCGACGACCCGCAGGTCGAGGCGCTGTGGCGGGTGTTCGACCAGTTGGAGGAGACCCAGGAGCCGCGGGTGCTGGTCGAGGCGTGGCACGACGTGCTGCAGGCAGTCAGCGAGCTTCATGAGCGCTTCGTGCTGGGGCTTTCCAACATCGACGCCCGCGCCCAGGGCGAGCGGCTCTACATGGCCGCCTGCGCGCGGCTTAAGGGCCAGCTGGACAGCCGCAACCGCGCCCACCGCGAGATTCTCGACGAGCTGGCCGAAAAGCTCGCCGACAAGCTGTTCGTCAACTTCTCGCTGTTTCAGTCGGTGCCGGACGTGTGGGGCATCGAGCAGATTTTCCCGGTGCTGCCGCTGACCGGGCTCGACGCCCCGCCCACCCGGCGCGCGGTGATTCAGGACATCACCTGCGACTCCGACGGGCGTATCGACAGCTACGTCGACGGCCAGGGCGTGGAGAGCACCCTGCCGCTGCCCGAATGGCCGGATGACAACGAGCGCTGGCTGGGCTTTTTCCTCGTCGGCGCCTACCAGGAGATTCTTGGCGACCTGCACAACCTCTTCGGCGACACCGACTCCGTGGATGCGGCGCTCAACGAGCGCGGCGAGTGGGTCTTCTCCAACCCCCAGGCCGGCGACACGGTGGCCAACGTGCTGGGCTACGTCAATTTCGACGCTCGCGTGCTGCAGCGCAAGCTGTTCGACCAACTCACCAAAAGCGGCTTTTCAGAAGCGGAGCAGGCGCGCTTCGCGGCGAGCCTCAACGAGGGGCTCGAGGGCTACACCTACCTCGAGTAGCGCCGCTCAAGGCGCGCTGCATGAAACAGAAAAGGGCCGCCGGCACTCAGCCGGCGGCCCTTTTTACGTTTGAGCGGTTATTCGACGACGGAGGTGCTCACCTCGAGCCCACCGGTCAGCGTCAGTTTGAGCGCCGCGCCGCGGGGCAGCTCGCCGACGCCGGCGGGCGTGCCGGTCAGCACGACGTCTCCCGGTTCGAGGGTGAAGTGGCGGCTCATTTCCGCCACCAGCGTCGGGATCGCAAACAGCATGTCGGAGCCTTCACCGAACTGGCGCTGCTCGCCGTTGATCTCGAGCGTAAAGGTCAGCGCGTTCCAGTTGGGCACCTGGCTTAGCGGCAAGAACGCCGAGAGCGGGCAGGCGCCGTCGAAGGCCTTGGCGATCTCCCAGGGGTGGCCCTTCTCCTTGAGTTTGGTCTGCACGTCGCGCAGGGTGAGATCGAGCGCCAGGCCAATCCCGACCACGGCGCGCTCGGCCTGCTCATGGGTCGCGTGGGTCAGCGACTCGCCGATCAAAAGCGCAAGCTCGGTTTCAAAATGCACCTCGCCGCGCGAGAAGGGAGGCTCCAGAGGCAAAGTGATGTCCACCGCGCTGGTCGCCGGCTTGATGAACAAAAGCGGCTCCGAGGGTACCGGGTTATCGAGTTCTTTAGCGTGGTCGGCGTAGTTGCGGCCAACACACACGATTTTACCCAGCGCGTGGGAAAACTCCTGGCCATCGGTAAACCGGGTAACAAAACGCATGGCGGGTACTCTCCTTCTCGTTATACGTGCCGGGACAGGCGCACTAGTCTACCCCACCCGAGCACCGGCACAACAACCCGCCCTGCTTTTTTACCGGCCATCGTTTTACCGGCTGCCTGCAAGTCAAACGCGGCTATCCGCTTGCCCATGACGCCGATCAGGCGGCTCAGTTCATGTAGACGTGCCCGTACATCAGCTGCTCGTCGAAGCCAGTTTGCTCTTTCAATCGCTCGGGCTCGAGCAGCTTGACGACGGTGCGGCTTTTGCGGATCAGCTTTTTTTGCTCGAGCGCAGTCATGCAGCGGCTAACATGGACGCTGGTCATGCCTAAAAGCTCGCCGATCACTTCCTGGGTAATGGGCAGCGAGAAGAAATCGGCATCGTCGTCCTGCTTGAAACGGTAGCGCGCGTAGACTTCGAGCAGATAGTGGGCAACGCGCTCCTCTGCCTTGTGGTGGGTGCAGCTTCTTAGCCGCGCAATGGCGATGTTGTCGTTCACCATGACATAAGAAACGATCGCCTTTCTTATGTCATCGTGCGCCTCGAATAACTCGTGCAGGTCCTCGGCCGCCACTCTTTCCAGCTCGCAGTGCTGTAGCGCCAGAATGGCCACGTCCTGATGGTCAAAAAAGCTTTCACGCAGACCCACGATATCGCCGGGCATATAGACGTTGCCGATATCCTGCCCGTAGTTTTTCACCGAGTGGCAAATGCCCACCCACCCCTTCTTCACGACAAAAAGGCGAGGCTTGCCTTCCTGCAGAAAAAAGAGCTTCTGATGTCTTCGCAGTGTGATGGTTTTTACACCGACGCCGCCCAACAGGCTCTGCGACAACGCGCCGATAGGGCCGTAAAGTCCCAGCGTGTTGGCGAGCGTAATGCGCGCATCCTTGGCACCGCGACCGTTGAGTAGCGGCGTAGAGCTACCTGCTTCCATTAAATCCTTTCCATCAACATTCTGCTTGCTGCGTACTAACGAAGGCCTACATAACCCAGGGCACCCAGCTTAGCGCCGATGATTCGAGCGCCTGAGCACGACTAAAGTCGATAAAACAACGAGCGCAGTACACTGCCTCATTGCGAGAAACGGCACACCTTTAAACCCGATAAATTTAACAAGGGTTAAATAACTGACGATTATTCAGGTGGTCGAGGGCCGTAAATTCGTTTTAAACCAGGCAGATGATAATTGAACATCAGAGATTTTTTGTCAAAGAATAAAGCTATTAAAAATAATAACTTATGTTATTGAAAGAAAACCCTTGTTTAAAAGCCCTCTATCGAGACCTGAAAAAGAATATAAAAAAGGACACTTTTAAAACTTCCATTTAAATAGTGGCTCAACAAACCCTACAATATGAAAGTCTTTAACTAAAAGTTAAAAACCAAACCCCGGTTTAAGGCCGGGGTTTGATAAAAAGGGAATTATTGAAAACTCACATTACTCGGTAGAGTTCGGTACATCGTCTTGAGAGCGCTCCAAAAAGACGCGCGTTGTTTCATCGAAGTGCTCCTTGAGCCATTTTGCCATGGCCACTTCCTCCTCGAGGCTTTCGCGGCAAATTTGTGAGATTTCCGCCTGTTTCGCGTGATCCGCCGCCTTGACGATCGCCTTGTAGCTGGCGATTTCAAAGTGCTCGAACGCATAGGCGGCGATACTGCATTTGACGACGTCTTCGTCCTCCATGGTAGCGCTTAGAATTTGGCTTGATACGGCAGGTGGCGCGCCGACATCCTTGATCGTTGCTTCATCGGTACCCAGAAGTCCCATGCAGTGCTCGAGTTTCTTTATCTGGCCTTTGGTTTCGGCAAGATGCTCTTTGAGACGCTTTTGCAGAATCGGATAGCGTTCGAGCCGTTGAATTCGGGCGCCGAGCATCTGCTCGGCCTCTATTTCCATGGCGTGCGCGTCACGCAGCCAGTCCAACAGGTGTTTGCTTTCCATGACGACCTCTCGTCTTGAACCGAGGCTGCCAGCACGTCCCTGCTCTGGCAGAGGTTGACTGCTCATCCCGGAGCACACTCGGCCGACAGCGTCTGAAAGACTCCGCTTTCACACCGCGACCTCTCTTTTCCCTAAGAAGTGGTTAAAGCAGTTATCGGCTCGCCTGTGTGACCGAGCAAGTGCTCGCCAAAGGAACAAGGAGCCGTTCACTTCATCATAGGCGGGCTTTACACAACATCAAGACACGTAAAGAGTGTGGATTTCTGAACACATGGCGCGTAATAACAGAAACGCTAAAACGCCGCTCTCATTTACCTGCTGGAAAGCGGCGCTCAATAAAAACGGCCGCCTATCAGGCGGCCTGGTAGAACGATCAATCCGACTGCGGCGACCAGTCCGCATCCGGGCCGTGGGCGAGAAAGCCCGGGCGCTGCTTGGGCGCCGCGAAGGGCTCGCCACAGCGGTTATCAAGACGATTGAACACGAAGAATACGTTGCTGCGCGGGTCTGGCGAGAGGTTCGCGTTGGAGGCGTGCAGCGTGTTGCAATCGAACAATAGCAGCCCGCCGGCCTTGCCCTTCGGCGCTTCGATGCCGTGCTTGGCCACCAACTCACTAAGTGCTTCGGCGCTTGGCACGCCCACTTCCTGGGCTTTCAGCGAGCTCTTGTGGTTATCCTTCGGCGTTTCGCCCAGACACGGAACGAACTCCTTGTGCGAACCGGGGATGAGCATCAGCGGCCCATTGAACTCATGGTTATCGGTCAAAATCAGCGAAGCGCTGACGGCGTCCATCCGCGGCATGCCGTCTTCGGCGTGCCAGGTCTCAAAATCCGAATGCCAGTTGAACCCCTTTCCAGCAAAGCCCGGCTTGTAGTTGATGCGCGACTGGTGAATGTAGGGGTCGTCGCCAATGATCTGACGCGCCGCACCGGCCACACGGTCGTCCGAGGCGAGCGCGCCCAGGCGTTCGGAGAGCTTGTGGACAGCGAACAGCGAGCGAATTTCGTTGCTTTCGGGCTCGGTGATGCTGAACTCGCGGTTGCGAAACTCATCCCGATTCATCAGCTCGGTAATATCATCGCAAAGCTCCTCGAGCTCGTCGCCGCTGATCAGGTTGGGAATGAACAAAAAACCCTTACGCTCGAACTCTTCAAGCTGCGCTTTCGATAGCGGCCCATCGAGCTTGCCCCCTTTCACCACCGCATCCTGTCGGGGCTGGGTCAGCGAGGCCGGCGCCTCGGCCAGGCGTGTCGGGTAAAGGTCCTGCGCACTCGTCGTTTGCGTAGAGAGCGTATCGCCGAGTTCACTGAACTGTTTATGGGCGGTCACAACATTAAGCGGTGTGTTGGTGACTGTCATCTAATCCACTCCTTGTATGATTAAACTTCAGATCGATCAATAGCGCTTTATAAGCACCATAAATGTGTAGTGGTAAGGTAGCCGATATAAAAGGGCTTGCAACCCATAAGCAGCCTCCCTATAACGCACGTTATGATCACAACGCCAACCTGCTCATTTGCCCGACTTTGATGCAAGAAAACCGCCTTACTAGCAACTTTTACGGCTATTTAGCTGCCATTCGCGCCTATTTAACTTCTCAACCTCAGTAAGCCCGGATTAAAATCAGCCCATCTTGAAGCGCTAAGACATTTATAAATCAACAAATTCATCAAACGGTATAAAAAACAAACAACATGGATTAAAAAGCTTCCTTTAATTATTAACTTTTGATAGATAAAAATTAAGCTTGCCGTTTTATTACGCTTCGCCGAAAAGACGTTTTTTATCCTTACGTCGGGCAGACTTGCCGTCGGGTTCGTCACTATTGATGCGGCGGTAGCCACCGGATTTGAATCATGTAAGCAGCCTTATGACTGTTGATCTCAACCATCTCGGCCCTTGGATTCATGGCCCAAGAGGAATCAAACGTTTGATTCAGGAGCCTTCTATTTAAATTGAATTATTTTGCTCAATTTCGTCGCTCGGGCGCCGATAGAATATCAATCCTTGGATTAGTCGTGGTTAACCCCGGGGAGTGACCAGATTCCGCCAACGCGCAAGAGATCGACCAATGCTCAAGGCATTACACCGTATCCCCATGGGACGCAAATTCATGCTCGTGCTGTTTCTCCCGCTGCTCACGATGGTGTGGCTGGCGGCCTCCGGCATTCTGGAGCGTAGCGAGATGGCCGCAAGGATGAATGCGCTGCAAAGAATGACCACCCTGAGCCAGCACGCCGGCGAACTGGTGCACGAGCTTCAACGCGAACGCGGCATGTCGGCCGCCTTTTTAGGCAGCAGTGGGCAGAACTTTCGCGTAGAGCTTCCCGAGCAGCGCCGCCAGACCGATCAGGAGCTCGATCAACTCGAGACCTATCTGGCGGATTTCACGTTTACCGACGCCGATGCCGCGCTTAGAGCACAGGTGACGCAAGCCGAGCAGCAGCTAAGCGAACTCGCTACCGTACGCCAGCAGATCGATCGGCTGGGCGTGAGCGGCGAGCAGTCGACCACTTACTACTCGGGGATCAACGCGCTAATGATCGATATCGTTAGCCGCCTGACGTTCAGTGTGGAGCAGGGTGAAATCGTTCGTCAGCTTAACGCCAACTACCACCTGCTCAACGTGAAAGAGCTCGCCGGTATCGAGCGCGCGGTACTGACGACCGCTTTTAGTACCGATGTGCTCTCCCCTGCCGCTTATAGCAACTTTCTCTCGCTGGCGGGCCGCTCGAGCGCCTATCTTCGCAGTTTCGACATGCTCGCAACGCCAGACCTTGCGCAGCGGCTGGCCGAGGTCCGTCAAAGCCCGCTGGCGGACAACTTGGCCGCTATGCGCCAGATCGCCATGGAGCGCGGCGTCGCCGGTGGCTTCGGCGTCAACCACCAGAGCTGGTTCGACCAGCAAACCCAATTCATCGACCAGCTCAACGGGGTGGCCCAACAAGCCTCGAACCAGCTGCTCGATACGGCGCAGCGGCTGCACAGCGAAGCGATCCGAGGATTGATCATCTATCTGGTCGCTTCTATCACCGCCACGCTGTTGGCACTGCTGCTGGCGTTTTTGATCGTGCGCAGCATTACTCGCCCGCTTCAGGCCGCGCTCGACAGCATTCGCAATCGTGGCGGCGATCTCACCCAGCGCCTGGCGGTGCCGGGAAGCGACGAACTCTCGACGCTCTACCTGGCCTTCAACGACTCGACGGCCAACACCGAGGAGCTGGTCGCCAGCATCAAGCAGAGCGCGCTTTCCGTGGAGCTTGCCAGCAAGGAGATCGCCAAGGGCAATGCCGACCTTGCTCAGCGCACCGAGGAGCAGTCATCCTCGCTGGTACAAACCGCCTCGAGCATGGAGCAGATCACCGCCAACGTCAGGCAGAGTGCCGACACCGCTCAGCAGGCACGCCTCTCTACCCAGGACATGGCCGACCAGGCCAATGAGGCAAGCCTTGTCTCGCAGCAGGCGCGTACGGCCATGGAGCAGATCCACCAGGCCAACCAGAAAGTCACCGCCATTGTGGAAGCAATCGACAATATCGCCTTTCAGACCAATATCCTTGCGCTCAACGCCTCCGTGGAAGCCGCGCGCGCCGGCGAACAGGGCCGCGGATTCGCGGTGGTGGCGTCTGAAGTGCGCAACCTGGCCAGCCGCAGCGCCGACGAGGCCCGCCAGATTCGCCAACTTATCGATAACAACGTCGAGAGCATCACCCAGGGCTCGGGCCTAGTGAACGCCACCAGCGAAGCGCTGACCTCCATTGCCGAGCGCGCCCAGCACACCGCCGCGCTGGTCACCGAGATATCCGCCGCCTCGAACGAGCAGTCCTCGGGGATCGAGCAGATCAACCAGGCACTGGCCCAACTTGATGAGGTCACCCAGCAAAACGCCGCGCTGGTCGAGGAAGTGGCGACCGCCAGCGGATCGCTGGATGATCAGGCGGTGGATATGGCGGGGATGGTGGGGCGGTTCAAGGTGACTGAAAAGGAATATACGCCGGTATTGGCCCACAGTAGCTCGTGGTAAGCGCCTATGGTCCATGAAGTGAGAAATTGGAGGGCAATGCTGTCGTTAATGAACGATATCAAACGCAGTAATAACAATATAATAGAGAGCGAAAGCTCCAAGCGGGGTCGCATGGAGCGTCATTACTACCAAGGTAACAAACGGTACAACAACGATTTTTTGGAGAGCGGTTTCGTAATCCAGAGTTAGAAGCAACCGGAGCAGCTACTCCATGATGGGCATCAGGACCAATATGACGAGTCTTGCGTTACAACAGAATCGAGTTACGGCTCGAAATTCTGCTCAAACAGCAATACAACGTCTATCATCCGGTTTGCGTATCAACAGCTCCAAGAATGATGCTGCGGGACGTGCGATCGCCAACAAAATGGAAAGTAGTATTAGAGCCAACGCGCAATCGCAGCGAGGCATGAATGATGGCATCAGCCTGATACAAACGGCCGAAAGCGGCCTGAACAGTATTAATAACCTGCTACACCGCGCCAATCGTTTAGCGGTACAGGCCGCGTCGGAAACGCTATCCAGTAATGACCGTTCGGCGATCAATGGCGAGTACATGCAGCTGCGAGACGAAATTGACCGCATCGCCAATGCTACAGAAGCGTTTGGCAAAATGCCCTTGGCACCGGCTGAGCCGGGGCCCGCCCCTGCTCGATTGGGAAATACTGAGCATATTACGGTCAAACTGGATGACAAGTTAAAGAACTTTACATCAGGAATCGTACCGACTGCCTACATTCCAGCGGGTGCCACCCAAGTGCGTATCGATATGAACTCCCTTAGAGTTGATGACGATATGCAGCTTTTTACACTTGATGGCAAGCATCTGGTAGGAACCCCCGTCATTGGTTCGGATAATAGCCCGACCGACTATGTGTGGTCGTCACGCAATATCAATGATGCCGACTCAGCGGATAAACTGATGACCGAAGAAAACGGTCTTTTACCCGGTGCGGCCTACGATGCCTCAGTATTTAAGGATGCGACAGGTCAGTATAGTATCGACAACCCGCCCGTCGATTTTGAATATAACGGCATGAGAATTACCTATAGCGGTGATCGAGATCGAGCGTTCGCACTAGAGGAGGGCACTGATTTCAATAGCGGCAGCATTGACAACGTTACACCCTCTGAGACGTTTGAAGTCATTACTATCGATAAAACAACTGAGCCCTTGATGCTATTGGTAGTAGGACGCGGCATATTTTATGCCAAAGCGACTTGGGATGAGATGCCTGTCGAATGGGTTGATCCAGAGCCCAGCTCAGCGCCAACTAGCCAGTCAACTACTATTGTTACCAGCGCTGATTATGGAAATGATCTTGAAACCATGACGATCGAAGCGACTCCTTCTGACCATCGATCGCTAGGCCTGGAAGAAGTATCGCTGGATACGGCTGGGAACGCCCAAGATGCAATCTCTTATTTTCAATCCGCGCTACAAACAATTGGCTATTATCGGGGATATTACGGCGCGACACAAAATAGACTGGAAAGCGCAGTTACCGGAAGTGAAAACCAAACCGCTGATCTATATACCGCGCAATCTCGTATCATGGATGCAGACTACGCGCTGGAGAGCAGCCGTTTGGTTAAAAGCCAAATTTTACAACGAGCTGGTGATGCTCTTTTGGCTCAGGCAAACCAGTCATCGCAAAACGTTTTAAAATTATTAAACCTTACCCGCTAACAGTTTACTCTTTGAAAAAACCCAAACATCATGCCTCATTGCCCCTCAAATAGCGGAGCTTAGTAGTCTTCCGTTCAAATTTATTGGAAACTTCATCTGAATCCACGTATCAAGACTCGCAAGCAACTGAAAATTTCATAGTGTATGATTGCGCGTCACTAAACGCTTCATTAGAAGCTTTTATAATCCAAAAACTGGTAGACAAATCTCTAAACACAAGCCAACCCTCCCTACTCAACAAGTATTACTTCCAGAACACACTAGCAATTCAAGAACGATCAAGACACTCGAAAAACACTGATAAATGCTATTTTTTTTATCACACTCTATAAATAATTTAAAAAAAACTCGCACTGTTTAAAGTCAAAAATATCGTCGATATCCAGCGACCCTCTCTTATCCATCATGAATACTTTTGCACTACTGGTTACCAGCTGACGCTGCTCTTTAAGAGTGTATGGAGTCACTATATAAATAGCACCATTCAATCGATATTCCTTTTCGGCCTCCTGAGAACGTGAAACTGAAAGATCAATTCCCACAAGTCCCAAATTTTCATCAACCTTGCCACACCAAGCGGTGGGGTGGTCTACCTCACAAACCGATACAATATTGTCAGCCCGCATCTCAACAAACAGCCGAACAGCCCCTTCGATATCGCTTACTGTCCTCAAAGGAGATGTTGGCTGAAGTAAAACAACACGCTCGGGCCAAACTCCTCGCGCTTCCATCTCGATTAAAGCATGAATAACAACATCGACGCTTTTAGCCGTATCGGTAGCGAGTTCTATTGGTCGCTGGATAATTTCAACTCGGGGGCTCTGATAAGCCTTGGCAATCGAGATAACTTCTTCATCATCAGACGTCACTACCACCAGATCTACCAATTGTGTTTTTAAAGCCTCATCAATCGACCAGTTTATTAACGGTTTCCCTGCCAAAGCGAGCACGTTTTTTCGTGGAAGCCGCTTACTATCTTTACGTGCAGGAATGATGGCCAGCGTACCTATGCGCTTTATCTCTTCTCTCATTGTAGGCTACCGGCTATATCCTTTTGAGCACGCGCAAATTCCTCCATACGTCCAATATCTAACCAGTATTCATGGATAGGGAACATATTGACCTTGCGTTGAGCCGCTATTTCATTTTCAAGTACCGTTGGCATGTCAATATGGTGGTCTGGCGCCGCTCGATGAACGAGTTCAGGATCAAGCAAATAGATTCCTGCATTCACGAAATAACGTTGCAGCGGCTTTTCTACCATGGACGTAATATGGTGCCCTTTACCCTGGATGACACCATAGGGAATCTGATGCTCATACTCACGCACACACATCGTCGCACTTGCGGGATGCGAGTTATGAAACTGCAAGAGACTTTCAAAGTTAAGTGTGGTGAGCAGATCACCATTCATCAAGAAAAGTGGCTGGTCTATTTCTGTCTTGGGCAAGAGCCCCAAGGCGCCTCCCGTTCCAAGAGGCCTCTCTTCATGTATATATTGAATTGATACTCCCCAAGAACGGCCATCGCCGAAATGTGCGCGAATCATTTCGGGCATGTAATGGGTCGAAATATAAAAGCGGTGAAAGCCAGCCTTGATAAAGCTTTCGACAATTATTTGAAGAATAGGCTTATCTCCTACCTTTAGCATCGGTTTGGGACAATCGTTGGTCAAGGGCCGCAAGCGTGTGCCAAATCCGCCCGCCATGAGAAAAACAGGATTGCTATAAGTTGAAGGGTTTAATAAGTCATGCAGACTTTCCAGCCCAATGAGGCGCTGATGATCGTCAACAATCGGCAGCTGCAGAAGTTGCCCCTGCTCCATTACATGAAGGAGCCGTTCACGGCTCCAGTTCAGCGTTGCCACTTTAGGGCGAGGATTCATGGCATCATCCACCGCCGACTCGAGCGGCCTATGGCTGATCAAGGCACGGCGCAGATCGCCATCGGTGAGTGTTCCCAGCAGCTTTCGCTGCTCATCGACCACCAGCACAATGCGCAGGGCGGCGCTATCCAATACCTTGATCGCGTCGCTCAAGCTTGTGCCACTGTTGACTAACGCTTTTTCCCACTTTTTCATTAACGACTGTGCCTCCATCCATTATTTGTTATAAGGGGGTTGGCGAACGCGGTGCCTGACCGATGAGTTGATGATACTCGGGCAGGTCGTGCAGCACCGTTGTCCCCGCGCCGATGATGGCGCCGGTACCGATAGTGACTCCCTGAATGATCGTGACATTAGGGCCTACATGAACGTTATCCGCGATCCTGATACCTCCCGAGAGCACAGCGCCAGGGGCGATATGTACATGCCTACCCAGTTGGCAGTCATGATCGATATGCGCAGCCGTATTGACCAGGGTGCCCTCTCCAATTTGCACGTCGGCTTGGACTACACACCCGGCCATGACTTGGGCGCCGCGGCCCAGAATTGCGCTTTCAGAAAGCACGGCACTGGGATGAACCAGGGTCGCGAAGCGGTAACCTAGAGCAATGATTCGCTCGTGCAGGTTGTGGCGCGTGGACTGGCCGGGCAAACTTCCAACCCCGTTGGCGAGTTCTACCGTGTCAGCTACATGGCTTAACAAGTCGTTATCACCACCCAGTACAGGAATTCCTCGCCATAGGCCACCCGGTTTGTGCTCCAGTATTGGGTCGCATACGCCGATAACGGTGCGCCCAGTGAATCGTAAAAGATCAAGGACTACCTTGGCGTGTCCACCGGCTCCCAAAAGAATAACAGGAGGAGCATTCACAACATTTCACCCGCTCGATAATCGCGGATCGCTTGTTTGCCCAGATAATCCCAGTAGAGGTAGGCAGGCTCGCCCCGGCCAGCTCTGGCAGTGGTCATGTTGTCCGGGGTGAATGTCTCCCCATGTTTGATCGGTCGCCGAGCTATTAACTGCTGGCGTGCGGCATCACGCGTTTGCCATTCGCTTGGCTGAGGTGCCTTATACCCATCGCCCAGCGCGAGACTTACCTGGCGAATGGCATCGACCATACGGGCGAGTTCATTGGGTTCCAGGGACGCCTTATGATCCGGCCCCGGTAACTGGCGGTCTAGAGTAAAATGCTTTTCAATAATGGTGGCTTCTCGAGCGGTGGCGGCAACCGGGATTAGTAAATCCTGGGTATGATCGGAGTAACCCACCGGCAGGCCAAAAACACTGAAAAGAGTATCCATAGCTCTTAAATTAACTTCCGCCATGGGGGTCGGATATTGCGAGGTGCAGTGCAGAAGGCTGACCCTATCCGATAGCACTTCGCGTGCTACTTGCTCACTCCAGTTTCGCCAGACCTCCGTCATGTCTTGTGGCGGCTGGTCATTGCGAATGGCGTGACTGATGATCGCCAGCGCCTGCTCAACCTCCGACAGCGATGCCATGCCTGTAGAAACGACGAGTGGCTTTCCGGTATTAGCAAAAGCCCACAGCAGCGGCGCATTGGTGATTTCCCCTGAGGGAACCTTATAGAAAGGTAGCTTCAGCGTTTCCAGAAACGCAAGGCTCTGCAGGTCAAATGCGGTCGACAGAAACTCGATTCCGCGCTGATGCGCATGGTGTTGGAGCGGCTTGTGCCACTCCATGGGCAGCTCCAACGCCTGCAGCATGACAAGCTGGCTCTCGCCGACATCGGTGGTCTGCTGCTGGTAAGCGGCTTTAGGTGCCGAACCAGCGGCCAGCCGCTTTGCGTTAAAGGTCTGAAACTTTACGGCGTCGGCACCAGAGGCGGCGGCGGCATCTACGAGGTCGAAAGCACGCTGGCGGTCGCCATTATGGTTAACGCCAGCTTCGGCAATGATGAATACCTTATCGGATATCAAAACGGTTACCCCAAATAGTCATGGAAACGTTTGATCGTGGTCAAAGGCATGGATAACAGCATGTCCATAATGCGACCGGCTGCATCACCTTGCCCATAGGGGTTTTGAAAACGTCGAGTGTCAGAGCGAACCTCCGGGCTCAGCGCGTGCTGAATAGCCCCTCGAATCGAAGCTGATGTCGAATCGCAATTAATCACGGACGCAGCGGCTAGACGACCAGCTTGCCGCTGACCAATATTAACGGTCGGCGCCAGAAAGCTCGGTGCCTCGATGATACCGCTTGATGAATTACCTATAACGACAGCGCACTCGGCCAGCGCGGAGTGGTAGCGCTGGGATCCCAGCGATGGAACGGCCATAACGCGATGAGGCTGGCGCGCGCTATACGCCTCAATAGCACCTATCATCTCCCGCCCACCCTCATCGGCATTCGGATAGGTCAGGATGACTTGGTAGTCAGGCCACTCATCAAGTGCTGTAAGAACAGTTTGAAGACTCTCCAGTGCCGGCACGTCTGCAAGAGTTTCAGGATGATAGGTCACCAGAAAAAAAGGGCGTTCAAGTGAAAAGTGAAGCGTTTTAGCAAGCGCTTCTCGGCTCAAACGAGGTGAGCGTTTGACATGATCCAAGCCAAGCGCACCGGTATTCACGACACGTTGAGGATCCTCCCCCATCTGGATAACTCGCTGCCGATAAGGCTCAGCTGCCACAGCATGCATCATCGCCATTTTAGTGATCGCGTGGCGAATGGCATCATCGTAGGCGCCTTCGGTCACCTCACCGCCATGAACATGCAAGATGGGAATCTTGAGCATCAGGGCCGTTTGGGCTGCGGCTAACGCTTCGAATCGATCGCCCAGAATCACGATCACATGAGGTTTCAGGCGATCCAGTGCATCGGCTAGACTGATGACGCCAAGACCGATGGATTTCGCAACACCAACGCCGGTATTCGAAGAAAGCAGCATTTCGACCTTAGCATCGATGCTAAAGCCATCACATTCGATCAGGTTAGATGTTTTACCGAATTCGGGAGAGAGGTGCATGGCAGCCACGATCACCTGCAACGATAGTCGAGGATGAGCGTCGATCTCTTTCATCAACCAGTACAGTAGACCGTACTCGGCACGAGTTCCGGTAAAAACAGCGACGTTACGCATCGCTCCTCCTGCCTAACAGAATCAGGCTGCTAGCCAAATTAACTACTCGCTTCTCTAAACACTCTAAATGGGATATGTCGCCGACGGGCGAATGAGCATACATGGGCAGCCAACTCCTCAATTTCCCGATAAGCAATGTCACCATGATCTTGTGTTTGATCAGCTTGAGCCATTCCGCACGTTGCGCCACCTCGCCACGAATCACCGCATTGAGCCAATAGTTGCTACGCCACCCGTCCTGCTCGGTTATAACGAGAGGATCACCGGCCTCAAAGTGATCAGCAAAGCCCGCTGCCAAGCGCCATTTCTCTCCAGCAAATGTCTCGATTTGCTTGATCTGGCCATTCACACACGCAGAGTTTGGGGTCAGCATGACGTAGTTATAGCCCAGCTCATCGTTCGTATATTCATAAGGATACGGCGCTTTGTTTGTCGCTATTGAGTTGGGGATGCCCCTATAAACGGCAATACTATGCTCTAGCTTGTCAACATAGTTCCTGACGCTGGAAACAAAAGTAGATCCAATCGTTTCAGCCACATAGGTTTTTCTACCACCTTGAGATACAAGTTCAGGTAGGGGATTGAACGCCTCCGTACGGTAATAGCCACGAACGAATTCGATCAGCTTAGGCAGCATGGTATAACTCAAATGTTATATAGATTGGCTTTGTATTTTGCCAACTGGTTGGGTTGAGAAAACCAGTCGATCGTTTTCTTGAGTCCTTCACGAATGTCGTGCTGAGGGGAAAAACCGGTCATCTCGCGAAGGCGGGCGTTATCTCCCCAAAGACGGAACACTTCCGATTTACCGGGACGCAACCTCTGTTCGTCAATAATGAACTCGACATCGTGATCCATTAATTCACGAATGATTCCGAGCGTGTCGCCGACCGATATTTCGTAGTTAGAAGCGATGTTTACTGTTTCGCCGATCGCAATATCGCTGTTGGCCAAAGCCAGGAAACCGCAACAGGTATCTTCCACATAATTAAAGTCACGAGTGGGCGAAACATCGCCTAGCTTGATCTGCTTCATCCCGGATGCTATCTGGCTGATGATGGTCGGTATGACGGCGCGAGCCGACTGACGGGGACCATAGGTGTTGAAGGGTCTAGCTACCGTAACAGGTAGATCGAACGCATTATAGAAACTCATTGCCATGGCATCAGCGGCTATCTTGGACGCACTGTAAGGCGATTGCGGCTGCAACGGATGATGCTCGTCAATAGGGACATACTGTGCAGTGCCATATACCTCACTCGTAGAGGTATGAATTAAACGAGTTACACCATTATCAAGGGCTGCTTGGCAAATATTGAGCGTACCTTTGACATTGGTATCTACGTAGCTATCCGGCGCGATGTAGGAGTAAGGAATGGCAATGAGCGCTGCCAAGTGAAAGACCGTGTCAACCTCCCGGGTAATATACTTACAGAAGTGGGGATCGCGGACATCACCACTGACGACCTCTACGCTGTTCAAACAGCCGATATCTTCAAGCCACCCCCAGCTATTGAAGGAGTTGTATTGGGCAAGCGCCTTTACGCGATAGCCCTCCTCGACCAAAAGCTCGACCAAATGAGAACCGATAAATCCATCGGCTCCCGTTACCAGCACCTCTCTACTCGCTTTCATTAAGAGCTCCCTTCGCTAGCGGGAAGCGACAATACTTTCGAAACCGCATGCGTCACACGCTCTTTTGAACCGAGACTATAGGGGCTAGCCCTGGATAGATCTCTGACGAGGTTATCCTTAGTGACTTCGGAACATCTAAAAAGAAGACCAGTTACGAACTCACGCTCCACCTCATCGATAAGCTCCGAGCAGTGAACAGAAGGCACACCAAAGTTGAGTGCATCTAGTGCACAGGTGGAGGACCAAGTGATATGAACACCGGCCTGCTTTAACGAATCATTGATCGCTAGCTTGTTAGGGTCCTCCAATTTCGCTTTGACTCCCTCTTTTTGGAGTAAAGTCATCACTTCTTTTGCTTCACCAATATGCAGTGGATGAGGTCTGACAACGATCTCGCGTTTTTTCAGTTGATAAACGCGTTTGATCTCTTCCAAGGGCACCGGTATGCCCTTTGATTGTGGCTGATGGGTATAAAGTATTTTATTTCCCTCCTTGGCATCGCGAGAAAGGTAGACAGGCCCGCCCCCCTCGACCACCGTAGCGCCTGATTCAATGGCGCTTCCCTTGGTCAACATGTGTGTTGCCATATCACTCCATGTCCAGAAGATATCTGGCAGAAATGGGCTGTCAATTTCACTTTGTTTGAATCTTGAATAGCAAACGTGTTTAAGCCCATTAATACCGTGCTGAACGTCAATTACGGTAATCCCCAGCATCTTGCAGGCAAAGATAATGGGGAAGTAGTTAAGTCCGTAGTAGACCCTGAAAAGGAGAGCATCGACTCCTGACCGCTTGAGCAGGTCGTAGTATTTTGGAATCATGGCGTTAACGAGATAAAAACGATCTTCGAGCTTCTCGCGGATATCGCAGCCAAACGAAGTACGCAAGTGGTGATCGAAAAAGTCTATCTCCTCTCGCTGCTTGTTACTTAGCACTTTCTTGAATCGCGCAGGAATAAGTTCGAGCTTTTCGACCGTGACACCTTGCGCCTCAAAACCGGTCAGAATATTGCTCAAAAAATCCTGGTCGTGGAAGTAACCAATCTTTCTGATTTCGCGTTTGGCCGGGTATCGAGAACGATCGACGCCCGACAGCCCCAAGCTTTTTGTGTTCTCGACATCGCCAATTTTATCTGCTTTGTCCAGGCAGAACTGAAAGCCCTCCCTGAGCAGTGGTGAGTAGGTCAGCGCGCTACCCACCGGCAGACTCGAGACTATCTCGTCAAAAACATCGAACTTTTCGTAAGCAAACATTCAAGCCGCCTCTGCTATATCAATCAATTAACGCCAAAAGGTTGTCGTCGTGCCCCAGAAAGGCGGCTTGAGACGCGTCCATCCGCGTCGAAGAGCGATTTTCATCACCGCCGTCGGTTTGTGTAGTAGAAGGCAAAATCTTGTGGGCTTCGAGAAATTCTAACGCTTTGTCATGACTGATGCCCGCCATCAACTCGAAGGCCATATCATGTGCGGCAAAGCAGGCACTCATGATAAAAGCGAGTTTTCTTTTCTGCTTATCGCTAAGCTTCGCCATACGCTCGTAACTGGGTAGAAAGAGTACATCCGCACTCTCCTGCTCGCTGGCGCAGGGCGAACGCTCGTTCAGTTTTTCCGGCAGATGGCTATGGTGGCGGATATTATGAAAACGGTAGAAACGGAACCCGTTGCGGCTCGCCCAATGCTGTAGCTCGGCAAGGCTGGGCTGCTTCTCGTGAGTTAATTGAAACGGCACGCGTGCCTGAACCAGCAGCGTCTGTTCGAGATATTGCTTGCCGTTTTCCAGAACGGCCATGGCATCGCTCAACTCGTCCAGAATGAGCCAATCGAGGCTCTCCAGCCCCGTAATGCTGTCCACAGCTACCGTATTGATCGGCAGATCCGCGATTTCCTGTGCCCCTAAATGGTGGCGTTCGGCTAATTTATCTGCCGAAAGGGGTGCCAAAGTGCTGGTCATTTCCGGGGCAACGCAGGCATGCAGGGTGGCCGGTCGACCATCGCCCAATAAAGCGTGCTGGAAAAGCTGAATCGTATCACTGCCTTCGTATTGCTTGGGCGTCTTGATTTCGCTGGCGGGGTCAAAGGCTACGATACCGAACGCCCCAGTTACTGCCATCTGATCAGCCAAACCACTCTTGATCAGGCTGGCACGATTATCAAGTACGATGATCTTCCCCTTTAATTGCCAAGTAAAATCTTCAGTGAGATGCAGCTTGGTCGCTTGGGTGTCGCTCCCCAAAACGCCTTTTATTTTGCCGTTGATCAGCTGCTGTAGAGTGCGATCCACTTTCATTTCTGGCTTGGTGGCCCTGCTTGGAAGGCGTTGGCGATGACGCTTCTTCTGGCTGGCCGAAAACTCCTTGTTACCAGCGCGTTCTCGCACCAGAGGAGCCAAGGCACTAAGCAGTCTGTCGGTAGCACGATCAATGTGGTGTTTCTCTTCACCTATGTTGAAAGCCTGTGCCACGTATTTCTGATAGAGCGCCTCATCATCGAAAAAAGCGACCGCTGCATTGAATAGCGGCTGTAACTCTTGCTCGCCAAGCAGATGCTGGTAGGGCTCTTCATAACACTGTTCGGGGAAATCGAAGGTGATACCCGCCTTACCTACCATTTCGGGCATGCCACCGCGATTGGTGATCAGCGCCGGTATACCATTGAGCATGGCCTCAGCAAGCACCCGCCCGGAGCTCTCCCACCAGAGGCTGGGCGCAGCCAATACGCGCGCGCGGCTATAAGGCCCTCGCATATCACTGGTATTACCCGTCACAGTCACGTTACTCAACGTGCTGCGCTGTTGCCCCATCCGCTTGGTCGTCTCACGCAGCACGGCCGACCAATCGGCGCGCGCCTCCACGACCTCAAGTTCGATATCCGGACGCTCTCGCTCG
This sequence comes from Halomonas sp. PAMB 3232, assembly GCF_031954225.1. Lineage (NCBI taxonomy): Bacteria > Pseudomonadati > Pseudomonadota > Gammaproteobacteria > Oceanospirillales > Halomonadaceae > Halomonas > Halomonas sp. PAMB 3232. Next base: position 3,179,528 of record NZ_CP134865.1, read on the forward strand.
AGCTTTTCAGCCAGTTGTACGAACACGCTGGCGCCCTTCTGCCAGCTCGGATTCACAAAAAGAAGTCGCTTGCGCTCGTGCTCATCGGCAACGAAGCGGTCCGAGGCAATGAACTTGCCTACCGGCGTGGAGGTAAATCCTACTTCCTTGCGATACATGTCTGCCGTTGCTTGGCTGTCGGTTACGATCAGATCAATATCACGGCACCAGCGGGGCGATTTATAGTTGCCATTAGCCAGATAAAAGGCCACGGGGATACCTCGATCGCGGGCCTCGTCGGCGATAAGCATATCCACGGTCTGGCCACCGTAGAACCACACAACGTCCGGCTTGAAGGAATCCAACAGATATACATACTGGCTATACCAGAGCCCTTCTTCGTGCGTGGTGAAATGATTCCGGTTATAGCTGTAGCTCACGAGCATCTGATGAGTCAGAGGACCATCTTTCGCGTCAATCAACTGGTGCAGATGGGAATCGAGATCAGCGAACTGCTCCTTGAGAAGCGCCATTCCCTTGGGGTTGTCGAATACCGTCGCTCCCAGCACTTTGACGTCATACCCATTGGCCACTAACTGAAGCAGCATTTGGCGTACGGTCATGCTTGCACCGCTGGACGTATCCAAAAGGCAGAACGGGTTGGCCCATAGCAAACGAGGTTTACGTTTGGGTGTGGCGGGAGTCGTCTTGGCCATTAGGCAGCTCGCAAAAAAGTGGCAGTCTGCCTAGTCTACTTCGCGACCACGTGTACCAAAGAGGCAAATGCACCGGTTTTTAAGCAGGTATTCCATGGACTGCTTCAGGAACCAGGGTTGCGAAGGAGATAATTATAGTTACCGAATGTGCGACGCCACGCTTTAGGCTGGCCTGGTAGGAAACGTGTAAAGGAGCTGACACTGAGCCACCTAAAAGAAAACGGGGCCTTTTGGCCCCGTTCGGTTGTTTCATTAGTTGTACCGCTGAAAGAATTAACCCAGCAGAGACAGTACAGACTGCGGCGTCTGGTTCGCCTGGGCCAGCATGGAGGTACCCGCCTGCTGAAGGATGTTGGCGCGAGTCATGTTGGACACTTCTTTCGCGTAATCGGCGTCTTCGATTCGTGAGCGCGCTTCGGACAGGTTGGTCGAGGTGGTCGCCAGGTTGTCGATTACGGAGTCGAAGCGGTTCAGCGTGGCACCCAAGGTTGCGCGGTTGGTGTCCAGAGTCTTGGTCGCGGCATCGACGGAGTCGATTAGATTCTGGAAGCTGCTGTGGGCTGCGGTGCCACCACTAACGGCAAATGTGGTGCCGGTGATTTCACTGCCGCTTGCTAAGCCCAGACCCGCCACAGTCGCATCGACGGTCTTGACACTAATCACGTCTTCGGAATCGGTGTTGGAGCCAACCTGAATGCTCAGGCTGCCGCTGGCATTGAGCAAGCTAGTGCCGTTGAAGTTGTTGCTGCCTGCTACGCGGTCGATCTCGGCCAGACGCTCGTTGATCTCAGTGGTGATCGCAGTACGGTCATCGGCGGTGTTGGTATCGTTGGCGCCCTGAACCGCCAATTCGCGAATACGCTGCAGGTTGTCGTTGATCTGGTCCAGACCGCCTTCCATGGTTTGAACGAGCGAGATACCGTCGCTGGCGTTACGGCTCGCCTGATCCATACCCTTGATCTGGGCGGTCATCTTGTTGGCGATCGCCTGACCTGCTGCGTCGTCGGAGGCGCTGTTGATACGCAGGCCGGAAGAGAGACGCTCTTGCGCCTGAGCCAGCATGCCCTGGGACTTGCTCAGGTTGTTCTGGCCAATCATGGACGTGATGTTGGTATTGATGACGGACATGGGGTAATCCTCTGTGTTTAGTGGCCCAGGAGAGGCCTTTAAATCGGCGCTTGCATCGCCGTTATTATAATTAACGGCTGTTGGAGGTACTTCTTTAGGCCTTTCGCGCGATTCACATGAGAAAAAATGCGGGAGGCGCCCAACGAAAAACGGGGCCTTGCGGCCCCGTCGTTCACTTCACTCGTTGTGCTACTGCTCGAGCAATTAACCCAGCAGAGACAGTACGGACTGCGGCGTCTGGTTAGCCTGCGCCAGCATGGAGGTGCCCGCCTGCTGGAGGATATTAGCGCGGGTCATGTTGGAGACCTCATCCGCGTAGTCGGCATCTTCGATGCGCGACCGAGCTTCGGAAAGGTTGGTTTCGGTCGTTGCCAGGTTGTCGATCACCGAATCGAAACGGTTGAGCGTGGCACCCAGCTCCGCACGATTAGTGTCCAATTCTTTTACGGCGCTATCCACTGAATTAATCAAAGATTGGAAATCACTATGGTCACCACCACCTGATACCGCGGTGGCCGCTGCCTCCAGGTTGGCAACCCCACCACTCACCGCGCCCAGGTTGTCGCTAGTGGCGTCAAAGCGGCTTACTGAAATGGTGTCATCGTCAGTGGTGTTCGCGCCGATCTGAATTTCCAGGTCGTCAGTACTAACGCCGTCCAGCAAGTTAGTACCGTTGAAGTTGTTGCTACCCGCAACACGATCAATTTCTTCAATACGCTCAGTGATCTCGGTGGCAATCGCCGCGCGATCTTCTTCCGTGTTGGTATCGTTAGCGCCCTGCACCGCCAGCTCACGAATACGTTGCAGGTTGTCGTTGATCTGATCGAGACCACCTTCCATGGTTTGCACCAAGGAAATGCCGTCGCTGGCGTTACGGCTGGCTTGGCTCATACCGTTGATTTGGGCAGTCATCTTGTTGGCGATGGCTTGACCTGCGGCATCGTCGGAGGCGCTGTTAATACGCAGTCCGGAAGAGAGACGCTCCTGCGCCTGAGCCAGCATGCTTTGTGAAGAGCTCAGATTATTCTGGCCAATCATGGAGGTGATATTCGTATTGATTACAGACATGAGTATTGCTCCTTGAAGTATAACTGGCCAGCGGGCCAACTTGGCGACGCTTGTGCCGTCGCTACCAAGGGGTAACGGCTGCTATATCCAACACTTGAAGAAACAAGGCTTTTTTTATGTAGCAAAGAGTAACGCTATAGAAAAATGATGCAGAAGATCTGCGTTATTTTCAGGCTATGCGGGGGTTATAGCGTGTAACGAAGTGTTCCATATTTCTCTCAAGCCTATAACGAAAACGGGGCCTTTCGGCCCCGTCGACACTCATTAATGTGTTATTAACCAAGCAGAGATAGAACGGACTGCGGGGTCTGATTGGCCTGAGCCAGCATGGACGTACCCGCCTGCTGCAGAATGTTGGCGCGGGTCATGTTGGACACCTCCTTGGCATAATCGGCATCCTCGATACGTGAGCGCGCTTCGGACAGATTGGTCGAGGTGGTCGCCAGGTTATCGATCACGGAATCAAAGCGGTTCAACGTGGCGCCCAAAGTCGCGCGGTTGGTATCCAGGGTTTTCGTTGCGCCATCGACAGCGTCGATCAAACTCTGGAAAGTCGTGTGCGATGCTCCTGCACCGGAAAGCGCGGCAGCTGCGCCACTCACTCCCAAGGCAGCGCTAGTCGCATCGATTGTGCTCACTTCAATAACATCATTGGTCGATGTATTGGAGCCAACCTGAATGTTCAGAGTACCGCCACCGCTAACATTAAGCAGGTTAGTGCCGTTGAAGTTATTGCTGCCCGCTACGCGGTCGATCTCGGCGATACGCTCGTTGATCTCGGTCGTGATCGCCGCGCGATCGTCGGCGGTATTGGTGTCGTTAGCACCCTGTACCGCCAGTTCACGAATACGCTGCAGGTTGTCGTTGATTTGATCCAGACCGCCTTCCATGGTCTGAACGAGCGAGATGCCGTCGCTGGCGTTACGACTGGCCTGCTCCATGCCCTTGATCTGAGCAGTCATCTTGTTTGCGATCGCCTGACCGGCGGCATCGTCGGATGCGCTGTTGATGCGCAGACCGGAAGAGAGACGCTCTTGTGCCTGAGCCAGCATGCTCTGCGAAGCGCGCAGGTTATTCTGGCCGATCATGGAGGTGATGTTGGTATTGATAACGGACATGGATGAGATCCTCGGTATTTTATGGCCTGAGAAGGGCCTACAGGTCGGCGACTGCGTCGCCGTTATTATAATTAACGGCCGTTAACGTGGATTCTTGAATGGTTTAAAGCCGTTTTGTGAAAATAATTTTGCTTGCAGAAAGAACGAAAAACGGGGCCAATTGGCCCCGTTACTCTAGCTGTCAATGGCAGCACTTACCCGACTATTAGCCCAGCAGAGACAATACCGACTGCGGCGTCTGGTTCGCCTGGGCCAGCATCGACGTACCCGCCTGCTGGAGGATGTTGGCGCGCGTCATGTTCGACACTTCCTTGGCGTAGTCGGCGTCCTCGATTCGCGAGCGTGCTTCGGACAGGTTGGTCGAGGTGGTCGCCAAGTTGTCGATCACGGAGTCGAAGCGGTTCAGCGTAGCACCCAAAGTAGCGCGGTTGGTATCCAGTGTTTTAGTAGCAGTATCAACGGCATCGATCAGGCTTTGGAAGCTGGTGTGGGCGCCAGCTCCGCTAGCGGCCGTAAAGGTAGTCCCTGCGACAATCCCTCCCGACGCGCCAGTCAAACCAAGGCCCGACACGGTAGCGTCAACAGTTTTAACATTGATGACGTCTTCAACATCGGTATTGGAACCGACCTGGATGCTCAGGCTGCCGCTGGCGTTAAGAAGATTGGTACCGTTGAAATTGTTGCTGCCCGCTACGCGGTCGATCTCGGCCAAACGCTCGTTGATCTCGGTTTCGATTGCGGCGCGATCATCGTCGGTGTTGGTGTCGTTGGCACCCTGAACCGCCAGCTCACGAATACGCTGCAGGTTGTCGTTGATCTGGTCCAGGCCGCCTTCCATGGTTTGAACGAGCGAGATACCGTCGCTGGCGTTACGGCTCGCCTGATCCATACCCTTGATCTGGGCGGTCATCTTGTTGGCGATCGCCTGACCTGCTGCGTCGTCGGAGGCGCTGTTGATACGCAGGCCGGAAGAAAGACGCTCCTGCGCCTGAGCCAGCATGCCCTGGGACTTGCTCAGGTTGTTCTGGCCAATCATGGAAGTAATGTTGGTATTGATGACGGACATGGGGTAATCCTCTGTGTTTAGTGGCCCAGGAGAGGCCTTTAAATCGGCGCTTGCATCGCCGTTATTATAATTAACGGCTGTTGGAGGCACTTCTTTAGGCCTTTCGCGCGATTCACATGAGAAAAATGCGCGAGGCGCCCAACGAAAAACGGGGCCTTGCGGCCCCGTCGTTCACTTCGCTCGTGGTACTACTGCTTGAGCGATTAACCCAGCAGAGACAGTACAGACTGCGGGGTCTGGTTAGCCTGGGCCAGCATGGACGTACCCGCCTGCTGAAGGATGTTGGCACGTGTCATGTTCGACACTTCTTTCGCGTAGTCGGCATCTTCGATGCGTGAGCGCGCTTCGGAAAGGTTAGTAGTCGTGGTCGCCAGGTTATCGATCACAGAGTCGAAGCGGTTCAGCGTGGCACCCAGAGTCGCACGCTGCGTGTCGAGCGACTTGACGGCGGTATCGACATTGTCGATCAGCGTCTGGAAGTTGTCGTGAGTCGCGCCGGCACCGGAGAGAGCCGCCGCAGACCCGCTAACACCCAGCGCACTGCTAGTTGCGTCGAAAGTATTGACGGTAATAGTGTCGTTGCCGCTGGTGTTAGAACCGACTTGGATATTGAGCGCCGTGCTCGCGCCGCTTGACAACAGGTTAGTGCCGTTGAAGTTGTTGCTGCCCGCTACGCGGTCGATCTCAGCGATACGCTCGTTGATCTCGGTGGTGATCGCCGCGCGGTCATCGGCGGTGTTAGTGTCGTTAGCACCCTGTACCGCCAGTTCACGAATACGCTGCAGGTTGTCGTTGATCTGGTCCAGGCCGCCTTCCATGGTTTGAACGAGCGAGATACCGTCGCTGGCGTTACGGCTCGCCTGATCCATACCCTTGATCTGGGCGGTCATCTTGTTGGCGATCGCCTGACCTGCTGCGTCGTCGGAGGCGCTGTTGATACGCAGGCCGGAAGAAAGACGCTCCTGCGCCTGAGCCAGCATGCCCTGGGACTTGCTCAGGTTGTTCTGGCCGATCATGGAAGTGATGTTGGTATTGATGACGGACATGGGGTAATCCTCTGTGTTTAGTGGCCCAAGAGAGGCCTATAAATCGGCGCTTGCATCGCCGTTGTTATAATTAACGGCGAAGCGGGGCGATCCTTTAGCTCATTTACCCACTTTTTTATGAAAATTTGGCCTTGAAACTATAACGGGGCCTTACGGCCCCGCTGATAAAATAAATTGTCGTTACGAACGAGAGCGTATTAGCACCGTTTCGTTTGATAGCAAGGTTTACTACTTCTGCATATTGCTCAGCATATCGAACTGCTGGCCCAGGTAGCTGCTCATGGAGTTCATCTGCGCAATCATGCCATCGAGCTGGGCAAACTGCTTACGATAGCGCTCCACGTTGCGCTCGATGCTGGCTTCCATGCGCTCCTTGCGCTTATCGAGACTCTCGATTCGCTGTTCTGCACTGGTGACCGAGCTTTTAATGAGGCCATCTTCTGAGGTAATGGTCGTCAATGTTGTGCTGAGGCGCCCTGCAAAGCCTGCTTCCTTGCTGTCACCAGCGAAGAAGGCAGATAGGCCTTCAGGGTCGTTGGCAACAGCGGCATCGAGCTTTTCTTCGTCGACCTTCAAGCGCCCGCGCTCATCAATCGAGATTCCGATTTCAGACAGCCGCGTGATATCGCCGCCCGCCAAGCTGTCGCTCACGTCACGACTCAAGCGGTTTTCGATAGTGCGTACGGTACGGTCACCTATCAGCTCGCCCGAGATCTCGCCTTCGCCGTTGAACTTGGTCATGCGCTCTACGGTCGATTTCATTTCGTTGTAGTTACTGACGAAGTTATTGATCGCCTCCTTCAAGGAGTCGTTGTCTCGCTCGATCACCAGGGTGGCGGGGGATTCCGACACGGCGGTGAGATCGAGCGTTACACCCTCAATAGCGCCTTCGACGCGGTTGGTCTTGCTGGTGATCGCGATGCCGTTGACGTTGAGCGCAGCGTCCTGGCCTGGCCGCACCGTCGTGCTATCCATTGAAAGCCCATCGAGACCGGAAAACCCTGTGAGCGAGGCGTCCTTGCCGGTTTCCTTTGAGCTGAGCGCCAAACGGTATCCGGTGCCATCGTTGACAAGCGAGGCGGTAACACCCGACTCCTTATTTGCATTGATCTGATCGCGTACCTGGGCTAGCGTGCTGCCTGCCTTGATATCGACGTCAAGGCTCGTCTGCGTAGTGCCCGCGCCGAAATTGAGCTTCAATTTCGTATCAGTAGCAGTGAGCTCCTGATCCAGCGCCACACTATTGGACGCCGCGCTGCCGGCACGAGCCAGCTGAGACACGCTAATTTCAAAGCGCCCAGGGTTGGCCTTCTCACCCGCCGTGGCCAGAACGCCACTGCCGGTTACCGTGCTTTTTTGCTGTTTGAAGGTCGAGGCATCGTTTAGCGCCTTGACCGAGGTGTTGACCCGGTCCATCGCCGACTCAAGACGCCCATAGGCCGAAATTTTGGTCTTTTGAGCACTTTGCTGCTGTAAAACGGGGGTAAGCTTCTGGCGCTCAGCGGCTTTAAGCTGATCCACCAGACCGTTCAAGTCCAACCCGGAACCTACACCAAGCGCGGAGATTGATGCCATGGGTTAAATCCTCGAGTAATAAGTAGCAAAGAGTATGGGTTGATTACCTTGTTTATCGGCGGGGTGATAACGAACTTTAGGCACCTTCAAAAGATACCTCTAAAAAAAGCCCAGCGTTGTAGCTGGGCATTTCCTGTCCGTGAGAGCTGGGCCTAGCTCTGGTTGGTTTGGGCCAGCATTCCCAACTGCTGTTCGAGATAGGCACCCGTCTGATTCATTTGCGCCACCATGCTATCCATTGCTTGAAACTGAACACGATAACGCTCGACGGTTTGCCCGATGCGCTCTTCGGTTCGGCTATAGCGCTCCTGTAGCGACTCGACGCGGCTTTCTGCATTTTCTTTGGCCGTATCAAGGCGGCCGCCATCGCCTACCAGGCGCTCAAGAGACGTATTGATTTGTCCGGCCATGCCGCCTCCTTCGCTGCTCCCTGCGAAAAATTGGGCCAGCCTGTCCGGCTGGGTGGCAATGACGTTATCCAGCTTTTCGTCATCGACCTTTAGCGTACCGTCGGTTTGCAATGAAATGCCGACGTCGGACAGTACGTTGAAGCCGTCACCGCCGGTCATACCGCTAATAGCCTGACGGAGCTCGCGCTCGACGGCTCGTGTAGTCGCATCAGCGTTCAAGCCTCCCGACTGGCCCGTTTCCACATCGAAGTTGGTCAAGGTATTCAAGGTGCTCTTGAGCGTGTTGAAGCTTTCCACAAAGGTATTCACGTTCTCACGCAGTGCTTCATTATCCTGCTCGACCTTGATGGTACTCGAAGTACCGGCCTCCGTGAGCGTCAAGGTCATTCCTTGAATGGCGCCCTCGACCTGGTTGGAGGCACTGACGATATCGATACCGTTGACGTTGAACGCCGCGTTCTGTCCCTTTTGCACGACCTGAGTGTCCGAGGTGGTGACATCACCGGATAGAATGGTCGAGAAATTGGTACTTTCGATACTGGCATCAGCGCCGGTCTCGCTCGACATGACCGAGAGCCGATACCCTTGCCCGTCATTGATGATAGAGGCAGTCACCTGACCGCCGCCTTGATCGTTGATGGCGTCTCGAATGTCTTCAAGCGAACTGCCATCGGCGATCGTGATCTCGGGCATACTGCCTTCAGTCAGTGCGAAGCTGAGCGTCTGCTCACCGCTGACAACACTTTCATCAGCGCTATCCAAACGCTCTGTCACGAGGCTACCAGCAGTTGCCAGTTGATCCACCTCTACGTCGTACCGGCCCGCCTGTGCTTCGCTGGACGCAATGGCGATAACACCGTCGCCCTCGACATTGGTGGTGAGGCTTTCAAACGACGACGTATCGTTCAACGCCTGGGTGGCATCCTGGAACGTGGAAACCGCGCTTTTGAGCGCTCCATAGGCAGAGACGGTCGTGTTGGCAGATTGAACCTGCTCGGCAATGGGCTGAAGTTTGGCGCGCTCGGCGGTTTGAAGCTGATCCAATAGCCCGTTTAAATCGAGCCCCGAGCCAATGCCCAGTGAAGATATGGAAGCCATCGATTGCTGCCCCTTTAAATGTGATCGCCTGCTCTTTAGGCGAGCTGAAATTTGCCTGTGTCAATGCATTGATTATCGGCAAATCGCGCAGTGTCTTTAGCCTTTATCCCACTTTTAACTTAGTAAACGGTTATTTTCTGTAATCTTTACGACTTTTTCGGTTAAAAGAGCCACCCAAGAGGAAATAACCGCAGGGCGCAATACGTACCGAACCCAAGCGTTGAACACGCCAAAAACTTAGACCTTGGTCTAAATAGGTCAGCTCCATTACACTAGGGAAACGTTGTTCGTTAAACGATGGAGCATTCAATGCCCTGCGAAGGTGACACCCCCGGCGCCCCTGCCGCCGTAGATGCGTCTCGGCTGCGTCAGTGCCTATTCACACTGGCAGAGCTTTTGTACGTGAACGGTCATGTGTTGGAAACCGTGACGCTGCCCGGCTGCGGGTTGGCAAAGCGCGAGATCGCGGCGCTCGATGAGCAGGATGCGGGCTGGGCGGCGTGTCGTGAAATGCTTGAATCAAACGCGGCGGGAATGACCAATCAGGAAGGGCGTTTCGTGCTAACGGCGCTGGGCCGGGACATCATGTTCGACCTGTTCGGTCAGGGCGCGGCGGACTGCGCCTAGCGCAAAAGGCTCCGCTCGAACGTAAAAACGCCCGCATTTGCGGGCGTTTGTGTTTGGCACGGCGCCTTGATTAGCGCAGGCCAAGCATCGAAAGAATGAACAGCACGACGACGACCAGACCCACGATATAGATGATGTTACGCATTGCGGCGCTCCTTGCTTTTTTGCGTTTTAGGAAAATCAAAGGGTTGCTTACCCATCGAGGCAACATTCTCATCCTAGCAGGCTTTCGGGCGGTTTGCGTAATTTACGTGCGCGCAACCGCCGCACGCTCTACGCTTTTTAAAAGCCTCGTTGGTATTGCAAAAAGGAAAGCCCATGCGCGTGCGAATGTTCTCTCGGGCGGTGATGCTCGTGCTGGGGTTAGCGCTCTTGAGCGAAGGGGCGCTGGCCCAAACGCCCTCCGACGCGGCCTTCAAGGCGCTCGATGAGCAGGCCAGTGCGCTCGACCGGCTGCATACGGTCGTGGTGGCGGTGGACGGGCATCGGGTACATGAATTTCATCAGGGTGGGCCGGGGACGAGCACGCCGGTCAACGTGAAGTCGCTCTCCAAGACGGTGCTGGCGGCCATTACCGGTGCGGCGATTGAAGCCGGCGTAATCGACTCCCTCGACCAGCGGTTGGTCGAACTACTGGGTGAGCGCGTCCCAATGGGGCTGGACCCGCGCGTGAGCGACATCACCCTCGAGAACCTGCTTTCCATGCAGGCGGGGCTCGAGCGTACCTCCGGCGAGAACTACAGCGGCTGGGTCGCGAGCCCCAACTGGGTGGAAAACGCCCTTTCTCGCCCCTTCGTGGACGAGCCCGGCGGGCGCATGCTCTACTCCACCGGCTCGAGCCACCTGGTCTCCGCCGCACTTACTTACGGCAGCGGTGAATCCACCTACCAGCTTGCCCAGCGCCTGTTGGCTGAGCCTCTTCACATCACCCTTCCCCGCTGGCTGCAGGACCCGCAAGGCGTTTTTTTTGGCGGCAACGACATGCAGCTCTCACCGCGCGCGCTGGTCGAGATCGGTGAGCTGTACCGGCTGGATGGCGTAGTCGATGGCGAGCGACTACTACCGGAAGGCTATGTGGAGGCGTCCTGGACGCCGCGGGGCCGGTCGCCCTGGACGGGGGATGGCTATGGGCTTGGCTGGTTCGTGACCACTTTCGGCGACACGCCGGTCTACTACGGGCGCGGCTATGGCGGCCAGGCACTGTTCGTGATCCCGGAGCGCGCGATGACGGTGGCGATCACCTCCAACCCCAACCCGCCGTCCCCCGGTGGGCAGTTTCAGCAGCAGCTGAATCGGCTGGTAGCCCGCTTGTTACAAGCGCCACGCTAATGCTCGCTGGGTCACGCGGCGCGTTGCTCTTTCATTCACTCTTTTTTGTGCGACTGGCTCATCAGGTAGAGCGTAGCGGCCAGCGCCAGCACTGAAAGCGCTAGATAAATGGCCTCGAGCGGCGTCGTGAAGCGAATATCCACCACGGCGCGAAAGAACTCGATGATGACGGCCAGGATCACCACCCGGGTGATCTTGTCCTTGAGTTGATCGAGCGAGGCAACGTTGAAGGGGTGACGGGGATAGCGCGCTTCAGCCTGATCGATGCGTGACACGAAAAGTCGATAGATCCCCAGGCTAAAAATCAGCAGCACGATGGCGATCAGGTAGATGTCCACCGCAATGATGATGTCAGGCACCAGCGTATCATGAATGTTCTGGCTGCTATCCAGCAGATAGTAGCGGACCACATCGAGTACAACGCTGACGATATCCAGCGTGCCAACAACGAACAACGCAATGGATCCCAGCAGGCTCGGCACGACCGCCAGTAACACCAGAAAGCGTGATCGCCATAGCACGGTTTCGATACGCCGCTCCCAGCTGGACTGCTCGTCTGGCGTTTTAGGCGGTGGTGGTTGTGACTCTGACATGCATTCTCCTTGAGTGATCGATCAAACGCCTGCACGGTGCAGGATCACGTCACGCTATAGAAAATAAACGAGAATCGCGGTAAACGTGGCGCCGGTGATTAGAAACCCCAGTGCCAGCACCAGCCCGTCCCTGGCGACCAGCCCCAGTCCATAAAGCGTCAGCGCCAGGCCCGCGCCATTGGCGGAAAAGGGAACAAACTCCATGGGCGGCATGGCCAGCGCGATCAGCACGCAGGCCAGCGCCGTTGCGCGCATGCCTAGATAGCCGCTCATCCACGCCAAACGCACGCCCATCAGCCCGTCGACCCAGCGCCCGGGCTTGCGCATCCATCTGAGCGCCTTGTCGAACCCCTTGCGCGACACCGATCGGTTCAAAAGCCAGCGCGGAAGCCAAAAAAAGCGGCGCCCAAACAGCAGCTGGCTCGAGGTCAGCAGCACCAGTGCGGCCATCAGGGTGGGCACCCCGGGGATATCGCCGACGACCGGTGCCAGCACGACCAGCCCCGCCACCAGCAGCATCGGCCCGAAAGAGCGCCGCCCCACGGCGTCGACAATGTCCTCGACGCTGACGCGAGTCTTCTCGTTTTCCATTTGATCCAGCGCATCCAAAAGCTCGGTCAGGCTGGACGCATCGTTGTCATCACGCATGGGGTGGGCGCTGCTCCTGGACGTCGAGCTTGGCGCGAATGAAATCGCGGTGGCTGACATGCAGAAGATCCGCCAGGCGGCGAATGCAGTGCTCCTCGAGCGCGTCGACGCTGCCGTCCGCCCAGGCCAGCTGCCACATCAGCGCTACCAGCTCGAAGCGCTGGGCGTAGTCGTAGTGCTCCTTGATGAGGCTGACGAACTGGTAGTGGTCGACCGCCTCATCGACCTCCGCTTCGGCCAGCGCCATCAGCTCGCTTACCCGCGCGTCATCCAATCGATAGCGCGTCATCAGCATCTGCTTGAGCGCCGCCTGCTCCTCCGGGGTTTGCTCGTAGTCGGCGCGCATCACTTCGCACAGAAGCGCCGCCGTGGCGAGTTCCAGCGTCAGGTGATGGTTCTCGCGCCCTTCCGGTGCGGCCAGCGCGTCGTGAAAAAAGTCTCGAATTGCCTCCAGCATGGCCCTCTCCTTTTAAACGCTTGCCGCGTCCATGATCATCTCACACGTCTATCTACTGACTCGCCGCCGCGCAGAAAGGTCACTCCTTGCGCTTGGCGAGCTGCTCCTTGAGCTGCCTGGGCACCTGCTTGATGATCAGCCGGTCCTGGCCTTCGTCGTACTCGATGCTCGAACCCAAAAGGTGCGAGTCGAAGCTGATCGAGACGCCACCGGCGCGGCCGGTAAAGCGACGAAACTGGCTCAGCGTTTTCTTGTCCGGCGGAATCTCCGGCGAAAGGCCGTAGTCGGCGTTGCGAATGTGCTCATAGAACGCCCTGGGTGCTTGCTCGTCGACCAGTCCCGAAAGCTCCTCGAGCGTCATCGGCTCGCCGCGGCGCATCTGCTCGTGGGCGTAGTCGACCAGCGACTCGGTCTTTTCGCGACTGGCCTCCTCGTCGAGGTCTTCGCTTTCCACGTAGTCGCTGAACGCCTTGAGCAGCGTGCGGGTCTCCGCCGGGGCATCGATGCCCTCCTCCATGCCGAGCACCGCCGCCACACCGTCGGCCAGCTTCTTCGCGCCGCGGTCTTTCAAAAACGAAACGTACTGCTGGCTGCCCGCACCATCGCCCTGCTGCCACTGGGTCAGGTTGACCCGCGCGGCCAGGGTGAGCTGCTGGGTATTGAGCTGGGCGGCGGGCACCGCCTGGTGCGCCTCCCCGATGCCGATGCCTTCACGCTGATGTAACAGTGCGAAAAAAAACGTTTCGGTATCGCCCTGGCGCTGATGGGCGATGACCAGATAGCCGCCCACCGAGAGCGTTTCCTGTAATTCGCGGGCCAGCCGCTCGGTCAGCTGAGTGCTCAGCGCTTCGAACTCAAGCTCGCCTTTCGAATACGCGTCGAGCCAGGCCACCAGCGGCCCGGCCTGCTCGCCTTCGCTGGCAAACCGCCCCCAGCCCTTCGCCTTGGTGTTGTAGGTGTCCGCGAGCTTGCTGACCAACGCGGCCATCGTGTCGTCATTACTGTCGGCGGGCCCCGGGGCAGCGGTGACGGTCAGGCGTTCGCCGTCAAGTGTAGGGTCCAAACGGTGCACGATGCTTTGCAAAAGCGGCATAGAGAAACGAGCCTTTTAAGCGGTTGAACGATCGAAAGGGGTCAAGGCTTGAGCCGGTAGCCAGTGTGGAAAATCCAGCCCACCATGGCCAGGCTCACGGCGAGAAAGAGCGCGACCATGCCGACACTCGCCCAGAGGCTGACATCGCTGATGCCGTAGAAGCTCCAGCGAAAGCCGCTGATCAGATACACCACCGGGTTGGCCAGCGTCACGGCCTGCCAAAACGGCGGGAGCATATCGATGGAGTAGAAGCTGCCGCCCAGAAACGTCAGCGGCGTGATGATCAGAAGCGGCACGATCTGCAGCTTGTCGAAGCCATCCGCCCAGATACCAATGATGAAACCCAGCAGGCTGAAGGTCACGGCGGTGAGCACCAGAAAGGCGAGCATCCAGAACGGGTGGGCGATCTCCAACGGCACGAAAAAGCTCGACGTGCCGAGAATGATCAGCCCCAACAGCATCGACTTCGACGCCGCCGCCCCCACGTAGCCCACCACCACTTCCAGATACGAAATGGGCGCCGACAGAATTTCGTAGATGCTGCCGGAAAACTTGGGAAAGAAGATACCGAAGGAGGCATTCGACACGCTCTGGGTCAGAAGCATCAGCATGATCAACCCGGGCACGATAAAGGCGCCGTAGCTCACGCCGTTGATCTCGCTAATGCGCGAGCCGATCGCCGCGCCAAATACCACGAAGTAGAGCGAGGTGGAGATCACCGGCGAGACGATGCTTTGCAACAGCGTGCGCCGGGTGCGCGCCATTTCCGCCATGTAGATCGAACGGACGGGGTAGAGATTCATGAGCGCTCCTTGACCAGATCGACGAAAATATCCTCCAGCGAGCTCTGCCGGGTATGTAAATCCTTCACCAGGATCTCCTCTTCGTTGAGCACGCTCAAAAGCGCTGACACGCCGCGGCCCTCCTCTTCCTGGTGACCATCGTAGGTATACACCAGCGAGCGGCCATCACCACTCAGCGTCAGGGTGTCGACCTGCAGGCGCGGCGGCAGTGCCGGCAGCGGCGTGTGTAGCTCAAGAGTGAGCTGCTTGCTGCCGAGCTTTTTCATCAGCGCGGCTTTCTCTTCCACCAGCACCACTTCGCCGCCGTTGATCACGCCGATGCGATCGGCCATCTCCTCGGCCTCTTCGATGTAGTGGGTGGTGAGTATGATGGTGACGCCGTCGTCGCGAAGCTTGCGCACCACCTCCCACATGTCGCGGCGTAGCGCCACGTCCACGCCGGCGGTGGGCTCGTCGAGAAACAGGATACGCGGCTCGTGGGAGAGCGCCTTGGCGATCAAGACACGGCGCTTCATGCCACCGGAAAGCGTGATCAGGCGGTTATTGCGCTTGTCCCATAGCGCCAGCGACTTGAGCACCTTTTCGATGTGGGCCGGGTTTGGCGCTTTGCCAAACAGCCCGCGGCTGAAGCTCACCGTGTTCCAGACCGTTTCAAACGCCTCGTTGGTCAGCTCCTGGGGCACCAGGCCGATGCGCTCGCGCGCCTGGCGGTACTGCTTGACGTTGTCGAAGCCGTCGACGCTCACGCGCCCGGCGCTTGGGTTGACCAGCCCGCATACCAGACTGATCAGGGTGGTCTTGCCCGCGCCGTTCGGGCCGAGCAGCGCAAAAATTTCGCCACGCTGGATGGACAAATCCACGTGCTTGAGCGCTTGAAAGCCACCTTCGTAGGTTTTATTCAAGCCCTCGATCGAGATGATGGGGTCGTTCAAGGCGTGCTCCTCACACCGCGACGGGCCACGGTGCCTGGCGGCCCAAAGCGGCCGGCGGTTGAGGCCGGCCGGCAACAGGCCGATTAACTGCGGCTGGTGACTTCGAGCAGGTGGTAGCCAAACTGGGTCTGGACCGGGCCGTGGACCTGGTTCAGCTCGCCGTTAAAGAC
This sequence comes from Halomonas sp. PAMB 3232, assembly GCF_031954225.1. Classification (NCBI taxonomy): domain Bacteria; kingdom Pseudomonadati; phylum Pseudomonadota; class Gammaproteobacteria; order Oceanospirillales; family Halomonadaceae; genus Halomonas; species Halomonas sp. PAMB 3232. The sequence continues at coordinate 3,195,384 of NZ_CP134865.1, forward strand.
CACCTTGTCGAACTCGGGGACCATCTGGCCGGGGCCGAAGGTACCGAGCTCGCCGCCCTGACGACCGGACGGGCAGTTCGAGTGCTCTTTTGCCACGTCCGCGAAGTCGCGGCCGTTTTCGATCTCTTGCTTCAGCGCGAGACACTGCTCTTCGCTGTCTACCAGAATATGACGGGCGCTGGCACTGGCCATGATAAGCCTCCATTGGGTTCGTTTAAGTGAGCCATGAGTTAGAGGCCTCAGTTTAACACGCACGCCGCCCACCTGGGGGCTCAGGGTGCGCCTACCGCGCCGGTGATTCTGAGCGCTTCGCCCACGCGAGCCAGCGCCTGCTCATGGGCGGCGCGCGGCTGCCCCCCGCGGGTGCAGGTAACGATCACCCAGGGGCCCGCGGTTTGCGCAGCCGCCTCGCTGTACGCAAGCCCTGCGTCGCAGCTTCGGTGATGCTGAGTACCGGTCTTGTGGGCAAAGGTAATGCTCTCCCCCAGGCCACGCGTCAAGCGCGCCTGGCCTGAGCGGGTGCGCGTCATCACTTCGATCAGCGCTTGGCGCTGGGTGGCGTCCAGGTCGCCCTGCCCAGCGTTTTCGAGCGAGGCGAGCAGATCGCCATAGGCGCGCAGCGTCGCGGTGTTTTCGCCAGTGTGCTGGTAGGCATCGAAGGCGCTTTCGTAGTCGGGCTGGCGAAGGCTTTGGGGTGAAACGCCCAGCCGCCGCGCCAGCGCCGCGGGGCGCTGGCTGACGCGGTGTTTGCGAAGCTCGATAAAGTCGGTGCCGGCAAGCGAGCGCGCCTCGGGGTGCAGCTCGCCGTACACGCCCCGGCGTACCCCCTTGAGCGTCGTGATCGGGCCCAGCTCGCCTGGGTCGCCGCCGCTGGCGGCGACCATCTGCGCCGCCCGGGCGTTGACGGCGGCAAGTTCGACGCGGTCGATCAGCATATCGGTGGCGGTGTTGTCGCTGACGGTGATCATCTGTTCGAGCAGATACGCGATCGAGATCGGCGTGCCCGGGTCGTGCCAGATCACCGGGCCCGCGCCGTCGACGAAATCGCTCTGGGCAAGCGTCAGACGCTGGTCAAGCGTCAGATCGCCTGCCTGGCGCCGGGCCAGCACCTCGGCGGCCACGGGCACCTTGATCAATGAGGCCAGATACCACGGCGTATCCGCCTGCCAGGAGAACGCCTCGCCGCTTTGTAGATTCTGAACGTAGACGCCCAGCGCTCCACCAAAGGCCTCCTCGATGGCGGCCAGCCGCGTGCTCAAACTCCCCTGCCAGGCGCTTTGTTTATCGACTTCAAAATACCAGTCGGCCTGGGCCGGCAGCGCGATTGAAAGCGCCACCAGCAAAAGCCCGGACTTGAGCGTGCGTATCAACCCTCGCAAAGCGTTTCCTCTGTATTGTTGCTTCTGTGTCGTTACTACTGTGTCGTCATGCTCAGGCCGACCTGAACCGCGCAGCGTTTAGCGGTGCGCGGCCATCCAGCGGGTAAGCCAGATCCAGAGCGCCGCCCCAAGAATCAAAAGCCCCCCGGCGCCCAGCGCCTGGGGGTACGTGATGGTGTCGTTCAAGCCCAGCAGAAAGCGCAGCACCAGAAAGATCATCACGATATGAAAAATGAACGCCTTGAGCGCGTCGCTTCCGACCAGCGTCAGCGGCAAAAGTGCCCGGGCGGCGGTGCGCCCGCCGGCCAATGCCAGGCCCAGAATGATGAAGGCCCCGCCGACGCTGAACAGCATGAAGGCAAGCCCTGGAGGATGCTTGCCGACGTTATTCGCCACCGCCGTCATGGCCGCGTACACGTCGCCCTGGGCTGCGGATAGCGCGTAAAAAGCACCGACCATCACCGCGCCGAGCGCGATCAACGCTAGCACCAGCCGGCGCTGCGCGCCCTGCTCGCCGTGACAGCGAAGCGCCGCTTCGCCAATCAAAAGCCCGATGAAAATGAGCGGCGCGCGGCTTAGCTGCCCCCAGGCGTAGTAGTCGGGATGATCGACCAGCAGCGCCTTCAAAATGGCGTGGCCGCCGAAATCGAACTCCTGCAGCCAGGCAGAGAGCGCCGTAAACCCTATAATCGCAGCTAGCCGCGACCACAGCGGTGCCTTCGCCCATAGCGGCAGGATCAGCGGCACCCAGACGAGTGCGATGGCGTAGAAGCCGAGGATCTCCACCCAGATGGCGAAGTTGCCGTACAAAAGCGTGGTGAGGATGTCGGCGGGGGCGTAGAAGGGCAGCATTTCGACGATGGTCAGCGCCTTGTACCAGAACCACACCTCGAGGCCACGCAGCCAGAGCTTCAGCCGCCGCTGGGGCCAATCCTCGTTTTGTGTGCGCGGCAGAAACGCCACCGCCAACGCGATACCGAACACCGTAATGAACAGCGACGAGGAAAATTTGGTGAGCAGATGCACCGGCACTATACCCCACTCGGGCACGTTGGGGATCCCCACCAGCCCGCTGACGGTGTGGCTCAAAATCATCAGTCCAATCGCGATACCGCGGGCCAGATCGATCGCCTCGACCCGCCCCTCGATCCGAGGCAATACCGGCACTTCGTTAAAACTCGGCACGTAACGTACATCCCTGTCGGCGGCTTGAAAGCGCTCAAGCCGTAGTGGAGAACGTTAACCTTAGCCCAACGCTCAAATCAGGGGTAGCGAGGCCCTTTAAACGCAAAACGCCCCGCAATCGGCGGGGCGTTTCGTGGCTCATCCGTGAGCCAGAAGCAGTGTCTCCTTTATCAGGAACGGGTTACCAGTTGCTGTCGGACTCCATGTCGGTGTCGGTATCCGTATCGGTTTCCCACTCCTCCTGCTCCTCCTCTTCTTCCTCGTAAGTAAATTCCTGCTCTTCCTCTTCGTACTCGGTCGTCACACCCGGCTGTTGATCCGTTTCATCACTCTGGTAGGTGCCCTGCCCCTCCTGCATCGAGTCTTCGTGCGGCGTTGGCTCCTGTGGCGTGGTGGTCTCTTCTTCCATACCGGCAAAGGCCATTGGGCTTGCCATCAGCCCGAAAGAGACGCCGAGGATACCCAGCTTTTTTAGAGATTCCTTCTTCATGATCGTACCTCCTGGTGGTTTCGCTTTGCTGCTTTAAAACGTGGGCAAAAGATGAAATGCCCGGTTGACACGTTTACTGAGTCGACACGAGAGTGACTCGTCATCCTGACGTTGCGCTCTCGGCCCACTCATTGCAGCGGGCGTACCAGGTTGGCACCACTTATCTTAAAGTCCTTTCACGTCATGATCTTGCAACAAAAACCGTAGGCTAAAGCCTGTTCCAAACCAGGAATAATGAGAATTGTTTTGTTTACGGTTGGCACATGGGCCGGGGTGGTCATGTCAACCGGGGTTAGCAAAACGCCGGCTTGGGAGCCGGCGTTTTACTTACCTCATTCAAAAATGAGAGTGAGGCCTTTTAGTACCCCATCACCTCCGGAAGCCAGGTCGCGAGCCCCGGAATGGCGATCAACAGCAAAATCGCAAGTATCACCGGAATCAGAAACGGCAGGACCGCCTTGACCACCTGGCCGTAGCGCAGTTTGGTGATGCTGACCATCATGAACAGCACCGTGCCGAAAGGTGGCGTGATGACGCCGATCGAGAGCGTAATGACCATGACGATGCCGAAGTGGATCGGGTCGAGGCCGGCGGTCAGCGCGGCGGGCACTACGATCGGGGTAAAGATCAGAATGCTTTCGATCACCGACATGAAGCAGCCGATCAACAGAAAGAACAGCGCAAAGCAGATCAACAGCGCGAAGGTGGGCATGTCGAGGCTCGCAACCTGGCCCGCCAACGCTTGGGGGATGCCCATGCGCACCAGAATCCAGCCGTAGAAGCTCGACACCGCAATGATCAGCAGAATCACCGCGCTGAACATCAGCGTGCGGCGAAAGGCGTCATACAGACTCTTCAGCGTCAGGTCGCGATAGATCACGCCGCCGAGGACGATGGCGTAGAGCGAGGCGATGGCGCCGGCTTCGGTAGGCGTGAAGAAGCCGCCCCAGATACCGCCGACGATGATGGCCGGCATCAACAGGGGTAACATCGCCCGCTTGCCGGTGCGCAGCACTTCGCCGCCGTCGAACGGGGTCGGCTCGGGCATCTTGACCCGTCCGGTCGCGCCGAGAAACACGGTCATGCCCATCAGCAGCGCGGCCATCAGAATACCGGGCAGCAGCCCCGCCATGAACAGCCCGCCGATGCTGACGTTGGCAAGCCAGCCGTACACCACCAGCGCGATACTCGGCGGAAGGATAGGGCCGACCACGCTCGAGGTCGCGGTGATCCCGGTGGTGTAATCGAGCGCGTAGCCGCGCTCTTTCATCGCCTTGATTTCGATGCTGCCAAGTCCCGCGGCATCGGCGACGGCGGTGCCGGACATGGTGGCGAAAATGGAGCTCGCCACCACGTTGGCGTGGCCAAGCCCGCCGCGAGTGAAGCCCACCAGCGCGGTGGCGAAATCGAAAATTCGCGTCGTGGTCGAGCCCAGGTTCATGATGTTGGCTGCCAGAATGAACAGCGGTATGGCCAGCAGCGTGAAATTGTTGAGCGTTTGCACCATGCGAAGCGATAGAAGCTCCACCGGCAAGCCGCCGGCGCCGGTCACCGCCAGCGCGATAAAGGAGGTCACGCCAATGGCGACCACCACGGGTAGGCCGATCATCATCAGCCCCAGCAGCCCGCCAACGAAAATAGCCAATTCGGTCATGGGGCGTGCTCCTCGTGAGCGGTCTCGATACGCCAGCTAACTGGGCCGCGAAGCACCTGCCAAAGCGCGATCACCGCCATACAGGCAAAACTTAGCAACAGCGCGTAATAGAGATAGGTGAAGCTGATGCCGAGCGAGACGGTATTATTGTAGGCACTGGCCTTTGTCATGACCCAAGCGCCCCAGCCCGCGAGGGCAAAAAAGCCAAGCGATACCAGCGCGATGAACCGGTACTGCACCTGGCGGCCCAGCCCATTCAGGCGGTGGCTGAAAAGATCGACGACCAGATGATCGCTTCGCACCCAGGCCGAGATCGACCCTAAACCAACGGCGTAAATGGCCATCAGCGACACGACTTCCTCGCTCCAGGGCATTCCCCAGTTCAGAAAGTCCCGCGCCAGCACCGCGGTGACGACAAGCCCCAGTATGCCCACCAGGATGGCAACCCCCAGGGCGTCGCACACACGGGTGACAAGGCGTAATACGCCAAAGGCAAAACGATCAACGCCGCCCGCAGGCGGCAATGTTTCATCCACGAATTCACTCCTTCGTTTATAACAAGGGGCGGCTAAAAGAGGCGGCGCTCGCGCGAGCGCCGCCGGTCAATCATTCGGCCGGGACGGCGCTGGCGTTGACGGCATCGTCACGAACGCCTTCGGCCATCTCGGATAGCACCTCGTCGATGGCGGGCATGGCCGCTTCGCGGAATGCTTCGACATCGGGCTCGATGACCGTCATGCCCTCTTCCTGAAGCGCGTCGAGGTAGTAGTCGTCGAGTTCGCGCTCTTGCTCGTTACCGTACTCGCGCGCCACGTCCACGGCCTCGCTGATCAGCGTCTGATCCTCTTCGCTCAAACCATTCCACCAGCGCGCGCTCGCCACCCAGCTCCAGGGGAACTGCACGTGGCTGGTCATGATGAGGTAGTCCTGCACCTCCCACAGGCGCCGGGTATAGGGTGAGGAGAGCGAGTTTTCGTGTCCGTCCACCTGACCGGTCTGCATCGCCAGATAGATTTCCGGCGCGGGCACGTTCACCACCTGCGCACCGATCTCCTCCCATACCGTCAGCCAGATCGGCAGTGACGGGAGACGCAAACGAAAGCCTTCCAGGTCCTCGGGCGTATGGATTTCCTTGTTGGCCGTCATGTGGCGCGGGCCACGGTGCTGAAGCCCCAGGAACTTGAGCCCGCCGCGCTGTTCGGCCTGCTCCACCATGGTTTGGCCCGAGGGGCTGTCGAGATAGCGGTCGACCTGATCCCACGTGGTGAACAGAAACGGCACGGTGATAGCGTCATATTCCGGCGCGTACTGCTGGCGCCAGTTGCCACCGGTCAGCGAGATCTGGGTCTGCCCCAGATTGAGAAGCTCCAGCACCGAATCCTCGCCACCAAGCGAGCCTGCGAGGAATGGGCGAACGTCGAAACGTCCGGGTGCCTGCTCCTCCAGGTACTCAGCGAAGCGTTCGACGGCGGCGCTTTCCGAGCCGCCCTCGCTCATGGTGTTGTTGACCTGGATTTCGATCGTGTCGGCCAGTACGAACGGCGCCGCCGTCAACATGCCAACACCTGCCAGCGTGGCCAGTAGTGATTTCCGCATTGTCGTGACTCTCTACGGTTGTCGTTATTAGGCGCTGCACACCCTGGGGCAGCCTGTGTGTTGGCTCGATCTTGAAACAAGGGGTGTCAGGGCTCAAATCGACGTTCGTGAAGGCAGACTTCGTCAAATACGATGGCTTTAAACGCTGTCAGGACGGGTCATTGATAGGGGTACCTCAAAGGCTATACGACTAAAGAAGCATGCGGCGAGACTCACGTTGCGGCGTCAGCAGGCACTTTTCGAGTGAGATGATCAACCAGATGTCGGGCGGTGGCCGAAAGCGTTGCGTAGCGACGCATGCCGATCACCAGCTCACGCTGCGCCCAGGGCTCGGCCAATGGAATGCTTGTTAGCCGAAGGTCTCGCAAATCCCGATAGATCGTCTGCTCGGGCAGAATACCGATCCCCATGCCGTGGTGAATCATTCGGCAAATGGCATCGAAGCTTCGCACCTGAATACGCATGCGCAGCGCGCCGCCCGTTCGCTGCGCCTGCTCGAGGAGCAGGGAGTGAAGGGAGGTATCCTGCTGTAGGCCGATGAAATCGAAATCGAGCGCATCAAAAAAGGTGATGTGCTCACGCTGTGCCAGCGGATGGTCGGCAGCCATGACCAGCATGAGCCGATCCTGACGATAAGGCTTGCACTCGAGATCCGGTGCGGCGACGTGGCCGGCGAACACGCCGACATCGGTGAGCCCATCGCGTACCGCCGTGATGATTTCGCTGCTTACCCGCTCCTGCAGGTCGATTTTGATATCCGGATAGCGCGTGCAAAACGCACTCAGATCCTGTGGGAGAAATGCGATGATCGCGGAGGTGTTGGAGTGGATACGTACGTGCCCCTTGACGCCTTCGCTGTACTCGTCCAGCTCCGCTTGCAGCCGCTCGAGGTTATCCAGAATCTGGCGGGCGTGATGCAAAAAAGCGTGGCCGGCAGGCGTTAGCTCCACGCCGCGCGGCTTGCGATATAAAAGCGTGGTACCCACGAGCACCTCCAGGTCGCTCATGCGCTTGCTCACCGCCGCCAGCGCCAGATGCTCGCGTTCGGCCGCGGCGGTCAGGCGGCCTTCATCCGCGACGGAAATGAAAAGCTTCAATGTCGTGAAGTCGAACCGGCGCATGGCTGTCTCCTGAAAACGAATATTCATGCTAACGCACCCTTTCGTCGTTCACGAAGTCCTGCTTATCGATTGCCTAATTGTCGAACGCGCATCCCTTGAGCATGCTGAAGGTAAGGATACTCCTATAATCGTCATAGAGAGAGGCCGTCGGTGACTACAACGACTCGTGAACTACCGCTAAAAGGCATCAAGGTGTTGGAACTTGGTCAGCTGATCGCGGGGCCTTTCGCCACCAAGTTACTGGGCGAATTCGGCGCCGATATCATCAAGATCGAGCCGCCCGGGACAGGCGACCCGCTTCGCAAATGGCGAATGATGGAAGAAGGCACCTCGCTCTGGTGGCACGTACAGACGCGCAACAAGCGCTCAGTGGCGCTGGACCTTAGAAGCGAAGAGGGGCAGGCACTCGTTCGAAAGCTCGCCCAGGAGGCGGACGTGGTGGTCGAGAACTTCCGCCCGGGCACGCTGGATGGCTGGAATCTGGGCTGGGAGACGCTATCAACGCTCAACCCGGGCCTGATCATGGTGCATATCTCCGGCTACGGCCAGACCGGTCCCTACCGCGACAAGCCGGGCTTCGGCGTGATCGGCGAAGCGATGGGCGGGCTTCGCTACCTGACCGGCCAGCCCGGTGAGCCATCGGTGCGCGTGGGCGTGAGTATCGGCGATTCGCTCTCGGCGCTCTACGCGGTGATCGGCACGCTGCTCGCGCTTCAGGAGCGCCAGAAGAGCGGCCTGGGCCAGGAGATCGACGTGGCGCTTTATGAGTCGGTCTTTGCGATGATGGAGAGCCTGCTGCCGGAATTCGACGCCAGTGGCCAGGTCCGCGAGCCAAGCGGCAGCGCCCTGCCCGGCATCACGCCCTCGAATGCCTACCGCTGCGAAGGCGGCGAGTACGTGCTGATTGCCGGCAACGGCGACAGCATCTTCAAACGCCTGATGGGCGTGATCGGCCGCCCTGATCTGGCCGAGGACCCGGCGCTTGCCCATAACGACGGGCGCAGCCGGGAAGCCGCCATGATCGATGCCGCCATTGAGGCCTGGACCGAGCAGCGGCCGCGCGATGCGATTCTCCAAGCGCTGGACGATGCCCGCGTGCCCGCCGGCTACCCCTACACCGCCCAGGACATCGCGTTTGATCCGCACTACATCGCCCGCGAGATGATTCAGACCTATACCCGCGAAAGCGGCGAGCCGCTGAAGGTGCCCGGCGTGCTACCCAAACTCAGCGCCACGCCCGGGCGGCTCGGTAACGGCGGCCCAACACTTGGCCAGCACACCGAGGAAGTGCTCGACGAACTCGGTATCGACCAGGCCACCCGCGCCAAGCTGCGCGGCGCCGGCATCATTTAAGGAGCGCACCATGATCCCCCAAACTCCCTGCCCCGAGCGCATCGAGATCAATGAAGTCGGCCCCCGCGATGGCCTGCAGATCGAGAAGCGCTTCGTGCCCACGCCGGACAAGATCCGCTGGATCAACGCGCTCTCCCAAACCGGCCTTGCGCGTATCGAAGCCACCTCTTTCACCTCGCCCAAGGCGATCCCCAACCTGGCGGACGCCTCAGAAGTCGTCAACGGCATCAAGCGCCGCGACGGCGTCGAGATTACCGTGCTGGTGCCCAATCTCAAGGGTGCTGAACGCGCGCTGGCCTGCCAAGTCGATGAACTCAACCTGGTCATGTCGGCAAGCGACAGCCACGGCCTGGCCAACCTGCGCATGACGCCCGAGCAGTCGATCGAGCGCTTTGGCGACATCCTGGACGTGGCGCGGGAAAACAGCGTGTTCGTCAACGCCTCGCTATCGACGACCTTCGGCTGCCCGTTCGAAGGCGAAGTCCCCCAGAAGCGCGTTCTGGAACTCATCGAGCAATTGGTCGCCCTCGGGATTCAGGGCGTCACGCTGTGCGACACCACCGGCATGGCCAACCCCGCCCAGGTGAAGGCGCTTTGTGAAGCGGTCATCGCCCGCTGGCCAGGCACCGCTTTCACCCTGCACGTGCATAACACCCGCGGCATGGGCCTGGCCAACGCGCTGGCCGCCTGGCAGGCGGGCATCACCCGCTTCGACTCGGCCCTGGGGGGCCTTGGCGGCTGCCCCTTCGCGCCGGGCGCGACGGGCAACGTCTGCACCGAGGACCTGGTGCACATGTTCGAGGCGATGGGTGTGGACACCGGTGTGGATCTGGACGCCCTGCTGGAGGTGGCCGCCACGCTGCCCGAGCTCGTCGGTCACGACGTGCCCGGGCAGGTGATCAAGGCGGGTAAGTGGGACCGGCGTTATCCAATGCCCAGCCGCTAGGCCGGCCCCACCACGTGCTTCACCTCCAGATACGCATTGAGCCCCCAAGGCCCAAGCTCGCGGCCGATGCCGCTTCGCTTGAAGCCGCCCCAGGCGGTCTCCGGTAGCACCAGCTGCTCGGTGTTGTACCAGATGCTGCCGGCCTTGAGTTGCTGGCCGATGCGCCTGGCGCGATCAACGTCGCCGCTGATCACCGTGGCGGCGAGGCCAAAGTCGCTGTCGTTGGCGAGCGCGACCGCCTCCGCCTCATCCCTGACGCTGCGCGCGCAGAGCACGGGGCCGAAGATCTCCTCGCGCCATAGGCGGCTTTCTACCGGCACGTCGCGGTAAAGCGTCGGGGCGGCGAAGTAGCCCTGCTCGGGCAAGGTGTAGTGGGTGTGATCGCGTACCGCGGTCAGCCCTTCCTGTTCGGCGATATCCAGGTAGCCGTTGACGGCGTTCCGCTGTCTGGCGCTGGTGAGCGGGCCCAGGTCCGTGCCCTCGTCAAGCGGGTCGCCTAGAGTGAGCGCGTCCATTCGCGTGGCAAGCGCCTTAAAAAGCGCCTCGGCCACGTCTTCGTGCACTAAAAGGCGCGAGGTCGCCGAGCAGATCTGGCCGGCGTTGAAATAGATGCCCGCCATGACCCAGTCGGCGGCCTGCGAAGGATCCGCGTCCTCCATCACCAGAATGGGCGACTTGCCGCCAAGCTCCAGCGATACCCCGGCAGTGCGCGCGCTCGCGGCCTTCATCACCGCCTCGCCCACGCGGTTGCTGCCGGTGAAGGAGATTTTGTCCACGCCCGGATGACTTGCCAGCGGCGCGCCAATGCCGTCACCATCGCCGTTCAAGAGATTCAGCACGCCCGCGGGCAGGCCGATGTCCAGCGCGATTTCCGCCAGCGCCTGCTCGGGCAGCGGCACCACTTCGGAAGGCTTCAACACCACGGTACAACCGGCAGCCAGGGCCGGGGCGAGCTTCCAGGCGCTGGTGACCAGCGGAAAATTCCAGGGCGTGATTAGAGCAACCACGCCGGCGGGGTCCAGGTAGGCCCGCGCCTCGACGCCCTCCATCTCGACCTCGACCCGTTCGCCCTGGCGGGCGTCCAGCGCCCGCGCCTGGCCGGCGTAGTAGCGGTAGCAGGCAATCGCGTCGTCCAGATCGATGCCCGCTTCCATTAGCGGCTTGCCGTTGTTGGTGGCACTCAGCTCGATCAGCGCCTCGCGCCGGGCGCTCAAGGCGTCTGCAAAGCCGTCGAGATACTCCGCACGCGCCGCGCCGCCTAGCGCCTGCCACGCGGGCTGAGCCTGTCGTGCCGCTTGCACCGCAGCGTCGACATCCCGAGCGGCACCCGCGGTGACGCGTGCGATCACTTCTTCGCGGTACGGATTAACCACCTCCAGCTTTCGCGTGCCTTCAGAGAGCACCCACTGGTTGTTGATGAACTGCTGATCGAGGATTTTCATGGTGTCTCCGAACGGGTAGCGCCTTGCTGCCAAACGGCGGCGTCGATTTCGATGAGAAGCGGACGAGCGGCGTCGCGCTCGGCAAGCGCCGCCGCCAACTGGGACGGGCTTTCGATATGGGCGGACGGGCAGCCGAAGCCGTCGGCGAGGATCAAAAAGTCTGGCGCCTTGAGATCGACGCCCAGGCGCGCCACGCCGTTATCGTCCATATAGCGGCGGATCTCCTCGTACCCCGCGTTGTGCCACAGCAGGATCACGACAGGAATCTGCTCCTCGACGGCGGTGGCGATCTCCGAGAGCGTAAACATCACCCCGCCATCGCCCACCAGCGCCACCACGGGAAGCTGCGGCTGCGCGAGCTGGGCACCGAGCGCAGCGGGCAATCCATAGCCCAGCGTCCCGTAGCCCGTCGAGGCGTTGAAGTAGCGCCGCGGCTGGGGCTGACTGACCAGATGATTGCCGGCGTAGACCGGTGCGGTGGAGTCGCCCACCAGAATCGCCTCGGGCAGATGCTCGGCAAGCGTCTCGTAGAGTGGCACGAAGGTGGAAAACGCCGGATCGTTTTTCAGATCGAGTTCCGCCAGCGCTTCACTGACCCGCTCGGCACCGCCCCGCGACAGCGGCTCAGGGAAATACTCGGCCAGCAGCGCCAGCGTGCGCCCGGCATCGCCCACCAGCCCAAGCGTGGTGGCCTGGTTGCGCGCCAGCTGCTCGGCGTCGATATCCACGCGAATCAGCGTGCCGGTCAGCAGAAAGCCGTCGTCGAACACCACGTCATAATCGGTTTCACCAAGCTCGGTGCCCACGGCGAGAATCACGTCGGCATCAAAAGCGAGCCGGCGCACCGCGGGGAGTGCTGCGTTGGCGCCGAGATCCAGCGGGTGGTCGCGCCCCAAAAGCCCCTTGGCGTTGATGGTCGTCACCGCCGGGGCGTCGAGGCGTTCGACCAGCGCGTGGGCGGCCTGGAAGGCATCCTCGCAGCCGCCGCCCAAGAGCACCAGCGGGCGCTTCGCCGCCTCCAAAAGCCTTGCTGCCTCGCGCAGGCCTTCCGGGTCCGGCGCCGCGCGGTAAAGGCGCGGTGCCTGCCAGCGGCGAGGCGGCGTGACCGGCGCGTCGAACAGATCGATGGGCATCTCGATATGCACCGGGCCCGGGCGTGCGCCTCTGAACACTGCAAAGGCGCGAGCCAGGACCTCGGGCAGCGTGTCGGCGTCGAGCAGCGTATGGCTGAAACGCGCCACACCGCTGATCACCTGCTGCTGGCTTTGTAGCTCGTGGAGCCGCCCCTGGCCGAGCCCCAGGGTGTCGCGGCGGTTGACGCTCGAGATCACCAGCATCGGCACCGAATCCGCCAGCGCTTGGCCCATGGCGGTGGCAATGTTGGTCATGCCGGGGCCGGTGATGATCAAACACACCCCGGGCTGGCCGCTGGCGCGGGCGTAGCCGTCGGCCATGAAGCCCGCGCCCTGTTCGTGGCGCGGCGTGACGTGACGGATGCCTCCGCCTTCGAGGCCGCGGTAGAGCTCGACCGTATGCACGCCGGGGATGCCGAAGAGGGTGTCGACGCCGTAGGTGTCGCGCAGAAGGCGAATCAGAAGCTCGGCGCAGGTCATCGTATCGTGCTCTTTCATCGAAGCTCCTTAAAAGACGAGGGTATGCGCGATCAAGGCGATGATCGGCAGCGTAATGGCGGTGCGCAGCAGAAAGACCGCTGCCAGCTCCCAAAGCGCGATGGGAATCTTCGACTTCAGCAGCAGCGCGCCGATTTCGGACATGTACACCAGCTGCGTCATCGACAGACACGCGATCACGAAGCGAGTGAGCTCGCTGTCGATATTGGTGGCCAGCACCGCCGGCAGAAACATGTCGGCAAAGCCCACCAGTGTGGCCGGTGCCGCGGCCTGAGCTTCAGGAATGCGCAGCCACTCCAGTACCGGCACCATGGGGTAGGAGAGCCAGGTAAAGAGCGGCGTGAACTCGGCCAAAATCAGCGCGACGGTGCCGATCGCGAACACCAGCGGCAGAAGCGTCAGGAAGATGTCGATGACGTTGATCAGCGCCAGTTTGGCGAGCGCCATGGGGCCGGGTGCCCCGGCGGCGCGGCGCGTGGCCTGCTGCAGGCTGTAGCGGAAAAGCCCGGCGCGGCCGGTGTTCTCTTCGCGAATCTGACAGCCGACCGGCTCATGGTAGTCGTCGGATTTCAGCGACAGCGGCGGAATGCGCGAGACGATGATCGCGGCAATCAGCCCGGAAACCACCACGGTGAAGTAGAACGGCACGAACAGGTGGTTCAAATCGACGAAGTTAACCACCAGCAGGCTGAAGGCAATGGACGCCACGGAGAAGTTGGTGGCGATCACCGAGGCCTCGCGACCGCTATAGAAGCCCTGCTCGTATTGCTGGGAAGTGATCAGCACGCCCACGGTGCCCGAGCCCATCCAGGAGGCGGTGGCATCGATGGCGCTGCGCCCCGGCAGATTGAAGATGAGGCGAAACGGCTTGCGCACCAGGCTACCGATGAACTCCATGAAGCCGAACTCGACCAGAAACGGCAGCAAAATCGCAGCGAAGAAGAAAAACGTCAAAAGCACCGGCGCCAGGTCGTTGAGCATGACCCCGCCGGTAAACGAGGCGGTGACGAATTCGGGGCCCACTTGAAAATAGGTCATCACCACGAAAATGGCGCCCAACACGCGCAGCGCCACCCAGATCGCCCCGACCTGAAACATGTCGCCGAAGTGCCCGCCCTGGGCCCAGGCCGGTTTCGCGGCCTTCACGTAGAGTGTAACGATGACCGACACGCACAGCACCACCATGGCGATCAGCGGCAGCGCCCCGCCGAGTAGTGCCTGCAGGCCATCGGCCATCATCCCCATACCGATGTTGACCGACTCACCGGTTTGAAACGGCACCAGAAACAGCAACACCCCGATGATCGAGGGAATCAGGAACTTGAGCAGATGGCGGCGCGGGATGGCCTCGTCGGGCGCGCGCTCATCGTGTATCGCTTGAGGGTCGGACATGATGTTCACCTGTTGGAAATGATTATTGAAGGTGGGCTGGCGGCGTTCGCAGGAAAGGTTCGACCTTTCTTTTTTGTCGTTTTTTTATCGTTCTTTTTATTACCCGTATCGCTTTCAGACGGGCGCCCGAACGGCGCCCAACGCGATCACTCTCCTTTCTTCACGCCCGGCAGCACGCAGAGCATCTCGTACAAAAGCGTGGCGCCCATCAGCGCGGTATTGCCGCTGGTGTCATACGGCGGCGAAACCTCGACGAGATCACCGCCGACGATGTTGAGCCCTGCCGCGCCGCGCACGATCTCGAGGCCCTGATGGGAGGTCAGCCCGCCCATCTCGACGGTGCCGGTGCCCGGCGCCACCGACGGGTCGAGGCCGTCGATGTCGAAGCTGATGTACACCGGTGTGTCGCCCATCTGCGCGCGTACTTCTTCCATCAAGGGCGCCAGCGACTGGTACCAGCACGCCTCGGCCTGAACCACGCGAAAGCCCTGGTCACGGCACCAGTCGAAGTCCTCGGCGGCGTAGCCGGTGCCGCGCAGGCCGATCTGCACCACCTTCTCTTTCGCCAAAAGCCCCTCTTCCTGAGCGCGGCGGAAGGTGGTGCCGTGGGCAATCTCCTCGCCGAACATGTGCTCGTTGACGTCGGCGTGGGCATCGATATGAATCAGCCCCACCGGGCCGTGCTTTTTGGCCATGGCGCGCAGAATCGGCAGCGTCATGGTGTGGTCGCCGCCAAGCGTCAACGGCACGCAGTCGTGGCTCAGCACGTCGTCGAAGAACGCGGTGATGATGTCCACGCTCTTGGGCAGGTGGAAGGTGTTGATCGGCACGTCGCCGATGTCCGCCACCTGCAGGGACTCAAAAGGCGCGGCGCGAGTGGCCATGTTGTAGGGGCGCAGCATGCGCGACTCGTCGCGAATCTGGCGCGGGCCCATCCGCGTGCCGGGTCGGTTGGAGGTGCCGATATCCATGGGGATACCAATGAAGGCAACGTCGAGACCTTCGGCACTTTCCTGGCTAGGCAGGCGCATCATGGTCGCCGGTCCGCCAAAGCGCGGTACGCTGTTGCCGCCCAGCGGCTGGTTGAAATCACTCACGGCGCTTCTCCTTGTAATGATTCTCGAGTCCAGCGTCCTGAACACTGAGCCCGATCGAAAGGTTTACACAGATACTGCATTTAGCGTGCCAGGCGAGATGAGCCCCCAAAATCGGTCTTTATCCGCCCTGATTGATGCAAAAACGACTCGAAAACGCGTAGTATCGAGTCGTTTTTGCATTGACGAGTCACCATCGGTTCGAGGAAAACGGCGTGGACGAAATCGATCGCAGCGTGCTCAAGACCATCGTGGAGACCGCCAACGACCACTTCTTCATCGTGAGTGGCGACGGTCAAATACTGGACATCAGCCCCGGCGTCGAGGCGGTGTACGGGCTCTCGCGCGAGGCGCTACTGGGCAGCAACGTCAGAGAGCTTGAGCGCGACGGCGTGCTCAGGCCCTCCATCAGTCTGGAGGTCATGCGCACCCACCGCCCGGCGCAGCTGATGCAGGTCACTGGCACCGGGCGGCGGGTGATCGCCGAGGCCCACCCGGTGTTCGTGAACGGCAGGCTCGAGCGCATCGTCAGCCGCTCGCGGGACATGACCGACCTGCAGCTTTTGCAGGACGAGTACGCGCTGTTGCAAAAGCGCTTCAACGAGCACGTCAAGCGCGGCCAGAGTGTGGCCGACGACCCGGCGCTCGACAGCGCTTTGGAGGAGCTTCAGGTGCGAAGCCACGCGATGCGCGAGGTCGCAAGCCTTTTGAAGCGCGTGGCGCCTTCCGGGGCCAGCGTGCTGATGCTGGGGGAATCCGGCGTGGGCAAAACGGCGTTTGCCCGTCAGCTCCACCGCTGGAGCGAGCGCGCGGCCGGCCCCTTCGTCGAGGTCAACTGCGGCGCCATTCCGGAGAACCTGTTCGAGTCCGAGATGTTCGGCTACCAGCCCGGCGCGTTCAGCGGCGCCGCCCGCCAGGGCAAGGCGGGGCTTCTGGAGCAGGCCGAAGGCGGCACGCTGTTTCTCGACGAGATCGGCGAGCTTCCGCTGTTGATGCAGACCAAGCTTTTGAAGGTAATTCAGGACGGCAAGATGACGCGCCTGGGCGACACCCGCCCCCGCCGGGTCGATTTCCGCCTGGTGGTCGCCACCAACCAGGACCTGGCGGCGCGCGTGCAGGAAGGCCTTTTCCGGCTGGATCTCTACTACCGCCTCAACGTGATTCCCGTGACGCTGCCGGCACTTCGCGATCGCCGCGAGGACATTCCGGGGCTTGCCGAGGCGTGTCTGGTGCGGCTCAACGCCCACTACGGGCGGCAGAAGTTTCTCGACAACCACGTCTGGTCGACGCTGATGGGCAGCGACTGGCCCGGCAACGTGCGCGAGCTCGAAAATTGGCTGGAGCGCGCCTGGCTTTCGAGCGCGCTCGATCGCATCGAAGGGTTCGAATCCCCCGCTTCGCCCACCAGCGCGCCTCACACGCCACCGACGCCCAGCGCGCCGCCGCCCCTGGAGAACGAAACCCTGCCCGCCTACCTGGCCCGCCTGGAGCGCGAACTGCTCGAGCGCGGCTGTCGCACGCACGCCAGCACCTACGCGCTGGCCGAGCACCTGGGAATCAGCCAATCAAGCGTGGTGCGAAAGCTCAAGCGTCACGGGCTTAAACTTCGCTGACACACTTTCGCCACGCAAGCGTCACACAACGGCAACGTCCTTGACCCACAGTGATTGGCCACGATCCATCTTTGGTGAAAGCCATGAGCCAATCGCGCATTCAACTGGCGGGCGTCTCCAAACAGTGGGGCGCCATCGCCGCTGTCGACGACATCTCGTTTGAGGTGACGCCGGGGCAGTTCGTCATTCTGCTGGGGCCCTCCGGCTGCGGTAAATCGACCACGCTGCGCATGATCGCCGGGCTCGAAGAGGCCTCAAGCGGCGCGATTCACATCGGCGAGCGCAACGTCACGCGCGCCCCGCCCGGGGATCGCGGCCTCTCGATGGTATTTCAGTCCTACGCGCTCTTTCCCCACCTGAGCGTGGCCGAGAACATCGTCTTTGGCCTGAAGAGCCGCCGCGTGCCCAGGGCCGAACGCCAAAAGCGCCTTGCACACGTGGCCGAGCTGGTCGACCTGACACCCTATCTCGACCGCAAGCCGGCGAACCTGTCCGGCGGCCAGCGCCAGCGGGTGGCGCTGGCCCGCGCCATCGTTTCCGAGCACCCGATTTGTCTGATGGACGAGCCGCTTTCGAACCTGGATGCGCGCCTACGCACCGAGATGCGCCGCGAAATCAAGGCGCTGCAGCGCCGGCTCGATATGACGGTGATTTACGTCACTCACGATCAGGTGGAAGCCATGAGCATGGGCGACCGGGTCATTTTGATGCAGCACGGCCGCATCGTTCAGGACGCCACCCCGAGTGAGCTCTACAACCAGCCGGCGAGCGCCTTCGCCGCCAGTTTCATAGGAAGCCCCGCCATGAATCTACTGCCTTTGGTCGCCGGTGTTGCCGGTGCTGTGATCGACGGCGACACCACCCCCGTCGCGCCGCTGGAAGCCGCCGGCGGGCAGCTCGGCGTTCGCCCCGAGGATATCGAGCTTCGCCCTGAAAACGCGCCCGGCGTTGCCGCACGCATCGAGGGCGAAGAGTACCTGGGCGCCGACACCGTCGTTCACGTGAGCGTGGGCAGCCACTCTCTTCGCGTACGCGTGGCGGGCCGCCCCGCTATCGAAGAGGCGGCCTGCCGCCTCTACTGGGCGCCGGAAAAGGCGCATCTGTTCGCCGCCGACGGTCTGCGACACGAGCATTTGGCGCCCCGCGCCTTCGCCGCCGCCCCAAGAAGCGTTGCCCGCCCGCCGACGGTAGGCTCGTTCCAGCACTGATTCGCCACCTACTCGTTATCCACTCGCTATTCAGAAGGAGCTCATCATGTCGTCTCGTCTTCCCTTTGCCCTCACCGCGCTGGCCGCCGGCCTTTTGAGCGCCACCCAGGCCAGCGCCGCCGTCGACCTCACGATGTACTACCCGGTGTCGGTGGGCGGCGCCTTGACCGACGTGATCGACGAGCTGGTCGAGGAGTTCGAGGACGAACACCCGGAGATCGATGTCGAAGCCATCTATGCCGGCAACTACGACGACACCCGGGTGCGCGCGATGTCCGCCATCGAAGCCGGCGATACGCCCGAGCTTTCGGTGATGTTCTCCATCGACCTGTTCGAACTGATCGAACAAAACGCCATCGTCGCCTTCGACGACCTGGTCGAGACCGACGAGGAGCGCGCGTGGCTGGACGGTTTTTACCCCGGTTTGATGGAAAACGGACAGCTCGACGGCAAGACCTACGGCATCCCGTTCCAGCGCTCGACCATCGTGCTGTTCTGGAACAAGGATGCCTTCGAGGCGGCCGGGCTCGACCCGGATACGCCGCCGCAAAACTGGGATGAAATGGCCGAGATGGCCGCCACCGTGCGCGAAGCAAGCGGTGACCAGTGGGGCGTCATGGTGCCATCCACCGGCTACCCGTACTGGATGTTTCAGGCCTTCGCCTATCAAAACGGCCATCGGCTGATGAACGAGGCCGGCACCGAGGTCTATTTCGACGACCCGGCGGCCATTGAGGCGCTGGAGTACTGGGTATCGCTTGCCGAAGACGGCGTCATGCCCGGCGGCACCATCGAGTGGGGCACGCTTCGCCAGAACTTCCTCGAGCAGTCGACGGCGATGATGTGGCACACCACCGGCAACCTGAGTGCCGTGAAGAGCGACGCCGATTTCGATTTTGGCGTGGCGATGCTACCGGCCAAAACCCAGCGCGGCAGCCCCACTGGCGGCGGCAACTTCTACATCTTTGCCGATACCAGCGACGAGGAGCAGCGCGCTGCGATGACCTTTATCCGCTGGATGACCGCTCCCGAGCGCGCCGCAGACTGGTCGATCGAAACCGGCTACATGGGCGTGAGCCCCGCCGCGTTTGAAACCGAAGCGCTGCGCGACTACGTCGAGGCCTTCCCGCCGGCGGCGGTCGCTCGCGATCAGCTCGAGTTCGGCACCGCTGAGCTTGCCACCTATGAGGGCGGGCGCATTCGCCGCACGCTGGATAACGCCGTGCAAGCCGCGCTCACCGGCCAGATGACGCCGGAAGCGGCTCTGACCCAGGCGCAAGCCGAGGCCGACCGTATCCTGCGCCGCTACGCCCGCTAAGCCTATTCAGGCGCCGGGCCTTCCCGGCGCTCACTTACCGGCGAGCCTTCACCATGACGCTGACCGCCCACCGCAAGCTCCAGCTCTATGGGGCGCTTTTGCTGCTGCCCGCCGCGCTGCTGCTGGGTCTCTTCGCCTATCTGCCCACGATCACCACGGTGATTCAGAGCCTTTATCTGCCCGGCTTTCGCGGCGCGCCGCCGGCATTCGTTGGGCTAGAGAACTACCGGTTTCTGTTCGAGGACCCCAAGTTCTGGCAAGTGGCGCGCAACAACCTGCTCTACGCGCTGGGCACCATTCCGCTCTCCATGGCGCTCGCGCTCTGCATGGCGCTGCTGGTCAACGGCAAACTTCCCGGCCGCGGGCTGGTACGCATGGCCTACTTTACGCCGACGATTCTGCCGATGATCGCCGCCGCCAATATCTGGATGTTCTTCTACGCCCCGCAGATCGGGCTGTTCAACACGCTGCTCGGCGCCTTGGGCCTTGGCGGCGTGAACTGGCTGGGCGACCCTGACGTGGCGCTTTACTCGATCATCGTGATGTCGGTGTGGAAGGAGGCCGGCTTTTTCATGATCTTCTATCTGGCCGCCCTGCAGGGCATTGCGCCGGAGCTCAAGGAAGCGGCGGATCTCGAGGGCACGAGTCGCGCGCGCTTTTTCTGGCGGGTGACCTTTCCACTTTTGATGCCGACCACTCTGTTCGTTTTGATCAACGCGCTGATCAACGCCGTGCGCGTGGTCGATCACCTGTTCATCCTCACCAAGGGCGGGCCGAACAACGCCACCAACCTGCTGCTCTACTACGTGTACGAGAACGCCTTCGCGTTTTTCGACCGCACCACGGCGGCCACCATCACGGTGGTGATCCTGCTGGTGCTGGCGGTGGTGGCCACGCTCAAGTTCACCCTTCTGGACCGCAGGACCCACTACCAATGACGACGTTATGCCAATGAGCACTCTGGCCGCCTCCCACCCACGCCGTCTGGCGCTGACGTTTTCGCTTGAGCATCTTGCCGCCTGGCTTCTGGCGATCGTCTGGATCTTTCCGCTGCTCTATGCGGTGTGGGCGGCGTTTCACCCGCCGGCGTTCATGGTGCGCTTCGAGCTCTTCGCACCATTGAGCCTTGAGAACTTCAAAACTGCCTGGTCTCAGGCGCCGTTCGCGCGCTACTACCTCAACACCTTTTGGCTGGTCACCGGCGTGGTGGCCGCGCAGTTCGTGGTGTGTACGCTGGCGGCGTTTGCGTTTGCGCGCTTCCCCGTGCCCGGCAAGAACGCGCTGTTTTTGCTGGTGCTGATTCAACTGTTCGTGTTTCCCGAGGTGCTGATCGTCGAGAACTACCGTATCGCAAGCGACCTTGGCTTGATCGACACCATCGCCGGTATGGGGCTGCCTTACGTGGCCAGCGCCTTCGGCATTTTTTTGCTGCGCCAGACCTTCAAGACCATCCCCCGGGAGCTCGAGGACGCCGCGCGCATCGAAGGCTGCAGCTGGCTCGGGGTGCTTTGGAAGGTCTACGTGCCGCTCGCCAAGCCCACGTATCTGGCCTACGCGCTGGTCTCGATCAGCCACCACTGGAACAACTTCCTGTGGCCGCTGGTGGTGACCAACTCCGTCGAGAGCCGCCCACTTACCGTGGGCCTGGGCGTTTTTTCCGCGCCGGAAACCGGCGTCAACTGGGCCACGGTCAGCGCGGCGACGCTCTTGAGCATCGCCCCGCTTCTGGTGGCTTTTCTGCTCTTTCAGCGTCAGTTCGTGCAGTCGTTTCTACGCGCGGGCATCCGGTAGCCCCCGCTTTCGTGCGACAATCCTCAAAAACGTCAACAAGCGAGGAGAGCGAGGATGCACGGCGAACCCCACCCGGCGGCGTTGAAAGTGCTGCAGGAAGTCTTCGGCTTCGATCAGTTTCGCGGCCCGCAGCAGGCCATCATCGAACACGTCACTCACGGCGGCGATGCGCTGGTTTTGATGCCCACCGGCGGCGGCAAGTCGCTTTGCTACCAGATTCCGGCGCTTCTGCGCGAGGGCACGGCGATCGTGGTCTCGCCCCTGATCGCGCTGATGCAGGACCAGGTGGCCGCACTGGTGCAAAACGGCGTGCGCGCCGCTTACTTGAATTCGAGTCTCGATTTTCAGGACGCGATGGCCGTGGAAAATCAGCTTCGCGCAGGCTCCCTCGATCTTCTCTACGTCGCCCCGGAGCGCCTGGCCACGCCGCGCATGCAGGCGCTGCTCGACCAGGCGCCGATTGCGCTCTTCGCCATCGACGAGGCCCACTGCGTCTCGCAATGGGGGCACGACTTTCGCCCGGAGTACCGCCAGCTCTCCCAGCTTCACGAGCGCTTTCCAAGCGTTCCCAGGATTGCGCTCACCGCCACCGCCGACGTGCCGACCCGCGGCGATATCATCGAGCACCTGCAGCTTCAAAACGCCGCGCTCTACAACAGCGGTTTCGACCGGCCCAACATTCGCTATCACATCGCCGAAAATCAGGGCAACACGCGCGAGGCGCTCTTGCGCTTCATTCGCGAGAACCACGACGGCGAGGCGGGTATCGTCTACTGCCTGTCTCGCAAGAAGGTCGAGGAGACCGCGGCCTGGCTCGAACGCCAGGGATTGACCGCCCTTCCCTACCACGCGGGGCTTCCGCCGGAGCAGCGCCAGGAGAACCAGAGCCGCTTTTTGCGCGAGGACGGCGTCATCGTGGTCGCGACCATCGCCTTTGGCATGGGCATCGACAAGCCGGACGTGCGTTTTGTGGCGCACCTGAACCTGCCCAAGAGTATCGAGGCCTACTACCAGGAGACCGGCCGCGCCGGGCGCGACGGTTTGGCTGCCGACGCCTGGATGGCCTACGGGCTGCAGGACGTGATCACCCTGCGTCAGATGCAGCAGGATTCGAGCGCCGGCGACCAGCAAAAGCGTATCGAGCAGCAGAAGCTCGATGCCATGCTGGGGCTTTGCGAGATCATCAGCTGCCGCCGCCAGGCGCTGCTGCACTACTTCGGCGATCATCTGGAAACGCCCTGCGGCAACTGCGACAACTGCCTGACCCCGCCGGACACCTGGGATGCGACCGTGGCCGCGCAGAAGGCGCTGTCGTGTGTCTTTCGCACCGAGCAGCGCTTTGGCGTGACCTATCTGGTCGACGTGCTGCTGGGTAAATCGAACGAGCGGATCACGCGCTTTGGCCACGACCGGGTCAGCACCTTCGGCATTGGGGCCGAGCTCAACGCCAACGAGTGGAAGGCGCTTTATCGTCAGCTGATCGCCAGCGGCTATTTGAGCGTGGATATCGAAGGCCACGGCGCCGTCCACCTGACCAATAAGGCCAAGCCGGTGCTGCGCGGGGCGGAGTCGCTGACGCTTCGAAAGCCGGTCAAAACGAAAGCCACACGGCGCGGCAAAGGGGCCGCCCCCGCCCAGGGCCACGGCCCGCTGTGGGAGGCGCTTCGCCACCACCGCAAGGCGCTTGCCGACGAGCAGGGCGTGCCGGCCTACGTGATTTTCAACGACGCCACGCTCAATGAGCTCGTCGAGCGCCGCCCGGAAAACCTCGAGACGCTGGGTGGCGTCACCGGCATCGGCGCGCGCAAGCTCGAGGATTACGGCGAGGGAATTCTGGCCGTGATCGCGGCGCACAAGGGCGACGCCCCGGCGGTGAGCGTCGGTGATAGCGCTCGGCAGTCCGCTGACATGGTGAAACAGGGTCTTCCGGTCGAGGAGGTGGCGAACCGTCGCGGCTTTACCGTCAATACCATCTACCGCCACTTGGCGGAGGCGATTGAAGGCGGAGCGCTCATGCTCGATCAGGTGATGACGCTTGCGCCCGCCGAGCGCGAGCGCATCGAAAGCGCGATCCGTCAGCACGCGGGGGGCGGCATGAAAGCGGTTTTCGAAGCGCTCGACGGCCAGGTCGACTACAACGTGCTGGCCTGTGTGCGTGCGGCGATGAACGCGCCAGGCTGAGGCCAAGACCAGGGCAAGGCTAGCGCTCGCGGCAGTGCTCGCCGCGGGCGATGGCGTCCTGATCAAACACACCGGTGTCGAGCACCCAGCCGGTCACAAGCGTTGCCGGGGTGACGTCGAACGCCGGGTTCCATACCGGGGCATCCTTGGGTGCCCAGCTCGCCTCGCCGAAGGCACCGGTCACGCCGCGCACTTCAGAGCCGTCGCGCTGCTCGATGGGAATCTTGGCGCCGGTGGCGCAGGCCGCATCCACCGTGGTGTAGGGAGCGACGACGTAGAACGGCACTTGGTGGTAGTGCGCCAGCACGGCGAGCATGTAGGTGCCCACCTTGTTGGCGAAGTCGCCGTTGGCACAGATGCGATCGGCGCCGACCATGATCTTGTCGACCTTGCCCGCCGCCATCAGGCTCGCTGCCATGCTGTCGCAAATGAGCTGGTAGTCGATGTCGAGATCCGCCATCTCCCAGGCGGTCAGGCGCCCGCCCTGTAGAAGCGGTCGGGTCTCATTCACGTAGACGTGAAGTTTGGTGCCCCGGGTATTGGCCACGGAGAACGCACCGATGGCCGTTCCCACACCGGCAGTGGCCAGCGCCCCCGTGTTGCAGTGGGTCAGCACTCGGTCGCCGTCCCTTAAAAGATCGGCGCCGCGCTCGGCCATCGCCTGGCAAAGCGCGCGGTCCTCCTCGAACAGCGCCGTGGCGCGCGCCCAAAGCGCCTCGACGCCTTGATCAAAGCAGGCCTCCATCGCGTCCAGACAGTACATCAGGTTCACCGCCGTGGGGCGCGTGGCGCGAAGATTATCGCTCACGCCCTGCCAGTTGCCCTGCGGGTTTCGTGCGGCGTACTGGGCCAGCACGAAGGCCGCGCTCAGCCCGATCAGCGGCGCGCCGCGAATCGCCAGGCGCTTGACCGCCGCCTGCCAGGCCTCTGGCGTATTGCAGGCCTCCCACTGCTCCACCTGGGGCAGACGCGTCTGGTCCAGATACGCGAGGGTCTCGACATCGACGCGCAGGCTGCGGGATTGAACGAAGGGCATGGGCAACTCCTGAGGGGCGACTTATCACGCGCGGAGCATATCATATAGAATGAAGCGCTTTGGATAGCGACCGGTACCGCGCATGACCTCAAAAGACGACCTCTTGGCGGCGATTAGCTGGGCCGCCGGCAATGGCTGGACCCCGGCCACCGGCGGCAATTTCTCCGTTCGCGCCGAGCGGGGGTATCTCGTCACCGCCTCCGGCGTCGACAAGACCCGCGTGCGCGAAGATGACCTGCTCTTGTGCGATTCTGGCGGCCGCGTGCTCGAAGGCACGGGCAAACCGAGCGCCGAAAGCGACCTGCACGCCGCACTCTACCGTCTCGACTCATTGATCGGCTGCGTGCTGCACGTTCACACTGTGGCGAGCACCGTACTCTCGCGCCGCTTCCCCCAGGGCATTGCGCTCGAAGGCTTCGAGATGCAGAAGGCGCTGTTGGGCAACACCACCCACGACGCCTCGATCACGCTGCCGGTCGTTCCCAATTCTCAGGATATGGCCGAGCTTTCGCGCCATGTAGAAGCCGGCTGGCCGATGCCCTGGGGCTTTCTGGTCGAGGGCCACGGCATCTACGCCGTGGGGGCCTCCATCGCCGAGTGCCGGCGCCATTTGGAAGCGATCGAATTTCTGCTTGCCTGCGTTCTGGAAGAGAGCCGCTACTCATGAGTGATTCCACTATCCGCGCCGTGGTCATGGATGTCGAAGGCACCACCACCGACATTCGCTTCGTCCACGACGTACTGTTCCCCTACGCCCACGATCAGCTGCCCGAGTACGTGCAGACCCACAGCGCCCAGCCCGAGGTCGCCGAGCAGATCGACGCCGTGCGCCGCGAGCTTGCAAAGCCCGAGGCGAGCCTCGACGAGGTCATCGAGGCGCTGCTCTACTGGATCGAGACCGACCAGAAGGTCACCGCGCTCAAGGCGCTGCAGGGCATGATCTGGGCGGACGGCTACCAGCGCGGCGCCTTCAAGGGCCATCTGTATGACGATGTAGCGCCGTGTCTTCGCCAGTGGAAAGAGCGAGGGCTTTCGCTCTACGTCTACTCCTCCGGTTCGGTGCAGGCGCAAAAGCTCCTTTTCGGTCA
Source organism: Halomonas sp. PAMB 3232 (assembly GCF_031954225.1). Lineage (NCBI taxonomy): Bacteria > Pseudomonadati > Pseudomonadota > Gammaproteobacteria > Oceanospirillales > Halomonadaceae > Halomonas > Halomonas sp. PAMB 3232. Next base: position 3,220,902 of record NZ_CP134865.1, read on the forward strand.
CAGTGAGGCCGGTGATCTCACAGCGCTGTTCGACGGCCACTTCGACACCCACATCGGCCACAAGCGCGAGGCAGATGCCTATCGGCGCATCGCGGAGGAGCTTGCTCTCGCCCCGGCGTCGATCCTGTTTCTATCGGACGTGGTCGAAGAGCTCGACGGTGCCGCAAGTGCCGGTATGAAAACGCTGCAGCTGGTGCGCGAAGGCACGCAGGCGGGCACCGAGCACGGCGTTGTGGCAAGCTTCGACGACATCACCCTCTAACGCATAACGCCAATAGCAAAGGAGCGCCCCATGTCACAACTCAAGGTGTTTGCCGACCAGAACCCGCAGGCCGCGCTGGTGGATATCCAGGACGGCGCGCAGATCAAGGCAGAACTCAACCGCGTCGGCGTGCTGTTCGAGCGCTGGGAAACGCCCGGCGAGATTGCCGACGACGCCACCCAGGAAGAGATTCTGGCGCTGTATGAAGCGGACATCGAACGCCTGAAGGCCGAAGGCGGCTACCAGACGGTGGACGTACTCCATATGGTGGCCACGCACCCGGACAAGGACGCCATGCGTCAGAAGTTTCTCAACGAGCACCGCCACCATGAGGATGAGGTACGCTTTTTCGTCAAGGGTCAGGGGCTTTTCTGCCTGCACCTCGACGACAAGGTGTATCAGGTGCTCTGCACCCAGGGCGACCTGATCAGCGTACCCGCCAACACCCCGCACTGGTTCGATATGGGCCCGGAACCCTCCTTCACGGCGCTGCGTTTCTTCGACAACGTCGAAGGCTGGGTGCCCCACTGGACCGACAGTGATATTGCCGGACGTTTCGATCGTCTCGACCAGCTTTAAAACGCTCTCTCGGCCGCCGCCGTGCCTCCAGCACGCATGGCCGCCAGAAACGACAACGCGGGCCATGGCCCGCGTTGTCATTAGTGTTCTTTTCTTAGCGATTGTAAGCGCGAGCCAGCGCCAGTAGCGCGTGGGGTTTGCGGTAGGCGCTCGCATTGACCACCAGCTCCTCGCCCATTTTCAGATTGCGCGCTTCCAGCTTAGCGCGAAGCGCGGTATCGCCGATCTCCTCGAAGTCGGCGTTGTGGGCAAGCGAGAGCACTCGGCGGTGCATCTCGATGCCACAAAACGCCAGGGCGTCGTCGCGAAGCTCCAACAGCAGCGTTTCGCAGGCGGTTTCGCTCTCCTGGTTCTGGTCCTCGAACAGCGCGCGGGGGTAGAGAATGCCGCTGCGCTCGGTGTGCCAGAGGTGGCGAAACTCGTCGTCGAAACGGTTCAAACACTCGCCGATCACCTCGAGAATCCACGCCTGATACGCCTCGAGCGCGTCCGCCGTTCGGTGGGCGGGCTGACTGAAGTAGGCCATCAGAAAGTTCGCCACCGCCATGCCGAGATCGAAGGCCATCGGCCCGTACTGGGAGAACTCCGGGTCGATCACGCGCACGCTCGACTCGGTCGCCATGATCGAGCCGGAATGCAGGTCGCCGTGAATCATGGTTTCGGCGTTGGCGGTGAATTTCAACAGCATCCGCTGGGCCTTCGCCTTGAGCAGGGCGTTAGTGCGAAGCGCGGCCACGGCCTCGGCAAGCTCCGGGGTGTGGTGGTTCATCTCGGCCTCGAAATAGGGGTCGGTGAACACCAGCGACTCGGTAATGGCGGGAATCGCCACGTTGCCGGAAAAAAGCCCGACGTCGGCTTTCTTCTCCGGGCTCGAAAGCGAAAGCTCCGAGCCGCGAAAGGCGGTACGCGCGCAGAACTCACCCAGCACTTTACCCAGCCCCTCGACCCGCTCGCCCTTGATCAGCTTGCGGCGCAGGATGACGTGCGGCTGCAGGTACTCCATCACGATCAGCGCCTGGGCCTTGTCGAAATGGTACACCTCGGGGGCGACGCCGGGGGCGCGTTTGGCCTGGCGTACCAGGGCGTAATACTCGAAGTGCGCCCGATAGAGCGGCAGCGGCCAGCTCTCGCCCACCATGCGCACATAGGGCAGCGCCTGCTTGACCACCACGCTGCCCGTCTCGCCGGTGACGATGAACACCAGGTTCAAGTTGCCGTCGCCCACCTCACGCACGTCCCACTGAGCGGGGTCGCCGCCCACACGTCGCGCAACGTCGTCGACGCCCCCCAGCCGTGCGCCCAGCGTCGCCACATCGAGCGCTTCATAACCGTCGGATTTACCGCTTTGATCGCCCTGCACAACCGTCTCCTTCGAAAATAGTCGGCCTATTTGTGCCTGGCGCGATAGCAAAGTCAACTCGATGAACGCGGCGCTCGAGGCGCATCCATCTCCCCGCTCGCGCTTTTCTGCCATGGGGCGTCTTGAGCCAGGAAGGTGCGGTTGCGCCCGCCAAGCTTTGCCTGGTAGAGCGCGACGTCGGCCCGCGCCAGCAGATCATTGGGCGCCGCGGCTTCACGTTGGCTCGAGACCGCCACACCGATGCTGACCGTCACGATCGCTGACTCAGCGACGCCGGGATTGGCGATATGTAGCGCTTCGATACGCCGACGCACACGCTCGGCGGTTTGATACGCCTGGTGTGAGGAGATATTCGCCAGCAGCAGCGCGAACTCTTCGCCGCCGATACGTGCGACCTGGTCGATCTCGCGGCTTTCGGCCTGCAGGGCGGCGGCGATCCGGCGCAGGCACTCATCGCCTTCGGGGTGGCCATAATGGTCGTTGTAGGCCTTGAAGTGATCCACGTCGATAATCAAGAGACTCAGCGGCGCCTGGGAGACGCTCGCCTCTTGCCACCGGGCCTCAAGCGCAGCTTCGAACTGGCGCCGATTGCCAATATTGGTCAAGGGATCGGTGAGCGAAAGCTTCGAGAGTTTTTCGTTATCCTGACGGTAGTGGCCGGAGCGAATCCTTTCGCGCAGCAGCAGTAAATAGGCGCGCCGTTCGTTGCGCTCCAGCCGATAGCAGGTCACCAGCGTGAAAAGCGCCGTGGAAAAGATTCCCAAACACGCCAACCGTTTGGCCTCTATCGGCATGGGCTCGTACCCGACGAGGGTGACCAGCATGACGGCGATACACACCGCCGTGGTCACGCAGGCAAACGTGAATCGCAGAGGAAAAAATGTATTGCCGGCCACCAGAATCAGGCCGAAGCAGTACACGTCGTAGTACGAAAAGGGGGCCTGGGAGGCGCGCAGCACGATACAGGAGGCGACCATGGCGCCCACGACGATATTAGCGACGAGCGTTTCGCGCCAAAATGGTGTTACCCCTCGATAGAGCAGCCAAAAGGCGGGCATCCCGATCAGCAGTACGGCGCCCACCCGCACCAGCAAAATGAAATCGAAAATGTCGGAGCGAAACGTGTAGTCGTTGGCCAGAAACAAAAAGTAGATGGGGGTCGCGATCAGCGTCGACACCAACATGCTGCGCCGCCGCCGACTCTGGGTATCGGCTTCGAACTGCGCCTCAAGCGGGGAAGGGAAGTTCAGACGAAACTCGCTTTGCGAAAGTTCAGCATCGACGGCTTTCGCTAACGCCCTGTCATCCATACGCTCTCCCATGCCCGTAACGCTTTACCTTTTTTTACATTTTACGGCACGTTTTGAACAATGACACGCCGCGCAGCACCTGTACCAGCACGATGTGACACATGCTCTATCATTAACGTTCGTTTTTAATTCAAGGAGATTTTCATGCAGCGCCAACAGCATTCCCAAAGCGGCGACTGGCTTTTCACCATTGGCCAGCGCGAACTCGTCGTTCATCAGCGCTACGAAGTATTAAGCATCGTTAACGATATTCTGATCGGCATCTGGTTCGTGATTGGCAGCGTCTGCTTTTTCTATGAGGGCAGCATTCAGACCGTCGGCGTGTGGCTGTTTCTGATCGGCAGCGTGCAGCTTTTGATTCGCCCGCTCATTCGGCTTCACCGCTTCATCTACTTCAAGCGGCTGCCGGACACCGACCAGGACGCCTGATCAAGGCTTTGGCGGCGCGACGTTTTTAGCGCAGCCGAGCCTGCGCGCACCCGCTCATCGACTCATGAGTCGCCTTCGTTAGAGAGCGCCTAACACTGCTGGCGATTGACCCCGTGACGCAGGCGCAAATGTCCGCGCAGGCGCCTTGCCAGCACGTCGACGCCAATGTTGAGTAGCGCGGTGATCAATATCAGCACCATCGCGCGGTCAAAGCGAATCTCCTGGATCGCGCTATCCACGTAAAAACCGAGGGTAGCGATGCCGAGGATGCCGAGAATCGCCGTTTCGCGCATGATGATCTCCCAGCGGTAGAACAAAAGCGCCAGAAAGGGGCCGTAAAGGCGTGGCACCATCTCGTACGCGTAGCGGTTCACCCCCGTTGGGGCGTCCTGTCTGAGCGTCACCTCGTTGCTGCGCCGCCCGATAAGGTGCGCGATGATGCCGCCGTTGTGCAGCGCCAGCGCCACCACCGCTGGCAGCATCGACGGCCCCCAGAGCTGCAGCAAAATGAACGCCAGCATGTACTCCGGCGTCGAGCGCATCACCACCAGACCCACGTGGCCCGCCACGCCGCCGAAGCGGCCCATGAAGTGGCGCGAAATCAGCGGAAAGAGCAGCAGCGCCAGCACCCCGGTCGCCACCAGCGCGATCTGGGTGAGCAGCAGCGTATTCCAGATGCCCGGCAGCGCCTGGTCGACGAACAGCCGGGTCAACCACGCCCACAGTGCCTCGAGCCCCTCGCCTCTTCTGAGCGGCGCGGGCACGATGTCCTCGGTGAAAAACCGCGTCACGTTCGACCACATGATGGGAAGCCCCGTGCCCAGAAAGAAAGGCGCTACGAGCAGATAAAGCGGCAGGATTTTCGGGCGCACCCACCACCTGAGCGTACCGATCAACAGGTAAAACATCAGCAAAAGCGCGCCCACCGTCGGGTAGTGGCCTTGGGCGAACGCCGCCATCAGGTGATAGCCAATGGTCGGCATGCCGACGAAACCGAGCACCGCACTGGAGCGCAGCCCGCACTCCAGACGGTAGGCCGTGTAGCTCACCAGGTGCGGCCAGGCCTGGCTGATACGCGCGTAGACGAGTGTCGAGACCCGGTCGGCTCTTCGCGGCAGCGCCTCACCGGGCAGCGGGTCGGTTTCATCGAGGATTTCCGCGTACACCTTGGCGAAGATGCCCGCGTAGGGAATGGCGATGGCCAGCACCCCGGTCACCGGATGCAGGCCGAAGCTTTGAAGAAAGATTAGCGCCCAGAAGAGTTCGTGGATGGCGCGAATGAAGGCGCTGAAGGTGCGCACCCACCAACGGTGGAAGACAAGCGCCAGAAGCATCCCGGCAAGCGAGCCCACCCCAACGCCGACGAAGGCAAACGCCACGGTGCGCAACAGCGCCCCGCCAAGCGAGTCGACGCTCGAAAAATCCGGCTGGAGCAAGCCTAAAAAAAGCTGGCCCAGCGAATGCCAGGGGGCGTGGGCGCTGATCTCGAAATCGCCAAGCGCCAGGCACACCAGCGCCAGCAGAACGAACCCGAGCGTGACGCGGGTCGTGGCAGAGAGCGGCATCAGTAGAGATCCTGAAGAGAGGCGGCGGTGAGCGTCTTGCTCGGCGCATTCAGCGCGATGGCCCCCTCCTTGAGCCCGACGATTCGGGTACAGAACGCAAGCGCCAGCTCCAGATCGTGCATCGCCAGCACCGTGCGCGGATAGCCCTGGGTCAGCTTGCCCATGATCGCACTTGCCTGGGGGCCATCGAGCGCCGAGACCGGCTCGTCGGCCAACAGCAACTCGCCCTGCTGATAGAGCACGCGAGCCGCCGCCACGCGCTGGCGCTGGCCGCCGGAGAGCTCACCGCAGGGCGTCCAGCGCTTCTCGCCAATGCCAACGTCATCGAGCAGCGCGACGATCTCGTCGATGTCGCGCTTCCAGGGTTTGGCAAGGGTCGCCAGGTTGCGCCACCAGGGGTGGCGGTCGAGCCTGCCCATGTAGACGTTGTGAAACACCGACAGCGTATCAACGAGCCCCAGCGCCTGGGGCATCAGCGCCACCGGCTGTGTCTGCCAGCGGTCATACATCAAGGAGAGCAGCGTCGACTTGCCCGCCCCGCTCTTGCCGATGAGCGCCACGTGCTCGCCCTTGTCGATCGTAAAAGACAGCGGCTCGAGCACTCGGGTGGCGCCGTAGTAAGCCTCGGCGTTTTGTAAAACGAAATCGCTCACCCTTACAGCAGGTCCAGCGAGACCGCCACGTCATGAATCGGTTGGAAATCCTCGTTCGAGGCGGGGATGAAGCCCGAGCGCGGGAAGCTCGCCAAAAGCTCCGGGTCGTCCATATCCAGAAGCGCCTGCTGCAACCGCTCGGTGAACCCCTCGCCGAAGCGCTCGTCGACGTCGCCGCGCACGGTCCAATGGTAGTCCGGATAGGTCGGTGATTCCCAAACGACCTGCACCTGCTCCGGGTCGACGTTGCCCTGCTCGACCTCGTTCTCCCAGGCGGTATAGCTCAGAACGCCCGCCTGATACGCCCCGGACTGCACCAGCGACACCGTGCGGCTGTGGTTGCCGCTGTAGCCCACGCGCGAAAAGAGCTCGCCCGGCGAGGCGCCCAGATCGCGAGTCAGAAAGTACTCCGGCATCAGCCGCCCGGACGTCGAGCTTTGCGAGCCGAAGGTGAAGGTCAGCCCCTCGAGCGCTTTTGGTGCGGTATCGGACTCGACCGGCTCGATGCCGGTGGATGCGTTGGCGATGAAGTAGCTCTTGTACTCCGGGTCCTCGACGCCCTGGGCGATCGCTTGGGAGCCGGGCACCAGCTCGCGCGCCTGCACGCCGGTAAAGCCGCCGAACCAGGCCAGCTGTACCTGATTGTTGCGAAACGCGGTGACCGAGGCGGCATAAGAGGTCACGGGAATGAAGCGCACGTCGACATCGAGCTCGTCAGAAAGGTAGTCTGCCACCGACTGAAAGCGCTGCTGCAGGCGCGTCTCGTCCTCGTCGGGAATGGCGGTGAAAACCAGCGTATCGGCGGCGGCCAAGGGTGAGGCCAGCGCAAACAGAACGGCCGCACGGGCCAGTAGCGGTGGGCGAGACATGGGAGCGTCCTTTCATGAATGAAGAAACCGGCGCCGAGCACGCCGAAGCAAACCTAACCCAAGAATAACAGCATCGCCTGCGCTGTCAGTCAAACGGTGCTTGAAAACATCATCCTTTACCGCCAGAGGATTGTCGACTTTCATCAGGAGACCGACGCCTTGTGTGCACACGCTGGTGCGTTTGATAGGCGCCATGAAAGCATCTATAAAAGCGACCGATCACATCAACGCCGCCCCTATTTATCGCATTGAAAGTACCGGCGTTTTTTTTAAAAAGAGTAAAACGAATGACCATACACGAGATCTTTTTTGCCGGCGGCTGCCTATGGGGCGTGCAGGAGTTCATGCGCCACCTCCCCGGGGTCGTGCGTACCGAAGCCGGTCGGGCCAACGGCACCACCTCGACCACGTCATCGAACTACGACGGCTACGCGGAGTGCGTGCGCGTCGAGTTCGATACGCGCGAGGTGGGCGTGGCGGCCCTGATGGGATACTTCTTTGAAATCATCGACCCCTACAGCGTGAACCGCCAGGGGGAGGATGTCGGTGAAAAATACCGCACGGGGGTCTACAGCCGACGAGCGGCGCATCTTGAGGCGGCCCGGGCCTATATTCGCGGGCGTGACGATAGCGACAGGATCGCGGTCGAGGTGGCGCCGCTTTCCAACTACGTCAAAAGCGATCCGGAACATCAGGACCGCTTGACCCTTTTTCCTGAGGACTACTGCCACATCCCGCTCGATCTGCTGCGCAAGTATCGCGTCTAGCGCGCTTTTCAGTGAATGGTTGCCATCCAGGCAGCGCTGTCACAGAAGTGTCAACTATCGCTCGTAGGCTAGTGGGCGCTCACCTTCCTGGAGACGTCCCCATGCTCAAACGCCCGCTTTGCCTTGCCGTTGCGCTTTCGACCCTTACGCTTTCTACCATCAGCGCCGCCGAAACCCTGACGCTTTATACCAGCCAGCCGCAAAGCGACGCTCAGCAGACCGTCGATGCCTTCATGGCAGCGCACCCGGAGATCGAGGTGGAGTGGGTGCGCGACGGCACCACGCGCTTGATGACGCGGCTTCGCTCGGAGCTCGCCGCCGGCGTGAGCAACCCGGACGTGCTGCTGATTGCGGACAGCATGACCATGGAGTCGCTCAAGAATGATGGCCACCTGCAGCCCTACCAGAGCCCGGAGCGCGAAGCGTTCGATTCAAGCCTCTTCGACCCGGAAGGCTACTACTACGGCACCAAGCTGATCACCACCGGCATCGTCTACAACACCGGCGCCGACCACCAGCCGTCGAGCTGGCAGGACCTGCTCGACCCCGACTACGAGGGTCTGGTCGCCATGCCGAGCCCGCTCTACTCGGGGGCGGCGCTGATTCACATGGCAGCGCTCACCGACAACCCGGAGTTGGGTGACGCCTACTATGAAGGGCTTCGCGACAATCGCGTCGAGGCGCAAAGCGGCAACGGCGGCGTCTTCAACGCGGTGGCGGCGGGCACCAAGGCCTACGGCATCGTGGTGGACTTTCTGCCGATTCGCGAAGCGGCCAAGGGCTCGCCGGTCGCGTTCGTGTTTCCCGACGAGGGCGTAAGCGCAGTGACCGAGCCGGTGGCGATCATGGCGGATGCCGATAACGTCGACGCCGCCCAGCAGTTCGTCGACTTCGTGCTCTCTCAGGAAGGCCAAGAGTTGGTCAGCGGCCAGGGCTACCTGCCCGCCCGCGACGGCACCGCCCCGCCGGACGGCTTTCCGGCGCGGGATACCATCGAGCTGATGCCGGTGGATACCGCCCAGGCCCTCGAGCAGGAAGAGGCGCTGAAGGCGCGCTTTAGCGAGCTGTTCGGCGGCTGATGGTGGCCTTCGAGATCGGTGCCGGCGGCCAGCAACGGCGACTTCTGACGGCGCTGACGCTCGTCATCGTCATCTTGAGCCTGGCCCCCAGCGCGCGGCTGCTATTCGAGGCGCTGGGAGATCTCAATCTCGGCAGCGACGCACCGCTTGTGCGCGTGCTACAAAGTGGCGCCACCTGGCGGGCGCTCGGGTACAGCGTCTACACCTCGGGGCTGGGGATGCTGATCGCGCTCGTGCTTGGCAGCCTCTTTGCCTTCGTCATCACCCTGACCGACATTCGCGGAAAAGCGGTGCTGGTGTTCTGCTTCATGCTGCCGATGATGATTCCGCCCCAGGTGACGGCCCTTGCCTGGCTGCAGCTTTTCGGCCCGGCGAGCCCCCTTCTGAAGAGCTTAGGGGTAGCGCCGGCGCTCGGCAGCCCCCAGCCGCTCTACTCCGCCGAAGGCATCGCGCTACTGCTCGGCATTCAGGCAGCGCCGCTGGTGTTTCTGGCGCTGCGCACCTCGCTTCTGTCGCTGCCGCGGGAATTGATCGAAGCCGCGCGCATCAGTGGCGCCCGCCAGTCCCAGGTATGGGGCCATATCGTGCTGCCGGTCACACGCGGCGCTCTGGTGGCGGGGGCGTCCATGGCGTTCATCTCGAGTCTGGGTAATTTCGGCATTCCGGCCATGCTCGGCATCCCCGCCGGGGTTTACGTGCTGCCGACGCTGATCTACCAGCGCATGGCGAGCTTCGGCACCGGGGTGCTGCCGGAAATGGCGTCGCTGTCGCTGTTGATCGGCGTGATTGCGCTTCTCGGCGTGGCGCTTCAGCAGCATTTCATGGGCAAAAGCCGCTTTGGGCTGACCGGCCACAGCGGCCGCGCCCACGACTTTTCGCTGGGGCGTTTCAAGCTGCCCATCACGGCGCTGATGGTCATCGTGCTGCTGGTGATTCTAATCGCCCCACTGCTGGCGCTCATGATCAGCTCGCTGGTGCCCGCCATGGGCGTGCCGCTGAACGCCACTACCGCCACGCTCGCGGCGTTTGAAGAGGTGCTGAGCCGCCAGGGCGCGACCTGGCGTGCGGTGAGCAATAGCCTGTGGCTCGCCGGCGGCGCCGCGCTTTTGCTGATGGCTGCGAGCCTGCCTCTGGCCTACCGCCTTTACCGGCTGTCGCCCAGGCTACAGCACCTGGCGCTCGGCGCGGTGGAGCTGCCCTACGCGCTGCCCGGGGTGGTGCTCGCCATCGCCTGCATTCTGCTGTTCGTGCGGCCGCTTCCGCTCATCGACGTGGCGCTTTACGGCACGCTGACGCTGATCTTCATCGCCTACCTGGCGCGCTTTTTAGTGGTGTGTTTGAAGCCGGTGGCGGCGAGTCTTGCCCAGCTCGACCCGTCGCTCGAGGAGGCCGCCCAACTCGCCGGCGCCGGGCCCTGGCGCCGCATGGCGACGATCGTGCTGCCGCTGGTGGCGCCGGCGCTGTTCGCCGGCGGGCTTCTGGTGTTTTTGCTCGCGGTGAACGAGCTCACGGTGTCGGCGCTTTTGTGGAGCGCCGGCAACGAAACCCTGGGCGTGCTGATTTTCAATCTGGAGGAAGGCGGCGAAAGCGTGCTGGCCTCGGCGGTATCGATACTGGTGGTCGCGATGGTCGCCGTGCTGATGCTCGCCTTGAGCCTGTTGGCGCCTCGTCTACCCAAGGGAGTCGTTCCATGGCAGCGCTGAGTATCGACGGTGTGAGCAAGTTCTTTGGCGAGCACGCCGCCGTCGAAGACCTGTCGCTCACCGTGGAGCCCGGTGAGTTCGTGGCGCTCCTTGGCCCCAGCGGTTGCGGCAAGACCACGATGCTACGCATGCTGGCGGGCTTCGAGCCGGTCTCCCGCGGCGAGATCCGCCTGAATGAGTCGCTGCTGGCAAGCGCTTCGCACCATGTCGAGCCGGAGCAGCGCCACATGGCGATGGTGTTTCAGTCCTACGCGCTATGGCCGCACATGAGCGTGGCGGACAACGTCGGCTACCCGCTCAAGCTCAAGAAGGTGCGCGGCCAGGCCTACCACGAACGCGTTCAGCGAGCGCTGGCGCTGGTAGAGCTCGAAGGCTACGCCAGCCGCACGCCCCAGCAACTTTCCGGCGGCCAGCGCCAGCGCGTCGCGCTTGCCCGATGTCTTGTCACCGACCCGGCGGTGGTGCTGCTCGACGAGCCGCTGGCAAACCTGGACCGCCACCTGCGCGCCGCCATGGAGCAGAGCTTTCACGCGTTTCACCGCCGCACCCAGGCCACCATGGTCTACGTGACCCACGACCAGAGCGAGGCGATGGCGCTGGCGGATCGCATCGCGGTGATGCGCGACGGCCGCCTCGTTCAGTGGGCCACGCCCGAAACGCTCTACCGCGAGCCTAGAAGCCAGTGGGTAGCGGGCTTCATCGGCCAGGGCAGCGAGCTTCACATCGCCGCCGGTGCCCCGGGCCAGCGCCTTGAAGAGGCCGCGCTGATGCAGGGCCTGGCCGCCCCTGCCCAAGCCCGCACCCAGCCGGTGCTGGTGCGCCCGGAGCACGTTCGCATCAAGCCGGATGCCCCGGTTGATCAGGATCTGATCGCCTGCGTCGAGCACCAGACGTTTCGCGGCGAGCGCTTCGAGCTGCACCTGCGCCTTTTGGATGGCACCGCGCTCATGGCCTACCACCCGCACGCGCTGGCGCTTGGCCAGCCGGTGGCGCTGTCGCTGACCGAGGGCTGGTGCCTGGAAAGGGATTAGCCGGCGCAGAAGCTGGCCGACAGAAGGCGTTCAGCGCGCGAGCTTCTTGCGTCGCTGCTCGGCGCGTTTGAGCGTTGACATCTTTTCCGGGCGCTTCATGGAAGACCAGCGGCTGATCTCGTCCATGTTGCGCCCGCAGCCGGTGCAAAGCCCGCTCTTGAGCTGGCAAACCCCGATACAGGGACTTTCGATCTTCTGAGCCATCAGTGCTTGACCCCTTTATCGCGCAACCGGCGCCGCCAGTCGCCCCCGTGGGTACGTGCGCAGGCCTGTTCGCTATCAACCTCGATGTGCCGGGCAGGGGTTTCGATAGCCACGCCGGCCTCCTCGAGCGCCACCGTCGTCAGCGCCTCCAGCCGCTGCTGACCCTCCCCTTTCAGCGCCTGGGCCAAGTGGGCGTCGGTATCGAAGACCCAGATGACGCGCAGGCTTGCTGGAAAGTGGCCGTAATCCACCTCGTGGGTAAGCCAGACGAACCCGTCGAGCTCGAACTTGGCCTCCTCGCAGGCGCGAGTGAGTGAATCGACCAGCGCGCGCTCGACTCTTCCGCGCTCTCGTTTGGCTATCATGGAGACTCGCTCTTTATCAAAAGCACGATCCTACCGGTAGCGCTGCCAGGCCAGCAAGGCAATGGGTAACAGCGACACCGGCAGCAGCCACGCGTTGAGCGCCGCCCAGCCGAGCGTGCTCACCAGCGGCCCGGCCGCGAGCGCCGACACTGCCACGGCGCCGAACACCAGAAACTCGTTGGCTGCCTGCACCCGCGCTTTCTCCGCCGGGCGCCAGGCCTGGCCGACGAGCCCGGTGGCCGGCAGGAACGTAAAGTTCCAGCCAAGGCCGAGCAGCACCAGCGCCACGTTGAAGCCGGCAACGCTGAGCGAGAACTGAGCGGCCAGCGTGCTCGCCGCCAGCAGCAGGCAGCCCACGACGATCACCGTGCGAGCGCCCAGCCGGGCGATCAAGGGCCCGGTGAAAAACGACGGCGCGAACATCGCCACCACGTGCCACTGAATGGTCATGGCCACGTGATCGAAGCCGTGCCCGACGTGACTCATGGCCAAGGGCGTGGCCGTCATCGCCAGGTTCATCACCGCGTAGCCGACCATTGCCGAGACGACCGCCACCAGGAAGGCGGGCTGGCGCAGAATCTCGCCCAGCGGGCGCTGCTCGCCCGTCGACGCCTCACTGAATGCCGGCGGGAGCCGGGTGACGAGCAGCAGACCCAGCGCGAGCACGTAGAGCATGGCGAGCCCCGCAAAGCTTGCCAAAAACGGTATGTCGGCGAGCTCGCGGCTGAACCGGGCAAGCCAGGGGCCGGCGAAGGCGGCGAGCAAGCCGCCGCCCATGACCAGCCCCAGGGCGCGCTCGCGGTGGCGCGCCTCGGCGGCTTCCAGCGCGGCAAAGCGGTAGAGCTGGCCAAAGCCGATGCCCACACCGATCAAAAAGGTCGCGAGCAGGAAAAGCGGGAAGCGGCCCAGCGTCAGCGCCGCCATGGCCACCCCGGTGCCCAAAAGCCCGACGAGATTACCCAGCACGAAGCCGCGCTTGCGCCCAAGCTTGCCCATGATCAGGGAGGCGGGCACGGTGGCGCACATCAGTCCCAGCCACTGGCTCGCCACCGGCATCGTGGCAAGTGAGGCACTGGGGGCGAGCGCGGCGCCGACCAGCGGCGAGACCGCGATCAAGAGGATGTTGCCGCTGACCAGCAGCGCCTGGCAAAGCGATAGCAGGATGACCGTTAGCGGCATGGGGGTTCTCCTTGAAGGGGTTCGCGGTACCCGTGGTGAAAGCGCTGGCGGTAAACGGACGGCGAAACGCCGTAGTGGCGCTGAAAGAGCCGGCGAAGCTGCTCGGCGCCGCCCAGCCCCCAGCGCCCCGCCAGCCGTTCGAGCGACACGTTCGGGGCATCGAGCAATGCTCCACGCGCCTGCTCCAGGCGCAGCCGGGTCAGGTAGGTGCCGGGGGTGAGCGCCAGGTGGCGCTTGAACAGCCTGGTGAGGTGGCGCGGCGAGACCGCCATGACCGCCGCCATGCTCTCGAGGCTGTGCGCGGCGCCGGGGTCGGCGTGAAGCACATCCAAAAGCCGCTTGAGTGGCCCGGCGCGGCCTTGACCTTGCAGCATCTCGCTGAACTGCGACTGCCCGCCGGGCCGGTGCAAGAACATCACCAGCTCCCGGGCGATCTGCCCGGCAAGCGTGGCCCCCTGGTCGGCCTCGACCAGCGAAAGCGCCAGGTCGATACCCGCCGTGACGCCGGCGCTGGTGTAGCGCCCGCGGCTTTCGAGATACAGCGCGTCGGGCTCGACGGCAAGGCGCGGATATTCGCGCGCCAGCTGCTCGGCCCGGCGCCAGTGAGTGGTCACGCGGCAGCCGTCCAGAAGCCCCGCCTCGGCCAGCAGAAACGCCCCGCTGCAGATCGACCCCAGCCGGCGCACGTTGGGCGAAAGCTTACAAAGCGCCGCCGTCAGGGCCGGATCAAAGCGGGCCTGCATCACGCCGCTGCCGCCGGCGACCAACAGCGTATCGAGCGGCTGACGTAACAGCTCGCCGACGGCGCAATCGGCCTGAACCGCGAGGCCGCCGTTGGTGGTGATCATGCCCGGCGTGCTTGCTGCGAGGCTCAAGCGATAGCGCGTTTCACCGCTGAGTTTGTTGGCAGTGGCAAAGACCTGCCAGGGTCCGCTGATATCGAGCATCTGGCAGTCGGGGTAGGCAATGAAGGCGATGGGGCGCGTCACGCAGCGTCTCCGAATCGAGAGGGTAGGCCCAGTGTCCGCCGCCGGCGTCGTGTCGGCAAGGACCATCATCCCACCGATCGGGACATCACCCTAGCCAGTCGAGCCTACCGGGGCTTGAAGGCGATGAACGCTGGCGGCGAAGTCGCTGAACCGCTCGCCCTGGATCAACACGTGCTCGCAAAGCGCCTGCTCGGCCTGGGCGGCGTCGCCCCGGGTGATCGCATCGACGATCGTTTGATGCTCGGCTAGCGACCCACGCATGCGCTGGCGGACCTGCAGCTGCAGGCGCCGGTAGGGCTTGAGCCGCTGCTTGAGCTGACGCGCCTCGAGGGCCAGAAAGGTATTATGGCTGGCGGCGTAGATGCACTCGTGAAAGCGCTCGTTTTCGTAGTAGTACTCGTCGGTGTCGCCGGCCAGCGCCGCGGCCTCACAGCGCCGATGGGCGACTTGCAGGGCGTCGAGCTCCGTCTCGGTGATGCGCCGCGCCGCCAGCCGAGCGCACATGCCCTCGAGCTCCGCCATGACCTCGAACATCTCGATGAGCCGGTCAAGCCCCACGCTTGCCACGAAGGTGCCCTTTTTGGGCGACACGGTGACCAGCCCGCTCGCCACCAGATGCTGAAACGCTTCGCGAACCGGCGTGCGCGACACGTTGAACGCACGGCCAAGTTCTTCCGGGTCGAGCCGCTCGCCGGGTTTTCGTCGGCCGTTGATGATGTCGTCTTCGAGACTGTCGCGCAGTCGCTGAGCGCTGGAGCGCTTGGTGGAAACCATGGCTTTTCCTCGTGCTTGACGTTTATTTTTGTTATGCATGCTTCTTGACATTAGCACACTGAAACGCTATTGAAATATACATCAGTCTCACTGATGAACATTAAAAGCGCTTCCAAACACACAAAAACAAACGTTGGAGATGCCCCATGAAACCCATCGTACTCCCGATGGCGACCGCCCTTGCGCTCTGCGCATCCGCCGCCTCTGCCGATACCGTTCTACGCGCCTCGCACCAGTTTCCCGGTGGCCAGGGCGACATTCGCGATGAAATGGTCCAGATGATGGCCCGCGACGTGGCCGCCGCCGATGTAGGCCTGACCATCGAAGTCTATCCCGGTCAGTCGCTGTTCAAGGCGCGCGAACAGTGGGGCGCCCTTACCCGCGGCCGCCTCGATATCACGTCCCTTCCGCTGGATTACGCCAGCGGCCGCCACCCGGAGTTTTCGGCGACGCTGATGCCGGGGCTGGTGCGCAACCAGGCGCACGCCCAACGCCTCAACGACTCCGAGTACATGGCGATGATCAAGGAGGTCATCATCGACGGCGGCGCCCGCGTGCTGGCAGATGCCTGGCTTTCCGGCGGCTTCGCCTCGAGCCAGCAGTGCATTACCTCGCCGGACACGATCGAAGGCCAGAATATCCGCGCGGCGGGCCCGGCGTTTGAAGAGATGCTCGAAGCCGCCGGCGCCTCGATCTCCTCGATGCCCTCCTCCGAGATCTATACCGCCATGCAGACCGGCGTGCTCGACGCTGCCAACACCTCCTCGATGTCGTTCATCTCCTACCGGCTTTTCGAGCAGGTCGACTGCATGACCCAGCCCGGCGACTTTGCGCTGTGGTTCATGTACGAGCCCATCCTGATCTCCGAGCAGGTCTGGCAGGGCCTTGATGAGGCGCAACAGACCGCGCTGATGGAGGCCGGTGAAGCCGCCGAGGCGTTCTTCGCCGAAGAGGCCGCGGCCATCGACCAGCAGATGGTCGATGTCTACGAGGAGAACGGGGTCGAGGTGGTCAGCATGAGCGAAGAGGATTACAACGCCTGGCTGGATATTGCCCGCGAGACCTCCTACAAGAACTTCGCCGAAAGCGTTCCCAACGGGCAGGCCATCATCGATGCGGCATTAGCGGTCGAGTAAGCCCTTACTCACGCTCCCCCCTGGCCACTTCGCGCGTCAGTACGCAGGCAGTGGCCAGGGGTATCGCCCGCTTAGCTCGATGAGGCCTTTATGACGACTACAACGACGCAACGCCCCGCCGCGCGCGCCGGGGTCATCGGCGGGTATATCCGCTCCATGGATATACTTTCGCGCTTTTTTGCTTATCTCGCCTGCGCGCTGTTCATCGCCGGGGTGCTGGCGATCTGCCAAATGGTGTTCATCCGCTACGCGCTGGGCATGAGCACCAGCTGGCAAACCGAGTTCACCATCTTCTCCGTGACCGGCGCCATGCTGCTGGGAAGCCCCTACGTGCTGATGACCGGGGGCCACGTCGCCATCACCATTTTACCCGACGCCCTTGGGGGCGTGGTCAAGCGCGCGATGCAGCTGATCGCCGCGCTCTTCGGGCTGGGCTTTTGCGTCGCGCTTGCCTACGGCGCTTGGGTCTACGTGATCGAGGCGTTTCACGGTGGCTGGACCACCGGCTCGGTCTGGAACCCGCCGCTCTGGCCGGCGCTTCTGCCCATGGCGCTGGGCGCGACGCTTTTGTCGCTGCAGTACGTGGCCGACATTCTGCGCGGGGAGGGCTAACCATGGATCCAATCACGCTAGGTATCGTGGTGGCGGTAGGCTTGATTGTGCTGATGGCGATCGGCACGCCGATCGCATTTGCCCTCGGCGGCGTGTCGCTGCTCGCCCTGCTCTACGACCGTGGACCTTCGGAGCTTACCTACTTCGGTGAAACCTTCTTCGACCGTATCGCCGAGTTCGGCTTCATCGCCATTCCGATGTTCATTTTGATGGGCGCGGCGGTGGCCTCCTCGCCAACCGGGCGCGATTTGTACCGCTCGCTGGATCTCTGGATGGGTCGGCTACCCGGCGGGCTCGCGGTGTCCAATATCGGTGCCTGCTCCATCTTCGCCGCGCTTTCCGGCTCGTCGCCGGCCACCTGCGCGGCGATCGGCAAGATGGGCATTCCAGAGATGCGCGTGCGCGGCTACCCCGATGGCGTGGCCGCGGGCTGCATCGCCGCCGGCGGCACGCTGGGCATTCTGATTCCGCCCTCGGTCACCATGATCATCTACGGCATCTCGACGGAGACCTCGATCGGGCGGCTATTCATTGCCGGGGTCGTGCCCGGGTTCATGCTGGCCGGGCTGTTCATGGTGTGGACCATGATCGCCTGCAAGATGGCCGGTGGATATAACAATCCCATGGCGGCCTCGGCGGAAAAGCTCACCCAAACGGTCAAGGAGAACGTCGATGCCAACCTGAAGGCGCTGGTACGGGTGCTGCCCTTCCTCGCCGTGGTCGCGGGCATTCTATTCGCGCTCTACGGCGGTGTGGCCACGCCGTCGGAAGCCGCCGGCGTCGGTGCATTTCTCTGCCTCGCCCTGGCGGTGATCATCTACCGCATGTGGCAGGTGGGGCCGATCAAGCTGATCATGCGCGACTCGCTGCGCGAAAGCGTGATGATCATGCTGGTGATCGCCACCGCCGAGGTGTTCGCCTATGCGCTCTCGTCGATGTTCATCACCCAGACCGTCGCCGAGGCGATCGCCAATCTGGAGGTCAACCGCTGGCTGCTGATGGGCGTCATCAACCTGTTCCTGCTGGTCGCCGGCTTCTTTTTGCCGCCGGTGGCGGTCATCGTCATGACCGCGCCGATTCTGCTGCCGATCATACTGGCCGCCGATTTCGACCCCTACTGGTTCGCGGTCATCCTGACCATCAACCTGGAGATCGGCCTGATCACCCCGCCGGTGGGGCTCAACCTGTTCATCATCAAGGGCATCGCGCCAGATATTTCGCTGCGCGACATTTTGCTGGGAAGCCTCCCCTACGCGCTGTGCATGGTGCTGGGCATCCTGCTTTTGTGCCTGTTCCCCGGCATCGCTTTGTGGCTGCCCAACCTGATCATGGGCTAAAGGAGGCGCATCGTGAACATGACGTTTCTACAGGAGCTTTTCAACAACATCACCCAGCGTGATGCGCTGTTGCGGCGCAAGCAGCCGGAGGCGGTGACGCCGGATCATCACCAACTGATCAAGGCGTGCAACGCCTTGATGGCAAGCGACGGCGAGGCGTCGAGTATTGCGCTGGCCAGTAGAGCGCTGGCGCTCTACCAGCGCCTCTCGCCCGGCGAGAAAACCACCTTCTTCGAGCGTCTGGCAGCGGACTTCGCCGCCGACCCGGCGCAGATCGACACCGCCTACGCGGCGTACGCGAAAGCGCGGGACAACCTCACGCTTCAGTCGCTGTTCGAGGCCTGCGAGCCCCGGCGTCAGGAGCTTTTCCGGCGTTTGAACCTGGCAAGCGACGGCACGTTCGACCTGGTCAAGATGCGCGAGGACCTGCTCGGGCTTTTGCGCGAGCAGCCAGCGCTTGCGCCTATCGACGAAGACTTCGCCCACCTATTCGGCTCCTGGTTCAACCGCGGTTTTTTGATGCTCAAGCGCATCGACTGGAACACGCCAGCCTCGATTCTCGAAAAGATCATCCGCTACGAAGCGGTGCACGAGATTCAGGACTGGAACGATCTGCGCCGGCGACTGGACGCGCGCGACCGTCGCTGCTTCGCCTTCTTTCACCCGGCGATCGGCGACGAGCCGCTGATCTTCGTCGAGGTGGCGCTGCACAAGGGCCTGCCCAACCGCATACAGCCGATTCTCAAGGGCGAGGAGAGCGGCCTCAAGGAGCCGGATAACGCCGATACTGCGGCCTTTTTCGGCATCAGCAACTGCCAGACCGGTCTGCGCGGCATCTCGTTTGGCAATTTCCTGATCAAGCAGGTCGTGCAGGAGCTCAAACAGGAGCTTCCCCAGCTCAGGTACTTCGTCACCCTTTCACCGGTGCCGGGCTTTGCCCAGTGGCTTTCAGAACAGCGCCAAAGCGCCCACTGGTCGGAAGAGGTTCAGACGGCGCTCAAGGCGCTCGACACCCCGGGCTGGCCGGCGGACAGCGAGCGCGAGGAGCGCTTGAAAGAGGTGATCAAGCCGCTGGCGGCCCACTATCTGGTCGATGTCAAACATCCAGGGGGGCTGCCGCTCAATCCGGTGGCGCGCTTTCACCTGGGCAACGGCGCCGAGCTTCATCGCATCAACTGGTTGGGCGACACCTCGACCAAGGGCGTCCAGCAGGCGACGGGGCTCATGGTCAACTACCTCTACGTGCTGGACGACATCGAACGCAATCACGAAAACTACACCGCCAAAAAGGCCGTGGCCTGCACAAGCGAGGTCCGCGACCTGGCCCGTCGGGCGAGAAAAACGCTGGCCAAGGGAGAGACGTCCAAATGAATCACAACCTGTTCGACACCTTTGCCGCAACGATGAACGCGCGCGCGGCGGCCGACTTCATCACCACCCGCGAAGGCCGGCGCTACACCTACCGTGACGCCCATGATAAAAGCGCGTGCCTGGCCGGTGCGCTCGTCGCCCTGGGCGTCAAGAAAGGCGACCGCGTGGCCGTGCAGGTCGAGAAAAGCCCGGAAGCGATTCTGCTCTATCTTGCCTGCCTGCGCATCGGCGGCGTCTACCTGCCGCTCAATACCGGCTACACCGGCGATGAAATCGACTATTTCCTGAGCGACGCCGAGCCTGCGCTCTTCGTCTGTGCCCCGTCATCATTGGTAGAGGCGCGCGAGATCGCCGAGAAAACCGGCTGCCCCGCGGTAGAGACGCTGGGGCAAAGTGCCGACGGCACGCTGTGGGAAAAAGCCGCGCAGGCGCCGCCGCAGGAGGAGATCGCCAAGCTCTCATCCCAGGATCTGGCCGCCATTCTCTATACCTCCGGCACCACCGGGCGCTCCAAGGGCGCCATGCTGACACATCAAAACCTGGCCTCCAACGCCAAAACGCTGGCCCGGGCGTGGCACTTCAGCGCCGAGGACCGGCTCATCCATGCGCTGCCCATCTTTCATACCCACGGCCTGTTCGTCGCCTGCAACGTGGTGCTGATGGCCGGCGCGTGCATGCTCTTTCTGCCCAAATTCGACGCCGACGTGATTTTCGAGGAGCTGCCGAGGGGCAGCGTGATGATGGGCGTTCCCACTTTCTACACCCGGCTGGTTCAGGATGCGCGCCTGACGCCAAAGGCAACGGCCAACATGCGCCTGTTCGTTTCGGGCTCGGCGCCGCTCACGGCGGAAACTCATCAGGCTTTTGAAGAGAAAACCGGCCAGGCCATTCTCGAGCGCTACGGCATGACCGAAACCAACATGAACCTCTCCAACCCCTATGAGGGCGAGCGGCGCGCCGGCACGGTCGGTATGCCGCTGGACGGGGTCGAGATTCGTATCATCGACCGCGAGACCGGCCGGGAGGTCGAGGACGGCGATATCGGCATTCTCCATGTACGCGGGCCCAACGTATTCATCGGCTACTGGCGCATGCCGGAAAAGACCCGCGAGGAGCTGCTGGACGACGGCTTTTTCATCACCGGCGACCTGGCCCTGCGCGATACCCAGGGCTACGTGCATATCGTCGGGCGCGACAAGGACCTGGTGATCTCTGGCGGCTACAACGTCTACCCCAAGGAGGTCGAGCAGCTGATCGACGAGCTCGACCCGGTCGACGAATCCGCCGTGATCGGCCTGCCCCACCCGGATTTCGGCGAGGGCGTGACCGCCGTGGTCGTGCTCAAGCCCGGCGCCGAGGCCAGCGAGCAAACGATTCTCGAGCACCTTCAAGGGCGGCTGGCCAAATACAAGCAGCCCAAGCGGGTGTTCTTCGTCGACGAGCTCCCGCGCAACACCATGGGCAAGGTGCAGAAAAACCAGCTGCGCCAGCGCTTCGAGGCCACCTACCGGTCATGATGCGGGCGCCTCGAACCCCTGGATCAGCGCCCGGGATTGCTCACGAATCTCGTTCTGTGCCGCGCGTGCGTTTTGTTTGGTCTGCTCGTCGCCAAGTGCCTCCAGGTTGGCGTTGACGTTGAGCAGCACGCTTTGAACCGCGGCGTGAAGCAGATAGGCGCCGGCGGTGGCATCGCTTTCAAACTGTGCCTCGATGTGCGAAAGCGCCTGGTGGCCAAGCGTGAGCGCCTCCAGGCAGCGCCGGGCGGTGTCCAGCGGCACCTGAACGGCGCGGCTCGCCGCCGCCTGGATGGCCTCGCGCCGGGCGGCTTTCTCATCAAATGAGCGTTTGGGGCGCTTAAGCGCGTCCATCATCGCCTCGAACGCGGCCACGTCCTCGTCGGCGAGCGGCGACAGCGCCTGTTTTAACGCCTCTCCCTCGTCGATCAACGCCTGACGGTCATCGCTTTGCGCGTGCTGCTGGCCAAGGTGTAGCCCCTTGAGTATCAGCGCCAGGCCCAGGCTTGCGCTGACGGCGGCCGCGGCACCGCAGCCCGGCATGGGCTTTAGGGCCAGAGCGTCGCGAAAGTCATCGAGCGGCATCTGCCAAATACTGTCGTGCGCTGTATCATGAGTCATGAACGTTCCTCGAAAGCGGTGGATGCGAGAACTCGCGCGGGCGTGCCGGGTCCTAGAAAGACACGTTTCAGGTTAAATCATTTGTCCCGCGCCGTATCGGAGTGTCAGGGTCTATCCTTGTCTTTCGATCTTCGCTTTTATTCATGGACGCTTTTATCAGGGAGTATCACTTTTGACGACGCTTACCGACACGCCCGCCGCCTCCGCGGCCGAACTTCACGAGCGCATCGTGGCCAGCGCCGCCCACGATGGCTCCCTCGAGTGGCCCAGAGCCGATATGGAGCTCGACGAGGACAACGACACCCTCATTTTTGCGCTACACGACTACGGCAACCTGACGCTCACGTTGTCCAAAAGCGACGACGAATGGGTGGCGATGACCACCATCACGCCGGTCGATAGCGTGGCGGACCAGACCGCGCTGAACGAGGAGCTTTTGCGCCAGGGCGTGATGCTGCCGCTGGCCTCCGTTGGGATCGTCACTTTGGACGGGCGCGACTACTACGTGGCTTACGGCCAGCTTTTCGCCGATTCGCGACTCGCCTCCATCTGCGCCGAGCTTCACGCCACGGCGAGCGCGGCGATGGAAGTGGCGCGCCTCATTCAGTCCGATTTTTCCCATTCGCCGCGTTAATCCCGAGGAATTTTTATGCTCAACAAGATCATGACCGCGCTGCGCGGCAAGGCCAATGAAACCGGCCAGGCCGTCGTCGACTCCCAGGCACTGCGTATCCTCGACCAGGAGATTCGCGACGCCGAGCAGCATCTGAAAACGTCGAAAACCGAGCTTGCCCGCCTGATGGGGCAGCGACAGATCAACAGCGACAAGGCCATCACCCTCGAGAAAAAGATCGATGAGCTCGAGCACAGCGCCGAGGCGGCGCTGGATCGCGGCGAGGAGCAGCTCGCCGTTGAGGTTGCCGAGCGCATCGTTGCCCTGACCGAGGCGCTCGAGGCCGAGCAGCAGATCGTGGGCGAGTTTGATACCAGCATCGAGAGCCTTCGCAACACCATTCGCAACACCGAAAACCAGCTGCGCCAGCTCAAGCAGCAGGTCAGCGTGGTCAAGGCAACGGAGTCCGCCCAGCGCGCCCAGTCCGCCGTGGCCGCTCGCCACTCCGGGCAAAACAGCGCCATGGGCAGTGCGATGGAGTCGCTCGAGCGTATCCGCGAGCGCCAGGCGCTGGACAGCGCGCAGATGAAGGCCGCCGAGCAGCTCAGCGCCGAAGAGAGCGGAAGCGAACTCGAAAGCCGCCTGAAAGCGGCAGGCATCGGTGCCAACGAGCGCCGCGCGGACGACGTATTGGCCCGCATCCGGGCCAAAAAGGCGCCCACCGAGTGAGCTTTTTCAAGTCATAACGCCCAGGGCGATGGCGGCAGGTCGCCGCCGATCGCCGGCCGATTACCCAGGAGAGCCGAATGCTGAAAACCCTGAAAGCGCTGCTTGGCGGGCAAAGCGAGCGCTTTGATGCGCCGGACGCCTCGTCGGATTTCACCGCTGGCCTTCCCATCGGCATGTCGTCGAGCGACTTCGCCGGGCTGCGCCTGGATGGGCGTGTGCGACTAAAGCTCAGCGAGCTCGCCGCCTACCCGGATACGCTGTTTCAGTGGGAAAGCGAGCGTGACTATCACATCGCTGCGGTGGGCCACGTGGAGCTGGGCCAGGGCGCGCACCTGGTGCGCTTTTATCTGGAAAACGATACCTGGCTTCAGGCCAACGTCGAGGGCCGCCAGGTCATCGAGTACAAGGTGTTCGACTTCTACCGGGTGAGCCATCTCTCAAACGATGAGTTCGACGCGCTCTTGAACCCTGCCGAGGCACAAACGAGCACGCTCGGCGTCAAGCGCCTCACCGTGGCCTCGACCGCCGACGAAGGCGAGCGCGTCTTCGACCGGGTGTGGGGCGAACCGGAAAGCGAGTGGTCGCCGCCGGTGCAGTTCGAGGAGCAGGTCATGACGCAGGAGAGCGTCATGACCCGGCAGGTGGTGCATCACGCCATGCTGTACGAGCGCGCCATCGACGGTGCCGAGCGCATGGAGTACGTGCTGTTGAGCGCCGAGGACGATGGCGAAGGTGGCTTCATGCTGGTGGAGAATCTGGGCGTTGACGTCGCCTCGATCGACATTGATGCTATTTGATCCTCGGCGTCTTATGCTGTCAGACCTCATTCGTCAACACGGAAGACTCGACCATGAACTATCTGCAAGGCCTGCCCCACTTTCTCGGCTATCTGATCGGCGCACTGATTCTTTTGGGCGCGTTCATGTACTGCTACAGCCGCATCACGCCGCACAAGGAGTGGGCGCTGATTCGCCAGGGCAACGCCGCGGCCGCGACCGCCTACGCGGGTTCGATCATCGGCTTTACCCTGCCGCTTTATAGCGCCATGGCGAACTCGATCAACTTCATCGACTTTTTGCTGTGGGGGGTGATCGCCTTCGGCGTACAGCTGGCGACGTTCTTCGGCTTGAAAGTCGTTCTTCAGAATCAGGGCGAAAGCCTTTCGACCCATATTAACGAAGGCCATATGGCCTACGGGATTCTGGTCGGCAGTATCTGCATTGCGGTCGGTTTACTCAACGCCGCCTCGATGACGTGGTAAGGAGTCCTTCATGAACCAGCACGACAATCATCTGCCCTCGCGCAAGCGCAGCGCGCGGCTCTCTTTGGCACTGATGGGCGCCGGCGCCTTCACGCTGACCGGCTGCGGCCAGCCCGAGGAAGTGACCGACGTCCGCTTCGACAGCCCGCGCAGCTATCAGAGTGTCGAGGAGTGCGTCGAGGCGAACGTCTATACCCAAAGCGCCTGCGAGGAGTCTTATGAAGCCTCGATCAAGGAAGTGCCGCGCTTTGACTCGCTCGAAGCCTGCGAAGCCGAACACGGCGAAGGCGCCTGCGTGGCGCCGACCGAGGAGCAGGCCCAGGCCGCGACCGGCGGCGGTGGCGGCGGCTGGTTCATGCCGGCACTGATGGGCTACATGGTGGGCAACATGATGTCGCGCACCAGCCGTGGCGCCACCAGCCAGGGGCTTTATCAGGAGCCGGTCTACCGCAACCGGCAAAACCAGGGCAACTGGAACGCGGCCACCAACCAGGCCAGCCAGCGCGTCAACCAGCGTCAACAAACCATGCGCACCTCGGCGATGCAGAGCCGCCAGGCAACCCAGCGCAGCGGCTTCGGCTCACGCTCCTCCGCCCGCGGCGGCTGGGGTTCCTGATCTTCATGCTCAGAGTCGAGATCAAGGAGCGCGCGCAGTGGAAAACCCTGGCCCAGGAGCTGGGGTTTCATTTTCATACCATCGACGGCGAACCCTACTGGAAAGAGAGCGCCTACTACCAGTTCACCCTGGAACAGGTAGAGCGCGACATTGAAGCCCCGACCGAGGAGCTTCACGAGATGTGCATGGCGCTGGTGGACAAGGTGTGTCACTCCAACGCCCTGATGCAGCGTTTGAGCATTCCGGAATTCATGTGGGACGCCATTTTCGATTCCTGGCGCGCGGGCCAGCCCCATCTTTATGGACGCATGGATTTCGCTTACGCAGGCGATGGGCCGGCCAAACTGCTGGAGCTCAACTACGACACGCCCACCTCGCTCTATGAGGCGGGCATCTTTCAGTGGGTGTGGCTCGAGCAGGCGATCGAGCAGGGGCTGATCCCGCGCCACGCGGATCAGTTCAACTCGATTCAGGAGAAGCTTTTAGGGGCGCTGGCGCATATCGGCCAGCGTCTGAGTGATAACACGCTGCACTTCTCCTGCATCAAGGATAACGTCGAGGAGCGTGCTACGGTCCACTACCTGCAGGATATCGCCGTACAGGCCGGACTCAAGGCGCCGTTCATCCATACCGAGGATATCGGCGTTCAGCCCGGCTGCGACTACTTCGTGGATCTGGACAACGCGCCGATCAAGGCACTGTTCAAGCTCTACCCCTGGGAGGAGCTGGCCCAGGAGGAATTCGGCAGAATGATTCCCGAGCTTGCCACCCACTGGTTCGAGCCGCCCTGGAAGGCGGTGCTCTCCAACAAGGGGATTCTGCCACTTTTATGGGAAGAGTATCCGGATCACCCCAACCTGCTGCCCGCCTACTTCGAAAAACCGGACGAGAAGCCACTAGCACCTGGCTGGGTGCGCAAGCCGTTTTTCTCTCGCGAGGGAAGTAACGTTCAGCTCAAAACCAACGATGGAGCGTTCGAGGACGTGGCCGGGCCCTACGTGGATAGCCCCTGGATTCGCCAGGCCTACCACCCGATGCCGCGTTTCGGCCAATATCATGCGCTGGTGGGCAGTTGGGTAGTCGGTGACCGCGCCTGCGGCATGGGCATTCGCGAAGATGTGGGGCGCATTACCAAGGATTCGTCCTGCTTCGTGCCCCACGCGATCATTTAACTCCCACAATAACGGCTTACGCGGCTGTCGCATCCTGAAGCGACCTTTGACTCGCCGACCGGCTTGCCCAAAGGGGAAGCGCCTGAGGGGTGAGCGGTTCGGACTCGACCGGCTTGAAGTTGCGAGCACCGGTCCAAGCGATGGGTTGTCCAAGCCTGACTTCTCGCGCCACGCTGCCTTTGGCCAGGCACAGAAGATAGTCGTTGCTTTCGGTCGGGTGCCAGTGCGACAGAAGCTCGAATGCCTCTGCCTGAGAGCGCCGTGCGGCGATCACGCCCAGCGCAGGCTCGCTGTAAAGCTCGACGATATGCGCCACGCCCTTCTCCTTTAATGCCTGCCAGGTGGCGGCATCCAGCGGTGAGGTGGCGATCGCGGTGATGCCAGCGGGCAGTGACGGCAGGCGTTGGGCGAGTTGGCACCAGCGCTGGCTATCGGTGGCCACGACGTCACCGGCATTGAGCTCCCAAAGCGCGCCAGCGCTTTCGAAAAGTGAGCGCGTTTGCCAGCCGCCCGCCTGGGGTAGCAGCGCGCCGAGCATGAAGCCGGATACGGTCTGCAATGAGAGCCAGCTAATCAGCGTGCGCTCGCTGGAGGTGGAAAGCTCCAAAAACGCTTTGAGCGACTGGGCCTCCTGGGCCAGCGCCGCGCCGACGTGCCGATACGAACGCTGCAGGCGGTTACAAAACGCGTTAGGCGTGGTGTCGAACAGGTTTAAATACTCGATGTCCGCGTGTTCGGCAATGGCACCGGCCCACTCGTCGAGCGTGATGGCGGTGTCCGCCAGCGTCAGCTTTTGGGTACCGAGCAGGTGGCCAATCGCGTGAGCCAGTCCGGCGCGTTCCGGCGTGCCGACACAGGGCAGCATGTCCGTATGCTTCGCCTTGTGGTGCTGGGCCGCAACCGAGCGAAGAACGCTCAGGGTCGTCCGGTGTGAGAGTGACAACATGATTGCTTCCTCTGCAAAGATGTCATTTTGACCGTCATAAATTATTCGATTGTATCACTTTTGTCAAAATAATTATGCGCTACCCACGCCAGCAAAAAGCCTTCCTGACACTGTTTATAAGCGATATTTTGCTTCAAAAGCCCAACTGACTCCTGAGCCTGCCCATCCAGTGAAGGCCGTCATTGTACAACTATTGAATCGAGTTATGAGCTTACGCTTTTTTCGATGTTTCACATTAATTCACAAAATTGGCCGTTCAAAGCGCGCTCAGTGGCTATAGCGCTCAATGCATTTAGCGGTACTATGGAACTAATCACTTATTACCACCTCTTTGGTCATCGCTTGCCGCTCGACCCTTTTGGAGCCCCGCCCGGATGAAGGCACGCTGGAAATCCCTGCCCCTGAGTTTGAGACAGTTTCTCTCCTTTGCCACCGTGATGACGCTGACACTGCTTCTGGCGCTGTACTTGCAAGCTCGCACCCAGACGCAGGCGCGTTTCGAGCAGCTCATCGACGAGGAGTTACCTCAACAGGTCGAGGCGCTGGCTACACGCTTGGTGCTCCGCTTGAGCCCTTCTCTCGCGGTTTCCGAGAGTGTGGCCGATAGCTACGTATTGGAGCAGTGGGTACGCGATGGATTGCCGGCGACCGAACAGGACGCGGTTGCCGGCTACCTGTCACGCACGGTCGATCAACTTCAGGCGGATCTGCTCTTTTTTGCCGTACAGTCACCGGTAGGCGCCTATTACTTTCAGTACCGTGATGGCGAGCTTCTGCAACGCTCGCTCGAAGGCCCCGCCAGCGACGACCGCTGGTATTACGAGTTCACCGATAGCGAAGCGCCCTACAACCTCAACCTGGACAGCGACACCTTCACCCCGGGCGACAGTTTCGTCTTCCTCAATTTTCGCAGTGACGCGCTGGCGCCCAACGGACGCCCGCTGGTCGTTGCCGGGGCGGCGCTGAATCTCGATCAAATGGCCCGACTGATCGAAGACTTTACGCTGGGCGAGACGGGCCACGCGGCGCTACTGGACGACACGGGCGAAATCACCGTCAATAGTGCAGAGGGCACCTCAGACGCCAGCACCACCGTTTCGCTGCCCACTGCGCCAGGTAGCGGCACCAGGGTCGAAGAGGTCCTTCGCGACGGTACTGCCTATCTCACCGCCACGCGCTGGGTGCCGGAGCTTGGGCGCTATTTGATGATCGAGGTGGACAAGCACGAATACGTCAAGGCCGCACAACTGCGTTTTCTAGCCTCGACCGGCTGGGGGCTTTTGATTTTGCTGATCGGGCTTTTATTGCTCTATCCGCTAACCGTAAGACTACTGCGCCCCTTGACGCGCTTTCAGCGTCAACTCAAGGAGATCACGCTAAGCCTTGACCTTACCCGCCGCGTCGAAACCGACGACCGCGCCGAACTGGGTGACCTGGCCGATCAAACCAACGAACTACTGGAGCGCCTGGCCCGCGCCATGACCGCCGTTTCCAGCAATGCCCTGGCGCTTAACTCCGTCGCGGATCGGTTAGCACAGACCGCCGGGCTTTCCGGCGTAAAACACGGTGACATGGGCGTCGAAGCCGACCAGACCATGGCCGCTGCGGTCGAGCAAATGGCCTCGTCGGTGGCGGAAATCACCTCCACCATGGAGGAGCTTTCAACCTCATCCACGCAGATCGCCGATCATTCCGGGTCGGTGGTGGATGTCGCCAACCAGACCCTCGAGCGCAGCCGTAAAGGCGCAAGGGCCATGGAGCTTCTGCAGTCGAAAATGCAGGAGATTAGTAGTGACAGCGAACAGAGCCTGGCGGAAATCGTCGCATTGGGCGCGAAATCAAAGCAGATCAGCAAGGTGATGGAGCTCATCAACACATTGGCTGCGCAAACCAAACTGATCGCCTTCAACGCCGCACTCGAGGCCTCAAGCGCCGGTGACTCCGGGCGACGCTTTTCGGTAGTGGCCAACGAGATCCGTCGACTGGCCGACAGCGTGACCGACTCCACCCAGGAAATCGAAGTCCATACTGAAGAAATTCAGCACGCCATCAGCCGTTTGGTCGTAGCGTCGGAAAAAGGCGCGGCGTCGATTGAGCAGGGCGTGGACGTCAGTCAGACCACGGCACAGGATCTTGATGCGGTACTCAAGGCCGCCAGTCAGACCAGCAATGCGGCTCAGCAGATATCGCTTTCGACACAACAGCAAAAAACCGCCAGCAGCCAGGTCGTGACGGCGCTACGTGATATCGATACGGCCAGCGCCCGCAACGCCCAGTCGGTACGCCATATCACCGATATCAGTCAGGAAATGATTCGCATGTCCGCCGAGCTCAACGAACTCGTGCAGGAGTTCAGGCTCGACTCGTCCACCACGGAGCTCACGTAGCGCGTCCAGGAACCCAACCATGAGTGCAATCCGGGTGGTAATCGTCGACGACAGCCCCGTGGCGCGAGACGTGTTGCGCCATATCCTTGCCCGCGAAAACGACATCGA
Organism: Halomonas sp. PAMB 3232; assembly: GCF_031954225.1. Lineage (NCBI taxonomy): Bacteria > Pseudomonadati > Pseudomonadota > Gammaproteobacteria > Oceanospirillales > Halomonadaceae > Halomonas > Halomonas sp. PAMB 3232. Next base: position 3,250,443 of record NZ_CP134865.1, read on the forward strand.
GATCGTGGGCGAGGGCTCCAATGGGCAGGAGGCAGTCACGCTCGCCCGCCGGCTGGCACCTCACATCATGACCATGGATCTCTCGATGCCGGTCATGAATGGTTTGGCGGCGATCAAGGAGATCATGCACACCAAGGCGCTACCGATTCTGGTGGTCAGCGAACGCTTCGAGGCACAAGCCGCCTGCCAGGCACTTGAGTTGGGCGCGCTGGAAGTGATCGGCAAGCCTGCCTTTGATGGCGAGGATGCCCAACGGCTGGTCGAGCGTATCCGGCTCTTGTCCGGTGTCGCCGTCATCACCCGCATGCGCCGGCGCGCCATGACGCCATGCTCGCTTCTGCCCAACACAACTGCGCCGCTGCGGGCATTCCAACGCATCGTGGCGATCGCCTGCTCGACGGGCGGCCCTCAGGCACTGGCGCGCCTGCTCAGCCGGTTACCGACCGATTTCATTGCGCCGATCGTCATCGCTCAGCATATCAGCCCCGGTTTCATCGAAGGTATGGCACAGTGGTTGTCCACTATCTGCACGCTACCGGTCAACGTCGCCCGTGACGGGGATCACTTGAAGCCCGGGTGCATTTATCTGTCACCTTCGGAAAGCGATTTAGAGATTACCGCGGACCATACGTTCAAGCTTCTCCCGAGCCCGCCGGGGTCGATTTATCACCCCAGCTGCGACACCCTCCTGAGCAGCGTGGCGGAGGTTTACGGCCCGGATGCCGTGGGTATCATTCTGACCGGCATGGGGCGTGACGGTGTGCAGGGCATGAACGCCATCCGCCTTGCCGGTGGCACGACGATCGCTCAGGACGAGGCGAGCTCAGTGATTTACGGCATGAACCAGGAAGCTGTGCGCGCGGGGAGTGTTCAACGAGTGGTCGCCCTCGAGCAGTTGCCAGAGCACTTGATCGAGACCCTGCATACCCCGCGTTGGCCGAGATCATCGCCTTGATGAATACGTATATGCCCCTCAAACAGCTGGTATACGAGCATTACGGCCTTCAACTGGACGGGCTGGCCGAGCCGCGCCTGTTAAAGGCGATCAACGCGCTGATCAACAGCACCGGAAAAACCGATACCGTGGCACTGATCGGCTTGCTCGAAAACGACAAGCGCCTGTTCGATGATTTCATCGGCCAACTGACGATCAACGAAACCTATTTTTACCGGGAGGTTGAGGCGCTCGACTGGCTCGTAAGCCATTACCTTCCCCTGCGTTTGAACGAAACCTCGGCCCCCCTGCGTCTTTTAAGTGCGGGCTGCTCCTCCGGGGAAGAACCTTACAGCCTGGCCATGGCGCTGATGGAGCGCTTTGGACCGCGGGCGACGTCACTTTTTAGCCTTACCGGCGGCGACGTGGATAAACAGATGCTGGCCAGAGCGCAGCGGGGGCTTTATAGCGGCATGGCCTTTCGCACGCTCCCCCCTCACTTGAAGGCGCGCTACTTCAAGGCCTACGGGCGCCAGTACCTGATCGACGACGCGCTTCGCGACTGGGTGCACTTTCAAACGCTCAACGTGCTGGCCCCCACGCCTGAGAGTGATCGACACGCGCCCTTCGATGTCATCCTGTTTCGTAACGTTTCCATCTATTTCGATGAAGAAAAGCGCCGGGTCATTCAACAGCGCTTGAGCGAGCGCCTCGCGCCGACCGGCGTTCTGCTTTGTGGTGTCACGGAAACCCTGGGCAACGATCTGGGCATTCTCGAGCTGACCCAGGACCAGGGCGTGTTTCATTTTCGCCACGCAAACGCCGCCGCCGGTCCGGTCTCGCCAGTTGCCGACGCTCGCCTCGCGCCAGACTCTCGACCGGTGCCCCAAGCGCCGAAGCCGCTTCAACGGCGCTCTGTCGAGAAGGCGACCAATGGGGAGCCACCGCACTCGCCGCCGGCCTCTTTCAAGCAACGCCTCGAGCTTGCGCGCGAGTGGCTGGATCATAACCAATTCGATGACGCCGAAGCTTGCGTGGCGACCCTGCTAAAAGAGCAGCCCTGGAGCGTCGATGCGCTGGTGCTGGCCGGGCTCATCGCCCGCTGGCAAAAAAATGCCGACCACGCTCAGGCGCTTTTCAAGCGCGCCATCTACGTGATGCCGGAATGCTGGCCCGCGCATTTCTATCAGGCGGAGCTGTTTCGCACGGGCGAGCTGCCACGCTCGCCGGCCCCGCTGCGTCGCGGCTATGAGGCCACGTTGCGTTTGCTCGACGCTAACCCCACATCGCCTGGCGGGCTTGAGGTCATGGCACCGCCGATCCCGCCCGGAGACGCGTTCTTTTTAGCCAAACGCTATCTCGAAGCGCATGCCATTGGGCTGGAGGACGACGATGGCCTTTGATCTCTCCCGCTTCATCGCGCGCTTCGTCGAGGAGGCGCAGGATCATCTGCCCCGCTTGAAAGAAGGGGTCGACGCCCTCGGCCGTGGCGAACGTCACGCCGAAGAGATCAACGCCCTGTTTCGCGCCATGCATACGCTCAAGGGGTCATCGCGGATGCTGCGCCTGGACGCCATTACGTCGCTGGCGCACAGCGCGGAAGAGCTTCTGAGCGCGCTGCGCGACGGTACCCGCAAGCCAACGCCGGACACGCTCGAACTATTGAACCAGGCCGTGGAGCTACTGGACACCCAAGTCAACCGCCTGGCCGAAGGCCACGCGCCGGACACGCTGCCTACCGCCGACCCCGCGCTTTGCCAGGCCATGGAGGGCACCACCGCGGCGCCGGCTTCTGCATCAGACCCGGCGCCGATACCCGCGCCTGTCCCTGGCCCAACCTCTGCCGCTGAAAAGAACGTCGCTCAAGCGGCCACCGACGAAGCACTTTCCCGACGCCTCAAACTCAGCGATACCGTTCGCGTTCGGCTGGAGCGACTCGATGATCTGATTCGTCTGATGGGCGAGGTGCTTTCGGGTCATCATCAGCAGCACGACCTGCTGGATCGGGCCCAGGCGCTGGGAAAAGCGTTGCCGTCGACGTATCAGAGCACCTTTCGCGCGTTTCATCGCGATCTTAAGGATAGCGTGCTCACCCAGGACGCACTGATGAGTGATCTTCACGACCGCGCACTGCAGATGCGCATGCTGCCGCTTTCTGTCGTGTTCGACCCGCTCGCGCAGATGACCAGAGATCTGGCTCATGCCCTGAACAAGCAGGCTTCCTGTGAGTTGCAGGGAAGCGAGATCGAGCTCGATCGACAGATGATCGACCGGCTGTCCGAGCCGTTGATTCACCTGCTGAGAAACGCCCTGGATCACGGGCTGGAAACGCCCGATCTGCGGCGTCAGGTCGGCAAGGCCGCGAAAGGCAGGGTATCGCTCAAGGCGTGGCAGGACGGGGGCTGGGTCGTCATCGAACTCAGCGACGACGGCGCGGGTATCGATATCGACGCCGTTCGCCAGAAGGCGCTTGGCCGGCAGTTGATCAATGAAGAGCAGCTCACGACGCTGAGCGAGCATGAAACCCTCGAACTGATTTTCCTGCCCGGATTCTCGACCAAACCACTGATCACCGACATGTCAGGCCGGGGTGTGGGTATGGATGTGGTCAAGCGCACCGTGGTGGACGAGCTCAGCGGCGATATCCGGGTCGACAGCCAGCCGGGTAAGGGCACCACCTTCGCGCTGCGTCTGCCGCTGTCGCTTGCCATGCTGCGAGTGCTGCTGATTCGAGCGGGCTCACAGACGCTGGGCTTCACAGCACCCTATGTTCAGGAGCTTTTGAAAGTCACGCCCGACGACTTCATCGATACGGCGGGCCAGCCCACGCTGGTTTTGCGCGACGAATTCATTCCCGTGGTATCGCTCGCGTCACTGCTGGGCCTTGAAGCGCCGACAGAAAATGCCCAGGTGTTGCTACTGATCGTTCATCAGGGCAGCCAGAAGCTTGCGCTAATCGTCGAGGAGTTGATTGACGAGCGTGACATGGTGATCAAGCCTTTACCGCCCCATCTTCGCCATCTGCCGCTGGTCTCCGGCATGGTCAGCGTCGGGCGCAACGACCTTGCAAGCCTGCTTCACGTTCCCGCATTATTAACTCAGGTTAAACGAGGCGGCCGCCGCTCCTCGATACTGGAACTCAAGCAAGCCCGGGCGCATCGAATACTGATCGTGGACGATTCGCTCAATACACGCGAAATCGAGAAAGATGTGCTCGAGGCTTGGGGATACCGGGTATCGCTTGCCGAAAACGGTCGCGATGGCCTGACCAAGGCGCTTGCCGACTCCTTCGACGCGGTGCTGACCGATGTCGAAATGCCGATCATGGATGGTTTTACGCTCACCGCTCGGCTGCGCGAACACGAGCGCTATCAGCACGTGCCGATCATCATCATCACCTCGCGAGAGAAAGAGAGCGATCGCCAGCGAGGCATCGACGCCGGTGCCGACGCCTATATCGTGAAGGGTAGCTTCGACCAGAACAACCTCGTGGATACGCTCAAAGCCCTACTGGGATAGCGCCCCAGGACCAGAAAGAGGAACCTCATGCGGATTCTAGTCGTTGACGACGATGAGCTAGCGGGCGAGATGACCGCTGCCGTCCTCGCCTCGCAACACTACACCCCAGTGCTTGCGCTGAACGCGATGGAAGCGATCACCCAGCTCGAGCGTCATTCGGACATCGCGGCCATTGTCAGCGACATGCATATGCCGCTGATCAATGGCACCGACCTCTGCTCGATGCTCAGGGAGCAGGATGTGACGCTGCCGTTTATCCTGCTGACCGGTGATAGTCCGGATAGCGACCTCCTTGAGACGCCGGGGATTCATGCCTGCCTGCAAAAGGAGGCGGATATGGCCTCGACGCTGTGTCAAACCCTCGAAAGCGCCCTTGGTGCGCACTCCCCTGAGTGAGAATACAGGTATCGAGATGCCGTCCCACGCCCAAACACTGCACGACAAACTCAACGAGCTGCGCTTGCGCTTCGTCGAGCAGCTCCCAGAACGGTTGCAGGCCGTTACCCAGCAGTGGCAGCAAAGCCAAGCCTCCTGCGAGGCGCGGGCGCGGGCGCGGCTGGCACCGGATCTACATCGTTTTTTCCATAGCCTGAAAGGCACCGGGCGTTCACTGGGGTTCGAGCGACTCGCCGCGTTAGCCGAACAGGGCGAGAAGCTTCTCACCTCGACATCGGCGCAGGCGCATATCGCCCCGATGATGGATACACTGCTTGGCAAGCTCCGTCAGGAACAGGCAAATCTGTTAAAGCAAAAAAACCAGGCGACCACACACGGCTCATCCGCCACGGTGGAACTCCCGGCAACTGCCCTGCGCGCAGGCAATCATCGCCAGCGACTGATCTATCTCTGCGACGATGAGCCCGAGCAGGTCAGCCAACTGCTGCATCATTTACGCTGTTTCGGCCACGAGGCGTACCACTTCGAAGACACGCAGACCTTCTTCAACGCGGTACTGACACGTCGGCCCGACGCCATCATCATGGATGTCCAGTTCCCTCAGGGAAAGACCGCTGGTCCCGAAACCCTGGCCAGCCTGAACAAGCTGACCGGCGAGCGGCTGCCGGCCATCGTACTCTCCTCCTCTGGCGATTTCGGTTCACGACTCAGCGCGGTGCGCGCCGGCTGCAGCGGCTACTTCATCAAACCGGTGAAGCCACTGGAGATAATGCTGGCGCTGGACAAGTTGACCGCCGAACCCGACGACGAACCGCTCAGAGTGCTGGTAGTGGACGACGAGCCGGAAGCGGCTGGCTATCACGCCGCCTTGCTCGAGCGTGCCGGCATGATCACCCAGCAGGCTCACTCCCCCGCCCAGGCATTCGTTACGCTGGAACGCTTCAACCCGGATTTGATGCTGGTAGACATGTACATGCCGGTCTGTTCCGGCGAGGAGCTGGCCACCATCGTACGCCAGCAGCCGGAGTACGTGGGGCTTCCGATCATATACCTCTCTGGCGAGACCGACAGCCAGAAGCAGTTGACGGCCATGAACGCCGGCGTAGAAGGCTTCATCACCAAGCCCGTCATCCCCGATGACCTGGTGGCCGCTGTGACGCTGCGCGCCGAGCGCTTGCGGCACCTGCGCGCGCTGATGACCCAGGACAGCATGACCGGTCTTTATAACCACAGCACCACCACCGATTTGATCAACCGAACGCTGGTGCAGGCGTACCGAGACGACACTCACCATGCCATGGCCATGCTCGATATCGACCACTTCAAGGACATCAACGATACCTACGGCCACCTGGCGGGCGACCAGGTCATCATCACCCTGGCGCACATGCTGAAAACGCGCTTTCGCACCTCGGACATCATCGGCCGCTACGGCGGTGAAGAGTTCGTCATCCTGATGAAAAACGTGACGCTGGACATCGCCACCCGGCTGATCGAGAGGCTACGCCAAGACTTTGAGCAGGTCGATTTTCACGCCGGTGACGCGCGCTTCAACTGCACCTTCAGCGCCGGTATCAGCGATTTTCCCCGCCACCCTTCCACCGAGACGCTGCGCGTTAGTGCCGACCAGGCCCTTTACCGCGCCAAGAGCCAAGGGCGTAATCAGCTCGTCATCAACACGGAGGCCGATGCCCTTGACGACCAATGATGATTCTCGTCTGGATCTCGAGCAGGCGCTTTCAAGCCAGGGCGCCGGATGCTCAGGCCTTGAGGTAGATGAGCCGACTCAGCAAGTGGTGCTTTTTCGGCTGGCCGGTCAGCGCTTCGCCTTGGCCGGAAGCGTGGTGAGCGAAATTCTGAGCGGCGAGCAAAGCGTGTACTTCATACCCGGGCTGCCCGATACCATCGAGGGCGTAATCCATCTGCGGGGCACCATCGAGTCCGTTATTACGCTCGAGCGCCTTCTGGGACTTGAGGCGTCCAGAAGCGATGGCATGATCCTGCTCGTTCGTGGCGATGCGATTACCACAGGGGTACGCATTGAGCAGCTGGACGATGTTTGCGACGTCGTGATCAGCGCGCTCAGGCCCCCGCCTGAAACGCTGCCTGAAGCGCTCAAACCCTTCGTTGGCGCGGTGATCCATAGAGACGAGCGTGAAGCCATCGCCCTGCTCGATGCCCAGGCACTGCTAAGCGCTTTTCAGGCAGGCCAGGGTTAGCGCGTGCCGACAGTCGCGCTCGTCGCCTTCTCGACAGGCCACTACCGCTACGCGCTCGAGGCAAGCCAGGTACGCCGCCTCACCCTGCACGCCGACGTCGAACGCGTCATCCGGGCAGCAGCGCTACTGGGTCTACCGGATAACGACGCTCCCCCGGATCGCTGGCTTACGCTAAGCGATGCACAAGGCGTGTGGCAACTCGGGGTCGGGGGCAGCGTTGAGCTCATCGAGTGGCCCGCCTCAGCGCTTTACCCCTTGCCCGCGCTCGTCAAGGCACGCGCATTGGCCCCCTTGTGCGGCGTGGCCATGCAAGGAGCACGTGCCGAGCTATGGCTACTGGACGCCGAGCGACTCACTGGCCCTACGGCGCCAGCCACAGACACGTAAGCGAATCGCCGGGCGTGACCGTCCGATGCGCCTCGACGACGGCAAGCGCATCGGCGGCCACGCAGGAAGAGAGCACCGAGGAGTCCTGATCCTCGAAGGCGTGCGCCTCAATGCCGCTGGGGGTAAACGAAAGCCTGACGCGCATGTAGTGCTGGCGCGGGCCGGTGGTGGTCGAAAAGCGCGCCACCGCTGGAAGAGGTGAAAGCGAGGTGAGCGCCGGGCAGCCCAGAAGCATCCCCATCAGCGGGCGCAGAAACAGCCACGCGCCGACAAACCCCGATACCGGGTTGCCGGGAAGGCCGACAAAGCGCGCCGCGCTTTCATCACCCCGGGCCAGCCGCCCCAGCGCCAGCGGCTTGCCCGGGCGAATGGCCAAACGCCAGAGATCCAGCTGGCCCAGCGCCTCCAACGCTTTTTTGACGTGATCCTCCTCGCCCACGCTCACCCCACCAGTGGTGATGACCACATCGGCGCCCTGAGCCGCCCGGGTCAGGCAGGCGCAGGTCTCGTTGAAGCTGTCCGGCACGCTTTCGATATGCACGACCTCGGCGCCGAAGCTCTCCAGAAGGCGCTTGAGCATCGGCCGGTTGCTGTTGTAGAGCTGGCCGGGCGCGATCGGCTGGCCGGGCTCGATGACCTCATCACCGGTGGACAATAGCGCCACCCGCGGACGGCGACGCACGCTCACCCGCGCGATGCCCTGCCCCGCCAGATGGCCAAGCGCGGCGGCGTTTAGCCGCGTGCCCGCTTCGAGCAGGACATCCCCACGGGCGACATCCCGGGCGCGGCGGCGCACGCTATTGCCCACCGCGATACCGGCGGGGATGTTCGCCCGCTCGCCGTCGAGTTCGACCTCCTCCTGCATCACCACACAGTCGGCACCCTCCGGCAGCTCGCCGCCGGTGAAGATGCGCGCGCAGGTGCCGGGTGCAAGCGGCGCGGCCGGGTGGCCCGCGGCGATGCGCTGGGAGACCGGCAGCCAGCCGCCGGCGTCCGCGGCGCGCAGGGCGTAGCCGTCCATGGCGCTGTTGTCCCGGGCGGGCACGTCGAGCGCGGCGGTGACGGCGGCGGCCAGCACGCGCTCGGCGGCGTCATCGAGCGCTACCTCCTCAACGTCAAGCGGGCTTACGTCGGCCAGAAGCGCCTCTAACGCTTTCTCGATGGGGGCGAGCTCAGCCATGCTGCCCCCGCCCGGGAATCACCAGGTTGGCGAAGTTGCAGGGCTTATGGCGGCTGTCGAGCTGCTCGGCCAGCAGGCGGTCCCAGCCGGTGCGACACGCCCCGGTAGAGCCCGGCAGGCAGAAGATCACGGTGGCGTTGGCAAGCCCGCCCAGGCAGCGGCTCTGAATCGTGGAGCTTCCGATCTCGTCGCCGCTTAACTGGCGAAAGCGCTCGCCGAACCCCTCGATGGCTTTATCGAACAGTACCGATACCGCCTCCGGGGTGGAGTCGCGCCCGGTAAAGCCGGTGCCGCCGGTGGTGATGACGACCTGCACCTCAGGACTTGCGATCCATTCGGCCACCACCGCGCGAATACGGTACATATCGTCGGCCACGATGCGCTTTTCCACCAGCCGGTGGCCAGCGCCTTCCAGCCGCTCGATTAACAGCGCGCCAGAGCGGTCGCTCTCCTCGGTGCGGGTGTCGGAGACGGTGAGCACGGCGATATTCAAGGCCTCCATGTCCCCTGACCTGGCCGCTTGAGGGCTGTTTTGCGTTTCCAAGGCGCTACTCCTCGTGGCTCTTGTTCGCCTGGCGCGCCTCGAGCACGGCGAGCTGCTCCGGTGTGGCCTTCGCCTGGTGGTGCTCTTTCCACTCGCTGTAGGGCATGCCGTAAACGTGCTGGCGGGCGGCCTCGTAGTCGAGGCGTTCGCCGCGCTCCTCGGCGGCGCTGACCAGCCATTTCGAGAGACAGTTGCGGCAAAAATCCGCCAGAATCATCAGGTCGATGTTCTGAACGTCCTTGTTGGCGTCCAGATGATTCAGCAGCCGACGAAAGGCGGCGGCTTCGAGTTCGGTTTGGGTCGTCGGGTCCAGATCGTTGAAGGCGTGCATGAAAGCTCTCCGCGGTTGAATGGTGCTCAGCATAGCAAAAGAGTCGCTTTAAAAACGTTTTCGCCGCTGCGAATATGGCACACTCTGAGCACGTCGCGACTCAGGCGCGGTCTACCTTTAAAAGCCGCGCCTTTCAGGCGTGCCGACGGCTTCACTCATCACGCGCAGGGCACTTTCATGATCGCGCCACAGCAACTGACCGGACTGATTTTGGCCGGCGGCGAAGGTCGCCGCATGGGCGGGCGCGACAAGGGCCTGGCGCCCTTCGAGGACCTGCCGCTGTTCGCCCACGCCTTGAAGCGTCTGGAAGGGCGCGTGAGCGAAACCCTCGTCAGCGCCAACCGCAATCAGGACGCCTATGCGCTTTTGGGTCCGCGCGTGATCGAGGATGCCAGGCCCGGCTTTTTCGGCCCGCTGATGGGCATCTACAGCGGCCTGCTGGCAGCGAAAACGCCGTGGCTGATCGTGGTGCCCTGCGATACGCCGCTTCTGCCCATGACGCTGGTCGAGCGCCTGGTCGGTGGGCTCGACGGCGGCCAGACGGCCATCGCCTTCGACGGCGAGCGCGACCACCCGACGGTGGCGCTCATCGCCACTGCGCTGGCCGACGATCTCGGCGCCTTTCTGGCCAGCGGCGAGCGCAAGCTCGGCCGCTGGTTCGAGCGTTTTGGAGCGCGGCGGGTGGATTTCTCTGACGTGAAGGAGGCGTTCGTCAACCTCAACAGCGAAGAGGCGCTCAAGCGTTTGGAGCTTGGCCGCGCGGACGCCCGCCGGGAGCGGCCATGACGCCGGATCGAAGTGGCGCGCCGCTGAGCGTCGACCAGGCGCGCCAGGCACTGCTCGCGCTGGTCCCCCGGCCGATGGGCAGCGAGGAGGTTCGCCTCGACCAGGCGCTCGGGCGCCTGTTGAGTGAGTCGATCACGGCGCCCATGGACGTGCCCCGCTACACCAACGCGGCGCTGGATGGCATCGCGCTTGGCTGGCGCGAGGCGCTGCCCGCGCGCTGGCATCCGGCTGGCAGCGCCTTCGCCGGTCAGCGCTTTGACGGCGCGCTCGGTGAAGGCGAGTGCGTGCGCATCACCACCGGCGCGCCGCTGCCGCCAGGCACCGACACGGTCATCGCCTGCGAGCAGCTCGATGAGCACGACGGCGCCGTGATGCTCAACGACCCCGAGCGCGTGGTGAAAGGCCAGAACGTTCGCCGGGCCGGTGAGGAGTTGGCCGCGGGTGCTCCAGTGCTGTCCGCGCTCACGCGTCTCGACCCCGGCGCTCTTGGGCTGATCGCCTCGCTGGGGCTTGCCACGGTGCGCGTCGTCAAGCGCCCGAAAGTGGCGCTCTTTTCCACCGGCAACGAGGTTACCGAGCCCGGCGAGACGCTGCCACCGGCGGGTATTTTCGACGCCAACCGATTCGCCTTAAAGGGGCTTTTACAAGAGGCCGGTGCGCGCGTGCTGGATCTTGGCATCCTGCCGGACGACCCGGAGGCGATCGTCTCCGCGCTGGGCAGGGCCGCCGAGCAGAGCGACCTGGTGCTCACCAGCGCCGGCGTCTCGGTGGGCACGAAGGATTTCACCCGTAGTGCGCTTGAGCGGCTGGGCACGCTCGGCTTCTGGCGGGTGGCGCTGCGACCGGGCAAGCCGCTGGCCTGCGGCACACTCGGCGCGCGCCAAACGCCCTTCGTCGGGCTGCCCGGGAACCCGGTAGCGGCGATGGTGACGTTTCATCAGTTCGTCGCGCCGCTACTGGCGCGCCTGGAGGGCCAACCCGTTGCCGCGCCCGCGCGCCTGACGGCGGTACTCGACTCGCCGGTTGAAGGGCGCCTTGGGCGGCTCGATCTGCTTCGCGGGGTGTACCGGGGCGATGAACAAGGCGTGATACGTGTACACGCGCTCAAGGCCCAAGGCTCGGGTATGTTAACCTCGATGGTGGCGGCCAACTGTCTGATCGAGCTTTGTGAGGAGCGCGATGTCGCCGTGGCGGGCGAGGTCGTCGCGATCCAGCCGCTTCGCGCGCCCCAATCGACTACACTGCCCCCATTCACCGGTTCGAGAGATGGCCATGACCGAGCAACTGATTGACAGCGTTGGCCGCCGGGTCAACTACGTACGGATCTCAGTCACTGATCGCTGCGACTTTCGCTGCGTGTACTGCATGAGCGAGGAGATGACCTTTCTCCCGCGTGCGCAGGTGCTCACCCTCGAAGAGATCGCCACCGTCGCGCGGGCCTTTACCGAGCTCGGCGTCGAGAAAATCCGCCTGACCGGCGGTGAGCCGCTGGTGCGCGGTAATATTGGCGAGCTGGTCGACGAGATCGGCGCCCTGCCCGGGCTCAGTGACTTCACCATGACCACCAACGGCGCAAGCCTCAGAAAGCACGCCCAACGACTTTTCGACGGCGGGCTCAAGCGGCTCAACGTAAGCCTCGACTCGCTCGACCCCGCGCGCTTCAAGGCGCTGACCCGCACCGGTGATCTGGACAAGGTGATCGATGGCATTCGCGCCGCCAAAGAGGTGGGCTTTGAGCGCATCAAACTCAACGCGGTGATCCTCAAGGGGCGCAACGACGATGAGGTGCTGGATTTGGTCGACTTCGCCCGCCGGGAAGGCCTCGATATCAGCTTCATAGAGGAGATGCCGCTGGGGGATGTGTCGGATCACTCTCGCGCCGAAACCTTCTACTCAAGCGACGACGTCAAGGCGCTGATCGAGGCGCGCTACCCGCTGATGCCAAGTACGGTGACCACGCCGGGCCCGTCGCGCTACTTCAAGATGAGTGACAGCGACAGCCGCATCGGCTTCATCTCGCCGCACAGCCACAATTTCTGCGACAGCTGCAACCGGGTGCGCGTCACCGTCGAGGGGCGGCTCTTGCTGTGTCTGGGCAACGAGCACTCGGTGGATCTGCGCGCGGTGCTTCGCCGCCATCCCGGCGACATGGACGCGCTCAAGCGCGCGATCATCCATGCGCTGCCGCTCAAGCCCGAGCGCCACCACTTCACGACCGACGGCGATGTGCAGGTGGTGCGCTTCATGAACATGACCGGCGGCTAACCCGTGACGATGGCGCGCATTCCCACCCACGTGGTGACCGGCTTTCTCGGCAGCGGCAAGACCACGCTTATCCACAGCCTGATCGAGCAAAAGCCTGTGGAAGAGACATGGGCGGTACTGGTCAACGAGTTCGGCCAGATCGGCATCGACCAAACGATGTTCGACCATCGCGACGACGTGGTGGTCAAAGGCCTGCCCGGCGGGTGTCTGTGCTGCCAGCTCGCGTTCGTGCTGCAAGCGGCGCTGGTCGAGCTGATCCGCCGCGCCCGACCCGATCGGGTGATCATCGAACCGTCGGGCCTTGGCCATCCGGCGGGGCTGCTGGATCTGCTGCGCGGCGAAGCTTTTGAGGGCGTGCTGGAGGTGCGCGACATCATCGCCACCCTCGACCCACGCCGACTCGATGAGCCCCGGGTGCGCGAGCACGAAACCTTCAACGACCAGCTCGCCGTGGCGGACGCCGTGGTACTCACGCTGACCGACCAGGCCGTTGAAGCCCAGAACGCCCGCGGCCGGGCCTTCGTCGAGGCGCTATGGCCCGCACCCAAGTGGGTCCACGACAGCGCGGGCGGAGCGCTGCCGCTCTCACTTCTCACCCAGGGCGGCCAGGCGGGTTCATCAACGGTGGTCATGCCCGACGCCCACCGGGTACTGGTCGCCCCGCCAACGCTTTCGGGCCATTTTTTCGACGCCCCGCCCGCGCCTGGCTCGCCGCGACTCGAGACCGCCTCGGCACTAGGCTACGCCAGCAGCGGGCTTCGCTGGCATCCGGATGAGCGCTTCGATCTCGACCGGCTCGCCCACACGCTATCAGAGCTGCCCAAGGCAGCGCGGGCCAAGGGCGTGTTCCATACCGACGGCGGCTGGAAACGGCTCAATCGCGCCGAGGGCGTATTGAGCGTCGAGGCGAGCGCCTGGCGTCAGGACTCGCGCCTGGAAGTCATTCTTCCCGACGACCAGGCCCTGGATCACCCGACCCTTCTCGATCGTCTGGCCGCTCTTTCGCACTGAGCGCGATGGCCTCGAGCGCGGCGACTGGCATGGGCCGGCCGAACAGATACCCCTGAAACGCGTAACAGCCGTTGGCCAATAGCCACTGGTACTGCTCTTGGGTTTCCACCCCTTCGGCAATGACGTCCAGACTCAGACTCGATGCCAGGGCGATGGTGGTGCTTACGATGGCCGCGTTGGCCGAGCTTTCCGGCACCTGCTGCACGAAGGACTGATCGATCTTGAGCTGGTCCAGCGGCAATTGGGCCAGATACGAAAGCGATGAGTAGCCGGTACCGAAATCGTCGAGCGAAAAGCGCACGCCGTGGGCCTTGAGCCGCAGCATGGTATCGCGCACTTCCTCTGGCGCCTCGACGAACAGCGACTCGGTCACCTCGAGCTTCAGGCGCGAAAGCGGCGCCTGGGTGCGCTGGAACACGCTTTCGGTTCGGCGAACGAAGCCCGGTTCGCGAAACTGCAGCGGACTTAGATTGATCGACAGCGTCAGCGTCGCGAGAATCGGGTCGCGCGCCCACTCGATGAGCTGCCAGCACGCCTGCTCCAGAATCCACTCGCCGACTTCGTTGATCAGCCCGGTGGACTCCAAAAGCGGCATGAACGCGCCCGGCGAGATGATGCCACGCTCGGCGTGATCCCAGCGCAGCAGCGCCTCGACGCCGGTCAGGGTGCCATCGGCGTCGACCTGGGGCTGATAGAAAAGATGCCACTGCTTGAAGATGACCGCCTGGCGCAGGTCGGCCTCGAGCCGCACTCGGGTCAAGAGCTCCGCCTGCATGTCCGGAGTGAAGAAGCGCAGCGCCTGACGGCCGCTCGCCTTGGCCTGGGAGAGCGCCATATCCGCCTGCTGCAGGTAGTCGTCCATGTTCTGCTGGTCGTTCGACATCATCGTAGCCCCGACGCTGGCGGTCACCGTGATCAGGCTATCATTGATACGAATGGGCTCACTGAGCGTGGCCATGAGCTTGTTGGCGATGCCGCGGGCCAGCTGGTGCGTTTGCGCCAGGCTGCTGTCCACGCCCTCGACCAGCACCGCGAACTCGTCGCCGCCAAGCCGCGCCAGGGTATCGGTGTCGCGCAGCATCCGCGACAGGCGCCGCGACACGCCTCGCAACAGCTGGTCCCCCGCGTGGTAGCCCAGGGTATCGTTGATCTCCTTGAAGCTGTCGATATCGAACAGCATCACCGCTCCAAAACGCTGGTGGCGGTTGATCTCTTTCAGGGCGGTTTCGAGCCGGTCCATGAACAGGCGCCGGTTGCTAAGCCCGGTCAGCGGGTCGTAGAACGCAAGCTGGTGAATCTCCTGCTCGGCGGCCTTGCGCTCGCTGATGTCGCTGATGGTCGCCACGTAGTGGCTGAGTGTGTCGCTGTCGTCGTAGGTGGCGCTGATGGTGATCCACTGCGGAAAGAGCTCGCCGTTTTTACGCTTGTTCCAGATCTCGCCTTCCCAGTTGCCGCTTTGATGCACGCGCTGCCAAAGCTCGCGGTAGAACGCCGCACCGTGCTGACCCGAGCTGAACATCCGCGGCGTTTTACCGACCATTTCCTCTTCGCTGTAGCCGGTGATGCGCCTGAACGTGTCGTTGGTCTTGAGGATGTAGCCCTTACAATCGGTGATCAGAATGCCCAGATGGGTCTGAAAGGCGGCAGCAGCGATTCTGAGTTCTGCCTGCAGTTTTTTGTCCTCGGTGATGTCGCGCACCACCGACAGCACGCCGCTGAACTGGCCACTTACGTCCGTCAGCGGGCTGACCGTAGCGTTAAAATGGTTGAGTTTGCCGTCGAGGGTCAGTGGATACTCGTAGTTCTCCACCTGACGCAGCCGCTTGACGCGTTCGAAAACGTTCTGAAAGGCCTCGGCCAGGTCCTTTGGCAGTAACTCGGTGAAGTGGCGCCCGATGATGAGCTCAGGCTCGAGCAATAGCCGCGTTCTGTCGATCGCGTGAACGTAGCTAAAACGTCCCTGCTCATCGAAGACGAAGATCAGATCCTGCAGCGAATTCACCAGTGCATCCAGGCGCACGTCGCGCTCGCGGGCCTGTGCCCTGGCGAGCTCGCGCTCCTCGATGCGCGTTTGTAAAAGCCTCGCCAGCGCCAGCCGGTTGAGATAGTGGCGAAGACCCCAGGCACCCAGCAGCGCGATCAGTATCATCACGAAGCACAAAAGCGCCACGCGGTCGCGCCACTCGCTCAAAAGATGCTGGCGGTCCACACCGACGACGGCGTAGATGGGGTAGTCGCCGACGCGCTCCATATGCAGCAGCCGTTCTCGATGATCGATGGGCGAGCGCATCACGAAGGTACGCGAGTACTCGTTGGAGGCGAGCGGCGTCCACGTGGCGGGAAGCTCCAACCGCTGGCCGATCGAGACACGCAGCGGTGGCTGCGCATGGCGTGCGATGAGCTGATAGTCGGTGTCGATCAGCGCAATGCTCTCGCCGTCACTGATGCCGACCCGGGAGAGGGCATCGGCAAAGATCTGCGGGCGAATACGCGAGACGACGATACCGGCAAACTCGCCCTGGGCGTCGTCCCGGCGCCGAGCGCTATAAAGATAGACCTCGCCACTTTCCGGAGAACGCTGAAGCGTGGTGGCATCGTGCACAAGATCGCTACTCTTGAACGCTTCGAAGAACCCGGCATCACGATACGAGACCCCTTCGTAGCGCTCGTCGCTAGCCAGAATGACGCGGCCACTTGCATCGAGTACGCCCATTTCGTCGACGGAGGTGACGTAGCGGGTCAGGTGATCGAGCGCCTGCTCTAGCGCTTCGGGATTACGCCCCCCCTCGTTTTCGAAAAACGACATCAATTCCGAGAGGCTGAAAAGCGCCTGCTCGCTTTGGCCCATGATGCCACTGGTCCACTGAGCGACGACGCTGGCGCGCGCCTCCATACGCAGTTCGGCGGTGCTGATTTCCTGGCGGTACTGCTGGTACATCATCGCGCTGGAGACACCGATGGTGACGATCAGCGCCAGCACGTAGCACAGTACGGCGCGTCGCCCAGTGGCGGCGGGGCCAGGAGGCTCGAGGATCGACGAGGGGGTGCTATCCGGTGAGTGAGACATTACGGGGATGCCTTCTTCATGAGATCAGCAGACCGCGGCCGAACGTGCGGGCGAAAGGTTGTTGACGTTCAAGGTGTGTGATCCTGACCCAAAGCGATACGATAGGTTGTTTAAACACCGGCGCCATTGTAAACGATCTGTCTAAAAAGATCGTTTCCTGGAACAGGAGAGCCTCATGGTATCGCTTGGGCAGATGAGCGACTACGAAATCCGCTTGATCCGGGTATTCAATACCGTGGTCGAGTGCGGTGGCTTCACCGCGGCGGAAACCACGCTCGGCATCAGCCGCTCGGCCATCAGCCAGCACATGAGCGATCTGGAAAAGCGCGTGGGCCTGTCGCTTTGTCAGCGCGGCCGCGGCGGCTTCAGCCTCACCGAAGAGGGCAAGGAGCTTTATGAAGCCGGGCTTACGCTATTGGCGGCGCTGGAAACCTTCAAAAGCGGCGTGAACGCGCTTCATCGCACGCTCAAGGGCGAGCTCAATATCGGCATCACCGACAACCTGGTGACGCTGCCCGCCATGAACGTCACCGATGCGCTTGGCGAGCTCGCCTCGAAAAGCCACGAGATCAGCGTCAATATCCAGATGGACCCAAGTGATGCGGTAATTCGCCAGGTCATGGACGGTCATCTTCACGTCGGCGTGGTACCCAACGTCAACCTGCCCGCCAGCCTCGAGACGCTTTGGCTCTACGACGAGCCCTCCTACCTTTACTGCGGTGCCGGCCACCCGCTTTTCGATGCGCCTGCCCCCGCCTGGGCGCAGATCACCCAAGCGCCGGCGGTGGCGCCGCGCTACCCGCTGCCGCTCAAGGCGCGCCAGGCCCACGACGCCCTGACGCTTCGCGCCTCGGCCTCGGACCGTGAAGGGGCGGCGTTTCTCATCCTGACCGGGCGCTATCTGGGCTTTTTGCCCGAGCACGTCGCCGCGCAGTGGGTCGAGTCAGGCAAGATGCGCGCGCTGCACGCCGAGCGGAGAAGTTATCGCATTCCGTTTGTGCTCATTACCCGCCGGGACCGGCGCCCCAACCGGGTGGTGGATGCGTTTTTAGCACTGGTCAGCGGCGCCGTGGGCGACGTTGACGCGCCCGCAAGCCCGAAGCCGCTTTAATGAAGCGTTGAACGATCACCTGGACCACTGGCCGGCATTAGCTGCTAGTCTGGTTTTATACCCAAACCAATACATCGTACCAGGACCGTACCGGCACCCGACAAAGACAAACGCGCGACAACGCCGTGGCTTTAACGTGGCTCGAATTTGCGCCTTCCCGTCGAGTGCTATCGATGCCCGAGGTGAACCATGACGATCCAAGTAACCCGACGCGGGTTCTTCAAGCTGGGGGCGGCGGGGCTCGCCACTTCCAGTATGGCGATGATGGGGTTTGCGCCGGAAGCGGCGGCGGCCTCCATTCGCCCGTTCAAGCTGACCCACACCAAAGAGACGCGCAACATCTGCACCTACTGCTCGGTAGGCTGCGGGGTCCTGATCTATAGCCGCGGTGACGAGGCGAAAAACACTCACCAGCAGATCATCCACATCGAAGGCGATCCGGATCACCCGGTTAGCCGCGGGGCACTCTGTCCGAAAGGCGCGGGCCTTCTGGACTACGTCAAAAGCCCGTCGCGCCTCGAGTTTCCCGAGGTGCGCGAGCCCGGCACCGATGAGTGGAAGCGCATCTCCTGGGACGAGGCGATCGACCGGATCGCCCGCCACGTGAAGGCGGATCGCGACGAGAACTTCGTTGCAACCGATAGCGAGGGCCGCACGGTCAACCGCTGGACGACCACCGGTTTTCTGGCCGCCTCCGCCTCCTCCAACGAAGCGGGCTATCTGACCCACAAGTTCATCACCAGCCTTGGCATGCTGGCCTTCGACAACCAGGCGCGCGTTTGACACGGACCAACGGTGGCAGGTCTTGCCCCAACATTTGGTCGCGGTGCGATGACGAACCACTGGGTCGATATCCGCAATGCCGACGTCATTCTGGTCATGGGGGGCAACGCCGCCGAGGCGCACCCGGTCGGGTTTCGCTGGGTCACCGAGGCGAAGGAGCACAATAACGCCCAGCTTTTGGTGGTGGATCCGCGCTTTACGCGTACCGCCTCGGTCGCGGACTTCTACGCGCCGATTCGCACCGGCACGGACATTGCCTTTCTCGGGGGCTTGATTCGCTATCTGATCGACACCGATCAGATCCAGCGCGAGTACGTGCTCAACTACACCGATGCGGCCCTGCTGGTGGACGAGGGCTTCGGCTTCGAGGACGGGCTGTTCGACAGCTACGATGAACACACGCGTTCGTACGACAAGGAGCACTGGGTCTATCAGACCGGTGCCGACGGCTTCGCGCTCAGGGATGACACCCTCGAGCATCCGCGCTGCGTCTACCGGCTTTTGCGCGAGCACTTCGACGCCTATTCACCGGAGATGGTCTCCTCGATCTGCGGCACGCCGGTGGAGAAGATCCTGCGCGTCTGGGACACGCTGGCAAGCACGGCCACGCCGGATCGCACCACCACGCTGATGTACGCGCTCGGCTGGACCCAGCACTCGCTGGGGTCACAGATCATCCGCACCGCCGGTATGGTCCAGCTTCTGCTGGGCAACGTCGGTATCCGCGGCGGCGGGGTCAACGCCCTGCGCGGCCACTCCAACATCCAGGGGCTGACGGATCTCGGGCTTCTGTCGAACCAACTGACGGGCTACATTTCGGCGCCGGTGGACGACGAGCAGGACGTCGACACCTTCCTCGAGGCCCGGCGCCGGGCGCCGCTACAGCCAGGTCAGGTGTCGTACTGGCAAAACGCCGACGCGTTTTTCATAAGTCTGATGAAGGCCTGGTACGGCGATAACGCCCGCGAGGACACTCAGTGGGCGTTCGACTGGCTGCCCAAGCTCGACAAGCCGCTCTACGACATTCTCGACACCTTCGAGCGGATGTCGAAAGGCGAGATTTACGGCTACTTCTGCCAGGGGTTCAACCCGCTGGCGGCGATTCCCAACAAGGCGAAGGTGTCGCATTCGCTCTCGAAACTCAGGTATTTGGTCTCGATCGACCCGCTCAACACCGAAACCGCCGAGTTCTGGCGCAACGCCGGCGAGTACAACGACGTCGACCCAAGCGAAATCCAGACCGAGGTGTTCCGCCTGCCGGCGCTGTCGTTCGCCGAGGACGAAGGCTCCACGGTCAACAGCGCCCGCTGGCTGCAGTGGCACTATCCCGCCGCTTCAGGCCCCGGCGAGGCGCGCGCCGACACCCACATTCTGGGCGCGCTGTTCACCCGCGTGCGCGCGCTTTACGCGCGCGACGGCGGCGCCTTCCCGGACCCGATTCTGGGAATGGCCTGGCACTACAAACAGCCCGACAAGCCCGCCCCGGAAGAGCTTGCCCGGGAGTACAACGGCCGCGCGATCAGTGATGTGTACGTCAACGGGCAGCTCGTTCGGCGCATGGGCGAGCAGCTTGCGGGCTTTGGCGAGCTGCGTGACGACGGTTCGACCGCCTGCGGCTGCTGGATCTTCGCCGGCGCCTGGACCGAGGACGGCAACCAGATGGCCAACCGCGACAACGCCGACCCCTACGGCATCGGTCAGACGCTTGGCTGGGCCTGGTCGTGGCCGGCCAACCGGCGCATTCTTTACAACCGCGCCTCGGCCAGGCTCGACGGCACGCCCTGGTCGGAGCGCAAGGCGCTCGTCTGGTGGGATAACGTCACCCGGCGCTGGACCGGTGCCGACATTCCGGACTTCCCGGTGGACTCCGCGCCGACCCGCGGTCAGATGCCCTTCATCATGAACCCGGAGGGCGTGGGCAAGCTGTTCGCAAGTCAGGGCATGGCGGAAGGCCCCTTCCCCACCCACTACGAGCCGCTGGAGAGCCCGGTGCCGGAGGGCAACCTGCTCTTCCCGCGCAACGACAAGGTGCGCTACAACCCGGCGGCCCGGGTCTTCGACCAGGACCTCGAGACGATGGGTACCTGGGAGGAGTACCCGTATGCGGCCACCACCTACCGGCTGACCGAGCACTTCCACTACTGGACCAAGCACGTGCACCTGAATGCCATCGTGCAGCCCGAGCAGTTCGTCGAGATCGGCGAGGCACTGGGTAACGAGCTGGGCATCAAGGAGGGCGACTGGGTACGGGTGTCGTCGAAGCGCGGCTACATTCGCGCCGTGGCGGTGGTCACCAAGCGCATCAAGGCGATCACCGTCGGCGGCCGTATCGTGCACCAGGTGGGCATTCCGATTCATTGGGGCTTTTTGGGCCTTGCCCGTAAGGGCTTTCTGGCCAATACGCTCACGCCTTTCGTGGGCGATGCCAATACCCAGACGCCGGAATTCAAGTCCTTTCTGGTCAACGTCGAGAAAGACACTTCAGGAGGCAGGGCATGAGCAATACGCAAAATATCCTGCGCCGTTCCGCCACGACCACGACGCCCCCTCAGGGGCGTCACGAGGTCGAGCCCGTGGCCAAGCTGATCGATGTCAGCCGCTGCATCGGCTGCAAGGCGTGTCAGGTCGCCTGCATGGAGTGGAACGACGTGCGCGACGAGGTCGGCATCAATAGCGGCACCTACAACAACCCCGGGGATCTGACCGAGAACTCCTGGACGGTGATGCGTTTCACCGAGCATGAAAACGCCAGCGGCGATCTCGAGTGGCTGATTCGCAAGGATGGCTGCATGCACTGCGCCGACCCGGGCTGTCTCACCGCCTGCCCGGCGCCGGGGGCGATCGTGCAGTACGCCAACGGCATCGTCGATTTCGACTCGGACAAGTGCATCGGCTGCGGCTACTGCGTCACCGGCTGCCCCTTCGACATCCCGCGCATCTCCGAGCGCGACAGCAAGTCCTACAAGTGCACGCTCTGCTCGGATCGCGTCTCGGTGGGGCTCGAGCCCGCCTGCGTGAAAACCTGCCCGACCGGCTGTATCGAGTTCGGCTCCAAAGCGGACATGCTCACCCGCGCCGAGCAGCGCGTGGCCGACCTGAAAGGGCGTGGCTTTAGTGAAGCCGGCGTTTACGACCCGGCGGGCGTCGGCGGCACCCACGTGATGTACGTGCTGCACCACGCCGACACCCCGGAGATCTACGCCGGCCTGCCAGCCAAGCCCGCCATTTCGCCGTTCGTCAGCGCCTGGAAAGGCCCGGCCAAGCCGATCATGAGCGCGATCATCGGCATCACGGCGTTCGCCGGTTTCATGCACTACCTCACCAAGGGGCCGAAGGACGAGCCGCTCGACGAAGAGGTGTTCGGCCCGGAAGGCGAGGACGCTTACCTTCGTGATCGCGCTCATGCAGCGTCCGATACCGAGCCGAGCGACGTCCGACAGGAGAAGTGACCATGAGCCGCGACGATCAAAACCGAAACCACCTGGGCCAGCGCATGATGCTGCGCTATTCGGCCTCGACCCGGGTCAACCATTGGACGATGGCGCTGAGTTTCATCCTGCTGGCGCTTTCGGGGCTGGCCTTTTTTCATCCGGCGTTCTTCTTTCTCACCCATACGCTGGGCGGACCGGTGTGGGCGCGCATTTTGCACCCGTTCATCGGCGTGGCGTTCTTTCTGCTCTTTGCGCTCATGGCGGTCAGCCACGTGGGCAACAACCTGCCGATCAAAAACGACGTGCGCTGGATGAAGCAGATCAAGGACGTCCTCGCCAACCGCGACGAGAAGGTGGCGCCCATCGGCAAGTACAACCCGGGCCAGAAGCTGGTGTTCTGGCTTTTGGTGCTCTGCGTGCCGACGCTCTTGATCACCGGCGTATTGATGTGGCGGCCCTGGTTTGCCGGCTACTTCCCGGTCACCATTGTGCGCATCGCAAGCCTTCTACACGCGCTCGCCGCGTTTGGCGCGATTCTCACCATCGTGATCCACATCTACGCGGCGATCTGGGTCAAGGGCTCGTTTGGCGCCATGATTCGCGGCTTCGTGACCCACGCCTGGGCCAAACATCATCACCCCCTCTGGTACGATGACCACGTCAAGCGCGAGCGGTCGCGACCGAGTACGGACGCCCCGACCAGGCGTGACGACCCTGTCGCCTGATCGCAATACGACACCACGGGGCGCCTTCAAGCGCCCCGTTTCGCAGGAGCGCGCATGAGCGACATATCCGACACGCTGCACGACCCAAAGCCCCCGCGCCACGGCGAGCCGCCCCAGGTGGTGGTGGCAGAATCGCGCCTGTTCGCCACGCGCGCGGCCCGCTTTCGCGAGCTGCAAACGCGCCTTGACGAGATGGGCTTGTTTCTGGGCTTCAACGACCACCTGGCCCGCGCCCAGCACCGCGTATTGAAGGAGCGCCAGGCCGACGCCTTCGACCCGCAGAGCTGGGACATGGCGCTGGCCCACGAATTTCCGCCGCTGGCGCCCACGGCGCTGATCGAGACGCTGGACTGGCAGGCGGATCTGACGATGCTGCTCGATGCGCTGGACCGGACCCTCGCCGACGAAGGCGAGACGTTTGACGCCCAGCGCGCACTTTTGGCCACGCCTGGCAAGCTCAGCAAGCGCAGGGAGATCGCCCGTGCCATCGTCGAACAAAAGAGCATCGCCGTTGATCAGCGCGCGTTGGCACCGCTGGTGGGCGCGGCGCTGCAGGTCACCTGGACGCGGCTGGCGCGCTCGCTCAAGCGCCTTCCCGGCCGCCCCAGGGGCGCCGCGCAGGGGCTGTGCCCCTGCTGCGGGTCGCCGCCGGTCGCTTCCACCGTGCAGCTCGGCCGCCACCGCTCGCGGGTGCGCTACCTGGTGTGCGGGCTCTGCGCGACCCAGTGGTATCTCGAGCGGGCGCGCTGTAGCCACTGCTTCGATACCGAAAAGCTCGACTATATCGGCGTAGAGGGCCCGGACGGCAAGCGCGCGCTGCCCCTTCGCGCCGAGAGTTGCGGCGCCTGCCGCGCAAGCGTTAAGTTAATGGACCGCGAATGGGAAACCGATACCGACCCGTTCGCCGACGATATCGCAACGCTTGGCCTGGACATGCTGCTGGAAGAGCTGGGCTACGCCCGCGCGGGGTTCAATCCGCTGCTCGCCTTCGGCGATGCGCAGAGCTGATCCGATTGCGAGACGCCCGGCCACCGCTCGACTCGGATACACGAAAGCCCCATGACTGACACCGCCTCTTCGACAATCGCCTCCTCCCTGACGGCGCCGGACTGGCGCCGCGCGCTGCCCTCGGTCGACCGACTGCTCGACCACCCGACGCTCAGGACGCTTGCCGAGCAGTACGGCCAGCGCCTGTGCACCCGCGTCGCCCGCGATACGCTGACGGCGCTTCGCCAGTCGCCCAGGGCGCCGGGGCTCGACGAGGCGGCGCTGGCACGCCAGGTGAGTGAAAATCTTCTGCGCTTCGTCGCGCCCAATGCCCGGGCGGTGTTCAACCTGACGGGCACCGTGATTCATACCAACCTGGGCCGGGCGCTGCTCTCCGAGCCCGCCATCGATGCCATGGCCCATGTGGCCCGCTACCCGGTGGCGCTGGAGTACGACATCGCCTCCGGCGGGCGCGGTGACCGCGACGACCTGATCGAAGCCTTGATCTGTGAGCTGACCGGTGCGGAAGCCGCCACGGTGGTCAACAACAACGCCGCCGCCGTGGTGCTCACGCTGGGGGCGCTCGGCGCCGGTCGGGAGGCGATCGTGTCGCGTGGCGAGCTGATCGAGATCGGCGGCGCCTTTCGCATGCCGGACATCATGGCCGCCGCCGGCTGCCGGCTTCGCGAGGTGGGCACCACCAACCGTACCCACCCGAAGGACTACCGCGAGGCGATCAATGAAGAGACCGGGCTTCTGATCAAGGTGCACACCTCCAACTACGCCATCGAGGGCTTCACCCGGGCGGTGGACGAAGCGGACATGGCCGAGATCGCGCACGCCGCGGGGCTCCCGCTGGTGGTGGATCTTGGCAGCGGCGCGCTCACCGATCTTTCACGCCTCGGGCTGCCCTACGAAACCCAGCCCTCTGATGCCATTGCCGCCGGCGCCGACGTGGTGACCTTCAGCGGCGACAAGCTGCTCGGCGGCCCCCAGGCCGGCATCATCGCCGGCAAGCGCGAATTCATCGAGCGCATCAAGCGCCACCCGCTCAAGCGCGCGCTGCGCCTGGACAAACTCGTGCTCGCCGCGCTCGAAGCTACGCTCAAACACTACCGCGACGACGACCACCCGGCGCACTCGCTGCCCACGCTGCGCCTGCTGACCCGCGAGGCGGACGTCATCCAGGCCGCTGGCGAGCGTGTGCTGGCCGGTATCACGACGCTTCCCGCCGGGTACCACGCTCACCTGGCCCCCTGCATGAGCCAGCTCGGCAGCGGCTCGCTGCCGGTGGACCGGCTGCCGAGCACGGCGCTGGTGCTGGAATCCAGCGCCCCACGGCGCGAGGCGCGCGAGCAGGCGCTCAAGCGTCTCGAGTGTGCCTGTCGCGAGCTTTCACGCCCGATCATCGGGCGCATCAGGGAGAGCGCGCTATGGCTCGACCTGCGCTGTCTGGCCGTCAACGATGAGCAGCTTCTGGCCGAGTCGCTGACTACCGCGCTCGCCGCCGCCGAGGCGCCGACATGATTCTGGCGACCGCGGGCCATGTGGATCATGGCAAGACGACGCTGCTCCACGCCCTGACCGGCGTGGATGCCGACACCCTCAAGGAGGAGAAAAGCCGCGGACTGACCATCGAGCCCGGCTTCATTTACCCCACGACCGCAAGCGGCGCCGAGCTCGGTTTCATCGACGTGCCGGGCCACGAGCGCTTCGTTCACAACATGCTCTCGGGCGTGGCCGGCGTCGACGGTGCGCTTTTGATCATTGCCTGCGACGACGGCGTGATGCCGCAAACCCGCGAGCATCTGGCCATTCTTACATTGCTCTCGATTCCCGTCGTCGCGGTGGTGCTGACCAAGACCGACCTGGCAAGCGACGAGCAGATTCTAGCGCGCCAACGAGAGGCCGAGGCGCTTGGCGAAGGTGCCCCGGTGTTTAGCGTCTGCGCGCGCCAGGCCACCGGGGTCGAGGCGCTCTCGATCTGGCTCGAACGGCGCGCCGGCGAGTGGCAGACCCGCCCGGCGCCGGGGCGCTTTCGCCATGCCATCGACCGGGCGTTCAGCAAGAAAGGCGCCGGGGTCGTGGTCACCGGCACGGTGGTGGACGGGCGCGTCGAGCAAGGGGATTCGCTTTGGCTGCTGCCCAGGGAAATTCGCGTTCGCGTGCGCGGGCTTCGTCGGCAGAACCAGCCAGCCGAGGCCGCCCATCGGGGCGATCGCTGCGCGCTGAACCTGGCCGGCATCGAGCGCGAGTCGCTCAAGCGCGGCGACTGGCTGGTCGATGCGCCGGAGCCCCCGGCCAGCAGCCAGCGCATCGACGTGATGCTCAAGCTGTTGCCGACGCTCGAGCGCGACGCGCTGCACTGGACGCCGGTGCACATTCACATGGGCGCGGCGCACCTGACCGGGCGGCTGGGGCTTCTTGAAGCGCCGACGCTCGCCCCCGGCGGCCAGGCGCTGGCCCAGCTAACGCTCGACCAACCCGTGCACGCTTGCTGCGGCGACCGCTTCGTGATCCGCTCGCAAAGTGCCGACGAAACCCTGGGCGGCGGGCGCGTGCTCGACCCTTGGCCGCCGCGGCGCGGCGCCCGCCGACCAGAGCGTTTGGCTTATCTAACGACGCTGCAGGCCGCGCTTGCGGCCGGCGCCGCCGAGCGCGAAGACGGCTTCGCGCCCACGCTCAAGGCGCTGGCCGCGCCTCAGCCCGGCGGTATCTCGCTCGATGAGCTGTCGAGTACGCTCAACCGAGGCGTCGAGCGCCTCGCCGCCCAGGCCAAGGCCCAGGGCCTGACGCTACTTCGCGCCGCCAGCGAATCGCGTGCCTTCGACCCGATTCATTTGGAGGCCCTGGCCCGCACGCTGATCGAGGCGCTGGAGACGTTTCACGCAGAGTCGCCTTCGGAAGTCGGTATGGAGCGCGACCGGCTGCGCCGCTGGGTCGCCCCCGGCTGGAACGTCGCGCTCTTTCGCCGCTGGCTCGAGGGGCTCGTCGCCTCGAAAAGCGTCGACGCCCAGGGTCCCTTCATCAAAAGCCCCCATCACCAGGTGGCGCTGGATGAGGCCGACCAGGCGCTGTCGCAAACGCTGCTGCCGCTTTTGGCAAACCAGTTCGATCCGCCGCGGGTGCGCGACCTGGCCCAGGCGTACCATCTCGACGAGCCCCGGGTGCGCGAGGTACTGCACGCCAACGCACGGCTGGGGCGGCTTTTTCAGCTGCGCAAGGATCACTTCTACCCGCCGGAAACGCTCGCGCAGCTCTCCGAGATCATCGAGCGTCTGGCCTGCGAGCACGGCGCGATTCGCGCCGCCGACTACCGCGACCGGACTGGGGTGGGCCGCAAGCTCGCCATCGCCCAGCTCGAGTTCTTCGACCAGGTGGGCTACACCCGCCGCGTGCGCGACGCCCGTCAGCTGCGCCAGCCTGGCATGTGGCACTAAAAGCGGTTAGGCTTTTCGAGACGCAACGCAGGAGGAGGTTCGCTCCCCGGTGGGACGACCGGACTTCAACTCCGAGTAGGGGCTGCCATGCAGCCCCTGGTGGGTTCGACTCCCACCCTCCTCCGCCACGAGCGTTTCCCTCACGTCATGTCCGTTGCGGCCATCTTCTGGTGGGCCTTTTCATGCCCCATGAGCGTGCTTGCCACAAAATAAACGATCGCCCCAAGAATCGAGCCGGTGAACCAGCCGTAGTCGTAGAACCAGTTCATCGTCCCTGTCAAAAGCGATACCAGCGTCAGCCCCACCGGCACCCCGAAGGCGATGAAGCCGGCGACGTTCACCGCCGGATAGGCGTGGCCATCCATGTAAAGACTCGGCACGTCCAGCGACTGCTTCTTGATCAGAAAATAATCTACCGCCATGATGCCGGCGATTGGCCCCAAAAGGCTCGAATAACCCAGCAGCCAGTTCGAGTACATCTGCTCGAGCGAGACGCCCTGGGCGATCACCCCCGCCTTTTGCAGCAGGTCGTAACCCATCAGCAGCACGCCGACCAGCCCCGTCATCAGCACCCCGCGCGTCTGATTGATCAGTTTCGGGGCGATGTTCTGGAAATCGTTGGTAGGCGAGACGATGTTCGAAGCGGTGTTGGTGGAAATCGTCGCCACGATGATCAGAAGCATCGCCAGAATGACCCAGAACGGGCTATCGATGAAGCCGATCAGGCGCACCGGATCCGCCACGGTCTGGCCGACGAGGGTTTCCGAGGCCGCCGTCATCACCACGCCGAGCGAGGCGAAGAAGAACATGGTGAGCGGAAGCCCCATGATCTGGCCGACGATCTGATCCTTCTGGCTTTTGGCGAAGCGGCTAAAATCGGGAATGTTCAGCGAAAGCGTCGCCCAGAAACCCACCATGGCGGTCAGGCCAGCGAAGAAGTAACCGTAGACCGGCGCGCCTTCCGGGCGTGAAGGTGGCTGGGCGAGTAGCTCGGTCATCGACATGTGCGGCCAGGCCCAGACCATCAGCCCCACGCCCACCGCCAATAGCAGCGGCGCAGCCAGTGTTTCCATCCACTTGATCGACTCCGCGCCGCGAATCACCACGTAGAGGTTCATGGCGCCGAAGACGAAAAAGCCGATCACTTCACCAACGCCGCCCAGCGCCGCCCAGGCGGGAAACAGCGCCGACAGCAGCAGATGGATCGCCAACCCCCCGAACATGGTCTGGATACCGAACCAGCCGCAGCCCACCAGCGCGCGCACCAGACAAGGCACGTTCGAGCCCAGAATGCCGAAACAGGAGCGCAATACGATGGGAAAGGGAATGCCGAACTTGGTGCCGGGAAAGGCGTTGAGCGTCAGGGGCAGCAGCAGGATGACGTTGGCGATGAGAATGGTGAAAAGCGCCTCGCCCACGCTCAACCCAAAGTAGGCGGTCAGCACGCCGCCCAGGGTGTAGGTGGGCACGCAGATCGACATGCCGACCCAGAGCGCGGCGATGTTCCACTTGCTCCAGGTGCGCTCGCTTGCTTTGGTCGGCGCGATATCCTCGTTGAAGCGGGGGCTTTGACGAACGTCGTCGTTCACCTCGAGTTCTATCAACCCCTCTCGGTCTACCATGCGAGATGTTGTAACGGTCATGGAGTTCTCCTCAGCAGAGCCACTGTCGTTTATCGTTATTGCGTCAGGCTTTAAATCGAGTCAGCGCTAACCCCAGCAATAAGCATGCCTACACTTGGCTTAAAGCGCATAAACGATTGAATTAAAGCTGACCTTTTCGACATGTAATCTCGTACCAGTCTCGAATTTTTTGTTATTGACAAACCGGCTTTTAAAAGCCATTGCCAAAATAGCGCACTTGGCCTCAAAAACGCACCAAAAAGTCTCTTTGAATAAAAACGGAAAAACAAATAAATCTATAAACAACTGTTTTTTATAAAAAATATTTTTAAAAATCTTTATTTCAAAGCACTCATGAACACGTAATAGACCAATAAAAATTACTAAAAAACAATAAAATCATAACGTTAAAAGTTATTTTAAAGCACGCCACAAAAACCTTGAAAGGCGCCCGCGTTTCGCACTACTCTCAAAAAAGCTGCCGACATGGACAGCTTTATAATCATTACAAAAAAACTCCCTCGCTGCTTGGCGAGTGGATCTTGCAGCACGCCTTGATCGTCAATAGCGATAACCGTCATCGCGCCCAATCGGGCGACGGTGTGTGCAAGCAAAGAGAGGGCCTCGAGATGCAAACGATGAAGATCGGCTTGATCCAGATGGGATTGAAGGCCAGTACCGACCAGGACCCCGCGCAGATTCGTGACGCCATGAACGAAGCGCACTTACCGATGATCGAGCAGGCCGCGAGCCAGGGCGTGCAGGTGCTCTGCTTTCAGGAAGTGTTCAACCAGCCCTATTTTTGCCCCAGTCAGGACGAGAAGTGGTACGCCGCCGCCGAGCGGGTACCCGAAGGGCCGACCTGCCAGCTGATGCAGACGCTCGCCGCCAAGCATCGCATGGTGATCATCGTACCCGTCTACGAAGAGACCGAAACCGGGGTCTATTACAACACCGCGGCGGTGTTCGACGCCGATGGCAGTTTTCTTGGCAAGTACCACAAGACCCACATCCCCCAGGTCGCCGGGTTCTGGGAGAAGTACTTCTTCAAGCCAGGCAAGTCCGACTGGCCGGTGTTCGATACCGCCTTCGGCAAGATCGGCGTTTATATCTGCTACGACCGCCACTTCCCCGAAGGCTGGCGGGCGCTGGCGCTCAATGGCGCCGAAGTGATCTTCAACCCCTCCGCCACCGTCGCCGGGCTCTCGCAATATCTTTGGGAGCTCGAGCAGCCCGCCTCCGCCGCCGCCAACGGCTGCTTCATCGCCGCCATCAACCGGGTCGGCACCGAGGCGCCCTGGAACATCGGGGACTTCTACGGCTCGAGCTACATCGTCAACCCGCGCGGCAAGATCGAAGCCCAGGCCAGCGCCACCGAGGATGAGCTGCTGGTGCACGAAATCGATCTGGATGCGGTGCGCGAGGCGCGCAACAACTGGCAGTTCTTCCGCGACCGCCGCCCCGAGACCTACACCCGCCTGACCGACGGCGAATAACCAAGCGACTGGTACAGCAGGAGAGATCCCATGAGCCTACTCATCAAGGGCGGCACCGTCATCACCCACGCCGACACCTACCGCGCCGACGTACTCTGCGTCGATGGCAAGATCGAGGCCATCGGCATGAACTTGGATACCCCCGAGGGCTGCGAGATCGTCGACGCCACGGACCAGCTCGTCATGCCCGGCGGCATCGACCCCCACACCCATATGCAGATGCCCTTCATGGGCGCGGTGGCCAGCGAAGACTTCTACACCGGCACCGCCGCGGCGATGGCCGGGGGCACCACCACGATCATCGACTTCGTCATCCCGAGCCCCGGTCAGTCGCTGCTGGAAGCTTTCGAGACCTGGCAGGGCTGGGCCGAGAAAGCCGCCACCGACTTCGCCTTCCACGTGGCGATCACCTGGTGGGACGACAGCGTGAAAGAAGAAATGGGCACGCTGGTCCATGAGCACGGCGTCAACAGCTTCAAGCACTTCATGGCCTACAAGGGCGCGATCATGGCCACCGATGACATCCTCGTGGAGAGCTTTTCGCGCTGCCTGGAGCTGGGTGCGGTGCCCACCGTCCACGCCGAAAACGGCGAGCTGGTCTACCACATGCAGCAAAAGTTGCTCGCCCAGGGCATGACCGGCCCGGAAGCTCACCCGCTGTCGCGCCCGCCTCAGGTCGAAGGGGAAGCCGCCAGCCGGGCCATCCGTATCGCCAGCACCCTGGGCGCACCGGTGTATCTCGTGCACGTATCTACCAAGGATGCGGTGGACGAGATCGCCTACGCCCGCCAGCAGGGCCACGCGGTGTTTGGTGAGGCGCTCGCCGGGCACCTGGTGCTCGACGACAGCGTCTACCAGCACCCGGACTGGGCCACGGCGGCGGCGCACGTGATGAGCCCACCCTTTCGCCCGAAAGGCCACCAGGAGGCGCTCTGGCACGGCCTGCAGTCGGGCAACCTGCAAACCACCGCCACCGATCACTGCTGCTTCTGCGAGGAGCAAAAAGCCGCCGGCCGTGAGGACTTCACCAAAATCCCCAACGGCACCGCCGGCGTCGAGGACCGCATGGCCGTGCTGTGGGACGAAGGGGTGAACACCGGCAAGCTCTCGCCGCAGCAGTTCGTCGCCCTGACCTCTACCAACACCGCCGAGATCTTCAACCTCTACCCGCGCAAGGGGGCGATTCAGGTCGGTGCCGACGCCGATATCGTGGTGTGGGACCCCAACGGCACGCGCACCATCTCCGCCAAAACCCACCACCAGAACGTCGACTTCAATATTTTCGAGGGCAAGACGGTGCGCGGCATTGCTCGCCATACCGTTAGCCAGGGTAAGTGGGTCTGGCGCGATGGCAAGGAGCTACACGCCGAGCGCGGCGCCGGACGCTATCTCGAGCGCCCCGCCTATCCGGGCATCTTCGAGCAGCTCAAAAAGCGCGCCGAACTCAACGCCCCCAAAGCGGTAAACCGCTGAGGCAGCGCCCATCGATATAACGACCATCGACAAAGAATAGCGACATAAAAACCATCGATACCCACGTATCGGGAGAGACGACCGTGACCCATCCACTCGACTACCTGCCGAGCGCACAAGAGGTCGGCACCTACGACGGCCCGGCGCTTGCCGGCAACTTCAGCGACCTTCATCCACCGCTCACCCAGCGCCAGGCGATCATCGAGAGCCAGCGCTGTCTTTACTGCTTCGATGCGCCCTGCGTCGAGGCGTGCCCGTCGGAGATCGACGTGCCTAGCTTCATTCGCCAGATCAACGAGGGCAACATCAACGGCGCGGCGCAGACGATTCTGGAAGCCAACATCCTGGGCGGCAGCTGCGCCCGAGTGTGCCCGACCGAGATTCTCTGCGAGCAGAGCTGCGTGCGTAATCACGACGCCGAGTGCCAGCCGGTGCTCATCGGCCTGTTGCAGCGCCACGCCACCGATCACATGCAGTTTGACGGCCACCCGTTCAAGCGTGCGTCCGCCACTGGCCGTCACATCGCGGTGGTGGGCGCCGGCCCCGCCGGGCTCTCCTGCGCCCATCGACTCGCGCTTCTGGGCCATCGAGTAACGATTTTCGAGGCCGAGGCCAAACCCGGCGGGCTCAACGAGTACGGCATCGCCCGCTACAAGATGACCGACGACTTCGCCCGCCGCGAGGTGGAGTTTCTGCTCGAGGTGGGTGGCATCGACATTGAGTACGGCCAGCGCCTGGGCGAAAACGTGACGCTGGGCGAGCTGCGCGAGCGTTTCGATAGCGTGTTTCTGGGCCTGGGCCTCGGCGCCAGCCGGGCGCTGATGCTGAGTGACGAAGACGCCACCGGATCACTCGCCGCCGTCGACTACATCAAGCTGCTGCGCCAGACCAACGACCTGGGCCAACTGCCCGTGGCCCGGCGCTGTATCGTGATCGGTGCCGGCAATACGGCAATCGATATGGCCACGCAAATGGCGCGTTTGGGCGCGTCTGAAGTGACGCTGGTCTACCGGCGCGGGCTGGAGGCGATGTCCGCCACTCACCACGAGCAGGAGATCGCCAAAGCCAACGGCGTGCGCATGCTCACCTGGGCGCAGCCGGATCAGGTGCTGCTCGACGAGCAGGGCCGCGTGTCGGGCATGCGCTTTGCCAGAACCCGCGCCGAGGAGCGCGGCCTGGCGCTGACCGGCGAACACGTCGACATCCCGGCGGACGCCATCTTCAAGGCGATTGGCCAAGGCTTCGAGAGCCAGAGCCTTACGGATGCCACCGCCGCCGAGCTTGCCCGCGACGGCGAGCGCATTCGCATCGACGATCATTTTCAGACCTCGATGGCCGGCGTTTACGCCGGCGGCGACTGCGTGGCACCGGGGCAGGATCTGACCGTGCAGGCCGTGCAGCACGGCAAGCTCGCCGCCCACGCCATTCACCAGGCGCTGATCGCGCGTCAGGAGGCCGCATGAACACCAACGCTTTCACTCCCCTCGCCTTTCCCGGCAAGAAAGGGCGCGGCGACGCCGTGGTCAACGGTGTCGATCTCTCGGTCAACTTTGCCGGCATCAAGGCCCCCAACCCCTTCTGGCTCGCCTCGGCGCCGCCTACCGACAAGGCCTACAACGTGGTGCGCGCGTTTGAAGCCGGCTGGGGCGGCGTGGTCTGGAAGACGCTTGGCGAAGAGCCGCCGGCGGTGAACGTATCGTCGCGCTACTCCGCCCACTACGGCAAGAACCGCGAGGTGATCGGTTTCAACAATATCGAGCTGATCACCGACCGTTCGCTGGAGGTGAACCTGGCCGAAATTACCCAGGTGAAAAAGGAGTGGCCGGACCGGGCGCTGATCGTCTCGATCATGGTGCCCTGCGTCGAGGCGTCCTGGGCCTACATTCTGCCGCGGGTCGAGGCCACCGGCGCCGATGGCATCGAGCTGAATCTGGGCTGCCCCCACGGCATGCCAGAGCGCGGCATGGGCGCGGCGGTAGGCCAGAACCCGGATCTCATCGAGCAGGTCACCGCCTGGTGCAAGAAGTACTACTCGAAGCCGGTGATCGTAAAGCTCACCCCCAACATCACCGATATCCGCGTGGGTGCCCGGGCGGCGCTGCGCGGCGGGGCGGATGCGGTGTCGCTGATCAACACCATCAACTCGATCACCAGCATCGATCTCGACAACATGGTCGCCAAGCCCACCGTGGGCCACCAGAGCACCCACGGCGGCTACTGCGGCAGCGCGGTCAAGCCCATCGCCATGAACATGGTGGCCGAGATCGCCCGCGACGTCGAAACCCCTGCGCTGCCCATTTCCGGCATCGGCGGTATCTCGAGCTGGCGGGATGCGGCGGAGTTCATTGCGCTCGGGGCGGGCAGCGTGCAGGTCTGCACCGCAGCGATGCTCAACGGCTTTCGCATCGTCGAGGAGATGAAGGATGGCCTATCGCGCTGGATGGCGGAGAAAGGCTACGCGTCGGTCGAGGCGTTCTCGCGCAAGGCGATCCCGCAAACCACCGACTGGAAACACCTGGACATCAACTTCAAGACCATCGCCCACATCGACCAGGATCTCTGCATCGAGTGCGGGCGCTGCTATATCGCCTGCGAGGACACCTCGCACCAGTCGATCGCCAAGCTCTCCGAGCCCGGCGGCGCGCGCCGCTATGAAGTGATCGACGAGGAGTGCGTGGGCTGCAACCTGTGCCAGATCACCTGCCCGGTGGAGAACTGCATCACCATGGTGCCTCAGGAAACCGGCAAGGGCTTTCTGGCTTGGGACGACGACCCGCGAAACCCCTTCAAGGCCGCCGGTTAGACGTAAAACGCCTCAAGCGCCCTGCGGGGCGCTTTTTTTCGGCTCGGCCACCATCACGTAGTCCGCGCCGTGACTGAGCCCGCCGTCGATGTCGATGTGCGAAAGCGCGCGGCGCTCCAGATCCTCGACGTGCTTGAGCATCGCCTGGGCCAGGTAACGGTCGGCGATCGTCGCCATGCGCTGGCGGCACATCTTCATCTGGCCCTCGACGAACTTCTTGCCGTAGCGGATCGGGAAGCGTTTGGTCTCGACGACCTCGAAACCGGCGCGGTCGAGCTGACGTTCGACCCAGGCACTCGGGTACTCGCGGTAGGTGCGCTCGCCGGCCAGCAGTAGGCAGGCATCGCGCAGCCGACCGATCTCCACCACCAGCTTGCCCGACGCGGTGGTCGCATCGAACGGCACGTAGGGCTCGAGACCCACCAGGTATAGCCGCTTTTTCGTCAGCGCGCAGAGCCGGGGAAACAGCTCGTCCTGCCAGTAGGGGGCGAAGCCATCGATGGCGCCGAGCAGGTAGTCCGCCAACACGGTGTCGAAACGCTCGTCGGCGAGAAAGCGCGGATCCTGCCAGTTGCCCAGCACCAGCCGGTCCTGCTCCCGTTTTTTTCCTTGTACGGCACGCTCGACACTTTGCGCCATACCGCCGGCGCCGGTCACCGCTGTCCAGCGCGTGGTATCGAGCCCGCTCACCCAGTTGATCGAGTTGATGCCAGTGCCAGCGTCCAGAAAATCGCCCCACTCGCGCTCGCCTTGAAGCGCTTCGATATGTTCGAAAAGTACGGATGCCACCCGGGTTCTCCCTGCCAGGTTGTGGTTGTGACCGCAAGGAGTGCGGGCACGGCCTTAAATAAATATAATATAACATTTCAATTTATCTGGCGATCACGGCTACCTCTTTTGAAAGCGTTCGTATCGAAAGCTTCTGTATTGAACGCTTACGTGTTGAAAGCGTTTGTTTTAAAAGCCTCCGTTCTGAAAAAAAGTGACAATGCCTAACCATTGCTAATATGATAATAAATCTCATATAAAACATCTTCTCAAAAAAGGGAATGTCATGAAGAAAATCGCCATGAAATCAGCGCTCGCCACTTCCTCGCTTCTGGCCGCCGCCGTCAGCGCTGGCGCCCACGCCGAGGAGCGCTTCGCGCTGTTCGATCTGGGCAGCCTGGACACGCTGATCGCGCTGGGCGCCAGCGATCAGGTGGTCGGCTATCCCAAACAGACCATGCCCGGCTACCTGTCGAGCCTGGAAGAGGGCGACTACACCGATATCGGCGGTTTGAAAACGCCGGATCTCGACGCGCTGGCCGAGAGCGAGCCGACGCTGATCGTCTATACCGGCCGTCAGGGCGAGCACAAGGAGGCGTTAGAGGCGATCGCGCCGCTGTTCGACGCGGGCCTGACCGGCGACGACTACCTCGCCGCCTTCGATGACAACGTGCGCACCCTAGCCGAACACGCGGGCCTTGAGAGCGAGGCCGAAGATGCCCTCGAAACGCTGCACAATGAGATCGAGACCCAGCGTGAAGCGCTTGCCGATGCCCCGCGCACGCTGGTCGTGACTCATAATGACGGTAACTACTCGCTCAACGAGCATCCGGTGATTCACGAGCTGCTGGGCGTCGAGAAGCAGGCGATGCCGGACGGCGTCGAGGCCGAAACCTTCGGTGAGCGCAGCTTCACGCGGCTCTCGCCAGAAGCGATCGCCGAGATCGACCCGGAGCGCCTGCTGATCATCGACCGCAGCGCCGCCATCGGCCAGCAGCCGCTCGATGCCGACGAACTGCGCCAGCAGCTCGAAGAGGCCGGCGCCGCCAATGCCGAGGTCGCCGTGCTCTCGCCGGCGCTTTGGTATCTTTCCGGCGGCGGCCTGCAGAGTCTGTCGCTTCAGATCGACGAAGTGGTGAGCGCGCTGGGCACCGCGCCGGCGTCCTGAGTCTCGATCCTTTAAGCCATATAACCTTGAACGCCCCCCGCCCCCTCCCTGCAAGGGGGCGTTTTTTTGCCCCGCCCAACGCGACCGAAGCCAACCACCTCGCAGCTCATTAGAAAACGCTCAACTGGCCTGTTTATTGCTTCATTCAAGGTTTACCGCAACGCGCGCGATGCGCCGTCACGAGGTCTTGAGCATGCAAACATCCGACTACCCCCTGCGCGAGGTGCCCGCCAGCGCCCGTAAGGGGCTTCTCTCTACGTCCGTCGTGTTACTGGGGTTCACCTTTTTCACCGCCACCATGTGGGCCGGCGGCTCGCTTGGTCAGGCCTTTCCCATTGGCCAACTTTTGTGGGTCGTGCTGCTGGGCAATCTGCTGCTCGGCGCCTACGCCGCCGCACTGGGCTACATTGCCTGCAAGAGCGGGCTCAACGCCGTGCTCATGGGCCGATTCTGCTTCGGTGAGAAGGGCAGCAAGCTGTCGGATTTCATTCTCGGTTTTACGCAGATCGGCTGGTACGCCTGGGGCACGGCCACCATCGCCGTCGTGCTGGTACGCACCACCGGGATGCAAGAATGGATGGAAATCCCTCTTATGGTGCTTTTTGGGTTCGGTTTCTGCATCACCGCGATGATCGGCTACCGCGGCATGGACTGGCTATCGCGCGTTGCTGTGCCGGCCATGATGGTTTTCATTCTGCTGAGCCTGGCCGCCGGGCTGGTCGACGTGGGCGGCTTTGCCGGTCTTGCCCGCCAAACGCCGAGCGAGAGCATGAACGTGGCCGCGGCGGTCACGGTCATCATCGGCACCTTCATCAGCGGCGGCACCCAGGCAACCAACTGGAGCCGCTTCGCCAAAAGCCCGCGCGTGGCGGTCATCGCCACGCTGCTGGCCTTTCTGGTCGGTAACGGGCTGATGGTGCTGACCGGGGCGCTTGGCGCGATGATTTACCAGCAGGCGGACATCGTCGACGTGCTGATCGCCCAGGGGTTCGTATCGATTGCGGTGCTGATGCTGTTTCTCAATATCTGGACCACTCAGGACAACACCATCTACAACTTCGCCGTGGCCGGGTGTAACCTGGTCCGCACCGACCGGCGACGCACGGTGACCGTGGCAGGGGCGGCGATTGGCACCGTGCTGGCCGTCGGCGGCATGTACAATTATCTGATTCCATTTCTGGTGCTGCTCGGCACCTTCATTCCGCCAATGGGTGGAGTGATCATGGCGGACTTCTGGCTCAAGCATCGGGGCCGCTACCCGGCCCTGATCGATGCCAACCTGCCCGCTTTCGATCGCCGGGGCCTCACCGCCTACGCCATTGGCGCCGCGGCGGCCTACTTCTCGCCGCTGTTGCCGCCGCTGGTCGGCGTGCTGATGGCCGCGCTAAGCTATGCCCTGCTGCTGCACGTGGGTCAGCCGGCACCGGTCAATCGCCTTTCATCTTCTACCGAACACTCTGTGAGCCACTGAATGCATATCGTCAACGCCCGCCTGCGCCAGCGCGCCGAACTCTTCGAGATTAAAATCGACAACGGCGTCTTCACCGCCATCGAGGCGCAGAGCGCTCCCATCGAGGCCTCGGCCGATCAGCTCGATGCCGGCGGCAAGCTTGCCTGCGCGCCGTTCATCGAGCCGCACATCCACCTGGACGCCGCACTGACCGCCGGTGAACCGGCCTGGAACGAAAGCGGCACGCTGTTCGAGGGCATCGAGCGCTGGGGAGAGCGCAAGCCGATGCTTTCTGAGGCCGATATCCGCGAGCGCGTCATCAAGACGCTTAACCTGCTGATCGGTAACGGTGTGCAGTTCGTGCGTACCCACGCCGACACCAGTGACCCGAGCCTGGTCGGCCTCAAAACGCTGTGCGCGCTGCGCGACGAGTTCAGGGACAAGATCGATATCCAGGTGGTCGCCTTTCCCCAGGACGGCCTGCTCTCTTTTCCAAACGGCGACAAGCTGATGGAAGAGGCGCTGGAGATCGGCGCCGACGCGGTGGGCGGCATTCCCCACTTCGAGTACACCCGGGAGCTAGGGGTGGCCTCGATGAAGCGGGTGATCGAGCTTGCCATGAAGTACGACCGGCTGGTCGACGTGCACTGCGACGAGATCGACGACCCCAATTCGCGCTTTCTCGAAGTGCTGGCCTGCGAGGCGCTGTTCAACGATCTGGGCTCGCGCGTCACCGCCAGCCACACCGTGGCGATGCACTCCTACGACAACGCCTACTGCTCCAAGCTTTTTCGACTGCTCAAGCAGTCGAACATCAACTTCATCGCCTGCCCCACCGAAAGCATTCATCTGCAGGGGCGCTTCGACACCTACCCCAAGCGCCGCGGCGTGACCCGGGTCAAGGAGCTCGACGCGGCGGGCATCAACGTCTGCTTCGCCGAGGACTCGATCTTCGATCCCTGGTACTCGCTGGGTAACGGCAAGCTTCTGCGCACCCTCGATTTCGGCCTGCACATCTGCCAGATGATGGGCTACAAGGATTTCAGCAAGGCGCTTTCGCTGGTGACCGACAACAGCGCGCGCACGCTCAATATCGAAGATCGCTACGGCATCGAAGTGGACAAGCCCGCAAGCTTCAACCTGCTCGACGGTGAGGACGACTACAGCGTGCTGCGCAACCAGGGGGATGTGTTGCTCTCGGTACGCAAGGGCGAGGTGATCATGCAGCGCGAGCCGTCAAGAATCGTCACACCCGCCTGGATTGGCTGAGATCAGAAAAGCGCGTTAATCTGAAACGGTTCAAAACAAGGAGCCGTTTCATGAGCATTGATACCGCGCGCGGGTTTCTGGCCGAGCACGCCCCGG
Organism: Halomonas sp. PAMB 3232; assembly: GCF_031954225.1. Taxonomy (NCBI): domain Bacteria; kingdom Pseudomonadati; phylum Pseudomonadota; class Gammaproteobacteria; order Oceanospirillales; family Halomonadaceae; genus Halomonas; species Halomonas sp. PAMB 3232. The sequence continues at coordinate 3,289,704 of NZ_CP134865.1, forward strand.
ACCTGACGATCATCGAACTCGACGAAAGCACCGCCACCGTTGAGCTTGCCGCGAAGGCCCACGGCGTCGAGCCTGGTCAGATCGCCAAGACGCTGGCACTGAAAGTGGGCGAGCAGCCCTTTCTGGTGGTGGCGGCGGGCGACGTGCGCCTGGATAACGCCAAAATCCGCGAGCGCTTCGACGCCAAGGCAAAAATGCTCGACGAGGCGACGGTGATGGAGCTGACCAGCCACCCGGTAGGCGGCGTCTGCCCCTTTGGCCTGGCCACTGATCTGCCCGTTTACTGCGATGAATCCCTCAAGCGTTTCGACGAAGTGCTGCCGGCAGCGGGCTCGCCCACCAGCGCCGTTCGCATTGCCCCGTCGCGTTTGGCCGAGCTGGTAGGCGCTGAATGGGTCGATGTGTGCGCACCGGCCTGAGATAAACAGCCAATGTAGCGGCGCCAGGCCATTCGACGTACACTGGGGCCGCGTTTAGCACGCTCTCAGGGCGGGGTGAAAGTCCCCACCGGCGGTGATGGCCTTTGACGGCACGAGCCCGCGAGCGCTCCAGCACGCTGGAGGTCAGCAGATTCGGTGCGATTCCGAAGCCGACGGTGATAGTCCGGATGAAAGAGAACGGCTGCTCTCGCGCCCCCGCTTGCCGGGTGCGTTCGGTGCCATGCCGCATGCCCTGATTCTGGTATCCTTTAAAGCGAGAACCACCATGAATCAGACCTTTCCGTTAGAGCTTTCCTCTCATACTACCGCCCAGCGTATCGCCTTCATTCAGGGGCACTGGCACGGCGATATCGTCAATCAGGCCTACACCTCCTTCATCGAGGAAGTCGAGAAAAACGGCATGAGTGCCGATCAGGTCGAGGTATTCACCGTCTCCGGCGCCTACGAGATTCCGCTGCAGGCCAAAGTGCTGGCGGAAAGCGGCCGCTTTGGCGCCATCGTCGGGGCCGGTTTTGTGGTCGACGGCGGCATCTACCGCCACGACTTCGTCGCCCACGCGGTGATCGACGGGATGATGCGCGTCCAGCTCGACACCGGCGTGCCGATCCTGTCGGTGGTGCTCACCCCGCACCACTTCCATGAGCACACGACCCACCACGACTTCTATTTCGAGCACTTCGTCGCCAAGGGCCGCGAAGCCGCCAGCGCCTGCCTGAACACCATTGAAAATCTGCACCGCGCGCGCAAGTTAAGCGAGGCTTGATTTGGCCATACGATCAAACCCGGCGCGATGCCGGGTTTGATGCGTATTGACTGAAGCGACGGCCTAGCAGCCGCAGGGCGCCAGCGCCTCGCTGGCAAGCGTACCGCGCTCGTCTCCTGTCTGCACCGGGTGTTCGTCCCGGCGCCAGAAATCCAGCCCGCCCAGCAGCTCCTTCACCTGGAAACCGGCGCTCGCCAGTTTCCACGCCCCTTTGGTCGAGCCGTTGCAGCCGATGCCGTCGCAGTAGGTGACGTACACCTTTTCGGGGTCGAGGGTCGCGAGCCGCTCGGGCGTCATCTCACGGTGCGGCAAGCTCACCGCGCCGGGTATATGGCCCGCCCGGTAGTGCGCCTGGCTTCGCGTGTCGATCACCACGATCGCTTCCACACCGGCGGCCAGGTCCTGGGCCAAATCCCAGGCATCGGTGTGGTGGCAAAGTTTGTCGTACATCGCGTGCGCCATGACATCCGGCGCTGCCGGTGGAAACGCGAGAACCGCGGAAGGGGTAGAAGACATCAGGTTGCTCCTTTGTGCGATATACGGTCATGTGATATCCGGCTATGCGACATCCCGCTATTTCACATCCAACAAATAGCTATAAAACGCGGTGTTACGCTGCCACCCCAATGACTCATAAAGCCGCTGGGCGGCGCTGTTCTCGACCTGGGTCATCAACACCAGCCGTGGTACGCCGTGCTCGCGGGCCAGCGCACTTGCCGCGTTCATCAGCGCGCGCCCGGCGCCCAGGCCTCGCGCGTCGGGCGCCACGAACAGGTCATTGAGCGTCCAGCGGCTGTTGAGCCCCACGGTGGAGAGCCCGGGATAGAGCTGCACGAAACCGGTCATGTCGCCCTTGTCGTCTTCGCTGACCAGAATAAACGAATCCCCCAGCCCGAAGCGCTGCTCGAGAAAATGGCGCGCGGCGGCTACATCGCTATTCTGGCCATAGAACTGGCGGTAGCCGTCCAGCAGGTCCGTCAGGGTGGGCAGGTCGTTGAGTACGGCGGCTCTGGTGTGCATCGCGGGCTCCATTTAACGCGTTTTGATCCCGTATCGGGCCCCTCAGTCTCGCGCTATAGTGGCTCCCGCATAAGAGCCACTTTCAGCCGTTACGAGGGAACCAGTGACCCAACGCGCAACTTCGACGGACGGGATCATCGACGCCCTGGCGCTTCGCCTGCTTCCGCGTACCAAGACCCCGCTGGCCCGTCAGCTTTATCAGCTGCTTCGCGACTGGATTCAGCGCGGGGAGCTTTCCGCTGGCAGCCGGCTGCCCTCGTCACGGCGTTTGGCGCGTGGGCTCTCGCTTGGGCGTAACACGGTGCTGGCCGCCACCGAGCGGCTGATCGCCGAAGGGCTGGTGGAATCGAAACAAGGCGCCGGGCTCTTCGTTGCCGACCTTTCTCCCTTCGCTGCACTGCCCGCCGCGCCGCGGGCGGCGCCGGGTCACGTTTCCACCCGCGGCGAGGCGCTGTTGGAGCGTTGCGGCACGCTGAGCGAGCGCCACCTGGCCTTCGCCCCCGGCGTTCCGGGGCTGGATCTCTTTCCCCATGCCCAGTGGCAACGCCTGCTGCGCCGCCACTACCGCCAGGCCGAGCAGCAGTGGCTCGCCTACCAGACGCAGGGCGGGCTGTTGGCGCTACGAGAAGCGCTGTGCGATTACCTCACGCTTTCACGGGCAGTGCGCTGCCGCCCGGAGCAGATCGTGATCACCCAGGGCGCGCAGCAGGCCTTCGAGCTGGTCGCACAGCTTCTGACCGATCGTGGTGACAGCGTATGGATGGAGGAGCCAGGCTACGGCGGCGCCCAGACCAGCTTTCTGGCCGCCGGGCTCGACGTGGTACCCGTGCCCGTGGATGACGAGGGCATCGACCCGGCACGCCGCCCGGCGGGGAGCGCCTCACCGACGCTGATCTACGTCACGCCGTCGCACCAGTACCCAAGCGGTGTCACCATGCCGGTGCCCAGACGACTGGCGCTTTTGGAGCAGGCGGCGGCGCACGGTGCCTGGGTGATCGAGGACGACTACGACAGCGAGTTTCGCTACGACATCCCGCCGGCGCCGTCGCTGCAAGGGCTGGCGGCAGGCCCCGGTGATCAGGCGCGGGTGATCTATATCGGCACTTTCAGCAAGGTGCTTTATCCGGCGCTGAGACTGGGCTATATCGTACTGCCCGAGGCGCTGGCGCCCTCTTTCCGCTTGGCCCAGGCCCGGCTACATCGCGAAGGCCATTACCCCATTCAGGCGGCGCTGGCGGAGTTCATCCAGCGCGGAGATTTTTCCCGCCATATCGCGCGCATGCGCATAAGCTACCGCCAGCGCCAGGCCTGCCTGCGCCGGGCGCTGGCCCCGGCGGTGGCCGAAGGGCTTGTGCTCTCGTCGGGCCACGCGGGCATGCACCTGGTCGCCGAGCTCGAATCGGCTGCCGAGGAAGAGGCGCTGATGGCAAAGGCGCGCCTGGTCGGCGTGACGCTGTCACCGCTTTCGCGCTATTACCTGAAGGCCCCCATGCGCGCCGGGCTGGTGCTGGGGTACGCCGGCGCGACCGACGACGCGATTCTTCGCGCCGGGCGCTGGCTGGCGCATGCGTGGCTCGATCTAAAACATTCAAACAGTGAGAGGCAGGCCTTGTCGGAGGGGCCAGGGGGAGCAGTGGGGCACGGTCCAGCGAAAGCGCGCACGCTCGGCTAGCGGATTTGTGCGGGAGCGGCCATGCTGAAAGGAGCCTGGCTGACTGCTTACGCCACGTGGCCTGTTATAGTAGTGTAGCGTCTCGCACGCTTGTCTATACACCAATACAGCAAGGGAACCCGGCGTTCCCAATGGGGTTATCGTGGCTCAACCGCTCTCTTCACACCCACCGTCTCACGCTTCACGATACAAGGCCTGGAGTGTGCACGTGCTCACTGCCAGCGGTGTGCTGCTGGGTACCATGGCGCTTTTGGCCCTGATCGACGATAACCCGGTGGCCTGCCTGTTGTGGCTGGGCGCGGCGATGATGATCGACGGCTTCGACGGCACCCTGGCGCGCAAGTACGAGGTCAAAACCATCCTGCCTCACTTCGACGGCTCCACGCTCGACATGGTCATCGACTACCTGACCTGGGCGTTCATCCCGGCGCTGTTCATCTACTACTTCGTCCAGTTACCGGCGGGCTTCGAGCTTTTGGCGGTGTTCACCATCTTGCTGTCATCGATGTTCTGCTTTTGCAACGTCGATATGAAAAGCCAGGACAACTACTTCGTCGGCTTCCCGGCGGCGTGGAATATCGCGGCGGCTTACTTCTTCATCCTCGATTTCCCGCCCTGGTTCACCTTTGCGGCCATCATCTTCCTGGCCATTCTCACCGTCACCAAAATGAAGTTCCTCCACCCCTTTCGAGTGCGCCGCTTCATGCCGTTCAACATCGCCATCACGCTAATGTGGTGCGTGTGCGCCACCTCACTGATTCTCACAAGCCCCGTACACGCCGGCTGGGCGCTGTTGGGCCTGGCGGTGGCCTCGATCTACTTCGTGGGCATGTGCGTCTGGCGCACCGCCCAGGAGTGGTTCGTCTGATTTGGTTCTGAACTGATCCCGAACGCCGTTTGAAAGGAGGCAAGGATGCCGCTGACCGCCAAACAGCGCGAGCGCTTTAGAGCGCTTGCCGCCGAGATCGACGGTATCGATCTCGAGGTCTACGAGCGCTTCGAGCGCGACCCGCTCGAGCCCATCATCGGCCTGGGCAAAAAGAACCTGCGCATTGGCTTTTTCGGCCGCGATCCGGGCCGGGAAGAAGTCCGCTTCCAGGAGCCCTTCATCGGCGCCGGCGGCCAGCTGGTAAGAAAGGCGCTCTATCAACACCTTTACGGCGACGAGCTGCCGGATTTCGAGGCCTCCAAAGCCGTAGGCGAGCACTTTTTCTGGATCAACACCGTGCCCTACAAGCCGGTTGGCAACAAGGCGTGGTCGATGAAGGTGAAACGCCACTTCCGTGAGCTGATGAACGAAGTGTTGATCTCGCGCTTCGAAGGCCGTGACCTGATCACTCTCGGCCGCGAGGCCTTTTTGTGGTTCGGCATCGACCGCCCGAAAGAGGAGCGCGACCGTCTGGAGGCGTTCTGGAAAAGCGAGGCGCGCTTCGAGCAAAGCCTCGACGTTACCCTCGAAGATGGTCGAGGCCAATCGCGCACCTTCACCCTCCACCCGCTGCCCCACCCGTCTCCGCTCAACCAGACCTGGTACAAACGCTTTCCCGGGCTCCTGGCGCAGCGTTTGAATCAGCTGGACGTGCGCAAGGGTAATCTCACGCTTTGAGCGATTGGCTTTATACCTGGCGCGAGCAGCCCGTGCCAGGTATCAAAGGCCCTCGAACCAGGAACAAGTGGGTTTTATTCAAGCCACCGCCTTTCATTGCAAGAACCTTCGCCCTCTGCCCGACCGATTGAATTACATGAGCGACCACGCGCACACGCTCTACGGTTCATCCTAGTGCTTGCGGGGAATGGGGGTGCCGGCCTGTGAGGAGATCTGCTTCATGACGATTCATCCCCGCGCCTGCGGGGAACGGGCGGTGATCGAGCCGCTCGACTACGAAACCATCGGTTCATCCCCGCGCCTGCGGGGAACGGATGATCTATCGCGGAAACGAGTTGTTGTTCTACGGTTCATCCCCGCGCCTGCGGGGAACGGGCAACGTTGCGTTGATTCTCGAATTGCCCGGCCGGTTCATCCCCGCGCCTGCGGGGAACGGAGCCCCAGGTGCTCGATGTTGTTGAACGTGGCCGGTTCATCCCCGCGCCTGCGGGGAACGGCGCGTGAAGAGTCATCGTCACTGACAGGCGCCCGGTTCATCCCCGCGCCTGCGGGGAACGGTATACCCGTTGCGAGCCGTGACTGGCTCCACGCGGTTCATCCCCGCGCCTGCGGGAAACGGCTTTTGAGGTAATACGGAGGCGCGCCGCACGACGGTTCATCCCCGCGCCTGCGGGGAACGGTCGGTTCATCGGTGGAGCACTTTCTCGAAGGTCGGTTCATCCCCGCGCCTGCGGGGAACGGCCAGTCACGGCAACCGCTTCAAAGCGCATTTCCGGTTCATCCCCGCGCCTGCGGGGAACGGTTGATCATCAAATACTGGGAACCCATCAAGGGCGGTTCATCCCCGCGCCTGCGGGGAACGGGGCGGGCGAACACCCACATAGATCGTCATTTTCGGTTCATCCCCGCGCCTGCGGGGAACGGAGCAGATTTCACGGAGATTTAAACGATCAAGACGGTTCATCCCCGCGCCTGCGGGGAACGGGGCGCCCTGAGCAAGGGCCGCATGAAGCTCGGCGGTTCATCCCCGCGCCTGCGGGGAACGGATTCAAGCCATCGCCATCAATATGATCGATTTCGGTTCATCCCCGCGCCTGCGGGGAACGGAGCTCACTGCCGGCGCCGTCCGTGAACGCCTGCGGTTCATCCCCGCGCCTGCGGGGAACGGGGTCGAGCGCCGACTACGATCATGTCGCCGGGCGGTTCATCCCCGCGCCTGCGGGGAACGGGGTTCCTCTGGTGGCTCCGCGGGCGGCTCTGGCGGTTCATCCCCGCGCCTGCGGGGAACGGGTCAGATTTTTCTGGTTATGCTGCTGACAGCTCGGTTCATCCCCGCGCCTGCGGGGAACGGGTCTGCCCGCCTTTATCCATTATCGGGGCGATCGGTTCATCCCCGCGCCTGCGGGGAACGGTTGATGCTTAACCGCTCAGGCGTATCCACATACGGTTCATCCCCGCGCCTGCGGGGAACGGCAACGCCCTCGAAGCTCGCGCTCATCGCGTCGCGGTTCATCCCCGCGCCTGCGGGGAACGGGCGAGCGGGATCATTTATGGATTCTACAGCGACGGTTCATCCCCGCGCCTGCGGGGAACGGTCAAGCCGATTGCTCATCGCGTCCACTGCCTGCGGTTCATCCCCGCGCCTGCGGGGAACGGTCCTTGGTGCCGCCGCCGTTGCGAGGCGAATCCGGTTCATCCCCGCGCCTGCGGGGAACGGCAAGCTGTTGAATCAAGGCCCAGTAATGATTCCGGTTCATCCCCGCGCCTGCGGGGAACGGTCATGGGCTGCCTGACGATGAAAGAGATTGGTCGGTTCATCCCCGCGCCTGCGGGGAACGGCTGCAATCTCTAAAGGATTACCCAGGCGTTGACGGTTCATCCCCGCGCCTGCGGGGAACGGTGTGTTCAGTTGTAGTGCCGCGCTCATTCGCCCGGTTCATCCCCGCGCCTGCGGGGAACGGACGGTCAGCACGAGCACACCGTTGAGCGCTTGCGGTTCATCCCCGCGCCTGCGGGGAACGGCGCCAGCCCAGCGCGCGACCCGAAATAGGATGCGGTTCATCCCCGCGCCTGCGGGGAACGGCAGGCAGGTACACCCAGGGCAGTCAACCGCACCGGTTCATCCCCGCGCCTGCGGGGAACGGCGACCTCCATCCGAACATTCCACGGGGTACTTCGGTTCATCCCCGCGCCTGCGGGGAACGGGGGCAGGACCCGCAGACAGCACCTCCGCCCACCGGTTCATCCCCGCGCCTGCGGGGAACGGCCCTACGCTGAATCGGGGCTTCTACGAACCCACGGTTCATCCCCGCGCCTGCGGGGAACGGTGACGTTCACTAACGGCAAGCCTAAGCTTGAGCGGTTCATCCCCGCGCCTGCGGGGAACGGAGCACGTCATCGCTGCGGAATACGAACAGGGCCGGTTCATCCCCGCGCCTGCGGGGAACGGGACAGCAGCCCGATAGCGCTGGCTAGCGCGTACGGTTCATCCCCGCGCCTGCGGGGAACGGAGAAACCGGCGCAACAGCACCGGCAGCAACATCGGTTCATCCCCGCGCCTGCGGGGAACGGATCGCTGGAAGAGAAGTTGAGGTTAGGTGGGCCGGTTCATCCCCGCGCCTGCGGGGAACGGAAGTTTTTTCCGATACATCGGATCATAATAAACGGTTCATCCCCGCGCCTGCGGGGAACGGACTCACCATCAGGGCTTTCGAGCGATAGTTGACGGTTCATCCCCGCGCCTGCGGGGAACGGTGCGGGCAACGTGCTGGCAAATGCGCTTGATGCGGTTCATCCCCGCGCCTGCGGGGAACGGAAGCTGCACCGCCGCAAGCGTGGCGCGCTCACCGGTTCATCCCCGCGCCTGCGGGGAACGGTCTATGCGTTTTACTCGAATGACTTTTTCATGCGGTTCATCCCCGCGCCTGCGGGGAACGGCTATCTGCCTTAATCGGCACTGCCTGCCACCCTGGTTCATCCCCGCGCCTGCGGGGAACGGCTCGATGATGCCGGCCAGATTGAGATCGAAAACGGTTCATCCCCGCGCCTGCGGGGAACGGACTAATTGTAGTCACTTGTTTTCAAAAAGAAAAATCGCCAGCGTAAAATCCACCGGCGATTATGATCATTTTTTGAACAGCTCTATATTATTAAAGAGCATCAAAAACAGCTACTTATCCATGGGCGGCAAAAAACGCACCAAGCGTAATCCGTCATGGTCGATAGGCACGCGGCGGTTGTCGCCGAAGGTCTGGAACTCGAAGCCGGATTCGTGATTGCTGGCCCAGGCCATGGCGACGTTGCCGCCCTCCTCGGCCAATACCTCGATCTGCTCCCAGATCATTTCGCGGATACGCTTACTGACGTCTCCCACATAGACACCGGCGCGAATCTCCAGTAGCCAGACGGCGAGCCGCCCACGCAAGCGCGGCGGTACAGCTTCGGTGACGACGACGAGCATGGCCATGTTAATGACTCCTGTGGCCGCTATCGCCTATCGATGCTGGCTCGGGGATGGCCGGCGGCACGGCATCGGCCGGGGGTGGTGGCGGTTCGATCTCGCCTGCCGCCAGCACTTCTTCGATCATGGGGATGATGCGCTGGAGCAGCCGGGTCTGCTTGAAGGCGTCGCGGCAGGCAATGCGCACCTCGCGCTCCGGCATCGGCGGGTTTTTCGCGGCGATGCGAAACGCTGCCGGGACCACGGTTTCGAATTTGACGATATCGGCGATGTCGTAGACGAAGCTCAGCGGCTTACCGGTGTGCAGAAAGCCGATGGCCGGGGCGTAACCCGCCGCCAGAATCGCGGCTTCGGTGATCCCGTAGAGGCAGGCGGTGGCGGCCGAGAGACACTGGTTGGCCACGTCCGAGGCGTCCCACTGCTTCGGATCATAGCGCCGCCCCTGCCATTTCAGGCCGTACTGCTTGGCGAGTACCTGGTAGGTCTTGCGCACCCGCGCGCCTTCGATACCACGCAATTGCTCGACGCTGCGCCGGGAAGGCGGCTCCTCACCAAAGCGCAGCTCGAACATCTTGCGCACGACTTTCAGGCGCAAGCTTTCGTCCAGCGCCAGCTGGGCCTGGTAGAGCAGCTTGTCCGAGCGCGCCCCGCCCGGTTGCCCGGCGCTGTAGAGCCGCACCCCGGCATCGCCCACCCAGATCAACAGCGTACCCACCACTGAGGCCAGCTTGACCGCGGCATGCGAGACTCGCGTGCCCGGTTCGAGCAACAGACAGGCCACCGACCCTACCGGAATATGCATGCGCTCGCCGTTGACCTCATCGACCACGACGAACGCCCCGTCGCGTACGTCGATCTGGCCCATGCCGACGAAGATCATCGACATGCGGTCCTTGAGGGGAATGGGCTTGAGGGGGATGAAGCTCATGGCATATTCATCATCGTGGAGAAATGCTTAGCAAACCGAGTCCGAAAGCCTTGCCAGGCCCAATTCCTTGTTCGATCGCATTTTTTAACAGGGTTGGGTCAATCGCGGTTAGAACACCTTCGAACCAAGCCTGACGTAAGCGAATATTGCCTTGCCGAACATCGAGAGTTTCCGTGGCCATCACCAGCGCTGTCTCTACGTTAAAGCCCGCCCTTACGGCCTGCCGCTCCAGCCACTGATACTGCAGCTCTTCACTGGCGAGCCCGACCCTTTTTCCAGCTTGCGTTACCGTGGGATTGGCAAACAACCTGAATCGATACTTCCCTTTCGCTGTCAGGATTTGATCAATATCGACATTTTTAGACTCTACCTGTGCTTTCAGATAGCCGGCCATCTCGAAGCCTGACCAGTCAGGCTGAACAAGCGACTGAACGACAATGATGGGGTCCCGTCGCCCCGAATCGGGTTCCAATCGCCATAAAAAGCGTGGTGGCTTTTCCTCGGGGTTACTTACGAAGGCTCGTACCATCGATCGATGCATCTCATACGCATCGGCCAGATCCCGCCTGACGCTCGCATTACGCCGATCAAGCGTGAGTCGAGTGAGATGCATCACTACCCCCTGGCGTCAGTTGCAACGTCTTGACGAATCGAGGGCCAAAGCGGCGCTCGGCGAAGGGGGCCACCGGCTCATCGAAGCGAACGGCACCTTCGGCACTATCTTCCACGACAAACCGGCAGGATTGATCGCCCCACTCACTCTCATGCACGTCGGAAGAAAGCGGTGGAAAGGTTTTTAATGCCGTCATGAGGTCAGTCTGCACAAGACCATCAGGCAGATAAATCGGCTGGGAGGGGACGAAGCTCTTACGCCCCAGGCAAAGCGGCCAGTGAGGAGCCCGTAAAGCGCCATGGATACCATTCAGCAACTCGGCACTACCTTCCAGCCCCACCAGAAAAACAGCGTCCGCCAGGTAATAACGCGTACTTACCACGGTTCGGCCAGTATCCGGTTTGCCCGTTGAAGCGACTACGACCCCCGTTGCCGTATGATAATCACGCATCGGAATACCTTCCCGATCAACCCGCACCCCCATACGCAGCTCGGCAAGATCATCGATGGTTTCTGCTCGATCCCGCCCCAAAGCCGCACATACCAGCCCGAGCACCCCGGATTTCGAGGGTTCAAGCTGCGTATCCCGCTCATCGAAACGGCTTTGGGTGCCCCAGGACTGCATCGGGCCCGCCAGACGAAACAATAATGTTGCCATGATTACCCCTCCAGCAATCTAGAGGCGACATCACGGACACGGGAAGCCAGCGTTTTAAGATTGGGCTGCTGCTCACCCTTGTTTTCTGGCCATTTGGACGTCAAATCAAGATAAAGCCACTCATCCTGATCATCTCCATATACGGTGGACAGGCGCTGATCTGCATCAGCCAGGCGAGTCACCGACTGCTCGGTCAACGATTCATCCATGCGCGCATTGACGGGCTTTTCAAAGGCATTGGCCAAGTTCATGGGTGCTACGTGGCGAATACTGATACCAATGAAATCCGGCGCATTATGTGCTGCAAAAGTATTCTGTTTACCCGTTGGTATCGCTCGAACCGTTGCGGTCACGAACGCTTCGACGGCCGACAGGGCAAGCTCACGATCCCCTTGTAAGTTGTCGACCAGCTTATTGATATCGAGTACTGCGTAGCGGTAGAAGGTGGCCGAGTTGAACTCGATCTGGCCGATCATATCGGCACCGGTATCATCTTCCAGACCGCGATCATCGACTGCCGTGTAGTAGTCGAACTCACGTTCGACCCGGTGAGTGCTGATCGCATGTGCCACTTGGCACGCTGCGTCCTGATTCACGGCCGGCAGATCGGCGAGCATACGTCCGAACAGGGCAATGTCCACCGCCTTGCCGCCGTCGAGCAGCGCCTTGGCTTTTTTGGTCACTTCCGGCGCCGCGGCGGCCTTGCGTTGCTTCTTGTTGGCCGCCGCGTCGACGTTGGTGAGTTCGTCCCAGTGCTGGTCGACCAGCTCGGCAAAGCCGGCGATTTCATTTTCACCGAGAAACAGCAGGTATTCGGTCTTGTCACTGTCCTTTTTGGAAAAGCTCAGACCCGCCGCGGCCAGCGCGCTCTCGATCTTGCCCGCCGCTTCTTCCGGATCGCGGTCGGGTAGACGCTCCACCAGCAATCGCTTGAGCCGCTTGGTACGAATGCCTCGATGGGCTTCATCGATGAGATCATACTCGGCTGCTGCCAAGCGCGTGGCCCGCTTGAAGCATTGACTGCTCACCCGCGCACGCCGATGGCCGCCAAAGATCGCGTCCTTGGGTGCGCCGGTGTCGTCGCGATTGAGATTGGAGGGCGCAAAGTTCTGGATCAGATGAAACTCGATAAACGCTCGCATTGTTATGCTCCTTCATTAGATTGCTGCTGCGGGTCTGAATGATTGTTGACTCGAGAAGACTGATAGAAATCTCTGGCCCAGCGCTGGCGGACCTGATCCACCCACGCCGGATCTACCCACGGATTGAGCCAGGTCGAGAGATCGTCCAATAGTCTGATCAGGCTAAAAGGCATATCAGCGGATGCCATAAGGCTGACCGTCTGGCGTAAATGATCCGCCAGGTTGTCAGCATCAGCGCCAAGCAGCGCGATAAAGCGCTTTTCAATACCATCGCTTTTGCTTTCAAGGGCGATCTTGCCAAGGGCTGTCGCCAGACTCTGACGCTCTGATATTTTCGGATTGAGCGCTGCAATACCGGCGACCAGATAGCGTGCTTGTCGCCGCGTATCACGAAGCGACCAGTCGGGCGCCATGAATGGTTCGACAATGGGAAAAGAAGCCGGAAAACCGCCCGGAGCGAATGCCAGGCTTCGGCGTAGAACGGCAAGCTCAGCGCGGGCAGAGGATGAACCATCACGCTCTGATACGAGTGATTGGATATGATCGATGAACGCCCCTGGATCGCTGTTGCCCCCGTCTTCGCTTAACGCAGCGCGGTAATAGTCGCGCCCCCAGCCTTGTTTCACCTTATTCAAGGCGCGCTCATCGCCCTGGGGGTCCAGAAGCAGAGAAAGATCACCGAGCAGCGTGACGTAATCGAAGCCGATCTCCTCGGCTTTGAGCAGGTGCAGGGCCTGGCGTAAATGTGTGACAAGACCTTGTTCACCGGCCTCCATTAGCGCAATAAACCGTTTTTCGATAGTCGCGCTGCCGCGTCGCTCGGATAACTCTCCAAAGGCTGCAGCAAAACTACGGTGGGCATGGTGTGGGTAGTGTGCAAACAAACCCGCTACTGCATATAACGCCAATCGCCGCGGCGAATCGACTCTGCTTTTGGCGCCTGCAAAACGCTCCACCCAAGGGTAAACGTGCTCATCCTGACCCAAGGTGAACGACAGGCTACGACGCAGTGCTGCCATGGCGCCGGTGCTTTGGGATGCCAGACCCTGCAAATAGGTAATGAAGGCTTCATTATGGCTCGCCATGCTGGCTACTCTCCTGTGCAGCGTTATTCTCATTCGACGGCGCCATCTGCTTCAATAATGCAAGCAGGCGGGGATAGAGCTGCGCCTCGGCACGCAAGGCGCGTGGGGTAGTACCCAGCCCTACGATCACGCGTCGCCAAGCATCCAGCGCGCCTTGGCGTAACTCCTTACGCCACTGCTGGTCGGCCCCATCGAAATCGTCTTGTCCGAGTCGTGACAGAACCTCAGGCAGCGCACGTTCGGCACATGAGAAGTAAGTCGCCGCCAACGGCCCTGCAGCGACAAGTGCCTGGGCTCGTTTGCGGGTGTCACCGCTTGCAGGGTCAGGGAGCGTCTGGGTCAAAAGGCGAGTTGCCAGAAAGCGAAGATCGACAAACAGCTTTTCGGCATCGGCCACGAGTGTTTGAAGATACTGCGCGTTCTCGGGGTCAACCAGGAGATTGGCGGGCAGCCTGAATTGCTCCAGACGCCAGCGAAGAAGCTTTGCCTGATCACTTGCCATACCCGCTACCAGCACTGGCTGAAAAACCGGGTCGACACTATCGATGTCATGCAACGCTGCCGCAAAGCTAATTACGGCTGCCGGTCGGCTTGTTTCATTCTCCCGTCGCGGCCCCGGCAGGATCGCCGGCAGATCGCGCCACATGGCACGCCCTTCGTAAAACGAGATACGAACGGGGCCATTACTGCCGGAACGAAAACTTGCCATTGGGTCCGGGGCGTTATCATCATCGGCAAGTGCATAGCCTGCGGCAAATCGAAGCCAGCTTACGCTGCCATCTTCCTCACGCAACAGCAGAACCGCGCGGCTCTGTCGCGTATAGCGGTCATTTGGACCGCTTGCATGAACAGGGTTACCGCTGAGTTGCTCAATTGTCAGCGGTTCGCGCTCCCAGGCCGGTAGATCAGTTGACGCTTCTGCCTGCGAAAACGGGTGCAAACACAGCGCAATCGTCTGCGTCAGGTTGGCTCCCATGGGTATTATCGCGGCGGTATTGGCCAGAGCGCCCGCCTTATCGGAACCGCGCAGCGTTTTAACCAAGCCGCCAGGCGTGAATTGCAAAAACCCGAGCAGCGAATTGATAGCCTCGGCAGGAGTAATCGTACCTGGCGCTATATCGTAGGTATGGTCGAACACTACAGGCGTATTGCCATTGGCGCTGGCCAGAGAAATCTGTGTCCACGGCTTGACCTTGTCGCGGGTGGCCTCGGCGTTGTCAAGCGCCGCCACCTGCATGAAAGGAGAGCTAGGGTGGAATAGATAGAAACGCTCACGCAGCGATTCCAGATAGCCGCACACCGCATCAAGCGGTAGCCCTTCCCGGTACCAACCGGCCCGATCCTTGCTACGCCATTTGCCAACTTTTTGCGTTAGCGCACGGTGCGTGATCGCCAATAGCAAACGGTATTGTGCTATTAGGCCCGGCGGCGATGTTTCGGCCAGTGCGACGATCTCGGCACTGCGTTTAAAAACATCGAGTAAACCGAGAGACATCACCTGCCCGTTAGCGAGTCGTACCGGCAACCATGGCTCATCCAACAATGAGTAATTAGCTGACATTCACGCTCCCCCCACCCCATCCGTTGAAGACGCCTTGCCCGCTCCAGCGACGCCCGATTAGACGACACTACCGCACCCAGAGCATTTGGACAACATATCCATAAGTATAGATACTCAATATTTAGCTATTTAAAAATAACGGTATAAAATATAAAGTCGTTGGGATTTTTCAGGTAAATACTCGTCAATTGGTTTACCATCCTTACTCCCCAAGCTCCTTGGGGATGAACCGTATAGCTACTCTATCCAATTGATTCTCTGATCAATTTCCCCGCTCAGGCGGGGATGTCGAGAACAATTCATTCGCTGGCACCATCCACGTAGACAAGTCCAAGCTCGGAATCCAGATAGACCGCTTGGGCACCAAGTTGCCCTACGCCTTTCTCGAGCGGCAGCGGGTAGAGATGGCGCAGAATTGGATGTTCGGCAAAAGCCACAGGTAATTCGGAGTGCTGGCAGTGCTTGACCACAGCCTTGCGGCCGAGTCGTAGCTGACGTTTATAGAGTGCCTTCGCGCTCTCATCATCGGGCACGCACCGTGGATCGATAATGACGTCCCCCACTTTCCAGCCGCACTCTGTAACCTCGACTGGAACCACGGCTACCGAGTCCGCTCCCAAGCGGGTTCGATTACGCAAACCCAGCTCATCGTCGCCACCGTATGGCAGGTTGCTATACGCCTCCAGCGGTTCTGCATCTATATCAATCGAGACATTGGCAGCCAACTGTCGTTTACCTGCCTCCTCTCCGAGATGGTCGCCATAGGCCTCTATCTCGATAAAGTGGCTGATTGTCTCGGGAAGACCGGCCGGCATTTGTGCTTCGCTGTATACCACCTGAACCAGACGATCGATGTCGACAGGCAAGCGCAGTGTTGTTTCATCACGCAGGAAAGCCCAGCTTCGACCCAGCCAGTAAGGGTCGTAAACATGTCCCCACGCCGTGTCTTCAAGCGACGGCAGGCGATCGCGCTCCAGACCAGCGACCCAAAGCCGAGGTTTTTCATGCTGAAGCGGACGGTCGTGTTGGTGCCGATGCAGACGCCCGGCGCGCTGCAAAATCAAATCAACCGGCGCGAGATCACTGAGCATGAAATCAAAGCTGATATCGAGAGACTGTTCTGCCACCTGAGTGGCGATCATTAAGGCTGCTCGGGGTCGTTGTTCGTCATTTTCTCCAAACAGGTCGAGCACTTGAGTCTCGATTTCGCCGCGCTGGTCGGCCGGAAAGCGTGCATGGAATAAAACCAGCTCAAGATCCTGAAGGTGCAGGGATTGCTCGGCGTCATCGCGCAGGGTTTTGAGCATTCGGTAAAGCGCTTGGGCACGGTTCACAGTATTGACGACAATCGCGCCACAGCCCCCGTCTGCAATCAGCTCGATAGCCTTCTCAGCCACTACGTCCAGGCTTTCGTGAATCCCGTTCAACTCAATGGGCTTGAGGTCACGTGCAGGACAATGTACCCCCTTTGTTTTTTGATCATCGATCATTATGACCCGAGGGTAATCAAACTCGGGCACCAACTTTGAATCTGCCCCCCACGCCTCAACCAACTGGTCCCGGGTTTTACGTGGCAATGTGGCGCTCATCAGAACGACCGAGCAGTTCATCGCTTTCAACCAGCGCACTAACGAGACAATCAAATTACCGGTGTAAGTGTCGTAGGCATGAACCTCATCAAATACCACGACACGATTACCCAGCCCCCAGAGACGAACGAAGTGGTGCTTGACGTTGAGTGTCGCCAGAAGCGCTTGATCGACTGTCCCCACCCCGTAAGGTGATAGCAGTGGACGCCGCCGCTGCGAAAACCAGGCCGAGGCTGACAGCGTTTCTTCGCTGCTGTGCGATATGTTGCGTAAGTGGCGCACCTGCTCGTTCATGGCAGCGCCACCGTGAACCAGCTGGATATCGGTGCGCTCGGTCAGGAAACTTTTCAGGAACCTTTGGGTACGTGTAAACAGCGCATTGCCGGTAGCCTGCGTCGGCAGAGCAAGGTAGAGGCCCCGATGCCCATTGGCCGCCTCAAAACGCAAATGGGCAAGAAATGCCAGCTCGGTCTTGCCCTCTCCCATCGGTGCCTCGACCAACAGCAGAGCTGGGCCCTTGGCGGTTTGTAGCAGTTGATCGCCCTGTATCTGTAATGGTCTGGGCGCCGTGGGCCTGCCTCGAATCCTGCCGAGCAGTTCGGCTGTTCCATTCTGATCTTCGAGTAGCGCTCTGGCTTTCTTCCAGCCAATGTCATGTAGCGCAAGTGCCGCCAACCGCTTTGCGTCGATATAATAGGTTTGCAATTGCTCGTGGCGCTCGCCAAGGGGGAACCAATCAGGATTAGAGGCTATCCAGTCGGCAGTACTGGTCAGGCCTGCGAGCCAGTTTACCGCCACGATATCGAGTTCTCGGGGAAGTATCTCGCCACTTGGCGACAGTACGCTCCAGTAAGCCGCCAAGAGGCATTCGCGCGCGTCAAACCAGCCCTGCGACTCACCTTTGGGCTTGCCTGACTGCCTCTCGCTGATGAGAAAGTGCTTACCGTGATGAGCGCTGATGGCCTGCACTATCGCTCGAAGCCATGAAAGCTCGACCTCCAAACGCTTTTGCAGAGGGGGAACAAGTAGCGCGGCAGTCGCTAGTGAGTGATTACTTTGGCGGCAGGCTCTTTCAGAAAATACGAGCCCTGTACGCTCAATGATCTCTCGCCCGACAGGCCATTTAGCAGCGAACCCGGGTATCGCTTTACCGAAGTCGTGTAGTCCAATAAAGGCGGCGAGCCACCGTGCACAGGATTCACAGGGCAAGCCAAAAGCGTGCGCGGCCCAATCCAGTGTCGATTGAGGCTCAAGTTCCAGAAGCGTTTCTGCAACCGCGGCCACGTCCAGCATATGCGCTAAAAGATTATGACCCGGTCCCTCGATAGCGCTTTTCGACCATAGACTCCGCGCGGCTATGGACAGGCTGGAAAAACTATTGACCGACATGGCTCTCCACCCCCTTAAATAAGCATTGGCTTATGTAGCACCCATGAGACTCACCTTGCGGCAGAGCCATGCCATCGAGCGCGAGCTTCAGCACTTCCTGGAAAGCCCGGGAGAACTTGCCAAGGTCATGTAGGCAGAGCAGAAACACCAGCAGCCGCCGCAGCGGTTCGGGCTCGATACCCAGCTGCGCGGCCAGCTGCCTTGTCAAGGGTCGCTCGGGGGCCAACAGGTGCCAGCCGACGGCCGCGACGTCCAGGCTGTGCCAGGCAAGCAGATGGCAGGCGCCCTCCGACTGGCTTGGCAGCGCCTTGCCGGCGTAGCGGTGATAGGTCGGTAGGCGTGAAGATCGCGTCGGCATGGCCAGAACATTCTCCCTTGATCAGGATGACAGCCACGCTCGCTCAGTAAAATTAGCGAACTGACCAAAACCGACGATAGCGTGTCTACAAGTTGAAGGGAAGGTCCAAAACGACCGGTGGGTGAACGCGTTGCGTCATCATGAAAAAACCCGCTCTCGGTCGAGAGCGGGTTTTCCATTTGGCCTGCGGCTTCAGCGTCACCACATCAATACGCCTGCCTCTTTCAGTCAGGCTATTCGTTACGCGTGGGTCAGCTTTTCCAACGCCGCCGAGGCAATGAACGCAGAGCGGCTTTTGATGCCGTGGGTGGTCACGTATTTATCGATCTGGCGGATGACGTGGCCAGGCAAGGTAACGTTCACCTTTTCAGTTTTGCCGAGATAGGGAGTGATATCGATATCGATAATCCCCCAACCGTATCCTTCGAATTGTGGATTCCTACGATGCTCCGCGATGCTGCGAGGCATGGGAATATCCTTGTTATCGTTGGCCAGTTCTTCCAACTGGATATGGGCCACCTCCACCGCCATCTCATAGGCGTGTTCGGTCGTGTCGCCCGCTGTCACGGCGCCGGGAATGTCGGGAATCACGATACCGGTAGCGGTATTCTCGTCGCCCCATTCGATGGCAATCGGATATTGCATGATCTACCTCCTTCACAGCTGAGCTACTTGAGCCCAGCGAGTTTCCTGATGCTGTGGATAGTCCCCTTGGGTAAATCCTTTTTTGGATGAGGGACGGGCACGCTGCCGGGTTTGGTGGAATGCTTGAATACGTGATGGCTCCCACTAACACGATCAAGATACCAGCCGTCGGCCTCCATCTCCTTGATGAGATCCCTGCTTTTCACTCCGGCCCCTTATTGATTTTCGCCCAATAAATTATAACTCTAGGGTTATATTTTATGCAAAAATTATAACCCTAGCTACATCTCTGTGGTGCAATTATTACTGAAGTCGGCAAGATATCTTAGGTCATATTTAGTTCAGGAATGGCTTACCCCTGCTGGTGTAGAGAACTGATCAGCTCAAGGTTGGCCTCGAATGGCAGCAACAGCTTATTCCCGCGAATGCGGGGAACGGACGGCCTGGAGCTTGCCGATGTAGTCGTCCCACGGTTCATCCCCGCGAGTGCGGGGAACGGGTATCGAGCTGAGTGTAGAGCTCGTCGAAGCGCGGTTCATCCCCGCGAACGCGGGGAACGGAACAACAACAACCCCGGCAGTCATCGGAAACTCGGTTCATCCCCGCGAACGCGGGGAACGGCGTACAGCTGATCGATACGGGCGTGGATCACCACGGTTCATCCCCGCGAACGCGGGGAACGGCGCCTCGACAACTCCGAGCCTCGTACCGTTAGCGGTTCATCCCCGCGAACGCGGGGAACGGCTCCTTGGCGAGCGCCTTCATGGAACGGCTGGCGGTTCATCCCCGCGAACGCGGGGAACGGCGCTGGGCGTTGCCGTTTTCATCCATCCAGCTCGGTTCATCCCCGCGAACGCGGGGAACGGGTGGTCACGCTCGACGCTAGACTCGCTCGTTACGGTTCATCCCCGCGAACGCGGGGAACGGCTCAATATGCGTGTTGACCCCAAGAAACGCGCCGGTTCATCCCCGCGAACGCGGGGAACGGTCAATGCGAACTCTCAGACCCGCAACCCCTTGCGGTTCATCCCCGCGAACGCGGGGAACGGGCCCGGATGGACCGTTAAAACCATGTTCATGGCGGTTCATCCCCGCGAACGCGGGGAACGGATTTTCAAGGACACGGCCGAGAAGATCGGCGACGGTTCATCCCCGCGAACGCGGGGAACGGGAGCGCGGCGTGTAGCGCCTCGGCGGTGATCGCGGTTCATCCCCGCGAACGCGGGGAACGGTTCATATTGTTGCCGCAGGTGCTTCAGGTGGTCGGTTCATCCCCGCGAACGCGGGGAACGGATTGACAAGAATTTGAACGTCTACCCGTTGTTCGGTTCATCCCCGCGAACGCGGGGAACGGTTCCAGCTCCTGCAGGCCATTCCATCTCGACACGGTTCATCCCCGCGAACGCGGGGAACGGTCTAATTTTAGATGATTGTTCTACAAGTAAAAAATGAGCATTAAAAAATCTACCGGCGATTTAGATCAATTATTGACCAACGATATATTATTAAAGATCAATAAAATCAGTGGCTCGAAAAATAACGCCAAAAACGCACCAAGACTGATCGTTCAAGCTTATCGAAGGAACGTGCCATTTTCACGGGGAACAGGGCCATTGCAGTACACGGCGCCTGATGGTGGCAATTGGTTAGAGATGTTCACACCGGTCTTTTGTGGAGTGGCGCACCACTTGCAAGGAAGCTTAACGACGATCGCAGCCTGGATGCACGATATCAACCTGCAGCGCATCACATGAAAAAAGCCGCCCTCGCTAAAAGGCGTAATGCCAGTCAGTTAGCGGGGAAACGTGTCTGGTATTGTGCGACGGTGCCCCCTGGTACGTTAGCGCATAAATTCATAGCGCGGGTAAGCCGATAGGCGCACCCGCGGATCTTGCGAGGCGTCGTAAGGCCGCGCTCTGGGTGACCGAAGGGGCAGTGGCCCCCTCCCGGGCGGCTAACGCCGCCTTATTCCTCTTGGACAAGCGCCCCCCGAGCGCCTCTTTAACGCGCTTGGCGCGGGCGGTAAATACGCCCTATAGAAAACTCGACGAGATTTTTGAAATGGTCATTGATGTTGGCAAGCTCTTGTAGCTCGGACTCGCTGACCTCTTCCCAGTCGTATCTGGCGAAGAGCTCGTTTCGTATCTGATCACAGGCGCGTACTTTAGCCTCTGGTGCGTCGTAGGCGCTGGTGTCTGTGCCAGAAGACCAGGAATACCGTTCAGGATCATAAGTGTAATGGCTCTCGACGAAGACAGGACCCTTTCGTTCGTAAAGCCACATGGGGCACATCACCTTGTCGCCCATGTTCGTGAAGCTTTTCTCGAACATCACCAGTAAGGGCAAGGGAGCCAGTGCATGATGCTCCTGACTATTAGGGGGATAGATATACTGTGTATCCAGGGGGTAGTCGACGTGGGAATCCTTGGCAAAATAAGGCTCATACGGCGTTCTCTCCTCCAGGGCATAGGGGCTGTAGTACGCGGCCAGCCCGATACCCGCTACAGGAATCACCGCAAGAACTCTGCCCCAAAAGCGACCCAACCGTTTTTCGATGAAGTAGGCCACTACCCCCATCAGCAGGGTCGCGATAAAAACGCACGTAACGAGAGTCAGTAACGCCCCGGTGTC
The DNA here is from genome assembly GCF_031954225.1 of Halomonas sp. PAMB 3232. Taxonomy (NCBI): domain Bacteria; kingdom Pseudomonadati; phylum Pseudomonadota; class Gammaproteobacteria; order Oceanospirillales; family Halomonadaceae; genus Halomonas; species Halomonas sp. PAMB 3232. Next base: position 3,311,264 of record NZ_CP134865.1, read on the forward strand.
GAATCGCCACCCCAGAAAGTTCGTCCGCGCCAGGCCTTCCGCCGACGGATGATGTTCATGAACGTACAGATACAGCATCCAGCTAAAGAAGGTCACTCCCCCCCACGCGTAGAGTCGAGTGACGACAGGTAGTTTTTTCACCGTTCCTCCTTGTTAAGCAGATTCTAAAAAACAAGGAGTTTACCGTTTTATGCGAAGTGGTACATCGAGCCCGCCTGCTGCCCGCTACTCGATGAGTTTGTCATTACCGCTCTCCCGCGGCCAAGTGCGCTCGCCGCCGCCAGTACCACGATCCAGGTACTGCCCCCTCAGCCCAGCGGCGCTCGCATTTCGTCCACCATCACCTTCGCCAACTCGCCCACCGTGCGCACCGCCACTTCGATTTCCGGCGTCAGGGTAAAGGCGAAGTTTAGCCGCAAACACTGGCGAAACTTGCCGGAGGCGGAGAACAGCGAGCCTGGCGCCACGTGAAGCTGATACTCGGCCAGGCGCTCGTTAAGGCGCACGCAGTCCACCGCGGCGGGCAGCTCGACCCAGAGTATAAAGCCGCCCTGGGGGTAGCTGATGCCCGTGCCTTTCGGAAAGTAGCGTTGCACCCAGCCGATCATGACATCGCGTTGGCGCTGATACTGGCGCGTTGCATGGCGCAGGTGGCGATCGAAATGGCCCTTGGCGATGAACTGCGCCACCGCCTGCTGGGGTAGCGTGGCCGAGGCACCGGTGGAGACGTACTTCATGTGCAGCGCCTGGTCGCGGTAGCGCCCCGGCGCCAGCCAGCCGATTCGAAGCCCCGGCACCAGCGTTTTGGAAAAGCCGCTGGCGAGCAGCACCCGGCCATCGTCGTCGAAGGATTTGATGGTCGGCGGCCGGGGCTGGCTAAACGATAGATCGCCGTAGATGTCGTCCTCGACGATGGCCACGTCGAAGCGCTGAGCGAGTTGAAAGAGCGCGCGCTTGCGCTCGGCGGGCATGGTATAGCCCAGCGGATTGTTGAAGGTGGGCGTGATCTGAATCGCGCGGATCGGCCACTGCTCCAGCGCCAGTTCCAGCGCTTCCAGGCTGATGCCGGTTTGCGGGTCGGTGGGAATCTCGAGCGCCTTCAGGCCGTTGGCCTTGAGAATCTGCATGGTGCCGTAGAAGCTCGGTGAATCGACCGCGACCACGTCGCCGGGTTGGGTCAGGGTGCGCAGCGCAATCGCCAGCGCCTCCTGGCAGCCCGTGGTGATCAGGATGTCGTCCGGGTGCAGCAGGCAGTTTGATCCCACGGCAAGGCGTGCCACCTGCTGGCGAAGTTCGGAGCTGCCGATGAGCGTGTCGTAGTTGAAGCTGAGCTCGGTATCGCGGTGCAAACCGCCCAGCATCTTCGCCAACGGCTTGAGCGTCGCGTAGTCTACGTTAGGCACCCCGCGGCCCAGCAGCAACCGCGCATCGTCGCGCTGGGTGGCCAACAGCTCGAGCACCTGATCCCATTGGGAGACGTCCAGCGGCCGCTGGGCCGGGCGCGATACCGATGGCAACACCATTGGTGCCCGGCCGGCCAGCACGAAGTAGCCCGACTTCGGGCGCGATTCGATCAGCGCCGCGTCCATCAGCTGGCGATACGCTTCCTGGGCGGTCGAGATACTGACCGCCATCTCCTGGCAGACCGCGCGAATGGAGGGCAGCCGGTCCCCCGGGCGGTAGATTCCGTGTTCGATGCGCTCGCGCAATACAGCGGCCACCTCTTCATAGCGCGTCATGGCGTTTCCTTTTTCGGCACCATACAGTTGACCCCATAAATCGCCCTACAACGGCTTAAAATCGCCTATCTGTATTTTTAAAATAGCTTTTTCTATATCTGTATGGCAAACCACGCGCTGGGTAATCTGGAGGGGCCACTTACCGGAGGACTCCTCATGGCTCGTTTCAGTCTTGCTCGCCTTCGCCAGCGCTTACGTCGCTACCAGGAACGCCGCCGCAGCCGGCGCCAACTGCTGGCCCTCGATGATCGCCTGCTCAAGGATATCGGCATCAGCCGCGCCCAGGCCCGCCAGGCGAACCGCAAAACCTTCTGACCACCTGCCACATGCGATAAGGAGCCCCATGAACCGCGCCGAGTATCACCTGCTGGATGTCTTCACCGACACCCCCTTTGCCGGCAACCAGCTGGCGGTCTTTCCGGCGGCTGACGGACTGGACACCGCCACCTGCCAGGCCATCGCCCGGGAGCTCAACCTGGCGGAAACAGTGTTTCTGGGCAGTGCCCGCGCCGCCAACCATTACCCCATGCGCATCTTCACGCCGACCGAGGAGCTCGACTTTGCCGGGCACCCCACGGTGGGCACCGCCTGGCTTCTGGCCGAGCTCGGGATGGTGACACGCGATACACCGCTGATTCTCGAACCACCGGTAGGCGAGCTGCCCATCGCGTTCGCGGATGGCAAGGTCTCCTTCATCACTGCCCGCCCCGCCCGGATCCACCCGAGCACGCTGGACGCCTCGTCTGCGGCGGCGCTATTGGGGCTCGAGGCGCACCAGGTGGTCGGCGCGCCGGTAGTCGCCTGCTGCGGGCTGGCATTTCATCTCATCGAAGTCGATGATCCGGCGACCCTGGCGCAGATACGCCTTTCCGCCGTTGACTGGGCACGTCTCGTTACGCCCAGCGGCGTCGAGCAGGTGTATCTGTACAGCGTCGAGTCGGCAAGCGATACCGAGACCGTGCTGCGCGCCCGTATGTTCTGCCGAGAGCACGGCCTGTGCGAAGACGCCGCCACCGGCAGCGCCGCCGCAGCGCTCACCGGCTACCTGGCATGCCGAAGCGAGATGCGGCACTGCATCATTCATCAGGGCGTGGAGATGGGCCGACCCAGCGTGATCGAAACCGCCATGGCCGGCGAACTGATTAGAGTCGGCGGCCGCGCGGTGCGGGTAGGCAAAGGCGAGATCTACGTTGAATAAGCCGCTGGCCCCGACACGCTGCTTTCTTTTTCAGCCAACGTCTCAGGCCGGCTTGCGACGATACAGCAGCGCTAGCGACACGCAGCAAAGCGCCGCTACGGCCAAGTCGAACGTTAGCGCCGTGACCTTCAGGCTGGCCACGCTACTCATGAGCCCGATGCCCACCACCGGCAGCGAGATCGCCACGTACGCGATGACGAAGAAGGTGGAGACCACCGCGGAGCGCTCCTTCGAGGCGCTGGCCGCCGATATTGCACCGAGCCCGGCGCGAAAGGCGATGCCCTGGCCGATACCGGCGACCACCGCCCCCAGCACGAACCCGGCGAGCTGCTCCTCCACCATGCCCCAGGCAACGACCAGCACGCCGGCCAGCAGCACCGCGCAGCCGCTGGGCAAGCGCGACGTTTCGGGCAGGCGCCCCTGCATCATTTGCCCCACGGTGGAGGCGATGAACACCAGCCCCGCCACGAGACCCACCAACGCCGGATGGGTATAGCCCAGCACCTGGCCGAGAAACGCCGGCGAAGCGGCGGTATAAAAGCCGCACACCATGAAGCCGGCAAAGGCAGCGATGGCCGCCGGAATGAATACCGGACGCACCGTCGCCGGAACGCCGGGCTTTTGCACGCTTAGCCGAGGCCGCGCCGGGCGCTCGACCGTTTCCGGCGCGCGCCAGATACAGGCAACGGCCACCAGCACCAGCACGAAATGAGCGCCAAACGGCACGACCATTGGCGCGGCGAAAAGGGAGGCCAGCGACCCGGCCACCATGGGCCCGAGCCCCAGCCCGCCCATGTTGGCGGCGGTGGCCACCAGCGTGCCAGCGCGCTGCCAGCCCGGCGGGGCCAGCTCCATCACCGCAAGCGTAGCCGTGGCGGTGAAGATGCCCGCCGACAGCCCGGACAACACGCGCCCCGCCAGCAGCGCGCCCACGCCGCCAGCCTGTAAAAAGACCAGATCACTGATCGCCGACAGCGCCAGCCCCGCCAAAAGCATCGGCCGCCGTCCCAACTGATCCGACCAGCGCCCGGCGATCAGCAGCGCCGCGATCACCCCCGCCGCGTAGACGGCGAAAATCACCGTGACCATCAGCTGCGAAAAGCCCATCGTCTGTTGATACATGGGGTAGAGCGGCGTAGGCAGTGTAGTGCCCATCATGGTGGTCAGAAACGCCAGGGCGGCGCCAAGAAAAATATTGGCGCGCTGTGGCACCGTCGCGGAGGAAACACTCATGGACATCCTTGCCGATCAAGCGCCCCGCCGCGTGGCCGGCGGGGCTGAATGCTCTTTAGCGTAGACTAAATGAGTCAGCGCTTCGCGACACCGACCTTGTTGCCAACATCAGGATTTTGTTCGATCAGGAATCAGGCTCGATACACCTCGGGGGATAAACGTGCCTTTACCCGCGCTACCCACCGGGCGGCCGTTTTCTGCCACTATCTCACCATTAGAAATGACGGTGACGGGATAGCCTTTCAGCTCCATGCCCTCGTAAGGTGTATAGTCGCAGTTATGGTTAAGCATGGATTGCGAAAGCGTGATGCGCTTCTCAGGATCCCAGAGTGCAATATCAGCGTCCGACCCGATGGCGATGGTGCCCTTGCGGGGATACATTCCATACACCTTGGCATGATTCGTCGCCGACAAGGCCACAAATTGGTTCAGGCTGATACGCCCTTCGCTGACACCTTTGCCAAAGAGTATTGGGAGGCGCGTTTCCACGCCGGGAATCCCGTTGGGCACATATTTGAAGCTGGCATCCGCGCCCGGTTTTTTTTTGCCAGTCTCGCTTTCATGGATGAACGGGCAGTGATCTGACGTGAAGGTCGAAAAAACGTCTCTGGACAGCGCATCCCAACAAGCTTTTTGATTAGCCTTGTCTCGGGGCGGCGGGCTGCATACATACTTGCTCCCTTCCATGTTGGCTTTATCCAGATCGTCTGCGGTAAGCGTGAGATACTGCGGACACGTTTCGGCGTAGATGGGCAGACCACGACGCTTGGCCCACTCGATCTGCTCGATCACATCTCCACCGGAAACGTGAACGACGAACAGTGGGACATCCACAAGCTCGGCAAAACTGATCGCGCGATGGGTCGCTTCGCGTTCGACCACGATAGGCCGAGATTCGGCATGGCCGCGCGGGCCGTTCTGGCCAGCCTTTTCAAGACGCTCGGTCATCTGCTGGATCGCGTCGAAATTCTCCGCGTGAACCATGGTCAGCGCACCTTCACGCCGCGTTGCCTCCATGACCTTGAATATCTCGGCATCGTTCAACGCCATATCCTGGTAAGTCATGAAAATCTTGACCGACGAGACTCCCTCCTGGACCACTTGCGGTAAATCCTGCTCGAGCGCCTGAACGGTCGGGTCGGTAATGATGGCGTGCAGCGCATAGTCGATATAGCACTTGTCCGCCGCACGCTGATGGTGCGCCTTGACCGACTCGAGCAGTGACGCCCCCCGCTCTTGAAGCGAAAAGGCGATGACCGTCGTATTCCCCCCACAGGCCGCCGAACGGGTTCCAGACTCGAAATCGTCCGCCATGACGCTGCCATCGCTTGTCGGTTGAGCCAGATGCACATGGCTATCGATACCGCCCGGCATGACCAGCAAACCGGTTGCGTCGATTTCGCGCTCGGCCGAATCCAGCGACTCCGCCAGAGCCACTATCTTGCCGTTTCGAATCCCCACATCGCAGCGCATGGTATCGCTTGCAGTGACCACGGTTCCGTTACGGATGATCAAATCGAATCCAGTCATGAAAAAGTGCCTTTACTAGTGAAATGAGCGCCTTGAACCAATGAGTGCCCTATCGCTGCTCGATCAACGCGTCGTTATGCCTTTCGGGCAAGGTATTTGAGCCATCCCCCCTCATTGGTGATATCCACCACCCCCTCAGCATCGATTTCCTCAGCTCGCATTTTCATGCTCAACGAACCGCTACCGTCTTCCATTTCGATCACTCCCAGCTCCAGCTCGGAGGGTTCGTTAGGAAGTAATGAATCCCGAAGTTGTGCGTAAGTCACTTCGTAAAGCTCACCCGGAATCGATTGTCCCCCCTGCTCGACAGGCCATAGGCCCGGAAACTCGTCACGTACGGAGTAAAAGCGGTACCTGGCAGCGGTACTGGTAGCTCCAAGAAACTTCGCATCCTTCAACGCAAAATTGATACTGCCGCCCGACATTGCCTGTCCATTGACGAACATACGCACTGTTTTGGATTGCTCGCTCATGCAAATCTCCTCTTCGTTTAGTGTCGATGACGCTCATTGATAATGAGATAACCGCCTGCCAAGGCGACGATCCCTGCCCCGACAAATGTCGCTTTTGTGGGATAGTCGCCGAAAAACCAGTAGCCAATGAAGGTGGCCCAGATCAGTTGGGAATATAAAAAGGGAGAGACCAGCGAAGCCGACGCCGAGCGCATGGCTTCGATCAATGCAAAATGACTCAACGCCCCCAACACGCCGATCATGACGAACAAAGCGATATCCTGATGCTGAATGGGCACCCAGAAAAAAGGCACCGCCAGTGTGCATACGACGCCCCCGGCAGCGGCGGTATAAAGCAGCGAGATCAGCGCTGAATCCTGGGCGGCGAAGTACCGTGTTGCCAATTGATAAAGCGCAAAGCAAACCGCCATGGCTACGGGTAGCAAAAGCTCGCTGCTCAAGCCCCCCGCGTCGGGTTGCACGGCAATCAATACGCCCGAAAAGCCGCCCACAACCGCCAGAACGCGTTTAAAACCAACACGTTCGTTCAAAAGCGGTATTGCCAATAGCGTGACGATAAGCGGCGAGCTGAAATTGACGACATAGACTTGCGTAAGCGGCAGCACACGAACAGAGAGATAGGCAAATATCGTGGCACCAAGCAGCAGTAGTCCTCGCCCTAACTGCCCCCAGGGCGCCTGACTTGCAAGATCGGTACGGTTGAGTCGACCCGTCAAGGCAAGCAACAGTACCAGCACGATCAAATGCACGCTGTAGCGTGACCACGCCAGCTGTACGGGGGAGTAACGATCACCCAGGTATTTGGCGAGCGAGTCCATGGCAACGAACAGCGCCGCGGCCGCCAGCATGCAGGCAATGCCACGAAGCGGGCGCTGCGTGGCAGCAGTTACTGCCGTCACGAAATGTTCTGCCCTTCAAAGCGCTGCAAAGAGAAAGGCGCGAGGTTCCAATCGCTTTTTCCACGCGTGATCAGATCCGCCGTGATCTGACCCACCAGAGGCCCCAGGGTAAAACCATTGGACGTCACTGCATTATAAAAACCGGGAAGTTGCGGTGCCTCTCCCAGAATCGGTGCACCATCGATATTGATATTGATCGCCGCCCAGCTACGCAGTACACGCAGTTGGCCCAGGGCCGGGAGCACGTGTCGCGCTACCCACAAGTTGCCTTCGATACTATCGAGCAACGGACGCTGATACCCAAAAGGAATGCTGAGACCTGCAGGCCAGCCGCCGCCGATAATGACATTGCCGTTCGCCGCCTGCTTGAGCGTTAGGTGTCGATCGGCGTGGGCAAGAAGCACATCCACGACCGGCTCCGCCGCCTCGGTGACAATCATCTGCAACGGCGCCGCATGTACCGGCACGTTTATTCCCGCCAACTTGCCTATGTCGCCCGCCCAGGCACCAGCCGCATTGACGACCCGAGAAGCGCGATAGATACGCCCGCTTTGGGTACCGACCTGCCATTTCCCGTTGACTCGCTCGATCGTCTGTACCGCCTCGCCGGTGTAAAAGTGCGCTCCGGCCAGGGTGCCCGCCCGGACCAGAGCCGGCGTCGCCAATAGAGGATTGATCTTGCCCTCCTCAGCGCACCACGCCCCACCGATCACAGCCTTTGAAATAGCGGGCAGTTTGCGCTCGACATCGGCACGCTCAATGATCCGGGTATCGATACCCAGCGAGCGTTCGAGTGCCGCTTTACGTTCCAAAAAGCGCAGCTGTGTTTCGTTTTCCGCCACCATGAGACCGCCGCTGCGTTTGAATTCAATGTCACCATCGAGCTCACCGGCCAACGTTTCCCAAAGTGAGGCACTCGCCTGTTGCAGTGGTAGCGTGCTGGCGGCAGGCCCGCCACCACCTTCGGCCTTTTTTCCGAAATCGAACGACAGCAATTGAACGTGCAGACTGCCCGCGTTACCGCCCGAGGCTTCGCCATTGGGCAATCCGCGATCCAGCACCGCTACCTCGACGCCCTGACGGGCAAGGGACATTGCGGTCGAACTTCCCGCCACACCAGCGCCGATCACCAGCACATCGACCTCGATGGTTGGCTGTGAAGTGGCAGTCGCATGATGAACCGATGCCCTCGGTGTCTCTACGCGTCGGTGTCCGGCCCACTCACCCTTCTCGATGGCCAGAGCACCGATGGCAACGGGCTTGATTGGATTCTGCGGAGCTGGCAGGTCGAACTGGCTACCTTTTCTATCGCTGGCGATAAGAAGATTGACCGTCGCGGCGCAGTACCGCCCCTGGCAACGCCCCATGCCGGCTCGGGTCTGGCGCTTGATGGAGGCCACATCACTACAGGCTTCGCGCCCGGCAAGAATATCGCCGGCCGTAATACCTTCGCAGCGACAAACGACCGTCTCGTCGGTAAGCCCCGCCAACGGCTTCAAGGGAGAGGCAAAGGCACTCCAAAGTGCTTTTTGAAAGCGTCGATGCTTTCGCTGCTGCGCATTCCAACTCGCAAGGTCTTCGCTTACCTGATAGCCACAGTGTTTGGCGGCGGCGGCTCCCGCCAGCGCGCCTTGGGCAAGCGCCAGCTGAGCACCGCCAAAGCCACCCGCCTCACCGGCGATGAAAACGCCGGGCACATTGCAGCTACCGTCTTGCGCCCTATCTGCCGAAAGCACTTTGGTAACAGAGGCCATGGCGGGCGCATAGAAATGTTCGACACCCAGCAGCCGACCAATTTCGGCCTGCGGTTGAAAACCGTATCCAAGACCTATCGCTTTCACCCGAAGGCGTCGGGTCGATTCGCCAAGCTCCCCTGTCGAGGTTACCGGGGCGAGAACCACGCTTTCGACCTCGCCATCCCCTTCGATCGCCGTGACCGTGTAGCCATCGAAAATGGGGACACGGGCTCGTTTGAGCGTCAGCAGGTAGCCAAGCCCGGCACCTATCAACGTGGGCGCGTGACGCGTCGCTTGACCCGTTTGAGCAAGCGCGGTCGGGGACGTAAGCTTGGCGCTTTCCACAACGCCCGCCACTTCCACGCCTGCAGAGACCAGCTCTGCAGCAACCTGTAGATTGAGTGGCCCGTTACCAGCGACCAGTACGGGCCCCGGGGGCGCCGTTCGATAGGAACGTAGCAGGGTTTGCAACCCTCCCGTGGTCATGACGCCGGGCAGTGTCCAGCCGGGCACGGGATACGGCCGTTCGGTGGCACCGGTCGCGATAACAACGGCCCGGGGCTCGATAATCAAAGCGACACCTTCTCGTTCAACGCCGATCTGTATCTGGTCGGGATGCTCTCGAAACGCGCCCCAAACGAGCGTGTTATGCCAAGGCTTTACATCAGCTTTTACTAACGTCTCTATCAGCGACCGACCTGCCTGCATTTGTTTATCGGGTGCGATGCCCTTTGCCGTTGTATAGGCCGGTGAGAGCTGCTTGAAATACTGGCCGCCAAGGCTTGCGCGCTCATCAATCAAAAGAACATCTGCGCTGGTCTGTCGGGCCGAGAGCGCCGCCTGCAGACCGGCGGGGCCCGCGCCGATGACCAGCACATCGGTCGTCACGCGCTCGTGCGAGGTTTTGAACGGTGCCGGCTCGGCTGGCTCGTAAACAAGGGGGCTTTTGTAGGGATGATGCTTGACCACCAGCCCTTCCTGAACCGGTGTCATGCACGCACGCACGCCATGACGCCCGTCCACGTTGACCAGGCACTCGAAACACGCCCCCATACCGCAGTAGTGGCCGTGCTTACCGCCCAGGCGACCCTCGCGCTGAGACAAATGGCCGGCACCCACGAGGGCCGAGGCCAGGCTCTGGCCCTTCAGAGCGCTTAGCTGTTTACCTTCGAAAGTGAAGGTAACCTCTGGTGCCTTCCTGACCACCTTTCGTCCCAGCGCGTCCATATCGATCCCTTACTTCAGCGAAAGAGTGCGAACGATGCGATCCGCCCACGCCTTGTCTTCGACGGGCGAAGGCAGCCGTGGCGGGCGAGGGTGACCAACGCTTTTACCCATCGACTCAAGCAACGCTTTGGTGCCCGATACGTAGCGATGGCCAAAGACGAAATCGATAACGGGAAGGATGCGGTGATACACCTCTCGGGCGCGATCCAGATCCTTTTCCACGACCGTTGCCGTATAAAGGTCAGCGAATTCGGCAGGCATCACATTGGAGCCCACCGCTACCCAGCCGATCGCACCTTCCACGTAGGATTCGAAGCCCAGCACGCCGCCGAACACGCCAATCTTGTCGCCGCAGAGTCTCAGGATGTCGCGCACTCGGGTTATCTCGAGCGTGGACTCCTTGATATACGCCACGTTCTCGATCTCGGCGAGTCTGGCAACCGTTTCGGGCTGCATATCCACATTCGCCGCATTAGGGTTGTTGTAGATCATGATCGGCAGTGAAACGGCATCCGACACCTGCTTGTAATGATGGTAAAGCTCGTCTTCCGTCGGGCAGCTATAGAACGGCGGGATAATCATCAAGCCATCGGCACCCAGCTCTTCGGCCTCGCGGCTATAACGAACCACATCATTCGTGTTTTCCGCCCCGGTGCCCACCAGTACGGGCACGCGACCAGCGGTCTGATCGATGACGGTCTTGGCCACCAGGCGGCGCTCCTCATCCGTCATCGAGAGGAACTCCCCGGTACTTCCGAGAGGAATCAAGCCATGGATACCCTGCTCGATCTGCCAATCAATAAAAGAGCGCAATCTTTCGACATCTACGTTCAAATCGTTATCGAACGGGGTGATGAGCACACTATAAGTACCAGCGAACTGCGACATTTGAATCTCCGACTCAACGTTAACGGGTTCTAAAAAAATCAGGTAAGGCGGTTACGATATAAGGCACGTAAGTCACGAGCAGGAGCACGGCGATCATGAAGCTCAGCGGCAGAACGATTTTTGAAGCCACACGCATGATCGGACGCTGGGCGATGCTGCTGGCCACGAATAACGTGATGCCATACGGCGGCGTGACCATGCCGATAGAAAGGTTGATGATGATGACGACCCCTAAATGCAGTGGGTCGATGCCATAGCTCTGAGCTACCGGCATGAGTACTGGTACCAAAATCAGTATCGCGGCAATGCTTTCCATGAACATTCCGATAAAGATCAGTCCGACATTGAGCATAGCCAGAAAAATCAGAGGGTTATCGGAGACGGACTGCAGAAACTCTACCAGTAGCTGAGGCGCCCCCTCTCGAGCTACCAGCCAGGAAAAGATGTTGGCTACGGCGATAATCATCATCACGGACGCTGAGATACTGGCGGCCCGCAATATCAGTCCAGGCAAATCGCGCAGCTTGAGCTCACGATAGATCAGAAGCCCCACCAGTAGCCCCGTCGCCACAGCCACCGAGGCTGCTTCAGTCGGAGTGAAGACGCCCCCAATGATCCCGCCGATGATGATCAATGGCATCAGAAACGCCGGAATGGCCTTGAGCGCCGTGCTACCCAGTTCGCGAAGAGAGAAAGGCTGTACTTGGCTGTAAACGCCGCCGTGACGACGAGCATGAAAATAGCCCGCCAGCAATAAACCGAGAGCCATTAGAAAGCCAGGCACTACGCCTGCGATGAACATATCGCCTACGGAAACGTTACCCACCGATGCCAGAACGATCATCATGATGGAGGGTGGTATAACCGGCCCGAGAGAGCCCGCCGCGGCCATCAATCCGGCAGCGAAATCGATATCGTAACGACGTCGTCTCATTTCCGGCAGCATGAGTGACGCTGTCGCGGCCGTATCGGCAGACCCTGATCCCGAGACGGCCGCAAGGCCTGTACCAGAGACGACGGAGACCAGCAGTAGCGAGCCGCGAATCCAGCCCACCAGGGCGGTCGCGAAATCGATCATACGTTTAGCAATGCCGCCCCGCTCCATCAACAGCCCAGACAGAACGAAAAAGGGGATTGCCATGATGGTAAAACTATCAAGCCCCGCGAATAGGCGCTGTGAAATGATGCTGCTGGGAATGCCCTCTCCCATCAACACCAAACTAGCGGATACTCCCATGGTAAAAACAATGGGAGCGCCCAGGATCAAAAGCACCAGGAATAATAAAATGACCGTTATCATGACGTGGCGCCCTTTTTATCTTTCCCTGCGTTATCGATCGGTGTCTTGAAGAAAATTTTCTTTAAGTAGGCGATCAAGAACTCGAGGAAGAAATAGCCTAGCCCTACAGGCAGAGAGAGATAGGGAATCCACATGGGGATCCCCAATGCCGAAGAAGTTTGCATCTGGCCGATTTGCAATAGCCGCTGACTACCCAAAATGGCTAACCACAAGAACCAACTTCCCAGCACCAGTATCAATAGCGCCGTAACGCGCTTGAGAATGTTCGGCAGGGCTTCATATAAAATATCGACGCCGATGTGAAGCCTTTCACGCATGGCCAGTCCGGCGGCCAAAAAGATGACCCATATCTGAGCGAAAGTAGCCGATTCCGCCGCGCCTGCGATGGAAAAGTCGAAAATATATCGGCCCGCCACGAGCGTTAAGATCGCAATGACCATGTAGGCAAATAAAACGATGACACACGCCGATATCAATAGCCGGACACACTGGAGCAGACGCTCTGCCCATTGCATTAAGGGGGGCATAATTAATTCCCGATACGCAGGGCTATTCAAACGAATCATGAATAGCCCTTTATGGGTTAACGTAATTGCTCGATCTCATCCAGGAGTTCTTGTTTTTGGTCCGTATCGACAAACTCGTCATAGACCGCTTGAGATCTCTCGCGAAAAGGTGCCAGGTCGGGCTGCGTAAACTCGACACCCGCACTCAAAAGCTCCTCGCGAATACGTGCGTCCATGTCTGCATATACCTGGCGCTCGTACTCTGCAGACTCTTGACCAGCTACCAACAAGGCTTGCTGTACGTTTTCGGGCAAACTCTGGAAACGCTGCTCAGACATTACAAGATCCGCCACTAGTGTTGTCCAGCTCACTTCAGCAAGATACGGCGCCACTTCATAAAAGCGCTGAGCCTGATAGTTGGTAAACGCCGCCTCGGCGCCATCTACTACGCCCGATTCCAGTGCGGCATAGAGTTCGCTATAGGCAAGTGGCGTCGCATTGGCACCGAACTCGTTGAATGCGGCCACATGTGCCGGAATCTGCATGGTCCGAATACTCTGGCGATCCAGATCTTCGATGCTATTGACCGGCGCCTGGGTCACGATATGGCGAACACCTGCCTCATAAAAACCCAGTAGACGAAAGCCATTTTCCTGCATCGATGAAGCCAAACGGTTCCCTACTTCACCGTCCAATACCTCATACATATGCTGACGGTCGTCAAACAGGAAAGGCAGATCGAAAAGCGAAAGCTCAGAGACGAAGTTAGTCAGCACACCATTGGTGGGTACAGCGATATCAAGCGTGTTCATGAGAACACCTTCAATCATTTCACGCTCATTACCCAACTGGTTATTGGGGAATATTTGCACCGTGACTTCACCATTGGTTTCTCGCTCGACAACCTCGGCGAACTTCTCCAACCCTTTCTGATAGGGCTCACTGAGGTTGGCCGAATGACCCGCCGTTAGTGTCAATGTTTCAGCCCAGGAAAACGTTGAGCAAGTCGCAGTAAACAAAGCAATTCCAAACGCCATAGAGTTTTTCATAGTTGTTCCTGTTTGAAGTTATTATGTATTTGTAGACCAGTGGTATACCAGCTGTCAACTATCTCTTATCACAAGAGACACTCACTCTCTTGCATCAAAAAGTGGCCTTCAAAATTAATTTGCACAGATTTTGTGCACAAGCACGTTTAGTTAACGATCAGAAAGTTATTTGGTCTTACAAGGCTTTGAATTGGGTAGCTCAGCGGCTTACTAACCAAAAGTATAACGCACCAAATTCGAGCCTTAATGATAAATTAAAATTAGATTGCTTCGAATATATTCTTCCTGGTTTCACGCAAATGGAGCTGCATCGCTTGTCGTGCTTTATCAGAATCACCCGTCACGATGGCCTCAATGATAGCCAAGTGAGCATCGTAGCCAGGAAAAGAACGAGCGGGCAGGGTCTGGTTCTCGAAAATCTGCGTCGTTTTCCTGAGTTCCGATATGATTTTGAACAACACCTCGTTGCCCGTTGCCTGCGCAATTCCCATGTGAAGTGTTTGGTCGAACTCCCATTGCTGCTTGAGGCCGGCCTGTTTCGAGTACCTGATAGCATCGAGCTTTTTCGCCCACTCGTTGATCATGGGTGTACCGAATTTGGTCGCCGCCAGGGACGCCGCTTCGGGTTCCAATAGCTCTCTAACCTGCAGCGCTGCAACATATTCATTGATAGCGATCTTTTTAACGCCAATCGTGCGCGCATTTAGCCTTACCAGCCATCCTTCCGCTTCCAGTCGTCGTAAAGCCTCGCGTACAGGCGTACGTGACATATCCAATTCATCCGCCAAGCGCCTTTCCTGGATGATATCGCCACCCGAGAGTTCGCGCGCGAGAATCATGCGCATGATAGCTTCATAGGCCACGCTGGATAGCCCGCCCTTTTCGGCTCGCTCGCCATGCTCGCTATCGTTCAATGCTAGAAACACTCGTTATTCCTCTATTAGCAATACTGGCCGCTATTCAATCCATGTTTTAGCGAACCCTGGAAAAGTCATCACCGACACCGTTGTTCTAATCTTTTATTTTTACCTATAACAATAAACAGCTTACAGACATTAATGATAGCGTTTTTCTCAATTATAAGATTCAAGGGTTAGCCTGTTGACCCTCCATGAATGCCATACCTTCGTCGTGTATGCCGATCACCTTCTTTTGATTCGAGTGGCTCAGCTCGTCAACCCAATCCCGCGCAAAATCACCGAGGTGACCGTCTGTACCGCCTTTTCGAACTGCAGGTCATCGAGCGGCTGGTCGCCGTTGAGCAGGCCGATCTGGTAGTCGAAATCGGCGTAGTGCTGGGTCGAGGCCCAGATCATGTAAAGCAGATGCGACGGCTCCACCGGGGCGATTTGCTTCGTTTTCACCCACTCGCTGATCCTGGCCTCTTTCAGCTTGGCCCAATCGAAGAGGTTCTCGCGCAGGCGCTTACCGATAATGGGCGCGCCCTGCATGACCTCCATGGCCCATATTTTTGAGCCGTGGGCGCGGTAGCGCGAGTGGTTCATCTTGGCGCGAATGTAGGTCGAGAGCACCACGCGGGGATCGTCATAGAGCTCGAAGCACAGCGCATCCTGCTTCCAGAGCTCCAGCAGCGCCAGCAGCACTTCCTGGTAGAGCGCCTTTTTGGTCGAAAAGTAGTAGTGCACGTTGGATTTGGGCAGCCCGGCTAGCGCGGCGATTTCACCCATCGAGGCGCCGGCGTAGCCTTTTTCGGCAAACAAGCGCTCGGCGGCCTGAAGGATGTTCTTGACGTTGGTCTGACGAATCTCTTCCTGGGTTCTTGGCACGCGCGGCTCTGCCCTCTGACACGAAACGGTGAAAAACGCCTGGGCGCTGTTCGCAGGCCCGGCAGGTTCAAAACAAGATGTTGATTTTTCAATTCACCCACGTCAATTCCAGCACATGACGAATCCGCTCGCCGTCCCACTCGTACCCCAAGTGGCGTCCCTGTCGAGTGGCCGACATGACGGGCGGTCGCAACACCGCGGCGCATTCACCGCCCGTCTCTCTCACGCTGGGATATACGATGCCGTCGGCGCCGTCTTCTCGAAGACGCAAACCAATTGCCTGTCCTGCTTGCCAGCTTTCGGGATTCAACAGGGGCGCGGCTTCCGGGTTATCGCGCAGATCAAAAAGTTCGCCCTGAAGATCGGACAGGTAGACGCGCTGCTGCAGCTGCATTGGGGGCTCATTGGAGTCCTTCATGAACCGTTCCATGTGATAGCGCGTCTCGGCAATCGCCGTGGCTTCGGTTCGGGCGCAGTAATAGACGCCGAAGCTTCCGTTGCTAAAACGTGATCCTTGACCGCTGAAGTGGCAGAAAGCCGCCATGATGGGCGTCCATCCCGGGCCGTAGCGTCGATCCGATGCCGGCACCATATGAATCGCGCCGGCTTCCTCTCTCAGGCGAGCGGACGTTTCTCCCTCCAACTGGTTCAGCAGTGACCAGTCGTCCGGCTCGGCCACCCGTTCGAACAAATCGATGGGCGGAAACCGTGAAGGCACCACCCGGTAACTGGGCCGCCACTGCAGGGCCGTACGGGGAAAACTCATGCGTGCCCCGCGCCTCGTGCACCGTCGAGGTGCTGTCGGACCACATAAAGATCGGACACCAGGCCGCTGCGCAGTCGATCCAGCGGCGGCTGGCCGGAGAAAAGCGGGTTCTGGTTGGCGCGGCGCAGCCAGGTATCAGCGGCGTCACTACGCGGTAATAAAATCTGTAGCGCTTTGTAGATCCCCAGAATCAAGGACATTCGTTCCATCTGGCTCTGATCCAGACGCGCCTTATCGGGCGCCTGCTTCCAGCGGCGATAGGTCGCGTCAGGCACGCCCAGCAACAGTGCGGCGTCATGCTCCTTGAGCTGCCAATCCCTGACAATATTGGGATAGGTACGCATGACCGACGCACTCATATTGCGGCGTTCTTCGACGGACATTGTGGTGATGGCCATGCAACCCTCCCTCCTAAAAATGGCGCTTTATAATCATTTTACGCCATTTGAGCGGATTGTCAGCTTGTACTGGCTACGATTTTCGTTAATGACCTATGGTTTTGCACTCAGTGCGCTTTAACACGGCCAAAAAAAGCACCGCCCGAAGGCGGTGCTGAGACGATGTCCTGGTTGGAGGAGGACGTCAACTCTGGTTGGCGGGGAAGGAGAACTCGGCGCGGGTCGCCTCGGACACCGAGGGCCAGCGCTGGGAAACCGCCTTGCGCCGGGTGTAGAAGCGCACGGAATCCGGCCCATAGGCGTGCAGGTCGCCGAACAGCGAGCGCTTCCAGCCGCCGAAGCTGTGGTAGGCCACCGGTACCGGCAGCGGCACGTTGACACCGACCATGCCGACCTCGATGCCGTCGGTGAAGCGCCGGGCGGCCTCGCCGTCGCGGGTGAACAGGCACGTGCCGTTGCCGTACTCATGGTCGTTGATCAGCGCCATGGCATCGTCCAGGCTTCCCACGCGCACCACGCACAGCACCGGGCCGAAGATCTCTTCCCGGTAGATGCGCATATCGGCGGTGACATGATCGAACAGGCAGCCACCGACGAAGTAGCCGTTTTCATGGCCTTTTACTGACAGCTCGCGACCGTCGGCGGTAAGCCGGGCGCCGGCGTTGACGCCGTCTGCGATGTAGCTCAGCACCTTGTCACGGTGCTCGGCGGTGACCAGCGGGCCCATGTCCAGGCCCTTATCGGTGCCGGGGCCAACCTTGAGATCACGAATCTTGGGCAGCATCGTCTCGACCAGCCGGTCGACGGTTTCATCGCCCACGCACACCGCCACCGAGATCGCCATGCAGCGCTCGCCGCAGCTACCAAACGCCGCGCCCATCAGCGTGTTGGCGGCATTTTCAAGGTCCGCATCCGGCAGTACCACGGCGTGGTTCTTGGCACCGCCCAGTGCCTGGACGCGCTTGCCGTTCGCCGTGCCGCGGCTGTAGATTGCCTCGGCCACGGGAGTGGAGCCCACAAACGAGATCGCCTTGACCGCCTTGGCGTCGAGCAGCGTTTCGACCGCTTCGCGCCCGCCGTGCACCACGTTCATCACGCCGTCCGGAAGCCCAGCCTCCTTCAGCAGCGCCGCCACGGCGTGCGCCGCGCTCGGGTCCTTTTCCGACGGCTTGAGCACGAAGGTATTACCGCAGGCGATCGCCATGGGATACATCCACAGCGGCACCATGGCGGGGAAGTTGAACGGCGTAATACCCGCCACCACGCCCAGCGGCTGAAAGTTCGACCACGCATCAATCCCCGGGCCAACGTTGTGGGAGTATTCGCCCTTCAGAAGCTCCGGCACGCCGCAGGCGTACTCGACGTTCTCGATGCCGCGCTTGAGCTCGCCCAGCGCGTCTTCCGGCGTCTTGCCGTGCTCCTCGCTGACAAGCCTCACCAGCCGCTCGGCATCGTCTTCCAGAAGCTGCTTGAAGCGGTACATGACCTGGGCGCGCTTGGCCGGCGGCGTATCGCGCCAGGCGGGAAACGCCGCCTGGGCGGCGGCAATGGCGCGCTCGACGTCCTCGCGGCGACCCTCCGCTACCTGGCGAATCACCTCGCCGGTGGAGGGGTTGGTGACGTCGAGCGTCGTCGCGCTTTGAACGGATTCGCCATTGATCAGGTGGGCCACTAGATCCATCGTGTGTTCTCCAATTGGTTAAGCCATAGCGTCCAGGGTGGTGGCGACGGCGTCAAAGAGCCGCTCGAGTTCGGCCTCGGTGGTGCCGAAAGGCGGGCCGAACTGCAGCGTGTCGCCGCCAAAGCGTACGTAGAAGCCCGCCTCCCACAGCGCCAGGTGGGCGTCGCGCGGGCGAATGGTCGGGTCGCCCGCGCGTGGGGCGAGCTGAATGGCCCCGGCGAGCCCGTAGTTGCGAATATCCACCACGTGCGGCCGGCCCTTAAGGGCGTGCAGCTTTTCCTCGAAGGCCGGGGCGATTCCGCGCACCTGGGCGGGGAAGTCCTCGCGCTCGAGCATTTCGAGCGAGGCCAGCCCCGCCGCGCAGGCCACCGGGTGGGCGCTGTAGGTGTAGCCGTGAGGGAACTCGATGGCATGAGCCGGGCCACCGCCGTGCATGAAGGTATCAAAGATCTCGTGGCTTGCGATCACCGCGCCCATGGGTACCGCGCCGTTGGTCACCTGCTTGGCCACGTTCATGATGTCCGGCGTGACGCCAAACGCCTCGGCGCCAGTACGCGCGCCGCTGCGCCCGAAGGCGGTGATTACTTCATCGAAAATCAAGAGGATATCGTGCTCGGTGCAAACCTGGCGGAGCCGGTCCAGGTACCCTTTTGGCGGCACGATGACGCCGGCGGAGCCGGACATCGGCTCGACGATTACCGCAGCAATGTTCGAAGCGTCGTGCAGGGCGATCTGGTCGAGCAGCGCGTCGGCAAGCTCAGCGCCGGTCTCCGCCTGGCCGCGAGTAAACGCGTGCCCTGCCTGCAGCGTGTGCGGCAAATGGGTCACGTCCATCAACTGCCCGTAGTGCTTACGGTTACCGCCGATGCCGCCCAGGCTTGTGCCGCCGATATTGACGCCGTGATACCCCTTGGCGCGGCCGATCAGGCGCGTCTTCTCGGGCCTGCCTTTCAAGCGCCAATAGGCCTTGGCCATCTTGATCGAGGTGTCCGCCGCGTCCGACCCGGAGTTGGTGAAAAACACATGATCGAGCCCCTGGGGCGTGAGACTTGCGATCTTCTCGGCGAGTTCGAACGCCAGGGGGTGGCCGATCTGAAAGCCCGGCGCGAAATCGAGCGTGCCGAGCTGTTTTGAAACTGCCTTCTGGATTTCCTCGCGATTGTGCCCGGCGCCGCAGGTCCAGAGCCCGGAGAGCGAATCGAAAAGCTTGCGGCCCTGGTCGTCGATGTAATAGCGCCCCTCGGCCCCGGTGATGACCCGCGGGTTCGCGCGAAAATCGCGGTTGCCGCTGTAGGGCATCCAGTAGTGGTGGTTGAGCGGCGTTTCACTGGCCGCAGCCGTCGAAGAAGACGACGCCGGTTTATTCTTCAATCCAAACATGGTGCCTGGCTCCACAGCGATTAGACATGACCCGAGCATGCGGCAAGCCAAATGTTTATCAAACCCTATTTCTCTTTCGCTCACGTTAGCCAATTCATACGTAATAAACGATGTCTTGGCCCTACGCTGTGCAGTAGATCGATAAAAGATGGGAGCCGCCATTACTTGCGCGTACACCGATCAAGGAGCCTTCATGAACTCGTTTACAAAGCCCGATACGTCAGCCCGATTACGTACCGATAGCGACCGCCTTTGGACCTCAATGATGGAAATGGCCAGGCTTGGCGCCACCATCAAGGGCGGCGTCAACCGGCAGGCGCTGACCGACCTGGACCGCCAAGGGCGGGATCTGTTTATCGAGTGGTGCCGGGCGGAAGGCTGCACGATTCGAGTGGATCGTATCGGCAATATTTTTGCCCGCCGGGAAGGCAGCGACCTGGATGCCAAAACGGTGATGGCCGGCAGCCATCTGGATAGCCAGCCCACGGGCGGGAAGTACGACGGTGTCTTCGGCGTATTAGCAAGTCTCGAAGTCATCCGCACGCTCAACCAGCACGATATCAAAACCCGAGCGCCGGTCGAGATCGCGGCCTGGACCAATGAAGAGGGCTGCCGCTTTCCGCCCTGCATGATGGGCTCCGGTGTGTTTGCCGGGGTACTCGATTTTGACGAGATGATGGCGCGCCGCGACGCCGATAATGTAACGGCGAGCGACGCCCTGGATGCGATTGGCTATCGCGGCAATGACCCCGTCTCGACCGATGAGATCGCCGCTTATTTCGAGCCGCATATCGAGCAGGGGCCAATTCTGGAAGATACCGAGACGACGATTGGCGTGGTGATGGGCGGGCTGGGCCAGCAGTGGTTCGACCTGACACTGACCGGCCTGGAGGCCCACGCTGGCCCCACGCCCATGAACCTGCGCCGCGACGCCATGATGGGCGCCGCCGAAGTGACTCAGGCGCTGAATCGTATTGCCAACGCACACCAACCCCACGGCCGCGGCACAGTGGGCTATATGGCGCTGCACCCCGGCTCGCGCAACGTGATTCCCGGTCAGGTCAAAATGACGCTGGACATGCGCCACTGGGAACCGGACGAGCTTAACGCCATGAGCCAAGCCGTGAGCGACGCCATCGCCGAGATTTGCCAGCGTCACGGCCTTGAACATGAACTCACACCAACCGCCAACTTCGCCCCCGAACACTTCGATGCAGGCTGCATCGGCGCCGTGCGCCGCGCCGCCAAGGCGCTGGGGTTGTCTCACCGCGATATCATCAGCGGTGCCGGCCACGATGCGATGTTTATCGGTCGAGTCGCCCCGGCGGCGATGATCTTCATTCCCTGCAAGGACGGCATTAGCCACAACGAGGCCGAAAGCGCCACGCCCGAGCACGTTCACGCGGGTGCCAACGTGCTGCTTCACGCGGTATTGGAGGCGGCAGGTGTAGAAGAGGCTTCTTGAGCCACTCGCGACCGTGAAAGGTTTATCGGTATGCTAAAAAAAACGGTGGTTATCGCGTCGATTTACTCAAGACCGACACCACTTGCAGTATGTAAAACGGCTTACCTTCCAAAGAGAAGGCAAGCCGTTTTGACATGGCGACAGTGGCCGAGCCTTGGCAGGAATAAATACTCTGGATGAATATTCGCGCTAACCGCTCAAGGCGACGCGATCATCACGCCGCGACGCTGCTTTAATCCAGATCACTCAGCGTAACCACGATATCGCGCTGCGAAACATCCACATCCCAGAAGGTGTAGCTGTCCTTGTCTTCATCCACCAGGCGAATATCGAATATAGGGCTTTCGTAGTTGTTTAGCGTCACACGCTGGGTCTCGCCGTCTCGAAATACATTACTACCCAGCACGTCTTCCTCCCAGGTCTCGGCCTTCGCGGGGCTGACGTACATATACAAAACGGTATAGCCCGTATCGTTGGTGATATCGACGTAGTAATCCGCAGCACTTGCCAAGGATGAGCACCCCAGCAGCAGAAGCCCCACGAGCAAGCTTTTGACTAATTTCAAAACCAATTCCTCTTTCTTTCAATGATTCCCACCCAAGCGACCTGCGACTGGATGACTCGCGCCATGAGCAGCCCCATGGCCGGGTTAATATACCGAGCTCGCTGTGTCAGTGGTATGCGGTAGCGTTTGTTGGACTGAGTCGCACCCAACTTCGTGGACACTTTCAAGCTTTTCAGAAGTAATCATATACTGTTTTTTTAAGCTAAAAAAATTCAAAAATCGAAGCTGTTAACGCCTTTCTTACTAGTCTGTTAAGTGGCTCTAGCTTGTGATAAATTTGCGAAGCAAAACACAAGCTAGCAGCGCGTAATTCGGTCTGCGCACAGCTATTTGGTAACTGGCTCTAACGCAACGAGAGCCCACTTTGTATATTCAGCACCAGATGAAAAATTTGTTTCGATAATTTTTTTTAAAGTGACGTTATATATTCCATTAATTTCTGAGTGTCTTATCGCCTCCAAGGACTCGTCTACAATTTTTCCGCTATAGTCTTCATTGTCATTTAAATGACGTACTCGATACCGCTTAGTCTTGGTATCCAAACCTAATAGCTCAGCCCTAAAAACAACTGATTCAGACATATTAATGTCTATTTTGCTAACCAAGTCGAACGCTTTTTTAATTTCTTGTTTAGAGAGCAACAAAACGCGACCACGCTCGCTGTTAGGTGAACCCCAATGCAGCCTCATAGGAGAGTCTAGCTTCGCAACCTCACCTAGAAAAGAGCGATATTTAGATGCAACCCTACCCTTCAATTCGTGAAGTTTATTGCTGATATTATCTTCACTATCTCTTGATTCGATTAATTTTGTTAATTCTAGAAGAACATCGGATGCCAATGAGCTATGAAACAAATCTGATGTTGACTTTGATTTTAACTGTAATCCGAACGAACCTTCAAAAATTTGTGTGGCTCTAAACTTTGTTGCTTCGAGGATTTCAGTAGGGATCGCACCCTTTAAAGTTATATCACCCTTACAATATTGGCCAAGTGCGTTAGAGAGCTCTTGAAACGAAGTAAGTATACCACCTAAATTTTTTGCATCAATTTCAGGGAGCTTAGTATCCCAAGGATAAAAATGAAGGTTATATGTTTCTCTTCTTGAACTCACTGCCGCAACATCTGCATCAACAACTCCAAGACCAATATTAAAACTTTCTTCAGATTCTAAATAAGCAGCCTCATCTGGTAAATCTTCTAGAGGGATCTGCTCTGGAAAGATATGACGCACAGTTGACTCACCGGAAAAGCTCGATTCCACTTCAAAAAGGTAACCATCTTCAGGAGAAAGAAAAGCTTCCCTAAGCGCAATTCCTTTGTTCACAATAGTAGAGAGTCTATCTACTGACACAGGTAGATACAGCCAATTGAAGCTTTCATAATCATCGAACACAGATAATGCTAGAAATTTTGTGCCAGAGTTATTTGCACAAGCGAAGAGTCGGGGAATATCATAAAACTGGAAAACTGCTTCAATGCGAAGCTTTCCTAGTATAGTATTATTTGGAAGGTTAAGCATGAGCCACCTTCGAAAAATCTATTGGTATAAATATTTCAGCCAAGTCTTGGGCGCTAATAAGTGGCCATAATGTCTTGTGATTATAAGTATTTTTCGAAGGGGTAGGAGCGATTACACCTGACTTCGAATCTAGTTCGCCGATACAAAGCTTCTTTTTCTTAAGCGCAGGCACCAATGATATTGCTGTTTTGCAATCTTCCTCTGACGTATAGACGGACAACCCTCTAGCTTGGCAGGCTTTTTGACCCCAATTCTCATCGGGTTTTAATTCATAATAAGATAGAAAATCCCTATCTTTTGGATTAGCTCTATTGGTAAACCTATACACTAAGCCCAATACATCTTCCGCATCTTTCGGGGGGCATTTCTCAGGATAATGATCTGGCCACATTGAGAATTTCTCTTCCATTTTAAACAATTTTTATACGACAACACGGAGCTACCATTACCACTAACAGTGATTATATACTCAGCTTCATAACCTCAATAAACGCTCCGACGCGTTTATTGAGGTTATGAAGCCCGCGCATAAAACATAAAGCATTGATTTAAATATTTTTGACCAACAAAAAAAAGCTACCAACTCCCTATTCGCGTGGCTACTGTTTTGCCCGGTTCAACCATACCTTATCGACAAACTTACCTTAGGTCACGCGTAAATTCGATTACAGCCCTAAACCATAGGTCGCAGGCCTGCACTCACCAATTTTTAGGCAGGCCCCACACAACACTGCCGCTCGTAAGCGGCAGCATCGGACACGTGGTTTCAAAGGGAGGCGTTAAAGCACCACCTCATACCCCTCAAACTTCGGCGGCCCCAAGTAAATCCCTTCCGGCGACTTGGCATTGGCATGCGCCTTACGAAACGCCTCGGATTTGGTCCAGTCACGAAAGGCGTCCTCGCTCTCCCAAATGCTATGGGAAATAAACACAGTATGGTCGTCCTGCTTCTCACCCTGGAGCATCTTGAATTCCTTGAAGCCGGGCACTTCCTCGAGGTGCGAGTCGCGGTTGCGCCATACCTCGAGAAAATCCTCTTCCCGGCCCGGGGCGATACGAAAACGGTTCATGGCGATGTACATGGGCTTG
Organism: Halomonas sp. PAMB 3232; assembly: GCF_031954225.1. Taxonomy (NCBI): domain Bacteria; kingdom Pseudomonadati; phylum Pseudomonadota; class Gammaproteobacteria; order Oceanospirillales; family Halomonadaceae; genus Halomonas; species Halomonas sp. PAMB 3232. Next base: position 3,335,693 of record NZ_CP134865.1, read on the forward strand.
CTCCTTGAGGGATTGTGACCAACGCTTGATGGTAACGCTACGACCCGGGCACGGATAGCCCAAGGAGACCCATGGCTACTGCCGGTATTCACGTGGTGTGGTTCAAGCGCGATCTGCGCGTTCACGACCACGCCCCGCTCACTCTCGCCGCCGAGGCGGGTTGGGTGCTGCCGGTGTTCGCCATCGAGCCCGGCCAGTGGCAGGCGCCGGATAGCGCCCTGCGCCACTGGCAGTTCGCCGCCGACTCGCTGGTCGATTTGAAGGCGGCGCTGAGCGCGCGGGGGCTGCCGCTGTGTATCTGGGAAGGCGACGTGCTCGCGCTGCTCGCCGCGCTGAAGGCGCACTACGGGGCGCTGACGCTCTACTCCCATGGGGAAACCGGCAATGCCTGGAGCTATGCGCGCGACGTGGCGGTGGGTGAGTGGTGCCGTGCTGAAGGAGTAGTGTGGCACGAACACCGCCAGGTGGGCGTAGTGCGCGGGCTGAAAAGCCGCGTGGATCAAAGCGCCTGGGAGGCGCAGTGGGAAGCGCTGATGCAGGCCCCACCCTTTAAGGCACCCGCGAGCGCCCAACCCGCTCCCGGCTGGGCGGCGTTTCATCACCGGCCGGTGGAAGAACTCCCTACGCTCACGCTGGGTGTCGACACCACGCCCTGCCCCGAGCGCCAGCGCGGTGGGCGCCGCGCCGGGCGCGCGCTCTGGTGTGGCTTTATCACACAGCGCGGCGAGCGCTACCGGGGCTCGATCTCCAAGCCCCTGAGGGCCGAGGTGCACGGCTCGCGGCTGTCGCCCCACCTGGCCTGGGGGACGCTTTCGATGCGCGAGGTGGTGCGCTCGCTTCGCCACCAGCGCGAAAAGCACGCCGAGAAAACCCGCTGGGCGCATTCGTTACGAGCGCTCGCCTCGCGGCTGCACTGGCACTGCCATTTCATTCAAAAGCTCGAAAGCGAGCCAAGCCTTGAGACCCACACGCTGCACCCGGCGCTCAAGGGGCTTCGCGAGCGCGACCCGCAGCATCCTCGCTTGCTGGCCTGGAAGCGCGGCCAGACCGGGGTGCCGCTGGTGGATGCCTGCATGCGCTGTCTGATCCATACCGGCTGGATCAACTTTCGCATGCGCGCGATGCTCATCTCGTTTGCTACTTTCGGCCTCGGCCTTCACTGGCGGGAGCCTGGCCTTCACCTGGCGCGGCTGTTCACCGATTTCGAGCCCGGCATCCACTACCCGCAGATCCAGATGCAGTCCGGCGCCACCGGCTTCAATACGTTGCGCATCTACAACCCGATCAAGCAGGCCGAGGACCACGACCCGAGCGGTGAATTCGTCGCCCGCTGGGTACCGGAACTCAACGTGCTGCCCGTCGAGTGGCGGGCCAAACCCTGGGCGCTGCCGGAAAGCCTGCAAACGCGCTACGCCTTCATTCCCGGCGAACACTACCCGATTCCATTTGAGTTCGAGGCCGAGGCGCAGAGGTGGAAAACGCGCATCTTCGAGATGAGCCATACGCCAGAGGCGAAAGCGATCAGCCAAACGCTAATGGCCCGGCTTGCCAGCCACCGCCGCCCCAGTGCCCGGCGCGGGCGCGCCAAACCCGTCGATCATCGCCAGCTGGCGCTGTTCGAGCAGGCGAGCGCATCCGCGAACGCCGGCGTCTCGCCCAATGATGAAACGCCGCTTTGACCCGACATGCGTAAGTGATTAGGCTACGGCCTCCCCTCTTGATGCCCCGTGTGGGGCTAACGCCAGGCGCCCGCCATGCAGCTAACCCGGTTCACCGACTACTCGATTCGCGTATTGATCTATCTGGCCGTCAAGGGTGAGACGCGCGCGACAATCGGTGAAATCGCCGAAGCCTTCGATATCTCGCGCAATCATCTGATGAAGGTGGTTCACGAGCTGGCCCAGAAAGGCTACGTCACCGCGATTCGCGGTAAAAACGGCGGGCTGTTGCTGGCCAAGGATCCTGCCACCATCGGGCTTGGGGCGCTGGTGCGCGATACCGAGCAGGACATGGGCCTGGTCGAGTGCTTTCAACAGGGCAACGGCTGCACGATCACCCCGGCGTGCCGGCTCAGACCCATTCTGGGCGAGGCGCTCGGCGCCTTTCTCGCCGTACTCGACCGCTACACCCTGGCCGATGTGCTCGATGGCCACGCGACGGAACTCGCCGGGCTGCTACGCATTCCCGCCGCCCACGTTTGAACCCAGCCTTTCGCTAATGCACCGGCTCTTGATCTGGATCAAGAGGCGGCGAGCGTCATGCGTTGAGCTTTGTTGGCACGCCTTATAAGATATATTTTAAATACATCTTATAAGGAGCACGCCATGTTGAGCCACGAGCAGGAAGCCCTGATCGACGCCACCGCCCCCGTCGTTGCCGAACACCTCAACGCCATCACCAGCCGGTTCTACCCGCTGATGTTCGAGCGCTACCCGGAGGTCAGGGTGCTGTTCAACGAGGTGCATCAGCAAAACGGCAGTCAGCCGCGGGCGCTGGCCGGCGCGGTGCTCGCCTACGTACAGCTTCGAGGCAACCCGGCCAAGGCGCGGGCCGCACTCGATATCGTGGTCAGCAAACATGTCTCGCTGAACATTCTGCCCAAGCACTACCCGATCGTCGGCGAGTGCCTGATGGCAGCGATCGGCGAAGTGCTGGGAGACGCGCTTACCCCGGAGATCGCCGATGCCTGGGGCGCGCTCTACAATGAGCTGGCCGCCCTTCTGATCGATCTGGAAGATCAGCGCTACCGCGAGTTCGAAAGCCGCCCCGGCGGCTGGCGCGGCGCGCGGCGGTTCAAAATCGCCCGCACCCATCAGGAGAGCTCGGTCATCCGGTCGTTCGTTTTCGAGCCCGAGGATGGCGGCCCCGTGGCAGCCCATGAGCCCGGCCAGTACATTGGCGTGCGCGTGATGATCGACGGCGAGCCGGTTTATCGCCACTACAGCCTATCGGATTTGCCCAACGGCAGAAGCTACCGGATCTCCATCAAACGTGAGGAGCAGGGCCGCGTCAGCCGTCACTTCCACGATGTGTTAGCGGTGGGCGACACCCTGGAGCTTTTGCCACCGGCCGGCGATCTGACGCTCATCGAAGGAAGCGAGCCGCTGCTGCTGGCCAGCGGCGGCGTGGGCCAGACGCCGCTTCTACCCATCGCCCGCCAAGCGCTTCTTGATGGCCGCCGGGTGGTGTACCTGCACGCTGCGATCGACCGCGACCACCACGCGTTTGGCGACGACGTCAAAGCGCTCAAGCGCGACTACCCGGAGCAGCTCACGGTGGCCAACGTGCTCGAACGCGGTGAAGGGGTCGAGCACATCGGCCGGATCGATCGTGACCTGCTGGCCCGCTACCTGCCGGGGCCCAGGGCGCGCTGCTACTTCGTCGGCCCGCAGGGCTTCATGGCCGCCGTGGACACCGCGCTGGCGGGGCTGGGCATTGATGATAGCCACCGCCACTTCGAGCACTTCGGCCCGGCCAGACCGCTGGTGGCCGCCTGACGCCGGGCACGCAATCAGCCTTTATCTACCAGGGAGGCAACATGGCAAGGATCGCACTAAAACGCGCCTTCGATGCGCCGCAGAAAGAGGATGGCTACCGCGTGCTGGTGGATGGTCTCTGGCCGCGCGGCGTCAAAAAGCAGCACGCCCACATCGACGAATGGCCGAAGGAGATCGCGCCCAGCCGTGAATTGCGCGAGGCGTTTCACGACGGCTCGCTCGGCTGGGGGACGTTTCGAACGCGCTACCTCAAGGAGCTGACCGAGCACCGGGAAACGCTCAGGTCGCTTGCTCAGCGCGCAAAGCGGGAAACGGTGACGCTGGTGTTCGCCTCGAAAGAGACGCGCACCAACAACGCCGTGGTGGTGCGCCAGTACCTGAACATGCTGGGCTAGCGGCGGATCAGTTCGCGTCGGTGATATCGGTGATCCAGGTCAGCGCCGCTACGGCAGCGGGAAAGCCGATGGTCGGCACCGCCAGCATGGCCACCTGCTTGAGTTCCTCGGCGCTGATGCCCTCTTCGAGCCCACGGCGCACGTGGGAGTGCACCGCGCCTTCGGAGCGGTTACCGACGGCCAGCGCCAGCTTGACCAGCCGCCGGCTTCGCGCCTCCATCGGCCCGGCCTCGGCGCACGCCTTACCGAGCGCGGCGTAGGCGCTCCATACGTCGGGGTATTCGTCGGCGACATCGCCGGCACCGGAAGGAAGTTTTCGTGACGTCATGGCGCGCATCCTCATGCAACGAAGTATGCGCTCAGTATAGGCGCCGGCCTTGACGATGCCAGGCCGGCGCCCGCCTCGCCAAGGCTTACTTCGCAGGCAGCATAGGGTTGTCGTCGAAAAGAGTGCTGCTAATGGGCCGCAAGCGCTCTTCTCTCTCCTGGCGTACAGAGAGAACAACGCGATTCCGTCCCTGAAGCTTTGCCTGATAGAGCGACTTGTCGGCCTCTTCGGCAAAGGTGGGCAAAGTGTCATCGAGATGGGCTAACCCCGTGGCCACACCAATGCTGACCGTGAACCAAATCGGCTCTCCGGTCGTTGCTACGATCAACTCCGCGATGGCCGTTCGAATTCGCTCGGCCATCGCCTCGGCCCTTTCGCTTGAGAGGCCATAAAATACAGTGGCGAACTCCTCCCCACCGAGGCGCCCGGCAAACGCATTGTCCCCCTGGCAGTAGTGAACCAGCGTTTTACCCACCAGGGCCAGGCACTCATCGCCGACGTTGTGGCCATGGGTATCGTTGATCGCTTTGAAGTGATCGATATCGATCATCAGAAACGCCAGTGGTACGCTCTTCTCAAGGCTAAGCTCGAGCGCTTCATCGAACTTCTCCTCGAAACCGCGACGATTATTGAGGCCGGTAAGCGGGTCGGTGGTACTCAAATGCAACAGTTCCCGATTGGCCTCCTCCAGCTGACGAGTGCGCAAGGCCACCTTCTTTTCGAGCACCTTCGTGTTTTGCTCTTGCACTACCAGAAGTGCTTTTTGAGCTTCCATTCGAGAGGCTCTTTCACGACTGATACGCTCTGCCAAGGCAATGGATAGCAGCAGAAACTCCAGAATAAAGCCAAGCAGTTGGGCCGCACGTATAGCGAAGTTCATGGATAAAACTCCGCTCATTGCCAGCATTAGAAAGAAGGTGGATGTCACCAGACATAACCACGCAATGAAAAAATAACCGGCAGAAACATTGCCCCGCTGCCATATGATGAACGCAATACCCAACATCACGATACATGTGAGAGCGCCCGCCTCTTCTATAAAGAGCTCATAGGCATACTGCGGGAACAATAGAGATACCAGAACGACGCTCGACCAGTAAAAGATAATCATATTGATGCAGCGCTCAAGCCAGCGCCCTTCGCTTTTGATGTTCAAAAACTGACGTTCAAAAACACAGGCAGATAAAAACGCTAGACCAATCGACAGGAAATCCACGCGCAGATTGAACCACGGCCACTCCGACCACAGAAAATAGGAGCCGTAGCTGTAAATACTCCCTACATAAAGAATGATCGCCGCCAAATAGCAGCAGTAATAAATATAGGAACGATCACGAATGAAAATAAACAGCGACGCGCTGTAGAGCATCATGACCAGCATGGCACCGAAGAAAGCGCCCATACGCAGATAGTCATAAAGCGCTTCACGATGGAACGTTTCACGGTCGACCATTCGCATGGGAAGAATCAGGGGCAGCTGACTCTCCAAGCGCAAATAAACCTCGGCAGGGCCCGAGGGTAGTGTGATGGGCAGAGCCAGCACGGGGCTTGCGATACCTCGCTGGGAATGCTCGATGAAATTGCCGGTGCGAACCGGGGCCGACCATTGGCCGTTTGCACGGTCGAACACTCGCGCTTCGATCAGGTGGTAGCTCCAGTCGACCATGAGCAAACGCTCTAAAGGCTCTGGTGAGCGGTTCTCCACCCGAAAACGCACCCAAGCACCCTCTGACCGATTTCCCAGGTTAAGCGTAGGCTTTTGATTGGATTGCCATCCACCTGCACGAGCGGCATCTTCTGCTTCTAAAAAGCGATGGTCATTGGTACCTGTCAGATACTCAAGCTCATCGGCCAATCTGCCCGTCAGGGCATAAGAATCGAACTCATTGGTGTTTGTCCAAATAGAAAATAAACTGATATATCCAATCAACACGATGGCCAAGGCCACCACAAGACCGGCAAGGAATCGCTGCATTCGCTAGCCTATTTTAACAGAGATTAACCTTTTATCGGCGGCTTCACGCCGGTCTTGAGGGCCCAGGTGTCAGGGGTTACCCGCGGCTGCTCCAGCGAATCACCTTCCCCATTGAAAGCCCCTGGACGACGATCGAGAACACCACCACGCAGTAGGTCAGCGTCAGTACCAGGTTTCTCAGATCGCCCTCGGGCAGCGACAGCGCCATGGCCACCGAAATACCGCCGCGCAGCCCGCCCCAGGTGAGAATCCGGATCGTCCCGGGTGATTGCTCCCTGACCCGCTTGAGCGTGCCCATGATCAAGGAGACGCAGAAGCCGCGCGCGCCGACCACGACAGGAATCATCAGTGCGCCGGCCAAAAGCCAGGCGCGCTCGATGGGCAGAATCAAAAGCTCCAGGCCGATCAAAAAGAACAGCACCACGTTGAGTATCTCGTCGATCAGCTCCCAGAAGGTATCGACGTTTTCACGGGTTTCATCCGACATCGCGAACTGTCGTCCGTGGTTGCCCACGAACAGCCCCGCGATCACCACGGCGATGGGCGCGGACAGGTGCAGGCCGTCTGCCAGGGCGTAAAGCCCCATGGCGAGCGCCAGGGTGATTAGCACCTCGACCTGATAGTTATCGACGCGCTTGAGCATCTGGTGGGTGGTATAGCCCACGGCGCACGCCAAAAGCAGCGCCCCGCCCACCTCCTTGAGCAGTAAAAAGCCGACCGCCGCCGCGTCGATCGGCGAGCCAAGGTGCGAGCCCTGCTGTGCCCCGTCGAGCCCTGCGAGCTGTAACAGCACCATGAACACCACCACGCCCAGGCCGTCGTTGAACAGCGACTCTCCGCTGATCTGGCTTTCGAGCTGCTGCGAGACACCGACGGATTTCATGATCGCGACCACCGCAATGGGGTCGGTCGGTGAGATCAGCGCACCGAACAGAAGCGCGTGCATGAAAGGAATTCCGAGCCCCATCCAGCCGAGTATCCACCAGGCAAGCGTTCCCACGATGAACGTGGACATCAGCGTGCCCACCACGGCGAGTAGCCCGATGGGCAGCCACTCCCGGCGCAAATGGTCGAACTTGACGTGAATGGCGGCGGCGAACAGCAAAAACGCCAGCAGCCCGTGCAGCACTACCTGGTCGAAGTCGATGCGCGCCACCAGAGCGGTGGCTTCATCGCGAAGGCCGTCGTTATAGGGGCTGATCAAAATCAGCGCGAGCGAGCCAAGTAGCGCGACCAGCATGACGCCGATCGTCGTCGGCAGCTTGATATAGCGGTAATTAAAGTAGCTCGATACGGCGGCGAGCGTGATCAGTACGCTCACCAGAGAAAACAGGCTCATCGGGGCTCCCGGGGATTTAAAACGGTGACGATCCCATAAAATGACGCCCGGCCGGGCGTCATTTTCAGGAGAACTAATATAGCCTTAAAAAGCGAGGCCCGCCCCCGCCGCAGGCAAACGCTTGCGGTGGGGGCGGGCTATCGATACCACCACGATGGGCGCAAGCTCACCTTTTAACAAAGGCGTTACGCGCGATGTGCCCACTTGCCAGGGTCCAAACGGCCTTCGTACATGGGTAGTTCAAGCACCGGATCATCGTCTCGAAATTGAGACCACATACGGTTCAAGCCCGCTGTTCCGAAGGTTCGCACGCGTTCGACCTCCTCCAGGTTGAGCACGTCGGTCAGCGTTCCCGCCGTGGCGCCGGGCATGCGTGCTCGAATACGACCTTCCGGGTCCACGACCAGGCTCTGCCCTTCCCCTGAAGGCGTCGCGGCATTGACGCTCACCATGTAGACCTGGTTGAAGATGGCGTTGGCCTGAACGAGGATCTGTTCCTGAGCCCGGTCGCAGGTGGTCGTGGCGACCTGGTTGATGATGACGTCGGCCCCCAGCCACGCAAGCTGGCGTACCGTTTCGGGAAACCAGATATCGTAACAGATGGCCAGGCCTACACGGCCGATGCCCGGCACGTCGAACACCTCCAGGCGACTCCCGGGCCGGTAGGGTTCAAAGGGGCGCCAGGGAAAGCACTTGCGATAGGCGGCAACGCGTTCGCCGTCGGGCGAGTAGACCGGCGCCGTGTTATAGAGGTACCCGTCGCTGCCGCGCTCACACACCGAACCGGGTAGCAGCCAGATCCCCAGATTGCGCGCGATGCGTGACAAGTGCCGGTCGCGGGGGCCGTCGATCGGCTCCGCCGCGGCTTCCAGTTGGCTCTTGCGCTGTTCGGGAGTGCCCGAGGCGCTGCACAGGTGCATCTCAGGATAGACCACCATTCGGGGCTGCTCGAAGTCGGCGCCGAAATCGCTGAGCTGCGCGGCGATTTCGGCTTCGAACGCCTGGAGCTCGGCGTCACTGCCGTGCAGGCGAGCGACCTCCTGCATCATTAGTATCGGCAAGTATCGGGCCATGGGGTGCCTCCTTAGCGAGCGTTTGACGTCTCGGTGTGTGCCGAGCCATCCGAGTCATCGAAGTCTACCTCGGGAGGCGGCTGTCGAAAGCCTCGGGTCAGATAGATCAATTGAACCAGCCCGATGGCCAGCCAGATGGCGCCCAACACAAAGGCATTGCTGTCCAACTGGCTCATCAGCCATAGGTTGACGCCGGCACCCACCAGAGGGATCAGCATGCCCTTGACGACCCCGTAGCGGTGCCTGGCGTCAGCGTCCCGGTTCACCATGAAGAGCACCGACAGATTGACCATGATAAAGGCGATGAACGCGCCGAAATTGATGAAGGAGGCGGCCGAGAGCACATCGAGGAACAGCGCGACGACACCGATGGCGCCGGTCAGCACGATATTGAATACCGGCGTACGAAAGCGCGCATGAAGCGCACCGAACAGGCGGCGAGGCAAAACGGCGTCGCGGCCCATGGCATAAAGAAGCCGCGAAGCGCTGGCCTGAGCGGCAAGCCCCGAGGTGAACTGGGCCAGCACCAGCCCGGCCAGAAACACGGCGCCGAAAAGATCTGCCCCGATCATTGTGGCGATTTCGAAAGCAGCGGAATCGGCATTGATGAACTCACTACCTGGGTGTACGAGCTGGGTGGTATAGCCTACCAGCACGTAGATACCGCCGCCGATCAGCGCCGTCAGCATGATGGCGAGTGGAATGTTGCGCCGGGGCTCGATGGTCTCCTCGGTGAGCGTCGTCACGGCATCGAATCCCAGAAAAGAGTAGGCCGCCACGGCAGCCCCGGCGGCGATCGCCGTAAAGCCGGCGTTATCGCCCAAAAACGGCCCCATGCTGAACAGTGAACTCGCACCGCCGGAGGAGACGACGTGGCGCACCGACAGCAGCACGAAGAAGACGATCACCAATATCTGAAAAACCATCAACAGCGAGTTCACCCGGGACGCCATCTTGATCCCGTAAACGTTCAGGCTCGTGGTGATGCCAATGAAGCCCAGCAAAAATAGCCAGCTGGGGACCTCGGGAAAGCGCGCATTGATATAGGCCGCACCGATCAGCCAGATCACCATGGGCAAAAAGAAATAATCCAGCAGTACGCTCCAGCCCACCATGAAACCGACGCGGGAATCGATGGCCTTGCGTGTATAGGTATAGGCTGACCCGGCGATCGGATAGGCGCGCGCCATGATGCCGTAACTGTAGGCAGTGAACAGCATGGCGATGGTGGTGATCAAATACGCGGTGGGCACTGCCCCTTGACTGGTACTGGCAATGACACCGAACGTACCCAGCACGATCAAGGGTGTCATGTAAGCAAGCCCAAATAGCACTACCGCCTTGAGCGATAACGTTCTTTCCAGCTTGATATTATTATCTATCATGATGTGTCTCCTAAAGGCATCGTCAACCATACCGGCGCGTCTTGCGACCGGTCGTCACGACGTTGTTGCCAGGTCATCCGCTTTGGCTTGCCTGACTTGCTATCATTAGGGGCATGGCACTCGATGGCCGTCTGCCTGGCTCCCCTGCCAGACGAAACGGCCTCGTACCCACCCGATAAAGAAGGTAGGGACAGCGCACCGCTACGTATATAACCCCAGGGGGGTATGGGAACAGGGGTATGAGAACAGAGGTATGAGAACAGAGGCATGGAAACAGTGATGTGGAGCGAGTGACGCAGAGCAAACGCGATCAGCAGCTGGCCGATACGATCATGGCGCTGTCCGCCCCGGATTTTACGAGCCACTTTTCTGGCTGGGTCAAGCAGCTGGCAGCGTTCGATAATCTGATCATCATCGCCTATCAGGGAGAGCGACGCCCCGACGTGCTGTACCGGGAGTGCGTCGATCCGGTGGTGTATCAACAGATGGATAGCCACTACCTGGAAGGCGCCTACCTGCTGGATCCGTTCTACCGCGAACACCTCAAAGGCGGCGTACGGGGTATACGCCGCCTGGCCGACGTGGCGCCGGATCGTTTCTGGCGCACGCACTATTACGAGCACTACTACCGCCAAACGACGCTACTCGATGAAATCGCGATTTTCGCGCAGCTTAACGATGACGTGACGCTAAACGCCTGTTTTGGAAAGGATCGCTCGAGCAATCAGCCGTTTAGCCCGTCAGAGCTGGCCGCCCTTGGCCGCCACGAACACACCCTGGCGGGGCTTCTCAGCCGCCATTGGCAGCACTATCGACCGGAAAGCGCCCAACAAGCTCCGCCCTTGCCGCTCGAAAAACGCCTGCGAGAAGCGCTTTATCAGCAGCGCGGCATCCAGCTGAGCCCTCGGCAAGCGGAAGTGGCGCTTTTCATCCTGCGTGGCCACTCTTCGCTTTCCATCAGCCTGCACCTTAATGTCAGCCTGCAAACGGTCAAGGTGTTTCGCCGTCAGCTCTATGCCAGGTGTCGCATTTCCTCCCAGGCAGAGCTGTTTGCACTGTTAATGCCGTTCTTCGCTCAGCTGACGTCATCGATTTCGACACCATAAAAAAGCCCGCCCTCGCTCCAGGCGAGTGCCTGTAGCGAGCGCGGGCTCAGTCAAAACGCTCGTGGTTTAGCCGAGCGTCTCCAGCGAGGCCTCGATGATGGAGAGGCCCTCTTCCAGCACGTCACTCGATACCGTTAGCGGCACCAGGATGCGGATGCTGTTGCCGTAGAAACCACACGACAACAGGATCAGGCCCTGCTCGCGCGCCTTGGCACACAGCGCGGCAGTGGCGGCGGGGTCGGGCTTGCCGTTTTCATCGACGAGCTCAAATGCCGCCATCGCGCCAAGCTGGCGGCCGTGGGCCACGTGAGCAAAGCGCGCTTCCCACACCGCAAAGCGCTCGGCGAGCATGCGGCCCATCTGCTCGCTGCGCGCGAGGATGTTCTCTTCTTCGATCGTCTCGATCACCGCCAGCGCCGCCGCGCAGGCCAAGGGGTTTCCGCTGTAGGTACCGCCGAGCGAATTGGGGCCGGAGGCGTCCATGACGGCAGCGGTTCCCACGACCGCGGAGAGCGGCATGCCGTTGGCCAGGCTCTTGGCGGTGGTCAGAAGATCCGCTTCGACACCGCTGTGTTCCAGCGCAAACAGCTTACCGGTACGCGCGAAGCCGGACTGCACTTCGTCGGCGATCAACAAAATGCCGTGCTCGTCGCACAGCGCGCGAAGCGCTTGCAGGTACTCCGGTGAAGCGATGTAGAAGCCGCCTTCGCCCTGGACCGGCTCGATCACGATGGCCGCGGTGCGGTGCGGGGCGATGTCGGTCTTGAACAGCGTGCGAAGGGCCTCCAATGAGGCCTCTTCGCTGATGCCGTGGATCGGGTTCGGAAACGGCGCACGGAAGACGTCGCCGGGCATCGGGCCGAAGTCGTTCTTGTAGGGCAGCACCTTGCCGGTCATGGCCAGCGTCATCATGGTGCGCCCGTGGAAGGCGCCATCAAACGTGATGATACCGGTGCGGCCAGTGGCGGCGCGGGCGATCTTCACCGCGTTTTCCAGCGCCTCGGCGCCGGTGTTGACCAGCATCGCCTTGCGCTCAGGGCCGCGTACCGGGGTCAGCTCGCAAAGCTTCTGGCACAGCTGTACGTAGGGCGCATAGGAGATCACCGCGGCGCTGGTGTGCATCACCTTCTTGAGCTGCGCTTCCACCGCGGCGACGATTTTCGGGTGGCGGTGGCCCAGGTTCAGCACGCCGATGCCGCCGGCGAAGTCGATCCAGCGCTGGCCGTCGGCGTCCCAGATTTCCGCGTTTTCGGCGCGCTCGGCGAACTGAGCGGTCGGGGTCGCGGCGCCCTTGGCGACAAAACGGTTTTTCAGCTCGTTCAACTCGTGGTTCGTCATTTCAACTCCTCTTATAGACCGCCGACACAGACGTATTTCAGTTCGGTAAATTCATCGAGCCCGTGGTGCGAGCCTTCACGCCCAAGCCCCGACTCCTTCACGCCGCCAAAGGGCGCAAGCTCGGTGGAGATCAGCCCTTCGTTGACACCGACCATGCCGTATTCGAGCGCCTCCATGGTGCGCCAGATGCGGCGGTAGTCGGTGGCGTAGAAGTAGGCGGCCAGGCCAAACGGCGTGTCGTTGGCCATGGCAATCGCCTCTTCGTCGCGCTCGAAGCGAAACACCGGCGCGACCGGGCCGAAGGTCTCTTCAAAGGCCACGGCCATCTCGGTGGTCACGTCCGCCAGCACCGTGGGCGTGTAGAAACGCTCGCCGGCCTCACTCACGCTTCCGCCACACACCACGCGAGCACCCTTGCCTTGGGCGTCGCTGACGTGGCGCTGCACCTTGTCGACCGCCGCTTGGTTGATCAGCGGGCCAATGACGCTGCCGTCCGCCAGGCCGTCGCCGACCTTCAGCGCCTGAACGCGAGCGGCGAGCTTTTCGACGAAAGCGTCGTAGACGCCGTCCTGGACCAGAAAGCGGTTGGTGCAGACACAGGTTTGCCCGGCGTTACGGAATTTCGAGGCGATGGCGCCGTCGACCGCGGCGTCGAGATCCGCGTCATCGAAGACGATGAACGGCGCGTTGCCGCCCAGCTCCATGGCGGTCTTCTTGACCGTGCTAGCGCACTGGGCGAGCAGGCGTTTGCCGACCGGCGTGGAGCCGGTAAACGACACCTTGCGCACGCGCGAATCCGTGGTCAGCACCTCGCCCACCTCAGCGGGTTGGCTGGCGGTGACCACGTTGATGGTGCCGGCGGGCAGCCCCGCCTCAATTCCAAGGTACGCCGCGGCGAGTGCCGTCAGCGGCGTGGCTTCGGCGGGCTTGATCACGACGGTGCAGCCAGCGGCCAGCGCCGGAGCGCACTTGCGGGTGATCATCGCCAGCGGGAAGTTCCAGGGCGTGATGGCGGCCACCACGCCGACCGGCTCGCGCGTGACCAGAATCCGCTTGTCGGCGGCGTGGCCTGGCAGGGTTTCGCCGGCCATGCGCTTGGCTTCTTCGGCGAAGAACTCGATGAACGAGGCACCATAACCCACTTCGCCTTTCGCCTCGGCCAGCGGCTTGCCCTGCTCGAGGGTCATTAGTCGGGCCAGGTCGTCGGTATGCTCGATGATCAGCTCGAACCAGCGGCGCAGAATCTTCGCGCGCTCCTTGACCGGGGTGGCGCGCCAGGCGGGGCCCGCCTCATACGCCGCCGCGACGGCCTCTTCGGTGTCGCGACCGCCAAGCTCCGCGACGCGGGCGATGGTCTCACCGGTGGCCGGGTTGTCGACGGCGAAGGTTGACTCACCCTTGCGCCACTGCCCGCCGATGAGCGCCGGGACGCTGTCGTTCAACCATTGATCGATAAAGCTCATGAAGTGCTCCTGAATGAATGAAACGTTACAAGTCGTCCAACATGTGACGGTCGCTGTAGGCGCGCCCATAGGTGCGCAGCGAATAGACGTACAGCGCCAGCCCTAGAACCGACCAGCCGGCAAAAATGATCCACTCGGCGCCGGTGAGCGCGGCGGGGCTGCCCGGCAGGTAAAGAAACGCCATGGCGAGTGACATCAGCACGGCGGCCACGCCGCAGGGCATGCCGAAGCTCACGCGAAACGGGCGCGGCATGTCCGGCTCGCGCACCCGTAGCACGATGAAAGAGATCGCGACGAACAGGTAGGCGATGACGATGCCCAAACCACCGGCATCGACGATCCACACCAGCGCCGGGCGACCGAAAAACGGCGCGATGCAGGAGAGAAAACCCATCAGAAAGACGGCGTTGGTCGGCGTCTTGTAGCGCGGGTGCAGCTTGGCAAAGGTCTGGGGCAGCATGCCGGCGGAGGCCAGGGCGTAGATCGCCCGCGAGCCGCCGATGTAGAAGGCGTTCCAGCTGGTAATGATGCCCGCGATGCCGGCCAGGACCATCAAATTGCTCGCCCAGTCGGCGTCAAACAGCACACCCATGGCTTCCGGCACGGTCAAACTCGCGTTTTCGAGTGCTGCGCTATCAAGCATCAGGCTGGTGCCCAGAATGATCAGCGAGTACCAGGCCACGGCCAGCAGCACGGAAAGCATCAGTACCTTACCGATCGCCTTGTAGGGCAGGTTGATCTCTTCGGCGGCCTGGGGGATGACGTCGAAGCCGACGAACAGAAACGGCACCATGACCAGCACGGCCATGATACCCGCGGCCATACCTGCCTCGCCGGAAGCGAACAGCGGCGTCATATTGGCGGTGTTGCCCTCGAAAAGCGCGCCGGTGATGAACATCACACCCACCACCAGAATCAGCCCGGTGACGACTTTCTGCAAAAGCGCGGCGGTGGTCACGCCGAAGTAGTTGACCATCATCATGATGAGCGAGCCGCCCACGCCGACCGCCACCCAGGTCGCCTTCACTTCCCAACCGGCAATGGTCCACAGATGGCCCACGGCGTAGTTGGGCGCGATGTATTCGACCACCGTCGGCAGCGCCACGGCTTCGAACGCCACCACGCTCAAATAGCCCAGAATGATCGCCCAGGTACACAGAAACGAGGCGCCGTGGCCCAGTGCCCGGTAGCTGTAAACGTGTTCGCCGCCGACTTTCGGCATCGCCGAGGCGAGCTCGGCGTAGGTCAGGCCCACCAGCAGAATCGCGATGCCGCCCACGATGAAGGCCAGAATGGCGCCGAGACTACCGGCGGATTGAATGGCGGTGCCGGTCAGTACGATCCAGCCCCACCCGATCATGGCCCCGAAGGCCAGTGCCAGCACGTCCCCGCGTGCCAACACGCGAACAAGCTTTGCCTGTTCAGGAGTTGATGTCGTCATGATGGTATCTTCCCAGGAGTGATTGGTTGTTGTGTGAGCGTGGCGCATTGTTATGACAGGGCGCCCCCGCCCATTCGGCGAGGGAGCGCTCTTTAGTACACGCTAGCAGGCAAAACCACCCAAGCGAATGGACCATTGCACGGTTGGACTAGACCACTTTTATCGAACGTGTGATAACGTTCTGATTTGTTGGTGACATAGCGCGTTGGATAAAAGCGTTGAAGGAGCGTCCATGACCGTCCAGGAAATGCTCGAGCAGTTTGCCGAGCTCTACCAGGCCCAGCCCGGGCGGCTCAACAAACAGGTGCGCATCGAGCAGGCGCTGCGCCTGGCCATTACCCAGCGCTGGAGCCAGGGCAGCCGCTTGCCCTCGCACCGGGCGCTTTCTGAGGCCGCCGGCTGCGCACGCCAGACCATGGCTCAGGCGATCGAGACGCTGCGCGGCGAAGCGTTATTGAAGACCGCTCACGGCCAGGGCACCTGGGTGCGCAAGCCGCCGTTGGCGCCAACTCCCAATCCGCTTTCCGCACCGCTTTCCCGGCGCGCCCGTCAGGTGCTCGGCGCCCCCGGGTCGAGCCGTATTCAAAGCGGCGCCTTCATGCCCGGCATTCCTGACATCGCCCGCTTTCCGATGCGCCGCTGGCGCCAGCTCTATGGCAGCGTCACGGTGGCGCAGAACGCGCTGCTGCTCTCCTACTCCACCGGCGGGTACGGGCCGCTCAAGCGCGCGATTCGCGATTTTCTCGCGCGCTGGCGCAACATCGACTGCGACGTGGATCAGATCATCATTACCGACGGTACCCACAACGGCATCGAGCTGTGCGCCATGGCGCTGACCGACGTCGGCGACACCGTCGCGATGGAGTCGCCCTGCTACTGGGGCGCGCGCAACATCTTCACCGCCGCAGGACTTGCCGTCGACATGCGTGCTTGGCACCCAAACGACGGCTATCGTTTGGAGCGCCCGGGCGGGCCGGTGGCGCTGGCGTACCTGACCGGCTCGCACCACTACCCGCTGAGCATGCCTGCCAGCGCCCGGCACAAGCGCGCGTTTTGTGAAGCGCTCCAGCCCGCCTACGTGGTGGAGGACGACTACGAGTTCACCAGGGATGATCACACCGAGCTTCTGTTCGATCCCGGCTCGTCGCGCCATTTGCTGGTAGGCTCGTTTTCCAAGATGATGTTTCCGGGCCTGCGCCTGGGCTATCTGGTAGTGCCACACCACCTGGCAGAGCCGATGAACCGGCTGAGAAGCGAGCTTTTTCGCGAAGGCCGCATGCTAGACCAGGCGGTGCTCGCCCAGTTCATATTCGACGGCGACCTGGACAGCTGGTGCCGACGCATTCAGCGCGACTATCTGGGCCGCCAGCAGGTGCTGCACGACCAGCTTGAGCGCCTGCCCCGGGTCAAGCGCGTCTCACCGCCGAGCAGCACCATCAGCCTGTGCGTGGAGTTCGAGCCCGGGGTGGACGACGTCGCCATCGCTCAGGCGCTTTTGAGAGAGCACCTCATCGTGCGCCCGCTTAGCCCGGTGTGTGCGCCAAATGATGCCCGCTCGGGGCTGGTCATGGGGGTGGGCATGCTCTCCGGCGATACGCTGAGCCGCGAAGTTCAGCGCCTGCGCCACCACCTGGCCGCGCTGCTGCGCCAATCCAACACGCCAGAGAAACGATAACATCAGGGATCGAACAGGAGACGCCATGCGTCATTTACGTACAATGAGCGACGCTTACGCGCGCCCCCTTTGGGCACTTTGCGCGCTGCTTACGCTTTCAGGCTGCGCGGCGTTCGCCCCCAGCCCGCCGCAGGATCAGAGCAACGTGTGCGAGATCTTTCGCGAGCAGCCAAGCTGGTACGACTACGCCCGCGACTCGGAAAATCAGTGGGGTACGCCGATCGCCACGCAAATGTCCTTCATTCAGCAGGAGTCCTCGTTTCGAAGCCACGTGCGCCCGGACCGCAAGTACTATCTCGGCTTCATTCCCGGCCCTCGGCCCTCGTCGGCCAAGGGCTACGCCCAGGCCCAGGACCCGGTGTGGGGCGAGTACCGCGATCAGGCCGGCAGCCTCTTTGCCCGGCGTACCCACATGAAGCATGCCACGGACTTCATTGGCTGGTACAACGCCCGCACCCGCGCGCAAACCGGCATCTCGCTGCAAAACCCGGAGCATCTTTACTACGCCTACCACGAAGGCGCCGGCGGCTATCAGCGCGGCACCTATCGCAATAAACCCCACGTACTGCGCGCCGGGCGTCAGGTCGCGAGCCGCGCGGGGCGCTACCAGTCCCAACTCAACGCCTGCGAGGCAGAGTTTCAGTGCCGCAAGTTCTACCAGGTATGGCCTTTTTGCCGCTAAGGAGTCTGCATGGCCGTTTTGATCGGCGCCCTCTTCGTCGGCGTGGTCTTTTGTACGTCGCTTCTATCCGGCATTTTCGGCATGGCCGGCGGGCTGGTACTGCTCTGGTTTTTGCTGCTGATCTTTCCCGCGGCCTCCGCTATGGCGGTGCACGGGGTGATTCAGCTCACCGCCAACGCCTCGCGCGCGTGGCTTTCCCGGCGCTTCATTAACTGGCGAGTGGTGGCGCTGATGGCCGGCGGCGTGGCCGGCGCGGCGGGGCTGCTGCTGTTATTCGACTACAGCCCCGACGCCGCCACGGTATCGATTTTGATCGGGCTTTTACCGATTCTGGTCTGGGTACCCAAGCGCTGGTTCGCGCTCAACGCCAACCGCGCAAGCCACGCGCTCGCGTGCGGGCTGGCCTCCGGCGGGCTCACCATCGCCGCCGGCGTTTCCGGGCCCTTGATCGACATCTTCTTCGTGCGCTCGGACATGGACCGCCGCCAGGTGGTGGCCACCAAGGCGATGATTCAGGTCGTCGCCCACAGCATCAAGATTCTGTTTTATCTCGGCTCGGCGCTCGCCCTCGGCGCCGGCGACTGGGCCATGGTGGCGCTGGCCGCCCCCTTTGCACTGTTAGGCACCCAAACCGGCACGCGTATTCTGCACCGCTTGACCGACGCCAACTTCCGCGCCTGGACGCGCTGGATCGTGACCGCCATCGGCGCGTTCTATTTGATTCAAGGCGTCTATCTGCTGACGGCTTGAAGCGGCGCATGACTCCCCCGCCCCGTCATTGACACGATGACGGGCACACGCTATCGTCTCGCATAAATACAAATGAGAAACATTTTAATTTAACCGAGTCGCCCGCAGGAGAGCCCGCATGAAACGGTGGAGTGTACCCAGGGATCAGCGCCAGCTTCGCCAGAGCGTTTTGTTGCTGCGCACTTCTTTTGAAGCGATGCAGCACTCGATCGCCCCGCGCCTTGAGGACCCGCTGCCCTGCTGGCTCGATACCGGCACGCTTTCGATGCTCGCCGGCGAGCTTGCCCGCGTTAGCGAAACGGCCAAATCGACGCTCCCGCCCGAGGCCCACACCAGGCTCTGCCTGGCCGCAAACCAGTGCGAGCTGCTGCTCAAACAGTGCCCCGGCGTTTTGAGCAGCGCGTTTTGTCATCGCCAGCTCGGCGCCATCGTCCTTACCCTTAACGCCGCACTTTTGAGCGCGGCGGCGCCGGCACCCAAAAAGCGCTGGTTCTGGTCATCTTGATTCCACGCTAGCGGCCACTGGTAAGATACGCCTTCTTCGCCCGGCGCCCGAGTCGATCGGCCGCCTTACACGACACCCGCGAAAAGGCCCCTCATGACGCCCGCTCCCACTCCTGATAAGCCAAGCCCCTGGTACCGCACGGTGCCGGATCCCATGGTCCTGATCTTCATCATTCTGGTCGCGACCTATCTGCTAACCTTCGTCATTCCCGCCGGGGAGTTCGAACGCGTGACCGAGGCCGGCCGTACCCTGGTGGTACCGGAGTCGTTTCGCTATTTGGACGATGTTGCCGCGATCGCGCCTTTCGATATCTTCGTGGCCATTCCTCAGGGGCTGATCAACGCCTCACAGTATCTGTTCATCGTGTTCATCGCCGGCGGGCTCTTTCATATTCTGCAAAAGACCGGGGCGCTGGAAAACGCTATCGGCGTGGCGGTGAACAAGGTCGGCGTTCACCGGCGCAACCTGATCATTACCGTGGGTACCTTCATCTACGGCTTTTTTGGCGTCGCCGTGGGCTATGAGAACAACATCGCGCTGGTGCCGATCGCGGTGCTGATCGCCAGCGCCATCGGCTGTTCGAGCCTGGTCGGTACCACCATGGCGGTGGGCGGTATCGGCGTGGGGTTTGCGCTGTCGCCGATCAACCCCTACACGGTGGGCGTGGCGCAGGGCATCGCCGAGCTTCCGACCTTTTCCGGCGCCTGGCTGCGCACGCTTTTGCTGCTGTGTTCGCTCAGCCTGTTGGCGCTCTATATCTGTAAGCACGTGGTGCCCATGCCGTTCAAGGAGTCGCCGGACGCCGCGGGCATGAGCCGCCCTCTGAATGAGTACACGCTGAGCCGGCGCAACCTGGCAACGCTTGCGGCCTTCGTCGGCGGGCTTGCGGTCATGCTTTACGGCGTGTTCACCCGCGGCTGGTACATCAACGAAATCGCCGCCATGTTTCTGTTGATGGCGATCGTGATCGGGGCGCTGAACGGGCTATCGCCCAACGGCATCGTTGCGCGCTTGATCGAAGGCGCCTCGAGCGTCACTGCCGGGGCGATGGTCATTGGCCTGGCGGCGTCGATTCAGGTCATCCTCAACGAGGCGTCGATCATCGACACCATCGTTTTTGGGCTGAGCGGGCTTTTGAGCGGCGTACCCGCCGCGCTCACGGCCATCCTTGCAAGTGTCCTCCAGGGCGTGATCAACCTGTTCGTGCCCTCGGGCTCCGGCCAGGCGCTGGTCACCATGCCGATTCTCATTCCCCTGGCGGATCTGGTCGGCATCAGCCGTCAGCTCATGATCACCGCCTTTCAGGTCGGCGATGGGCTGACCAACCTGATCATTCCCACCTCCGGCGGAATGCTGGCGATGATCGCGCTGGGGCGTGTCAGCTATGAGCAGTGGCTCAAGGCCATCCTTCCCTTCATGGCGATGGTCTATCTTCTAAGCTTCGCGGGATTGGTGCTGGGCCACGTTGTAGGCTATTGAGTGATGTCGGCGGGCCGATTTTTCGGTCCGCTGGCGAACAATAGTAAACTGGTCTATTGTTGATGGTCTCGCTTATTTATCCGCAAGAAGGAGTTTGCCCATGGCGTTCGAAACGCTACTCGCCCCGACCCAGCTTGGCAGCCTGACGCTTCCCAACCGGGTGATCATGGCGCCGCTGACCCGCGCGCGCACGCCAAACAGCGTGCCCGGTGAGCTACAGCAAGCCTACTACGGCCAGCGCGCCGGCGCCGGGCTGATCATTAGTGAGGCGACCAACATCTCGCCGACCGCCCGCGGCTACGTTTATACCCCGGGCATCTGGACCGATGAGCAGCAGGCCGGCTGGAAAGGCGTGGTCGACGCCGTGCACGCCAAGGGTGGGCGCATTGCGCTGCAGCTCTGGCACGTTGGGCGTGTTTCTCACGAAATGGTTCAGCCGGACGGCCAGAAGCCGGTCGCCCCGAGCGCCCTCAAGGGTGAAGGCGCCCAGGCGTTTGTCGAGTTCGAAGACGGCAGCGCCGGTCAGCACCCAGCCAGCACCCCGCGGGCGCTGGAAACCGATGAGATCCCGGGCATCGTCGAGGATTACCGCCAGGCGGCTCAGCGCGCTAAAAACGCCGGGTTCGACATGGTGGAAGTTCACGCGGCCAACGCCTATCTGCTCAACCAGTTTTTGGCCACCGGCTCCAATCAGCGCTCTGATCGCTACGGCGGCTCGATCGAGAACCGCGCGCGCTTCCCGCTGGACGTGGTCGACGCGGTGATCGAAGTTTACGGCGCCGACCGCGTGGGCATTCGCCTGACGCCGTTCATCGAGATCTTCGGCTTGACCGACGATGAGCCCGAAGAGATGGCGCTGTATCTTGCCGATGAGCTGGCCAAGCGCGAAATCGCCTACATTCACCTCAACGAGCCGAACTGGGCCGGTGGCGACAACACCTTCCCGGACGGTTTCCGCGAGCGGATGCGCGAGCGCTTCAACGGCAGCATCATCTACTGCGGCCACTACGACGCCGAAAAAGGCGAGGCGATGGTTAAAAGCGGTAATAGCGACTTCATCGCGTTTGGTCGCCCCTATATCGCCAACCCGGACTTGGTCGAGCGCTTTCGCCAGAACGCCTCTCTCAACGAGCCGAACAAGGACACTTTCTACGGCGGTGACGAAAAGGGCTACACCGACTACCCGTTTCTGGACAACGGTTACGACCGTCAACAGTAAGCGCTGTTTTAAAACAGGTTATTGACCTTTTCAATACGCGCTGGATGGATTCAAAGCACCACACTCGTGGTGCTTTTTTTGTAGGCTGGCGCCTGTCAAAACGATCATTTTCACCTACTTTATCGGTACTATGGAGTAAGACGTATCGACATGGACAGGTGGCGGCGTCTCACATTCGGATCAGGCTCGGGGTGATAAAATGGAGAGTAGTTCCCTTCCCTTTTTATTGGCGGGTTTTTCGCTGCTGCTGGGCGTACTGGCCGCTGGGATATTCTGGTATCGAAGAGACTCGATGCAGCGCCCCTTCAAGGCGCGCCGCGTGGCGCCGCCCCCCAGGCCCGCGCGGGCGTCCGAGGTTTCGAGTACAACGCCGAGCGTGCCTCACGCCGCCACCACGCGCACCCGCCAGCACGCGCTGTTCGTGATCTTCGCCCACCCGGATGCCACCACCGACGAGCGCCTGACCGAGTGGCTGCGGGGCAAGAACGCGCGCTTCGATGACGCTCGCAAGGTGTTTTTGATCGATGGGCACAAGCGCTCCAACCCGATCGTCATCGCCAACGCCTACCCGCCGGGCGAAATGGCGGATCTTCTCAGCGGCGAAAGCAACGGTACCGTGCGCGGCGTGAGCCTGCTGGTCAAGCCGCCGCTGCATCGGCGCCGAAACCAGCAGATGCACGTCTACGTGGCGCTGGCCAAGGAGATGAACGACACCTTCCGCGGCCAGATTCTCGATAGCGAGCAGAACCCGGTTTCCGAGCTCACCTACCAGACCATTCTCGGCTGAGTGACGAAGTCGCCCACCGCGTGATCGTTAAGCCACCAGGCCCTGGCTTCGCAGGTAGTCGTCGTAGCTGCCGCTGAAATCGACGATGCCGTCCGGCTGCATGTCGATGATCCGCGTGGCAAGGCTTGAGACGAACTCGCGGTCGTGGCTGACGAATATGAGCGTGCCCGGGTAGTTTTCGAGCGCGAGGTTGAGCGCCTCGATCGACTCCATATCGAGGTGGTTGGTGGGCTCGTCCATCAGTAGCACGTTGGGGTTGGTCAGCGTCAGCTTGCCAAACAGCATCCGGCCCTGTTCGCCACCGGAGATCACCTTCACCGACTTATTGATGTCGTCGCTTGAAAACAGCATCCGCCCGAGCGCGCCGCGCACCACCTGCTCGCCTTCTTTCGTCCACTGACCCATCCACTCGAACAGCGTGGCATCTTCGGCGAAATCTGCCGCGTGATCCTGGGCGAACACGCCAAGCTCGGCAGCATCGGTCCACTTCACTTCGCCGCTATCCGGGGCAAAATCGCCGGCCAGCGTTCTCAACAGCGTCGTCTTGCCGATGCCGTTGGGGCCGATGATCGCGATCCGCTCGCCGGCTTCGACGCCCATCGAAAAGCGCTCGAACAGCGGCTTGTTGGCATCAAAGCCCTTGGTGATCGCCTCGACGGCCAGCGCGTTACGGTGAATCTTCTTGTTCTGATCGAAACGAATGAACGGGCTCACCCGGCTCGAGGGCTTGATGTCCTCGAGCTTGATCTTGTCGATCTGGCGCGCCCGTGAGGTCGCCTGCTTCGCCTTGGAGGCGTTCGCGGAGAAGCGGCTAACGAACTGCTGAAGCTCGGCGATTTGCGCCTTCTTCTTGGCATTGTCCGCGTGCTGACGCTCGCGCGCCGCGGTGGCCGCGGTCATGTAGTCGTCATAGTTGCCCGGGAACAGCGTGATCTCGCCGTAGTCCAGATCCGCCATGTGGGTGCAGACGCTGTTCAGAAAGTGGCGGTCGTGGGAGATGATCACCATGGTGCTGCTGCGCGCTTTCAGAATGTCCTCGAGCCAGCGGATGGTGTTGATGTCCAGGTGGTTGGTCGGCTCATCGAGCAGCAGCACGTCCGGGTCGGAAAACAACGCTTGGGCAAGCAGTACACGAAGCTTCCAGCCCGGCGCGACCTCGGACATGGGGCCAAAATGCTGCTCCAGCGGAATGCCCAGCCCCAGCAGCAGCTCACCGGCGCGAGCGTCGGCGGTGTAGCCGTCGAGCTCAGCAAAGCGCACCTCGAGATCCGCCACGGCCATGCCATCCTCTTCGCTCATCTCGGCCATCGAGTAGATGCGCTCGCGCTCGGCGGCGACTTTCCAGAGCTCGGTATTCCCCATGACGACGGTATCGATCACGCGCTCGTTTTCAAACGCGAACTGGTCCTGGCGCAGCTTGCCAAGCCGCGTGGTGGAATCGAGCATGACCTGGCCGGACGAGGGCTCCAGCTCACCGCCCAGAATCTTCATGAAGGTCGACTTGCCGCAGCCGTTGGCGCCGATCAAGCCGTAGCGGTTGCCGTTGTTGAATTTGACCGAGACGTTCTCGAACAGGGGCTTGGCCCCGAACTGCATGGTGATATTGGCGGTGGCGATCAAGATGAGGACCCTGGCTGACGATGGATGCGTGGCGATGAGTGCGGGCACGTGCCCGTGAAAGGCTCGCGATTCTACGCGCTATTGGGCCATCTGACACCTGGTGGCTCGGCCTCATTCGCCGCCGCGCGGGGCAAGCTCCAGCAGAACCCGACCGTGATCAGTCACTTGCTGAAAACGCGTGCGCAGAATATCGACGATGCCGTTGTGCTCGCCGACCAGCCGAGTGGTAATGACGCGAAGGCGCGGGTGGCGCGCCTGGGCCTGGCGGCAGATCTCGGCGATGTCGCCATCTTCACCGGCGTGGCGGCCCGGGGAGAGAAACAGCAGCGCCACCACCACGGTGGCATCGCGAAAATCAGGGCTCTCCAGCAGGTTTTCCAGAAGCGGCTCGTTGAAGCGGTACGCCTCGCCGTCGCGGCGCTCCATCGAGGCTGGCGCCACGCAGGCGGCGCGCTCGCCCAACAGCGCCCCGAGCTGGCCCGCCAAGCGGTTGCGAACCGCGGTGACTTCGAAGATCGGGCTTCCGTGATCGACCAGCGCCACGCGCGGCGGCGCCCCATCGGGCACTACTTCCATCACGTTGTCAGCCAGAAGCCGTGCCAGGCGCAGGTCGTTGTCGCCGCGCTCGTCGACCAACGGCATCGCCACGCGCACGCTCACCCGCGGAAAGCGCTCCTGAAGCTCGGCCATGCGTTTGGGCAGGTAGTCGGTGAGCGCTCGGCTTTCGCCGAAGAAAAACGGGATAATGATGATCTCGCGCGCGCCCGCCTCGGCGCGGCGCTCGGCGGCGGGGCCAAGCGTTCGGGCGGGTTCGCCGCCGAGTTCATCCAAAGGAATCTTGTTCGAGTGCAGCAGCGATGCCGGCTCGACCGGCTCGCCCAACGCGTCGCCGAGAGCCGCTGCGACGCGGCGAAGATTGAAGACGGCGGCGGGTTTGAGCGAACCGTTATCGACCAGAAAAATCGCGCGCATGAGCCTCTCCCAAAAAGCGTTTTACGTCATGTTACCATGACGCTTTTACGCTACATTCTCTCATGATCATCGCGGGAGCCCCATGCTGATAGACACCACCGCCGTCAACCAGAGCCGCCGCCCGTTCGACGACAACGGCGATATCTGGCTGTTCGGCTACGGCTCGCTGATCTGGAAGGCGGACTTCCCCTTTCTGGAGCGCAAAAGCGCCTATATCGAAGGCTTCGAGCGGCGTTTCTGGCAGGGCTCTCACGACCATCGCGGTACGCCACAGGCGCCGGGGCGGGTCGCCACACTAATTCCCGTGGAAGGCGCGGTGTGCCACGGCATGGCGTATCGCATCAGCGAGGAAACCCTGGCGCCGCTGGATCACCGGGAGAAAAACGGCTACCTGCGCGAGGTCACGCCGCTGCATTTCGCCGACGGTGGCCAGGTGCAGGGCCTCGTTTACATGGCGACCGAGGAGAACCCGGCGTTTCTGGGCCCCGCGCCGCTCGAAACCATGGCGCGCCATATTCATGAAGCCGTGGGCCCGAGCGGCCCCAACCGTGACTATCTGCTCAACCTGGCCCAGGCGCTTCGCGAGCTCGACGTGGAAGACGCGCACATTTTCGCGCTACAGGCAGAACTCGAGCGCCTTTAACATTACCAGTAGCGCGGGTAGCGGCGGTGGCGCGCCAGGTTGTTGACCAGCACCGCCACTACCAGCATCACCACGCAGCCCATACCGATCGGCGCGAGCGGGTACCACCAGCCAAGCGCGTGAACGCTCGACCCACCGCCGACGGCGATCAGCGCCGCCGCCGCGCCCGGCGGATGAACCGTATGAGTAAGCTGCATGACCAGAATGGAGAGCGACACCGCCAGCGCCATGGAAAACGGCGTGGCGCCCAACAGCTGATAGCAGGCCACCCCCACCGCCGCGGACAATACGCTTCCGAACAGCACGTGGCTGGGCTGGGCGAAGGGGCTTTCGGGAGCGGCGTAAATGAGTACCGAGGTGGCGCCGAAGGAGCCAACGATCAGAAGCTGCTGACTGAGCCACTCGGCGCTGAGCCAGCAGATCAGCGCCATGCCGCAAAATGCCCCGATCCATGACCAGAGCGCGTCCTGCCAACCGACCCGCGCACGCTTGAAGGGCTCGCCGCGCATTTTGCCAAGATAGGTTTTCATCGCACTCACTCAAGCACCAAATGAGTGCAGATGATCGCAAAACGCACCAAATAAGCAAATGTTAATGCGTCATGCGCCGATAAATTTCATTCAACCGCTCGTCGCTACATCATCAGCCAGGAAAGAATGAACAGCGCGATGAACGTCTGAATGATCCCGCCGACGATCGACCCGCGCAGAAACGACTTGATTCCGCCCCACAGAATCAGCAGGCCGATGATGAGCACGGCGATGCTGAAAAAGGAGTCGTTGATGCCCAGCGAGCGCGTCAGGCCATCGATGAAATCGCCGAACGCGCCAAAGAAGTTGCCAAAAATACTCAACAAGAACTCCACCACCACGCGAATCGCCTCGCCAATGGTCTCGCCTACCTCGTCGAAAAATCCGTTTGCCTGCATGCGTCCTGTCCCGTGGTTTGAGGAGTACGGCATTGTCGATTAAAACGTAAACCAGGGCAAAGCATAGTGCTCGTTTTATGAAAGGCCCATATAGCGCCAACCCTTGCCGGGTTCGAACTCTGCTAGACTATGCTCCGCTTTTCCCCCCTTCATGGCGTTATTCTCATGCTCAACCAGCGTGCGCTCATCTACCTCAACGAGGTCATCCGCCGGGGCTCGCTGCGTCGGGCGGCGGCGCATCTGGACGTCGATCCTTCCGCGCTGAGTCGCCAGATCAAGATGCTGGAAGAGTCATTGGGCAGCAAGCTCTGTGAGCGCGTCGGCAGCGGTATGCGGGCCACCCAGGCAGGCTTGCTGTTGGCCCAACACTTCAACACCCAGCGCGCACAGGAAGAGGCGGTGCTTTCCAGGCTCAACGCGCTTCAGGGGTTGACCCGAGGAAACGTGCGTATCGCGGTGGGTGAGGGATTCATCGCCGATCTGATCGCCCGCCCGCTGGGCGATTTCATGACCACCTTTGCGGGGATCAACGTGGATATCCGCATGGCGGGGGTGAACGAGGCCATGTCACTGCTGAAGGATTACGAGGTGGATCTGGCACTGCTATATGCCCCGCCCGTGGACCCGGCCCTGTATTGCCATGTGGAAACCCGCCAACCCCTTGACTTGATCGTGCCGCCGAATCACCCGCTCGGTGAACTCGAACGGCCCATTACGCTCGACGATTTGCGCCGCTGGCCGCTGGGGTTGATGGACAACCCTTTCGGGATGCGCCAGATGGTCAATATGGTGGAGCATCATGAACGGATTCATCTCGAGGCACGGCTTTATACCAACTCGGTGGCGGTGCTCAAGAACTTCGTACGCTCGGGCATTGGCGTCACCTTCATGCCGGAACTCACCGTAGAGGACGAAATTCGCCGCGGCGAGATCGTCCCCCTTCCCATGCAGTATGCGTTGATGAACGATGCCCGGGCACAGATCGTCAGTCTGAAAGGCCATGAGCTGTCGGTGGCGGCCAATACCTGCCTGCATCACCTTCATCACGGCATGCGCTTTTTTTCCGCCAGCGCGCCGCGACTGTTGCGTTAAAAACAACACTTTGGGTATTGCATAGTCAACACATCAATGCCTAGGCTCGTCGGGTCACATCATTAATAACGATAAGTGGGCTTTGCATGCCTGCCATTCAAAGGAAACCAGGAGACCCCCTATGTTGCGTTTCAATCTGACGCGCCTGGGCGCTGCGTGCCTGCTAGGCTCAATGGCCATGGCTAACACTGCGCTGGCCGCCACCACCATCAACCTGAGCTACAACGGTGCACCGGACCCGGAAAAGAACGCGGTTCACGTATTTGCTACCAACCTGAAGGAGTTGGTGGAAGAGCGCACCGATCACGAGATCGAGCTGCGGCTGTTCGCCAACAGCATGCTGGGTAGTGAAGAAGAGCGCATGGAGCAGACCATGAACACGCCCATGCTCAATATCGCCTCCTTTGCCGGCGTCTCGCCACTGGCCGACGAACTCTTCGTCAGCGCCATTCCTTTCCTGTTCGAGGATTTCGCTGCCGCGCGTGATTTCTTTGACGAAGGCGCGTACTGGCAGACCTTCAGCGATGAGCTGAGCGAACGCGCCGGGGTAGACATGCTGGCAGTGGTCGAGGAAGGCGGTTTTCTGGCCTTCACCAACAACGAGCGTCCGATTCGCCAGCCCAGCGACTTCGAGGGACTACGCTTTCGCGCCATGGACCCAAGCCAGGTAGCGCTGTACGAGTCTTTTGGCGCCTCCGGCACGCCGATTCCCTGGACCGAAACCTACATGGCGCTGCGCACTGGTATCGCCAACGGCCAGATGAATCCGCCGATGTACATCATTCTGGCGAGTCTCTACGAGGTTCAGGACTACCTGACCCTGGCCAATATCCAGTATTCGGATCAGTTTCTGGTAGGTAACAGCGACATGATCGCCGGCTGGGATGAAGAGCTTCGCGACGCCTTCATGGAGGCCGTCGCCGAAGCCAACCAGCGCGCCCGGGAAGCCAATGAAGCCCAGGTCGAATCGCGCATCGCCTACCTCGAAGAGGCGGGCATGGAAGTGATTCGCCCGAATAGCGACGAGCTCGAAGCCTTCAGGAGCGTCGGCCAACCGGCCTATCTCGAGTGGCTCGAAGAGCGCGGTATCGACCAGCGCTGGATCGACATGGCACTCGAGGATGCAGGCGCTGGTGAGCTGACTCAGTAAGCCACCGCCGCTGACAGGGCTAGCCGCGGCTAGCCCTTTTTCTGATGGTTCGCTGGAGCGATCGTATGCCTACTTCGTTTCGTCATCGCCTGCTCGCCACCAGCCGCTTCGTCACGCTTGCCGTGGCCGGCGCCTTACTGGCGGTCAATGTCATGGTCATTCTCTACGGGGTGCTCACCCGCTACGCACTCGGTGGGGCGCCGATCTGGACCGATGAGCTCTCGCGCTTTCTGATCATCGCCACGGTAATGCTCGCCGCGGGTGCGGTGTGGTCGGAAGGCGGTCACATGCGCGTCGCTCTTCTGGAGCGTCGCCTGCCTTCGCCATTGGGACGCACGCTGAATCTTTATCAGTGGGTGGTTACGCTGGTCGTCGCGGTTGGCGGAGCCTGGATCAGCTATCGCTACGCTGTGTCACCCTCGATCGGGCTGTTCAAGACGTCGGGGCTGGGCATTAGTCGCTCGATCCCGCTTTTTTCACTGGCCATCGGTTTCGCGCTACTAACTTGGCACGTACTGCTTTATGGGCCCGCCCCGCTCAAGACGGTGGAGGACGAACAATGATTCTGACCATGCTGGCGGTCTTTCTGATCCACGTGCTGCTGGGACTGCCCCTGTTCCTTTCACTGCTGGTCACAGCGCTGACGGGGTTTCTCTTCGTCGATCCGTCCATGATCATGCGCATGATGCCTCAACAGTTTTTCGGTGGCATTGATGCCTTTTCGCTGATGGCGATTCCGCTGTTCATCCTGGCCGGTAACCTGATGAACGCAAGCGGACTGACCGAGCGGCTGATGGGATTCGCCCGGCTGATCGTCGGCCACCTCCGTGGTGGCATGGGACACGTTAACGTGGTGTCGAGCGTTTTCTTTGCCGGCGTAAATGGCTCTGCGGTGGCGGATACCTCAGCGCTAGGGTCACTGCTGGTGCCCGCAATGGAAAAAGAGGGCTACTCGCGCGCCTTCGCCGCCGGTCTCACCGCGGGAAGTTCGCTGATCGGGCCAATCATTCCGCCCAGCATTTTCATGATTCTCTACGCCTCGCTGACCAACACCTCAGTGGGCGATCTGTTTCTGGCCGGCGTCGTTCCCGGCATCATTCTGGGCCTGGCTTTCATGGGCATGAACGCTTGGTACGCTTGGCGCCACCGGCTACCCAAAAGTGGGCGCCTGCCGTCGGTCAAGGAGGTTGGCAGCGCCTTCATGGCCGCCACACCCGCGCTCGTCGCGCCGTTCATTATCGTTGCTGGCATCGTACTGGGCTTTGTCACGCCGACCGAGTCCGGTGCCCTCACTGCCCTTTATGTGGCACTTTGTGGTGTGGTGCTAGGAGGGCTCAGATTGCGCCACTGCTGGCAGGCTATCCGGGATACCGCCCGGCTCACCTCAGCGATCTTTTTGATCATGGCGGCCTCGTCCACCATTAGCTGGCTGCTCTCCTACGCCCAAGTGCCGACTCAATTCGTCGAACTACTCTCTCCCTACGTGGATAACGCGATCATCATTTTGCTGCTGCTCAGCGCGATTACCTTCGTGACGGGCATGTTCATGGAAGAGGTCTCGGCGCTGATGCTGCTGACACCTATTTTCGCCCCGGTCGCCATGATGGCGGGAATTGATCCGGTTCATCTGGGAGTGATCATCACCCTTAATATCACTATTGCCTTGATCACCCCGCCGCTGGGGGCATGCGTATTCGTCGCCGCCGCCGTCAGCAAGCTGGAAATCGTCTCCCTGTTCAAAACCATCTGGCCATTCGTACTGCTGGCCGTTTTCGTACTGGTTCTGCTTATCGTGTTCCCCACTCTGACCCTCTGGCTGCCTAATGCTCTTGGATGAATCGATGCCTCTTTCTCATGCCACCCTCTCCGTCATACCGAGTGATCCAGTACCGGACTGGCCGCGGGTCAACGACCTATTTATCGTGGATAACGGCGAACGCCTGCTGCCGCTGAGCCTTGCCCCGGCGCCCATTCGCGTATTTCCGGCCTATTCACGTTTGGGCATTCCGGGCGCGTTAAACGAGTGTTTCGTACGTGAGGGAGTCTACCGCGCGCTGGTGGCGGCCGCTCAAAGCCTGCCAAAAGGGGTGGGTATGATTGTGCTCGACGGTTGGCGTCCTTGGAGGGTGCAGCAGTATCTGTTTGAAACGCTGCAGGAAGCGATCGCTCAACGCTACCCGGAACTCGATGATGACGCACTGTTCGAGCGTACCCGCGAATTCGTCTCGGTGCCTAGCTCCGAACAGGCCGCCCCTAGCCCGCACCTTACCGGTGGTGCCGTGGACGTCACCCTGTGTGACGATATTGGCGTACCGCTGGATATGGGTACGCTGTTCGATGAGGCCGTGCCCGCCTCAAATACCGCGCATTTCGAGCGCGACAACCTCGATGAGCGAGAGCGCCGTGCCCGGAACAATCGTCGGCTGCTCTACCACGTCATGCGTTCCCAAGGCTTCACCAACCTGCCGAGCGAGTGGTGGCATTTCGACTTGGGCGATCAGCTTTGGGGGCATTACAGTGGCCAATGCACAGTGCCGTACGGCCCCGCGGCGCTGGATACCATCGAGAACCGATGGCGGCGCCAGTTAGGTTAAACCTTCACAAGCGCGCGCGAAACCGGCTACATTAAAGCGCGATCATGTTCACGTCCCGATGGAGAGTCTTTGATGCCAAGCGTATTGATCACCGGCGCCACCTCCGGCTTTGGCCGCGCCGCCGCCTACCGTTTTGCCAAGGCTGGCTGGTCGCTGATTCTGACCGGACGGCGCGAGGAGCGCCTGAAAGCGCTCGAAGATGAGCTCAAGGATCAGGTCGACGTACTAACGCTCACACTGGACGTACGCGACAGCGAGGCCGTGGCCCAGGCGTTCAAGGATCTACCGGAAAAGTTTTTACCGCTGACCTGCCTGATCAATAATGCGGGGTTGGCGCTGGCACCGGAGCCTTCGCAGAAGGTCGATCTCAAGGATTGGCACACCATGATCGACACCAATATCACGGGGCTTGTGAACGTCACACACGCGGCGCTACCAAAGCTGATCGAGCACGGCGAAGGTGCGAGCATTTTGAATCTGGGATCGGTGGCCGGGCAGTGGCCGTACCCAGGTGGGCACGTTTACGGGGCGTCCAAGGCGTTCGTGCAGCAGTTCGGTTACAACCTGCGCTGCGACCTGCAGGGCACCGGCGTACGCGTGACGGACCTGGCGCCCGGCATGGCGGAAACCGAGTTCACGCTGGTGCGTACCAAGGGCGACCAGGCCGCCTCCGATGCGCTTTACCGCGGCACCACCCCGCTTCAGGCCGAAGACATTGCCGAGCAGCTCTTTTATCTGGCCACGCTTCCGGCGCATATCAATATCAACCGTTTGGAGATCATGCCGGTGCGCCAGGCCTGGTCGCCCTTCAACGTGGACCGTGACCCGACTTGAAGCCGTCGCCTAGTAGCTGACGCGATCGCGCCCTTGCTCCTTGGCGATGTAGAGGGCGTCATCGACGCGTTTCATCACGCTCTTTTGCGATTCGTTCAGCCGCGCCTCGACCACGCCGAGGCTGATGGTCACCTGACCCGCCTCGGGGAAGCGGGTCTGGCGCACGCAGCAGCGTATTTTCTCGGCCAGCTGGACCGCCTGCTCGAGGGAGGTTTCCGGCGCCAGAATCATGAACTCCTCGCCGCCCCAGCGGGCGCAGACATCGACCTTGCGCAGGTTCTGCGTCAATAGCTGGCCAAGCTTCGCCAGCACCTGGTCGCCTACATCGTGGCCGTGGCTGTCGTTAATCGCCTTGAAAAAATCGATATCCAGCATGATCAGCGAAAACGGGCGCACATAACGGTGGCGTCGGCGAAGCTCGGTCTTGAGCAGCCGGTCGAAACGCACGCGATTGTAGAGCCCGGTCAACATATCGGTGGTCGCCAGGCGCTCGAGTTCGGCTTCTTTCTCGACGCGCTTGGAGATGTCGCGCTGCACCAGCACCAGCACGCGTTCGGCGTAGCCGGGCATGGTCATCGCCGTCACGCGCCACTCGATGAGCATGGGCGGTTGGTTGGCGGAGAGCGGCCAGCTGCTTTTATCGAGCCCGGAAAGCGAATAGCCATCGCCCAACTCACCCTTGGCCAGCGCCCGGCAAAGTTTGCGCAGGAGTTTTCTGTTCTCGATATCGCAGCCCACGATCCTGGGCGAAGCCCCCAGCCACTGGTCGCGCTCGCCTCCCCAGAACCGGGTGTACTCGTCGCTAACGTCCAAAATGGTAAGATCCGAACCGTCTGCACAGGCGCCCATTACCGCAATGGCCTGACGGTTGACCTCTCTGACAGGAGGAGCTGACATTACCAGAGGTTCCAACATCGTGTTTTCGTCCAGTCGATCGTCGATCAGGTTAAGCAGCGCCCTTAACGCTCGCTTGCTCGCCTCGAGCAAGGGGGTCGTGATTTCGGGCCGTCATTACGGCACACCTCGTTTACACTATGATACACTTTTTTACCAATAGCAGGCATATCCTGCATTATTAAACGCACTCCGTTACATGCAAAAAGAGTGTCGGGCACGACGTTTGAGACAAACATTTGATAAATGAAGCATTCTTTGGCGAATACGGGTCAGGCGCACGAGTCAGACATCGGTAACGTTGAAGGGTTGCCCAATCTCCATAAAAAACGCCCCCGGTCCATGGGCCGGGGGCGCGGTGACGAAACGAACCGAATGCGGTTTGATCAGTGCGCCAGCATCTCTTCCACGATACCGTTACTGTCTAGTTCGCTTGGGTAGTAGGTCGGCCAGTTGGTGACCTCTTCCAGCAGCGCTTCACGATCGTCGCCCCAGTACAGGTGGAAATGGTGCGCGTCGGTCGGGTAGATGTCGTGATCCGAGAACTGGATGTAGTGCGGCATGTCGGTATCGCCCTCTTCGGTTTCGAAGATGAAACGAACGCCGCGGTTGCCGGCTGCGTAATCGAGGATTTCGTAGCCGTCGTACTGGTACTCGGCGCTGCGCTCTTCGCCGTTCTCGTAAAACGTCACGCTGTTGCCCTCGATCACGATGCGATCGACGTCGGTTTCGTAACCCACCTCGTAGTATTCGGCATACTGCTCAGCGGTCTTGTCACCGTTTTCGGCTTTCTTCTCGAAGACCGGTTCGAGCGAGCCATCCTGCAGATAGGGATAGACGGACTGCCAGTCGCCTTCCCAGTCGCTTAGCGGGCGGTCTTCGATCTGATCGTCGTCGAAATAGCCGGCGTAAATATCGCTGTCGTGGTCGTGAGAGTGATCATGAGAATGGTCGTGGGAATCGTCGTGACCGTGCTCGTGGGAGTGCTCGTGTTCATGAGCGTGTTCATGGGAATGATCGTGTGAGTGCCCGTGGTCATGATCGTGGGCGTGGTCGTCCTGCTGAGCGTAAGCGCTTTGTAAGCCGCCAACCATTAGCGAACCTACGGCCAATACTCCAAGCGTCTTGCGTGCTAAAAGTGACATGTACTCTCCTTGTGTGACCTGCTGATGAATAGAGCAGAAACAGCTCATATAATTAATGATATAACATATCAATAAAAACGGGCTACGCCAATACTCCCTTGCGGCTTTACCTGGACCGAAGCGTTGAAAAAGCGAGCAAGGGGCTTGCCAATAACCGTAGCGATACGGCTTATTTCACGCTAATTTGAGCGACTAATGGCGCGCGACGCTGATCACCGTGAAGAGATCACCATGCTCTACTTCGTGTTAAGTCTATTGGGCGGTATTGCGCTTTTGACCCTCGGCGGCGAGGCGCTGGTACGAAGCGCGGTTGCCGGCGCCGAGCGTTTGGGGGTATCGGCACTGTTTACCGGGCTTGTGATCGTGGGCTTTGGCACCTCGGCACCGGAGCTGGTCGTGTCGATCAACGCCGCGCTCGATCAGCAGCCGGATATCGCCATCGGCAACGTGGTGGGGAGTAATATCGGCAATATCATGCTGATTCTGGGTCTTTGCGCGCTGATTTATCCGCTGACCACGAAACGCCAGGCGCTCAAGCGTGACGGGCTGGTGATGCTGGCCGCGACCCTTTTGTTTATTGTTTTGGGCGCCAGCGGGGAGCTTGGCCGCCTCGATGCGCTGCTTTTCCTCGCAGGGCTCGTTGGCTATCTCGTCTGGGCGTACCTGAGCGAGCGCCAGACAGCCCCCACGCAGGAGCCGCCCAACGTACTGCCGGAGCCACCGGCCCAGAAGCCGACCTCTACCCTCTGGATCGTTCTCGGCCTGCTCGGCGGATTGGCGCTGTTGATCGGCGGCTCGCAGTTTTTGCTCTACGGTGCCGTCGGTATCGCCCAGACGCTGGGGCTTTCCGAGGCGGTCATTGGGCTGACCATCGTCGCCGTGGGTACGTCACTTCCGGAGCTTGCGGTGTCCCTGGTCGCCGCGCTACGCCGCCATGCCGACGTGGCGGTGGGCAACATCCTGGGCAGCAATATCTTCAACCTGCTGGGTATTCTGGGCGTCTCGGCGTTTTTGCAGCCGCTGGTGCTCATCGAGCGCATGGTGATATTCGATCAGTGGGTGATGCTTGGCTCGGCGGTCGCGCTGCTGGTGTTTCTCTATACGGGGCTTCGCCTGTCTCGAACCGAGGGTGGCATTTTACTGGTGGGCTATGCGGGCTTCGTGGCGGCGAGCTTTACACTCTTTGGCTAAACCCATTTTCTCGATCCAAGGAGCCACTCATGCGCCTGGGCACGCTGGGGCCGGAGAGCAGCAACCACGCACTGATCGCCAAACGCTACCTGGCCAGGCGCGCTAACGGCACAGGCGAATGTGTCTACTTCGAGGATTTCGAGCGTGCCTTCGAGGCGCTGTTGGCCGGCGACATCAGCCACCTGCTTCAATGTACCGCGCACTCGAGCCACGCCGACTGCGTTGGGCGTACCATGCATCGCGCCTTCCCGGTGGACGTGTTCATCGCCGGCTCCCACCCGCTGGCGCTGATCGTGCGCCGCGACGTCCAGCGCCCGTCGCGTCTTGCGCTGCAGCCGGCCACCCGCCACTACACCGATCTGAGCGCCTTCGACGAAATCGTCGAACTCCCCACGACCTCGGCCGTCGCCGACGCCTTGCTTGCCGGCGAGGTGGACGCGGGCCTGTGCGCCGCGCAGGTGGTCTCGCAGGCACCACAAACCCTGCGCATCGAGCGCGCCCTTGGCTCGGCGTTGGACACCTGGGTGATCTACTCGACGACCCAGGCGCCGCCCTCATCACCGCTGCGACTAGACGAGGAAGATGGCGGCCAAGCCCCCTAGCACCAACACCAACCGCCACCAGAGTGCGCGCCGGGCGATGACGCCGAACGAGATCATGCCAAGCCCAATGGCCACCTTCAGCGCGCTTATCAGCGCCGCGCCGGGCGTAAAGGCGAGCTCGATGATATGAGGGTTGGCCACCATGGCCAGCGGGATGATGTAGAGCCCGATCCCCAGCGCCATCGCCTTGACTGCCACCTTGAGCCAGTTTTCACCCACCATGCCGGCCGCGATGAACACGCCGCCGCACACCGGCGGGGTAATGGTGGACAACAGCGCGAACCAGAAGACGAACAGATGCGCGAGCAGCGGTGAAAGTCCCAGCGAGGTCAGCGCCGGCCCCGCCACCGAGACACAGATGACGTAGGCGGCCGTGGTCGGCACCTCCATGCCCAGCACCAGGCACGCGAGCGCGGTGAGCAACAGCGCCGGCCAGAGCATGTCGCCAGAGAGCGACAGGATGCCCGAGGTGATCTTGACCCCGAGCCCGGTCATGGAAAGCACGCCGATCACCAGCGACGCGCAGAGAATGATCGCCCCGATCATCGCGATCTGGCGCCCGGCGGTGAGCGCGGCCTCACAGAGCCGGCTAATGAAGCCCGAAAACGAAAAGCGCAGCCTCACGTTGAACAACAAAAGCGCCATACCCGCGAAGATCGCGATGCTCGCCGCGTATTGAGGCGTAACGCCGCCGTTGAAGATGCGCTCCAGCAGCAGCACGAAGGGAACGGCAAAGAACAGTGAGGTAATGCATACCTCTTTGGCTGTCGGGCGCTCACTTTTGGCCACGGGCTTCAAATCGTGGCGCGAGGCGTAGGCATTGATACCGATCCAGACAGTGAAAAAATAGAGCAACGCAGGCAGCGCCGCCGCCGCCATGATCTGGGTGTAGGGGGTGCCGGTTAGCTCGACCATGACGAAGGCGCCAGCGCCCATCAGCGGCGGCATGATCTGCCCGCCGGAGGAGGCCACCGCCTCCACTGCCCCGGCCAGTGTGCGCGGATAGCCCAGCCGCACCATCGACGGAATGGTGATCGCGCCGGTAGACGCGACGTTGGCCGAGGCGGAGCCGGAGATCGAGCCCATTAGCGCCGAGGAGATCACCGACACCTTCGCTCCGCCGCCGGTCAGCCGTCCGGCAATGGCGCCAGCCAGGTTCATGAACCCCTGCCCCGCCTCGCCGGCGTTCAATACCGCGCCAAAGATTACGAAGATCGCCACTACCCCCACGCTCACCCCGGTCAGCGATCCCCACAGGCCGCCCTCGGCGATGGTGAGCGTTCCCACCAGGCTTGCCAGAGGAATGCCCGCGTGGCCAAAGGCTCCCGGCACGTACTCGCCAAATACGCCGTACAGCAGCGCCAGCAAGGCGACCAGCGGTAGCGGCCAGCCGATCGCCCGGCGCGCGGCCTCGAGTGCAACGAAGATCAGAAACACCCCGATCGCCATCTGCAGATGCGTGTCGATAAACCCATACTGCGTGGCGAGTGCGGTTTCGTTGAGCGCGATATAGCCGCAGGCCGCTATCCCCGAAAGCGTCAGCAGCCAGCCGCTCACATACTGAAAGCGGCTGCGCGCCATGTAGATCAGCACCCAGGGCAGCAGCAGCGCCATGTGCAGCGGGCGGCTCACCAGTGCCGGGGCCAGCCCGTAGAAGATGAGCCCGAGATGAAAAATGACGCTCGCCATCCCCAGCGCTACCCAGCCTGTCGCCCGAGGCGCTGCCGCGACCGCGGCGTCTTTCGATAAAACCTGCATGACGTTTGCCTATACGACTGAAAACACGACGACGATGAAATACACGAAGACAATGAAAAACACCACGGCAACCGGGGCGCCGTGGTGAATCAATTCATGAAAGAGTAAGGATCAGCGCAGCGCGTCTGGAACGTCGACGCCCGCCTCTTCGTAGTAGCGAATTGCGCCGGGGTGCAGCGGCGTGGTCATGTTCTCGAGCAGCGCCGGGGTGATGCTGCCCCACCAGGCGGCTTCTTCGGCCATGGCGTCGCGACGTTCCCAGAAGGTTTTGGTCAGCGTATAGGCGGTGTCGTCGTCCATCTGCGCCGTGGTGTAGGCCATGACCGGAAGCGAGGTCGTATGAACGTCTTCATTGACGCCGGGGTAGGTGCCGCCTGGAATCACCTGAGCGGTCGCGCCGGTCTGCTCGATCTGTTCATCGGTCAGCGACACCAGGGTGATCGGCATGCTGGCAGCGGTTTCGATCACGTTCGGCGTGGGGAAGGAGCTGGCGGTGACGAAGGCATCGATCTGGCCGTTCTTGAGCGCATCGGGACCGTTGCCCAACGCGGCATCCGCCAGGCGAATCTCATCGTCGAGGCCGAAGAGTTCGAAGTAGCGCTGGGCTTCCCGGGCGCCAAAGGTGCCGCGGCCGATCAGTACGTGCTTGCCGGCGAGCTCATCGACGCGGGCGACACCGTCATCCCCGGCAATGACGAAGTGCATGGTGATCGACGGAATAGGGAAGAGCCCACGAATGTCCTGAAAGCGAGGGCTTTGCCGCTTGGCGAAGGGCCCTTCGGCGTCCATGGCTTGCTCGACGAGTGCCGGAGGCGTCGTAAAGACGTAATTGCCCTGACGCGCCATGACCTCCATGACGTTTTGTACCGAGCCCTGGCTCTCTTCCAGGGTCAGCACGATATCGTCATTGGTGCCTTCGCGAATCGCCTCGGAAAGCTCTACGCCCATCTGATAATAGGCCGTACCGGCAGACGACGACTTATAGGTAATACGCGTTTCGGCCTGGGCGGAAAACGCCATCAGTCCCGACACCAGTAAGGCGGTCGTAACCGTAATCGAACGATGAAATAGAGGAGCTAGAGGGCGCATGAAATATCCTTGGCTGGAGCGGCGTTTGCGAGGAAGTTTGCTTGTTGTGGTCGTTAGAGGGTGTCTCTGATGCCCATAAAATACCATGACCCTGGCGGAATGCCAGCCATCAACCGCGCGCAATGCTCGCATTGATCCGGTTTTTAATAACTGGCCTTATTCAGTAAACAATACGCTTTAATAAAAGCGTACTTTAGACCAATGGATAAGAGCATTCGTGACATAACACCAAACGCTAAAACCAGCCATTCTCTAAACGACTAATTTGCTAAAAAAAGACGTTTCAAACCCATTGATAGCGCACTTCTTTCGGTTTTATTCCATATTGCGTTAATCCCCCCGTTGTTAAACTCGAAGTGCCTCTTTTTAGTCCCTTTTAATAATAAGGAAATCACTCTTATGCTGATGCGACATCACGCCTTACGCCAGCCGCGACCCGCTCGCCGCTGGCTTTTTTTATGGGCGATGGCCCTGCTGATCTTCTCGCCCTGCGCTCTGGCCATCACCGGCGAACTCGATTTAACCAGCTCGATGACGGGGTTTCTGGCACTGGGAATTTTCATACTCGCCTACGCGCTGGTCATGGCCGAAGAGAAAATCCACATGCGCAAATCCAAGCCGGTATTGGTGGCAGCGGGCATCATCTGGGGACTCATTGGCTGGGTATACGTTCAAAACGGGCTGTCGGAAACCTCCGAGTACGCGTTTCGAATGACGCTTCTGGAATTTACCGAGCTGATGCTCTTTTTGCTGGTGGCGATGACCTACATCAACGCCATGGAGGAGCGTCGGGTGTTCGATGCGCTGCGCAGCTGGATGCTGCGTAAGGGCTTCAACTACCGCACGCTGTTCTGGCTGACCGGCGGGCTCGCTTTTTTCCTCTCGCCGATCGCCGACAATCTGACCACGGCGCTTTTGATGTGCGCGGTGATCACCAAGGTGGCAGAAGGCGACAAGCGCTTCATCAACCTGGCGTGTATCAATATCGTGGTCGCCGCCAACGCCGGCGGTGCCTTCAGCCCCTTTGGCGACATCACCACACTCATGGTGTGGCAGGCAGGCATCATTCCCTTCCAGGAGTTCTTCATCCTGTTCGTGCCGGCGCTGGTCAACTTCTTGCTGCCGGCGACGATCATGAGCCTGGTCATCAAGGATCAAAAGCCCGCCAGTGTCTACGAAGAGGTCATCATGAAGCGCGGCGCGCGGCGCATCATCGCGCTTTTTCTGCTGACGATCACCACCGCGGTTTTGTGCCATACGCTGCTGGATCTGCCGCCGGTACTGGGCATGATGACCGGCCTTGGCTACCTGCAGTTTTTCGGCTTCTACCTGCGCAAGAGCCTCCCCAAGTCGCTTGCGCGCAAGCGCGAAATCTATAGCCGCGAAGGCGACAATAAAAAGCTCGCACAGCTGGGTAGCGTGGTGCCCTTCGATGTTTTCAACCGCGTCGCGCGCGCCGAGTGGGACACGCTGCTGTTTTTCTATGGGGTGGTGATGTGCGTCGGCGGACTTGGGTTCATGGGCTACCTGGGGCTTTTATCCGAAGCGCTTTACAGCGGCTGGAACCCGACCTGGGCCAACGTGGTGCTCGGTGTGGTGTCCGCCGTAGTAGACAACATTCCGGTGATGTTCGCCGTACTGACCATGCAACCGGCGATGTCCGATGGGCAGTGGCTTTTGATCACGCTGACCGCGGGCGTCGGGGGCAGTCTTCTATCGATCGGCTCGGCGGCGGGAGTGGCCGTCATGGGCCAGGCCCGCGGCTCGTATACCTTCATGGGTCATCTTCGCTGGACGCCGGTGATCCTGCTTGGCTACGTGGCCAGCATCCTGGTGCACCTGTGGCTCAACGCGGCAAGCTTCGGCTAACGGTTTGCCCGGCGCGGGGCGCGCCGGGCACTTTCTTTAGCGCTCGAGGATATCCAGCGGCCCGGCGCGCTCGATCACCCGCTGCCAGGCGGGGTCGCTCTCCAAACGCTGGGTGAATCCTGCGATGGCCGGGTAGTTGCCAAGCGAGCGGGTGCCCTTGAGCGCCAGCATCGGAAAGCTCATCTGTACGTCTGCCCCGCTTGGCCAGGCGCCGCCGAAGTTCTCCTTCGCGCGCAGGTGCGCTTCGATGAACGCCATGTGCTGATCGAGCTGCGGGTCGAGAAAGCGCTCGCGGATCGTCGAGCTGATTCCCTTGGCCACGGGCCTCACCAGCGCCGGCGACTGTTTGGGAATATGGCTGAATACCAGGCTCATGAGCAGAAGCGGCATGAGCGAGCCTTCGGCGTAGTGCAGCCAGTAGCGGTAGTCCAGCCATGTCTCGACGTCCTCAGGATCAGGCTTGAAACGTCCTTTACCGTAGCGCTCGACGAGGTAGTCGATGATCGCGCCGGACTCGGCGATGGTCAGCTCACCATCGACGATCACCGGTGACTTGCCCAGCGGATGCACCTCCTTGAGCGCTTTCGGTGCCTGCATGGTCTTGTCGTTACGTTTGTAAACGTGAATGTCGTACTCGAGCCCCAGAAGCTCCAAAAGCCAGATAACCCGGTGCGAGCGCGATTTCTCGAGATGGTGGACGTGAATCATGGCCCTTCCCTGGTGGTGGATGGTGAAACGCTCTTACAGCCTGGCCTGGGAGCGATGGCTTTGCCACCAGCGGCCCAGCTGTACACGCGGCGACCACCGCCCCTGAAGCCAGGGCGCCAGCAGCCGGGTCGACAGCGGAATGAAGATGAACACCATGATCGGCGTTAGCGCCAGCGTGCTGACCAGCACGCGTGGCACGAGCGCCCAATCGGCCAACAGCGCGCCAAACAGCCACTGAAACATCAGCGAAATGGGAAAAAATGCCAGCCACACCGCCACCGCCTGTTTCCAGCGCGGGGTAGGCTCGACGCCGTCCATGTGAAACCAGGCCCCCAGACCCGTGGCACGCTGCTCGATCGGGGAGTCGAAAAGCCCCTGGCCGCGCTTGAGCCAGCCTTCACGTGAGGCGGAGTGCTGCCAGACGTTGAGCATCTGCTGATCGCTAAAGCGAAACACGATCTGATACTCGTCGTCGCCCCGAGGCGGTGCCAGCACGCCGGAGCCCAGATAGCCGGGGAAATCCGCCGCCAGGTCGCGGCCTTCGTTGAGCCAGCGCTGAAAGTCTTGATAGCGGCCGTTGGCCACGCGGCGGGCCACCATCATCGTCACGGGTAAGGTCGACATGGGTCATCTCCAAAATGAGTCACAGCGAGACCGGGTAGGCCGCTGTCGCTCGCCGGGGCGGGTAAGCCCTGGGCGAGCCCTGCATTATAGACGCAATATCGGTGCCAGAAACGTTCGGCCACTGAAAATTAACGGGGGATTGGCGCTGCACGCTCGCCGCGCTGAAAGGCGCGTACGTGATCGTAAATAGCGATGGCGTCGCGGATCACGGCCTCCTCGCCGGGTTTGAACGACAGCGGCGGCGAGCGGTGATTTTCATTGTCGATCAACGCGTTGACGTCGTCACGATAGCGCTCCAGCACCCCCTCCAGCCCCAGGCGAAGCCGGTATATCTCGAGGGCGAACTGCTGTTTTTGCTCCTTGCGCCGCAGCACCTCGAGCGGGTCGCTGGCGCTTTCGATCAAACTCTCGAGCGTATTGAGCACCAGGGTGTCGGCCTGGTTGAGGTTGGGAATAATGCGCAGCACCAGCTCGTTCAGGCTCGGCGCTTGATGAAAGGCGGGCATGGCGAATTACCTTTGAACGAAATCGATGCGGCTAAAGCGGCCCTCACCCGTAAACGTGAGTCGAAATACCCCGTGCACGCCCTCCTGGTCGACGACTCGGCGCAGCGCCTCGGCGGGAAAGACGACCCAGCGGCCGTCGACGCTGCGCGCGCGTACGTTGCGATAGCGCCCTTCGTAGTACGCCAGGCACTCACGCGGAGTCAAACTCAAAACGACGTCGATGGAAGGCATGGTAACGGTACGAGCAACACTCAAGCGGCCAGGGAAATAATGGATAGAAACGAGCAGGCATCGAGCTTACAACAGCCCCTTCGAAAGCGGCTTGATGGTGTGCCACTCGAGGCGCTCGGGCCAGTGCTCGATCCAATCGGGCACCTGCTCGGCGGGCATGGGGCGTGCGATGCCATAGCCCTGGGCCAGGTGGCAGCCCAGCGCCATTAGCGCGCTCGCGTGGGCCAGCGTCTCCACGCCTTCGGCCAGCATCGGCTTTTTAAACCGGTTGGCCATGTAGATCACGCTCTCGACGATCGCCATGTCATCGTGGTCGTCCAGCATATCGCGCACGAAGCTCTGATCGATCTTGATCAGGTTCACCGGCAGCTGGCGCAGGTGGGTAAGCGACGAAAAGCCGGTACCGAAGTCGTCGATGGCAAAGCCCACGCCCAGCGTCTGACAGCACGCCATGTTGACCAGCGCCGACTGGATGTCGTGAATGGCGGCGCTTTCGAGCACTTCGAGTTTCAAAAGCGACGGGCTCACGCTTGGGTAGCGCGCCAGGTGCTCGCCAAGGCGATGGCTGAAATCCTTG
The DNA here is from genome assembly GCF_031954225.1 of Halomonas sp. PAMB 3232. Lineage (NCBI taxonomy): Bacteria > Pseudomonadati > Pseudomonadota > Gammaproteobacteria > Oceanospirillales > Halomonadaceae > Halomonas > Halomonas sp. PAMB 3232. Next base: position 3,379,157 of record NZ_CP134865.1, read on the forward strand.
ACCAGCAGATGGGAAGGGCTGATGTTCACGCTCACCGTCAGCGCCGTGCCTTGGGTTTGCCATACCGAGAGCTGGCGCAGCGCTTCGTTGATCACCCACTCGCCGAGATCGACCTCGAGCGGGGTCGCCTCGATGTCCGGTAAAAACGCCGCCGGGGCCAGCAGCCCCTCTTCCGGATGCTGCCAGCGAATCAGCGCCTCGAGACCAACGATCTCACCGGTGCGCATGTCGATTTGCGGCTGATAGAAAAGGCGCAGCTCGTCACCGTTGAGCGCATCGGAAAAGCGCTGGCGCTTTTCATGGCGCACGCGCAGCTGGCGGTCCTGATCCGGGTCAAAAAAATGGTAGGTATCGCGGCCGCGCTGCTTGGCGCGATACATCGCCTGGTTGGCGTGGCGCAGCAGTATGTCGCCCTGGGCGTAGTCGTTGGGGTAGAGCGTGACCCCCAGACTCACCGTGAGATAGATACTCTGACCATCGAGCATCAGCGGCTGGCGAATCGAGTTCAAGAGCGTTTCGAAATACGCCTCGTCCACCCCGTGGTGCAACAGCAGCACGAATTCGTCGCCGCCGACTCGAGCGAGCACGTCATCCCCAACCAGCAAGTGGCTCACGCGCCGGGAAAACGCCGCCAGAATGGTATCGCCGCGCTTGGGACCCAGCCGCTCGTTGAGGGTCTGAAAGTAGTCGATATCGAGCGAGCATACCGCCAGCGGCAGGCCCCTGGCATCGGCGTGCTGAATGGATTCCTGAATGAGCTGGGTCAAAAGATGCAAATTGGGTAAGCCGGTAAGCGAGTCGAAGCTGATTTCGCGGTCGAGATGACGCGCGTGGGCGGGAATGGCGGAGAGATCCGACAGCACGATGACATGATAGGCCACCCCGCCCTGCTCGTTGCGTACCCGATTGGTCGACATCATCGCCGGATAAGGCTTGCCATCGTGTCCCCGGTAGCTCACCTGGCTCTTGCCGCGGTCGCGAAACAGCACGTCGTCGTTCAAAAACCGCGAGGCCCGGCTATCCTCCAGCGCCAGAATGCTGAACGATTGGGGCGATTTACCCATCACCTGGTCCAGGGCAAGCCCGGTCAGCTCACAAAAGGCCGGGTTGACGTCGACGACGAGATTCTCGGCATCGGTGATGATGATCGCTTCATTGGCACAATAGAATGCCGCTTCGCAGAGCGAATACGAAGCGCTGGAGGGCACGACCGAGAGCGGCGCGTTACCTCGCAACGACAGCGCGGCATCGAATTGTTGCTGAGCCAATGACTGCTCCTTGGGCAAATCGGGGAGTGAGCCATGCATCGCGGGAAAGCCTGCCAATTCAGCGGCTTGATCAGCGGCGCATTCGCCGCGCGAAGCAACACGGCGCGGATGACTAAATTCATCACGCTTAACAGGCTACCATTATTAACATTTAATGGGCGTACTTAAACGAAACTTCTCATCTTTTTTCGCGCGCTTATGGCGCCAGTGACGCCGCGCCCAGGTAGCGGCTTTCCCAGTAGTCGATGTCCAGCGGTACGCTGACCACCTGACGGCCGCTGCCCGGCGCGTGGATCATCTGGCGGTTGCCGCGGTAGATGCCCACGTGGGTGGCCTTGGCACCGCTGCCGAAAAAGAGCAGATCTCCCGGGCGCGGCTGTGGGGTGCCGGGCAGCGCCCGGTACTGCTGATCGGCGGTGCGCGGCACCTTGAAGCCGGCGGCGCGGTAGGTCATCTCGACCAGCCCCGAGCAGTCGAGCCCTTTGGGCGTATTGCCGCCGAAGCGATACGGCGTACCGATCGCCTGCTGGGCGTGGGAAAGAATCAGCGCGCGCTCCATCGAGATGCCCGCCATGTTCGGGGTCGGGGCGGTGGTTATCTCCTTGCTGGCGCAGCCAGCGAGCAGAAAAAGCGCCAGCAGCGCCCCAAGGCGCCGGCAGGCGCGAGGCAAGACAACGTTAAAAGACAAGCGAGAAGCGGTACAAAAACACGGTGTCGACATGGTGCGCTCGGCCGGTGGCGTCAATGAGGTTTCATCATGGCCCAAGGCGCGCACGGTTGCCACACCTGCCTGTTGAGCCTCAGATCATCGCGTGGCGCACACGCGCCGAGATCCACTCTGAGACCAAAACGGTTGCGAAGATCATCACGAAGATGACGCTGACCTGACTCCAAGCGAGGCTATTGATCGAGGCGTTGAGCTGTAGCCCGATGCCACCGGCGCCGACTAGTCCCAGCACCGTCGACTCGCGAATGTTGATATCCCAACGGTAGACGCTGATGCCGGCGAAAGCAGGCAGGATCTGGGGCAGCACGGCGTAGTTCATCACCTGCAGGCGGCTTGCCCCGGTGGCGCTGATTGCCTCGACCGGGGTTGGGTGGATCTCCTCGATCGCCTCGTACAAAAGCTTGCCGACGAAGCCGATCGAGCGCAGCGCGATGGCAATGATGCCCGCGAGCACGCCGGGCCCAACGATGGTGACCAGCAACATCGCCCAGATCAGCGAGTTGATCGAGCGCGACGAAACGATGACGGTCAGCGCCAGGCTTCGCACCAGCGGGTGCGGCGTGGTGTTGCGCGCGGCGAGAAACGCCACGGGAAAGGCCATCAGGATGCCCAGCGCCGTGCCCAGGGTGGCAATATTGAGCGTGTCCCACATCGGCTGCCAAAGGCTCGCCGCGTACTCCCAGCGCGGCGGCAGCATGCGACTTAGAAGGTCACTGCCCTGGCGCCCGGCGTCCAGGGCGAACACCCACATGGTGTTGTCCGAAATCACTTTCCAGCAGAGCAGAAACAGGCACGTGCCCGAAAGCCAGCCGCCAAAGCGCAGCCACTGGGCGCGGCTGGTGCGCCGCTGCCACAGCGGCAAACCATCAAGAGAGGTCGAAACGGGCATCAAGGATTCCTGCCTATTGGGTGAAGCGGCGAACGTGGCTGGAGGCGTATTCGCTGGCCAGCACGATCGCGATGATGATCAACAGGATCGCCGCCGAGGTGCTGTACTCGTAGCGGCTGAGCGAGGTGTTGAGCGTGGCGCCGATGCCGCCGGCGCCGACGATGCCGATCACCGACGACTCGCGAAAGTTGATGTCGAGGCGGTACATGGAGAGCCCGATCAGCCGCGGCATCACCTGGGGCTGGACGGCGTGGTTCATCACCTGCCACCAGCCGGCGCCGGTCGAGCGCACCGCCTCGACCTGGCGCGCGTCGAGATCCTCGATGTCCTCGGCCAGAAGCTTGGCCATGAAGCCGATGGTGGCAAAGGCCAGGGTGAGCATCCCAGCCAGCGGCCCGAAGCCGAACATCACCACGAACAAAATCGCGATGATGATCTCCTGAAAGGTGCGCGACACCGCGATGATCGCGCGGCACAGCACGTAAACCGGCAGCGGCGCGATATTGCGCGCCGCCCCGAGCCCCACGGGAATGGCGAGCAGCACGCCGATCACCGTGGAGGTGAGCGTCATGGTCAAACTCTCCAGCAGCCCGGCGAGGATGTCGCTCTGGCGGCTTACAAAATCCGGGTGGGCAAAGGCCGCCAAAAAGTTGAGCCCGCGCCCGGCGCCCTCGGCGACCCGCGCCCAGTTCACCTCGACGGAGCCCAGCGCCAGCGCAAGATACGCCAGCACGCCTACGCAGAGCACCACGCGAAGCCACCGGCGCTCGATGAAGGCGGGCTTTCGCCACTGCCCGCGCCGCGCCGCGCTCAGTCGCGCCTGGTTATACGACCTCATGAGGCGGCCACGCGCATTGCCGGCGCCGCGGCCCGCCGCTGCGCGTCTGGTGCCTCATACTCGCTGTCCGCGCTCTCGCGAACATCCCACTCCTCCTCGCCGTAGATCGTAGTAAGCATTTCGGCGGTCAGCTCCCCCGGGGCGCCATCGAAGACGATGCGCCCGGCGTTGAGCCCAACGATGCGGTCGGCGAACTGCTGCGCCAGGGCCACATCGTGGATGTTGATGATCGCGGCCAGGCCCCGCTCGGCGCAGAGCTCGCGGATCAGGCGCATGATCTGGCGCGAGGTTTTCGGGTCGAGACTCGCCGTGGGCTCGTCCACCAGCAAAAGCCTCGGGCTTTGCAACAGCGCCCGGGCGATGCCCACCCGCTGGCGCTGGCCGCCGGAAAGCGCATCGGCGCGCTTGTCGATGGCATGCGCAAGCCCCACCCGCTCGAGCAGGCGAAACGCTTCGCGCACCGCATCCGACGGGTAGCGGCGCAGAAAGCTTCGCCAGAAGCCGACGTAGCCCAGCCGCCCGGAGAGTACGTTCTCCATCACCGTGAGCCGGTCCACCAACGCGTACTCCTGAAAGATCATGCCCATCGAGCGCCGCGCCCGCCGGAGCCCGGCGCCGGACAGAGTGGTCAGCTCCTGATCGCCCAGGCGAATGCTGCCCTGAGTCGGCTCCACCAGCCGGTTCACGCAGCGGATCAGCGTACTCTTGCCCGCGCCCGATGGGCCGATCAGCGCCAGCACTTGCCCCTCAGGAAGGGTCAGCTCGATATCGCTGAGCGCGCGATCACCGGTGGGGTAGCGTTTACCAACGCCTGCAAGTGTGAGCATGGAAGTACCTCGTCAATACGGCACTCGGCCGCAAGCGTAGCTTCCGGCCGAAAGGTCTCGAAAAACGCGGGGGTCAGTCGCAGTCGTAGGTGACGTTGTTGGCGTCGGCGATGGTGCGAATCACCGACCAGTGATCGGCGTAGGTGATCGGAATGAACTGCGCCTCGCCGGAGTTTTCGAACTCCGCTGCCAGCGGCGTGCCTTCCCAGTCATAGCTGAAAAAGGCGTCCTGAATCTGCTGGGCGAGCTCGGGTTTCAGGTTGTGCGCCAGGCCATAGCCGGTGGTCGGGAAGGTTTCCGAGGTATAGATGACGTCGAAGTCGCCTTCGTTGACCACGCCGCGGGCGAGCATGCGCTTGGCCACCGAGTTGGCGATCGCCGCCGCGTCGTAGTCCTGGTTCACCACGCCCAGAATCGAGTTGTCGTGAGAGCCGGAGAAGGCAGTTTCGAAATCCTCGCCCGCTTCCATGCCATACTCGGAGCGCAGAAGCGCCGAGGGCGCGCGGAACCCGGAGTTGGAGGTTTCCGAGGTAAACGCCAGCTGGCGCCCTTCCAGGTCCTCGACGGACGCGATGCCGCTATCCGGGTAGGTGATGATCTCCATCTCATAGCCGAAGCTGCCGTCGTCGGCGGCCATCATGGCGAACGGGCGGAACCCGCCGCAGTTCACCGCCACCGGCAAGCCGCCGGTGTTGAAGCCGGCGATATGCAAACGCCCGGCGCGCAGCGCCTCCTGCTGAGCGGCGTTGGACTGCACCGGGAAGAACTGCACCTCCTTGCCGGTCGCCTCGCTCAAGTGCTCGAGAAAGTCCGCCCACACCTCGGCGTACACTGCCGGGTCTTCTACCGGCGTGTAGGCGAAGACCAGCGTATCCGGGTCGACCCACTGGGACTCGTCGCTGGGCACGTCGGCGATCATGTCACCATCGTCATCGGTGTAGCGCGAGGAGAGATCGGCGGCGGCGCCGAGCGTGGTCAGCGCGAAGGCACCCGTAATGGCGGCGCTAAGAAGCGTGCGGGTAAAAGAGAGCGTCATCGTGAACCCCTAAGCGTTGTTCGAAGTGCCCTCATGGTGACAGCGCCGAATGACAGCCCCGCGACACTAACGTGACATCAGGATGACACTGAGCCCTGGGCCTCACGGCGCTCGACGAACAGGCTGTTGCCGGGAATCTTCTTCGCCTGGTGCTTGAGCTCGGAGAGTTTGGCCGCGACCTCGAGCGCTTTATAGCGCGTCGCATCCAGCACCGGCTGGACGGCGATCGACACGCTCACACAAGGAAAAAAATCCGCCTCCCCCCGACGATTTTCGACCCGCACCCCGCCCTGCTGTCGATCGCTCTCGGTATAGAACTGCGGCGCCATCACGCCAAAGGAGTCGAGAATCTGGCGGCACACGCTCTCCCAGTGCTCGATGGGCAGCAGCATCATGAAGTCATCGCCGCCGATGTGGCCGATAAAGCCGCCGGCGCTGTCCACCTGCGCCTGCAACAACCGGGACAGCGCAATGATCACCTGATCGCCCCGGGCGTAGCCGTAGGCGTCGTTGAACGCCTTGAAGTTGTCCAGATCGACGTAAGCGGCGGCGAAGGGCGTTTGCGCCTCGAGCGTCTGGCTCAGGGTCTCGTTGATCAGAATGTTGCCGGGCAGCCCCGTGAGCGGATTGGCGTGGCGCGCCTGGCGCACCTGAATGGCGGTGATCTCGCGCAGCAGGTCGACGATGCTGCCCATGCCCAGATAGCGCCCCTGCTCGACGATCACGAAATCCTCCTGGTCGATGTCGTGGCGCTCGGTCAGCGCCTGGCTGAGCGTTTCCAGCGGCGTGTCCGCCTCGCTGATCAGCGCACGGGTATCGGCAACGTCCATCACCCGGCGCTTGGCGTAGAGCGCGTGGCTGTAGGGGTTGGTGAACAGAGTCAAAAAGGCGTTTCGCCGCACCACTGCGACCGGCCGGCCGCTGTCGATCACCGCGACACAGCGAAGCGTGGGGGCGTTACGAAAACGCTCGGCCAGCGCCAGCACCGAATCCTCTGGGGCGACGGTATCGATCGGGCGCGAAATAGCGCGGGCGGTACGCCCGGCGCTGCTGATCTGCCCGGCGGCGGGTAGCTGCATATGAAGGGAAAGCGGCGGCGTGGCGCTGGGCCGGGCAAAATAGAAACCCTGCAAGAGCGAAAGTCCGCGGTCGAGCTCCCAAAGGCACAGATGCTCGGCGGCGGTTTCGATCCCCTCGGCAATCAGCTTGCAGTCGAGACTTCGCGCCACATCCAGAATCGAGCGCAGAAACTCCCGCTTGGCCGGCTCCTGGTCGATCCCGGCGATGAAATGACGGTCGAGCTTGACGAAGTCCGGGCGCAGCTCCGCCCAGTGGCGAAGGCTCGAGTGCCCGGCCCCCAGGTCGTCGAGGGCCACCTGAAAGCCCATGTCGCGGTAGTGATCCACCGCTTGGCGCATCAACTCGTAGTCGTGAATCGGCACGTGCTCGGTGAGTTCGATCACCACCCGCTCCGGGGGCAGGTTGCTTTCGCGCACGAACCCCAGGGTCAGCCCCTCCTGAAAGTCGCGCTCGACGATGGTCAGCGGCATGACGTTGAGAAACAGAAAGCCCGGAAGCTCGAGCTCGGCAAAGCGGGTAATCGCCAGGCGCCGGCACAACAGATCGAGCTCGACCAGAAGCCCGGCCTGGGTCGCCACGTCGAACAGGCGCAGCGGCGAGTGCAGCGGCGACGCTTCTGGCCCGCGCACCAGCGCCTCATAGCCAAAGATCGCCTGCTGGCTCGCGTCCATGATGGGTTGAAACAGAACGCTCAGGTCTTCGCGTTCGAGAATGAGATGTAGCCACTGAGCGTCTTGCGCGGTCATGCCAAAGGCCTTATGAACGGGGTGTACGGATAAACCTCATTGAGCCCTGGTCCTTTTGGATGAGATTCGACCCGCAAAATCCTGCGTCATGGCGGTGACATTTTTATGACAACCCGGTGATCAGGTCGGCGCTTTGGGTGGCGGAAAGCGGACCTCCCCGCCCCCAGCATCGAGCTGGCGAATGTCCGTCGGCCGGCCCTGGTGATCCAGCGTTACCAGCCCCAGGCCGCTGGCGTTGTAGAGCCGCTCGCCGGCACTGGCACCGACCGGGTCACGGGGCACGACATCGAACTTGCGCCGTTTGGTGAACCAGTTCAGCGGCGACCAGGGCGCGTAGAGCCAGCGGTTGAGCCGGTCGAACACGTTCAAGAGCTGTTTGGGAAAGGTGTTCTTGATGCCGCTGGAGGTGATCTGCCACAGATGCGGAGGACGTTCGCGGCGGCGCACGAAAACGTCGTAAGCGAAGGAGTAGTGAACGTCTCCCGATAAAATCACGTAGTTGCCCGGCGTTTTCGAGTGGCGCCAGATCTGCAGCAGTACGTTGGCCGCCCCGCGGTGGGCCATCCAGTTTTCGGCGTCCACTACCAGCGGCTTGCCCGCGAGCGTAAAGAGCTTCTGCACGCCTTCGATCAGCTTGACGCCAAACATCGGCGCGGGCGAGACGATCACCGCGCTTTGGCACTCGAGAAGCTGCTGCTGCATCTCCATCAGCGCCTCCCAATCCATCAACCCGGAGGGGCGCCTGGGGCTTCGCTCGCTGCGCCAGCGCCGGGTGCGGGTATCGAGCACGAGCAGCGCCGGCGTACCGGGCACGTGACACTCCCAGCCCTGAAAGCGCAACAGCCGCTCGATGAAGCGATCCTGATGCGGTGCCTCGAGCGTATCACCGGCGGATGCCAGCAGCGCGCCGGCCTCGTCGACCAGCGGAGTGAGCTTGTCCGGGTCGTTCCCCCACCCCTGGCAGAGCAGGTAGGCGATCAGGGCGTTGCCGATGATGCGTTTTGAGAACGGGTGCCCGTAGGCGCAGCGCTCCCAGTCCGCCGTCAGGTTCCAGTCGTCGGTCACGTCGTGGTCGTCGAAGATCATCAGGCTCGGCAGGTGCGCCATCAGTCGCGCGCACTGCGGAAGGCCCTCGACGAAGGCCGCCATCGTCGCCTGCTCCTGGCGGTAGGTGGCCTGATCCTTTGGCTCGAGCGCGGGCTCGGCCGGGTCGATCAGCGTCCAGGGGGTCGGCGACCACGCCAGGCAGTACATGGCGAGCATTTCGGCCAGTGTCATCAGGTGGTTCGAGGCGTTCGCCGAGGTGAACACCGGCTTTTTCACCCCGCCAAAAAAGCGCTCGCGAAGGGCGGCGTTGCTGGTCACGTCCGGCAGCAGCTTTTCGCGGTGATAATACGTTTGCGGCGCGGCGTAGAGCGCCTGGCTATCCTCGACCGTGGCCCCCTCGAGGCATTCGTCGAAAAGCCCGAGCCGGTCGATCAGCGCGTGAATGGCGGTGAGCGTCGGCCCCGCCACGTCGTCGACGTACACTTGGTCGCCGGTCATCAGAAGCCACGCCGGCCACTGCCTGGCTTCGTCCTGACGCGTTGCAAGCCAGGCGTCGCCGCGCACCAGCCCATCGGGGCTTTCGTGATGGGGCTTGCGACATGAGCCGTGCATCAAGCGGTGGTGGCGCGAGGCGAGCACGAAGGCGGGAAACGCCTGGCCGTCATGGCAAAGCCAGGGCGCCCACTCGGCGATCGAGCGCCAGCCGCCGGACGCCGTTTTCAGGCGCAGGTCGTAGTCGATGCGCTCGTCATACGGCAGCGGCGCCTCGAGCGCCACATCGATCAGGCAGATGTGCGCGTGGCGGCCGACCGGCAGGCGCGTCTGCGCCGCGCTTATATCCAACGTGCGCTCGCGCGGCTGGTGGGGGAAGAGGACGAGTGTCATCTCGAGCGGGCGCGAGCTCACGAGCCATAGCGTCAGCCGCGTGGGGCTTAGCCGACGCAGCAGTGGGCCGACCAGTACGTCGGGCAGCGCCTGCTCGATACGCTCAGCCACGGGCCACCACCGGAAGCCGAAGGGCGACACAAAGCCCACCGGCCTGGCCGCGGGTGAGCGTCAGCGTGCCCTGATAAAGCGCTACCAGATCCGCCACGATGGAGAGCCCGAGGCCGCTGTTCGAGCGCTGCTCGTCCAGGCGCTTGCCGCGCTCGAGCGCCGCCTGGCACTGCGCCTCGTCCATGCCCGGGCCGTCGTCCTCCACGCTTAGATGAAGGGTCTCGCCCTGCGTTTGAACACGTAGCGTCACGCGGCTTTCGGCCCAGCGCAGGGCGTTATCCAGCAGATTGCCCACCACTTCCTGCACGTCCTGGCGGTCCATACGCACGTGGGGGCGCGCCTGCCAGCGGGTTTCCAGCGCCACCTGTCGCCGACCCGCCAGCCGGCCAAGGCCCTCGATGAGCCCGGCCAGCGTCTCCTCCAGGGCGATCGGCGCCAAGTGAAGGCCATCACCGGCGGCGCTCGCCCGGGCCAGGTGGTGGCGCACGGCGCTGTCGATGCGCGAAAGCTCGACGTCGAAGCGCTCGCGCGGCTCCAAGGGGAGCTGATTAAGCTGAAGGCGCATGACGCTCAGCGGCGTTTTCAGCGCGTGGGCGAGATTGCCGGCGGCGTGGCGGCCGCGCTCGATCAGGCGCTGGTCGCGGGCGAGCACCGCGTTCATCGAGGTGGCCAACGTGGCAAGCTCCTCGGGCAGGCGGGTTTTCATGCGGCTTGCGCCGCCCCTTTCGACCTCGCGAAGGTCAGCGTTCATGCGCCGAAGCGGCGCCAGCCCAAAGCGCACCTGCAGCGCCAGAACGCCCAGCAGGAGGAGCGAGAGCGCCAGCACACCCAGCCACAGAAGCCGCTGAAAACCGAGAATCTCCGCTTTGAGTGCGCTTTCATCGGCGGCGACGCTGACGTGCAGCGGCGTCTCGAGCGGCGCGAGGTAGATGTCGCGCTCGACCACGCGAAGCGGCTGGCCGCGCGGGCCTTCAAGGCTTCGCGCGCGGGCCAGGCGGCTGTCGGTGACCGGCAGGCGCTGATCCCACAGCGAGCGCGAGGCGAGACGGTGCTCGCCCTGGTCGGTGATCTGCCAGTACCAGCCGGAAAAGACCTGATCGAAGCGCGCATCGCCCAGCGCGCTGGGGTAATCAAGCGTATTGGCGACAGGGTCGAAGGTGACGCCGGCGATCACCACGTTCAGCGTGGCCTCCAGCCGCTCATCGAACGCGTCGACCGCGGCGCGTTGGTAGTAGAGGGCAAGCCAGGCCCCGGCCAGCGGCAGCGCCAGCCCCACGAGCACAAGCGCGGCAAGCAGCAGCCGGGTGGCGATCGAGCGGCGAGCCCAGCGCTGACCAATCCTGGCGCGAAGGCGCGCGCGCCGGCTAGGCATCCGGCGCCTCGGCCAGCAGGCGGTAGCCCTGGCCTCTAAGGGTGACGAAGCGCCAGGCGCCGAGCTTGCGGCGCAGCCGGCTGATCTGCACGTCGATCACGTTGGAGTCCGGCTCCTGGTCACGATCATAAACGTGTTCGGCGAGCTCGGCGCGGCTGACCACGCGCGGGGCAGCGTGCATCAAATAGCTGAGAAGCCGCGTCTCCTGAGCGGTGAGGCTGACCGGGCGCCCGGCGAGACTGACGTGCTGGGTGTGGGTGTCCAGACTCAGCTCGCCCAGACGAATCACCGGGTGGGCATGACCGTGGGTGCGGCGCAAAATCGCGCGCAGGCGAAACAGCACCTCGGCGGACTCAAAAGGCTTGGTGACGTAATCATCGGCGCCGGCGGAGAAGCCCGCCGCCTTGTCCGCCCAGCGCTCACGCGCGGTGAGAATCAGCACCGGCAGGTCGATGCCGTCGTCGCGCCAAGCGCCTAGCCAGCGCGTGCCGTCGCCGTCGGGCAGGCCGACATCGAGAATCAGCGCGTCATAGGTCTCGGTTCGCACCAGAAAATCCGCTTTTTGTCCGGTATCGGCGACTTCCACCAGCCAGTCGCCGTCCTTGAGCGCCAGCGCCAGTTCACTGGCCAGGGCCTGGTCGTCTTCCACCAATAAACACTTCATTATTCGCCATCCTTGACGTCGTCGCGGCGCATCTCGTTGATCCGCACGCCCTCGATTTTCATTAGCTGGCCGCTTTTGCCATCGAACTCGAACTCGACCACCTGGCCCTGGGGACCGAGCATCTTGATCTCGTACTCGATCTCGCCGTCATCGCGCTCCATTTCGATTTCGATGACTTCACCCTCATAGCGCGCCTCCAGCCAGTCCAGAAGCGACTCCAGCCCCACCGTTTCGCCACGCTGCACCTGACCGTGAAGCGTTCGCCACTGCGGCTCGGCGTCGGCCGAGCTCGTCCACGCAAACGTCGCCACGGCCAGCAGCGCGGCGCAAAAGGAAGCTGGATAGAACCACGAAAATCGTTTCATGGGCTCAGGATGCCAAACTCTAGATGAACGCGGGATGAACGCCGCCTTCAGCTTGGCGACAGAACGGCGCTGTTATAAAGAGACGGTCTCACCTTACCAGGCGCTGCGTGAACGCTGATGCGAGATTTCAAGCCTGTAAGGTTTTTATACCGCAATAAGGAGTGTGACATGACGTCGATGAAAAAAGCAGTGCTGCTGCCGGCCTCCGCCCTGTTGCTCGTTGCCACTACCGGCGCCGCCCAGGCCGACCGTTTGGGGCTCGAGCGGTTGGATGAGGTGCTGAACTACACCGCCGACTACGGTTTTACTCATATCGAAGAGCTCAGCGTCGAGGACGATAGCCGTATCGAAGCCGAGGGCTGGCTCGACGAGGAGTGGTTCGCCGACATCGAGCTCTCGCTCGATAGCGGCGAAACGCTCAAGGAGGAGCGCGAGCGTCTGGTCAGTGGCGCTTGGGGCATGAGCGAGGACGATATCCGTCAGGCGTTCGAGATGGCCCGCCAGGAAGGCATGACCACGTTCGAGGAGATCGACATCAGCCGCAGCGGTATCATCGATATCGAAGGCCAGGCTGAAAATGGCCGCGATATCGAGATCAGCGTGCGCCAGGGCTCTTTCGAGGTGGTCGAGATCGACCGCGACTGACGTTTGAGCCTGCCAGGGGCGAGCCAACGCCCGCCCCTGAGGTGCCCTAGCGACAGTCCTGACAGTTGCCGCGCGCCATGATCGCCTCGGCAATCCGCTCGACCCCCTGGCGATACGCGGCCTGACGATAGGTGATCTTTTCGTCGCGGGCGCGCTCCAGCACCCGGTTGGCCTGATCGTCGAGGGTTTCGTCCAACCGCTGGTTGACCTGCTCTTCGCTCCAGGCCTGCCCGGCGCGGTTTTGTAGCCACTCGAAGTAGCTCACGATCACGCCCCCGGTGTTGGCCAATACGTCCGGCAGCACGTCGACCCCGCGGCTTTCCAGCGCGCGATCGGCGTCGCTGGTGACCGGACCGTTGGCGATTTCGAGAATCATCCCGGCGCGAATGTCGTCCACGTTATCATTGGTGACCTGATTCTCCATCGCGGCCAGCGCCAGCACGTCGACCTCGAGCGCCAACAGCTCTTCGCCCTTGATGCCGTTGCCCTGGCGGCATTTGGCAAGCTCGCCGTGCTTCTCCTTGGCCTTTTTGGCCGACTCGATATCGAGCCCCTTTTCCTTGTAGATGCCGCCGCTGGAGTCGGACACCGCCACCACCTGATAGCCGCGCTCGCAGGCCAGGCGGGCGAAGTGGTACGCCGCGTTACCGAAGCCCTGCACCGCCACGGTGGTCTCTTCCGGCTTACGTGACTGCTGCTGCGCCCAGAGCTCCAGCACCTTGAGCGCGCCGCGGCCGGTGGCCTCGACCCGGCCAGGGGATCCGCCCAGCGACAGCGGCTTGCCCGTGATCGCCGCCGGCGCCCGGCGGCGCACGATGTTCTCGTACTCATCGATCATCCAGCCCATCACCTCGGCGTCGGTGTTCATGTCTGGCGCGGGAATGTCACGATCCGGGCCCATGACGTCGGCAATAGCACGAATGTAGCCTCGCGCCAGGCGCTCACGCTCCAGCGATGAAAGCGCCTTGGCATCGACCTGGACGCCGCCCTTGCCGCCGCCAAACGGCAGCCCGGCAACCGCGCACTTCACCGCCATCCAGAAGCTGAGCGTGGTGACCTCGTGCTGATTGACCTTCGGGTGAAAACGCACGCCACCCTTGGCCGGCCCCAGCGAGATATCGTACTGCACGCGCCAGGCGGGGAACGCCTGTAGGCGGCCGTCATCCATGCGCACCGGAATGCTGACCTGCAGCGACATTGCCGGCTGCATCAGCCGTGCGCGGGCGTCGTGGTGAATATCCAGCGCCTCGAACACCTCTTCCAGGCGCGAGCGGGCATCGTCAAAAAGCGCCGCGCCGGTTTGCGGCGTGAGCGCCTGGGCTTCGACATCAGAGTGGGGAGAGGCCGCGTTTTTCGACTCGGCGCTTTTCGAAGACGCCTGCTTTTTGCGCTTGGCGCTATCCTTCGCACTGCTTTTACCGCTATTTTTCGAATGAGCCATGAATACACTCCCTTGCATCGATGGGCCGTTGAGATCGTCAACCGCATTTAAGCGTAGCAGCCGTTTTTCGATTTCACCGCTAACGTGCAGACGCCGCCGGAGCGACGACATGCCGCCACAAAGCCCTCTTGATGCGCCCAGCGCCCCGCTCGAAGACGCCATTGCGCGCGATCTGGCGTGGCTTCTGGACGCCCCGGACATCGTCGAGCTCAACGGTTACCCGGGCCGGCCGAGCCGCGCGGTGCTGGGGCTTGCGCGCGGCGAAAAGGCCTGGCTTTTGCGCCAGGAGCCGGCGATTCGCGCGCTTTCAAAAAAGCGGGTGACGCGCATGGGCCACTACCACGAGGCGCTGTGGCATCTGCTGCTTGCCCATAGCCCCAATACCCGGCTTCTGGCGCACAACGTCGCCATTCGCGAGCGCCGCCAGACCCTGGGCGAGCTGGACATGCTCTACCGCACGCAAGCCAATCCCGCCCCCCTACATCTGGAAGTGGCGATCAAGTTCTATCTGGGACTCGATGAAGGCCCGGATGCACCGGACAGCCCCAACCGCTGGATCGGCACCGGCGGACTCGACAGCCTGGCGCGCAAGTGCGCGCACCTGCACGCTCATCAACTGCCGCTTTCCGCCACTCCGCTTGCCCGCAGTACGCTGCGCCACTGGCTCACCCCACGCGACTGCCCGGGCGAGATCGGCGAGATCACCCAGCAGGTGGCGATGCCCGGGGTGCTGTTTTACCCGTTTCACGCCACGCTGCCCCCGCCGCGAGGCGCGACCGCGCAGCACGACCGTGGGCGGTGGTGCCATCGAAAGGATTGGGAAGCGCTTTTAAAGAGCGCGGGAAAGGTGCGGCTGGCCTGGCTTGCGCGGCCGTTCTGGATGGCGCCGCCTGTCGAGGCGGCGTTTCACCCGCCGGCGGCGCTGTGGCCGCAGATCGAGGCGTGCATCGAGCGCTTCGGCCCGCAGCAGGTAATGCTGAAAGCCGATGATGGTGCGATCGAGCGCGTATTCATCGTGCCCGACGCCTGGCCGCGGGAGGTGCCGCTGCCGATCAAAACGCGGGCTTGAGGCTAGACGATCTAGACGATCTAGACGATCTAGACGATCTAGACGATGACCAGATTATCGCGGTGAATCAGCTCATGCGCTTCGATGAAGCCGAGGATCGCCTCGATCTGGTGGCTCGGCTTGCCGGCCAGCTGGCGCGCTTCGTCGGCGCCGTAATTGATCAGCCCCTTGGCAATGGAGTTGCCCTGCTCGTCCACGCAGAGCACCATATCGCCGCGCTTGAAGCTGCCCTGCACCTGACGCACGCCGACCGGCAGAAGGCTCGAGCCCTTTTCGCGCAGCACGTTCACCGCGCCGGCATCGAGAGTGAGCGTGCCGCGCACCTGAAGCTGGCCGGCGAGCCAGCGCTTGCGCGCCGCCATCGGTGCCTGGTCGGGTTTGAGGAGCGTGCCCAGCGCCTCGCCGGCCATGATGCGCGTGATCACCTCGGGCTGGCGGCCGCTGGCGATGATCGTCAGCGCCCCGGAGCGCGCGGCGAGCTTGGCAGCGCGCACCTTGGTGCTCATACCACCCCGGCCCAGCGCCCCGCCGCTACCGGCCACGGCGGCGAGCTTCGGGTCGTCGGCCCGGCCCTCCTGGATCAGGGTGGCGCTGGGGTCGTGACGCGGGTCGGCGTCGAACAGCCCCTCCTGGTCGGTGAGCAGCACCAGCGCGTCGGCCTCCAGCAGGTTCGCTACTAAAGCGCCCAGGGTGTCGTTGTCGCCAAAGCGGATCTCGTCGGTGACCACGGTGTCGTTTTCGTTGACCACCGGCACCACGCGCAATTCGACCAGCGTGCGCAGCGCCGACAGCGCGTTAAGATAGCGCTTGCGATCGGAAAGATCGTCGTGGGTCAGCAGAATTTGGGCGGTGAGCATGGCGTGGCGGGCGAAGTGCTGCTCGTAGCACTGGGTCAGGCCGTTCTGGCCCACGGCGGCGGCGGCCTGGAGTTCGTGTACCGCGCTCGGCCGGGCCTGCCAGCCAAGGCGCACCATGCCTGCCGCCACCGCGCCGGAAGAGACCAGCACGACCTCGACGCCGCGCCCGTGAAGCGCGGCGATCTGATCGACCCAGGCACCGATGGCCACGTCATCGAGGCCCCGCCCGTCGTCGGTGATCAGGGCGCTGCCGATTTTCACCACCACGCGGCGCGCGCCCGTCAATACCTCCCGGCCCGGCCACTGCTCACGATGTTCCATGCCGCCTCACTCCTGCCCGCCACGTTACAAGCTCGATGGCGATAATACGTTGAACGTTACTGCCAGGCCCGCTGACTGCTGCGAGCCTGCGGGCCCCTTCGCCTTGCCGTCAGGGCGCGTACTCGACGTCGACATCGTAATCGTCGTCATCGAAGTCGTCATCGTCTTCGACGTTGCGCTTTCTGCGGTTATGGGTCAGACGCGCCTCGGTGCGGGCGACGGACTCTTCCTCCATGCGCCGGCGCATCTCCTGCTCGCGCTCGAAGGCCTCTTCGTCTTCGTTTTCAAGACGCTGCTGGTCGGTGAGCCAGCGGTGCGCCGCCTGTACCAGTTTCTCGGTGCCGTCACTCGAAATCGCCGAGATCTGAAACACCGGGCCATCCCAATCGAGCGCGTCGATTACGGCCTGGGCGCGCGCTTCGCGCTCCTCTTCGGGCAGCAGGTCGAACTTGTTGAGCACCAGCCAGCGCGGGCGCTCGGAGAGCGCCGGGGAAAACTCCCCCAGCTCGCGCACGATCGCCTTCGCCGCATCGACCGGGTCGGACTCGTCGAACGGCGCGATATCCACCACGTGGAACAACAGCCGGGTGCGGGTCAGGTGCTTCAAAAAGCGAAGCCCAAGGCCGGCGCCGTCGGAGGCGCCTTCGATCAGCCCGGGCACGTCCGCCATGACGAAGTGCTCGTGCATGCCGAGCTTCACCACGCCCAGGTTCGGCACGAGTGTCGTGAAGGGGTAGTTCGCGACCTTCGGCTTGGCCGCCGACACCGAGCGGATCAGGGTGGATTTACCCGCGTTGGGCATACCCAGAAGGCCCACGTCCGCCATCACCTTCATTTCCAGACGCAGGTTGCGCCGGTCGCCTTCGGTGCCAGGCGTGGTGCGCCTGGGCGCCCGGTTGGTCGAGGACTTGAAGTGAATGTTGCCAAGCCCGCGGCGCCCGCCTTCGGCGACCAGCACCACTTCGCCGATCTCGGTGACGTCGGCGATCACTTCCAGCGTGTCTTCGTCGATCACCGTGGTACCGACCGGCACCTTGACGTGCAGATCCTCACCGGCCTTACCGCTCATCTGGCGGCCCATGCCGCCCTGGCCGTTTTCGGCCTTGTAAAAGCGCTGGTACTTGAAATCGATCAAGGTGTTCAGCGCATCGTCACCGATCAGGTAGACGCTGCCGCCGTGGCCGCCGTCGCCGCCGTCGGGGCCGCCCTTGGGCACGTATTTTTCGCGGCGAAAGCTCAGACAGCCGTTGCCGCCCTTGCCTGCCTCGACAATGATCGAGGCCTCATCGACGAACTGCATTGAATTCTCCCGGCCGCTTTCGCCGCCCTTTTCCCCTGCCTTGAGCGCAGGGGGTTAAACAGACAAAAAAGCCCCGCCAATGCGGGGCTTTTCTTTCGTTCACTCGTCCAAGCGGCTAAGCGCTTACTCGGAAACGATGCTCACGAATTTACGGTTGTGCGGGCCCTTGGTCTGGAACTGCACCTTGCCGTCGGTCAGAGCGAACAGCGTATGGTCGCGACCGATGCCAACGCCGGTGCCGGCGTGAAAACGGGTGCCGCGCTGACGCACGATGATGTTACCCGCGGTGGCCGCCTGGCCGCCGAAGAGTTTTACACCAAGGCGTTTGGATTCGGAATCGCGACCGTTACGCGTGGAGCCGGCTGCCTTTTTATGTGCCATCGAAATAGCCTCCTAATCAGGGGAATAGACCGTGTTAAACGGAAATTCCGGTAATTTTGACTTCGGTGAACCACTGACGGTGGCCCTGACGCTTCATGCTGTGCTTACGGCGACGGAACTTGATGATGTTCACTTTTTCGCCGCGGCCGTGCGAAACGA
Source organism: Halomonas sp. PAMB 3232 (assembly GCF_031954225.1). Lineage (NCBI taxonomy): Bacteria > Pseudomonadati > Pseudomonadota > Gammaproteobacteria > Oceanospirillales > Halomonadaceae > Halomonas > Halomonas sp. PAMB 3232. The sequence continues at coordinate 3,397,185 of NZ_CP134865.1, forward strand.
TTTCAGCGGAGACTTTCGCGCCGCTGATCATCGGTGCACCGATGTTGAAATCGTCGCCGTCTGCGACCATCAGCACTTCTTCGAAATCGATGGATTCGCCGGTGGCGACTTCGATTTTCTCGAGCTTGAGGGTCTGGCCTTCCTGAACGCGGTACTGCTTGCCACCGCTTTTGATAATTGCGTACATGTCGCTCTCCGGACTCGTCGTTGAAGCTGGCCCCTTTAAGCCAGCGCTCATCACTTACGCGCTTTCGCGTCGTGCTCTTAAGACCTGCGGCGAGTGGCGCCCCTTTCGGCAGCCATCTGACAGGGAGCATGATGAGTGGGTCGCGGATTATAGCGATGATCGATCTTTACCACAAGCCCCCAGGGGCGTGTCAATTGGCGTGGTGCGGCTCGCCAGCGGCTCGCCGGTGGCTTCGCCTTGACGCCTTACAGGTGGCCCCATAGCATAATCCCCACTCAGGGCGGTAATGGCCGCTTTTCACCTGCTGCGATGACCCTATTTCATGACTAACGTCTCTCCCCAAACGCCTGTCAGCCCCACGCCTTCACCGCTGCACGCCGTGGTGGCGGGCGATTTCGAGGCCGTTAACCGCACCATTGTCGAGCAGCTCAACTCCAACGTCCCGCTGGTCGAAACCATCGGTCAGTACATCATCGAAAGCGGCGGCAAGCGCATGCGCCCACTTTTAGTGCTGCTGGCCGCGCGCGCGCTGGGCTACGAAGGCGACAAACACATCACACTCGCCACCCTGATCGAGTTCATGCACACCTCGACTCTTTTGCACGACGACGTGGTCGACGACTCGCACCTGCGCCGCGGCAAGAAAACCGCCAACGACGCCTGGGGCAACGCACCGTCGGTGCTGGTGGGAGACTTTCTCTACTCGCGCTCGTTTCAGATGATGGTCAGCGTCGGCTCCATGCGCATCATGGCGATCCTGTCGAGCGCGACCTGTATCATTGCCGAAGGCGAAGTGTTGCAGCTCACCAACATCGGCAACCCGAGCCTGTCTGAAGAGGCCTATTTCGAAACCATCCAGGGCAAGACCGCGATGCTGTTCGAGGCAGCCTCCCACAGCGGCGCGGTGCTCGCCGAGGCCACGCCCGAGCAGGAGTGCGCGCTTCAACACTACGGCCGCTACCTGGGGCTCGCCTTCCAGCTGATCGACGATCTGCTCGACTACCAGGGCGACGCTGATGCGATGGGCAAGAACGTCGGCGACGACCTGGCCGAAGGCAAGCCGACGCTGCCCTTGATCAACGCCATGGAGCGCGGCACGCCCGAGGAGGCCAAGCTGATTCGTCAGGCGATTCGCAAGGGCGGGCTCGAGCAGCTCGATGAGGTGCTCGCCATCGTTCACCGCACCGGCGCGCTCGAATATACCCGTGAACGCGCGGTGGAGATGGTCGAGCGCGCGCTCGCCGAGCTCGAAAAGCTGCCGCAAAGCGCGTACCGCGACAGCATGACCGAGCTTGCCCGCCTGGCGGTCGAGCGCCAGTCCTGATTCACGCCCGACATTATTCACGCCCGACATTGACGAGTATTTTTGAATTACCTCTTGAAAAACCCGAGGCGCGGGCGTAAGATTCATCCCCGTTATTGAGCGCCGGAATATAGCTCAGCTTGGTAGAGCGCTGCCTTCGGGAGGCAGAGGTCGTAGGTTCGAATCCTGCTATTCCGACCAGAAATTGTAATAAAAGTGGCCACTTAGCTTTTTTAAAGCAGGTGGCCATTTTTTTGTGCCCAACATTCCCAGGTAGTCTACTTTCATTACGTTAGCGCCTTTCACTGGGCGGCAAACCCACCATTTCGCCACCTGATTCGAGCAACGTCATGCTTTTAAACATTCTACTGTGGGTCGTCCGTGGCCTGACCCTTGCGTTGATCACGGTCAGCCTGCTTCCTGAAATCCCCAGCGGCCACTGGGCGATCCGGCTGTGGGAGTTTCCCCGCTTGCAGTTGAGCCTGGTCATCGCGGTCACGCTGTTACTGCTGACCCTGCACGCCTGGTTGGCCCGTGCCCGGAAAGAGCACGCGGTATTGCTGGTGGCGCTGCTGGCAACGGGCGCGTGGCAGGGCTCCCACATTCTGCCCTTTACGCCGGTGTGGCCCGACGAAGTGGCCGAGGCCAGCGCCCAAACGCTTTCGAATCAGTCCACGTTCAAGATCATGACCGCCAACCTCGACTTCCAGAATGACCGCTACGAAGAGGCGCTGGAGGTGATAAAACGCGAGGACCCGGACATCGCACTGCTCATCGAAGTCGATAGCGGCTGGGAGGATAGTCTGGCGCCGCTGGACGAGCTTTATGAGTACCGCGAGGGGGACGTGCGCGGTGAGGGGCTCGGCATCGTGGTCTGGTCGCGCATTCCACTGCAAAACGCCCGGGTCGAGCACCTGGTGTCCGAGCGTCGCGCGTCGATCTTTGCAACGCTTGACGTGCCGGGTATCGGGCCCGTTCGCTACGCGGGCATTCATCCGGTGCCGCCGGGGCTTAAAGAGCGCACCCCCAACGACGGCGGTGAAACCGAGCGCCGGAATAGCCGGGAGCGCGACGCAGAGCTGATGCTGGTGGCCGAACGCGTGGCCGAGGACGCGGACAACCGCTGGATCGTGACCGGCGACTTCAACGATGCCGCCTGGTCCAATACCACGCGGCTGTTCAAGGAGCTGAGCGAGCTCAAGGACCCGCGCCGGGGAAGAGGACTCTTGAGCACGTACCACACCGAGTACCCCCTGTGGCGCTACCCGATCGATCACATGTTCGTCTCCGACGGCTTTGAGCTCGTCGAGCTCGACCGTGTCACCATCGAAGGGTCGGATCATTTCGCCATCACGACGACATTGACCGCCGCCGCCAAGGACCAGGCGCCGCCGGATGCGCCACAAGAGGCGCAACAGGACGCCGACGAGCTGATAGAGGAAGGCGCCAAGGATGCCAGTGAGCAGGGCGTGAGCAGCTAAACAGCAGCGCTGAACGATAAGGGCCACCCGGCATCAAGGCGGGTGGCCTTTTTGATGGGCGGCGCTTGGCGATCACCCACCATCCAGAGCATGCATCGACGCCACCAGATCGTTGAAGCGCTCGCCCTGCACCATGACGTGCTCGCGCAGCAGCTGCTCGGCGCGGAGGCCGTCGCCCGCCTCGATGGCGGCGACGATCGCTTCGTGCTCGGCCAGCGAGCTTTCGACGCGCATTCGCACCTGAAGCTGCAGCCGACGGTAGGGCTGTAGCAGCGCGTGCAGGCGAGCGGCTTCCTGGGCGAGAAAGTGGTTATGGCTCGCCGCGTAGATGCAGTGGTGAAAGACGCTGTTGTCATAGTAGTAGCCGTTGGCATCGTGCTCCTCGGCGCGGGCGCGACACGCCTTGAGCGCCCCACTCAGCGCGGCGCGTTCGTCGTCGGTAATGCGCCGGGCGGCCAGGCGCCCGCAAAGACCCTCCAGCTCCGCCATCACCTCGAAGCGCTCGACCAGCTCAGTGACGCCCAAGCGAGTGACGAACGTGCCGCGTTTGGGCACGACCTGCACCATGCCGGACATCGCAAGCTGTTGAATCGCCTCACGGATCGGCGTGCGCGAGCACGCGTACTCGAGCGCCAACGCATCCGGGTCGAGCCGCTCCCCCGGCATATACTGCCCAGCGATGATCGCGTCCTCGAGAAGATCACGCAGCCGCTGCGCCTGGGATATCTTCGCCATAAGTCTACCCCCTGCTTCCTTGACTCATAAATTCTTTACCTATATTTGTTATATACAACATGACGCGCTGTTTAATACTTACCACGCTAAGAGACAATGATAAAGCGTTGGCATCGTCACCGGCAGACTGCCCACCCGATAAACTCAAAGGCTGATGCGCATGAACATGAATATGACGTTTCTTCAGGGGCTGCTCACCAATATCAGCTCGCGTACCCGGCAGCTCAGTAGCGCTCTGGGCACCGACAAGGAGAGTGAAAACCACTTCACTGCCCTGAAAGCGGCCTGCCAGGGCCTGATGGGCCGCACCGGTGAAGCCTCGCAAATTCTGATGGCCCAGCAGGCGCTGGCCCATTACCGCGCGCTCGACGATGAGGAGAAGCTGGCGTTTTTCCAGCTGCTGGCCAACGACTACGCCGCCGAACCCGCCGATATTCACAGCGCCTACGCGGTGTACCGCGAGCACGAAGATAACGCCTCGCTCGAGAAGCTGTTCAATGCCTGCGAGCCGCGCCGCCAGACGCTGTTGCGCCGCTTGAACCTCTGCCCCGGCGGCACCTTCGATCTGGTCAACATGCGTGCGGACCTGCTCAAGTGCCTGCGCCAATCGCCGGAGCTCTCGGCGCTGGATAGCGACTTTGCGCACCTGTTCAACTCCTGGTTCAACCGCGGCTTTTTGATGCTCGAAAGCATCGATTGGAACACCCCGGCGGCGGTGCTGGAGAAGATCATCCGCTATGAAGCGGTGCACGAAATCGGCGATTGGCACGACCTGCGCCGCCGGCTCGACCCGGACGATCGCCGCTGCTATGCCTTTTTCCACCCGGCCACCGGCGACGAGCCGCTGATCTTCGTGGAAGTGGCGCTGTGCGACGGCATTCCCGGCAACGTCCAGCGCATTCTCGAGCACGGCGAGGAGCTGCCGCTCGAAGACGCCGACACGGCGGTGTTCTACAGCATCAGCAACTGTCAGGCCGGGCTCAAGGGTGTGTCCTTCGGTAACTTTTTGATCAAGCAGGTCGTTCAGGAGCTGAGCCGCGAGCTTCCGCAGATCAAGAACTTTGTCACCCTTTCGCCGGTGCCGGGTTTCGCCGACTGGCTCGACGAGGCGCGCAAGGAGGCGACGCTGTCCGAGGAGCTCACCGCTTACCTCGACACCCACGAAAGCGAGGAGCTCTCCTCCAGCGCCCACAAGGAGTTCATGCGCCTGGCGTCGCACTATCTGGTCGACGTGAAGCATAAAAGCGGCCAGCCCCTGAACCCGGTGGCGCGCTTTCACCTGGGCAACGGCGCGAGCCTGCATCGGCTGAACTGGCGGGCGGATACGTCATCAAAAGGCCTCAAGCAGGCCCACGGTTTGATGGTGAACTACCTCTACCAGCTCAATCGCATCGAACAGAACCACGAGGCGTACAGCGCCAACCACACGGTGGTGTGCGCCAGCGACATTCGTCGTCAGGCCAATCAGGCGAGCCAGTATTTCGAGACGAAAACACCGGCCAAGGCGTAACGCCCCCGATCACGGCTGACGACAAAAACAAGGAGTCTTTTATGAACCATAACCTTTACCTGCACTTTTACCCGCACTTCGAGCGCGCCCCGGACAAGGTGCTGATGGACACGCTCGACGGCCAGCGCTACCACTACCAGGACGTTCTGAGCCTGAGCCGGCGCTTTGCAAGCGTGCTGTTGGAGCTCGGCGTCGAGCCCGGCGACCGGGTCGCCGTTCAGGTCGACAAGAGCCCCGAGATCGTCATGCTCTATCTCGCCTGTCTGCAGGTCGGCGCGGTCTATTTGCCGCTCAACGTCGCCTACACCGACAGCGAGATCGACTACTTTTTGGGTGACGCCGAGCCGCGCCTGTTCGTCTGCCGCCCAGAGGTGCTGGAAAACGCCCGCGAGATCGCCGAAAAGGCCGGCGTGGCCCGCGTCGAAAGCCTGGGCACCAAAGCCGACGGCACGCTGATGGACAAGGCCGCCGATGCTTTCGAGACCACCACGGTCAGCGAAGTCGGCGCCGATGATCTGGCGGCGATTCTCTACACCTCTGGCACCACCGGGCGCTCCAAGGGCGCCATGCTGAGTCACCAGAACCTGGCCTCCAACAGCCAGGCGCTGACGAAGGCCTGGCACTACAGCGAAAACGATCACCTGATCCACGCGCTGCCGATCTTTCACACCCACGGGCTGTTCGTGGCCTGTAACGTCACGCTGATCAACGGCGCCTCGATGACGTTTTTGCCCAAGCTCGACGTCGATGAGCTGCTCGATTTGATGCCCCACTCGACCGTGCTGATGGGCGTGCCGACCTTCTACACCCGCCTTCTGGCAAGCCCGCGCCTGAACCGCGACGTGGTCGCCAACATGCGCCTGTTCATCTCGGGCTCCGCGCCGCTTCTGGCCGAAACCCACGAGGATTTTAGCGCGCGCACCGGCCACGCCATTCTCGAGCGCTACGGCATGACCGAGACCAACATGAACACCTCCAACCCGTACGACGGCGAACGCCGCCCGGGCACGGTGGGTATGCCGCTGCCTGGCGTCACCGTGCGCATCACCGACCGCGAAACCGGCGCCGAGCTTCCCCAGGGCGAGACCGGGCTGGTCGAGCTCACCGGGCCCAACGTGTTCCAGGGCTACTGGCGCATGCCGGAGAAGACCCAGGCAGAGTTTCGTGAAGACGGCTACTTCATCACCGGCGATCTGGGCCTGATCGACGAGAAGGGTTATCTCAATATCGTCGGCCGCGACAAGGACCTGGTGATCTCCGGCGGCTACAACGTCTACCCGAAAGAGATCGAGCAGATCATCGACGATATGGAAGGCGTCGAGGAGTCCGCCGTGATCGGCGTGCGTCACACGGATTTGGGCGAAGGCGTAGTCGCCGTGGTGGTGCCAAAAACCCAGGGCGCGGTGAGCGAGGAGCAGGTACTCGAAGCGCTCAAGGGCGAGCTTGCCCGCTACAAGCAGCCCAAGCGGGTCTTCTTCGTGGATGCGCTGCCGCGCAACGTGATGGGCAAGGTGCAGAAAAACCAGCTGCGCGACGCCCACGCCGATACCTTCAGCGCCGGGCGCACCGCCACCAGCGCTTGATTCGCGCCATCATCCCATTCACTCCATCGACGGGGCGCTCACCACTCACCAAGCGCCCCTCACACAACAACGACAATTAAAAAGGACATCGCCATGGTCATTTACGGAGTCGCGCTGCTGGCCGGCTGCATGCTGTTCGGCCTGTGGGCGGGTGACGTGCTGGGCATGCTGCTCGGCGTGGAATCCAACGTGGGCGGCGTGGGCATCGCCATGCTGCTGCTGATCTTTCTGGGCGGCTATCTGATCGACAAGAAGAAGATGCCCCCCAGCACCGAAAGCGGCATCACCTTCTGGAACGGGATGTACATCCCCATCGTGGTCGCGATGGCAGCCAGCCAAAACGTGGCCGCCGCCATCGACGGCGGCCTGATCGCACTGCTGGCAGCCCTTGTGGCGGTCGGCGCAAGCTTTGCGCTGGTGCCGGCGCTGACGCGCCTGGGCCAGCCCAAACCAGGCGCCCAGGCCCCGGTCGACGAGACGCCGGTCAACAAGGTCGCCTCGCGCGCCCCTGACGACACGCGCTCGACCTCTACCTCACGCCCCCACCACGCCCGCTAAGGAGCTGCCCTCATGCTCGACTCACTCCTCACACAGCTCGAAAAGCAGCACCTGATCGCCGCCTTCGCCCTGGTAGGCGCGGCCATGTACGTGTCGTACCTGGTGAGCGACAAGCTGACCAAAGGCCGGGTTCACGGCTCCGCCATCGCTATCATGGTGGGCCTGGCGCTCGCCTACGTCGGCGGCGTTTACACCGGCGGCAGCAAGGGCCTGGCGGATATCAGCCTGTTCGCCGGGCTGGGCCTGATGGGCGGCGGCATGCTGCGCGATCTGGCGATCATCGCCACCGCCTACGGCGTGCGCTTTCAGGAGATTCGCCAGGCCGGCATCAGCGGCGTGCTCGCGCTCTTTCTCGGTGTGGTCGTGTCGTTCATCGCCGGTGTGGCCATCGCCTACGCCTTTGGCTACCGCGACCCGGCCAACCTCACCACCATCGGCGCCGGCACGGTGACCTACATCGTCGGCCCGATCGCCGGCGCCTCCATCGGCGCCTCGTCGGAAGTCATCGCGCTCTCGATTGCCGCCGGCCTATTCAAGTCGATTCTGGTGATGGTGCTCACGCCCATCGCCGCGCGCCATATCGGCCTTGATAACCCGCGCTCGGCGATGATCTTCGGCGGGCTGATGGGCACCACCAGCGGCGTGGCGGCAGGCTTGGCCGCCACCGACCCGAAGCTCGTGCCGTACGGGGCGATGACCGCGACCTTCTACACCGGCCTGGGTGCCCTGCTCGCCCCGTCGCTGCTGTACTTCTGCGTACGGGCGCTGTTCTGATCCAGCCGGCAACGGCTGCAAGGCAAAGCGCCGTGGCGATCGCCACGGCGCTTTTTTTATCGCTGTCATGGGGCCGGTTGCTCAACCCGCCTCGACCACCGCGCGCCCCTTGACCAGTGAGCGCGTAAGCATTGCGTAGGCCACCGCGCCGCAGGCGGCCATGGCGAGTACCACCGCCCCCAGAGTGTGAGGCAGCACCGTCGAAAGCCCGCTCAAAATACCGGCAATGCCGAACTGGGCCGCGCCCAAAAGCGCGGCGGCGGTGCCGCCGCTGGTGGGAAAGAACTCGAGAAAACAGGCCTGGATGTTGGGCGAGATCGCGCCCACCGCGCCGATGGTCAGCATCATCGCCGGGACGAAGAGATAAAGCGGCGCCTGGAGAAACGTCGCGGCCAGTAGCAGCACCATGCCCACCGCTTGGCAGGCGGTGGCCAGCTGCAGAATACGCAGCGAAGGCAGGCGCGACAGCAGCACCCGGTTGAGCACGTTGAACACGAACATGGCGACGATATTGGCGGCGAACAGCAGCGAAAACGTCGAGGCGTCCTGTTCGAAGTGCCCCTGGTAGATGAACGAGGCGTAGGTAATGAACATCATCATGACCGAGAACGACCCCGCCTGCCAGGCGATGAACGGCAGCGCCGGTTTGGTCGAGAGCACTAGTTTGTAGCGCGCCAGCAGGCTCATTTCGGCCCCCTTAACGCGCGAGACCTTGCCGCTGCCGGTGAACAGCACCTTGATCAACAGCGGCACCAGCGCCAGCGCATAAAGTGCCAGCGCGAAGAAGATGTAGTGCCAGGAGCCGAGCGCCAGGATTGCGCTGCCCACGCTCGGCGCGATGCCGGGGGCCAGCACGATGATGAAGCCCATCATCGAGAACAGCTTGGCGGCGTCGCGCCCGGCCACCCGGTCACGCACCAGCGCCGGCACCGACACCAGCGTCCAGCCGGCGCCGAACGCCTGCACGGCCCGCCCGCCCAGCAGCACGTCGAGCGATTCGGCGGTGCCGATGGCCACGCTCGCCATGGCAAAGATCGCCAGCCCACTCATCAGCACCCGCTGACGGCCGAAGCGATCCGACAGCGCCCCGCCAATCAGTTGGCCTACCGCCATCATGAACACGTACACCGAGACGCTCAGCGACACCGCCTGCTGGGAAACGCCGAGCGACTCGCCGATCGCCGGAAACGCCGGCAGGTAGGTATCCATGGAAAACGGCGCCAGCATGATCGTCATGGCCAGGCTCAGTACCACGATAAAGGGGGTCTTGGACGGGGGCATGGGCACTCGCAGTCAGAGGATCGGTCAGCGTTCAAACGCTTATGATAAGACTCGCGGCCCGGCTCGGCCAGTCAACGCTTGTGCACGCTCCGTCACGCGCCATCTGACGCCACCAACCAGCCGCCCGCCCGCTGGCGAAGATGGCGCGTCAGATCGGTGAGAAGCTCACCACCCTGGCGCCAGTAGTGCCAGTAAAGCGCCACATCGACCGGGTGCGCGGGAGCAAGCTCCAAAAGTGTACTTCGCTCGAGCTCGGCCTCGACCTGAAGGCGCGGCACGAGCCCCCAGCCAAGCCCGCTTTCCAGCAGTTTCACGAAGCCCTCCGCCGAGGGGCACAGGTGGTGGATGAGCGGGTCGCGAGCGCCCAGCTGTTGAGCGAAGCGGTGCTGCAGGCGGTCGTCGGTGCCGAACACGATGGCCGGGGCCTGACTTAGCCGCTCGCCGTCGAACCCGCCGGCGAAGTGACGCTCGATGAACGAAGGCGCCGCCACGCCGCAGTAGCGCATCGCCCCGAGAGCAACGCTTTTCGCGCCAGCGACCGGGCGCTCGGCGGCGCACACGCAGCCCGCTACCTCGCCGTCGCGCATGCGCTTGAGGCCCACGTCCTGGTCCTCGATGATCAGCTCCATCAGCACCTCGCGGCGGATGAAGAAGTCGCCGGCCGCCGCGGCCCACCAGGTCGCCAGGCTGTCGGCGTTGAGTGCGATACGAAGCCGCTGGGGCGCGCCGTCATGAACGGCAGGCACGCGGGTTTGCAGGTCGCGCTCGAGCAGGCGCACCTGCTGTACGTGGTTGAGAAGCCGCCGGCCCGTCACCGTCGGTGTCGGCGGCGTTACGCGCATCAATACCGGCTGGCCCAGGCGCGCTTCGAGCAGCTTGATGCGCTGGGATATCGCCGACTGGGTCAACCCGAGTGCCCGGGCGCCGCGCTCGAAGCCGCCCTGCTCCACCACCGCGGCGAGCGCGGCCAACAGCTTGTAGTCGAGCAATCAGTTCTCCTAATGCGTCATTACCATTATGCGTTTTATTTATACCGGAAGTCGCCGCACACTGCCTTCACCTTTCGCTTGCCTGAACATGGTACGGCGATTTCAATCGCTTACGAGGATAGTCATCATGGGGCAGAGTTATGCGAACGGCGTATTGATCGGGCTGGGGCTGATCGTGGCCATCGGCTCGCAAAACGCTTTCGTGCTGTCGCAAAGCCTGCGCCGCGAACACCACCTGAGCGTGGCGCTGGTGTGCATCCTGTGCGATGCGCTGCTGATCGCGGCGGGAGTGTTCGGCCTGAGCGCACTGCTTTCCCAAAGCCCGCTGCTGCTGGCGGTCGCGCGCTGGGGCGGGGCGGTATTTTTGCTCGGCTACGCCCTGCTGGCGCTCAAACGCGCCGCCGGTAAAGACGCGCTGCGCCTCGAGCGCGGCACCAAGCGCTCGCACGCCCAGGTGCTGGCGCTGACGCTTGCGATCACGCTGCTCAACCCGCACGTCTATCTCGATACCGTCGTGCTACTGGGTTCGCTCGGCGCTCAGCAGAGCGTACCCGGCGCCTTTACGCTGGGGGCGATGTGCGCCTCGACGCTCTGGTTCGCCGCCCTGGCGCTGGTGGGCGCCAAACTCGCGCCCTGGCTCACCCGCCCCGTCGTATGGCGGCTGATCGATGTGGGGGTCGCGCTGATGATGATCACGGTCGCCCTTCAGCTGATCTTCGGAGCGACGTTTTGAACGATGCGAGGCTTTGGACGATGCAAGATTTTGAACGATGCGACGTTTTGAAAGAGCCACGCTGTAAAAATAGCCTGCTAACAGATGTGCTACTCTAGCCGATCGCTATCGATCAAAACCGGAGAGCCATCATTCACCACGCGACCCACACCAAGGCGGTACTCCTGTTCGCCAGCACCATGACCGTAATGTCCGGCGCGATCATCTCGCCGGCGCTGCCCGGCATCGGCCGCTTTTACGCGGACGCCCCCCAGGTACTGATCCAGCTGATTTTGACGCTGCCGGCACTGATGATCACGCTGTTCAGCCCGCTGATGGGCTATCTGGCCGACCGCTTCGGGCGTAAGCCGCTGCTCATACTAATGCTCTCGATCTACGGGCTGGCCGGCGCTTCGGGCTTTTTGATCGATAACGTGAATCTGCTGCTGGCCTCGAGAGCGCTGATGGGCGTGGCGGTGGCGGGTATCCTGAGCATCAGCACCACGCTGGTGGGGGATTACTTCAGCGGCCCCGAGCGGGTGCGCTTTCTGGGGCTTCAAAGCAGCGCCATGGCGCTGGGCGGAGTGATTTTCATCAACCTGGGCGGGCTGTTGTCGGACTGGAGCTGGCGGGGGCCGTTTCTTTTGTATCTCACCGGCGTGCTGCTGCTGCCCTACGCGCTGATGGTGCTGCGCGAGCCGCAGCGAACGGCCAGTGATAGCGCCGCGTCTCAGGCGCCTGCGGTACGGCTGGATCTCTGGCGTACCGGGCTTGCCTATCTGATCGGCATGATCAGCATGATGATGTTCTACCTGTTTCCCGCGCAGCTGCCGTTTCTGCTGGCAAGCCAGGGGATCGAAAGCGGGCTGGCCATCGGCGTGGCGCTCTCCATGGCGGCGCTGACCGCGAGCTTGATGAGCTTTTGCTACGCTCGGGTGAAGGCACGCTGCTCGGTGATGACGATCTACGTGCTGGGCTTTCTCATCGCCGCGCTGGGCCTGTTCATTACCGGCGCCGCCCGGGGCTACGCCATGGCGATGGTGGGCGCAGCGGTGGCCGGGCTGGGTTTGGGGCTCTTCATGCCCAACACCACCACCTGGCTGATGCGCATCGCCCCGGAGCGGGTGCGGGCGCGGGTATTCGGCGGCTTTACCGCGACCTTCTTCTTCGGCCAGTTCATTTCCCCGGTGGTGGTCTCCGGGGTATCGACCTGGCTCGATTCGCTGCGCGAGGTGTACCTGGCGATGGGGCTTTTATGCCTGAGCCTGGCGCTGGTCGTGGCGGTGCTGGGCAAGACGCTGCTGAAAGCCGACGCCTCTCTTTAGCTTCAGCGCCAGGATCTGTCTGAAAAGTCGACGAGCGAAGGCAAGACAAGGCAAAAATTGGCGAAGAAACGGAGTTTACGATGTGTAAATGAGTATTCTGATCGAACTCGCGCACGAGCCAATTTTTAACGCCGTATTGTCGAGCGCAGGCACTTTTCAGACAGAGCCTAGTGCTAGCGCGCCAGCAGCCGCTCATACAGCGCGACGTAGTCGCGCGCCATGCGCTCGGCGGTGAAGCGCGCCAGAAAACGCTCGCGGATGCGCGCCCGGTCGAGCTCGGCCAAGCGCGCCACCGCGGCCACTGCCTCCTCGATCGTCTCCACGATAAAGCCGGTCACCCCGTGCTCGATGACCTCTTCCACACTCCCATTGCGCCAGGCGATGACCGGGGTGCCGCAGGCCATTGCCTCGATCATCACCAGCCCAAAGGGCTCCGGCCAGTCGATGGGAAATAACAGCGCCGCGGCGCCGCCCAAAAGCACCTGTTTCTGCTCGTCGTCGATCGTGCCCACGTGCACGATGGCGTCGTCGAGCTCACGGGCCACGTGCGCATCGAACCAGTTTGGGTTGCCCACGTCCACGCCACCAGCGAGCCTCAATGAATAGCCGGTTTTGCGCGCCACCGCGATGGCGCGGTCCGGGCGTTTCTGGTCGGTCATGCGGCCGATGAAGGCCAGATACCCGCCATCGCCCGCCCCCAGCGTGAAGCGCTCGGCTTTGAGCCCGTGGTGAACGACGCCGACCAGGTTCGCCGCTGGAATCGCGCGCGCCTGCGCGTGGGAGATCGCCGCCACCGGCAGGTCCGGAAAGCCCTCGAAAAAAAGCTGTCGGTCGAGCTCGTCGACCCGCCAGTGCACGGTGGTCACACTTTCGGCGCGGCGAGCTCCCAAGAGTGCGGCGTGGGCGAACTCGCCGTGGCAGTGAATCACATCGAACTCGTCGAGGTGCGCGCGCAGTGCTTCCAGCACGCGCGCCTCGAGCACGCCAGGCACCCCCGGCGGTACCTGGCCGTGCTGGCACTCGAGGGCGTACAGGCTCGGCGCCGTGGCCAGATGGCGCGCCGGAGTGTGGCAGTCCGACGGGCCTATTAATGTGACATCGTAACCAAGGTTAAAGAGCGCCTCGGTCAAGTCCGCCACAATGCGTTCAGTGCCGCCGCTGCCCGGGGGCGGCGAGGGAAAGATCACTGGAGCGACCTGGGCAATGCGTATACGCTTTTTAATGGTCATGGCGCGGTGAGGCCTTGAGTGAAAGGGAATTCACGACATGCATATCGTACATATTGCCTTACAGGGCTGCCTTCGCGGCCACGATGTCGAATACGGCATTACCGCTGACACCGGTGGGCACATTCGCTACCTGCTGGAGCTGGTCGAAGCCTCGGCACTGGATCCGGCCGTTACGCGACTAACGTTAGTCACCCGCGCCTTTACGTGCCAGTTTAGCGACATCGATTACGGCCCCGGCGCGGAGCAGGTCGGCCCGAACATCGAGCTGATTCGCCTGCCCAGCGAAAGCCCCGACTACCTGCCCAAGGAGGCGCTGTGGCAGGAGCTTCCCTCCTTTACCGACGCCCTCGTCACCTGGCTCGACGCGCTGCGCGACAAGCCCGCGATCCTTCACGCCCACTACGCCGACGCCGGCGAGGTCGCCGCCGACGTGCAGGCGCGCCGCGGCATTCCTTTCGTGTTCACCGCCCACTCGCTGGGGCGCAGCAAGCGCAAGTGCCTGGAGTACGAAGGCGAGACGCTTGACGCCGAGACCCTGGCCGCTCTCACCCGACGCATCGCGTTCGAAGAGCGCGCCATCCGCAAGGCCGCGTTGATCATCGCAAGCTCCCGCGACGAAGCCGAGAGCCAGTACGCCGACTACGACCACTACGCGCCGGGCAAGATTCGCGTGATCGCCCCGGGCAGCCATCTGGATGAGTTCGAATCCGCCCGCTCGACGCCGGCGGTGGATGCACTTCTGGCGCCGTTTCTGACGAACCCGGACAAGCCCGCCCTGATCGCCATTGCCCGGCCGGTGACGCGCAAGAACCTCGCCACCCTGGTGCGCGCCTTCGGCGAAAACGACGCGCTGCGCGAGAAGGCCAACCTGGTGATCGTGGCCGGGGTGCGCGATCACATCGACGACCTCGAGTCCGAGCTTGCCGACAATCTGCACGAACTTTTGACCCTGATCGACGATTTCGACCTTTACGGCCATATCGCCTACCCCAAGCACCACGCCCCGCAGGACATCAAGGCGCTCTACGCCTGGGCCCGGGAGCGGCGCGGTATTTTCATCAACCCGGCGCTCAACGAGCCCTTTGGCCTTACCCTTCTGGAAGCCGCGGCGGCGGGCCTGCCGCTGATCGCCACCGACAGCGGCGGCCCCAACGACATCATCGAGCAGTGCGGCAACGGCGTGCTGATCAACCCGCGACGGGCCGAGGCGATCGGCGGTGAGGCGCTGGCGCTTTTGAACGACCCGGCCCGCTGGCAACAGATGGTCGACAACGGTCGGCTGGCGGTCAAGGCGTTTGACTGGCAGCGCCACGTCGAGCGCTACCACGACCTGCTGTCACGGCTTTGCCACCCGTGCACGGGGCAAACGCTCGACCGGGTCAACGCGCTTCTGATTTGCGACATCGACAACACGCTGACCGGCTCGCCGGTGGGCGTGCTCGCCTTCAACACGTGGTACGCCGCTCAAAAGCAGCTGGGCTTCGGGGTCGCGACCGGGCGCAGTTTTCACAGTGCGCTGGCGATTCTCTCCCAGGCGGGCATCCCCTACCCGCCGCTCATCATCTCCTCGGTGGGCTCGGAAATTCACTACCTGAACGACGATGGCATCACCTACCGCCAGGACACGGCCTGGCGCGAGATCGTCAATCGCCACTGGCAGCGCGACGCCCTGGCCCGCGCCCTCGACACCTTCGATGACCTCCTCCCCCAGGGCCCACTCGAGCAGCGCGCTTTCAAGCTCAGCTACCTGAGCGACGACACCCGCGACATCACGCTGCGCCTGACGACCCACCTCAAGCGTTTGAGGCTTCGCGCCACGGTGATCCACAGCCACGGCCGCTACGTCGATATCCTGCCCGAGGCCGCCTCGAAAGGCCGCGCGGTCGCTCACGTGCGCAAGCACCTGGGCGTGGATGAAGCTGCGCTTTATGTGGCCGGCGACTCCGGCAACGACCTGGACATGCTGCGCGCCTCGAAATGCTCGATTCTGGTGGCCAACTACAGCGACGGTCTGGCCCAGGCGCCGGGCATGGGCCACGTCTACATCGCCCGCGCCCCCCACGCCCAGGGCGTGATCGAAGGCGTGAAGCACTTTCAAAGCCACCCGCCGCGCCAACCCCTCGAGGATATCGCCTCGTGAACATGAGCGTGCTGACACTGGTGCGCGGGCGCCGCGACCACCTGGTCAACCTGATGCAAAGCCTGAACGCGCAAACACACCTGCCGAACGAGCTGGTGATCGCCTGGATGCAGCCCGAGGCGCACGCGGCTCTGCCCGATGTCGGCTTTCCCGTGCGCCACGTGTTCGTTGAGGGTGAGGCGCTGCCGCTTGCCCGCGCCCGCAACGCCGCGGTCGAGGCAGCCTCCAATGAGGGCCTGGTGTTTCTCGACGTGGACTGTATCGCCTCTCCTCGGCTCATCGAGCGCTACCGTCAGGCGCTCACCGAGAAGGCCGCGCTCTACATCGGCGAGGTGCACTACCTGGCCGCGGGCGCGGCACCATACTCGAGTCATAATGAGCTCGACTTCGCAGCGCTTTTCGAGCAAGGCGAGCGCCACCCCGCCCGCCCGGCCATCGACGAGGATGAAATCCGCCCGGAGCCGAATCACGGCAATCTGTGGGGGCTATCGTTTGCGCTCATGAAGGACGACCACCGCCGCGCCGGCGGTATGGACGAAGGCTACATCGGCTACGGCGGCGAGGAGACCGACTACGCCTGGCGGCTTCACGCGGCGGACGTTGCGCTTTACTGGGTCGGCGGGGCGCTGGCCTGGCATCAGCACCACGCGGTGTACGCTCCGCCCTGGCCGCACTTCGAAGCGATCATCGACAACGCCCGGCGCTTTCACGCGCGCTGGGGGCGCTGGTGCATGGAGTACTGGCTCGATCAGTTCGCAAACGCCGGCGCCATCGACTGGTCGCCCAACGCCACGGCGATCGAGATTCTGCGCTACCCGGCACCAACAGAGATCGAGCGCGCGCGGCTACCGGCCAGCGCGCGCTTCGGTTAGACCCTTTTCAGGGTCAGGCCCGTTCGATAGACGCGTTCACAGCGTTTGCGCTCATGGCGGCAGCCGTGGGCGCGCCTTCCCAGAGCCCATCGACCGTGGCTTCGAGCCAGCGGGCGGCGCGCTCGGCGGCGTCGGCCTCATAAAGCGTGGCAAGCTTTTCGACATCGAGCCCGCGCGCCTTTTCGAGCACCGCCTGCCAGCCGGCGAAATCCCCGGGCCACGCCGGCATGTTCACCGCCGCCGAAAGCTCTGAAAGCCGCTCGGCCTTGCGCTGCTGCTCGTTGAAGTAGCGCCACTCCGGGGCAACGATATAGGGACGCCGGAGCATCGCGATTTCGTGCACGGTGTTGTCGCCGGCGGAGGCCAGCACGATGTCGCTGGCGGCGAGATACTCCACCACGTTGTCCACCCAGCCGGCGTTGACCAGGTTGGCGAAGTCGGTTTCGTGGCCTTCCAGATGCAGCGGGCCGATAGTGATAAAGAGCGTCTCGGGTGCGGCCCGGGCGGCCACGGTGAGCGGCGCGTAGGGCGTGCCCGCCCCGCCGCCGCCGGTCAGCGCAACGACGATTTCGCGATCCGGGTCGAGTCCCAGGCGACGGCGCGCCTCCTCCCGGCTGGGTACGGCGGCGGCGGTGGTGCAAAGCCCGCCGCTGTAGAAGGTCTTTTCGCGCAGATGCGCCGGGTAGTCGGCCTGCTCCAGGCGTTCATCGAACGGCGCGAGCATGGCGACACTCGCTTCATAAGCCCCCAGGTGGCCCGGGTCGTTACGATCGCCATGCATGCGAATGCTGACCGCCGGGACGCTGGCGATACGCGATAGAAGCGCCAGTTCGGCGGAGACATCGATGACGAACAGCCCCGCGTCGATGTCGTCGAGATGATCGAGAATGCGCCGCATGGTCTGGCGCATCTCGACCACGCCCATCGGCACGCAGTGCATCACCGACGGCGTCGGCTGGTCATAAAGCGCCTGGGTCGGCACCGCGGCGCCGATCATGTTGGGCAGCGCGATCACGTCGATGGCGCGCTCGAAGCCGTCGAACAGGCTGGGGTCGGCGGTCAGTACGCTGACCGGGCGGTCGATGGCGAAGTGGCGGATGATCGCCATGGCGCGGCGGGCGTGGCCGCGCCCCTGGTGGTGGACGAAAAAGCTGATCGGTTTTTTCGATGTTGGCATGGGAGAACACGTTCCGTTGTGTTGAGAGACCGAGTGAGGCGTCGGGCCAACTGCGCTTTTTGGTCATTTCCTGGTAGGCTTGATTCAGCATAGCCGCCGCCGGAGAAAAAGAACGCGGCGGCGACGCTCTTTAACGTTTGTTCGGTCAAGAGGCGGTCAATGGCGGATCTTTTGTGGTACCAGTACGCACTCATCGGGCTGATCTTTGCCTGGAGTGGCTTCGTGCGTACGAGCCTGGGCTTTGGCGGCGCGGTGCTCGCACTCCCCTTTCTGCTGCTGGTGCATAACGACCCGCTGGTGTTCTTGCCGATCATCGCCATTCATCTTTTGATCTTCTCGAGCTGGATCGCCTGGCAGGGCAACCGCCAGATAAAGGCGGATACGACGACGGCGACCCAGAGCAACATCGATTGGCGCTATCTCAAAAAGGCGCTGAAGATCATGATCGTGCCGAAGCTGATCGGCGTGGTGGGGCTTTTGACGCTGCCCCCCATGATCATGACCAACATCATCTTCGCCATCGTGCTCGTCTACGCCGTGGGCTATGTGCTGAACAAGCCGTTCAAGAGCCAGCACCGCTATGTCGACGTCGTGCTATTGGGACTGGGCGGCTACGTTAGCGGCACCTCGCTCATCGGCGCGCCCTTGATCGTGGCCGTGTTCGCCGCTCACGTGGCGAAGGAGCAGCTGCGCGATACCATGTTCGTGCTCTGGTTCATCCTCGTGGTGATCAAGATGGTCTCGTTCATCGTCGCCGGCGTCGACCTGCAGCTCGTGCATCAGCTCTGGCTCTTGCCCTGCGCCTTTGCCGGCCACCTGCTCGGCGAGCGCGCCCACCGCTACCTGCAAAAGGCCGACACGGTGCTTTTCTTTCGCGTGCTCGGGGTAGTGCTGATTCTGGTGAGCGTCATGGGCCTTGCGTTTTCGGCGCTTGCCTAAAGCGCCCACCAGCTCGGCAAAAGCCCGCGCACGGCGCGCTGGTCGAAGCGGTCGTCCATCAGCACCACCACGCCTTCATCGTCGGGGCCTCGAATCACCCGGCCCGCGGCCTGGACCACCTTGATCATGCCGGGAATGCGGTAGGTGTAGGCCTCGCCTTCGCCGAAGCGCTCGTGCAGGCGCCCCTTGAGCGCCTCGTTGTAAGCGTTGAAGGGCGGCAGGCCGAGCGTGGCGATAAACGCGCCGATCAGCCGGTCGCCGGGCAGATCCACGCCTTCGCCGAAGGCTCCACCCAGCACCGCAAAGCCGATGCCCCGCCCGCCGGGGGTGAAGCGGGCCAGAAACGCCTCGCGCTCGCTTTCGGCCATGCCGCGGGTCTGGGCAAAGGCGGGTATCTCGGGCCAGTCGCGGGTAAAGCGCTCGAACACCGCGTCGAGATAGGCGAAGCTGCTGAAAAACGCCAGATAGTGGCCGGGCATCTCCCGGTACTGCTCGGCGATGGTGGCGACGATGGGCGCAACGGATCTCTCCCGGTCGCGGTAGCGCGTCGAGATGTGGCGCGCGAGCCTGACACTGAGCTGGTGCGCGGCGAAGGGCGAGTCGATTTCGCGCCAGACGCTGTCCGCTGGCAGCCCCAGCAGGTCGCGGTAGTAGCGCGGCGGCGTGAGCGTCGCGGAAAAGAGCACCAGGCTCTGGGCGCGCGCGATGCGTGGGGCGAGAAAGTCCGCCGGAATGACGTTGCGAATGCCGAGCACCGCGCGGCCTCGCTCATGACGGGTGACGTCGCAAAGCGAGTGCTGGCCAAAGGACTCCGCCAGTCGGCAAAACCCCAGCGCCTCGAACAGAAGCTCCTGAAGCGCCAGGCTCGCCGCCTCCGGGTGCTCGCCCAGATACTCGGTGATGGCGCTTGCCACCTTGTAGAGCGCGCCGACGAGCTTGGCGGGCAGCGCCTCCAGAATCCGGTAGCGCTCAGAGCCCGCCTCATCGCCATCGGACAGCGTCTTCCACTGGCGACCCAGCTGCTCCAGCGGCTTTTTCAGCGCCGTCGGGGCGCCCTTTTTCGCCTGGTTGAAGCGCTTTTGCGACACTTCGGCGCTGTACATGCCGCGGGCCCGCTCGATCAAATTGTGCGCTTCATCGACCAGTACGCCCACCCGCCAGTCGCCCGCCGCCGCCAGGCCGTGGAGCAGCGCGTGGGCGTCGAACCAGTGGTTCACATCGCCCACCACCACGTCGGCCCAGCGCGCCATCTCCTGGCCCAGATAATAAGGGCAGACATCGTGCGCCAGAGCGGTCTCTCTCAGCCCGGCGCGGTCGAGAAAGCCGCGCTCGACGCAGGCCGCGCGCGCGGCCGGTAAGCGGTCATAAAAGCCCGCCGCCAGCGGGCACGCCTCGCCGTAGCAGGCGCGCTCCGGAAACTCGCAGGCCTTGCTGCGCGCGACCAGCTCGACCACGCGAAGCGGCGTTTCGTTTGCGGCCTGCAGGGTCTGGAGGGCGTCAAGTGCCAGCCGCCGGCCGGGGGTTTTCATGGTCAGAAACGCCACCCGGTCCAGGCGCTTTCGCGGCATGGCGGTGAGCATGGGAAAGAGCGTGGCGAGCGTCTTGCCGATGCCGGTGGGCGCCTGGACGAGCAGGCAGCGCTCGGTGCTCACCGCCTTGAACACGTTTTCGGCAAGCGCACGCTGGCCCGGACGAAACGTCGCGTGGGGAAAGGCAAGCGCGCCCAGGCGCTCGTTTCTAACCTCGACGTGGGCGGCTTCCTGTCTCGCCCAGGCGAGAAAGCGTCGGCACTGATCACGAAAGAACGCCTGAAGATCTTCGGCGTCGAATTCATGGCTCAGCCGGGTTTCGCGCTGGCTACTGATCTCGAAATACACCAGCGCCAGCGTCACCCGGGAAAGCTCACGCTCGGCGCACAACAGCGCCCCGTACACCTTTACCTGGGCCCAGTGCAGCGCGCGCTGGTTGTCCGCCATGCGCGAAAGATCGCCGCGGTGGGTCTTGACCTCTTCCAGGCAGTGGGTATCCGGGTCATAGCCGTCTGCCCGGCCGGAGACGCGCAGGCCTTCGACGGTCGCGGCAAGGGGCAGCTCGGCGATGTAGCCCTCGCCACGGCGGCTGGCGACCAGCGTATGGCCAGCGATACCCTCCTGGGCGCTGGGCGCCGGCGTGAAGCGGTAGTCGAGATCGCCCCGGCGGGCGGTGAATTCACACAGCGCGCGCACCGCGACCCGGTACTCGCTCACGGGGTGGCCTGCCAGCGCACGTGGCACACCTCGACGGGGATGGCGTGGCGCTGGAAATGGGCGAGCCAGCGGCGCTGGTTATCCTGCAGCCGATCACCGGGCCCCTTTACCTCGATCATGCGATAGCGCGGGCCGTCGTCGGCCTCGGGGAAGAACTGGATCAAGTCGGGAAAGCCCGCCCGGTTGTGCTTGAGATCCTCCAGCAAGCGCTCGAACAGCGCGCGCAGATGCTTACCCGGAATACACGTCAGCGCCGTTTCCAGCAGCGTCTCGTCGAGCGCCGGCCAGTGGATGAACGCCGAGGCGGTGCCGTGCTTGTCGGCGAAAACGTCGCGAATGCCTTGAACGTGGCGGCCGTCGTCGAGGCGCGCCAGGCAAGCGTCTATCTCCTCGCGGCGCGCCTCGACGAAGTCCTCGCGGTAGAGATCCGCCGGGGCGCTGTGAAACGGGTGGAAGAAGGCGCCGGGCAGCGGTTTGAACAGCGCCGGCCACAGCAGCAGGCCAAAAAGCCCGGTGATCAGGCTGTTCTCGACATAGTATACCGGCGCATTGGGCCTGCTCAGGTGCTCGGCCACGGCGCGCTCGACGGGCCGGGGGCCCAAAAGCGTCAGCGTTTTCACGGCCACGGCGGCGCCTTGCCCGCGCTTGACCGGCGGGCCGCCCAGGCGCCGTTCCAGCCGCGGGATCAGGCGCTCCAGCGCCTGGCGCTCGCTTTCGCGCGGGCCGCCTTCGAGCGCGGCGCGGGCGAGCTCCAGCGCACGGCGGTCTTCACCGCGCCGCTCCAGCAGGCGAAGCTGTCGAATGCGGGCGTCGCTGCCGGTAGCCGCCTGATAAAGCGTGAGCGAAAGCGCCTCGTCGCCGCTGCGCTCGGCCTCGCGGCCCATGCTCACCAGCAGCCGGCTTCGCCGGGCGTCAAGCCAGCGGTTGCCGCTGGCCTTCGGCACCTCGTTGAAAAGTGCCGCTGGCGGCTCGCCGTCGCTCAGGCGCTCACGCAGGCGGTGCAGGTACAAATAGGTAGTGACCTCGTCGCGCCGGGCAAACGCCCGGGCGTCGGGCGAGAGCGCCACCGGCTCGAAGCGCTGCCGGCCAAGCTCGGTGAGCACGAACTCCGCCCAGTCCTGGCGCAGGTTGCCAAAGAACATCAGCCGCAGCCGGTCACAGGTCTCCATCACGCTCAGGCGTACCAGCGTATCAGGGGCGTCCGGCCACCACTCGCTCAAGGGCTTGACCGCCGAAAGCGTGGGCACAAGGTGCTCCAACAGCACTTTTTTGGCCGGCGAGGCGCCAAGCCCGGCGGCGCGGATATCAAACGCCAGGGCCTGCTTGAGCTCGGACAAAAGCAGATGGTGACCAAGCTCGGCGGCGGTGAGCATGGGGTCACGCTCGACCAGCCCGGCCTTAACCAGCGGCGCCAGCGCCTGGCCGGTATCGCCAATTTCAACGTAGACGAGCTTGCCGGTGCGAAAGTGTTCGCCCTTGCGCATTACCATGCGCGCCAGCAGCGCCTGGGAGGCGTGCGGAAGCGCTCTAAAGGCGCTCAGAAACGCGCGTTCGGGCTCGCCGAGCAGATCATGGTGGCGATCGTTTACCCACGCGAGCACGAAACGAAAGTTCGTCAGGTAGTAGAAAGGATCATCCAGGGAGGCCGTGGCGGGCACGGAGAGGGCACTGTTCATTCATCCATTGTAGCAGCGCGCCGGCGGTGTCGTTAAGCGCCTGCTTGGCCGACCTTGTGTATTAGCCGACCTTGTGTTGCAGCAGCGCCTCGATGGCCTCGGGGCTCTCTTCCTGAGCCGGTGCCGCGGGGGCCGGGGCAGCGGCGCGGGGCTTTTTGCCGCTGACCAGCACGTACCACTCGGTTTCGGTCAAATAGTGCTGGCACCAGCGGCTGAGGCTGTCGGCGACGACGTCGCTCGCGCCCTGTTCGCCGCGAAAGGTTTGGGCCAGGCACAGCAGGTCCTGGCGAGCGGTGCGGGCCCGGGCCGTGCCGCCGTGCACTTTGGAAAGCGGGCAGCGCCGGTCGAAGGCAGCGTTGACCAGGGCGTTGAGCCAGCGCTCCACCTCATGTGCCTGAATGCCGCCGTACACTGCCACGCGTTAACTCCTTGCCACCGAACGGGCTGAAAAGGGCGCTAGACTGCCCGAATTGACGCGCGCTGTCACCCGCCGCGCCGCGTTTCGAGACCTATCCCTCGAAACCCTGCAGTACGCTTACCACATTGGCCCCGATGTCGTCCACCGCGTAGCCCCCTTCCATCAATAAAACGCAGGGCAGCCCCGCCTCTGCCAAACGCTTGCCCAGCGCGGCAAAGTCGTCGCGCTTGAAGGTGAAGGTGCTGATGGGGTCGTTCTCGAAGATATCCACCCCGAGCGAGACGATCAAAAGCTCGCTCTCGGCGCGGGCGATCCTCTCCAAAGCGTCGTCGAGCGCCGCCATCCAGGTACTGACCTTCGTACCCGGCGCCATCGGGTAGTTAGCGGTGAAGCCTTCGCCCTCGCCTTCGCCGGTTTCATCCGCGTAGCCCGAGTAGTAGGGGAAAGTGACGTCCGGGTCGCCGTGCAGCGAGGCGAAGAAGACGTCCGAGCGGCGATAGAAGATCTGCTGAGTGCCGTTGCCGTGGTGGAAGTCGACGTCGAGCACCGCCACGCGCTTGTGGCCGTTATCCAGCGCGCGTTGAGCGGCGATGGCGGCGTTATTGAAAAAGCAGTAGCCGCCGAACTGATCCGTGGCGGCGTGGTGGCCCGGCGGGCGGCACAGCCCAAAGCTCGGTTTGCCGGTTTCAAGGGTGTACTCCAGCGCCGCCAGTGCCGTGTCCTTGCTGGCAAGCGCGGCCTCATACGTGCCTTCGCACAGCGAGGTTTCCGCGGCCAGGGCGTAGTAGCCAAGCTGGCCTTCCAGCGAGCGGGGAATGCGGTCGGCGCGCAGCGTGCGCGCCGGCCAGATGCTGGGGATCGCCTCGCCCGGGTGGCCTTCGGCCTGCCAGCGCGGCCAGAAGTGGGCGATGAAGTCGATATAGCCCGCGTCGTGCACCGCCTCCACCGGCGCCAGGCCGTACTTGCCGGGCGCGTGCACCTCGAGCCCGGCGCGCTCGAGCGCCTCGAGCACGATCTCCATGCGCCGGGGCGTTTCATAAGGCGCCACCAACGTGCTGCCGTGAAGCTCGGTGGCCGCCTGGCGGCGAAAGCTCTGATCGGAGAAAAACGTCTTCATGGCGGTGGCTCCTTGAAAGTCTCGGAAATCGAAAGTCACGGGGAATCGTCGGGCGCGCCGCAGGGCCAGCGGGCCGCCCAGCGGCGCTTCTCGGTGGGCGTTTGCTGCTTCAGGCGATACTCGGCGCGGCTCGCCTCGGCGCGGCTATCGAACGGCTGAGCGCCCAACAGCGCCTGGGGCGGGTTGGCGCGGGTGTAGCGCGCGCCCTTGCCTTGGCAGTGAGCGCGGTAGCGCCGCGCCAAGTCGTTGGTGATCCCGGCGTAGGTGCCGCGCCGACACTCGAGCAGGTAAAGATACCACGACGCCTTTACGTCTTCGCCATCAGCCACCGCAGCACGCCTTGAGCTTGCGCCCGCTCCCACACGGGCAGCGCTCGTTGCGCCCTAACTTGAGCTTCTCAAGGCGAGGGTCGCCGTCGACGTAGTACCAGCGCCCGGCCTCGAACACGAAACGCGAGACCTCCTCCAGCACGTGCCAGCCGCCTTCCCAAAAAAACGCCTTGAAGTGAACGGTGCCCTGCTCACCTTCCGGCGCGCTCGCGCGCTCGATGGATAGGCGCTTCCACTGCGTGGCCGGGTCCGGCGCCAGCGTTTGAGGCCGGGTGCTGGAGTGCCAGGTGGCGTTCAGGTAATCAACGAGATCGAGTGCAAAGGCGCTATAGCGCGAGCGCATCAGCGCCTCGGGCGTCGGGGCGGCCACGCCCTGGTGGTAGACGCCGCAGCATGTCTCGTACATATCGTCACTGCCACAGGGGCAACGTGTCATTAAGCATGAAGTCATATCGGTGGCCCCATTAACGCCGGTGCATCGGGCCTTTTTCCTGTATCGGTCGCGATCAATGGGGGTATAGTAGCAGAGTCACATGGCCAAAAAAGACGGAGTACGACACACGACCCAACTCTCTTTCCAGACGCAGCGGAGGTTCGCATGAAGGTATACAGACCGGAATGGCAGTGCACGTTCAGCGTAAACGAGGGCGCGGTAGACGCGGCCCGATGGAAAGAAAGGCTTGCATGGCGACTGCGGCGGTTCGCCGACCGCCTTCAGGGCGGCGGCCGTACGGTCAGAATCGACTGTCACGTAACGCCTGCCATTAGCCTCGCCGAGGTGGATACCTGCCTGATGAAAGGCTTCGAAGTCACCCAGGGTCTGATCACCCAGCTTGCCCACCAGCAGGCCTGCGAGGAGGTGATGCGCGACGCCAAGGCGGAGCTTTTTGAAGAGCACTCCTCGCCCTGACAGAAACGTTTGACGATACCAAAACACCCGCTCATGGCGGGTGTTTTCGTTAGTGTCGAGCTCACTATGCTACCCAACCAGCCGTGCCGGGCAGCCCGTAACGAGGGTCTTTCGCCAAGGTCGGAATACCGTTCCCTTCGTTTCCGACATTCCCGCCGTCCTTGGCGGTCAGATGGCGAAAGTAGCGTACAGGGAGGTATTCACAGCGCCCTCGTGTAGGGCTGCCCGGCACCGCCCCCTGTCTCTATCACCCCGCCAAAACCGCTTTCATCTACCCCTCGAACGGCGCTTCCAGCGCTCTACCCATTCGGGTCATGAATTCGACGCACGCGACAAGCTCGCTTTTCTCGATGTACTCGTCCGGCTGGTGGGCCTGGGCGATGCTGCCCGGCCCGAGGATGATCGTTTGCAGCCCCTGCCCCTGGAACTGCCCGGCTTCGGTGGCGTAGGCCACCGCGTGGTTGCAGCACTCATTAGGCAGGTGATCCCGGGCCAGGCGCAGCACGGCGGCGTTGTCGCGATCGGCCAGGCCCGGCACGGTGACGTTGAGCGCCTCGGTGTCGATGGTGACTCGCTTGCCACGCGCCGAAAGCTCGGCCTTGAGCGAATCGACATACTGGGTGAAGCGGTCAAACACCTCGCCGAACGTCTCGGTCGGCAAATGACGAATCTCCCACTCGAAGGTACATTCGCGCGCCATGATGTTGATCGCCGTACCGCCTTTGATCCGGCCTACGTGCAGGCTGGTGTGGGGCACGTTGAAGGCCTCGTCCACCCGGCCCTCCTCGACCAGGGCGGTCATGGTGTCCTCGATGAAACTCACCAGCCGCGCGGCCACGTGGATCGCCGAGGTGCCCTGGTTGACCTGGCTGCTGTGCGCCTCGACCCCGGTGACCGTGGTGCGCAGGTTGGTCGCGCCTTTTTGCGCCACCACCGGCTGCATCAGGGTCGGCTCGCCGACGATGACGTGAGCCGTGGTGGAGTAGTGTTCATAAAAGCGCTTGATCAGCTCCGGCGCGCCGACGCAGCCGATCTCTTCGTCATAGGAGAAGCCGAAGTAGATGGGCTGCTTGAGAGGCGCCTTCACCCACTCGGGCACCATGGCGAGCGCGCAGGCGATGAAGCCTTTCATGTCGCAGCTTCCCCGGCCGTAAAGCCGGCCGTCGCCGCCGTCGTGAAGCGTAAACGGGTCCGTCGACCAGGGCTGGCCCTCGACCGGCACCACGTCGGTGTGGCCCGACAGCATCACCCCACCCGGCGCGTCCGGGCCGATACGCGCAATCAGATTCGCCTTGGTGTTGCAGGGGCTCATGACCCGCTCCGAGGCGACGCCGTGCTTGGCCAGATAGCCTTCGACGAATTCGATCAGCGCCAGGTTGGAGCCGCGGGAGGTGGTATTGAAGGCGATGAGTTGGGAAAGAAGCGATTCTGCATTCGTCATGACGTATCTCGGGTTAAGCGCGTTGCCACCACCCTAGCACTGCCCACCGCGCTCGCCTACTGCCAAAGTGGCATGAGCCTTGAACCTTCGTCCGGTTATCGTTCATCAATTTGTCATATAGACTCACTACTGTTCAGTGCACCTCACAAGCTCAATAAACGTACTGCGCCGCCCGGCCATGCCCGGGCCCACAAGGAGTGATGTATGTCTCGTTTCACGTTACGCGCGTTATCCGTCGGTATCGCCGCGGCAAGCCTGAGCATGTCCGCCCAGGCCGCCACCGAGATCACCTGGTGGCACTCCATGGGCGGCGAGCTCGGCGAGCGCCTGAGCGCCCTGGCCGAGGACTTCAACGCCACTCAGGATGAGTACCAGGTCACGCCCTCCTATCGGGGTGAGTACGAAGCGACCATGGTCAACACCATCGCCGCCTTCCGTGCCGGCGAGCAGCCTCACATCGTACAGATTTACGAAGTCGGCACCGGCACCATGATGGCCGCCCAGGGCGCCATCTATCCCGTGTATGAGCTGATGGAAGCACACGGCAACGACTTCGACGCAGACAACTACCTGCCCGTGGTGACCGGCTACTACACCGACACCGACGGCAACATGCTCTCGATGCCGTTCAACTCCTCCACGCCGATTCTCTACTACAACAAGGACGCCTTCGAGGCCGCCGGGCTCGACCCGGAAACTCCGCCGACCACCTGGGCTGAAATGGGCGAGATGGGCCAACAGATCGTCGATGAAGGCGCAGCGTCCTGCGGCTTCACCATGGCCTACGCGGCCAACTGGATCGGCTTGGAGAACTTCTCGGCGCTGCACAACCAGCCGATCGGCACCCAAGAGAACGGCTTTGGCGGTCTGGACACCGAGTTCGTCTTCAACGGCGAGGTGCAGGCGCGCTTCTGGGATCAACTCAAGGAGTGGAGCGACAGCGGCGTTTACAGCTACGCCGGCCCCGCCAACGGCCCGGACGCTGCGCCCTCGTTCTACGCCGGCGACTGCGCGATGTACATGAACTCTTCGGCCTCGCGCGCCGACGTGCTCGCCAACTCCGACTTCGAGGTCGGTTTCGGCATGCTGCCTTACTATGATGACGTCGAGGGCGCGCCGCAGAACTCGATCATCGGCGGCGCGACGTTGTGGGTGCTTTCCGGTCATGAAGACGACGAGTACGCCGGCGTGGCCGAATTCCTCGAGTACCTGTCGCTTCCCGACGTACAGGCGGAGTGGCACCAGGGCACCGGCTATCTGCCGATCACCACCGCCGCGTATGAGCTGAGCCAGGAGCAGGGCTACTACGAGGAGAACCCGGGTGCGGATCTCGCCATCGAGCAGATCAACCTGAACGAGCCCACCGAGAACTCCAAGGGCCTGCGCTTTGGCAACTACCCGCAGGTACGCATGGTGCTCGACGAGGAGTTCCAGGCGGTGCTAGCGGGCGACAAGAGCGGGCAGGAAGCGCTGGATGACGCGGTCGAGCGCGGCAACCAGATCCTGCGCGATTTCGAGTCAGCCAATAACTAACGCTTGATCGTCTCACGAACCCCGGCCCTTGCGCCGGGGTTCGTCGTGAGAGCCCTCCCCTGCGCCTGCCTTCGCTTTCAAGGCGGGGTTCACGGGACGGCTTTTCCGGGCGCTCGTGATACAGGATTCATCATGCAGACCAAACGCTCCACCTATCAGAACCGGTGGCTTCCCTACTGCCTATTGGCGCCGCAGCTCATCATTACGCTGGTGTTCTTCATCTGGCCGGCGAGCCAAGCGGTGAAGTCGAGCTTCGAGCGCACCGACGCCTTCGGCTTCAAGACCACCTTCGTGGGCCTTTCGAACTACGCCCGTATTCTAAGCGATCCAAGCTACCTGAATGCGCTGGGGCGCACGGCGATCTTTGCCGTGTCGGTCACGGTGCTCTCCATGGGGTTGGCGCTGTTGCTGGCGGTGTGTGTCAACCGGGTGCTGAGAAGCGCGAAGTTCTACACCACGCTGCTGGTCTGGCCCTACGCGGTGGCACCGGTGGTGGCCGGGGTGTTGTGGTGGTTTCTGTTCAACCCGACCATCGGGCTTTTGCCCCACGTGCTCGACTGGTTCGACATCGACTGGAACCACCGGGTCTCGGGCAGCCAGGCAATGATACTGATCACCATTGCCGCGGCCTGGAAGCAGATCTCCTACAACTTCCTGTTCTTTCTGGCCGGACTTCAGTCGGTGCCCAAATCGCTGATCGAGGCCGCCGCCATCGACGGCGCCACGCCCTTCAAGCGCTTCTGGAGCATCGTCTTTCCGCTGCTGTCGCCGACCACCTTCTTCTTGCTGATCATCAACATCAACTACGTGATGTTCGACACCTTCGGGGTGATCGACGCCACCACCGGCGGCGGGCCGGGTCAGGCGACCATGACGCTGGTCTACAAGGTCTACACCGACGGCGTGGCGGGGCTCAACATCGGCTCCTCCTCGGCCCAGTCGGTGCTGTTGATGGGTATCGTGATCCTTCTGACGTTCGTGCAGTTCCGCTACGTGGAACGCCGAGTCAACTACTAGCGCAAAGGTCTTGACCATGGTCGAAAACAGACCCTTCTTGAATATTCTGACCCACGCGGTGCTGATTCTCGGCGTGCTGGTCGTGGCGTTTCCGGTGTACGTGGCGTTTATCGCCTCGACCCACGAACCCGGCGCCTTCGTGCGCGGGGTGCTGCCGCTCACGCCCGGCGACCACCTGTGGGATACCTACTCACAGATGCTCGGCTCGGGCTGGCAGGTCGCCGGCGCCCCACCGCTTTGGCTGATGCTCGGCAACTCGACGATCATGGCGCTCACCATCGCCATCGGCAAGATCGCGATCTCGATTCTCTCGGCGTTCGCCATCGTCTACTTTCGATTTCGCTTTCGCCTGCTGGCGTTCTGGATCATCTTCATCACGCTGATGCTGCCAGTCGAGGTGCGCATCATCCCCACCTACGCGGTGGTCGCGAACTTGGGCATGCTCAACTCCTACGCCGGGCTGACGCTGCCGCTGATCGCCTCGGCCACGGCGACGTTTCTGTTTCGCCAGTTCTTCATGACCGTGCCCGAGGAGCTGATGGAGGCGAGCCGCGTCGACGGCGCCGGGCCGATGAAGTTCTTCAAGGACATACTGCTGCCGGTCTCGATCACCAATATCGCCGCACTGTTCGTGATCATGTTCATCTACGGCTGGGTGCAGTACCTGTGGCCGCTGCTGGTCACCACCGACGAGGATTTCTATACCGTCGTGCTGGGGATCAAACGCCTGATGGCCTCGTCCGATCGGGTGCCGGCGTGGAATTTGATCATGGCCACCGTGATGCTGGCCATGGTGCCGCCGGTGATGGTGGTACTGTTGATGCAGAAACTGTTCGTGAAAGGCCTGACCGAGACGGAGAAATAGCATGGCCAGTGTGACCCTGGAAGGGATCAAGAAAACCTACGCCGGCGGCGTGCAGGCCGTCAAAGGCGTTGACCTTGCCATCGAGGACGGCGAGTTCGTGGTGCTGGTGGGCCCGTCAGGCTGCGGCAAATCCACGCTTTTACGCATGGTGGCGGGGCTCGAAACGATTTCCGAGGGCACCCTCAAGATCGGCGACCGGGTGGTCAACACATTGGAGCCGGCCGAGCGCGACATCGCCATGGTGTTTCAAAACTACGCGCTCTACCCGCACATGACGGTGTACAACAACCTCGCTTACGGGCTGAAAAACCGCGGTTTCAAGAAACCCGCGATCGAGGAGCGGGTGCGCAAGGCCGCGAAGATGCTCGAGATCGAAGAGTACCTTCAACGCAAGCCGCGCAACCTCTCCGGCGGCCAGCGCCAGCGCGTGGCCATGGGCCGGGCGCTGGTGCGCGAGCCGGCGGCGTTTCTGTTCGACGAGCCGCTGTCGAATCTGGATGCCAAGCTGCGCGTGCAAATGCGCGTGGAGATCCGAAAGCTGCAGCGCCGCTTGAAGACCACCAGCCTCTACGTCACCCACGACCAGCTCGAGGCGATGACCCTGGGCGACCGCCTGGTGGTGCTCAACGCCGGGCAGATCGAGCAGGTGGGCACGCCCATGGAGATCTTCAACCGCCCGGCGAGCATGTTCGTGGCCGGCTTCATCGGCTCACCGGCAATGAACATGCTGCCGGTCGAGTATCTGGCCACGCGAAGCGCCGACAACCTGCTCGACGACCTGCCCGCCGGCACCGATATCGTCGGCATCCGCCCGGACGACATGCGCTTGACCCCGCCCAACGCCCCACACCTGGTGGTCGATTCCACCCTGGAGCTTTTCGAGGCCGCCGGCGCCGAAAGCCATCTTTACGTGCGCCTGGCGGGCAGCGAGCAGCCTACGGTGATCCGCACCAGCTCAGGCTCCCCCCCGGTGAAGGAAGGCGAGACGCTGCGCTTTTATGTGGCCCGCAGCGCCCTGCACCCGTTCAATCAGGAAAGCGGCCAGCGCACCGACTGAGGTGCAAGCAAGCACTCACTCGCCCACGTCTCCCTCTGCCACATCGACAATGCGCCCTTCCACCCGGGGCGCGATCTCGCCCTGCTCCACCAGATAGTCGCGCAGCATTTCCCAGTCGGTATTGCCGACGATGTGGCTGCGGTCACTCTCATGGGCGCCTTCAAGCGCGGTGTGGCTGTCGCCGCCGGCGGCGGTGAAGTTGTTGGTAGCGACTACATAAGTGCGCGCCGGGTCGATAGCGGTGAGCGCGCCGTTCTCGGTCACCTTCAGGCTCACCACCCGCTCGCCGGCCGGTTTGGCGCTGTCATACACCACCTCGGTGCCCTGGGAGACGTGCAGGAACGCGCCGCTCTCCTCCGGGGCGCCGGCCAGGGCGATCTCGAAGGTTTTCAGAAGCTCGGCGCCGGTCAGGTCCATTAATGTCAAACGGTTACCGAAGGGCTGCACGGCGATCAACTCGCCCACGGTCACGGGGCCTGCGGGGATCGGCTCGCGCACGCCGCCGCCGTTTTGCAGCGCCAGCACGGTCTGCGGGTTCACCCGGCGCGCGGCGGCCAGCTGGCCATCCGCGATCAAATTGCTCAGCGCGGTTTCGTTGGCGCGCACGCTCTGTTCGTCGCCGCTGCCGTGACGCGGGTTGGGCAAGGCCTCGGCGAGTGTCACGCCCACTTCGGCATCGCGCAGCGCTTCGATTTGGGCCGTATACGGCGCGAGCATCGCGGCGGCATCGGTGTCCGGCTCGAAGTCTTCCGCCGCCAGCAGTTCGCCGCTGGCATCCGTCACTACGCCGTCGTCATCGAAGGTGACCTGCATGACCCCCAGGTACTTGCCGTATTCGTTCGCCTGGCCGATGACCGTGGGCGCTTTCGCCTCGCCCCGGTCGTTCTCGGCCACGGTCACGGGCGACTCGAGCCGGGTGTGGCTGTGCCCGCCGATGATCACGTCGATCCCCTCGACGTGCTGGGCAAGCAGCAGGTCGTTGCCCACCGCCGGGTCGCTATCGAAGCCCAGATGCGTCAGCGCGACGATCTTGTCGATGCCCTGGGCTTCAAACGCCGCGACCATCGCCTCGGCCGCCGCGCGGTAGTCACCAATGGTGACGTTGCCCGGGCTCGAAACGGTCTCGCTCGACGGGGTGCTCAGCCCGAACACGCCAATGCGCTCGCCGCCCTGCTCGAGGATCACGCCGTCATAAAGATGCCCCGGCTGCGGCGCAGCGCTGATCGAATCCCCCAGCCGCTCGCTGAACTCCGGTGCGCCGGAAAAGTCCAGATTGGCGCCCAGAATGGGAAACTCGGCGGCCTCGAACAGAGCCACCAGGGCCTGGTGGCCCTGTTCCGGGTCGTTCAGGTCGAACTCGTGATTGCCGGGCACAAACGCGCCATAGCCCATCGTATTCATGAACTCGACGGCGTCCAGCCCCTTGAACGCGTTGAAGTAGAGCGTGCCGGAGAAAATATCGCCCGCGTCGAGCAACAGCCCCTCGCCGTACTCGCTGCGCGCCTGTTCGAGGGCGCTGACAAGCGGCGGGTACTGGTCAGTGCGCCCGTGAAGGTCGTTGGTGTGATAGATCGTCAGCGTGAAGGGCGCGGCCAGTACGCCCGGGGAAAGTGCCAGCGCGGCGATGGCCCATCCGGTTCTCGATAACGGCATGGTGTTTCCTTTTAAAGCGGGAGTTGTGCGGCGCACTCGCGCCGGGCTTGTAAGCGACGCTTCACTATTACCAGCATTCGTGACAATTATTAATCCCCCGCCGCCTGGTTTAACTCGAAAATCGGCGTCAACGCTGGGTCAACCCGGCTACACACGACTGTCATCTTTGCCTGCCACGCTATTGCCTCTCGATACTTTCTTTTGCCGAGAGCTCTCATGAAAAAATCACTGCTTGCCGCTGCTGTTGCCGCTGCCCTTTCGTCCACCGTTTTCTCAGCCGCCGCCTTCGCCGCGAACGACTTGAACAACGTGTGCCCGAACCCGATTCGCATGGCGGATACCGGCATCGAGGGTATGGGCCCGCTGGCCGAGGCTTTCGGCCCTTTCGCCGAGGCGTTCGAAGCCGCGACCGGCCTTGAGCTTGCCATGTTCAGCCTGAGTAACCGCACCGCCGCCGGCACCGCGCTTGCCTACGACGACGTGGAGCTGGTGTTTGCCGGTCCTGCGGAGTTCGTGCTGTTCGACCGGGAGAGCGATATCGAAATTCTGTTTACCATCGAGCGCCCGCACTACGGCAGCAGCTTTTATGTTCCCGCGGACAGCGATATCGAAACGCTTGCCGACCTGGAAGGCCACCGCGTGGCGCTGAAGGACGTCGGCTCGACCAGCGGCCATATCTTCCCGAGCCAGATGCTGGTGGACGCCGGGCTCGATATCGACCGCGACCTGGACATCATCATGGCGGGGGATGCGCGCATCGCGGCCCTGGTCAACGGTGACGTCGACGCCATGGGCGGCGGCAACCGCGATATCGACGAAATCCAGGCCATGGATCCCACTGGTGAGTACCGCGTAATCGCCCAGAGCGATGCGCTGCCGGGTGATCCGGTCGTGATGCGCGGCTCGCTGGATCAGGCATGCAAGAGCGCGCTGCGCGATACCCTGAGCGACAACGCCGACGAACTCTGGCAGGCACTGATCGCCACCGAGCGCAACGAGGACAAATTCCTGAACCGCGACTCCTCGCTGAGCTTCGACCGTGACAACGCCGACTACGATATCGTCCGCCGCGCCTACGAAGCCGCCGGCATCGCGCTTTGAGCCAGCCGCCATGACCGCCATTTCGACCACCGGCCTCAACAAGCATTACGGCAAGCTCCACGTTCTGCGCGGGCTCGATTTGACCGTGGCCCGCGGCGAGTGCGTGATTCTGCTCGGCGCCAACGGCTGCGGCAAATCCACCCTGATGCGCTGCCTGAATGGCCTTACGCCTTTCGAGCAGGGCGAAATCATCATGCTGGGAGAGCCGCTATCGCGGCTTTCCGGGGGTGAGCTGCGCGCGCTTCGCCAGAAAGTGGGCGTGGTGTTCCAGCAGTTCAATTTGGTGCAGAACCTGAGCGTGTTTCAAAACGTGCTGTTCGGGGCGCTGGGCAGGGAGCGGCTGGGGCTTTTATCCACGCTGTCTTCGCTTGCAAGCGAGCCGCTGCGTGAGCGCGCCATGGTCTCGCTCGAACGCGTGGGGCTTGGCCACAAGGCCGAGGCGCGCTGCCGTGAGCTCTCCGGCGGCCAGCAGCAGCGCGTCGCCATTGCCCGCACGCTGATGCAGGACGCCGAGATCATCATCGCCGACGAGCCTATCGCAAGCCTGGACCCCCGGGCGGGCCGTGAAATACTCGATCTGTTGCTGGATGTCGTTATCGAGCGCGGCATGACGGTGCTTTGCACCCTGCACCAGCTCGAACTCGCCAAGCAGTACGGCGATCGCATCGTGGGCATGAAAGCGGGCCGGATAGTGCTGGATACGCCACGCACTACGGCGTCGTGTGATGAGATGCGCGCGCTCTACCAGGGCGACACCCGCGTCGACCAGACCGCCGCGCCGTCCTCACATGGCGCTTTCGCCGCTACCTGACCGAGACGATCATGTCACAGCAACCCTCTACCGCCGGCGCCTC
The DNA here is from genome assembly GCF_031954225.1 of Halomonas sp. PAMB 3232. Classification (NCBI taxonomy): domain Bacteria; kingdom Pseudomonadati; phylum Pseudomonadota; class Gammaproteobacteria; order Oceanospirillales; family Halomonadaceae; genus Halomonas; species Halomonas sp. PAMB 3232. The sequence goes on from NZ_CP134865.1 coordinate 3,432,197, forward strand.
GACGCCGCTACCGCCACGCTTCAAGCGGCCTTCGCTGTTTACCTGGGCGCTGGGCCTTGGCTTTCTGGCGCTTTTTCTTCAGGGACTTTCGAGCACCAATGTCACCCTGGAGCGGCTTCTACGCGGCGCGGTGAACCTGGGCCATTTCGTTGGCCGCGCCTTTCCACCGGACGTCAGCCGCTTCGACGTGCTCGCCTGGTCGATGTTCGAAACGCTCAATATCGCCATTGTCGGCGTGACCTTTGGGGTGATTCTGAGCGTGCCCTTTGCGCTTCTGGCCGCGCGCAACACCTCGCCCTTCCCCTGGGTGCGCAGTGTGGCACGACTTGTGATCGCCACCATGCGCACCATCCCGGATCTGATCTGGGCGCTGATTTTCGTCGTCGCCGTGGGCCTTGGCCCCATGGCCGGGGTGCTCGCCATCATCATGGACACCATCGGCTTTGCGGCGCGGTTTTTCTCCGAGCGCATCGAGGAGGTTCACCCCGGCCCTTCGGAGGCGCTAAGCGCCACCGGCGCCGGCAAGCTCTCGGTGATCGGCGGGGCGATTTTGCCGGAAACCCTGGCCTCGATGACCGCCACCAGCCTTTATAGCGTCGAAAAGGCGCTGCGCTCGGCGGTTACTCTGGGGTTGGTGGGCGCCGGCGGTATCGGCGTGGAGCTTGCCGCCTCGATGCGCCTTTTCAACTATGACCGGGCGCTGGCCATCATTCTGCTGATTCTGGTGGTGGTGATCGGCTTTGAACAGCTCTCCTCGCAGATTCGCAAGCGTGTCATCTGATCCAAACGGGCCGCTTTGACAAACCCGGCGCATCTCCTAGGCTAATTGCTCGCCTTCAGGCAATACCACTTTCGTTGAGCAGGGATGTGTCGACATGAAATATCGTCCGTTGGGAAATTCAGGCCTGTTGGTCTCGGAAATCGTGCTGGGTACCGTACCGTTTGGCGGCAGCGGCGGCTTCGAGAAGGCGGCGAGCGTCGATGTAAACGGCGCCAAACGCCAGATCGACATGGCCCTCGATGCCGGCGTGAACATGATCGATACCGCCGATCTCTACTCCATGGGCGAGTCCGAGGAGATCGTCGGCAAGGCCCTGGGCGACAAGCGCCAGGATGTCATCCTCGCTTCCAAGGCGCGAAGCCCGCTAGGGGATAACCCCAACCACAGCGGCTTTTCGCGCTATCACCTGATCCAGGCCTGCGAGGCGAGTTTGAAGCGTCTGGGCACCGACCATATCGATCTCTACCAGATCCACAACTGGGACGGCGTCACACCGGTCGAGGAGATGCTCTACGCGCTGGATCACCTGATTCAGAGCGGCAAGATCCGCTACCACGGCACCTCCAACTTCACCGGCTGGCAAATGATGAAGACGCTGGGCAAAGCCGAGCTTCATAACCTGGCGGGGCCCATTAGCCAACAGATCTACTACACGCCGGAGTCCCGCGAGGCGGAGTACGAGCTGATGCCGCTGGCCATCGATCAGAACGTCGGCACGCTGGTGTGGGGGCCACTGGGTGAAGGGCTCTTCAACGGCAAGGTGCGCCGCGGCCAGAAGGCGCCGGAAGGCACCCGCCAGGGCAACGGCTGGCCGGAGCCCTACGTGCACGACATGGCGCGCGCTTACGACATCATCGAGCTTCTGGCCGAGATCGGCGAAGCCCACGGCGCCTCGATTCCGCGCACCTGCCTGGCCTGGCTGAAAGACCGCCCCGGCGTGACATCCCTGATTGTCGGCGCACGCAGTGAAGAGCACTTAAAGGACGATCTCGCGGCCGCCGAGATGACGCTCACAGCGGAGGAGGTCGAGCGCATCGAGGCGGCCACGCGCCCGGCGCCGCAGTACCCCTACTGGCACCGCGTGGTGGCCGGTATGGACCGTATCGACAGGGCCGAACAGCCGTTCATCGACGGCTATAAAAAGACCATCGACCAGCGCGACGACGAGCGCTGATGCAAAAAGGCCGGTACGACTGCCCGTACCGGCCAAAAGGATCGATCAACAGTGCCCGCCTACCGGCGCCCTACCTCATTGAAATGGCGCCCGAATTACCGGCACGTTAGAAGTAGTAGCGAGCGCCCAGAGCGTAGTAGAGGTCTTCGTCGTCGATCTCATCGACCGAGTCGCGGTCACCGTCGTAAAGCTCCAGGAACACATCGAAATTGTCGGTCAGGTTATGCAGCGTGCCCAGTGCCCAGGCATTGCGCGTCCCGTCGACGTCGTCGGCATCGATATGGTAGACATCGCCGTAAAAGGCGGTCGCGTTAAAGGCGTAGGTCGCGCCAAGTCCGTAGCGGTCGAACCCACCGCCGTAGACGTCGCTGTCATCGCGGGTTTCAAAGCCTGCGCGCAGCTGGAAATCTTCGGAAACCTCGAAGGCTGCGGTGCCGCCCACGCGGGTCTGGTTGTTGCCGCCACCGCGAATATCGTCGTCCACCACGCCGAGAGCCAGCCGTACCGGACCGGTCGTATAGACCACGCCGCCCTGGGAAGAGACGCCGCTGCCGCGCTCGGTCTGTTCAGCTTCAGTCAGGCCGCGCTCGGAGAAATGCTTGACCGCCAATACGACCTGGAAACCGTTGAGGTTCGGTGACTCGTAACCGATCGAGTCGCCGCGGGCCTGCAGGCCGCCACCGGCAAACTCGTAGCCTTCGGCGACGTACACGTCGAACGGCGTCATGACGTAGTTATCGTAGAAACTGTCGAAGTTGCCTGCGGTGAAGGTACCGAAGGTGTCGCTTTCGATACCGATGTAGCTCTTGCGCACTTCCTTGAAGCCGGGGCGGCTGCGCTCGTCACCGTTGAAGCGCCACTCCAGGCGGCCAAAGGCGGTCAAGTCGCGCGTGACCTGCTGGCTCAGTTTGAAGCCCAGGCGTGAGCTGAAATCACGAAACTCCGCGCCGTTGTCCACACCGTCGCCCACACCACCGCCTTCGAACCCCATGGCGATGCGGCCGTACAGGTTGACCTTCGTGCCGTCTTCGTCATAAACCGTGGCGGCCTGAGCGGTGGCGCCCGCGAACAAACCACCCAGCGTCAGCGCCAGTAGCGTTTTCTTAAACATGAACGTTCCCATTGCAGTGAGCAGCCGTCGTGCTGCCTGATCTTTTAAAAATAAGCGCGTGGCCGGCGCAGTGAATCCGCCACTCGATCAACGGCCTGTCCCTTGGCGATGGAAACCCTAACGGAGTTGTATGACATAAATCTTAACGTTTCATGGATGAGAGAATAAAAATCAACATTTACTAATGTTTTTATTTTTTAATACGAATTAAATATTTAGCGTGTAAGCACGGTATGTGAACACGTTTGCGGCAAGGCCGTGTTCAATACATGACCTTAAGCGGGCCGGCTTCCTTGAAGCACTCCAGCGCCACCTGGGTTTCAACGTTCAGTACCCCCGGAATCGGACTCACTACCGACGACAGAAAGTGGGAAAGCTCGGCAAGATCCGCCACCTTCACCTTGAGGATGAAATCGTGGCTTCCGGTGGTGGAGTGGCAATCGATCACTTCGTCGCGGGCCAGCAATGAGGCGATCGTTTCACGCGGTGAGCCCAGCCGTGACTTGTCCATCGATATCGTGATGAACGCCGTCACCATGAGCCCCAGCGCCTCCGGCGCCAGCCGCAAGGCGTGGCCCTGAATGACCCCGTTCGCTTCGAGCCGGGCAATGCGTCGCGAGCACTGGCTGGGGGAGAGGTTCACGCGCTCGGCCAGCTCCGTAAGCGTCTGTCGGGGCGAACGCTGCAGGGTATGCAGCAAACGGCGATCAAAGGCGTCAGGCGCATACATATTGCATATTTCCTTGGAAAATTTCGTTTACTTTTCATTAACTGCCAATAATACGCAAAACAAAGCAAATCGGCAGCGCGCCGCTCGTCTTACACTAGGGGCAACTCTTCGACACGACAGGATATGCCGATGCGCCCCACGCTCACCGACGCCCAAACGCTGGACGACCAGGACACGCTTGCCGATTTCAAGGCCCACTTCGCTCTGCCCGAGGGCATGCTCTATCTCGATGGCAACTCGCTGGGCGCGCAGCCAAACGCCGCCCGCGAGGCCCTCGATGTGACGCGGGACCAGTGGCGCGACTCGCTGATCGGTGGCTGGAACCAGGGCTGGTTCGATGCCCCCGAGCGCCTTGGCAACCTGCTGGCACCGCTGATCGGCGCCGGCGAGGGTGAGGTTCTGGTCAGCGATACCATTACCCTCAACCTGTTCAAGCTGCTGGGCTACATCACCGAGTCCCAGGGGCGCGCCAGGCCGATCATCCTTAGTGAAGGCGGCAACTTCCCCGCCGATGGCTACATCGCCGAGGGTTTTTGCCACAGCGCCGGCTTCGAGCATCGCGTACTGCCCGAAGGTGCAGCGCTTGAGGAGCATCTGAGCGATCAGGTCGCGGTGGTGGTGCTGAGTCAGGTCAACTACCGTACCGGCCAGCTGCGCGACATGGCGGAGGTCACCCGCCGCGTTCACGCAAAGGGCGCCGAAGTGATCTGGGATCTGGCCCACTCGGCAGGCGCGTTGGCGGTCGACCTTGCCGGCAGCGGCGCCCGTTACGCTGTTGGCTGCACCTACAAGTACCTCAACGGCGGCCCGGGCGCGCCCGGCTTTGTTTACGTGCGCAGCGATTGCCAGCAGGCCGGATGGCAGCCGCTGTCGGGCTGGCACGGCCACGCCAAACCTTTCGCTTTTGACGCCGACTACGCGCCCGCCTCGGGGATGACGCGTTTTCGTACCGGCACCCACTCGGCGCTGGCCTACGCCCCGCTCGAAGCCTCGCTGACGCTATGGCAACACGTTGACATGGCGGCGCTACGTGTCAAAAGCCTGGCGCTGACCGATCTGTTTCGCGCCTGCCTTGCCGATCTTTTCGAGGCCCACGGCATCGAGGACATCACGCCCGCCCCGGCCCAGCGCGGAAGCCAGGTGGGCCTGGTGCAGCGTGAGCACGGCTACGCCATCGTGCAGGCATTGATCAAACGCGGCGTGATCGGCGACTACCGCGAGCCCGGGTTGATGCGTTTTGGTTTCACCCCGCTCTATCTCAGCCACGCCGATGTCTGGCACGCCGCCGATCAGTTCCGCGAGGTCGTCGAGAGCGGCGAGTATCGCGACCCGCGCTTTCAGACCCGCACGGAGGTGACCTGATGCAGGACGGGCCGGGTCTCGAAGAGCAGAATCTCGATGGACAGAACCCTGGTGAACAGAGTCTAGAGGCGCGCGAGCATGCCCACTCGCCCAGCCAGTGGGCGCGCGATGCCGATGCGAGCCTGGCACAGCAGGCCGAACAGGGCCGAACGCTTCGCGAGCGGTACCCGCCCCTGCGCCTGGCCTATGGCGACGCGGACCACGCCTGGCTGCACCTGCATCGCCCGGCGGGCGACGGCCCCTGGCCGCTGATGATCTTTTTTCACGGCGGCTACTGGCAGGCGCTCGACGCTACCGCCACCGACTTCATGGCAGAGCGCTGGCTGGCGCGCGGCTGGGCCTTTGCCTCGTTGAACTACCCGCTGGCCCCGGACGCCTCGCTGGAGACGCAGATTGGGGAGAGCATCCGCGGAGTGCGCTATCTGCTCGATAAGCGCGAGACGCTGGGGTTGAGCGACCGGGTGCGCCTTGGTGGCCACAGCGCCGGCGCCCACCTGGCGCTGATGAGCGGCCTTGCGCCGGCGTGCCGCCAGGCGATCGAAGCCTTGTGGCTGATCAGCGGCGTCTACGACCTGCGTCCGCTGCTCGGCACCTCGATCGCTCGGCCGCTCGACCTTGATGAGGATCGTGCGACCCGGCTGAGCCCCTTGTGCCTGCCACTGACCGGGCTACCGACGCTGGAGCTGATTCACGGCGAGCAGGACCCGCCGGTGTTTCAGCAGCAGGGCGAGGCGCTGGCGGCGAAGGCCCGCCGCGAGGGCGTGCCGGCGACGATTACCCTGCTAGCCGAACGTGACCATTTCGACATTCTCGAGTACGCCGATACGGCACTCGAGCACGACACGGGAGATATTCCCCATGCATAACGATTCGCCGACCCCGTCTGAGCGCGGCGCCGTCAATCTGGACAACGAGCAGCAGGTGCACTGGGACCAGCCCATGAGCTACGGCGAGTACCTGGATCTGGCGCCGCTGCTCACCTGTCAGAACCCGATCAGCGATCAGCACGACGAGATGCTGTTCGTGATCATTCACCAGGTCTCGGAGCTGTGGCTGAAGCAGTGCCTGCACGAGGCCCACGCGGCGGCCCGGGCGATCGAGACCGATGCGCTGCGCCCGGCGTTCAAGATGCTCACCCGGGTGGCACGCATCCAGGCGCAGATGATCAACGCCTGGGAAGTGCTCGCCACCATGACGCCTTCCGACTATCTCGCCTTTCGCGACAGCCTGGGCCAGAGTTCGGGGTTTCAGTCGTATCAGTACCGCGAGCTCGAGTTTCTGCTCGGCAACAAGCACCCCCGCCTGGCCGAAGCGCACCGCCGCCACCCGGCCCACTACCAGCGGCTGCAAGAGGTACTTGCCGCCCCCAGCCTCTACGATGTCTGTCTGCAGCTACTGGCGCGGCGAGGCTTCGAGCTGCCGGCGTCGTCGCTTGAGCGCGACTGGTCGACACCCTACGTCGCCTCACCCGAGGTCGAGGCCGCCTGGTCGACCATCTACCGCCACTCGGAGCGCCACTGGGATCTCTACGAGCTTGCCGAGAAGCTGATCGATACCGAGTACAACTTCCACAAATGGCGCTTTAGCCACATGAAAACGGTGGAGCGCATCATCGGCCAGCGCAGCGGCACCGGCGGCACCTCGGGCGTGGGCTATCTCAAGAAAGCGCTGGAGCTGCAGTTCTTTCCGGAGCTCTGGTCGGTGAGAGCCGACCTCTAACCGCCTTCGGCGCCGCCCCAATACCCGCGCTTTAATAGCGCGTCAGGGGCCCGGCGAGCGGCGTTCGCCTGTCACGCGTTCGTCACCTGATTGTCCCGTCGCTGTCATCGTCTCTTGCCACACTGGGAGCACACCTTGGGCAGGGGACGAAAGCGATGCGGCTTTGTATTGTGAGTGAAACCTGGGCACCGGATATCAACGGTGTGGCCCATACGCTCAATCGCCTGGCCTGCGAGCTCGACCGCCTGGACGTTCAGGTCGATGTCGTGCGCCCCGCCCCGCGAGCCCAAAAGCCGCGATCGACAGCGGGGGAAGAGCTTCAGGTTTACCGGCTGCCGCTACCCGGCTACGCCGAGGTTCAGGTGGGCCTGGCAACGCCTGGAATGCTCACGCGATTCTGGAAAAAGCATCCACCGGATGCGGTTTATCTCGCCACCCAAGGCCCGCTGGGGCTGGCCGCCCGGCGGGTAGCGCGCAAGCTCGGCATCGTTTGCGTGGCGGGCTGGCACACCAACTTCGACCACTACTGCCATGACTACGGCATCGGCTGGCTGAGCGCGGCGACCCTTCGCTACCTGCGTCACTTCCACAACGGCTGCGCGCTGACGCTGGTGCCGACCCACGCCCAGGCCCGCACCCTGCACAAGGCGGGCATTCGCGATGTCAGCGTGCTCTCCCGCGGGATCGACGGCGAGCACTTCTCGCCGGCCCACCGCGACGACACCCTGCGCGATCAGTGGGGTGTGAACGAGCACCAGAGCGTGGCGCTCTACGCCGGGCGACTGGCGGCAGAGAAAAACCTGACGCTGCTGGTCGAGACCTTTCAGGCCATGCGCGAGGTGCGCCCGGACATGGCGCAGGTGATCGTCGGCGACGGCCCGGCGCGGGCGCAGTTGCAAAAGGCGCTCCCCCAGGCCCACTTCACCGGCTTTCTGGATCAGCCGAGTCTCGCTCGCCACTACGCCAGCGCCGATATCTTCGTGTTTCCCTCGCTTTCCGAAACCTGGGGTAACGTGATCACCGAGGCCATGGCCAGCGGCCTGGCGGTAGTGGCCTTCGATCACGCCGCCAGCGCCGAGCTGATTCGGCACGGCCATAACGGCCTGAGTATCGCCCCCGACGACCCCAGGGGGTTTCATCAGGCCGCCGCCGAACTCTGCCAGCACCCGGCCGACTACGCCCGTCTGGGCCGAACGGCCCGGCTCAGCGTGCTGGAGCACAGCTGGAGTGGCATCGCCGAACAGTTCAAGCGTTACCTGCATACCGCCCAGGAGGCACATCATGCGCTCTCGCCCGCTTGTCGCATTCGATCGTCTTGATACGTGGGAGTGGCGCTTTTGCCAGCGCGTCACTCGGCTTTCGCTGAACCCGGTGTGGCGGCGCGTACTGCAAACCGCCAGCCGGCTGGGCGATTGGCCGGTGTGGGTGGCGCTCATTGCCGCCCAACCCTGGCTCACTCCAAATGGCAGCCAGCGGATGCTGCAGTACAGCGCCATCGCGCTGCTGGCGCTGACGGTGTACCGGCTGATCAAGACCCGGCTTTGCCGCGAGCGCCCGTTCATCACCTATCTGGGCGGCGTTCACTGCGGCGAACCCGCCCGCGACCGCTACAGCTTTCCAAGCGGGCACACCATGCACGCGGTGATGTTCAGTGTGATGGTCGCCGCCCACACGCCCTGGCTTCTGGTCGTCGTGTTGCCGTTAAGCGCGCTGATCGCGATTTCGCGAGTAGGGCTTGGGCTTCACTACGCAAGCGATGTGCTGGCGGGCGCGCTGATCGGCTACGGCTTTGCGCTGCTCAGCCTTTATCTGGTGCCCTGATAGCGCTTTGATTAAAAAACCACTACGGTTAACTCACTCGGAGTGCTTACGTATTCTTTAGCGACGTCGGCGCCTATCCTGCTCATCAGGGAGTGATGACATGACCATGACCGTCGGTGACCTCTTCGTTGCGCTGGTCCTCATTGGGCTGGCGCTTCTACTCAGCAACGCCCTTCGCCTGAAAATCGGCTGGCTCAGACGCCTTTTCCTTCCAAGCTCCGTGATCGCTGGCCTGCTGCTCCTGCTGATGGGCCCGGACGTGCTCGGCCGCTTCATGCCCGAGGTGTTCGAAGAGAGCGCGGGGCTTTTTCCCGCTTACGTGCAGGAAAGCTGGGCATCGCTGCCCGGGCTTTTGATCAACGTGGTGTTCGCGGCGCTGTTCATCGGCAAGACCATTCCCGGCATTAAAACGATCTGGATGCGCGCCGGCCCCCAGGTCGTGGTGGGACAGACCATGGCCTGGGGGCAATACGTGGTGGGGCTGTCACTTGCGCTTTTGGTACTGGCCCCGGTGTTTGGCATGAACCCCATGGCCGGAGCGCTGATCGAAATCGGCTTCGAAGGCGGCCACGGCACCGCCGCCGGCATGGGCGACACCTTCGCGGAGCTGGGTTTCGAGGAGGGCGCGGATCTCGCGCTCGGGCTTGCCACGGTCGGGATCGTCTCTGGCGTACTGATCGGCACGCTGATGATCAATATCGCCGCGCGCCGCGGCGTCGTGACGCCAGAAAAGCAGCAAGAGGAGGGAGCGCCAGACGAGACCCTTCGCGACGAAGAGCGCCCCTCGGCCGGTGAGTTCAGCGAATTCAAAAAGGATCTGACCCAGGAAGCCGGCACCACCGACCCGCTGAGCCTGCATATCGGGCTGGTCGGGGTGGCGATCGTGATCGGCTGGCTGCTGCTGTCCGGGCTTCGATGGATCGAGCAGGTGACCTGGGCGCAAAACGGCGGGCTCGAAATTCTGGCTCACGTACCGCTTTTCCCCATCGCCATGATCGGCGGGGTGATCGTACAGCTGATCGTCATGCGCTTTAATCTGGAGCGCCATGTCTCCACCCGCACCATGTCGCGTATCGCGGGAACTGCGCTTGATTTCACCATCGTGGCGGCGCTGGCTACACTGTCGTTGACCACGCTCAGCGAGTACCTGATTCCCTTTTTGCTGCTGGCCTTTGCCGGCATCGCCTGGGGGCTTTTCGTGCTGATCGTGCTGGCGCCGCGCATCATTCCCCACCACTGGTTCGAGCGTGGCATCGGCGACTTCGGCCAGTCCATGGGGGTCACGGTAACGGGGCTTCTGCTCATGCGTATGGCCGACCCCAAAAACGAGTCCGGCGCCCTCGAAAGCTTTGGTTACAAGCAGCTGATGTTCGAGCCGATCGTGGGTGGGGGGCTGTTCACCGCCGCCGCCCTGCCCCTGATCGCCGAATTCGGCGCGCTCGCCGTCTTGATTCTTACCACCGTGCTAACGCTTGGCTGGCTGGCGTTCGGGCTTCTGTACTTCGGGCGCATGGTACCTGATCGCGGCAGGGGGCGCTGGCAAGGCGATCAGCGCTGAAAAGCGCCCAACGAAACGACTGGCGCCCGCAAACGCGGGCGCCAGTCGTTGAAAGTGGGTAATGGCGGATAAAAGAAAATGAAGGCTTACTTGAGATCCGGCGGGAGGTCGTCGAGCTTTTCCTGAGCCGTTCTGGATGAGGTCTTGACCATGACGTAAACACCCACCCCGGAAAACCCTAAAAACAAAATAAACATGACGAACATGAGAGCCATTGCCATGACGCTTGTCCCTGAGTAGGCAGCTGAACGTTGACGTTTTCTAGCTGCTGGGTTGGTTTATCCCTGAGGATAGACCAAAACGGGATACCCATCCGTATAAAATTTTATACAGACACTTCCCTACCACCACTCGATGAACAAATGCGTATAAATATCAGATCATTAGCACTTTCCTGTGAACGCAAAAAAGCCATCTCGTAAAAACGAAATGGCCAGTTTGCATCGCCGCCGCTCCCTGGCCGTGATGTCGGCGCCGCCTTGCGCCGATAAGAGTGAGCAGACTAGTGTCCGTAAAAATCCGTTTCCCTTTGGCTCCATGCCATCCTGTCTCTTCTGTAGCCTGCTCAAACCGATTAAGCTTTACTAACTCATTGCGGCAGCTCTTGCCTTGATGCTGCAGGGAGCGGGCCAACATCGAATAAAAAGCAATAAAACTCTTATTTATCATAACCCTGAAGCATCGAACTGCTTTACACCATCGAACTCAACAGTGCCTATAACGGCTTTTAATCTGTATAGATGTGGCACATGCGACAATAACGACGGCCCGGCACGACACGTTGGCTCAGTGCCGAGCGGCCTTTCGATTTATTCGCAGTAAGCCGTGATCTCAAAGTCGCATGGATGTTCGCGCGTTCACTTGGCAGCCCCCTACTGATCAGACTCGAAAAGCAGCGGTTTTAGCCGCGCTTTTCGATGCATGAAAGCCGTAAGTTTTGCTTACCAAAGCGGGCATTGCTGGCTAAAGTTAGCCAAGGCAGCCTTTCAAATGAGGCGGCCATCGCCCGGCTCCATGCGCCTGCCGGTAAAGGCTTTTCGCACAACGACTATTTTTAACGACGGATACACACCAATGAAACGCTCTATTGCTTTGGGTCTTTCGCTTTTGATGACGCTTCTCATGGTAAGTGGCTGCAATACGTTCCAGGGAATGGGCCGCGATATCGAACAGGGAGGCAAGGTCGTTCAGGACGCGGCGGAGGATTAATGCTGACCCATGTCTATCTATCCCACGGGCTCGAAAGCGGGCCCGAGGCGCTGAAAGTACAGGCGCTCAAGCGCGTGGTGGAAGCCCGTGAGGATTGCGAGGCGGTCGTGATGGACTACCGCGACCAGCCAAGTCATCAGGCGCGCTTTACTCACCTGCTGGCGACGCTTGAAACCCGCGGCGACGACCCGGCTCACTGCATCATGGCCGGGTCGAGTCTGGGCGGTTTTTTGAGCGCCGCCGTCAGCCAGCGCCACCCGGTACTCGGGTGCTTTTTATTGGCGCCGGCGCTCGGCATGCCGGACTACCCTGAAACCACGGTTACGCTTGGCGCCCGCCACACCCACATCATTCACGGCTGGCGTGACGACGTGGTGCCTTGTGAGCCGGTGATCGAGCACGCCCACCGCCAGCGGCTGTCGCTTCGCATGGTGGACGACGACCACCGCCTGCACGCGAGCCTTCCGCTGATTCTGCGCGATTTCGAGCAGTTTCTGGCGCTTTGCCAAACAGCGTAAGCCCTCACCTTACGTCACGTATCGGTCTGACGGCATGCCAAGCGGCTCGCCTCAAGCCTCGTCGGCCAGCGCCGGCAGCAGCGTTTTCAGCTTGCGGGTGAGCGTGTTGCGCCCCCATCCCAAAAGCTCGGCGGCCTCGCCCTTGCGCCCGCCGGTATGTTTGAGCGCGGTTTCGATCAGGATCCGCTCGAAATCCGGCACCGCCTCCTCCAGCAGGTGCGTATGGCCTTCGGCCAACGCGTGATCCGCCCAACCACGAAACGCGCTGCGCCAGTCGCCCTGCGCGCTGACTGACGAAGCGCCCACGGTGCGAAGTTCCGGCGGTAAATCCTCGATCAGAATTTCGCGGCCCGACGCCATGACCGTAAGCCACCGGCAGATATTTTCGAGCTGACGCACGTTGCCCGGCCAGTCCAGTTTGGTCAGGTGCGTTTCGGCATCAGAAGTGAGCACCTTGATGTCCGTGGCGAGCTCCTTGGCAGCTTCGGCGAGAAAGTGGCGCGTAAGCCTGGGGATGTCCTCGCGGCGCTCGGAAAGCCTGGGCAGGTGCACGCGAATGACGTTCAAGCGGTGAAACAGATCCTCGCGAAAACGCCCTTCGTCAACCAGCGACTCCAGGTTCTGGTGCGTCGCGGCGATGATGCGCACGTCCACCTTCACCGAGGTGTGCCCACCGACGCGGTAGAACTCGCCGTCGGCCAGCACGCGCAGAAGCCGCGTCTGGGTTTCCGCGGGCATGTCGCCGATCTCGTCGAGAAACAGCGTGCCGCCGTTGGCCTGCTCGAAGCGCCCCTGGCGCAGGGCGTTGGCGCCGGTAAAGGCGCCCTTCTCGTGGCCGAACAGCTCGGATTCGATCAGGTCACGGGGAATGGCGGCCATGTTCAGCGCGATGAACGGCTTGCCGGCCCGAGGGCTGTGCTGGTGAAGCGCCTGGGCGACTCGCTCCTTACCGGTGCCGGATTCGCCGTTGATCAAGACGGTGATATGCGAGTGCGACAGCCGGCCGATGGCGCGAAACACCTCCTGCATGGCGGGCGCTTCGCCGATGATCTCGGCGTTGAGCCCCTCCGGCACGCTCACCGGGCGCTGGCGCTCACGGGCGTGGGCCACGGCGCGGCGCACCAGCGCCAGCGCCTCGTCCACATCGAAAGGCTTGGGCAGGTACTCGAACGCCCCGCCCTGGTAGGAGGCCACGGCGCTGTCCAGATCCGAGTGGGCGGTCATGACGATGACCGGCAAATCCGGATGAGCTTCACGTACGCGCGACATCAAATCCAGCCCGTCGATGCCCGGCATGCGGATATCGGTGACCAGCACGTCCGGCGGGTCGTTCAAAAGCCGCTCGAGGGCGGTGTCGGCGCGTTCGATACATTCCACGTCAAGGTCCGGCTGCGCCAGGGCGCGCTCCAGCACCCAGCGAATGGCGCGGTCGTCGTCGACGATGATGACCCGTGAAACATCGGCGTGTGTCGTCTCAGTCATGACGCGTCTCCGGTAAGAGGATTAACCAGCGGAATTAAAAGACGAAACTCAGTCCGTCCCGGGTGTGAGTCGCATTCGATCAATCCGTGATGTTGATGCAGAATCGACTGAGCGATCGAGAGGCCCAGGCCGCTGCCTTCCGCGCGCCCGGAGACCATGGGGTAAAACAGCGTGGCGCGCAGGGCTTCCGGAATGCCGGGGCCGTTGTCGATCAGGCCTACCTCGCTGACCAGCCGGTGGCGCTCCGCGCCCAGGGTGAACTGGCGCTTGGCGCGGGTGCGCAGCACCAGCTCCGGCGCCTCGACCCGGGCTTCGGTCATCGCCTGCACGGCGTTGCGCGCCACGTTCAGCACCGCCTGAATCATCTGCGACTCGTCGCCGGAGAGCTCTGGCAGGCTCGGGTCGTAGTCGCGGGTGATGGTCACCGTCGGGTGTTCGGCCAGCAGCAGCGCCCGCACCCGCTCCAGAATCTTGTGAATATTGACCGGGGCATAGCGAGTCATACGATTCGGGCCGAGCATCGAATCTACCAGGTCCTTCAGCCGGTCGACCTCTTCGACGATGATACGGGTGTACTCGCGCAGCGCCGGATCATCAAGATCGCGCTCCAATAGTTGGGCGGCGCCGCGAATACCGCCCAGCGGGTTTTTCACCTCGTGGGCCAGGCCCCGAGCCAGCACCTTGATGGTCTCCTGGCGGGTCGTCAGCGCCTCCTCGCGGGAGATCTGCATCAAACGGTCGCGGGGTTCGACTTCCAGCAGCAATTCATCCGCCGAGAGCGGCGTGACCGTGTAGTCCACCGTGAGCGGCTCGCCGTTGAGCGGCGTAATGCGCGCCTCGCGCTGGGTGTAGGGATGAAAGGCGTCGCGCGCCTTGGCCAACACGCTATCGACGCTTTCGCCGCAGCCCAAAAGGGTATCCAGGCTCATGCCCTTCACGCGGCTGATACTCACGGCCAACAGCGCTTCAGCGGCAGGGTTCATCCAGCCAACGCGCAGTTCACCATCCAGCAGCAGTACGGCGGTGGTGAGATGTTCGAGTAAACGCTGATACATGGCGTGTCCTGAGGGGCCTTGGGTAAGTCGCGTGACGCTGCGAGGTTCAAACGTTGGGTCGCAAGCGCATGCACTGAAAGTGCAAAAAGCGCGCCAATCGCGCATCGATCGCGCCCCTGATGGATTAATCGCCTCAAGGCGGCGCAAAACGATGCGCCATTGCAACGCGGCGTAAAATTCACACGACGCTAATGCACTATTTTAGTGCATATTATCGCGGCGCGACGATGATACTCACCGCTTCGGTGCGGTGCTGAACCCGCCCCTGGCTGTCGAGCAGCTCGGCTTCCAGCCGATGCGCCCCCTGAGTGAGCCCGGTGAGCCAGAAGGCGTCGCTGTGTAGCGCCGACTGGCTGATCTCGCCGTTCACCAGCAGCCGAATCTGGTGATCCTCGCGCAGCGGCGGTTGAACGCGCACATCCACCGGCGTCATCGTGTCGTCGAGCCGCGTGCCGGGCGCCGGGCTTTCGATCGCGAACCGGTCATAGGGCATGAAGGGCTGACCGGGCCGCGCCTGGCTGCGTGACGGCGGAGGCGGCGGCGCGCCTTGCACGCTCGGCAGTGGCGCCAGCGTCACGGCCTCGCCACCGCTTTCCGGGTTGTCGGTGTAGGTCACCCGGCCGCTCTCATCGACCACACGGTACACCGTTTGCGCCTGGGCCGGACTTTCTGCCAGCCACAGCGTCAGGCTCCCCGCCAGGACGCAAAGCATTGGCGCTTTGGCCCGGCGCGCCCACCGATCGAATGTCGCTTTCATGGCGATTCCCCCATAAAAAAACCCCGCCGAGGCGGGGTTTGGAGCCAATACACCTCGAAGGTGAGGTGGGCCGCTGCTTAGCAGCTGTAGTACATGTCGAACTCGATCGGGTGTGTGGCCATGCGCATGCGCGTGACTTCTTCCATCTTGAGCTCGATGTAGGCATCGATCATGTCGTCGGTGAACACGCCACCTTCGGTCAGGAACGCGCGGTCGGCGTCGAGCGCTTCCAGCGCCTGATCCAGGCTGTTGGCGACGGTCGGTACGGCCTTGCCCTCTTCCGGCGGCAGGTCGTACAGGTTCTTGTCCATCGCGTCGCCCGGGTGGATCTTGTTCTTGATGCCGTCGATACCGGCCATCAGCATCGCCGCGAACGCCAGGTACGGGTTGGCAGTCGGGTCGGGGAAGCGAGTTTCGACACGCTTGCCTTTCGGGCTCGCGGTGTACGGAATGCGGATGGAGGCAGAGCGGTTACGCGCGCTGTAGGCGAGCATGACCGGCGCTTCGAAACCCGGCACCAGACGCTTGTAGGAGTTGGTCGACGCGTTGGTGAACGCGTTCAGGGCGCGAGCGTGCTTGATCACACCGCCGATGTAGTAAAGCGCCATTTCAGAAAGACCCGCGTACTCGTCGCCGGCGAACTGGTTTTCACCATCCTTCCAGAACGACTGGTGCACGTGCATGCCCGAGCCGTTATCGCCCACCAGCGGCTTCGGCATGAAGGTGGCGGTTTTGCCGTAGGCGTGCGCCACGTTGTGGATCACGTACTTCATTTCCTGAACTTCGTCGGCCTTCTTCACCAGCGTGTTGAACTTCACGCCGATTTCGTTCTGGCCGGCGTTCGCTACTTCGTGGTGATGCACTTCGACGGACTGGCCGATCGCTTCCAGGGTGTTACACATCGCGCCACGAATGTCGTGGAAGCTGTCGACCGGGGGTACCGGGAAGTAGCCGCCTTTCACGCGCGGGCGGTGGCCAAGGTTGCCGCCTTCAACGTCGCTATCGGTCGCCCAGGCGCCCTCTTCAGAGCTGATCTTGAACATGGAGCCCTGGATATCGGTTTTCCAGTGTACCTGATCGAAGATGAAGAACTCGGGTTCCGGGCCGAAGAAGGCAGTGTCGCCAAGGCCGGTGGACTCGAGGTAGGCTTCAGCGCGCTTGGCGATGGAGCGCGGGTCGCGATCGTAGCCCTGCATGGTAGCCGGCTCGATGATGTCGCAACGCAGGATGATGGTCGCGTCTTCGGTGAAGGGGTCGAGGAAGGCGGTGCCGTCTTCGGGACGCAGAATCATGTCGGATTCGTTGATGCCCTTCCAGCCTTCGATGGAAGAGCCATCGAACATTTGGCCGTTTTCAAAAAACTCTTCGTCGACGTCCCGTGCCGGTACGGTGACGTGCTGCTCTTTACCGCGCGTATCGGTGAAACGCAGATCTACCCACTTGACTTCATTTTCTTCGATTAGCGCGAGCGTCTTGGCTGACATACTGTTCTCCGTCTCCGGTATGAGCGTGGCTTAAAGCGTGTACTGTAAGCGATCGATTAAACGTATTGTTGAACAAAGCCGTCGTACGCAACGTGCGTAAGCCACGCCTTCGTTGTTTGTTCGCGTGATAGGCGCTGACTCCCGCCCTGACACCTGCGATTCAAGGTAAACCGGCTCTCGTTGTAGCACGCCCAAAAGCGTTTGCCTACGACGCCAGCCGTTGCCTTTTAGTAAGCATGTAGCGTGCCAACTTTGCACCAATATGGCATGCCCTATAACAAGACACTGTTTTGAAAAGTTTTTTCAATTTATTGGCGGTGCAACCTCGATGCATAACGCGGTTGGCTCGCTTCCAGCCTGCGCCCACAAAGCGAAAAACGCACCACAAACGATCACTCAGTTAAAATTTGAACCAAAAAAGTGCATAGCTGTTGATGAAATAGCCAGAACGAAACAATCAAACGCCTTTGCGCCTAAAAATGATGCGTGCCACCGCCTTTCGATAAGGCGATTCCACGGGGCCTCTAATGAAAAAGGCCACAGGTGGCCGATTGCCGACATTACAAACTACACTAAGCTCATCATTCACCCGGTAAAAGGACCCGCAGAATGCATCAACACATCGAATGGGACGACCCAGGCAAAACCAGCGTATCGGAATACTTCAAGAACGACCCGAACCACGACGCCCCCCGCCGCGGCGACATCCTCTCCGCCCGTTACCAAAACCGTATCGTGCGGGTGAAGGTGGAAACCTACCGGGAAGACGAAGGGGTCAGCGTTGGCAGCGTCGCCGCCATCCTCGACGCCCACGGCCACCGCTTCAAAACCCACGGCAAACT
Source organism: Halomonas sp. PAMB 3232 (assembly GCF_031954225.1). Taxonomy (NCBI): domain Bacteria; kingdom Pseudomonadati; phylum Pseudomonadota; class Gammaproteobacteria; order Oceanospirillales; family Halomonadaceae; genus Halomonas; species Halomonas sp. PAMB 3232. The sequence continues at coordinate 3,449,800 of NZ_CP134865.1, forward strand.
CAGCCTCGACGACATCGTCCGCCTGCCCGATGACAAGCGCGCGATGGAACACTGGGATGAGGGCGAGAAATAACGTTAAGCTTCCTTCTCGCTAGTATGGCCCCACCGTTTGAGTGCTTGGATTCCTTGAACGGTGGGGTTAATCCTTTAACAGGTTTTTACAAGCCAAAGTAAAAACTCAAGTCCTTGTCCGTATTAAATTAAATACTTTAGATTACTTACCTCGTTTCAAGCTTTCTAGATCAAGTACTATCGACTTTTTAATTGCCCTGGCTTCCACCGTATTACATTTTGCATCCATCGTTTCTGCATGCCATTTTTTATACTTAACTTTAGGCATATAATTAGCGACGCCACATAAAAAACCATCAGGTAAAACGGTACTTTCTCAGCGCTGTCCGCATTAGTCGAGGTTCAATTTTTCGAGCTTCTTATGATCACTGAGCCATTCTAAACCACGTACCACTACCCTTAAAACCATCTGAATGATACTAAGTACTGCTTCAAGACCTAGCATGGTTCGTTTTGACGAGTGACATTAAATTTTACTTCAAGATAGTACCTGACGCACTCTGGTGAATAAAAATGAATGCTCGCCAGGTCCATGTTATTTCGCTAGATACTCAAACCCTCGAATCGTTGAAAGAATTTCGTTCATAGACAGATCAGTAGTGTGTAGTCTTCTTAGGACAAAAATTCCACCACTACGTATTGAGCGAGAACATGACTAAACTGGCGCTCCTGAAGATGGCTTTGAACGAAGGCTAGTGAAGCTTGGCATGCTGTATCTCAATTTTTATACTCATGGAGACTCAGCTCGCTCATAAGGAGACGGGGGTGGCTGGGGGTATACAATTAAGCGCAATACATTGATAATCGGCGTTTTGTGATGCAGTGATACTTAGATTAATAAGACGCGCTTTAAGTAGAAATGACAAAGAATTGGCACGAGCAACTTAGCATGCTAAAAAAAGCAAAAGAAATGAGTCGTAAGTCACTTACAGCACTTTGCGTTAAATAAAATATTTTCTCACCTACTTCTGCATGCGTATATGCTATTCTCAACCACGCTTACTGGATATAAATATATGGAAATTAATATCAGTAAAAAAAACAAGCTTTATTTTGACAGGAGCAACTACTCTTCACACACCTTCTCTTTTTTAAGATCAATGCACAATGTTGGAAAAAACTGTCTTCTCATATATTTCTCACATAACCAACCAAGAATTAAAAGTGATTCGACAGAACTGGCTTTAATGCAATCTATTGTTTTTACTGTACGAGCACTTGAAACTTTCACAAGAGATTCTTTCATAACTTGTTTAGTAAACATAGACGGCTTCGAAGAAGAAATTTTAAAGAGAACACATGAAAAATACACAGAATATATCAAGGAACTTAGAAGTGAGCCTTATATTCTGCATGAATATTTAGCCTCGATACAGAATTTTCAAAACTTAGATGGAGTTAAAAAAGCTTTTTATCCGTTATACAAAAAGAATTTTCTTACGGTTATTGACGAATATAACACACATGCTTTTATATTCGAAAATGAAACAAAATTAGCACAACTATCTATGATTACTTACTTTAAATCTTGGAGGACATCACTGAAAAAACTATATGATGAAAGGCATGAAATAACTCACAACGCAAACCACAAAATCTCTTTAGATTATGATGACTTCATTAAGCTTTTTAAAACAGCACTTATGTTCGGTCAAATCATTGGAATTATAATTGGTGCATTAGCAAGCACTGATGACACACCAAGTAGTGGACAGGTTCTAATTGAAGCTCCTTTGTATAAAATAATGTGTTGGCGACATTTCCTAATGCATGGAGAGCCATCATTAAGCGAGTTATTCGAAAAAGTTAAACACTATAAAGACGAGAAGAAACTAGCAAGCATAGGTCCTTTTGTATTTCAAGGAATGGAAATTCTTCAGTGTGATTTTGGCAATGACGCATTATTTGATAAAAAAAATGTTTCCCATATTATTGAGATTTCAGAAAATGGTGATTTTAGAATTAAAAACATAGCAAGTATTTAAAAGAGCTATATGGACGGTCAACTCGTCAGCTTAATATTTTTTGCTTAGATGCGGAGGTTACTCTCGATATGGCCATTAGGAACCAAGAGACTCAATAACTGACCAAGCTTTTAGTGGAAGAAATACAGGCCTGTGAAAATCGGCATCTTATAAAGTGAGACCGCAGAGTTAGCTTGGCCGTAAGAATGATTCTGTGGCGTCTTTTGAACCCCCTTCAGCACTTCCAATGGTCACGCTTAAGATGGGCCTCCCATGAAAAACCAATCCCTTATCTTTTTTATCCCATATATTTTTCACACTTGGTCTACGGCCAAAATGTGATCAGCTTAAGGTAGGCCCCCTTCGCTAAGGGGCGGAATATACTCCGCTTAAATTACTGCATATAAATGAAAAATAAGAAAGGGTTCACTATGACCAATACCTACAAGAAGCTCGTCAAGCGAGTGAAGCGCAAAATCGGCAGCCCAAAAGCTAAAGCAAAGAACTGCGCTAAGCTTCAGTATCGTCCAATGTACGTTCTCTTGCACAATAACTGGTGTGTCGAAGCGCGCTCACAGGGGACCAAGGACTCGGCGTAAACATGATTTACCCACCCGTCAGACCCGAGGTGATGTTAGCAATGGTGAATATTCTTGTAGCGCGATTCGCTGCCTTCATCGGTGACGTACTCGACCCGGCCGCCGTTGACCAATACGCGACAGTGCTGCAGGTAGTAAAGATTGGCCCGCTTCGAGTGCAGGATGGTCTTCAGGTCATTCGACGAAACGTCATCCATGGGGCGCCCCTAAGTCTTTTTCATCATCTAACCATCCGCGCTGCTCAAACGCCATTAATCCTCGTCATACTTAAGCCTGGAAAAGAGGCGTTTCAACCGTCGCTTTAGGCCGGGCGTGCTACGCTTAGCGTTACTTTTTCCTCCTTATAGGCTTTCGATCATGCGGCTACGTCTCTGGCTCTGCGCGTTTGCGTGCGCGTTCACTCTTCCCGCTTTTGCGCAGTCTTCCAGTGACTGGGCGGCCTATGACGACGTGTTCGAAAACGGCGCGCGTCAGGCGAATCTTTGGCAGTGGGGGTGGAGCGGCATCTACGCCACAAGCCTGGCGGTGAACGTTTACCAGTCGAGTGAGGCCAGCGATTCCGACGATCGGTTCGATGCACGGGTGGGCGCGGTGAAGTCCGCGCTGGCGCTGGGCGGCATGTTCACCGATCGTCAGCCGCACCCGGCGGCGCTGGCGCGCTACGAGCGCTTGAAGGCGAGCGGTGATTTGAGCGGCGTGCAGGCGCTGGGCCTCGAGCTTGCCCGCGCCGAGCGCGAGCGGCGCGGGTGGGGCGCGCGGGTAGGGTCGCTGGTGGTAAATGGGCTGGCCGCCGGGGTGATCGCCGCCGACGGGCGCGGTGATGACGCGGCGCTCAACTTCGCCTCGGGCATGCTGGTCAACGAGCTGCAGATCTGGACGCAGCCGAATCAGGCGTCATCCGCCATCAATCGCTTTCAGCCGGCGCGGGTGTCGATGGGGCCGATCACGCTGGAAGGCGAGTACGCCCTGACCGTAGCGCCCAACCAGCTCGGCGCGACCTGGCGCTACTGAGTCCTGGTCAACGATCACGCGTATTGCTCAACGAAAACGAGTACTTAGTAACGAAAACAAGTCCTGAGTAACGAAAAGAGAAGAGCGCCGGCCAGACATCCAACAGGCGCCAATAAAACAACGAGACGGCCATGGAAACGGTAGTGTCAGAAAGCGTGACAGGCAACGGTTCAGGCAGTAGCGCGCAAAGCGATACGGGGCACGTACAGATCGTTGATCAAGCGCATATCGCTCGGGTGCTGGTGGGGTTGGATGATCGTCGCCACGCGCTCACGGTGGCCATTGGTGATCAGGCAACAGACTACCCGGCGCACCTGGAGGCGGTGAGCCTTGAAAACGAGGAGCTTTTGCTGACCATTACCGATGCAGGCAGCTTAAGCCCCGCCACGCTCGATCAGCACGGCATCATACTCAAGGCGGAAAACGATCAGCAGCTGAGCTTCGAGCGTATCGAGGTGCACCGAAGCGAGCGTGCGGGCGAGGCGCTCAAGCTATGGGGAGCGCTTCCCGGGCGATTGACGACCGCCGCACGTCGGGGGCATACACGCATTGCGCTGCGCCGGGACATGAGCGTCGAGGCGGCGCTAACGCTGTTCGAAGGGCAGCCGCCTCTTGCGTCGACACTGCGCGACATTTCCGGCGGCGGGTGCCTCGTTCAACTGCCGCTGGCCGAGTGCGTGCCGTTAATCGAAGGAACACTCGTTCCCCACGTGACGCTGACCTTTCCCAACGGCGAGCGCTTCTCCATCGGCGCGTCGGTGCGCCACGTCACACCGGTTGTCGATACGCACGACGCAGCGGTCGGGCTGGCGTTCGAGCCCCTCGATCTTGGCCATCAGCAGCAGCTCATGGATATCGTGTCCACGACGCAGCGGGAAATCGCCTGGCGCAGTGGCGAAGGCTCGCGGCTGGCCTCGCCTTCCGCGCTTTACACCGCGCCGGACACGCGAAAGCGATCAAGGCGCGAAAAGCGGCGCCGCTCAACGCCAGTGGTCGCCTTGCTCAAAAAGATCACCCGCGATCTGCACCTTTTTTTGCTGGCCCTGCAAAGCGGCCAGCCGCTGCCGATCGAGCGGCTGGAGCGTAGCGCCAACCGGCTCATCAAACTGCACGGCGAGGACCGCCAGGCGCTCTTTTATGGCCTGACGTGCCTGACCCACGAGCCGGGCTGGCTGCAGCACTCGCTCGGCGTGGCGGGCAAGCTGGCGGATCTGATGCTGGCGGAGCCCTCTTTTGCCGCGCATACCCATCGGGCGGTGCGCGCCGCGCTCATGCATGACATGGGCAAGGCGCTTTTGATCGACGAGAACCTGCCGTCGCTCGAAAGCGAGATGAGCGAGCCGCAGCGCCAGCGCCTGCAGGCCCACGTGACGGTGCTGATGAGCGCGCTTTCAAAGGCGAACTACCCGTTCGAGGCGCTGGAGCGCGATATCATCGGCGCCATCAACGAACGGCTGGATGGCTCGGGCTATCCGCGCGGTGTCGAGGAGCAAGCGCTTTCGCCCATCGCCCGCATGGCAGCGGTCATCGACGTAATCGATGCCATGACGCGCGCCCGCGGCGACCGACCGCCGCTGAGTGCCGTTCAGGCCTACCGCTATCTTTACAATCGCCCGGCGCGGTTCGATCAGCACTGGGTGACCCGCTACGTGCAGCGCCATGGTTTCTACCCGCTGGGCAGTCTGGTCGAGTTCTCCAACGGCTACCTGGCGTGGGTGCTGGGCGTGGACGAGCGTGGCCAGCCCAACCGGGTGCGCGTGATTCGCAACCTGCGCTGGGACGATGCGTTCTACGACGACGAGGTCGGTCGCCTGGATTTCGAACAGCTCGGCCGGCTGACCGGGGCCGCCCTGCCCCACCTTCACGACCTTTAAAACGTTTTTGCTTGCCAGCCGCGCAGTGCACGCGGAGATTGCCACGCCCCTGCAAGCGGGTAAAATACTCGGCAATTTTTTGGCATTTTTGCATGTTATGTTATAACCTAATCCGTCGCCGAGGAGAGAGACGTTGAGCCACCACCCGCACCGCCACAATCGCGAAGGGCCCTGCCACTTCTCACTGATGTCACTATCCGCCACCAAACGTCTGCTGCTGGTCGCCGTACCGCTGCTGGCGCTGTGGCTGCTGGTTTTCTGGGCCGGCGGGTGGGCGCAATGAGCCATCGCGATCACACGCGGTTAAAGCTGGACGACCTGCACCTGGCCCAGGGTCGACGCATGGTGCTCGAGCACCTGCACGGCGACTTTCTCCCCGGCGCGATCACCGCGCTGGTTGGCGCTAACGGCGCGGGCAAGAGCACGCTGATTCAGGCCATCATGGGCGAACTGCGCCCGGTGTCCGGCCACGTACAGTGCGATATCGCCCCTGAGCGGCGCGCCTGGCTCCCCCAGCAGCTGGCGCTCGACTTGACCTTTCCGATGAGCGTCGAAGAGCTAGTGATGACCGGCACCTGGCCAAGCCACGGGGCGCTCAAGGGGTACTGCGCGGCCCACTACCGCAAGGGGCGCGACATCATGGGGCGGCTCGGCATTTCGCACCTGGCCCACCGGCCGCTGGGCGAGCTTTCCGGCGGCCAGCGCCAGCGCGCGCTGATCGGCCGCACGCTGATGCAGGAAGCGGAGCTTTTGCTGCTCGACGAACCGTTTGCCAACGTGGACCGCGAGACGGTCGATATTTTGATCACGATTTTTCGTCAGATGGCAGAAAGCGGCGTAACGCTGATCATCGTGCTGCACGACATGGATCACCTCAAGCGCCTGGCCGACGAGGTCCTGATCATAAGCCAGGGGCATGGCCGCTGGATGGCGCCGGAAGCGATGGCCGAGCCGCACCTGCCCGCGCATTCTCTCTCCTTCACGCTGGGAGGTCAGCATGCTGGAACTGCTTAACGCCTGGCTGATCGCCCCGTTCGACTACGGCTTCATGCGCCGCGCGGTCGTGGGCGGGCTGGCCCTTTCGATCGCCGCCCCGCCGCTGGGGGTCTTTCTGGTGCTGCGCGGCATGAGCCTGATCGGCGACGCCATGGCCCACGCCATCCTGCCGGGCGTGGCGCTCGGGTTTCTGCTGGCCGGCTTTTCGCTGCCGGTGATGAGTATTGGCGGCGTGCTGTTCGGGCTCATGGTGGCGCTGCTGGCCGGGGCGGTATCGAAAATGGGCGGCCAGCGTGAGGACGCCGCCATGGCGAGCTTCTTCATCATTTCGCTGGCCGCCGGGGTCATGCTGATCTCGATTGGCGGCAGCAGCGTGGATCTTACCCATGTGCTGTTTGGCTCGATTCTGGCGATCAACTCGACGGCCCTGCTGCTCATTGCCGGCATCAGCACGCTGATCGTCGTCACACTGGCCTGGATTTTCCGCGCGCTGGTGGTCGAGTGTCTGGACCCACTGTTTCTGCGCGGCCAAAGCCGGCGAAACGGCTGGGTGCACAGCGTATTTTTGGGGCTTTTGGTGCTCAACCTCACCGCGGGTTTCCAAACGCTGGGCACGCTGATGGCAGTGGGCCTGATGATGCTGCCCGCCACCGCCGCGCGCTTTTGGAGCAAGCGCCTGGAAGGGCTGATGGGCATCGCGGTGGTGCTGGCCATGCTCGCCAGCACCGGTGGGCTCTTGCTCTCTTACCACCTGGATATTCCGTCGGGGCCGAGCATCATTTTGCTGGCAGGCTCAGCGTACTTTTTCTCGGCACTGTTTGGCCGCTATCACAGCCTGGCGGCCAGGCTGCGGCGTAAAACGGCGCCGCTCGAGGCGGCGTCCGAGCTGCCCTAGCGCACAGGCGCCCGGCAGCAGCCGCTCATTAACCACGTATCAGGAGTCGTTATGTCGTTACGTTTTACCCCGCTAGTGGTCGGCGTATCCACGCTGCTGGCCCTGCCCGCCGCCATGGCCGCCGAGCGCGTTCAGGTGGTCACGAGCTTCTCCATTCTGGCCGACATGGTCGAAAACGTCGGCGGTGAGCACGTCGAGGTCAGCTCGCTGGTCGGCCCCGACGGTGACACCCACGTTTACTCGCCGCGCCCGGGCGACGCCCGGGCACTTGCCGAGGCGGATCTGGTCGTGTTCAACGGCCTGCTGCTTGAAGGCTGGATGGACCGCCTGCTGGACGCCAGCGACTACCAGGGCCGGCTGGTCACCGCCACCGACGGTATCGAAGCGCTGGACTACCACCCGCACGATCACGGCCATGATCATGGACACGCGCATGAGCATGATCACGCCCACGACAGCGGCGAGGCCCACGACCACAGCCACGAACACGCCCACGACAGCGATGAGGCCCACGATCCCAGTCACGAGCATGACCACGGCAGCGACGACGCTGACGATCACAGCCACGACGAGCATGACCATGCGCACGGCGACCAGGACCCGCACGCGTGGCAGGACATGGCCCAGGCCGAGGTCTATATCACCAACATTCGTGATGGCCTGATCGACGCCGACGAGGCGAACGCCGATGACTACCGCGCCAACGCCGAACGCTATCTGGAAGAGATGGCCGAGCTCGACGGTGAGCTTCGTGCGCTGCTCGAGGACGTGCCGAGTTCCGCCACCGTGATCACCGGCCACGACTCTTTCGGCTACTTCGCCAACGCCTACGGCGTGCGCTTTTTGTCGCCTTACGGGCTGTCGACGGAAGTCGAGCCGAGCGGCGCCAGCATGGCGGGCCTGGTCGATGTGATCAACGACGAAAACGTGCAGGCACTGTTTCACGAGAACATGACCAACCCCTCGGTGATCGAGCAGCTCGCTGAAGAGACCGGCCTTGAGATCAAGGGCACGCTCTACGCCGACGCCCTCTCAAGCGACGGCCCGGCCAGTACGTATCTGGGCATGATGCGCCACAACGCCGAGCTGCTGCACGACGCCCTGGCTCACGCGGGCAACGCCGAGCAGGCGCATGAGCACAGCCACGACCATGCTCATGAGCATGACCATGAGCACAGCCACTGACGAACGGCCGAGCGTCTGACGGTCTACCGAGCGCCCCTTGCGGGCGCTTTTTGTTGCTCAAGATTTTGTCTGGCGATGGTTTTTCAGGCGCCGCATACTAAAGCGCTCGGCGCTGCGGTAGCCGCCTCGCCTCAAAAGGATGTCATTTATGCGCCTAAACATCTATTTCACGCCTACTCTGCTTGGCACTGCGCTACTGCTCACGAGCGCGGCCCACGCGATGCCGGAACCGCACATGAATGCACTGGTGGATGAAACCATCGTGCCCCTGATGGCCGAGCACCGCATTCCCGGCATGGCGGTCGCCATTCACGTCAACGGCGAGCGCTACCTGTTCGACTACGGCCTGGCCGATCGCGAGGCGGGCGTGGCGGTGGATGCGCAGACGCTGTTCGAACTGGGTTCGCTCAGCAAGCTCTACACCGGTCTGCTGGCCGCCTACGCCGAGGCCAGCGGCGCGCTGGCACTGGCCGATCCGGTCAGCCGCCACCTGACCACGCTCGAGGGCAGTGCCTTCGATGATGTCACCCTGCTTGAGCTTGCCACCTACACCGCCGGCGGACTGCCGCTTCAGGTTCCGGAAACGGTCGAGGAGCCGGCCGTGCTCGACTACTTCCGGCAATGGACCCCGACCTTCGCGCCGGGCACTCACCGCCTCTACTCCAACCCGAGTATCGGCCTGCTGGGGGTCGTCGTCGCCCGCCGCCTGGGCGACACGTTCGAGGCGGCGATGAACGATCACGTTTTTACCCCGCTGGCACTCGAACACAGCTTTTACGATGTGCCCGAAAGCGAGCGGGCACACTACGCCTGGGGCTATTCGGCGGACGACACGCCGCGTCGGGTCAGCCCTGGCGTGCTGGACGCCCAGGCCTACGGGCTCAAGGCCACCGCCAGCGACGTGCTGCGCTTTGTGGAGGCGCACCTGGACAGCAGCGCGCTTGCGCCTGCGCTCCAGCAAGCGCTTGCCACCACTCGCGAAGGGTACGTCAGTCTGGGGGCAATGACCCAGGGGCTTGGCTGGGAGCGCTACGCCTATCCGACGACGCTTGACGCGTTAAAAGCGGGCAACGCGCTGGACGTCGTACTCGAAGCGAACCCGGTGAAACGGGAAGAGACCGTGCTCTCCGCCGAGAGCCCGGCATTTTTCAACAAGACCGGGGCAACCAACGGGTTTGGTAACTACGTGGCACTGGTGCCCGAGGCGGGGATCGCCGTGGTGCTGCTGGCTAACCGTAACTACCCCACTCAGGCACGTATCGAAGCCGCTTACACACTGATCGAACGGCTTAATGAGGCGCCGTAAACCACGCGCTGGCGCTTCGGCGTTGCATTTTGGCCGCCGGATGCGGAGACTTGGCGTCTCCTACCAGTGAACATGAGTGGAACCATGCACCTGAACGCCGATTTTTCCCGGTTTGCCAGCGTGACGCCCGGCGAGTATGAGTGGGTCGACTCCCCCAGCGCCGGGGTACAGCGCATGATGCTGGATCGTATCGGCGACGAGGTCGCCCGGGCCACGAGTCTGGTGCGCTACGCGCCTCATAGTCAGTTCGAGCGCCACGTGCACGGCGGCGGCGAGGAGATTCTGGTACTCGAGGGCGTGTTCGGTGACGAGCACGGCCGCTACCCGGCGGGCAGCTACCTGCGCAACCCGATCGGTACCGACCACGCGCCGCAAATCGGCGAAGAGGGCGCGCTGATTCTGGTCAAGCTCCACCAGTTCGAGCACACCGATACGCTCAAGATCGCGGTGCCCGCCCACCGCTTGCCCTGGCAGCCGGACCAGCGCGAAGGCGTGGCCTACAAGATGCTGCACACCCATGGCCAGGAGCGCGTAAGCCTGGAGAAGTGGGGCGCGGGCGTCGTCGCCCGCTACCCACAGCTCAGCAAGGGGCTCGAGATTTTCGTGCTGGAAGGGACGCTTTGGGACGGGGAGACCGAGTACCCGACGGGCAGCTGGTGTCGCTACCCCTATGGCGCTCTGCCCACGCTCGAGGCCGGCGCCCGCGGCGTTCGGCTCTATCTCAAGCGCGGGCATCTCTCTGCGGCGTAATGCTCAAAGCGCGTTGAGCCCGAGAAACGGCAGCAAGGTCAGCAGCGCGACCAGCAGCACCGCGACGATGGTCAGCACCACCTGGATGGGGTGGGCCAGAAAGCGCCGCCAGAGCGTGGGCGCCTCGCCCCGAGCGCGGGCCTGCTCGAACGCCGCGCGCTCGCGCTGCCGGCGCGCTTGCTGATACTCGGCCAGCGCCGCCTCGGCGGCCTCGCGCTGGCTCGAGTCGCGCAGCCAAATTGCATCGACCCCAAGGCGGAAAAAGCCGGCCTGGGTCTCATAAACGTCGAAGCCGCGCTCATCCAGCAGCCTTCGCACTTCCAGCGCCTCTTCATCGGTCACGTGGCGCAGGCGAAACAGCAGGTGCGCCACCCTAGTCGCCCATACCGGCCATGAGGTCGGCCTGGATCACCTCGATCCAGTAGCCGTCCGGGTCCTTGACGAAGATCACGTCCTTCATTTTGCCCTGATCGGCGCGCTTGACGAAGGTCACCTCACACACGTCGAACCAGGCCTGGGCGGCGTTGAGATCCGGCACGCTAAAGCAGATATGGCCAAAGCCCTGGGGCTCGGCGTTGCCGTCGTGGTAGGCGAAATCCGTCTGCTCCTCGGTGCCCCAGTTGTGGGTCAGCTCAAGAAGCCCCTTTTGCGCGAAGGTCCAGGCAGTGCGCTCGCGCGTATCTTCCGGGATTGGCTCGCCCTGCTCGACGTTGGCGAGAAAATAGAGCGAAAACTGCATCTCCTCGAAATCGAGTCGGCGCAACACGCGCATGCCGAATACGCGAGAGTAAAACGCCAGCGCCGTTTCCGGGTCCTTGACGCGCAGCATGGTGTGATTCAAACGAAACCCCTGGGTGTTGGCCGGGGCGGCGACCACGCCGGGATGCTGCTCACCTTGAAAACTCATGAAATGCTCCTTTAAGGCCGATAAACTTTGACGAAACCGAGGCCGTGTACAAGGATGTACTCTACTTGATACAGGTATGACGCGCATTTACCCCTATCAACCACATCCAACCTTAACAATGAGGTCGGTGGCCCACTAATTCCAGCCCCGGCTTCCGGAGGCATCATGTCTCGTGACCGTAATGTTTTAGGTGAGCCTTTAACGCCCTGCTGCCACAGCCCTAAAACCGGTTTCTATCGCGACGGTTTTTGCCGTGTCGGCCCTGACGATGCCGGTGTGCACTCCGTGTGCGCCATCGTCACCGAAGAGTTTCTCGCTTTTTCCCAGGCCCAGGGTAACGACCTGGTCACGCCGCGCCCGGAGTTCGGCTTTCCAGGGCTCGCCCCCGGTGATCGCTGGTGTCTGTGCGCCAAGCGCTGGCTGGAAGCGTCGGAAGTAGGCCTGGCGCCGCCGGTGATTCTGTCCGGCACCAACCAGAAAACCCTCGATATCATTCCCCTGGTCACGCTCCAGCAGCACGCCATGGACGCGGTACACTAGTCGATTTGACCAGGCTCGATGGATCAGTCTCGACGGCTTTACAAGCCGCCGCCGTATCCGGATAGTAGCACTCACGACAGGGGCGCCCGTTTGGGCTGAGATGCACCCTTTGAACCTGAACCGGATAGTACCGGCGTAGGGAGTCGTGGTGTTCGCACCACCTCTCTCGCCGGGAGGACGTCATGACCCTACCCCCGCTTGGCCACTACCTTGGCGCGCTTCGCGAAAGCACCCCGCTCGTTCACTGCATGACCAATTTCGTCGCCATGAACTCCAGCGCGAACCTGGTGCTGGCCGTCGGCGCGTCGCCGGCGATGCTTCACGCGATCGAAGAGGCGCCGGCGTTCACCGAACTTGCCGGGGCGCTGTCGATCAATATCGGCACCATATCACCGAGCTGGGCCAAAGCGATGCTGGCCTGCGCCGACGTGGCGAGACGCCGCTCGATCCCTTGGGTGCTGGACCCGGTGGCGGTGGGCGCGACCGCCTACCGCCGTGAGCTTTGCGAGCAGTTACTGGCACTCGAGCCCACGGTGATTCGCGCCAACGCCTCGGAAGTATTGGCGCTTGCCGGGCTCGAACGCCAGGGACGCGGCGTGGACGCCGCCCCCACGACCCACGACGTTGAGGCAGCCGCCATGGCGCTCGCCAAACGTCAGCGCTGCGTGGTCGCCATGACCGGCGAGCGCGATGTCGTCACCGACGGTACGCGCCATCTTCATATCGATGGCGGACACGCCCTGATGCCGCGCGTTACCACCCTTGGCTGCGGGCTTAGCGCCATCGTGGCGGGCTTTGTGGCGGCCAGCCCAAGCGCCGCGCTCGAGGCGAGCACGGCGGCTCTGGCCGCCTTCGCCGAGGCCGGGCGTGACGCCGGCGAGCGCGCTCGGGGGCCGGGCAGCTTTCAGGTCGAGCTGATCGATGCGCTCTACCGGCTCACGCCAGCGGCGCTCTCCCAGGCGGGATCGACGTGCGTGACGTCCAAGGGCCGCGAAGGAGATCAACCATGACGCTCGATCTTTCGCTTTATCTGGTGACCGACGCCGTGCTTTGCCGCGACTACGGGCTCGAGCGTACCGTCGAGGCCGCGGTGCGCGGCGGAGTGAGCGTGGTGCAGCTTCGCGACAAGCACGCCAGTGACGCCGCCATGGTCGACGAGGCCAAACGCCTGAAGGCGCTGCTCACCGGCACCGGCGTGCCGTTGATCATCAATGATCGACTCACCGTGGCGCTCGAAAGCGGCGCCGACGGCCTGCACGTCGGCCAAAGCGACGCCGCCGCGCTTGAGGCGCGCCAGGCGCTGGGTGATGATGCGATCATCGGGCTTTCGATCAACACCCTCGCAGAGCTTGCGCGCGCGCCGCGCGAGGCGCTCAGCTACTTTGGCCTCGGCCCCGTGTTTGCCACCGCCAGCAAGAGCGATCACGCCGCGCCGCTGGGCCTGAAGGGCTTGGCCGAGCTTGCCCGCGCCAGCCGCTTGCCAACGGTGGCGATCGGCGGGCTCAAGGCGGAACACGCTGACGACGTGCTCGCCGCCGGCGCCAACGGGCTGGCAGTGATCTCCGCGATTTGCGGCACACCGGACCCTTGCCGTGCCGCGCAGGCGTTCAAGCGGTGAAGCATCAGCTCGAGCATATCAGCGCCTTTGTGAAGGTGGCGGAGCTTGGCAGCTACACCCGCGCCGCCGAAGCGCTGGATCTTTCCCGTACCAGGCTATCGCGCCAGGTGATGGCGCTGGAAGAGACGCTGGGCGCGCGACTTTTGCAGCGTACCACGCGCCGCATTCACCTGACGCCGGAAGGCGAGCGCTACCTGGCCCACGCCCAATCGATACTGCGCGCGCTGGATGACGCGGCCAGCGACGTGGGCAGCACCACCCAGGCGGTACGCGGTGAAATGCGCATCAACGCGCCGATGAGCTTCGGCGTGCGCTACCTGGCACCGCTGGTGGCGGAGTTCATGACCGAGCATCCCGAACTCGAGGTGCGTCTGGATCTCAACGACCGCCGGGTGGATCTCATCGAAGAGGGGTATGACGTGGCGATCCGTATCGGCCAGCTGGCGGACTCCAGCCTGATCGCGCGGCGCCTCACCCGGTGTCGGATGCTGTTTTGCGCCTCGCCGGACTATCTTGCAAGGATGGGTACGCCCACTACGCTAGCGGCGCTGGCCGACCACCGCTGCCTTCGATACCGCAGCGGCCAGGCCAGCGCCGACTGGGTGCTGGGTAACGCGACCACGCTGACCCCGCAGGGCCCGCTTGAAAGCAACAATGGCGACGTCCTGACCCACATGGCAGAGGCCGGGCTCGGTATCGCTCAGCAGCCAAGCTTTCTGGTCACCGAGAGCATTCTGACGGGCCGGCTGGTGCCGCTTCTGACCGACCAACCGCCGGTCATGCTCGATATTCACGCGCTCTATATGGCCAGGCGCTACCTGCCGGCCAAGGTCGAGCGCTTCATCGACCGGCTGCAGCAGGCCTGGGGTAATCCACCCTGCTGGGAAGAGGCCATGGGACTATCGCGCCTGACGCAACAGTGAAGTGGAAAAAGCGCAGATTATCTTCGACTCCGGCCGCGCTAAAGTCTCTCCATCGGCAACGTTCTGCCCCTTTGGAGACCCCCTCATGAACACCGCGCAACCGACATCCACCAACGCCTTCCAACCCTACGTTTTCCAACCCTACGCCACGACGCTGCTGCGCGTAGCGCTCGGCGTCATGGCGCTGGCCCATGGCCTTTTGAAAGTGCTGGTATTCACCCTGCCCGGCACGGTGGCCTACTTCGAATCATTGGGGCTACCCGGTTTTCTGGCTTACCTGACCATCGCCGGTGAAATCGGGGGCGGCCTGGCGCTGATCCTCGGTGTTTATACCCGCTGGGTGAGCCTGGCAATGATTCCGCTGCTGCTGGGGGCGGCCTCGGTTCACCTGGGTAACGGCTGGATGTTCTCCAACGCTGGCGGCGGCTGGGAGTTCCCGGTCTTCTGGGCACTCGCGCTGCTGGTACAGGCAGGGCTGGGGGGTGGACGTTTCAGCCTGACCGACCGCTCTCGCTAATCACGTTACGACGCCATGCCAGGCCCCGGTTGATGGGGCCTTTTGAAGGAGATCGATCATGCTACCCAGCCTGTTTGTTTCCCACGGCTCCCCGATGCTTGCGCTTAACGCCACGCCCGCCCACCGTTTTCTGCGCGAGCTGGGGCAAACCCTGACCCCCAAAGCGGTCATCGTCATCTCCGCCCACTGGGAGAGTTTAACGCTCAAGGTCAGCCAGAGTGCGTGGCCGGAAACCCTTCATGACTTTGGCGGCTTCCCCCGCGAGCTATTCGATTGCCAGTACCCCGCCCCGGGCGAGCCCGTACTGGCCAGGCGGCTGGGTGACCTATTGGGCGCCACTGTCGTCGATCGTGGCTTCGACCACGGCGCCTGGGTGCCGCTGTCGCTGATGTTTCCAAATGCCGACGTTCCGGTCGTTTCGCTGTCGCTACCGCTTCGCTGGTCGAGCGAAAAGCTCAAAGCGCTGGGGGAACAGCTCGCTCCCCTGCGCGAAGAGGGCGTGCTGATCATGGGCTCGGGCAGCCTGACGCATAACCTGTACGAAACCATGGCGATGGGCAGCCGGATGCCGCCGTGGGTCGGCGAGTTTTCCGACTGGGTGAACACGCAGTTCGAAACGAACAATCGCGACGCATTGCTGGCGTGGCAGAGCGCCCCGCAAGCGCAGCGCAATCACCCCACGCCAGAGCATTTTTTACCCTTGCTGGTGGCCATGGGTGCCGGCGGCGATGCCAGGCAGCTTCACCACAGCGTCGAGCACGGCGTGCTGGCGATGGACGTTTACGCCTTCGACTAAACGCTCATCCACATCGCCTGGCACGTGTTTCTGAGCGAACGGTCCCCCGTTACACGAGTGGGCTTACGCCGTCGGGCGGCGCTTGAGCGTAGTGCGGCGGTCGTGATAAGCGATCCAGAGCCCGCTTGCCATGATCAGCGCGCTGCCGATCCATACCCAGCGATCCGGAAGCTCGCCCCAGAACCACCATCCCAGCAGCACTGCCCATAAAAGCGCCGTATAGTCGAAGGGGGCAGCAATCGCAGCCGGCGCATGGCGAAACGCCAGCGTAATGAATGCGGTCGCCGCGACCCCCAGTAGGCCAGAGGCCAAAAAGCCCAGCCAGTGAATCGGTTCCGGCGTCGTCCAGACAAACGGCACCATGGCGCCAGTGAGTAGCATGGGTACCAGGGTCATGTAGAACACCAGCGCCCAAAAGGACTCTCGCGAACCGTAGCGCCGGGCGGTAATCATCGTCAGGGCGTAGAACAGCGCGGCACCGATCAATACCAGCGCGCCGATGTGAAAGGCGTCGCCGCCAGGACGCACCACGACCAGCACGCCGGCAAAGCCCAGCAGCGAAGCGGCCAAGACCGGGCGGTCGATGCGCTCACCCAACAGCGGCACCGACAAGAGCGTGACGAACAGCGGTGCGACAAAGGCGATCGCCGTGGCTTCGGCCAGCGGCATGAGAATCAGGCCAATGATGAAGCAGGTCATGGTGGCGGTATGAATCAACCCACGAAGTAAATGTACGCCCGGGCGACGCGTGGCGAGCTTTCTTAGCCCGCCGGCGAAGTGGGCGAGCAGTGCGATCAGCGGCAGCGACACCAGGCTGCGAAAGAAGGTGATTTGAACCGGCGAGTGGGTTTCGCCCAGCCATTTCGAGATGGCGTCGCCGAGTGCCAGAAACAGCACCCCGAGACACATGCTCAGGATTCCCTTTAGCGACGTCGACACGACCGCTTCTCCTCCATTGGGCAGCGACCGTGGCCACGCCCATAAAAAAAGCCCCGCCGACGATCCGCCGGCGGGGCCACGTTTCTGACCACGCTAAAGGCTTGCGTTGACCACCATGCAGTCCATACCGCGGGCGTGAAGCGTCTGACAGGCAGCGATGGCGCGCGCTTCGTCGAGCGCTACCACGCGAGCGCGAAACACCGGTGTCTGGCCATCAATGGTGTCCACCGCCACGCGCCCGCCGACGTTATTGGGCAGATGCTGGGCGGCTTGACGGGCGAGCTGCTCGGCATGGCTTGCCTGACTGAACGCGCCGACCTGGATACCCCAGCCGCCACTTCCCGCCACGGCCAGTGCCGGAGCGCTAATGCCCTGCTGCTCGTTGATCAGCGCGCGTAGCGGGTCGCGCGGTGCGGCCTCCGGCGAGGGGCGCGCGGGCTGGGCCACCGGTGCCGCGGTGGGCGCCATATTGGCCCCAGCGGTAGCCGAGGGTGACATCGTGGTGGTATCGATGTTGGCCAGAATTGGCGAGGGCGGCGTGCTTGGCGGCGGGGAACTCAAGGGTACCGGTGCCCGGCCAAAGGACATGAACTCCCGCGAGAAATTGGTATCGGCCATCCAGCTGGTGTTGTCGCGCAGCCTGGCGCGGGCGAAGCTGCGATCGAGCAGATCCGCCATGTGGGCATCGCGAGACGAGGAGCTGAAACCGCCCATCACGACCGCGATCATGCGACGGCCGTCGTGCACCGCGGTGGTCGCCACATTGAAGCCGGAGGCGCGAATGAAGCCGGTTTTCAGCCCGTCGGCGCCGGGATAGTCGCGCACCAGCCGGTTATGGCTGGTATGACGCGTGCCCTTGTAGCTGAACTCCTGCAGGCCGAAATAGTGATAATACTGGGGGAAGTCCTGCATCACGCGGGTCGAAAGGATCAGCATGTCGCGAGCAGTCGTGATCTGACCACTATCCGGCAAGCCCGAGGCGTTACGAAAGGTGGTATTGTTCATGCCAAGCTCGCGCGCCTTGGCCGTCATGAGGCTGGCAAAGCGCTGCTCGCTGCCACCGAGCGCCTCGGCCACCACCACGGCCACGTCATTGGCCGAGCGCACGGTCAATGCACGAATGGCCGTGTCCAGATCGATGGTGCTGCCCGCCGAGAGCCAAAGCTTGGTCGCGGGCATGGCGGAAGCCTGCGCGGACACCGCCAGCGGCTGGTTGAAGCTCAACTCACCCCGCTCGACCGCTTCCAACGCCAGATAGATGGTCATCATCTTGGTGAGCGAGGCGGGATAGCGCGGGGCATCGGCATTTTCCGAGTAGAGCACTTCGCCATTTTCCAGATCGACCACGATGCCCGCGTAGCGCGGGTTGCCGTCAGCCTGTGCACTGTTTCCCAGTACCAGCACCATGATGGTCACGGCGCACACAAGCCACCACCGCAGGGCGGTGTGTGAAGTCACGTCCCTCGCTGCCATACTTGCCCCTTTCAATCGCCTTGAGTTGTCCAGAAACCGCCCTACGCGGGCTTCGCCCCAGGCGCTCAGGTTAGCACGTCGGGGGCCGCAGTAAACGCCTTCTAAAACCGGAAAAACGCATTTCCTCTGGTGCAGACATAAAAAAAACCGACCCCGGAGGGTCGGTTTTCGCTGTGTCTTGAAAGCCCGTGCTACGAATACGTGATTCGAACACCGGTCTCAAACGCGGCGTGGCCTTGGTGGCGCGTCTTACTCTTCCGCGGCGGCGTCTTCGATTGCCGGGCGGTCGACCAGTTCGACGTACGCCATGGGCGCGTTGTCACCGGGACGGAAGCCACACTTGAGAATACGGATGTAGCCACCCGGACGCTCGGCGTAACGCGGACCCAGTTCGTTGAACAGTTTGCCGACCGCGTCCTTGGAACGGGTGCGGGCAAACGCCAGACGACGGTTCGCGACGCTGTCCTGCTTGGCCAGAGTGATCAGCGGCTCGATGACGCGACGCAGCTCTTTGGCCTTGGGCAGGGTTGTCTTGATTACTTCGTGCTCGACCAGCGACACGGACATGTTCTTGAACATGGCATGGCGGTGCGAGCTATTGCGGTTTAATTGACGACCACTCTTACGATGACGCATGGTTGTGATTCCTTACCAAACTGGGACTCAAGTCGACGCTTACGCGGAGGCCTTGTCGTCCTTCAGACTCGCGGGTGGCCAGTTCTCCAGCCGCATGCCAAGGGAAAGACCGCGCGCTGCCAAAACATCCTTGATTTCGTTCAAGGACTTCTTACCGAGGTTCGGGGTCTTCAACAGCTCCACTTCCGTGCGCTGGATCAGATCACCGATGTAGTAAATATTCTCGGCTTTCAGGCAGTTCGCGCTGCGAACGGTCAACTCGAGATCGTCTACGGGGCGCAACAGGATCGGATCGATGTGATCCTCTTCCTCTTCGACTTCCTGTTCCTTATCGGCTTCCAGGTCGACGAAGGCGGCCAGCTGCTCTTGCAGGATGGTCGCACTGCGGCGGATAGCCTCTTCCGGATCCAGAGTACCGTCGGTTTCCAGATCGATAATCAGCTTATCGAGGTCGGTACGCTGCTCGACACGAGCGGCTTCGACCGAGTAGGAAACGCGGCGGACAGGGCTGAAGGTGGCATCCAGCTGCAGGCGACCGATCGCGCGGGTCTCTTCATCGGAGCCACGAGCGTCAGCCGGTTCGTAACCACGACCCAGCGCCACCTTGAGCTGAATTTTCAGCTCGGCACCTTCATTGACGTGAGCAATGACGTGATCCGGGTTGACGATTTCGACGCTATGATCAAGCGCAATGTCGCCAGCGGTGACGACGGCCGGGCCCTGCTTGTTCAGCGAGAGCACCGCCTCATCGCGGCTGTGCATCTTGATCGCAACATCTTTCAAGTTCAGGAGGATCTCAATGACATCTTCCTGCACCCCTTCGAGGGCACTGTATTCGTGCTCGACACCTGCGATCTCGGCCTCTACCACGGCGGCGCCGGGCATGGACGAAAGCAGAATGCGACGCAGTGCATTCCCCAGGGTGTGGCCAAAGCCGCGCTCGAACGGTTCGAGAACGATCCTGGCATGATGTGCGCTGATTTCTTCGACCTTGATATCGCGCGGGCGAAGAAACTCTGTCACTGAACGCTGCATATGAACACCTTTCAGGCTGCCAAACGGATACTGAGTACTCTAGAGCGTGTACTCAAGAGCATCCGGGCGAGGCGTGAAACGCCGCGCCCGGGCTTCAAGAAGCAGATTTGCCAAGCAAACGGCTTACTTGGAGTACAGCTCGACGATCAGGTTTTCGTTGATGTCGGCAGTCAGGTCACCGCGTTCAGGCAGAGCCTTGAAAGTGCCTTCCATCTTCTTGGCGTCGATGTCGATCCAGGCGATGTCGCCACGGTTGGCCGCAATGGTCAACGCGTTTTGAATACGGGCCTGGTTCTTCGCCTTTTCACGGACGGTGATGACGTCACCCGGCTTCACTTTGTAGGAAGCCACGTTGACGCTACGACCGTTAACGGCGATCGCCTTGTGGCTAACGAGCTGACGCGCTTCAGAGCGAGTCGAGCCAAAGCCCATGCGGTAGACGACGTTGTCCAGTCGGGATTCGAGCAACTGCAGAAGGACTTCACCGGTCGCGCCTTTCAGGCGAGCGGCTTCCTTGTAGTAGTTGCGGAACTGCTTCTCGAGTACGCCATACATACGGCGTACTTTCTGCTTCTCGCGAAGCTGCAAGCCGTAGTCGGAAAGACGCTGACGACGCTGGCCGTGTACACCCGGGATCTGCTCGGATTTACACTTTTTCTCGAAAGGGGTAACGCCGCTCTTCAGGAAGAGGTCGGTACCTTCACGACGAGAAAGTTTGCATTTCGGTCCAATATAACGAGCCATGAATCTTTCTCCTTAAACGCGGCGTTTCTTAGGCGGACGGCAGCCATTATGGGGAATGGGCGTCGCGTCTACGATGCTTTGCACGCGGAAGCCGGCGGCGTTGAGTGCACGCACGGCGGATTCACGGCCGGGACCGGGGCCCTTGACCAGCACGTCTACGTTTTTCACACCATACTCGGCTGCAGCAGTCGCTGCACGTTCACTTGCCACTTGAGCAGCGAACGGGGTGCTCTTGCGAGAACCACGAAAACCCGAACCACCGGCAGTTGCCCAGGAAAGAGCATTGCCCTGGCGGTCTGTGATCGTCACGATCGTGTTGTTAAAAGAAGCGTGGATATGCGCAACCGCATCCACTACCTGCTTTTTAACCTTTTTACGGTTACTACGCGGGTTAGCCATGTTGATGTCTATTCCTGTCTTAACGCCGACTCTCTATGAGAGAGCCTGCGTGTTATTTGCGGATCGGCTTACGCGGGCCCTTACGGGTACGCGCATTAGTCTTGGTCCGCTGACCACGCAGCGGAAGACTACGACGATGACGCAGACCACGGTAGCAACCCAGGTCCATGAGACGCTTGATGTTAAGCGTGACATCACGACGAAGGTCGCCTTCTACGGTGTATTTGCCAACTTCAGAACGCAGGGTGTCGACTTCTTCAGCAGACAGGTCCTGGATCTTGGCATTATGGGCGATGCCGGCAGCGTCACAGATGTGAGCGGCGCGGGTACGGCCAATCCCGAAGATATAGGTCAGCGAGATCGCCGCATGCTTGTTGTCCGGGATATTGACGCCTGCAATACGGGCCATCAGCTTACTCCGAAATTTGAGCGGCTTGCTCGTTTGTTCATCTTTAAAAGGCGCAACAGCATACCCCTTTCATTGCCCGAAGGCAAGGGGTATGCCGGCGCCCGCTTTAATACAGCGCGGGGTTTTAGCCCTGACGCTGCTTATGCCGCGGTTCGGTGCAAATAACGCGCACGGCGCCATTGCGACGAATGATTTTGCAGTTACGGCACATCTTCTTTACGGAAGCTCGAACTTTCATCGTTCTTTCTCCAAAAACGGCTCGCGGCACGCCCGGCGCCTGACCAACACACGTATCGGCCAGAGCACTGGGAGGGAGCGCTTAACGCGCTATACCGCCGCTACCGTAGCCTTTCAGGTTGGACTTCTTCATCACCGAGTCATATTGATGCGACATGAGATGCGACTGCACCTGGGCCATGAAGTCCATGATGACCACTACCACGATCAATAGAGACGTGCCGCCAAAGAAGAACGGGACGTTCCATGCAACGATCAGGAACTGGGGCATCAGGGAAACTGCAGTGATATACAGGGCACCGAACAACGTGAGACGTGTCATCACCTTGTCGATATAGCGAGCGGTCTGCTCGCCGGGGCGAATACCCGGCAAAAACGCGCCTGACTTTTTCAAATTGTCAGCCACATCCTTGGGGTTGAAGACCAGCGCTGTGTAAAAGAAGCAGAAGAATACCACTGCCGCCGCAAAAAGCAAGATGTAGAGCGGCTGGCCGGGGCCGAGCGCCTGCGAGGCTCGCTGCAGCCACTCCATCCCTTCACCGGCACCCACCCACTGACCGATCGACGCCGGAAAGAGGAGGATACTGGAGGCGAAGATCGCCGGGATAACCCCGGCCATGTTCACCTTCAGGGGCAGATAGCTGCTTTGACCCGCATACATCTTGTTACCGACCTGACGCCGCGGATAGTTCACCTTGAGCCGGCGTTGGCCGCGCTCGATGAATACCACGAACGCCACGGTGGCGATCCCTAGCACTGACAGCGCTAACAGCGGAAGAACATTCCAGGCCCCTTCGTTGCGGGCAAGCTCGAAAGCCTGGCCCACGGCGCTGGGTAGCCCGGCGACGATCCCGGCGAAGATCAGCAGCGAAATACCGTTGCCGATCCCCTTCTCGGTGATCTGCTCACCTAGCCACATCATAAACACCGCACCGGAGACGAAGGTCACCACGGCGGTGAAGTAGAAGCTAAAGTCAGCGCTGTAAGCGATGCCTTGGCTAGCCAGGCCCACGGACATGCCGGTGGCCTGGATAAACGCCAGTATCACCGTGCCGTAGCGGGTGTACTGACTGATCTTTCGGCGGCCGGACTCGCCCTCTTTCTTGAGCTGCTCAAGCTGAGGCGAGACCGCGGTCATGAGCTGCATGATGATCGACGCCGAGATGTAGGGCATGATGCCCAAGGCGAGAACACTCATGCGCTCCAGCGCACCACCCGAGAACATGTTGAACATGCCCAGGATGGTGCCCTGCTGCTCCCTAAACAAGGCAGCAAGCTGGTCAGGATTGATACCGGGAACGGGGATATGGGCACCGATACGGTACACCACGATGGCGAGGAGCACGAAGCGCAAACGCGCCCACAGTTCACTCAGACCGCTGCCCGTCGCCGGCATGTTTCCTGACTTGGCCATTTAGTCCTCTACCTTGCCGCCAGCGGCTGCGATCGCGTCACGGGCACCTTTGGTGACCTTGAGACCGCGAACGGTAACCGCCTTGTTCAAATCGCCGGAAAGGATGATCTTCGCAAACTGCGTCGAGTCCTTCAGCACGTTGGCCTCTTTCAAAGTCTCGAGGGTGACTTCGTCACCCGCGACCTTGGCAAGCTCGGCCAGGCGTACTTCTTCAGAGACCAGCGACTTCGCCGACGTAAAGCCGAACTTCGGCAGACGGCGCTGCAGCGGCATCTGACCGCCTTCGAAACCGGGCTTGACGCTACCGCCACTGCGCGATTTCTGACCCTTGTGGCCACGGCCACCGGTCTTGCCCAGACCGGAACCGATACCACGACCCACGCGCTTTTCAGCGTGTTTGGAGCCCGGAGCCGGGCTTAAGGTATTAAGTTTCATGGATTACTCTCCCTCAACGCGCACAAGGTAGGTCACCTTGTGGATCATGCCGCGTACGGCCGGGGTGTCTTCCAGTTCAACCGTATGACCGATGCGACGCAGGCCCAGACCTTTCATGGTCGCCTTATGCTTGGGCAAAACGCCG
This sequence comes from Halomonas sp. PAMB 3232, assembly GCF_031954225.1. Classification (NCBI taxonomy): domain Bacteria; kingdom Pseudomonadati; phylum Pseudomonadota; class Gammaproteobacteria; order Oceanospirillales; family Halomonadaceae; genus Halomonas; species Halomonas sp. PAMB 3232. The sequence goes on from NZ_CP134865.1 coordinate 3,473,619, forward strand.
ATGGTGCTGCGGACCTGGGTAACCTTGATCAAAGCTGCCATGGTGTCTTACCCCGTAATCGCTTCGACAGACAGACCGCGCTTGGCGGCCACGTCGTCCGGTGATTGCATGGAGGCGAGACCATTGACGGTCGCACGCACCACGTTTACCGGGTTGGTGGAACCGTAGCACTTGGCCAGTACGTCGTGGACACCGGCAAGCTCCAGTACGGAGCGCATGGCGCCACCGGCGATGATGCCGGTACCTTCGGAAGCCGGCTGCATGTACACCTTGGAGGCGCCGTGACGGGCCTTGACCGGGTACTGCAGCGTTTGGCCTGCCAGGTTGACCTTGACCATGTTGCGACGCGCCTGGTCCATCGCTTTTTGAATCGCGACCGGCACTTCACGCGCCTTGCCACGACCAAAACCGACACGACCTTTACCATCACCAACGACGGTCAGCGCGGTGAAGCCGAAAATACGACCACCCTTGACCACCTTGGCGACGCGGTTGACCTGCACCAATTTCTCTTGCAGATCACCGCTTTGCTGTTCGTTCTTCGCCATCGTAAAAACCCTTTAGAATTCCAGGCCGCCTTCACGAGCGGCGTCGGCCAGAGCCTTGACGCGACCGTGATATTTAAAGCCAGCACGATCGAAGGCCACCTGGGTGATGCCTGCTTCTTTAGCGCGTTCGGCGATCAGAGCGCCCACCTTGGAGGCGGCGTCCGAGTTACCGGTCGCACCCTCGCGCAGAGCCTTGTCCAGCGTGGAAGCGCTGGCCAACACTTTGCCACCATCCGGCGAGATAATCTGCGCATAGATGTGACGCGGGGTACGGTTGACGCACAGGCGATACACGCCCAGCTCGCGGATCTTGGCGCGAGCGCGGCGGGCACGACGGAGACGAGATTCTTTCTTCGCGTTCATAACCCTGCCTTACTTCTTCTTGGCTTCTTTACGGCGGACCTGCTCGTCGCCATAACGAACACCCTTGCCTTTGTACGGCTCGGGCGGACGGAAGGCGCGGATTTCCGCGGCGCACTGACCGAGCTTCTGCTTGTCCGCGCTTTTCAGCACGATGGTGGTGTTTTTCGGCGTTTCCGCTGTGACACCTTCAGGCAGTTCGTAGTCGACCGGGTGCGAGAAGCCCAGTGAAAGATTGAGCGTCTGGCCTTTCGCTTGCGCGCGATAACCGACGCCAACAATTTCGAGAGTTCGTGTGAAACCCTCGGATACGCCCGTGACCAGGTTCTGAACCAGGGCGCGGGTAGTACCGGCCATTGCCCAGCTCTTGGCAGATTCGCTCGGGGCGAAGGTCAGCTGGCCGTCTTCCTGACCGACCACCACGTCCTGGTGAATCGGCATGGACAGCGTGCCCAAACCGCCTTTGGCGGTCAGCTGATCGTCGTTGATTTTAACGTCAACGCCGGCAGGCACTTTAACCGGATATTTCGCTATGCGGGACATTCCAGCCTCCTAGAATACGGTGCAGATGACTTCGCCACCGACGCCAGCCTGGCGCGCGGCACGATCGGTCATGACACCATTGGAGGTGGTGACAATCGCGATACCCAGACCATCGGCGACCTTGGGCAGATTGCTCTTACCCTTGTATTGACGCAGAGACGGCTTGGAAACCCGCTGAATGTGCTCGATGACCGGCTTACCCTCGAAGTATTTCAGGGTAACGGTGAGCTCGGGCTTGACGCCTTCAGCAACCGTGAAGTCGGCGATGTAGCCTTCTTCCTTTAGCACGCGGGCCACTTCCACTTTCAACTTGGAAGACGGCATGACTGCCGTCTCCTTGGTGGCCATCTGCGCATTACGGATACGGGTAAACATATCCGCCAGAGTATCTTGCATGCTCATTTAATGTGCGCTCCTGATGAATCTACGTGGCGTTACCAGCTGGACTTCTTGAGTCCAGGGACGTCGCCACGCATGGCGGCTTCACGCAGCTTGTTACGGCCAAGGCCGAACTTGTTGTAAAAACCGTGCGGACGGCCAGTGATGCGGCAGCGGTTAGTCCGACGCACCGGGCTCGAGTCACGCGGCAGTTGCTGCAGTTTCAGCGTCGCCTCGAAGCGGTCTTCATCGGTCGTGTTCACGTCCGAGATGATCTTCTTGAGCTCAGCGCGTTTGGCCGCGTACTTCTCGACCAGCTCTGCACGCTTTTGTTCACGCTCTACCATGCTTTTCTTAGCCATGATCCCACCCTTATTTCTTGAACGGGAAGTTCAGCGCGCTCAAGAGCGCACGGCCTTCCTCGTCGGTGTTGGCGGTAGTGGTGATGGTGACGTCCAACCCGCGGATACGATCGATCTTATCATACTCGATCTCCGGGAAGATGATCTGCTCACGCACACCCATGGAGTAGTTGCCACGACCGTCGAAGGACTTCGGGTTGAGACCACGGAAGTCACGCACGCGAGGAATCGCGATGTTCACCAGACGGTCCAAAAAGTCCCACATGCGCTCTGCGCGCAGCGTTACCTTGATACCGATTGGCCAGCCTTCGCGCACCTTGAAGCCCGCGATGGACTTACGTGCCTTGGTCACCAGCGGCTTTTGACCAGAGAGCTTCTCCAGATCGCCGACGGCATTGTCGATCAGCTTTTTATCGCTGACCGCCTCGCCGATACCCATGTTCAGAGTCACTTTCGTGATCCGGGGTACCTGCATTACGTTGGCGTAGCTAAACTGCTCTTTGAGTTGAGCCACCACCTCGTTTTGATAACGTTCTTTCAAGTTCGCCATTGTGCTACCCGACTCGCGTTAGGCGTCGATCTGCGTCTGCGTCGACTTGTAGATACGTACCTTGGTACCGTCTTCCTTCACCTGGAAGCCGACGCGATCCGCCTTACCGGTCTCCGAATTGAAGATGGCTACGTTGGACGCGTGAATCGGAGCCTCACGCTCGACGATACCGCCCTGATTTCCCGCCATGGGATTGGCTTTGGTGTGACGCTTGATCATATTCACACCGGACACCACGAAGCGGTTTTCCATTACCCGCTTAACAGTGCCACGCTTGCCTTTATCCTTCCCGGCGATGACGATGACTTCATCGTCACGTTTGATCTTTTGCATATTCGCCTCGCTCCTTACAGCACTTCAGGCGCTAAGGAAATGATCTTCATGAACCGCTCGTTACGCAGCTCACGAGTGACCGGACCGAAAATACGGGTGCCGATCGGCTGTTCGTTGGTGTTGTTCAACAAAACCGCCGCATTTCCATCGAAACGAATAAGCGACCCGTCGTTACGACGGACACCGCTACGGGTGCGAACGACCACCGCTTTCAGGACCTGGCCTTTTTTGACCTTGCCCCGCGGAATGGCTTCTTTCACCGTTACCTTGATGACATCACCTACGCGAGCGTAGCGACGGTGTGAACCGCCCAGCACCTTGATGCACTGCACCCGGCGCGCTCCGCTGTTGTCGGCGACATCCAGCATTGTCTGAGTCTGAATCATCGGTTTTCTCCAAACCTAATCTGACTGCACTGGTTGGAAGACCCAGGGTTTAACCCTTGGCCTGCTCGACCACCTCGACCAGCGTCCAGGCTTTCTTCTTGGAAAGCGGACGGCACTCCTGAATGGAAACCGTGTCGCCTGCCTTCGCCTGGTTCGCCTCATCATGGGCGTGCAGCTTGGTGGAGCGCTTAACGTATTTTCCGTAGATCGGGTGACGCTCACGACGCTCGATCATGACGACGATGGATTTCTCCATCTTGTCGCTCACCACCTTACCGGTAAGCGTACGTGCTTTTTTCTCTTCGGCCATCTCAATCACCTGCCTTCTCGTTGAGCAAAGTCTTCACGCGGGCGATATCCCGACGGACCTGCTTGAGCAGATGAGTCTGGCTCAGTTGGCCGGAGGCCTTCTGCATGCGCAGGTTAAACTGCTCGCGGAGGAGCTCGAGGAGCTGCTCTTGGAGCTCTCCTGCGGACTTTTCACGAATTTCTTGGGCTTTCATCACATCACCGTCCGTTTTGCAAAGGTGGTGGACAAGGGCATCTTCTGGGCGGCCAGGTCAAATGCTTCACGGGCCAGCTCTTCGGATACGCCTTCAATTTCATACAGGACCCGACCCGGCTGGATCTGGGCTACCCAGTACTCAACGGAACCCTTACCTTTACCCATACGAACTTCGAGTGGCTTCTTGGAGATCGGCTTGTCCGGGAATACGCGGATCCAGATCTTACCGCCACGCTTGACGTGACGTGTGATCGCACGACGGCCGGCTTCGATCTGACGGGCCGTGATGCGGCCGCGACCGGTAGCTTTCAGGCCGTACTCCCCGAAGCTGATCTTGCTTCCGCGATGCGCCAGACCACGGTTGCGGCCTTTCTGCATCTTACGGAATTTCATACGCTTGGGCTGTAACATCGACTCGCTCTCCCCTTACCTGGAACCTTTCTTCTTGGGCGCGTTGCCGGCAGGCTGTTGTTGCTTCGCCTTGGCACGTACTTCCTCGATACCGCCGAGGATTTCGCCCTTGAAGATCCACACTTTGACGCCGATGACGCCGTAGGTGGTGTGAGCTTCGAAGGTGGCGTAGTCAATGTCCGCACGCAGGGTGTGCAGCGGAACGCGACCTTCACGGTACCATTCGGTACGGGCGATTTCGGCGCCACCCAGACGACCGGACAGCTGGATCTTGATGCCACCAGCGCCCAAACGCATTGCGTTTTGTACCGCGCGCTTCATCGCACGACGGAACATCACGCGACGCTCCAGCTGACCCGCAACGTTGGCGGCAACCAGCTTGGCGTCGAGTTCCGGTTTGCGAACTTCTTCGATGTTCACGTGAACCGGAACGCCCATCATCTCGGTGAGGTCGCGACGCAGACGGTCGACATCTTCACCTTTTTTACCAATCACGATACCCGGACGGGCAGTATGAATGGTGATGCGGGCATTGTTCGCAGGGCGCTCGATGTGAATATGGCTCACGGAGGCATTTTTCAGACGCTCTTCCAGGAAGCTGCGCACTGCGAGATCGTTGTTGAGCTTGTCGGCGTAAGCGCCGCGCTCGGCATACCAGACAGAAGCATGGTCTTTGACAATGCCCAGTCGAATGCCTATTGGATTGACTTTCTGACCCATCTGGTCGACTCCTACTTCTCGGCTACCTTGACGGTGATGTGGCAGGTGCGCTTCAAGATACGATCTGCGCGGCCCTTGGCGCGCGGCTTGATACGCTTGAGCGTCATGCCCTCATCGACGCAGATGGTCGAGACACGCAGCTCGTCGATGTCCATGCCGTTATTTTCTTCCGCATTCGCGATGGCGGACTGAAGCGTTTTCTTGACCAGTTTGGCAGCCTTCTTCGGTGAGAAGGTCAGCAGGTCAATAGCTTCGGCGACCGGTTTACCGCGCACCTGGTCAGCCACCAAACGGGCCTTCTGGGCGGATAAACGAGCGCCACGCAGCTTAGCTGTGACTTCCATCTCTCAATCCTCTCTGGCTTACCGTTTGGCTTTCTTGTCCGCCACATGCCCGCGATACGTGCGAGTGGCAGCGAATTCGCCCAGTTTATGACCCACCATTTCCTCGGAGACGTGCACCGGGACATGCTGGCGTCCGTTATGGACTGCGATGGTCAGACCTACCATGTTGGGCAGGATCATCGAACGACGCGACCAGGTCTTGATCGGTTTGCGGTCGTTCTTTTCCACTGCAGCCTCTACCTTCTTCAAAAGATGAAGGTCAATGAAGGGACCTTTCTTTAGTGAACGTGGCACAGCCGTTACCTCTTAATGTCTTGGCAATTTCGATTAACGCGTCTTGTTACGGCGACGGATAATCAGCTTGTCGGTGCGCTTGTTCTTACGCGTCTTGTGACCCTTGGTCGGCATACCCCACGGGGATACCGGGTGACGGCCACCGCTGGTGCGGCCTTCACCACCACCGTGCGGGTGATCGACAGGGTTCATCGCGACACCGCGAACAGTCGGGCGCACGCCTCTCCAGCGCTTCGCACCGGCCTTGCCAAGTTGACGCAGGCTGTGCTCGGAGTTGCTCACTTCGCCCAGGGTCGCGCGGCACTCGGCCAGGATCTTGCGCATTTCGCCAGAGCGAAGACGCAAGGTGGCGTAGTTGCCTTCACGCGCAACCAGCTGTGCGCTAGTACCGGCACTGCGAGCAATCTGCGCGCCTTTACCCGGCTTCAGCTCGATCGCATGAACGGTCGAACCCAGCGGAATGTTGCGCAGCGGCAAGGCATTGCCTTTCTTGATGGCGGCGTTGACACCGGATTCCAGCACGTCACCCGCGCTGACACCTTTCGGTGCGATGATGTAACGACGTTCGCCATCGGCGTACTTCAACAGCGCAATGTGGGCACTGCGGTTCGGATCGTGCTCGAGGCGCTCAACGGTAGCCGGAATGCCATCCTTGGTGCGCTTGAAGTCGATCAGACGGTAGTGCTGACGGTGACCACCGCCCACGTGGCGGGTGGTGATGCGACCGTAGTTGTTACGGCCACCGGACTTGGACTGTTTTTCCAAAAGCGGCGCGTAAGCGCGGCCCTTGTACAGTTCCTCACCAACGATCTTGACGACGTGGCGACGACCGGCGGATGTGGGTTTGGTCTTGACGATTGCCATTATCCGTACTCCTGCCCTTATTCGGCGCCAGAGAAGTCTTCGAGCGTTTCACCCGCAGCCAGGGTCACATACGCTTTGCGGTAACCCTTACGCAGGCCAACGCCATGAGCAGTACGCTTGGTCTTGCCCTTGACGTTCAGAGTCTGAACGCTGCCGACCTTCTTGCCGAACAGTGCTTCGACGGCTTTCTTGATCTCGGGCTTGGTAGCGTCACTCGCTACCTTGAAGACGTACTGGTTGCGCTCGGCGGCCATCGCGGCCTTTTCGGTCACGTGCGGTCCAAGCAGAACCTTGAATACGCGTTCCTGGTTCATGCCAGCTTCTCCTCGAATTTACGCAGGGCGGAGACGGTGATCAGGACCTTGTCATAGGCTACCAGGCTCACCGGATCGGCTGCCGCGACGTCTACCACGTTGACGTGGGGAAGGTTGCGAGCGGCCAGATAGAGCGTTTCGTCGATCTCTTCGGTGACGATCAACACTTTCTCAAGGTTGAGCTCTTTCAGCTTGGCAGCGACCTGCTTGGTCTTGGGCGCGTCCACGGTGAACTCTTCAACCGCCACCAGACGTTCCTGGCGAACGAGCTCGGACAGAATGGAGCGCATCGCCGCACGGTACATCTTGCGGTTAACCTTCTGGGAGTGATCCTGCGGGCGAGCCGCGAAGGTTACGCCGCCGCTGCGCCATAGCGGCGAGCGGATGGTGCCGGCACGTGCGCGACCGGTACCCTTCTGACGCCACGGCTTCTTACCACCACCACGAACTTCAGAACGGTTCTTTTGAGCGCGAGTACCCTGACGTGCACCGGCCAAATAGGCAGTGACGACTTGGTGAACGAGCGCTTCGTTGAATTCTTTGCCAAAAGTGGCGTCGGCTACTTCAACGGTACCCGTGCCTGCAGCAAGATTCAGATTCATTGGTAATTATCCCCTTCAGCCAGCTTTCACGGCGCTGCGAACGATGACGTCGCTACCGGTTGCACCCGGAACAGCACCCTTGATTAGCAGCAGGTTACGCTCGGCATCGACACGGACGATTTCAAGGCTTTGCACGGTGCAGCGGACGTTGCCCATCTGACCGGCCATTTTCTTGCCTTTGAATACGCGACCCGGGGTCTGACACATGCCGATAGAACCCGGCGCGCGGTGCGACAGGGAGTTACCATGGCTGTTGTCCTGGGTACGGAAATTCCAGCGCTTAACAGCACCCTGGAAGCCTTTACCCTTGGAGGTGCCGGTCACGTCGATCATTTGACCAGCTTCGAAGAGGGATACGGTGAGTTCGCCACCCACTTCCGGAGCTTCTTCGCCTTCTGCAAGACGGAATTCCATCAGTGAACGACCAGCCTCAACCCCCGCCTTGGCAAACTGTCCAGCTTGCGCTTTGGTGAGGTGTTTGGCTTTGCGAGAGCCTGTGGTGACCTGTACCGCTGCGTAGCCGTCGGACTCGACGGTTTTAACGCGCGTGACACGGTTAGGATCCACTTCAATAACGGTTACGGGCACGGATGAGCCGTCTTCGGTAAAGACACGGGTCATCCCGGCCTTTTTACCGACTAAACCGATAGTCATACTCAGTCTCCTATAGTGTACGGGGCTATCACCCGCTATGGCTGCCCTTTCCAGAGCATTCCACTAGCACATTGTATGGCGTCTCACGACGCGGCGGCTGCTGATCAAAAAAACGTTAATGAACGCTGGGCCGCAAGTGTCTAGTGTGATTAGTCGAGCTTGATTTGCACGTCAACGCCGGCGGCGAGGTCGAGCTTCATCAGCGCATCAACGGTTTTCTCGGTCGGCTCGACGATGTCGAGCACACGCTTGTGCGTACGGATCTCATACTGATCGCGCGCGTCCTTATTGACGTGCGGAGAAATCAGGATGGTGTAGCGCTCGCGGTTGGTCGGCAGCGGGATCGGTCCACGAACCTGAGCACCAGTACGCTTAGCGGTTTCAACGATTTCCGCTGTGGACTGATCGATCAGGCGATGGTCGAACGCTTTCAACCGAATGCGAATCTTTTGGTTCTGCATTTGCCCTAAACTCCAATGGATGTCGACGGCGCGAGCCGTCTACCCACGCATTCAAAGGATGCGCATTATATGCACGTCAAAAGCACGTGTCAAACATTTGCTCATGATGCGCAGAAAAGGGGGCTCCTTGGAGCCCCCTTCGTCATTCAGTGACTAACTTACTGAACGATTTTGGCTACGACGCCGGCACCAACGGTACGGCCGCCTTCGCGAATCGCGAAACGCAGGCCGTCTTCCATGGCGATCGGCGCGATCAGGGTAACAACCATTTGAATGTTGTCGCCCGGCATAACCATTTCAACGCCTTCCGGCAGTTCACAAGTACCGGTTACGTCGGTGGTACGGAAGTAGAACTGCGGACGGTAGCCCTTGAAGAACGGCGTGTGACGACCACCCTCTTCCTTGGACAGAACGTAGACTTCGGCTTCGAAGACGGTGTGCGGCTTGATGGTGCCCGGCTTGGCCAGTACCTGACCACGCTCGACGTCATCACGCTTGGTACCACGCAGAAGAGCACCAACGTTCTCACCGGCACGACCTTCGTCGAGCAGCTTACGGAACATTTCGACACCGGTAACGGTGGTCTTGGTGGTGTCCTTCATGCCGACGATTTCAACTTCTTCGCCCGCTTTAACGATACCGCGCTCTACACGACCGGTAACAACAGTACCACGGCCAGAGATAGAGAATACGTCTTCGATCGGCATCAGGAACGGCTGGTCGATCGCACGCTCCGGCTCCGGGATGTAGTCATCTAGCGCCTTGATCAGGTTGGCAACGGCGGTCGTACCCATGCCGTTGTCGTCCTTGCCTTCCAGCGCCATCAGAGCAGAGCCCGTGATGATCGGGGTGTCGTCGCCCGGGAAGTCGTACTGAGACAGAAGTTCACGAACTTCCATTTCGACCAGCTCGAGGAGCTCTTCGTCATCGACCATGTCTGCCTTGTTCAGGAAGACAACGATGAACGGAACGCCAACCTGACGAGACAGCAGGATGTGCTCGCGAGTCTGCGGCATCGGGCCGTCAGCGGCAGAACATACCAGGATCGCGCCGTCCATCTGGGCAGCACCGGTGATCATGTTCTTGACGTAGTCAGCGTGTCCCGGGCAGTCGACGTGCGCGTAGTGACGCACTTCAGACTGATACTCAACGTGAGACGTTGCGATGGTGATACCGCGCTCGCGCTCTTCCGGAGCGTTATCGATGGTATCGAATTCACGCCAGTCGCCACCGAATACTTCGGCAGACACGCGAGTCAGGGCCGCAGTCAGAGTCGTTTTACCGTGGTCGACGTGACCGATGGTGCCGACGTTGATATGCGGTTTGGAACGTTCGAATTTTTCCTTAGCCACTGCTATAACCTCTTTACGTTAGCTAACGGTTAACCGTTTTGGTTGATGACGGCTTCAACGACGCTGGAGGGCGCCTCATCGTACTTCGCGAACTCCATGGAGTAGCTCGCACGGCCCTGGGTCTGAGAGCGTAGATCGGTTGCATAACCGAACATCTCACCCAGCGGCACCGTTGCACGGATGACCTTACCTGCAGAGGAGTCATCCATGCCCTGCACCAAGCCGCGACGACGGTTCAGGTCGCCCATGACGTCACCCATAAAGTCTTCGGGAGTCACGACCTCGACCTTCATCACCGGCTCCAGCAGCACGGCCTTGGCCTTCCTGGCACCTTCTTTCACGGCCATGGAAGAAGCAATCTTGAACGCGGTCTCGTTCGAGTCCACGTCGTGGTAGGAACCGTCAAACAGCGTCACTTTAACGTCGATCATCGGGTAGCCCGCGATGACACCGTTTTTCAGCTGCTCGTAAGCACCCTTTTCTACCGCCGGCACGTATTCCTTCGGAACCACGCCGCCCACGATTTCAGAAGCGAACTTGAAGAAGATTTCGTCTTCGCCTTCACCCTTCTCTTCAGCGGTCAGCGGCTCGATACGCAGGTAAACGTGACCGAACTGACCACGACCACCGGACTGACGTACGAACTTGCCTTCCTGCTCGACGCTGCCGCGAATGGTTTCGCGGTAAGCGACCTGCGGCTTACCGATATTGGCGTCAACCTTGAACTCGCGACGCATGCGGTCAACGATGATGTCCAGGTGCAGCTCACCCATACCGGAAATGATGGTCTGGCCGGTCTCTTCGTCGGTTTTCACCTGGAAAGAGGGATCTTCCTGGGCCAGCTTGCCCAGTGCCACGCCCATTTTTTCCTGGTCGGCTTTCGACTTCGGCTCGACGGCGACCGAAATAACCGGATCCGGGAATTCCATGCGCTCAAGGATAATCTTGTTATCGATGTCGCACAGCGTGTCACCCGTGGTGACGTCCTTCAGACCGATACAGGCGGCGATATCGCCGGCCAGAATTTCCTTGATCTCTTCACGCGAGTTGGAGTGCATCTGAACGATACGACCCACACGCTCTTTCTTGCCCTTGACGGAGTTGTACACGCCGTCGCCGGACTTCAGAACGCCCGAGTAAACGCGGATGAAGGTCAGGGTACCGACGAAGGGGTCGGTCGCGATCTTGAACGCCAGCGCCGCGAAGGGCTGGTTGTCGTCGGCTTCGCGGGTCGCGATGGTGCCGTCTTTATCGTCCAGTTCACCTTCGATCGCTTTAACTTCGGTCGGCGACGGCATGTATTCGATAACGCCGTCGAGAACCGCCTGCACGCCCTTGTTCTTGAACGCAGAGCCACAGGTGACCAGTACGACTTCGTTGGCGAGTGTACGCGCACGAAGGCCGGCCTTGATCTCTTCGATGGTCAAGTCGCCCTCTTCGAGGTACTTGTCCATCAGCTCTTCGGACGCTTCCGCGGCACACTCGACCATCTCTTCGCGGTACTTCTCGGCGGTCTCCATGAGATCGTCCGGAATGTCCACGAGGTCGTAGTTCATGCCCAGGCTCGCCTCGTCCCACAGAATCGCTTTCATCTGCAGCAGGTCGATAACGCCCTTGAAGTCTTCCTCGGTGCCCCAGTTGATCTGGATCGGCACGGCGTTGGCGCCCAGACGATCCTTCAGTTGCTCGACGACCATGAAGAAGTCAGCGCCGGTACGGTCCATCTTGTTGACGAACACCATACGCGGAACTTCGTACTTGTTGGCCTGACGCCATACGGTTTCGGTCTGCGGCTGAACACCGGAGGAGCCACACAGAACGACGACCGCACCATCGAGAACACGCAAGGAACGCTCGACTTCGATCGTGAAGTCAACGTGCCCGGGGGTGTCGATGATGTTGATGCGGTGCTCGTCGAACTGCTTGTTCATGCCCTGCCAGAAACAGGTGGTCGCAGCTGAGGTGATAGTGATACCACGCTCCTGCTCCTGCTCCATCCAGTCCATGGTCGCCGCACCGTCGTGCACTTCGCCCACCTTGTGGGAAAGGCCGGTGTAAAACAGTACGCGCTCGGTTGTCGTGGTTTTACCCGCGTCAACGTGAGCGACGATACCGATATTGCGATAACGCTTTAGTGGAGTCTTGCGTGCCACGGTGAAACTCCCGTTAGTTGGCGATGCTATTGGATCCTGCGACTTCTTTTATGCCACCGCCGCCATCAGGGGATAGCGGCGGTGGGTTGCGGCGCGGCTTAAGCACAACGCACGCAACGGGTTAAAAGAAACCCACTCAGCAACGCCGAGCTTAGAAACGATAGTGAGAGAAGGCCTTGTTGGCTTCAGCCATACGATGCACGTCTTCACGCTTCTTGACAGCGGAGCCCTTGCCTTCGGCGGCGTCCAGCATTTCGCCTGCAAGGCGCTGAACCATCGTTTTTTCACCGCGGCGACGCGCAGCGTCTACCAGCCAGCGCATAGCCAGCGCCTGGCGGCGAGACGGACGAACTTCAACCGGCACCTGATAGGTCGCACCGCCAACGCGGCGCGATTTAACTTCGACCATCGGCTGAATGGTTTCCAGCGCTTTGTCGAAGATTTCCAGCGGCTCTTCATTACTACGCTCGGCAACCCTGTCCAACGCACCGTATACGATGCGCTCAGCTACGGACTTTTTGCCGCTGACCATCAGGTGGTTCATGAACTTCGCCAGGCGGTCACTTCCGAACTTCGGATCCGGCAGGATTTCGCGTTTGGCTACAACTCTTCTTCTAGGCATGATAAGCCCTCAATTAAGGATCCTTCAGGTAAACCCGGGGCTTACGGTCGCCTGGTGGCGTTGCCCGACCTTACTCTTATCAGACCAGCAAATTCGTATTAAAGAGACCGCGAGTCTTAGGACTTCGGCTTCTTGGTACCGTACTTGGAACGACCCTGACGACGGTTTTGAACGCCGGAGGTGTCGAGCGCGCCGCGAACGGTGTGATAACGCACACCGGGCAAGTCTTTTACACGACCGCCGCGGATCAGAACAACGGAGTGTTCCTGCAGGTTGTGACCTTCACCACCGATGTAGGAAGAGACTTCGTACCCGTTGGTCAGGCGCACACGGCAAACCTTACGCAGGGCCGAGTTCGGCTTCTTCGGGGTGGTGGTGTAAACGCGGGTGCAAACGCCGCGCTTTTGCGGGCAGGCCTGAAGCGCGGGCACGTCACTTTTCGTGACGGGGCGCTTGCGCGGCTTGCGCACTAGCTGATTAATCGTTGCCATGGTGTTTAGCTGACTCCAATGGTTGCCTTGGCCTTTTTCGCGGTGCGGGCGCACCCACCCCACTGTTAAAGGCTGCGCATTCTAATGGCTGACCCTGGGCTTCGTCAAGTCCCGCCGGCGTTTTGCCGGCAGAACCGCGTACCCAAGGCCAACCGCCTGGTGAATCACTCGACCGCGTGACTCGCCACCTTAACGCTGATTACAGCTCGTCATCGGTGTCGAGAGCGGTGAGCTGAGCACCCAGCTCCTGTTCGACCTCGGTCGCCGAGGGATTGAACAGACGCTCGACGTCTTCGCGCTTGCGACGACGCTCGGCGTGGTGGGTCAAACCGGTACCCGCCGGAATCAGACGCCCCACCACGACGTTTTCTTTCAAACCGCGCAGGTAGTCGCGCTTGCCGGTGACCGCCGCTTCGGTGAGTACCCGCGTGGTTTCCTGGAACGAGGCCGCCGAAATGAACGACTCGGTCGCCAAGCTCGCTTTGGTGATACCCAACAGCAGACGCGTGTACTTGGCCGGGAACTTGCCCTCTTTCTCGAGGCGCTCGTTCTGCTCGAGTACGCGTACAAGCTCCGCCTGGTCACCGGTGATGAAGTCGGAGTCACCGGAGTCGGTGATTTCGACCTTGCGCAGCATCTGACGCACGATGACTTCGATGTGCTTGTCGTTGATGCCAACACCTTGCAGACGGTAAACGTCCTGCACCTCGGCGGTGATGTACTTGGCCAGCTCCGCCACGCCCAGAAGACGCAGAATGTCGTGCGGGTTGCTCGGGCCATCGGAGATGACCTCGCCCTTCTCGACGGTCTCGCCTTCGAACACGGCGATCTGACGCCACTTGGGAATCAGCGCCTCGAAGGGGTCGCCGGATTCCGGGGTGATCGTCAGACGACGCTTGCCCTTGGTCTCCTTGCCGAAGCTCACCACGCCGCTGATCTCGGCGAGAATCGCCGACTCTTTCGGCTTACGCGCTTCGAACAGATCCGCTACGCGCGGCAGACCACCGGTGATGTCCTTGTTACCGGACGCCTCGACCGGAATACGGGCAACGACTTCACCCACGCCGATGGCGGTACCATCGTCGACGGAGATGATCGAGTTACCCGGCAGCAGGTACTGCACCGGCGTGTTGGAACCGGAGACCGACACGTACTCGCCAGCGGCGTCCTGCAGCATGACCATCGGACGCTTGTCGCGGCCGGCCATCGGGCGCGCCGCGGACTCGATTACCTCGATGGAAGAAAGGCCGGTCATCTCGTCGACGGAGCGGTGCATGGTGACACCCTCGTCGAGGTCGATGAACTGCGCTTTACCTTCCACCTCGGCCACGATCGGATGCGTGTGCGGGTCCCACTTGGCCACTGTCGCGCCGGCGTCGACGACGTCACCGTCGCGTACCGAAAGCTCGGCACCGTAGGGCAGCTTGTAGTACTCGCGCTCGCGACCGTGGTCGTCGGCGACGGCCAGGGCGCTGGAGCGTGACACCACGACCAGTTTGCCGTCGGCGCGCTCGACGTGCTTGATGTTGTGCAGACGTACCTTACCGCCATGCTTGACCTGAACGCTGTCCACGGCAGACGAACGCGAGGCCGCGCCGCCGATGTGGAAGGTACGCATGGTCAGCTGGGTACCCGGCTCACCGATGGACTGCGCGGCGATGACGCCGACGGACTCACCGATGTTGACCTGGTGACCGCGGGCCAGATCGCGCCCGTAACAGGACGAGCACACACCGTGCGGCGTGTCACAGGTAATGGTCGAGCGCACCACGATTTCATCGACACCCATGGTGTCGAGGGCCGCGCACCACTTCTCGTCGAGCAGCGTGTTACGCGCGATCAGCACTTCCTCGGTGCTCGGATCGATGACGTCCAGCGCCACGACACGACCCAGTACGCGCTGAGACAGCGGTACGATGATGTCGCCACCCTCGATGATCGGGTGCAGCGTCAGACCGTTTTCGGTGCCGCAATCGGTCTCGGTGATCACCAGATCCTGGGCCACGTCAACCAGGCGACGGGTCAGGTAACCGGAGTTGGCCGTTTTCAGAGCCGTATCCGCCAGACCCTTACGCGCGCCGTGGGTCGAGATGAAGTACTGCAGTACGTTCAGGCCTTCACGGAAGTTGGCCACGATCGGTGTTTCGATGATCGAGCCATCCGGCTTGGCCATCAGGCCACGCATACCGGCGAGCTGACGGATCTGGGCGGCACTACCACGGGCGCCGGAGTCGGCCATGATGAAGACGCTGTTGAACGAGTCCTGCTCGACTTCGTTGCCGTCGCGGTCGATCACGGTCTCTTTCGAGATACCCGTCATCATCGCCTTGGCCACTTTATCGTTGGCCTTGGACCAGATGTCGATGACCTTGTTGTATTTCTCGCCCGCGGTCACAAGACCGGAGGAGAACTGGTCTTCGATCTCCTTGACCTCGGCTTCCGCCGCGTCGACGATCTCGGTCTTGGCATCCGGAATGACGAAGTCGTTGACGCCGATGGACGCGCCCGACCAGGTCGCCAGGCGGAAACCGGTGTACATCAGCTGGTCGGCGAAAATGACCGTGGGCTTGAGCCCGGAGCGACGATACACCTCGTTGATCAGCCCGGAGATCGCCTTTTTCTTCATCGGTTTGTCGATGAGCTCGAACGGCACGCCTTCCGGCAGAATGCGGAACAACAGCGCACGCCCGACGGTGGTGTCGTAAATGGAGCGCTTGTCGCTGCGCTCGCCGGTCTCTTCGTCGATCACGACTTCATCAAGGCGTACCTTGACGCGGGCGTGCAGCGAAACGGTTTGCGTACCGAAAGCGCGCTCGACCTCGTTGAGGCCGGAGAACACCATGCCCTCGCCCTTGGCGTTGATCTTTTCGCGGGTCATGTAGTAAAGACCCAAAACAACGTCCTGCGACGGTACGATGATCGGCTCGCCGTTGGCCGGCGACAGCACGTTGTTGGTCGCCATCATCAGCGCACGGGCTTCGAGCTGGGCTTCCAGCGTCAGCGGTACGTGGACCGCCATCTGGTCGCCGTCGAAGTCGGCGTTGTAGGCCGCACACACCAGCGGGTGCAGCTGGATCGCCTTGCCTTCGATCAACAGCGGCTCGAACGCCTGGATACCCAGACGGTGCAGCGTCGGCGCGCGGTTCAGGAGTACCGGGTGCTCGCGGATGACGTCGGCCAGGATGTCCCACACTTCCGGAAGCTCCCGCTCGACCATCTTCTTCGCGGCCTTGATCGTGGACGCATGGCCCAGCGACTGAAGCTTGGAGTAGATGAACGGCTTGAACAGCTCGAGCGCCATCTTTTTCGGCAGACCGCACTGGTGCAGACGCAGGGTCGGGCCGACGGTGATGACCGAACGACCGGAGTAGTCGACACGCTTACCCAGCAGGTTCTGACGGAAACGACCCTGCTTACCCTTGATCATGTCGGCAAGGGATTTCAGCGGGCGCTTGTTGGAGCCCGTGATCGCCCGGCCGCGACGGCCGTTATCCAGCAGCGCGTCGACCGCTTCCTGAAGCATACGCTTTTCGTTGCGCACGATGATGTCCGGCGCGTTCAGGTCGAGCAGGCGCTTCAGGCGGTTGTTACGGTTGATCACGCGACGGTAAAGGTCGTTGAGATCCGAGGTCGCGAAGCGGCCACCGTCCAGCGGGACGAGCGGACGCAGATCCGGCGGCAGCACCGGCAGCACTTCCATGACCATCCACGCCGGCGCGTTGCCGGAGTGGTAGAACGCTTCCAGAAGCTTCAGACGCTTGGAGAGCTTCTTGATCTTGGTCTCGGAGTTGGTCTGCGGAATCTCTTCGCGCAGCGTGTTGATCTCTTCTTCCAGATCGATGTCTTTCAGAAGCTCCTGCACGGCTTCGGCACCCATGCGGGCATCGAAGTCGTCACCGAACTCTTCGAGGGCTTCGAAGTACTGCTCGTCGTTCAAAAGCTGACCACGCTCGAGCGTGGTCATGCCCGGGTCGATCACGACAAAGGATTCGAAGTAGAGCACGCGCTCGATATCACGCAGGGTCATGTCCAGGAACATGCCGATGCGCGAGGGCAGTGACTTCAGAAACCAGATGTGCGCCACCGGGCTCGCAAGCTCGATGTGGCCCATGCGCTCACGGCGCACGGCCGCCTTGGTCACTTCGACGCCACACTTCTCGCAGATGATGCCGCGGTGCTTCATGCGCTTGTACTTGCCGCACAGGCACTCGTAGTCCTTCACTGGGCCAAAGATCTTGGCGCAGAACAGACCATCACGCTCGGGCTTGAACGTCCGGTAGTTGATGGTCTCGGGCTTCTTCACCTCGCCAAACGACCAGGAGCGAATCATGTCCGGCGACGCAAGGGTAATCTTGATCGCATCAAACTCTTCGGACTGAGACTGCGATTTGAGTACTTTCACCAAATCTTTCATTGGACAGCTCCTAGCTCTCTAACTCGATATCGATGCCCAGCGAGCGGATTTCCTTCACCAGTACGTTGAAGGACTCCGGCATGCCTGCCTGCATGGTGTGGTCGCCATCCACGATGTTCTTGTACATCTTGGTGCGGCCTTCGACGTCGTCCGACTTGACGGTGAGCATCTCTTGTAGCGTGTACGCCGCGCCGTAGGCTTCCAGAGCCCACACTTCCATCTCACCGAAGCGCTGGCCACCGAACTGCGCTTTACCACCCAGCGGCTGCTGGGTCACCAGCGAGTACGAACCGGTGGAACGGGCGTGCATCTTGTCGTCGACCAGGTGGTTGAGCTTCAGCATGTACATGTAGCCCACGGTCACCGGACGGTCGAAGCTGTCGCCGGTACGTCCGTCGTACAGCGTCATCTGGCCGGACTCGGGAATGTCGGCAAGCTTCAACAGGTGCTTGATCTCGTGCTCCTTGGCACCGTCGAACACCGGCGTTGCCATCGGCACACCGCCCTTGAGGTTCTTCGCCAGCGCGATGACTTCGTCATCAGAAAGCGAATCGATGTCCTCGAGGCGCGTACCCGGGGTGTTGTACACCTGGCCGAGGAAGTCACGAATTTCCGCCAGCTGCTGACCGCGCGCATCGCGCAGCATCGCGTCGATCTTCACGCCAAGCCCGCGTGCCGCCATCCCCAGGTGGGTTTCGAGGATCTGACCCACGTTCATGCGCGACGGTACGCCCAAGGGGTTCAGCACCAGATCGACCGGCTCGCCCTTCTCGTCGAACGGCATGTCCTCGATCGGCATGATCGCCGAGATGACACCCTTGTTACCGTGACGGCCGGCCATCTTGTCACCCGGCTGGATGCGACGCTTGACCGCCATGTAGACCTTGACGATCTTGAGCACGCCCGGCGCCAGGTCGTCGCCTTGGGTGAGCTTGCGCTTCTTGTCTTCGAAACGCTCGTCCATCTCTTTACGACGGTTTTCGAGCTGCTCATCCGCCTGGGCGAGCAGTTCGTTGAACGACTCGTCCTGCATGCGCAGCTTGAACCACTGCTGACGCGGAAGCTCTTCCAGGTAGGCCTCGTCGAGCACGTCGCCCTTCTTGAGCTGCGGGCCGCCGTTGACCGCCTGGCCGTCCAGGGTGCGCTTGAGACGCTCGAACGTGGCGTCCTCGGCGATCCGGTAGGTCTCCTGAAGATCCTTGCGGACTTCGTCGAGCTGCTCCTGCTCGATGGAGAGCGCGCGGGAGTCCTTCTCGACGCCGTCGCGGGTGAAGACCTGAACGTCGATGACGGTACCCTTCATGCCGGTCGGGGCACGCAGGGAAGTGTCTTTAACGTCGCTTGCCTTCTCACCGAAGATGGCACGCAAGAGCTTTTCTTCCGGCGTCAGCTGGGTTTCACCCTTCGGCGTCACCTTGCCGACCAGAATGTCGCCAGGGCCCACTTCGGCGCCGATGTAGACGACACCCGCCTCGTCCAGCTTGCCAAGCGCCGACTCGCCGACGTTGGGGATGTCCGAGGTGATCTCTTCCGGGCCGAGCTTGGTGTCGCGCGACACACAGGTCAGCTCCTGGATGTGGATCGTGGTGAAACGGTCTTCCTGGACCACCCGCTCGGAAAGCAGGATGGAGTCCTCGAAGTTGTAGCCGTTCCAGGGCATGAACGCGATGCGCATGTTCTGACCGAGGGCCAGATCACCCATGTCGACGGACGGGCCGTCGGCGAGGATGTCGCCGCGGGCGACGTTGTCGCCGGGGCGCACGATCGGGCGCTGGTTCATGCAGGTGTTCTGGTTGGAACGCGTGTACTTGGTCAGGTTGTAGATATCGACCCCGGCTTCACCGCCGATGATCTCGTCTTCATTGACCCGAACCACCACACGACGCGCATCGACGGAATCGATCACACCGCCACGACGCGCCACGGCGCACACGCCGGAATCGCGTGCAACGAAGCGCTCCATGCCGGTACCCACGAGCGGCTTGTCGGCGCGCAGAGTGGGAACGGCCTGACGCTGCATGTTCGCACCCATCAGGGCGCGGTTGGCATCATCGTGCTCGAGGAACGGGATCAGGGCCGCGGCCACCGATACAACCTGACGCGGGGACACGTCCATCAGCGTCACTTGCTCAGGACGCATGAAAGTAGTCTCGCCGCGGTGACGCACCTGAACCAGGTCATCACTGAGCTTGTTGGACTCGTCAACCGCCGCCGATGCCTGGGCGATGACGAAATCACCCTCTTCGATCGCCGACAGGTGGACGATATCGTCCGTCACCTGACCCGCGTTCACCTTGCGGTACGGCGTCTCGAGGAAACCGTAGCTGTTGGTGTGGCTGTAGGTGGCCAGCGAGTTGATCAGACCGATGTTCGGACCTTCCGGCGTCTCGATCGGGCACAGACGACCGTAGTGCGTGGCGTGTACGTCACGTACTTCGAAGCCTGCACGCTCACGGGTCAGACCACCCGGGCCGAGTGCGGACACACGACGCTTGTGGGTAACTTCCGAAAGCGGGTTGTTCTGATCCATGAACTGTGACAGCTGGCTTGAACCGAAGAACTCTTTCACCGCCGCCGCGACCGGCTTGGCGTTGATCAGATCCTGCGGCATCAGGCCTTCGCTTTCCGCCATGGACAGACGCTCTTTGACCGCACGCTCGACACGCACCAGGCCCACGCGGAACTGGTTTTCGGCCATCTCGCCGACACAGCGGATACGGCGGTTGCCCAGGTGATCGATATCGTCAACGTCACCAAAGCCGTTACGGATATTGATCAGCTCGCGCAGTACATCCAGGATGTCCTTGCGGTCCAGCACGCCGGAGCCGGTGTCGGAGTCGCGACGCAGGCGGCGGTTGAACTTCATCCGGCCGACACCGGAGAGATCGTAGCGATCTTCGGTGAAGAACAGGTTGTGGAACAGCGTCTCGGCGGCTTCCTTGGTGGGCGGCTCGCCGGGGCGCATCATGCGGTAGATCTCGACGAGCGCCTCGAGCTGCGACCCGGTGGTGTCGAGCTTCAGGGTGTCGGAGATGAACGAACCGCAGTCGAGATCGTTGGTGTAGAGCGTCTCGATTTGCGTGATGCCGCCCTGGGCCATGCGCTCAAGCACTTCCGGGGTGATCTCGGTGTTGCAGTTGACGATCAGCTCGCCGGTCTTGGCGTCGATCTGATCCTTGGCCAGGGTCTTGCCGTAGAGGTACTCCATCGGCACTTCCAGACGCTCGAGTCCGGCCTTTTCCAGCTGGCGGATGTGCTTCTGGGTGATACGACGGCCTTCCTCGACGATCAGCTCACCGTTGCCATCCTTGATGTCGAAGGTGGCGGTGTCACCGCGCAGACGCGACGGCACGAGCTCCACGGAGAAGCCAGACTTCTCGATGTGAAACTTGCTGGTCTCGAAGAATTCGTCGAGGATCTCTTCGGTGCTCATGCCAAGCGCACGCATGAGTACCGACGCCGGCAGTTTGCGGCGACGGTCGATACGCACGAACACGTTGTCTTTCGGGTCGAACTCGAAGTCGAGCCAGGAGCCGCGGTAAGGAATCACGCGAGCAGAGTAAAGGAGCTTGCCAGAAGAGTGGCTTTTGCCCTTGTCGTGATCGAAGAACACACCGGGTGAGCGGTGGAGCTGGGAAACGATTACCCGCTCGGTACCGTTGATGACGAAGGTACCGTTCTCGGTCATCAGGGGGATTTCCCCCATGTAGACTTCTTGCTCTTTGATATCTTTAATGGCTTTATTGGAAGAGTCGCGATCATAAATGATCAAGCGAACCTTCACACGCAGCGGTGCCGAGTAGGTGACACCGCGCAGCTGGCACTCTTTTACGTCGAACGCCGGCGTGCCGAAGCGGTAGCTGACATACTCGAGCGCGGCGTTGCCGGAAAAGCTCTCGATCGGAAAGACGGACTTAAACGCCGCATGCAGACCGACCTCGTGACGCTCGTCAGGCGAACGGTCCTGCTGGAGAAAGTCGTAGTAGGAATCAAGCTGGATCGCCAGCAAGTAAGGCACATCCATCACTTGGGGCAGTTTGCCGAAATCCTTGCGGATGCGTTTTTTCTCAGTATATGAGTAAGCCATCTGTATTCCCCAGCTTGTTCACCATGGGTGGCCGATGCGTGGTCATCTGCCCCGCGGGCGTTTCAGACGCAGACAGCAAGCTCCTAAATCGGTAGCTCGCCGTCAAAAATCTTGATAGATAACAGTGTTATCGGACGCTCATTCGGGTATAAGACCCTTTAACGACGATACCAAACACCGGTCTTACTGTGTGGCTGCCCTTATGGCAGCCTTTCTGCATAACACGGCAGCGCGTTTGATGCCAGCTACAACAGAAAAAGGCCGGCAGCGGGAGGGCCCGCCGCCAGCCGTGGAAGCTTACGCCGCGCGTAAAGCCACCGGCACAAGAATTACTTGAGCTCGACGGATGCGCCTGCTTCTTCCAGCTTGGTCTTCGCAGCTTCTGCGTCGTCCTTGGACATGCCTTCTTTCAGCGTGGCCGGTGCGCCGTCGACGGCACCCTTGGCTTCTTTCAGGCCAAGACCGGTGATTTCGCGAACGGCCTTGATGACGTTGACTTTCTTGTCGCCAGCAGAGGTCAGAACCAGGTCGAACTCGGTCTGCTCTTCAGCAGCAGCTTCGCCGCCAGCAGCCGGGCCAGCCATAACAGCTGCAGCAGCTGATACGCCGAATTTCTCTTCCATCGCTTCGATCAGCTCGACAACTTCCATTACGGACATGTCGGCTACAGCATTGATGATATCGTCTTTGGACAGTGCCATTGTTTCATTCCTAACTTTGCGGGAGTCTTGCGACTCGGGATTCGTTGCTCGGTTCACGCAGCGCCTTCACGCTGCCAACAGGTGAAGCGGTTTACGCCGCTTCGGCTTCCTGCTTCTGGTCGCGCAGAGCGGCCAGAGTACGAACCAGCTTGCCAGCGGAGGCTTCTTTCATGACCGACATCAACTTGGCGATTGCCTCGTCGTAAGTCGGTAGGGTTGCCAGACGGTCGATATCGGCAGCCGGAATCAGCTCACCTTCGTAGGCCAGCGCTTTTACTTCGAAGTTCTGCTCGGTCTTGGCGAACTCCTTGAACAAACGAGCGGCAGCGCCCGGATGATCGGTGGAGAAGGCCAACAGAGTCGGGCCAACGAAGCTCTCGGTCAGGCACTCCCACTGAGTGCCCTCGAGGGCGCGGCGTGCCAGCGTGTTGCGGACAACACGGATCTGGACGCCATTCTCGCGCGCTTGCTTGCGCAGGTCGGTCATTTTGCCGACCGTCACGCCGCGAGAATCGGCAACTACGACGGAGAGTGCGTCCTTGGCCGCTTCACTCACCTCGGCAACAATCGCTTTCTTGCCTTCAAGTGCTAGTGGCACAGTGATCACTCCTTCGTGCCGGACCTTCAAGGCCCGGTGGTTACCATCTCTTCCGGAGCCAACCGCTCCCCGAAAGCCGTAGGGATGGTGCTCACCAGACAAGCGCTGCTTAAAAGCATCAACCAACTGGCGGCCACACCATCTGCGCAGGCGCTTTGAGCGATTAAGCCATCGAGGCGTTGCCCCGTGTGGCACCTGCGGTCTTTGACGGCGCCCCACGCGTGCGTGGGGGACCGCAAAGTTCTTGCCTTACTTCTGTCAGGCGCGCCGGGCAGTGCCCGGCGCGCCTTCCATCGAACTCCGACGACGCTTAGACGTAGGCAGAGTGGTCGATGGTGATACCCGGGCCCATGGTAGTGGACAGGGTCATTTTCTTGAAGTAGATACCCTTGGACGTGCTCGGCTTGAGACGCTTGAGGTCGGCGACCAGCGCTTCCAGGTTGCCGGCAACGGCGCTCGCTTCAAAATCGATCTTACCCAGCGTGGTGTGGATAATACCGTTTTTGTCGGTACGGAAGCGTACCTGACCGGCCTTGGCGTTCTTCACCGCGGTGGCGACGTCCGGGGTCACGGTGCCGACTTTCGGGTTCGGCATCAGACCGCGCGGGCCGAGGATCTGACCCAGCTGGCCCACGACGCGCATGGCGTCCGGCGAGGCGATGACGACGTCAAAGTCCATCACGCCCTTTTTGACCTGCTCGGCCAGCTCGTCCATGCCCACGATGTCGGCGCCGGCTTCTTTAGCGGCATCGGCGTTGGCACCTTGGGTGAAAACGGCAACGCGTACGTCCTTGCCAGTACCGTTGGGCATGACGGTGGCGCCACGAACGACCTGGTCGGATTTACGCGGATCAACGCCCAGGTTGATCGCCACGTCCACGGACTCCTTGAACTTCACGGTGGAGAGCTCGGAGAGCAGGTTGACCGCTTCTTCCAGAGAGTACGCTTTCTTGGTGTCTACTTTGGCACGAATGTTCTGCGCGCGCTTGGACAGTTTAGCCATGATCAGAGACCCTCCACGTTTAGGCCCATGCTACGAGCGCTACCAGCGATCGTGCGTACGGCGGCGTCAAGATCGGCAGCCGTCATGTCCGGCTCTTTGGTGCGGGCGATCTCTTCGAGCTGTTCGCGGGTCACGGTACCGACTTTTTGCTTGTTCGGTACGCCAGAACCGGACTTGATGCCAGCGGCTTTTTTCAGCAGCACGGCGGCAGGCGCGGTTTTGGTGACGAACGTGAAGCTACGATCGGAATAAACGGTGATCACGACCGGCGTCGGCAGGCCCGGCTCGATGTCCTGAGTCGCGGCGTTGAACGCTTTACAGAACTCCATGATGTTGACGCCGTGCTGACCCAGTGCAGGGCCCACGGGCGGACTCGGATTGGCTTTACCTGCAGCGACCTGCAGTTTGATATAAGCCTGTACTTTCTTGGCCATGGTGATTACTCCAGTTGGGTGATAACGCCTGACGGCTCCCCGGTGTACGTAAAACGGCCAAAGCCGTTTTACATGAAAATCGTTTTATCGCGCGGCCTTTACGACCGGCCTCTTCCACCCTGCTCTTTCTTGCTCGGTTATCTCGACCGGATCTTTTAGAGCGAGCCTTATCTGGCTAGTCCTTCTCGACCTGGGAGAACTCGAGCTCCACGGGCGTGGCGCGACCGAAAATCAGCACGCTGACCTGCAGGCGGCTCTTTTCGTAGTTCACTTCTTCGACGACGCCGTTGAAGTCGGCGAACGGCCCGTCGGTAACGCGAACCGACTGACCCGGCTCGAACATGGTCTTCGGCCGCGGCTTGTCGGTGCCATCCTTGACGCGATGCAGGATAGCGTCCGCCTCGCGAGGGGTAATCGGCGCCGGCTTCTCCTTGGTGCCACCGATGAAGCCCATCACGCGAGGCGTCTCGTTGACCAGATGCCAGGTTTCGTCGACCATTTCCATCTCGACCAGCACGTAGCCCGGATAGAACTTGCGCTCACTCTTGCGGCGCTTGCCGTCGCGCATTTCGACCACTTCTTCCGTTGGCACCAAAATTTCGCCGAAGCGGTCTTCCATGCCATACATCTTTACCCGCTCGATGAGCGAGCGCATCACGTGCTTTTCAAAGCCGGAATAGGCGTGGACGACATACCAACGTTTGGACATGAAAACTCCTAACCAATGACGCCGGACATTGCCCAGCCAAGAAGCGTGTCGATCAACCAGAGCATAAGACCAACGACCATGACGGCTACCAGCACGATGGCGGTGGTCTGAATGGTTTCGGCGCGCGTGGGCCAAACGACCCGCTGAATCTCTTTCTTGGCGCTAACCGCAAGCTCGACCAGCGCGCGACCCTTGGTCGTGGTCAGCGCAATGAGGCCGGCGCCGGCGCACAAAAGCACGACACCCAGCACCCGGTAGAGCAAGGCGACATCGGCAAAATACGTGTTACCCACAACGGCAACGACAAGCAGCGCCGCGACGGCTACCCACTTGAGGCCATCGTGACGTGATTGTTGCACCTCGGCGCCAGGTTTTACGGAACTAGGCTTCATGAAAACGAGACTCCTCAGGGTGCAGCAAGCAACTTGGAATTCTTGAAAAAGACATACCAACCTGGGGAAGGTTGGCAGGCCAGGAGGGACTCGAACCCCCAACCTGCGGTTTTGGAGACCGCTGCTCTGCCAATTGAGCCACTGGCCTGTATCATCGTGTGCAGTTGCACACCTGCGCTACAGCGGGCAGCATGATAGCGAAGAACCGCCACCGTGACAACCCCAAACGTCGTCTACCGCATCGCGCGGCGACAAGACAAAAAAAGCGAGCAATGCCCGCTTTTTCGAAATATGGAGCTCATGGACGGAATTGAACCGTCGACCTCACCCTTACCAAGGGTGTGCTCTACCCCTGAGCTACATGAGCTTAACTTGCACTACAACCAACAGCGCTTGACTGGAGCGGGCGGCGGGAATCGAACCCGCACCATCAGCTTGGAAGGCTGAGGTTCTACCATTGAACTACGCCCGCTTGATCAAACATGAATCAAAAACCGGCAAGCTCAACCGAAAAACACGCCTTGCGGCTTTCAACTCCAGCAGCAAAATCAACGCTGCCGTAAAACTGGTGGAGAGGGAAGGATTCGAACCTTCGAAGCTTTCGCGGCAGATTTACAGTCTGCTCCCTTTGGCCACTCGGGAACCTCTCCAGCTGTGGCGGCACATTATGCCAGCCTCCAAAACAGTGTCAAGCCAGATAGCTACTTAATTTATCAAAGCTTTTGACTCAGCGTACGCCGCTTTCACGGGCCGCACTGCCTTGGAACGCGCTGCATTCTGTCAAAGCAGCATGGAAAAAGCAAGCGCCGCGCGAATTTTTTCCAACGCCACCGGCTCGGGCACCCTTGGCGCCCCGGCCATGCGGCCAGCGCGCTCGGCAAAGGTGAGCGGAAAACTCGCCTCCAGCCCGCCATACACCATGTCCGGCCACACCGCGTGAGGCACACGCACCCCGCGGGAGATCACCCGCGCATCGCCGCCGGTCAGAAGCATGGGCAGCGTGACGCCCTGCTGGTCACACACCTCGCTATACACCCGGTTGATTGCGCTGACCGCCGCCATATAAATGCCGTGGTTGACCGCATCCACCGTGCGCCGGCCAGGCTCCAGCAGCGCCTCGGCTTCGCTGTCCGGGTCGATCGCCACGTTGCGCGTGCCAAGCTGCAGGCTCTCTTTCATCAACCTGAGCCCGGGGATGATAAAGCCGCCCAGATGCATCCCTCCGGGGAGCACGAAATCCACGGTGATGGCGCTGCCGCAGTCCACCGCGCAGCAGCCGCCGGCGAGCTGGTAGCCCGCCAGCGCCCCCATCCAGCGATCCACCCCGAGCTTGCCCGGCTCGTCGTAGCCGTTGATCACCCCAAGCGACTCGGGCAGCGATTTGGCGACGAAGACGTGGCGCACCTGGCGGCGCAAAAGCTTGACCGTGTCGTCGAGCACTGCGGCGCGGGCGACGCTTGAAATACGCACCGCCTCGACCACGTCGAGATCCGGAATATCCGCGCCGGGGCGCCACTCCTCGCGCGTCCATACGGCCCCGCGCGAGCGAATCTCGCTGCTATTGGCATCCTTCAGGCGCCACTTGGAGAGCGTGTTACCAATATCCAGATCCAGAATCATAGGCGCCTACGCACGCTGATCTCACCGCCGGACAAACGCCGCGTCTGGCCGCTTTCATTCACCCAGAGATTGCCGCTGTCGTCGACATCGCCGGCGACCGCCTCGCTTTCTCGGGCGCCCTGGATGACGCGCACGCCAAGCCCCTTGTAGGCATGGCGCGCGTTCCACTCGTCGCGCCAGATGCCAAAGCCGTGCTCCTCGAAGCCAGCAAGCATGGCCAGAAGCCCTGCGATGACCTCGGCGGCGAGCTGATTGCGTGAAAGCGTCGGCACCTCGTCGAAAAGCGCAGCCACCGGCTGGTCGATCGTCTCGCGCAGGCTTTGGGGCAAAAAGAGGTTCATGCCCATGCCGATCACGGCCTCGCAGGGGCCGGCGGCGTCGCCGGTCACCTCGATCAGAATACCGGCGAGCTTACCGAGCTCGCCGCCTTTATCAGAAAGCAGCACGTCGTTGGGCCATTTGAGTTTGGGCGTTACCCCGTGGCGCTCGAGCACCTGAGCCACCACCACGCCCACCGCCAGGCTCAGCCCCTCAAGCGAGGCCACCCCGGCCTCGAAGCGCCAGCCAAGCGAGAGCATCAGACTCTGCCCCCAGGGCGTGGACCATACCCGCCCGCGCCGCCCACGCCCGGCGGTTTGCAGCTCGACCAGGCACACCTCGCCGTGGCCGGCACCCTGATCGAAGCGCGCGCGCAGATACTCGTTGCTCGAGGCAAGCTGGTCCTCGACGAACAGGCGCGCCAGCAGATGGCGCGCCTCGGCGGGAAGCTCCGATACCACTCGCTTGCCGTCCAGCGGCTCCAGCGGCTGGGCCAGACGGTACCCGCGGCCTTTCACCGCAACCAGCTCCACGCCCATGGCGTCGAGCTTCTTGAGCTGTTTCCATACCGCGGCGCGGGAAACGCCCAGCGCCTGGCCGAGCGCCTCACCGGAATGGACGTCGCCATCGCTTAACAAACGCATCAGGTTACCGATGGTCATGTCCTTGCCCTGGTTGGGAAAACGCCTATCTTACCGGATGCGCCCAGGCAGCGAAAACTGCCGCCATTGGGTTATTGACTTGCCTCTTTATTTAAGACAGCGCTGGTAGTCGCCCCACCCCAGACCCTATAATGCCGCCCTATTTTTCCAGCAGGATCGCGTCGTGATCGAGAATCTTCGTAACATTGCCATTATCGCCCACGTTGACCACGGTAAGACTACCCTGGTCGACAAGCTGTTGAGTCAATCCGGTACGCTTGATCGTAAGGCCGAAGGCCAGGAGCGTATCATGGATTCGAACGACCAGGAGAAGGAGCGCGGTATCACCATCCTGGCCAAGAACACCGCTATCAAGTGGCAGGATGACAAGGGTACGGACTACCACATCAACATCGTCGACACCCCCGGGCACGCCGACTTCGGTGGCGAAGTCGAGCGCGTCATGTCGATGGTGGACTCGGTCCTGCTGCTGGTCGACGCCGTCGACGGCCCGATGCCGCAAACCCGCTTCGTGACCCAGAAGGCCTTCGCCCAGGGCCTGAAGCCGATCGTCGTGGTCAACAAGATCGACCGCCCCGGCGCGCGCCCGGACTGGGTCATCGACCAGATCTTCGATCTGTTCGACAATCTCGGCGCCTCGGACGAGCAGCTCGACTTCCCGATCATCTACTGCTCGGCGCTCAACGGCATCGCCGGCATGGAGCCGGACGCGCTCGAAGAGAGCATGGACCCGATGTTCAAGTCGATCGTCAACATCGTCGAGCCGCCCAAGGTCGAAATCGACGGTCCGTTCCAGATGCAGATCTCCGCGCTCGACTACAACAGCTACGTTGGCGTCATCGGTCTTGGCCGCATCAAGCGCGGTAGCGTCAAGCCCGGCCAGCAGATCAGCGTGATCACCAAGGAAGGCAATACCCGTAAGGGCAAGATCGGCCAGGTGATGACCCACATGGGTCTTGAGCGCGTGCAGACCGACGAAGCCACCGCCGGCGACATCGTCTGCATCACCGGTATCGAAAATCTGGCGATCTCCGATACGCTGTGCGACCAGAACGCCGTCGAAGCGCTGCCGCCGCTGACCGTCGACGAGCCGACCGTCTCCATGACCTTCCAGGTCAACGACTCGCCGTTTGCCGGCAAGGACGGCAAGTACGTTACCAGCCGCAACATTCGTGACCGCCTCGAGCAGGAGCTGATCCACAACGTGGCGCTACGCGTCGAGCAGGGCGAAACTCCGGAGAAGTTCAAGGTCTCCGGTCGTGGCGAGCTGCACCTGTCGGTACTCATCGAGTCCATGCGCCGTGAAGGCTTCGAGCTGGCCGTTGGCCGCCCCGAGGTCATCATCAAGGAGATCGACGGCGAGAAGCAGGAGCCCTACGAAGAAGTCATCATCGACTGCGAAGAGCAGCATCAGGGCGCGATCATGGAAGAGCTCGGCTACCGCAAGGGCGAGCTCTCCAACATGAACCCGGACGGCAAGGGCCGTGTGCGCCTGGACTTCATCATCCCGGCGCGTGGCCTGATCGGCTTCCGCGGTCAGTTTCTGACCCTGACCTCCGGCACCGGCATCCTGACCAGCCGCTTCGATCACTACGGTCCGCTCAAGCCTGACGCGTCCATCGAGCGTCGCAACGGCGTGCTGGTCTCCATGGTCGGCGGCAAGGCGCTTTCTTATGCGCTTTACACCCTGCAGGAGCGCGGCAAGCTGATCATCGATCACGCCACCGAAGTTTACGAAGGCATGCTGATCGGTATCAACAACCGCGCCAACGACATGGTCGTGAACCCGACCAAGGGTAAGAAGCTCGACAACATGCGCTCCACCGGTAACGATGAAAACATCGTGCTGACGCCGCCGATCAAGTTCACCCTGGAGCAGGCGATCGAATTCCTCGACTCCGACGAACTGGTGGAAGTGACCCCGTCGCATATCCGTCTGCGCAAGAAGCACCTGACCGAAAACGAGCGTAAGCGCGCCGGCAAGAAATAAGCCCGCCGCTCGTCTGAAAAGCCCGCCACCGCGCGGGCTTTTTTTTGTGCCCGGCGTTTGGGCTCGCGCGCATTTAACGTCCTGATTAACGCAGCCTAAACGCAAGGGGGCTGGAAAGCGGACCCGTTCTGTCGCAAAGTAGGATGCGAACCGCGCCCAAGAACTCGGCTATCCTACAATTCATACAGGTGTTTGGATCGCGATCCGAGCCGACACCCACAGGGACGCTCCCGCACACAAGCCGTGTCGCCGCGCCGGCGCCGCCCTTTCAAGGGCCAGGCAATGGCCGGGCAGCTGCCTTCCCTGGCAAGAGGACACCATGACCCCGATTATCGAAGTACAACACGTCAACAAGGCCTTCGGCGGGCTACACGTCATCAACGACTGCTCGATCAAGGTCGAAAAAGGCTCCATCACCGGCATGATCGGCCCCAACGGGGCGGGCAAATCGACGCTTTTCAACCTGATCGCGGGCTCTCTCGTCCCGGACAGTGGCCGTATCCTGCTCGACGGCGAAGAGATCACCCCGCTTCCCGCCGACGCCCGCTTTCACAAGGGATTACTGCGCACCTTCCAGATCGCCCACGAGTTCAGCCAGATGAGCGCGCTGGAGAACCTGATGATGGTGCCGCCGCGCCAGGCCGGCGAGCGTTTGTTCAACACCTGGTTCAAGCCGGGGCTGGTGCGCCACGAGGAAGACGAGGTGCGCCGCCGGGCGCTGGAGGTGATCGAGTTTGTGGGCCTGCATCACGTGAGAAACGAGCTGGCGGGCAACCTTTCCGGCGGGCAGAAAAAGCTTCTCGAGCTTGGCCGCACCATGATGACCGACGCGAAAGTGGTGCTGCTCGACGAGATCGCCGCCGGGGTCAACCGCACGCTCTTGGGCGATCTGATGGGCAACATCGAGCGGCTCAACCGCGAAATGGGCTACACCTTTTTGGTCATCGAGCACGACATGGAGATGATCAGCCGGCTGTGCGACCCGGTCATCGTGCTGGCCCAGGGCAGCGTCATGGTCGAGGGTTCGATCGAGGCGATCCAGCAAAATCCCGAGGTGATCGAGGCCTATTTCGGCAGCGATGCCGCTTAGCGCGGTGCCAACAACAACACACTCTTTCGAGACTTTTCGATCATGTCCAACGATGCGTCACCCCCCTCGCCGGCGGCCAGCGCCGCGCCGCTTCTGGACGCGCGCGACGTGCACGGCGGCTACGGCAGTATGAACATCTTGAACGGGGTCGACATGACCCTCTACGCCGATGAGGTCGGCGTGATCGTCGGCCCCAACGGCGCCGGCAAGTCCACCATGTTGAAGGCGGTGTTCGGCCTTTTGAACGTCAATCAGGGCGAGATCCTGCTGGGCGGCGAGCCGATCCAGAACCTGGCGCCGAACCAGCTGGTCAAGCGCGGCATGGGCTTCGTCCCCCAGGAGAAGAACGTCTTCCCGAGCCTCTCGGTGCAGGAGAATCTGGAGATGGGCGCGTATTTGAAGCCGCACAACGTCAAGCGCATGCTCGAGCAGGTCTATGAGTTCTTCCCACCGCTCAAGGACAAGCGCCGCCAACCCGCCGGCGAGCTCTCCGGTGGCCAGCGCCAGATGGTCGCCATGGGCCGCGCGCTGATGGCCGAGCCCACACTCCTGCTGCTCGACGAGCCCACCGCCGGGCTCTCACCGCTCTACATGAACGAGATCTTCGATCGGGTAAAGAAGATCAACGCCGCCGGCGTCGGCATTTTGATGGTCGAGCAGAACGCCAAGCAGGCGCTCGCCATCGCCGACAAGGGCTTCGTGCTGGCCGCCGGCCAGAACCGCTTTACCGATACGGGGGCGGCGCTTTTGGCCGACCCGGATGTCGCCAAGAGCTTTTTGGGCGGCTAGCCCGGGGGAGATACTCGTGAACGAACTGGTCTTTTTCATCAATAACGTCCTGATCGCCGGCAGCGTCACCGGGTCGATCTACGCCATTGGGGCGATCGGCGTGACGCTGATTTTCAGCATCATGCGCTTCGCTCACTTCGCCCACGCCGACATGATGACCTTCGGCGCCTTCATGGTGCTGCTGCTCGCGTCGGCCTTTCCCGCCGCGGGCGCCAGCATCGGCGTGCCCACCGCGCTGATCATGCTGCCGCTGGCCATGGCGCTCACTGCCCTGCTCGCCGTCGGTATCGATAAGGCGTTCTACAAGCCACTGCGCGCTCACGGGGTCAAGCCTATCGTCATGGTCATCGGCTCCCTCGGGGTGACGCTGATGCTGCAGGGGTTGATCCGCCTGTTCGCCGGCACCGGCGGCCAGAGCCTGTATGTCGATGACCGTAAGGAGATTTTCCGGCTGGGGCTGCCTTTCGAAGGCGCCCGAGCCCCCATCGTGGTGACCGAACCGCAGCTCTATCTGTTCGTGATCACGGTGGTGGCGGTCGTGGCGCTGGCGGTGTTCTTGAACCGCTCGCGGCTGGGCAAGGCGATGCGCGCCATGTCGGACAACCCGGAGCTCGCTCAGGCCTCGGGTATCAACACCAACACCATCGTGGCGGTCACCTGGATAATCGCCGGCGGCCTGGCGGCGATTGCCGGCACGCTTTTGTCACTGGATGTGACCTTCAAGCCGGATCTGAGCTTCTTTCTGCTGCTGCCGATCTTCGCCGCCGCCATCGTCGGCGGGGTGGGCCATCCCTACGGGGCGATCGCCGGCGGTTTCGTGGTGGGCTTTGCAGAGACCCTGGCGGTGTTCAATTGGAACGTGCTGCTGCGCCCGTTTCAGGAGCGCCTGCCCGAGTGGCTGGAGCTTCCGTCGAATCTCGCCTTCGTGGGCACTGAGTACAAGATCGTGGTGCCGTTTTTCATTCTCGTGGCGATTCTGATCTGGCGCCCCACGGGGCTCTTCAAGGGCAAGGTGATCTAATGAACGATAAAACCTCCTCCTATACGCCCCGCGATGCCACCGTCACGCGGCGCTTCCCGCTGCGCGAGGTGGTGCTGTTCGCCGCGCTTTTGGTCGCGGTGCTCGGCGTCTACGCGCTGATGGGCGCGGCCTACAGTACGCGCATGCTGGTCGAGGCGGCCTGCTACGCCATTCTGGCGCTCGGCCTGACCATTCAGTGGGGCTACGCCGGGCAGTTCAACGCCGGCGTCATGGGCTTCGTGGCCCTTGGCGGCTTTAGCGCCATGCTCTTTAGCGTGCCGGTCAACGACGCTTTCTGGGGCACGGAGCTTCCCTTCGAGCTTGGCCGCGTGCTGCTTTACGGCATCGCCGCGGTGCTATTGGTGGTCGGCGTGAGCCGGCTCGACCGTTTCGGCATGCCCAAACGGCTGCGCACCGTGGTCACCGTGGTGGTGGCGGTAGTGCTTTATCTCACCGTGATCAGCATGCTTCGTGAGGTGACCGGCGAGATTCAGGCCCGCGCCGGCTTCGTCGGCGGTTTCGGCCTGCCGCCCTGGACGGGCTGGATCGTCGGCGGCGCGCTTGCCGGCGGCGTGGGCTACTTCATCGGCCATATTTGTCTCGGGCTTCGAAGCGACTACCTGGCGATCGCCACCCTCGGTATCGCCGAGATCATCAAGGCGTTTTTGAAAAACTCCGACTGGCTGACCCGCGGCACCGCCACGGTCTCGCCGCTGCCCTGGCCGACGCCGGGGCCTGCCGAGCTCGGCTTCACGCTGTCGCGGGCGATCTATCTATCGCTGACCGCGGTGATCATCGCGGCGATCTTCTTTTTGCTCCACCGCGCCTACCACGCCCCCTGGGGACGGATGATTCGCGCCATTCGTGACAACGAAGTCTCCGCGGCGGCCATGGGCAAGGACATCAACAAACGCCGCCTCGAAATCTTCGTGCTGGGCTGCATTCTGATGGGTCTGGGCGGCGGCGTGCTGGGCACCTTCAACAGCCTCTTCGACCCCCAGGGGTATCTGCCGCTGAATCACACCTTTCTGGTGCTGGTAATGGTGATTCTCGGCGGGCCCGGCAACAACCTGGGCACGATCTTCGGCGCCGTAGCGGTGTACATCATCTGGATCATGTCCGAGCCGCTGGCGCTCTACGTCATGGAGCTGGTGACGAGTATCGGCGAAGGTGCGGGCTGGGAGATGCCCAGCAACCTGGACAGCCGCGCGCTGCAGGCCCGCGTACTGGTGATTGGCATGCTGATCACGATCGTGCTGCGCTTCGCCCCCAAGGGGCTGCTGCCGGAGAACATCAAGACCCACGGCTAAGCACCGGCCACCACGAAAAACGCCCCGGGCTTTCGGCCCGGGGCGTTTGTTTTACAAGGCTTCCACGCCTTGCGGCTTACAAGTCGAGCTGACCCTTGGTCACGAAGCTACCGTCTTCCACCGCCATTTCGACCACCACGCCAGGGACGTCGCCGTTATCGTCGAACTCGTGCGAGCCGGAGGCACCTTCGTAGTTGATCTCGGTGCCCGCGGCAATCAGCTCCACAGCCTTCTCCCACTCGCCGGGCAGGATGACCTCGCCAGGGGCGCTCGAGACGCTGCGCAGCGCCTCACTCAAACCTTCGCGCTCGGCGCTTCCGTTCTGCTCGATGGCCAGCGCCAGCAGGAAGGCGGCGTCGTAGGCCTGGGCGGCAAATACGGCGCTGGGGTCGAAGCCAGCATCATTAGCGGCGCTCTCGAAGATCTCGGTGCCGGGTAGATCCGGGCTGCCCGGGCGCGTGGCGATCATGCCGTCGAGCACGTCGGCGCCGATCGCTTCCACCAGACTATCGCCGACCATGCCGTCGGCGCCCACGTACTGGGTAAACATGCCGCTTTCATACGCCTGGCGCAGTACGGTCTGGCCCGAGGTATCGGCATAGGCCAGCACGACCAGCGTGTCGGCGCCGCCGGCGGAGAGCGCACCGAGCTCAGAGCGGTAGTCGGCACGGTTGTCCTCGTGCGCGAGGTTGTCGGTGATCTCGCCGCCGCCAGCTTCGAACGCCGTGCTGAAGGCGTCGGACAGCCCCTGGCCGTAGTCGTTGTTGACGAAGGTGACCGCGACCACGTCGATGCCCTTTTCGAGCAGCAGCTTGGCGAGCATTTCACCCTGGAAGGCGTCGGACGGCACGGTACGGAACACCAGATCGTTGTCGTCGAGCTCGGTGACCGCCGGCGCCGTGGAGGCCGGCGAGACCATCACCACCCCACCCGGGATCGCGGCGTTGTTGGCCGCGGCGATGGTCGCGCCGGTGCAAAGCGCGCCGACGATCGCAGTGACGTTTTCGGAGTTGACCATACGGTCGGCGGCGTTGGAGGCCGCCGAGGCGTCAGAACAGGTGGTATCGCCGGACGGCATTGAAAGCGTTTCGCCATCCAGAATGCCGCCCTGCTCGTTGATCTGGGCCACGGCCAGCTGTGCGCCTTCGAAGATCGGCGGCGTCAGGCTTTCGATACCGCCGGTGAAACCGCCCAAAAAGCCGATTTTGACCTCGGCCTGAGCGGTGGCGGTCAAGGCAAGAGAGGACGCCGCGATGGCGGCGGCGAGTGTGCGTTTTTTGATCATGTTATTCGTCGCTCCCGGTATTTGAATCGCGCAGGCTGTCGCTCGCGCTGGTATCAATTTGAAACCGCCGGGTCGAAAATACAAGCTCCTTTTCTAACGCTTCTTAACGGCGCGGGCCTGGCGCATGTATAGGCGCTGGCGCTACAGCAAGGGTTCCAGATGGAAGGTTCGACTGAACCAGGCGTTGGCGTGACGCCACCAGCTGCCGGGCTCCTCCTCAGCGCGCCGGCGTTCGCCTTCGTGCTCGTACGCCCACCCCAGCGCGCCATCCTCGAGGGTGACGCGGTAGCTGATCGTTGGCTGCTGCCCAATCTCGACCAGTTCGTCGAAAGCCTCTCGTAGCCCGTCGCTTTCGACCAGCACGCCCACCTCGGTATTCCAGAACACCGAGCGGGGGTCGACGTTGAACGAGCCGATAAACACCTGATCATCGAAACCCAGCGCCTTGATGTGTAGCGCCGAGGCGGAGGCGCCGGGTACGCGCATCTCCTCCGCGGTGGCATTGCCGCTCGCCTCCTGCTCCGGGCGCAGCTCGAAAAGGCGCACGCCGCTCTCGATGAGCCGCGCCCGCCAGGGCATGTA
The DNA here is from genome assembly GCF_031954225.1 of Halomonas sp. PAMB 3232. Lineage (NCBI taxonomy): Bacteria > Pseudomonadati > Pseudomonadota > Gammaproteobacteria > Oceanospirillales > Halomonadaceae > Halomonas > Halomonas sp. PAMB 3232. The sequence continues at coordinate 3,509,871 of NZ_CP134865.1, forward strand.
AGCGCCGTGCACCACGGCGGCATCCGTGGACGCAAGCGAATTGGTGATGATATCGATGGCCACGCCCTGGCCTGCCAGCGCCTCCAGCCGCTCAACGCCGGCCTCGGTGGGCACGAAGTAGGCCGAGATCATCACCAGCCGCTCGCGGCTTTCGGCGTGGCGCAAAAGCCCGCCCAGAAGCGTTGCCTGCCAGTGGGGCGCGCCGTCGGAGTGGATCTTGTCCGGGCTGTCCCAGAACGCCTGGGCGCTGCCCCAGAAAAGCGTGCGCCAGGGCGGCGCCTCGGAGGGCGACTCGCGCAGCCGGACGAGGTAGTCGGCCTCGGCGTTGTCGTCGAGCCAGCGGTCGAGCTCATCGGCGAAGGGCTGCCAGGCGCTCGCCTCAACCGAATGGTAGCGTGCGATCGGCTGGGCGAGAGCGTGATTCCAGTAGTCGTCGAAGCTTTGCGAAAGCTCGGGCACCACCTGGCCGATCGTGACCAGGTCCAGATCGGCGAAGTTGAGCGACTCGTTGGCGTCGAAGTATTCGTCGCCCAGGTTGCGCCCGCCGACGATGCCCACGGTGTTGTCGGCGATCCAGAGCTTGTTGTGCATGCGCCGGTGCTGGGTTTTGGGCGCGGTGAACGAGGCCAGCACCCGAGTGACGAGATGGCCGCGGCCGAAGGCCACCGGGTTGAACACCCGCACCTCGATACGAGGATGGCTCGAAAGCGCGGCCAGCCGCTCGCCCTGGCCGATCGCCCCCATGTCGTCGAGCAGCAGGCGCACCCGAACGCCGCGCTCGGCGGCCTCGATCAGCTCTTCCATGACCAGCCGCGTGGTCTGGCCGTCGCCGAACAGGTAGGTCTGGATATCCAGCGAGCGCTCGGCGCGGTGGATGAGTTCCACCCGGGTCTCGAACGCCTGCTGGCCGTTGGCCAGAAGCGCAAAGCCGTCCGGCGCGCTCTGCCCCTTTAGCGCGCGGGCGACCCGCTCGCCAAGCCAGGTATCCTCGGCCTGGGCGCGCTCGACCGCTACCTGCGCCTCGCGGGGAACGTCCTCGTCGACGCAGCCGGCAAGCGCCAGCGCCACCACCAAAAGCGCGGCCAGCCACGGCCGGCGGCTAGCCATCGTTGGTGCCCGCCTCCAGGCGCGCGCGGCGCGCATCCGCCTCTTTACGCTGGCGGTTGCGCCGGTAGAGCCTAGCCAGCGCAATTAACAGCGCGGAAACGAGCATGAGGGCCAGCACCACGCCTTGCCAGGGGCGGGCGGCGTTGCCCATGACGGTTTCCAGCGCGATGATCAGCGTAAGCCCCAGCGCCTGGGAGCCGATCGCCAGCGCCCGCAGTACGTCGATGCCGGACGGGTACATGGAGTTCTCCGTAAACAGTGGCGTGCATGATATGGTGCCCCAGTGTAACTGCTCAACGGGAAAACCATGAACGCGATTGCCCTCGGCCCGCTCCTTCTTTCGCTGCCTCGCCTGTTCGCCCTGGGCGCCGCCCTTCTGCTGCTGCTGACGAGCCGCTACTGTCTGCCGCTTCCCGCGCGACAAAAAAGCCGCTGGTTCAGCGGGCTAATCCTTTGCTGGCTGGTGGGCGCGCGGGTGGGCTACGTGCTGCTCAATATGGGAAGCTTTGTCGATGCCCCGCTCGAGGCGCTCAAACTCTGGCAGCCGGGCTATCACCCGCTGGGCGGTTTTCTGGCCGGGCTCTTGTGGTGCGCCTGGTCGCTGCGCAACAGCCTCAAGGCGCTAGGCATCGCCGTCATCCTGCTGATTCTCAGCTCGGCGCTCTGGCTGGTGGCGGTCATGGTGAGCGTGGACGAGCAGCGCTTTGCAGTGAGCGCGCTACCCGAGGTGACGCTTGAAAACCTCGACGGCGAACCGGTTTACCTGCCGGACCTGGCCGCGCGCGGCGACCGGCTGATCGTCAATCTATGGGCGACCTGGTGCCCGCCGTGCCGGCGCGAAATGCCGCTTCTCGAGCAGGCCGACGGCCTGGAGGGAGTGAGCGTCGTCATCGTCAATCAGGGCGAGGATCTGCTGCCGGTGGTGCGCTATCTCGACGAGCAGGCGCTCTCCTTCGAGGTGGCGCTGCGCGACCCGAGCCAAACGCTGATGGCGCGTTTCGAAGCCCCGGGCCTGCCCACCACCGTGCTGTTCGACGCCGATGGCCGCACCCAGGAAGTCCACGTCGGCGAGCTGACCCGCGCCGAGCTCGACCGCTGGCTCGATAATTAAGCGACTCACCGCTTAATACCGCCCCGCCTTTGCGTTAGAATCCCCCGCCCTATCGCCGCCTGAACGCAGGCGGCTCGCCCCGTTTTGAACTTCCTTGAGGCATCATGAGCGATTTTACCCCCGGCCAGCGCTTTATCAGCGACGGTGAGGCCGAGCTTGGGCTGGGCACCGTACTCAACTGCGACGCCCGCAGCGTGACCATCTTGTTCAGTGCCAGTCAGGAAACCCGCACCTACAACACCCGTCAGGCGCCGCTGACCCGGGTGGTATTCGGTAGCGGTGACCGGGTGATCGCCGCCGATGGCTGGCAGATCACCGTCAGCGAAAGCAGCGAGCGCCAGGGGTTGATCATTTACCAGGGCCTGGACGACGACGGCGTCGCCCGCGAGCTTCCCGAAACGCGCCTGGCCGACACCATGCAGTTCAACCAGGCCCGCGACCGTCTCTTGACCGGCCAAGTGGATCGCAACGACTGGTTCGACCTGCGTTTTCGCACGCTGCACCACCATCAGCGTATCGAGCAGCACGAAGCCCTCGGCTTTAGCGGCCCGCGCATCGACCTGATCCCTCACCAGCTCTATATCGCCGACGAAGTCGCGCGCCGCCACGCCCCTCGGGTACTGCTCGCCGACGAGGTGGGCCTTGGCAAGACCATCGAAGCCGGATTGATTCTGCACCGGCTACTGCTGGCCGGGCGCGTTTCCCGCGCGCTGGTGCTGGTGCCGGATAGCCTCACCCACCAGTGGCTGGTGGAGCTTCTGCGCCGCTTCTCGCTCAGCGTCACGCTGCTCGACGAAACCCAGAGCCAGGCTCAAGCCGGCGCCAACCCGTTCGAGAGCGCCCAGCTGATTCTGGCAAGCCAGGGGTGGCTATTCGCCAACGAGGCGCGCCAGGCCCAGGCGCTTGAGAGCGACTTCGATCTGTTGATCGTCGACGAAGCGCACCACCTGGACTGGCACGCCGACGGCGAAAGCGGCCCGGGTTATCGCTGCGTCGAGCAGCTCGCCGGCCAGATTCCCGGCCTTCTGCTGTTGACCGCCACCCCGGAGCAGATGGGCCTGGAGAGCCACTTTGCTCGCCTGCGCCTGTTGGACCCGGAGCGCTACCACGATATCGCGCGCTTCAAGCAGGAGGAGGCGCACTACGTCGAGGTGGCCGGTGCCATCGAGGCGCTCGACGCCCTGCCTTCCGAGCGCGAGCGGGTGGCGGCGGTGGTCGATGACGCCGACGGCCAGGCGCTGCTCGACACGCTGTGTAGCGAAAGCGAAAGCGACGACGCCAGGGCAGAGGCCAAAACGAAGCTTCGCGACGCGCTGCTCGACCGGCACGGCACCGGCCGGGTGATGTTTCGCAACAGCCGCCGCCACGTGGGCGGCTTTCCCGAGCGGCGTCTGCACCAGAGCACGCTGGAGTTGCCCTCGGCCTACCGGCGCGTGCTGCGCCGGGTCGAGCGCGACGAGGACTACTTCGACGAGCTTCTGATCGAAACCGGCATGGATCACCCGGACGTGCTGATCTACCCGGACGCCACCTACCGCGCGCTCTCCGATGACCCGCTCAATGGCGAGCCCTGGTGGCAGATCGACCCGCGGGTGAACTGGCTGCTCGAGAAGCTCGCCGACACCGGTGAGGAGGGCCTGGCCGGGGACAAGGTGCTGGTGATCGCGCACCACCGCGAAACCGCCGAAGGCCTTTCCGAGGCGCTGCGCGTGCTCGGCGGCTATCAGGCGCCGGTGTTCCACGAGGATCTCTCGCTGATCGAGCGCGACCGCGCCGCGGCGGCCTTCGCCGACGAGGAAGAGGGCTGTCAGGTGCTGGTGTGCTCGGAGATCGGCTCCGAGGGGCGTAACTTCCAGTTCTGCCGGCATCTGGTGATGTTCGACATGCCCCAGCATCCGGATCAGCTCGAACAGCGTATCGGGCGCCTCGACCGGATCGGCCAGCGCCACGCCATCGAGCTGCACGTGCCCGCCTTCAGCGCCTCGCCCGGCGAGCGGCTTTTACGCTGGTACCACGAAGGCATGAGTGCCTTCGCCGCCCCCCACGGCGTCGGCAGCGAGCTGTTCGAGACCTTCGGCGATGCGCTGGCCGATGCGCTTCTGGACGACGAGGCGCTCGACGAGATCATCGCTGACACACGCGCCTTCTTCACCGAGAAGATGGCCGAGCGCGAAGCCGGGCGTAACCGCCTGCTGGAACTCAACGCCTGTCGGAGTGAGCGCGCCGAGCAGGTGGTCGAGGCGGTGCGCGAGCTCGACGAGGATACTGCCCTGCCGCGCTATGTCGAACGGGCGCTGGACGTGTTCGGCGTCGACAGCCAGGAGATCGGCAACGACCTGCTTTATCTGGCGCCAGGCTCGCACATGCTCGACGGCCTGCCGGGGCTGGTGAAAGGCGAGGAAGGGTTTTCCGCCACCTACCGGCGCGACGTGGCGCTGGCCCGCGACGACGTGCACCGGCTTGGCTGGGAGCACCCGCTGGTGCGCGAAATGATGGGCCGGGTGATCGACGGCACCATGGGCAACACCGCGCTTGCGCTGCTGCGCCACCCCGCCATCCCCAGCGGGCGGCTGATGGCGGAGCTGGTGTTCTGCACCCACTGCCCGGCGCCGAAGGCGCTGCACCTCAATCGCTTTTTGCCGCCCACGGCGGTGCGCGTACTGATGGACGAATCCGGCGCCAACCTGACCGCCAACATCTCCTTCACCGGGCTCTCGAAGAACGTCCAGAAGGTCAACAAGTCGATGGCCCGCGACCTGATCAAGAGCCGGGTGAGTGAGCTGCGCACGCTGTTGAGCCAGGGCGAAGAGGAGGCGGAAAAAGCGCTGCCGGGACTTTTAGAAAAGGCGCGAGAGAAGATGCGCGCCCAATTGGACGGCGAACTCGACCGGCTGCGCTCGCTCTCCCAGCACAACCCGGCGGTGCGCGACGAAGAGCTAGCGGCACTTGAGCGCGAGCGCGACGCGCTGATGGAAGCGATCGACGCCACCCGGCTGCGTCTGGACGCGGTGCGGGTGGTGATCACCGTCGACCCCAACGCCTGATCGGCGCCGGGCAGACCTCACCGTGCGTGGTGCGGTCAGTCGTCGAGTATATCGGCCAGCGCCTTGTCGAGGGTCGGGTAGCCGAAGTTGAAGCCCGCCGCGTGCAGGCGCTCCGGGCGCATGTCCGCCCCGGTCAGCAACAGCCGCGACATCTCTCCAAGCCCCGCCTTCAGTACGAAGGCGGGCACCGGAAAGATCGCCGGGCGGTTGAGGTGCCGCGCCAGGGTCTGGCTGAACTCCCGGTTGGTGACCGGGTGCGGGGCGCCGGCATTGAACGGCCCTTCGAGCCCGGACTTGTTGATCAAGTACAGAATCGCCTCGACGAGGTCTTCCCGGTGCACCCAGGGCATGAACTGGCGGCCATCGCCGAAACGCCCGCCCAGGCCCAGCTTGAATGGCGGCAGCATTTTGGCGAGCGTGCCGCCACCTTCGTCGAGCACCAAGCCAATGCGCAGGATCGCAAGCCTTACCCCGAGCGCCTTGATGGGCTCGGCGGCCGCCTCCCACTGGGCGCAGAGCCGATGGGCGAATTCAGGGTGCGGCGGCGTCTCTTCGTCCACCTTCTTTTGGCCCTGATCGCCGTAGTACCCCATGGCCGAGCCGCTGACCATCACCGCAGGCAGCGGCTTGTCCGCTTTTTGCAGCGCCTTGCAGAACTCGACCAGCGCCGTAGTGGCCTCGACCCGCGAACTGATCAGGCGTTTTTTCTGCGCATCGCTCCAGCGCTTGCCGGCAATTGGCTCGCCGGCCAGATTGACGATGGCGTCCGGCGGGGTATCGATGAACGCCATCGCGCTCTTGCCGGCGTTGCACTCCCGCGGTAGCCCGCGAGCCGCCTGAGAGGGCGAGCGCGATACGACGTCGACCTGGTGGCCGCCGTCGATCAGCTTTTCACACAGACGCTTGCCGACAAAGCCCGTGCCGCCGGTGACGAGTATTCGCATCCAGAACCTCCTTTCGTCCGCAGGCTCAGCCCGCAGACGGTTAGTTACACAAATGCTGTACTAAAATGCTACGATAAGTATATTGAGTGTCATCCATTCACGCGAGGATTTATGCCCGAAAAAGCGCGCCGAGCCGCTCGCCCTGAACGCGTTGCCGTGATCGGCGCCGGCATATCAGGCCTTGCCTGCGCTCAAACGATGGCCGAACGAGGCATCAACGTGACTCTGTTCGACAAGGCGCGCGGCCCGGGCGGGCGCATGGCCAGCAAGCGCCGCCCGAGCGCCACGCTGGACTTGGGCGCCCAGACCTTTACCGTGCGCGACGCGCGGTTTTTGCAGCTGATCGAATCCCTCGAAAACCAGGGTGTCGTCGCCCGCTGGCCCGGCGTCAGTTTCGAGGCCGGCAACGCCGGCTGGACGAGGCTGGATGACGACCAGCGCCGCTATACAGGCGCTCCACGCATGAGCGCGATCACCCGCGAACTCGCCAACCGCCTTACGCGTTTTAAACACGTGAAGACCCACTTCGACACCCGCGTTCAGGCGCTGACGAAACCAGGCGATGGCCAGCGCGGCTGGGCGCTTTGTGCTGATCACCATCAGCCGCTCGGCACCTTCGATACGGTCGTGATCACCGCTCCGCCCCCCCAGGCCGAGGCGCTGATCGGCGAGTGGGATCCAGTGCTGGCACAAGCGTGCAGCGCGCGCGCTCAGCGAAGCTGCTGGGCCGGTTACGTGGTGTTCAAGACGCCGCTGCCGCCGATCGATAGCGTCATCCATTGGGAATCGCTGCACGCGCGCCACGCAGCGCTCAGACTGGTATCGCGCAACCACACCAAGCCCGGCCGCGAGCACCAGCCGGAAAGCCTCAGCCTGCTCGCCCAGCTCGACTGGAGCGAGCAGATGCTCGAGCGCCCTGCGGGCGAAGTCGCCTGCGCGCTCTACGCCGCCTTTCGCTCGCTTTTACCGCGCGACATTGAGCTGCCCGACATCGTCGAGCTGGGCGCTCACCGCTGGCGCTACGCTCAGGCAAGCGCGCCCGGTCACGAGTCATACTTGTACAGTGAACAGGGCCTTGCGCTATGTGGTGAGAGCTTTCGCGGCAGCCGTGTCGAGGATGCCTGGCTCTCCGGGCGGGAGCTTGGAAATGCATTGGCAGAGCTACCAGAGAGTTACCGAAATCAAACGTCCGTATAACGTTAGCCTGCGCAAGGTTGTACCCAACGTCAAAAAGTTGTACAAAGTACGCTACCAAAAAAGGCTTTAACGTTATACCAGACGGCGAGCAGACACATCTTTGCTGCGCGCCGCCGCCATTCATGAAAGATCCCTGGGGCATCGGCCCGAGGCAACCAAGAGGCAATGGCGCCCATGAGCAAGAAGGCGACCCACCCACCCGATACGCCACTTTACCCGATTCGGGAAGTTTCCCGACTGACGGGAGTAAACTCGGTCACCCTGCGCGCCTGGGAGCGCCGTTACGGGCTGATCTGCCCGCAGCGCACACCCAAGGGCCATAGGCTCTACGCCCAGGACGACATCATCCGCATCGAGCGGATCTTGCAGTGGCTCAATCGCGGGGTGCCGGTCAGCCAGGTGGCGGATCTGCTCGACCAGCCGGAAACCGTCGAGACCCCAGCCCCGGATGCCGGCGACTGGGCCAGCCAGCGCCAGCAGCTGTTGGCCACTATCGAGGCGATCGATCTGGCCAAACTCGAGTCGCTCTATCAGCAAAGCCTGGCGCTCTATCCGCTGAGCACCGCGGTCAACGAGCTGTGGCAGCCGGTGATCTCAACGTTGGAGGCGAAGTGGGCGATCGAACCGGATGACCTGGTGCGCCGCTCGCTGGAGGCGTTTCTGCGAAGCCAGGTCGGCATTCGCCTTCACTACGCCAACCAGGCCACCCGCGGTCCGCTGATTCTGCTCAACGCCATGCCCGACGACCCGGGTCCGCTTTGGGTGCTGATGACGGCGCTGATGGCGAGCGAACAGGGTTATCGGGTTCAGCTTCTCGACCATTCGCTTGCGCTCGAGGACCTGCCCCAGGCGGTAACGCGGCTGCACTGCTCGATGGTGCTATTGACCAGCGGCCAGCGCGAAAACGATGACTTCATCCGCCAGGCACTACCGCGCGCCGCCACGTCGCTGAGCGTGCCGATTGGCGTGTGCGGCGAAGTCGCCCGCCAGCGCGATGTCGATCTGCGCGACAGCGATGTTCATATGCTCGGCGACGACCTGCCTCAGGCAATCGCCCGGCTGCGCCCGCTGCTGCGCGAATCCGGCATTCTGTAACGCCCTGCTATTCGGATTTACTACTTTGTTGACGCCGGCTTTTCACCGCCGGCGTTCTTGACGCTCCAGGGAGGGAGTCATGGCGCTTCAGCTTGTCTGGTTTCGAACCGACCTTCGCACCTTCGATCACTTGGCGCTGGCGTCCGCCGCCGAGAAGGGCCCGGTGGTGGCGGTGTTTTTGCGCAGTGTCGAGCAGTGGCGCGAACACGGCCACGGCGCCAACAAGATCGACTTTTGGCACAGAAGCGTTCGCGCGCTGAAAGAGAGCCTGAACGCGCTCAATATTCCGCTGCTGCACCGCGATATCGGCCGCTATGACGAGGCGGCCGAGGCGCTTTTAGAGATCGCCCGCGAGCACGGTATCGAGCGGCTTCACTTCAACCGCCAGTACCCACTCAACGAGCATCGCCGCGACGCCCAGGTACTCGAGGCGTTCAAGCACGAAGGTATTCCCGCTCACAGCTACCACGACGCCGTTGCGTTTGCACCGGGCACGCTTTTGACCGGCAAGAACGAGTACTACAGCGTGTTCACCCCGTTCTCGAAGGCCTGGCACAAGAACCTGAAGGATTCGCAGCTGCACGTGCTGGACGCGCCGAAAAAGCAGGCCGCGCTCTCCATTGGCAACAACGCGATCCCGGCGCTGCCCGAACTCGATCAGACGCCGGTGAATCAGACGGCGTGGCCCCCCGGTGAAGACGCGGCGAGCGACGCGCTCGCGCGCTTTTTGCAAAAACGCGCCAAGCGCTATAACGAGCAGCGCGACTTCCCCGCCGTCGCCGGTACCAGCGAGCTCTCGCCCTATCTCGCCCTCGGGGTACTGTCGTATCGCCAGTGCATGCAGGCGGTGATGAGCCACAACGGCGGCCACCTCGCCGATGGTGACAAGGGCCTGACCACCTGGGTCAACGAGCTGGTCTGGCGCGAGTTTTATCAGCACGTGGCCTATGGCTTTCCCCGGGTGGTACGCCACGAGCCGTTTCAGGAACACACCAAAGCGCTTGAGTGGCGCGACGACGACGAGGGCTTCAAGGCTTGGTGCGAAGGGCGTACCGGCTACCCGATCGTCGATGCCGCCATGCGTCAGCTGGTCAATACCGGCTGGATGCACAATCGCCTGCGCATGGTCACCGCGATGTTTCTAAGCAAGCACCTGTTGATCGACTGGCGCCGAGGCGAGCGGTTTTTCCTTGAACACCTGGTGGACGGCGAGTTCTGCTCCAACAACGGCGGCTGGCAGTGGGCGGCCTCCACCGGCACCGACGCCGCGCCCTACTTTCGTATCTTCAACCCCACCACCCAATCGACGCGCTTCGACCCGGACGGCGAGTTCATCGCCGAGTGGCTGCCCGAGCTTTCCGAGCTTCCCGCCAAGGCGCGCCACGCCCCGCCGAGCGACATGCTAACGAAGCTCGACTATCCCGAGCCGATCGTCGATCACAAGGCGGCGCGCCAGCGGGCGCTGGAGGCGTTCAAGGCGCTTTGAACGCCCGACAGCCCGCGCCGACTCAACGATAGATCGACGATGGCGTGCATTCAGCGGTTTCCGGAAGTAGACTAGGCATGGCCTTGCCAGCCGTTCGTGGCGACCCCGGCGCGTAACGCCGGTGCGACGGACGGCCAACGTCCACCTTGAACCTCGGAACGATTCAGTGACCAAGCAACATTCCTTTGATCGCGAAGAACTGCTGGCGTGCTCGCGCGGCGAGCTGTTCGGCCCCGGCAATGCGCAGCTGCCGGCACCCAACATGCTGATGCTCGATCGCATCACGCACATTCACGAAGAAGGCGGTGAGCATGGCAAGGGCGAGCTGATCGCCGAGCTCGATATCACCCCGGATCTCTGGTTCTTCGACTGCCACTTCCCGGGGGATCCGGTCATGCCGGGCTGTCTGGGGCTTGACGCCATGTGGCAGCTGGTCGGCTTTCATCTGGGCTGGCTGGGTCATCCCGGGCGCGGCCGGGCGCTGGGCTGCGGCGAAGTGAAGTTCAGCGGGCAGATCCTGCCCGATGCGAAACTGGTCACGTACCGTATCAATATCAAGCGGGTCATCACGCGCCGGCTGATTCTCGGCATCGCCGATGGCACGGTGTCCGTGGACGGACGCGACATCTACCAGGCGAACGACTTGCGCGTTGGCCTATTCACCTCCACTGCGAATTTTTAACAGGAGGCTCCCATGCGACGAGTGGTAGTCACCGGCCTGGGCATCGTATCTTGTCTTGGCAATGACCAGCACCAGGTTCTGGACGCGCTGAAAAACGGGCGCAGCGGCATTCGCTTTAAAGAGGAGTATGCCGAGCGCGGTTTTCGTAGCCACGTGGCCGGAAGCGTACAGATCGATCTTGAAGCGCTGATCGACCGTAAGCTTCTGCGCTTCATGGGCGACGCCGCGGCCTACGCCTATGTATCGATGGCGCAGGCCATCGAGGACGCGGGGCTAACGCCAGAGCAGGTTTCCAACGAGCGTACCGGGCTGATCGCAGGCTCCGGCGGCGCCTCCAGCGCCAACCAGGTCGAAGCCGCCGATGTGCTGCGCGACAAGGGGCTGCGTCGCGTCGGGCCGTACCGCGTCACCCGCACCATGGGCAGCACCGTCTCCGCGTGCCTGGCCACGCCCTTTCAGATCAAGGGCGTGAACTACTCGATCTCCTCGGCCTGCGCGACCTCGGCGCACTGCATCGGCAGCGCCATGGAGCAGATCCAGCTGGGCAAGCAGGATGTCGTGTTCGCCGGCGGCGGTGAAGAGGAGCACTGGACACTGTCGTGCCTGTTCGACGCCATGGGGGCGCTCTCGACCCACTACAACGATACCCCGGAAACCGCCTCGCGGCCTTATGACCAGACCCGCGATGGTTTCGTCATCGCCGGCGGCGGCGGCATGGTCGTGCTCGAAGAGCTCGAGCACGCGAAAGCGCGCGGTGCGAAGATCTACGGCGAAGTCGTGGGTTACGGCGCCACGTCCGACGGCGTCGATATGGTCGCCCCCTCGGGTGAAGGCGCCACGCGCTGCATGCGCCAGGCGATGGCCACGGTGGATGGCGATATCGACTATATCAATACCCACGGCACCTCGACGCCGGTTGGCGATGTCGCCGAGCTGAAAGCGATTCGCGAAGTCTTCGGCGACTCGACCCCGGCGATGAGTTCGACCAAGTCGCTGACCGGACACTCGCTGGGCGCCACCGGCGTGCAGGAAGCGATCTACTCGCTGTTGATGATGCAGCATGGCTTCGTCGCCGCCTCGGCCAACGTCACCAAGCTCGACGAGCAGGCCGACGGCTTCGACATCGTCACCGAGCGGCGCGATAACGTCGCCATCGAGCGGGCGCTCTCCAACAGCTTCGGCTTTGGCGGCACCAACGCCTGTCTGGTGTTCCAGCGCTACGCCGACTAGTAGTGATACGCAGCAACAAAAACGGCGCCTAGAGGCGCCGTTTTTGTTGGTCTGTTCTGTGGGATGCCGGGTAATCCTACGCGAGGGCGCCGTACGCGGGCCGCTGTGAATACCTCCCTGTACGCTACTTTCGCCCTCCCTGGCGAAAGATCCTCGCTACGGGTTACCCGGCAGCGCCAGCCTCAGCCGCCGCTAACTTAAAGCACACCAGGGCCGCGCAAAAGCCGGGCTCGAGTGTATTACCGGGCCCGAGGCGCGACGCTCATGGCCACGGGGTCGCCGCGGGGCACGTCAGAAATCTCCTCGAGGGTGGACTCGATCCAGCGCTCCACCTCGGCGAGCACCTCGTCCGGGGTGCGCCCGGCGGTTTCGATCGGCTCGCCGATGCGGACCCGCAGCTCGCCGGGTTGTTTGACCCAGTGGCGCCCGGGCCAGCGCTCGCCGGCGTTGTGCGCCACCGGCAGCACCGGCACGCCAGCCCGACACGCCACCACCGTGCCGCTCTTGTTGTAGCGCTTGCGGCGCCCCGGATCGACCCGAGTGCCCTCGGGAAAGATCAACACCGATAGCCCGCCTTGCAGCCGCGCCACGCCCTGGGTCAGCACCTGCTTCATCGCCCGCGCTGGCTTGGAGCGGTCGAGCCCGATCGGGCGTAACAAACGAAGCGCCCAGCCAAATATCGGAATGCGTAAAAGCTCCTGCTTGAGCACGGTACAGACCGGCGGCTTCATCACCTGCAGAAAAACGGTTTCCCATTCGCTCTGGTGATTGGCCTGAATGACGCAGGGCCCGTCAGGGATATGTTCGCGCCCCTGGATGTCGTAGCGCACGTCGCACACGCACTGGAACCAGAAGATGACGAAGTAGTTGTACAGATTGAGCAGCCGATAGCGCCAGGCCAGCGGTAGAAACGGCGTGAGTGGCAAGAACAGCACGCCGCAGGCGAGCATCACCGTAAAGTAGCCTAGATAAAAGACCAGGCTGCGCAACACGTTGGTCAAGCCGACTCTCCTTGTTCGAGGCCTTGCTCAGGAGGGCTCTGGTCGCGGGTCAGGCACCAGGCGTCCAGCATTCGACCGACTTCCAGCCGCCAGGGCTTTTGATGAACGCCGAACACGTCCAGCACTCGGCGGCAGTTGAGCACGCGTCTGAGCTTGGCGTCGTGATGATGATTCAGCGCCGTGACCTCGCCCAGCGCCACCGCCTCGCCGCGCCCTTCCAGGTGCGTGACGAGCTGTGTGCGCACCATCGAGGTAAAGGTGAACGCGCTGACCGGCTCGATGCCCGCCAGGTGGTACGCCCCCCAGGCCTCGGCACCGCATCCCTGCTGAGCGAGCATGCCGATCAGCGCCATGGCGACGGAGTCCGCCGAGGTCGGGCAGCAGATCACGTCCTCGGCGGCGCGCACGCTCTGGCCCGCTACCAGACTATCGATGATGTCGCCAAGCCAGGCGTGGCTGCCGTCGAGCGCGAACAGCGGCCCCAGCCGCACGATCAAGTGGCGGTGGTACTCGGCGCGAATCCGATTGCCGGTGGCGACCAGACGCCGCAGGCTTTCGTCACGCGGCGCGGGCACCACGTGCTCGTCGATCGGAATCTCGAAGCCCTCTTCGTAGAGCTGATCCGATACGCACCAGACCAGCGCCACGCCGTGCGCCTTGCACGCCTCCATGCACGCATCGACCGCATCGGCGTAGGCCTTCACGTCGGCCGGGGGCATGGTGTGAGGCTCGGCCAGCGGCGGAATGATCACCGCATGAGGCGCGATCGCCCCAAGCTCCTGGGCGTCCACGCCCATGCCCTGCTCGATGACCAGCTCGGTATCCGCCCGGCGGCTGGCCTCGCGGGCCAGCGCCAGGCTCAAGCAGTGCCCGGCATCCAGTATCAAAAGCTTCAAGGCAGACGCTCTCCTCTCTCACTGCGCCAAACGTGGATCACATGAGCGACGGGGTTTAGAACGGAATTTCGTCGTCGAAATCGTCGAAGTTACCCGGGTCCGGCGCGCCGAAGCGGCCGTTTTGATCGTTCGGCGCGCTTTGGCCACCGCGATTGGGTGCGCCTTGACCGCCCTGCTGGGGAGCACTCTGCTGACCGCCGCCGTACTGATTGCCCTGGGGCGGCGCGTTCTGATGGCTGGGCTGGTTGTTGGGCTGATTGCCAGGATAGCTCTGGCCACCCTGCGGGGCGCCGTTCTGATAGTTCTGCTGCGGCGCACCGCCGCCCTGGAAATCGCCGCCGCGGCTATCGAGCATCTGCATGTCGTTGGCCACGATCTCGGTGCTGTAGCGGTCCTGGCCGTTCTGGTCCTGCCACTTGCGGGTTTGCAGGCGTCCTTCGACGTAGACCTTGGAGCCTTTTTTCAGGTACTGCTGGGCGATCTCGGCGGTCTTGTTGAACAGCACGACGCGGTGCCACTCGGTGCGCTCCTGGCGCTGGCCGCTTTGGCGGTCGGTCCAGGTATCCGAGGTCGCCAGATTCAGGTTCGCTACCGCCGTGCCCGACGGCGTGAAACGTACTTCCGGGTCCTGACCCAGGTTACCGATCAAAATGACTTTGTTAATCCCGCGCGCCATGGCTCGCTCCTATCTGGTAAGTCCGTACTGGTAAGTCCGTACTGGTAGTTCGGTTCTCGTATTCGTCGATCGCCCATCGGCGATCGCGCAGTGTCCTCGCAGGCGTTAAGGGTATCACCAATCCCGCCGCGACGATGTCTCTGTTTGTGTGTGCCGGTCAGGGCTTGTCCGTGGGAATCAGCTTGTCCAGCGCCCCGCGATCGAGCGCCTTGCGATTGACCTTGAGATACATCAGCCGCTCCTCCGGCACCACCATCACATCCTCCACGCCGACCACATCGGCGAGGCGCTGCATCAAAAGCTCCAGCGTATCCGGATGGGTGTCGTCGCCCAGCGCCACCACTTCGCTTGAAAGCGGCGGCGGCGAGGGCAGGCGCCACATGAACAGCCACCAGCCAAGCGCCAGCACCGCGCAGCCCACGAACACTGCGTCCAGACCGAAGGCGCTGGAAAGCGCCCCGCCCAGCGTGCCGCCCAGAAAGGCGCCGAGAAACTGGCTGGTGGAGTAAACCCCCATGGCGGTGCCCTTGGCGCCCGCCGGGGCGAGCTTGCTCAGCATCGACGGCAGCGTCGCCTCGAGCAAATTGAAGCCGGTGAAATAGACGAAGAGTCCGGCAAACAGCGCGTGGCCGTGGGAGATCGGCAGCGCCAGCGCCACCAAACTCAGACCGATCGCGCCGATCGCCACCAGGCACACCGCTTTGATCTGCTGGCGCTTCTCGGCCAGGATCATCAGCGGCACCATGGCGACGAACGACAGCGCCATGATCGACAGATAAGCAAGGCCGTGGTACTCGATGGACACGCCCGCCTCGACGAGGCGAAACGGAATCGCGACGAAAATCGCCATCAGGATCAGGTGCAGCGAGAAGATCGACGCGTTCAAACGCCACAGATCCCACCGGGCCGCCACGCTCTTGAACTGGGCGCGGTCCATGCCCACGTCCTTGTGGCGCAGCCGGCGCGGCGCCGGCGGCACCCAGCGCCACAGCACGAAGAGCCCGAGCAACGTCAGCGCCGCCGTGACCCAGAATACCCCGGCAAGCCCGGCCTGGCTTGCAAGCCAGGGGCCGAGCACCATGGCGATGGCAAACGACACGCCGATCGAAAGCCCGATGGTGGCCATGGCGGCGGTGCGCACCTGTTCGCGGGTTTGATCCGCCAACAGCGCCATGATCGCCGCCGCCACGGCGCCGGCCCCCTGTAGTGCCCGGCCGGCGATGATGCCGCCAATGGAGTCGGCGCTGGCGGCCACGATACTGCCAAGCGCAAAAATCAAAAGCCCAAGGGCGATGATGCGTTTGCGCCCGAAACGGTCCGACAGCAGGCCGAAGGGGATTTGCAGTGTGGCCTGGGTGAGCCCGTAGACCCCCAGCGCCACGCCGACCAGCAACGGCGTGGCGCCGGACAGCGTGTCGGCGTAGAGCGCCAGCACCGGCAGCACCATGAAAAGCCCGAGCATGCGGGAGGCATAGAGCCCGGCCAGCCCACTGATTGCGCGGCGCTCGGAAGCCAGCAGCAGTGTGGAGAGGTTGCGCATAGTGCCCTTTGAAGTAGAACCAGGTGAACGAGCGGTACCCGTCGAGGCGCCTTTGAAACGCGCGCCTTCAAGACAACCGACGATGAAATGCCGATTTGGAAAAGCCCTCCATTCTAGCGCTTCGCGCCGGCGCTGGAAACGCTCGCCTTGCGACAAAGCGTCCCGCCCGCTTTGCTGTAATGGGGCATAAGTACTTATAATTACGCTTTTGCCACGCGATTCGAGGTGTTGATGGACAGCATTCTGGTCAGAGGTGCACGCACTCACAACCTCAAGCAGATCGATGTGGAGCTGCCGCGCGACAAGCTGATCGTGATTACCGGCCTTTCCGGCTCGGGGAAATCCTCGCTTGCATTCGATACGCTATACGCCGAAGGGCAGCGCCGCTACGTGGAGTCGCTCTCCACCTACGCGCGCCAGTTTCTTTCCATGATGGAAAAGCCTGATGTCGACCACATCGAGGGGCTCTCCCCGGCCATTTCCATCGAGCAGAAGTCGACCTCTCACAACCCGCGCTCCACCGTCGGCACGATCACCGAAATCTACGACTACCTGCGCCTGCTGTTCGCCCGCGCCGGCACGCCGCGCTGCCCGGAGCACGGCGAGGACCTGGAAGCGCAGACCATCTCGCAAATGGTCGACCAGGTGATGAACCTGGAGGAAGGCACCAAACTGATGCTGCTGGCGCCGGTGGTGAAGGGCCGCAAGGGCGAGCATCTGCAGCTTCTGGCCGAGCTTCGCGCCCAGGGCTTCGTGCGCGTGCAGATCGACGGCCAGATCCTCGAACTCGACGACATCGCCCCGCTCGACAAGCGTAAGAAACACGACATCAGCGTGGTCGTGGATCGCTTCAAGGTGCGCGACGATATCGCCCAGCGCTTGGCCGAGTCCTTCGAGACCGCGCTGAACCTGGCCGACGGCACGGCGATGATCCACTTCATGGACGGCGACCGGGAGGACCTGGCGTTCTCCTCGCGCTTCGCCTGCCCGGTGTGCGGCTACTCGCTCTCCGAGCTCGAGCCGCGCATGTTCTCGTTCAACAACCCCGCCGGTGCCTGCCCCACCTGCGACGGTCTCGGCATCCAGCAGTATTTCGACCCGGAGAAGCTGATCAGCCACGACGAGCTGTCGCTTGCCGAAGGCGTGATCAAGGGCTGGGACCGGCGCAATATCTACTACTTCACCCAGCTTCAGGCGCTGGCCAGCCACTTCGATTTCGCCCTCGAAACGCCCTGGAACGAGCTCTCCAAACGCCAGCGCGACATCATTCTCAACGGCAGCGGCAACGAACCCGTGCCGTTTAGCTACGTCAGCGACCGCGGGCGCAAGGTGACCCGCGAGCACGCGTTCGAAGGCGTGCTGCCCAACATGCAGCGCCGCTATCGGGAAACCGAATCGAACATGGTGCGCGACGATCTGGCCAAGTACATCGCCATGAAGCCCTGTACCGCCTGTAACGGCACGCGCTTGCGTCGCGAGTCGCGCCACGTCTTCGTCGACGATCGCAACATCGCCGACATCGTGCGCACGCCGATCGGCGAGGCCTGGGACTACTTTGCCAACCTCGCGCTTCCCGGGCGCAAGGGCGAGATCGCCGAGAAGATCGTCAACGAGATCCACTCGCGCCTGGAGTTTCTGGTCAACGTCGGGCTCGACTACCTGAACCTCGAGCGCAGCGCCGACACGCTCTCCGGCGGCGAGGCGCAGCGTATCCGTTTGGCGAGCCAGATCGGCGCGGGGCTGGTCGGGGTCATGTACATTCTCGATGAACCCTCGATCGGCCTGCACCAGCGCGACAATGATCGCCTGTTAAAGACGCTGGAGCGACTTCGCGACCTGGGCAACACCGTGATCGTCGTCGAGCACGACGAGGACGCGATCCGCGCCGCCGATCACGTCCTCGATATCGGTCCGGGTGCCGGCGTGCACGGTGGTGAGATCGTCGCCCAGGGCACGCCCCAGGACATCATGGACAACAAGAACTCGTTGACCGGGCAGTACCTTTGCGGCACTCGCGAAATCGCCGTGCCGCCGTATCGCATTCCCGGCAATCCGGAAAAGCAGCTGGTGGTGCGCGGGGCGACGGGCAACAACCTGCAAAATGTCACGCTTACGCTGCCGCTGGGGCTGTTCATCGCCATCACCGGGGTATCGGGTTCGGGCAAGTCGACGCTGATCAACGGCACCCTGATGCCGATCGCCGCCCGCGATCTCAACCGGGCCACCACCATGACACCGGCGCCCTACAGCGCCATCGAAGGGCTCGACCAGCTCGACAAGGTCATCGACATCGATCAAAGCCCGATCGGGCGCACGCCGCGCTCCAACCCGGCAACCTACACGGGCATCTTTACCCCGATCCGCGAGCTGTTCGCCGGCACCCAGGAGGCGCGCTCGCGAGGCTACAAGCCCGGGCGTTTCAGCTTCAACGTCAAGGGCGGACGCTGCGAAGCGTGCCAGGGCGAGGGCATGATCAAGGTAGAAATGCACTTTCTGCCGGACATCTACGTGCCTTGCGACGTGTGCAAGGGCAAGCGCTACAACCGCGAAACCCTGGATATTCATTACAAGGGCAAGAACATTCACGACGTGCTGGAAATGACCGTCGAGGAGGGTCT
The DNA here is from genome assembly GCF_031954225.1 of Halomonas sp. PAMB 3232. NCBI lineage: Bacteria > Pseudomonadati > Pseudomonadota > Gammaproteobacteria > Oceanospirillales > Halomonadaceae > Halomonas > Halomonas sp. PAMB 3232. Next base: position 3,528,498 of record NZ_CP134865.1, read on the forward strand.
CGAGTTCTTCAGCCCGGTACCGGCCATCGCGCGGCGCCTGCAGACGCTTCTGGACGTCGGGCTCTCCTACATTCGCCTGGGTCAGAGCGCGACCACGCTTTCCGGCGGCGAAGCCCAGCGGGTGAAGCTTGCCCGCGAGCTTGCCAAACGCGATACCGGCCAGACGCTCTACATTCTGGATGAGCCGACCACCGGTCTACACTTCGAGGATATTCGCCAGCTCTTGACGGTGCTCCACCGCCTACGCGATCACGGCAACACCATCGTGGTCATCGAGCACAATCTCGATGTGATCAAGACTGCGGACTGGATCGTCGATCTGGGCCCGGAAGGCGGCTCCGGCGGCGGGCGGATCATCGCCGAGGGCACCCCGGAGCAGCTGGTGAAGAAAAAAGGCTCGCATACCGGGCAATTTTTGGCGCCGCTATTGCAAAAAAAGAAGTGAAAAAATAAAAAAACGATAAGGCAATGTCAGGCAAGCCGCCGTATCGTTCCCCTTTGGCCGTCACCGCCGGCCCTGAGCGGCGGCACAGCCCGGGCACGCAGTCAAGAGAAGGAGACACCGAGCATGAGTCAGGAAAAGAGCTGTATTGTTCGCCACTTCAACCATTATTACTCGTTGTCAAAAGACGAAGAGCAGCTGCTTGATTCGCTCGAAGAGAGCCCGCTCGATCAAAAGGCAGGGTCACTTCTGTGGGAGATGAAGGACCCCGCTCAGGAGTTTTGCACGCTGCGAAGCGGCTGGGCCTACTCCTATCGCCATTTGGAAAACGGCGATCGTCACATCATGGAGGTGTACCTGCCCGGTGACATCATCGGCCTGCGCGAATTCGCCTTCTCCCAGCGGCTGGAAAACGTGCGCTTCATCACCGACGCCGTGGTGTGCCGTTTTCCGCACAAGCGGATGATCGATCTGTTCAGCCAGTCGCTGCCGCTGACCTCGGTCATGTTCGCCATCAGCAGCCGCCAGCAGTCGCTTCTGACCGAGCGGCTGGTGAACCTGGCAAGACGCACCGCCCGCCAAAAAATGGCCCACTTCATCCACGAGATGTACGTCCGCCTGAGCCAGACCAACCCGGCTTTGACCGGGCAGTTTCGCCTGCCGCTCTCCCAGGAGCAGCTCGCCGACGTACTGGGACTCAGCCCGGTGCACGTCAGCCGCACGTTCACCGCGCTTAGCGAGGCGGGGCTCATTTATCGCGACCGCCATCACATCAACATCCCGGACCTGGCGGCGCTTGCCGCCGAAGGCGAGTTCGACGACTGTTACTTAAGCGACAACGTACGGCCGCTGCTCGGCCAGTCGGAGTGATGCGTATCTTTTCTCGACATCAATACTCGGCGAACCGTCCCATGACGTCTCACACTGTTGCCGCGGCCGCGCTCGGCGTCGCCGGGCTCTTCGTTTTCGCCACCGCCGCCCAGGCGGCGCGCTATCCGGTCAGCGATGACACCGCCTTCGGCGCCTGGCACGCCGCGACGACCACCGATGCCGGCCAGCGTCACTTTCGCGCGCTGGAGGCCGAAAGCTATTCGGACGCCATTTTGAGCGTGAACGCTACCGAAGGTGTGTGCCACCTGCCCTGGCTCGAACTACGCGTGACCCTAAAAGAGACGCAGTCCGAGAGCCGCGCGGTGAACCTGGTCCCGGCGCGGCTGCGCGTCGACCAGACGCCGATCATGGAGACCATGGCGGAGTTCATCGTCGAAGAGGGGGATGACGGCTTCTACAGCCACTTCTACCTGGGCGAGCTCGACGCGCTACTGGCGCGCATGAGTGAAGGCGAGCAGCTGTTCATCGGCTTCGAGCAGGGGAGTGCCACGCCCTGGACCATGACGTTTGATCTCGACGGCGCCGGCCAGGCGATTCAGGAGATGCAGCGACGCTGCGCCGGGGCTTAAGGCGTAACCCGCGCCGGCTCCGGGGCGGGAGTTCGCAGCACGAATTCGACGCGGCGGTTGGCGGCGCGCCCTTCCCGCGTGTCGTTGCCGGCGAGCGGGCGCGTGTCGGCGTAGCCCACGGCGCGTAGCCGCTGCCGCGCCACGCCCTCCTGCTCGAGATGGCGCACCACCGCGATCGCCCGCCCGGTCGAAAGCTCCCAGTTGGAGGCGAACGCCGCGGTCGAAATCGGCACGTTATCGGTATGGCCTTCCACCGACACCTCGCCCTCGAAGGTGTCGATCACCTCGCTCAATCGCTCGAGCACGCCTTCTCCCTGGGGGGTCAACTCGGCGGCGCCGCTGGCGAACAGCAGGCTGTCGTCGATGCGCAGGGTCACGCCTTCGCGCCCCTGGCTGACGCTTACGCCCTGAATGTCGAGCGCGGCCATGGCCGGCGATAGACCGCTGTCGCGCGGCAAGATTCCCGAGGAGAGCGGCTGAAGGCCCTGGCCTTCGTTTGATGCCTCGCCGCCGCTACCCGCCGGCGTCAGTGCCAGCAGGAGCACGAACAGCGTGATCAGAAGGGTCAATACGTCGAGGTAGCTGGTCAGCCACCCCTCCTCGCCGTCGCCGCCGGTAAAGGGCGTTTCCAGCGCGTGGCGGGCGTCACAATTGAGCATGGCGCTAGCCTTTCGCCGCGACGCCGCTGCCCGGGCGCGGCTTCACGTGGGGGTCGTTGATCTCGTCGTGGTAGTTGGCCACGAACGAGTTCAGCGTCTCTTCGATGAACGACGGCAGCCGGCGCTTGGTGATCAGCGAAATGCCTTCGAGCACCATGTTCATGGTGATCAAGCGCTCCTCGGTGCGCCGCTCGAGCTTCACCGCCACCGGCTTGAACACCAGGTTCGCCAGCAGGATGCCGTAGAAGGTGGTGAGAAGCGCCACCGCCATGCGCGGGCCGATCACCTCGAGATCCCCGGCGTCCATGACTTCGAGCATGTTGACCAGCCCCACCAGGGTACCGATCATGCCAAACGCCGGCGCGTAGGTCGCCATGGTGCGAAAGATCTGCGCCTCGGCGTGCTCGCGGGCCTTGAGCCTGGCGATACGCCAGCGCAGCATGTCAAAGATCTCGTCTTCCTTGGTGTTGGCGATGACGAGCTGGATGCCGGTGCGCAAAAACGGGTTGCGGGTGTGTTCGAGCTCGCGCTCCACTGCGCGCACGTCGCCCTTGAACCAGAGCCTGGCCATGGAGACTAGCTCGTCGATGTCGTCGCGCACATAGGTATTCTCGCGGCGAAATACCAGCCCCACCAGGCGTACCACGCGCACCACTTCCTTGAGCGGATAGCTGATGAAGGTCGCCGCCAGCGTGCCGGTGATGACGATGGCAAGCCCGGGCAGGTTGATGAAGCTTGCCGCGGACTCTGCGGTAAAGAACAGCACGCTCACCAGCAAGAGGATGCTGGCGCCTATTCCAATCAGGGTAGAGGGGTTCATCGACGGCTCCTCGCCGGTTGGGGTTAACAGTGAAAAGGTTTAGTCCGGCTCGTGCAGACGCGCCCGCAAACGGCTGATGGCTTGGCTGTGTAGCTGCGACACGCGCGACTCGGTGACGCCCAGCACCGCGCCCACCTCCTTGAGGTTGAGCTCTTCCTGGTAGTAAAGCGCCATCAACAGCTTTTCGCGCTCCGGCAGCGCCTCGATCGCGGCAATCAGGGTTTCGCGCTGCTGGCCGTCCAGTAGCTCCTCGAAAGGCGCGTTCAGCGACTCCTGAATCGGCTCGCCGCCCTCCTCCAGAAGCTCCTCAAAAGGCAGCAGATGGCCACTATTAGTGTCCGCCAGAAGCTGCTGGTACTCGTTAATTGGCATGTCCAGATCGCGGGCGATCTCGCTCTCTTCCGGGGGGCGGCCAAGGCTTTGCTCCAGCCGGCGCACGGACTCGTCCATGGCCCGGGCCGAGCGGCGTACGCTGCGCGGCAGCCAGTCCCGGGTGCGCAGCTCATCGACCATTGCGCCGCGAATTCGCTGGCTAGCAAAGGTGGCGAAGCTCGCCCCCTGGGCGGCATCAAAACGCCCCAGCGCCTCTAAAAGCCCTACCATGCCGGCCTGGATCAGATCGTCGAGCTCGATGCTGGCCGGCAAACGAACTTGCAACGCCAGCGCCTGGCGACGCACCAGCGGCATGTGCTGGTTGACCATATCGCTGTGTTGGATTCTTCCCTTTGCTGTATACATCGGCGTGCCCCTGGCTAATCGCTGGTCACTGATAGTTCACAATCACTTGAAGCCCTCTCACCCTCACCGGCGGCTGGCCACGCCCCAACGCGAAACGAAACTCGAGCGGCGCACCGGCATTGAGCCCGGCAAGGCCGGTGGCACTGCCGCGCTGGCCGTCGAGGGCGACGCAGCGCTCCGGGTGGCAAAGCCAGGCATGGATATCGGCCCCCGGCGGCGCTTCGAAGCGCCAGTTGACGCGCTCGATGCGCCCCTGATGAATCTCGGCACTGGGCGGCGGCGCGAGCGCCTGGCTGGCACTTGCCCGGTCGCTCATCGCGACCATCAGCCCAGTCGTATCGACACTCCAGCTGCCCCCGCCCGCCAGGGCCGACAGAGAAAGCCCGCTGGCCACCACCCCCCTCAGCGCTGCGAGAATGACGTTTCTCATTAGCATAACCTAACCATAGTGGCTCACTCAGTATGGCCTACCTGGCCAAAAGCAGCAGTTCGATCCCCAGGTACGCCGTCGCCGCCGCGCGCAGATTCTCGAGCAGCCCGGCGCGGGGCAGGCCCGGCTCATGCAGCGCCAACAGCCGTTTGGGCCCCTGGTGTTCGCTGACCAGGCGCAGCGTGCGGTACATGGCGGCGAACGCCTCGGCGTCGCTTCGCACCCACAGCGCCCAGCGCGAGTAGCGCGCGCAGAGCGCCTGGAGCGGCGCATCGGCGTCCACCGGCACGACCTCCCAGCTCTCTGGCGTTGCCGCCCAGCGCCGGCCAAGCCGCGACCACTCGTCGAGGCGCGCGATCACCGGCTCGCGCTGCTTCGACCCAAGCCCGACCACGGCGAGCGGTATTTTGGCGACATGCGCGTCTGCGACATGCGCGTCTGCGACGTGCGCGTTGGCGACATGCGCGTCCGCGACGGGCGCATCGACAGCGCGCGCATCGGCTTCGCTCGCCTCCAACGCCTGAGCCTGCCGCACATCGTCGTCGCCTTGCGCGTCGGCCGACTGGCCGGTGCGCAGGTTCGCCCACTGGCGCAGCCCCGCGGCCTGGTCCTGGCCGCTCATGCAAAGGTCTCGCGGCTGACGCTGCCAAACTGACGGATCGCGTCGCGGGTCATTAGAAAGTGCATGATCGCGTCCGCCAGCGCGCTATCGCGGCGCTTGCGCGGGCTACCCAAAAGGCGCAGTAAATCCTGCTGCAACGCCTGGGCCTCTTCGTCCTCGGCGCTGTCCAGGTGGGTGGCCACGCACGCTACGCCGCTGGCCATCAAGAGCCGTAGCTCAGCGCTGACCTCGCCGCCGTCCGACTCCTTGAGCGCGCGCCAAACGCGTTTGGTCAGCGCTACCGTGCCTTCACTTTGCAGCTGGGTGATCAAAAGCGACAGCGCCTCGCTCCCCAGCCGCGCCGGCGTGAGCCAATAGCGCTTGGCGACCCGCCGCGATGTTTCCGGGTCGCGCAGTTCGCCGCGCCAGGCGAGCAGCCGCCGGCCCGCGACGTCGGTAACCTCGGCGTGGGCGCTGTAGAGCGAAAGCGACTGACCGCGAAAGCGCACGGGCACCTGGTGGCCCAGGGTCGCCTCGTCAAACAGCGCGGCCATGGCGTAGCGCTCGCCCTGCCAGTATACCCGCTGGCTTCCGCTGACCCGGCTGACCCAGGTCAAGCGCTCGGCTTCCAGCGCGTTAAGCGTTTCGCCCTCGACCAGGGTGGGCAGCAGATGCACCGCGGCCTGGCGCTGCGCATCGATGCGCGCCTGCCAGCCGGCGCTCTGGCGGTGCTGTAAAAGCGTCAGCGCACAGAGGCGTCCGTCGGCATCGAGATTCAGATCCGGCATCGACCACTCCATGCCGCGCTCGGCGCGCCGGGGCGACCACACCACCCCCAGCGCGCGCTGCTCATGAGAGCGGTCTGCAAGCGCTGCCAAACGCTGGTCGTGGAGCACGCCGGGCAGCGCGGCGATATCCCAGCTCGCCTCCAGCAGAGAGAAGCCGGCAACGCGCTCGCGAAGGCTCGCCATCAGCAGGCCAAGGCGCCGCCCCTGGCCCAGCACTTCCCGCGACCAACGCGGCGCCAGCGCCTCGCTCGACCAGGCCGGGCGGGCGGGTTCGCGCTCGCGCACGTCGGTCATGGCGTGGGTGAGCGCCTGGTCCACCAGCGCCGTCGGCTCGGCCAGCTGCATGTCCTCCGGTACGCGCTGGCCGTTGGAGCAGAAAAGTACGCGCAGGCCAAAGCGCATGACGATATCCAGAAGCGGCGCCAGCCGGCCCGCCTCGTCCTGCTTGGTAATGATGCAGTCGTCGAGCTCCGCCCCGGCCGCCCGCGCCGCCTGGCGGTAGCGCAGCACTACCTCTTCCAGGGTTTCCGGCTGGCTGGCGGCGTTGAGCACCAGCACCAGGCGCACCCTAGAGCCGCCGCCCTGCAGCTGGTCGATCTGGGTGATGACGCGCTGGTCGCGCTGGCTCATGCCGACGGTGTCGATGATCACCCACTGCTTGCCGCCAAGGCGTCCGAGCAGGTCGTCGATCGGCTGTTCGTGATCGAGGGCGTACATCGGCGTGTCGAGCAGGCGGGCGTAGATCCGCAGCTGTTCGTGGGCGCCGATACGGAAGCTGTCGGTGGTCACCAGTGCCACCGGGCGCGTGCCGTGGCGCATGACGAAGCGCGCGGCGAGCTTGGCGGTGGTGGTGGTCTTGCCCACGCCGGTCGGGCCGACCAGCGCCACGATGCCGGTCTGGTCGAAAAACGCCTCTTCGCTGTCGAGTACCTTGAGCCGCGCGACGAGCTGGCGGTGCAGCCACGCGAGAACCCGCTCGTCCTGGGGCGACAGTGCGCCGAGCGATTCGGGCAGTGCCGCGCTGATCTCCTCGCAAAGCTCGTTGCCAAACCCCACGCGAGCGAGCAGCGTGTTGAGCGTTTGCGCCGTCGACGGCGCCGGCGCACTCGCCACGTGAGTGCGAGCGAGCAGCGCGCGCATGTCCTGCATCTCCTGCAAGAGACGCTCGCTGACCGCCTCGAAAGGCTGGCTCGCGCTTGCCGGCGCGGTGGAGGGCGGCGCCTCGAGCGCCGCGGCAACGTGCGCGTAGGGGCGATCGACGTCGGCTAAACGCTCCCTTGAAGGCTCGATGTCCGGTTGAGGCGCTGGCGGCGCGGTGTGATCCAGCGCGGCGTCCTCGGCCATGGCCAGGATTTCGACACCGGTGTCCGTGCGCCGGTTGGCGACGATCAGCGCCTCGTCGCCCAGCGCCGCGCGCACCTGGCGCATGACATCGCGGCTGTTGGCACCGATAAAGCGTCTTACGCTCATGGCTCTCCCCCTTCGTTATTCAAAGCGCGCCCGCAACGTCTCATCGCGACCCGCCCACCAGCGTGGTGATTCTGAGCGTGCGGTCGTCGGGAATTTCGGCCTGGGACATCACCACCAGGTGGCGCAGCCGGCGGCGCAAAAAGCGCGCGACGATGGGGCGCAGCGAGTGCTGAACCACCAGCACCGGCGGCTCGCCGCTGGCTTCCTGGCGCTCCAGCGCCTGCTGGGTCTGGTTCATCAGCGTATCGGCCAGCCCCGGCTCCATGGCGCCGTTGCCGTTCATGGCCTGGATCAACACCTGCTCGAGCTGGGCGTCCAGGCCGATCACGTGAAGCGCCTCCTGGCCTGCGAACCACTGCTGGGTAATCGAGCGCCCCAAACTGATGCGCACCTGAGCGGTCAGCTCGCCCACGTCCTTCTGCTGGCCGGCGACGTCGGCCAGGGTATCCAGAATCGTGCGCATGTCGCGAATCGAAACGTCCTCTTCGAGCAGGTTCTGCAGGATGCGCTGGAGCGTGGTGAGCGAAATCGCCTTGGGCACGACCTCTTCGACCAGGGATTTCTGCTCGTCGCCGAGCTTGTCGAGCAGCTTCTGCACTTCCTGGCGGCCGAGCATTTCCGGCGAGTGGCGGTGCAAGAGGTGGTTCAAGTGCGTGGCGATCACGGTGCTGGCATCGACCACCGTGTAGCCAAATACCTGGGCGTGCTCGCGCTGGCTGGCATCGATCCACACCGCCGGCAGGCCGAAGGCGGGGTCCTCGGTGGGCGTACCCGACAGCTCGCCGGAGACCTGGCCCGGGTTGATCGCCAGCCACTTGCCCGGCTGCGCCTCGGCGCGGCCGATCTCGGCGCCCTTGAGCGAGAGCACGTAGGCATTCGAGGAGAGTTCGAGGTTGTCGCGAATGTGCACCACCGGCGGCAGAAAGCCGACCTCCTGGGCAAACTTCTTGCGCACGCTCTTGATTCGCGCCAAAAGCTCGCCCTTCTGGCGCGAGTCGACCAGCGGGATCAAGCGGTGGCCAACCTCGAGCCCCAGCGTGTCGACCAGCTGCACGTCCTCCCAGCTCGCCTCCGGCGTTTCCTGCATTGGCACCGGCGCCTGGGCCATGTCCTCGCTTACCAGCACCTTCTCCTGATGGCGCTTCAGATACCAGGCGAGACCGCCGAGCAGCGCGGTGAAGATCAAGAACACCAGGTTGGGCATGCCGGGCACCATGCCCAGAAGTCCCATCACCGCGGCGGCGAGAATCATCACCTGCGGATTGACGAAGAGCTGGCTGAGCATCTGCTGGCCCACGTCCTGCTCGGTGTTGACGCGCGATACCGTCACGCCAGCGGCGGTGGAGATCACCAGCGCGGGGATCTGCGCGACCAGGCCGTCGCCGATGGTCAAAAGCGTATAGGTGCGCCCGGCGTCGGCGAAGCTCATGCCGTGCTGCATCATGCCGATGACCAGCCCGCCGATGATGTTGACCACCATGATGACCAGCCCCGCCATGGCGTCACCGCGCACGAACTTGCTGGCACCGTCCATGGAGCCGTAGAAGTCGGCCTCCTGAGCGACCTCGGCGCGGCGCTTCTTGGCATCCTCCTCGCCGATCAGGCCCGCATTCAAATCGGCGTCGATCGCCATCTGCTTGCCGGGCATGGCGTCCAGAGTGAAGCGCGCGCCGACCTCGGCGATGCGCCCGGCGCCCTTGGTGATGACCATGAAGTTGATGATCACCAGGATCAGAAACACCACCAGGCCCACGGCGAAGTTGCCGCCGACCAGAAACGTGCCGAAAGCCTCGATCACCTTGCCCGCCGAGGCGCCGCCCTGGTGGCCCTCCATCAGCACCACGCGGGTCGAGGCGACGTTGAGCGATAGCCGGAGCAGCGTGGTGAACAACAGCACCGCGGGAAACGCGGCGAAATCGAGCGGCTTTTCGGCGAACATGCTCACCAACAGCACCATGATGGACAGCGCGATATTGAAGGTGAACAGCAGATCCAGCGCAAACGGCGGCAGCGGCACGATCATCATGCCAAGGATCATGAGAATCAGCAGCGGGCCGGCCAACAGCTTGATCGGCACATCGCCAAAGGGGTTGCGTCGACTGATCAACTGGCTAAACGCCTTCATGAGCGTGCCTCAAAAGCACCGGGGCCTCGGGAGGGATAAGTCATCTCGTCGGGAACCGGTAAGTTATCGGGGGTTGGCGGCGTTTCGCCACCGTCTTGCGTCACGCTTTTCAAGCGGTACGCCCAGGCCATGACCTCGGCCACGGCGGTATAGAGCTCTGCCGGCACTTCGCCGTCGAGATCAACGTGGTGATAGAGCGCCCGCGCCAGCGGCGCGGCCTCCAGCCGCGGCACGCTCGCCTCCTGGGCAATATCGCGAATGCGCGCGGCCACCGCGTCGGCGCCTTTCGCCACCACGCGCGGTGCGCCCATCTGGCCCTCCTGATAGGAGAGCGCGACGGCGTAGTGCGTGGGGTTGGTGATGATGACGTCGGCCTCGGGCACCTTGCTCATCATGCGCCCGCGCGCCATGGCCTGCTGCTGCTGGCGAATGCGCCCTTTCACGTGCGGGTCGCCTTCGGACTCCTTGTGCTCGCGCTTGACCTCTTCCTGGCTCATGCGAAGCTTCTTGGCGTTGCTCCAAAGCTGAAAAGGCACGTCGATCAGAATCACCACCACCAGCGACGCGATCGCTAAAGCCGCCGCCAGCGCCGATAGATTCAGGGCACTGGCCAGCGCCTGCTGCACCGGCTGGTCGGCCAGACCCAAAAGCCGGTCGATGTTGAAATAGATGAACGCGCTGGCGATGCCGCCGACCAGAATCGATTTGGCGATCGCCTTGGCAAGCTCGATCAGCGCCTGGCTCGAGAAGATACGTTTGACGCCCGAAATCGGGTTGAGCTTGGAAAACTTCGGCTGCATCGATTTGGCCGAGACCAGCCAGCCGCCCAGCAGCGCGGGTGCGACCAGCGCCACGGCGCCGAGCAGTACGAACAGCGGAATCATCGCAATCAGCGTGCGCTCACCGAGATCGAGCGCGTTGGTCAGCATTGGCATGGGGTCGAAGGCCTGGTGGCGGTCGAACAAGAATGCCCGCTCCATCACCATGCCGAGCTGGTCGTAGAGCATCTGGCCCATGCCCCAAAGCCCGATGACGCCGGCCATCAGCAGTAGAAAAGTCGTGAGCTCACGCGAGCGGGGAACCTGCCCCTCTTCACGGGCTTTCTCCTTTCGCCTGGGCGTGGCCTCTTCGGTTTTTTCCTGATCGCTATCGTTGTCTGCCATGAGTCATCCGGCTCATCCTGGACGGCGCACCAAAAGTCAGCCGCCCCGAAGGACGGCTGAGTAAGGTGCCTAGTGTGCCAGATGAGACGTTTAACAATGTCTCAATAACAAGGTATTAAAAGCCTAATTCGTCCAATAAGTCGTCCACCTGATCCTGGCCGGTCACGATATCCGGGGCGTTATCGCGGATCTGTGGGCCGTTGAGCAGCTCTTCCTTGCGCCGTACGCTGTCGTTTTCCCACTGATCCTGGGCCTTGCGCTGCATGCTTTCGCGCGCCTCGGCGCCGGGCACGTTGTCGATCAGTACCTGCACGAGCTGGTGCTCGATTTCGCGGATTACATCCATCATCTTCTTGATGACCTGGCCGGTCAGGTCCTGAAAGTCCTGGGCCATCATGATGTCCATCAGCTCCTTGTTGGTGGCCGCGGTCATCGCGGGCACGTCACCCAGGTAGCCGCGCGTCTGCTTGACCAGCTCCTTCGCCTCATCGAGCTCCTGAGGCGCTTCGAACCAGGCCGCCCAGCGCTTGTCGAGCGCCTCGGCCCGCTCGGCGAGCTGATCCTGCAGCGGCTGGGCGCGGTCGATGGCGTTGAGTGCGCGATCGGCCGCCTGCTCGGTCATGGTGGCGACATAGTGCAGTCGGTCGCGGGCATCGGGAATGGCCACCGCTGCTTTTTCGATCTCCTTGTCGAGCCCGAGTTCGCGCATGTTGTCGCGCAGCATACGGGTGAGCTTGCCGATCCGATGAATCAAATCATCGGCGGCGTCGTCGGGCAGCGTCTTGTTGTCTGCCTGCTCGTTATGACTCATGGCACTCTCCTCGTGCGCCAGGCGCAAAGCCCGACCACTTTATTTGCCCATTTTTTCAAAGATTTTATTGAGTTTTTCCTCAAGGGTCGCGGCGGTGAACGGCTTGACCACGTAGCCGTTGGCACCGGCCTGGGCGGCCGCGATGATGTTTTCCTTTTTCGCCTCGGCGGTCACCATCAGTACCGGCAGCTCCTTGAGCGCGGCATCCTGGCGAATCTCCTTGAGCATCTCGAGCCCATCCAGATTCGGCATGTTCCAGTCGGAGACGACGAACTCGAAGCTACCGGCGCGCAGCTTGTTGAGGGCATCCTGACCATCCTCGGCCTCCTCGACGTTGGTGAAGCCCAGCTCCTTCAACAAACTGCGCACGATGCGACGCATGGTCGGAAAATCGTCCACGACCAGAAAGCTCATGTTCTTGTCGGCCATTGCTCGTTCTCTCTCTATAGGGGGCATTGGCCCCCGACCGGCGTCGGGGGCGTTGAATTAAAAGGATTCCCACTCTTCGACCTGGCTTTCACGCGCTCGCGCGGGCTCGGGTCGTTGAGCGATCTGCTTGGCGGGCTGGGGTGCTACGGCCGGTTTGGGGCGCGCACTGGCGGTGGCAGCCGATGTGTAGCCGCGCCCGCCGTCCAGCACCTTGAACACCGCGACCGCCTCTTCGAGGCGGCTGGCCTGCTCTTCGAGCGAGGCCGCGGCGGCGGCAGCCTGCTGCACCAGCGCCGCGTTTTGCTGGGTGACTTCGTCCATCTGACCGACCGCCTGGCTGACCTGCTCGATGCCGTCGCTCTGCTCCTGAGAAGCGGCGGAAATTTCGTCCATGATGTCCGAGACCCGGCGCACGGCGCTGACCACGTCGGTCATGGTGGCGCCTGCCTGCTCGACCAGGGTCGAGCCTTCGCTGATCTGCTTGACGGAGCTGTCGATCAGCGTCTTGATCTCCTTGGCGGCGTCGGCGCTGCGGCTCGCCAGGTTGCGCACTTCGCCCGCGACCACGGCGAAGCCGCGGCCCTGCTCACCGGCCCGCGCCGCTTCCACCGAGGCGTTCAAGGCCAGGATATTGGTTTGAAAGGCGATCGAGTCGATTACGCTGGTGATGTCCGCGACCTTCTGCGAGCTTTGCGAGATGCCGTGCATGGTTTGGACCACCTGCTCGACGACCTGGCCGCCATGCTCCGCCGTGGTAGACGCTTCACCGGCCAGGGTGCTGGCCTGGCGCGCGTTGTCCGCGTTCTGCTTCACGGTGGCGGTCATCTCTTCCATGCTCGCCGCGGTTTCCTCGATGGAGGCCGCCTGCTGCTCGGTGCGCGAAGAGAGTTCGGTGTTGCCCTGGCTAATTTCACGGGTGCCGTGGTGGATCTCACTGCTGCCGCCGCGTACGCGCTCGACCAGCCCGGTCAGGTTTTGCTGCATGGTGCCCATGGCCGCGAACAGGCGACCGATTTCATTCTTGCCCGAGGGGGGTACCGGCTCGGTCAGATCCGCCTCGGCGATCTTGTTGAGCCGGCGCACGGCGTCGTTGAGCGGCAAGGTCACGGTGCGACGCAGGCCGATGTAAATCACGACGATGAGAATGAGCGAGATGATCACCGCCGCGACGTAGAGCATGTTGAACAGATGGCGCTGCGACTCAAGCTCATCTTGAATCGCATCTACCCGTGAAAAGCCGTACTGGGTGAACGCGGTGATACTCTCTGCCATCGTGGCCAGCGGCGCTTTCATTTCGGTGCGTAGCTGGTTGAAAGTCGCCATGTCACGGTTTAGCAACGCCTCTTGCTGGCGTCTAACGACCGGCATCAGGCGTTGATAGTCTGCGATCATTTCTCGTGCCAGCTCCTCGCCCTGAGGGGTTCGCGGCGTCGCGATGAAGTTGTTAAAGCGCGCTTCGGCGCGCTCGATGCGGTCGAGCGCCGTGTTGAGCGACTCAGTGGCGAGCGCACTCTGGTTCCCTGTGAGGTAGTTGGACGCGGTTTCGAGCGATAACAGTGCCTGGTTGAGCAGCGAATCACCCCGGTTGAGTTCGTTGAGCTGCGCCCGGCTGATGGTGGTCAGCGTATTCACGCTCTTTGCGGTAGAACGATCCGTCATCACGTTGAGTGCGATCAACGCCAGTATCAACACCGTAAAGCCGCCAAGCGCTGCGATGACGGCCGCGTGGATACTCAAATTACGCCCGATATGCTTCATGACCTATCAACCCCCTTATATAAAGTTATACCCGCTGCGCGCGACCGGACGCTGCCACCAGCGCCATGAGACGTTCAGGAATGTCATCCAGCGCCAGCACCTCACAGGCGCCGCCTACTGCAATCGCTTCGCGGGGCATACCGAACACCACGCAGCTCTGCTCGTTTTGGGCGATCGTCGGTGCGCCGGCCTGGCGCATCTTCAAAAGCCCGTTGGCTCCATCCTTGCCCATGCCGGTCAAAATGACGCCGATGGCGTTCTTGCCGGCATACTTCGAGGCGGAGTCAAACAGTACGTCGACCGAGGGGCGGTGTCGGTTGACCGGCTCGCCATCGTGCAGGCGCACCACGTAGTTGGCACCGCTGCGGGCCAGTTCCAAATGCTGGCCGCCGGGGGCGATATAGGCGTGCCCGGGAAGCACGCGCTCGCCTTCCGAGGCTTCCTTCACGGTGATACGGCAAAGTCTGTTCAGGCGCTCGGCAAACGACCGGGTAAAGCCGCCGGGCATGTGCTGGGTAATCAAAATGGCCGGTGAATTGGCGGGTAGCGGCTCGAGCACGGCGCGAATCGCTTCGGTGCCACCGGTCGAGGCGCCGATGATGATCAGCTTTTCGCTGGTGATCATTGGCGCGCTCAGCGCCGCCGGCGCCGACGTGGGCTTACGCGCCTGACGCGGGCGCGAGCGCGCGGCGGCGCGAATCTTTTCGGCGATTTCGTTGGCGTACTCCATCATGCCGCTGCGCACCCCGATGCTCGGTTTGGCGACGAAATCAAGCGCCCCAAGCTCCAGCGCGCGCAGGGTGATTTCCGAGCCGCTTTGGGTCAGCGACGACACCATTAGCACCGGCATTGGGCGCAAGCGCATCAGCCGGTCGAGAAAATCGAGCCCGTCCATGCGCGGCATTTCGACATCGAGGGTCAGCACGTCCGGATTGTGCTGCTTGATCAAATCGCGAGCCACGAGTGGGTCCGGGGCGGTGGCGACCACCTGCATATCCGGCTGTTCGTTGATGATCGTGGTGAGCAGATCACGGATCAGCGCCGAGTCGTCGACGCACAGCACTTTGATTTTGGCAGTACTCAAGGTCCGCCTCCTGTTAGTGAATTCATCGCTACACGCCTTTCCAGCAGGGTCTCGGCTCGGCGCTCACCGCACGGCCCGGGTGTAGACCGTTTGGCCACGCAGCTTGAAAGCGTCGCTGATGTAGGAAAAATTCTCCGAGTGGCCGGCGAACAACAGACCGTCGCTTTTCATCACCGGGGCGAAGCGGGCCAAAATTCGGGACTGTGTCTCTTTATCGAAATAGATCATGATGTTGCGACAAAAAATGGCGTCAAAAGGCCCCTTTACCGACCAGGAGGGCGCCAGCAAGTTGAGCGGCTGAAACTCCACCAGCGCCGCCACTTCCGGGCGCACCCGGGCAAGGCCCTCGTGGCTGCCCGTTCCCTTCTGGAAAAAGCGCTTTACGCGCGCTTCGTCGAGCTTGCGCACCTGCTCCTGGGGGTAGATCCCCGCGCGCGCCTTCGCCAGCGCATCGGTGTCGATATCGGTGGCGATCACCTTGGCGTTCGACACCCGGGAACCGAGCACTTCCAGCAGCGTCATGGCGATCGAGTAGGGCTCCTCACCGGTGGAGGCCGCCGCGCACCAGATGGTGACGGGGCCGGTGCGGTCCTTCAGGTGCTGGGCCAGCAGCGGAAAATGGTGCGCCTCACGAAAGAACGCGGTCAGGTTGGTCGTGAGCGCGTTGGTGAACGCCTCCCACTCACTCGCGTCCGGCTGACGCTCGAGGCGCGTCAGATAATCGGTGAAGCGCGTCAGGCCGTGATGACGCAGTCGCCGTGCCAGCCGGCTATAAACCATCTCCCGCTTGTGTTCGGCCAGCACGATGCCGGCCCGCTGATAGATCAGCTCCCTAACGCGCAAAAAGTCGGCGTCCGTGAGAATCAGGTCGCGCTCGACCTGACCGCCCGTCGTCCAGGGGCTTTTTTCTCCCGACTCAACGCATGATTCGTTCAAAATTCCTGCCACTCCTCTGCAACCGCGACCTGCCGCTTAGCGGGGCTGGCAGCCGGCGGTAGGGAAGATGACTTCCCGGTGGAAAGCGTCGGCGAAGGCGTCTTATAAGTCGCGCTCGCGTGGGCTTGTTGGGTTTGCCGCTGCAGTCGAAACGCCTCGACCGACATCGACAGAAGGCTTGCCTGGTGCTCGAGCGCAAGAGCGGCCTGCGCCGTTTGCTGCACACGCTCGGCGTTTTGCTGCGTGGCCTGATCCATTTCGGTCACCGACTGGTTGACCTCACTGATGCCGCTGCTCTGCTCTTCTGATGCCGACGAAATCTGGTGCATGATGTCGGTCACGCTGCGCGCGGCGTCGACCACCTCGTTGATCGCACCTTCGGCCTGCTCGACCAGCGAGGCGCCGGTGGTGACATCCTGGTGCGAGCTGTCGATCAGACCGCGAATTTCCTGAGCGGCGGCGGACGAACGGCCGGCGAGATTTCTCACCTCTTCGGCCACCACGGCGAAACCGCGACCGTGCTCGCCGGCCCGCGCCGCCTCCACGGAAGCATTCAGCGCCAGAATGTTGGTCTGAAACGCAATGCCGTCGATGACATCGATGATGTCGGTCATCTTTTGCGAGCTTTGCGTAATGCGCTGCATGTTGCTGACAAGCTCGGTCATCAGGTCGCCGGTTTGACTGACCCGCTCGGCATTGTTATCGGCCAGACGGCGCGCTTTTTGAGCGTTGTCGCTGTTTTGCCGTACGGTCGCGGTCATCTGCTCCATGCTGGAGGCGGTTTGAGCCAGCGACGCCGCCTGCTGTTCGGTGCGCGCCGAGAGCTCTTCATTGCCGCTGGCGATATTGCGCGCCGCCGGCGTGACCACGTCGATCCCCTCCTTGACGTCGCCAATGATGCTGCCAAGGCTCTTGCGCATGGTGTTCAGCGAGCCCAGCAGATGGCCGATCTCGTCGCGCCGCGTCGAGGGCGCGCGGGCTGCGAGGTTGCCGCCGGCGATTTGCAGGGTGAAGCGCGAGGCGTCATTGAGCGGCCTGACGATCGAGCGCAGAATCATGACACCCAGCAGAATCAGTGCGAGCAGCCCAACGACCATGACGATGGCCTGGGTGGTCAGCATGCTCGCCTGCGCCCGTTCGCCTTCGGCGGCCATCGCCTCGGCGGCGCGCTGCTCCTGACCGATCAGCTCGTTCACCATCAGCGACAGCGCCCGCCCTTCTTCGTTGATTTGGGTGGTGATATCGCCCAGCTGGGTAAACACGTCCAGCGCGTCGTCGGACTGCAGTACCCGAACGGCGCTCGTCACGCCGCCTTCGAAAAACGTTTCAAGCTGCGCGTCGAACTCGGTGGCAAGCCCGGTCGCGTTCTCCTCTCGATCGAAAAAGGCCTGCCAGGTCGCACTGATCTCCTCGGCACGCTGAGTGATCTCATCACCGATATCGAAGCGGCGATCGACCAGCTCCATCCGATCGGACTCGACCAGCGACTGACGCGTCAACGCGATGCCCTGGTCGATCTGCTGCAAGCGAATGACGTCACGCAAACCGTTTTGATGAAGCTGCGTCAGCCGATCGCCGGCGGCGTTGATACCAAAAAGCCCAAGCCCGCCGCCCAACAGCAACAGCGCGCTGCCGATCACCACCATGCCGACGAGCTTTGCGCGAATGGTCGTCAGGCGCAGGCGCTTTAGCCGCTGGAGCGCGCCGCGCCGGCGAATACGGCCCTTGTCGAGATAGATCGCCTTGCCCCCCCCGGCGTTGACCTCGGCGTAAACGCGCTGGGCGCGGTCGATCGCCTCGCGGCTCGCCTGGATGCGCACCGAGGTGTAGCCCACCACCTCGTCGTTTTCGATGATCGGCGTGACGCTGGCCTCGACCCAGTAGTGATCGCCGTTTTTGCAGCGGTTCTTGACCAGCCCACGCCAGGTCTTTTGCGCTCTGGCGGTTTGCCACAGATCCTTGAACGCCACGGGCGGCATGTCCGGGTGGCGAATGATGTTGTGCGGCGCGCCGATCAGCTCATCGCGCGTATAGCCGCTGATCGCGACGAACGCCGGGTTGGCATAAGTAATGTTGCCCTCAAGATCCGTTCGCGAGACCAGAAAATCGTCGCTTCCCAGTTCGATTTCGCGCTGCGTGACGGGTTGGTTATTGCGCATGCTCTACCTTGTTCTTTTTTTGAAAATGATCCCGATGCAGAGCACGGCGAAACCGTGTTCTCCAGGGGTACTGATGACGGCCCGAACGATGCCGGTTTAAAACGCCTCCCACTCTTCGACGGCCGGCGCCGAGCGTACCGGCCTGGCGCGCTCGACGGGCGCGGCGGGCAGCGCCGGCCTGGCTACCGGCGCCGACGCGCCTTGAGTCGCTCCCCCGGCGACCTTGAAGCGCTCGACCGCGTCACGCAGGCGCGCCGCATCGCCTTCGAGCTCCCTTGCGCGTTCGGCGGCCTGCTGCACGAGCCGTGCGTTTTGCTGCACGACGTCGTCCATTTGAGTCACCGCCTGGTTGACCTGGCCGATCCCATTGCTCTGTTCAGACGAGGCCGATGCGATTTCGTCCATGATGTCGCTCACCCGTTGCACTGCGCTGACCAGCCCCTGCATGGTCTGCCCGGCCTGATTGACCCGCGCTGTGCCGCTGTCCACCTTGGCAAGCGAGGTATCGATCAACGTGCGGATCTCCTGGGCGGCAGAGGCGGAGCGGCTGGCCAGGCTACGCACTTCCTGGGCGACCACGGCGAAACCGCGGCCATGCTCGCCGGCGCGCGCCGCCTCGACGGAGGCGTTGAGCGCCAGAATGTTGGTTTGAAAGGCGATGGTGTCGATGAGCGTGATAATGTCGGCCACTCGATGCGAGCTCGAGCTGATCTCTTCCATGGTCTCGACGATGCGGCTCACCTCCTCGCCGCTTTGACGCGCGGTGAGCGTGGCGTCGCTGGCAAGCTTACTGGCCTGGCGGGCGTTGTCCGCGTTGTGGTTCACCGTCGAGGCGAGCTCCTCCATGCTGGAGGCGGTCTCCTCGAGCGACGAGGCCTGCTGCTCGGTGCGCGCGGACAGGTCACCGTTGCTGCTGGCGATGTCGTGGGCACGCTCGACAATGAGCACCCCGCTTCGGCGCACCACCCCCACGGTCTGCGAAAGCGACCCCTGCATTGCCGCCATGGCGAGATAGAGCCGCCCGATTTCGTTATTGCCGGGCGCGGTGATCGACTGGTTCAAATCGCCCTCGGCCATGCGTTCGAAGTAGCCCACCAAACGGCTTAGCGGGCGCAACACGTTGGCGCTCACGCCCCAGGCCACGACCGCCACGGTCAGCGCCGTGATCACCAAAATGGCGATCAGGGCCCAGCGCGCAAGGTCGGCGAAGGCGTCGAAACGCTGTTGAGCGGCGCTATCGGCCGCGCTGGCCACCAGCACACCGCTTTTATCCAACGCGTAGAGCCCGGTGGCACAGGCGGCAACGGTCAGAGCGGAAAAGGTGACCAGCACCAGCGTCCAGCTCAGCCGAACGGTCATGTTGCTCAACAGGGTATGCATCGACAGTCGCCCCTTTTACGCCCGCAGCACTCGCCGCGTCGGCGCTTTCAATATCCAGGTCGTGACCGAGCGCTCTCGCGCCGGCGGTTATCAGGCGTGACGGGTAGTATCGACCAGTGCCATCTCTTCGCTGGTCAAAAGCTTGTCGATGTCCACCAGCACCAGCATGCGATCCTCGAGGCTGCCAAGCCCGCTCAAGAAATCCGAGGAGAGCGTGACGCCGAACTCCGGTGCCGGCTTGATCTGATCCGGCGTCAGCGTCATCACGTCCGACACGCCGTCCACTACGATGCCCACCACGCGATCGGCCACGTTGACGACGATGACCACCGTCTGGCCGCCGTACTCGACGTTATCGAGATGAAACTTGATGCGCAGATCGACGATCGGCACGATCACACCGCGCAAATTGGTCACGCCCTTGATGAAGTCCGGCGCGTTGGCGATGCGGGTGACGTTTTCGTAACCGCGGATCTCCTGAACCTTCAGGATGTCGATGGCGTACTCTTCCTCGCCTAGCGAGAACACCAGAAATTCGCTGTTGTCCGCTTCGGCGGCGGCCAGCACCGCATCACTATTGGCTTGGGTCATGACAGTTCGATCTCCTTGTCATACGAGAGGTGTTGGGCGTAAGCGGGCTTTCCCGCTTCCTTTTTGGCGCGGCTCAGGCGATGCAGCCCGGTAATGTCCAGAATCAGCGCGACGCTTCCGTCGCCCAGAATCGTGGCAGCGGAAACGCCTGGCACCTTGCGGTAGTTGTCTTCCAGGTTCTTGACCACCACCTGCTGCTGACCGACCAGCTCGTCGACCAGCAGCGCATAGCGCCGGCCTTCGCCCTGTACGATCACGGCGATACTGCGGGTCGGGTCAGTGATGGCGTCCGCCACGTCGAGCGCTTCGTGAATGGCGATCACCGGCAGATACTCGTCGCGCACCTTGAGCACGACATCGTCACCGGCCATGGCGTACATGTCGCCTTTCGCGGGCTGAAGCGACTCGAGCACCGTGGAAAGCGGCAGAATGAAGGTTTCGCTGCCCACCTTGATCGACATACCATCGAGAATCGCCAGCGTCAGCGGCAGCACGATCCGCGTATTGGTGCCCTCACCCAGCTTCGACTGGATCTCGACGCGCCCGCCCATGCCCTGAATGTTACGCTTGACCACGTCCATGCCGACGCCGCGCCCGGAGACATCGGTCACCTCGGCGGCAGTGGAGAAGCCCGGCGCGAAAATGAGCTGATACACCTCTTCATCCGACATGGTGTCGGAGACGTTCAGGCCGTTTTCCCGTGCCTTGGCGAGCAGGCGCTCGCGGTCCATGCCGGCACCGTCGTCCTTCACTTCGATCAAAATGTTGCCGCCCTGGTGACGCGCGGCCAGCGTCAGCTTGCCCTGGCGGGGTTTGCCCAGCGCTTCACGTTTGTCGGGCATCTCGATCCCGTGATCGAGGCTGTTGCGCACCAGGTGGGTCAGCGGGTCGGTGATCCGCTCGACCAGGCTCTTGTCGAGCTCGGTGGATTTGCCTTCGGTGATCAGCTCGATCTCTTTACCCAGCTTGCCGGCGGTGTCGCGCACCACGCGCGGGAAACGGCTAAAGACGAACTCCATGGGAATCATGCGGATCGACATCACCGCTTCCTGCAGGTCGCGGGCGTTGCGCTGCAGAAGACTCATGCCGTTTTGCAGCGAGCCGCTTGACGCCGACTGGTCGCTTAAATCGCTCACCGTTTGATCGAGCATGGACTGGGTGATGATCAGCTCGCCCACCAGGTTGATGATCTGGTCGACCTTGTCTACCGACACGCGAATCGAGCTCGACTCCGACGCGCCTTTCTTGCCGCCTTTCTCACCGGCTTTCTCACCGCCTTTTTCGCCGGCGCTTTTCGGCGTATTCGGCTTACTGGCGGCGGGAGCTGGCGCAGCTGCGGGCTTTTCAGTCGGCGCCGACGGCCTGGGTGCCGGGGGCGTCGCCGGGGTGGCGGCGCTGTCCGGGGAGGCAGCACTGGAGGGAGCGGCGCTGATGCTGATCTGCTCGGGCTCGATGATGAAGCACATCACCGCCTCGATGTCGTCGGCGCTGACGCTTGCCGTCATCACGACCTCGAAGCGCTGCTCATCGCCAGACTGGCTTTTGATCTCACCGAGCTGCTCGAGCTCTTCGACCAGCAGCGTGCGATCCTTCTCCTTGACGTTCAAAAGCGTGACGAGAAGCTGGCCGCTTACGGCCGGCTCGCTCGGCGCCTGCATGGGTTCAGTCGCGGGTTCGGGGGCGACGACCGGCGTAACCGCTAGCGGCTCACCCATCTCCTCAAGCGCGATTTGCTGCAGCGTTTGGCAAATACGCTCGAAAGCCTGCTGGTCGGGTTCTGACTCGCTGCGGTAGGCGTTGAGCTGTTCGTGCATGATGTCCTTGGCCTCTAAAAACGTATCCACGAGGTCGGCTCGCAGCGAAAGCTCGCCCTTGCGTGCAGAATCCAGCAGGTTTTCCAGCATGTGCGTGGTTTTCTGCAGCACGCTAAAGCCGAACGTACCCGCCCCGCCCTTGATCGAGTGGGCGGCGCGAAAGATGGCGTTTAGCTGCTCGCTATCCGGATCATCGACATCCAGCTCCAGCAGGTGCTGTTCCATGTCCGCCAGGAGCTCTTCCGCCTCCTCGAAAAAGGTGTCAAAAAAATCCGCTATATCCATGCACTGCTCCACATTAGCGTCATAGTTGTTATGACAAGCCTTGCTTACTGGGCTGTATCGGCCTGCGGCAGATTTTCTAAAGTCTCTTCGAGGCTATTTTCGTTCGACACGGGCTCGCCCTGACTCAAAATGCTCGGATTGCGGATCGCCTCGGCGATTTCGGGCAGCAGCACGACCAGTTCGATCCGGCGGTTACGCGGGTCGACGGAGTCGGTATCCGGCAGCAGCACGCGGTCGGCAAAGCCGGAGACGCGCAGAAGCTGGTCCGGGTCGAGTCCTCCCGCGACGAGCTCGCGACGCGAGGCGTTGGCACGGTCGTTGGAGAGCTCCCAGTTGCTGTAGCCACGATAGCCGCCGGCGTAGGGCACGCTGTCGGTATGGCCACTGATGCTGAGCTCGTTGGGCAATTCGTTCAAAAGCGGCGCCATGGTACGTAGAAGGCTTCGCATGTAGGAGGCGACCTGGTCGCTGCCGAGTTCGAACATCGGCCGCTGGTCGGTATCCAGAAGCTGAATACGCAGCCCCTCGCGGGTCAGGTCGAAGCGCATCTGGGAGCGCAGCTGACGAAGCTCCGGGTCCTGCTCGATGGCGCGCTCGATACGCGCCTGCAGGTCCTCGAAAAAGCGTCGCTCCTGCATGCTGGGGCGGGTGTGCTGGAGCGTATCGATACGCGCGCGTTCGCCGTCCGTGTGGGTCGGGTCAGGGCCGCCGCCGGGAATGACGTTGGTGCTGCCGGAGCGATCGCCCCCGGTGATCGCGGTGGCCAGCGGCGCGCTAAAGTAGTCGGCTACCCCTTGGCGCTGCTCTTCACTGGCCACGCTCAAAATCCAGAGCACCAAAAAAAGCGCCATCAGCGCGGTCATGAAGTCTGCCAAAGCGATTTTCCACGCACCGCCGTGGTGGGCGTGAACCACTTTTTTGCGCCGGATGACGATCGGGCGCTTGTCGGCCCCTTTACTCATGCAGCGCCACCCTTCTTGGCATCGCGGACGTACTCTTCAAGCTCGCTAAAGCTCGGGCGTTCGGCGGTGTGCAGCGCCTTGCGGCCAAACTCCACGGCCAACTGCGGCGCGTAGCCATGCAGGCTGGCCAACAGCGTTACGCGAATACACTGAAGCATCTTCTCGGCCTCGCGGGCCTGACGGTCGGCGTAGCTGGCGATCGGGCTAATGAAGCCGTAGCCCATCAAAATGCCCAGAAAGGTACCGACCAGCGCGTGGGCGATCATTTCACCCATCTCGTCGGGGCTCGCATCGGCGTAGGTCAGCGCTTTGACCACGCCCATGACCGCGGCCACGATACCGAAGGCCGGCATGGCGTCGCCCACCTTGCTGATCGCATCGATCGGCACGTGCATTTCCTGCTCGAACACTTCGATTTCGTGCAGCATCAGCTCATCGATTTCCATGGGCTCCATGCCACCGCTGACCATCAGGCGCAGATAGTCGGTCAGAAAGTTCATGATATGCGGGTCGGCCAGCACCGTCGGGTGTTCCTGAAACAGCGCACTCTCTGCGGGCGTGTCGATATCGCGCTCGATGCCGAGCATCCCTTCGCGACGAATCTTCGACAGAATCTTGAACTGCAGCGCCATGAGCTCCATGTAGAGCGCCTTGTCATACTTTTTGGCCCGCTTGAGCCGGGGCAGTATCTTGAACGTCGCCTTGATCGCTTTGCCGTTATTGGCCGCAATGAACGCGCCCACGCCAGCCCCCCCGATGATCAATAGCTCGAGAGGCTGATAGATCGGCCCAAGGCTTCCCCCCGCTAACATATACCCGCCGAATACCGACAGCAGTACCACCAGATAACCTAAGGCAATCAGCACGCGCACATTCCTTGCGATAACAGTGAGTAACTCGAGAAGCCAGCGTCGTCATCGATGATGAACGTAAGCGCTTCCCGCCTAAGCAACGCTTAGGGCTATCATACCCAGGCAATGGCGATTCTTAATGATAAAGTACCGCCGCCTTTTACCTTTATCCCAGGATTAAAACCGAATGGGCCGCGATAGCGGAAAACGTAAAAGGCGTGGTGGGCCGCTCAGGAGAGCGATTTTCGCGTCTTTCCGGCGCGTGAGGGCGGCTGGCAAATACCGCATACGTAGTCGCGAGTAGGGCTGTGAGCGTGGGCGACGAAATGGCCTTCGCAGCGAGTGCAGGGGGTAAGCTGTAAAAGATCGCTCTCGAAAAAACGTACCAACGTCCAAGCGCGGGTCAATCCCAACACCGGATCGACGTTTTCGATCTTGATCTGCTCTTCATAGATGCGGTATGCCTTAACGAAGGCATCGATGCGCTCGCAGTCAGTATTTTTTCTCAGGCTTTTATAGATGTTGTAGAAAAGCGACGAATGGACGTTGGGAAGCCAGGTGACGAACCAGTCCGTTGAAAAGGGCAGCATGCCCTTGGGCGGTGAAACACCCCGCACTTCCTTGTACAGTTTGATCAGTCGCGTGCGGCTTAGTTCGGTTTCCGTTTCCAGCACCTGCAGGCGGGCCCCGAGCTCGATGAGCTCGATCGCCAGCTGCACCTGGTGCATTTCATCGACCAGGCTTTTTTGGCTCACTCTTTTTCCCCCTCGGGTAGCGAATCGAACGGCTCGCTGGCCATCAGTAGCGACGCATGAAGCCCTGAAAGCCCTTGATCTCTGGGGTTTTCCATTACCTGACGCAGCTGGCCCGCGCTTATCTGGCTGAACCGGCACACCAATTGATTGGTACGCGCGAGTCTGGAGAGTTGCCGCGCGTTCATGGAGACGAGCAGATCGGCAAGCTCGTTATCTACCTTCAAACGCAGCATCGCCGCCTCACGATCTTCGCTCAAAAGCCTCTGGGCCAACAACAGATACGCGAGGTTAATTTCTTGTATTTCATCAAAGAAGCTTGTTTGACTCATAATGTTCCATCGAACGTCCAGGCGATAAAGAATTGTAATACTGACGTGAAAACATTGCGGATGTTTGACCATTATCATGGTTGCACACAACGTCGGTATTGGCTACTTGCGCCTTTCTATATGAGTCGGCTCATTCTCCGAGAGCTCGAATACCCATACCAGCAGTTCGGCGACCACTTGATACAGGCTAGCAGGAATTTCGCTGTCCAGGTTAAGTTGCATTAAAAGCGCGACGAGTTCGGGGGCGTCATGAACATAAATGCCCTGGCGCTCGGCCTCGGCCATGATCCGCTCGGCAAGCTCACCGTAGCCCTTGGCAACGACGCGCGGCGCCTGTTCGCCCTCCTGATAAGCCAGCGCAACCGCCTGACGGCGGCGCTCGTTCGAACCGTCCATCAGGCGTCGCCCGCCATTGCTTTAAGCGTTACGCGCACATGTTGGAAATCGAGCGCGCCAAGACGGGTACGGAGGTCCTCCACGGCAGGCGTCAGACGCTGATGAGTCTCCGCATTCTGGGCGGTCACATCGACCCCCAGCGTGGATTGAACGAGGGTGATGGCGACGTCGAAGGCGCCGACCGCGGGGACATCGAGGTGCATTTGCGAATGCCACCGCTGATCGGCTTCCCCCACTTCGCCGCCGGACTCCCCGAATTGGCCGCTACCGGGCAGCTTGATGACCAGCGCCATGAAGATGCCCGCCCAGACGTCCCCCTCCCAACGCAGAGCCGGCGTCGCCAGCATCTCCAGCTGCTGGCGTACCAGTGGCTGAAGACTTTCGTGAACGATCTCACGCTTGAACGTGGCGGCCGTATCGATATCGCGCAGCGCCTCGATGTCCTGCGGGGAGACGCCGTTTCCCCGTGCGCCCCCGGTGAGCGGGGCCGGCGTCGACGAGAGCGCGGTGGTCGGCCGCTCATAAACGCCGGGCTCACTGGTTGTCGCCGGGGCGCCGGACTGGACGGCGCCGGGCAGCGGCGCCATCGCCCCTGGCGTCAACGCCCCCTGTCGAGCCGGTGTTGCCAGCGGCGGCGCGGGGAGGAGTGACAGGCCGCTGGCCGCAGTGGGCGCCTGTACGAACAAAAGCGGTGTGTTGGGTAAAATGGCGCTGGAAGCAGAAGGCTGTGCGCCAGGGCCAGTAAAGGCCCCCATTGCTGGTGCCTGGCCGGCCGCCTGGGGCCTTGCAAGCTGCATCTGCGGCTCACGCATCAGCTGCAAACGGGGCACGTCGCCTTGAAACCAGCGCTTGAGATGCGCCTCGTAAAAAAGGCCGCTGTCGCGGATGCTGGCACTCAAGCGATTGGAGAGCGTATCGGCGCTAACCGGCTCACCGGGCTGCATCAAAGGGGCGGCTGGCCGCAGCGCGGCGGGCGAGGCGGGAAAACGCAGCAGCACGTCGGCGATACTGCGCGCGGCGGGGCTAAAATGCGTTTGTGTAGAGCCTGGCGGCGCGTCGCCGCGGGCATCAATCGCGCCGCGACCGCGCTGGTCGAGCGACGGCGGCAAGCGGCGCAGCTCGTCGATGAGCGGCTGCGCGGGAGGACGGCCATCCAGGCCTGCATCGCGCGAAAGCGCGCGGGGCCCATCGCCGTAAGTGACCGGCTGGACGGGCGCATTGATCGAACGCTGCAGCGATGACTCGCCCTGACGCCCCAACACCTGGTGCATCAGTGTGTCGATCAACGGCGTGATGCCGCTCACGGCGAGGGCTCATCCTGATAAGAGCCGCCTTGCTGAGGAGCGTAGGCGCGGTGCAGATCACGCTGTTTTTGCGACACGCCAATCAGCTTCCCGAGCTCGTCGCGCCGGGTGACCAGCCGCCGACGAATCTCGACATCGTGCTCGAGTATGCGCTCGAGAAGCTCGGCCTTGCGCGCCTTGCCGGTGTCGTCGAGCGTAATGCGTTCATCGAGCTCGCGCAGCTTGTCGACGAGCATGACGTAATGGGTACGCTCCTCGATAAGTTCCGCCCACTGCTCGCTGCTCGCCAGCACCTGCATTTGCGCGGCGCGGGTCAAAAGCTCGGTGTAGGTGTCGAGCAGAACTTGCTGGCTATCGTCGGATGCCGAATCGAAAGCAGACATGGGCGCCTCACGCACTTTGTTGTTGGCCGATTTCACGCCAGGCCGAGGCCACATCCTCTAGTAGGCGCTCCGCCTGGTTCAGGCTTTCTTCATCATTGCGCAAATTAGCGGTCAAAAGCAGCCGCGCAATGTAGTCGTAAAGCGACCCCAGTCGCTCGGCGATTTCGCCGCCCTTCTCCTGATCGAGCGCGGCGGCCAGGCCGTTATTGACGATATCCAGCGCTTTTGAAATCGCGCGGCCTTTTTCGTTCACGTTACCCGCCTGCATGTGGATGCGCGCGGCGCGAATCGAGGCCTGAGCGCCGTCGAACAGCATAACGATAAGCTGGTGGGGGTCGGCCGACATGACGCCACTCTCCACGCCGACGCGGGCGTAGGCATTCGCTCCCCGGCCGTAAGCGCTGGCGCTGCGAGAATATGTCATAAGTATGCTCCTGTATTGAAAAAATGCCCGCCGCCCGCGATCCGTTCGATGCTCTTGTAAAGGCTATCGGGCCTATCCTTGTCTATCGGCGCCGCCAACGGCGACTTTAATCGTTAGCGTCCTTTTTAAACGCGAATGCGGCGCGTCAGGTAGACACCGCCAGCTCGCGTTTCGGCACGCCAAGGCGCTCGGTGACATCGCCGGAAACGCTGTACTTGAGCGTTCCTCTCAGCGGCGCGACGGCCTGCTCGGTCAGTACGACCTCGGCCGGCGCCCCCTCGCCGTCAAGACGAACGATCCAGCCAAGCTGTTCGCTCGAAAAACGCACCAGCGCGCCCACCGGCAGTGCCTTGAAATGGTCGATGTAGCGCTTGACCCAGCGCGCATCGAACTGCTCCGGGTGACTCAGCAGGTAGCGATAGATCTCCTGAGTTGTTTTGGCGGGCCGGTCGGGGCGGTCACGGCGCATCGCCTCCACCACGTCGATAATCGCACAGGCGCGCGCAAGCTCACCCAGCTCTGTGCCACCCAGCCGATCGGGGTAGCCACTGCCGTCCATACGCTCGTTGATACCCTTGATGACGGAGTGCGCCACGCTTTGGGAGAGCCACTGACAACTTTTGAGCCGCTCGAGCAAAAGCCCCGGGTGCTCACTCAGCGCCTCGAGGTGCGACGCCTCGAAGTGGGGCGCCGTATAGACCACCTGGGAGATCAGCGCCTTGCCAAGATCGTGCACCAGCGAGCTCGCCACCAATGCCTTGCGCACATCCGCCGGCAAATCGCCTCCGATCCAGTCGAGCAGGTGAATCGCCACCGCGATGCCGTGACGCACGAGTACCGGCTCGAGCGACAGGCAGCGAGAGGCGAACAAAAGCGCCTGTCGATCCTCTTCATGCAGACTTATGATGCGATCGGCGTTGAGCGATAGCTGACGCGAGTCGATATCACTGCCCTGAGTCAGCAGCAGAAGCTGGGCGTCCAGGTATGCCGCCACCTTGACCAGCCGCCGGGCAGCGGGCGTGGCGTAGTGCTTGAGATCACGCCGGCCGACCTGGTCCTGCTCGCTCTTGTCCATTCCCTCTGCGGTGAACAGCGGCGACGACTGGCGCGTGGCAACCTCGGATTCCTTGTCGTAGCGCGTCGCTTCGCGCTCGATTTCGCACACGAAATACCATATCTTGCGTGACTGATCGACGGTATGATCGACCAGCTCGAAGCCCACGCGCAGCAGGTGGTGCTCGGCATCGGTTTGCTGGTGACGCGCTTCGGCGTCGACCGCGAAGTGCGTGCCGTCAGGAAAGGTGAACTCCAAACGCAGCGGCGAGCTGGACTGGGTTAAAAGGCCACTGGCGCTAAGCGGAAGCTCGACCTGGCAGCCGCTTTGTGACAAATCGCGAAGCTCACCTGAAACGTTATCGCCGCGCTCATCGATCACCCGTACCGCCACCGACATCCCCATACGCAGCTGCGCGCGAAACGATTCACGCCGCTGGAGCACCCAAAGCGCATCGGGATAGCTGCTGGTACAAAGAAAGCGCCCGCCGGAGTGGCGGGTCTCGATAAGCTTTAAGGGCGTGGTGCGAATGACCTTTCCCTGGGACTGCCCGCGCAGAAAAAAGGAGTCACCGTCCTGCAGTTGATGTAGCAGATGGCTCACTGCCGACAGGTCCATGACCAGCGCCTCGCCGGGATACTGCTCCATCAACACGATTGGCTCGGGGTCTGCCTCCGGCGTCGACAGACAGATCGACACACCTCCCGTTTCGATCATCGTATCCAGCAAAGCGCCCATCGCCGACTGATCGTCGACGCTTTCAAACCCGTCCTGCTCAACTTCCATTACCCACCTCGTCACGGTCGGCGCTAGCGGTTGGCGCCGGTCTCATTGCGGCTAGCATATCAAAGCTAATCAAGCGCTATTGCCTTATATGGCGCAGCGCTCATGGCTATTTTGGGCATTCAAGCAACGGCTAAGGTTAATCGTCTGAGGGCGCTAAAGTGATGCAATACATGGCCGATAGCTACTATCGAGGCCCGTGCGTATATGCCTGGGCTTCGGCTAGACGAAAGCGGACTTTTTAGCGCTTGGCAGCCCAACAAAAGGATCTACGTATGGACTCTTTACCACTGGATAGTTCCCTGATTGCCTCCAATAACGCCGCGACACCTTACACCCCACTCCCGCCACGTCAGCAGATCGTGGAAGGGCTCTCAAGAGCATCCGCCGTCAGCTCGCCGCCTTCCCGCGAAGAAATCGAGGAGCCGATGGCGCGGATCAACGAAATGCTGCGCCAACGCGGGCTGGAATTCGAGCTTAGCGAAGAGCCAACGCGGCTGATTACGAGAGTGATCGATCGAGAAACAGGGGATGTGATTCGCCAGATTCCCAACGAGGAAGTGCTGGCCGTATTTAGGCACATCGAGGAGATGCAGGGCGGGTTGATTTCGCTTGAGGCGTAAATCCAGGCTCAGAGAAAGAACAGCCGAACGGGCGATAAAACCAGCAACTGGCGCTTGATCAAGCCATTTGCATCGGCCTGCGCGGCTGTATTTAAAGCTGTAGTGAAAACAGGGCCAAATAAGGTGGCTACCCTGGCTGCACTATACCTGCATGTTCATGACATCGCGGTAGGCGCTGACCATGCGATTGCGCACCTGCATCCCCATTTGAAAGGCCACACTCGCCTTTTGCATATCGACCATGACGTCGTTAAGCTCGAGATTCGGTTCGCCGGCCTGAAATGCCATCGCCTTTGAGTTGGCGCTTTGCTGTAACTCATTGATACGCCGAATCGACGCCTGCAGCTCGCTACCGAAACCGCTTTGGCCGACGCCGTTGGCTCCCAGAGCAGCTGAATCGTTTTTCAAGGGCGCTGCGGCTTGCGAGGCCAGCCCTTGCATCTGCTGTAGCGCCGACTGAATGGCAGGTGAGCTCATACGCATACCTCATTGAGAAGTCGGTTAAAGTAATACCGACACCCTACCACCGGCAGTAAATCCCTCATACGAACAAATAAGTAATAAAAGCTGAGCTTTTCCTTCGTTCATGCTCGACCCGCCTAAGCATAATGGCGCACATCAAAGTTCCGCATCATTTCATCGATTTGGACGTCTGTTCACGACTCACCGCGATTGACGGATATTGCCCATGCCTTCATTGATGATGCGCCCTGGCCGTGACCTGTTTTGCTCAGCCCCCTGGAGGCTTTCATGAGCGAAACCGGCGCTACGGCAGGCCGTCAAACCAGCTCTTCCCCCAACGCCGCTCGCGGTACGGCGGCAGAGAGTGCTAAAGACAACACCACGCTTTCGCGACTCAAGCAGCAAATGCGCGCAAGCCCCCTGGTGGTACTTCTCGTGGCCGGGGCGGCATCGATCGCCCTGGTCGCTGCGCTGTTCATGTGGGCGGGCAGCCCGGAATATCGGGTGCTTTACAGCAATCTCGACGAAGCCGACGGCGGACGCGTCATTGCCGAACTCGATAGCCGCGCGGTTCCTTACCGCTTCAGCGATAGCGGCCAGGCCCTGTTGGTACCCGCCGACCAGGTGCACATGCTGCGCCTTCAGCTGGCCGAACAGGGGCTTCCCCGCGGCGGCAACCTGGGCCTTGAGCTCATGGACAACCAGGCATTCGGCATCAGCCAGTTTGCCGAGCAGGTCAACTTTCAGCGGGGCCTGGAAGGCGAACTCGCTCGCTCCATCGAATCCCTGGGCCCGGTCGAGCGCGTGCGCGTGCACCTTTCCATGGCCAAACCTTCGGTGTTCATTCGCGATCGCGAGCCCGCCAAGGCATCGGTCGTGTTGACGCTGATGCCCGGCCGCGTGCTTGGCGAAGGCCAGGTCAGCGCCATCGTGCACATGGTCTCGAGCAGCGTACCCGAGCTCGCCGCCCAGGACGTGACCGTGGTCGACCAAAGCGGACGCCTGCTGTCCGCCCAGGTATCCCAGGGCAACGATCTGGACGGTTCCCAGCTTGAGTACATCGCCGAGGTCGAGCGCTCCTATCAACAGCGCATCGAAAATATCCTGACGCCCATTCTGGGCAGCGACAACGTGCGCGCCCAGGTCGCTGCACAGATCGACTTTTCACGCCGCGAGCAAACCTCGGAGCGCTACGGACCGAACCAGCCACCCAACGAAGCCGCCGTCAGAAGCCGCCAGCTTAGCCTCTCCTTCGATGGCGAAAACCCGCTTGCCAACGGTATTCCCGGTGCGCTGAGCAACACCCCGCCGGGCGTGGCGGCCTCACTGATCAACCAGCCTGACGAAGGCGAAGAGGATGGCGGTGATGGCGAAGGCACCGAAGAAGAGCCGCCGCTCTCCAACCTGCGCCAGGACGATGTCGTCAACTACGAAGTGGATCGCAGCATCGAGCACGTTCAGCAGCGTCTGGGCCAGGTGCAGCGTCTTTCCGCCGCGGTGGTGGTCGATTTTAAAAGCGTCGTGAACGGTGATGGCGAGACCGAGCAGGTCGCCCTGTCGCCGGACGAGGTCGCTCAGCTCGAGCGGCTGATCCAGCAGGCGATGGGCTTCTCAGAGGCGCGCGGCGACCAGATCGAAGTGGTCAATACGCCGTTTGTGCGCGCCGCCGGCGACATCGAAGAGGATATCGCCTGGTGGCAGCGTCCCGAGACGCTGGCGCTGGCATCGACGCTGGGCCGCTACCTGATGGTGTTCATCGTCGCACTACTGCTCTATCTGCTGATTCTGCGTCCGCTGATCAAGCGCTACACCCAGGTGCCCGCCGCCGCGACTGGCGCGCAAAACGGTACCTTCCGCGCAAGCGTTGGAGACGACGACGAGAACGAAAGCGATGAAAACAGTGAAGCCTCGGGGGATAGCGACACCTATGGCGAGCGGCCCAAGCGCCAGCGCAAGACCTCGCTTTACGAGAACAATCTCAAGGATCTGCAGGACATGGCCAAGGACGACCCCCGTATGGTCGCCATGATTATTCGCAGCTGGATGAATGCCAATGAGTAGCGCCATCGCACAGATGAGCGGCGCCCGTAAAAGCGCCATCCTTCTCTTGACGCTGGACGAGGACAGCGCCGCCGAGGTGTTCAAATACCTGAACGCCGCGGAGGTACAGGCGATCAGTCTCGAGATGGCCAAGCTCGATCAAATATCGCACGAGGACATGAAGGCGGTGCTCGATGCCTTCCACCGCGAAACCGACGAGTTCGTGGCGCTCAATTTGAACTCCAGCGACCACATCCGCTCGGTATTGACCAAGGCGCTAGGCAGCGAACGGGCGTCGAGTTTGATCGAGGACATCCTCGAGAGCACCGGTAACAACTCCGGTATCGACTCGCTGAACCTGATGGAGGCCTCGATGGTCTCCGAGCTGATCCGCGACGAGCACCCGCAGATCATCGCCACCATCCTGATCCATCTGGAGCGCCACCAGGCCGCCAACATTCTCGAGTTGTTCGAAGAAAAGCTGCGCAACGACGTAGTGCTGCGTATCGCCACCTTCAGCGGCGTGCAGCCCGCCGCCCTTCAGGAGCTGACCGAAGTACTGACCAGCATGCTGGACGGCCAGAACCTCAAGCGCAGCAAGATGGGCGGCGTGAGAACTGCCGCCGAGATCCTCAACCTGATGAACTCCTCTCAGGAAGAGGGCGCCATCGATACCGTACGCGCCCACAACGAGGACCTGGCCCAGAAGATCATCGACGAAATGTTCCTGTTCGAGAACCTGCTCGACCTGGACAGCCGCGCGATCCAGATGGTCCTTCAGGAAGTCGAAACCAACTCGCTGGTCATCGCCCTCAAGGGCGCACCGGAGGCGCTGGTGGACAAGTTTTTGCGCAACATGTCTCAACGCGCTGCGGACCTGGTGCGCGAAGACATGGAGGCTCGTGGCCCGATCCGGGTCTCGCAGGTCGAAACCGAGCAGAAAGCCATTTTGCAGGTGGTGCGCCGCCTGGCCGACTCCGGCGAGATAGTCCTGGCCGGCGGAGACGACGAGTATGTCTAATTCGTCCACCAGCGAGTTCGATCGTCACGGCCAGTGGCAGCGCTGGCAGATGGATGAATTAAAGCACGACGCCTTTGGTGCCGATAATGAGAGCGGCGCGCCCAGCCCGCACCAGCGCCGGGTCGCCGCCGCACAAAAGGCCGCCGAGCAGGCGCGTCTGCGCGAGCAGCAAGAGCGCGACGAGCTCTTTGCGCGTGTGCGCCAGGACG
This sequence comes from Halomonas sp. PAMB 3232, assembly GCF_031954225.1. Taxonomy (NCBI): domain Bacteria; kingdom Pseudomonadati; phylum Pseudomonadota; class Gammaproteobacteria; order Oceanospirillales; family Halomonadaceae; genus Halomonas; species Halomonas sp. PAMB 3232. The sequence goes on from NZ_CP134865.1 coordinate 3,562,037, forward strand.
CCGAGCAGCAGGGCTTTGACGCGGGACTGGCCAAGGGCCACGCGGAAGGTTTCGAGCAGGGCATGAAAGAGGCCCGCGAGCAGGCGCAAAAGACACTGGACGAACAGATACATCAGGTCGTGGCGCCGATGGAGGCGCTGGCCAAACAGTTCGACAGCGCCCTTTCGCGTCTCGACGACACCATCGCCGACGACCTGGTCGAACTCGCCATGCTGGTCGGGCGCCAGCTCGCACTCGACACGCTCAATGATCGGCCCGAGCAGGTGCTCAAGCTGGTACGCGAGCTTTTGCATACCGAGCCGCCGCTCAACGGCCAGCAGCGGCTGTGGCTCAACCCGGAGGATCACGTATTGGTTGAAGAGCACCTGGGTAGTGAGCTGAGCGCGGCCAACTGGAAACTGCAGCCCGACGATCAGCTCGCCCGCGGCGGCTGCCGGGTAACCAGCGCCCAGGGCGAGCTCGACGCCACCTTCGAGAGTCGCTGGCAGGCCGTGGCCGCGCAGATGCGCAAGCGCCACAAGCCCGACACCCCGAGTCAGGATAACGCATGAACAGCGCCTCGATGAGTCATACCCAGCGCTGGCGCAAGGCGCTCACCCGCACCGGCCAACGGGTGGGTCAGCTGCCCAACTACCGCCGCAGCGGCCGAGTCGTGCGCGCCACCGGTATGGTCATCGAGGTCGTGGGATTGCAGGTCGCCGTGGGCAGCGCCTGTCGAATCGAATTGCCGGGCGCCGACGGCCGCTTGGGCGAAAGCGCGCTTCACGCTGAGGCCGAAGTCGTCGGCTTTTCCGGCGACAAGCTCTTTTTGATGCCGTTGGAGCAGATCTCGGGGCTGATGCCCGGCGCGCGAGTATCGCCACTGTCCGACGGTGTCGGCCACAGTGCCCGGCGCTTTCCCATCGGCGAGGAGCTTCTAGGGCGTGTGCTCGACGGCAACGGCAACCCGCTGGATGATCGCGAAGGCACCGAGGAGGTGCCCCGGGCGACGCTTCATACTGCGCCGCTCAACCCGCTGTCACGGGCACCGATCGACACACCGATCGACGTCGGCATTCGTGCGATCAACGCGCTGTTGAGCGTTGGCAAGGGGCAGCGCATGGGGCTGTTCGCCGGCTCTGGCGTGGGCAAGTCGGTGCTACTGGGCATGATGGCCCGCTACACCCAGGCCGACGTCATCGTGGTGGGCCTGATCGGCGAGCGCGGCCGTGAGGTACAGGATTTCATCGACAACATTCTGGGTCCGGAAGGTCGGCGCCGCTCGGTGGTCGTTGCAGCACCCGCGGACACCTCGCCGCTGCAGCGCTTGCAGGGGGCGGCTTACGCCACCCGTCTGGCCGAAGGCTTTCGCGACAGCGGGCGCAACGTGCTGCTGATCATGGATTCGCTGACGCGTTACGCCATGGCCCAGCGCGAGATTGCGCTGGCCATCGGCGAGCCGCCGGCGACCAAGGGCTATCCGCCGTCGGTGTTTGCCAAGCTCCCCGGGCTTGTCGAGCGCGCCGGTAACGCCGAGCGTGGCGGCGGCTCGATCACGGCGTTCTACACGGTGCTGACCGAAGGCGACGATCAGCAGGACCCGATCGCCGACTCCGCCCGGGCGATTCTGGATGGCCATATCGTGCTGTCGAGAAGCCTGGCCGAAGCGGGCCACTACCCGGCGATCGATATCGAAGCATCGATCAGCCGGGCAATGAACGCGGTGGCGACCGACGAGCAGATCAGCCGCGCACGCACGTTCAAGCAACTGTTTTCACGCTATCAGCGCAACCGCGATTTGATCAGCGTGGGGGCCTACAGCCCCGGGCACGACCCTCGACTGGACGAGGCGGTGAATCTTTTTCCAGAACTGGAGCGTTTTTTGCAGCAGCGTATCGACGAACGCGCCACGCTTGAAGAGTCACGCCAAGCGCTGGCGCAGGTAGTAGGAGGCTAACATGCAGCATTCCCAGCTCGATATTCTCACGGATCTGGCGCGGGACGCCCGCGACCAGGCCGGTAAACTTCTGGCCGAAGAGCGCCAAAGCCAGCATCAGACCCAGGCCCAGCTCGACTCGCTCAGCCGCTACCGCGCCGAGTATGCCGAGCGATTGCAAAGTGCCATGCGCGACGGCATCGACCCGGCCACCATGTTCAACTACCAGCAGTTTCTGGCCTCGTTGGACGCCGCGCTCAGTCGCGCCCGGCAGGCGCTGACCGCACAGCAAAAACGCGTCCAGCAGAGTCAGCAGCACTGGCAGCAGGAGCAGCGCAAGCTCTCCTCATTTGATACCCTGGCCTCCAGGCGCTCGCTCGAAGAGCACCGCCGCCAGGAGCGCGCCGATCAAAAAGCCAACGATGAGTTCGTAACGTCCCAGACCGCACGACGCTCGCCGGACGGCGCTCAATAGACGTGCGCAGTGATCGTTCGCAGTAACCGTTCGAAGTAACTGTTTGCAGTAACTATTTGCAGTAACTATTTGCAGTAATACAGAGGAGTTAACCGTCATGACCATGTCGTTACTGCTTCAAACCACTCAGGGCCTGCGCGGCGCACTGTCTGCGCTGCCGGGCGCTCAAACGTCTCAAGGCCTCCCGGGCGCGTCGGAGGGCTTTCAGTCGGCACTGCGCCAGGCCTTCGATACCCGCACGGGTAGCGCCGCGGAACCTCTCGAGACGCCGACGAACGACGCGCTCGAGGCCTTTCGCGATGCGCTGGCCGCGCTCGGCGCCGATGTCGAAGCGCTCGACGACGCCGAGCTCGGCGCACTTTTCAGCGCCACCGAACAGGCGCTCTCCAGCGAGGCGCTTTCGCAGGGTGCTCGCATCGACATTTTTGCTCAGGTGCTCAGCGCCGCTGATGTGACCGCGCCGATACAGGGTAGCGACGCGGCACCGGTACAGAGCGCCGATATCGCGCCGGTTGAAAACCTCGACACGCTGAAGGCCGCCTTGAACGAAGCGTCCGCCGTTTTTGCGGCCCCGGCGAATACCGCACTACCGCTCGACGCGACGCAAAACGCCCAGCGTCAAGCATCTGCCGATGCGCTGGACGAGGTTCAGGCGCGCCTGGCGCTGGTGGCCGCGTTTACCGATACGCCCAAAACGGCCTTCCCGGCGGCCGGCCTGACCGAGACAGCGACCACCAGCGCGGCGCCGGCACTGAGCGACGCCGCTGCACGCGTGCTGAGCGCGGTCAACGCCCTGCAGTCGGGTACTGACGCCAACACCAAATCCTGGACGGGGTCCACCGTCGATGCGCGCCCCGCCTGGAGCGGCCAGCCGCTGGCGTCGCTTTATAGCGCGGCAACCCCGCTGGACACGACCGCACTCGATGCCGACGCGGCACCGACAGCGGCATCGCTGCCCACTAGCGCCAGCGCTAGTGCGATGCAGGGCGCGCTTGCGTCAGCCGGCCCGACCGGCGGCGAACCGACGCTGACCGGCGCACCGCCCGCCCCGACGACCACCCCAAGCCCCGTGGCCGGCGCTATCGCCACGCCGGTGACCAGCCCCGCCTTTGCCGAAAAGCTTGGCCAGCAGCTCATTCAGTTGACCCAACGTGGCGGCGAGCAGCAGGTGAAGCTCGAACTGCATCCGGCGGAGCTTGGCCCACTGACGATTACGCTGAAGATGGGCGAGCAGCACACCCAGGCACAGTTCTTCTCCGCCCACGCTCAGGTGCGCCAGATCATCGAGCAGGCGATTCCCCAGCTGCGCGAGGCACTTGCCGAACAGGGTATCGCGCTGGGTAATACCTCGGTGGGCGAGCACGGCCAGTCAAAAGAGCAAGCCTTTGCCCAGGCGAACGGCACCGGTGCTCAAGCCGGCGGCGGTACGGCCGATGACGTGGGCGAGGGCCTCGAGAGCGGCGTGAGCGCGCCGGTGCGCCTCACGCTCGATGGACGGGTCGATCTTTACGCCTAGCGTTATAGGCCCAACCGTTTCAACCCAACGACTTAAAAAGCTAAGCCAAAAGATAGGCTCACCAGATGAGCCTGTTCATTTATTAAGCGGCCTGCTCATTAGGCATAATGCATGGCATTCGTCATGCGTAAGGACCATGGGAACAGCAAATGGCAGAAGCAAGCGGTAGATCGAAAAAACTGCTTTATATCATGATCGTACTGGTCGCTTTGTCGGCGCTGGGTGCTGCAGCCGCGGTCTACATGGTGCTGGGCCACTCAAACGACGGTGAATCGGCTGAGGTGGAAACCGTCGCCGAGCCCGAGCCGCCGGTCTTTACGCGCATCGAGCCGTTCACCGTGAACCTGGCCGATGACCGCTATGGCTCGCGCCTTTTGTACACCGGTATTACGCTGCGCGTCGGCGGCGAGCAGAGCAAGGCGATCATCGAAGAGCACATGCCCCAGATTCGCAGCCGCCTTTTGATTCTGCTCTCCGGCAAGCAGGCCAGCGAGCTGACCTCGACCGAAGGAAAGGAAGCGCTCGCCCAGGCCATCATCACCCGGCTCAGCGTTCCACTCACTGAGAATCAGCCGCCGCTGGATCTTCAGGAAGTGCTGTTCACCGATTTCATCGTGCAATAACCTCGGGCGCGGGAGCCGTTCATGTCACAGGACGATCTACTGTCCCAGGAAGAAATCGATGCCTTGTTGAAAGGGGTCAGCGGAGACGATGAGCCCTCGAATGCCTCGTCGTCTGCCGCGACGGGCAATGAGCGTATTCGCCCGTACGACCCGGCGACTCAGCATCGGGTGATTCGCGAGCGCCTGCACGCGCTGGACTTTATCAATGAGCGTTTCGCCCGCTATTTTAGAAACGGGCTGTTCAACCTGATTCGCCGCAGCGCCGATATCACGGTGGAGTCGGTGCGCTACCAAAGCTTTAGCGAGTTTTCGCGCAACGTGCCGGTGCCCACCAACCTGAACATCGTCTCGATGAAGCCGCTGCGCGGCTCGGCGCTGGTGGTCTTTCCGCCCAACCTGGTGTTCATGGTGGTGGACAACCTGTTTGGCGGCGACGGGCGCTTCGTGACCAAATCCGATGGCCGCGAGTTCACCAACACCGAGCAGCGAATCATTCAGCGCCTGCTCAATTTGGCGATCGACGCCTACCAGGAAGCCTGGAAGGTGGTCTATCCGCTGGAGGTCAACTTTCTGCGCTCGGAAGTGCAGGCCAAGTTCGCCAACATCACCAACTCGCCCAACGAGATCGTGGTGAACACCAAGTTCAATATCGAGGTGGGCAACCTCTCCAGCAGTTTTCAGATCTGCATGCCCTACGCCATGATCGAGCCGCTACGGGATCTGCTCGCCAACCCGATCAACGACAGCAATCATGACCAGGACGGTACCTGGTCTCGGCGTATGGCCACCGAGCTTCGCCAGTCGGAAGTGGAGCTGATTGCCGAGTTTGCCCGAATTCCCAGCCGCATCGCGCAGGTCATGGGACTGAAAAAAGGCGACGTGCTGCCCATGGAGATCCCTTCCATCGTCACCGCCAGCGTCGACGGCGTGCCGGTCATGGAGTGCGAGTACGGCAGTCAGCAGCAGCATCGTGCGCTGCGTGTGCTCCACGTGATCGACCACGGCGCCATGAACAGCGCATCGTCCCCGGACTTCGTCAAGAGCCCGCCGCGACGCCAAGCCAAGGAACCCACGCATGACTGATCCTAAAAAGCCCGATCAATCCGTATCCGACGACGACTGGGCAAGCGCCATGTCGGAGCAGGACGCCGAAAGCGATACTGCCGGCGACGACGACCCCTGGGCGGCGGCCATGGCCGAACAGGAAGCCGCCGAGGCCGACGCCGACGAGCCGCCGACGCCTGCGCCGCCGCCCGCCAAAGCGGCGAGTGAGGATATTTTCCGCCCGCTCAGCAGTGAAAGCGGTGGCAACGTTTCGCGCGATCTGGAAATGATCATGGACATTCCGGTCAAGCTCACCGTCGAGCTCGGCCGCGCCAAGCTGACCATCAAGCAGCTTCTGGAGCTTGCTCAAGGGTCGGTCATCGAGCTCGAAGGGCTTGCCGGAGAGCCGATGGATATTCTGATCAACGGCTATCTGATCGCTCAAGGTGAGGTCGTCGTGGTGGAAGATAAGTACGGTATCCGTATTACCGAAATCATCACGCCCTCCGAGCGCATCCATAAGCTCAACCGATGAGCGTCGCCGCCTCCACTCACCAGGCCGGCTCGATCGACGCGCTGGGCTCGGATGCCTTGATGGGCATGGCCACCCTGGGCAAGACCGCTGCGGCGCTGGCGCTGGTCATCGCCATCATTTTGCTCTGCACGGCGCTTTTAAAGCGCGTTCAGCAAAAACGCTTCGATAGCGGCGCGCGCCTCAAGGTGGTTGGCTCCACCGCGGTGGGCGCGCGCGAGCGTATCGTGGTGGTGGAGCTCGAAGATACCTGGCTGGTGGTGGGCGTGGGCGGCGGGCGAATCACCAAGCTGCACGAGCGAGCAGCCCCCATCGACCGCCCGACTCCCGAGGTAAGCGTTTCCACTGGCTTCTCGAAACGCCTGGCGAAGGCGCTGTCGAAACGCTCGCCCCCTACTTCCGAGCCTCCTTCATCGTCATGAGAGATGCCATGCCCTGCTATCGGCTCCCCTTTCGCGAGCGGCTGCCTTCGACACTTGTTCTACTGACGCTGCTGGCGCTGGCGCTTATCGCTCTCGGTGCGCCGGCCCAAGCGCAGCAGCTGCCACCCGGGCTTGTGTCGCAGCCGATGGAAGGCGGCGGCCAGCAGTGGTCGCTGTCGCTGCAAACGCTGTTACTGTTGAGCTCGCTGGCGTTTTTACCCGCGATGCTTTTGATGATGACCAGCTTTACGCGCATCATCATCGTGCTCAGCCTGTTGAGAACGGCCATGGGCACCCAAGCCACGCCGCCCAATCAGGTACTGCTGGGCATCGCGCTGTTCTTGACGTTCTTCATCATGTCACCGGTGATCTCCCAGGTCTACGAGACCGCCTGGCAGCCGCTATCAAACGAGACGATCAACTTCGAGGAGTTTCTGGTACGCGCCCAGATCCCGTTTCGTGAGTTCATGCTGGCGCAAACCCGCGAGCCGGACCTGGCCATGTTCGCACGCCTGGCGGATGTCGGCCCCATGCAGGGCCCCGAGGATCTGCCGATGCGCGTGCTGCTGCCGTCGTTTGTCACCAGCGAGCTCAAGACCGCGTTTCAGATCGGTTTTACCATCTTCATTCCGTTTTTGATCATCGACCTAGTGGTCGCCAGCACGCTAATGGCACTGGGGATGATGATGGTGCCGCCGGTGACTATTTCTCTGCCCTTCAAGCTGATGCTGTTCGTGCTGGTCGACGGCTGGCAGCTTTTGATCGGCTCACTGGCCGAAAGCTTCTACATGCTATAGGCCGTCTGAGTAACCCTCGGCGACAGGAGCGATCATGACCCCCGAGACCGTAATGAGCATTGCCTACCAGGGCATGCGGCTGACCCTGTTCATGGGCGCGCCGGTACTGCTGGCCGCGCTATTCACCGGCCTGATCATCAGCCTGTTTCAGGCGGCGACCCAGATCAACGAGATGACGCTGACCTTCATTCCCAAGATTCTGGCGGTCTTCGCCGTGCTGGTGCTCGCCGGCCCCTGGCTGATCGGCCTGATTACCGACTTCACCCACCGACTATTCGTCAATATTCCGCAAATGGTGATGTAGCGTGGTCGAGGTCACCTTCGACCAGCTTCAAACCTGGCTGGTGGCGTTTTTCTGGCCCTTCGTGCGCATCACTGCTTTCATGGCGGTGGCACCTCTCTGGGGCCACTCGAGCATTCCCAATCAGGCCAAGGTGGGGCTAGCGGTTCTCATCGTGGTCGCCATCGCGCCGATTTTACCCGTCATGCCGACGGTGCCCATGCTCTCCTGGGCGAGCCTTGGCATCATGGTCGAGCAGCTTCTGATCGGGCTGGCCATCGGGCTGGTCATGCATATCGTCTTTGCCGTGGTGCAGGCGGCGGGCGAGTTCATCGGCCTGCAGATGGGGCTTGCCTTCGCCAGCTTTTTTGATCCCTCCAGCGGCACCAATATCATGGTGCTCTCGCGCATTCTCTACATGATTACGCTGCTGATGTTTCTGGCGCTCAACGGCCATTTGATGGTGATGGAAACCCTGGTAATGAGCTTTCAGACCCTGCCGGTCGGGTTTGCCGGCATCAACCCCAACGCCTTCGAGCTGCTGGCCCGCTACGCTGGCACCATCTTCGCCTCCGGGCTGTTGCTGGCCCTGCCGCTGGTCGCCTCGCTGCTCATCATTAGCCTGTCGCTGGGCATTCTGAATCGCTCCGCACCCCAGCTCACCGTGTTCAACATCGGCTTTCCTGCCTCGCTGACCGTGGGGCTGGTGCTGTTGATGGTGCTGGTCACCGATATCGGGCGCTTCCTGCAGCCGCTTTTCAGCCAGGGGCTGGCCTTTATGCAGAGCCTGATCGAAACGATGGCGGATAACTGAGTTCGCCATAAAAAAGCCACCGCGAACGGTGGCCAAATGGTAATGCAAAAGATGGTGTTGGACGACTTACATATAGTTGAACAGCGACATGCCGCCCATATCGACAAAGGTACGCTGAGAGGCCTGCAGACCGACCTGACGCAGGCTGTACTCCGAGATCGCCTCAACGTAGTCCAGATCCACGAGATCAGACATCGTTTGGGTATAGCTCATCATACGGTTGCTGGCGATGGAGTCGATCACATCCAGCTCGTTGAGCCTGGCGCCAGCCGAGGCGCGCACGGTCAGTACGTTGTCCAGCGCGTTGTCCAGGTCGCGCATGGCGGTATTCAACGTGTTGCGAAAATCGGCTTTTTCGACGTTGGTCGTCGCTGGATTTTCGAGCACACGAATGGCCTCTTCCATGGCCTTGAATAGATCGGGCTCGCGCTGACCGTTTTTGGCCTGACTGATGTTGACTTCATCAGCCGCCTCGGAGGCGCCGCTTAACGATACGCTAAGCCCGCCGAACACGAGGCGTTGAGGCGCGTCACCGCCGGTATAGGCGATGTCCGTCATATCCGGGACCGGCTGCCAGCCGTCGTCCTGGGTCAGGCGCTGCACGCTTAGCGTGGGCGTATCGGCGTCACCACCAAACGTGATTCGATAATCGTCACCATAGCCTTCGCCGTTGACATCACTCACCTGCGGGCCACCAAGGATCACGCTACCGGCGTTACGAGCACCGTCCGAACGCACTGCTTCACCAATATAGCCTGCGCCACTGGGGACCTTCTGAAAAATCGAGCGGCCGCTTTCGGCCACCGGCATGTTGCGAGCACTATCGATACGCTGCTCGCGCACGATGTCACTGCCGTTGTATTTCATGGCGCCCTGGTCGTTGGCAACATAGGGCGGCGCGTTATCGATTTGGCCACCGAAGAGATAGCGGCCGTTGCCGTCGGCGGTGTTGGCCTGACCGATCAGCGTCTGGTAGACACCTTTTAACTCACTGGCGATCGACTCGCGATCGGCGTTGCTGAGCGTATCGCTGGAGGCCTGGATCAGCAGTGTCTTGGCGCTGGTGATCGAGTCGCTAACGCTGTTCAGTACGCTTTCGCTTTGAGCAAGCGATGTACGTGCCGAGACACGCGAGTTACCGTACTGCTCGGTCATCGCCATGGACTGGGACACCCCTACCGCCTGCGAGGCCGCCTGCGGGTTGTCCGAAGGATTCACCACCTTGCGCCCGCTGGAGAGCTGCTGGCCAATCCTTAAAAAGTCACCCTGCTGGCGGTTAATGGACGCAGAGCTTTGCTCGTACATGGTAACGCTGCTGATACGCATGGTAGATGCCTCCCTTAGCTGCGCAGATTCAGGATGGTGTCCAGCAAACTGCCCGCGGTATCGATCACCCGCGCATTGGCCGCGTAGAACTGCTGGTAGCGAATCAGATTGGCTGCCTCTTCGTCGAGGTTAACGCCGGACTCGGACTGCTGTACGGCACGAAGCTGGTCGGTCAGCCCCTGGCGCGCTTCCAAATTTACCTGAGTGATATTGGTACGGTTACCGACATCCGATACCAGCGCCCCGTAGGCGCCGCTCAGCGAGGCGCGCCCGCCCACGATGTTTTCTCCCTGAAGGTCCTGAAGCTTGCGCGCGTTACGGTTGTCGCCGCTCGCGGCCTCTTCGCCGGCCGCAATCTTGTCCAGATCGTTGAAGGCGGTTTCCATACCGGCCCCGGCGCGACGCACGGGCTGAACGTCGAAACGATCGCCGTTAGCGGGCTGGGCGCTAAACTCCATTCGTATGCCGCCGAAGGCGAGCGTGTTGGTAGCGCTATCCCAGCCTTCACTTACATCGACCGCTTGGCCATTGTCCTTGCGGGTAACGCTGGGCTCACCGCTCTCGTCGAATCTGACGGTATAGTCCGTTGCCCGAAGCTCATCAGTAGCCTCAACATCGAAGGCGATGGACGTCACCTCGGCGTCGTTGTTTGGATAGCTGTACGCCTGCGGCTGGCCAATGTTGAAAAAGTCCTGACCGTCCTCGCCGTTGAGATCGATGCCCTGCTTGTGCTGCTCATTGAACGCGACCGATAGCGATACCGCCAGCTGGCCGATCTGGTTCTGCGTCTTGTCCAGCGTTTCAGCGCGAAAACTCATCAAGCCGCCCAGCGAGCCGCCCTTGATAGTGGACTCGTCGAGTTTTATGAGGTTATTGCCTCCATCGCGATAGCCCACGACGGTGCGCTGAGGATCGCTGTCGGCTTGCACGGCTTCCAGTTTGAAGCTCGATGTCCCCGTGACCAGCGGCTGGCCGTTGGGCAGGCTAACGTTGTACGTCTTGCCGTCCTGAACGTTGAGACGCAGATCCATGCGCTCGTTGAGATCGGACACCAGCTGGTCGCGCTGGTTGAGCAGACCGTTGGGCGCCTGGCCGGTCCGCGCACGGGCCAGCGAGATTTCGCGGTTGAAATCGGCAATTTGCTCGAGGGTGTTATTAATCTGAGTGACTTCGTCGCGAACCTGGTTGTTGACGTTGTTCTGCATGTCCTGCAGATAGCCATCAAAAGAGCGAAACTGTGCGCTCAACGTATCCGCTGCGCCGAGCACGCCCTGACGAGCGGCCGGGTCGGAGGGGGAGCTTGCCAGCGCATCCAACGAGGAGAAGAAGTCCTGAATGAGCGGCGAAAGCCCTGCCTCACGATCCGCCAGAAGATTATCGATCTGGGTGATCTGATTGTTATAGGTTTCCAGCGCGCTCGATTGGGTTTTAGCGTTATTGAGCTGGTTGGCTACGTATGTATTGAACTGACGCTCGATGGCATCCACGCGCACGCCGCCACCCACGCCCGCTTCGCTTAGTTTGGGCAACTCGCGGTTGTAGCCTGGCGTAAACAGGTTGCTGATGTTGTTGCTGGTCGCGCTCAGCGCATTTTGCGCCGCGTTCAGGCCGCTCAGGCCCGTCGAAAACATGCTCATGGTTCAGTCCTCAAGCCGATGCTTCTTTTATCGGCGGCTCGTTAAAAAGCTTTAACGGCGTTAGCGCGCGTCGGCCAAAAATTCCTGCCCAGCCGGTAGCGGCCCCATGGTCTTCATGATGGCAACGAGCTTCTCGGCGTAACGCGGGTCGGTCGCGTAGCCGCCGCTTTGCAGCGCGCGCGCGGCCTGCTCGGCGCTTTGCGCCTCGACCACTCCGGCGTAGCGCGGGTTCTGACCGATCAGGTTGGCGTAGTCGGTGAAGGCGTGCTCGAAGGAGTCATACACGCGGAAGGTATCCACCATGCGCGTGCGCTGTCCGTTGAGATATTCGTGGGTAACGATATCGGTCGTCGCGCCCTGCCAACGGCTGCCCGCCTTGATCCCGAACAGATTGTGGCTGTTGCCACCCTGGTGCGTGGGGATTTCGTGACGCCCCCAGCCGGTTTCCAGCGCCGCCTGGGCCAAAATCAGCTCGGCGGGCACACCGCTTGCCTGACTGGCCGCTTGGGCGGGGCCGGCGAGCGTGGCCATAAACCGCTTCACGTGATCCGGCGCGTTGGCGTTGATGAGGGGCGCGGCGGCATTAGCCGATGTCGGCGAGCGCTCAACGCTCGCCTGCTCCGGTGCAGCCCTGCCCTGGCGAATCGCTTCGAGCTCTCTAAGAAAGCGACCGCTCTCCTGGCCACCGGGGCCAGCGGGCTGTAGCGGGTCATCGAGTACTCGCGGCGTGCCGCGGGGAATGCCGGCAATCAGCGCCTGAATCTCGTCGTCGTTTTTCCCGCCGCCCTTGATTGCACCCTGGCGGGTAAGCTGCTCGACCAGCACGTCGGCAAGCCCTACGCCCTTCTCGGCGATCACCTGCGACCACTGCTGATCCAGCATCTGCTGGTAGGTGTCGCCGGCACTGCTGTTCAACAGTCCACCAGAAGGCGTCGCGTCGCGCATGCTCTTCATCATCATCTGCACGAACAGCGCCTCGAACTGCTGGGCGGCGCCCTGAGCACCGGCTTCCGGGTCCACGCGGGCGTTGTGCTGCAAGCGCTGAAAGCCGCTCATGTCGAAGGCGAGCTGGTTGGACATGCTGGTCATGCTCATCAGATCACCTCGAGCTCGGCGCGCAGCGACCCGGACGCCTTGAGCGCTTCGAGAATCGACATCAAATCCTGGGGTGTGGCGCCGAGTGCGTTCAAGGCATTGACTACCTCGTTGAGCTGAGCGCCTTCGACGATCTGCAGGAAAGCTTCGCGCTGATTGATGTCGATATCCGCATTGGGTACCACCACGGTCTCGCCCTGGCCCAGCGGCGCGGGCTGGCTGACGCCGAACTGACTATCGATGACGATCGACAGGTTGCCGTGGGCGACCGCGGCCTGGCGCAGCGTCACGGCGCTGTTCATGACCACGGAGCCGGTACGCGAGTTGAGCACCACGCGTGCCGGCGCATCCATCGGGGTGAGCTGAACGTTTTCGACGCGTGCCATGAAGTTGACCCGCAGATTCGCGTCCATTGGCCCGTCGAGCGCGATGACGCCGCCGTTGCGCGCGTAGGCCACCGACTGGCCGAACTCGGTATTGATCGCGCTCACCATCCGTTGAGCGGTGCCAAAATCCGGTTGATTGAGCTGAAGTTCGAGCAAGCCGCCGTTGCCGCCCAGGTTGAGCGCGACTTCACGCTCCACCAGTGCGCCGCCCGGAATACGCCCGGCGGCCTGCTGGTTGATCTGCACGCTGCTACCGCCAGCCTGGGCACCGGCGCCACCGACCAGCATGTTGCCCTGGGCGATGGCGTAGGTGTCGCCGTCGGCGCCCTTGAGCGGCGTCATCAAGAGCGTGCCGCCGCGCAGGCTACGGGCGTTGGCAATCGACGAAACGACGATATCGAGACGCTGGCCCGGGCGGGCAAACGGCGGCAGATCCGCGGTCACCATGACGGCGGCAACGTTGCGCAGCTGTAAATTGGTGCCCGGCGGTACGCTCACGCCGAGCTGCGAGAGCATGTTGGTCAGACTTTGGCTGGTGAACGGCGCTTGGGTCGTCTGGTCACCGGTGCTGTCGAGGCCGACCACCAGGCCGTAGCCCACGAGCTGGTTGTCGCGCACACCAGCAAAATTGGCCAGCTCACGTACGCTTTCCGCCTGGGCGCTGCCCGCCAGTACGCAAAAAGCAACCAGCACCACGGCTTTGAGGCGGCGCTTGAGGTTCAATGAAGTCATCATCACTCTCTTCTCGAGCGCCTAGAACGGCGACACGTTGAGGAAGAAGCGCTGCAGCCAGCCCATGTGCTGCGCTTCGTTGATGTAGCCATCGCCCACGTACTCGATGCGCGCATCGGCGACCTGATTGGAAGGGACGGTATTCGCCGCCGTCACCGTTTGTGGATTGACCACGCCGGAGAAACGGATGAACTCGGTCCCCTGATTGATCGCGATCTGCTTTTCGCCACGCACGCGAAGATAGCCGTTGTTGAGCACTTCCAACACCGAGACGGTGATCGTGCCGGTCATGGTGTTGTTGGCCTGGGTGCTGCCGCTGCCGGCAAAGACGTTGTCGCCGGCGACATCGAAGCCGTAATCTTCCAGAAAGTCGATGATCTCGGGAATCTGAGCGATATCCAGCGAGCCGGAGCCGCTGCGGTTGGCGCTCGACTGCGAGTTCTGGCTCGCGCTGACCTGCTCGTTGAGCACGATAGTCAAAATATCGCCGATCGCCCGCGGGCGGCGGTCCTCGAACAGCGGGTGGTAGCCGCGCCGCGATTGATAGATCGAGCCGTTGGCCACTGCCGGTGGCCGATCGATGATGTTGATCTGCTCCTGCTCGCCGACCACCGACGCGCGAGGTATCTGCGCGCACCCGGCGGCTAGAAGGATCAACAGCGCCACGGCCAGCTGCGCAAAACGGCGAGAAAGCGCGGTTTTTTTATGCATCGAACGCCCTGTGTTCAAGACCGGAATTCCGTAATTACAGCTGGCTCAAGCGCGCCAGCATCTCGTCACTGGTGGAGACCGCGCGGCTGTTGATTTCATAGGCGCGCTGGGTCTGGATCATGTTGACCATCTCCTCCACTACATTGACGTTGGAGGTTTCGACAAAGCCCTGGAAAAGACGCCCGGCGCCGTTGTTACCGGGAATATCCTGGTTCGGCGCGCCGGATGCTCCGGTTTCCAAATAAAGGTTGCCGCCGATGCTCTCGAGTCCCGTCGGGTTAATGAAGGAGGCCACGGTGATCTGGCCGATATCCGCATCCTGAGCGACCCCCGGCTGGCGCACACTCACCGTGCCGTCTTCGCCGATACCGATCGACAGCGCGTTGGGTGGCACGAAGATCGCCGGTTCAAGCGGGTAGCCGTTGGCAGTGACCATCTGGCCGTTTTCGTTGAGCTGAAAGCCACCGTCGCGGGTATAGCCGATCGTGCCGTCGGGTAGTAGCACCTGGAAAAAACCGTCGCCGCTGATGGCTAAATCGCGTGAGTTATCAGTGCGCTCCAGCCCGCCCTGAGTATGCAGGCGCTCGGTGGCCACGGCGCGTACGCCGGTACCGACCTGCATGCCCGAGGGCAGCCGATCCTGAATGTTGTTCTGAGCGCCGGGCTGACGCATGTTCTGATAAAGAAGATCTTCGAATACCGGGCGCGAACGCTTGAACCCGTTAGTGCTGACGTTGGCCAGGTTGTTGGAGATCACGTCGAGCTTGGTCTGCTGCGACTCGAGCCCCGTTTTCGCCGTCCACAACGATTTGATCATGATGGGTATCCTTTAATCGGGCGGCTGGGGTCAGCCTTGAAGTGAAAGCATGCTGTTGGCGCGTTGGGCATTCTCGTCGGCATTGCTGAGCACACGCATCTGCATGTCGTAGCGGCGCTGTACGTCGATCATCGAGACCATCGCCTCCACTGCGCTGACGTTGCTGCCTTCGAGCGCTCCGCTTACCAGCCGCGCCGTCTCATCGGCAGCCAAGACACCGGGCGCTCCCTCGTCATTCAAGGGCGCACGGAAAAGGCCGTCATCTCCACGGGTCAGTGTGGCGACGTCCGGCGTTACCAGCTTGATACGGCCCACATCCACCAGTGCATTGGGACCCTCTCCGGGGGGAATAGCGCTGATGGTGCCGTCGGCGCCCATGGAGAGCTGCGCCCCCTGGGGTAGCGCGATCGGCCCACCGTCGCCCACGACCGGGCGACCCAGGTTCAAGAGCACGCCGTCACTATCGACCTGCAAATCACCACGCCGGGTATAGGCTTCGGTGCCATCGTCGGTCAATACCGCAAGCCAGGCGCCATCTTGCATGGCGACATCCAGGGTACGCCCGGTTTGCTCGACAGGCCCTTGGGAAAAGTCGCTACCCGGCGTCGTGGCCATCGCTGAAACGCGGGTGTCGAGCGCGCCCGCGCCCAATACGGGTACCGAACGCGCGGCCTGAAGCTGCGCGCGAAACCCGGTGGTGGCAACGTTCGAGAGGTTGTTGCTCATCACCGACTGCTGATCCATCGCGTTTTTGGCCCCGCTCATGGCGGTATACAGCATTCTATCCACGCGCTACTCCTCTACTCGGCCCCGCACTTACAGGTTGATGATGGTCTGCAGGAGCTCGTCCTGAGTACTGATGGTCTGCGAGTTCGCTTGGTAGGCGCGCTGGGAGACGATCATGTCGACCAGTTCCTGTGCCAGATCGACATTGGAGTTCTCAGTCGCCCCTGGTTGGAGCAAGCCACGCTGACCCGTTCCTGGCGCGCCGATTAGCTCCTGGCCCGAAGATGACGTGGCACTCCAGAGGTTGTCGCCGATGGGTTGCAAGCCCTCCGGGTTACGAAAGCTCACCAGCGATACCTGGCCTGCCGCACGCGACTGCTCGTTGGAGTAGTTACGTTGTACGGTACCGTCCTGCTGGATGCTGATACCCACCAGCGAGCCCGAGGTGTAACCGTTCTGGGCGATATCATTTACCGTGGAAGTATTGGCAAACTGAGTAGTACCCGCGAAATTGAGATCGATATCCAAATTAGCCAGAATGGTGTTGTTGAACTCACCGCCGTTGATGGCAAGCGCGGCTTCGCCGCCGCCCTGAAGCGTACCGTTCTGGTTGAACGTGAGCGTCGTTAGACCTGGCAGACCGTAGGTTTGTGCATCGCCAGGGCCACCGGACAAGCGCCCATCTACGCGCCAAGCGTTATCGCCGGTTTTTGTGAAATAAAGCGTTAAATTGCGCGCGTTACCCTGAGAGTCGAAAATCGTCGGATTGGAAGAGAAGGTATAGCGATCGGCGCCAATGCCCTCTTCAAGCTCTGCTGCCGTTGGAGCGGCGCCCGTGATGGCGGGCTGGCCACTATTCAGGTTCAACGTCATGTTGAGCTGGCTGGTTGCGCTGGCTTCCAGGTCGCCTGGGTCCACGCTCAAAGGCGCCACATTACCGCCAGACAAAACATTGCCAGCAGCATCAGCCGGATAGCCCATGATCTGCGCACCCTGAGCGTTCACCAGTTCACCCGTCGGCGTCATGGTGAGCTGACCGTTTCGCGAGTAACCGATGCTGCCATTGGACTGCTGAAAACGGAAAAAGCCGTCACCGGAAATCGCCAGGTCGAGATTACGCGATGAGGACTCGATACTGCCCTGACTGAAGTTCTGTAATACGCTTGCGGTACGTACCCCAAGGCCAATCCGCGACTGAGCGTAAACGTCAGCGAACCGCACGTCAGTGCTCTTGAATCCGACGGTTTGCGAGTTGGCGATGTTGTTACCAATAGCGCTGAGTTTTTCGCGCTGGGCGTTCAAACCGCTAAGTGCTTGAGAAAAGCTCATGATGCTCTCCTGTTAAAAGAGGTATGAAGCAAAAATCAAAGGATCTGCTTGATCTGGTCGAGCGTGACTTGGCCGTAGACGGCGCCCAAATCCAAGCGAACATCGCTGCCTTTCGCGCCGGGTGATACGCCATGCACCAACGCGTAGTTCAGCGCTCGCGACTCAAGAAGCTCGCCATCGGCATTCGTGGCGCGGAAGTTGACGCTATAGACGCCTGCCGGCACCGCTACGTTGTCGTTGGTCATACCGCCCCAGCTGAAGGATTCGACCCCGGCATTTACCGGGCCCAGCTCGCGGGTATAAAGGACCTCGCCGGATTTACCGGTCACCGTTGCCACTACCTGCTCGGCCGGGGAGTCCAGCTCGATACCGAAGGGCGTAGCGTAAGTGATTCCCTCATCGTTAACGCCTACCTTCACGTTGTTACCGGGCACAAGCACCGACTTGTCGATGAGCCCTGCTGCCTGCAGCGCGCGTCCGGCGTCCATTTGTTGTGTAATGCCATTGAGCGTATCGTTGAGCTGCTCGATTCCGCTGACGGTATTGATCTGGGCCAGCTGGGAGGTCATCTCCGAGTTATCCATCGGATTCATCGGGTCCTGGTTTTGCAGCTGAGTAATCAACAGCGTCATGAAGCTGTCGCGCATCTCCTGGGACTGACTGGCGGAGAGATTGGGTCTGCTGCCGTTAGCGCCGTTGATGCTATTGATCACGCTTGAATCGATATTCATGTTTAGCCCTCACCGAGCGAGAGTGTTTGAACCATCATCTGTTTGGTCGTGTTGAAGACTTCGACATTGGCCTGATACGAACGCGAGGCGGAGATCATGTTGACCATTTCGTGCACCGGCTCGACGTTAGGCTTGGCAACGTATCCATCTTCGTCGGCAGCCGGATGGTTCGGCATATACTCAAGTGGCAGCGGCGACTCGTCTTCGACGACCTCGGTGACGCGTACACCGCCGACACCATAACGGTTGTTTTGGGCCTGGGTTTCGAACATCACCTGCTTGGCGCGGTAGGTTTCACCGTCGGGGCCGGCGATACTGTCGGCGTTGGCCATGTTGCTGGCGGTCACGTTCATCCGCTGCGCTTGGGCGCTAAGCGCTGAGCTTGCGATATCAAAGGCTGAGAACATCGACATCGGGGGTTATCTCTCCTTGCGCCGGATTATTCCGGCTGCATCGCGTTTTTGAGGCCCTGAATGCGGCGGTTCATGATCGTCAGCCCCGCCTGATAGCGAAGGGCATTGTCGGTGAACTGTGAACGCTCCCGGTCCATATCGACGGTGTTACCATCAAGGCTCGGCTGATCGGGCACCCGGTAAAGAAGGTCCGTACTGGTACTTTGCCAAGCGCGCCCCTGCGCCTCGATATGGCGCTCGGAGGTGCGTGCAAGCGCTACCCCACCGCCTTGCTGGGCGGATGCTCCGGTGCTGACCGCCTTTTTTAGCTCGCTGGCGAAGTCGATATCACGCGCCTTGAAGTTGGGCGTGTCGGCATTGGCGATGTTGGCCGCCAGCACGTCGTGGCGCGCCTGGCGAAGGCTAAGCGCGCGCTGGTGAAAGTTGAAGGCGGACTCCAGGTGATCGAACATGCATCCCCCATTGGCGAGGCAAAGATAATTCGGACATTTCTGAGGGTGAATAATAGGGAAGGCAGCATCAGCCTAAAGCATGGAACAAATGCCGTTTACCCCATCATTTCGCATGATTCGAGAAAAGCATTTGAATTAAGCTTTTGGTTACCGGCTACTGTCTGAAGGCCCAGCCACTCTCCTGCTCGAGCGATGACTCACATGCCCTATTCGCCGTCTCTGGCGCGCCCACGGTGGGCCCGCGCGTTAGCGCTTTGCTTGATCGCCGTTCTTTCCATCGTTTGGGGAGGATTGGCCAGAGCGCAGGACCAAGCGCTGGTCGAAACGGTGCAGAACTTTCTCTATCAGCAGGCGCAAACGCTTGGCCAGGAAGTGGTGATCGATGTGGCCCCACCCTCGCCCCACTTGGCGACCTGCATTGCGCCAGAGCCCTTTCTGCCCAATGCAGGCCAGGCGCCTTTAGGGCGCGTGTCGGTGGGGGTGCGCTGCGGCGAAGCGCGCCGGCAGGTACGCTACATGCAGGCTCAGGTCGACGTCATGGGAAGCTACACGGTGGCCGCTCAGGATATCGCGCGCAATACCATGATCACGCCCGCCATGGTGACTCAGCGCCAGGGCAGCCTGGGCGATCTTGCAGGCAACGCATTGACCGACGAAAATGCTATCATTGGCATGGTAACGCAGCGCCCTATCATGAGCGGCGACGCCTTTCAGGCGCACGCGTTAAAGGCACCGGAAATGGTGGAACGCGGCGAGCGCGTCACGGTCATAGCGCAGGGCTCGGGGTTTCGTATTTCACGTGAAGGCGAGGCGCTTGAAGGCGGCGCCCTGAATGCACGGATACGTGTGCGCTTCGATACGCGCGAACTCGTGACCGCCCGCATTACCGGCGATGGCACTGTCACCGTAGATTTTTGAGTCAATGTCTAAAGTCCTCTCCAAGCGCGCCGATACTCTTTATAACGGCATAGAGCCATGGCGTTTAGAGCGCTTCAACGTTGACGATGAGGGCCACACAACGTGAAAATTGATAACCTGAATCCGCTGCTGCGCACCAATCAGACGCAGCAGCGTGACGACACGCAAAAAGTCGGCGGCACACAGTCGTCGCCGGAAGGCAGTACCACTCGCGAGTCCACGCGCTTAAGCCAGATGCACATGGACGACTCCCAGGACATCGATATGGCTCGAGTGGATGATATTCGCGACGCTATTCGCGAAGGGCGTCTCGAGATTCGCGCCGACCGTATTGCCGATGGCCTGATCGCTCAGCTCAAAGAGTAATCGCTTATGAGTCTTTCCCGTTTGCTTTTCGATCAGCATCAGCGTCTGGACGAGCTTCTGGAGCTACTCGCCAAAGAGCAGCAGCTGCTGACACAAGGGGATATCGACGGTGAAGCGCTTGCCACGCTCGCCGAGTCCAAGCAAACGGTGTTGGGTGCGTTGGAGCGCATGGAAACTCTGCGTCGCACGACTCAGAACCGTTTGGGTTACGACGATGATGCTAACGGCGCCTTCAAGGCCGCGTCAGATGCCGGCTGTCAGGACAGCTGGGAGCTCTTTCTGGACAAAAGCGAGCGCGCTGGCCGCATGAACGCGTTAACGGGCCAGATGCTCACGGTACGCATGAAGCACAACCAGGACATGTTGAACTACATTCAGCAAATTGCCGAGAAAACGCTTTACCAGCCCAATGGGCGTAACCAGG
Source organism: Halomonas sp. PAMB 3232 (assembly GCF_031954225.1). Lineage (NCBI taxonomy): Bacteria > Pseudomonadati > Pseudomonadota > Gammaproteobacteria > Oceanospirillales > Halomonadaceae > Halomonas > Halomonas sp. PAMB 3232. The sequence goes on from NZ_CP134865.1 coordinate 3,582,518, forward strand.
CACAGTCGAGCCGCCTCAACACCTCTGCCTGATACTTTTTCCTACGCTCCTGTTTTCAAGCCCTCCTTCTCTACGCGCCCGTCAATAGACAAATCCTGTACAAGACGCTTCAATGAGAATGCTCACATTCTACAAGGAAGTGTCGAATGCTCGATCATCTACCTGAAAAGTTTACTGCGGTCATCACCGGCGCCAATGGCGGGATCGGTCACGCGCTGATCAAAGCGCTTCTCGATTCGACCCATGTTGGTAGCATCATTGCCGTTAGCCGCCGCGATACCGATATCGACGATGTGCGCGTTACCTCACTCGCTGCCGATATCACGACTCAATCAGGACTCGATGCGCTGGCCGCCGAGATCGAAGGGCGCCCGCTTCATCTTCTCTTCAATACGGTTGGCGTACTGCACGATGATGGGCACGGCGTTCAGCCGGAAAAGCGGCTGGAGCAGTTCGATGCCGAGGCCTTTGCTCACGTCATGCACGTCAACGCCGCGACCCCGCTCCGACTGTTGTCGGTACTCAACGATTCACTCAAGGGCTCACACCCCACCATCGTGGCCAGCCTGTCAGCACGAGTCGGCTCGATCAGCGACAATGGTTTCGGCGGTTGGTACAGCTATCGTGCCAGCAAGGCCGCGCACAATATGCTGATGAAAACCGCCTCCATCGAACTGGGCCGGCTCAACAAGCAGGCCATCGTTCTCTGCCTGCACCCTGGCACGACCGATACGTCGCTTTCCGAGCCATTTCAGGCACGCGTACCCGAGGATAAACTCTTTACGCCCACTTTCGTCGCCGAAAGCCTTTTGAAGGTCATCGATCAGCGCACGCCCCAAGACACCGGCAGCTTTTGGGATTGGGCTGGAAAGCCCATCGAGTGGTAATAGGGGAAATCAACGGCAGGACTGAATATCTGCATGGTATGCCTTACCTCCAGCAGAAGCAGGCGTTAGCCAGCGATGAGGCGCACCGCGCCGCCGGGGCGGCCGACCGGCTCTCCATCCGCGTTTTCCTTTTTCCACGCATAAAAAAAAGCCCCGAACACAGAGTGCTCGGGGCTTTTTCGAATAGGTGCCTGACGATAACCTACTCTCGCATGGGGAGACCCCACACTACCATCGGCGCGTTGCGGTTTCACTTCCGAGTTCGGCAAGGGATCGGGTGGTTCACGCAAGCCATGGTCGTCAGGCGTAACTTTCAATGTATATCGGCTGACGGTTTCGTGATCGTCTCGTTCGACATGAAGCCTTTTGCTTCATGTTCGTGCGTATCCGGTTCCTGCTTCGTTGTCACTGCGGGCCGAACCCCTTGGGTGTTATAGGGTCAAGCCTCACGGGCCATTAGTACACGTTAGCTCAACACCTTGCGGTGCGTCCACACCGTGCCTATCAACCAGCTGGTCTCGCTGGGCCCTTCAGGAGGCTCAAGGCCTCGGGGATGTCTCATCTTGAAGGGGGCTTCCCGCTTAGATGCTTTCAGCGGTTATCCCGTCCGCACATAGCTACCCGGCAATGCCACTGGCGTGACAACCGGAACACCAGAGGTGCGTCCACTCCGGTCCTCTCGTACTAGGAGCAGCCCTTCTCAAACATCCAACGCCCACGGCAGATAGGGACCGAACTGTCTCACGACGTTCTAAACCCAGCTCGCGTACCACTTTAAATGGCGAACAGCCATACCCTTGGGACCGACTTCAGCCCCAGGATGTGATGAGCCGACATCGAGGTGCCAAACACCGCCGTCGATGTGAACTCTTGGGCGGTATCAGCCTGTTATCCCCGGAGTACCTTTTATCCGTTGAGCGATGGCCCTTCCATACAGAACCACCGGATCACTAGAACCTGCTTTCGCACCTGCTCGACGTGTCTGTCTCGCAGTCAAGCACCCTTATGCTCTTGCACTCATTGCACGATGTCCGACCGTGCTGAGGGTACCTTCGTGCTCCTCCGTTACTCTTTGGGAGGAGACCGCCCCAGTCAAACTACCCACCACACACTGTCCTCGACCCGGATGACGGGTCGGAGTGAGAACACCAATGATGCCAGGCCGGTATTTCAAGGGTGGCTCCCTCCGAACTGGCGTCCGGAGTTCCTAGCCTCCCGGCTATCCTACACAGGCAACATCAGTATCCAGTGTGAAGCTATAGTAAAGGTTCACGGGGTCTTTCCGTCTAGCCGCGGGTACACCGCATCTTCACGGCGATTTCAATTTCACTGAGTCTCGGGTGGAGACAGCGTGGCCATCATTACGCCATTCGTGCAGGTCGGAACTTACCCGACAAGGAATTTCGCTACCTTAGGACCGTTATAGTTACGGCCGCCGTTTACCGGGGCTTCGATCAGGAGCTTCGGACGAATCCTAACACCATCACTTAACCTTCCGGCACCGGGCAGGCGTCACACCCTATACGTCCGCTTGCGCGTTGGCAGAGTGCTGTGTTTTTACTAAACAGTTGCAGCCACCTGGTATCTTCGGCCGGTTCGGGCTCGGGGAGCAAGTCCCTTCACCCTACGCCGGCGTGCCTTCTCCCGAAGTTACGGCACCATTTTGCCTAGTTCCTTCACCCGAGTTCTCTCAAGCGCCTTGGGATTCTCACCCTGACCACCTGTGTCGGTTTGGGGTACGGTCGCACATGATCTGAAGCTTAGAGGCTTTTCCTGGAAGCGTGGCATCAGTGACTTCCGGCCCAAAGGCCGTTCGTCTCGCATCTCGGCCTTGAACGCCCGGATTTGCCTGAGCATTCAGCCTACCTGCTTTCACCGGGACAACCAGCGCCCGGCTCACCTAGCCTTCTCCGTCCCCCCATCGCAATCATGTCCGGTACGGGAATATTGACCCGTTTCCCATCGACTACGCCTTTCGGCCTCGCCTTAGGGGCCGACTCACTCTGCTCTGATTAGCATCGAACAGAAACCCTTGGTCTTCCGGCGGGGGAGTTTTTCACTCCCCTTATCGTTACTCATGTCAGCATTCGCACTCGTGATACCTCCAGCAGACCTCTCGATCCACCTTCGTCGGCGTACACGACGCTCCTCTACCGCGCATCCATAAGGATGCACCCGTAGCTTCGGTACCTGGTTTAGCCCCGTTACATCTTCCGCGCAGGCCGACTCGACCAGTGAGCTATTACGCTTTCTTTAAAGGATGGCTGCTTCTAAGCCAACCTCCTGGCTGTCTGAGCCTTCCCACATCGTTTCCCACTTAACCAGGATTTGGGGACCTTAGCTGACGGTCCGGGTTGTTTCCCTTTTCACGACGGACGTTAGCACCCGCCGTGTGTCTCCCACGCTGCACTCACCGGTATTCGGAGTTTGCCTCGGGTTGGTAAGTCGGGATGACCCCCTAGCCGAAACAGTGCTCTACCCCCGGTGGTGATACGTGAGGCGCTACCTAAATAGCTTTCGAGGAGAACCAGCTATCTCCGGGCTTGATTAGCCTTTCACTCCGATCCACAAGTCATCCAAATCTTTTTCAACAGATCCTGGTTCGGGCCTCCAGTTGATGTTACTCAACCTTCACCCTGCTCATGGATAGATCGCCCGGTTTCGGGTCTATATCCAGCGACTGGTCGCCCAGTTAAGACTCGATTTCTCTACGCCTCCCCTATTCGGTTAAGCTCGCCACTGAATATAAGTCGCTGACCCATTATACAAAAGGTACGCAGTCACAGAACGAGTCTGCTCCCACTGCTTGTACGCACACGGTTTCAGGATCTATTTCACTCCCCTCGCCGGGGTTCTTTTCGCCTTTCCCTCACGGTACTGGTTCACTATCGGTCAGCCAGGAGTATTTAGCCTTGGAGGATGGTCCCCCCGTCTTCAATCAGGGTTTCTCGTGCCCCGACCTACTCGATTTCACTGTGCTCGGATTTCGGCTACGGGACTATCACCCGCTATGGTCAGACTTCCCAGACTGTTCGCCTATCGATTGCACAACTTAAGGGCTGGTCCCCGTTCGCTCGCCGCTACTGGGGGAATCTCGGTTGATTTCTTTTCCTCGGGGTACTTAGATGTTTCAGTTCCCCCGGTTCGCCTCGTATCCCTATGTATTCAGGATACGATACCGACCTTGTGGTCGGTGGGTTTCCCCATTCAGAGATGTCCGGGTCACAGGTCGTTTGCCACCTCACCGGACCTTATCGCAGGCTTCCACGTCTTTCATCGCCTCTGGCTGCCTAGGCATCCACCGTGTGCGCTTCATTGCTTGACCCTATAACCCGAAGGAGTCCGGGCCCGCAATGACAACGATTGCCGGATACGCTTGAGACGTATCACAAAACAATTGCGTATCGAGATCACGTCACGATCACAAAAGCCAAAGCTCATGTCACCGTATCGTCATTCGATACTGTCAGCATGATATACATTGTTAAAGAGCGACTGTTCGATGAACAGTGACAAGACGGCTTTTAAAACCCTGCCTTGTCAATGATCACAAAACAACAAACGGTACAACAACACGGCAACGAGATAATGGTGGAGCCAAGCGGGATCGAACCGCTGACCTCCTGCGTGCAAGGCAGGCGCTCTCCCAGCTGAGCTATGGCCCCATCGTTTTGCAATTTCACCTCTTGCCATCAACTTCCGTGAGACACGACAAAACGCAACAACGTACAGACCACCATACGAAGAGCTTTTGAACGCGGACATTACGGAAATTTGGTGGGTCTGGGCAGACTTGAACTGCCGACCTCACCCTTATCAGGGGTGCGCTCTAACCAACTGAGCTACAGACCCAAGAGGGGATCGTGCCAAACCGTTTGCTCTATCACTTGATCAGGCAATTCATTGTGGACGTTTACCGCGAGGATGACGCATCGTTTAAGGAGGTGATCCAGCCGCAGGTTCCCCTACGGCTACCTTGTTACGACTTCACCCCAGTCATGAACCACACCGTGGTGATCGCTTTCCCGAGGGTTAAGCTAACCACTTCTGGTGCAGTCCACTCCCATGGTGTGACGGGCGGTGTGTACAAGGCCCGGGAACGTATTCACCGTGGCATTCTGATCCACGATTACTAGCGATTCCGACTTCACGGAGTCGAGTTGCAGACTCCGATCCGGACTGAGACCGGCTTTTCGGGATTCGCTTGCTCTCGCGAGTTCGCTGCCCTTTGTACCGGCCATTGTAGCACGTGTGTAGCCCTGCTCGTAAGGGCCATGATGACTTGACGTCGTCCCCACCTTCCTCCGGTTTGTCACCGGCAGTCTCCCTAGAGTTCCCGCCATTACGCGCTGGCAAATAGGGACAAGGGTTGCGCTCGTTACGGGACTTAACCCAACATTTCACAACACGAGCTGACGACAGCCATGCAGCACCTGTCTCTGCGTTCCCGAAGGCACCCCGGAATCTCTTCCGGGTTCGCAGGATGTCAAGAGCAGGTAAGGTTCTTCGCGTTGCATCGAATTAAACCACATGCTCCACCGCTTGTGCGGGCCCCCGTCAATTCATTTGAGTTTTAACCTTGCGGCCGTACTCCCCAGGCGGTCGACTTATCGCGTTAACTTCGCCACAAGGTGCACAAGGCACCCAACGGCTGGTCGACATCGTTTACGGCGTGGACTACCAGGGTATCTAATCCTGTTTGCTACCCACGCTTTCGCACCTCAGTGTCAGTGTCAGTCCAGAAGGCCGCCTTCGCCACTGGTATTCCTCCCGATCTCTACGCATTTCACCGCTACACCGGGAATTCCACCTTCCTCTCCTGCACTCTAGCCTGACAGTTCCGGATGCCGTTCCCAGGTTGAGCCCGGGGCTTTCACAACCGGCTTGTCAAGCCACCTACGCGCGCTTTACGCCCAGTAATTCCGATTAACGCTTGCACCCTCCGTATTACCGCGGCTGCTGGCACGGAGTTAGCCGGTGCTTCTTCTGTGGGTGATGTCCTTCCTGACGGGTATTAACCGGCAGGCCTTCTTCCCCACTGAAAGTGCTTTACAACCCGAGGGCCTTCTTCACACACGCGGCATGGCTGGATCAGGCTTGCGCCCATTGTCCAATATTCCCCACTGCTGCCTCCCGTAGGAGTTCGGGCCGTGTCTCAGTCCCGATGTGGCTGATCATCCTCTCAGACCAGCTACGGATCGTCGCCCTGGTGAGCCGTTACCTCACCAGCTAGCTAATCCGACATGGGCTCGTCCGATAGCGGGAGCCGAAGCCCCCTTTCTCCCGTAGGACGTATGCGGTATTAGCCTGGGTTTCCCCAGGTTATCCCCCACTATCGGGTGGATTCCCATGCATTACTCACCCGTCCGCCGCTCGCCACCAGGAAGCAAGCTTCCCGTGCTGCCGCTCGACTTGCATGTGTTAAGCCTGCCGCCAGCGTTCAATCTGAGCCATGATCAAACTCTTCAGTTTAAAATCAGTGTGATTCTTGCCTGCCCCATGTACGACGACATGACGCAGAGGCGAATCAATCCTGGCTCAAGGTTCAAACGAATTTACCGTGATACCTCGAAAGGTATCGCTGTGTTCGTCTGCCTTGATATAAGGTGACTTGTCACCCTCATCGGCAAACGCCCACATGAATTGCCTGATCAAATTGTTAAAGAGCTGTTCGACGAACCGTTCGATGACCTGAACCGCTTGCCCGTCGAGGAAGGCGTATTCTACGCATTCCGGTGAATTTGTCAACCGCTGATTTCAGCGAGTGAAGCGAGCCATTCAAACCTGCCGAACAGTGCTCTAACTTCCTGACAAACCGAAGGTTTTCACCTTCATCCACCGCTGGAAACGTTGTCCGTCCCCGGCAGCGGATGCGTACTTTACGGATTTGGCGAGGCGAGTGCAAGCGGTTTTTCGACTGCAGGTGAAAACGACTTTAACCTCACCTTTCTACTACCCAAAAGGTATCCACCTTTATGGTATTGAGCCCCCTGGTTAAACCCCATAACCTTGGCGCTCTCCCGTTAAAGGCGAGGCTTATGATCCACTCACCGCTTTTTCCCTCGAGCCGCAGGCGCCTCGTTTGGATTTTGGCGCTTCTGCTCGGGCTGGTGGTCGGCATGTGGCAGGCCGCCGAGTTTGCCCGGGTGCGCGCGCTCGGTGAGCTGGAGGAGGACGCCGAAAACGAGCTGCGCCTGTCGGCGGCCAACCTCCAGGGCTATCTGCTGCGCTTTGACTATTTGCCTCCCATGCTGGCCACCCGCGAAGCCGTGCGCCGCTTTCTCGCCTCTCCACAAAGCCAAAACCCCATGCCGCTCAACATGCTGCTGGATCGGTTCCGCTTTACTGCTGGGGTGTCCGACGTCTATCTGCTGGACCGGGAAGGCACCACCCTGGCCGCCAGCAACTGGCACCGCCCCAACACCTTCATCGGCCACAACTATTCGTTTCGTAGTTACTATACCCAGGCCATGAATGGTCAGCCCGGACGCTTTTTCGGGCTGGGCACCCAGTCGCTCGAGCGCGGCTACTTCTTTTCAGCGCCGGTTTGGCTGGACGATACCGCCCCGGACGCCACCCCGGATGGAGTGATCGTGATCAAGGTACTGCTCGACGAGGTCGAGCAGAGCTGGGCGGAGCAGGATGCCGAGCTTTTCGTCACCGATGGCGACGACATCATCTTCATGGCCAGCCGCCCGGAGCTTCGCATGAGCGCGCTCTATCCGCTCGATGTTGCCGAGCGAGACATGCTAAGACGCACCCGACGCTACGCCATGGAGCCATTGAACTACTCTGGCATTCGCGTGGACGCTGACGATAACGCCAACGGCCGGCAAGTCAGCTTCGAGCAAGGCCCGCTGACGGGCGAGCACTACCTGAGCCTGACCCAGACCATCACCGAATTCGGTTGGCAGATGCATATCCTCAAACCGCTGACCCCGGTTGCACGCGCGCAGTGGATCGCCGCGCTGATGGCGGGCGGGCTGTATGGGTTGCTGGTGCTTGGCGGCGGCGTGGGCTGGCAACGTTGGCGGCTGCGCCGGGAGCGCGAGGCGTTCGCCGAGCGTGAGCGACAGACGCTTGCCCGGGTGCGCGACGAGCTCGAGGTCAGCGTGGCGCGGCGTACCCGCGACCTGGTGGCTAGTAACCAGCGCCTCTCCAGCGAGATCGACGAGCGTCTGCGCGCCGAAGCGAGCCTGCGCCAGACTCAGGACGAGCTGGTGCAGGCCGCGAAGCTGGCCGTTCTGGGCCAGCTGGCGGCCGGCATCAACCACGAACTCAACCAGCCGCTGGCGGCGATTCGTGCCTACGCCGAAAACGCCCGGCGCTTCATCGAGCTGGCCCGCACCGAGCAGGCCGATGCCAACCTTGGTCAGATCGTCGAGCTGACCGAGCGCATGGCGGAGATCAGCGCTCAGTTGCGCCAGTTCTCGCGCAAGAGCAGCGAGCGCCATGAAAGCATCGCCGTTCAAACCTGCGCCGAGTACGCGCTTCGCCTGTTTCAAAACCGCCTGCGCGAAAGCCACACCGAGGTGATTCAGACGATGCCCGCCGAACCGCTCTGGGTCGTTGGAGACCTGGTGCGTCTGGAGCAGGTGCTGGTCAACCTGATCGGCAACGCCCTGCAGGCCACCAGCGGCCAGCCAGCGCCCAGGCTGATACTCAGCGCCGGGAGTGAAGGCGACGTCGTGCAGATTCGCGTCGAGGATAACGGCCCCGGTATCGACGAAGAGCACCTAACGCACATCTTCGAGCCCTTTTTCACCACCCGGGCGCCGGGCAGTGGCCTGGGACTCGGCCTTTCGATCTCTTCGCGTATCATGAAGGATTTAGGCGGCAGCCTCGTGGCCAGCAATACCGACCGCGGCGCGTGTTTTACGCTTACCCTCGCCGCCGGTGAGCCGCCCGTCGAACCGCCCGCTCAACCGTTGGAGAGCCGCCATGCATGAGCCCGAGACGCTGCCCGTGATCGTCATCGACGACGAGGCGCATCTGCGCATCACGGCCAGCCAAACGCTGGAACTCGCCGGCTACACGCCGCACTGTTTCGCCTCTGCCGAGCAGGCGCTGGCTGAGCTTCCGCCGCACTTTCCCGGCGTCATCGTCAGCGACATGCGCATGCCGGGCATGGACGGCATGGCGCTTCTACACGCGTTAAAAAAGCGCGACCCGACGCTGCCGATCATTCTCATTACCGGTCACGGCGACATCTCTACCGCCGTGGAAGCCATGCGCGCCGGCGCCTGGGATTTTCTGGAGAAACCCTTCGCCGGCGAGCAGCTCGTCGACGTGGTGCGCCGCGGCATCGAAAAGCGCCAGCTGAGTCTGGAGAACACCCACCTCAAGGCGGAGCTCGAGGCGCAGCAGGCCGCGCTCGGCCCGCGCCTGGTCGGCCGCACCCCGGTGATCTCGCACCTGGCGGCGATGATTCAGCGCATCAGTCAGGTCGAAGCCGATGTGCTGCTGCTGGGCGAAACCGGGACGGGCAAGGATCTGGTCGCCCGGGCGATCCACGAGCGCAGCGCCCGGCGCGCCAGTCCGTTCATGGCGATCAACTGCGGGGCGGTGCCGGAGCACACCATCGAATCCGAGCTTTTCGGCCACGAGAAAGGCGCCTTCACCGGCGCGGTGGAGCGACGAATCGGCAAGTTCGAGCACGCCAACGGCGGCACGGTGTTTTTGGATGAGATCGAATCCATGCCGCCGGCGCTGCAGGTGAAGCTCTTGCGCGTACTCCAGGAGCGCAGCGTCGAGCGTTTGGGCGCCAACGAGACGGTGGCGCTGGACATCCGCGTCATCGCCGCCACCAAGGTGGATCTCAAGGTCGCCGCCGACGAGGGCCGCTTTCGCGAGGATCTCTACTACCGGCTCAACGTGGTGACGCTGCCGCTGCCCGCTCTGCGCGAGCGCCGTGAGGACATCCCGCTTCTATTCCAGCACTTCGCCGTGGTCGCCGCCAACAGAAGCGGCCTGGAAGCGCCGACGCTGGATAACCACGCCGTGGCCACGCTGTTGGCCCACGACTGGCCGGGCAACGTGCGCGAGCTTAGAAACCTGGCCGAGCGCTACGTGCTGCTCGGCGCGGCCTTCGACTACCGCCTCGATGTGCTGCTCGCCGGTGAAACCGCAAGCGTCGAAGAGCCCACGCTACCTCGCCAGGTCGAGCTGTTCGAAAAGAGCCTGATCAGCCAGTCCCTGGCCCGCCACCAGGGCCGCGTCATCGACGTGTGCACGCACCTGGGCCTGCCGCGCAAGACCTTTTACGACAAGCTGAAAAAGCACGGCCTGAGCGCCGAGGATTACCGCCACAAAAGCGACCCCTGATGCAAAAGCTCGCCCAGCACCCCCCAGGGCGGCACCCAGGGCATCAGAGTCAACAGCGCGATCAGCATCAACAGGTTGGAGACCGGCCGGCGGCTATCGCCGAGTTTTAGCGCCGTGCCGAAGGAGCGCTTGAGCCGCGCCCCTTCCAAATCGACGCTAAACAGCTCGTCGAGCCCCAAATGGATGAGAAACCCCAGCAGCACCGAGGCGCCGTGGGACCAGGCGATCCAGGGCGGCTGCATCAGCGCATTAAAGCTGAGCGCGGCGGTGGCGCCGGCACAGAGCGCTGCAGCCATCAAGGAGTGCCAGATACCGCGGTGCACGGTGAGTTTGGAAAACAGAATGCTTGCCAGATAGCGCACGCCAAAATAGATGCCGCCGCAGGCAACGAGCAGCATGCCCGGCGCCAACCACGGCTGCAACAGCAGTACGCCGAGCACCAGCGAGGGCACCGAAAGCAGGTTGAAAATCAAACGGATGGACTTGGAGCGGTCGGCGTCGATATCCGGCAAAATGCCGCCAAAGGCGACCAGCGCGATCATCAAAAGCGCTTGTGAAGGCGACCACCACTGCGCGTGGTAGCCCCCGTACGCGAAAAGCGTGCCGCCCGCCGCCGCCACCGTAATGTGCGTGCGAAAATTCGCCATACCGCGGCACCCTATAAAACTGTATAAATTAACAGATTATAGACCCGCGCGACACGCTGAGAATAGAAAAAAGAGTGTCAGGGCAACCGTTTAGGCAGATTCGTTATCCGGTTCGGCCAAAAACTGATCCTTCAACTTCACGTAATTGCCTGCCGTATAGGTAAAAAACGCCCGCTCCTTCTCCTTGAGCGGGCGCAGCGCCTTCGCCGGGTTGCCGCCGTAGACATGACCGCTTTCGAGCGTTTTGCCCGGGGTCACCACGGCGCCGGCGGCGATGATCACTTCGTCTTCGACCACCACGCCGTCCATGACGATCGCGCCCATCCCCACCAGAATGCGGCTGCCGAGGGTGGCGCCGTGCAAAAGCGCCTTGTGGCCGATGGTCACGTCATCGCCCACGGTGAGCGCAAAGCCGTCCGGATTGAAGTCGCTGGCATGGGTGATATGCAGCACGCTGCCATCCTGGATACTGACCCGCGCGCCGATACGGATACGGTGCATATCGCCGCGAATCACCGTCATCGGCCAGACCGAGCAGTCATCACCCAGCACGACATCGCCGATTACGACGCTCGCCGGGTCGATGAAGACCCGCTCGCCCAACCGCGGGCTCTGCCCCTTGAACGCTCTCAACGCCTTGCTCATGTGTGCTCCTTCAAGCTGGTCGGTCAGCCCAGCGCCAGCACGCCACCGACCAGCACCACCAACGTTAACGGAATCGATATATAGCGAAGCGTAGCACGCCAGAGCCGGTAGCCACGACTACCCGCCCCCAGCGACTCGACCGCCAGGGATTCCGGCAACACCCAGGCCGCGAAGATGGCGATCAAGAGCCCGCCCAGCGGCAAAAAGACATCCGGCGGAATCGAGCTTAAAAGCTCGAACACGTTGCGCCCCCAAAGCGGGCGGAACTCGCCAAGCGTGGAGAAGGAGAGCGCGGCCAGCACGCCGAGTAGCCAGACGCTCACAGCCACCGCCGCGGTACTGATACTCCGCCGCCACCCCATGCCGGTGAGCATAGCGACCATCGGTTCGGCCAGATTGATCGCCGACGTCCAGGTCGCCAGCAGCAACAGCAGGAAAAAGCCACTGAGCCAGAGGCTGCCAAAAGGCAGCTCGGCGAAGGCGATGGGCAGGGTGACGAACATCAGCCCCGGCCCCTGGGTCGGGTCGAGCCCCTGGGCGAACACGACGGAGAAAATCGCGATACCGGCCAATAGCGCCACGCAGATATCGAGCAGCGCCACCGCGAAGGCCGCCCGGGTCAGACTCTGCTCTTCGGGCATGTAAGCGCCATAGGCCATCAGCGCGCAGGCGCCCACCGCCAGGGTGAAGAAGGCGTGGCCCATGGCGTGAAACACCACCGTCGGCGTGATTGCTTCAAAAGAGGGCAAAAAGAGCCAGCCAAGCGCTGGGCCGAAACCGTCGGTGCTCGCCCCGTAGCCCGCCAGCACCAGCAGCAGGAGATACAAAAGCGGCATCAGAAAATTGTTCAGCCGCTCCAAACCCTTGGCAACGCCGGCGGCGACCACGGTCATGGTGATGAACAGAAACAGCGAGTGGTTGAAAACCAGAAGCCAGGGGTTGGCCAGAAAGGCCTCGAAGCCGGCGCCAATCGCCTGTGGCGACTGACCCTCGAAGGTGCCGTTGATCGAGGCCACCAGAAATTCGATCGACCAGCCGGACACCACCGAGTAAAACGACAGAATGCAGAAGACGGTCAGCGCGCCAAAAAGCCCCAGATAACGCCAGCGCGGACTCGCCTGGCTTGCCCTGGCGAGCGTGGCCAGCGAGCGCACCGGGCTTTGGCGCCCGCCGCGGCCGATCAGAATTTCCGCCATCATCACAGGAATGCCCAGCAGCAGCACGAAGGCGATATACAGCAATAAAAACGCCGCGCCGCCGTTTTCCCCGGCGATATAGGGAAAGCGCCAGATATTGCCAAGTCCCACCGCCGCCCCGGTCATTGCGAGGATAAAGGCGCGTTTGGACCCCCAGCGCTCTAGCGTGTCGTTCATCACCTGCTCCTGGCGGACTCGAAAAATGGGTATCGAAGATCGTAGTGAAAGTCGGCAAGCCTAGCAGGCGCCTACGTAAAGGCCAATGGTCAGTCAAACCCGCCATGAAGCGCCTCGAGCGCTTTGTGAGCGCCCGCGCAGCCGCCGCTTAATAGCGCCGCCGCCATTGAAAGCGCGGGGCATCGCCCGCACTGTGTCATGATCGCTTTCTGATCGCGCCCTTTAATTTTCAACGAGGTGTCCATGTCCCAAAATCCCCTGCTTGAGACACAAACGCTCCCCCCTTTCGCCGATATTCGCGCCGAGCACGTACTCCCGGCGATCGACACGCTTTTGGACGAAAGCCGTGCGGCCATCGAGTCCCTCGTCGACCAGGCACGTCACACGCCGCCGACCTGGGCGAACTTCGCAGCCCCCTTGGAGGAGGTCAACGACCGCCTTTCCCGCGCGTGGTCGCCGGTCAGCCAGCTCAACAGCACCATGAACTCGCCGGAACTTCGAGAGGCCTATGAGGCGTGCATCGAAAAGCTCTCCGCCTTTGGTACGTGGGTAGGCCAGCACGAAGGCCTCTTTCACGCCTGGCAAGCGCTCAAGCAGGAGCCCACCTGGTCGAACCTCGATGCCGGCCAACAGCGCGCCGTGGACAACGCCCTGCGCGATTTCCGCCTGGCAGGCGTTGATCTGCCCGCGGATAAAAAGGCGCGCTACGGCGAGATCCAGGCGCGGCTCTCACAGCTTTCCAACCAGTACTCCAACCACGTGCTGGACGCTACTCAGGCTTGGCACAAGGATATCGAAAGCGTTGATGAACTGGCCGGCGTGCCCGAAAGTGCCCGCGAGACGCTGAAAGCCATCGCTGAGGCGAAGGGCGTCGAGGGCTACCGCATCACCCTCGATTTCCCGAGCTTTTTCCCGGTGGTCAGCTATGCCGACCGCCGCGAGCTTCGCGAAGAGGTGTATACCGCCTTCGTCACCCGCGCCTCAAACCAGGGCCCGAACGCGGGACGCTTCGACAACGCCGCGCTGATCGAGGAAATTCTCGCGCTGCGCCAGGAGCTGGCCCAGCTGCTCGGCTTCGATACCTACGCCGATCTGTCGCTGGCGACCAAAATGGCGGACTCGCCGGGCCAGGTAGAAGAATTTCTCAACGACCTGGCCCGCCGTGCCAAACCCCAGGCCGAGGAGGAGTTCGAGGAGCTTGGCCGCTTTGCCCGCGAGGAGCTCGGCATCGACACCTTGAAGCCCTGGGATGTCGGCTACGCCAGTGAAAAGCTTCGCGAGGCGCGCTATGCGATCAACCAGGAGCAGCTTCGCCCCTACTTCCCCGCCCCGCGCGTGGTCGACGGGCTCTTCCAGGTGCTCGAGCGTCTTTACGGCCTGCAGGTCGAGGAGGACGCGCAGGCGCCGCGCTATCACCCGGACGTGCGCTTTTTCAACATTCTGGAGAACGGCACGCCGATCGCCGGCTTCTATCTCGACCTCTACGCCCGCGAAGGCAAACGCGGCGGCGCCTGGATGGCCGACTGCCGCGTTCGCCGCGAAGGCGTCGACGGCCTGCAGCTGCCGGTGGCGTTTTTGACCTGCAACTTCACCGCCCCGGTCGGCAACAAGCCCGCTCTTTTGACCCACGACGAAGTCACCACGCTATTTCACGAGTTTGGCCACGGCCTGCATCACATGCTCACCCGCCAGTCGATCGCCGATATCTCCGGCATCAACGGCGTGGCCTGGGACGCGGTGGAGCTGCCCAGCCAGTTCATGGAGAACTACTGCTGGGAGCGCGAGGGCATCGACCTGCTTTCCGGCCACGTCGAGAGCGGCGAGCCGCTGCCCGAGGCGCTGTTCGAGCGCCTGCTGGCGGCGAAAAACTTCCAGTCCGCCATGGGCATGATGCGCCAGCTCGAGTTCTCGCTTTTTGACCTGCGCCTGCATCACGAACTCAAAGCGCCGAGTGCCGATGACGTGCAGGCGCTTCTGGATGAGGTACGCCGCCAAACCTCGGTCGTACCCACGGTCGACTTCAACCGCTTCCAGAACAGCTTTAGTCACATTTTCGCCGGCGGCTACGCGGCGGGCTACTACAGCTACAAGTGGGCAGAAGTGCTCTCGGCGGACGCCTGGAGTGCGTTCGAGGAAGCGGGCATTTTCGATCCGGCCACCGGCACCCGCTTTCGCCAGCAGATTCTTGAACAGGGCGGCGCGGTGGATGCCGCCGAACTGTTCGAGGCGTTTCGCGGACGCGAGCCGAGCGTCGAGCCGCTTTTGCGCCATAGCGGTATCCGCGCCGCCTGACGCGCCCTTTCAACGACCTCTTTTCAACGACCTCTTTTCAACGACCTCTTTTCAACGACCAAGGAGCGCGGCAAGCCGCCGCGCTCGGGAGAGACCATGTCGAGTGTGAAACGCTTTATCGCTGGCGTCACCTGCCCGCGCTGCGCGGCCATGGACCGCATCCGCGCCTGGGAGCAGAACGGCATTCGCTATCGCGAGTGCGTGAGCTGCGATTTTTTCGAGCAGCTCCCCATTGAAGACGAAAACTCCTCGGAGCTGACCACCCGGGTCAACCAGGTACGCGAGGAGCAAAAGAGCCAGGACGTCCAGCCGGTGCGGATTCTCGACCCCAAAAGAAAATCCTGACCCGAGCTTTTGTCTGACGCCAGCCTGCCTGACTGGCGCTTACGCCATCCAGTAACGCATTGACGACCGCGCCTCGCATCCGAGTGGCCTCGCATTCGAGTGGCCTCGCACCCGAGTGTGCGGCTTTTCGCACGTCTGAACCCGGCGTCTGTGCGAATATCCAGCCACATCCCGCTTCTTCGGTTTCGACCAAAGTTGAAGGAAAACGTCGTAACTAACTGAAAACAAATAAAGGGACATTACCTGGCACGAGGATCGCTCTAAACAGGCTGTTTAACCGGGCCATTGCTGCCTTGTTTCAAAAGCCGTTTTACAAAAACCTCAATAACCGCCAGGGAATTCTCGCCATGCGCCAACTCATGCCCAAAACCGCGCTTATGCTCGCAAGCGCCACCCTCGTTGCCGCTGCCGGTAGCGCCAGCGCCGAGGAAGACCGCGCCGGCTGGCCAGACAACTTCACCGTTGGTACCGCAAGTCAGGGCGGCACTTACTTCGTCTACGGCTCCGGCTGGGCCAACTTCATCGCCGATGAGCTGGGCCTTTCCGGCGGCGGCGAAGTGACCGGCGGTCCGACTCAAAACCTGGCGCTGGTGCACTCCGGCGACATGGCCTTCGGACTGACCACCATGGGCCCGGCCGCCGATGCGGTGAACGGCGAAAGCCCGCTGGCGCCGGGGCTCAAGATGGATAACGTCTGCGCACTGTTCCCGATGTACGAAACGCCGTTCTCGATTACCGCGCTTTCAAGCTCCGGCATCGAGTCGATCTCCGACATTCCCGACGGCGCGCGCATCGGCTTTGGCCCGGCGGCCTCCACCTCGGACACCTACTTCCCGGCGATGCTGGAAACCCTGGGCGTGAACTTCGAGCGCCGTAACGGCGGCTGGTCGGATCTCGGCGGCCAGCTCCAGGACGGCCTGCTGGACGTCATCGCCTTCGCCGCAGGCATCCCGATTCCGGCAGTGAGCCAGCTCGAAGTGCAGACCGACGTCAACATCATCTCCTTCACCGATGAAGAGCGCGCTACCGTGCTCGACAACTACCCGGTCGCGGAGTACGACATTCCGGCGAGCACCTACACCACGCTCGAGGAAGACTCCCCGGTCGTCTCCATGTGGAACTTCGCCATGGCGGGCTGCGATTTGCCCGAGGACTTCATCTACGAAGTCACCAAGGTGACCATGGAGAACAACGACCGCATGCGCTCGATTCACCGCAGCGCCGAAACCACCGTGCCGGAAAACGTCGTGCACAACACCGTGCTGCCCTTCCACCCGGGGGCGGCGCGCTGGTTCGAAGAGAACGGCTATGAGATCGACGACAGCCTGATCAAGTAAGCCGACCCGCTCGCTTTTTGCCCCGCCGGCGATGCCGCGCGGGGCCGTTTTGCCTCTCCCTTTTACCGATGACTGAAGGTGACCTTGCATGAGTCATAACGCCGACTCCCCCCCATTTGATGCCAAGGATGAAGGTCACGTCACCGCGGCCTCGAGCGCGACGATCGCCGATGGCGTCGACGAGGAAGTGGTCGAAGCCAACCGGCGCGTCTTTACCGGCTGGCAGTTTTTGCTCTTTGCGACGCTCGCGATTCTCTACTCGGGATTTCACCTGTTTTCGCTGAACGTCTACCCAATCGAAACCTGGTCGTTTCGTATCATCCACATCGCCGGCGCCCTGATTCTCGGGTACGGGCTTTTCGCCGGCGCCCGCTTTGCCGAGGCCGGGACCCACGCCTCGCCCGCGTGGCTCAAGGCGCTGGGGTTCGCGCTGCTGATTCCGGCGGCCTATACGCTGGTGCAGGTATTCTTGATGCAGCAGACGCTGGCCGGCGGCGCCATGCGCATCGACCCCGCCGTGGAGAACTGGCACTTCGGCTATCCGCTGATGGCCACCACCGCTGCCGCCATCGTGCTCTCCTGGGGCTTTCGCTTGGAGCGTGATCGCTTCAACCCGGCGGATCTGGTCCTGATGGTGTGCGCGCTGGCAAGCGCCGGCTATTTACTGCTGATGTACAACTCGCCCATGCGTGCCTCGACCGGCACCTCCTTTGCGCCAATCGGCATCTCCTGGGCGGCGATCGCCGGCTCGCTGCTGATTCTGGAGCTGACCCGGCGTGTGGCGGGCCTGGCGCTGGTGGTGATCTCCGCCGTCTTTTTGGTCTACGTTTTCGCCGGGCCCTATCTACCGGGCTTTCTGGGCTATCCGGGGCTATCGGTGCAGCGCTTTTTCAGCCAGGTCTACACCGACGCCGGGATTCTCGGCCCGACCACCGCGGTCTCCTCGACCTACATCATCCTGTTCATCATTTTCGCGGCGTTTTTGCAGGCCTCCAAAGTGGGCGACTACTTCGTCAACTTCGCTTTCGCCGCCGCCGGGCGCGCGCGCGGCGGCCCGGCCAAGGTCTCGATCTTCGCCTCGGGCCTGATGGGCATGATCAACGGCACCTCGGCGGGTAACGTGGTCTCCACGGGCTCGCTGACCATTCCGCTGATGAAGAAAGTGGGTTATCCCGCGCGCAGCGCCGGCGCCATCGAGGCGGCGGCCTCTACCGGCGGGCAGATCATGCCGCCGATCATGGGCGCGGGCGCCTTTATCATGGCGGAAGTGACCGGCATTCCCTATACCGAGATCGCCATCGCCGCGATCATTCCCGCGGTGCTCTACTTCGCGTCGATCTACTTCATGGTCGATTTCGAGGCGGCGCGCAAGGGCATGCGCGGCATGCGTAAGGACGAAATTCCGCGCTTCTCGCGTCTGGTAAAGCAGGTGTACCTGTTCGCGCCGATCATCATTTTGATCGCAGCGCTGTTCATGGGCTACTCGGTGATTCGCGCGGGCACGCTTGCGACCGCCTCGGCGGCGGTAGTGAGCTGGATTTCACCGAACAAGATGGGGCCGAAAGCGATTTTGAAAGCGCTGCAGCTCGCCGGCACCATGTCGATCCAGATCATCGCCGTGTGCGCCTGCGCCGGGCTGATCGTCGGCGTCATTTCGCTGACCGGCGTCGGCGCGCGCTTCTCTTCGCTCTTATTGGGGCTTGCCGGCGTCAGCCAGCTTTTGGCGCTGGTGTTCGCCATGCTGATCAGCATTTTGCTGGGCATGGGCATGCCGACCACCGCCGCCTACGCGGTCGCGGCGTCGGTGGTGGCGCCCGGGTTGATCAATATCGGCATCCAGCCGCTGGTAGCACACTTCTTCGTGTTCTACTTCGCGGTGGTCTCGGCAATCACCCCGCCGGTGGCGCTGGCCTCCTACGCGGCGGCGGGCATCTCCGGCGATAACCCGATGGGTACCTCGGTGGCGTCGTTCAAGATCGGGCTGGCGGCGTTTATCGTGCCGTTCATGTTCTTCTACAGCCCGGCGATGCTGATGGAAGGCTCGGCGCTACAGATACTGCGCGTCGGCGTGACCGCCACGCTCGGTATCGTGCTGCTCTCGGGCATGGTGCAGAAGTGGTTCTTCGGGCCGGTCAACGGCGCGGCGCGGGTGGTGATGCTGGTGGGGGCGATTTTTCTGATCTACGGCGGCATCTATACCGATGCGTTGGGCCTTGCCATCGCCGCGGCGCTGTTTTTGATGCAGCGGCGCCAGAGGGACAACACACCGTCGACCAGCACTTCGTCATAGAAAGTGAATCGCGTAAAACGACAACGCCCGCCTGGTTCGCCAGACGGGCGTTTTTTATGAGTAGCCGTATCGAGTGACCCGTAGCGGGGGTTTTTCGCCAGGGATGGCGAAAGTAGCGTACAGGGAGGTATTCATAGCGCCCCGCGGAGGGTTACTCGATACGGCGCCCCCCTGCTCAACATATTCTCCGATACGCGTTAGCCGACCAGATTATTCACGACCTTCAGCACCGGAGCGGATTGGTTCAGGGTGTAGAAATGAAGGCCCGGCGCACCGCCGTCGAGCAGGCGTTGCGACAACCGGGTAACGACATCGGTACCGAAAGCGGCGATCGATTCGTGGTCGTCACCAAAGGATTCGAGCTGCTTGCGAATCCAGCGCGGAATCTCGGCGCCGCAGGCATCGGAAAAGCGCGCCAGCTTGGTGTAGTTGGTGATCGGCATGATGCCCGGAATGATCGGCTGGGTGACACCGTGGGCGCGGGCGCGCTCGACGAAGTGGAAGTAGGCGTCGGCGGTGAAGAAGTACTGGGTGATCGCCATGTCGGCGCCGGCGTTCATCTTGCGCGCGAAATTCTCCACGTCGCGCTCGAGGTTGGCCGCCTGAGGATGCGACTCCGGGTAGGCGGCCACGGCGATGTTGAAGTGATCGCCGGTTTCCGCGCGGATGAACTCGACCAGTTCGTTGGCGTAGCGCAGCTCGCCGATACTCGCCATGCCCGAGGGCAGATCGCCGCGCAGCGCCACCAGGCTCTCCACACCCTCTTCGCGGTACTGCGCCAGCAGATCGCGCAGCTGCGCCTTTTCACTGCCGATGCAGGAGAGGTGGGGCGCGGTAGTGATACCGCTTTCGCTCACCCGGCGAACGATGTCCTGGGTGCGCGCCTGGGTAGAGCCACCGGCGCCGTAGGTGACCGAGAAAAAGCGCGGGTTGGTGGCGGCCAGCGCATCGCGCACGTGAATCAGCTTCTCGCGCCCGGCCTCGGTGCTCGGCGGAAAGAACTCGAAGCTGATACCTAACGGATGTTCCTGGCTGCTCATGACGGGCCTCGCGGGGGCTATAAAGGTGATAATGTGGCCTATTGTCGCCGCTGAGCCGGGGCGCGGCTAATGAAAGATTCCACGGCGCTACGTTAATTTGATTCATAGTCGCGGCCTTTAACCTTTGGAAAACCTCATGGACCTCTCCTTTGCAACGCTTGCGGGCCCTTTGCTGACACTTCTGAGCTTCGTGGCACTCGGTTTCGTTGCGGCCAAACGGCTCAAGGTGAATCCGCAGCCCATCGCCACGCTGCTGGTCTACGTGATCGCGCCGTTCACCGTCTTTCGAGCGCTGATGAACGGTGACCCGACCGCCGAGTATTTGACGCTAACGTTGGCGCTTTTTCTCTTCACCAGCACCCTGGCGCTAGCGGTCAACGCGCTCGGCCGGCGCGTTTTCGCCGCTCATGAAGCGGCGCTTTTGGCGTTCTCCTCGGGCACCGGCAATACCGGCTACTTCGGCCTGCCCATCGCGTTGATTTTGTTACCGCCAGAGGGGGTGACGCTCTATCTCTTCTGCATGTTGGGCATCAATCTCTACGAGTTCACCGTGGGCTTTTACCTGAGCGCGCGCGGCCAGTTCTCGGTGCGCCAGAGCCTCATCAAGATCAGCCGCCTGCCGCTTCTCTACGCCTTCGCCCTGGCGCTTTTGCTCGGCGCGCTCTCGATACGCCTGCCCGCGCCGGTGATGGAGTCGCTTTCGGTGTTCCCGGCAAGCTACACGCTGCTGGGCATGATGATCATCGGCATGACCTTGAGCCAGGCGCGGCTTGCGGCCTGGGATACGCGCTTCGTGCTGGCGTGCCTGGGGCTTCGCTACGTGCTGTGGCCGACGCTGATGCTCATTGGGGTACTGGTACTCGATGCGCTCCTGGGGCTTTCGCCGACGCTGGCGTTGGCGCTATTGCTGTTGAGCGTGGTGCCGATGGCCTCCAACGTGGTGGTGGTCGCCATGGAGCTTGGGATCGAGCCGCAAAAGGGGGCGCTTGCGGTGCTGACGAGCACGCTGCTGGCCCCACTTTTGATACCGCTTTATCTGGGCGTGATGCTGTCACTCACCGGGCTCGGCTAGAAAGGCGCTGCTCAAAAACCCGCTACGCCGACGGCGCGCAGCTGAATCGCCATGCGCGTAAGCTCGGGATGGCTGAAAAACGCCGCCAGCGCCTCACCGCGCACGGGGCCGACGCCGGGCCGGGCCTGCCACTCGTCGGCACTCAACGCCTTGAGCGTTTCCCAATCCTGCAGGCGCGCGTTTGCCCCCGGCGGCACGCCGAGAGCGTCCAGCCACGTCGCGAAGGAGGCGCCGCGCGCCTGGCGAAACGCGCTCAAGAGCGCTTCGGCGCGCGCCTCCCCGATGCCGGAGACCTGCATGAGCCCCTCGCGGCTCAGTTGCTGCCAGCCCAAAAGCTCGTTCACCGCCCCCGCCTCCAACAGCGCGCGCCAGGTGCCCTCACCCACCCCGCGCATGTTGAGCCGCTCGCCAAGATACGTCAGCCGTGCCAGCAGCTGGTCGAAACAGCCTGGCGTCAGCGAAAAGCAGCTCAAGAGATGATAGCGCTCGGGCGCCGGCGGGGTGAGCTCGGCGCGCTCGCGGGTGTGCCAGACCACCTCGCGCGCCTGAGGGATGGTGAGCCCGGCGAGCTCGACGGCGACCTGGTCGCCGGGGCGCACGTCCCACTCGCGCCAACGATCGAGCGAGCCCAGCGACACCCGGCCAATGCGCCGCCCGTCGAGCTCGACCGGGTAGAGGTGCAGAAGCGGCGTCACCCGCCCGGTGCGGCCGACGCGAAACTCGACGCCGCGCACCTGCGCCAGCGCCTGGCTTGGCGGATACTTCCAGGCCACCGCCCAGCTCGGCGGCGAGCTCGACCAGCTCTGGATGCCCGGGCGCTCGGCCTGCTTGATCACCACGCCGTCGGTGGCAAATGGCAGCGGTGCGTTGAACCAGGTCTCGCGCCAGTAGGCGGCATCGTGCTGCTCATCGAGGCGGTGGGTATAGGCCGCGGTGTCGAAGCCGAGCGCTCGAAGCGCGTCAAGCCGAGTGGCCATGTCCGTCGGGCCGTCCGGCCAATCCCAGACGAAGAGCCCGATACGCTCGAGCGTCTCCGCGCTCGGCGCGCGCTGGGCCATGACGCCGGCCACCCGCCCCCGGGCACCGCTCTCCGGCGCCAGGGCCTGAACGTGGTCACTCAGGCGCCAATAGAGCTCCCCCTGGAGGATCGCGTCGATGGGCCGGGGCAGCCGGTTGGGCACCGCGGGCAGCTCCAGCGCGCGCGGGGTCCAGTTCTGGCCGCGCTCGCCATCGCCGCGGCTGACCGCATCGATCAGCTCGCCGGCCTCATAGTGGAGCGTGACCGCCACCCCGTCGACCTTGGGCTGAATCCAGAGATTGTCGCGGCGGGTAGTGAAGCGGCGCACGCCCTCCTCGTCGGTTTTATCGAGCCCGGTCTGCGCCGCCGGATGGGCGCGGGTGGAGGTGGTACGCTCAGCGGAAGCAGGCAGGGTAGGCGTGGAAACCGTGCGCGTGGACGTGGTACGCGTGGCACCGGTTGGCAGAGCGTTTTCGAGCGGCCGGTGCTGCGGCGTTTGCCCGAGACAGCGCTGCCACTGCGCCAAACGCGCCGCGGCCTGGTCATACAGCGTATCGCTGACCAGCGCCACGCCTTCGCCGTGGTAGCTCAAATCCCACAGCGTGATCTGCTCGGCCAGGGCCTGGGTTTCGAGTGTGAGCCGCTCATCGGGCCAGGGCGGGCAGTCATCGGCGCGAACCCCAAAGGCCAGCAGGGACAGTACGGCTAGCGTCAACAAAGAGGAAAGCGTACGCCTTTTGATCGTCATGACTCGGCCCCGAAGCTCACTATTCATTAAAAGCCTAGGGCAGCCGTGGGACTTTCGCCCATAAAAAAACGCCCCCGGCAAAGCCGAGGGCGCTGGATCGAACGCGGGGCGGGCCTAGAGGCCGGCGGCGCTTTTGAGCGCGTCCGCCTTGTCGATCTTCTCCCAGGGGAAGGCGGTGAAGGTCTCGACCTGCGTCTCGCCCTTGTCGTCCACCCACTCATAGCGGTGCTCGAAGGGCTCGCGGCCGAAGTGGCCGTAGGCGGCGGTGAGCTGATACATCGGGTGCAGCAGATCGAGCATAGTGGTGATCGCGTAGGGGCGCAGGTCGAAGTGCTCGCGTACCAGCTCGACGATGCGAGCGTCATCGATCTTGCCGGTGCCGAAGGTGTCGATCGAGACCGAGGTCGGCTCGGCCACGCCGATGGCATACGACACCTGGATTTCGCACTTGTCGGCAAGTCCCGCCGCGACCACGTTCTTGGCCACGTAGCGACCGGCGTAGGCCGCACTGCGGTCCACTTTTGAGGGGTCCTTGCCCGAGAACGCGCCGCCGCCGTGGCGGGCCATGCCGCCGTAGGTGTCGACGATGATCTTACGCCCGGTCAACCCGCAGTCGCCCACCGGGCCACCGATGACGAACTTGCCAGTCGGGTTGATGTGGTATTGGGTGTTCTCGTCGAGCCACTCGGCGGGCAGCACTTCTTCGATGATCTCGCGCAGCACCATGTGGCGCAGGTCTTCCTGGGCGATCTCCGGGTCGTGCTGGGTCGAGAGCACCACCGCATCGACGCCGCAGGGCTGACCCTGCGCGTCGTAGCGGAAGGTCACCTGACTCTTGGCGTCCGGGCGAAGCCAAGGCAGCATGCCGTTTTTACGCAGCTCCGCTTGGCGCTCCACCAGGCGGTGCGAGTAATGAATCGGCGCCGGCATGTAGGAGTCGGTTTCGTTGGTGGCGTAGCCGAACATCAGGCCCTGGTCGCCGGCACCCTGATCTTCGGGCTTGGTGCGATCGACGCCCTGAGCGATCTCCACGCTCTGCTTGCCGATCAGGTTCACCACGCCACAGGTCGCGCCGTCGAAGCCCACTTGTGACGAGGTATAGCCGATATCGGTGATCACGTCGCGTACCAGGGTTTCCAGGTCGACCCAGGCGGAGGTCGTGATCTCGCCGGCGATGATCGCGACACCGGTCTTGACCAGGGTTTCGCAGGCCACGCGCGCCTGCTTGTCCCGGGCGATGATCGCATCCAGCACCGCATCGGAAATCTGGTCGGCAATTTTATCGGGATGCCCCTCGGAAACGGATTCGGAGGTAAACAGGGAATATTCGCTCATTACGCGCTCGGCCCTCGTACGACGGCTGCCGGCTGACAGCATCAAAAAAATCGCGGCAGGAGGCACCCTGCCGGAGTGGTAACGCGGCGACGCCGCCGCAAACGGTGGAGTTTACACGCAAGCAAGGCGCGTTCCCATAAGGCGTGCCTATAATTTGCCGAGGCCCTTGAAGTCAGCGACAATAGCCCCCTTTCTGGTTTTCGCATCGATATTCTCGCTGTTATATCGATGTTTTCTGATCCCTGTTTTCCGTCTTCAGGCGAGGAGCCCCCCATGCCGTCCCGTTTTGAGCTGGCCAACGCCATTCGCGCCCTTTCCATGGATGCCGTCCAGAAGGCCAATTCCGGCCACCCCGGCGCCCCCATGGGCATGGCGGATATCGCCGAGGTGCTGTGGAACGACTACTTGAAGCACAACCCCGAGGATCCGAAGTGGGCCGACCGCGACCGCTTCGTGCTCTCCAACGGGCACGGCTCGATGCTGCTCTATTCGCTGTTGCACCTCACCGGCTACGACGTGAGCCTCGAGCACCTGCAGTCATTTCGCAAGCTCCACTCGCCCACCGCCGGCCATCCGGAATTCGGCTACGCGCCGGGCATCGAAACCACGACCGGCCCGCTCGGTCAGGGGTTTGCCAACGCCGTGGGCTTTGCCCTGGCCGAGCGCACGCTGGCCGCGCAGTTCAACCGCCCGGGCCACACCGTGGTCGACCACCACACCTGGTGTTTCCTCGGCGACGGCTGCCTGATGGAAGGCGTCTCCCACGAAGCGGCCTCGTTTGCCGGCACCCAGCAGCTTGGCAAGCTGATCGCGCTGTATGACGACAACGGCATCTCCATCGACGGCGAAGTCGAGGGCTGGTTCACCGACGACACCGCCAAGCGCTTCGAGTCCTACGGCTGGCACGTGGTGCCCAACGTCGACGGCCACAAGCCGGAAGAGATCAAGGCCGCCATCGAACTCGCCAAACAGAGTGACAAGCCGAGTTTGATCATCTGCAAGACCATCATCGGCTTCGGCGCGCCCAACAAGCAGGGCAAGGAAGAGTCCCACGGCGCCGCGCTCGGCGACGACGAAGTGGCGGCAACGCGCAAGCAGCTCGGCTGGGAGCACGCGCCGTTTTATATCCCCGAGCCGATCTACACCGCTTGGGACGCCCGTGAGGCGGGTAAAAAGCAGCAGGATGCCTGGAACGAGCGCTTCGCGCGCTACGCTGACGCCCACCCGGAACTCGCCCGCGAGTTCAAGCGCCGCATGAAGGGCGAACTGCCCGCCGAGCTCGGCACCGAAGCGCTGATCGAAAAGGCGCAGGAGAAAGGCGAAAGCATCGCCTCGCGCAAGGCATCGCTTGCCGCGCTCAACGCCATCGGCCCGCAGATGCCGGAGCTTCTGGGCGGCAGCGCCGACCTGGCCCCGTCGAACCTGACCTACTGGGAAGGCACCCAGGCAATCACTGCAGAAGACCCGAGCGGCAGCTACCTGCACTACGGCGTGCGCGAGTTCGGTATGGGCGCGGTGATGAACGGCATTGCTCTGCACGGCGGCTTCGTCCCCTACGGCGCCACGTTCCTGATCTTCATGGAGTACATGCGCAACGCCGTACGCATGGCCGCTCTGATCGGTAATCAGGCGATCTACGTCTTCACCCACGACTCCATTGGCCTTGGCGAAGACGGCCCGACCCACCAGCCGATCGAGCAGCTCACGAACCTGCGTACCACGCCGAACCTCTCGACCTGGCGCCCTTGCGATGCCGTCGAGACCATGGCGTCCTGGGATGCCGCGCTCAAGCGCCGCTCAGGGCCCACGGCGCTGGTGCTCTCGCGCCAGAACCTACCGCACCAGGCCCGCGCTCAGTCGCAGCTTGCCGAGATTCAGCGCGGCGGCTACGTGTTGAAGGATGCCGAGGGCACTCCGGAGCTGATTCTGATCGCCACCGGCTCGGAAGTGGCGCTGGCCATGGACGCGGCCGCCGCGCTCGAAGGTCAGGGCCGCGCGGTGCGCGTGGTATCGATGCCCTCGACCGACCGCTTCGACGAGCAGGACGCCGAGTACAAGGAGCACGTCCTGCCACGCGCGGTGAGCAAGCGCATCGCGATCGAAGCCGCCCACGCTGATTACTGGTACAAGTACGTGGGCCTCGATGGCCGCGTGATCGGCATGACCACCTTTGGTGAGTCTGCGCCAGCCGGCGATCTGTTCAAGCACTTCGGTTTCACTGTGGACAACATCGTCGACCAGGCCCGTGAACTGCTGGGCTGATCCCGTCGCGCGCAGCAAGGAGCCGCCGCCCGGATGCCCGCACTAACCGGTTTCTTGTGGCTGGTCGGCTACTACCTGATCGGGGAGGCGGTCATTCGCCTCTCCGGTCTGCCCGTCTCCTCCGGCGTGGTGGGAATGCTGTTGCTCACCGCCACGCTGATGCTTCTTCGCCGCGTCCCGGCCCCTTTGGCCGCCGCGGCCCAGCCGCTGATCGCGCTTTTAGCGATGCTGATCATGCCCGGCGTCGTTGGGGTGTTCTTCATCATCGACGACCTCCAGGGTCAGTGGTCGGTAATTCTTGCCGCGCTGGTGCTCGGCACGCTGGCAAGCGTGGCGAGCACTCTCTGGCTGCTCAAGGCTCTGATGGACAGATCATGATGGAAGGTCGCCATGAACGCTGACGGTTTGCTCGAGACGCTCGCCGCGTCGCCGCTGTTCGCCGTGGCTCTAACGCTTGCGGCGTTCATCGTCGCCAACGCCCTGTTCGTGCGTCTGAAACGGCCCGCTTGGCTGCCGGCGGTGCTGATCGCCGCGCTCCTGCTCGCCGCCACGCTTGCGCTGATCGATCTGCCCTACCCGCGCTATCGCGAAGGGGCGCTGTGGCTGACCCTGCTGCTGGGCCCGGCCACGGTGGCGCTGGGCATGCCGCTTTATCAGCAGCTACCGCACATCCGCGCGTTGTGGCGCGAGCTGGCCGTTTGCCTACCCATCGCCGCCACCCTGGCCGCCTGCTATGCCCTGGGCATTGCCTGGCTTCTGGGCGCGCCACCGGACATTCTCGCCTCGCTTGCCGCCAAATCGGTCACCGCGCCGATCGCCATCGGCATCACCGAGCAAATTGGCGGCTCGGTGGCGCTGATGCTCGGCGCGCTGCTGGTGACCGGCGTGGCCACGGCGGCGTTCACCGGCCCGGCGGCGAAACTTTTGAAGATCGAGGACGAGCGCGTCATCGGCTTTACCCTGGGACTCAACGGCCACGCGATCGGCACCGTGCGGGCGTTCGAAATAAGCCCCACCGCCGGCGCCTTCGCGTCGCTCGGCATGAGCCTTACGGGTATTTTCACCGCGCTTTTGCTGCCGCTTGCCTGGCACCTGGTAGGAGCCAAGCCATGAAATACGCTAGAATCACGCGAGTTTACGGCCGCCTGGCCGCCACCGCCCGCTAAAGAGCTGCCGCTTATGGCCGAGTCCACACCTGCATTTCGTATCGCCATCAACGGCTATGGCCGCGTCGGCCAGTGCGTGCTGCGCGCGCTCATCGAGCGCGACGACCCCGACCTCGAGATCGTCGCGATCAACGAGCTGTCGGATCTGGATACGATTGCGTATCTCACCCGCTTCGATACCACGCATGGCCGTTTTCCTGCCTCAGTAGAGAGCGACGGCGAGGCGCTGGTGGTGGGCGGGCGGCGCATTCAGGTACTCAGCGAAGCCGACCCGTCCCGCCTGCCCTGGCGAGCGCTTGAGATCGACCTGGTGCTGGAGTGTTCGGGTAGCTTCAAGGACCGCGCCACCGCTGAACAGCATCTCGAGGCCGGCGCCAAGCGGCTTTTGTTCTCGCAGCCGGCGGAGTCCGACGTCGACGCCACTATCGTCTGGGGGATCAACGAACAGACGCTGTCGGCCGAGCAGCGCATTCTGTCGGCGGCGTCGTGCACGACCAACTGTCTGGTACCGCTTCTCACCGTGCTCGACGAGGCGCTGGGGCTCGAGCACGGCGTGACCACCACCATTCACTCGGCGATGAACGACCAGCCGGTGATCGATGCCTACCACCAGACCGACCTGCGCCTGACCCGCTCGGCGATGCACTCCATCGTGCCCGTCGATACGGGCCTGGCCGTGGGCATCAGCCGCTTGATGCCGGCACTCAAGGGGCGCTTCGAGTGCTTGCACGTGCGCGTGCCGACCATTAACGTTTCGGCGATGGATGCCGCGCTCACCGTGAAGCGCGATACCGACGCCCGGGAAGTCAACGCGCTGTTGAAGGAAGTGTGCCGCACGCGTCTTCTAGGCGTGCTGGACTACACCGAGGCCCCAATGGCCTCGGTCGACTTCAATCACGACCCGCACTCGGGCATTCTGGACGCCACCCAGACCCGGGTCGCCGGCAAGCGGCTGGTCAAACTGCTCTGCTGGTTCGACAACGAGTGGGGGTTTGCCAACCGAATGCTGGATATCAGCCGACGCCTGGCGTCGCTCGCGCCGCCTCCAAGCCACTGACGTACCAACGCCCAACCACAAGGAAGCCGTCTGGATGAACGTGCAAACGATGTCCGAGCACTCGCTAAAGGGTCAGCGCGTGCTGATCCGCGAGGATCTGAACGTACCGATCAAGCATGGCCGCGTCACCAGCGACGCGCGTCTGCGCGCCGCCCTGCCGACCATTCAGGCGGCCAGGGATGCCGGCGCAAAAGTGCTGCTGATGAGCCACCTGGGCCGTCCCACCGAAGGCGAGCCCGCCGAGGAGTTCTCGCTCGGCCCGGTCGCCGAGCACCTTGGCGAGCTGCTGGGCCAGCCGGTCATGCTTGCCACCGACTACCTCGACCAGGCGCCGGAACTCGACGACGGTGATGTCGTGCTACTCGAAAACGTGCGCTTCAACACCGGCGAGAAAAAGGACGACGAGGCGCTGGCCAAACGCTACGCCGCGCTTTGTGACATTTTCGTGATGGACGCCTTCGGCACCGCCCACCGCGCCCAGGCCTCGACCCACGGCGTGGCGCGCTTTGCCCCCATCGCCTGCGCCGGCCCGCTGCTCGCCGGCGAGCTTGAAGCGCTCGAGAAGGCGCTGGCCACGCCGAAACGGCCCATGACGGCGATCGTCGGCGGCTCGAAGGTCTCGACCAAGCTCGACGTGCTCAATGCGCTCTCCGAGAAGTGCGACCAGCTCATCGTCGGCGGCGGCATCGCCAACACCTTCATCGCCGCGGCGGGTTATAATGTGGGCAAATCGCTTTTTGAAGCGGATCTGGTCGATCAGGCCAAAACGCTGATGGCGACGGTCAACATTCCGCTGCCCACCGACGTGGTCGTGGCCACCGAGTTTTCCGAGTCCGCGAAAGCGACGGTCAAGCCGGTCGATCAGGTGGCGGACGACGAGATGATCCTCGATATCGGCCCGGACACCGCCGGCCGCCTGGCCGGGCTCTTGAAGGACGCCGGCACGATTTTATGGAACGGCCCGGTGGGCGTGTTCGAAATCGACCAGTTCGGCAAGGGCACCGAGGCGCTCTCGAACGCGATCGCCGAAAGCGCGGCGTTCTCGATCGCCGGCGGCGGCGACACCCTGGCCGCGATCGACAAGTACGCCATTGGCGATCGCGTCTCCTATATTTCCACCGGCGGCGGCGCGTTTCTGGAGTACGTCGAGGGCAAGGCGCTTCCCGCCGTGACCGCTCTCGAAGCCGCTGCCCGCGGCGCGTAACCCGTTACCACCATCGACCCTCAAGACCGACAACCAGTAAGGTGACTTCATGGCTTTAATCAGCATGCGCCAGATGCTCGACCACGCCGCCGAACACGGCTACGGCATCCCGGCTTTCAACGTCAACAACCTCGAGCAGATGCGCGCCATCATGGAAGCCGCCGACAAGACCGACTCGCCAGTGATCGTGCAGGCTTCGGCAGGCGCGCGCAAGTACGCCGGCGCGCCGTTTCTGCGCCACCTGATTCTGGCCGCGGTGGAAGAGTTTCCGCATATCCCGGTGGTCATGCACCAGGACCACGGCACCAGCCCTGCGGTGTGCCAGCGCTCGATCCAGCTCGGCTTCTCCTCGGTGATGATGGACGGCTCCCTCGGTGAAGACGGCAAGACGCCGATGGATTACGACTACAACGTCGACGTCACCCGCCGCACGGTGGAAATGGCCCACGCCTGCGGCGTATCCGTCGAAGGCGAGCTTGGCTGCCTGGGAAGCCTGGAAACCGGCATGGCCGGCGAAGAAGACGGCATCGGCGCCGAAGGTAAGCTCGACATGGAGCAGCTTCTGACCGATCCGGAAGAGGCCGCCGAGTTCGTCAAGGCGACCCACGTCGACGCACTGGCCATCGCCATCGGCACCAGCCACGGCGCCTACAAGTTCACTCAGCCCCCCACCGGCGATACGCTTTCGATCCAGCGTATCAAGGAGATCCACGCGCGCATCCCGGACACCCATCTGGTCATGCACGGCTCCTCCTCGGTACCCCAGGAGTGGCTCGAGATCATCAACCAGTACGGCGGCGAGATTCCCGAAACCTACGGCGTGCCGGTCGAAGAGATCGTCGAAGGCATCAAACACGGCGTACGCAAGGTCAATATCGACACCGACCTGCGCCTGGCCTCCACCGGCGCGGTTCGCCGCTTCCTGGCCCAGAACCCGTCCGAGTTCGACCCGCGTAAATTCCTCAAGGAAACCGTGTCGTCCATGCGCGATCTGTGTATCGCTCGTTACGAAGCGTTCGGCACCGCCGGCAATGCCAGCAAGATCAAACCGATCAACCTGGAAGACATGTACGAGCGCTACGCCCGCGGCGAGCTGGACCCGAAGGTGAAGTAAACACCTCGCGTTCATGAATCGAGAAAGGCGGCCCTGGCCGCCTTTTTTATTGCCATCACTTATCAAAAACGCTTGTTGCAGCGCAGCATCGGCGTAGTATGGCGCCATCACCGTATCGACTCTGTTTCATCAACTGAAGGTAATCGCCATGAAGCACTCCGCCACGCCGTTCAGCGCTCCCTTCGTTCCCATGATGGGGATCTATAGCGCCACCATGATGGCGCTGGAGCTTTGGAGCACGTCGCTTTCGACGATCGCTCAGCGCCAACACCTTTGGCAAACCCAGCCGTTTTTCAGCCCGGGCATGATGCTCGAGAATCAGCGCATGGTGACCGAAAAGATGGAAGCGAGCATCGAGGCGGGCATGGCGATGCAAAAGGCCTTTTTCGGCGCCATGAATGGCCACTATGCGCCCTGGTGGGTCACCAGTCAGAAAACGATGTCGCCGTATCATCGCCGCAGCCGCGCCAATTCACGCAGGCTTTCACGCTGAGCACATTTTTTTAATCTGCGTTATCCCTCTTGCCGTTTCGTTAACGCCGTCGGGAAGTGAAGGTTTTAGCTGCTGTTTTTTCGATCATCCGATTTTCAAGCGCGCCCAGAGCGCGCTTTTTCACGTTCAGCAGGCTCAAAAAATTATAAAACAGTGTTCACAAAGTCAAAAAAATCCCGTTCAATAGAACTAAAGTCGGCTATTGAATGCCCGATAACCTTGTACCACGGGTTTATTACACGCAGCCAACGGCGCTGCAAGGATCACCGATGCTTCCACTTTTGTTATTCGATTGTGATGGCACTTTGGTTGACAGCGAACCTCTTCTCGCTGAAGAGATGGCGATCGCGCTCTGCGCGGTGGGTCTGCCTTTTAAACGCCAGGACTACATGGGCGAATTTCGCGGCGCCCGCTTTCGCAATATCGTCGCCGAGCTTCAGGCGCGCTTTGGCGCCGTCGACCCCGACCGGCTCGCCACGGCTGAGCGACTCATGCGCGACAACCTCGCTCACCGCCTGAGTCGCGAGCTCACCACGCTGCCCGGCGTCATGGCGGCGCTCAAAAAGCTTCGCCATTTCCCCAGCGCCGTGGTCTCCAATGGCCCGGAGAGCAAGATCCAGTCCGCGCTCAAGGCCGTCGACCTGACGCTTTACTTCGGCAAGCGTTTTTTCAGCGGCTATACCGCCAACTGCTGGAAGCCGGAACCCTGTCTACATCTGCACGCAGCCAGTATCATGGGCTACAGCGCCAGTGAATGCATCGCCATCGACGATGCGCTGGTGGGCGTTCGCGCCGCGCTGAAAGCGGGCATGACCGTGATTCATTTGAACCGCTTCCCCGAGACCGAAACCACGCCGGAAGGCGCGATTACGATCGAGCGCATGCAGCAGCTGCCGGGGGTCGTGGCACAGCTGGTCGCGGGGCGAAAAAGCGTGGCAATACCCGAGTATTTGTTAGAGAAACAGTATGGCCTCATTACGTGATCAGTTGGGTGGTCTTGTATACTCAACCGAGCAGGGCAGAACCTGCCCCGATTGCCGCGCACCCATCGACGAGTGCCGCTGCGAGGAGCAAAGCGAGCAGGCAAGGCTCGCCTCGCTCGACGGTATCGTGCGCATTCGCCGCGAAACCAGCGGGCGCAAGGGCAAGGGTGTCACCACGCTCAGCGGGATTCCGCTAGCCGGCGAGGAGCTCAAGGCGCTTTCGAAAACGCTCAAAAAGCGCTGCGGTACCGGCGGCGCCGTCAAGGATGGGGTCGTCGAGATTCAGGGCGACCACCGCGAAACGCTTAAAACGGCGCTCGAAGCGCTGGGTTATAAGGTCAAACTGGCGGGCGGCTAAACGGCCCGGCGCGCACCGCAGAGCGATTCTGCACACAGGTAAGGCACTGCAATGGTCTGGCTGGAGTATCTGCTACCGCTGATTTTCTTGTTTCCGATGGCGGCCATGGCCAGCGTCGTACTGGCGCTGCGCAGCCTTCACGACGCGCGCGTCGATTCCCCCTTCAACGCCCCGCTCAGAGAACCCGGCCAGGGTCTTCGCACCCGCCTCGATCGTGCCTACTCCGCGCTCTTTCTCAACGGCGCCCTTGGCCCTATCGTAAGCCTTGCGCCGCTCATTTACGGGATGGGCCGTATGCTGTTCGTGGAGCATCAGGAGTGGGGCGAATGGGCGCTCTATGGGCTTATCAGCACCTTGTTGGTCGTGGCATTTTCGCTGCTGCTGATTCGCGACTATCAGCGTATCCGCCGGCTCAAGCTAGGCCTTGCCTGCGAGCTGGCGGTGGGCCAGGAGCTCGAGCAACTGATTCGCCCGCAAGCGCATCCCTACTGCGTGTTTCACGATGTGCCCA
Organism: Halomonas sp. PAMB 3232; assembly: GCF_031954225.1. NCBI lineage: Bacteria > Pseudomonadati > Pseudomonadota > Gammaproteobacteria > Oceanospirillales > Halomonadaceae > Halomonas > Halomonas sp. PAMB 3232. Next base: position 3,616,019 of record NZ_CP134865.1, read on the forward strand.
CCGATCACTTCACCATCGACCACGTGGTCGTGACGCCGCACGGTGTGTTCGTGGTGGAAACCCGCGCGCGAACGCTGGCACTCGGTCCTGACGGCAAGGAACTCAACGAGGTCGCGGTCGAGCACGAACGGCTGCGCTTTCCTCACTGGCAGGAGCGCCGCCCGCTGCTCAAGACGCGCGAAGGCGTTGCCTGGCTTTCCGACTGGCTGGCGCAGCGCTGCGGCGCGGCGGTCGAGGTAAAAGGCGTGCTGGCGCTACCGGGCTGGACCATCGATACGTCCGAGGCGGCACCGGACATCCTCGTGGTCAGCGGTGAGCAGCTCGCGCGCGAGCTCACCGAGTTCACGTCGACGCGTTTGTCCGACGCGCTTCACGACCAGATCATCCACGCGCTGCTGGAGCGCTCGCGCATGGTCGAGCCGCCCCATCTGCAGAAGGCCTCGGTCTAGTCGCCGCGAAGCCGACCGCCCATCTCCTGAGCCAGGTCCACCGCGTAGTGGTCGGTCATCCCGCCAATGAAATCGAGCATGCGCCGGTAGCTGTCGTACAGCGACCAGGAGGGGAGCGGCGTGTTTTCTCCGATCAGTGCCAATACGCGCTGATGCTTGAACGAGCTTTGGCCCGTGTGGTGAAGCTCATGGGCGGCGCCGATGAACGCCTCCAGCAGAATGCCCAGCGTCGTGTAGGCGCCGATCTCGAGTTTCGCCTTGCGCTCGTTTTGAAAAATCCGCTCCCGGGCGAGCTGCTTGGCCGCCTGCACGCCCCATCCCAGATCCGGGTGACAAAGCTCCAGCAGATCCTCACCCAGCGTGCCGCTCAACAGCGCCTGTTCGTTTTGCACGAACACCGACGCCACTTCGTTGACTGCACGCTCCATGGCCGCCCCGCGTAAAAGCGCGATGCGCCGACGCTGCGAGACGTTGCGACTGAGCATATCGTCGTACTCCGGCGGAAACTCACCGGCGATCTGGCGCAGAATCTCCACGACCTCCTCGTAGCGCAAAATGCCCATCTCGAGGCCGTCTTCCAGGTCGAGCAGTGCGTAGCAGATATCGTCGGCGGCTTCGACCAGCCATGCCAGCGGATGGCGACACCAGCGCTGCTCGCCCTGGGGCAAAAGCCCCACCGCATTGGCCACTTCCGTAAGCAGCGCCTGCTCCGATTGGTAGCAGCCGAACTTGCCCATGCGGCCGCCGTAGCGAACGGTCCAGGGATATTTCAACAGCGTGCCAAGGGTCGCCGCCGAGAGTCGCATACCGCCATTGAACTGGTTGTACTCGATCTGAGTAATGACGCGAAAGCCCTGGGCGTTGCCCTCGAAGGTGAGCAAATCCTCACACTCTGCCTCGGAAAGCCCGTCGAGCAGCCCGCTTCCCTGGGCGCGGCGAAACCAGTCGCGAATGGCGTACTCGCCGGCATGGCCAAAGGGAGGATTGCCGATATCGTGGCCCAGGCAGGCAGTTTGCACGATCACGCCCAGATCCGCCGGGGTAATCCACTCGGGCAGCTGGTCGCTCAAGAGCTCGCCGACGATCATGCCGAGCGAACGGCCCACGCAGCCCACCTCCAGCGAGTGGGTCAGCCGAGTATGGATGTGGTCGTTCTCGGTGAGCGGATGCACCTGAGTCTTGCGACCCAGCCGACGAAACGAGCCGGAAAAGACGATGCGGTCATGATCCTTGTGAAACGGAGTACGCCCCATTTCACGGCCGGTGGTCGAACGCTTGTCGTGCAAACGACGGGGCGAGAGCAGCTGCTCCCAGCGCATGTGTGTCATGGCAATCCTCCTTGAGGCGTGCATTTTGACACAAAACGGGTAGTAGCGGGACGTGAGGTCGAGCGGGGTATAGTAAACGCAGATGTTGGCTAGTGTGCTGATTCTTTTCTGCACGCATAAAAAAATCCCCCGCCTCGGGGAGACGGGGGATTTTCGGGATGGGTGCCTGACGATGACCCGACCGGCGTCCCGGCGACCGGCGCCCCGGCGGCCGGCGCTCCGGCGGCCGGCGACCCGGTACTTTCGCACGGGGGGTACTCATACGCCGCTGCCCTTTTCTCGCGCACACAAAAAACCCGGCCAGGGGCCGGGTTCTCTGCACAATAGGTGCCTGACGATAACCTACTCTCGCATGGGGAGACCCCACACTACCATCGGCGCGTTGCGGTTTCACTTCCGAGTTCGGCAAGGGATCGGGTGGTTCACGCAAGCCATGGTCGTCAGGCGTAACTTTCAATGTATATCGGCTGACGGTTTCGTGATCGTCTCGTTCGACATGAAGCCTTTTGCTTCATGTTCGTGCGTATCCGGTTCCTGCTTCGTTGTCACTGCGGGCCGAACCCCTTGGGTGTTATAGGGTCAAGCCTCACGGGCCATTAGTACACGTTAGCTCAACACCTTGCGGTGCGTCCACACCGTGCCTATCAACCAGCTGGTCTCGCTGGGCCCTTCAGGAGGCTCGAGGCCTCGGGGATGTCTCATCTTGAAGGGGGCTTCCCGCTTAGATGCTTTCAGCGGTTATCCCGTCCGCACATAGCTACCCGGCAATGCCACTGGCGTGACAACCGGAACACCAGAGGTGCGTCCACTCCGGTCCTCTCGTACTAGGAGCAGCCCTTCTCAAACATCCAACGCCCACGGCAGATAGGGACCGAACTGTCTCACGACGTTCTAAACCCAGCTCGCGTACCACTTTAAATGGCGAACAGCCATACCCTTGGGACCGACTTCAGCCCCAGGATGTGATGAGCCGACATCGAGGTGCCAAACACCGCCGTCGATGTGAACTCTTGGGCGGTATCAGCCTGTTATCCCCGGAGTACCTTTTATCCGTTGAGCGATGGCCCTTCCATACAGAACCACCGGATCACTAGAACCTGCTTTCGCACCTGCTCGACGTGTCTGTCTCGCAGTCAAGCACCCTTATGCTCTTGCACTCATTGCACGATGTCCGACCGTGCTGAGGGTACCTTCGTGCTCCTCCGTTACTCTTTGGGAGGAGACCGCCCCAGTCAAACTACCCACCACACACTGTCCTCGACCCGGATGACGGGTCGGAGTGAGAACACCAATGATGCCAGGCCGGTATTTCAAGGGTGGCTCCCTCCGAACTGGCGTCCGGAGTTCCTAGCCTCCCGGCTATCCTACACAGGCAACATCAGTATCCAGTGTGAAGCTATAGTAAAGGTTCACGGGGTCTTTCCGTCTAGCCGCGGGTACACCGCATCTTCACGGCGATTTCAATTTCACTGAGTCTCGGGTGGAGACAGCGTGGCCATCATTACGCCATTCGTGCAGGTCGGAACTTACCCGACAAGGAATTTCGCTACCTTAGGACCGTTATAGTTACGGCCGCCGTTTACCGGGGCTTCGATCAGGAGCTTCGGACGAATCCTAACACCATCACTTAACCTTCCGGCACCGGGCAGGCGTCACACCCTATACGTCCGCTTGCGCGTTGGCAGAGTGCTGTGTTTTTACTAAACAGTTGCAGCCACCTGGTATCTTCGGCCGGTTCAGGCTCGGGGAGCAAGTCCCTCTACCCTACGCCGGCGTGCCTTCTCCCGAAGTTACGGCACCATTTTGCCTAGTTCCTTCACCCGAGTTCTCTCAAGCGCCTTGGGATTCTCACCCTGACCACCTGTGTCGGTTTGGGGTACGGTCGCACATGATCTGAAGCTTAGAGGCTTTTCCTGGAAGCGTGGCATCAGTGACTTCCGGCCCAAAGGCCGTTCGTCTCGCATCTCGGCCTTGAACGCCCGGATTTGCCTGAGCATTCAGCCTACCTGCTTTCACCGGGACAACCAGCGCCCGGCTCACCTAGCCTTCTCCGTCCCCCCATCGCAATCATGTCCGGTACGGGAATATTGACCCGTTTCCCATCGACTACGCCTTTCGGCCTCGCCTTAGGGGCCGACTCACTCTGCTCTGATTAGCATCGAACAGAAACCCTTGGTCTTCCGGCGGGGGAGTTTTTCACTCCCCTTATCGTTACTCATGTCAGCATTCGCACTCGTGATACCTCCAGCAGACCTCTCGATCCACCTTCGTCGGCGTACACGACGCTCCTCTACCGCGCATCCATAAGGATGCACCCGTAGCTTCGGTACCTGGTTTAGCCCCGTTACATCTTCCGCGCAGGCCGACTCGACCAGTGAGCTATTACGCTTTCTTTAAAGGATGGCTGCTTCTAAGCCAACCTCCTGGCTGTCTGAGCCTTCCCACATCGTTTCCCACTTAACCAGGATTTGGGGACCTTAGCTGACGGTCCGGGTTGTTTCCCTTTTCACGACGGACGTTAGCACCCGCCGTGTGTCTCCCACGCTGCACTCACCGGTATTCGGAGTTTGCCTCGGGTTGGTAAGTCGGGATGACCCCCTAGCCGAAACAGTGCTCTACCCCCGGTGGTGATACGTGAGGCGCTACCTAAATAGCTTTCGAGGAGAACCAGCTATCTCCGGGCTTGATTAGCCTTTCACTCCGATCCACAAGTCATCCAAATCTTTTTCAACAGATCCTGGTTCGGGCCTCCAGTTGATGTTACTCAACCTTCACCCTGCTCATGGATAGATCGCCCGGTTTCGGGTCTATATCCAGCGACTGGTCGCCCAGTTAAGACTCGATTTCTCTACGCCTCCCCTATTCGGTTAAGCTCGCCACTGAATATAAGTCGCTGACCCATTATACAAAAGGTACGCAGTCACAGAACGAGTCTGCTCCCACTGCTTGTACGCACACGGTTTCAGGATCTATTTCACTCCCCTCGCCGGGGTTCTTTTCGCCTTTCCCTCACGGTACTGGTTCACTATCGGTCAGCCAGGAGTATTTAGCCTTGGAGGATGGTCCCCCCGTCTTCAATCAGGGTTTCTCGTGCCCCGACCTACTCGATTTCACTGTGCTCGGATTTCGGCTACGGGACTATCACCCGCTATGGTCAGACTTCCCAGACTGTTCGCCTATCGATTGCACAACTTAAGGGCTGGTCCCCGTTCGCTCGCCGCTACTGGGGGAATCTCGGTTGATTTCTTTTCCTCGGGGTACTTAGATGTTTCAGTTCCCCCGGTTCGCCTCGTACCCCTATGTATTCAGGATACGATACCGACCTTGTGGTCGGTGGGTTTCCCCATTCAGAGATGTTCGGGTCACAGGTCGTTTGCCACCTCACCGAACCTTATCGCAGGCTTCCACGTCTTTCATCGCCTCTGGCTGCCTAGGCATCCACCGTGTGCGCTTCATTGCTTGACCCTATAACCCGAAGGAGTCCGGGCCCGCAATGACAACGATTGCCGGATACGCTTGAGACGTATCACAAAACAATTGCGTATCGAGATCACGTCACGATCACAAAAGCCAAAGCTCATGTCACCGTATCGTCATTCGATACTGTCAGCATGATATACATTGTTAAAGAGCGACTGCCATAAGCAGTGACAAGACAACGCGTGGCGTCTGGCTTGTCACTGCTCATCAACAGCATCTGATCAGGCAATTCATTGTGGACGTTTACCGCGAGGATGACGCATCGTTTAAGGAGGTGATCCAGCCGCAGGTTCCCCTACGGCTACCTTGTTACGACTTCACCCCAGTCATGAACCACACCGTGGTGATCGCTTTCCCGAGGGTTAAGCTAACCACTTCTGGTGCAGTCCACTCCCATGGTGTGACGGGCGGTGTGTACAAGGCCCGGGAACGTATTCACCGTGGCATTCTGATCCACGATTACTAGCGATTCCGACTTCACGGAGTCGAGTTGCAGACTCCGATCCGGACTGAGACCGGCTTTTCGGGATTCGCTTGCTCTCGCGAGTTCGCTGCCCTTTGTACCGGCCATTGTAGCACGTGTGTAGCCCTGCTCGTAAGGGCCATGATGACTTGACGTCGTCCCCACCTTCCTCCGGTTTGTCACCGGCAGTCTCCCTAGAGTTCCCGCCATTACGCGCTGGCAAATAGGGACAAGGGTTGCGCTCGTTACGGGACTTAACCCAACATTTCACAACACGAGCTGACGACAGCCATGCAGCACCTGTCTCTGCGTTCCCGAAGGCACCCCGGAATCTCTTCCGGGTTCGCAGGATGTCAAGAGCAGGTAAGGTTCTTCGCGTTGCATCGAATTAAACCACATGCTCCACCGCTTGTGCGGGCCCCCGTCAATTCATTTGAGTTTTAACCTTGCGGCCGTACTCCCCAGGCGGTCGACTTATCGCGTTAACTTCGCCACAAGGTGCACAAGGCACCCAACGGCTGGTCGACATCGTTTACGGCGTGGACTACCAGGGTATCTAATCCTGTTTGCTACCCACGCTTTCGCACCTCAGTGTCAGTGTCAGTCCAGAAGGCCGCCTTCGCCACTGGTATTCCTCCCGATCTCTACGCATTTCACCGCTACACCGGGAATTCCACCTTCCTCTCCTGCACTCTAGCCTGACAGTTCCGGATGCCGTTCCCAGGTTGAGCCCGGGGCTTTCACAACCGGCTTGTCAAGCCACCTACGCGCGCTTTACGCCCAGTAATTCCGATTAACGCTTGCACCCTCCGTATTACCGCGGCTGCTGGCACGGAGTTAGCCGGTGCTTCTTCTGTGGGTGATGTCCTTCCTGACGGGTATTAACCGGCAGGCCTTCTTCCCCACTGAAAGTGCTTTACAACCCGAGGGCCTTCTTCACACACGCGGCATGGCTGGATCAGGCTTGCGCCCATTGTCCAATATTCCCCACTGCTGCCTCCCGTAGGAGTTCGGGCCGTGTCTCAGTCCCGATGTGGCTGATCATCCTCTCAGACCAGCTACGGATCGTCGCCCTGGTGAGCCGTTACCTCACCAGCTAGCTAATCCGACATGGGCTCGTCCGATAGCGGGAGCCGAAGCCCCCTTTCTCCCGTAGGACGTATGCGGTATTAGCCTGGGTTTCCCCAGGTTATCCCCCACTATCGGGTGGATTCCCATGCATTACTCACCCGTCCGCCGCTCGCCACCAGGAAGCAAGCTTCCCGTGCTGCCGCTCGACTTGCATGTGTTAAGCCTGCCGCCAGCGTTCAATCTGAGCCATGATCAAACTCTTCAGTTTAAAATCAGTGTGATTCTTGCCTGCCCATGTACGACGACATGACGCAGAGGCGAATCAATCCTGGCTCAAGGTTCAAACGAATTTACCGTGATACCTCGAAAGGTATCGCTGTGTTCGTCTGCCTTGATATAAGGTGACTTGTCACCCTCATCGGCAAACGCCCACATGAATTGCCTGATCAAATTGTTAAAGAGCTGTTCGACGAACCGTTCGATGACCTGAACCGCTTGCCCGTCGAGGAAGGCGTATTCTACGCATTCCGGTGAATTTGTCAACCGCTGATTTCAGCGAGTGAAGCGAGCCATTCAAACCTGCCGAACAGTGCTCTAACTTCCTGACAAACCGAAGGTTTTCACCTTCATCCACCGCTGGAAACGTTGTCCGTCCCCGGCAGCGGATGCGTACTTTACGGATTTGGCGGGGCGAGTGCAAGCGGTTTTGTAAAAATCTTTCACGGCTAATCGTCTGGCCTTTTCAAAGCATTTCGGCCCCGCCCCGGTTAACGGTTAAACTAGCGCTCTCGCCCACCATCTCCGAGGTCCTTGATGAGCCCCCACCTGCTATCCGTTGATTCATTGAACCGCGAAGGCGTCGATCATCTGCTGCGTGTGGCCGCGCAGATGGAGCCGATCGCCAGCCGCCAACAGGTCACCCGCGTGCTGGAAGGCGCGGTACTGGGCAATCTGTTTTTCGAAGCCAGTACCCGTACGCGCGTGAGCTTCAACGCCGCGTTCTGCCGGTTGGGCGGAAGCGTCTGTGATACCACCGGCTTTACCTTCTCCTCCATGGCGAAGGGCGAATCGCTTTACGATACCAGCCGCGTGATGAGTGGCTACTGCGATGCGATCGTGATGCGTCACCCGGAGCAGGGGTCGGTGGCCGAGTTCGCCGAGGCGACCAACGTGCCGGTGATCAACGGAGGCGACGGCCCGGGCGAGCACCCAAGCCAGGCGCTACTGGATCTCTATACGATCGATAAGGAGTTTCAGCGTCTGGGCAAGCGCCTCGAAGGCGCCCACATTCTACTTACCGGCGACCTGAAGTACGGGCGCACCGTGCATTCGTTGATCAAGCTGCTCTCGCTTTATGACCCGCTACGCATCACGCTGGTGTCGCCGCCGGGCCTCGAAATGCCGGCGCACCTAGTGGACCTGGTGACCTCGCGCGGCCACCGGGTCGAGATGCGCGAGCACCTGGGCACGGACTTCAGTGATCTGGACGTGGTGTACACCACGCGCATTCAAAAGGAGCGCTTCACCGAGGAGATGAACGAAAGCTTCAAGGGCGTCTCGACTGAGTTCGTCGTTAACAAGGGCTTTCTCGATCGCCACTGCACAAGTTCCACGATCGTCATGCACCCGCTGCCCCGCGACAGCCGCCCCGGCGTGAACGATCTCAACGTGGACCTGAACGGTGACCCCCGACTTGCGATCTTCCGCCAGACCGACAACGGCATTCCAATGCGCATGGCGATTTTTGCCACGCTTTTGAAAGTCGACGATTTGATCGCCGAGGATCTGCGCCCGGTCCGCTGGTTCGTCCCCCATCAGACCGGCACGCTGGATCGCTAAGCAATAGAAGTAGAAAGGCTATAAAGAGACGTAGCGGTTAGAGCGAGAGACGCCCGCCGGGGAGCCCTTCCCGGTGGGCAAACCAGCCCTCCAGTATGAGCACGGCAGCGATGCCATCGACGCTCTCTTCACGGTAGTTGCCGCGGTGGCCGGCGTCGCGGGCGATGCTTTTGGCTTCCCTGGTAGAGCCGCGTTCGTCGACCATCTCGACGGGCTTGCCAAAACGCCCGTGAAGCCGATTGCCGAACTTGCGCGCGCGCCGGCTCATCTCCGATTCGCTATCGTCCATATTGAGCGGAAGCCCAACCACCAGCAGATCCGGTTGCCACTCTTTTAGCAGCGTCTCGACGCGCTGCCAGTCGGGGATGCCGTCGCGGGCGGTGAGCGGGTCGAGCTCGCGGGCGCTTTTCAAAAGCTCGTTGCCCACCGCCACGCCAATACGCCGCGTGCCGTAATCGAAGGCGAGCACCAGCCGCTGACCGGGCGTTGCCACTAGGCGTGCCCCGCGTCGCGGGTCATGAGGTTCAAATCCACGCCGAGAATGCCCGCCGCGCTCGCCAGCCGCTCAGCGGGGGGCGTGGCGAAAATCACGCGCTCATCGCCTTCCACGGTCAGCCAGCTGTTCTCCTTGAGTTCGTCCTCGAGCTGCCCGACTTCCCAGCCAGCGCAGCCCAGGCAGACCAGAAACTGCTCTGGGCCTTCGCCGTCGGCGAGCGCCTTGAGGATATCCATCGAGGTGGTAAGCGCGACGTTGTCATCGACCTGAACGCTGGAGTCCCACTCCTGGCTGTCGCCGACATGCAGAATGAAGCCGCGGTCCTTGTGCGTCGGGCCACCGTAATAAACCGGCGCGTTGCGGTGCGGGCTCTCCTCACCGCCGAGCGAGAGCTGCTCGAACAGCGTGTCGAGGGTGATCTCGAGGGTGTGGTTGATGATCACACCCATGCAGCCGTTGTGATCGTGGTCACACAGATAGATCAGACTGCCGGCAAAATTGGCGTCGTCGAGGTGCGGCATTGCCATTAAGAAGTGGTGTTTTAAGCTTTGCATGCGTCTCCTACGGCGCGCCGAACGTCAGCGCGCCTCGCTTGATAGGCAGTGAATGGCGCGTGTGGCGCCTTCAGGCGCCAAGGCGGCGCTCGACGGCGTCCAGCAGGAGCCCGGCGATGTCGGTGCCGCGCTGATCGTCGATTTCGCGCACGCAGGTGGGGCTCGTGACGTTGATTTCGGTGATGTAGTCACCGATCACATCAAGTCCCACGAACATCAGCCCCTTCTCCCTGATGACCGGTTTGACCTGATCGATCAGCCAATGATCGCGGGCGGTGAGCTCGCGGGTGACGCCGCGCCCGCCGGCAGCCAGGTTGCCGCGCGTCTCCCCGGCGGAAGGAATGCGCGCCAGCCCATAAGGCACCGGCTCACCGTCGACCAGCAGAATGCGCGTGTCGCCATCCTTGATCTCGGGCAGGTAACGCTGGGCCATGATCTGGCGCTGCCCACGCAGGGTGAGCTGTTCGATCACGGCGCCGATGTTGCGCCCGCCGGGTTCGATATGAAAGATGCCGGTGCCGCCCATGCCGTCGAGCGGCTTGAAGATGACGTCGCCATGCTCGGCGTGGAAGGCGCGCAGTACGTCATCGCGGCTGGCGACGATGGTCGGCGCGCAGCACTCGGGAAACTGCTGGGCGAAGAGCTTCTCGTTGCACTGCAAGAGCGCCTGGGTCGGGTTAACGATCAGCACCCCTTCGCGCTCGGCAAAGCCCAGCAGGTGCACCGCGTTGATGAACTCGGCATCCACCGGCGGGTCCTTGCGCATCAGCACCGCGTCCAGGCTCGCAAGCGGGCGCGACTCGACCTCGCCCAGATCGAACCAGTGCGTCGGGTCGCGGTGAACGGTCAGCGCGCGCATCCGGGCATGGGCCTTGCCTGCCTCCAGAAAAAGATCACCCTGCTCCATGTAGTACAGGGTATAGCCGCGCTCCTGGGCGGCCCACAGCATGGCCAGCGTCGTGTCCTTTTTGTAGGCAATGGCGCTGATGGGGTCCATTACGACGCCAAGCTGCAGATTCGGTTGACTCATCGGGGCACTATCCCTTCATAAACGGTATGAGAAGCAGTATGACGCACCTCCAGGGCGACGCAAACCTCACGGTCGATGCAAACCTCACTGGGTGAGCGCACCGGGCACCAGGCGGATCGCATCCGGGGCGAGGGTAATCAGCTGCTGCTTGTAAAGTCGGCCGATCGCCTGCTTGTAGGCGCTCTTGCTGACCCCGAGCCGCGCCTTGATGGCGTGGGCGTCGCTCTTGTCGCCCAGCGGCAGATAGCCGCCGCTCTCTCTGAGCGCGGCCAGGATCGTCTCGCCGACCACGTCCAGGCGCGCAGCACCTGGCGGCAGTAGCGAAATATTGACTCGGCCGTCGTCGCGTCGCTGCTTGACGTAGCCGGTCACCGACTGACCGCGACGCAGGGGCTTGGTGATGTCGTCCTGGTAGATCAGCCCCCAGTAGCGATGGTTGACCACGACCTTGAGACCCAGATCGGTGCGGTCGGCGACGATAATGGCGACTTCCTCGCCGTTTTCAAGACTCGATGCATCGTCACTCAAGAAGCGGTCGAGGCGCTGCGAGGCGACCGGGCGACCGCGGTCGTCCTCATACAGCTTAACCAGCACGCGCTTGCCGGGGTCGGGGCGAAAGCGCTGCTCCCCATAAGGCAACAGCACGTCCTTGGGCAGGCCCCAGCGCAGAAACGCGCCGGTGTCGTTGACGGTCACCACCGTCAAATAGGCCACTTCCCCGATGCGGGCGATTGCATCGCTTGTAGGCCCAGAGGTGGGGCGCGCGTCGTCAGCCATGAGCACTTCCTCGATAAATGAATCTTCATTATGAGCCCTGGGCCTGCCGGGGGCAAAGCGGGCGGCAGCGATGCGCCCGGCCTTGCGTTAAATGCGTTTAGGCCGAGCTGCTATGCTCAATGGGTCAATAAGAAATGGATCATTAAAAACGGATCACTCAAAACAGTTCATAAAAAAAGGGGCGGCGGCATGGAAGGATTCACGCTGTTGGATACGGGGGTACTGATTGGCTATATCGCGCTGATCGCCTGGATCGGTTCGCGCTTTGGTAAAAACCAGCACAGCCCGGAAGACTACTTTCTGGGCGGGCGCAGTATTCCCGGCTGGGCGATCGGGCTTTCGGTGATGGCCACCCAAGCCAGCGCCATCACCTTCATCGGCGCGCCGGGCTGGGGGTTCGAAGGCGGCCTCGAGCGGCTGGTGACCTTTCTCAACGTGCCGCTGGCGATGATCGTGCTGATTCTGGTACTGGTGCCGGTGTTTCACCGGGCGGGCATCTACAGCATCTACGAGCTTTTGGAGCGCCGCTTCGGCCCCAACACGCGCACGCTGACGGCGCTATTGTTTTTGATCGCGCGCGGCCTTGCGACCGGCGTGGTGCTCTACGCTCCGGCGCTGGTGCTGGCGGTGGTCACCGGCTGGAGCGTGAATCTGACCATCGTCATCATGGCGGTGCTGGCGATCAGCTACACCGTGCTTGGCGGCATCAGCGCGGTGATCTGGACCGACGTCATCCAGATGTTCGTGCTCTGGCTCGGGGCGCTGTTGAGCGTCATCTTTCTGGTCACGAGCCTGCCCGGCGGCTGGGGCGATGTGTTCGCGTTTGGCGCCGAAAGCGGCCTGTTCAACGCCATCGACCTCTCACTCAACCCGAATGTGACCTACTCGCTGTGGGCCGGGCTTTTCGGCGGCTTTTTTCTTCACGTGGCGTACTTCGGCACCGACCAGAGCCAGATCCAGCGCGTGCTGTCGAGCCCCTCGGTGCCGGACGCCCAGCGCTCGCTTCTGATCGGCGGCTATCTGCTGATTCCCCAGATGCTGCTGTTTTTGTTCGTCGGGATCATCCTGGCCACCTACTACCAGCAAAACGGCCTGAGCGCACCGGAAAACCTCAACGAGTTGCTGCCCCGCTACGTGGTCGAGACCTTTCCCTCCGGCATGGCGGGGCTGGTAATCGCCGGCGTGTTCGCCGCGGCGATGTCGAGTCTGGACTCGGCGCTCAACTCGCTCTCTGCGGTCTCGATACGCGACTTCTACAGTCGCTATATCAAACGAGACGCCAGCGACGCCCATTATCTCAAGGCCTCGCGCTGGGCAACGGTCTTCTGGGGCGGCTACGCGACGCTGTTCGCGTTCTTTGCCGGCAACCTGGGCCCGGTGATCGAGGCGGTCAATCAGGTGGGCTCCTGGTTCTACGGGGCGCTTCTGGGCACCTTTTTAATGGCAATTTTCAGCCACCGCAGCAACGCCCGCGGGGCGATGGCGGGGCTGTGTACCGGTATGCTCGCGGTGTGGGCAACCACCGCCTTTCTGGATATCTCCTGGCTCTACAACAACACCGTGGGCGTGGTGGTCTCGGTCTTGGTCGGGTATCTGGTGAGCCTGAGTGCGCCCGCGCCCAGTGCCGAGGCGCTGAGTGACGTGATCATCGACGAGTCCGCCCCGGACATGCAGGCCATTCTCACCGCCCGCGCCGGCAGCGCCCCGGAGGTTGGTCATGAGGCGCGCCTGACCCGACGGCGCTGCCTGGGGCTGTTGGTCTGGTTCGTCCTGATGCTAATAATGCTCGCGCTGCTCCAGGGCTGGGCCAATGCCTGAGACCATCACGCTGGCCCGGCATATCGATGCCGAGGACGCGCGGGAGCGGCTCGCGCGGCTTGGGGGGTCGAACTTCGAGCCCGCCTGGATATCGCTTTGGGCGTTTAATCTTGGCGCCTTGCACTGTGAGCCCGCCGCGTGGCTGCTGGCAAGCCAGGCGCTCGCCCGCCCGCTACTGCTTCCCCACACGGCGCTGACAGCGCAGGCCGAGAAGCCCTCGGACGAACTCACGCTCGACGGCGGCCAGCCGCCCGAGCGCGCGCCGCTGTCCCGTCAGTGGTTTTGGGAGCGCATGGCCAGCCCCAAACGCTGGCCGCTGACGCTTAAGGAGTCGCCCCCGACCCTACTCTGGCTGCCCTGCTGGCTTGGCTATACCGCCCATCGCCAGCGCCGGCTGTTGGTGCTGAGCGGACTCTCGGGCCAGGCGCTGCCCCAGCTCAAGCCACTGGTACTGAGCGCGCTCAAACGACGGGCGCGCGAAGGGCAACGTCAATCGGAAGGGGTGTTGGAGGAGAGCGGCGGTTAGCCGATATGGAAGGCGCCTGGCAGGTGAGTGAGCGCTTACAAATCGCCGAAATGGTGCTGTAGAAGCGTCAGCGCCACGACCGGCGCGGTTTCGGTACGCAGTACGCGCGGGCCCAGCGTCAGCGGCGTAAAGCCATGAGACTCGGCGGCGGCGATATCCTGCTCGGTCAGCCCACCTTCCGGGCCGATCAGAAGCGCGGCACTCGCCGGGCGCTCGGCGAGATCGAAGCGGTTACCGGTGGCCAGGTGCAGCATCAACTTTAGCGATTCATCGCGCGTGGCAAGCCAGGCATCAAGCGCCATGGGTGGATGCACCACCGGCACCGTCGCCCGCCCGCTCTGCTCGCAAGCGCTTTCGGCCACCGCCTGCCAGTGGGCGTGCTTTTTGGCTTCGCGCTCGTCTTTCAAGCGCACATCACCCCGCTCGGTATAGAGCGGAGTGATGGCGGCCACGCCAAGCTCCACGGCTTTCTGGATGGCGTAGTCCATCCGGTCGCCCTTGGAGATCGCCTGGCCCAGGTGAACCGAAAGCGGCGACTCGCCTTCGCCGGACCACACGCACTCGACCAGCACGACACTACGCTTGCGCCCGGCCTCGACCAGGCGCACACCGGCCTCCTGGCCCTGACCGTCGAACAGCACCAGCGGCGCGCCCTCGCCCATGCGCAGCACGCGTGTGACGTGACGCGCCGGGCCTTCCGGCAGCTCTACCCGAGCGCCGACGCTGAGCGCGGCGGCAACGTACAGGCGGGGCATTTTACCGTTCAAGGCGTACCAGTCGGCTTTCATGACTTATGGGATATCCGGCTTAGTGGGTGTTTTCGGCCGCGCCCTGAGCCTGCTGCGCTTCACGCTTTTTGCGCTGGGCATACATGGCTTCGAAATTGACCGGCGCCAGCATCAGCGGCGGGAAGCCGCCCCGGTTGACCAGGTTGTCGACGCACTCGCGGGCGTAGGGGAAGAGCAGATTCGGGCAGAACGCGCCGAGGGTCTGATCCAGCTGCGCGCCTTCGATGCCGGAGATACGGAAAAGACCCGCCTGCTCCACTTCGGCCAAAAAGGACGTGGTGCCGGATTCGCTGTCGTTGACCTGAGCGGTTACCTTCACCACGACTTCATACTGGTCGTCGTCGATTTTGGTGCTGGTGGTGTTCAAATCCAGATTGACCTTGGGCTTGAACGACTGCTTGAACACCGACGGCGAGTTCGGCGCCTCAAAGGAGATGTCCTTGACATAGATGCGCTGCAGCGAGAATTTCAGCTGCGGCTTTTCGCCTTCTGCCGCACCGGCGCCTTGCTGAGGGGCGTTGTTCTCTTCCGCCATGGGAGTACTCCTGGTCATTGTTACGTTGGATAAATTACTGCGTTGGATAAAGCGGCGCCGCAGCGCTTACTTTTTCACCACCGGCAGGCTGTCCGCCTGCCACTGCGCCATGCCGCCCTTGAGCTTGTTGGCATTGAAACCCGCCTTGGCGAGCTTGGCCTGCACCGCGCCCGCGCTCTGACCATGCTTGCACACCACGATGATGGGCTTGTCTTTCACTTTCTCAAGCTCGTTCATGCGGCTGTCCAGATTGGACTGCGGGATGTTGCGCGCGCCGGCGATGTGACCGGCCTTGAACTCCTTGCTCTCGCGCACGTCCACTATCACCGCGTCTTCCCGGTTGATGAGCTGCGTCGCCTCAGAGGAGCTCACCGCGTGGGTGGACGCGCTGCGGGTTTCATAGACGAGCCACGCCAGCAGCACCAGCAAAAATGCGCCCACCAGCAAAGGGTGGTTCATTACGAATTCGAACAGCTGATCGATCATCGCGAACACAATCTCTTGGTATATGCAAAAAAAGCGGCCAGGCCACCGTCAAACGCGACAAGTATACACGTCACGGGCGCCGACGCGCAGACCATGACGCCTAACGACTGGCTGCGTTATGATGCCCCAAGCGTACGCGGGTCGCGACCCCGACCAAAAGGGGGTATTCGAAAAGGAAACGACCCGCGCTCTTTTCGAACGCCTGGCTTGACTGGCGCGCTTTAAAACGACCACTTTGAACGACCATCCGATACGACGAGGCTTCAATGGCAACACAGACCCCGCGCCCGGTAGCGCTGATCATTCTGGACGGTTACGGCCATAACCCGGATGCCGCACACAATGCCGTGGCCGCCGCCAATACGCCGGTCATGGATGCACTTTGGGCCCAGCGTCCCCACGCTTTCGTACACACCGATGGCGAGCATGTGGGCCTGCCCGACGGCCAGATGGGCAACTCCGAAGTCGGCCACATGAATCTGGGCGCGGGACGCGTGGTGTATCAGGATTTCACCCGCATCACCAAGGCAATCAAGGAAGGCGAGCTTGCGCGCATCGAGGCGCTCACCGCGCCCATCGATGAAGCAATCGCCCAGGGCCGCGCGGTGCACCTGCTGGGGCTTTTATCGCCCGGCGGCGTGCACAGCCACGAAGATCACTTTTTAGCGCTGGCCGAGCTTGCCGCCAGCCGCGGCGCCACGCGTATCTACGTGCACGCTTTTCTGGATGGCCGCGATACCGCGCCGAAAAGTGCGCTTTCGTCGATCGAGCGGGCTAACGCCAAACTGGCTGATCTGGTCGGTGCGGACAACGGCTTCGTCGCCTCGATCATCGGGCGCTTCTACGCCATGGACCGCGACAACCGCTGGGAGCGGGTCGAGAAGGCCTACCGCCTGCTTACCCAGGGCGATGCCGAGCACACCGCCGAAAGCGCCGAGGCGCTTTTGGAAGCCGCCTACGCTCGCGGCGAAACCGACGAGTTCGTCGAAGCCGGCCAGGTACGCAAGGAAGGCCAGGGCGTAGCGATTGCCGATGGCGACGCGGCGCTGTTTCTGAACTTCCGCTCAGATCGTGCCCGCGAGCTGACCCGCGCCTTCACCGACGACGCCTTCGACGGCTTTACCCGCGAGCAGCGCCCCCGGCTAGCCGGCCAGGGCCTGGTGATGATGACCCGCTACGCCGCGGACATCGACGCCCCCGCCGCCTTCCCGCCGACGGATCTGACCGATACCTTGGGTGAAGTGGTCGCCAAGCGCGGGCTTTCGCAGCTGCGTATCGCCGAAACCGAGAAGTATCCCCACGTGACGTTTTTCTTCTCCGGCGGTTTCGAGGCCGAATACGAGGGTGAAGAGCGTATCCTCGTGCCCTCGCCGCGCGACGTGAAGACCTACGACGAAAAGCCCGAGATGAGCGCCTTCGAGATCACCGAGGCGCTGGTCGAGGCGATCGACGCCCACCGCTTCGATCTCATCGTGTGCAACTACGCCAACGGTGACATGGTCGGCCACACCGGCGACTTCGACGCCGCGGTGAAAGCGATCGAAACCGTGGACACCTGCGTGGGCCGCGTGGTCGAGGCGATCGAGCGCGCCGGCGGGGCCTGCCTGATCACTGCCGACCACGGCAACGCCGAGCAGATGATCCACCCGGAGACCGGCGCGCCGCAAACCGCGCACACCACCTTCGTGGTGCCGCTGGTGTATGTCGGTGAGCGCCCGGCGCGCCTCATTGAGGGCCGGCTATGCGACCTGGCGCCCACGCTTTTGACCCTGATGGACCAAAGCGTGCCCGAGGCGATGACCGGCACGCCGCTACTTACCTTCGACGAATGAGGCCACGGCTCGCCAGGCGGGCGGCGCGCTGTGTTGCCCTGCTGAGCGCGCTAGGGCTCGCGGGCGGCGCGCTTGGCCAGGACGAGCGCGCCGCCCGCGAGCAGCTCGACGCCCTGGGCCAGCAGATCGAGTCGCTCAATACCCGGCTTTCAAACACCGGCCAGGCGCGCGACAGCGCCGAGCGCGAGCTTCAGGCGGTGGAAACCGAGCTTGCCCAGACCCACCAACGCCTCGATCGCCTGCAGGCCGAGCGGCGCACGCTCGACGACGAAACCCAAACGCTTCGCCGCCACCGCGACCGTTTGCAGGCCGAGCGCAACGTCCAGGTTACCGCGCTGGCGCAGCAGTTCGCCGCGCTTTACCGCCTGGGGCCGACCCCGCAGCTGAAACTTCTGCTCAACCAGAGCGACCCGGCGGAGCTCGACCGCATGCAGGCGTACCTGAACCGTCTGACGCGCGCGCGCGAGGCCAAGCTCGATGAGCTCGCGCGCCTCGACACCGCGCTTGCCGACACGGAAGCCGAGCTCGACCAGCGCCAGACCCAGCTGGCCACGCTTTCCGAGGAGCTCGAGACGCAGAGCGCGATGCTTGCCGAGACCAGCGCCGAGCGCCAGAGCGTGGTCGCCACGCTCGACGATCGCTACGAAAGCGAAGCCGACCGGCTGGCGGATCTCAATCAGACTCGCGAAGAGGCCGAGGCGCAGCTTCGCCGTATCCAGGCGGAAATGGCGCGGCTGGCCGAGGCCACGCCGACCACCCACATCGGCCGCACCCAGGGCGATCTGCCCTGGCCGGTTCAGGGCGCGATCAGCGCGGGCTTTCGCGGCCAGGACGGCGTCCACTATAACGGCATCGTCATCGAGGCCGGCGCCAACACGCCGGTCACCGCGGTGCATGAAGGCCGGGTGGTGTTCGCCGACTGGATGCGCGGCTTTGGCAATTTGTTGATCATCGACCACGGCGACCAGGTGATGACGCTTTATGCTCACCTGCAGCAGTTCAGCGCCCGGGCGGGCCAGGCCGTCGGCGCCGGCGAAGAGATCGGCCGCGTCGGAAATAGTGGCGGCCAGCGCCGCGCCGCGCTTTACTTCGAGGTACGAAACCGTGGCGAGCCGATTAATCCCGAGCGTTGGATTGCGCGCCGCTGACGGGATAAGCTGGCACGACACGATACGACGACATTTCACTACACGCGCTACCCCGGCGCCTTCTGCCTTGCGGAGTCTGCATGACGCTAACTGTGAACGAAGTACTGGCCCCCGCCAGGCGGCTGATAGCGCCCCTGCTTTCGCTTTCGCTGCTTGGCGCGCCGCTGCCGCTCTGGGCGCAGCCCGCCAACGGCGCGCCAGAGGCGCTGCCCCTCGAGGAGATCCAGACCTTCGCTGAGGTGTTCGAGCGCATCAAGCGCGGCTACGTCGAAGAGGTGGACGACGCAACGCTTTTGCGCAACGCCATGCGCGGGCTTTTGAGCGAGCTCGACCCGCACTCCGCCTACCTGGACGTCAACGAGTTTCAGAGCCTGCGCGAATCGACCGAGGGCGAGTTTGGCGGCATCGGCATCGAGGTGGGTAACGAGGATGGCCAGCTGATGGTCATTACGCCGATCGACGACACGCCCGCCTCCCAGGCCGGGCTGCTCGCCCGCGATCTGATCATTGCCATCGACGGCACGCCGACGGAGAGCCTGTCGCTGCAGGAGGCGGTCACGCTGATGCGCGGCGAGCCCGGAAGCGAGCTCACGCTGAGCATTCTGCGCGCCGGCGAGGACAGCCCGCGCGAAATCACCCTGGCCCGCGAAGTGATTCGCAGCGAAAGCGTCAAGCACGAGCTTTTAGAGCCCGGCTACGGCTACCTGCGTATCAGCCAGTTCCAGTCGCGCACCCCGGAGCAGGCCGCGGATGCGCTCTCACGCATGAGCCGCGAGCAGCCGCTTGCCGGGCTGGTGCTGGACCTTCGCAACAACCCCGGCGGCGTGCTGCAGTCGGCGGTGGGCGTGGCGGATCTGTTTCTCGACAGCGGGCTGATCGTCTACACCGAAGGGCGTCTGGCCAACACCGAGATGTCGTTCTCTGCCAACCCGGCAACACCTGCCCGCGATACGCCGCTGGTGGTGTTGATCAACGGCGGCAGCGCCTCCGCCGCCGAGATCGTGGCCGGTGCCCTGCAGGATCAGCGCCGCGGCATCATCATGGGTACCGAAAGTTTCGGCAAGGGCTCGGTGCAGCAGATCATGCCGCTGGGTAACGGCGAAGGCTTGAAGCTCACCACCGCGCTCTACTACACCCCTAACGGCCGCTCGATCCAGGCCCAAGGCATCGAGCCGGATGTCGAGGTCGTGCGCGGGCGGCTGGAAGTCGCCGAAGGGCGCCGCGAAATTCGCGAAATCGACCTCGACGGCCATCTGAATAACCAGGCCGGCGGCACGCCCGATCGCGGCGAGTTCTCCGAGCGGCTGCGCGACGACTACCAGCTCAGCGAAGCGCTGAATCTGTTGAAAGCGCTCAACGTGGTCGACCGGCGCCGCTAACCCTGCCGGGTTAGCGACATGAGCGCGGCAGGCGGCCGCGCTCGCCGGTGGCCTGACGCATGATCAGCCGCTTGAGCGGTATTGCCTGGCTCATCGCGCTCATGCCGAGGTTGCGCGCCAGCGTCAGGGCCGGCAAGCGGCTGCCAAAGAGCTGCTTGAACCCCTTCATCAAGGCGAGCATGGCGGCGTTGTCGAAGCGCCGCCGGCGCTCGTAACGCGCAAGCGTGGCGCGCTCCCCCCAGGGGGCGCCGCGCCGCCAGGCGTGCACCACCTCTTCGGCCAGCACGGCTGCATCCATCAACCCAAGATTCACGCCCTGGCCCGCCAGCGGATGTAGCGTGTGCGCAGCGTCGCCGACCAGTGCGAAGTGATCCAGCACGTAGCGTTTGGCGTGGCGCTGGATGAGCGCAAAGCGGTAAGCGTCGTCCAGTACCTCGATACGCCCAAGCGAGGGGCCGAACGTCTCCTGTAGTGCTTGGCCCAGCGCGTCGCGGGAAAGCTCCTGGAGCTGCTGCGCGTGCGCCGGTGTCGTCGACCAGACGATCGAGCAGTAGCGCGCGTCGTCGCCGTCGGTCAGCGGCAAAAAGGCCAATGGCCGCCCATCGACGAAGACCTGGCGGGCGGTGCCGCCGTGGGGCTTTTCGCAGCGCACGGTGGTCACCACCGCGTCCTGCTCCATGGACTCTTCTGCCACCTCGATACCGGCCAGCGCGCGAAGCGCCGAGCGGGCGCCGTCGGCGGCGATGACCAGCGGCGTATTGAGCTCGCGCCCATCCTTGAGCACCAGGCTGCGCCCTTTGGCCGTCGTTTGCAGCGCGGCGACCTCGGCGCCAAAAAAGAGGCTCAGCGTCGGAAGCCGCAGCACGTGGCGATTGAGCGCGGCCAGCGTCACGCCGTTTTCGACGATATGCCCAAGCACTGGCGTGCCCGCCTCGTCGGCACTGAAGTGGATGCTGCCGCTGCCCTCGCCGTCCCACACATGCATGTAGCGATACGGCGTTACCCGTGTGGCCGCCATGTCGTCCCAGGCGCCGAGATGTTTCAACAGCCGCTGGGACACCGGCGTTAGCGCGCTCACCCTTGGGGCGAGCGTGCGCGTGTCGAGGGTGCTCAACTCGAGCGGCGCTGCCTGCGACTCGACCAGCGCGGTGCGCATGCCGGCGCCGGCCAGAAGCCCCGCCAGCGCCGTGCCCACCATGCCGGCGCCGACGATGACGGCGTCAAACTGCTCGAAGGTACTGCCGGGTGACGCCTGTTGGGTCTGCATACCGCTTCCTGTCGTGAATCGTGAATCGTGAATCGTGAATCGTGAATGACGAATATAAGCGCTAGCGCTCGAGGCCCATGGCGCGGCGCGCCAGCCCCCGGCGCAGCGGCCCGACCAAATTGAGGCCAATGAGCCCGGCGGCGCGGGCATGAGGCAAGAGCGGAAACGAGGCGCCGAACAGTCGCACCAGGCTATCGCTAAAGCGAATCACGTTGGCGCGATCCTTCGCCCGACGGCTCTCGAACGCGAGCAGCGTCTCCATGTCACCGAAGTCGCGGCCCTGCTCGCGGCCTTCTTCCAACGCCTCGACCAGGTCCATCACCGAGCGCAGCGCCAGGTTGAAGCCCTGGCCCGCCACCGGGTGCAGCGCGTGGGCGGCGTTGCCGAGTACCGCCAACCCCGGACGCACCGATTCACGAGCGGTGACCAGCGAGAGCGGATAGCTAAAGCGCTTGCCGACTTTGGTGAAACGCCCCACCCGGTCACCGAAAGCGCGCTGGAGCTGATCCAGAAACGCGCCGTCACCAAGCGAAAGCCTCGAGCGCTCCTCACCGCCCTGGTGGGTCCAGATCAGTTCCATCGCCTGGTGAGGCAGCGGCAACAGCGCAATCGGCCCTTCACTGGTGAAGCGCTCGAAGGCCACCCCCTTGTGCGGTTGGCTAATGCCGACGTGGGCGATCACTGCGGTCTGCTCGTAGGAGCGGCGCTCGCTCTGGATACCCAGCTGCTCCTTGAGCCCGGAACGGCCGCCATCGGCCAGCACGGTCAGGCGGGCGTCGAGCCGATCCCCGGTGGAAAGCGCCAGGCAGTGGCCACCCTCGACGGCAGTCATGGTGTCGACCGTGGCCGGGCAGTACCAGTCGATGGAAAGCTCTCCAAGGCGCTGATGCAGCACCTGCCCCATCCAGGCATTGGGAATCACGTAGCCAAGCGCCTCGACCCCCACCTCGGCGGCGGACAGGCGAGTGGCGCCCAGGCGACCGCGCTCGCTGATATGAATGCGCGAAATCGGTGAGGCTTCGCGCTGCATCGCCGGCCAGACATCGAGCTCGCGAAAGCGCTGGGCGGAACCCGCGGCGATGGCGCTGGCGCGGGCGTCGAAGCTCGGCTGCCAGGTGAGCTCATCGGCTTTCGGCACCGCCGCGGCCTCCACGATCGCCACCCGCAGGGCAAAGCGTTCGATCAGCGGCGCCAGCGCGCAGCCAAGGCTTGCCCCCACCAGCCCGCCCCCCACGATCACGATATCGTAAGCAGCCGTTTTTAATACATTTTCCGGCACATTCGCGGGCATCGAAAGCCTCCGTGATTAAATGTAATTTCGTAATCCTTTACATAATGGTATTTTTGGCATGTTAAAACTGATTAATTTTTAGCCATCAGCGCTTCGATTTCGTCTATCCGCTTGGGAACGTCACTGGTCAATATTTCACCGCCCTTCTCATTGACGGCCACGTTGTCCTCGATACGAATGCCGATGCCGCGGTAGGCGGCGGGCAGATCGTCCTCACTGGGAATATAGAGGCCGGGCTCGACGGTCACGACCATGCCGGGCTCGAGCGGGCGCGGCGTCTGCTCGTCGAGCCGATAGGTACCGACGTCATGAACGTCGAGGCCAAGCCAGTGGGACGTGGAGTGTAAATAGAAGCGCCGGTAGCTTTCATCGTCGATACGCGCCTGCACTTCACCGTCCAGAAGCCCCAGCTCGATCAGCCCGCGGGTGAGATCTTCGACGACACCCGCGTGGATATCGGCAAGCGTGGCGCCGGGCGCCACGGCAGCGACGGCGCGCTGCTGGGCCCCCAACACCACCTCGTAAAGCGCGCGCTGGGCCTCGCTGAAACGGCCGCTGACCGGGAACGTGCGGGTGATGTCGCCGGCGTAAAGATCGAACTCGGCGCCGGCGTCGATCAGTACCAGCGCGTTCTTCTCGAGTGCGTCGGCGTTTTCAATATAGTGCAGCACGCAGGCGTTCGCGCCGCCGCCCACAATGGTGCTGTAGGCGGGACCGCTGCCGCCGTGCCAGAGAAATTCGTGCTCGAGTTCGGCCTGCAGCTGGTACTCGAAGAGCCCGGGGGCGCAGGTGCGCATCGCGCGACAGTGCGCGCGAGCGGAAATGCGACAGGCGTGGCGTAAAAGCGCAAGCTCCGCCGGGCTTTTGATCAGCCGCAGCTCGTGGATCAGCTCGCGGCTGTCGAGCCAGCCCTTGAGCATCGGCTTGCCGCGGCGCTGGCCTTTTTGGGCCTGGGCAAGTGCCTCTTCGGCAATGGCCTGAGCCTCGGGGTGATCCAGCGGTGCGTAGAGCAGCGTGCGGCTTTCGAGCATTGCCAGCAGGAAGTCGTCGCGCTCGGCGTTTTCAAACGCCTGGTCGATACCGTGCTCGGCCATGACGCCCTCGGCGCCCAGCCGCCGCCCGGTCCAGGCCTCCATCGTTGGGTCGCGATCCTGACAAAACACGACGCTTTGACCCGCTTCACGGCCGGGCAGCAGCAGAAGCAGCGCGTCGGGCTCGTTGATGCCGGTCAGATAAAAAAAATCGCTTTGCTGGCGAAACGGATACTCGCTGTCGTTCGAGCGAGTCGTGAGCGAAGCGCCGGGCACGATCAGCGCTGCGCCGTCGGGTAATTTCGCCATCAGCGCCTCACGGCGGGCGCGGTACTCGTCAAGGGTGATCGCGGCGGGGCGCGAAAGCGTATCGAATGACATTGAAGCTCCTTTGAACGGCCGGAAAAACTCAGTGGACCGGGGCGTCGGTCTGCTCGACCTGGGGTTGGCCCGGGTGCTGCTCGGTGTAGAGCAGCATCGCGGCCATGCGCGCGTGCTCGGAGAGCGCGAACAGGTCGTTCTCGTTTTCCGGGCTGTCGTCGATGTCGGTCTCGATCTGGCCAAAGCTTGCAAGATCGTCGATGGCTTCCTTGAGCGGCTGCGACCAGCGCTTTTTCAGCGCCTCGTCGGCGACCTCCTCGATGACCTCGGTAAAGCCCAGCGCCCACTCCTTGAGTGCCTGAGCCTGCTCGCCGAGCGAGAAGAGCTCGTCGGGCAGCAGCGGGGCGTAGTTCAAGTCGTTGGCGCTGAGCGCGTCCAGGGTTTGCCGGCGCCAGCCGAGCAGGCGCTCGGCGCTCTGTGGATCCCTGGGCTGCTCGACGCCCAGGCTCATACAGACTTCCTCGAGCCAGCTTTCGGCGGTGACGTCACGAAGGGCTAGAAGCGCGCAGAGCCGGCCGTCGAGAAAGGCAGGCGACTGCATGCTGCCGTGAAGAAGAAAGACGTCGGCCACGTCGGAAAAGTCCTGGCGCTGCTCGATGAGGGACATGGGGGCTCTCGCTTTGGGCAGTGAACGAAGGGGTATCGAAAAAGCGAAGGAGGATCGATGGGCGGCGCCTCGGCGGGAAAGCGCGTTGACCCCGCGCAAGCCGCTCTCTTATAGTGAACGCCGCCCCTCCTTTCTATACCGTGATGTTAACGCATTCGGGCCCTGACGTGCCCGTGCCGGAGTCTTCGATGAGTAACGCCAAGCGGCCAACCAAAGAAATTACCCTGCTGGGTCGCGGCTACATGATCGCCTGCGATACCGGCGAGCAGGCCAAGCTTGAACGCGCCGCTCGCTATCTGGACCGCGCCATGCAGGGCATTCATGCGCAAAGCAGCGTGCTGGGCAGCGAGCGCATCGCCATCATGGCGGCGTTGAACATCACCCACGAGCTTTTAGAGGCGCTCGACGAGCACCGCGCCGGCGAGGCGAGCCTTAATCGGCTGCACGACCGGCTGGAAAAAGCGCTGCAAAAAGCCCGCCCCGTCGAAAAATCCTGACGCCTTCGCACAAACCGGGCCCAAACCTATGGCATCGGCGCTCGCTCTGTTAAGATAAAGCGGTTCTCTGGAGTGTGCGCCAGTCGTTATAGTCCCTCGAGCCTATGCGCAGTACCCAGGGGGCCAAATGCTAGCCAGACCCGTGTGCATGTCCGTGCGTCGGAAAGCCTGACGGTTTGGCTGCGGCCACCCACTCTGAACCAGTAGGTTCAGGGCCAGAACGACAGCGGCACTCTGGGGAACACCATGCTCGATCCTTCCGTTACCGATACCGACCACCTCGACAAACGCGCCCTGCGCCGCGAGCTTCGCCGAAGGCGCCGTGCCTTGAGCGATGCCGAGCAGCAAACGGCGGCGACCTCGCTTTGTCAGCGTCTCAACACCCTTCCCGAGATTCAGCGCGCCAGGCGCGTAAGCCTTTATCTGCCGGTCGGCGGCGAAATCGACCCGACTCCGCTCCTTGGCTGGTTGCAACAGCGCCGGGTAACGGTTTATCTGCCGGTACTGCGCCCCTTGAGCCACAACGCGCTCTGGTTCGTGCGCTTTGACGACGACACCCCCATGGTCGAAAACCGCTTCGGCATTTCTGAGCCCTGCACGCGCTTTGGCGCGCGGCGACAAAACCGGATTCCCGCCTGGGCGCTGGATACGCTGATCGTGCCGCTGGTCGGCTTCGATGGAGAGGCCAACCGGATGGGCATGGGTGGCGGCTTTTATGATCGCACGCTCGCTTTCATGCGCCGCCCGGGCCCCAAACCCGCGCTGATCGGCGTGGCCCACGCCTGCCAGCAGGTGAATAAACTCGAACTCGAGCCCTGGGATATTCCGCTGGATGCGGTGGTGAGCGATCAGGGGATCGTTCGCCGCGGTAATGGCTGAACGCCTAATGAGCGCCACAAAAAAAGGGCCGATAGCGATCGGCCCTTTTTTTATATCGAGGTCAGCGCTGAAAGCGCCGCCCTTGCAACGATCAACTTCCTGCCAGCGCCTGTGCGTATCCGGTGACCAGTACCCCCAACAAAAAGACGACCGTCAACGCCATTACTACGTCAGGCTTCCTACGCCGCATGCCTTGTCTCCAACGTTTTTATGATGACCGATGCCCTAAAGCCAGTCATCAATAGGTGGTTTCAAGGATGGCTGGCTTGACTAATTTTCGAAGTCGACTATAGGGCCAATGGCGGGGCGTTGACAATAGCCTACGTCCCACTTTTTTGATCACCCCCCAGCATTTTCATGCACCAGAATAACGCGAACGGCGTGGAGCAGAAGGTTAGTGAGTGCTAACAAACTCAGGCCATGAAGAGCTTGTAGGCCGGGTTGTCGCTCTCCTGCCAGTAGCGGTAGCCGATGGCGTCGAGATACTCGGCCACGTGGGTGCGGTCATCGGCGGGCACCTGCATACCGACCAGCACACGCCCATAGGCGGCGCCGTGGTTGCGATAGTGAAACAGCGAAATATTCCAGTCGTGAGGCAGCTGGGTGAGAAAATTCATCAAAGCGCCCGGGCGCTCGGGAAATTCGAAACGGTAGAGCTCTTCCTCAAAGCGCTCGCTGGGGCGTCCGCCGCTCAGGTGGCGAATGTGCAGCTTGGCGAGCTCGTTATCGGTCAGGTCCTCCACCGGGTAGCCGCCTTCAACCAGCCGGTCGATGACGGCGCGGCGGTCCTCGCCGCCGGGTTTGATCTGTACGCCAACGAAGATGTGGGCATCGCTGTCGTCGGCGTAGCGGTAGCTGAACTCGGTGACCATGCGCCGGCCAAGCGTCTGACAGAATTTCTTGAAGCTGCCGGGCTTCTCGGGAATGGTCACGGCGAGAATCGCTTCACGCTGCTCGCCAAGCTGGGTGCGCTCGGCAATATGCTGCAGCCGGTCGAAATTGGTGTTGGCGCCGGAGTTGATGCACAAAAGCGTCTGCCCTTCGGCGCCGGTTTGCTGAATGTACTTTTTCAAGCCGGCCAGCGACAGCGCTCCGGAGGTTTCCGATACCGCCCGGGTATCCTCGAAGATATCCTTCACCGCCGCGCAGATCTCGTCGGAGTTGACCGTGATGACGTCGTCGATCAGCGTTTTGGCCAGATTGAAGGGCACCTCACCGATCTGCGACACCGCCACGCCCTCGGCGAAGGTGCCGACCTGGTCGAGCACCACGCGCTCGCCGGCGGCCAGCGCCGCCTTGAGGCAGGCGCTGTCTTCGGCCTCGACGCCGATCACCTTGATATCCGGGCGCAGGTACTTAACATAAGCGGCCACGCCCGCAATCAGCCCGCCGCCGCCGACAGGCACGAAGATCGCATCGAGGCGGCCGCTATGCTGGCGCAGAATCTCCACACCAATGGTGCCCTGGCCCGCCACCACGTCGATATCATCGAAGGGCGGAATGTAGGTGTAGCCGTGCTCGGCGATCAATTCCTGGGCGTGGGCGGCGGCGTCAGAAAAGGCGTCGCCCTTGAGCACCACGCGCGCCCCGCGCGAGCGCACGCCCTGCACCTTGATCTCCGGGGTACTACGCGGCATCACGATGGTCGCCTTCACCCCCATCAGCTTCGCCGCCATGGCCAGCCCCTGAGCGTGGTTGCCGGCAGAGGCGGCGATCACGCCTTTTGCTTTCTGCTCCTCGGAAAGCTGAGCCATTTTGTTGTAGGCGCCGCGAATCTTGAACGAGTAAACCGGCTGCAGGTCCTCGCGCTTGATCAGAATCTGGTTGTGAAAGCGACGCGACAAAAAGGGGGCGGGTGAAATGGGGGTCTCGCAGGCCGCTTCATACACGCGGGCCTGGAGGATCTTTTTGACGGTAGCTTCGAGCATGCGGATATCCAGACGGTAAAAAGGCCCAGGGGCCGAGAGAAAAGCCTTTATTGGTAGCAGATCGCACCTGGTCGCGTCCAGCGTTATAGGCGCGCATCAACAGATCGCGCCAGAAACGCTATACTGGCGCCGCCTATCACTGCCCGGAGCCTTTCATGACCCAGGACGAACTCAAAGCCGCCGTCGCCGATGCCGCCATCGACGAAATCACCCCGCACCTCGAAGCCAACACCGTGCTGGGGATCGGTACCGGCTCGACGGCGAATCTTTTCATCGACCGCTTGAAACCGCTGCGTGATCGCTTCAAGGGGGCGGTGGCAAGCTCGGACGCCTCGAAAGCGCGCCTCGAGGCGCTCGGTATCGAGGTATTCGAACTCAACGAAGTGGGATCGGTGCCCTTTTATATCGACGGCGCCGACGAAGTGAACGCTCACTTTCACATGATCAAGGGCGGCGGTGCGGCGCTGACGCGTGAAAAGATCGTGGCCGCCTGCGCCGAGCGCTTCATTTGCATCGCCGACGGCTCCAAACGCGTCGAGACGCTGGGGCGCTTTCCGCTCCCCATCGAGGTGATCCCCATGGCGCGCTCGTACGTCGCTCGGGAACTCGTCAAACTGGGCTTCGACCCGGTGTATCGTCAGGGCGTGGTGACCGATAACGGCAACCAGATCATCGATGGCTATGATCTGGCGATCGACGACCCGGTCGCGATGGAAGCGCGCCTGAACGCCATCGTCGGCGTGGTTACCAACGGCTTGTTCGCCGCTCGCGGCGCCGACGTGCTGCTGCTGGGCACCGACAAGGGCGTCGAGCGAAGCGAGCGCTAACTCACCGGGCCTTCACCATCCTGGGAAAGCAGCGCGTCGAGCCCCTTTAACGTGCGCGACAGCGCCCCCTGATGGTTGCGAATGACCTCAACGCCGGCCTGGCCCCGCGCGTTGGCCAGCGCGGGATCGTTTAGCAGCGCCGCGACCGCCGATGCCAACGCCGCCGGCGTCTCGACCTGCTCGAGCGCCCCCGCCTGCAAAAGCGGCTCGGCCACGTCGATGAAGTTCTCGAGCGACGGCCCGCAGAGCACGGGCCGGCCCAGGGCGGCGGGTTCGAGTACGTTGTGCCCGCCAAGCTTTACCAGCGAGCCGCCCACGAACGCCACGTCCCCCGCCGCGTAAAGGGTGGCGAGCTCGCCCAACGTATCGCCCAGATAGACCGCGACGTCATCAGCAACAGCGGCGTTCTCGCTTCGCCGCGCCGTCATCCAGCCTTCTCGCTCGCAAAGCGCGCCGACCTCATCAAAGCGCTGAGGGTGGCGCGGCACAAGAATCAAAAGCGCCTGTGGAAAGCGCTGGCGCAGCGCCCGGTGGGCGCTCAGGATGAGCGCCTCCTCGCCGTCCCGGGTCGAGCCCGCCACCCATACCGGGCGGTCGCTCTTGCCAAGTAGTGAGCGCTTACTCTCTTCAAGACGGCTATCGCTGACGGCCACGTCGAACTTGAGCGAGCCGATCACGCTGACGCGCCTGGGTGCGCCCAGGGCCTGGAAGCGGTGGGCATCGGCGACGGACTTCGCCGCCAGCCAGTCGACGTTAGCAAGGGCAGCGGTCATCAGCGGGCGAATGCGGCGATAGCGCGAAAACGCTCGCTCGGAGAGGCGCCCGTTGACCACCGCCACCGGCACGCCGCGCCGGGCGCAGGCGTGCAGCAGGTTCGGCCAGAGCTCGGTTTCGAACATCAGCGCCATCGCCGGCTTCACGCGGGCGACAAAGCGCCGCGCCGCGCCGGGAAAATCCAGCGGCAGGAAGCGGTGCGCCAGGCGCGGCCGCATTGTCTCGGTTTGAGCATCGATCAGCGCCTGTACCTGGCCGGCGCCGGTCGCAGTCATGGTGGTGATCAAAAGGCTGTGGCGCGGGTAGCGCGCCAGCAGCGCCTCGATCAAGGCTTTTGCGGCGCGCACCTCGCCAACGGAGGCGCAGTGCAGCCAGATCCTGGGGGCGGGCGGGAGCACGCCCAGGCCAAAGCCCAGGCGCTGGCGGCGCGGGTGAGTGGGCACTTGCTCACGCCAGATACGCCGAAAAATCAGCGGAGAGAGCGCGTAGAGCGCCGCCGAATACAGCCCCCGCGCCAGCCGCTGACGGGCGCCGGACTCGGTCGGCGGCGCGTGCATCAGCGCTCGCGCTCGAGGATGGTGTCGATCATGGCGGAGGTGGAGACGCCGTCCTCGAAGCCGAGCACTTTCACTTCGCCGTCGTTGGCCAGCACCGCCTGATGGCCGGCGATCTCGTCCACGCGGTAGTCGCCGCCCTTGACCAGAATGTCCGGCAGCACCTCCTCGATCAGCGCCTGCGGGGTGTCCTCGCTAAAGGGCACTACCCAGTCCACCGCGCCGAGCCCGGCCAGCACCTGCATGCGCCGCTCGAGCGGATTGATCGGGCGCTTCTCGCCTTTCAAACGGCGAATGGAGGCGTCGTCGTTGACCGCAACGATCAGCCGGTCACCCAGCCGCTTGGCCTGTTCCAGGTAGCTGACGTGGCCGGCGTGCAGAATATCGAAGCAGCCGTTGGTCATCACCACTCGCTCGCCGCGGCCGTGGGCGGCGCGTACGGCCTCGCAAAGCGCCGTCTTGTCGGTCACACCGAACTCGGCGGGCCGGTCGCCGTAGTGGGCGCGCGAAAGCTCCTCGACGCTGAGCGTGGCGGTGCCGGGCTTGGCGACGACGAGCCCCGCGCCCAGGTTGGCCAGCATCATCGCGTCCGGAAGTGTACTGCCCGCCGCCAGCGCCAGCCCTAAAAGCGCGATCACGGTGTCGCCGGCGCCGGTCACATCGAACACCTCCTGCGCCCGGGTGGGCAGGTGCAGAGGCGCTTGGTCGCGGCGAATCAGCGTCATGCCCTTTTCACTGCGGGTGATCAGCAGCGCCTCGAGTTCGAGCTCGGCGCGCAGCGCTTCGCCCCGGCGCTCCAGCGCTTCATCCGAATCGCACACCCCGGCCACCGCCTCAAACTCGCCCAGGTTGGGCGTGATCAGACTCGCCCCGCGGTATTTGGTGAAATCGACCCCCTTGGGGTCGATCAGCACCGTCTTGCCCAACCGGTTGGCCATCTGGATCAGCCGCTCGACTTGGTTGAGCGTACCCTTGCCGTAGTCCGAGAGGATCATCACGTCGACATCCGCCAGCGCCGCCTCCACCCGCCCAAGCAGCTCGTCGGTGTCGGTACCGGCCAGCGTTTGTTCGAAATCGAGGCGAATGAGCTGCTGGTTGCGGCTCATGACGCGCAGCTTGGTGATGGTGGGAAGCGCCTCGCTTACCTGGAAGTGAGTGCTCACACCAGCGTCAGACAACGCATTGCGGAGCAAAATGGCGTGCTCGTCGCGGCCCACGACGCCGGCAAGCGACACCTGGGCGCCGAGCGAGGCGACGTTGAGCGCGACGTTGGCCGCCCCGCCCGGGCGGTCGTCGGCGCCGTCCACGCGGACCACCGGCACCGGCGCCTCCGGCGAGATACGCGAGGTGCTGCCGTGCCAGTAGCGGTCGAGCATGACGTCGCCCACGACCAGCACGCGGGCGCGGGCAAGCGCGTTGAGATCAACTTTCATTGGTAGGCCCCGTGGTGGTGGGTCGGGTGTGCTCGAGCAGCGCGTCGAGCTTTTCGATAACCTCGTCGGTTCTGATCAGGTCCATGGCGTCGGCGTGACGCACGCGCTGACCCCAGCTCACCTCTCCCACCGATTTATTCAGATAGGTACGCACCGCCTGGGGGTAGGCGTTGACGGCGAAATCGCGCCACAAATAGGGCGCGGCGCGCTGCGGATTGGTCGTGGCGTAGAGCCCGAGGGTCGGCGTGCCCAAGGCGTTACCCATGTGCGCCGGGCCCGTGTCCGGGGCGATCACCGCGCGCGCCTCATCGATCAGCGCCAGCACCCCTTTCAAGGAGGTGCCGCCGATCGCGTTGACGACGCTGCCGGGCTGGCAGAGCGCCTCGATCGCATCCCCCATTTCACGCTCGGCGGCGCTGCCGCCGCCAGTCAGCACGCTTTTCAAGCCGTGGTGGGTAAAGGCGTGCTCGATGACGCTGGCATACCCTTTCACCGACCAGTTGCGAAAATTGCGCAGCCGCGGGTTGCTGCACGGGTTGATGACGATATAGGGCGCCTCGCCCGCCAGCGCCCGCGCCTCCTGGTAGGCGGTGTCGGGGATGGCCAGATCCCACGTCAGGCGGTCGTCACTGACGCCGAGCAGGCGGGCGAAATCCATGAAGGATTCGAGCACGTGAGGGTTGTTGCGAGGTGTGATCTGGCGCTGGGTGAACCAGTGCTGGAAATCCTTGGCGCGGGCCTTGTCAAAGCCCACGCGGACCTTCGCCTTGAGCCCGAGCGACAACACGCTTGCGCGAATCGCCTGCTGCATGTGCAAAAGCACATCGAAACGCGTATCGGCGAGCTCGCGCCAGATCCGGCGCATGCCGGCCAGGCCCGTGGCCTTGTCGAAGACGACGAACTCGACCCCGGACAGGCCCGCCAGTAGACTGTGCTCGCCTTTACCGATGATCCAGGTAATGCGCGCCTTTGGCCATTGGCGCTGCAGCGCGCGCACCGTGGGCACGAGATTGCACACGTCGCCCAGCGCGGAAAGGCGCAGGATGGCAATATGACGAGGATCCTTGGGCAGAGAGGGCTTCATGCGCTTAGCGGCACTCCGGCAAAAAAATTGGCTGATTCTACACGATGTGGACAGTTTAAGTGACGATGCGGCGCCACACCAACCCGGGCCCGCGCTCTTCGACGGGCAAGCGTGGCGCCGGGCGGGGCTGGTCACCGGCGAGGCGCCGGGGCGCGGCGAAAGCCTGTTCATCGACCGCGGCAACGAGCAGTGGGTGCTGCGCCCTTACCGGCGCGGCGGGCTCGTCGCCCATCTGTGCCAAAAGCGCTACCTGTGGCTCGGCGTCGAGCGCACCCGCGCCTTTCGTGAACTGCGCCTGACCGCCGCGCTTTATGATCAGGGCCTACCGGTGCCCCGCCCGGTGGCCGCCGGGGTGAAGCGCGAAGGTCTCGTCTACCAGGCCGCGCTGATCACCGTGCGCATCGAAGGCGCCCGGGCGCTGGCGTCGCGCCTGTCCGAGGAAAGCGTCGATGAAGCCCTGCTCGAACGGGTGGGTGAGATGATCGCGCGCTTTCACAAGAGCGGGCTCGACCACGTCGACCTCAACGCTCGTAACATCCTGATCGACGACGAGAATACGCCCTGGCTGATCGACTTCGACCGCTGCCGGTTTCGCCAGCCGGGCAGGTGGCAGACGGACAATCTCGAACGGCTGGCGCGCTCGGTGGCCAAATTCAGCGCAGCGACCGACGCCGTTCTGGCGGCGATTTCGGCGGGCTACGCCAGCGCGTCGTAGTAGCCCATCAAGCGTTTGACGTGCTGCCTGTTGCTGAAGTGGCGCTCGACCCGTGTACGCGCCGCCGCCCCCATCGCCCGGCGGCGCGCATCGTCTTCAATGAGCGCGGCCATGGCGCGTTGCCAGGCGTCGACATCGAAAGGCCCCACCAGCACGCCCGAATCCTTGTCGACGAGTTCGGGCAGCGAGCCGGTATTGGAGCCGATGATCGGCATGGCGCACGCCATGGACTCGATGATCGTCAGGCCAAACGCCTCGTTTTCCGAGGGAATGCACACCAGATCGAGCACCGGCAGGATCTCGGTGAGATCCGAGCGGTGGCCTAAAAAGCGGATTTTGTCGGCAAGCGGTGTGCCGTCGATCAGCTCCACGAGCGTTTGATAGAACTCCTCGGTGCCGCCGGAGGCGTAGTCGGTCCCGCCAATCGAGACCGCGAAGAAGTCGAGCTCCTGGGGTAGCGCCAAAAGCGCCTTCACCCACACGTCCTGCCCCTTGCCTGGCGTCACCCGCCCGGGCAGCCCGATCGCCACCGCTGATTCGGGAATGCCGAGTTCGGCGCGTTTGGCGGCGATGCTCGCCCTATCCGTTACCGGGTGATAGGTATCGATATTGACGCCGTGGGGCAGGCAGATCACGCGCTCGCGCGGCACCGGCAGGTTGTTGACGTTGCGTGCGTAGGTTGCCTGACTGATGGAGAGCACGTAGTCGACGTTTCGATAGGCGAAGCGGTGATAGGGGCTTTTCTTGGCGCGCTGGCCGCCCACGTGGTCGGTATAGAGCACGCGAAGGTTCGGCAGCAGCAGCTTCAAAAGCGCGGTCAGGCGCAAGTCGCTCGACTTGTGACAGTGGACGATGCGTACGTTTTCATCGATCAGCCAGCGGCGGATACGCCAGACACTTTTCAGCGCATCCAGGTTGCTCGAAAACGCCTTGAAGGCCACGCCGTGTCGCTGGAAGTAGGTTTCGATACGGGTCTGGAGCAGGCAGATGCCGATGACCTCGACCCCTTCTGCGTGCAGATCCTCGATGACCCGGTCGACGTAGAGCTCCATGCCGCCCTTACCATCCGACATGCAAAGCTGTAGCACCTTCGCCGCTTTTCCACCCGCCGGGTGGTCGCCCTCTGTGTTTGCACCGCCAGCTTCTACACCGTCAGTTTCTAAACCCTTGGCCATTACGCCCCGCCTTCTCTGCGCCGTTCAACAAGTTCTCGGTTGTCTTGTAGTATACAGGCTGCAATTAACGGGGTATTCACCATGGCGCAGAAAGTGCTGGTCGTGCGTAACGACAAAATCGGGGATTTCATGCTGGCCTGGCCGGCGCTTGCCTGCCTGAAAAGCGCCTCGCCGACACCACACGTCAGCGTGCTGGTACCGGCCTACACCGAGGCGTTGGCCCGCGCCTGCCCCTGGGTGGACGAGGTGATCGTCGACCCGGGCAAGCGTGGTGGCAAGCGCGCGCAAAAGGCGCTGCTCGATACGGTCAAGGCCGCCCGCTTCGATGCCCTGCTGACGCTTTTCTCGACGCCGCGTGTTGGCCTTCTTGGCTGGCGGGCGGGCATACCGCTACGTTTGGCGCCCGCGACCAAGTGGGCCCAGATGTTCTACAACGCGCGGGTGACCCAGCGCCGCTCGCGCTCAGAAAAGCCCGAGTATCAGTACAACGTGGATCTCGCCTGTCGCCTTCTCGCGCGGCTCTCGCTCAAGCTCACCCACCTGCCCGCACCGCCTTTCTGGCCGCTGGAGCGCGAGGTGGTCGCACGCCAGCGCCAGGCACTGATGACGGGCGAGTCCTCCTGTGCGGTGGTGGTGCACCCGGGCAGCGGCGGCTCAGCGGTGAATCTCTCGCTCGAGCAGTACGCCGCGCTGATCGTGAAGGTGAACGCGCAAACGCAAGCGGCGCCCGCCTGGTGGGTCAGTGCGGGGCCGGGGGAAGAGGCACAGGCTGACGCCCTGATCCAGGCGCTGGGCGCGCAGGGTATCGCGGTCAGCCGTCTGGCGCCGAGCGCGGGCGTCGAGGCGTTCGCCTATCAGCTTGCCGGAGCGGATCTCTTGATCGCCGGCTCTACCGGGCCGCTGCACATTGCCGGGTGTCTGAACATCGCCACCGCCGGCTTCTATCCGGCCAGGCGCTCGGCCACGCCGCTTCGCTGGCAAACCTGCAACGACGCCGACAAGCGCTTGGCGTTCAGTCCGCCGTCGAGCGCCGGCGAGCAGGAGATGACGGCCATCGAACTCGACGCCGCCGCCGGCGAGATATCAGCGCTTCTCGACACCCTGCTTGCTGCGCACCCAGAGCGCGGCGTACTTGTTGAAGGTGGAGTGGGCGGAGAGAATGGCGAGCAGTAGCCCCTGTGCGCCGTCGCGAAAGCCCGCCTTGAGCAGATACATCTTGAGAAAACAGCCCAGCCCATGCATCAACCCCTGGCCGAGGGAGGCGCTCTTGCCCCGGGCGGCGCGCTGTTCGGCCCAGGCATCGGCGTAGTGGGCGGACTTTTCCAGGTAGTGGCGCACGTCGCGGTAGGTGTAGTGCAAAAGATCACCGCCCAAGGGAAGTATCTTGAGCGAATCCGGCACGACGAGCTTTTCGTGCACCAGCGCGGCGTTATAGGAAGCTTCCCCCTTGGGATAAAGGCGCAGCACCCGATCCGGGTACCAGCCGGAGTGGCGGATGAAGCGGCCAAAGCACCAGGAGAGCCTGGGCAGACTATATACCGCGGGCCCGTTTTCGACCGCTTTCAGGATGCTCTCTCTGAGCTCGTCGGTAACGCGCTCGTCGGCATCGATCATCAAAATCCAGTCACCGCGGGCCAGGGCCTCGGCGCGCTGGCGCTGAACGCCAAAACCCTGCCAGTCGGCCTCAACGCTGACGTTGTCGGTGAACTCCCGGGCGATGGCGAGCGTTTCGTCCTGGCTTCCGGCGTCGAGCACGGCGATGTCGTCGACGAAGGTGAGGGTTTCCAGGCAGGCGCGCAGGTGGTGCGCTTCGTTTTTGACGATCAGTACGGCGGAAATGGCCACAAATTACCCTTGTGCGTTCGAAGGCCGCGACCCGGCCGCCTTCGTTGGACTCATTCATCATTACCCGGACGGGAATCTGCCACCCGCGCACGACACATTTGGTAAGCTAGCATACTCATTTGGTTAAGGATGGAAAGGGATATGGCATGGCGTTGATAAGGAGCTATCGACTCACCCCTTGGCTGCCGCTTTTGATCGTTGGCGCAAGCCTTGGCTACGCCGTGACGGTGGTCACCCGCCTGCCCTGGTGGACACTTTTCCCCATCGCAGCGCTTTGGCTCACCCTGGGGCTCAAGCTTCGCTGGGGCGCACCCCAACGCGAGCGCTACAAACCGGTATGGCCCTGGTCGCTCGTGCCCTTGAGTCTTCTGGGTATCTACGTGTATCTCGCCGACAGCTTCGGCAATGTGGATCTCGGCGCGGTGTTTTTCCATCTGCAGGCGGGCATGACCGACCACGGCGGTGGGGGCAAGATGGTCATCGCCGCGCTCTACGTGCTGACCATGCTCGCGCTGTTAATTTCGATCACGTGGATGGCCCGTCGAGACCCGCGCTGGCGGCTGACGGAGCGCTTTTTCGCGCTGGCGCTGTTGGCCATCAACCCGCTGCTTTATGGCCTCGGTCAGCGCAGCGCAGCAATCGTCACCGACGACGGTGAGTGGCTCGACCGGCGCTACGTGGCCCCGCCCACCGCAATGCGCTCCGACGACCCGCCCAATTTGCTACTGATGTACCTGGAGAGCCTGGAGCGTACCTACTCAAGCGACATCTTCGGCGACGCCTACGCCGACCTGGAGGCGCTGGGCGAGCGCGGCTGGGTGTTCGAAGGCGTGCGCCAGATGGACAACACCGGCTGGACCATGGCCGGCATGATCGCAAGCCAGTGCGGCGTGCCGCTGATGCCGGCGGGGCTTTTACACG
Source organism: Halomonas sp. PAMB 3232 (assembly GCF_031954225.1). Lineage (NCBI taxonomy): Bacteria > Pseudomonadati > Pseudomonadota > Gammaproteobacteria > Oceanospirillales > Halomonadaceae > Halomonas > Halomonas sp. PAMB 3232. The sequence goes on from NZ_CP134865.1 coordinate 3,653,227, forward strand.
ACACCCAGTTCGAGCCGCTCACGCAGGTGGTGCCCGGGGTGAACTGCCTGGGCGACGTGCTGGCAGGCCAGGGCTACCGGCTGAGCTACCTGGGCGGGGCCAGCTCGCAGTTTGCCGGCAAGGGGCTTTTCTACAACGGCCACCAGTTCCAAACGGTCAAGGGCAAGGAGGACTGGCTCGCCAAGCTCGACGACCAGCAGTACGTCAACAGCTGGGGCGTTTATGACGACACCCTCTACAGCGAAACCGAGCGCGAGATTCGACGGCTCGAAAATGAGGACGACGGCCCCTGGGCGGTGGTCAACCTGAGCCTGGCTGGCCACTCCCCCCACGGATTTCCGTCGCAAACCTGCATCGACCGCCAGGGCGACTTCGACGGCCAGGACATTCTCTTCTCGGTGAAGTGCTCCGCCTGGCAGGCGCGGGATTTGATCGAGCGCCTCGAAGCCGAGGGCCTTTTGGACAATACGCTCGTCGTGCTCCAGAGCGATCATTTGACCATGCGCGTGCCGGTGTGGGACCAGCTCACCGCGCTCGACCGCGACAATACCCTGATCATGCTCGGTGACGGGCTAGAGCCCCGGCGTATCCGGCGAAACGCCACCATGCTCGACGTTTTCCCGACGCTTCTGGAGGCGATGGGTATGACGCTGGATGAGCACCGCGCGGGGCTTGGAGTATCGCTTCTTGGCGACCGCTCGACGCTTACCGAGACGCACGGGCTCGACGTGCTCAACGAGCGGCTGCGCGAGGAAACCGCGCTGCAGCACCGGCTGTGGGAGGGCCTTGCCCCGCAGCGCCAGAACGCGACGCCCTCCCCCGCCGAGCAGGTCGTCGAAACGCCGTCCGACGCCCCGCTGGAAGTGGAGAATGTCAGCCGCTGACGATCACGCCGGGCGTGCCGGACTGCACCGCGCCCACGGCCTCGAAAACGCTCGCCTCGGTCAGCTGGTTCAAACAGTTGGTATGCCCCAGCGGGCAGACCCGCTTGAAACAGGGCGAGCACGAAAGGCCCAGGTAGTGCACCGTGGCGCTGTCGGTCAGCGGCGGGGTATAGCGCGGCGACGACGAGCCATAGATCGCGTGGATCGACACCCCCACCGCCGCGGCCACGTGCATAAGCCCCGAGTCGTTGGTGACCACCTGGCGGCAGTCAGCGAGCAAATCCACCGCATCGGCGAGCGCGGTCTGCCCGCACAGGTTGTGAACGTGGCCAAGCCCTGCGCTGATTACCTCCCCCACCGCGTGATCCTTCGGCCCGCCGAAAATACGCACCTCGAACCCCTCCTCCACCAGCCGTTTGGCCAGCCCATGAAAGTACTCAGGCGGCCACTGCTTGGCCGGGCCATACTCCGCGCCGGGCATCATGCCGATCGCCGGGCGCGACGACAGCGCAAGCTTCAGGCGCAGATTCACCAGGTTGTCGTGATCCACCGAAAGGCGGGGCGGGGTGATGGGAAAATCGCCGCGCCGCGCTTCATCCCTGGAGACACCCAGCGAGACGAAGCGCTTCACGGTCTGGTCGAGCACGCGCTTGTCGAGCTTTCGCGCCTCGGTCAACAGCCCGTAGCGGTACTCGCCGAGAAAACCGACCCGCGTTGGAATGCGCGCCAGAAACGGCACCAGCGCCGCCTTCCAGGAGCGCGGCAGCACGATGGCCATATCGAACCGGCCTTTCAAGCGCGCGGCCAGCTCGCGGCGGCTTTTGAGGCCAAACTCGCCGTGACCCACGCCCAGAGGCAGCACCTCGTCGACCTGGGGCATGCGCGCCAGAATCGGCTGCGACCACCCGGGAGCGACCACGCTCAAGGTCGCCCCTGGATGGCGCGCCTTGAGCTCGATGAACAGGCTCTGGGCCATCACCATGTCCCCCACCCAGGAGGGCCCCACGACCAGAAGCCGCTTGGCGGTGTCAGCCATTGAGCCACTCCAGGTACGCCTTCACGCCCTGAGCCACGGTCTTGAATTCGACGTCGCAGCCGGCGTCGCGAAGCCGCGATATATCCGCGCGGGTGTAGCTCTGGTAGCGCCCCTTGAGCTCGTCGGGAAAATCGATGTAGTCGATCTGGCCCTGGCCGTAGTAGTCGATGACCGCCTCGCCGATCGCCTTGAACGGCTCGGCGCGCCCGGTGCCCAGATTAAAAATGCCGGAAACGCCGGGGTGATCGAGAAACCACAGGTTAACGTCCACCACGTCGCCCACGAAAACGAAGTCGCGGCTCTGCATGCCCGCCTCATACCCGTCGAATGCGCCGAAGAGCTTCAGCGTCTGGCCATTTTTGACCTGGCCGTGGTTGTGAAACGCCACGCTCGCCATCTTGCCCTTATGCTGCTCACGCGGGCCATAGACGTTGAAGTAGCGAAACCCGACGACCTGAGTGGTGAGCGTCGGCATGCGTGCGCGCACGTGCTGGTCGAACAAGAGCTTCGAGTAGCCGTAAACGTTGAGCGGCTTTTCGAACTCGGGCGACTCCTTGAATACTTCGCTACCGCCGTAGGTGGCCGCCGAGGAGGCGTACAAAAAGGCGATGCCGTGCTGCTCGCAGTACTCGAGCAGTACCTTCGAGTACTCGAAGTTGTTCTCCATCATGTACTGGCCGTCCCACTCGGTGGTATCCGAGCAGGCGCCTTCGTGAAAGATCGCCTCGATCGCAGGCAGATCACACGGCTCACCGCGCAAGGATGCCTGCACTTCCATCAGGAAGGCGTCCTTGTCGCGATAGTCATACAGCGTGCAGTCGACCAGGTTGACGAACTTGGTGCCGTCAGACAGATCGTCCACCACGATGATGTCGGTGCGCCCGCGTGCGTTGAGCGCCTTGACGATATTGGCGCCGATAAAGCCGGCCCCACCGGTCACTACGATCATAAGAACTCCTTGAAAAGCGCTCTGGTTGGCTTTGGTGCCTATAACCCATCTGCCTGGGATTGTATACTTGACGGCTTCTGAATTCATGGCCAATGGTGCTTTTTGCGATGAGTGTCTCGACGAACCAATCGACGCCGGATGTGTCGACCTTTCAAGGCTTGATCCTTGCCCTGCAGCAGTACTGGGCGGAACAGGGCTGCGTGATTCTTCAGCCGCTGGACATGGAAGTGGGTGCGGGCACGTTCCACCCGGCCACCTTCCTGCGCTCGATTGGTCCGGAAACCTGGAACGCCGCGTACGTACAGCCGTCCAGGCGCCCCACCGACGGGCGCTACGGCGAAAACCCGAACCGCCTGCAGCACTACTACCAGTTCCAGGTCGTGATGAAGCCCTCGCCGAAAAACTTCCAGGATCTGTACCTGGGCTCGCTCAAGCGCCTGGGACTCGACCCGCTGGTGCACGACGTGCGCTTCGTCGAGGACAACTGGGAGTCGCCGACGCTCGGCGCCTGGGGGCTTGGCTGGGAGATGTGGCTCAACGGCATGGAAGTGACCCAGTTCACCTATTTCCAGCAGGCCGGCGGCATCGAGTGCTACCCGGTAACCGGCGAGCTCACCTACGGGCTCGAGCGCATCGCCATGTACCTGCAGGACGTGGACAGCGTCTATGACCTGGTCTGGGCGATCGCCCCGGATGGAAGCAAGGTCAGTTACGGCGACGTTTATTTGCAAAACGAGCGCGAGCAGTCGACCTACAACTTCGAGCACGCCGACGTCGACCAGCTCTTCGCCAACTTCGACCACCAGGAGAAGGAGTGCGCAAAGCTTCTGGAAGCGAAGCTGCCGCTGCCCGCCTACGAGCAAGTGCTCAAGGCCTCGCACACCTTCAACCTGCTGGATGCCCGCCACGCGATCTCGGTGACCGAACGTCAGCGTTTTATTCTGCGCGTGCGCACCATGGCCCGCGACGTGGCCCACGCTTATTTTGAGTCGCGCAAGGCCGAAGGCTTTCCGATGGCAAGCGAGGCGCTTCGCCGTGAACTACTAGACGACCAGGGAGACGCCTGAATGGCCGCTGATACGCTGTTACTCGAACTCGGTGCCGAGGAGCTTCCGCCGACTGCGCTGGACGCGCTCTCGGACGCCTTCGCCGACGGTATCGAAAAAGGCCTGCGTGAGGCCGAGATCGCCTTCGATAACGTGATCGCCTACGCCACGCCGCGCCGGCTCGCCGTGCGTGTCGAGGGGCTCGCCGACAAGCAGCCCGACCGCGAAGTCGAAAAGCGCGGCCCGGCGCTGGCGGCCGCCTTCAAGGACGGCGCCCCCACCAAGGCCGCCGAAGGCTTCGCTCGCTCCTGCGGGGTCAGCGTCGACGAGCTGATTCATCTGGAAACCGACAAGGGCACCTGGCTTGGCTATCGCGAGCATCAGGCCGGTGAAAGCGTTCAGGATCTGCTGCCGGCGCTGTTGCGCAAGACGCTGGGGGCGCTGCCGGTGCCCAAGAACATGCGCTGGGGCAGCTCGCGCATCGAATTTTCTCGCCCGGTTCACTGGCTGCTCGCGCTTTACGGTAGTGACGTGATCGCCGCCGAGGCGCTGGGTCTCGAGGCGAGCCGCACGACCTACGGCCACCGCTTCCACGCCCCGGACGCGATTCAGCTTACGCACGCCGACGACTACCTCGAGACGTTGGAGAACGCCTACGTGCTGGCGGATCGCACCCGGCGCCGCGAGCGTATTCGCGAGCAAGTGCTGGCGGAAGCCGAAGTGCACGACGCTACCGCGGTGATCGACGAGGATCTTCTGGTCGAAGTGAGCGGTCTGGTCGAGTGGCCGGTGGCGCTGACCGGCACCTTCGACGAGCGCTTTTTGAAAGTGCCCGGCGAGTGCCTGATTTCGTCGATGAAGGCGAACCAGAAGTACTTCCACCTGCTGGATGACGATGGCGCGCTCAAGCCGCTGTTCATTACCATCTCCAACATCGAGAGCCAGGATCCGCAGCAGGTCATCTCGGGTAACGAGAAGGTGATTCGCCCGCGCCTGGCGGATGCGGTGTTCTTTTATGACACCGATCGCAAGCAGAGCCTCGCATCGCGCATTCCCCAGCTCGAAAGCGTCGTCTTCCAGCAGCAGCTCGGCACGCTGGCCGACAAGGTGCGCCGTAGCACCGCGATCGCCACTTACATCGCCCAAAAAATCGGCGGTGACACCGGCCACGCCCAGCGCGCGGTAGCGCTGGCCAAGTGCGATCTGGTGACCGAAATGGTGCTCGAATTCCCCGAGCTTCAGGGCATCATGGGCCGCTACTACGCCGAGCAGGACGGTGAGCCCGCCGAGGTCGCGCAAGCGCTCGAAGAGCAGTATCTGCCCCGCTTCGCCGCGGACGATATTCCGCAAAGCCAGGCCGGCCAGGCGCTGGCGCTGGCGGACCGCCTCGATACGCTGGTAGGCATCTTCGCCATCGGCCAGCGCCCGACCGGCGCCAAGGACCCGTTCGCCCTGCGTCGCGCCTCCATCGGCGCGCTGAACATTCTGGTCAAGGGCGAGCTCGACCTGGATTTGCGCGAGCTTCTGAGCGTGGCCGCCGAGCAGCATCGCGAGCTTGCCAAGGACGGTCTGGTCGACGACGTATTGACCTATATGCTAGATCGCTTCCGCGCCTGGGGTCAGGACGAGGGCATCAGTGCCGAGATGTATCTGGCCGTTCGCGCCCGCCCGGTGACCAGGCCGCTGGACTTCGCCCGCCGCCTGCGCGCGGTCAAGGCATTCACTCAGCGCGAGGAAGCATCGGCGCTGACCGCAGCTAACAAGCGCGTCTCCAACATCCTCGCCAAGCAGGAGCACGACGGCAGCACTCGGGTCGATGAAGCGCTGCTGCAGGAAGACGCCGAGCGCGCGCTGTATGAGGCGGTCACCCAGAGCCAGACACGGGTCGCCCCGCTGTTTGCCGAAGGCCACTACCAGCAGGCGCTGGACGCGCTCGCGGAGCTTAGAGCCCCGGTCGACCGGTTCTTCGACGAGGTAATGGTCATGGCAGAAGATTCAGGCGTGCGCCAGAACCGTTTGGCGCTGCTGGCGAGCCTTCAAGCACTCTTTTTGGAAGTGGCGGATATTTCACTACTGCCGCAGTAGCTTCCTTAAAACGCGATGTCGAGAGGGGCGCCTTGCGCCCCTTTTTTTATGATTGCCCATATCTCTTGAGCCCATTTTTCAAGCGCCGTGTTTCACGTGAAACACTTATAAACCGCGTGCTAAACTCACCGGCATTAGCGCTACGCTGCGACGTTTTCATTGTGGTAAAGGTGATCGCGGCCTACCGAGAACATATATGTATGACGAGTTTTTAAAGCAAGCCTACCCCCACCAACACGCCTCGATGGCTTACCATCAATTGGGTGAAGAGCGGGTTTGGCTCAAGCGAGCCGTAAAACGCAACGGACGCTTTGCCTATACGCCGCTTAATCTGTTTGCTCGCGTGCTCAAGGTCGAAGCGCTCAAGCCCGTACCGAATCCAGGCGGTGAAAAAAGCATCCAAACGGAAGTAGCCCGCCTTGAAGCGCTCGACGCCGCCGGCATTCCTGTACCACGGCTGCTGGCGTTTAATTCTCAGGCGCTGCTGCTGGCGGACGCGGGTACGCCGGAAGCCCCCGCCTCGACGCTGCTGCATTGTTTGAAGCGAGCCGAGTCGCCGGAAGATGTCGACCGTCTTCTGCGGCTGGGCATCGAGGCGCTCAACGATGTCCATCGTCGCGGCTTTTACCTGAGCGAGGCCTTTACGCGCAACATCCTGGTCGTGAACGGGCGCCACATCGTCTTCATCGATTTCGAGACCGACCCGGGTGACATACACACGCCGCTCGATTGTATGGTACGCGACTGGTACTGCTTTATTTTCTCGCTCTACGGCAAGCTGCACACTTCACCGCTTCAACGTGAACGCCTGACCCCGGCATTGATCGAAGGGCTCAATCGTACCCGCAGTGACGTCTCCACCGCTTTCAAGGCGGCCCTGACGCCGCTTCTTCGCCTGCAGCGTATTCCGTTCAAGCGCTTCGGAAGCGACGGTAGAAAAATTCATTCAACCCTGCAATCGCTCGCCATTTTGCAGCGACGTATTGCGTGAGACGTATTCACATGCCTTTTACTGCCAAAAAACTGGTGATCCTCGATCGTGACGGCGTGATCAACCAGGATTCCGATCATTACATCAAAACCCTCGACGAGTGGGTGCCCTACCCCGCTTCGATCGCCGCCGTCGGCGAGCTGACCCGCGCGGGCTATACCGTGGCGCTGGCCACCAACCAGTCCGGCCTCGCTCGAGGCTACTTCGATGAAGCGACCCTCACTGCCATGCACGAAAAGCTCGAACGGCTGGTTGAAAACGTAGGGGGAAAGATCGCGCATATCGCTTTTTGCCCCCACGGGCCTTCCGACGACTGTAGCTGCCGTAAGCCGCTACCGGGGCTGCTCCTCGAAATACAAAGCGCGCTCGACCTGGATTCGCTCGACGGCAGCTGGATGGTGGGCGATAGCCTGCGCGATTTACAGGCCGGTGAGGCAGCGGGGAGCCAGCCGGTACTGGTCAAAACCGGGAAGGGGCAAAGAACACTGGAGAAGAACGAAGGGCTCGATAACGCGCGCGTTTTTGACGATCTCGCTGCGTTTACCCGCTGGCTGCTGAAAGAGTACGCTCACTGATATACCGTGGCTTCATCCCCCCATATAAAAACGCCGCGATCTTTCGCGGCGTTTTTAGTTTGCACTGTTTCACGTGAAACACGTGGTATCAGATGTCCAGGTTGGCGACCAGCGCGTTGGTTTCGATAAAGTCGCGGCGCGGCTCGACTTCGTCGCCCATCAGAGTGTTGAACATGATGTCCGCCGCGACGGCGTCCTCGATGGTCACGCGCAGCATACGACGGCTGTCTGGATCCATGGTGGTTTCCCAAAGCTGATCCGGGTTCATCTCGCCCAGCCCCTTGTAGCGCTGCACGGAGAGACCACGCTGACCTTCGTGCATCAGCCACGCCAGCACCTCGGAGAAGTCCTGAACCGGCTTCTGGCGCTCGCCACGGGCGATGAAGGCGCCCTCTTCCAGCAGGTTATTGAGCGTTTCACCCAATGCCGTCATGGCGCGGTAATCCGTGCTTTCGAAGAAATCGAGCCCCCACACGTACTCGGTGGTCACGCCGTGAGCGATCAGCGACACCGTGGGCAGCATCAGGCCGCGCTCGCTATCCTCTTTCAGGTAGAAGTGGTAGCGCGGGCCGCCTTCGTAGGCCACACGTTCGTCCATGGTGGTTTGCAGCTCGGCAATCCAGTTCTCCATGGTGACGCGATCCTTGAGGCTCGCCTCGCCCTGCAGCGCGCTTGCGTAAACCGCCTGGCGCAGTACTTCGATGGGAAACACGCGACCGAGCCGGTCGATACGCTTCATGACGTTACGGTACTGATTCACCAGCGACTCGAGCTGCGAGCCGGTGATCGCCGGTGCGTCGGCGTTGACGTGTAATCCGGCGCCGTCGAGCGCGGTGGTGGTCAGGTAGTCGACCATCGCCTGCTCATCCTTCAGGTAGAGCTCCTGCTTACCGCGCTTGATCTTGTAAAGCGGTGGCTGGGCAATGAAGACGTGACCGCGCTCGATCAGCTCCGGCATCTGGCGGAAGAAGAACGTCAACAGCAGCGTACGGATGTGCGAGCCGTCGACGTCGGCATCGGTCATGATGATGATCGAGTGATAGCGCAGCTTGTCCGGGTTGAACTCCTCGCGGCCGATCCCGCAGCCCAGCGCAGTAATCAACGTGCCGACCTCGGCAGAGGAGAGCATCTTGTCAAAGCGGGCCTTTTCGACGTTCAGGATCTTGCCCTTCAGCGGCAGGATGGCCTGAGTGCGGCGGTCGCGCCCCTGTTTGGCGCTACCGCCGGCAGAGTCGCCCTCCACCAGGTAAAGCTCGGACTGGCTCGGGTCCTTCTCCTGGCAATCCGCCAGCTTACCCGGCAGGCCGGCAATATCCAGCGCACCCTTGCGACGCGTCATGTCGCGCGCCTTACGCGCCGCTTCCCGAGCGCGGGCGGCGTCGAGCATCTTGTTGACGATCGCTTTCGCTTCGTTGGGCTTCTCGACCAGGTACTCGGCCAGAAGCCGACCCATCTCCTGCTCGACGGCCGTCTTGACCTCGCTCGAGACCAACTTGTCCTTGGTCTGGGACGAGAACTTGGGATCCGGCACCTTTACGGAAATGATCGCCGTGAGGCCTTCGCGGGCGTCATCACCGGAGGTGGCGACCTTGGCTTTCTTCAAAAGCCCTTCCGCTTCGATGTAGTGGTTCAGCGTGCGCGTCAATGCTGCACGAAAGCCGGCCAGGTGCGTACCGCCATCGCGCTGAGGAATGTTATTGGTGTAGCAATAGATGCTTTCGGTAAAAGCGTCGCTCCACTGCATCGCCACTTCCACCTCGACGCCATCGTCGCGCACCGCGTTGAAATGAAACACCGGGTTAAGCGTCGACTTGTTCTTGTTGAGGTGATTCACGAACGCCTTCAAGCCGCCTTCGTAGTGAAACAGCTCTTCACGGCCATCGCGCTCGTCCATCAAACGAATCGCCACGCCGGAGTTCAAAAACGATAGCTCGCGCAGACGCTTGGCCAGAATGTCGTAGTGGAACTCGATATTGGCGAAGGTGTCTGGCGACGGGCGAAAGTGCACCTTGGTGCCACTTTTCTCCGTTTTACCGACCACGCCCAGCGGCGCCTGAGGCACGCCGTGCTGGTAGTGCTGCTCGAACACGTCGCCTTGCCGCCAAATGGTGAGTTTTAGCTCGGAGGAGAGCGCGTTGACCACCGACACGCCAACGCCGTGAAGCCCGCCGGAGACTTTATAGGAGTTGTCATCGAACTTACCGCCGGCGTGCAGGACGGTCATGATGACCTCGGCGGCGGAAACGCCCTCCTCCTTGTGCAGCTCGGTCGGGATACCGCGACCGTTGTCGCTCACCGTGATGGACTCGTCCGGGTGGATCACCACGCGAATTTCACTGCAGTGGCCCGCCAGTGCTTCATCGATGGAGTTATCCACCAGCTCGAAAACCATATGGTGCAGCCCGGTGCCATCGTCTGTATCGCCGATGTACATCCCCGGACGCTTGCGTACCGCATCGAGCCCCTTGAGCACCTTGATGCTTGATGAATCGTAAGCCTGCTCGCTCATTGACCACTCCGTCGTGAAGTCTGTCTCGTTCCGTGTCATCTATCCGGTTGGGGCTAGCCGACCGAGACCCTGCTCGTCGTGTTTCACGTGAAACATTCGAATTTGAGTCGCTGGCTGCCACACGTCGCTGAGTACGTCCGGATCGACGCTGGTGATGAATACCTGACACTGCATCTCTTCGAGCAGCGCGCAAAATAGCTTGCGGTGTTCGAAATCGAGCTCGGCCGGTAGATCGTCTATCAGATAAATGCATTGCCGTTTGGCGCTGCTTTCCAGAAGCCGCCCCTGGGCAAGCTTCAATGCGCTAACCACCAGCTTCTGCTGGCCTCTGGAAAGCACTTCGATTGCCGGCTGTTTGCCTAGCCGTATTCGCAGGTCCGCCCGTTGTGGCCCCTGCTGGGTAAAGCCCATCTGCTGGTCCGATGCGCGGCTGGCTTTCAGTACGTCTGCAAGCGAGCGTTTGACGTCCCAGCCCCGGGCATAGCGCAGGGTAAGCCCTTCGATGGGCAACAGACGCTCAAGCGTTTGTTCGAACACGGGTAAAAAGGCACTAAACCATGTATGACGCAGCGCATCCATTCGCTCGCCGGACTCGCAAAGCTCTTGCTCCCACACCGCGATTTCCGCATCGGTTATTCTACCACGCCTTAGCAGCGCATTCCGATGTTTCACCGCGCGGCGAGCGCGTTTCCACGCGTGTAAAAAATCATGTTTCACGTGAAACACGCCCCAATCCATAAACTCGCGCCGACCGGCGGGTGACCCCTCCAGCAAGCGAAAGGCATCCGGATTGATGAGCTGAAGCGGCATGGCATCGACCAGCTCTGCCAGACGCACGCCTTTTTGCCCCTTCAAACGCAGCTCCAGCTCACGCTCGGCACGAAGACGGCGTACCCCCAGGGCAACCTCCGGATCACCGGCCAGACGGCCGTAGAGCGTCATGGCGGGGGCTTCAAACTGGATGGCGTGCTTGAGCTGGCGAGTACGAAACGAGCGCCCCATACCGAGGATGTGGATGCCTTCCAGCAGGGTAGTCTTGCCGCTGCCGTTCGCACCGTGAATCAGGTTGATGTGGGGCGACGGCGCAAGCTCTACCGCAGCCAGGTTTCGAATGCCTTGAAAGTTGAGCTGGGTCAGGCTCATTTCGGGATCACCCTGTCAATGCGTGAAAAAAACGGCGCCTGTGAGGCGCCGCCTTGCGGGGTGATATCAAAGCCGCATGGGCATGACCACGTAGAGGGCATCGCCGCCGCCGGGCTCTTCCAGCAGCGCGCTGCTGTTCGGGTCGGCCAGCGTCATCTGCACACGGTCCTCGTTGAGCACCGCCAGCACATCGACCAGATAGCCAACGTTAAAACCGACTTCCATGGCGGGACCGGTGTATTCGATCGCCACGTTCTCTTCGGCTTCTTCCTGCTCCGGGTTGTTGGCCATCACCTTGAGGTTGCCTTCTTCCAGATACAGGCGCACGCCACGGTACTTCTCGTTGGAAAGAATCGCGGTACGCGACAGCACCTGACGCAGCTCGGCGCGCTCGGCGATCAACACCTTGTCACCGTTTTTGGGCACCACGCGCTCGTAGTCGGGGAACTTGCCGTCGATCAGCTTCGAGGTGAAAGTGAAGTCGCCGGTGTGAGCGCGCAGGTGGGTCGCCCCCAACGTCAGGCTCACCGGCTCATCGCTGTCGTCCAGAAGGCGCGAAAGCTCGAGGATGCCTTTACGGGGCACGATCATTTTCTGGCCCTGTTCGATGCTGACATCGACGTCTCGTGAGCACATCGCCAGCCGGTGGCCGTCGGTGGCGACGGCGCGCAGCAGCTGATTCTGGATATCGAGCAGCATACCGTTGAGGTAGTAGCGTACATCCTGCTGCGCCATGGCAAAGGAGGTCGCCTCGATCAGATGCTTGAGCGTGCCGCGCGGGATGCTCAGCTCCTGACTACCTTCGCCATCCTCGATGTTGGGGAACTCCGCAACCGGTAGGGTCGATAGCGTGAACCGCGAGCGGCCGCTGCGAAGTACCGCTCGCCCCTCTTCGAGGGCTAGCTGGATCTCGGACTGATCCGGCAGCGATTTACAGATGTCCATCAACTTGCGCGCGGGAACGGTCGCGCCGCCCTCCTGCTCCACCTGGCTTGCCACCGTACGGCCGACCAGCTCGACCTCGAGGTCGGTGCCGGTCAGCGCGACCTGATCGCCCTCGACCTGAATCAGCACGTTGGAGAGCACCGGCAGCGTTTGACGGCGCTCGACCACGCCGGCTACCAGCGTGAGGGGACGTAGCAGCGCCTCTCGGGAAATTGAAAACTTCATCACTACTCCGGGTTAAAGGATCAATGGCCGCATCGGCTCGTCGAACATCTATGTATGAACAGGCGCATTGAGAAGGCTCAACTGGTGAGCAGGCGCATGAGGTTTTTGTAATCCTCGCGAATGTCGGCGCTCTCTTCCTGCAGCGCTTTGACCTTGCGACAGGCGTGCAGCACCGTCGTATGGTCGCGCCCGCCAAAGGCATCGCCGATTTCCGGCAGGCTGTGATTGGTCAGCTCCTTGGCCAGCGCCATCGCCACCTGGCGAGGCCTCGCTACCGAGCGCGAACGGCGCTTGGAGAGCAGATCCGCCACCTTGATCTTGTAGTACTCCGCCACCGTGCGCTGGATGTTGTCCACGCCCACCTGCTTGTCCTGGAGCGCGAGCAGATCCTTCAGCGATTCGCGGATGAAATCCTGGGTAATCGGCTTGCCCATGAAGTGAGAGTCGGCGATGACTTTCTTGAGCGCGCCTTCGAGCTCGCGCACGTTGGAGCGAATCTTTTGGGCGATGAAGAACGCCGCATCATGCGGCAAATCGACGCTTGCCTGGTCGGCCTTTTTCATCAGGATCGCCACGCGGGTTTCAAGCTCTGGCGGCTCGATGGCCACCGTCAACCCCCAGCCAAAGCGCGATTTCAAGCGCTCTTCAACGCCGTTGATCTCTTTGGGATAGCGATCCGAGGTCAGAATCATCTGCTGACCGCCTTCCAACAGCGCGTTGAAGGTGTGGAAAAACTCCTCCTGCGAGCGCTCCTTGCCGGCAAAAAACTGAATATCATCAATGAGTAGCGCGTCGACGCTACGGTAAAAACGTTTGAAATCGTTGATTGCGTTGAGCTGCAGCGCCTTGACCATATCGGCGACGAAGCGCTCGGAGTGCAGATAGACCACGCGGGCGTTTTCACGCTTGCCCGCCAGGGCATTGCCCACCGCGTGCATCAAGTGGGTTTTACCCAGGCCCACTCCGCCATAGAGAAACAGCGGATTGTAGGCGCCGCCCGGGTTTTCCGACACCTGCCGGGAGGCCGCGCGGGCGAGCTGGTTCGACTTACCCTCGACAAACTTGTCGAAAGTGAAGTTGGGATTGAGGCCGCTTGCGTGCTTGAGGCTGCCCTCGACCTGTACTTGACGCTCGCCGGTACGCTTGTTTGCAGACTCCTCGCGCTCGGCATCGATTTCGCGCTCGTCGGCGATATCGCCACGCGGTGGGGTATGAACCGCCGGCGCAGCAGGGCGTTGGGGTGCGGCCGACACCGGGTTACCCAGCTCTCGCGGTTGGGGGGCGGCCGCACGGCGACTACCAACGGTCAGACTCACCTTGGGCGGCTTTGCCGGTGATAGCTCGCGGATCAGCTCACTGATGCGCTTGGCGTATTTATCGCTCACCCAGTCGCGCACGAAACGGTTCGGCGCCAGCAAGCAGAGCTCGTTGGCGCCTCCCTCTTCGGCCTGCAAGGGGCGAATCCATGTATTGAACTGCTGGGAGCTTAGTTCGTCCTGCAGATAATCCAGGCACTGCTGCCAAAGCGCGAGTGACACTCATCTCACCATCAGTTGAAAACGGCCGACTATTGTAGCGCTCAGCCTTCCTGTTATCCACACGTGCAAGGGCTCCTTTTTGGCCTGTGGACAACTTGGCGCGAGCTATCGGGAAAAGTTCGGTGGGATATGGGGACAGTTCGCTCAACGGTGTTTTTCTCCGGCAGTATCCACACCCCTTTCACATCTTTCAAGCCGCTTTTCGACCGCTTATGCACACATTTTTTATAGTTTTAACCACCTGTTAATAAAATATAAAAAACACTTATCCACAAATAGTATCCCCACCATTAATAACAGCAGGTTTAAAATAATTTCATTAGTAATAGTAGTGTCTCGATGCGCGCGCTTTAAGGACACGTTGCGAGGCGTTAGGAGGTTTTTAGCGCTTTTTGTACGCAGAAAAATTGCACCGGAGGCGCGAAGTCTCTACAATTTCCGGTCTTGAATTGGATCTCCCCGGCTAGTTGCTCACTGGACCGGGTCGTTTGGAATTCACTTTCGTCCTAAACCACGTGGGAATAACGAGTTATGAAACGCACTTTTCAACCCAGCGTTCTCAAGCGCAAGCGCGCGCATGGCTTCCGTGCTCGTATGGCAACCAAAAACGGCCGTGCCGTTATCAATCGCCGTCGCGCCAAGGGCCGCAAGCGTCTGAGCGCCTGATTTCAGATTGCGTGTGTCGCATCAAGGCTTTCCCCGGGATTTACGTTTACTGAATGCCGGGGATTTCAGCCACGTATTCGAGCAGGCAGACCTCAAGGTCCACGGCAAAGGCATGATGGCGCTCGCGCGCTTTTCGCCTCGAGGTCATCCTCGCGTTGGTTTTGTGGTCAGTAAGAAGAACGTCAAGCTCGCCGTCGATCGTAACCGCTTCAAGCGTCTTGTTAGAGAATCCATTCGACTTCGCCAGCACCGCCTTCCCTCGATGGACATCGTGGTATTGGCTAAGCGTGGCGTACAGGATATCGATAATGACACTCTTGCCCGCCAGCTACACGGCATGTGGAAACGACTCGCCCGAGAGGCAACGGCCGCCACACCGCCTTCCCCGCTTGAAAACGCTACGCATGGCGCTTGATTCAATACGTCGCAGCTCGACCCGGGCCTGCCTTCTGGCAGGCTTTCGTGTGTCTTGGGCCGAGTAAACGGCGCTGCGCCATTGGCATGTTCACCACCCATCGGGCAGACCCCTCATGGACGTAAAACGACTTTTATTGCTGATTCCACTGGCCATACTGGCCTATCTACTGGTGATCCAGTGGAATCAGGACTACGGGCAAACCAGCTTCGAATCGACGCCGGAAATCACCCAGCGCGAAAACAACTCGGCCAATGACGGCGCGGGCCGCGACAACTTGACCGTACCCAGCAGCGGTGCCCCGCAAGGCAGCGCCGACGAAGGGCTACCGGCGGAGTCGTCAAGCGATGCTGCCAGCCGCGATTTCATCGCCGTTACCACCGACGTGCTGGACGTGCGCATCGACCCTTACGGCGGTGATATCGTCTTTGCCGCCCTGCCCCAGCACGAAATGACGCTGGATTCCGAACGCAACTACGTGCTGCTCTCGGACAACGCCACGCGAAGCTATGTCGCACGCTCGGGCATTCAGCTCGATGGTCAGGCCAGCCGTATCGCCTTTACGCCGGAGCGCACCGAGTATCGCCTGGGCAACGACGAGCAGACGCTCAACGTCGACCTGACCGCCGACGTCAACGGTGTCGAAGTCACCAAGCGGCTGACCTTCGAGCGCGGCGACTACGCGGTCGACGTCAACTACTTCGTGGCGAACAACACCGATGCACCGGTCAGCGCCCGCTTCATCGGTCAGCTCGCTCGCGATAACAGTCCCGACCCCTCCAGCGGCGTGACGCTGGGCATGAACTCCTACATGGGCGCGGCGTACTCCACGCCAGACACGCGCTACGAAAAAATCGATTTCGAAGATATTCAAAATCGTAATTTCCAGAATCAAGAAGCCGAAGGCGGCTGGATCGCCATCATCCAGCACTACTTCGTTTCCGCCTGGGCGCCGAAGCAGAACGAGCAAAACCTTTTTTATGTCACCACCGACGCGCGCGATCGCAACGTGGTCGCCTTTGCCGGCCCGACCAGCAGCGTCGCGGCCGATGGCGAAGCCACTCTGGGTGCCACGCTCTACATGGGCCCGAAGGTGCAGGACTATCTGGAACAGGTCGCCCCCAACCTTCAGTTGACCGTGGATTACGGCTGGCTCTGGTTCATCGCCAATCCGCTGTTCTGGCTTTTGGATCATATCCAGAACATCGTCGGCAACTGGGGCTGGTCGATCGTGCTGCTGACCGTGCTGGTCAAGGCCGTACTCTTCCCGCTGTCCGCCAAGGCTTACAAGTCGATGGCGCGGATGCGCAAGCTCGGCCCGGAGATGCAGCGTCTTAAAGAGACCTACGGCGACGATCGCCAGAAGATGTCTCAGGAGATGATGAAGTTCTACCAGAAAGAGAAGATCAACCCGCTCGGCGGCTGTCTTCCAATCGTGGTACAGATGCCGGTGTTCATCGCACTGTACTGGATGCTTCTGGAGTCCGTGGAGCTTCGCCACGCGCCGTTCATCTTCTGGATTCAGGATCTCTCGGTGAAGGACCCCTACTTCATCCTGCCGATTCTGATGGGTGTGTCGATGTTCGTGCAGCAGATGCTCAACCCGACACCTCCCGATCCGATGCAGGCGAAGATCATGCGGTTACTGCCGATTATCTTCACCTTCTTCTTCCTGTGGTTCCCGGCGGGTCTGGTCATCTACTGGGTGGTCAACAACATCATCTCGGTGGCGCAGCAGTACTTCATCACCAAGCGCATCGAGAACGACCCAAGCGTTGGTAAAGGGATGCGAACCAAGTAATCGCTCCCCTTGCTCGACTTACCAGACCCCCGCCCCGTGCGGGGGTCTGGCGTTTTGGGCGCCGCGAATTCACACTATCGCCATTCATTCAAGAGACGCGCCATGGCTTCAACACTCTACACCCAGGACACGATCGCCGCACTCGCCACCCCGCCCGGGCGCGGCGGTGTCGGTATCATTCGGGTCTCCGGGCCCGCCTGCGGCGATATCGCCACTGCCCTGCTGGGGCGATGCCCGCCAGCCCGCTACGCCCACTACGGGCCGTTTCACGGCGAGCACGGCATCATCGACGAAGGCATCGCGCTGCGCTTTGAGGGCCCGAACTCCTTTACCGGTGAAGATGTGCTGGAACTTCAGGGTCACGGCGGGCCGATCATCATGGACATGCTGCTCGAGCGCTGCGTGGCGCTCGGCGCGCGTCTCGCCCGGCCCGGCGAGTTCTCCGAACGCGCCTTTCTCAACGACAAGCTCGATCTCGCCCAGGCCGAGGCGATCGCCGATCTGATCGACGCCACCTCGCGCTCGGCCGCCGAAAACGCCGTGCGCTCGCTGCAGGGCGAGTTCTCGAATCGGGTGTCGACGCTTGTCGAGCGGCTGATTGCGCTGCGCGTCTATGTCGAGGCCGCCATCGACTTCCCCGAAGAAGAGATCGACTTTCTCGCCGACGGGCACGTGGCTACACGGCTTGCGGGCGTACGCGAGGAGCTGGAGTCGGTACGCCGCGCCGCGGGCCAGGGGGCACTATTGCGCGAAGGCATGAGCGTGGTGATCGCCGGTCGACCCAACGCCGGTAAGTCGAGCCTTTTGAACGCTCTGACCGAGCAGGAGACGGCAATCGTCACCGACATCGCCGGCACCACCCGCGATGTGCTGCGCGAGCATATCCATATCGACGGCATGCCGCTGCACGTCATCGACACCGCCGGGCTCAGGGACACCCCGGACGCGGTAGAGAAGATCGGCGTGGCCCGCGCCTGGGCGGAAATCGAGAAAGCCGATCGGGTGCTGCTGATGGTGGACGCCGCGACCACCGTGGCCACCGACCCGATGGCGATCTGGCCGGAGTTCGTCGAGCGGCTGCCACAGCTTTCGCGGCTGACGCTGGTGCGCAACAAGATCGACGAAAGCGAAGAAGCCGCGGGTATTGATTTATCCACAGCCACCCCGACGCTGCGCCTGTCGGCGAAGACCGGGGCGGGTGTGGACAGTTTGAAAGAGCATTTGAAGAGCGTGATGGGCTTTGCCGCCACCACCGAGGGACGTTTCTCGGCGCGCCGGCGCCACCTGGACGCGCTGGATCGGGCGCTGGCCGCGCTGGAGGCCGGCCGCGCTCAGCTCGAAGGCCCAAGCGCCGGCGAGCTGCTCGCCGAAGACCTGCGCGACGCCCAGGCCGCGCTTGGCGAGATCACCGGCGAGTTCAGCGCCGACGACCTGCTGGGTGAGATTTTTGGCAGCTTCTGTATCGGGAAGTAGCGTCGGTCACTCATGTGAGTAAGTGCTTACTTCTATAGCAGTACCCCATTAAAGCCTCTATCCGTTTCTATTCACCCCAGACGTCGCGGGCGATGTCGACCACCAGCTTGAGCTTGGCCTGCTGCTCGGCTTCACTGATCGCGTTGCCCTCTTCGGTCGAGGCGAAGCCGCACTGGGTGCTCAGGCAAAGCTGCTCGAGTGGCACGTAGCGCGCCGCCTCCCGGATGCGTGCCTTGATCGTTTTCGGGTCCTCGAGCTCGCCGGTCTTGGTGGTCACCAGGCCCAGCACCACCTTTTGATGGCCGGGCTTTATGAAGCGCAGCGGGGCGAAGTCGCCGGCGCGGTCGGAGTCGTACTCCAGAAAGAACGCATCGATATTCACCGAGCCAAACAGCCGCTCGGCAACCGGCTCGTACCCGCCCTCGGAAATCCACGTGGAGCGGAAGTTACCGCGGCAGACGTGCATGCCGATCACCAGATCCTCGGGTTTGTTCTCGAGCGCCTGGTTGATCACCCGGGCGTAGGTGCGCGCCAGCGCGTCCGGGTCTTCGCCGCGCGCGACGACCTGGGCGCGCTGCTCATCAGAACAAAGATACGCCCAGACCGTATCGTCGAGCTGCAGGTAGCGACAGCCGGCGTCGTAAAAAGCCTGAACCGCCTCCTTGTAAACCCGGGCGAGGTCGTCGAAGAAGTCGTCGATACTGGGGTAGGCATCCCTGCTGACTACGTTCCGACCGCCGCGAAAGTGCAGCACGCTGGGGCTGGGGATGGTCATCTTGGGCATGGCGCCCCCGCTGACGCTGGCGAGATACTTGAAATCCTCGAGCATCGGGTGCGCGCCAAAGCCGAGCTTGCCCGTCACGCGAACGTTGCGCGATTTGGTCTGCACGCCGCTGAACTGGATGCCCTGCTCGGCGTCGATCCCCTCGACGCCTTCGAGCCCCTCGAAGAAATCGAAGTGCCACCAGGCGCGGCGAAACTCACCGTCGGTGACCACTTTCAAGCCGCACTGGCACTGCTCCTCGACCGCATGCTTGATCGCCGCATCTTCTATCCGGCGAAGGGCGTGATCGCTCTTTTCTCGGGCGTTCTTGATCGCCGTTGGACGCAGCAGGCTTCCCACGACATCGGCGCGAAAGGGGGCGGTTTGATCGCTCATCGTACTCTCCTGCTCTGTTACACGTGACTCGATAACCTTCATGCTCGCGCAAACCCAGGCTCGGCAAAAGTGATCATTTTTTGATGTCAGGTGAATCATTTTAATGGCCGCGTCGACGTATCGGCCAAATCGCTCGCCGGCCTCTATTCATACCGAGCACGCCTTCCACGCACAAAACGAGAACGGCCAGCCAGATAGCGATATAGGTCGGCCACTCGTTGGGGGCGACCGACTCGCCAAGCAACAGCGCCACCAAAAACAGCAGCAGAGGCTCTACATGGCCCAGAAGGCCGAAAAGGCTCAGGTTCAAAAGCGGCGCCGAAAGCGCCTGAAATACCCGCGCCAGCGCGCTCAACAGCCCAAGGCCCCCGACCAACCCCGCGGATTCGATGCTCGGCGCGCCGATCACACCGCCTTCTTTGATGATGAAAAAGAGGCTGACCGGCAGCGCCAGCAGCATGTCGAACCAGAGCCCGCCGATGTGGTTGGTATCGGTCGCCCGGCGCAGCCAAAAGTAGAGCGGATAGCCCAGACAAACCACGAGCGCGGCCAGGTGATCACGATTTTCGTCGAGGTGCGCGCCGACAAGACCCACGCCGCCGACCTGGAGGCGCTCAAGGCGCGCTTTTCCGGCCCGGAGATTCAGCAGTGCTACTACGTGACCGGCGAGGCGGACTTCATGCTGGTGCTGTTGGTACCCAGCATGCGCCGCTTCCAGGCGATCTGCGATGCGCTGTTTCACGAAAACCCGAACGTGAAATGGTTTCGCACGCTGGTCGCACTGGACCGGGTCAAGACCTCTCAGGAGGCTCTGCCCGCCTAGCCTGTCTACTCCTCGACCAGCCAGCGAGCGTCGAAACGGCTCTCGCTACCGAGCAGCGCGGTGACCTCGCTCATCGCGCCCTGCATGCGCTCATCGAGCCCCCAGGGCGGATTGATCACCAGCATGCCGCTGGCGTACATCCCATGAGTCTCGGCGGCCGGTTCGCGCAGCAAAAGCTCACTTTGCCAGATCTTACGCACGCCGCTGGTTTTTAACGCGCTGAGCAGCGTGTGATGCGCGCCTGACGGCAACAGCGGATACCAGATCAACATCACCGCGTGGCGCACCTTCTCGAGGGCGTAAATCACGCTATCTGCCACCTCCTGATACTCCGCCTTGCGCTCGAAACTCGGGTCGATCAGCACGCACAGCCGGGGCGTTCTCACCGGCACGCGTCTTTCGAGCTCGGCCAGCCCATCACCGTGAATACGCAGCGCCGTCTCGGGCAGCGCCTGGCTGTCGAGCTCGGCGTGCTCGCCCGGGTGAAGCTCGCAAAGGCGCAGCGCGTCCTGCTCGCGAAGCCCTTGGCTTAGCCACCAGGGCGAGCCGGGGTAACGGCTCAAGTCAGTGTCACCCTGTTGAACACGAGCAACGTGGGAAAGCCATTCACACAGGAGCGGGTTACCCAGGCTTTCTCGTGCCTTCCATAGCGGCTCGATACCTTCGCGGTGCTCCTGGAGCTTCAAGGCTTCCCTTGCACCCAACGGATAAAGACCGCGACCGGCATGGGTATCAATATATGTAATGGCACTTTTTTTACGTAACAGATAGTCACACACTGCGTAGAGGGTAAGGTGTTTATGAACGTCGGCAAAATTGCCGGCGTGATAAGCGTGTTGGTAGGAGAGCATGGCGGTTCGCACTGGTGGAATAAAAAAGCCCGCTATCCATGATAGCGGGCTCGCGGGTCAGACCCTACCGGGTCGAATCAAATCGATCAGTAGTTGCCCTGGCCCTGATTCTGACCGGCCTGGCCGGTCGGCGTCAGGGTAATCTCTACGCGGCGGTTCTGCGCGCGGCCCTGCTCGTTATCGTTGCTAGCTACCGGCTGCGAGGCACCATAGCCGCTGGTCACCAGACGCGAAGAGGAAACGCCGTTCTGGCTCAGGTAGCTGCCCACGGCCTGAGCGCGGCGCTCGGAAAGGCGCTGGTTGTAGTCGGCGGCGCCGGTGCTGTCGGTGTGACCGGCGATATTGACACGGGTATCGGTGTATTGAGTGAGGACGTTGGCGACTTCGTTGAGCGCGCTGCGTGCCTGACCGGTCAGCTCCGAGGAGTCGAAGCCAAACGTCACGCTGCTGGGCATATTGAGTACGATGTCGTCACCGCGACGGTCGATTTCGATACGCGAGCCCTGCAGGCTTTCACGCAGTTGGTTCTCTTGGCGGTCCATGTAAGCGCCGACACCGGCACCTGCGGCCGCGCCCACCGCGGCGCCGATCAGCGCGCGGTCGCGACGGCTGGTGGCACCGTCACCGGAGAGCGCGCCGGCCGCCGCGCCGACCACGGCACCAATACCCGTACCGATGCCAGTGCTGGAGCGCTGCGTTTGGCCGCCGTAGGGGTCGGAACTGGCACACCCGGCAATCAGAAGGGCCGCGGCTACCGGGGTCAACAGTCGAGAAATACGCATCACTCACTCCTTTAAAAGCTTGTTTGATTAAACCGGGCTGCGGGTCAGTCGTCACTGATCAACGCCAGCAGCTCGTTCAAGAATAATAGACCATGAGGTGAAGCACGTAGTTTTACGGGCACTTGCACTAAAAGTCCTTTTTTTTCGGCGCGGGAGAGTTTCTTCAAAAGAACCTCGGGCGACTGGCCCGTATGCGCCGACCAAAGCGCCATCTCGACGCCGTCCGTCAAACGCAGCGCATTCATGGCGAACTCCAGCGGAAGCTCCGCTTCTTCGATCGCCGCTTTGCCGGCGATGAACCCGCGCGGGTCATGACGCCGGCGAAGGTAGGCATCGGGCTGACGGGTCTTCCAGCGCCGCTCGATTGCCCAGTGCCCCTGCTCGTCGATATGCGAAAGCTTGCCGTGGGCACCGGCGCCGATTCCAAGATAGTCGCCGAACTGCCAGTAGTTGAGGTTGTGGCGGCTCTGCTGACCCGGCTGGGCGTAGGCCGATATCTCGTAACGCTCGAACCCCGACTGAACCAGTCGCTCGTGGCCTTTCTCTTGAATATCCCAAAGTGCCTCCTCCCGGGGGAGCACCGGCGGGCTCGAATGAAAGGCGGTGTTGGGCTCGAGGGTGAGCTGATACCAGGAGAGGTGATCCGGCGACAGCGCAAGCGCCTGGTCGATGTCGGCCAGCGCCAGCTGTGGCGTTTGGCCCGGCAGGCCGTGCATCAAATCGATGTTGAGGTTATCAAAACCCGCGGCGCGCGCCTGGCCCACGGCGTTGGCGGCTTCATCGGCGCTGTGGATACGGCCCAGCGCCTCGAGCTGGGCCGGCTGAAAACTCTGAGTGCCGATCGATAGCCGGTTGATCCCCGCTTCGCGGTAGCCATTGAAGCGCGCCTGCTCGGTGGTGCCGGGATTGGCTTCCAAAGTGATCTCGATGGAGGGGGAGAAAGGCAGCCGGGCGCGTACCTCGCTCAACAAACGCTGGTAGAACGAAGGCGATAACAAACTCGGCGTGCCGCCGCCGATGAAGATGGTCTCGAGCGAGCGGTCGCCAGCCAGCGCCTGATCGGCGTCCAGATCCGCCAACAGTGCCTCGAGGTAGGCCGCCTCGGGCAGCTCACCGCCTTGTGGCTCGTGCGAGTTGAAATCGCAATAAGGGCACTTTCTCACGCACCAGGGGGTGTGGATATAAAGCGAAAGCGGCGGGGTATTACCCATGTGCCACCTTCAATAGATCGACCAGCCCCTGCAGCGCCCGGCCCCGGTGGCTGAGCCGGTTCTTGGTGTCAGACGAAAGCTCCGCCACGCTCATGCCCTGGTCCGGCAGCCAGAAAAGCGGGTCGTAGCCGAAGCCGTTGTCACCGCGCGGGTGGGCCAGGATCTCCCCTTCCCAGCTGCGCTGCACGATGATCGGTACCGGATCGTCGGCGTGGCGCAGATACACCAGCACGCACCAGTAGCGCCCGGTGCGCTGACCTTCGGCGCAGTCGGCGAGCGCATGAAGAAGCTTCTCGTTGTTGCGCGCATCACTTTTGGGCTCGCCGGCAAAGCGCGCCGAGTAAATGCCCGGCGCCCCGAACAGCGCATCCACCTCGAGGCCCGAGTCATCAGCCAACGCCGGCAACCCGCTGACACGGCTGGCTTCGCGCGCTTTTAACAGCGCGTTTTCGATAAAGGTCAGGCCGGTCTCTTCGACGTCCACCACGCCGAATTCGGACTGCAACCGCACATCGAACATCAAGGGCGAAAGAAGCTGTTTGAACTCTTTCAACTTGCCAGCGTTACCGCTGGCTAAAACGAGCGTATCGACCGCGGACATGGCATCACCTCCAGTATGGGCTCGCCAGTTTACGCCGATCGTGATAGCAGCTAAAGGTGGCAACATCAGAGGGATGGGTTAGACGATTCATCCGTCATATGACTAGCCAATCAGACCAGCGGCTTATTTTTTCCTAAGCAATGTGAAGGCGAAGCGGCACTTCACTTATTTTTAGTAACATAACTTTACTAAACTGATCTTCCAGGTAACAATCACCTCATTAACGTCTCACACTTTATTTGCAGTTGGAGGGTTTATCGATGATGCAGGAAAAGGCCCAGGGCGTGGTGTACATCGTCACCGAAAAAAGCCCTCAATCTCAGTTGTTTGCAGAGTACCTGAACAAAAAAACAGGTCATACGATCGATCTTTACGCGCCGGGGGCGGCGCTGCCAGCGTCCAACGCCGAGCAACAGCTTTTGCTGGTGGATGCGGATCACATCAGCGTCGATGCCATCCCCGACTGGCAAGAAAAGCTTCCCGAATCGCTTGCCCGCATGCCGCTGGCCGCGTTCAACATCCGTGACATGGATCACGCCCTGGAAGCGCTCTCCTGCTCACAGCTCAAGGGCGTGTTCTACCGCAACGAAAATCTCGAGGTGATTTGCAAGGGTATCCACGCGCTTTTGAACGACGAACTCTGGATGTCGCGGGACCTGATGGCACGGCTCATTCTTTTTTATCGCAAGTACCAAAGCAACGCGTTCCGCCCGGCCTGCGGGCTGACCAACCGTGAAATGGAGATCATTTCGCTGTTGAGCGCGGGCTCGTCGAACCAGCAGATCGCTGAAAAGCTCTTCGTCAGCGAGCACACGGTCAAGTCGCACCTTTACAACATCTTTAGAAAGATCAACGTGCACAACCGTATTCAGGCGCTGAACTGGATTCATCAGAACCTGGGGCCGATTCTGCCCAATATCGAAACCGCGCGTAGCCTGCAGCGCGGCCGCTAATTTCCCAACGAGCATTCGGCCATGGTCACGTATCGTTTTCATTTACCGCTCGCTGCCTGTCTACTGACGTTGGCTCTGTCGGTGCACGCCAGCGAAGAGCTTCCCGGCCAGCCCGTGTCTCCCAATCAGCCGGCCTCGCCAAGCGATTCCCTGCCGGAAAACGAGCAGGAAGCGGTGGATGCGATCAACCGCCTCTCCGGGCCGGACGGTGCGGAAATCGAGCCGCGCGGCTACGGCAGCAGTGAGCTGACCGGGGTCATGATTGACCGCACCATTACCATGGCCGGTCGTTCGTTCTACCGCGCATTCAGTCAACGTGCCATGGATAGCCCGCTGATCAATAACGCCACGATCACGATTCAGGAGCGCCCGGACGCCCGTTGGGGAAGCCAACTCTGGATCATGCAGGGCAATCAAATGTATTTCCGCACGCAGCTTTCGCCAAGAATCAATCAGGCGGATGAAGCCGCCAGCGAGGCGGTACAAGTAGTTCAAGAAGCGCTGCTGAAGGAACAGTTGGCAACGGCGCTAACGTCGGACAAAGACCTGGGAAGCGAGGAGTTACGATAATGAAAGTCAAACAACGCAGTTTCATGCTGGGTACCGTCGCAGCGCTGGCACTCACAAGCGGAGCACAAGCCATTGCGGGGGATCTGGTCTATCGCCCCTTGAATCCATCGTTTGGTGGCGACCCCTTCATGGGGAGCTATCTGCTGGGTAAGGCGCAGGCCCAGGACACCACTACCGATCCTAACGCACGAGGCTTCGAGCGGCTCTCTTCTACTGATCGACTCGTTCAAAGTCTGGAAAGCCGACTCATCTCGCAGCTGATATCCGATGTCGGTGCAGGCAATGTCGATCAGGGCTCTTTCGACAGCGGCGAGTTCAACGTGGTGGTGAGCGACGATGGCGGCGAGCTCGTCGTGCGCGTGGTAGACAAGCTGACCGGCGATATAACCAATATCAGCGTAGGCGGCGCCTTTAATCCTTAATAAAACAGCGCTCACGTTTACCAATACCTAACCGGCAAAACGCCGCATAACGCTTATTTGTGTCGTCAGGGGATCATAATGAAAATCATCGCTTCACTCATGCTGGCCACGCTTCTCAGCGGCTGTGCCGGTATGGTCGCCAACTCGGAAAATCTTGAAGGCGCTCAAGCCACGCTCATGCCGCGCGGGGCTACCTACCAGGATCTCGTGTCGCTGCCGCCGCCGGCGGGCAAGATCTTCGTCTCGGTCTACGACTTCCGCGATCAGACCGGCCAGTACCGCCCGGCCCCGGCCAGCACCTTCTCCACCGCCGTAACACAAGGAGCAGCGGCGATGCTGACCGGGGCGCTTGCAGATTCCGGCTGGTTCATTCCGCTGGAGCGGGTCGGTCTTCAGAACCTTCTGACCGAGCGACGCATCATCCGCGCCGAGTTCGAGCGCTTCGGCCAGCCCGATACGCTGCCATCACTGCGCGCGGCGTCGGTCATGCTCGAAGGCGGTATCATTGCGTATGAGTCCAACGTACGCACCGGCGGCGCGGGTGCTGAATACTTCGGCATTGGCGCCTCGGGCCAGTACCAGGTCGACCAGGTCACGGTCAACCTGCGCGCCGTGGAGATTTCCACCGGCGAGATACTCGCCAACGTAACGACCACCAAAACCATCTACTCGAAAGAGCTGCGCGCCGGGGTGTATCGCTTTATCGACTTCCGTCGCCTGCTGGAAGCCGAAGCGGGCATCACGACCAACGAGCCGGTACAGATGGCGGTCATGTCGGCGGTGGAGTCCGCAGTCATACACCTGATCGCTCGTGGGGTGGAAAACAACCTGTGGAATCTGGCCAGTGGCAGCAATATTCAGGGTTCGGTACTCGCCGACTATCTGAATGCGCCTATTCCAGAATTGTAAGTATACGTGAGCAGTGTTTCTGGTGTTCATGCTTGAGCTTCATCTAATAAAGATGAAGTGATACAACCCTATAATTACCAGAAAATCTACGAGAAGCGGTGCCAAAATTATGCGGCACCGCTTTTTTATTTCATTAAAAACAAAAACTTACAGATATACCAAAAAACTAATACCTGAGAGATTTAAAATAATCAAATAAATGATCCCACGTCCAGGAGAATTGCTGATAGCGCAATTCTACAGATACGCCAAACTCAAGCCGTGAATACAATTTGATACAAAAACTTTCAAAGGGTATGAGGATGGCTATCAATCAGGCGTTTTCATTTTTAGGAGCGGCAGTGGTCAAGTCGACGCTGGCACTAATTGCCCTAACGATGACGTTTTCATCCGCTGCCCACGCCGGCCAAGACAACCGTATCGCTCAGTATGTTTATAGCGGATCAAAGCAGTTAGGCCCCGGTAATTACAGCGTCATTTACCAAAACGGTAACGACAACCGGACCAGCGTCGCTCAATCCTACTCGGCCCAATACCAACAAGGTAATTTTTCGAGTATCCGCCAAGTCGGTAACGCCAATGCGGCGTCAATCGAACAAATCGGTGGCAACAATACCAGCCAGGTTTCTCAAAAAGGTAACGAGCACAGCGTTTCGATTCTTCAGGACAACGGCCCTCAAGGAGCGGAAGCCTTCGTTACTCAAACGGGTCAGCAAAGCAATATCACGATTTCACAATCGGGGAGTGGCTACCGCAGCATCAACGTCGAGCAACAAGCGTTCTCGGGCAATGCGCGACCAGTCACCGTCGTAACTTACTGAGCAAAAATCCTTGCTCAGTAACCACCAAAGCAAGTCGTCATCATAAAGGGGATTACTACATGAAAACTCAAATCACCACTATCGCCGCTGGTATCGCTCTTGCACTGAGCACCGCTGCTTCTGCTCAAGTCGCCAGCGATTCCTACATTATCCAATACGGCAACGAACACAGCACCAACGTTACGCAGTACGGTAACCAAGAGTCACGTATCCGCCAGGAACGTGGTAATGATAACGCAGCTACTGTCGTTCAAGACGACGTTATTGGCCAAGCTCCGACTCCGTTCGAGGCAGCGAACGTTTCCAGCATTCAACAGCAGGGCAGCCGCAACGATACAACTGTGAACCAAGTAGGTAACGGCAACGATAGCTACGTTCTTCAGGACGGTAACGGTAACGCAGCTGAAATCATGCAAGACGGCCTTGATAACAAGTCAGTGGCGCAGTCTTACGGCAGCGATAACCTGACCATGCTCAATCAAAACGGCGATATGAACGACAGCACCGTTACCCTGCGTGGCGACCGTAATATTGCTGATGTAACTCAATCTGGTAACGAGCTGAAAAGCGTTATCGTTAACCAGGGCGGTAATGACAACGAATATAACGTTATGCAGAGCGGCGACCGCCACGACTCTTACATCCTGACCAACGGCTATGGCAACTACCAGCAAGTTAGCCAAAGCGCTCTGTACACTCAAAATGCTCATCAGTCCACTATCGAAACTTACGGCAGCTACAACAACAACGTTGTAAAGCAGGCTCGCTAAGCTCTTATCACTCAAAGATGTTGGACGTTAAAACCGCCCTTGGGGGCGGTTTTTTTATGCACAGGAATTATCGCAAGTGCTTATCTAAGATGCAGGGTAAGCGTTCCTCCCTTACCCTGGGTTGATGAGCGAGAACGATTGGTACCCTTGAGAATATCCACCTCTAAACGCTCGTTATCGGTCAAAAGCGTTACCTCACCCTCCAATGCGGTGCCTTCGTAGCTGAAGTCAGCGGGAACGCTCATACGCTCCTCCGAGTACTCAGTAACCTGATCGCCGTCGCTGACCCGCCAATGCGCTGAAAACTCCGCACCTTCCGTGCCGCTAATGTTGATCTGAATTCGGGTCATGTCCTGCTCCTGATAGGCCAGTGCGCCTGTGGATAAGGCGCCCACCAAACCCGCAACGCCCAATGTATAAGACCAAATCGATCGCCGTTTCATGGTGAGTAACCTCGTCAACCATAAACGCCGCCCCAATGGGCGGCGTTTTGAGTGTAGCAGGAGTTTACCGATCACAGGGTTAGAGCAGCGCAAACGCCTTTTCGGCGGCCTCCAGCGTTTTCTGGATATCCTCCGGCGTGTGGGCGCTGGACATGAAGCCCGCCTCGAACGCCGAGGGCGCGAGATACACGCCTTGATCGAGCATCGCGCTGAAAAAGCGCCGGAAAAGTTCCGGGTCGCAGGCGGTGGCCTGGGCAAAGTTATCGACCCGCGACTGAGAGGTGAAAAAGAGCCCGAACATGCCGCCGGCGGACTGAGTCATCATCGGCACGCCCGCTGCGTCAGCACGCTCCTTGAGCCCGGTACACAGCGTCTGCACCCGCTGAGCCAGCGCGTCGTGAAAGCCTGGTTCCTTGAGCTTTTGTAGCAGCGTAACGCCAGCGGCCATGGCCAGCGGATTACCCGACAGCGTACCCGCCTGATAAACCGGCCCCATGGGCGAGATGTTATGCATGATATCGCGCCGTCCGCCAAAGGCGCCGACCGGCATGCCGCCACCGACGATCTTGCCAAGGCAGGTGAGATCCGGCGTGATGCCATAATGGGCCTGGGCGCCGCCAAGCGCCACGCGAAAGCCGGTCATCACCTCGTCGAAAATCAGGAGGCTGCCATGCTCGTTGCACACCCGGCGAAGCGTTTCCAGAAAGCCGGGCTGCGGCGGAATGCAGTTCATGTTGCCCGCCACCGGCTCGACGATGATGCAGGCGATTTCACTGCCGATCTCGGCAAAGCACGCGTCGACCCCTTCCGGGTCGTTGTAGGAGAGCGTGATGGTATGTTCGGCCAGGGCCGCCGGCACGCCTGGCGAGCTTGGCTCGCCGTGGGTCAGGGCGCCGGAGCCGGCTTTCACCAGCAGCGAGTCCGAGTGGCCGTGGTAGTTGCCCTCGAACTTGACGATCTTGTCGCGGCCGGTGCTACCCCGGGCCAGGCGAATCGCCGACATGGTCGCCTCGGTGCCGGAGCTGGTCATGCGCACCATCTCCATGGAGGGAATCATCTCGCAGATCAGATCCGCCATGGTGGTTTCCACCGCGGTGGGCGTCCCAAACGACAGTCCGTTATCCAAGCGCGCGCGCACCGCCGCCAACACGTCCTGGTCGGCGTGGCCGGTGATCATCGGGCCCCAGGAGCCGACGTAATCGATGTAGCGGTTGCCTTCGACGTCGAACAGGTAGGCACCCTGGGCGCGCTCCATGAACACCGGCGGGCGGTGCAGGCCCTTGAACGCGCGAACGGGGGAATTGACGCCGCCGGGAATGTGGCGCGTGGCTTGCTCGAAGAGTTCGGCAGATGTAGTCATGGCATCCTCAGCGTGGTTGGCTCGATGATTGATAGCTTAGCGTCTGACGGCGCGGCGTAAACAGATGCTTTATCGATCGGCGGCCAATGAGATCAAAAGCGGGTCGGGCGAGGCAAGCGGCGCGGTAGATACTGCCCACTTTCCGGTGCGTAGGCCTTCGACAAGGCCTGCCAGGTAAAGTGCTGCGCCTGCTCGCAGGCGGCGGGTAAGCGCTCACCCACCGCCATGCGCGCGGCAATCGCCGAGGCCAGCGTACAACCCGAACCGTGAAAGCGCTCTGGCAGACGCGGCCACTGCCACTGGCGCGTGGTATCCGGCGAGTGCAGCGTATGCACCACCTGGTCCGTGTTACCCGGCAGCGGATCATCGGTGGCCGTTACCAGCACCGCCTGGCAGCCTTGTGAGATCAGCGCTACCGCGCGGGCGGTATCGTCCTCGCTTTCGCCGATATCCGGGGTCAGCGTCGCCAGCTCAAAACGGTTGGGTGTCAGGATATCCACAAGCGGAAGCAGCCGGTCGATATAAAGCCTTTGCAAAGCGGCTGTGGATAACTCAGCGCCACCGCCGGCTTTCAATACCGGATCCGCCACGACGGGAATACCGGGAAAGCGGCGAATGATCTGCTCGGCGGCCAACAGCGTCGGCGCGTCGGCCAGAAGCCCCAGTTTGATCGCCCCAATGGTGAAGTCGCCAAGCGCCGCCGCGCTTTGCAGCATCATCTGCGGGTCGGCGGGTAACACGCGCTGGACATCATGGCAGTTTTGCACGGTGGTGGCGGTAGGAATCGTCAGCGCCCAGCCGCCGCAGCCGGCGATGGCTTCGCTATCGGCGATCAGGCCCGCGCCGCCGGTCGGGTCATGCCCGGCCAACACCAGAACGGTGGGAGGAAGCGGTTGATGCATTAAAACGGCTTCAACACGGCAAGCAGTACCACCGCGACCAGCACGATCACCGGGGCTTCATTGAAAAAGCGAAAGAAGGTGTGGCTTTTGGTGCAGCGGTTCTGGGCGAACTGCTTGAGATAGATCAGGCAAACGTGGTGGTAGGCGATCAATAGCGCCACCAGCGTCAGCTTGACGTGCATCCAGCCCTGGCTCATCCAGCCGGGCACCAGATAGAGCATGATCCCGCCGAAAATCAGTACCAGAATCATCGACGGCGTCATGATGCCACGGTAGAGCTTGCGCTCCATGGTCTTGAAGTAAGTGATCGCTTGCTCATCAGACGCGTCGCGAGCCGTGGCGTGGTAAACAAAAAGCCTGGGCAGGTAAAAAAGCGCAGCAAACCAGGTCACCATGGCCATCAAATGCAGGGCCTTCATCCATAAATACATGGTCTCTCCTTACGCGGACGGCTCATTGTCACGGGGTCCGGCTTTGTCGTTCGGATCCGAGTAGTGATAATAGCGCTCGATGGCACCGCGGGTAATGATACCTGAAATTCGCTGCTGCTTCGGGCGATAACCGTGCACCACGTAAAGCGCGCCCAGAGCGTTGTCCTGAAGTTTCAAAAACGCCTCGGAGAGCGTCGCTTGAAGCGCGATCGGCGCCATCTCAACGCGCTGGCCCGGGATTTCGAGAAGATCCACCAGCTCGTCCTCCGGCGGCGGCTTGCCGTCGAGCGCCTCGTCGTGCTCTAACAGCCAGCGCGCCAGCGCCGCCGCCTTGAGCCCGAGCACCGGCTTCTTGTCGCTGGAGCGCTCGATCAAAAGCCACACCGGGTTGGTTTCCAGAAGCTTTCGCGCCTGCTCCGGGGTGACCACCCGCTCGGTGCGTACCAGCTGGCGCTCCATTACCGCTGGTACCGACACGCGCGAGAGCGCCTGCATCAAGGGCTGCTGCAGCGGGTGCAGCCCGTAGCGCACCGAGCTCAGGAAAAAGCCTTCGCAGCCGGTAAGCTGGCGCGAAGTCAAACACGCCACCACCACGACCAGCATGCCGGGCAGCATGATGTTCGGCGAATGGGTCAGCTCCAAAAGCGCCATGAGCGCGGCCAGCGGTGCCTGGAGCACCGCGCCCATCATCGCCGCCATGCCAAGCATGGCGAACACGCCCGGATCGGCGGCGGGGGCTGGCCAGATCCAAAGCCCCAGCGAGCCGCTAAGCGCCCCGGCGGCTGCGCCCACTACCAGCACCGGGCCGATGATACCGATCGGCACGCCCCCGGCCACGGTCAGCGCGGTGATCAAAAGCTTGGCAACGACCAGCCCCAGCAGCACGTAGACGCCAAGCTGGTTGTTGAGCGCCGCTGCCAGGCTGTCGTAGCCGATGCCCTGTACCTGGGGGAACCACCAGGCCATCGCCGAGGTGGCAACCCCCACCGCCGCCAGGCGTATCCACAGCGGCATTCCGGCGAGGCGTTTGTTACGCGCGATATGAATGAACAGCCCAGCCAAAAGCCCGATGAAAAGCCCGGTGATGACGACCCAGGGCAGGTTCATCAAGGAGCCCAGCGCCACGTCGGGAATACGAAAGGCGGGTTCGCTGCCGTACACCATCTGGGCCACAACCGCGCCCATGGTGGAGGCCAGAATCACCGGCATGAAGCTCATCAGCGTGTACTCCATCATCACCACTTCCATGGCGAAGATGACCCCGGCGATCGGCGTGTTGAACGACGCCGAGATACCCGCGGCGGTGCCGCAGGCGACCAGTACGCGCAGGCTGTTGTTAGGCAAGCGAAGCTTGACCCCGAGCCCGCTCGACGCCGCCGCGCCCAGGTGGATGGCCGGGCCTTCACGCCCGGCGGAAAGCCCGCCGAGCACCGACACCACGCCGACCCACCACTGATTGAGCCAATTGCGCAGCGGAAAGCGGCCCTGATGATAGGAGAGGCGCTCGATCACGTGGCTGACGCCGAGCTTTTGCGCCGCGGCCTTCTGGCGGTAAAGAAACACGCCGATCACCGTGACCGCGCAAAGCGGCAGCAGCGCGCGAAGCCAGGGGGCGAGCCCTTCGAAAGCCTCCGGGTTGGCGTCGGGCATATAGAGCACCGCGCCCATCTCGAGAAGCAGACGAAAACCCACCATGACCGCGCCGGTGATGATCCCGGAGAGCAGCCCCAGTACGCAAAGCTGGGGTAGCGCGTCGACGTTGGCGAGCTGGCGGCGAAAGGCCTCCAGGGTGAAATCTGCTCGGGAATACCGTGCCACGACCGCGTTCCTTAGCTGTTGGCTTTTTTATAGAAGAGGTGCCCTGTGTGCGACCTGCCCGCTAAAAAGTAAGTGTTCACTCACCGATTGCTGCACTCACGGGCCGCTACTCTTGTGTATCATAGCTCGACGAGCTTGGACAGTTTGAAGAGCTTGGACAGCCCGTTGCCAGTTTATTAGGCTGTGAACGATGTATTCGAATCAAACCAGAGAACGGATAAGGGGTGACATGTGATCAAGGTCGGCATCGTGGGCGGTACGGGATACACCGGTGTAGAGCTATTGCGGCTTCTGGCCGGGCATCCCGAGGTCAGCGTCGAGGCAATCACTTCGCGCTCGGAAGCCGGGGTCAAGGTGTGCGACATGTATCCCAACCTGCGCGGCCACTATGATGCGCTCGCCTTCAGCGAACCCGACGCCCGCGCTCTAAGCGCGATGGATGCGGTGTTCTTCGCCACTCCCCATGGCGTGGCCCACGCGCTTGCCGGCGAGCTTTTGAAAGGCGGCACGCGAGTAATCGATCTCTCTGCGGACTTTCGCCTGCGCGACGCCGACGAGTGGAGCCGCTGGTACGGCCAGCCCCACGGCGCCCCGGAACTGCTCGAGGAAGCCGTTTACGGGCTGCCCGAAATGCACCGCGAAAAGATCAAGACCGCACGTCTGATTGCAGTGCCCGGCTGCTACCCCACCGCCGTACAGCTTGGCTATCTGCCGCTCTTGGACGCCGGGCTGATCGACCCGACCCGGCTGATCGCCGACTGCAAATCCGGCGTGACCGGCGCCGGGCGCGGCGCCAAGGTGCCGTCGCTGCTTGCCGAGGCGAGTGAATCCTTCAAGGCCTACGGCGCCTCTGGCCATCGCCACCTGCCGGAAATCAGCCAGGGCCTGAACGACATGCAGGCGGCGAAGGTCGGCCTGACGTTTGTGCCACACCTGACGCCGATGATTCGCGGTATCCACGCCACGCTTTACTCCACGCTGACCGAAAGCGCCCGGGATCTACAGGCGCTGTTCGAGGCGCGCTACCAGGATGAACCCTTCGTTGACGTGATGCCCGCGGGCAGTCATCCGGAAACCCGCAGCGTGAAGGGCAACAACACCTGCCGCATCGCCGTTCATCGCCCGGAAGGCGGCGACACGGTGGTGGTGCTCTCAATCATCGACAACCTGGTCAAGGGCGCTTCCGGCCAGGCCATTCAGAACCTGAACCTGATGTTCGGCTTCGATGAGAAAGCGGGGCTCAACGCTCCGGCGCTAATGCCGTAAACCCCTGGTAGTGGCGCAAGCTTCCCGGTAAAAGGGCACACAATAGTTGACCCTTTTGCTGGGGATTACCCATAATTGGCCTTTCATCCAGCCATTCAGCTTGCGGGAGGTACCCATGAGCGGTGCAGAAGCTTTCGTACCAACCCCACTACTGCTATCCGACAGCGCCCGCCAACGCATCAAGGCGCTAATGAGCGAGGAGCAAAACCCCGCGCTGAAACTGCGCGTCTACGTGACCGGCGGCGGCTGCTCGGGCTTTCAGTACGGGTTCGATTTCGCCGATAGCGTCGACGACGACGACACGCTCATCGAATTCGGCGACGCCACCCTGGTGGTCGACCCGCTCTCCTACCAGTACCTGGTCGGCTCCACCGTCGATTTTGAAGAGGGTCTGGCCGGCGCGCGCTTTCGCGTGCAAAACCCCAACGCCACCACCACCTGCGGGTGTGGCGCCTCCTTCATGGTTTGAGCCCGCCGGGCGCTTGCGTTAACTCCCCTGCTTTCTCGTGACTTGACGCCTTGGCGGTTTCTCGCCAGGGTTGATAGGTCTAAAACGGCGCGCGCGTACGGGCAATGGCTGCCCGACACGTCGTGCCCTATAACATCACGGGGAAACATATGAACAATACACTTGGCTATAGCGCTATCGCCGCCGCCCTGACGCTCGGTCTTGGCAGCACCGCCGCACTCGCCCAGACGCCATCGGTCAATGTGGCCACCGACCCAAGCTTCGTTCCCTTCGAGATGATGGACCCGGATTCCGGCGAAATGATCGGCTTCGATATGGACATCATCAACGAAGTCGCCCGCCGCGCCGGCTTCGAGGTCAATCTGACCACCATGGAGTTCTCGGGCATCATCCCGGCGGTCCAGACCGGCAGCCAGGAGATCGCCATCGCCGGTACCACGATCACCGATGAGCGTGCCCAGGTCGTGGACTTCTCTGATCCCTACTACGATTCTGGTCTGCAGATCATCGTGCGCGCCGATAATGATGACGTCGAAGAGATCGACGATCTGGAAGGCTTGAGCATTGCCACCAAGATCGGCTCGACCAGCTACAACTTCCTGCAGCAAGAGCTGGGCGAAGACGCCGACATCACCCCCTACCCGGGCACCGCCGACATGTACATGGCGCTTCTGGGCCGCAACGTCGACGCGGTGCTGTATGACGCGCCCAACGTCGCCTACTTCTCGCAAACCCGCGGCGAAGGCCGTACCAAAGTGGTCGGCCCGCTTTACGAAGGCCAGCAGTACGGCATCGTTTTCCACAAGGGCAGCGAGTGGCTGGAGCCGAGTAACGAAGCGCTCGCGGCCATGCGCGAAGACGGCACCTACGACGAGATCTATGAGAAGTGGTTCGGCGAAGCGCCGACCGCTGACTAACGCGGCTCTCGAGTAGCGCACTCCTTCAGGGTCGGGCGATATCGCCCGACCCTTTGTTTACCCGTACTACCTGTGATTTTCACCTGGAGATAACGCGTGGACGTTACCTTTGAGTTCGACTGGTCGGCGGCGTTTGCCTCGATCCCCCACCTGTTACCCGGTATTCCGTGGACGCTGGCCATCTCTTTCGGGGGCCTGGCCATCGGGTTTTTCATCGGCATCTTTTTCGGTCTTCTGCGCATCAGCCCCGTGGCCTGGATGCGCTGGGTCGCGACGATCTACATCGAAGTCTTTCGCGGCACGCCGATTCTGGTGCAGGTACTGTTCATCTTCTACGGGCTGCCGCAGCTTCTGGGCGGGCCAATCAACGCGCTGGTCGCCGGTATTGCCGCTATCGCGGTGAACTCCGGCGCCTACATTTCGGAAATCGTGCGCGGCGGCGTGCAGTCCATCGAACGCGGTCAGCGCGAGGCCTCTCTTTCGCTCGGGCTTTCTCGCGCCCAGTCGTTTCGCTACGTGATCTGGCCTCAGGCGCTCAGGCGCATGGTGCCGCCGCTGGGTAACCAGGCGATCATCAGTATCAAGGACACCTCACTGTTCTCGGTGATCGGCGTCGGCGAGCTGGTACGTCAGGGGCAGATCTACATCGCCACCACCTTCACCGCGCTCGAGGTCTACTTCATGGTGGCCCTTTTGTATCTGGCCATCACCTGGACACTTTCCATGGTGCTGCGTCTGGTCGAGCGTTCGAACCTTGCCGGTCAATAAGGAGCGCGACATGACAGCGAACCACTCTTCACATCCCGCTCCCATCGTGCGCATGGAAAAGCTCAACAAGCACTTTGGCGCCCTGCACGTGCTCAACAATATCGACCTTGAGATCACCTCCGGCGAGGTCGTCGTGGTAATCGGCGCAAGCGGTTCGGGAAAATCCACTCTGATCCGCTGTATCAACGGGCTCGAGGAGTTTCAGTCCGGCACTCTCGAGGTGGATAACAACACGCTAAAGCCCTATGGAAAGAGCTCAAAAGCGCTTCAAACCATCCGCACCGAAGTCGGCATGGTGTTTCAGCAGTTCAACCTCTTTCCGCATTTGAGCGTGATCGACAACGTCACCCTGGCGCCGATCAAGGTACGCGGCCAGCGCCGCGATCAGGCGACCCAAACCGCCAAGCGCCTGCTCGACCGAGTGGGAATCGCCGACCAGGCGAACAAGTACCCCAGCCAGCTCTCCGGCGGCCAACAGCAGCGTGTGGCGCTGGCCCGGGCGCTGGCCATGGAACCCCGGCTGATGCTGTTCGACGAGCCCACGTCGGCGCTCGACCCGGAAATGATCGGCGAGGTGCTCGACGCCATGCGTGAGCTTGCCAGAGAGGGCATGACCATGGTGATCGTCACCCACGAGATGGGCTTTGCCCGCGAAGTCGCCGATCGCGTCATCTTCATCCACAAGGGAGAGATCACCGAGGAGGGCCCGCCGGAGCAGCTGTTCGATACGCCCCAACACGAACGTACCCAATCGTTTTTGGCCCGCGTACTCAAGCACTGAAACGCGCATATCGCACGCGCTGTACGCTCAGCCCCCTTCATCAAAACTTGCCATTTCCGAGTCTGTCCTTGCGACAGGCTCTTTTTTTTGCCTGTGGACAACATTTTTTCGATTTTTTTCATGTCCGCCCACCATGCCCGCCACGTACGCTTTCCATCCATTTATCAAGGTTCAGGTCGAATGTTCACAATCGAGCGCACAGCGTCGGTATGCATCGGTGGATAAGCCGTGTTTTTTTGGCGCTGTGCATAAATACCCATTCGATCCACAGCCCCGACACCGCTTCTACGCAGCAACTACGCCCTTTAATCACCGAATGGTCAACAATATAAACGTTTGAAAAATATTATTTTAAATGCCTTATGCACAGATTTTATCCACACCAGTAGTTACAACATCAACAGAACTTCTCTTTATATTTTTTATTTTGTTATTAGTAGATCAGTACTGGCGAACCAAAGTGTGGAAAAACCTGACTGTTATTCACAGGAGGTTTATACTGGCGGGCTTATCGAGGCGAGCCTCGTTCTCAAACGATCGATCGGCGCTTTTTGAAAGGGCCAAGTTGAGGTGCTAATTGAATTACCCCGACCGCTTTGACGTGATTGTCATCGGCGGTGGCCATGCGGGAACCGAAGCCGCGTTGGCCTCTGCTCGTATGGGTTGTCAAACCCTGCTGCTCACTCACAACATCGAAACCCTGGGCCAAATGTCGTGTAATCCCGCCATTGGCGGTATCGGCAAGAGCCACCTGGTCAAGGAAATCGATGCATTGGGCGGCGCCATGGGGCTTGCCACTGACCTGGGTGGTATTCAGTTTCGCGTGTTGAATGCCCGCAAGGGGCCGGCGGTACGCGCCACGCGCGCTCAGGCCGACCGGGTACGCTACAAGGCCGCCATTCGCGGCATGCTCGAAAACCAGCCGAACTTGACGATCTTTCAGCAGGCCGCGGGCGACCTGGTTGTGGATAACGATATTGTGCGCGGCGTGGTCACCGAAACCGGCATTCGCTTTATGAGTGAAACCGTCGTGCTCTCGACCGGTACGTTTCTGGGCGGCGTGATTCACATCGGCCTCGATACCAACCGCGGCGGCCGTGCGGGTGACCCGCCTTCCAACGCGCTGGCCGAGCGCCTGCGCGCGCTGCCGTTTCGCGTCGATCGGCTGAAAACCGGCACGCCGCCGCGCATCGACGCTAGAAGTGTCGACTTTAGCCAGCTGGAGGAGCAGCCCGGCGACACGCCAACGCCGGTCATGTCCTATCTGGGCTCGCGCGACATGCACCCGCGCCAGGTGAGCTGTCATATCGCGCACACCAACCAGCGCGCTCACGACATCATCATGGCGAATCTGGACCGCTCGCCGATGTACTCCGGCGTGATCGAAAGCACCGGCCCGCGCTACTGCCCGTCGATCGAAGACAAGGTTCACCGTTTCGCGGACAAGTCGAGCCATCAGGTCTTCATCGAGCCCGAAGGGTTGGACACCCATGAGCTCTACCCGAACGGCATTTCCACCTCGCTGCCCTTCGATGTGCAGCTTCAGGTGGTGCGCTCGATGAAGGGGCTGGAAAACGCCCATATCACGCGCCCGGGCTACGCCATCGAGTACGATTTCTTCGACCCGCGGGATCTCAGGCACTCGCTGGAGACAAAATTTATCCACAACCTGTTTTTCGCCGGGCAAATCAACGGTACCACCGGGTACGAAGAGGCCGGTGCTCAGGGGCTTTTGGCCGGGCTCAACGCTGCCCGCCGGGCGAAATCACTCGAGTCCTGGCATCCGCGCCGCGACGAGGCCTATCTGGGCGTGCTGGTCGATGACCTGATCACCATGGGTACCAAAGAGCCCTACCGCATGTTCACTTCACGCGCGGAGTATCGTCTGATGCTGCGTGAAGACAACGCGGATTTGCGCCTGACCGAGAAGGGCCGCGAGCTTGGCCTGGTCGACGATGCTCGCTTTCAGGCGTTCAGCGAAAAGCGCGAGTCGATCGAGCGCGAAAGCGCACGGCTCAAGTCGGTATGGGTACAGCCCAACACCGCCGCCGCCGAGAAAGTCGCCGAGAAAACCGGCCACCCGCTCAATCGCGAGTACTCGCTGGCGGATCTTCTGAAACGCCCGGAGCTGACCTACGCCGATATCGCAACACTTCCCGGGCTTGAAAGCGAGGCGGTGCAAAGCGGCGCCGTGGCCGAGCAGGTCCAGATCCACGCCAAGTACCAGGGCTATATCGATCGTCAGCAGGATGAGATCGACAAGCTCAAGCGCCACGAAAATACGCCGCTGCCGGCCGAGCTCGACTATCAGAAGGTCGAGGGCCTCTCCAACGAAATTCGCCAGAAGCTCATGGACGCCCGTCCGGAAACCCTGGCCCACGCAGCGCGTATCTCCGGCGTGACGCCAGCGGCGGTCTCGATTCTTTTGATCCATCTGAAAAAGCGCCGCCTGGTTGGCAGCGCCGAGGTGGCGAACGGATGAGTTCGCTGTCCCCGCTTTTGAACGACCTGCCCGCTGACGTTGCCACCCGGCTGGACAGCGGCCTCGAGACCCTCGGCCTCGAGGTCAGCGCTTCCCAGCGCGAGCGGCTTCTGGCCCTGGTGGCGCTGTTGCACAAGTGGAACCGGGCTTATAACCTCACCGCAGTGCGCGACCCGGTCGAGATGGTCTCGCGCCACGTGCTGGATAGCGCCGCCATTGCACCTTTCGTGCACGGCGACACGCTGCTCGACGTTGGCGCAGGCCCAGGCCTTCCAGGCCTGGTCATCGCCATTTTGAAGCCCGACGTTCAGGTCACGCTGGTCGACAGCAACGGCAAGAAAGTGCGCTTTCAACGCCAGGCGGTCATGGAGCTTTCGATCGACAACGCGACCCCGACCCAGGTACGGGTCGAGGCCTTTGGCGAGCGCACCTTCGATCAGGTCGTCTCCCGCGCGTTTGCAAGCCTGGTCGACTTTATCGACCTGACCCGAACGCTGGTGGAGCCCAGCGGGCAGTGGCTGGCCATGAAAGGCCCCGGCGCCGACGATGAACTCAGTGCACTTCCCGCCGATATCGTGCTGACGGCGCGGCATCGGCTGCCCATCCCCTATGAGACGGCAATACGGCAGCTGTTGATTTTGACCCCTGAAGGAGCCTTGTAGTGAGCCAGATCATTGCCCTGACCAACCAAAAAGGCGGCGTGGGCAAATCCACCTCGGCCGTCAATCTCGCGGCGAGCCTGGCGAGTCTCGACCGCCGCGTGCTGCTGGTGGATCTCGACCCCCAGGGCCACGCCAGCATGGGCAGCGGCATCGACAAGTACGATCTGGACAAGAGCGTGCTGGATGTCCTGCTCGGTGAGGCCAGCGCTCACGAGGCGATCATCAGGAATCTGCCGGTCAACTTCGACGTGCTGCCGGGTAATGGTGATCTGACCGCCGCGGAGGTCGAACTGCTGGATCGCGATGAGCGCCAGAGCCGACTCTCCACCGCGCTCAGCACGGTGGCCGAGAACTACGACGTGGTGCTGATCGACTGCCCGCCGTCGCTCAACATGCTGACCGTCAACGCACTGACCGCCGCTCACGGCGTGCTGATTCCGCTGCAGTGCGAGTTCTACGCGTTGGAAGGCCTGTCGGCGCTACTGGATACCGTCGAGCAGATCAAGGAGAGCGTCAATCCGGAGCTCGCGATTTCCGGTATATTGCGCACCATGTACGATAAGCGCACGAGCCTGACCCGCGAAGTGGACAAGCAGCTGCGAGACTTTTTCGGCGACGCGCTTTTGAAGACCACCATTCCGCGCAACGTGAAGGTGGCCGAAGCGCCGAGCCACGGCCTGCCGGTCACCCACTACGCACGCTTTTCGCGGGGCAGCCAGGCGTATCGCGTGCTCGCCAAAGAGATGATTCGCAAGCTGGCGCTTTAGCGCCTGACGGCCGGGGTTTGACTCAACGTTTAAGGGGAAGCGCATGACGCGTAAACGCGCGCTAGGACGTGGCCTGGACGCCCTCATTGGAGCGGGCGCACGTCGTCGTGACAGTCTGGAGCTCACCAGTGAGGAAACGTTTGAAAGCGTCGATACAGCGCCGTCGAGCGTGGTCGTCGAGGCCACCGACAACGAGCGTCTCGAGCGTTTGCCGCTTGGCCAACTGAGCCGCGGTAAATACCAGCCCCGCCGCGATATCCAGCCCGAAGCCCTCGAGGAGCTCGCTGACTCGATCCGCGCCCAGGG
Source organism: Halomonas sp. PAMB 3232 (assembly GCF_031954225.1). Taxonomy (NCBI): domain Bacteria; kingdom Pseudomonadati; phylum Pseudomonadota; class Gammaproteobacteria; order Oceanospirillales; family Halomonadaceae; genus Halomonas; species Halomonas sp. PAMB 3232. Next base: position 3,694,752 of record NZ_CP134865.1, read on the forward strand.
CGTGATGCAGCCGATCGTGGTACGCCCGGTAGGGCAGTCCCGCTACGAGATCATCGCCGGCGAGCGGCGCTGGCGCGCGGCCCAGCTCGCCGAGCTCGACGTCATCCCCGCGGTCATTCGTGACGTCAGCGACGAAGTCGCGCTGGCACTCGCTTTGATCGAGAACATTCAGCGTGAAAACCTCAATGCGGTGGAAGAGGCGATCGCGCTCAAGCGCCTGGGCGACGAGTTCGAACTCACCCAGCAGCAGATCGCCGATGCGGTCGGCAAATCGCGTACTCAGGTGGCGAATCTGTTGCGGCTTTTGAGTCTGGACAACGAGGTGCAAACGCTTCTGGAGCGCGGTGATCTCGATATGGGTCACGCCCGCGCGCTTTTATCGCTCACCAGTGCCCAGCAGCGGCGCATTGCCCATGAAGTGGTCAATAACGACCTGACCGTGCGCGCCACTGAAGCGCTGGTCAAAAAGCTCGGCAGCGACGAAGCCGCCAGGGCCGCGCCCAAACGCTCGAAAAAGACCGCGGACGTCACGCGGCTCGAGACTCAGCTCGGCGAGCTGCTTGGCGCGCCGGTATCCATCGATCACGGTCAACGCGGCAAGGGCAAGGTCACCATCCGTTACACCAGCCTCGAAGAGCTCGACGGTATTCTCGGACACATCAAATAACGGGCTGATGGATAAATAGCAGGCTCATTAAATAGCCACACGTTAGCCCCTATTTTTAGCGCTTTGGTCGCAACTGCGCGCGTAAACCCGCAAATTAGACGCAACTTCGGTTGAAGGTGTGATAGCGCTTCCCTATAATCGCGCAAGATTTGTGCAGGTTGTTCGCAGTAACGGAACGGCAAAGAGTAAAACAGCGAACGCCACGGCTTCAGCCTTCGATGCTGACACGCAAGTGCCGAGGGGTTGGGCCGGGGGCTATGCAGCGATTCGAAACGCAGCGGCGCAGAACCTATATCGTTCAGCTCACGCTCGCTCAGTTAGCCATCATGCTACTCGGCGCGGCGCTTGCGTACCCGGTGGCCGGTTTATCCGGCAGCGTTTCAGTGGTGACCGGGGCGCTGGTGGCGATACTGCCGCACGCGTTTTTCATACAGCGAATGGGGTTTCTTCGCACTCGTGGCCGTCGAGCCGGCGCCACGCACCTGCTGCGCGCCGAGGCAGGCAAGTTTGGTTTGACGGTGGCACTTTTCACGCTGGTCTTCGTGGCAGTGCCTCCCTCAAACCCTACTTTATTTTTTAGCGCTTATGTTGCGGTGATACTGACGCATTGGCTGGCGCCCTGGTTAATGCTGAAACGCCGTACAACTGATTGAGGTGACATCTCCATGGCCGCAGGTAACGAAGTCTCGACGACTTACTATATCCAGCACCACTTGCAGAATCTGACCTTTGGTCATCATCCGGTCAACGGCTGGTCGCTGGCGCATAGCGCCGAAGAGGCGAGTGAAATGGGCTTTTGGGCGATCCACCTGGACACCATGGGCTGGTCGATCGCGATGGGTCTTCTGTTCATCTGGCTCTTCCGTAAGGCGGGCAAGATGGCGACCACCGGCGTGCCGGGTGGCCTGCAAAACGCCGTCGAGATGGTGTTCGAGTTCGTCGAAAACATGATTCAGGGCGCCTTCAAGGGTAATAACCCGTTGATTCCCCCGTTGGCACTGACGCTGTTCGTGTGGATTCTGTTCATGAACACGCTGAAGATCATCCCGGTCGACTTCTTCCCGGTGCTGTTTGCCAAGCTCGGCGTCGATTATATGAAGATCGTACCCACCACCGACGTGAACGCCACGCTCGGCCTGGCGCTGGGCGTGTTCGGTTTGATTCTCTACTACAGCTTCAAGGTGAAGGGCGTGGGCGGTTTTGCCCGCGAGCTTTCGCTGACCCCGTTCAACCACTGGCTGTTGATTCCCTTCAACCTGGTGCTCGAAATCGTGTCGCTGCTGGTCAAGCCGTTTAGCCTCGCGATGCGTCTGTTCGGCAACATGTTTGCCGGTGAAGTGATCTTTATCCTGATCGCCATGCTGCCCTTCTGGGCCATCTGGGTGCTCGACGTGCCGTGGGCCATCTTCCACATCC